>NZ_JAHVHT010000001.1 GCF_019802125.1 Tateyamaria omphalii
TTCGAGGCCGAAGCCTACATCCTGACCAAGGAAGAGGGTGGCCGTCACACGCCGTTCTTCGCGAACTACCGTCCGCAGTTCTACTTCCGTACGACGGACGTGACGGGCACGGTTCAGCTCAACGAAGGCACCGAGATGGTGATGCCTGGCGACAACGTGTCGTTTGGGGTTGAGCTGATCGCGCCGATCGCGATGGAAAACGGCCTGCGGTTTGCGATCCGCGAAGGTGGCCGGACTGTCGGCGCCGGCGTGGTGTCCAAGATCACTGAGTAAGCCAGTCCAACCGTGGCGGCGGGGTGAACCCCGCCCTACGGGACCGATGAGATGTAAGGCGGGGTTTACCCCGCCGCACAACGAAAAAAGACGCGACGAGGGGTGTCGGTGGTCGAGACCCCTCCTCTCCGTTGGAAGCCCGAGTAAGGGAACACGAAAATGGCCATTCAAAGCCAAAACATCCGCATTCGGCTGAAGGCGTTTGACTATCGTGTGCTGGACGCGTCCACGCAGGAAATCGTCAACACCGCCAAACGCACCGGTGCGTCCGTGCGCGGCCCGATCCCGCTGCCGAACAAGATCGAAAAGTTCACCGTTCTGCGCGGCCCGCACATCGACAAGAAATCCCGCGATCAGTTCGAGATCCGCACGCACAAGCGTCTTCTCGACATCGTCGATCCGACCCCCCAGACCGTGGACGCGCTGATGAAGCTCGACCTCGCCGCTGGTGTGGATGTCGAGATCAAGCTGCAGTCGTAAGGAGGGTATAGATTATGCGCTCTGGAATTCTCGCAAAGAAGGTGGGGAT
Organism: Tateyamaria omphalii; assembly: GCF_019802125.1. GTDB lineage: Bacteria > Pseudomonadota > Alphaproteobacteria > Rhodobacterales > Rhodobacteraceae > Tateyamaria > Tateyamaria omphalii_B. The sequence goes on from NZ_JAHVHT010000001.1 coordinate 803, forward strand.
GACCCGCCTGTTCATGGAAGACGGCAAGCAAGTGCCCGTCACCGTGCTGCAACTCGACGCCCTGCAGGTCGTGGGTCAACGCACCGCGGACAAGGACGGCTACACCGCCGTAACCCTTGGCGCCGGGACCCCCAAGGTCAAGCGCGTGTCCAAGGCCATGCGCGGTCACTTTGCCGCTCAGAAAGTGGAGCCCAAGCGGAAGCTGGTTGAGTTCCGCGTGACCGAGGACAACCTGATCAATGTGGGCGAAGAGATCATCGCCGATCACTATTTCGAAGGTCAGTTCGTCGACGTCACCGGCACCTCGATTGGTAAAGGCTTTGCCGGTGCCATGAAACGCCACAACTTCGGTGGTCTGCGCGCGTCGCACGGTGTGTCGATCTCCCACCGTTCGCACGGCTCGACCGGTCAATGTCAGGACCCCGGCAAGGTGTTCAAGGGCAAGAAGATGGCCGGCCACATGGGTGCAGCGCGCGTCACGACGCAGAACCTGCAGGTTGTGCGCACCGACAGCGACCGTGGTCTGATCATGATCAAGGGCGCCGTGCCCGGATCGAAAGGTGGTTGGGTCACCGTCAAGGATGCGGTCAAAAAGCCGTTCCCTGAAAACGCGATCCTGCCTGCCGCTCTGAAATCCGCCAAGGAAGAGGCGATGAAAGCTGCCGAGGAAGCCGCTGCTGCTGCAGCCGCCGAAGCGGAAGCCGAAGCCAAGCGCCTGGCAGAAGAGCAGGCCGCTGCCGAAGCGGAAGCGCTGAAAGAAGCCGAAGCCTCCATCGAAGCCGACAAGGTTGAAGACGGGGACGACGCCAAGAAAGAGGGTGACGAATAATGAAACTCGACGTCATCAAACTGGACGGCGGCAAAGCCGGTTCGGTCGAGCTGAGCGAGGACCTCTTCGGCCTCGAGCCGCGCGCCGATATCCTGCACCGCATGGTTCGCTGGCAGCGCAACAATGCCCAAGCCGGTACCCACAAGGTCAAGACCCGCTCGGAAACCAGCTACTCGACCAAGAAGATCTATCGCCAGAAGGGCACCGGCGGCGCACGCCATGGTGACCGCAACGCGCCGATCTTCCGCAAGGGTGGTATCTACAAGGGTCCGACGCCGCGTTCGCACGGCCACGACCTGCCCAAAAAGTTCCGCAAGCTGGGTCTGAAGCACGCGCTGTCGGCCAAGGCCAAGGCGGGCGAGCTGGTGATCATCGAGGACGCGGCTGCTGCGGGTAAAACCGCCGCTCTGGCCAAGCAGGTCAAGGACCTGGGCTGGAAGCGTGCGCTGGTGATCGACGGGGCCTCGGTCAACGAGGACTTCCTGAAGGCATCGCGCAACATCGAAGGTCTGGATATCCTGCCGACGATGGGTGCAAACGTATATGACATCCTGAAGCGTGACACCCTGGTGATCACGAAGGCGGGTGTCGAAGCACTGGAGGCTCGTTTGAAATGAGTGCCAAGGCAGAACATTACGACGTGATCCGCAAGCCGATCATCACGGAAAAAGCGACCATGGCGTCCGAGAATGGCGCGATCGTTTTTGAAGTGGCGATGGACAGCAACAAGCCCATGATCAAAGAGGCCGTCGAGGCGCTCTTTGGGGTCAAGGTGAAGGCCGTGAACACGACCATCACCAAGGGCAAGGTCAAGCGTTTCCGCGGCCAGTTGGGCAAGCGGAAGGACGTGAAAAAGGCCTATGTCACGCTGGAAGAAGGCAACACGATCGACGTGACCACCGGTCTTTGATCGGCATGGCGGGGTGAACCCCGCCCTACGGAAAAATGATGGACCCCGGCTGCAAATGCGGTCGGGGTTTTTTCTGTGTCCCATGCCGGGACGGACCTTCACCCGCGTGAAAACAATGGGTTACAGCGGCGGGTTAGGGGTTTGTTAGGGTTTCGCCCTCCCGCGCCTAGAGCGGGATGTCGTCGTATTTGCGCGAGAAGGGGGAGGTGCCGTCCTCGTTCTTCTGGCCCATGGCGGCGGTCATCAGTTCGACCATGCGGGTCGCCTGATCGGCGTATTGCTTGGTCGCCGTCTGGCAGTACTCGACCTGAAGCCTCATCAGGTCCGCAGGCGACGTGCAGGCCATCATCGCGCGTTGTGCGGCAAAGTCCTGCTGCACCCGATCCATGGCAAAGCGTGCACATTCGGTGGTGATGTCCATCCACGCCTGCGCCGCGGCAGGGTTGACGGCGGCCATGGGGGCGTTCGCGGCAGAAACCTTGAGTTTGGCGGGTTTGGCTTTGGGCATGGGGTCTCCTGTTTTGCTGATCCGCGCACAGGATGCCCGATTTTTCCTGCCCCTGCTTTGATCTGGATCGTGTGATCGCTAGGGTGCGCGGCGACAAGCGCGCATATGGGCCGCCCGACCGTGTGGTCAGTGCTGTCCCATTCAAAGAGGACACCCCATGTCAGAGACGATTTACAGCAACCTCAAACAACTGGGTGGGGCGACGGTCCAACCAGCCTCGCCCGAAGAGGCGGAGCTGGAGCGGGTGCAGAACCCGCAGGCGGATGTGGCCTATAACGTGCGGTTCACGGCGCCGGAGTTCACGTCGCTGTGCCCGATGACGGGGCAGCCCGACTTTGCCCATCTGGTCATCGACTACGTCCCGGGGCAGTGGCTGGTGGAGAGCAAGTCGCTGAAACTGTACCTGACCTCGTTCCGCAACCATGGGGCATTTCACGAGGATTGCACGATTTCCATTGCGCGGCGGTTGGTGGATTTTCTGGAGCCACAATGGCTGCGGATCGGGGGGTACTGGTATCCGCGGGGCGGGATCCCGATCGATGTGTTCTGGCAGACGGGGGAGATGCCTGAGGGTGTGTGGATCCCGGATCAGGGCGTGCCGCCCTATCGCGGGCGGGGCTAGAAGGGCCCGGGGCGCGCGCACAACTGCCGCGATCGCGCCATTCAAGGTCGACGACCAACAAATAGCGTGAACGCGCATATGGGCGCGATTGCGGCGGCACGGGGTGAAAGGACTGGTCGCGAACCCCGGTCACTTGGACGGGCAGAGGGCAATGTCGCTTGGTCGGGGAAATTCGCTCATTGCGGGAAGGTCGGTTGGTTCAAGCGCTGGCTTGCGATAGCGTTTGGCCTAAGGCGGCGTTTGTCGACCAGCCGTTGAACTGCATTTTTTTGAACAACACAGCTTTTGCGCAACCAGCTGGAAAGGTTTTTCTATGCTTCAGCAAGTTCCACCGGCGTTCAAGTATTCTACAGCGCAAGTCTTCAACCAGAACATGATCAGGCCCGTGGCCAAGGCACCGAATTTTGGTCAGGCGATGCATTGGTTGGTGGGCGCTTGGAATTGGACCGTCAACCAGCGGAAAATTCGCGGCGAAATGGTCCGGATTGAACGAGAGTTGCTACAACAGGTCACGGACACGCAGGGCGTACTGATTATCCAGATTTTTGACCGGCCACCGAAACTGTCCGGGAATGCGGACAAACCCATGTTTCGCAGTCTGGGCATCGCAGGTCGCGGGTGTTCGATGCAAGAGGCGCTTGACGTCTACAGACAACCGAAACCGACCATGGTGAGTATGCCCTCCGGTCGATATACCGAGGCAAAGCCCGAAGGTTGGACCATCGAAGAGCGGTTCGTCTGGGTGACAAAGCTGTAGCAACTTTGTCTGTGGGCGCGTCTGAACAGGCCCGCTCTTTAGCCTATCGCGTGCGCATAGGGCTTGGTCAGTGCTGCGCACGTAATCCGGCATCGCGCCGACCCACCGTTTTCAACTTCTGAAACGCACGCGCCTGCAGGCCCTGTATGACCTGGGGCTCATAACCGTGTGCACTGTCCGACATTTGCCGCAAGTTCGGAAAAATCGGCATCCAGTTGGCAGGCGATTTCAGCCGGAACCGAGAGTGTCGCGAGCCGTTCCTTGAGAACCTGTTTTCCCAGCATTTTCGAGAGTATCGACGATTTGCGCCGACATTTGGCAATCAGTCTGTGGCGCTTGTGGCTGAGGGTCGAGGTCAAAACATTCCCCGCGTCGATGGCAGGAAGCCAACGCTTGCCCTTGCCGCCGGTCTTTCCGGCGTTTTTCTTTTGGAGGGCCGTGATATTCTGAATGCCATCAAGCTCGGGGAATTGTGCCATATGTTTGGGAAAGTCATCGAGCGCTTCGAAATTCAATAGGACAAGGTTTTCAAAGCCAAGCTGACTTAATCGCCGAATTACCGATTTGTATCTATAGCAATGCACATGGCGGCTGGTGCAAAACCCGTCAAAATCACTCCAGTATTTACGCTCCAATCCCAAATACAATTCCTGATATAGCGACGGAATTGCATCGCTTGGACGGCGCAAGGTCAAAAGGATGACTGTCGGCAGCCCGCGCAACATGTCCGCCAGGACATCCAGACGGTCAGGCGATTGGCAGTGCCGATCTCCGAGCAGCAGCATTTCCTCTGAAATGAAGACAGAGTTTCCGGCGGCCAGCGCATCTTCGAACTCCTTGCGGATCTCGGGGCGCTTTGGGGCACCTTTGGCGTTGGGGAAGTGGGCATGACCCAGCACTTTTGCCGAAAGCCCTGTGTTCTTGTCACGCGGCTGAAAGCATCCGCAATATTGCGCGTGGGCAAGGTCGACCTCCTGTACGGCGACCTGCAGGGCTGTTGTGCCGGTCTTTGGCGGTCCGATGTGGATGAAGATTTTCGCAGTCATGTTTTCGGCATTACGATTGCAGATACTTTTCATTTCTGATCGTTTTGCCGCCTATCAACCGCCTCGTTCCCGGATCAACGCGCTTGCGGACTATTCGGCGTGGAGTTGCGCAGCCGTCAGCACATATTTGCGCAATTGACCGGAATTCGGATTTTTGCACTGCGACGGAATTTTCGGGAATTACGTACGGGTCGAATTTATTTGAAAAAGCGCGACGGAATTGATCCGGTATTGCGTAAGGGGTGCGCCTGTTGCGTGGGCGGCAGATGTCGTCCCCTTGACCCCATCCGCGCCATCCCTTAACAGACCCCATCGGCAAGGCCCCGGATTCGTCCGGGGCTTTGCTGTTGCTCTTCTGAGCACACTACTCGGGCACCTTCGGGGGCCTTTAACCATAGGCGGACGCCATCGGGCGGATCGTCGTTTAGCAAAACGGAAGACAGTAACATGGCACTCAAGTCGTACAAGCCGACGACGCCGGGCCAGCGTGGGCTGGTTCTGATCGACCGTTCGGAGCTGTGGAAGGGGCGCCCCGTCAAGGCGCTGACCGAAGGTCTCACCAAGAATGGTGGCCGCAACAACACCGGACGGATCACGATGCGCCGCAAGGGCGGCGGGGCCAAGCGCCTCTATCGGATCGTCGATTTCAAACGGAACAAGATGGACGTGACCGCAACGGTCGTGCGCATCGAATACGACCCCAACCGGACCGCGTTCATTGCCCTCGTGCAATACGAAGATGGCGAGCAGGCTTATGTCCTGGCGCCGCAGCGTCTGGCCGTGGGTGACAAGATCGTGTCGAGCCTGAAGGCCGACATCAAGCCCGGCAACACCATGCCCTTTTCTGGCATGCCCATCGGGACAATCGTGCACAACATCGAACTGAAGCCCGGCAAGGGTGGTCAGATCGCGCGTGCCGCTGGCACCTACGCCCAGTTCGTGGGTCGTGATGGGGGCTATGCCCAGATTCGTCTCAGCTCGGGTGAGCTGCGTCTGGTCCGTCAGGAATGCCGCGCCACCGTGGGTGCCGTGTCGAACCCCGACAACTCGAACCAGAACTTCGGTAAAGCGGGCCGTATGCGCCACAAAGGCATTCGTCCGTCTGTCCGTGGTGTGGTCATGAACCCGATCGATCACCCCCATGGTGGTGGTGAAGGCCGGACCTCGGGTGGTCGTCACCCCGTGTCGCCCTGGGGCAAGCCCACCAAGGGTGCGCGGACCCGCAACAAGAACAAAGCGTCGCAGAAGCTTATCATCCGCTCGCGTCACGCCAAGAAGAAGGGGCGCTAAGATATGGCACGCTCTGTTTGGAAAGGCCCGTTTGTCGACAGCTATGTGCTGAAGAAAGCGGAAGCGGCCCGCGAGTCGGGACGCAATGAAGTCATCAAGATCTGGTCCCGTCGGTCCACCATTCTGCCCCAGTTCGTGGGTCTGACCTTTGGTGTGTACAACGGCCAGAAGCATATTCCCGTGAACGTGACCGAAGAGATGATCGGCCAGAAGTTCGGGGAATATTCGCCCACGCGGACCTACTACGGTCACGCCGCTGACAAGAAGGCGAAGCGCAAATGAGCAAGGATAAGAACCCCCGCCGCGTGGCGGACAACGAGGCGATGGCGAAGACGCGCATGTTGCGCACGTCTCCGCAGAAGCTGAACCTGGTTGCCCAGATGATCCGCGGCAAGAAGGTGGACAAGGCCCTCACGGACCTGACCTTCTCGAAGAAGCGGATCGCGCAGGACGTCAAGAAGTGCCTGCAATCGGCCATCGCCAACGCAGAAAACAACCACAACCTGGATGTGGACGAGTTGATCGTGGCGGAAGCCTGGGTCGGCAAGAACCTCACCATGAAACGTGGTCGCCCGCGTGCCCGTGGCCGGTTTGGCAAGATCATCAAGCCGTTCGCCGAGATCACGATCAAAGTGCGCCAGGTAGAGGAGCAAGCCTGATGGGTCAGAAAGTAAATCCGATCGGCATGCGCCTGCAGGTGAACCGCACCTGGGACAGCCGCTGGTACGCCGACACCAAGGACTACGGCAATCTGTTGTTGGAAGACATCAAGATCCGTGAGTTCATCAAGGAAGAGTGCAAGCAGGCCGGTGTGGCCCGTGTGATCATCGAACGTCCGCACAAGAAGTGCCGCGTCACGATCCACACAGCCCGCCCCGGTGTCATCATCGGCAAGAAAGGCGCGGACATCGAAGTGCTGCGCAAGAAGCTGGCCAAGATGACCGACAGCGAGCTGCACCTCAACATCGTTGAGGTCCGCAAGCCCGAGCTGGACGCGCAACTGGTGGGCGAGAGCATCGCGCAGCAGCTTGAGCGTCGTGTGTCCTTCCGCCGTGCCATGAAGCGCGCCGTGCAGAACGCCATGCGCATGGGTGCCCTGGGCATCCGCGTGAACGTTGCCGGCCGTCTGGGTGGGGCAGAGATTGCCCGTACCGAGTGGTACCGCGAAGGCCGCGTGCCTCTTCACACCTTGCGGGCGGACATCGATTACGCCCACGCCGAAGCCATGACCCCCTACGGGATCATCGGGATCAAGGTCTGGATCTTCAAAGGTGAGATCATGGAGCACGATCCGGCTGCGCGCGACCGCAAGGCCCAGGAACTCCAGGACGGTCCGGCCCCACGTGGCGCCGGTGGCCGTCGCTAAAGGAGAGTAGAGATGCTTCAACCAAAGCGTACGAAGTTCCGTAAGCAGTTCAAAGGCTCGATCAAGGGCAAGGCAAAGGGCGGGTCCGACCTGAACTTTGGCACCTACGGCCTGAAGGCGCTGCAGCCCGAGCGGGTCACCGCCCGGCAGATCGAAGCTGCACGTCGTGCGATGACGCGCCACATGAAACGTCAGGGCCGGGTCTGGATCCGGATCTTCCCCGATGTGCCTGTGACGGCCAAGCCGATCGAAGTGCGGATGGGTAAAGGTAAAGGCTCGGTCGACCGTTGGGCGGCCAAGGTCAAACCCGGACGCGTGATGTTCGAGATCGACGGTGTGAACGATGATGTGGCCCGTGAGGCCCTGCGTCTGGCGGCGATGAAGCTGCCGATCAAAACGCGCGTCGTTGTTCGGGAAGACTGGTGAGTTTGGTGGGGTGAAACCCCACCCTACGGTGAGAATTGAGAGCCCCCGGCGTGAGAGCGTCGGGGGCTTATCTTTGTCAGCCTGAGCGAAGGCTGAATGCTGCTGCCTTCGAGCCTGCATGTTCTTTTTCTGTCAAAACGTCTGCCACTCGCCCCTGGTTCGTGCCGAACCGGGCAGCAATAATCTGGATGGTGTCCCCATTCCAGCGCATCAGCCAAACGGCGATTGCCTCTTCGAAAGTAAGGCTTGCCCGTTTTGTTGTGATCTGGTTTAGATCGAAGGACGAGATGTAGGTTTCTGGTGTCATGTCTACCTCAATATGTTGATGGCACTAATAAGGTGCGAGCAACTTAGCCCTTGCTCGCACCTCCAATAATACAGCAGGTACAATATGGAGTCCACGCTGTGACCGCGTACGCAAGATGTTGGACTCGCTTCATTATTTAGTATTCATAACAACGGGTTGCCCACCATGGCTGACGCGCCTCCGCGTCAGTACTTCGCTACAGTTTTTTTGACATCTGCCAATTTGTGACGAAATGACACATTTTGCACTTTGCCCGAATTGAGCGATTCGCAGGGCTCTCATATGGGGAATTGAAGGTCTCTTGCGCCCAAGCCGGGCTCCCAGCCCGGCCAGCGCCCGACCGACCTTCCCCCCGGAGGGCGGGCGCTATGTCGACATCTGCGCTGAGCGGTTATGCTATGCTTGACGGTGAGGGAACGCGCAGATCAGAGGCCCTCCAGGTCGGTCGGGGGCTGGCCTGCTTCAACCGTCAATTCTACGAGAAAAAGCGCGGAATCAAGGCCGCAGGCCGCCGGGCTATCCATTGCCCGACAGGTGACTTGGCTGTGCCAAATCTGCCGAGAGGGGACAGGCCACCCCAGGGCCTGTCGATTGGGTGATGTCAGCGCGTCGCTCGGATGGAAGATTTGTTTGGCTGCCATAAAGTTCTGCTGAATGGCCGATGGATCGACAGACCGTGGCCTGTCGATGGCGCGGCTTCGCGCATTGGGTTGGAAGGGGGCGGTGCGCAGTGAATGCGCACCCTACGGAGTGCGGGGTGTCTCGATCCTCACTCCCAGCCGTAGTTGAAACTCACCGAGACCCGTTCCTCCTCGGCCATGTTCATGGGCACTTCGTGCCGCAGCCAGCTTTCCCAGAGCAGCACATCGCCTACCGACGGTTTGGCGTAGTGGAATTGCCGCAGGTCCTCTGGCGCGTCTTTTGTGCGCCCCGGGGAGGCCATCATCATGGGCAGGCGGGGGTCTTCGAGTTTCAGGGCGCTCGTGCCTTTGGGCATTGCCACGTAGGTCGTGCCGGAGATGACCGAGTGGGGGTGGATGTGCCCAGTATGAATGCCGCCTTCGGGCAGGATGTTGATCCAGATGCTGTCGAGCTTCAGTGTCTTGTCACCCATATCGAAGGCGAGTTCCTTGGCGAAGGCGGCGACGTGGGCGTCGAGTGCTTTGACCACATCCGCGAAGATCGGGAAGCGCCATGGCAGGTCGTCGAGCGAGGCGTAGGAGGTGTAGCCGGGGTAGCCCTCGCGCTCGCACCAGTCGTGGCCGGCCTCGTCATCCTCGGCGATGGCATAGCAGTGCTGTTCCAGCTCGTCCGGGTTGATCTTGGGGGCGAACTCGGAGAGAGGGGCATGATAGAGGCGGGTGGCGAAGAGGGATGTGATTTTTGACATGTCGGTTCAATATCGCGGAACGCGATATTGAACCAGTGCGCGACAGGGTATTTGCGGTAGCAAATGCACGAGAGCGGCACCCGGTGGCAGTGGTATCTCGCAGCCTACAAGGACATACATATAGTGTGCGTTGCAGCGGTGCAGCGCACGCCTGTTTTTCTTTGGCCCAAAGGGGTTGCCATACCTCCGGTGCCCCCATATACGGCCCCTCTATTCACCCACTCCACGGGAATCGGTGTCACGCCCATTGGGCCGCACCCTCGTGATGTTGAAAGGACAATGGCGATGAACGCCCAGGAACTTCGGGATAAAACCCCGGACCAGCTGCGTGATGAGCTGGCAAATCTGAAGAAAGAAGCCTTTAACCTGCGTTTCCAGCAGGCCACAGGTCAGCTTGAGAACCCGGCGCGTCTGCGCTCGGTCCGTCGGGATGCTGCGCGCGTCAAGACGATCCTCAACGAACAAGCCCGCAACGCGGCAGAATAAGGAGAGCACTATGCCCAAGCGTATCCTGCAAGGCGTCGTGACCTCCGACGCAAACGCACAAACCGTGACCGTGTCCGTCGAGCGCCGCTTTACGCACCCGGTTCTGAAAAAGACCATTCGTAAGTCCAAGAAGTACCGGGCGCACGATGAAAAGAATGCCTTCAAGGTCGGTGACACCGTTCGCATCATCGAATGCGCGCCGAAATCGAAGACAAAACGCTGGGAGGTGCTGGAGGCCTAAAGCTTCCGGCGCTTTGCCGCATTAATCGAAACCCTGGGGATCAGGCGAACGCATCAGCCCCCCAAAGGTCGGGAGAAACCAAATGATCCAGATGCAGACAAACCTGGATGTTGCTGACAACTCCGGCGCCCGCCGAGTGCAGTGCATCAAGGTTCTGGGTGGTTCCAAGCGTAAATACGCATCCGTCGGCGACATCATCGTCGTGTCGGTCAAGGAAGCCATCCCGCGTGGTCGCGTGAAGAAAGGGGACGTCCGCAAGGCCGTCGTCGTCCGCACCGCCAAGGAAGTCCGTCGCGAAGACGGCACCGCGATCCGCTTTGATCGCAACGCCGCCGTCATCCTGAACAACAACAACGAGCCTGTCGGCACCCGTATCTTCGGGCCCGTGGTGCGTGAGTTGCGCGGCAAGAACTTCATGAAAATCATCTCGCTCGCCCCGGAGGTGCTGTGATATGGCTGCCAAACTGAAAAAAGGCGACAAGGTCGTCGTTCTCGCTGGCAAGGACAAGGGCAAGGAAGGCACCATTTCTTCCGTGAACCCATCGGCGAACAAGGCTGTCGTTGACGGCATCAACATCGCCATCCGCGCCACCCGTCAAAGCCAGACCAGCCAAGGCGGTCGCATCCCCAAGGCGATGCCGATCGACCTGTCGAACCTGGCGCTGCTTGACGCCAACGGCAAACCCACCCGCGTGGGCTTTAAAATGGACGGCGACAAGAAAGTGCGCTTTGCCAAGACAACAGGGGACGTGATCTGATGCTCGACACAGCCAACTACACCCCGCGCCTGAAGGCCCAGTACAAGGACAGCATCCGCGCTGCCCTGAAAGAGGAATTCGGCTACAAGAACGACATGCAGATCCCGCGTCTGGACAAGATCGTTCTGAACATCGGTTGCGGCGCTGAAGCTGTCAAAGACAGCAAGAAAGCAAAATCCGCACAGGAAGATCTGACCGCCATCGCCGGTCAAAAGGCCATGACCACGCGCGCCAAGAAGTCCATCGCTGGCTTCCGCGTGCGTGAGGACATGCCCTTGGGTGCCAAAGTCACCCTGCGCGGCGACCGCATGTATGAATTCCTAGACCGTCTGATCACCATCGCGCTGCCCCGCGTCCGCGACTTCCGCGGCGTATCCGGCACATCCTTTGATGGCCGTGGCAACTACGCCATGGGCATGAAAGAGCACATTGTCTTCCCCGAGATCGACTTCGACAAGGTCGACGAGACCTGGGGGATGGACATCGTGATCACCACGACAGCCGACACCGATGCCGAAGCAAAATCCTTGCTGAAGCACTTCAACATGCCCTTCAACTCGTAAGCGCAGAGGACAAAGATATGGCGAAAAAATCCATGATCGCGCGCGAAGTGAAGCGCGAAAAGCTGGTGAAGAAGTACGCGGCCAAGCGTGCGGAACTCAAAGAGATCATCAGTGATGAAAGCAAACCGATGGAAGAGCGTTTCCGCGCCTCGCTGAAGCTGGCAAAACTGCCTCGCAACAGCTCGGCCACGCGCCTTCACAATCGCTGCCAGCTGACCGGCCGTCCGCACGCTTACTATCGTAAGCTGAAGATCAGCCGGATCGCGCTGCGGGAGCTTGGCTCTGCCGGCCAGATTCCCGGCCTTGTGAAATCAAGCTGGTAAGGGAGAGATAGTCATGAACGATCCTATCGGCGATATGCTCACCCGTATCCGCAACAGCCAGATGCGCGGCAAATCCGTGGTCGAGACGCCTGCGTCGAAACTGCGCGAGCGCGTGCTGGAAGTGCTGGCGGACGAGGGTTACATCCGTGGTTTCGAGAAAACCACCGGTGCAAACGGCCACCCGGCCATTGAAATCAGCCTGAAATACTACGAAGGCGAGCCTGTGATCCGCGAGCTTAAGCGCGTGTCCAAGCCCGGCCGTCGTGTGTATATGGGTGTGGGCGAGATCCCGCAGGTCCGTCAGGGCCTCGGCGTCGCGATTGTCTCCACCTCCAAGGGCGTGATGTCGGATGCAAGCGCGCGCAGCCAGAATGTTGGCGGCGAAGTGCTTTGCACGATCTTCTAAGGAGAACAGCAGATGTCTCGTATTGGTAAGAAACCGGTCGATCTGCCCTCGGGTGTCTCCGCCACCCTCTCCGGTCAGACGATCGAAGTGAAGGGCCCCAAGGGCACCCGCAGCTTCACCGCCACCGACGACGTGACCCTCAAGGTCGAAGACAACGTTGTCACCATCGAACCCCGCGGCAAGTCCAAGCGCGCGCGCCAGCAGTGGGGCATGTCCCGCACACAGGTGCAGAACTGCGTGACCGGCGTGACTGAAGGCTTCAAGAAAGAGCTGGAAATCCAGGGTGTGGGTTACCGGGCGCAGATGCAGGGCAACACCCTGAAGCTGAACCTGGGTCTGTCCCACGACGTGGATTTCGTGGCGCCCGAGGGTGTCACCGTCACAGCGCCCAAGCAGACCGAGATTGTGGTCGAGGGCATCGACCAGCAACAGGTTGGCGAAGTGGCCGCGAAAATCCGCGAGTGGCGTAAGCCCGAGCCCTACAAGGGCAAAGGCATCCGCTACAAAGGTGAATTTATCTTCCGCAAGGAAGGTAAGAAGAAGTAAGGACCAGACAGATGGCAAACAGCAAACGGACCCTGTTCCTCAAGCGCCGCCTACGCGTCCGGAACAAACTGCGCAAGGTCAACGCTGGCCGCGCGCGCCTGAGCGTGCACCGTTCCAACAAGAACATCAGCGTGCAGCTGATCGACGATGTGAACGGCGTGACCCTCGCCTCGGCCTCTTCCCTGGAGAAGGACCTGGGCGTTGTCGGCAAGAACAACATCGACGCGGCCACCAAGGTGGGTGCGGCGATTGCCGAGCGCGCGAAGAAGGCTGGCGTGGAAGAAGCGTATTTCGACCGCGGCGGTTTCCTCTTTCACGGCAAGGTGAAGGCATTGGCCGACGCTGCGCGTGAAGGCGGTTTGAAGATCTGATGTGGTGCGGCGGGGTGAACCCCGCCCTACCGCAAACGTGACGCCGTAGGGCGGGGTTCACCCCGCCAAATGGACCAAACGTGTAGGCGGCACGCTCCGCCTCGATGACCGGGGGGCTTTGGCTCACTGCGGTTGAGAGAAACAGGCGCAGACCTGCGCCACCTATTCAAAGGATGTTCTGATGGCAGAACGTGATAACCGCCGGGGCAACCGTCGCGACCGCGACGAGGCACCGGAATTTGCAGATCGCCTGGTTGCGATCAACCGCGTGTCGAAAACAACGAAAGGTGGCAAGAACTTCGGTTTCGCCGCGCTCGTCGTTGTGGGCGACCAGAAGGGCCGCGTCGGCTTTGGCAAAGGTAAAGCGAAAGAGGTCCCCGAGGCCATTCGCAAGGCCACCGAGCAAGCCAAGCGCCAGATGATCCGCGTGCAACTGCGCGAAGGCCGCACGCTGCACCACGACATGGAAGGTCGTCACGGCGCCGGTAAGGTCGTCATGCGCACCGCACCGGAAGGTACCGGGATCATCGCCGGTGGTCCGATGCGTGCCGTGTTCGAGATGCTGGGCGTCAAGGACGTTGTGTCGAAGTCCATCGGCTCGGCCAACCCCTACAACATGATCCGCGCCACCATCGACGGTCTGAAGAAAGAGCAAAGCCCCCGTGGCGTTGCCCAGCGTCGTGGCAAGAAGGTTGCCGACATCCTGCCCAAGCGGGACGAAGCGCCGTCCGAGCAAAGCCAAGTGGCTGAGGAGGCCTGAGACAGATGGCAAAGACAATCGTCGTCAAACAGATCGGCTCGCCCATCCGTCGCCCCGCAGAACAGCGCGCGACCCTGATCGGCCTGGGCCTGAACAAGATGCACAAGACCCGCGAGCTGGAAGACACACCTTCCGTCCGCGGCATGGTCCGGAAAATCCCGCACCTCGTCGAGATCATCGAAGAGAAGGGCTGAAACGCCCCGCATGTTCGGCCGCGTGCCGGATGACAGACTTGGACGCCCCGCCTTTTGGTGGGGCGTTTTTCGTTGGGGTGCTTAGGATACTGTGCGCCTGTGGGCGTTTGATCCGATCAGGGCGCAGCCCAGCGTGACGCGCAAAGCGTCGGCCAATTGGTCCACCGTCTCGGTCGAGACATAGAGCCCACCCGTCCGGTCCGCGAGGCATTTGGCGACCGTGTTGCCCGCGCCCACGTCTACCTGTTCGGGGTTGTCCCAGCTGAAGAAGTCCACGACCACTTGGAAGCCGATGACGTGGACGGTGAGGTCTTCCGCCTCGGATGCGAGCGTCGTTCCGAGCGCGCAGGGGCGGCCTCCGCAGGTTTCGTTGCCGTCTGTCACCAGAACCACGATGCCGGATCGATTGCGGTAGTCGAGCGCGTCTGCTGCTGCGCGGACGGAGGCGGCGAGGGCGGTCAGACCTTTGGGTTGCATCGTGTCGATCTCGGTCAGGATGTCCAGCGCCGCATCGGCGCGGGGGCCGAAGCGGAGGTCGATATTGGCGCAGCTGTCGGTGTTGCCGCCGGGGCCGTAGGTCAGAAGTCCCACGCGCCGGAAGGGGGTGATGTCGGGCAGGGCGTTCCGCAGCGCGTCGCGTGCGTCCACGATGCGGGTCTTGCGCGAGATGTCGAAGCTGAGCTCGTCCATGGAGGCAGAGCCGTCGAAGACCAGCATCGCGTCGCGCGCGCATCCGGCGGCGGTGAGGGTCGAGGGCAGGGCGGTCGCGAGGGCAGCGGCGAGGGTGAGGGCGCGGAACATGGGGGCAGAGTGGCATTAGCCGACGGACGGGCGCAATGGTGCATTGTGTGCCTGCGCGTTCGGTCCTAGCCTGCGGTGCATGACCGAGTTGACCTACTACTACTCCGCCCATTCCGCTTTTGCCTATCTCGGTTCCGCCCATGTGATGCAGATCTGTGCCGCCCATGGGCTGACGCTGGTGCATCGCCCCATTCCCTTGTCACCGGTGGTCGAGGCGCAGGGCAGTATGCCGTTCCGGCAGCGGACGCAGGCGCATGTGGACTATTTCTTTGGCCGAGAGATCGAGCGGTGGGCGGAGTTGCGGGATGTGCCGGTCGTGTCTTTCCGCCCGACGCATCACGATGCGGATTATGCGCTGGCCAGCCACCTGATCCTCGCCCTTGGCGACCGGGGGCCGCAGGTCGATGCGCTGGCCCACGCCATTCTGGAGGCGCACTGGCGGGACGACGCGGACTTGTCGGATGCGTCCACGCTGCGCGCGCTTGTGGCCGGGTTGGGGCAGGATGCGGATGCGCTCTTTGCCAAGGCGGATGCACCCGAGGTGGCGGCGCAGTATGAGGCCAATGGGCAGGCCGCGTTGGCGGCCAGTGTGTTTGGTTCACCGACCTATGTGCTGGAGGGGGAGGTGTTTTACGGGCAGGACCGGCTGGAATTGCTGGAACGCGCCGTCACGCGGCCCTTCACTCCGACGCGCTGGGTGAACCCGCCCGTTGAAACGACATGACCGACAGGGTCAGGTGCTGGCGATGCTCGGGGTCCACAGCGGGGCGCCGCTTTTGCACCAGTCGCCCGACGGCCATGCAGGCCATGATCCCACCGGACAACACCATGACATAGAGCGGGTAGGCCAGCAGCAGCCAGTCCGCGCGCCCAACGGCCACGACCGCCAGCAGGGCAGAGACGAAGAATGCGGCCCATGTGGCCCATGTCTCGGACCGCGGGTCGAGGAACGCCTTCTTCATGGTCAGGAGCCCGCCCATCATCGACATGGTGATGGTCACGAAGAGGGAATAGGCGGCGCTTTCCATCTCGGCCCAGAGCCAGATGCCGACGGCCGTGGCGGTCAGGACCTGGCTGTCCTCGTTCTTGAAATGCAAACCAGTCGTTTTCCAGAAGGTCAGGCCGCAGATGATGACGGTCCCCAAGGTCTGCATTGCGGCAAAGCCGAGGGAGCGGTCAGCCCCCTCATAGACCTGGCTGAGCAGCGACACCGTACTCAGTAGCGCCCAGATCAGCCAGGAGGCACGCTCGGGTCGTGTGCGGTTGGTCAGAATATCGCGAATATAGGGCCAGAACGCATAGATGCTGAGCACGGCCGATGCGAGCCCGGCGCGGTACGCGACCTCAGGATGCTGTGCAAGTGCTTGCAGCAAGGTGGGCTCCGATAGCGTGTGGTGGCCTGTTTCAGTCTGCTCGAGTGCCCATTCGGGCCTGTATTGGGCTGCGAGTATACTCGAAATCTGCGCGAGAACAGCTATATCTTGCGCTGGCCTGCGCTTTTTCTACATGGCATCGCTGGCAGTTCGCCTTGTGGTCGAAAACACCGCCTGATGCCGGCGGTTGCGGCCCAAAGCCATTGCAAGGACGATGCCCGTGTACAGGCACAGCAGGTAGAGCGGGTAGGCCAGCAGCACCCAATCGAGACTGCCCACCGCAAAGATTGCACAGGCGGATGCTATCCAGGAGATGACCCAGGTCGACATCGTTTCGGTTCGCGGTGCGCGGTAAGCCTTGGCGATGGTCGCGGCACCCCCGAGCATAGAGATCGAGATGGTGATGATCAGCGCGTAGGCTGCGCTGTCTGTCGTGGCCCAGAGGCCCAGACCGATGGCTGCGGCTGCCAGGATGGATTCGTCGCCCGGGTTCAGGAACCGGCCCTGACCCCGCCAGATGGCGAGGCCGAAGATCACGATGGTCCAGCCGACCTGAATGGCGGCAAACCACAGCGAGTCCGTCGCCCCCTCAACGATCTGGGACACGAGTGCGATGCTGCCCAGGATCGACCAGATCAGCCAGCACGCCCGTTGCGGTTGGGTGTGGCTGCGCACAACGTCGCGGGCGTAGGGAAAGAACGCGTAGATGCTCAGGATGGCGGAGGTGATGCCAAACAGGCGCAATGGGTCGCTGCCATGGAATAGGGCGTCAAGCAACGGATTTCTCCAAAAACAGGTGCGCCTTGGTGGACGCGGATCTTGAAATTCATGTGCCGCTGAAAGCATTGCGGCGTGGACTATACGGATGCGTTTACCAGAAGTGAGGAGGGCCGATCAGTCCGGTATTCCTTACTCTTACCGGGCGTGGGCGTGCCGCTAGCTGCATGGGCTTGATCCGGTGCCGCGTGCCGTCTATACGCGCCCAGTGGCGCAGTGCGCCGCGAGAATCAAAACCAAGAAACGCCGTGGTTGTCCCGTTCACGCTTCGTGGGGCACATCCGGCAAGGAGAAGCGATATGAAACTGAACGAACTGCGCGACAATCCCGGCGCAACCAAGAAACGCACGCGCGTTGGCCGCGGTCCCGGCTCTGGCAAGGGCAAGATGGGTGGCCGTGGTATCAAGGGTCAGAAATCCCGTTCGGGTGTGGCCATCAATGGCTACGAAGGCGGCCAGATGCCGCTGTACCAACGTCTGCCCAAGCGTGGCTTCAACAAGCCGAACCGCAAGGCATTTGCCGTTGTGAACCTGGGCCTGATCCAGAAATTCATCGACGCGGGCAAGATCGACGCCAAGAAAGCCATCGACGAGGACGCGCTGATCGCCTCGGGCCTCGTGCGCCGCAAACTGGACGGTGTCCGCATTCTGGCCAAGGGTGAGATCACCACGAAAGTTGAACTTTCGGTGACCGGTGCATCGAAATCCGCTGTCGAAGCCGTTGAAAAAGCGGGTGGGTCGCTGACGACCACTGCGGCGGCCGCTGAGTAAGCCAGTTTGACGCCTTGTGAGCCGCAAATTTGCGGCTTACATAGTCTCTAGTCTTTCCTACGCCGCCCGCCGGGAAACCGTGCAGGGCGGCGTTTCGCCATAAAGGAACACACCCGCATGGTATCTGCCGTCGAGAATATGGCCGCCAACACGAGCTGGAGCGCTCTGGGCAAGGCCACCGACCTGCGCAACCGCATCCTGTTTACCCTCGGTCTGCTGATCGTCTATCGCCTTGGCACCTTCATCCCGGTGCCCGGCATTGATGGCGCCGCCCTGCGGGAGTTCATGGAGAGCGCCGGTCAGGGGATCGGTGGCATGGTCAGCATGTTCACGGGTGGCGCGCTGGGTCGGATGGGCATCTTTGCCCTGGGCATCATGCCCTATATCTCGGCCTCGATCATCGTGCAGCTTCTGACATCGATGGTGCCCAAGCTCGAACAGCTCAAGAAAGAGGGCGAGCAGGGGCGCAAGAAGATCAACCAGTATACCCGCTACGGCACCGTGGCGCTGGCGACCTTGCAGGCCTATGGCCTTGCCGTGTCGCTGGAATCCGGCGATCTGGTGACCGATCCGGGCATGTTCTTCCGCATTTCATGCCTCATCACACTGGTCGGTGGCACAATGTTCCTGATGTGGCTGGGTGAGCAGATCACCGCACGCGGCATCGGCAACGGCATCTCGCTGATTATCTTCGTGGGCATCATTGCCGAGGTGCCTGCGGCACTGGCGCAGTTCTTTGCCTCTGGCCGTTCGGGCGCGCTGAGCCCTGCGATCATCGTGGGTGTGATCCTGATGGTCATCGTCACCATCACCTTTGTCGTGTTCATGGAGCGCGCGCTGCGCAAGATCCACATCCAGTATCCGCGCCGTCAGGTGGGGATGAAAGTCTATGACGGTGGCAAGTCCGACCTGCCCGTCAAGGTGAACCCCGCTGGCGTGATCCCCGCGATCTTTGCCTCGTCGCTCTTGTTGCTGCCGGTCACGATCTCGACCTTCTCGGGCGGTTCGACCAACCCGATCATGTCGTGGCTCTTGGCCAACTTCGGTCCGGGCCAGCCGCTGTACCTGCTGTTCTTTGCGGCGATGATCGTGTTCTTTGCCTACTTCTACACCTTCAACGTCAGCTTCAAACCGGATGACGTGGCCGAGAACCTGAAGAACCAGAACGGCTTTGTTCCCGGCATCCGCCCGGGCAAGCGCACCGCCGAGTATCTGGAATACGTGGTCAACCGCGTTTTGGTCTTGGGCTCTGCCTATCTGGCGCTGGTCTGTCTGCTGCCGGAAATCCTGCGCGGTGAGTTCGCCATACCGTTCTACTTCGGCGGCACATCCGTGCTGATCGTGGTGTCGGTGACCATGGACACGATCCAACAGGTTCAAAGCCATCTGCTGGCGCACCAGTACGAAGGTCTGATTGAGAAATCGCAACTGCGCGGTAAGGGCAACAAGACCCGCCGCAAACGGAGCCCTGTGCGCCGATAAGTCGGCACAGGGAGGGGACAGCTGATGAATATTATTCTCTTGGGCCCGCCCGGCGCGGGCAAGGGAACGCAGGCGCGTTTTCTGGTGGAAGAGCGCGGCATGGTGCAGTTGAGCACTGGTGACATGCTGCGGGCGGCCAAATCGTCGGGCTCCGAGATGGGCCGGATCGTGGCTGATGTCATGGACCGTGGTGGGCTTGTCACGGACGAGATCGTCATCGGCCTGATCCGCGAGCAGCTTGAGACGGTCAAGGCCAACGGCTTCATCTTTGATGGCTTCCCGCGCACGCTGGCGCAGGCCGATGCGCTGGGTGATCTGCTGGCCGAGAAGGGCGAGAGCCTGGATGCGGTGATCGAACTTGAAGTCAACGACGAGGTGCTTGTCGAGCGTATCGTCGGACGGGCCGCAGAGGCCGCTGCCGCAGGACAACCTGTGCGCGCGGACGACAATGCCGAGTCCATGAAAGTGCGCCTGATGGAGTACTACAAAAAGACATCGCCGCTGATCGGCTACTACTATGCCAAGGGTCAGCTAACGAAGGTCGATGGGCTAGGCGAGATCGCGGACGTGAAGGCGGCGATCGCTGCAAAACTGGGCTAGCGTGATGCTCAGCGTCACACCTGTTGGGCCGGCGCATGCGCCGGCCTTTGCGTTTCTGCCAGGTATTGCCATGTCGGGCTCCAGCTTTGCGCCCGTCGCTGCGCATCTGCCTGACATCCCATCCGTGTTGGTCGATCTGCCCGGTCACGGTGGTAGCCGTGACATTCCGTGGTCCAGCATAGCCGACACCGCGAGCTCTGTGCTCGCCACACTGCCAGAGACGGTGACGACGCTCGCCGGTGTGTCCCTTGGGGCCTATGTCGGGTTGACCATGCTGGCGCTTGCACCAGACCGCTTTCAACATGCGCTGCTGAGTGGTCTGCATCCCGGCGATATGCCCAATCCGCGCCTGATGCGGGTGATGAGCTACGCCATGGCCCCGCTGGTCCCCAGACCTTTCTTCGCCGCGCGCAATGCCCGCGCGATGGGGCTGCAGCCCGAGGACATCGACACCTATGTGGCCGGTGCGCGCCAAACCCGCCCATTGGCCTTTGCCCACGCGACGTGCGACGTTGTCGACTTCTCGCTTCCCGAAGGTTTGGAGCGCGTCTCGACCCGTGTGTTGATTGCGGCGGGGACCAAGGAACACGGCACCATTCTGGAGGGTCAGTCCAAGATCTGTGCGGCTCTGCCAAATGCCCGGGCCTGTCGTGCGTCCGGCTTGGGTCATGCCTGGCCTGCACAGGATACAGCCAGATTTGCAGCGCTTTTGCACGCACATGTTGAGGGACGCGACTGGCCTGCGGGTGTTGAACCCGTCTCTTTTGCAGCGTCTGCGTGAACGAGACTTGACGACCTCTTAATCAAGGCCTATCTCACGCCATCTCTAACGAGAATCAAAGACCGGAACGCGTCCGGTCGGATCACCTGATCAGCGGCAGGCCCGGGGGCAAAATCCTTGGGCCTTATGTTGTGAAAAAAGGGCCTGGAATGACGGGCTCGCAACGAAAGGAAAGCCTCAGTGGCACGTATTGCAGGGGTCAACATCCCCACCGCCAAACGTGTTCCGATCGCCCTGACCTATATCACGGGTATCGGCAACACCTCCGCTCAGAAAATCTGCGAAGCTGTCGGCATCGACCTGACACGCCGCGTAAACGAACTGAGCGATGCAGAAGTTCTGAAAATCCGCGAGCACATCGACGAGAACTACACCGTCGAGGGTGACCTGCGTCGTGACACGCAGATGAACATCAAGCGCTTGATGGACCTGGGCTGCTACCGTGGCCTGCGCCACCGTCGCAACCTGCCTGTCCGCGGTCAGCGCACAAGCACCAACGCTCGCACCCGCAAAGGCCCCGCAAAGGCCATTGCCGGCAAGAAGAAATAAGGAGGCGCATCCATGGCACGTGACACACGGCGCGGCGGTAAGCGCAAGGTCTCCAAGAATATCGCGGCGGGCGTTGCCCACGTGAATTCCTCGTTCAACAACACCAAGATCCTGATCTCGGACGTGCAGGGCAACGCCATTTCGTGGTCGTCGGCTGGCACCATGGGCTTCAAAGGCTCGCGGAAATCCACGCCTTACGCCGCCCAGATGGCTGCCGAAGACGCGGGCCGCAAGGCGCAGGAACACGGTGTGAAGACGCTGGAAGTCGAAGTGCAGGGCCCCGGGTCCGGCCGTGAAAGCGCACTGCGCGCACTGGCTGCCGTTGGCTTCAACATCACGTCGATCCGCGACGTGACGCCGATTGCCCACAATGGCTGCCGTCCGCCCAAGCGCCGCCGCGTCTAAGCGACAACTGAACACTCTTTGGGGCCTGCGTTTCGCACGGCCCCAAACCGCTTTTTGAAACCTCGGGAGTTTGCGCGTTTGGACATGGCACGCAGACAGGAATGGAGGGACGCATGATCCACAAGAACTGGGCCGAACTGATCAAGCCGCAGCAGCTTGACGTCAAGCCGGGCAACGAACCCGCGCGCCAGGCCACCGTTGTTGCCGAACCGCTGGAGCGCGGCTTTGGCCTGACCATGGGCAACGCGCTGCGCCGCGTGCTGATGTCGTCGCTGCAAGGTGCCGCCATCACATCCGTGCAGATCGACAACGTGCTGCATGAGTTTTCCAGCGTGGCCGGTGTGCGCGAAGACGTCACCGACATCATCCTGAACCTCAAGCAGGTCAGCCTGCGCATGGAAGTCGAAGGGCCCAAGCGCCTGTCGATCTCTGCCAAGGGTCCGGGCGTTGTGACCGCTGGTGATATTTCGGAAAGCGCCGGGATCGAGATCCTGAACCGCGATCTGGTCATCTGCCACCTCGACGACGGTGCAGACGTTTACATGGAACTGACGGTCAACACCGGCAAGGGCTATGTGTCGGCTGACAAGAACAAGCCGGAAGATGCACCTATCGGCCTGATCCCGATCGACGCGATCTATTCGCCCGTCAAGAAGGTCAGCTATGACGTGCAGCCCACCCGCGAGGGCCAGGTTCTGGACTATGACAAGCTGACCATGAAGGTCGAAACAGATGGCTCCATCAGCCCTGACGACGCCGTGGCCTTTGCCGCGCGTATCCTGCAGGACCAGCTGGGCATCTTCGTCAACTTCGACGAGCCGGAAAGCGCCTCGCGTCAGGACGACGACGATGGTCTCGAGTTCAACCCGCTTCTGCTGAAGAAAGTTGACGAGCTGGAGCTGTCGGTGCGTTCGGCAAACTGTCTGAAGAACGACAATATTGTCTACATTGGCGATCTGATCCAGAAAACCGAAGCAGAGATGCTGCGCACGCCGAACTTCGGCCGCAAGTCGCTGAACGAGATCAAGGAAGTGCTGTCGGGCATGGGTCTGCACCTTGGCATGGATGTCGAGGACTGGCCGCCGGACAACATCGAAGATCTGGCGAAGAAGTTCGAAGACAATTTTTAATGGTGCGGCGGGGTGAAACCCCGCCCTACCTACCCCGGGCAAGGATGCCCTCTCATTGCCCGCCTTTGGGCGGACAATTTCCGGGTTACGCGCTTTCGTGCCGAAAACGCTGACCCCAAGGAGAGCCGGTGACACGCATCGCCGGCCAGACAAAGCAAAACAGCCCGTAGAGGGCAAAAAGGAGAAAAGAAAATGCGTCACGCACGTGGTTACCGCCGCCTGAACCGGACACATGAGCACCGCAAGGCTCTGTTCGCCAACATGGCTGGCTCGCTCATCGAACATGAGCAAATCAAGACAACCCTGCCCAAGGCCAAGGAACTGCGCCCGATCATCGAAAAGATGATCACGCTGGCCAAGCGCGGCGACCTGCACGCCCGCCGTCAGGCAGCCGCCAAGCTGAAAGAAGACCAGTATGTCGCCAAGCTGTTCGACGTTCTGGGCCCGCGCTACAAGGACCGCCAGGGCGGCTACGTCCGCGTTCTTAAGGCTGGCTTCCGCTATGGTGACATGGCGCCCATGGCCATCATCGAATTCGTGGACCGCGACCGCGACGCCAAAGGTGCCGCAGACAAGGCCCGCGTCGCTGCCGAGGACGCGGCAGAAGAATAAGCGCTTCAACAGCGCCGAAGTGAAACGCCGCCCCGATCAAGGGCGGCGTTTTTCGTTTCAGGCGGCTTCGATCTCTGCCTTCACGATCTTTTCGATCTCGTTGACCGGGTGGTTGGTCAGCGTTTTCGGAATTTCGGCGACGACCTTGTCAGCCACAACCTTGTGCATCTCATCGCGCACGATGCCCAGCACCTGCGGCGACGCGACCAGTACCAGCTTTTCAAACGCACCCTTGTGGGCATCCTCGTAAAGCATGTCGGCCAACTCCTTGGCAAACCGCTCCTTGGCCAGCTCGTGCCAATCCGTATCGTCCATGGCCGATTTGTGGCCCGGCCCGCCATCGTGCATGCGCCCGGGTCGGTTGGCGGATTGTTCAATGTCTGACGGGTTCTCCTGCTCTTCAACATCCGTCACTTCGAAATTCGGGTCCTGCTGGTCCGTCAGGTTGCGCAGAAACAGCACCTTTTCGCTGTCTGCCACCACAACCCATGTGCCTTGGTCGAGCTTTGCCATCGTCGGCCTCCTTTCCTGTTGACTGACCAACGCGACTGAACGTGCCGCCGTTCCGACGCATCTGTTGCATTTGCGTCGGGCAGCACGCATATCCGTGCCACATGAGGATGCCGATGAAGACCCTGATCCTGTCCCTGGTCCTTGCTGTTGCCGCCCTTGGCGCACAGGCCGAGACCCGCGTGCCACAAAACCAGTCCGAAATCACGCTCAGCTTCGCGCCGCTCGTGCGCGAGACGGCCCCGGCTGTCGTGAACATTTACGTTCGTTTCGTCACGCAAGCCCGCGCGCGGACGCCGTTCATGGACGACCCGTTCTTTGAACGCCTGTTTGAAGGGTTCGGCCAGCCGCAGCCCCGCGTGCAGAACTCGCTCGGCTCCGGTGTCATCCTCAGCGAGGACGGCATCGTTGTGTCCAACTACCACGTGGTTGGGCAGGCGACGGACATCCGGATCGTCCTGAACGACGGGCGAGAGTATGACGCGCGGGTTTTGCTCGGCGATCAGGACAGCGATCTCGCGATCCTCAAGATCGATGATGTCGGTGACCTGCCGTTCCTGTCCTTGCGTGACAGTGAGACGGTTGAGGTCGGGGAACTGACCCTTGCCATCGGTAATCCCTTTGGCGTGGGACAGACCGTGTCGTCGGGCATCGTGTCGGGGCTCGCGCGGTCTGGTGGCTCCAACGGGCGTGGAGCGGGCTACTTCATTCAGACTGATGCGCCGATCAACCCGGGCAACTCGGGCGGGGCGTTGGTGGACATGCGTGGGGACTTGTTGGGCATCAACACCCGCATTCTCAGCCGCTCGGGCGGGTCGAACGGGATTGGTTTTGCCATCCCTGCCGATCTGGTGGCGGCCTTTGTCAAACAGGCGCGCGACGGCAATGACCGTTTTGTGCGTCCCTGGGCCGGGGCGACCGGGCAGGCCGTGGACGCTGATCTGGCCGAGACCTTGGGCCGGGACCGTCCCGGCGGCATCATGTTGGCGGGTCTGCATCCGGCGAGCCCTTTGGCTGACGCCGGGTTCGAGGTGGGAGATGTTGTTCTTGCCGTTGATGGCGCGCCTGTAGGCAGCCCGGGCGAGATGCTGTTCCGCATGAGCGTCGCCAGTGATCAGGACAGCGCCACCATGACCCGGTTGAGGGGCGGGGAGGAGGAGGACCTGACCGTCGCCCTGATCCCACCGCCCGATGATCCACCACGTGACGAAACGGTACTGTCCGAAGACAGCAGCCTGCCGGGGCTGACACTTGCCCGCATCAACCCGGCGGTTCTGGCCGAACTGAACCTGCCCATCGCGGCCGAAGGGGTCGTCGTGCTGGACGAAGGGCAGATTGGCCGCCGCGTGGGCCTGCGGCGCGGCGACGTCTTGCAGCGCATCGACCGGCAAGATGTGGATACACCGGCGCAGGCGGCCGCAATCCTGTCCGAAGCCCGCCGCGGGACAACCGTGCGCGCCATTCGCGGCAACAGCCGCATCGTGCTGCGGTTCTGATGTGACGGACCTGTTCGGATCAGCGCCGCCCGTGCCCGATACCGGGCCGCGCCCTCTTGCGGACCGGCTGCGCCCGCAGAAGCTGTCGGACGTCATCGGGCAGGCCCAGGTGCTGGGACCCGAGGCGCCGCTGACCGTCATGCTGTCCTCCGGCGCGCTGTCGTCGCTGATCTTCTGGGGCCCGCCCGGCGTTGGGAAAACGACCATCGCCCGGCTGCTTGCGCATGAGACAGACCTGCATTTCGTCCAGATCTCGGCGATCTTCACAGGTGTCCCGGACCTCAAGAAAGTGTTCGAGGCGGCCAAGATCCGACGTCAGAACGGGCAGGGGACGCTGCTGTTCGTGGACGAGATCCACCGCTTCAACAAGGCGCAGCAGGACGGGTTCCTGCCGCATATGGAGGACGGGACGATCCTGCTGGTCGGCGCCACGACCGAGAACCCCAGCTTCGAGTTGAACGCCGCTGTGCTCAGCCGCGCGCAGGTGCTGGTGCTGGAGCGGCTGGATCTCAAGGACCTCGAATTGCTGGCCCAGCGGGCCGAACAGGAGTTGGACAAACCCCTGCCGCTCGATGGCCCCGCCCGCGAAGCACTGCTGGAAATGGCGGACGGCGACGGGCGTGCGCTGCTGAACCTGATCGAACAGGTCACCGCCTGGAAGGTTGAGGGCAAGCTGGATAGGGACGCACTCGCGACCCGCCTGATGCGACGCGCCGCGCAATACGACAAGTCGGGCGATGCGCATTACAACCTGATCTCGGCCCTGCACAAATCGGTGCGCGGGTCGGACCCCGACGCCTCGCTTTACTGGTTCGCGCGGATGCTGGAGGGCGGCGAAGACCCGCGCTTTCTCGCCCGCCGCATCACGCGCATGTCGGTCGAGGACATTGGCCTCGCCGATCCGCAGGCGCAGTCGGTGTGCTTGCAGGCGTGGGAAACCTATGAACGGCTTGGCTCGCCTGAAGGCGAACTGGCACTGGCACAGGCGCTTGTCTACCTCGCCCTCGCGCCCAAATCGAACGCGACTTATGTCGCCTACAAAGGCGCGCGCAGGGCGGCCAAACAAACCGGCTCGCACCTGCCGCCCAAGCACATCCTGAACGCGCCCACTTCGCTGATGAAGGATCAGGGGTACGGGAAGGACTACGCCTATGACCATGATGCGGAAGACGGGTTTTCGGGGGCCAACTACTTCCCCGACGGGATGGAGCGGCCCGACCTTTACCAACCGGTCGAGCGTGGGTTCGAGCGTGAGCTGAAAAAGCGGGTCGAGTATTTTGCGCGGCTCAGGTCCAAGCGGAACAGCTAGCGCGGCTTGACTCTTTGCAGCGGACCGACGACAGACCGGCCATGTTTTCAACCCTCTCTCTCGTGGCCCTTGGCGGGGCGATTGGCGCGTCGCTGCGTTGGCTGACGGGCGTGGCGATGCTGCGCGCGCTTGGGCCGTCGGACTTTCCGCTGGCCATCATCACCGTCAATGTCGTGGGCTCATTCCTGATGGGCGTTTTTGTCGTAACCGCCGCGCAGAAGGGGCTAACGCACCTGTCGCCCTTTTTGATGACGGGGCTGCTTGGTGGGTTCACGACGTTCAGTGCGTTCTCCCTTGAAACCATGACCTTGATCGAGCGTGGCGAAACAGCCTCTGCCGCGCTTTACATCCTGCTGTCCGTCGGTCTGTCCGTCGGGGCGCTCGCCGTGGGGCTGCTCATCGCCAGGGGGCTCTTCGCATGAGTGGGGTTCAGACCGTGACCGTGGAGGCGGGCGAAGGTGATCAGCGCCTCGACCGTTGGATGAAGCGCCGCTTTCCGCAGGTGAGCCAAGGCATGATCGAAAAGATGTGCCGCAAGGGCGAATGCCGGGTTGATGGCGGTCGCGTCAAATCCTCGACGCGCGTCGAGGAAGGTCAACAAGTGCGCATCCCGCCCTTGCCAGACCGCCCCGCGCCAGTGGTGCAAAAGACGCGCATTTCCGACAAAGACGCCAAGATGATCCGCGACTGCGTGATCTACAAGGACGATCAGGTCATCGCGATCAACAAGCCGTCGGGCCTGCCGACGCAAGGCGGATCGGGGCAGACCAAGCACGTGGACGGTTTGGCCGAGGCGCTGACATTCGACGCGGATGAAAAGCCGCGCCTTGTGCACCGGTTGGACAAAGACACGTCGGGCGTTCTGCTGCTGGCGCGGACGCGGCTCGCCGCCAAGTCGCTGACGGCGGCCATGCGCCATCACGACACGCGCAAGATCTACTGGGCGCTCGTTGCGGGTGTGCCGACACCCTACTTGGGCGAGATCAAATACGGACTGGTCAAGGCGCCGGGCGGCGGGCGTGGCGGTGAGGGTGAAAAGATGATCGCGGTGCATCCGCGCGACATCGACGGCACACCGGGCGCCAAGCGGGCGCATACCATGTATGCGACGCTCTTCCGTGTGGCCTCCCGTGCCGCCTGGGTGGCGATGGAACCGATTACTGGCAGGACGCACCAGCTGCGCGCCCATATGGCCGAGATCGGCCACCCCATCGTCGGCGACGGGAAGTATGGTGGGTCGAGCCAGGAAAACCTCGGTGATGGCTGGGGCGCGAAGGTCGGCGGCATCATCTCGCAGAAGCTGCACCTGCACGCCCGCATGATGCGGTTCGAACAGCCCGAGACGCGCAAGGTCATTACCGTCACGGCAGAGTTGCCCGACCACATGAAGCAAAGCTGGGATACGTTCGGCTGGACCGAAGACCTGGCCGCCGAAGATCCGTTCGAGGCGCTGTAAATGCGTCTGGTGGTCTTTGACGTGGACGGCACGCTGGTCGACAGCCAGGCCGATATCGTCGCCAGCATGGCGGCGGCCTTTGGCGCTGTCGACGTGCCCGCACCGACGCGGCAGGATATTCTGGGTATTGTCGGGCTGTCCTTGCCCGTTGCCATGCAGACCCTTGCGCCGGAGGCGGACCACGACCGGATGGTCGCGGTTTACAAGGACAGCTATGCCGATCTGCGATTGAGCAATGGGGCTGCATCCTCGCCCCTCTACCCCGGTGCGCGTGCAGCACTTGATCGCCTGAACGGGCGGGATGACATCCTGTTGGGCATCGCGACGGGCAAATCCAAGCGTGGGCTCGAGGGTTTGATCGAAACACACGGGCTGGACGGGATGTTTGTGACCCGGCAGGTGGCCGACTTCCACCCGTCAAAACCGCATCCGTCCATGCTGCAAGCTGCGATGGACGAGGCTGGAGTGTATGCCGCTGACGCCGTGATGATCGGCGACACCAGCTTCGATGCGGACATGGCGCAGGCGGCAGGAATGCCGTTCATCGGGGTTGGCTGGGGCTACCATCCGGCGGTCCGGCTGACGGGCGCGCGGACGGTTTTGGACGACTTTGATGACCTTGATGACGCGCTGGGCGCACTGTGGGCGGAATGACATGAGCGAGTGGAAGCAAAAACGGTTCTGGACAAATGCCACGGCCGAAGAGGTTGCAGGCGGTTGGACGGTCAAGCTGGATGGTCGCCCGGTCAAGACACCCGCCAAGGCGGCACTGACCTTGCCCACGGCTGCCATGGCCGAAGCTGTTGCCGCCGAGTGGGACGCACAGGACGAGGTGGTGAACCCGCTTTCCATGCCCTTCACGCGCAGTGCGAACGCGGCCATCGACAAGGTGGCCGTGCAACATGCCGAGGTCGCGGACATGCTGGCAGCTTATGGCGATGCGGATCTGCTGTGTTACCGGGCCGACGGCCCGCAGGCGCTGATCGAGCGGCAGGCGTCGGTGTGGGATCCCTACCTCGATTGGGCGGATGCGACATGGGGCGTGCGCCTGCAACCGCGCACGGGACTGATGCACGAATCACAGGATGCGGCGGCGCTTGCCATCCTGTCCAAGCAGGTCCATGCGCTGTCGAATTTCGAATTGGCGGCCTTTCATGATCTTGTCAGCCTGTCAGGATCGCTGATCCTGGGTTTCGCCGCCGCACAAGACCTGCACCCGCCGCTCACAATTTGGGCAGCCTCGCGGCTGGACGAAACCTGGCAGGAGGAGCAATGGGGCGAAGATGAGGAAGCCCAGGAGGTCGCGAAGGTCAAGGAAGGGTCGTTTTTGCACGCCAAAGCCTTTTTTGACGTGGCAAAAGTGACCTGACGCAACGTCAAGACGTCACCGCGAAAAGCGCACAATTATGCATCGTTTTTGATGATGCCGCCCTTGACGTTTTGCGATGAATCCCCGCAAACTAACGCCCACCAGTTGGGGATAACCCCTGCTGGATCACTTTCGACGCGGTGTGATCACTCAAGCCGCGTTGATCGGACCGCTGAAACATGGCGGACAATCAGGAAGAGGTAAAAATGAAAAAAACCGTACTCTTTGGCGCGCTGACCGCCGCTGGCCTGAGCGCCGGCGCTGCGGCTGCTGGCACGCTCGATGACGTGAAAGCACGCGGCACGCTGAACTGCGGCGTGGCCACCGGACTTGTGGGCTTTGCGACACCCGACGCAAATGGCGAGTGGCAGGGCTTTGACGTTGCTGTATGCCGCGCGGTTGCCGCGGCCGTTCTGGGCGACGCAACAGCCGTTGAATTCGTTCCGACCACGGGCAAGACGCGGTTTACCGCGCTGGCTTCGGGTGAAATCGACATGCTGGCCCGTAACACCACATGGACCTTCTCGCGCGACGTGGACCTCAAGTTCACCTTCGTTGGCGTGAACTACTACGACGGCCAAGGCTTCATGGTTCCCAAGGATCTGGGTGTTTCGTCGGCCAAGGAACTGGACGGCGCGACCGTCTGCATCCAGACCGGCACCACGACCGAGCTGAACCTGGCGGACTTCTTCCGCGTCAACGGCATCAGCTACGAGCCCGTGCCGATCGAAACCAACGCCGAAGCGCAGCAGCAGTACCTGGCTGGCGCATGTGACGTCTACACCACGGACGCCTCCGGTCTGGCCGCGACACGCGCTGCATTCGAAGCGCCCGGTGATCACGTCCTGCTGCCCGAAATCATCTCGAAAGAGCCGCTGGGCCCGCTGGTCCGTCACGGCGACAACGAGTGGGGCGATGTGGTTCGCTGGACCCTGAACGCGCTGATCTCGGCCGAAGAGCTGGGCATCACCTCCACCAACATCTCCGAGATGGGTGCAGGCACAAACAACCCGGAAATCAACCGTATCCTCGGCACCGAAGGTACGCTGGGTGAGATGCTGGGTCTGGACGCTGACTGGGCGATGAAAGCGATCACCGCCGGCGGCAACTACGGCGAAATCTTCGAGAAGAACATCGGCGAATCCACCCCGATCGGTCTGGCCCGCGGCCTGAACGCTCAGTGGACCGATGGCGGCCTGCTCTACAGCCCGCCCTTCCGCTAAGATACCAAGCCGAGGGGCGCAGGTTAAACCCTGCGCCCCTTGCGCATCTGGGCACAAGATCGCTGAAAACAGCGGCAGAGATGCCTTAAGGACAGCCAACTTCTGAAAACCCGGCCCCGCGCCACGGCGCGACAAAAACCAAGGGTCGGCACCACGGGGACCCTCTCCATGACCACGATGACCGACCCTCCTCAGGAGTCGTTCCGCGTGTCGATGTTGATCAACGACACGCGCTACAGATCTTACACCTTTCAATTCATTGCGCTTTTGGCCCTTGTGGTGTCGATCGCATACCTGATGAGCAACATGTTCGCCAACTTGCGCGACCAGGGCCTGTTCCTTAGCTGGGCGTTCCTTGGCGAGCCTGCGGGCTACGACATCAATCAGCGCCTGATCGAATACAACAGTCAGATGACACACTGGCGCGCCACGCTCGTGGGTGTGTTGAACACGCTGCTGGTGGCTTTCCTGGCGTGCGTTTCTGCCACCGTTCTGGGTGTGATCGCGGGCGTTCTGCGCCTGTCGAACAACTGGCTCGTGTCCAAGCTCATGTCGGCCTATGTCGAGGCGTTCCGCAACGTGCCGGTCCTGATCTGGATCATCATCATCTTCACCATCATGACGGCCGTCATGCCTGCCCCGCGTGCCTTCCGTGGGGACGAGCCGGACGCAGCCATGTTGTTCGGTCTCTTTGCCTTTACCAACCGCGGCGTCTATGTGCCCGCACCGATCCTCGGCAATCCACTTTTCGGGTCGGCTGCCATGGGTTGGTTGCTGATCGTGCTGGGTTTGGTCGGTTCCTTCTTCGGTGCCAAGGCGCTGAGTGCATGGGCCAATGCCAAACAGGAACTGACGGGTGAGCGTCCGACGACATGGTACATTACCTTGGCCATCTGGTTCGTGCCGTTGCTGGTGCTGCTGACAATCATGGGACTCAGCTGGAATGTTCCAGCGCTCAAGGGGTTCAACTTCGCCGGTGGCCTGACCATCCGCGGCTCGCTGATCGCGCTTTGGTTCGCTCTGGCGATCTACACCGGTGCGTTCATTGCAGAAAACGTGCGTGCAGGTATTCAGGCAATCAGCAAGGGCCAGACCGAGGCGGCTGCGTCGCTGGGCCTGCGGCCCGGTCGGATCATGAACCTCGTGATCTTGCCGCAAGCGCTGCGGGTCATCATCCCGCCGCTGATCTCGCAATACCTGAACATCACCAAGAACTCGTCGCTGGCGATTGCCGTGGGTTACATGGACATCACCGGCACGCTGGGGGGCATCACGCTGAACCAGACGGGCCGGGCCATCGAATGCGTCCTGCTGCTGATGTTGTTCTACCTGACGATCAGCCTGCTGATTTCGGCAGTGATGAACGTCTACAACAACTCCGTGAAGCTGAAGGAGCGGTGAGATGAGCGATACACACGCACAAACCGTCGCTTTCGTCCGCGACACGCAACTGCCCCCATCCCCGCCGCCTGCGTCCGAGGTCGGACTGGTTGGCTGGCTGCGCGGCAACCTTTTCAACGGTGTCTGGGGTACAGTTCTGACCCTGCTGTCGCTTTATGCGATCTACGCCATCCTTGCCTCGGCGCTGCCCTGGCTCTTCAACGGCGTCTGGACAACCAAGAGCCTCGCAGAGTGCCGCGAAGTGCTGGACGGTGTACGGGGCGGTTGTTTCTCGGTTCTGACGGAGCGGGTTCACCAGTTGCTGTACGGCTTCAAATACCCGGCCTCCGAATACTGGCGTGCAAACCTGGCCCTTGTCTTGCTGCTTGTCGCGGCGCTGCCT
Source organism: Tateyamaria omphalii (assembly GCF_019802125.1). Taxonomy (GTDB): domain Bacteria; phylum Pseudomonadota; class Alphaproteobacteria; order Rhodobacterales; family Rhodobacteraceae; genus Tateyamaria; species Tateyamaria omphalii_B. Next base: position 33,328 of record NZ_JAHVHT010000001.1, read on the forward strand.
GTGCTGATCTACACGCTGCCGCGCAAGATGCTGATCATCACGGCGCTGTACCCCTTTGTGGCCTTCTGGCTGATCTGGGGCGGCACGATTTTGACCCCGCTGCTGGCGTTGGTCGGCTTTGTTGCAGGCTACTTCGTTTTCCAAAAGCTCAGCACGTCGAGCTTTGCGGCTGGTTTCTTCGGTGCGGTGATCGCTGCGATCCTGGTCTGGACAATTGGCGGCTGGCTCATCCCAGACAACGCCAACGCCAATGCGATGCTGCGCTATGTGCCAAGCCGTGATCTGGGTGGCTTCATGCTGAACATGATGCTGGGCGTGACCTGCGTGTCGCTGTCGATCCCGCTGGGCATCGTGCTGGCGCTGGGCCGTCAGTCGGACATGCCGATCATCAAGTGGATCTGCGTGGTCTTCATCGAATTCGTGCGGGGTGTGCCCCTCATCACGCTGCTCTTCGTGGCGTCGGTGATGCTGGCCTATTTCTTCCCGCCGAACAGCACTGTGGACCTGTTCCTGCGCGTGGTGATCATGATCACCATGTTCTCGGCCGCCTATATCGCCGAGGTGATCCGGGGTGGCCTCGCCGCCCTGCCGCGCGGCCAGTACGAGGCGGCGGACAGCCTTGGCCTCGACTATCCGCAGGCCATGCGTCTGATCATCCTGCCGCAAGCGCTCAAGATCTCGATCCCCGGGATCGTGAACGTGGCCGTGGGTCTGTTCAAGGACACAACACTGGTGTCGGTGATCTCGATGTTCGACCTCGTTGGCATGATCCGCGGACCGATCCTGTCCGCGCAGGAGTGGAACGGCGTCTACTGGGAACTGCTTGGCTTTGCCTCGCTCCTGTTCTTCGTCGTTTGCTACGGCATCTCGCAATACTCGCAATGGCTCGAACGCCAGCTTGCGACTGACCACCGTTAAGGAGTGGGTAACAATGACTGATACAACAACAACCCTGCCCGAAAGCGATCTGCCGCACGTCGCGGCCAACGTGTCGGATGAGGTGGCGGTGTCCATCGACAAGATGAACAAGTGGTACGGCACCTTCCACGTGCTGCGCGACATCGACCTGACCGTCTATCGCGGCGAACGGATCGTGATTGCGGGGCCTTCGGGCTCGGGCAAATCCACGCTGATCCGCTGCATCAACGCGCTGGAGGAGCATCAGCAAGGCACGATCACCGTCGATGGAACCGTGCTGTCTTCGGACCTCAAGAACATCGACAAGATCCGGTCCGAGGTTGGCATGTGCTTTCAGCACTTCAACCTGTTCCCGCATCTGTCGATCCTTGAGAACTGCACGCTGGCCCCGATCTGGGTGCGCAAGACGCCCAAGAAGGAAGCCGAAGAAATCGCGATGCACTTCCTGGAAAAGGTGAAGATCCCCGATCAGGCCGACAAGTATCCCGGTCAGCTCTCGGGCGGTCAGCAGCAGCGGGTGGCGATTGCCCGTTCGCTCTGTATGCGCCCACGTATCATGCTGTTCGACGAACCGACATCGGCGCTTGACCCAGAGATGATCAAGGAGGTGCTCGACACCATGGTCGAGCTGGCCGAAGAGGGGATGACCATGCTCTGCGTGACGCACGAGATGGGCTTTGCCCGTCAGGTGGCGAACCGCGTGATTTTCATGGATGAAGGGCAGATCGTCGAACAGAACGAGCCGGAAGAGTTCTTCAACAATCCGAAGTCTCCGCGGACGCAGCTGTTCTTGAGCCAGATCCTCGGGCATTGACCTGCGGCGGGGTGAAACCCCGCCCTACCGCATCACTTCGCGCGGTATCGCGAAATCGATCGGCTGGGCCTCGCGCCAGCCGATGTCGTTCCAGGTGTCGGTGTCAAAGCGGATCACTGTTGCGGCGCAGGTGGGATAGTCCGCAAACCGGGGATGCCTTGGCGGTTGCGCGACGATCCGATCAGCAAAGTCCGCAATGCCCGGGTTGTGCCCGAGCATGAGAACCGTTTCTGCGCTTTGCCCTTGCAGCACCTCCATCATCATCTCTGGACCCGCGTGGTAGAGCGCGCGGGTGAAGGTGATGGGGATGTCGAATTTCAGCCCGAGAAAGGTTTGTCCGGTGCGTTCGCTGCTGGAGCTGACGGCTGCGTCGGGTACGTGTCCGTTGTCGCGCAGCCACTGTCCCATGGCTTCGGCAGAGGCGACGCCGCGCGGGTTCAAGGGGCGGTCGTGGTCCGCCAGATCCGGTTTGTCCCAACTGGATTTCGCATGGCGCATGAGGATGAGCGTGCGGGTCATGGGTGGAACGCCTTCATGTGGAACGCGGATTGCGCGTCGGGCCGGCCGAAGGAATTGCTGACGGGGCAGGCGCGGCGGGCGAGGCAGCCGCCGGCCATGCAGGCAGCACCCTCTGGCGTATCGAGATACGCCTTACAGGTTGGGACGTCGTAGAAATGGCTGTCAGACAGGGCGTCTACGGGGCAGGCGGAGATGCAGGGTTTAGTGGCGCAAGTGTCGCATGGATTTGTCCCCGCGGGGACAGATTCAAATTCCTCAATGAATTCAAGCGCGCAACGTAAAGAAATCATTAATCCGGCTTTTTCATGGATCATCATGCCGGTTGGGCTTTGCCAGAAGCGGCCCGTGTCGAGCGCCCATGCGATGAACGGCGCGTAGGGTGGACCGTCGGACGGGTAGTGGGCCTTGGCGCCCATGTCCGCAGCGATGCTGCCCATGATGCGCTTGGACCATGTGTCGACCGGATCCTGGACCTTGTTCAGGTATTCGGGGCTTTGCGTGAAGATGTCCCACCAGCCCGCGTCGGTGCCGATCAGCACACGGTTTGCCGCCACACCCATGACCATCAGGCCGTGCGGTTTCACTGCAGCGGCGATGGCGTCCAGTTTCATTTCCGGGCAAAGGGCAGGGCGAGGGACCAGCCGAGTTTGGCCGGGCGGTCGTCTTGCCATTCCAGCCCTACCTGCATGTCGTCATGCCCGGCCTCGGGCTGCGCGATATAGGTGCCGAACATGCGGTCCCAGATCGACAGAGAGAAGCCGTAATTGCTGTCGTGCTCGTGCCGGTGGACCGAGTGGTGGACGCGGTGCATATCGGGCGTCACCATCACGCGCCGCACGATGGCGTCGAGCCAGAGGGGCAGGCGGATGTTGGCGTGGTTGAACATGGCGGTGCCGTTCAGGATGATCTCGAACAGGATCACGGCGAGGGCGGAGGGGCCGAGCAGGTAGACGGCGCCGATCTTGATCAGCATCGACAGGCCAATCTCGATCGGGTGGAAGCGGATGGCGGTGGTCACGTCCATGTCCACGTCAGCGTGATGGACGCGGTGTAGGCGCCAGAGGAGGGGGACCTTGTGCGTGATCAGGTGCTGGGCCCAGATGATGAAGTCGAGGATCAGGATGGCTGCGATGATCTCGATCCAGACGGGCAGTGTGAGCGCGTTGAACAGGCCCCAGCCCTGATTGCTGGCATCAATCGCGGCACCCACGGCGAGGACAGGCAGCAGGAAAGCCATGGCCCGGATCGTCAGTGTATTGGCGATAGTGATGCCCCAATTCGTCACCCAGCGCTGTTTGCGCGATTGGGTGCGTTCACGGCGCGGCAGCAGGGTTTCGGCCAATGCAAAGAGCGCGAAGAGGCCGAGAAAGACGCCAAAACGGATCAGGGTTTCGTGTTCCATGACCCATATCTACCGTGTCGCCCGTGTCAGGCAATGCGGCGCGCGGACACGTTTGTGTCAGCGGGGGCGGATGATGGAGCCGGCGCCGTGGTCGGTGAAAAGTTCGAGAAGACAGGCGTTTGGCGCACGTCCGTCGAGGATGACGACAGCGCGCACGCCGCTTGCGATGGCGTCGAGCGCGGTTTCGGTCTTGGGGATCATCCCGCCCGCGATGGTGCCGTCGGCGGTCAGGTCGCGGATCTGATCGGCGGTGAGTTCGGTCACGACCTCGCCTTCGGCGTTTTTGACGCCGGAGACATCGGTCAGCAGGAGGAGGCGGTCAGCCTTGAGCGCGCCCGCGATGGCACCGGCGGCGGTGTCGCCGTTGATGTTGAAGGTCTCGCCGTTCTTGCCCGAGCCCAGCGGGGCGATGACCGGGATCATGGAGCGTTCAAAGAGCGTCGACAGGATCGTCGGGTCCATCTGGGCCGGGGTGCCGACGAGGCCGAGGGCGGCGTCCGTCTGGTCGCAGGTGATGAGGTTCGCGTCCTTGCCCGAGAGGCCCACGGCCTTGCCCCCCGCGCGGTTGATGGCCTGCACGATGCGCTTGTTGACGACGCCCGACAGTACCATCTCGACCACTTCCATGGTGGCAGCGTCCGTTACGCGCTTGCCGTTCACGAAATCCGACTTGATGTCGAGCCGTTTCAGCATGTCGTTGATCATCGGCCCGCCGCCGTGGACGATCACCGGGTTCACACCCACTTGCCGCATCAGGACGACGTCGCTCGCAAAGCTCTCCATCGCCTCGTCCGAGCCCATGGCGTGGCCGCCGAGCTTGATGACGACGGTGGCGCCCGTGTAGCGCTGCATATAGGGCAGGGCCTGGCTGAGCGTGCGGGCGGTGGCGATCCAGTCGCGGTTCATGTCTTGGGTCTTCATCTCTTGGCGGCCTTGACGGTTTCGCCGCTTATCCGGAATTGAGCGCTGGCGCGCAAGATTTGAATACCAGCGCCGCGGTCCTGCTATTCGAGCGTGGCGATGATGGCGCGGAGGGTTTCGATGCCGTCGCCCTTTTCGCTGCTGGTCAGGACGATCTCGGGGAAGGCGGCGGGGTGTTTGGAGAGCGCCTGTCGGACCTGCGTCAGCACAGCCTCGCGGTCCTTGGCTTTGACCTTGTCCGCCTTGGTCAGCACACATTGGAAGGTGACGGCGGAGGTGTCGAGGAGTTTGAGGATGTCCTCATCCACCTTCTTGATCCCGTGGCGGGCGTCGATCAGGACAAAGGCGCGGCGCAGGGTTTGGCGGCCCGACAGGTATTGTTTCAGCAGCCGTTGCCATTTCTCGACTACGGGCAGGGGGGCGTTGGCGTAGCCGTATCCCGGCAGGTCTACGAGATAGTGGTCGTCGCCTGCGGTGAAGTAGTTGATTTCCTGCGTGCGGCCCGGCGTGTTCGAGGCGCGGGCGAGACCCTTGCGGCCCGTGAGTGCGTTGATGAGGGAGGATTTGCCGACATTGGAGCGTCCGGCAAAGCAGACCTCCATCCGGTCGGCGGGGGGCAGGCCGGACATGGCGACGACCCCTTTGACGAACTCGGTCTCGCCTGCGAACAGGAGGCGGCCCTGTTCGGCGGTTTGCGGGTCTGGTGCCTCTGCGATGGGGAAGGGTAGCGTCATTGCAGCGTGTCGCCGACGGCGACGGTACCGCCCGACTTGACCTTGAAGTAGACGCCGAAATTGCGCGTGTCCCAGCCGTCTTCGAGCGTGCGGAGCATGCCGATGTCGCGTTGGCCGTTTTGCGGGTTGGCGTCTGGCGCGCGGCAGCGTTCGATGGGTTCGACCGGTGAGAGCGTTGCGCCGCCGAGTGTGATGTCGCGGCTGAGCAGGTCGATCTCTTCCCACGGGGCGAGGCCGTCGAGCCAGAGGTTGATGCGGAAGCGGCGCATGTCGATGTGCATGCCTGCCTTTTGGCTGAGCGCGCGAAGGGAGGACAGGTTGCCGATGGAGACGGAGGCGAATTCTACGTCCGTCATGCCTTGGGTCGGGGCTTTGACCAACCGCGCAGGGCCGGGGCGGTTGTCGGGCCAGAGGTCACTGATCCATGCGCCGAGGGCTGCCGGGTCTGTCTCGGGTTTGAAGTCCAGCGGGTCGCGGTCGGGGTGGGTAAGGAGAACGCCCGTGTCGGTGCTGACCGCACCGACCGCTGCGAGCGCGGGGCCTGACGCGACCTGGAGAAAGTTGCGCCGGGGCTGCCATGCGTCTGTGTCCTCGGCTTCGGCGTTCAGGAGCGCCCACGCCCGGTCCCCGACCACCGCAGCCTCTGGCGTGAGTTCAATCTGATCGCACGCCTCGGACCCGATGCCTTTGATCGGGTGCCGCCAGATATGGGCGAGGGTTCCCGTCACTTCTTGGCATCCTCTGCCTGCTTCTTTTTGAAGCCGCTGGTGATGTTGCCCATGAGGTCGGGTTTGTAGCCCTGGCTGCGCATGATCAGGTATTGTTGCGTGAAGGTGATCACGTTGTTGGCGATCCAGTAGACGACGAGGCCGCTGGCGAAGCCGCCCAGCATGAACATGAAGACCCATGGCATCCAGGCAAAGATCATCTGTTGCGTGGGGTCGGTGGGTGCCGGGTTCAGCTTTTGCTGCAGCCACATCGATATGCCCAGCAGGATCGGCAGGATGCCGATGAAGATGAGCGCCATGATGCTGGTCGGCTCGGGTGCGGCGTTGGGCAAGAGGCCGAAAAGGTTGATGATCGAGGTGGGGTCGGGCGCGCTGAGGTCCTGGAATGGGCCGAAGAAGGGCGCGTGGCGCAACTCGATCGTGACGAAGATCACCTTGTAGAGCGAGAAGAAGATCGGGATCTGCAAGAGGATCGGCAGGCAGCCTGCGGCGGGGTTCACCTTTTCTTTCTTGTAGAGCTCCATCATGCCTTGCTGGAGCTTCTGCTTGTCGTCGCCAGCGCGTTCCTTCAGCTCCTCCATCTGGGGCTGGAGTTCCTTCATCTTCGCCATGGAGACGTAGGATTTAAAGGCGAGCGGCACGAGGACGGCCTTGATAATCAGGGTGAGGCCGATGATGGCCCAGCCCATGTTGCCGATCAGGACATTCAATTCATGCAGGAGCCAGAAGATCGGCTTGGTCAGGAAGAAGAACCAGCCCCAGTCGATGCTGTCGATAAAGCCCTCGACCCCGGCGGACTGGTATTCACGGATGGCTTCCCATTCCTTTGCGCCTGCGAAGAGTTGGGTTTGCAAAGCCACCGTTGCACCCGCTGCCACATCCTGGGCGGGTAGGCGCGTGACGGCGCGGTAGACGTCGCTGCGGGGGGCATATGTCAGTGCCTGATCAAAGCTTTGCACGCCGGTGGGGATCAGAATGGATTGCCAGTAGTGGTCGGTAAAGCCCACCCAGCCTTCGGTCACACCCTCGGTCACGATGGCGGGGCGGCCCCAGGCGGGATCGACGGCGGCCTCCGGGATTTCGTCCCAGTTTGTTTCAGCCAGTTCGCCATCTGCCATGGCGACGGCGCCCTCGTGCAGGATGAAGAAGTTCTTGAGGTCGGAGGGTTCCCCGTGCCGGGTCAACATGCCGTAAGGTGCGGCACGGACGGCACTGCCGCTGTTGTTGGTCACCGATTGGGTGATGCTGAACATGTAATCGTCGTCGATGCTGATCTCACGCTCGAACAGCAGGCCCGCGCCGTTGTCCCACGACAGGGTGACGGGCGATCCGACCGCAAGGGTGTCACCGGCGGACTGTGCCCAGAGTGTATTTGGACCTGGCACCGCATCGGCGCCCAAGCCGCCACCGGGTGCCCAGCCATAAACCGCGTAATAGGCATCCGCAGAACCTACAGGCGACAGCATGGTCACGATGTCGGCGCCGGGTTCCTGGCTGGTGCGGTAATCTTTGAGTTGCAGGTCATCGATGCGACCGCCAAGGAGCGAAATGGAGCCGGCAACGCGGTTGGTTTCGATGTCGATGCGCGGAGCGTCGGCGGTGTCGGTCGCGGCTTCGGACGAGGGTTGCGCCGTTCCGGGTGCGGGTGGTGCGGCAGGCACGGTGCCTGCGTCTTCCGTTTGCGCGGTGGTTGGTGCTGCGGCATCCAGCGGAACATCAGGTTCGGGCGGCGGAAACAGCACAAACCATACAAGAATGACGAGGAAACTGAGCGCCGTTGCAAGAATGAGGTTCTTGTTCTGATCGTCCATCGGGGACTGCCACCTGCTGTCTGAAACGTTGCACGGGTTCAACAGAGTGCAGGGGCAAAGGTCAAGCGGATTCGGGCTTGATGCAAGGCTGGATGACCACGGGAATCATCACGATCGGGACAAGGGCATAGTTTGCACCTAGGGACGTCTGCGCAATGATGGCTGGGGACGTTTCAATTCGTGCGTCGTACGGGAAGAGATGGCGCGTCCTTCAATTTCGCCTCGTGGGCGCGAACCCAATCCAGTGTCTTTTCAAATGGCATCGGCCGTGCGATGCCAAACCCCTGCACGTAGTCGCAGCCAAGCTGTGCCAGCAATGCATGTTCGCCGACAGTTTCCACGCCTTCTGCTAGGGTTTCGATTCCCATCCGCTCTGCCATCGTGAGCACGGCGCTGATCATCCGCTGCTGTTCCGGATCGCGGTCTGCTTTCATCACGAAGGAGCGGTCGATCTTGATCCTGCCCACGCCGAAGCGGCGGATGGAGGAGATTGACGCGTGGCCGGTGCCGAAGTCGTCAAGGTCGATCCGACAGCCAAGTTTGGTCAGTGCGTTTATGTTGCGCGTGATCGTGTCGTCGGTGTTGTCGGTCACCACGGTTTCGAGGATTTCAACGGCCAAACGATCCGGTGTCAGATCGAAGCGGTCGAGTTCCCAGCGCACCTTGTCCACCAGCTTGGGGTTGTTCAGTTCGGAGCCACTGAAATTCACACCGACATGGGGCACGTGCAGACCGGCAGAGTCCCAGGCCTTCAGCGCCGTGAAGCTATGGTAGATCATGATCTCGGCCAAACGTTCCAGCAGACCTGCATCTTCAATTGCGGGAAGGAATTCGGCAGGCGAGATGGCACCGCGATCGGGATGGATCCAGCGCGCCAGAGCCTCGAAACCGGCGACTTTGCCAGTGTCGGTCGAGATTTGCGGTTGGAACCATGGCTGGATGTGCCCTTGCTCAAGTGCTGCGGCCACTTCGTCTCGCAGATAGGCGCGGTTTTTGAGACGTGAATGCAGTTCGGTTGAGTAGGCGCGAACCGACGACGGGCCACGCCGTTGTGCTTCGTTTAGGGCTGCGAACGATGCATTCAGCCAGTCGCGGCCTGTTTCTGCCGGTGCTCGGTTCAGCAGACAGAAGCCGACACTGGACGAGACATAGATAGTTGCGCCGTCAATCGCGATTGGCTCTTCAATGGCTTGTTGGTAGCGGCCTGACAGCTGAATGCAGCTTTCCAAGTCGAGATGCTGTACCGGGCCAAGACACAGAGAAAACCGAAAGTCACCGGTTTGGCAGAGGATGTCGCTGTCGCGCATCGTCGTGACCAACCTGTCTGCGACCGCTTTCAGGATGCGATCAATGGCAGCCGGTTCGAAACGCTCTGCCAGCATGGCGTGGTCGTCGATTTCGATGGAGAATATGGCGCTGTTGCGATCGGCACCGGGCGCATCCTGCCTGACCGCATCGATTTTCCCCGAAAAGGCATCTTGCGACACCAAGCCCGGCTGCAGATTGCGTGCAACGCGCTGGCGTATCATGTCCTCGATCCCGCCGAACGTGAGCCAGGCCAGTGGCAGGGCGATGGCGGTCGTCGTCAGTGCGACTTCCCCTCCCAGCCAGTAGGCGGCCAGGATGATGGCGGGTAAAAAAGCCAGCATTTGCGGCCCCGTCACGGCTGCCAACCCATCCTGCCGCAGCGTTTTTAGCTTCTCGAGCGCGCGGAACCGCATGTTTGACCCCTCTTCCGGCTTGCACTGTCGCATCCACAGACAGTGCAAGGAGTAGGAAGCCAAAGTGAGTCAGCGCTTAACGCAGATCCGGAATGTTCTCGTTTTTTTCTTCAAATTGTTCCGAGTTGCGGACCAGTCCTGTGAAATCGAACAGTTTGGGGTCCAGAAGGTGCGACGGGCGCGCATTCATCAGGGCTCGGAACATGACTTGGCGACGGCCGGGGCTGTTTGCCTCCCATCCGTCCAGGATCTGCTTGACCCGCTGGCGCTGCAACCCGTCTTGGCTGCCGCAGAGGTCGCAGGGGATGATGGGGTAGTTCATGGCGCGCGCGAATTTCTCGCAATCGGCTTCTGCCACGTGGGCGAGGGGGCGGTAGACGAAGAGGTCGCCTTCCTCGTTTACGAGTTTGGGTGGCATCGTTGCCAGACGTCCGCCGTGAAACAGGTTCATGAAGAACGTCTCGAGGATGTCGTCGCGATGGTGGCCGAGGACGACCGCCGTACACCCTTCCTCGCGCGCGATGCGGTAGAGGTTGCCGCGTCGCAGTCGCGAGCAGAGTGCGCAGTAGGTTCGCCCCTGGGGCACCTTGTCGACCACGATGGAATAGGTGTCCTGGTACTCGATCCGGTGCGGGACCTGCATGCGCTCCAGAAACTCGGGCAGCACGGTTGCCGGAAAGCCGGGTTGGCCCTGGTCCAGATTGCAGGCGAGGATATCGACCGGCAGGAGGCCGCGCCATTTCAGTTCGTAAAGCACCGCAAGCAGGGTGTAGCTGTCCTTGCCCCCCGACAGGCAGACGAGCCATTTGCCGCCCGGTTCGATCATGCCGTATTGCTCGATCGCCTCGCGCGTGTAGCGGACGATGCGTTTGCGCAGTTTCTTGAACTCCGTTGTGCCGGGGGCTCCGGCAAAGAGCGGATGGATGTCGTCGCTGTCGTCAAGCATGGGCCACCTTACGGGCTGGGATCGCGCTCTCTTACACCAAGGGTGGCGTGAACCAAAAGAGCGTGTACGCCGTATCCCATGCAAAGGACGGAAGGGCATGCGATGCGGTGGATGATCTTGGTTGTGGGGCTGTTTGTCTTGGCGGCGTGCACCGGCAAACCATCGCTGGATGATGAGGCTTTGTCGGAGCGCAAGCTGAACCTTGAGGAGTTATTTGACGGGCGTTTGACGGCCTATGGTCAGTTTCAGGACGTGTTCGGCACGGTGCGGCGTCGGTTCACCGTGGAGATTGAGGGCACTTGGAATGGGCAGGTTCTGACGCTAGTCGAGGACTTCGTGTATGAAGATCAGAGCACCGAGCGGCGGGTTTGGACCCTGACCAAGACGGGCCCCGACAGCTGGCAGGGCACTGCGCCGGGTGTGATCGGTACGGCCACGGGTCAGGAGAAGGACGACACCTTCAACTGGCAGTACACCATCGACCTGCCGGTGCCAGACGGGACCTTGCGCGTGACCTTTGATGACTGGATGTGGCTGTTGAGCGAGGACAGGTTGCTGAACCGCGCGTACATGAAGCGCGCAGGTGTGGATATCGGCGACGTTATCATCACGTTTGAGAAAGAGCCGTGATCATGTTGTCCACAGACTGATGCGTCAGGGGTCGTCACGCTCGCGCTTGCTCTCCGGTACCGGGTCATAGCCGTCGCCGCCCCAGGGGTGGCAGCGGCCGATGCGGCGGGCGGCGAGCCATGTGCCTTTGATGGCGCCGTGCTTTTCCAGCGCCTCCATCGCATAGGCGCTGCATGTGGGTTGGTAGCGGCAATTGAAGCCGACCCAGGGGGAAAAGATCAGTCGGTAGGCGCGCACGGGCAGGGAGACGATGAAAGCGAGGGGTGTCATGACAGACGTTCCAACGCAGCGGCACAATCGGCGATCAGAGCGTTGAAAGGTCGGCTTGCCGTGACCTTGGCCCGACCGACGAACACATAGTCGGTGGCGGGCGCGCCCGAACGGCTGAGCACATGACGCGCCACTTCGCGCAGGCGGCGCTTGGCGCGGTTGCGGGCCACGGCGTTGCCCACTTTCTTGGAACATGTGAAACCGACGCGGATCGGGCCGTCATCGTCGCGGCTGCGTGCCTGCAGTATGAAGCCGGGCATCACGACGCGGCGACCACGGGCGGCGCGCAGGAAGTCGGCGCGCTTTTTCAGGGTCTCTAAACGCAAAGGCCCCGCCGGCGGCGTGTCCGCGCCAGCGTCGATGCTGGGCAGGCTGGCCTCCGGCGGGGTCATTGTCATCCCTTGCGGGGAAAGCTTACGCGCTCAGCGACTTCCGGCCGCGGGCACGGCGGGCGTTGAGGATCTTGCGGCCAGCCTTGGTTGCCATGCGGGCACGGAAACCGTGACGGCGTTTGCGCACGAGGTTTGAAGGTTGATAGGTGCGTTTCATCGCATTGGCTCCGGATGTGTTGGCCCATGCACCCGCGGATTCGGGACAGGGCAGTATTCGAAGCCCGTCCTCTAAAGCCGCATGTGGTCCAAGTAAACCCTTTGGACACCGAAATTCGGCATCCTTGCAACAAATAGGCGGTTGCACCGGTTGGTATGTTTCAAAGGCACGGTTTCGGTCCCAAAAACCTCACGGAATAGGGGGAATTCGTTCAACGGGGCGTGAACACCCTGTTTTGCGGCGTGCGGCAAGCGCATTTTCAGGTCACAAACCGCCCAACATGTGCCGCTGCGACGCGGTGCGATCAAAGGATACGGCATGACAGACACGAGCCAACCCCGCAAATCCGGCCTGATGCGGAACCTGCCGCTGATCGGAATCCTGATCGTGGCGGCCATCGGTGCCTTCACCTTGCGCGACTATCTGAGCTTTCAGACCTTGGCCGACAATCGCGAGGCATTGATCGACTTTCGCAATGCGAATTACGTTCTGACGGCGCTGGTATATGTCGCTGTCTACATCCTGATCGTTGGCTTTTCGTTGCCGGGTGCCAGCATCGCTACGCTGACCGGCGGTTTCCTGTTTGGAACGGTCTTTGGGTCAGTCTTTACCGTCACCGCGGCGACCATTGGCGCGACCATCATATTCCTTGCCGCCCGGCACGGGTTTGGCGAAACGCTGGGTCAGCGCATGGAAGCGTCGAAAGGGACCATCAAGAAGATCAAGGATGGCATCGACGAAAACCAGTGGTCGATGCTGTTTGTCATTCGGCTTGTCCCTGTCGTGCCGTTCTTTGTTGCGAACCTCGTGCCAGCGTTCATGCAGGTGCCGCTGCACCGCTACGTGATCTCGACCTTCCTGGGCATCATTCCGGGGTCTGTTGTCTACACCTCGGTCGGCGCTGGGCTGGGTGAGGTGTTCGCCCGCGGAGAGACGCCGAACCTTGGCATCATCTTTGAACCGCATGTTCTGCTGCCTATCCTTGGTTTGGCGGCTCTGTCCCTGCTGCCGGTGGTCGTCAAGGCCGTCACGGGCAAGAAAGGTCTGTAAAGCACATGAAACGTATCAAGACCGATATCCTGGTCATCGGTGCCGGGTCCGGGGGCCTGTCTGTTGCTGCAGGTGCCGTTCAGATGGGCGCCAAGGTTGTCCTGCTCGAAGGGCACAAGATGGGCGGGGATTGCCTGAACTATGGCTGCGTGCCGTCAAAGGCGCTGATTGCCAGCGGAAAGGTGGCCTATGGCCAGACCCACAGTGCGGAATATGGCGTGGCGAATGCTGCACCACAGGTGGACTATGCAGCCGCCAAAGACCATGTGGCGCAGGTGATTGCGCAGATCGAACCCGTGGACAGCCAGGAGCGGTTCGAAGGGCTGGGCGTGCGGGTCATTCGGGAGTTTGGCCACTTCATTTCGGAGACCGAAGTGCAGGCAGGCGAGACGGTCATCAAGGCGCGGCGTGTGGTGATCGCGACGGGGTCCAGCCCGTTTGTGCCACCCATCGATGGCATCGAAACCGTGCCTTACCTGACCAACGAGACGCTGTGGGAGTTGCGCGAGCGTCCCGGTCACCTACTGATCATTGGTGGTGGTCCCATCGGTATGGAAATGGCGCAGGCGCACCGGCGTCTGGGTTCGAAAGTGACCGTGATCGAAGGCGACAAAGCGCTGGGCAAGGATGATCCCGAGATGGTCGAGGTGGTGCTGACCAACCTGCGGCGCGAGGGGATCGAGATTGTCGAAGGGGCCTTGGCCGAGAAGATCGAAGGTGCAGATGGTTCCGTGACCGTGCATACCAAGGACGGGCGTCGTTTTGATGGCTCGCATCTGTTGGTGGCGGTTGGGCGTAAGTCGAACATCGACAAGCTGAACCTTGAGGCTGCGGGGATCGAGACGACAAAGACGGGCGTCAAGGTTGACGACAGCCTGCGCACGACGAACCGCCGTGTCTATGCCGTAGGTGATGTGGCAGGTGGCCTGCAATTCACCCATGTCGCGGGCTATCATGCAGGTGTCATCATCCGGTCACTGCTGTTTGCCCTGCCGTCCAAGGCGAAAACGGCGCATATTCCCTGGGCCACGTACACGGATCCCGAACTGGCGCAGGTCGGCCCGACCGAGGCGCAGGCGAAGGATCAGCATGGCGACAAGTTGGAAGTCGTGCGCTTTCACTACAATCACAACGATCGGGCCATTGCAGAACGCAAGACCGATGGCCTGATCAAGGTGATGGTGGTCAGGGGGCGGCCCGTGGGCGTGTCCATTGCGGGCCATCAGGCCGGCGAGTTGATCAATCTGTGGTCGCTTGTGATCGCCAACAACATGAAGATGAGCCAGGTCGCCGCCATGGTGTCGCCGTACCCCACCATCGGCGAGGTCAACAAGCGGGCGGCGGGCGCCTATTTCAGCCCGAGGCTGTTTGAGAACCCGATGGTGAAGCGCGTCGTGGGACTTGTGCAGCGCCTTATTCCCTGACCACATAGCACGATGATGAATTCACTTTCCGGCCGGTTCCTGATCCTGACCACGATCTTCGTCATGCTGGCGGAGGTGTTGATCTTTGTCCCGTCCATTGCCCGGTTCCGGGAAGAATATCTGCAAAACCGCCTTGAGCGTGCGCAGATTGCATCGCTGGCCCTGCTTGCCGATGACATGATCGACAGTGATCTGGAGCAGGAGCTGCTTGAGAATGCAGGTGTTTTCAACGTGGTTCTGCGCAGGGACGAGGTGCGCCAGCTTATGCTTGCCTCGCCCATGCCGCAGCCGATTGATGCCACCTTTGATTTGCGTGACGGGACCGCCCCGGTGCTGATCCGCGATGCATTGATGCGGATCCTTGAACCGGAGAATGAAGTGATTCGCGTGATCGGTGCGCCGACGCGCGAAGCGGGTCTGCTGATCGAGGTCACGATGGAAACCGAGCCGCTGCGCATGGCGATGATCGATTACGGTATCCGCATTCTGGTTCTGTCCGCTGTCATATCTATTGTCACGGCGGGGCTGCTGTTCGTCGCGGTGCGCGCCATTCTGGTGAAGCCCATCCGCGGCGTTGTGGGCCATATGCAACGCTATGCTGCCGCGCCCGAGGACGCGCGCCGGATCATCACGCCGAATGCTGGTGTCACGGAATTGCGCGAGGCCGAGGAAGCGTTACGCAGCCTCCAGACTGAATTGATTTCTGCCCTGCGCCAGAAAGACCGGTTGGCGCAGCTTGGAAGTGCCGTGTCCAAGATCAGCCACGATCTGCGCAACATCCTGACCTCGGCGCAACTGTTCACGGACCGTATTGAGGCGTCCGAAGACCCGCTGGTGCGACGGATGGCGCCAAAGCTGGTCAATTCGATGACCCGTGCTGTGCACCTTTGTGAAAGCACACTAGCCTTTGGCAAGGCCGAGGAGCCAAGCCCGACTTTGATGATCTTCACGCTGGATGATCTTGTGGCGGATGTGCTGGACAGTGAGCGGCTCGCCGTTGGCGATCACGACCTGTCGCTGAGCGAAAACATCCCGCCACTCTTTTCCCTGCGTGCCGATCCGGAGCAGTTGTTTCGGGTTGTTTCGAACCTCGTGCGAAACGCGCGTCAGGCGATCATTGCCACCGGCAAGCCCGGCGAGATCAACGTGTCCGCCTATGAAGATGCCGATAATTGGTGGATCGAGATCGCGGACACCGGGCCAGGCCTGCCGCCAAAGGCCCAAGAGCACCTGTTCCAACCGTTCCAGGGCGGTGTTGCCAAAGGCGGCACGGGTTTGGGCCTTGCCATTGCTCAGGAGTTGGTGCGTGGCCATGGCGGTGCGTTGGAGTTGGATCGGACAGGGCCGAAGGGCACCGTGTTTTCGATCCGTCTGCCTAAAGGCGACGGCATCTGACCCGATCGACGGATTTGCTTACATACCCCCTTGCAAACCCCGGCGCGCAGGACTAGACCACGCGCCAGTGGACCGATAGCTCAGCTGGATAGAGTACTTGACTACGAATCAAGGGGTCGGGGGTTCGAATCCTCCTCGGTCCGCCACTTAAGCCCTTGTGAGACGACACATAGTTCTGCCTTTTGCGACAGACACTTTCCTATTTTTGTGTCTGCAACTTCCCATCCAGTAACCCGCTTGCTTCGTTTGATCCCATTCCCAACCGGGAAATCGGGCGTGATTTGAAGGTCAGACGGCGAAGCCGCCTGCTCCTGCAAATCTGCCACGTGGTGAACGCGGAGGGGGGGGCGAGACAGGACAAATCGACAAGGTTGGTGCGGCCCGCAGCGCAGCGGGGACACGGCCTTGTCTATTTGTCTTGTCCGAGGGGGGAGGCCGCGCCTCCACCCTGACGGCGAACGGCGTTTGGCTTGTCCAAATCCCGTGAGCCTGCTGGTGGCGTTCCAAATTGCTTCAAAAGATCTTGTCGGGTGGGGGCGGGAAGCCGTCATTCGCTGCGGTTGCGAGCGGATTTGCTTCTCAATCGCAAAGCAGACGTTGAGGTGGCAACGATGCATTCGCCGGGTACTTGTTTGGGCTCAGAAGCTTTACCGGGTGACATGATTGTTTCGAACGGGCATCTTCCCCGGAATCCTTCAGGAACACACCATGACCACTTTAAGCGAAAACCTCGTCAATCGCGTCAGAAAGCTTACCAAGCCTTCGAACGCTGCGCAGGCTATGCAGCCGTTTCTTGAAGCTGTCAGCAACGCCATGATGGCGATTGACGATCGTCACGAAGCCTTTGGAAATAGTCAGCCCGGGCATGTGAGGATAAACATTGAGGGTGTTGGTGGCGAGGATGTAGACATAATTGTGCGCGACAACGGGATCGGGCTCGAGACCGACCGGTATGACGCTTTCTGTGAGATTGATACCGACTTCAAGAGCCAACGCGGTGGGAAGGGAGTTGGCCGCTTGTACTGGCTCGATGCGTTTAAGAGTGTTGAGGTGAAATCCCGGTTCCGAGATGGAGAACGATACGCACAGAGAGCATTCAAATTTCGCCTAAAGCGTGAAGAGCAAATCGAAGATCTGTCGTCCAGTTTTGAAGATTTTGGAGCGAACGAAACGGGCACCATTGTGCGTCTCTCTGGGCTCAAGCAAGGCCCCTACGCAAGTGAATTTCCTAAGCAAGCCAAAAAAATTAAGGACTACTTAGCTGCCGAATTCATTGCGGATTTCCTAGCTGGAAGTAGTTCACGTGTGACGTTGTCGATTACGACCAAGGCGGGAAACACTCTATCTGCTGAGTTCCCCGTTGATGTAGTTGATCTTGTCATAGAGGGCCCTGAGGACCTTTCTGCTAACGCTAAAGAAGAGGTGCCCGAACTAAGGATCGAAGGTTATCTTTGCGAGAAAAAGGCGAGCCAGGGGCTCGAAGGCCGACATCAGCTGCACCTTCTTGGGAACAAGCGAACTGTAGAAACTAGGAACATCGATAGTCTTGTCGGGATAGGTGCCCTAAAAGCAAACGACCAAGACGATCTTGCAATGCACTTGGTGGTGGGCAGCAAATACCTTGACGACCGCGTTGCAGAAAGCAGAACTTCGTTCACGGTGCCGGCTTCAGAATTGGACGATATTGTTAAGGCATCGGTCTACCAAGCAAGAGAAAACCTCATCGCTGACCAGCTCCGGGACTTCGACAACGAGCGCCGTCGTAACTTTGAGGCGTTTCTTAATGAGCAGCCGATTTTCGGATTTGGAGATAGTGAGGAGATATTCGCTTCGCTTCCAGTCGGCGCAAAAACACACGAGGACTTTGTCGCGAAGCTCGCATTACCTCGCTATCGAAAGGAACGTGACCGCGAAGAACGACTCACAACCATCGTGCAAAGCTTGGTCTCAGGCGATGCTGTTCCAGAAGACTTTGACAGAGTTGTTCGTGAAGCTGCGCAGGATGTTCAAGACAACGAGCGCAGCTCACTTGCGCACCACGCGGCAAGGCGTAGGGTTGTTCTCGATCTGATGGACCAGCTCATCCGTAGACTGCGTAGCGCCGATGGCGACGACAAGTATCATCTTGAATCTACGTTGCACTCTTTGATTGTACCGATGCGGATTAATAGCAACGATCCAACAAAAGCTGAAAATGCGGCTCATGATCTTTGGCTGCTAGATGAGCGTCTTGCATTTGCGTCAGGGTTTGCATCGGATGTCCCTCTGAAGCAAGTGATCGTAGATGAAGAGAGCGACCTCAGACCGGACATTGTACTATGGGATCATCTTTATTGCCTCGCGCCTGTTGGGCAACAAGGCGGAGTCGAAGGCGTTGACGACTTAGAGCCGATTACTCAAGTGTTCATCGTTGAGTTCAAGCACCCAGGTCGGACCGGCTATTCTGCGGGCGACAGTGTGACGCGCCAGGTCACACAGTATGTTGATCGGATAAAAAGGGGGCAGATTGAGGGTTTCGGACGGCGAAACGTCTTGGTTTCAGAGGATTGCCGATTTCACTGCATGATTGTTGCGGATTTCCAAGGTGGTCTCAAGGATGAGATCGCTTCCTGGGATTACATACATAACCGTAGAGGCAGAGAGCGCCGTCTCGGTGGTGATCATTCAAACGTTATCATTCAAGCCTTTGAGTGGGACTTTGTTCTTTCTTCGGCAACTACTTCGAACCGTGCGCTACTTGATGCCGCTGGACTTGTTCAGCGAGGGCAGACCAATTTCGTGAAGTCTGGAGATTGATAGCGCTGGCTGCTAACTATCGGACTTCAAGTTTTTGGAAACCGCCATAAATTTGGCCGCTCTTTCACGCAGATATTCGGCCTCGGCTTGGTCAAGTCTTGTGGAAGTAATGAGTGTTCCTGGCTGGATGTTAAGAATGCCGACGCCCGCGGAATCCGGTTGTGCCATTCGGAGGATAGTCAATAGCCCGCGTTCCTTCTTTCGAGGGAGTTGGTCTTTTCCAAAGTGTAGGAAAATTATTCTTCTTTGGTTGTTCGCTTCTGTACGTAGGTACCACGCAGTTGAGACGCGGAGTCCTGAAATGTCGGCTTCTATCGGACTACGCCCTTGCCAAATAAGTGCGTGATCCTCCTTCAGGTCAAGATAGTTTTGGCAAAGCACCTTGTAGCCAGCAGATTTATTAGCGGATACGCTTGAATAGAGTTCGAGGAACTGCTTTTCCGAGAACGCCTTTTCTTCATAGGAGGTCATTGCCTCTCGAAACTGCTTATATCGATCCTTGGCTGGATCATAAGGCAAATCGAGTTCGCTGATTATGCTTTTGACCTTAGCCTTGTCCTTGCGTTTATCCCCATATGCAAAATCAATGAACTGACTAACTCTGATTTTCATCTTGCCTCACTTGGATCTGTTAATGGGTACACACTAAAGTATAGAACAAAGAATGAACAGCCTGACGTGTAATTCATCTGAAAAGTCGAGGGTCGGCTTTTTTGCGACGCTTCCGATCCAAGTGTTTGGCCTGCTCATACGCGTCGCTTCAAGCCTTTTTCCTTCAGACAGCGTCAACGAATGAAGTTTAGAAGCTCATCCCGTCTTGGGTAGATCAGATTGCGGATTTTCGGCATTGTGTCTTGCAGGCGCCACTCTTGGATTCAATCGTCTAAGAGCCGACTATGGAGTGGTTGCTGGAGTGGAGAAAGCAACGATGCTTCAACAAGCCAGATCAGCACTGGGAGGTTGTTCTAGGCTCAACCCTTGGAAAGCATCTGCACGCAGTGCATGCATTTGTGGTGATTGTTATGATAGATGATCTTTCCGTTCCGACATCTGCAAATTTTCATTCAATTCGAAAGAAGCTGTCAAACCGGTCCATCGATGACTTGTTTGTAAAGCTTCGTGCAAACCACAGCGTTACGGCCCGAAACGAGTTCAAGTACACACGTGAACTACTCGACGACGTTCGCTGGTCTGCAATTTGCTTCAGATATGAGAATTCGCCTTCCTTTCTCGAAAGCACCACGGCGATACGAGAGAGTCTCTACGGATTTATGCTATTGATCGAACATCAAGGCTATGCAGCAGTCCTCACGTCCCGCTTGAACCTCCCGTCCGTCTTCAAGACGACATATTTCTCGCCAGTGGCATCGGCGCGTGTCGAAGGTGCAATCGCTAAAGCAGATGCGGTTTTCCAGCGTATGACGATGCGCAACATGTCCATTTCGCCCTACGCGATGCGATCCAAGACCGTCGACGCGGCAGATCTTGCTAACGTTGTCGGCCCTGCCGGGAGCCGACGGTATGCGCCCCGTACATACAGCGTCGTGACAAATGGTATTCAGAGCACCGCAACACCGAGCACAGGACGCATTGGTGTTCGATCGGCGCGCACGGATCTTCCCGGTGTCATTTCCTTTGCGAAGTACGTTATTGAAGAGCTTGGTGAGGATAATGCGAACGTCTCGCCATTCATCAGGTCTTTCGCCCGGCCGCTATCGTTAACCGAAGCACTGGAATCTTCAGAGCCCCAGGCGATGGCGATTGATACTACCAAACTTGCGGACGCGGTGGACGATGTTGAGGAGGGCATCAGGCTCATCCGACTGATGGACGATGGTGCAGTCGAGCTGTCTGCAGACGAAATAACGACTCTGATGGAAAGACTCAGCAATCCCCTGAATATTGAGGGCGATGTCCGCCTGAGAGCGGCGCTTGACCCAGCCACAGGCGATCAGTGCGCATCGATCTGTCTGAACAAGAATCGCATCGCTCTGCGCTCCCTGTCATCACCGCAGCTGTCAGACGTTTATGTGGAATCAGCCGGTGAGGCTCTTGGTGAAGATGGTGAACGGCAAACGCTACGGGCGTATCTCGACAGCATGAATGCACTCATCGTTCTTTTTGAGGATGTGCGGTTGGCCTACATTGATGGTCAGGTGTTCCGAGACGAAACCCTAGTGAACGGAGGCGAGTCTTTTCTGCGGCACTTTAGCGTCTGTGAGCCTCTGTCGGCCGTCACAAGCGAGAAGGGGGAATTCACCGCCGAACATACCGCGTTCGATGGCAATTCAAGCTTCGGAGCAACTATTGATCACATTGCTGCTGCAGATCCGATTCTACTGTGCGACGACCTTGGCGATGAGTGGGCTGACTTCATAGGTATCTCTGATGACGCAGGCGCCACTCAAATCTCATTCTACCATGCAAAGCACGGCGCTCTGTCTCTCGGTGCCAGCCCCTTCCATGTGTCAGTCAGTCAGGCGGTCAAGAACTTGGGAAACATGTCGTTTCCAGAAGAACGGATCGCAGGCAAGGTAGAGCTGTGGAGTTCGACCTACAACGCGCCCAATCAGCAAACCCAAATCCACCGAACGATACGCTCGAATGTCGCTGACTTAACAGACGCGCTTCATCGCGCGAGAACGGCGCCGGATGCACGCCGCCGCGCTGTCATTGTGACTTCGTCACTCAGCCGGCAGGCGCTCGTGGAAGAACTAACCGCGATACAGGGCGGCCAAAGGCCATCTCCGTCCTTCGTCCAGCTTTACTGGCTTATGCAGTCCTTTTTCTCAGCTTGCACGGAAGTCGGCGCAACCGGCACTGTCGTCTGCCAACCATGAGGCCAACTCGGGGCTCCACCAAGTCAGGAACCTATTCGTCGACAAAGCGCAACAGGACCTCGATGCAGAGAGTTCCCGCGTTTGCAGCCTTCTTTACCCTTTCCATTAGATAGTAGTCGAAGGCCATCATGGGGGTAGTTGTCTTGCCACGCGAAGCAAGAGCCTCTGCTGCCTGTACTACGCGAAGTAGCTCGGAGATATCAAGGATATGAGGAAACCCACCAGTATTGGACATGAATTCTTCAATGAACTCCGAACCATAATCTTCACGGACCTCTATAAGGTCTAGGTCTGGCACCAGTACGATTGCGTGAGCAGGCTGGTTTCGGTTTACCGATATGACTTTTCCGCCGTAGCCAGTGATCTCAGCACCATCCTTTATCTGTCGAATGCCCCCACGTAACTGCTTAAATGCTTTGGCTAAATGAGAAGAGACGTCGCGTTGAAGTCGCGCGCGATTAGGAATTCTCTTGCGCGCCAACATCGACAGTGTTTTGGACTCAATCAACGTAGCACCGAACTCGTAACTTAAGAGAATGTCCGTTAATTCTCGCGTTTCGTTTTCTTTGTAGGGGCGCTGCGGGCTATGGTAGACCTCTTGTGGGTGAAGGTTGTCAGTGAGCCAAATCCCAATTTGCTCCTGTTGATTTCCTTCATCTTCATCAAACAAATTTATCAGGCTCGATTGAGCAGACGCCGTAATGAAGTGGTTGAGTAATGGCTTCCAATCGCGACTGCCACCGATCTCGGCTACCAGCCAATCGCCGTTGGATCCGTCCTCCAATACAAGCTGATCTAAAAGACTTGTGGCCACTTCTTTGATGGCGGAGTGATCTATTGGCCCTAGCGACGCATCCTTCGCGACGGCGGAGATTCCTTCCAATTTCTGTAACGGTGCTACGTCATTCCATGCGACGTTGACGGCAATTTCGTTGAGCAAAAAAGCTACAATCGGTTTCCCTTGGGCCAAGGCTTTGATGGCGTCCAGTTCTTCTTCGCGTTCGCAGACCGACCAGAGTATTGCCCCGTCGGCATCGTCGTCAAAAACGCGAAGCGCGTAGAGTAGCCGCCCGTCAAGAGACGCGAACGCCAATTGCATGCGCGTCCCTAGGACAATGTATTTCAGGAGCAGCGTGCTCCCCTTTATTAGCAGTGTCGGCTCCCGATCATGCTGTCCGGCGGCAAAGTCAAATCGGATCAGCTGCGGGACCGCTAGAAACTCACTGCGATTGTGGGCAGAAAGCATATGCATAGCAAATTTCCCATGCGGGATGAGCCCACAGAACACAAGCACAAGGTGTGCAACAGACTATCCGTTTGTATGTCTTGTCGCATTTGTCCGCTTCGCGGTCCATGACCATCAACCGAACAGAGCAGTTGCAGCGAACGTCCGATAGTCGGTTTGCGAATGCAGCATCCATAGCGCGTGCGCAATGTCAGGAAAGGGCCGCGAGCGGGTAGGGGAGAGCGCCAACTCCTACATGCTGCGCTGCCACCGAAGTCGGCATTGAGCCCAAACCTACCGAGTTGCTGCAAAGTGGCGAAGGTCTGCTATCTGTCGCGAGAAAGCTTCGCTCGGCCCTTGACCACACCTGATGCGGCAACCGCCCCTATCACGACCAATAGTGCGCCGATCACAGCTCCCCACGTGATTGCCGCGGCCCCGAACACAGCCAAAATCGCGATTGACCCAATCGGTGTGAGGTAAGCAATACCGGAGACCGTCGAAGAGAAGCCTGTTCGTGTCGCCTTGTCCCAGAGGACGTTTGAGAGTGTCAAAGGAGCAATGCCAATGCCAGCAATCGCAAGCCATTGGGTTACAGACAGCGATGTCGGTTCCTCGAATAAGCAATGCGCCATCAATGCCATCACCGCTAACACTCCCATTGAAGGGCCGATGACCTCACCCGAGCTCTTCGCGGACGACCTGATCGCGGCATAAATCGCAAAGGTGAGGCCGCTAAGAAACGCGAGAACGATGCCGAGGTAGTCGAAGCCTCTTTCAAAGGTTGGGCCAATTGCCAATGCTGCGCCAACAAACCCCAGTCCAATGCCGATCTTCGCCAGAAGCGTTAGCCGCTCACCCTTCGTGAGCGACAGGATTGCCACCAACATAACTGGCCAAAGATACGCGATGACGTTGGCTTCAGCAGGCCCGATGCGTGGCATGGCCACGAGGAAGAGGATATTGTTGATCAGAAGCGCGCTGGCGACAAATATCATGGTCTTCGGAGGTGTTAGTACGAATTCGCGCACGTTCGCTTGAGCTAAGGCCATCAACAGAGCGATGGCGAAACCAATCGCGGACGCCAACCCGAAGACCAGAAATGGAGGCGCCGTTCCTGCCAGCGTTGCGAGCGTTGGCCAAGTCGACCAAAACAGGACGGCCCCACCTGCAAGCGCGACGGCCCTACCCCTTGGCCCGAGAGGGTTTCCTAACGTCGACAGGATATCGAAGCGAAGAAAGGTAACGGAAACTATGGCTGTCATGATGCAACCGTAGTCCGGATGGGAACTTGTGCATAGCAGCCTTTGAGCAAACGGTTTCTTCTTATCCGCCAAACGCCGCCACATTCGCTGATGAACGACAACAGTACTGACAAAGACTACAATAGTTGTATCATACAACTATGAATCAGGAAATTTCGACCCCTCGTATCGACAGGATGCGCTCTACCGCCAGGCACATCGTGCGCGAGCTTGGCTTCATGCAAAAAGGCTTGGCTGGGACAGACCTATCGCCTTCAGCTGTACATACGATAATCGAACTTGGGTACTGCACGGTCACGACCGCGACCGATCTGGGCGAGCTGCTGCATCTGGAAAAATCCAGTGTTAGTCGTCTCGTGCAGAAACTGGTGCAGGACGGCCTGATTGAAGTTGCACCCAATCCTGACGACAAGCGCTCGCGACGGTTGGTGTTGACCGACGAGGGTCGGACAGTGTTGACCGAGGTTGAACGGTTTGGGCGGCGGCAACTCCGTTCCGCTTTCGAGCAGCTTGCAATGGAGGATGTCGAACAGATCGAAACAGGCATGGGCCTTTTTGCAAAGGCGCTTCGGATGGAAGAAAGCGCCATCTTACGTACGCCCCCAGAAATCGACTTGCAGCAGGGCTATCGATCAGGCGTCATCGCATCGGTCGCGCATCTGCACGCGACCTACTATGCAAAAAACTACGGCTTCGGCGCTGTCTTCGAACGTAAGGTCGCAACGGAAATGTCGGAGTTCATGGGGCGGATCGACAGCCCTTCGAATTCCACCTTCACTGCATATCGCGGTCCCGACTTGCTGGGGTCGATCTCGCTCGATGGCGAAGACTTGGACGAGGGCGTTTGTCACCTTCGCTGGTTCATCGTCAGCCCGGAAGCACAGGGATTGGGCATCGGCAACCTCCTTCTCGAGAAGGCCACGTCCTTCGTGGATGCCGCTGGTTTTGACCGCACCCGTCTGTGGACGTTCAAGGGGCTCGATGCCGCCCGCCACCTTTATGAAAAGCACGGCTTCGCCCTTGTCGACGAAACGCCCGGCACTCAATGGGGTACGGAAGTTATCGAGCAGGAGTTTGTCCGGCCGTCAAAAAGCGGTATCGGTCAGCCTCGTAGCCATCCTCGCAGCTAAGGTCCGGAGCGAGCCCAGACATACCCGGCGCGCTCTTCGCAGCGAACGTCAGCGTGCCCGAGCCGCTTCATGCTCATGCGCAGCATCCTCGCGCCTTTCCTCAAGTGCCTGTCGGATGATTTGGTAGGAAGATGACAAAAAGAGGCTCGCCATGATCGCCGCGACAATGAGGTCAGGCCAGCCTGTTGCGGTGCCCCAGACACCCAACGCTGCAATCATGACCGCGACGTTGCCGATGGCATCATTCCGCGAGCATAGCCAGACTGATCGCACGTTGGCGTCTCCATCCTTGTAGCTGACAAGCAAGAACACACTCGCGAGGTTTGTAGCGAGAGCCAGTGCGCCGATGATCCCCATGATCTCGGCTTCCGGAACACCAATGTAGAAAACGCGGTAAACAGTAGAGCCGAACACCCATGCGCCCATCAGGAAGAGGCTGATACCTTTTGCCAAAGCAGCATTCGTTCGAGCGCGGATAGACGCACCGATGACAGCGAGGGAAATACCGTAAGTCAGTGCGTCCCCTAGGAAGTCGAGCGCGTCGGCCTGAAGTGCCTGAGACTTTGCGTAGTGTCCGGCAGTCATTTCGACCACGAACATCGTCGCGTTCAACGCAATGACAATCCAAAGCCGACGTTTATACTCGTTCGACATCCCGTCGAACTTCACATCGTTACCGCAACATCCGGCCATCTCGAAACCTCTTCAGAATCGCTTCTGTCCTAATGTAGTGTCTCTAGTGACTAGAGGTTCAAGGGGTTTATTCGCATGTTCTCAATTGGCGAGCTTTCAAAGCGGACGAAGGTCAAAGTGCCTACCATCCGCTATTACGAAGAAATGGGTCTTCTGGCTGCACCGGAACGTACGGCAGGCAACCAGAGACGTTACACAAATGAGGGTTTGGAACGCCTGAGCTTCATCCGTCATGCGCGCGATCTTGGCTTCTCCATCGAAGCGATCTCATCACTGATCGAGTTGCAAAACCATCCGGACCGATCATGCGAAGCCGCCACCGAGATCGCCGAAGGTCAGTTGTCCGAAGTGCGAGCCAAGATCAAACGCCTCAAAGCGCTTGAGAACGAACTGAAGCGTATTGCACAAGGATGCGACGGTCGCGGCGTGGCAGAGGACTGTTATGTCTTGGCCTCGCTCGCAGACCATGACCTGTGTGGGCGAGATCACTGACCCTCGAAAGCTGACATCTATTCCGTAGTTCTGAACGGCAGATTCGTCCGCCAAGCCGACCCTGAAGGTGCTTGAGAGGACCGAAAGCTCCGACATGAAGCGCCAAATGACGGCTTTGAGCCCAGAGCGACCGATGCTGCAACGCGCATGGATGTCCGCTTACAAAAAACTAAGCATTGCCAATCGCAGCTTCGCAAAAGGCGTTCTGTGTGGACCATACTGTTTGGGGGCATCACGCCAGCTTAAACCGTTGCGATTGATGAAGTTAAAGCCGCTCAGGACGCGACGATCATCTACGCAAAGCTTGCCGTGGGATTTTACAAGGAAGGGGCAAGGCGCGCCATCTATACGTCGCTCAACCAGAATGGATCAGACATATTCACCGCCCGTTTTTCGAGACGTGAATCATGACGCCAAGCGGAAATCAATCGGTCCTGTGTCTAAGTTGAACGGTCGACCATATTTGCATGCTCCAAATTGAAGCTAGCTTGCAGCCGGGGGCGTACCTACGCTTAAGAATATTCCACACAGATGTTGTTTTATAGAGTGACAAAGTGGCTGACTGGAACCAGATCGTTCTGCCTAGGGTTGAAGACAGAAGCTGGGTGTGTTTTAGGTACGGATAATCTGCTCAAAACAGTTTCCCAGTGAGGTGGATCCGGTGAATATCCGACTAGTTGCTTTCGTTGCTATTCTTAGCGCTTTGTTTGTTTCATCGAATGTGCGTCAATTTGCGTTGGCTAAAGAAAGTTCGGCTGTGGAGCAAATGGGCGTGGTAGTGTTTTTCATGTTCCCAGACCAAGAAATAAGGCAGGCCTTATCCAGGGTCGATAGGGAAAGAATTGTGTCCACGGTTAGACCTGATAAGTTTTCGGAGTCAAGGTATGTCGTTTATATCTTGGAGGATTGGTCGTCGGCAAAAACCATACAGGGTTCTGAAGTGCTCGGTCCGGCACTTGATAAGATTTCAAAATTGCCGAGTAAAACGGTTTCGCATTTAGCAGATTTTCAAACTTCCAATGATAAGGAGTTATCGTTCCTGTTCATCAATTCAAGCGGTTTGCCGGCGTCTGTTGATTGGGATTGTTTATCGAGGTTTTTAATGTGGGTAGTTTCTGGCAAAGTTAATGACCAGCCATTTTCCTTCGAGCGATGTGGATAGCTGTAATTGAGTTCTAACCTTTAGGTGCGTGACGATGGATTTCCCGAATGTAAGCAGTGGTGCGACCACTGGTTTTAATGCTGGCATCGGTTCTGTTCGGTTTGGGCGGGATCTAGATGGAGACATATTTGCGCAGGGCTCTGTTGGGGTCTTCCGGGGTGGCTTTCAGGGATATGTCGCAGATGACACTTTCGATGTTGCGTTGACTGCCGGAGTTGGGAAAAACTTCAATCTGACTAAGAACGCTCAGGTCGAAGCGAGCGCTGAGGCAACTTTTTTTGATTTTTCATACACAGATAACGGTAATGGGACCGCGACCTACGTTTTTTCCCAGTCGGTTTCCATAGCTGGGGCGGCCTCTGCAGAACTGTTTGGTTGGGATCTTCAGATCGCTGGTGATGTCGAGCTATTAGGACAGACCCGTACGGTAAACATCAACTTGGATGATTATTCACTTGTTTCCTCTAGTCACGAGTTTACTTCGGATATTCCGGATCTTGCAGATGGTTTAGTTGAGGCCTTGAACGATCTAGGGAATACTTCATTTGATTTAGCTGGCTCAGTTATTGACCTTCAGAAGACCGATGCTGGAGTCGCTATCCGTGTTTGGGAAGCAGGCGGCGCAATCGTTGATCCTTTCAATGGTGTATTGGACTACGATCTATTGAACAGTAATCAGTCGCCCTTATTAGAGTCCACTAATTTGTTTAGCGGAACAATTTTGTTCTTTGACAACGAGGGTAATTTAGAAGGTTGGAGTGAGCCTCAACTGGATGAAAACGGGGTTCCAACGGGTGCTACGAATTACTTCGATGAGAATGGGTCTCCTACTGGAACAAGTATTCCGACAGGTGAAAGCGTTACAGCTTCAGGTGGAGGTTGGAATGGACCTGATGAGAGCACTGGCCCTGGGGGAAGTTCTTCCGACGGAGCAAATGGCTGGAGTACGCACGATGATCGACCGATTATCCTCGATCTTGATGGTGATGGTGTCGAAATATCTGTTGACCGACAGACCTTCTTCGATTGGGACAATGACGGCTTCCTGGAACAAGGCTCCTGGGCGTCTGCGCACGACGGCTTTCTCGTTCTTGACCTGAATGCGGATGGCACACGCGGCGCGGGCGACGGGCTTATTGACCAGGCGCACGAGTTGGTTTGGTCGCTGTGGGGCAATGAGGGGGATACTGACCTGCAAGCGCTGCGCCGCGCGTTTGACGACAACGACGACGGGGTCATAAATGCGGACGATCAGATCTGGCATGAGCTCCGCATTTGGCAGGATCTGAACCAGGATGGTGTGACCGACCGGGGCGAGTTGTTTGTGCTCGCTGGTGTGACTGCGACGGCGTGGTATGACGAGAATGATGATGGCATTCAGCAGGCCAGCGAGGTTCACACACTTGAGCAAGCGACTGCCACGGTTTGGAATGACCTGAACGGTGATGGCGAACGGCAGCCCAACGAGCTCACGCAAGAGGTCATCACGGAAATCAATCTGATCTACGACGATGGCTCGGACTATTCAGAAACCGACGACGACATCACCGTCTTTGGCAACACGCTGCATGGGCTTGCGTCCTTTGTAACTGCCAATGGGACCGTTGAAGGTGGCGTGGGAGATGTCTCGCTGTCGTATAGCGGCTTGGGCTACCGCGAAGTTGAAACGGATGTCGGTTACTCCATCGAGTTCGAAAGCGGCGAGAGCTACCACTACGCCGTGCTAGATGGGGGGGAACTCCAACACGTGCTTCTTGATGCGCGGGCTCTGGATGGCGCGACGGGTGATGATCGTCCTAATGCGCTGCTGGCTGCGGGCCACTCTCGATCCGTGCAAATCTCAGGCGGCGCGGGCAATGACACCGTGCGTGGTAGCGAGAATGACGACCTGCTGTCCGGTGACGCCGGGGCTGATGTTGTTGAAGGGCGGGACGGCAACGATCTGCTCTTCGTTGACAATGCCGACTTTGAGCAAGGCAGCGTGTCCGGTGGCAACGGTATCGACACGATCATTGTGACCGGCACCGAGGGTGTGGATGTCACGCTGGTCAACCACGAGCTGGAAGGCGCCTATGGCGGTGAAGGCAACGACGTTCTGTCAGGTGCTGGATCCTCGGACGATCTGCCCATCTATGGCGGGGGCGGCGATGACACGATCACCGGCGGCCATGGTGGAGACAATCTCGGTGGTGACGACGGGAACGACAGCATTGACGGCGGGATCGGAGACGATCTGATCTTTGGCGGCGCAGGCCACGATGCGCTTAACGGCGAGGATCATGACGACCGTGTGCTGGGCGGAGCAGGTGATGATGATATCACCGGTGGTGGTGGCGATGACCGCCTCTTTGGTGGCGATGGTGACGACTCTCTGTCAGGCGGGCTGCACGACGACTTCATCGATGGCGGCGCGGGTGACGACACTCTGATTGCCGGATATGGGGATGACACGCTGGATGGCGGCGCAGGCAATGACAGCCTGTACTTCTGGCACGGCGACCAGATCCTGTCCGGCGGTGAAGGCAACGACGTGTTCCATCTGGACGACCTTGGCCAACACGGGGCGCACAACCCGTATGGTTGGAGCGTTTTACAGGGCGGGACCGGGCATGATGTTCTGGTCATGGATGCGGCTGATTTTGCAGCGATCCGGCATGTGGGCGGCAATCAGTGGCAGCTGCTTGTGACATCCGCCGCCGACAGCATTCGGGCTGTTATCGACCTGATCGACGTTGAGCGGATTGAGTTCACGGATGGCAGTGTGCGCGCGATCCCGGGCAATACGACGCTCGACACCAGCGACAACTACATCCGTGAAAGCTTCAACCAAGGCGTTGGGGATACACGGATCTTCATCGACGGAAATGGCAATCAATACATACCCGAAACGCACTTCGTGTGGTCCGATGGCGTGCTGCGCGGACAGGCCGGGCATGATGTTCTGGTGGGATATCATGAACCTGAACAGGGTGACTACAGTTACCATGGAACGGGCGTGCAAGGAGAAACGCCCGAAGGAGGTGGGCAAACAAACGGCACTGGCTCTGGAAACCCAGCGCAAGGGGGCTCAGTCGCAACCAGTGGCGGTACACCACCCCCGCCGCCAACGGCGCGTCCGGACAGCATTGCCGGCAACTCAGGGAACGACTCGATCTATGGCGGTGAAGACGATGACACGCTGAGTGGTGGCAATGGCGCGGACCTGGTTGTCGGTGGTGCCGATAACGACACGATCTCCGGCGGTTCCGGCGCCGACATCCTCGCCGGTGGTGAGAGCAATGATTACATCCTCGGCCATTCCGGCGCGGATCAGATGTGGGGCGACGAAGGCGCTGATACTCTGATCGGTGGCAGTGGTCGCGACATGCTGAGCGGCGGAGACGGCAATGATGATCTGCAGGGTCAAGACGGCGACGACACGCTCTATGGCGGTGCAGGCAATGATACCGTGCTGGGTGGCCGTGGTGCGGACTACCTGTCCGGCAATGACGGGAATGACAGCCTGCACGGTCAGCAAGGCGCAGACCAGATCTATGGGGGCGACGGGGATGATACCCTGATCGGTCACGATGGGTTCGACGCCCTCTTTGGAGGTGCGGGCAATGACGTGCTGGACGGCGGGGACGATGATGACTGGCTCTCCGGCGGGGATGGCGCTGATACGCTGGAGGGAGGCATCGGTCGCGATGTCCTGAACGGCGGCGCAGGCGCAGACATCATTGATGGTGGTCAAGGCATTCTGGATACGGCCAGCTACGCAGGATCGGATGCTGCAGTCACGGTCAATCTGGCCGCTGGTACAGCCTCTGGTGGCCACGCCCAAGGGGATACAATCACGGGTATCGAGAACCTCGTCGGATCGGAGCACGACGATCACCTGACCGGCGACGGCCAGGACAACATCCTGGAAGGCGGAGCTGGCGGTGATACGCTTGTGAGCGGGGGTGGCCATGACTCCCTGGTCGGCGGATTGGGGCAGGACTCGATTGATGCAGGCGCGGGCAATGACCGGATTGTAGGTGACTTTGCATCCTCGATGCGCGGCCTACTGTACTTCGAATACTATGATCTGCCGGACGGAGCGGCACCGGATCTGACAAGCTTTGATCAAGGTGAGGCGACGGCAACCGGGTATGTCGGTGCTATCAACGCGGCTGCGCACGCGGAAGCCGAAGGTGAGACCGGCTACTTCGGCATGGCGTTCTACGGCGCGCTCGATATTGAGGCGGCTGGCGACTACACGTTCGAACTCTACTCGGATGACCATGCGGAACTCTGGATCAACGGACAACGCATCGCAACGCATGTTGCGTCGCAGCAGGGCACGGGTGACAGCGTCACCATTGCGCTTGATGAAGGCTTGCACGAGATTCACATCCGCTACTTCGATTATGCCACAACAGAAGCGCTGGACGTGTATGTCAGCGGACCGGATACAAACGACGAGCTTGTCGAGTTGATGGGCAGCGGGCTGCTCGGAACGCCCACGGATCATGCAGACGTCTCGGCCCTCTTTGCAGACACAATTGACGCCGGGGACGGCAATGACCGTGTTGAAGCCGGGTTCGGCGACGATCATGTGCTGGGCGGGATCGGTGACGATGTCCTCTCGGGTGAGGACGGAAACGACTTCCTGCATGGCCAAGGCAACAACGACACGCTCTACGGCGGCGCTGGCGATGACACCCTCGGGGGCGGCAATGGTGACGATATCCTCGATGGCGGCGCTGGAGCGGACCATCTTGTGGGCGGCGGCGGCATTGATGCGGCAAGCTACGGCACCTCAGAGGCGGGCGTGCTTGTGGATCTCCGGGAAGACAGCCTGAACACCGGAGATGCCGAAGGAGACACCTTCGACGGTGTTGAAAACCTCTCTGGGTCGAGGTTCGATGACAATCTGCGCGGTGACGAAGCGGCCAACCAGGTTGACGGCGGCAATGGCGATGATGTGATCCATGGCCGCGAAGGCGACGACACGCTTTTGGGTGGCAATGGCAACGACACCTTGCTGGGTGGCCATGGTGCAGATGTGCTGGACGGTGGCAATGGCGTTGATCGCGTCGAGTATAATGGCACGATTGGCTTCATCGCTGATTTGCAGAACGCAAGTGTCAACACCGGTGCAGCGGAAGGCGACACTTACGTTAGCATCGAAAACCTGCGCGGCGGCAATGGCGACGATATTTTGCGCGGCGACGCTGGCAACAACACGATCTGGGGCGGCAACGGCGATGATGTGATCTATGGCCGCAGTGGCAGCGACGTGTTGTCCGGCGGTGGCGGCGCGGACACGTTCCACTTCCGACCGCACTATGGTGAAGACATCATCGTGGGCTTTGAAGACAACTTGGATGCCATTGACCTGACCCGCTTCGGCTTCGCCAGCATGGCCGATGTGAACGCTCTGAGCATGCAGGTAGGGGATGACGTTGTTCTGGATCTCGGCAACGGAGATACGCTGACCGTGCGGGACATGACCTTCGCAGAGCTAAGTGATGACATTTTGATCTGATGGGTTGGGCAAGGGGCCGCGTTGTTGAGCAAACAGCGCGGTCGATCACAAAGCTGACATTGGTGCAGATGCAGCGAACGGCAGCGAAGTCCGCGATCTGTGAGTTCGAGCGGGCCAAGATTTCCGCGCTGCAGCGAAAGTCGGCTCTGACGGGCTGCATCGCAGCGTCGAAGGTTGTTGCCGGAGGTCGGCTTAGGGCCGTTTTGGACAACCTCAAATTGACATTTGGGAAAACCAGTTGAAGCTTTCGTCTTGTAGCTTGAGGACTATCCAAAGAAGGGAACGCAATCTCAATGTTCTTCCGTCATCGACCCAAGAAGCAGTTGCGAGGGCTCAGCTATGAGTTCGGCAGTCAGTCTTTTGGCAACGCGCTCATCATGATTTCAATGTACAGGTACGATGCTGGCCTTGTGAACATTATCTCTGCAATTGAAGCTTTTACGACAGATGAAACCAAGGACGATGGTAGCACTGATCAACGAACGATTTGGAAGAAACTAGAGGCGTTTGAACAAGCTCACCCATCTTTCGAAAGCGATTTTCAAAGACGTTCTGAGAGCAATACAGGGCCTAAGGCCAACTTTCACCAGGCGTATCAACTAAGAAATCGGTTGATGCACTCAGGGCATTCAGCCGCAACTAACCCAGAAGCTGCTAAGGCTATCTTGGATACTTTGCTACCCCTCGTACAGACAATTTATCGAGCCAAATTTGATGGTGAACTGTATGAACAACTGGTCGTTGAAATAGAAAGGGCTCTCAGCCTATCTCAGTACTTGAAGGCGAATTCGATCACAGATGAGGCCGGTTGGTTAGTTGCGATGCTACCAATAGTTTGGGCAGTGCAACAACACATTCGACCTAATTTTGAGCCGAGGTATTTGATAGATGAAAACGGATTTTATGTGGATCAAAGCGCTGCAATCTTTGAAGCAGTATCCCAGTTGCAGTCTACTAACGGATACGATGACGAAACACTTTTCTGCCCCGTATGTGGAGAATTGAGCGTGGCGGTGAAGTTTGATTTTACCTCAAGTGTCTCGCCATTTGGGTTGTACTTAAGCAAGGCGACTTGCGTAGCGTGTGGTCTAGAGCTCGGAGGATCGAGTACTGACGCTGAGCTTGGCAAGGCATTGTTTGATGATTTTCTAACCGAGAACGAACCTCGCTTGGCTAAAGAGTTTGGCTTAGCCTAGTGTGTTACGCGACTACACAAAATGCCTCGAGGACGGCAGTGCGCTTGTGGTATCACACACGTGCTTGTTTCACTCAGAGCCAGTGTTTCAACAGTAATTTGGGCGAACTTTTCTGTTGGCGCAGATTGACCATTCAAGGGCTCCTGATGATCTAGTAGCGGCGAAGGTCTGCTTCAAGGAAGCTGCATCGCAGCGATCGGCAGAGTCGGCAGTGTCCGGTTTGGGCCGTCGAACGTCACCACGCAGAAGTCTTCAGACATCCATCGGGTGATCGGAGGGAAGTTTGATTGCGGCCGACCTAGAGCCTTTTCTTGAGTTGGGCATGGCGGCGTCGGCTTACGGGAACCTCCGTCCCGTTTTCGAGCACACAGGCATAGGCGCTGCCGACACGCTTAACTCTTTTGATATGCCGGAACCTCACCCAGTGCGATCGGTGGCACTGCATGCCCCGAAACTCCTTGAGCGCTTCGACACAGTCCGACAACGCCAGCTTCATCGTTGCTGTCCCCTCGGTTGTCACCACCGAAACATAGTGATCTTGCGCTTCGATCCTGACTAGATCGTCGCCAAGACTATGTGGAACCGGGATCGCGCTTCGCAGCGCTGGCTCTGGTGCCAAGCGAGAAAGTATCGCGTGGCGCTGTTGCTTTGCCATCTCTGCCGCCCGATAGGCGAACACGGCCATTATGGCCGACAGGCCCAACGACGGCGGCGCTACGTTCAGCAATTCCTCAACGTAGCGCCTACTGAACCCTGCATTGATCAGGCTATCGTCCGGCTTTTCACCGAGAAGGACATCGAGAGCCATTGAGAACGGTGCAAGCAATAGAGGCAGGAAACAAATTGCAACGACCAGAGGCCACGGCATTCGAAGCCCGGACAGTGCCACCAACGTTGCCGTGCCCATCAACAGAACCGCTGCAAGAAAAAGATGTGTGACCCAGTGCAGAACCGCCGCCCAGAAAGGCATCCCGGAGGTCACGGAAGGATCGAAGCTGGTGATCACCAGTCCGCCCACAACCGCGAAGGCAAGGCAATGTTGCGCCAACTGGCGCCAGGACAGGTCACCCGAGCCAAGAACACTCAGCAGGTTTGACCTTAAACCGTCGGATGCGAAGCCGGTACGACCTTCCGGATCTTTCATTTACCCCACCTCGCGTAACGCGACTCATTCAACCGTTGGTAGGGCGCAATCCCCTCAACATAAACGTGCAATTCGCGAACGGTCATAATACGACCGCTGGCGCACCAATCGTTGCCATTCACGAATTTCTACATCGCGTTCGTGAACTGGCCCTTCAAAATCGTCGACACCCCAAGCTGTCTGTTGGCCGTCATGCGCGCCGATGAAGTTGCCGTGCATGCTGAAACAGAAAAGGGACATTCCAATGTCGTACATTCACAGAGTCTTATCAGTCTTCCCCATGGCACTTGCGGGCCAGGTGCTCTGCGCCACAGGGGCCGCCGCGCAAGATCGCGAAAGAGACTTCACCGGTATTGTTGGGGTCGGCGTCAGCTCCGGTCCCGAGTTTTCTGGTTCTGACGAGACCTCGACCCAGGCTTTTCCAATTATTGATCTC
This sequence comes from Tateyamaria omphalii, assembly GCF_019802125.1. Classification (GTDB taxonomy): domain Bacteria; phylum Pseudomonadota; class Alphaproteobacteria; order Rhodobacterales; family Rhodobacteraceae; genus Tateyamaria; species Tateyamaria omphalii_B. The sequence continues at coordinate 69,051 of NZ_JAHVHT010000001.1, forward strand.
GTATGGCGCGACCGCTTCTTTCTGAACCAGCGGGGGCTGGGTGTCTTTGCCTTGCGAAACAGAGGGGCGGGCGCTCTCTCTCTTGGTTTCGCGATTGGCTATGATTTTGACGAGCGTCTTGTCGAGGATGATGAGAGGCTCAGTGGATTGCGCGATGTCGAGGCAGGTGGGCTGGTTACAGCCTTTCTGGAGTATGACGTTGGGATCGCCCATCTGGAGTTTGAGCTGAGCCAAGGCATAAGCAGCGATGGCCATGAGGGGACCCGCGCCACCTTTGGTGCTGAGTTTTCAGCACCGTTGGGCGATCGCCTTCGGGTGTCTGCCAAGCCGTTTATCGTGTGGTCTGACGGCTCCTATGCGGACGCATTCTATGGAGTAACCGCTGCCGAAGCTGCTTCGTCAAGATTTGCTGCATTCGATGCAGGCTCCGCTTTTGAACGTGCGGGGCTGGAGTTGACCGCTTCCTACAGCCTGACCGAACGCACTGGGGTCTTCCTCGGCATCGAGCACTCACGTTTGCTGGGCGACGCCAAGGACAGCCCCATCACCTTCGACGATGGGCAAACCGAGATTTCAACCGGCGTCTTCTTCCGCTTCTGAATACCGCTTTGACCCAATTGGCTTTGCTCCGGTCTGGGCGCGCAGCCCGGGTCAGGGCATCCAAACAATCGTGAGGTTCGAAATGAAAACTGCCATCTACCTTCCCGTACTGATCATCGTGATCTGCATCGGCCTGATCTTTTCTGTCCGCGATGATCCCGCCCGCACCAATCCAATCTCGGCGGAGAGTGCGCCTCTGGTGCCCGGAGTGCTCCCAAGCAGTGAGGCAATCACCCTGGCCAAGACGCACACCGGAGTTCCTTTGCTGGTGACTGGATTGGCCGATGGGCTGATCAAGGCGATTGATTTGACAAACCATGGTGCGCAGCTTGGCGCTGATCTCTTCGACGCATTTGCGGCGGTGGGCGAAACGCGCTTGGCCAAGCTTGAGATGGAAGCGACCGGCAGTTCTGGAGTAGGTCATGCGGAAAGCTATACATTCGCCCAACTTGCATCAGCCGCCGGAGACGGAGAACGACACCTTTCTTCGGGCACGAATTTTCCCGAACACGCAGAAGAGACCAATAGTCAGTCCGTCTTTGCCTTCCCGAAATTCGGCCCGCCGTCTCCTCCCGTTACCACTGTCGTCAAAAGAGAAGGCGTGCTTCTTGATTACGAAGTCGAGCTTTGCGTGCGGTTCGACAGGGACATTGCAACAGTTGAGGATTTCGACGCAGCGCGCAAAGGGTTCTTTCTGTGCGCCGATTTCACGGACCGGGCCGTACTGTCGAGAATGATCGATGTGGACAATTTCGATTCCGGCTCGGGGTTCAGCGATGCCAAGAGCGGTCCGGACTTCTTTCCTACAGGACCTTTTCTGGTGATCCCCACCGATTGGGAGCGCTTTGTTACGGCGGAGCGTATCACAACCCATCGGGGCAACTCCTTGCGGCAGGATGCACGTGGGGGCGAGATGATCCTCAACTTTCGTCAGCTCATCGAGAAAGCATTGAGTGATCTTGAGTCCGAACGCTTCGTCTTTCGCGGACAGCATTTCCACTTGCTTGATCAGAAGCGATTGGCACGCGGGCAGGCGCTAATGTCCGGCACACCTGAAGGCGTAATCTTTATGCCTCCAACTTCTTTGCAGATCACCCGGGGCGGATTGCAATACGTCCTGAGCGGTAGCTTTCTGAGGGGCCAGTCTGGCTATGACAGTGTCGTAGAGGCCTTCATTCGCGAAGAACTGAGAGCAGGCCGGTTTTTGCAGGCTGGTGAGGTGATTAGATACTCTTCATCATCAATGGGCGAGATATCCATCACCGTCGTGAGCGAGAACGAAGATGAAGTTGCCCTAAATGGCGTTGATGGGCCTTGATGAAAAAGACTTGCCCTGTGCTTCCAAAGTTTGCCGCACCGAGGTTCATCCGAGCGCACGCGTCGACGACGGCTCATCACTTTCCTTGGTTGGTACACGACATTGCTTCCTCGGCGTGTGAAACCTGAAGATATCGGCGTCCCTTTGCGGGACGGCGCAACATCAATAGCGACTTCTTCCGTTGGGGGCGGTCGCCAAATGAAACGTCCAGCAAGTCGTTGGTTCACCAACAGGCAAACCACCGATGTTTCGCCGGGCGTTTTCGTCAGAACCAGGCTTGCGGACAAAGACTGGGCTGCGAGCACAGTCGAAATCGAGCATATTTAGCGGGTTAGTGCTTGCAGGGACCCTTGCGAAGTGCGCGAACGAAGCCGTCAGCTGGTCTCAAGGTGGTACTTGAGAAAGTTGGCTCCATCGTAAGTAACCTCGCCGACGTGCCTTGCACCCAGCCTCTTAAGTGCGCCCAAATTCTTACGGGATGGCGGCATGAGAAACGTGACGTATGGGATGCGGTCATCGGCAACGGCAAATTCAATCGCCTTCTTTGCAATACGAGTACCAAGGCCAAAGGAGTCCGGTCGCAAGACCAGGCCGAAATCCCATTCATCACCTTCCTTCTGAAAACCGCCCCATCTGACGTACCGACCATCGGCGAAGAAAGCCCAGTGCCCAAGGCCATCGCGCGCCCAGGACTCTTCCTTGTTAGCAATAAATTTCTCCGCCACGCTGGCGTCCCAATCCATAGAAAGAAGGGGCATGTGTTCCGCCATACGTGGATCGGACATGTGGGCTGCTATCGTTGTTGGCTCAACTTCGTGCAACCGGGCAAATGTTATCTTACGTTGCAATCTAGTGTCTCTTGACCAGGGGATTGTTGTGTAAGCACGCGCTCCGGACCGTCGTTGCAACGTGACATGAACCAGAGCCCGAACATTTGTAGTTTTTGATTTTGACGACTTAACCAAGTCGGCACCAGGAACTCCGCTGTAACCATGATTTCTACCTAGAGTTCTGCCAACTCGTTTTTTAGAGCCTTCCGAAGCAACGGTGCTGTGTCATGCACCCACTGTGGTTCATTGTTCCTCACAATCAGCCAGAATTTCGTACCTTCTTTCCAGAAGGTGGCATCAATCAAACCCGGCTCTTTCTTGTGTCTCTTGAAGTGCCAGTGAACGGAGTTGGGGTACTTCTTGCGCGAATAACCTCCGATATGCGAGATGTATAATCCCGTTGCAATCGCGGCACGCTCCACAACTCTCAGCATCTTTTTCTTCGTCATGTCGTCTTCAATGCTGATCTCAAGATCATATGATTTCTTTTCTTTCACCACGGTTTAACCTCTCGGAAGTTTCCGGCGCGCAGCCGATTATGGCTTTGTTGGCGATTTTGGTTCGGTGAGAATGGATCTTTACTGGCGTAGAGCGGCGGCGAGGCGTGCTATTTTTACGGACATGCCTCAGACCTGCTTAGCGATTTTGACGGCCTCGAACTCCGCCACTCCTTCATCCTCCCCATCTGTGAAGCAGGCCACTGTGACGGGGTCCGGCCTGTCCGGGAAATAGTAGACCGCATTGACGCTGAACGGTCCTCCTCCTGAATGTCCGATGGCCCTCCCAATTTCGCCAACCTCGCCAGACATCAATCCAAGCGCATAGCCACACTCTGTCCATGGCCGCCCAGGAATTGTTCCACCGATGACATGGCGAGCAAGCATTTCGCGACGGGTTTCGGCACGAAGCAGCTGATCATGAAAGAGAGCATGCAAAAGATGCGCTGCGTCCGAAACAGAACCGATCAGGCAGCCATGAAAGACCCAACGTGGATCATAGCCGTCAGCAGCATCCGATTTCAGAGAAGCCGTTTGTTCGGGCGTCTCCCAATACTTCACGCTCCGCAGACCCAGGGGCTGACATAGGAGGTCCGAAATCACTCTGCCAATTGGCATACCGGTGGTCTCTTCAATCAATTCGCGAACGTACCGGTAGCCGATGTTGGAATAGGACCATCCTGCATCAGGATCGAAAAGCATGCCTTGTGCCATTGCAGTTTCCAGCAGCTTCTGGCGAGACCAAGGCTCCTCTTTTCCGGCGACCGCCGCACGATATGATTTTAGTGGCTCGTAGTCCGGAAGGCCCGAAGTGTGCCGAAGCAGTTGACGAAGAGTAAATGGCTGACCCGATACGCGGGCGTCCAGCCTCAAGTAAGAAGCCTCCACAAGCTTCAGTGCGCAGATCGAGATCGCCGTCTTTGTGAAACTCCAGTACGGGAACAACGCTCCGGAAGGGCTATCCCCGCCCTCGTGACCTTCGGCGGTTATCCAGTGGCGGTATATCGGCTGGGAGTTCATCGATTGTGGGCCAATCTTCATTTTGAGTTGGTCAGCACGACTTTGCCGACAAGGCCACCCGCTTCGAGCATTGAATGGGCCCGGGTTGCCTCGGACATGGGCACCTCTGCTGCGATGGCCGGATGTAGACGACCCGCTGCGGTCTTCTCCAGTAGGTCCGTCAGCGTATCCCTATACCAGTCGAGGTTTTTGGCCGGAAAACTCAACATGCTCGGCGACATCGGCACGCTCACACCATTTGGCCAAAGCGCCACCGTACCGGCGGTCAACAGACTGAGCGGAATGATTGCAGCGCCGGATTTGTAGATGGATGCCATTCCCAGCATGACCAACCGTCCCCCGCGCCTGAGGCATCGGCTCGATCGCCAAAGCTGGCGGGGTCCGCCAACGACATCGATCACGACATCCACCCCATCATTGGTCAAATCTTGGATACGGCGGACAAAATTTTCGGCTTTGTAGTTGATGGGGACAGCGCCATTTTCGGCAATGAAGTCACTGGATTTATCACTTCCAGTGCCGAACATTTGGAACCTAGCTAAGCTGCCAAGTTGCAGAAGCGCTGAACCAAGCCCACCAGCTGCACCATGGATCAAAAGCCGCTCGCCGGGATGCACCTTGGCTGTCTTCTCCAGCACAAGCGATGCTGTGAGGTAGTTGGTTATGATCGCGGCCGCTGTGACAGACTCAACGCCATCCGGCACTGGAACCAGTGTTTCAGCCGGGCGGATGATCATCTCGGAGTAGCCGCCGCCTTGTCCGAACGTCCAGCCAGTAACCCTTTGCCCTATTGTGAAACTGGTCACATCCGGCCCGATCGCGTCTACAATGCCAACAAAATCTTCGCCAGGCGTGTATGGCGGTTTTGTGAACCCAAAGAACCAGTGGCCGCGTATCATGAGATCGAAACCGGATACGCCAGCAGCTTCGACGCGGACGCGCACTTCTCCAGTGGCAGGCGCGCGGACTTGAACCGGCGTCCAAGAAAGGACGTCTGGCGGCCCGCGACGCTGAACAACAATGTGATGACCTTTAAAGGAATTCATTGGGTAGCCCCCCTCTCTTGTATATGCAAATGCGGTATTCGGATGATCAGAAAATTCGCCAGCGGCAGGCGCTGCGAACCCACCGGAAGTGCTCAAGGGATGCCGCAGCGCAAGAAGCTGCATCGGATTGGACTCCTCATTTTTGGAACGGTGCAAGAAGGCTCAGCGGAAAGAAGGGTGTCGCGCCACTATTGGGAAAGGCATTCTTTCAGAAGATCGAATGCCAACCGGATGCGACGACTTGTGTGTAGCTCTCGATGCGCAACCAGCCAGTTTGGTATTTTGAAGGGCTCAATGTCGGTCAGCACCGGTCCAAATTCCGGGAACCTGGCTGCGATGCGGTCTGTCATGATCGCGATGCAATGTCCTTGACGCGCGATCTCCAATTCAACGACCTGCGAACGCGAGACATACCTAAAATTCTGTCTTGTCAGCTTGAGCCCAAGTGTCTGAAAGTGAGCAAGCATGCCTTCTGCATCACCAAAGCTGACGAATTGGTGCTGCGAAAGGTCTTCGTCCAGCTTGGGCTCGCCATATGAATCTGTGTACTTGGAGACGACGAAAAAACGTGCCGGGTCTTCACAGACAAGCTTGGCGAGGAGATCCGGTTCTTCCGGCCGAGCATGTCGGATTGCAATGTCAGCCTGTCGAAGAAGCAGATCACTGACATTGTTATCCGCCACGATATCCAACTCCAGATTGGGCGCGACCAATTGCAATTGGTCGAGCATTGGTGGCAGCACATAAGCTGCGGTCATGTCCGTAGCCGATATGCGAACCAGACCCTCGATGGTTTGAGATTGACCAGACGCGGCTAGCGACATCATGTTGGCGCCGTCTGCCATGGTTCTTACGTGATCCAACAGGTTCAATCCGGTTGGCGTGAGGGACACAGATCGCCCAGAACGCTCAAACAGGATCACTTCTAAGTTCTTCTCCAGAGCTGCAATCTGTCTTGTGATCGTAGGTTGTGTGACACCCAGAACTGCTGCCGCAGCAGAAAGAGAGCGCTCTTCTGCGACCGCAAGGAATGCCCGGGCCTGGTTCCAGTCGAAAGAGATCGAGTTCCAATTCATGGGCAAACATATACACCCGGTTTTTGCATAAAAAACCGACGTGTATCCGCAGTATACCAACAAAAAACGTATAGATGCCGCTTCGATATCGAGAGATGTGTCCCTGCGTAGAGCAAACCCACCCCGAGGTGATCCCGCGCCACTTGGCAGAGTGTCCTTGGGGCAACCGGCAGGACAAAGGTATCTCGGCCCGCAGTTTTGCCTCTCAAAAAACTCCGGTTGTCAGGATGATCTGCTAATGCTGAGTTTGTTCCCGTCCGGGTCTCGAAAATCACCGCCGCAGAAGTTCCGACCGCGTCTGCCAGGAGCCCCTTCGTCAGTTGCGCCATGTTCAAGTGCGGTGGCATGGACAGTGTCGACATGACTGCTGTCGCTGGCAGCGAGCGCAATCATTGTGCCGTTGCCATGGGAAGCCGGCTGTCCGTCATAGGGGTAGGTGACTATTATCATCGGCTTGCCCGTTCCGAAACTATAGCCGATCATGTTTCCAAGGTTGTAGGCGCGGGTGCCCTTGATTGCGTCAAGCACGGCATCGAAAAAGATTGCCGAAGCAGTAAGGTCTCTAGTACCGATCACTACATAGTTGATCATGATTTCTCTATTGCGTGACGAATTTGCAGGCGATGAACGCGCCAACAATCGATTTCCGAGAAAGGGTTCAAGACGGGCCGCTCAAGCAATCATTTGGGATGGGTAGCGGCGACTGGCCCAAAGATAATGGCCCTCCTCTGCCTCGGCAGACCTTCCACCTATCACTAAAATGCTGCGTTCATAGCCCGCATGGCTGCCAGTGCTCAGTTTTGGCACGATCCGAGGCCTGGACCCGGGCAGAAAGCGAACCTTGCTGCCAGAGAATCTAACGGCTGGTTTGTCTCACGATGCGTGAGTTGTAGTGGATCAGGGTTTCGGCAGCGCAGCGAAAGTCCGGTTTGGAGGGCCGCACTGCAGCAACTATCTTTACGGGCGAACGGCAGGAATGGGCCGGAATGCAAAGCACCCAAGTTGACCCGCTAGGGCGGTTCTCGATCAAGCGCGATAGGCCGGTAGCGGGGATCGATCCTGAAGAGATATCAATCTCCGTAGCATGATCTCCGAGATGGTCCGACGCACTTCTTTCGCCGAAGCCTGATCGTACAGATTGTTTGTTTCGCCCGGATCTTCCTTCAAATCATAGAGCTCGTTCCAGTCTTCGCCTTCTCGCAGCGACATTCGGTACCGGTCTGTGACAACTGTGCGAACCCGTTGTGGGCGGTCGAAGCCGGTCATGCTGCGTTGGCTGTCTTCTTCGATAATCACGGCCTCAGGTGGTTCGCAGGAAATGAGGTTACGGCCCTGAATACCGTTGTACGGCTGGATACCAGCCCGAGCGAGGATCGTAGGCGCAATATCAATAGAAGAGGCCAACCCATGATCGATTTGATCCGGTGTCCGCGACTCGGGATCGTGCCAGATGAATGGAACTCGGATTATTCCTTGGTAATGCAACAAGAGCTTCAACATCAGCCCGTGGTCACCCATGTAGTCGCCGTGGTCAGACGTGAAGATGACCACTGTGTTGTCTGCGAGGCCGAGTTCGTCCAACCGCTGCAGCACGCGACCGACGGCATCGTCGATCATTGTAATCATACCGTAGGTCAGAGCGATTATCGATCGGGCCTCGTCTTCGGTGACAGCAAACGGGTTCTGATTGTCGCGGGGATCGGAGCCCTTCTCCATTGCCTCTTTCATGGCTTGGATAGGGGGCAGATCACCGTTCCCAAACGTGGCAGGAAGTTCAATGTCCGCCGGATCATACATATCCCAGTAGCGTCCAGGAGGTGTGAAGGGATGATGTGGGTCAGGGAAAGACATTTGCAGGAAAAACGGTGCGGCGTCGTTCGCTCGATCAGCCAGCCAGGATACACTGCGATCTGCGATCCAATTGGTTGAATACAGCTCTTCAGGAACCGCGGTGCGCCATGCCTGAGGGGCATTTATTCGGTTGTCCGGCAGAGCGTTCTCCGGCCCAACCAATTGATCGAAGTCTTTTCGCTGTTCCCGTGCCCAAAGAAGATAGTCGCCGGAGGCACGGTCGGCGTGGTCTGCCGCCACTTCGACGTGTTCGAACCCATAAAAATCGCCGTCGATTCGCTCGGCCAGCGGGCGGTTCCACGTGGGAACGACCTCCAAGTCGTAGTCCGGTGTATGGCGGTTGTTCTTGACGGCATCGCGGAGATGCAGCCTGGGCGTGTGAAGGCCCTCAGTCGGTTCGAACTGATTTGTGGCGGGAAGGCCCGTGAAACTTTGAAGGTGGGATTTGCCGATAAGGCCGGTGAGGTATCCGGCGTCGCGTAGAAGTTCCACAAAGGTGGTGTGATCTTTCGATAGTGGAATGCCGTTGTGGCGCGCGCCGTGCGCCGAAGACATCCGCCCGGTCATGATCGAGGCGCGGTTTGGCATGCAGATCGGGTTGGCGACGTAGAAGCGATCCCACATCGTGCCTTTTGCCGCGATGCTGTCGATGTTGGGGGTGCGGACAACCGTATTGCCACCGCAGCCCAGGTGATCGGCGCGGTGCTGATCGGTGATGATGAACAGGAAGTTGGGGCGTTTGGTCATGGATTGGTCTCGGCCGGTTCTATGGTGCGGGCGGCCCGGATGTCCCAGAGGATGAGGGCGATGCCGCAAGCGATGGCGGGCAAATGCACCGCCGGGTTCGGGGCGAGCATCGTGAAGGCCAGGGCGAAGCGGAGGATGATTTCGGGGAGGCTCAGCTTGCGGCGGTCGTAGCCTGAGAGGGCCGACGAGAAGAGCCAGATGCAGAAGCAGGTTCGGGCGACGATCCAGAGGAAGGGGAGGAGGCTGAATTCCTCGATGATCAGGATGGTGGGATAGTAAGCGAAGACGAAGGGGATGATGAACTTTGCCATGCCAAGACGGAACGACATGAAGGCCGTCATCAAAGGATTGGCTCCTGCTATGGGCGCTGCCGCATAAGCCGCGATTGCGACCGGCGGCGTCAGTGAAGAGGCGACGCCGTAGTAGAAGACGAACATATGCGCCGTCAGCATCGAGACGCCCAACTGCTGAATGGCGGGGCCCATCACCAGAATGATGATCAGGTAAGCAGGCAGCGTCGGCATGCCCATGCCGAGGACGAGCGCTCCAACCATGGCGACGAGAAGAGCCGAGAAGAGGCTCTCGCCGCGTACCGTGGCGATGACATTGGCAAGTTTCAGGCCCAGGCCCGTGGAATCGAGCGACCCTACCAGGATGCCGATGGCGGCGATGGCGATGAGAAGCGTTGCGCCGGATTGCGATCCCTTGAGGAACGAGCGCCAGATGCGCAAGGGATCCGACCGGACATCCGGGTTGATGACCGACAGGGCCAGTAGAACGACAACGGCATAGAAGCCTGCAGCAGAGGTTGAGAATCCGGCGACCAAACAGCCAATGATGGAGAGGATTGGCCCCAGGAACAGCACGGAATTGATCAGATCGATCCGCGTGATCCGGTCATCCACCGACATCGGCTGCACTTCGATGCCCTGGCGGCGTGCCTCAACGGTGACGGCGGCGAAGAGGCTGAAGTAGTAAAAAAGTGCGGGAAACAGTGCCGCCACAATGATATTGAGATAGCCGACGCCAGTTAGATCAGCCATCACAAGCGCCGCTGCGCCCATGATGGGCGGCATGATTTGACCACCAGACGATGCCGTCGCCTCAATCCCGGCAGCGAAGGTCGGCGAAAATCCACGCTTCTTGATCATCGGAATGGTGAATGTTCCTGTGCCGACGATGTTGGCCACGGTTGACCCGGACATTGTTCCGAACATGGACGACGCAAGAATAGCTGCATGGGCCGGGCCGCCGCGCATGCGGCGTGTGGCGAGGAAGGCGAATTTCAGAAGTGTGTCACCGGCACCGGTTCCTTCCAGAAGCACCCCGAAGACGATGAAAATGAAGACTGTCGAGAGAACGATATTCGTGATCGATCCGAATACGCCCTTGTTGGTGTTGTACCAAAGGGCTTCAGCGACCTCTTTAAGAGAGAAGCCGGTATGAGCCATGATCCCTGGCAGGTCCTGTCCGTAGAGCAGGTACAAAACACCGAAGGCTCCGACACCGAACAGCCCCCAGCCCCAAAGCCTTCGGCATAGCTCCAAAAAGACGACAAGACCGGCCAGTGCGGGCCAGGCATCGGCTTGGGTCACGTCGTACAGCGCCGTCTCCATCTGGGTCTGGACAAAGAAGAAAGACCAGATCGACCAAAGCCCAGCTACGAGCATCGCAACATCCATAGCCAAATGGATTGCAGCCTTCGCTCCCGCGACCGGGCCCTTGGCTTCTCGCCGGTTTCGAGACGCCGTGATGCCCACGACCAAGGCTAAAGCGAACCCCGCTGCACGGTGGAATTTTTGCTCCACGAGTCCAATGCCGGAACTGTAAAGAGCGAGGGCACCCAGCAAACAACAGGCAAGAGCCGAAAGCAGTGGATAAAGCTTACCAATTCCGCCGGACGGATTTGCCTCTGCGGTCATTACATCAGCCTTGGTTGATGGTGATCAAAGGGTAGGAGAACCGCCACGCGATCCTCCACCTGATCCAATTTACGGGCGAAGAGCGTCCGGGATCGCGATACCGGCCTCTTCATAGTACCGAGCCGCACCGGGATGCAGGGGCACGTTGACGGAAGAAAACGCGGTTTCCGGCGTGACCTCTTTCAGGAAGAACGCAGTTGCGTGAACTTCGTCGAGGTTTTCCCAGAACGCCTTGGTCGCGTTGTAGACAACATCTTCATCCACGCCAGTATGGGTGCCGATGAATTGGGTGAAGCCCAGAGCCGTGATCACGCCGCCGGTCAACTGACCTTTGTAGACGCCGCCGTCAAACTGGAGCATTCCTCGACCCGGACGCCCGAATAGAGCCTGCATGGCTTCTGATCCAACCACTTCTTCGGGAATGGACAGAACTCGAAACTCGCCGGACAGGCCAAACTGCTCGATCTTGGATGAGCCGATCTCAGCCGGACGGACCATCATATCGATTTTCTTGTCGGCAAGGGCCGCGTAGCCTTCGCCCCAGCTTAGGCGGACGGCTTCATAGTCTGTGCCCGCTTCATAGCCGGTAATGATCTTGATGAGCGCCTCGGACGTGGCCGAAGCCGACCCGGCGGGCGGGCCTGTGAATATGGTTTTGCCCTTCAGGTCTTCCCAGGTCTCGATGCCGGAACCTGCCAGCGTGACCGGGTGATACGCACCTGCCTTGAACCCAAGGATTGAACGTAGCTCGCCAGCCGCTGCCGGAGCGTCGTCCACGCTTTCATACATGCGCTTTTGGCCCTTCATAAGGTTGACGAGAGACGGCACGGTCGAGAAGAAGTCGATCTCCTGCCGCCCACCTTTGAGCATAGACTTTGTGAGCGTCTGGCCAGCGTTGACTTGAATCTCGACATCCGACTTGCCCGCTTGGTTTGCGAACGTCACGAACATCGTGTGAACGGGATCGCCCACGCCTGCCGTTTCGCCCTTGAATATTTGTGCTGTAGCCGCAGCAGGTGCGAATGTTGCCGTCGCCAATATCGCAGTGGCAGCAGCGATTTTCCTGAAGTTGTACACAGAGTCCTCCCTTGATTTTGACTAAGAACCTAGCAGCGAACTTACATTTAATATAATCAGACATGCGACTGATCGTATAAAGAATTGCTATGAAACTTGATCCAAAGCATCTCGCTCAACTATCGGTCATCGTCGAGACCGGATCATTCCAAGCGGCAGCAGATCGACTAGGTCTGACGCAGCCTGCTCTCAGCCGAAACATGAAAGCCCTGGAAGTCAGGCTGGGCGCGACCCTTTTTAATCGGGACGGACGGAAATCGATACCGAATGCATTGGGACTTCGTCTTTCCCGCAATGGGCAAGCCATCCGGTTGGCCGAAGAACAGGCAAGCGTTCTGGCAGATCAGTCGGCTAAGGGGGCAGTCGGAGAACTCAGGATCGGCGCACCGCCCATCGTTGCGGGCCGCTTCTTGAGCACCTCCATAGCCCGATTTATCCGTGAAAACCCGAATTGCGTCGTCGAGATGCGGACCGGGCTGGTCCATGAACTCCGCACTATGCTGGAACAGGGACAGGTGGATTTTGTCCTGGGCCCCCAAAGCTTGGCTGATCCATCTGATGGCTTGGATTTCGAACCGCTCATCGATGACAGAGTTGGGATTCTGTGCCGAACAGGGCATCCGTTGACAGCACGCAAAAATGTGATGGCTTCGGACCTTGAGGCGCAGGTATGGCTTGCACATTCCCGTGGTAGTTTGTTGCGGCAACAAACCGAAGCCGCGATGACCGCATCAGGGGTCAAGTCCATGCACATCGTTTGCGAAACCGACTCCATAAGGTCGGTCCTAGAAATCGTTGGAGATACCGACCTGATCACCACAATGCCAAGAGCAACGACGGCCTCATATCTGGAAGACAAGCTGGTCTTTCTAGACTTCGACCATCCACGATTTCACCGACCATTGGGTGTCATCAGGCAAACAAAGTCATCTTCCAATCCAATGGAGGTTAGGTTTCTGTCCACCCTTGTCTGATCGATGGCAAGACCAATGGTTCTGGCGGGGACGTCGTGCGGCTTAGGTCATTGAAAGAGCCACAAGGTTGGAACCTCAGCGAATGTCTCCTTTGGCGGGCTGCGCCGCAGCGATTGGCATGCCGGGCGAACGGCAGCATTGGGCCGTCAACATCGAAACAGAGTTTTCCTCTTTCCCCACTTGTCGCCTCACTCTCTCGAGCAACGCCAACTGGACGAAGTTTATCAGTAGCGTGTCTTTCGCTAGCGCGCGGCGCCTTGGATTGCGCCACTCTGGATGACTGTCCAAGTGCTGGGCTTTGAGTTGCGCGCATCGCCCAGCGATTCAGCACTGTGAAACTGGTTTTTCTGCAATTGCCCTGAATTTCCTTGACTCCAACAGGGTTTTCCAGAAATTCTATATAACGGCACATTTGTGCTGATATATAGAACAATAGGGAGGTCATCATGCTCACTAAATCTTCTTTTCTCGGCATAGCGGCGGCCGCACTAGCGATGCTGCCCGCCACCGCTATGGCTGAGAGCCCGACTGTCCAGCAGATCAAAGAACGCGGGACGCTGCTTTGCTCCGGACACAACGGCAGCTACTTCGGCTTTGTCGAAGTGAACGACAAGAATGAGTGGAAGGGTCTCGACATCGACCTTTGCCGCGCGCTAACCACCGCGATCCTCGGCGATCCGAATGCCAATCAGATCGTACCGCTCTCCTGGGCGCAGCGCTTCCCCGCACTACAGTCGGGCGATGTGGACGTCATAATTAAGGCGACGGGCTGGACGATGGGCCGTGACACTGAACTTGGTCTTCAGTTCAGCCTGCCTTACTTTTTCGGCGGTACTCAGTTCATGGCGCATGGAGATCTTGGCATCACAGAAGCGAAGGATCTCGAAGGCGGTACGATCTGCGTTGAGGCTGGCACAACCATCGAACGCATTTCGGCAAACTACCTGTCGACGATAGGCGTTGAGCACACGATGGTGTCCTACGAAAGCGCGGCTGAATTGCGAGCGGCCTACGTCGCCAACCGTTGCGACGCCTTTGCGGGTTGGGGACCGAACCTGGCTGTTCTGCGTGCAACCGAGATCGACAACCCGGATGCACACGTGATCCTGAGCGACCAACTTTCGTCCGAACCTATTTCTGCTGCGATGCGTCAGGGTGACGAAGAGTTTGTCGATGTGGTCAACTGGATGCTGGCCGCGATGCTGATCGCGGAGGAAGAGGGTGTCACCATGGCCAATGTCGAAGAGATGGCCGCGAACCCGCCCAACCCTAAGGTTGCGCGGCTCCTGGGCGCCGAGCCTGGCATGGGCGAACGGCTTGGCCTACGCGACACCTGGGCCCGCGAGATGATCGCGGCGGTCGGCAACTTTGGTGAGGTCTACGACCGTAACCTGGGTGCAAACAGCCCCTACAATCTGGATCGTGGTCTCAACAACCTGTGGAGCCACGGCGGCGTTCTCTACGCGCCGATCCTCGACTGAAGTCAACAGACGCAAGGGTCGGCGGTTGGGCCGGCCCTTTTCTCTTTCCGGGTAGGGGCCATCATGTCAAAGGCTGATGAGCTGCGCCGCAAGGCGAAGCAACGCAGGTTTTTTATCCAAGCAGCGCTGGTTGGGTTGTCTGGTTTTGCTGTCGCTGGTGCCTTCATGACCGCGCGAACCAATCTCGAAGCGCAGGGACTGACCAGCGGCTTCGGGTTTCTGGAGCGCAGTACCGGGTGGGACTATAGTTTCTCACTGGTCGAAAAAAGCATCATGGACCCGTATGCGCAGACGCTGTTTGTCGGGTTTCTGAACACTTTGTTTGTCGGTTTCATTGCGATCTTCCTGACCACGCTGTTCGGGTTCATCATCGGTACAGCGCGGGATGCGTCGAACATCGCGGTAAAGTCGGCGGCGACGGTGTATGTACAGGTTTTCCGGAACATTCCGCTGATCCTGCAACTTGTCTTTCTCTACGCGGTGCTCATCAACCTGCCAGGCCCCCGGCAAGCGATGTCGATGGCGGATACTTTTTTCCTATCGAACCGCGGTTTGATGATGCCGGGGCTGAGCGTCACACCGGGAGTAGCGGTGGCGCTGCTATTGGCGTCCATTGTGCTTGGAGTCGTGCTGATCTGGAACAAGCAGCCCTTGCTCAGAGGATTGTTGATCTGGATGGGTGGGTCGATTCTGCTGAGCCTGATCGTGGCGGCGATCATGCGTCCAGAAGGAGAGGCGCTCGTTTCGATCCCTTCGCTTCAGGGCTTGCGGTTCCGGGGCGGGATCACGGTGCCGATCGAGCTGTTCGGCATGATTGTTGCGATCACGCTGTATGGCAGTGCCTATATCGCCGAGGTCGTCCGTGGTGGGCTGGCGCAGGTGCCGCGCGGGCTGACCGAGGCCGGGCAGGCTTTGGGGCTATCGACGGGCCAGATCTGGTCGCGGATCAAGATGCCGATGGCGTTGCGTTCGATCATTCCGCCGTTGGGCAACCAGTGGATCTTCATGATGAAGGCAACGACCATTGGTGTGGCGATCGGGTTTAGTGACCTCTTTTACATCGTCTCGATCTCGATCACGCAGTCGGGGCAAACGCTGGAGCTTATTGCGATTTTGGCGGGCGCGTTCCTTCTCGTGAACGGAGGCTTGGCCGTGTTTACCAACTGGCTCAATGCCCGCATGGAACTGAAGGCACACTGACATGGCCGATATCTCAGCATCCGCACCCCCTAGCCCGACGACGTCCATCGGGGCGACATTGCGCAAACGGGCGTTCTCGTCACCATCCGACACGGCTTTGACAGTGATCGTCTTCGGCATCCTGTTGTGGCTGGCCTGGACCCTGTTCGATTGGGCCATCCTGCGCGCGATCTGGTCGGCGGAAAACGTCGATCAATGCGGCAAGGGTACCGGGGCAGGGGCCTGTTGGGCCGTCATCGATGCGCGGCACCGACTGATCCTGTTCGGGCTTTATCCGTTCGACCAACACTGGCGGTCAACGCTGGCCGCCGTGGCGATCATCGCGACGGTCATCCTGTCTTGCATACCTCTGATGTGGACCGCCCGCAGGATCGTCACGCTGTGGATCGTCGGTTTTGCAACTTACTACCTGTTGATGGAGGGAAGCCTCATCGGGCTGCAACAAGTCACGACAGATGGTTGGGGCGGCTTGTCGCTGACACTGTTCCTGTTCTCGTCGGTCGTGCTGCTTGGAATGCCGATGGGTCTCGGACTGGCGCTGATGCGGCGGTCGAAGATGCCGTTTGTGCGCGGTTTTGCGGTGGTACTGATCGACTTCGTGCGCTCATTGCCGCTGCTAGTGACGCTTTTTACCGCTGCCGTCGTGATCCCGATCATACTGCCAAGTTGGTTGGAAGGCGACAAAATCTGGCGGGTCATCATCGCCTTCGCCCTGTTCTTTGCCTGCTATCAGGCCGAAGTGTTCAGGGGCGGGTTTCAGGCGATCCCGAAGGGGCAGTTCGAGGCCGGGGCCGCGTTGGGACTCAGCTATTGGCAGACGCTGGGGCGCATCGTATTGCCGCAAGTATTCCGTCACGCTCTGCCGTCGACGATCAACATGGTGGTCATCACGTTCAAGGAGACAGCGCTGGTCATCATTATCGGCTTCTTCGACATCATGGCCTCGGCTAAAGCGGCCTTCGGCACAGGTGAATGGGCGCCACATTACCTGGAGGTCTATGTGTTCGTCGCACTGATCTACTGGGCGTTTATTTTCTCGCTTGGCCAGTATGGCGAGTACCTGAAAGGCCGCATGGCCATTTCTGAGCGCTAGACTTTTCCCTCCCTGAAGACTGGACGGGCTGCACAGTTGTGCAGCCCGCTTTTTAAGGTCTGTTCAAGGAAAGCTTCCGTGACATACTGCCATCGTCGTCCCTTGGGACAACTCCCATATGGATGTTCACCTGAAGTGAAGGGATGATGAGGGCGGGCATGGAGAGCTGTGCGTCACGTTCTGTACGCATGCGGATGAAGTCATCGCGGCTCGTGCCGCCGCCAACGTGGATATTCTCCTCTTTCTGCGCTCCGATCGTGGTTTCCCAGGCGATAGCACGACTGCCTGGCCCATAATCGTGGCACACGAACAGGCGCATCCCGTCTGGCAAGGAAAAGACCCGCTGAATGGAATCGTATAGCGCTCCCGCACCCCCATCGGGAAAACCCGCCTTTGCCGAACCGCCATCCGGCATGAAGAGCGTATCTCCTGCAATGGCTGCGTCGCCGACAACATGAACCATTCAGGCGGGCGTGTGGCCGGGGGTGTGCATGGCGAAACCGTCCATACCTCCGATTTGGTAGCTGTCACCATCCGCGAAGAGGGCGTCGAATGGAGAACCGTTCCGCTCGAAGTCGGTGCCTTCGTCGAAAACCTTGCCGAAAATGTCCTGGACGGTGACGATGTAATCGCTGATGCGGATCTTGCCTCCAAGACGCTTCTGAATGTAACGCGCGCCGGTCAGGTGATCTGCATGGACATGGGTTTCAATGATCTAATCTAGCTTGAGCTCGTTTGCTTCGATATGATCGATCATCGCGTCGGCGCAATCGAAACTGAGACGGCGAGCGGCGCAGTCAAAACTCATTACCGCGTCGATGACCGCACAGGCGTTGCTGTCCGGATCACGAACGATGTAGCTGATCGTGTTGGATTGAGCGTCGAAACACGCGAGCTTACTTTCGCATGAACCGTCAGGTCGGGATCGGGTGGAGCGGGCATGGAGCCTCCTGCTTCAGTCCAGTGTGACCGAGCCCGTGGGTGTGCCCAACTCAAACGAAAGCGCTTCGGGGCCTTCATGGAGCTTGGCCAGATGATCGATGGAGAGCGCTTTCAGTGTGATGGAAAGCGCTTCGGGGTCTGGGTGGTGCAGGTGAACGTTTTTTAGCGTCACGCCGAGGTTCTGCTGCCCTGTGCTGGGATGTGGACCCGGCGACCATTCGATGAATGCGGGCAACAGGCCGCCCATGGGCAAGCTGCCGTCAACGGGCACAGTCAAACGCCAGGTGCGATCGCCGCGGGCGAAGTCGACGACTTCGCCCAGGTCGACCGGACTTGCCGCGAGGACGCCGTCAAGGTCGTCGGTGTTCACGACCCAGCAGAGCGCGCGGGGGCGTTCGGCCAACCGGGCCCTTGTGGTGGGATCGTCAAGCGTGAACCAGCGGGTGCGGCTCGGGTCGGGCGCGTCCGGGTCGATAGCGATCAGTTCGAAGAAACTTTCGTTTCCCGCCTGCATAACGCAGTTATGTGTACTCATCGCGTCGTGTTTGCTGCCGCGTGGCACCTCGACACCGAGTGTGTCCGACATGGCAGCGACGCCTTTCTCTAGCGTGTCGGTTCCGATGGCGAAATGGTCGATCTTATTGGACGGCATGAGTGGCTCCGGATGGGTCAAGCGTTGAGAAGGGGTAGTGCGGCCGCGAGGTCGTCTTTGAGCGACTGAGTATCCTCAAGGCCAATGTTGAAGCGGACAAGCTGGCCCTCCTCGTCCCATGTGCCCGCGCTGCGGACGGGCTTGACGGGTAGGACGAGGCTCTCAAATCCACCCCAGCTGACGCCGATACCGAAATGGTGAAGCGCATCGACGAAGGCGCGGATCTGGTCGTCGTGGCAGGGGTGGAAGGCTACGCCGAAGAGGCCGGAGGCGCCGGAGAAATCACGCTTCCAAAACTCGTGGCCGGGGCAACTCTCAAACGCCGGGTGTAGGACGCGTTTTGTCTGCGGTTGCTTGGCAAACCAGGCCGCCATCTCGCGCCCTGCGGCGTTGGCGGATGCCATGCGGAGCTTCAACGTGCGCAGGCCGCGCAGCATCAAGAAGACCTCCTGCCCGCCGGTCTTGTCGCCCACGGCCATGACGGTTTCGCGCACGGCGGCGAAGTGCTCTTCGGTCGTGGCGATTGTGCCGAGCATACAGTCGGAGTGGCCGCTGAGGTATTTCGAGCCTGAGGCCACGGAGATGTCGACCCCGAGGTCGAGCGGGCGGCAGAAGAGCGGCGTGGCCCAAGTGTTGTCAAAGATAGTCGGCAAGCCACGCGCGCGCGCGACGCCTGTGATGGCTAAGATGTCTGGGACCTCAAAAGTGCCGGAGCCGGGGGCCTCGAACATGATGGCGCAGGTGGTGTCGCGGATCAGAGCGTCCACATCCGCGCCGATCATCGGGTCGTAGTATTCGACCTCGACGTTCATGCGGCGCAAGAAGTTTACGCAGAAGATGCGGGTGTTGCCGTAGACGTGGTCCGCAACGAGTAGGTGACTGCCCGGGCGTGCGAAAGTCATCAGCGCCAGCGTGATCGCGGCAACGCCGGACGAGGTCATGGTGATGCCGTGGGCGCCCTCGAGATCCGCCAGCATCCCCTCGAGCTGAAAAACCGCTTCGTTGCCGTAGCGCCCGTAATACATCGTTCCTGGCTCGTAGCGGGCGTCACGGGCGGCCTCGAAGGCGGCGAGCGTGTCAAAAACAATTGTCGAGCCAAGCTCGATCGGCAGATTTACATGGCGGCCGTCAATGTGGGCCGGACGGCCTCCCTGAACGAGCTGGTCAGCGACTGGTCTGGATTTTTGCGACATGGGATGCGTCCATAGAGTTGACTCGGTTGTGGCATTGCCCTTCAATTGTGTCAATATTCAGAATATGTGTTCAGCATAGTGGCACATTGAGTGAGGAACCCACCAAGGTGGTCGTAGAGACAAAGCTTACTGCAAATCACTGGGGCGTCGGTGTCGCCCGGGTGGAAGACGGGCGTATCCTGTCTGTCGAGGCGCACCCCGACGATCCGAACGGCTCGCCGATCAATGACAACATTTCCGGTGGTCTGGCGGGGTCGGCGCGCATTCTCCGCCCTGCGGTGCGGAAAAGCTGGCTCGAAGGAGAGCCGGGGCGCGTTCCGCGGGGACGGGACGCCTTTGTCGAGGTCTCTTGGGATCGCGTGCTTGACCTGATCGCAGGCGAGCTGGCGCGCGTGCGTGAAATGCACGGCAACGCGGGCATCTTTGCGGGCAGTTACGGTTGGTCGAGCGCTGGGCGATTTCACCATGCGCAAAGTCAGTTGAAACGGTTCCTGAACTGCATCGGCGGGTTTGTGCGGTCTGAGGGGAATTACAGTTACAACGCCGCGCTGGTAATGATGCCTTATATTGTTGGGCCGTTCCGTAGCCATGTCGCGCAGGCGACGAGGTGGTCGGTGATCGCAGAGCATAGCGATCTGGTCGTGATGTTCGGCGGTATGGCGCTCAGGAACACGCAGGTCAGCGACGGCGGCGTCGCGCGGCACCGGATGGCGGACAACTTAGAGGCCTGTGCGGAGGCGGGGGTGCAGTTCGTAAACATAAGCCCGCTCAGGACTGATGCCGCCGAGGCGCTCAGCGCAGATTGGATGCCCGCCAATCCCGGCTCGGATACGGCGTTGATGTTGGGGCTGGCGCACGTGTTGCACGACGAGGACCTGCACGACCCCGCGTTTCTTGATCGCTACACCGTAGGCTTCGAGAAATTCGAGGCCTATCTGACCGGCGCCAGCGACGGGGTGGCGAAGA
Organism: Tateyamaria omphalii; assembly: GCF_019802125.1. Lineage (GTDB taxonomy): Bacteria > Pseudomonadota > Alphaproteobacteria > Rhodobacterales > Rhodobacteraceae > Tateyamaria > Tateyamaria omphalii_B. Next base: position 89,536 of record NZ_JAHVHT010000001.1, read on the forward strand.
CAGCCGAATGGGCAGCCGAGAAAACGGGGCTCGACGCCGCCGAGATCCGTGCGCTGGCCCGGCGTATGGCCGGTGGGCGCTGCATGATCTCGGTCGCTGCCGGGGTTCAACGCACCGATTACGGCGAGCAACCGCTCTGGATGGCAGTGACGCTGGCCGCGATGTTGGGGCAGATCGGTCTTCCGGGCGGTGGCTATACGGTCGGCTACGGCGTGAACGCCAACGTGGGGAACATCGAGCGGCTGTTCCGCTGGGGGACGATGCCGCAGGGGCGCAATCCGGTGGCGGATTTCATACCGGTGGCGGCAATCTCCGAAATGCTGCTGAACCCTGGTGGGGCCTATACCTATTGCGGTGAGACGCGGCATTTCCCAGACGCGCGGCTGGTCTGGTGGGCAGGGGGCAATCCGTTTCACCACCACCAGCACCTGAGCCGGTTGCACGAAGCGTTTCAGACGCCCGATACTGTGATTGTAAACGACGTCAACTGGACGGCGACCACACGACACGCCGACATCGTGCTACCGGTCGCAGCGGCGCAGGAGCGGCGGGATTTCGGGGCCGGCAAGTCAGATAATGGATTGATCCCGATGCACGCGCTGACGGCCCCGCCAGGCGAGGCGCGTGTCGAATACGAGATGTATTGTGATTTGGCCGCGCGGATGGGTGTACTGGAGGCGTTTTCCGAAGGACGATCATCCGAAGAATGGCTTGAGGCGATCTGGGAGCAGACGCGCAGTGCTGCGGCTGGTCATGACCAGAACCTGCCCGACTGGAAAACGTTCATGGGGGGGGATGTCATTACTCTGCCCGATCCCTCACCAAACCAGATTTTCCTCGCCGACTTCCGCGACGAACCGGCGGAAAACGCTCTGCCGACACCGAGCGGGAAGATCGAAATCTTCTCCGAGACGCTGGCCTCTTTCGGCCTCGACGATTGCTTCGGTCACGCAGCGTGGTTCCCACCGCGCGATCTGGCGGCGGGAATCGGAGAGGTCTACTTGCTGTCAGGGCAGCCGAAGACCCGTCTCCATAGTCAGTTGGATAATGGTGCCTACAGCCTCAGCCACAAGATCGCGGGGCGGGAACCTGTGCTGATCCACCCCGACGACGCGGCTCCGCTGGGGATTGCGCATGGCGATGTCGTCGAGTTGTTCAATGCGCGTGGGCGCTGTCTGGCGGGCGCGAAAGTCACCGATGAGATTCGGCAGGGTTGCGTGTTTCTGTGGACCGGCGCCTGGTGGGACCCGGATTTCAATGCGCCGCAGATGCGCGACCGTCATGGGAACCCAAATGCGTTGACGCACGATCTGCGGACGTCGTCCCTGTCGCAGTCACCCGCGGCGCACTCTGCCAGGGTGTCGATGCGAAAGTTCGAGGGTCCATTGCCGGAGATTAGGGTCCACGCACCACCACCCCTTTCAAAAGAGGACGAAGCAGAGGCATAAATGAACAGCATTACCGGAGGAAGAGACGATTACAGAAATGAAAGAGCCAAAGGTTGACTCAACGCTCTCCAAGGGGCTGTCCATACTCGAAAGGCTGGCAGGGTCGAACAGCAGTATGGGCGTGACGGAGCTGTCCAAGTCACTCGATCTGACGAAGTCGAACACATTCCGGTTGCTGCAATCGTTGACTGCACTTGGATACGTGAAGCAGAACGCCGACAAGACATACGCGGCGACGTTGAAAACCTGGCAGGTCGGGCGGGCGCTGCTGGACAATCTGAACTTGCGCGAGTTGGCGGCGCCGGAAATGAAGCATCTGAGCCAGGAGACCGGCGAGGCTATCTATCTCGCGGTGCCGGAAAATCTGATGGTTGTCTACATTGACAAGCTGGACAGTCCTAAACCGATACGGTCGTGGAACCCCATCGGTGGGTCGGCGCCGATCCATTGTGTCGGGACCGGCAAGGCCATCCTCGCTCGGAACTATGATGTGCTGCGGCCGCAGGTGACCGGTCAGCTCAGTCGGCATACCGAACTGACGCTGACGAACATGACGCAGCTCGATGCCGACATCGATGAAACGTTGCGACGTGGTTACGCAATCGATCATGGCGAGTTTCGCGAGCGGATCCTGAGCTTCGGCGCTGCGATCACCCTGCCCTCGGGCGAGGCGATCGCCGCTCTTGGTGTGTCTTTGCCGGATGTTAACATGCCCGAGAAGGGACCGGAGTGGCTAGGCTCGCTGGTGGCCCACGCTGCCAACTCTGTAACGGCGAAGGTCGGGCGGACCTGACTACTTTTTCTCGACGGGCTCGACCGGGCCGCCCTGTTCCGCCCAGGTCGAGAAGCCTTCTTTCAGGTGCGCCGCGTCAAAACCCATGTCCTGAAGCGTGGCCACGGTAAGCGACGAGCGCCAGCCAGAGGCGCAGTGGAAGACGTACTTCTTGCCCTCCTGTGCGAAAACCTCCTTGTGATAGGGGCTATCTGGATCGACCCAGAATTCGATCATCCCGCGCGGTGCATGCACCGAGCCGGGGATCGCGCCAGTGCGCTGGCGTTCGCGGATATCGCGAATGTCGACAATTACTACATTTGGTTCACCGACCATTTTGATCAGGTCTGTGGTTTCGATTTCCTCAATGCGTGCGCGTGCCGCCTTAACCATCTCGGAGGAGGAGAGCTTGAGCTTTGTCATAGTATTTGTGCCGTTATATAGAACAAGTTTTTCATATATTGACACGACAAAGGGGTTGATGCAACCTTCCCATACTGAGGTCACTCTGACTTTCGCGGGGGTCTGCCTTGAAACGCAACGGTGCAATTTCGCTTTGGGACACCTCCGCCGCTGAGGAGGACTATACCAATCCGATGACCGAAGACGCCACGGTTGATGTTGCAATCGTGGGTGGCGGGTTTACCGGTCTGTCGACCGCGTTGCACTGTGCTGAGGTCGGGCTAAAGGCGCTGGTGCTGGAGGCGAACCACATCGGTTATGGCGGGTCCGGGCGCAATGTCGGATTGGTCAATGCGGGCGTCTGGCATCCGCCGGCCAAGGTTCGTGAAAAGTTGGGTGACACCTACGGGCCGCGCTTTGTGCAGCGGTTTGGCGAGGGACCTGAGAAGGTTTTCTCGCTGATCGAAAAGCATCAGATTCGCTGTGAGGCGACGAAAACGGGCACGCTCCACGCGGCCCACGCGCCCTCCGGCTTCGAAGATTTACGGTCGCGCTACGAAGAATGGAAGCGGCTGGATGCGCCAGTTGAGTTGCTCTCCCGCGACGAGATGGCCGAAAAGGTTGGGACCAAGGTGTTTCACGGCGGTCTGTTGGATCAGCGCGCCGGGACGATCAACCCTATGGGCTATTGCCGGGGTCTGGCGCGCGCGGCACGCGGCGCGGGCGCCGAAATTGTCACGGGCGTTCGGGCGAAGAAGCTGCGCAAGGACGGTGCCGGATGGGTCGTTGAGACGACCGCTGGAACGGTCAGCGCGAAACATGTCGTGTTGGGCACCAATGCCTACACGGACGAGCTTTGGCCGGATCTGAAACGCGTCTTTACGATGATCCACTATTTTCAACTCGCTACCGAACCGATGGGCGACCGCGTGATGCACATCCTGCCCGAGCGGCAGGGGCTGTGGGACACCGGGCAGATTATGTTCTCGCTGAGGCGCGATATGGAGGACCGTCTGATTATCGGCTCGATGGGCACGGTCGTCGGCTCGGTGGGGCAAGGGCTGTCGCATCGTTGGGCGAAGAAGCAGCTCACGCGGCTGTTCCCAGATCTCGGGCCGGTCACGTTCGAAGAGGCATGGCACGGACAGATTGCCATGACACCTGACCACCTGCCACGCATCTACAATCTCGGCGACGGGCTATACACCTCAATCGGCTATAACGGGCGCGGGATCACGACCGGGACGCTCTTTGGCGAAGCGATGGCCGAGTTGCTGTCGGGTGCCGACCCGGCGGACCTGCCGCTGCCGATCACAGATGTGACGACGGTACCGTCGGCTCCCATCATGTCGCGGCTCTACCAGACCGCGTTCACTGCAAACCAAATTCTGAGAAGTCTCTGACAAGATGTCCCAACCAGAAGTCCGCGTCGGCGTCGACATTGGCGGCACATTCACCGATGTTGCGCTTGCCCATCCCGGCGGGCTGTCGACGACGAAAGTTCTGACGAACTACAGCCAGCCGGAGCAAGCGATCCTTGACGGGATCGAGAAGGCCGCCAAACAGGCCGGGGTGCCCCTGTCGGCGATTGAGCAAGTGATCCACGGCACAACGCTGGTCACCAACGCATTGATCGAACGGCGCGGTGCGAAGCTGGCCTTCATCACGACGGAAGGTTTCCGGGACGTGATTGAGATGCGGTCGGAAAACCGCTTCGAGCAGTATGACTTGAACCTGAACCTCCCGGTCCCGCTGGTTCCGCGCAGCGACCGTCTGACGCTCAACGAGCGCATGGGGCCGGCGGGCGAGGTTCTCATGCCGCTGGACGCAGGCGAGATCGCCCAAATGGCGCAGCGCGTCGTGGACGGCGGGTACGAGGCGGTGGCGATCGGACTGATGCACGCCTATGCCAACGACGCGCACGAGGTGCAGATGGCCGAAGCGCTACGGAAGGTCGCGCCGGATCTGTCGATTTCGATCTCTTCGGTGATCTCGCCGCAGATGCGCGAGTTGCCGCGCTTCAATACCGTGATTGCAAACGCTTACGTGCAGCCGCAGGTAGCCGACTACCTGAGTCGGTTGGTATCGCGTCTGCGCGAGGCGGGCGTGGGTGCTCCGGTCTTCATGCTACACTCGGGCGGCGGGTTGATCTCTGTCGAGACGGCCGCCGAACAGCCCGTGCGGCTGTTGGAATCCGGTCCAGCCGGGGGCGCGATCTACGCCGCTGACTTCGCGCGCGCGCATGGGCTCGACAAGGTCCTGAGCTTCGACATGGGAGGGACGACAGCGAAGATTTGCCTCATCGAAGACGGCAGCCCGAAGACGGCGAACACCTTCGAGGTCGCGCGAACCTATCGCTTCAAGAAGGGCTCCGGTATGACGGTCTCGACCCCAGTGGTCGAGATGGTCGAGATCGGGGCGGGCGGCGGCTCGATTGCCTCGATTGACGCGATGGGGCGCATTCAGGTCGGGCCGAAGTCGGCCGCCTCGGAACCGGGGCCCGCATGTTATCAGCGCGGCGGCGAGGAGCCGACGGTCACGGACAGCAATCTGCTGCTCGGACGGTTGGACCCGAAGAATTTCGCGGGCGGGGCCATTCCGCTGTCGCCGGAGTTGTCGGACACCGCGGTGAAGGCGCGGTTGAGTGAAGCGACCGGGCTTTCGACCCAAGACGCCGCCTTTGGCGTGACTGAGATGGTGGATGAGAACATGGCCAATGCCGCCCGGGTTCACACGGTGGAAAACGGGCGCGACATCGAGCATTTCACGATGATCGGCTTCGGTGGCGGCGCACCGCTCCATGCCTGCCGGCTCTGTGAGAAACTCGGCATCCGCGAACTCTTGATCCCGCCAGGTGCGGGAGTCGGCTCGGCCATCGGGTTCCTGAAGGCGCCGTTCAGCTACGAGGCCACGCGGGGTCTGTTCCAGCGCCTGTCCGACTTCGATGCGGGCGCGGTCAACGAAATGCTGGCCGAGTTGGAGGAGGAAGCCACGGCCTTTGTCCGCGCGGGCGCGGCCGATGCAGAAACCAAGACGCAACTGACAGCCTTTATGCGCTACTCGGGGCAGGGTTGGGAAATTCCGGTGCCGCTGGAGCACAAGACCTTTGCAGAGGGTGACGCCGAGATGGTCCTCGCGGCCTTTGAAGAGGCGTATCGGACGCTCTTTGGCCGGATCATCGATGGGCTGGCCTGCGAGATCACGAACTGGTCGCTGATCGTGGCGACGGTTTTGCCCGAGGTCACGGCGGCGGCGCGGCATGATGGCGGGATGGCGGCGACAGCAATCCGCACCCGGCAGTTCTACGACGCCGCAAAGCGCCGCATGGTCGATGCCGAGGAAGTCGTGCGCGAGGCGCTTTCGCCCGGTGTCAGCGTGGACGGCCCGGCGGTGATCGTGGAGCAGGAAACGACCACGATTGTGACCTCGGCCTACCGGGTCACGGGGCAGGGCGACGGCAGTTTATTGTTGAGCTGTAAGGAGGGCGCAGCATGAGCGGGCCAACCAGCATCGACTTTCAGATCATGTGGAACCGGCTGATCGCGGTGGTCGAGGAACAGGCCACCACGCTGATCCGCACGGCATTTTCGACCTCGGTGCGCGAGGCGGGTGACCTCTCGGCGGGGCTGTTCGACCGGCAGGGCCGGATGATCGCGCAGGCTGTGACGGGCACGCCTGGGCATGTGAACGCCATGGCCGAAAGCGTGACGCATTTCGTACGCGAGATCGGCGTTCAGGAGATCTACGAGGGCGACGTTCTCATCACCAACGACCCCTGGATGGGCACTGGGCATCTGCACGACATCACCATCGTGTCTCCCGTGTTCCGTAAGGGCACGCACATTGGCTACTTCGCCTGTACGGCGCATGTGGTGGATATTGGCGGGCGCGGGTTTGGGCCGGATGGTAACGAGGTTTACGAAGAAGGCCTGCTGATCCCGATCATGAAGTTCGCCGAGCGCGGGCAGGTGTCGAAAGACCTCGTGCGCCTCATCCGCTCCAACGTGCGGACGCCGGACCAGACGGTGGGCGATATCTACTCGCTGGCGGCCTGTAACGAGGCGGGCGAGCGGCGGCTTCAGGCGATGCTGGACGAGTTTGACATCGATAATATCGACGGGCTCTCGGATTTCATCATCGAGACCAGCCGGAAGGCCACACATGAAGCCATTGCAAAGGTGCCGGACGGGATGTTCGAGCATACGATGCAGGTCGATGGCTACGAGGCGCCGGTGCATATGGCGGTGCGGTTGGACATCGAAGGCGACACGCTTTTGGCGGATTTCGCCGGAACCAGCGGCATGAGCCGGTTCGGCGTGAACTGCCCCGAGGTCTACACGCGGGCCTACGCCTGCTATGGGTTGAAATGCGCGATTGCGCCGCAAGTCCCGAACAACACCGGCTCACTAGAGCCGTTCCGCATCACCGCGCCCGAGGGCTGCATTCTGGCCGCCAAGCGCCCCGCGCCGGTTTCGGTGCGCCATGTGATGGGGCATCTGGTGCCGGACGTCGTCTTGGGCGCGCTCCACAAGGCGCTGCCGAACACGGTCCCGGCGGAGGGGTCGTCGGCGCTTTGGAACATTCAGATCTCGTCGCGGGCGAGCGACCCCGACAGCGGGTTGCCGAACCGCGAGGTGCTGATGTTTAACTCCGGCGGCACCGGCGCCCGGCCCTCGTTCGACGGGCTGTCGGCGACGGCGTTTCCTTCCGGCGTCTCGACGATGAGCGTCGAGGCCACCGAGCAGGTCGGCCCGATCACTGTTTGGCGCAAGGACTTGCGGGCCGGGTCCGGCGGTGCGGGCGCGCTGCGCGGCGGGCTGGGCCAGACCATCGAGATCGAGCCGCGCGCGGGCTATGACTTCTACTTCAACGCCATGTTCGACCGGGTCAAGAACCCCGCACGGGGCCGCGACGGCGGTGGCCCAGGTGGCGAGGGGCGTGTGGAACTGGCCGATGGCACACAACTTCGCTCGAAGGGGCGACAGCTTGTGAAGAACGGCCAGCGGCTTGTGCTGAGCCTGCCGGGCGGCGGCGGCTACGGCGTGCCGTCCGGGCGCGATCCGGCACTCGTTGCCGCTGATGTCGACGCGGGGCTGATTACGAAAGAACAGGCGAAGGCCGACTACGGGCAGGATATCTGACATGACCGACAAACCAATAGCACTCGTCTCCGGAGCCGCGCAGGGCATAGGCCTGGCTTGCGCAGAAGCACTCGCCGAGGATGGTTTCAGGGTCATCCTCGCTGACATTAAGGACAGCGTAGTCGAGGCCGCTGAGAAACTCGGTGGCGCGGGCTACGTCTGCGATTTCGGCGACACCAACGCGATTTTGAAGCTGTTCGACAAAATCGAGGCCGAGCACGGCACGGTTTCGGCGCTGGTGAACAACGCCGGGATCGCGATGCCGGGCGACTTTCTGAGCTATGATCTCGATGCCTTTGACACAGTCATCGGCATCAATCTGCGCGGCGTGTTTGTGGCGACGCAACGGGCGGCCAAAGCGATGGTGGACAAAGGCATCGAAGGCGCCATTGTAAACATGTCGTCAATCAATGCTCAGGTCGCGATCCCGGCGATCCCAGCCTATTGCGCCTCCAAGGGTGGTGTCATGCAGCTGACCAAGGTGGCCGCGCTGGCGCTCGCGAAGAACAACATCCGCGTCAACGCGGTCGGCCCAGGTTCCATCGACACCGAAATGATGGCCGGCGTGAACGCGAACCCCGAAGCTTTCAAGATGGCGATGTCGAGGACGCCGTTGGGCCGCGCAGGCACGGCGCGGGAGATCGGCGACGTCGTAGCCTTCCTTTGCTCGAAAAGGTCCAGCTATGTGACCGGCGAGACGATCTACGTCGATGGTGGTCGGCTTGGCCTGAACTACGTGATGTCATGACCTACGAAACTGCATATGCCGCGTGGAAGGCTGATCCAGTCGCTTTCTGGGAAGAGGCGGCGAAGGGCATCGACTGGTTCGAACCGGCCACGTCGGTATTCAACGCAGACGCGGGCGTCTATGGGCGCTGGTTCGACGGCGCGCAGTGTAATACCTGCTTCAACGCCGTGGATCGGCACGTCGAAGCTGGACATGGCGACCGTCTGGCGCTTGTTTATGACAGTCCAGTAACAGACACGGTTTCGCGGTTTACCTTTGCCGAGCTTCAGGCCGAGGTGTCGGCGCTGGCCCATGTGCTGCGCGGCCTTGGCGTCGAAAAGGGCGACCGGGTCGTGATTTATATGTCGATGGTGCCGCAGGCGGTATTCGCGATGCTGGCCTGTGCGCGACTAGGGGCGATCCATTCGGTTGTATTCGGCGGGTTTGCCGCCAACGAGTTGGCGACGCGGATCGATGACGCGGCCCCTAAGGCGATTGTCTCGACCTCCTGCGGGATCGAGCCTGGGCGTATCGTTTCCTACAAGCCGCTTCTGGACGAGGCGATCGAGATCGCGAGAGCCAAGCCGAACGCTTGCCTCATCTTGCAGCGCGAGGTGCATCCTTGCGAGCTGACCGAGGGGCGCGATCACGATTACGCCGACTTGGTCGGCGCCGCAAAAGCGGCAGGGCAGGGAACCGAATGTGTGCCCGTCGCCGCGACCGATCCGCTCTACATTCTCTATACTTCGGGCACGACGGGTCAGCCAAAGGGCGTTGTCCGCGACACCGGCGGGCACATGGTCGCGCTCAAGTGGACAATGGAGAAACACTACGGGCTCAAATCCGGCGAGGTGTTCTGGGCCGCGTCAGACGTGGGTTGGGTCGTGGGGCACTCCTACATATGCTACGGGCCACTTTTGCATGGCTGCACGACCGTGATGTATGAGGGCAAGCCCGTGGGCACGCCGGATGCGGGCGCTTTCTGGCGTGTCATTCAGGACCACAAGGTCGCGGCCCTGTTCACTGCGCCAACCGCCTTTCGCGCGATAAAGAAGGAAGACCCGAAAGGCGAATTGATCGCAAAGTACGACCTGAAAGATTTCCGCACGTTGTTCCTGGCAGGCGAACGGTCCGACCCCGCGACGATTGAATGGGCGCAGGAGAAGCTCGACCGCCTAGTAGTCGACCACTGGTGGCAGACGGAGACCGGCTGGGCGATGTCGGGCAATCCGGTGGGCCTTGGCGCATTTCCTATCAAGCTTGGAAGTCCTGGCAAGCCGATGCCTGGCTACGATATTCACGTGCTGGACGACGAGGGCAACCCAGTCGTCCCAGGCACGCTCGGCAACATCGTGTGCAAGCTGCCGCTGCCGCCGTCGGGGTTCCCGACGCTGTGGAATGCGCCGGAACGCTTCCTGTCGTCTTACATGGAAGAGTTTCCCGGCTACTACGCCACGTCTGATGCCGGGATCATTGATGACGACGGCTATGTGTTCATCATGGCGCGCACCGATGACATCATCAACGTCGCGGGTCACCGGCTTTCGACCGGCGCGATGGAAGAGGTCATCGCCGCGCATCCCGACATTGCCGAATGCGCAGTGGTCGGGAAGGTAGACGCCCTGAAGGGTCAGATGCCGCTGGGTTTCTACGTAACGAACGACGGCGCGAACCGGGCGAGTGACGAACTTGAAAAGGAATTGGTACAACTGGTGCGCAACAAAATTGGAGCGGTTGCGGCCTTCAAGACAGCTGTGCCGGTCCTCCGCTTGCCGAAGACAAGGTCGGGTAAGGTGCTACGCGGGACCATGCAGAAGATCGCCGATGGCGCGGACTACAAACAACCGGCTGCCATCGACGATCCGGCAATTTTGACCGAGATCACAGATGCGCTGAATACGCGCGACCTGATTGGATAAGACATGATTGAACGCATGCATACCTCGGACCGGATGAGCAAGATCGTGAAGCACAATGGCGTCGCCTACCTGTGCGGGCAGGTCGGGGCGGGCGAGACGGTGGCCGAACAGACCATGGACTGCCTGAACCGCGTCGACGCCCTGCTGGCTGAGGCTGGATCGGATCAAAAGCACATCTTGCAGGCGATCATCTGGCTGGCCGATATGTCGGACTTTGCCGAGATGAATGCAGTTTGGGATGCCTGGGTGCCTAAGGGCCATGCGCCTGCACGCGCCTGTGGCGAAGCCAAACTGGCCCGCGATGTTTTGAAAGTCGAAATCATAGTGACCGCCGCAGTCAAAACCTGACGTTGAGGAGACAGTTATGAAACCCGCCGTAGAAATGAAGAGCGTGAACAAGTGGTACGGTTCCTATCACGCGCTCAGGGATGTAAACTTGAACGTCTCAAAAGGGGAAGTGCTGGTCGTGTGCGGTCCTTCCGGCTCGGGCAAGTCGACGATGATCCGAACGATCAACCAGCTTGAAGAACACCAGTCGGGGCAGATCCTCATCAACGGCGACGAGATTGCCGCGGACGCGCCGAATATCGAAGAGATGCGGCGCGAGGTCGGTATGTGTTTCCAACACTTCAACCTGTTCCCGCATCTCACGATCATGGAGAACTGCACGCTCGCGCCGATGTTGGCCCGCAAGATCTCCAAAGAAGATGCCGAAAAGACCGCGATGGAGTTTCTGAATAAGGTGCAGATCGGCAACCAGGCGGAGAAGTACCCAGGGCAGCTCTCAGGCGGCCAGCAGCAACGCGTGGCTATCGCTCGGGCGCTTTGCATGAAACCAGAGATCCTTCTCTTCGATGAACCGACATCGGCGCTTGACCCTGAAATGATCGGAGAAGTGCTAGACGTCATGGTGACGCTTGCCCAAGAGGGCATGACGATGATCTGCGTGACCCACGAAATGGGCTTTGCGCGTAAGGTGGCCGACCGAGTCATCTTCATGGATGCGGGCGAGATTATCGAGGAAGACGATCCTGAGAGCTTTTTCAGTGCGCCGAAAAACGAGCGGACGAAAAACTTTCTTGACCAGGTTCTCAGCCATTGAAGTCAGAAAGTTTCGTGGGCAGGCAAACCTGGAAGCTGCCCTATTTCCGTCAGAGTTCGCCGGAGAATGTTCTGATCTTTGGCGTCATTTCTGGGCGCCGACGGTGACATCATTGCCTTCGGCTCTTACGCCGTCACGAAATCCCTTGCCAAGCCCAGCTTCTGCGCATCCACAACTTTTTGACGCTATTCACACAACATTTTTTGAGCAATTTCCATGCAGCTTTGCGTCAAGGTTAATGTCCGCTTTGCGGACTGCAGGCGCAGCATCCGGAACATGACACGGAAGGCAGTTAAGGGCCGCACTGCACTTTCTGAAGTGGGTCAAAGAGATAGAGTTCTCCGGGACCACTCAAGAGCAACATCTTGCAGCTGCCTCAGATGAAGAGTGTCAGCCCGATCATCGATACTATCAGGAACAAGATGGTCATAATTCCACCGGAACGGATAAAATCTACAACCCGGTAGCCTGCTGGCCCCATTATCAAAGCGTTGACCTGGTGAGTTGGGATCAGAAACGAGTTCGAGGTCGAAATCGCAACCGTCAAAGCGAAGACTGCCGGATCGCCTCCGGACGAAATCGCAATTGAGATGGCCAATGGTACCAGCAACACAGTCGCGCCGACGTTCGACATCACGAGGGTGAAGATCGTCGCGAGTACCGCCAAGCCGGCCTGGAGCGACCAGAGCGGCCAGCCATCCAACAGAACAAGCACTTTTTCCGCTATCCAAGCTGCCGTGCCAGTGTTTTGCACAGCAATTCCCAACGGGATCAGCGAAGCCAAAAGGAAGACAGTGCTCCAACTGACCGCGTCATAAGCTTCATCGATCGAAAGTACACGCGACAGGATCATCCCAACCGCTCCCGCCAAGAGAGCAAGTGACAGGAGCAGGTCGGTAAACAATATCAAGCAGAGCGTCATCAAAAAGAAGCCGAGTGCCCATTGGACCTTGTGTGGGCGCAGTTCTTCTTGCGGGAAATCCGACGTAACGACCACGAAGGCCTGGTCAGACTTGAGACGCGTGAGCCGTTCCCATTGGACGTGAACAACCAGAGTGTCGCCAGCTTGCAGCAAAACTTCACCGATATGGGTGGCAACGTGGTCTTCGGTTTCGACATGGCTCATCGTTTCTTCGCCACGATGTATAGCTAGGATGGACAGACCGTGCGTTTGACGCAAGCGGAGCGCGATGGGCGATTGACCGATAACCGAAGAGCCCGGCGGGATCACGACTTCGGCGACCCCGGACTCGGTTGCGGCGAAGTCATCGGCGAACACATCCAAACTGGGCAGAATTTCCAGACCATACGGCTCGGCAAATTCGTCCTGCAGCACCCGTCTGAGGCCCAGAATAGCCAAGCGCGCAGGGGCTTCGATTGTGGTATCCGCCATCGGAGCGATGACCTTGTGACCTCTGTAAGACGTACCCAGTATGTAAATATGGTGCGCGACCATGATATCGGCCAGTGTCTGCCCTATCAGGATTGATCCTTCTGGAACGCGTACCTCGAACATATCGGCGCGCAAACCATAGGTATTCTCGACATATGTCTGCATTGACCGTGCCGCGCCTGCGTCCTCGCCGCGCCCACGATGGCCGGGCAAAATCCATCGACCGAGAAGCACAAAGTACAAGACGCCAGTGAGTACCAACATCACGCCAATTGGTGTTACAGAAAAAAGACTAAACGGCTCCATCTGATGTTCGGCCGAAAGTGTTCTGTTCGACGAAATCAGCAGGTCATTCAGCAAGATCAATGGCGAGGATCCAACCATCGTGATCGTCCCGCCAAGGATAGCGCAGAAGCCCATTGGCATTGCGAGGCGGCTCATTGGAATTTCGGTCCGTGCCGATATTCGGCTGATAACTGGCAGGAACAATGCAGCTGCGCCCACATTCTGCATAAAGGAGCTGATAACCCCTACAGTGCCGGAAACGATCGGAATAATTCTTGCTTCGGTTGTGCCGCCGCGTTTCAAGATCAGCGCCGCGACCTTTGACATCAGTCCTGTTTTGTCCAGTCCGGCCCCGATAATCATGACAGCGACAATCGAGATAACGGCATTTGACGAGAAGCCGGAAAACAGATCGGCCCGGTTGGAAAGGTTTTCGAGCCCGGGCAATGTGCTTAACGCACCCAAGATCACCATGATCAGGATCGCCGCCAAATCAATGCGAACGATCTCGGACACGAACAGAAATACGGTCAGGCCCAGAAGCCCCAACACCACCATCATTTCGTACGTTAGAGCCGTCGTTTCCATCGCGTCTTCCTGCGCCGGAGCTTAGCAATGCTCTTCGATGCGGCATAGGGCCAGTCCCGCAGAGTTTCTTTGCCAGTGCCAGATTTCTTGATGTTGTTTTCTGACAAGCAGCGATTGGTGTAGTCGTGAACGGTGCTCATCTTGTCCGCGTTGCAGCAACTGGTCGAAAATCCAGGGCAGGCAATCTCCTCCGGCTTTGGTCGCTCGGTAGCCATTCTTGGTTTTCTGTTTCTAAAACATAGCGGCGGACCAATTCAGTTGTGGAGATTCACGACGACAATTTTGGAGGCCGTTGCTGCGAATGCCAACTTTCATGCTGGGAGCATGAGGATCGGTTTGGCCTGCTGAGCCGTATCCCGAATTGACCGGTTGCTGCGCACTCGGCCAATGACCACTTCGGAGAATGCTGCGCTGCGGTGCTAAGCGCGATGACCGAAGGCGGCTTTGGGCCAGTCTCCAGCAGCCCGTCTATCTGCGATCAACAATCCATCTGCTCCATACACCGTTGAGCATAGATTACCTTTAGGGCGTCAACGAATGCACGACTGACGTCTCCCTTTCCATCTGGGTTCGGGATGAAATAGCCGATGTCGATATCCATGCGCGGCTCCCAGTCGACAAGGCGTACCTCCTCTTCCAATTCTGGGTCCAGGGCGATCGGATCCGCAAACGTAAAGCCAATACCCCGCTGGACAAGCCTGTAGGCCGCCGACCCCAATGACACTTCATGCGCGACTTTTAGCGTTGTCCTCCCTGCCTCCAACTTCTGGTCCGTGATCCGTCGGATGACGGTGGTGTCGTCAAGTGCGATATAGGGAACGTCGACAACATCCTCAGGCCGCAAAACGGTGCTTCGGCTCAATGGATGATCTTTGGCGATCGCCACCTTCAGAGGAGCGGCACCTAGAAGAGTCGGTTTGGGCTGATCAACGGGTAGCGGCAGTGCGGTGATGCCGACGTCATACCTATCGTTCATCATGCGCCGCCCAAGATCGCGTCGCGGATAAATTTCAAGCTTTATGGGTTGGTCCACAAAGGTGTCGCGCAATAGCGCGATGGCAGGGATGACGAGGCCGTTAACGATCCTTGTCTGAGCGATGATGCGAAAGGGCTCTGGCGTGCCGGATTGAATTTCCTGGATGAAATGCGGCAGGCCGTCGATCTGCGAAAGGATACGCAGCGCCTCCGGATAGAAACGCTCGGCCTCGGCTGTCGGTATCAGGCGGCGATTGTCTCTGCGAAAGAGCCGAACTGCGAACTCTTCCTCCAGCAAGTGAAGCAACCGGCTTGCCGCAGATTGGCTGAGGTTCATGCTCTTGGCTGCGCGTGCAAGCGTGCCTTCTTCCATCACGAGCGCAAAGACCTTGAGGCTGCGTAGGTTCATTGTTCGAATTTCTCGATGCAATCTTCTGATAATTGCGTTTTTTCTACGTTATTGATTGCGATACGATCCCGTCAAGCAAACAGCGACGCAACGAAGAAAAAGGCGTCGTGGATCCATGGGAGGACAAAATGAAACGACGCGATTTCATAAAGACTGGTCTGTCAGCTTCCGCGCTGCTGGCCGCAGGCCCGGCGCTTGCCGAGTGGTCCCCGCAACGACCGATAAACGCTATCTTGCCGTATTCTGCAGGCGGCGGCACCGACGCGCTGGCGAGGGCGGCGGCCGCCTCTGCTGACGGGATTTTACCGGTACCACTTGTCATTGTGAACAAGCCCGGTTCTTCAGGGATCACCGGTGCGACCGAAGCAGCCGCATCCCGTCCCGACGGAAACACGGTCATGGTCACTTCTGCCGGCTCGTTCCTGCTGACGTCGATGTTGCGTGATACGGACGTGAATCCGTTCGACAGCTTTGAGATCATCGCCCAGATCGGCAATCTGACACCTGCGGTCATCGTCCCCGCAGCGAGCCCGTTCCAGTCGGTGCAAGATCTCGTCGAAGCAGCCCGTGCCAACCCCGGTAGCCTGCGGTGGGCTCACAACGGGCGCGGCGGCTTCCATCAGGTGGCGGGTCAGAGCTTCCTAAACCGCAACGATCTTGATGCGCAGGATGTGCCGTTCAAGGGCGGCGGCCCGACCCGCGCCGCCGTCATCGGCGCGCAGGTCGATTTCGCATTCGTAGGCATCCAGCAGGCTGCGGGTTTCGAGAATGAATTGCGCGTCCTTGCTCTTGTCGCGCCAGAGCGTGACCCGGTCCGGGACGACGTGCCGACCCTGGCCGAGCTTGGCTTCGACTACGTGGCCGTGTCGTCACCCATCGTTTTCTTTGCGCCGAAAGGTACTGATCCGCAAATCATCTCTGGCATGGAAGCGGCGTTGAAGAAGATCACCGGCACCCAGCAGTTTGCGGAGCTCATGCGCGCGCGCGGCAATGTCCCAGCCTTCCTGAGCGGAGCGGACACCAAGGCACGGCTGCGCCAGATGCAGGTCGAGACACAGCCCGTGATCGACGCCCTGAAGTCGCAGGGCTGACAAGCGTGACCTCGGAGTCTTCTCCCGCTCCTCGGGTGGTTGGATTGGCACTGATCCTGATCGGGATCGGTGCCACCATCACCTCACTGGGCATTTCGCTTGATCAGTACGGACGGTGGGGCGCACGGCTTTTCCCGCTGGCAGGATCCCTTGCACTCATCGTCCTTGGCATGCTCGAGTTGCGGCGCTCCGAAGGCCCGCGGCTCGACCGAAAGCATTGGCCCGCGGTTGCCGGATTGCTGTTTCTGTCGATGGCCTATGTCTGGGCAATCTCGGTAGTGGGATATCTGATCGCGACCGCGTTGGCCGCGCCGTTGGCACTCTGGATCTTCGGTGTGCGGAGCGTGATCGGTCTTTCCGCCGCGGCCGTACTCTGCCCTGGGGTCTATCATCTGGTGTTCTTCGAGCTTCTCGGTGTCTTCCCTCCGCTTGGGCGCTGGTTCGACCTCCTCGACGTCATCGCCCGGTAGTGAGCGCATGGATATCTTCCCCGCCCTTGCGAGCGTTGTTGCCGATCCCGTCCTTTTAGGCTGGGTCTTACTAGCCGCCATCGTCGGCATGATCGTCGGCGCGATCCCAGGGCTGACCGCCTCAGCGGCGATCGCGATGCTTTTGCCGCTGACATTCTACATGGAGCCATTGCCCGCACTGGCCTTCCTCTATGTGATTGGCAAATCGGGCCGCTACGGCGGGTCCGTCGCCGCCATCCTCTTCAACACACCTGGCACAGCCGCGTCCGCAGCGACCCAGATCGACGGCTACCCGCTGGCGCGGCAAGGCAAGGCCAGCAAGGCCATGAAGGTCGCTACGATCTCGTCGGTCATCGGCGATTTCACGGGGGAAATCCTGCTGATTGTCGGGGTCGCGTGGATCGCGGCTGTCGCGCTCAAGCTCGGCCCGCCCGAGCTTTTCGCGATCTATTTCGCGGCCTTCATCGTCATCGGGTCCGTGATCGGCAAGTCGGTGACGCGGGGCCTTGCATCGGCAGCCCTTGGCGTGCTGGTAGCGATGATCGGGCTGGATCCGATCAGTTCGACAGAGCGGTTCACCTACGGCAGTTTCGATCTGACCAACGGCATCGGCCTTGTGCCGCTGATGATCGGTATCTTCGTTCTTGGCGAGGTCTTTGCCCAGATCGAGGAACGGGAGAAATCGACTGAAATGGCACAAGGAAGGGAGGATCCTGCGCGTAATGTCCTGACTTGGGCCGAATATAAGCCATGCCTGTCCCATGTCGCCCGGTCGTCCTTCATCGGCGCATTCATCGGGATGCTGCCTGGTCTTGGCTCGGCCATCGCGGCTTTCGTGGCCTATGGCGAGGGCAAGCGTCGTGCGAAGGACCCAACCACCTGGGGGAAAGGAGCGCTTGAAGGTGTCGCCGCGCCAGAAGCGGCCAACAACGCCGTCAGCGGCCCTTCTATGGCCCCGTTGCTGACGCTCGGCATTCCGGGCTCCACTATCGGCGCCATACTGATCGGTGTCTTCCTGATCCATGGCATTCAGATCGGGCCGACACTGTTTCTAACCAGCCGTGATCTGGTCTTCGCCCTCTTTGCATGCGGGCTTATCGGCATCGTGATGTACGGACTGATCGGCTATTACGGCGCAGCCTTCGTCGGGCGGTTCATCACCCGTATTCCAACCCGCGTTCTCTATCCCGTCATCTTCCTGACCTCGTTCGTTGCCGCCTACACCTCCCGCGGCAATCTCTTCGATGTCTACGTCATGGTTGCCGCCGGATTCGCCGGCTGGGCAATGCGCAAGCTCGATTTCAATCCGGCGGCCTTCGTGATCTCCTTCGTTCTGGCGAGCGGAGCGGAGGAGACGTTCCGTCAGGCGCTTCTCTTGTCCGACAGCGGGTTGATGATCTTCGTCACCCGGCCCCTCGCACTCCTGTTCCTGCTGATCGGTGTTGCGGCGCTCATATTCCGGGTGCGCAGCCTCGGTAAAAGGGCCCGGGGCCAAGCGTTGGGAGACGCATGATGGTTGCTCCGCTTGATGGCATTCGTGTGGTGGACTGGACGCATGTCCTCGCCGGGCCGGCCTGTTCGTACTATCTCGGACTTCTCGGTGCAGAGGTCATCAAGGTCGAACGCCCGGGCCGCGGAGATGCCATGCGCCATCGAGGCGGCACCGACAAGGAACGGGCTGCGAATGGTATGAGCACGGCCTATCTGACGCAAAGCGCCGGAAAACAGTCGCTGGCTCTTGACCTAGAGAGTGAGGCCGGGCGGGCCGTCTTCGAGAGGCTTCTCAAAACCTCCGATGTCCTGGTCGAAAACCACCGCCCTGGCACTCTTGCGCGCCTCGACCTGGACGAAGACACGACACGCGCGATCAATCCACGCCTGATCCACTGTGCGATGACAGGTTACGGACGCGGGAATTCCTTGGCTGACACCCCCGCCTATGACGTGAATATTCAGGCGATCAGCGGCCTCATGGCGCTGACCGGCACCGAAGAGACGGGTCCTCTGCGCACCGGAGCACCGATCGTTGATTATGCATCCGGCATGGCGTCGGCCATGGCGATTTTGGCGGCCCTGATGCAGCGCGAACGAACCGGAACCGGCACTTTTGTGGATGTGTCTATGCTGGAAACCGCCTTCACCTTGATGAGCTCCACAATCACGGATTTCCGGCTGACCGGACGTGCGCCCAAACCCCAGGGAAATGCCGCCAACAGCCGCTCGCCCTCGTCAGGAATATTCACATGTGCCGAGGGCCACATCAGTCTTGGCGTGAACGAGGAAGCACAATTCCGGGCCTTGGCGCGCGCACTTGATCGGGAAGACTGGCTATCCGATCCGAGGTTCGCCGACCCTAGCGGTCGCAATCGAAACGGCGCAGATCTTGGCCAAGCTATCTGCGATGCCCTGCAATCGCGTACAGCTGATGATTGGGAAAGGACCTTGATGGCCGCTGGCGTCCCATGTGCGAGACTGCGTACGCTTCCCGAGGCACTGAAGCTTGCACCATCAAGGGAACGCGCGTTCACGAGCCGCGGCCCGGTTGGGTTCTGCGGCTTGCCATTCGCCATGCAAGGCATAACACATCAACGCGTCGCGGAACCGCCGCAAACACTTGGATCCGGAACACGTGATGTACTTATCGCGCTCGGCTATACACCTGATGAGATACAGACGCTTGCCGACCGAGGTGCCGTCAGTACTGATTGGTGATCGTGCCCGTCGCTGATGTCCGCTTTGCGAAAGCCACAGCGCGGCAACCGCCACTTAGCTCGATGTCCGGTATGGGCTGCCCGTGAAAGCGCCCGGGCGAATCTAAATTGCAATGGCTTCAGCAATAGCTAAGGCATCTTCAAGCTTAACGCCAAGATACCTAAGCGGCTGATGGTCAAATAGGTTTTCTGGATGCTCGCCGACAGCTCCGGATCGGCAAACGCAATCCGATCCGGTGGTCTGGCACATGCCGCACTGATCAGGACAGTCGCGATCAAGAGCGGCAGACGCATGGTGATCTGCTACACCTCGCTGCCTTCGACGCGGAAGAAGATGGCATAGAGCGTGGGCACGATGATCAACGTCAGGACCGTTGCAAAGCTGAGCCCGCAGATGATCACAATCGCCAGTGACTGGAAGAACGGATCCCACAACAGCGGCACGACGCCTAGAACGGTTGTCAGCACCCCCAGTGACACCGGCCTGACACGGCTGACCGCCGCGTCGACGACCGCCGCCATGCGTGCCTTGCCGTCAGCGATCTGTGTGTCCGTCTCGTCAATCAGCACGATGGCATTTTTGATCAGCATGCCGGTCAGTGACAGGATGCCGAGGATGGCCATGAACTCCAGCGGGGTCTGCGACCCGGCCAGCCCGTAAATCACGCCGATCAGCGCCAGCGGCACGACAAGCCAGATGATGATCGTCTGCCGCCATGCGTTGAACAGGAACAGGGTGACAATGAACATCGCGCCAAAGCCCACCGGCATGGTCGCGGCCAGACCGGCATTCGCTTCCTTAGAGTTGCCGTACTCGCCCTTCCATTCAAAACTGTAACCGGGTGGCAGGTTTATCGCTTCGATCGGCCCGCGCACCGCGTCGAAAAGATCGCCCGACAGCACTCCCGGCGCGTTGTCGGATTGTGCGGTGATTGTAAGCTCGCGGTCGATCCGGCGCAGGTTGCCTGCCTCGAACACGATGTCGAAACGGTCGACCACCTGCGAAATCGGGACGTAGCTGCCTGTTGCACTGCCAAAGACCTGGATGTTGCGCAGCTCGCTGATGTCGTCCCGCGCCACGTCCACCGGACGCATGACAATGTTCAAAAGCTCATCGCGTTCGCGGTAGACGCCCAGGTTGGTGCCGGTCAAATGGCCGTAGATCGCGTTCGAGATCTCGCCTTGCGTCAGCCCCAGACGGCGGGCGTTTTCAATGTCGATGATGGGGCGCACAACCTGCACCTGCTCGCGCCAATCGTCCTTGACCGCCACAGCGCCCGCATCCGACATGATCGTCTTGGCCTGCTGCGCCAGATCGCGCAGGACAACCGGATCAGGCCCATAGAACCGCGCCTCGATCTTGGATCCGCCGCCGGGGCCCAGCACGAATGTCCAGACCTTGGCATTCGATTCAGGAAAGGCCTCGTCAATATAGCCCTGCAGATGCGTGCGCAGGTCCTCGATCTGCTCGTAATCCTCAACATCCACCAGAACCTGACCATAGGCCGAATTCGCATTTTCGGCTTCATAGATCAGCATGAAGCGCTGGTGCCCGGCCCCTACGACGGTGTTGGTACCGGTCACACCTTCAAGGCCGCGCGTGTATTCGGCGATATCCAGGATGTCCGCCTCGGTCCGGCCGATGTCCGTGCCTTGCGGCAGGAAATAGTCGATTGCGAACTGGGCCCGGGTCGAAGAGGGAAAGAACCCCGGTGGCACCTGGCTGAACAGCGCGATGGCCGACACAAAAAGCGCCACAACCCCACCCACGGTAAACCAGCGCACCTTGATCGCACGCGCCAGCAACTTGCGATAACCGACAAGAATGGGGTTCTCCTTGGGTTGCTCATCCGTCTTACCCGGCTTGAGCAGCAGCACGCAGTAATACGGCGTCAGCCAGATCGCCACGAGCCACGAAAAGAGCAACGCAATCGCAATCGTCCAGAACAGAGAGCCCGCATACTCGCCGGTATTGTCCGGTGAAAACCCGATGGGAGAAAAGGCAAGGATGCCCACGACCGTACCGCCCAGAAGCGGCCACATGGTCTGTATGACAACGGCTCGCGATGCCTCAGACGCATCTTCACCGCGCTGCACACGCACCAGCGTCCCTTCGACCACCACGATGGCGTTGTCGACCAACATGCCCAGCGCAATGATCAACGCGCCCAACGAAATCCGCTGCATGTCGAGCCCATAAAGGTACATGCCGAAAAGCGTGCCCGCGACGGTCACCAGAAGGATGCCGCCCATCAGGATGCCAGACCTGAGCCCCATGAAGACCAAGAGCGTGCCCACAACAATGGCAAGCGCCAGCACCACGTTGACCACGAAGTCATCGATGGACACCTTCACGCTCGCCCCCTGATCCGAGATCGGCAGGATGTTGATGCCGATGGGCCGGTCGCTCTCCAACTCCGCAATCCGGGCGCGTACCGCGTCCGCCATGTTCACGACGTTGCCGCCCAACTGGTTTGACACCCCCAGACCGATCGCGGGCTGTCCGTCGCGGTAAAGCAGCGTGCGCGCCGGTTCCTCGACCCCGCGGGACACCTCCGCGATGTCGCCCAGACGGAACGAAGCGCCTGTTTGCGCATCCGTCATCAGCAGGTTTTCGATGGCATCAAGCGACCCCACCGCACTTTCGGGGCGCACGGTCAGGCGCGCCATGCCCGCCACGATGGACCCCGCCGGTGTGACCAGGTTCTGTCCTTCGAGCAATTGCGCAATCTGCGCAGGCGCGAGGCCCAATTCGGTCAAACGCGCAGGCGAATACTCGACATAAATCACCTCGTCCTGAACACCATTCAGCACTACCTTGGACACCCCTTCGACGGTCACCAGCTCGCGCTGCAGATCTTTGGCGTATTCGTGAAGCTCGGCCAGCGAATACCCTTCGCCGACAATTGCATAGTACTGCGCATAAACATCGCCGAAGTCGTCATAGACCTGCGTCGCCAGCGCGTTTGGCGGCAGTTGCGGCTGCGCATCCAGTATCTTAGCGCGCATCTGTTGAAATCTCTGGTTCAATAACGTGCGTGTCTTGGTGGACGCGATGGTGAATTCCACCGTGACCGTGCTGACGCCGGGCGAGGACACGGAACGCACTTCGTCAACGCCCTGCAATTGCTGCAGGGCATTTTCGATCACTTCGGTGACCTCCTCGGCCACCTCCTCGGCGGAGGCGCCGGGATAAGGCGTGATGATCTGTGCCTGCCGGATGATGAATTCCGGGTCTTCAAAGCGGGGCAGGGCCGTGTAGGCAAAGTAACCGGCAAACAGGATGAGAAGGGTCGAGACGGCCGAAATCAGCCGCTTTTCCAGAGCGAACCGTGCGAAGTCCATGTGTTCAGTTCCCGACCGATGTGATGGGACGTATGGTCATGCCCTCGATGATCTCGCTGACCCCGGCCGCAACAATCGTGTCGCCATCGGAAAGCCCTTCGGTCACGACAACACGTGCGCCGTTTGCCTCGCCCAACGTAATCGGTTGCGCCGAAACCTGGCCGCCCTCCTCGACCAGCCACACAAACGGAGCCCCGTCCGATGCCGCAGCCACGGCTGAAATCGGCGCGCGGATCTGGGCCTTTGCACCCTCGGTGGACGCGATCACGTTGGCGATCATGCCGGGCAGGATGAACGACTCTTCGGGCACCGTCACCGCAACGCGCCCTCGATAGGTTTGCGTCGCGCTGTCAGCCTGAACAGAGAATTCAACCATCTCGGCGTCGAACTCTTGCCCGGGCAAGGCGTCGAAGATTGCAATATTCGCGATCTGGTCCGGGCCATTCTGCGCCAGGTCGGATACATCAGGGCCGGGGATGTCAAAAGCAAGATGCACGACATCAAGCCCCTGAAGCAGGGCAATGGGCTGGCCCGCCTGCACATTTGTGAAATTCTCGATATCGCGCCGCGCCACGATACCGTCAAAGGGCGCGGTGAGCGTCGCATCGGCGAGCGCATCGCGCGCAATTTTTACTTGCGCATCAATCGCTTCAAGCCCGGCTTCGGCAGCAGCAATATCTTCGGGCCGGCCACCCACCTGGCCGATCCGCAGCTGCTCTTGTTGCGCCCGCAGATTGGCCTCGGCAACCCGAGCTTCCGCTTGCGCTGCTTCCACTTGCGCGCGCGTCGACACACCGCGCTCAAGCAGTTGTTCAGCACGCGACAGGGCCTCGCGCGTCTGATCCACCTGCGCTTGGGCAGACGCTACGTTCGCCTCCAGAGCGATGATTTCCTCTTCACGTGCGCCCGCACGCAGTGCTTCAAGCTGCGCCTCGGACTGGGCGCGCTGGCTTTGCAATTGTCGGATCTGATTTTCGAAATCCCGCGGATCGATCTGCGCGATGACATCACCCGCAGACACCTGCGACGCGGCGCGAATGGGAAGGTCGATCACCTGCCCGGACACTTTGAACGAAAGCTCGATCTCGCGGGACGGCAATACAGTCGCAGGGTAAGTGCGCGACACAATGTTGTCCGTCGCTTGCAAGGTCACCACCTTGGCTGGGCGTGGAACTGCGTCTTGCGCAAATGCGCCCGCGTACAATGCAGTAAAAGCAGCAGCCGCAATCCCCAAGATGTTGCGTGGTGTCATAATTGCGGCTCCCATGTGGATTTCTCGCCTGTAAATTGCGTTCGTAACGGTTTTTTGTTGTAGGAACACCTTCATGACGGCGCTCCAACAGATTTTATTTGGAACTGGCCTGCTTTTGTTCAGCGCCATGGTCCATGTCAGCGTAGTATCGCTCAGCATCCCTTATTTTGCGAAGCTGTCCAGTTTCCTGCCCAATAAGACATTGCCCCGTCTGCGCAACGTGATCTTTTTTACCAGCTGCAATCTTTGTTCCGGTATTTGCACATACTATTCAGGTCTGGTCGTGGGCGACCTTGTTCCTTCTGGTCACCGAATTGCCAGACCCATCGACCAGCTTCTATTTTGCGACCGTGACCTACACGACTCTTGGCCACGGCGACATCGTTTTAAGTACTGAGGCTCGCATCGTGGCAACCTTTTGCGCGATCACTGGCCTACTCACGTTTGGCATCAGTACGGCGTTTCTGACTGGAGTATTGTCGCGCATCCTGCCGGATATGATTGGTGAGCTAACCCGAAGCGGTTAGCAGAACGACAGCGGGTTTGCGTCTTTTTGTGTCTGGCGGAAGCCTTGAAACTAAATCCAGTATCCGCCACGTGTTCGCGGTTTGTATCGACATTCGCCTCTGGAAAAGCATTGCGTCTTCAGCATTGGGCGCTCACTTCTAGCTGAGCGATTGTATCGGTGCCTGTGCTTTGGTGAGCAGTTTGCCAAAGGTGGAACGGCTGCTAGAGGATCAAGGTTGGGACGCCGATTGGTCCCGAGAGGCGTTGAAAGACATAGGGATAAGGGCCTCGATCCCCGGTTGAAAGAAGCGCGGCATGGCTGTCCGACATGACAAGCGTCGATACAAACGACGCAATCGGATCGAGATCATGTTTGGTGGACTGAAGGACGGGCGGCGCGTTGCAACACTACACAAAAAGGTGCCCGAAGGTCTTTCTCTCTGCCATGGCACTCGCCGCGCTCGTCGTCGACTGGCTATGTGCCCCCAGCCTAGGATAAAGGAGAGCCGGAGTTTAACTGAAGAGGGTGTATAGCACCTGACCCATCAAGGGTCCCTAAATGTCATGACTTCGACTCAATTCTGCAGTGCCGGTCCAACTTGGTCGTCCAGGATCTGCGATGTGAACCTCGAACTCAGTGATGTCTATGTAGCTTGATGACCAATGGGTATATTCGATGACTTGGCGAGCTTAGAGATGCGCAGGCGTTTGATCGGACACGCATCATGTCAGTGCGTAAAATGTCCATGGATTGAAAACCGGTGGTGGTGTCCGGCCAACTGGAACAATCGCATATGACCCGCTCCTATTCAATCGGGGCCGCGCGTCGGTCCGGTATATGGATACCCTCGGCTTTCGGCCTGACCATAGCGACGCTCGTCGGACTGGCTGTTTGGCCAACGGTTGTCGACCGGCTTGTCGACGCAGAAAGACGAGCTGCTGCAGCTACACTTCGTCTGGTAGCGCAGTCACTTGAGCAAACTGTAGAGCGCTTTGATCCCATCCCGAGCTTGATTGCTGATAGGCCGGTTCTGCTTCGCCTGCTTCGCGATCCTGGAAACACAGGCCTTGGGCCCTTCGTCAATGAGACACTGAGCCAGATCGCCCGCGCTGTCGGGGCATCCGACGTGTATCTGTTGGACATGGACGGGCAGGTTGTCGCCGCGAGCGACTATCGCGGCGACAACTCATCCATTGGCCGCGACCTCGCGAGCCGACCCGACATTCGCGCTGCGGCGCGCGGCGGTGCGGCGCGCTTCCATGGGATCGACGTGGATACGGACAGGCGCGTCCTGGCCTTCGCAGGACCCGTGACTGAAGGTATCGACGTGCTGGGTGTTGTCGTAGTGCGAAATAGCGCATCTGCGTTGGAGACCGGCTGGTCAGGGTTGTCCCAATCCGTCGCTATCGTGGATGGCGACGGTGTTGTATTCCTGTCGAGCGAAGCGGACTGGGTCTACCGGACGCTGCGTCCGCTGGCTTCAAACGACAGGATACGGTTGGCCGCAGGTCGCGGTTATCCGTCGGAACGGCTTGAACCACTCCGGCTTTCGCGATTGCCCTCGCTCACCGAGCCGACGCGCGTGACGATTGATGACGCCTCCACGTTTACCGCTGAAAGCCGCCCGCTGAGCCTGCCAGGGTGGCAGGCCATTGTCCTGAGCCCTCTGCTGCCGGTCCAGCGTCAAGCTGCGCTGATGGTCGGCGTCGGTGTGCTGGCCATTTGGGCCTTGGCCCTCGGGGCCACAATTTTCCTTCAACGACGCGCCCGCTTGGCGGAGCGGGTGGCTTATGAAGCCACCTTGCGTGACGACCTCGAACGGAGGGTCCTGGAACGCACAGAAGCACTGGGCCGCGAGGTAGATGAGCGACGCGCAGCCGAGGAGAAGTTGCGGCGGACACAAGCTGAGTTGGTACATGCTGGCAAACTGGCAGCGCTTGGGCACATGTCTGCGGCTCTCAGCCACGAGATCAACCAGCCGCTCGGTGCGGTGAAATCCTACGCCGAAAATGCGGCACAGTATCTCGACCGGGGGCGGACCGACGAGGCCAGAGAGAACGTCACGCTGATCTCGCAGATGGCCGATCGCATGGCACGGATCTCGGGGTATCTGCGCGATTTCGCACGGCGGCCCGGAGACGCTCTTGGCGCGGTACCGGTGAGCGAGGTTGCAGAGCGCGCGCTTGTGCTGACCGGCCCACGTGCCCAGCGTGCCGGGGTCACCATCGCGTTTGAGCCGCCTTCGACCGAGCTTCATGCGGTGGCAGGCGCTCTGCGGCTGGAGCAAGTGATTGTGAACCTTTTGTCGAACGCACTTGATGCGGTCGCGAGCAATGAGATGCCAGAGGTTTCTATGGAGGTCGCAGCAGCAGAAGATACCGTCGAGGTTCGCGTCCTCGACAATGGCCCCGGGCTCGCGCCGGATATCGACCCGTTCGAGCCTTTCTTTACCACCAAGCCCGCCGGCGAAGGCATGGGGATCGGTCTTTCGATTTCATACAACATCGTCGAAGATTTCGGCGGCCGCATCGAAGCGTCCAACCGCCCCGGCGGCGGAGCGGTCTTCACTGTCGTCTTGAGACTTACGGAGGAAAAGTGATGACGGGACAGGTCCTTTTCGTTGACGATGAAGCGCATCTGAGACGCGCAGCAGAGCAAAGCTTTGATCTTGCTGACATGACTTTCGCAGCGTTCGAGGGTGGACCTGCAATGCTTGAGGCGCTTGATCCTGCTTTTGACGGTGTCGTGGTGACTGACATCCGCATGCCTGAAATGGATGGGATGGAAGTGTTGGACAGCGTTCTGGCCATTGATGCTCAGATCCCCGTCATCCTGCTGACTGGGCATGGAGACGTGTCCCTCGCTGTGCAGGCGATGCAGTCCGGCGCATACGACTTCCTCGAGAAGCCTTTCGATCCGGCGCGCCTGGTCGCGTCGGCGCGACGCGCAATAGAATCCCGACGCCTGGTGCTGGAGAACCGCAGCCTGCGCGACCGGGTCGCTCGCGGGGAGCCGACCATGTCCCGCCTCGTTGGACCCAGCATTGCCATGGAGGCACTGCGCGCGCGTCTCGGCTCGATCGCGGCCACCGATGCGGATGTTTTGATCGAAGGAGAGACGGGCACCGGCAAGGCGATCGCGGCGCGGCAGATCCACGACAATAGCGCGCGACGCTCCGGCCCGTATGTGGAAATCAATTGCGCGTCGCTGCCCGAGGCAATGATCGAAAGCGAGCTGTTCGGACACGAGGCAGGCGCATTTCCGGGCGCGCTGCGTGCGCGCTATGGCAAGCTGCAGCACGCGCAGCGCGGCACGCTGGTCCTTGATGAGATCGACAGCCTGCCACTGGCTTTGCAAGGCAAACTCCTGCATGTGCTCCAGGATCGAACCGTAACGCCGCTTGGATCAAATGAAGCCATCCCCCTCGACCTGAGGGTCATCGCGGTTGCGAAGGATGGCTTGGCGGCACGAGCCGAGGACGGCACGTTTCGATCCGATCTGTATTACCGCTTGGCTGTGGCCAAGGTCCGTATCTCACCTCTGTCCGAACGTCCCGAGGACGTGCCCCATCTCTTCGCGGCTATGCTTGCGGAGGCGGCGGCGCGGCACGGGCGCGATGCACCGTCGGTGCCCCCGGCGCTTTTGCAAGCGCTTGCCGGGCGCGATTGGCCCGGAAACGTTCGGCAACTGGGCAACGAAGCGGAACGCTACCTTCTGGGCCTAGAGACCGGTGCGCTGATGACTGGCGAAACCGGAACACTGGCCGAACGAATGGAAAGCTACGAACGCGGTGTCCTAGGCGCCGCCTTGGCGGCCCACGGCGGAAAATTGCGTGACGTCTACGAAGCGCTCGGCCTGTCGCGAAAAACTCTTTACGAGAAGCTCCGACGGCACGGCCTTGACCGCGAGGACTATGTCGATCGGGAATGATGTGTCGGCTGCCACCCATGTTTTGCGGCCATACATCACCGTTCTGACCCACCTCTGCATCTCCCGCGCAAGTTTCCATGCGAATTCCGCAGATCGGTCTTGCGCTGAATGCATGGTTGATACCGTGTTCCACCACCACGGGCGGATCGCCCAAACGGGAGGAACCCTTATGAATTTGAATCGCTTCACGAGCGCTGTGGTGCTCACCATGCTCGCCACGACACCCGCAATCGCCGACGGCCATCTGGATCGCACCGACTGGCCCCAGAGTTTCACTGTGGCAACTGCCTCACAGGGCGGCACCTACTTCGCCTACGGCTCTGGCTGGGCGAACCTTGTGGCCGAAGAGCTGGGTCTGACCGGCGGCGGCGAAGTGACCGGCGGCCCGATGCAGAACATGGCTCTTGTCCACACGGGCGACGCGCAGTTTGGCATGACCACGATGGGCCCGGCACGCGAGTCTCGTGAGGGCACAAATCCGATCGCACCGGGCCTGCAAATGACCAACGCATGCGCGATGTTCCCCATGTATCAGACGCCGTTTTCGGTTACGGCCCTGTCATCGTCGGGCATCACTTCCATCTCCGAGATCCCTGCGGGAGCACGAATTGGGTTTGGTCCCGCGGGCTCGACGTCTGACACTTACTTCCCGCGAATGATGGAAGAGCTTGGCGTCGAGTTCGAGCGGCGCAACGGCGGCTGGTCGGACTTGGGCGGCCAGCTTCAGGATGGACTGCTGGACGTGATCGCTTTCGCCGTTGGCGTGCCGGTTCCAGCCGTATCGCAGCTCGAAGTACAGACCGACGTCAACATCATCGAGTTTACCGAAGAGGAACAGGCAAAGATCCTCGAAGCCTTCCCGGTCTCGGAGCTTTCCATCGCCGCCGATACGTACACCACGCTAGAGGCAGACGCGCGCTCGGTCTCGATGTGGAACTTTGCGATCGCCAACTGCGACCTGCCTGACTCGCTGGTAAATGCCGTTGTCGACGTCGTGATGTCGGACAATGAGCGGATGGTTAGCATCCACCGCGCCGCAAGCTCCACCCTGCCCGAAAACTGGGACAAGAACGGAGATGTTCTGCCTTGGCACCCCGGCGCGGCGGCTTGGTTCGTGGAGAACGCAGGCGCAGAGATCCCGGCAGACCAGATCTACGGCAACTGACAAATCTGAGGGGCCCGTTTCGATCCGAGCGGGCCCTTCTTTGTGGTGAGCCGTGCGGTCGAAATGCAGCGCTCGGCGAGGGAGGGAATGATTATGGCGACCATCGATCCGGAGCACACTCCGAGTGTTTTTGAGGCCAATGCCGACGGACTGAAGGACGGTCCCGTGATCGCGGACGGCGTGGACGAGGAGCCGGTAGAAGGCAATCGCCGATTGTTCGAAGGAAGCGTCAATCTGGTCGTGGCTTGGATGGCCGGGCTTTACGCGCTCTTCCACATGGCGGCGTTGAATGGCTGGTCGATCGAAGCCATGACCGGCGTCGATATTCCATACCTGCCGACCTTCCCGATGGAGACATGGACCTTCCGCATTGTTCACGTGGCGGGGGCACTGATCCTGGGCTTCGTGCTCTATTCCGCGCGCGCATTCCCCGACGCTGATCGCGGTGGTCGCCATCCGCTCGACCTTGTCGGCTGGGCGCTCGCGCTGCCAGCTCTCTATGCATGTTGGACGGCCATCGGTTTTGCTGCTGAGATCGCAGGCGGGACCATGTGGAACGGTATGGATGCCGGAATCCGCGCCGCCGAGACGTGGCACTACGGTGCGCCGCTCCTTTTTGCTATCGCGGGCAGCATTCTCGTTGGTTGGGTCCGCCCGCGCGTACGTGATGCGATTGCTCCGGCCGACCTGACGCTGGGCATCTGTGCTGCGGCGGCGGCGATCTATCTCATCACGATCTATGGCACGACAATGCGCAACGCGACCGGGACGCCGTTTGCCCCGATTGGCATGAGCTTTGCGGCCATGGCCGGCACGGCCCTCATCATGGAACTCACCCGCCGTGTTGCGGGCCTCGCACTGATCGTGATTGCGGGCGTCTTCTTGGCCTACGTCTTCGTGGGCGACCTGTTGCCGGGCTTCCTGAACGCGCCAGAAATTCAGTGGACCCGCTTCTTCAGCATTGTCTATACCGATGCTGGCATCCTTGGGCCAACGACGGCCGTGTCGTCGACCTACATCATCCTATTCATTATCTTTGCCGCCTTCCTGCAGGCGTCGAAAGTCGGGGACTACTTCGTGAATTTCGCCTTTGCCGCCGCCGGTCGCGCGCGTGGTGGTCCGGCCAAGGTGGCGATCTTTGCCTCCGGCCTCATGGGCATGATCAACGGCACCTCGGCGGGCAACGTGGTTGCAACCGGCTCGCTGACGATCCCGTTGATGAAGCGTGTCGGCTACAAGCCGCAGACGGCAGGCGCAGTCGAGGCGGCAGCTAGCACCGGCGGACAGATCATGCCACCGATCATGGGCGCTGGCGCCTTCATAATGGCCGAAATCACGGGCATCCCTTACACTGACATCGCGGTCGCAGCGATCATTCCGGCCATCCTCTATTTCGCATCGATTTACTTCATGGTCGACTTCGAGGCAGCAAAGCTGGGCATGCGTGGCATGCGCGAGGACGAGCTGCCGAAATTCCGTGACATGGCGCGCCGGGTCTTTCTGTTCCTGCCGATCATCATTCTGATCGCGGCGCTGTTCATGGGGTATTCTGTGATCCGGGCGGGCGCCTACGCGACAGCCGCTGCGGCAGTGGTCTCCTGGCTCACACCGTACCGCATGGGGCCGCGCTCTATCGCCCGAGCGTTCGAGATCGCGGGCGTCATGTCGGTTCAGATTATCGCTGTCTGTGCATGCGCCGGCATCATCGTTGGCGTCATCAGCCTGACCGGGGTCGGCGCACGCTTTTCCTCGGTCCTGCTGGACATCGCGGCCGCGAACCAGTTTCTTGCGCTGTTCTTTGCGATGTGTATCGCGATCCTGCTGGGAATGGGAATGCCCACGACAGCGGCTTACGCGGTAGCCGCCTCGGTTGTCGCGCCGGGCCTCGTGCAGCTCGGCATCCCGATGCTCACGGCGCATTTTTTCGTGTTCTACTTCGCCGTTGTCTCGGCAATTACTCCGCCTGTAGCATTAGCAAGCTATGCGGCGGCGGGCATCTCAGGGTCCAATCCAATGGCAACCTCGGTCACGAGCTTCAAGATCGGAATCAGCGCATTCGTCGTCCCGTTCATGTTCTTCTACAACGCGGCCATCCTGATGGACGGCACCTGGTTCGAAGTGATCCGCGCAGGGCTGACGGCGGTGTTCGGCGTCTTCCTGTTGTCCTCTGGCGTGCAGGGCTGGTGGAATGGCGCGCGGGCAAACACTGCGATCCGCGTTGGGTTGATCGTGGTCGCGCTGCTGATGATCGAAGGCGGCTGGCAGTCCGATCTGATCGGACTTGGTGGAGCGGCGGTTCTGTTCATCCTCGCACGCACAATGCGGTCGCGTACCGCCGCCAGCTAAGACGTGGCCATAGCATGTGGAGTGGCCTTCCCGACAAGAGGGCCACTCCGAGCCATGTCGCACCGTTGACAATCGGGGACTAGGTTCTCGAAGACGGTACATACTACTTCAACTACTACGGCCGCCTCTGTGGGGTCGGGCAAGGTGTTCGCGAAATTTGTCGCGATCTGCGTGAGATGGAGCTCTCCGAACTCATCGGGGCACTACGTCATGTACAGCGGGCCAGCGCGATGAAGGTCAGATAGCCATCGCAGATCTGACCGGAAATGTTGCGCGGGATGTCGTGATTGCAGACGCCGGAATGGTCTCCTGGACTGCGTGACAAGGTGCGGATGCCGGATACGGACGTGATGGAGGGCCCCGCATGGGGACCCTCCATCAATGGGCGCTACTTGATGTCTCTTGCTGCGTAAAAAACGCGGATCTTGTCGGCGATAAGGGCGCCGTCCTCTTCCAGCGCGAAGTGACCGGTATCGAGAATGTTGTAGTCCACATCCTTCAAATCACGCTTAAAACCTTCTGCGCCTGGCGTGGGAAAGAAAGCATCATTTGCAGCCCAAACCACAAGCGCGGGTGGCTGATGTTCGCGCAGATACGCCTGCCATTCGGGATACTTGGCCACGTTGTTGCGGTAGTCGTAGAAAAGACCCAACTGAATATCATGCTGACCTTCGCGATTGATCAGTTGGTGGTCGAGCAACCAGTTGTCCGGGAGGATGGCTTCGGGGTTGCGTGTGCCGTGGGTGTACTGCCACTTCAGTCCTTCAAGACTGAACACCTGCGCGGCAATCTGAGCCTCGATCTCGGCATTGCGGCCCCCTTCCCACAAAGCCATGATGGGAGCCCACGTATCCGGGTTCAAACCTTCCTCGTAGACATTGCCGTTCTGTACGATCAGCGCCTGAACCCGTTCAGGGTGTTCGGTTGCAATGCGCATCCCCACCGGCGCACCGTAGTCCTGGATGAACAGCGCATATTCGTTCTGCCCGCGTTGTTCCAGGAAGCCATCGATGGTGTTGGCGAAGTTGTCAAAACTATAGGAATACGCATCAGCTGACGGAAAATCGCTCGCGCCGAAGCCGGGATAGTCTGGGGCGATCAGATGAAATTCATCGCTCAGCGTTTCGATCAGATCTCTATACTGGTGCGATGAGCTGGGAAAGCCGTGCAGTAGCACAATCGTGGGATCAGACGGATCGCCTGCCTCCCTGTAAAATATGTCGTGTCCGTCCACGTTTTCATAGCCATAGCGAGTTTCGGCTGCGGCGGCATGTGAGAGGGCAGTGATCATTGTTGCACCGATCAGTATCTGACGTTTCATGATGCATTCCTTTCTTGAATTGGGAGGGGAGAGAGACCTGCCGAAAGGGCAGGTCCAGGAGCAATGGGGTTACTGACGCCCGGCGGTGACACCACCATCGACGGAAAGCACCTGGCCGGTGATCCAGGAGGCCTGGTCGGACGCGAGGAACATCAGCGCATCCGCCACATCGCCGGGTTGGCCGTTGCGCCCAAGAGGATGAAAGCTGTTGAAGGTCGGCAATGTCTCGGCCACCTGCTCTGCCGTCAGGAACGTGCCGTACACCGGGGTCTCAACAACGGCGGGTGCAACGGCATTTACCCGGATATTGTCACCCGCAAGTTCCAGCGCGAGGTTGCGAACAAGTGCATGCACTCCGGCATTGGCAGCCGAATATGCAGCCGAGGGCGTTGCTCCAATGGCCTGCAAGGCCCACAATGATCCAGTTTGCACAATGGCACCGCCGCCACGCGCTTGCATCGCTTTCGCTGCAGCTTGCGCCATGAAAAACTTGCCTTTCAGAATGGTGTCGAGAAACCAGTCGTATTCGCCTTCATCAAGGTCGAGGAACGGCTTGGGCTGAAAGACCCCCGCGTTGTTGAACAGCACATCGACACCGCCAAAGTCCGCTGTGGCTCGTTTGACCAGTTTTTCGGCCGTTTCAGGTTTTGCGATGTCCCCTGCCTCGGTTCTGACCCGCGCGCCCGAAGGGTCAATCTCATTAGCCGCTGCAGAGAGTTTGTCCGCATTCCGACCGTTCAGAACGACGTTTCCGCCTGCCTGCACGAACCGGGACGCCACCTCTTTGCCGATCCCTGATCCGCCGCCGGTCACGATTGCCACCTTGTTTCCAAACATCTCGATCTCCTTATCTATCAATAGGTAGGTAACGAGCGACGATCTACGGATTGAGGCCGCGCCTTGCAACACCTATCTACCACGTGGTAGATAACCATTTCGTGAGACAGGAGACGCAAATGTCCGGCAAACGCGACGAAATAATGGATGTGGCCGAGCGCATGATCCGCACGCACGGGTACAACGGTTTTTCCTTCCGCGAGATTGCTGCGGAGGTCGGCGTGAAGTCGGCAAGCGTACACTATCACTTTGCAACAAAAGCGGATTTGGCCGCTGCGGTGGCGAGACGCTTTCGCGAACGGTTTGAAGCTGAACTAGCGGAGCGCAGTACCGCAGACAGCAATCCGCTTTCTGATTGGCGAGACCTTTTTCGAGGCGCGCTGGCAGATGATGGATTGATGTGTCTGTGCGGTATCTTGGCGGTCGGAGGAAACGACCTCCCACTCGAAGTCGCACAAGAAGCTCGTCAATTTATGCTGGACGGAATTGATGCGATTTCCAATTTGGATGGTTTCAGCGCAGAAGACGGAGCGCGCATCATGGCCCAGTTGGAGGGTGCAATGCTGTTGGCGCGATCTTTGGGTGATCCCACTGTCTTTGATAAGGCAACCCGACATCTGGTGTAGTCAAGGCATCGCTGAACGAGAGCAAACGTCTGATCCGTTCTTGCGCAATCAATGTCGGCTCTGAAGCACCTTGCCGTTGTTTGTGGTCAGAATTCGACGCAGCGTTGCGGCCCGTCGAATCTGTCGTTCGCAGCGGCCGCTCCTGTCCCATTTTAGCAAGCCCATTCTTGGTCGCTTTTTTGTCCGCCCCTATAGGTCCGGGCGAAACATTGAGGAACTGACGCCACGGTTGCTTCCGTCACCAAAGTGTGTGGTGACCCTTTGGGGTTGGACAACCGATACGATGAATAGACGTACATTTTCTGCTACGGGATTGGCGGCAATTTTGGCGCCTCTGCCGCGTTCGACATCTGCGGAGGCGGCCGCGCAGAAGCCTTCCGGTTATCAAGTTGCGGCAATCAATCGCGGCCTTCTGATGGCGCGCCACAGTGGCATGGCCGATGAACAAAGCGCAGTTGATGACGATACCCTGTTCCAGGTTGCGTCATGCTCAAAGACAGTGACGGCGTTGGCCGTCCTGACCATGGTCCGAGACGGGCGCATCGACTTGGATGCGCCCGTCAATCGGAGTTTACGTCGCTGGCAATTGCCGGGGCCCAGGGGAATGACGGCAACGATAGCCAACCTGATGTCTCATACAGCAGGAACGACCGTACAAGGGTTTGAAGGGTATGGCCCGAACGAGGAGCTTCCAACATTGTTGGACATTCTGGCGGGACGTCGCCCCGCAAACTCAAGCCCCGTCCGGACACGACCCAGGATATTCAACCGTTTCAGATACAGTGGAGGCGGGACGATGGTTCTGCAGTCCCTGATTGAAGACGTCACCGGCATGGATTTTGCAACGTACACAGCCAAAGAGGTTCTCGAACCCGTCGGGGCCTCTCGCGCAACGTTTGCAATAGCGCCGGCAACACCTTTCGCGCACGGCTGCTATGAGGACGGTCAATCGCTGCAAGGTGGCTTCAGGAGGCATCCGGAAAGCGCGGCAGCTGGGCTCTGGGCGACAGCATCAGACCTCGCCAAAGTCTTTCAAGCGGTTCTGCACGCATTGGGCGGCCTACGCCATGCCATCATTCCTGTGGCCTTGGCTGAACGCATGGTGACGCCTGTGAGCCAAGGATCGGGGCTGGGCGTATTTTTGTCCCCTGGCCCGACAATTTCGCACCAAGGGCGAAACCACGGGTTTGACTCGATTGTGGCTGCCAATCTCAAGACTGGTCAGATACGCGCTGCTGTCACAAACCGAAATGGTGCGATCAATAGTTACACCCAACAGCTCTTATCCGAATAGTTTGGCTCAGTTCGCCCCGTATGTCATTGCAGCTATTGCGGTCTGGTCTCTTGAGCAAGATTGAGAGAGTTTACGGCATGGATGACATCATCATCGAATTGACTGGCACCAGCACGTTCGCGATCGCGACGTTTGGTGCTGTGTTCTGTTTGATGCAATCAAGGTCCTCACCCGTCAACCGCAGCTTTGCTGCATTCCTTGTTGCTGTGGCGGTCAACAACGGTCCTGAAGCGGTCAAGCGGTTGGTTGACGCCATACCCGGCTCAATCGGACCAGTGATCGACCTCGTGACCTGGCCCAGCTCCTTCTTTCTTGCGCCGCTCTTTTGGATGTATGTGTTCACCCTCACATCCACGTCGCAACTCCCCCCGCGACGCCTCATCCGACATTTTGTGTTACCGGGTATAACCGTAGCCATGGCGCTATTGGTGCTGGTATCGCCGCCAGACACCCGACACCTCCTGATCGCAGATGAAGTAGAGATGGGCACGGCGTGGAGCTTGGCTGTTGTACTCGGCCTCAGCTTGCTTCATCTCACTATATATCCACAGATTGCGGTTTACCTTTTCCTGATCTGGCGTCGGCTGATGGAATTCCGGCTGAAGTTGCGCGATGTATATGCCAGTACAGAACAGCATGAACTGCGCTGGATCTATGTGATTTGCGGATTTGGCGGGCTGTTTTGGCTGGCGCAGACCGTGCTGCTGATCGTCGCGATCAAAGCGGCGGACGACGGCGTCCCGCCCGCCTTTGTCAACATTGCGAGCCTTACCGGCCTGGCAGTCGTCGCGGCGACAGTGCTCTGGGGGTTGCGACAACGCCCACCATTGGTTCCCGATCCTGACGAACCGAATACAACCGAGTCGCCAGTTGGTCAGACAGCGAGCAAGTACGAAAAGTCTGCCTTGAGCGCTGAGGCATCCGAGAGACTTGGCCGTAAACTTCGTGCGGCGATGGAGGTTGACCATTTGCACCGAGACCCAAACCTGTCACTTTGGGCTTTGGCTCGGCACATCGGAGCATCATCGAACTACGTCTCGCAAACGCTCAACGAAGAGATCGGGCAGAGTTTTTTTGACTTCGTGAATGGATACCGCGTGGCGGAAGCAAAAATTCTTCTCATAACAACCAACCAATCCGTTCTGACAATCACCTATGATGTGGGCTTCAATGCACGGTCCTCGTTCTACAACGCGTTCAAGCGCTTAACCGGCCAAACACCGTCATATTTCAGAAAGAACATGTCTCGGCCTGACGGTTTGGACGACACCGTAGCCCGATTGCGTGACACGTGACTCGTCACGACTGATCAGGACTACCGAACAAAACCACCACTTGCGAACACTCAACTGAAATGAGGTGAGCCACGCCATCTGTCCGGCGTGGCTCACTTCACTTGCCTTCCGCGCCATTTGAGCAAGCGCGGAGCACGAAAAATGTGAAAGGAAAGACCTTGAAACGATACCTGATACTTGCAGCACTGGCGCTCAGTGCGTGCGATTCACCGGCGGAGATTTCTGCAAGCAAGCAGCTTGATGACGCTTGTTTGGACGGCAATCTTCAAGCGTGTGCAGCTGTGCAAGAAAGGGTGAACTCTCGAAACCAGACGCTTGCAACGACGGCGGCTGGTTTCTGAGTGGAATGTTTTCCCGGGTCAGAGGATGACCTGACATGAAAGAGCAGTTCGCGGGTGCGTAGGTTCAAAATGGCTGCCAACGGCAACACTCGCGAAACCTGGCTTTTGCAAAGCTGAGCAGAGAATAGACCGATCCAGGTAACACTTGGGTCGGTTCCAGAAATCTTCATCCTGTCGTGCCCCAGCCAAAGGCCCGAGTGATGCACATTCAAGAGCGAAAGATGCGTGAGGCGTTTTTACATCCAGTGGAAAGTTTACGACCTGGTTGGCATGGCGAGCGGGTTCATGGAGTTGAGACACCGGACGGCAGGCTTTTCAGACAATGATCAATCGGCTCAAACTTTTCGAGTGAACACAGCTCATGTCTGGTCAGGTCCGCAGGCGGTGCAACACCGCCTCCCACAACGACCAACAAGAAGTCTTCGAAAGGTGGTAGGTAGTCGTTTGCATTGTCGATAATTTCATCGAAATTAACCTGTCCAAACGCATTAAAAATTGGGATTTCTATGTCGCCGGTCGCCCCCTCCGGGTGTGCCCGGAGGTATTGCTCCGCTGTCCAAACTGCGTCGAAAAACAACTTGTCTTCGTAGCTCTGCTTTAGCTGGGCATATTGTATTTCCAGCCCTTTCTGATCGACTTTCCCGTGCCGAACATCCCGATAGATGCCGCGCATGCGGCCATGGATTTCCGGCCATTCGGCAGCTTCGACAGTCGCACTCAGTACCAGAAGCGCACGCTTGTCACCCAACACGACGAAGCGCGACTCGGGATCGTATGACGCACGCAATTCTTGCCGAATGATGCGGAACATTTCTGATCCTTGGTTCGATCCGATGTAGTCCAGCAAAAGGTTAGCCCCAAGCTGCTGTGCTTCGCTTTGAAATTCCTGTGCACTTACAAGGAACAGGAGCGTTTCACTGGATGTGGGGTCAGCGAAATGAATAATGCCCCTTGGTAAGGTGAAAGCGGTCGAGTTTCTGTTGACCAACCGCTGAAGCCAGTCACCCAGTCGCGACCTTGACGCGTCTGGAGGCAGTTTCGCAAGCAAGCGCCGCGTGCGAACAGTGACTTCCGCGTCGTTTGATCGCAGAACTACTTGACTGGGCTTGCCGAAGCGAAACCTCGGGTCGATTGATTGCGCTTCTTCGTCTGTGTTTGCGTAGTTGAGGAACCGTTCCACACGGCTCAGAACATCCGAGGATTGTCTGGTTGTAGACGCGATCGGTCTACGCAGTTTACGCAGTTCTCGCGCGTACCAATCATCTGAATATGTTGCCTTGAGAAGCAGATTTTCCAGATGCACCAGAACCTCAGGGAAGACATCATCCGGCGCTGAGACGGTTAGGAGCAAATTGTCCTCAAGCGTGGACACTCGTTTGCTGACGCCCTTTTGACGCATGAAAGTGGCGATTTGAGAGGGTGTCCGCGACTCAGTCCCACCTGTCAAAACGCTGAACATGCCAGCCTGAATGGCGTCCACGTTCTGAGGCGTTTGGTCTCCCATCGGCCAGACAAAAGTGACTGACGTCAAACCGTTGCGCATCGCGACAAGCGAGGCCGACCGCGTCTCTTGGTTTGTTGCAATGAGCGTTTCGTGCTCGCTTTGTGTTTTGCCGACTGTCGGGGCAGCTAGGAAAGTGAGCAAGGCCAATGCCATGATGTACCGCATGCTCACCTCGCCCTCTGTGCCAGAACAATTGAGGTCGCCGAGGGCTCGATCACTTTTTTTGCAAAATCAATGACCTGCTCGTCGCTGGTATCAGAGATTATGCGCGCGAAAACGCTCGGGCTAATCGGAGGGAAGCCATCCGAGGCCACGTTCTGCAGGAATTGTAGAAACATGGCGGGCCGACGCGCCGCATTCTCAGCCTGCACCATTTCTGATTTTCGCACTTGAGCGAGCTCTTTGGGTTGAATGGGAGTGTCAAGCAGTGTCTCCCAGGTCGTTTCCAGTTGGTTGCGCGCAGTGTCCAGATCAATACCCGGCATTGGGTGTGCTACGATTGTCACCTCCAGATCAGCCACTTTTGATAGGAACCAATCGGAAGAGGTGTCAAAGAGCATGGTGTCTTCATAGCGGAGCGCGTTGGCAAGACGATTTTGCAGCACAGCAGTTGCCAAAAAGAAGTCTCCTTGCATATCGATGCTGGTATCCCGATCCTCAAAATCGATGAATTTCGTCATTAGCACCACATCATCGGACAGCCTGTCTGAGGACAAACGTTCTATTTTACGCAAGGTCTGATTTGGCTTTTGATCCAGCCATGGCTTTTCGGGCGCAGCGAGAGATGCGGTATCGCCGAAGTATTGCGCCACCAGTTCGGCCGCCTTTGCCGGTTTTATCTTTCCCGAAACGATCAATGTGACATTCGACGGTACATAGTGGGTTTCGTGAAACTGGTAAGCCGCTTCCAAATTGAGCCTGGAAAGATCAGCAATCGTATTGTCGGCACGGCCGTAGGATGATCCATAGAGGTTCCGCAGCGCCTTGCGTACAAGCCAGCGATAGGGCGAACGCCGTTCACGCAGATGCGTTTCACGATGCAGGATTTTGATCTCACTTTCTGCAAAGCCCGGCGGCAGATCAGGCGTTTCCAGCACGGCACGTGACAAGCGCAACAGCAATTCAATGTCTTCCGGTGGTCCGGAGTTGGTATAAACCGTTGAGACACTGCGCGTGACGGCGTTCAAATCCCGTTCACGTGCTCGACGCAAAACCGCTGCATCCGAAGAAAACGCGGCAAGATGTTCCGTCAAATGCGCTGTGCCAGACAACGCGGGATCATCATACGATCCGGATAGCACGATCAGTTGGACATCAACGCGGTTGAAATCATCGCGGGGAACAACATAGGCAGCGTGCAAGCCGCCTTTCTCCCAAAGCGGCATAACGTTTTGGGCGGCGACTGCAGTCGCAAATGTCGCTATGGCAAGCGCCAAAGCAGGAATTGATTTCCAGAAAAAGCGCATATTAACCGACAAACAAATCTACTCCATTTGCAGCATTTTGGGGAGGTGCTTTCCGACTTCTTAAAGGAATACATCTTAATACCGAAAGCACAACCAGAGCCTGCGCTATTGCGACGTGATCGCTTAGCGGATGCTTCGCCGTTGATCTTTTCATATGGCGCCGGCTCCGATTGGCCGTCTTACACAAGGTGTTCGTAGAGCACCCTGTGATTTTGGTGGTAGGGGTTCCCTTGTGGCGGCGATGGCGCGCCTTGACATAGCCGAGCAAGCACATCGGCTACGCGGCGGTGAGTTTCAGGTTGGCGGATCACTCTGGGCGTGCATAGGTTAGGACAGACCCAGCCAATCGAATATCCGCATCATTGCGGAGCTGTTTTCTCTCTGATCCAGCCGCCTCAGGCCGCTAAGCTATGAACAAGAGCAATACATATCAATGTATACGTGCAGGTGCATCGTGGCTCGTGTCGTGGTGGACGGCGTTTGTCCTGTCCGTCGTGTTTTGCATGTTTGGCATGGGGGGTACGGGTGTTCTGGCGGATACGGTCGAGACCCGGCAGATCATGCTTCAGTTTCAGAATGCACGCTTGAACAAGCTGGTCCTGCATCAGCCGCAACTGATGACATTTCTGTCCGGTGTAGGTTCTGGCGCGTTGAATGCCAATGTCACCGATAATCATGGTACGGTGACGTTCTCCAGCGGCGTGAAGCGGCGGCTGTGGCTCCGGGCGAATGGGCAGTGGGGTGAAAATGGCCTGCGCAAGAACGCTTACGGGTTTGGTTCGATGGGTGTGCATACCTACATGTCGCAAACTTTCGTCGTCGGGGGCATGATCGAGGCGGACTATCTTTCGCAAGAGGGACCCGCATCCGACAGGGAGGGGCTAGGCGCGATGGCCGGATCCTATTTTCTGGCCCGTAGCACCAATCATCCGCTGTTTTTCGAGGGGCGTCTCTTGCACGGGCGGGCTTCTGACGACGTCCAGCTTTCGGATGGTAGCAAGGGCCGGCCGGACACGCGGCGCGGTCTGGCCCAACTGAGGATGTCAGGCAACCTTCGCTACGGCGTTACAACCATATTCCCGAGTATTCTGGCATCATATGTGACGGAAAATGCGTCTTATCTCGCGCATGGGC
The DNA here is from genome assembly GCF_019802125.1 of Tateyamaria omphalii. Classification (GTDB taxonomy): domain Bacteria; phylum Pseudomonadota; class Alphaproteobacteria; order Rhodobacterales; family Rhodobacteraceae; genus Tateyamaria; species Tateyamaria omphalii_B. The sequence continues at coordinate 131,333 of NZ_JAHVHT010000001.1, forward strand.
CGCATGCGCAGCATGGTATTCGCTTGCGCCAAGTTAAGATGGGGTTGGACTTTCGGCACACGCTGCGCCGGACGAATGGCGCTCTCTTTGTCTTGAAGGGTGGCGGCGCACTTTCGAGCTCATCGCTCCGCACGTACAAAAGTGATCCTTGGACAACGCTTAACCAGCGCAGTGGCAGTGGCCGGCTGAAGCTGGGTGTGAGCTATTCGACAGGGGCTGGCGGCACGGTTGCAATTGATAGCTTTGTTGATGGTCTGGGCACGACCAGCAGCCAGAATTACGGGCTGAAAGCCGGTTTCGACATCCGGTTTTGAGAAACTGGCGATGTGTCATCCGGCCTTGTAACCGCGCGTTTGAGCTGGGCCATGACAAGCGATCTTAATGAAAGCGCCCCGCCGATTTGGCATAAAACGCTTTTGATGATGAGGCTTGATCCCTTTTTCGGCATCTTCGACGAGCAGTTATCGGACTGTCGGCTCACAGCCTTAGAAAAATCGTGACACTCTCTGTTCTGACGCCGAATGCGTGTTCCATTGTTGTTCGAGGGGCCGTTGCATCGGCAGACGGAACCCTTTGCTTGCGGCGGGTTACATACCCGATCGGCTTCGATCAGGCCGGTGTCCAGCCTGTTGAAAGTGCCGCTGAAGTGGCGGGTTGCATTGCGTGCAAGGCGCACGGGGGTCGGCGCGTTTCTGCGCATGATTGGGCTGGTTGGAGACTCTTGAATTGCTCTGTGGCATTTCAATTAGGAATAGATTTTGACGTTTCAGGCCGTGAGGTGGTTTTTGTGAACGCAGCTTCCGATTTTGTTCAGGCGGATCGTATCCTTCGCATTGACGGGCTTCTGGGTGCGGATGAGTTGTTGGCAGAGCGCCTGGAGTTTCGAGAAGCGATAAGCGAGTTGTTCGAAGGTGAGTTGCAACTGCGTTCGAAAACCGATGACCTCGTTCCGGCAGACATTATTGGCAAGACCTGCGACGTGAGCCTTGAGCTTGGTGCGGGAGTACGGCGCACCTGGAATGTTCTGATCACCAATATGGTCGTGGGCCCCAAAGTGACCCGAGGCTTGCAGAGCTACAGACTGACGTTGCGCCCGTCGATGTGGCTTCTCAGTCAGCGCTCTGACTGTCGGATTTGGCAGGACATGACCAGCGTCGAAGTATGTGAAACGCTGATGTCCGAACATGGTCTGCCGGGGCCCGAGACCACTGGCATCGCCACTTCGCCAGAGGCGCAGCACTACTCCGTACAGTGGAACGAGAGCGACCTGGCTTATCTGACGCGACGACTGGAGGAAGACGGTATCTTCTACTGGTTCGCTCATGAAGAGGGGCGTCATGTGCTGCATCTCGCCAGTCATGCGGCGGGGTACACGGGGGGCGAGGATATACGCTTTGCTCATGGTTCGACTGACCGGAACCACATCAACCGCTTTGAAACATCATTCGCCTATACACCGGGTCAACGCACGGCACGGGACTGGAATTTCCAGACACCCGGCATGGTGCCGGAGGGCGGCACGCCGAGCATTGTAAGTCTGCCGAAGAACGGCAGTTACGAGCTTTTTGAATATCCCATGGTCGGTGGATACGGGACCGGGCGTGCTTCCGATGCAATCGACAACGCGCGTGTTGAGCGACAGGCGAAGCTGAGAATGCAGGCCAGTGAGGCCGATCACCGCCGGGTCGAGGGAACTTCGACAGCGCGCACGTTGGCCGCTGGCGGCCGTTTCACACCTTACGACGTAGCCAACCCTGCCAACGTGTTCGACCAGCACGTGATCCTTGCAATCAAGCATGACGTGACTGACGCGAGCTACGAGACCGGCGGCGATCAGCCGGACTACACAAACCGCTTCCTCGCCTTGCCCGCCGATGTGCCTGCGACCCCCCACCGTGCGACTCCACGCCCGCGGATCGACGGCACGCAGGTGGCGATCGTGGCTGGTCCCGAGGGTGAAGAGATCCATCCCGATGAATACGGGCGCATCAAACTTTGGTTTCCCTGGGACAGACGGGCGGCACGGGACGGCTCAGACACTTGCTGGGTTCGCGTTATGCAGAATTGGGCGGGCTCAGGATGGGGCGGCCAGATCATCCCTCGCATCGGTATGGAAGTCATGGTCACCTATCTGGATGGCGATCCGGACAGGCCCGTTGTCACGGGCGTAGTTCCAAACAGCAGACAGAAGGTGCCATACGAGCTGCCCGAGCATAAGACCCGTTCCACCTTTCGAACTGACAGCCACAAAGCCGATGGCTTCAACGAACTCAGGTTTGAAGACAAGGCGGGCGAGGAAGAGATACGTGTCCACGCACAACAGGACATAAACACGATTGCGCGGCGTGACGTTTCCGAGGTGGTTCTGCGCAACAAGGTGGGGTTGGTCGAAGGAAACATATTGAACGAGGCGTCGGGGGGGCTCCTGACGAATGCGGGAACCGGCATGGTCTTTGCTGCGGGCATCACCGGTCTCGACGAAACCGCATCTGCGGGGATGGGATCACAGGTGAACAAGCTGAGCCAGAGCGCCAAGACACTGCGCCGCGGCAAGTTTACCCAAATGCGACAGGGCAGCATGTCGTTTCAAGCTGACGGCGATATGCATCTTGAGACACGAAAGAGCTATACTCAAACCGCGCTCGGCACCACGACCCTCTCGTCAGGCGAAAGTTATCGACTGTCAGTTGGAAGCGGAATGACGTTCGATGTCCGGCGCAACGTCATGATGTCATCGCAGAGGACGATCCACATCAACGCGGGTGATCGGATCAAACTGAATGTCGGCGCGTCCTCCCTGACCTTGGACAAGGATGGAACAATTGTCCTGAAGGGAAGGAACATCCGCATCGAAGGCAGCGCAACAATTGCACACACAGCGCCGCAGATTGATCTGAACTAGTGAGAGGCTGAGCCGTGGGTGGTATACTCGAATTCCTTTTTGGCGATGACGAAGAAGAACCCAGACAGCCAGGGTATGTCATTGACACGACGGCCTATGAAGAGAGGCAAGCCGCGCGGCAAGCGGAATTGGAAGCGGCGGGCTGGACCGACAACCATCAAAGACGATTGCAGGACTACTGCGATTTGTTCGAGGTTCCCGTAGAGTTCACGGTGGAATATCCGTTTGTTTGTCTTCAGGTTCTCGTGGCGATGTTTCTTGTTCCGAACCACGATCAGGAATCCGAACGGGACGCTGCCGGCATGGAGTTGCGTCAGATAATGGCCGAGGCATTTGGCCTGACGCGGCAATCAGCGATGAGCGGCGTGCTACCTCACCAGCGCTTTTATCAGCGTGTGAACATGATATTGATAAATATGAGGGTTTTGCCTCAGTGGTGGGATTTGCTGCGGGCGTCTCCGGAGGAACTGGTGAAACTCCACAAGAGCCTCCGGCTATCACTCTATGTTTTGAGCCGGCTGGGTGCCTCCGGCGCTGCTGCAGCCCCTGCAGCGGTAGGGATCAGCAGTGCGGTATCGGCGCGAGAGGCTTTCGGAAATGCGGAAGGGCGTCTGCGCGACCGTGCGATCGCTTCGGCGCGCGCGGCTGGATCAACCGCCGTGGACAATGTGACCGGCCGGTCCGGGCCTCTCTCGAAACTCGGACGCGGAGGACTTGTTGGCGGGGCTTTGATCGTCACTGGAATGGCGCTTTACGATCATGGTCAGAGGCGCCTCGAGATGGTCGAAGACCTTCTGGAAATTGCGTACCGAGAGGGTCGTGCGACCGAAGAACAGTACATGTCCATGTTCGAAGATCTGGATCCCGACCAAGTCAACCTTGAGAGATACTGGGAATAGTACAGCCATGCCGGACGTAGCGAAGCAAATTGTGTTCTGGGCATTGCTGCTGGTCGGCTTTGCGCTGTTTGGTACGCTTCTATTTGATTTTCTGGCACAGCTTACAGGATCAAACCTTCTTTCGTGGTTTGCGATGGCACTCGCAAGCGGTGCTTGGCTTTTGCTTTTGGTGAAGTTCTTCTTCAGCGGTGACTGATACGCGTCGCGCAGGGACCGGTTGGACGACTTGATGCCGTCGTTTTCAGTGCTGCCGAAGCAGCTCTTTCGGCAAGAGCGCAATGTAGAGTGGATCGCTGCGGCCATTCTGGAGAGCAGATATCGTTGCCGCGTTTGAAGTGTTTTATCGAAAGCCTTCCGATCGGGGCGCCCGTGAGCAACTGGACCCGCTATGTCGGAGTTCACGATGTGGATGCCGCTGCTTTTGGTCGAATGATGAAGGCGTCGCAGGGATGGCTTTCAAAGTCAGCTTGCAAAAATGTACCGTTGCCGGCGCCTTTCCTTCCGCCTTGCGGTGATGATCGAGTGGAATGTTCAAAAGGGTGTGGGCAGCAGTCAAAGGCCCTCGACTACGACAATGTTTGCTTCGCAAGCGCCACTCCGATTTGCCCGAGCCTCTTGGTATTCCGGTGAGTTGTAGCACGCCAATGCTTGTTCCTTGCTGTCGAACTCGATGACAACATGACGTTGAAACCCTTGCCCTTCCAGCTGAATTGCGTCCCCTCCCTGGACGAGAAAGCGCGCACCGTATTTTTGGAAAGCCGCGGGCGCATGTTGCCGATAACCGGCATACTTTTCGATGTCGGTAACGGTGACAAAGGCAATCCAGTACCCCTTCGCCATCTAAGTGTTCCCGTCGTTGTCCTGCAGGAAGCGTTTCGCGATCCTTGAAGCTTCACCGATATGTGCCTCTACGGCACTGCGCGCAGCGCGCGGATCTTGGCTCAGGATGGCATCATGGATGGATTGCATGTGGGAGATGCCGGAACGTTCGCGGCCCTGGGCCGAAATGGTCAACGCGCGCAGGCGACTGATCCGGCCATTCAGTCTTTGCACGACGTCCCATGCGATATCATGGCCTGCTTCCCGAAAAATCAGTTCGTAGAAATGTGTTGTGGCATGCAGCAGATCACTCCACTCGGTGTCGTCCATTTTTGCACGTAGGTCGTTCAGGGCACTGGACAGTTTTTCGCCAAAGGCAGGGCTTTGATGTGCGCTGCACTCAGCGGCGGCAGAGGCCTCGAGCTGCAGGCGGATGTTGTAGATTTGCTTGGCTTGGTCCCAGTTGAGGGTCGCTACAATAGGTCCCTTGTTCGGGATGATTTCGACAAGCCCCTCGGCTTCAAGATAGCGGATCGTTTCGCGTACGACAGTCCTGCTGACACCGAGCTGATCACACAAGGGCCGTTCGACCAAGCGCTCTCCGGGCGCAAAATGCCCGTCGATTATGGCCTCACGCATGCGTTCCTGCACCATGTCGCGCAGGGTTTGCGGTGTTTTATCTATCTTGAGCAGGGTGGATCGTTCGGCGGGCATTCCACAGTCGATAGCAGGTCAATTTGGGTTCAACAACTCATATTGACATATGGTATACCGTATGACGAGTATGCAAAAAGTGATCCGAAAAGCAAAGACATGTCAGCCGAGATTCGCAAAACACTTGTCCATGTCGAAACCACGCTCATTGAAGGTGGTAAGGCAGCTAACCCACCACTGAAGCTGATCGCGGCCATGGCAGTGATACGCAATCCATGGGCAGGGCTGGGCTTCGTAGAGGATTTGACGCCGGCGATCAAAGACTGTGCGCCGAGCCTCGGCGCTCTTTTGACGGAGATGATTTTGGACGCAAGCGGCGGCGGTGATTTCGTTGAGGGCTACGGCAAGTCTGCAATCGTCGGAATGAATGGCGAAGTTGAGCATGCCTCTGCGCTAATTCACACACTCCATTTCGGAAACCACTATCGCAATGCCGTGGGCGCAAAGTCCTACCTGTCCTTCTGCAATACGCGCGGGCCCGCCAACGCACCATTGATGATCCCGTTGATGGACAAGAACGATGGAGGGCGCCGGTCGCACTACCTGACGATCCAAACGTCCATGGCAGATGCGCCCGCGGCAGACGAGATCCTGGTTGCGCTGGGCGCATCCATTGGCGGGCGCCCGCATCATCGCATTGGTGACCGGTATCAAGATCTCAGGGAATTGGGTCATGACATCGACAACCCTGCGGCTGTCTAAGTCCGGTCTTCGTGTTTCCATGCGTGATCAGGGCGCGGGGGCGCCTGTGGTCTTGATTCACGGTGTCGGTTTGCAATCTGCCGCTTGGAGACCGCAGATTTCCGCACTGGCCGGAACTTGTCGCATCATCGCCTTGGATATGCCGGGCCATGGTGGCAGCGGGCGGCTAGCGGCTGGCAGCACCGTGGCCGACTTTGTGGCATGGCTTCACGAAGCAGTTGTGGAATTGGCGCTCGGTCCGGTCAGTATTGTCGGACATTCCATGGGAGCGCTGATCGCAGGTGGCTTCGCCATCGAGTATCCTCATCTGACCACTCAGGTTGCTCTGTTGAACGGCGTCTTCTGCAGGGATGCAAAAGCGCGTTCCGCGGTCGAGGCGCGGGCTGACGCCATTCGCGACGGGGCAATTACCCCGCACGCGCCACTGGCCCGTTGGTTTGGTGACAAGCCGCACGAACAGGCAGCGCGGGACATGGTGGCCGGGTGGTTGGCAGCGATGGATCAGGTTGGATATGCGACGGCCTACAGCGCTTTTGCCCAAGGCGACGCGGTCTATGCCGACAGGTATCCGAACATCTCTTGCCCGTTCCTCGCGATGACTGCAGCAGATGATCCCAATTCAACGCCAGAGATGTCCAGGACCATGGCGCGCACTGTGCGCGACGGGCGTGCGGTTATCATCCCGGGTCATCGCCACATGGTGAACTTGACCGCACCGGAATTGGTCACAGACCACCTTCTGAAATGGTTGAGACTGGGCGCGTTGAAGGAGGTGGCGCAATGACAGGTCTGGATTCGCGCGCTTTGCGGACAGCATTTGGTACGTTCATGACGGGTGTCACCGTGGTCACAGCACTTGATGCCGAGGGGGACCCGCTCGGGTTCACAGCGAACTCTTTTACCTCGGTGTCGCTGGATCCCCCCTTGGTGCTGGTCTGTTTGGCGAAGTCATCAAGGAACCACGACGGTTTTGTCGCGGCCGGCGGATTCGCTGTCAGTGTTCTGGCCGAAACGCAGCGGGACATTTCGAACACGTTCGCACGCCCATCCGATGATCGGTTTGCAGATGTGGACTGGCATCTTGGTCCACACGGTTCACCTATTGTCCATGGATGTTCAGCATGGTTCGATTGCGCGCTGCACAAGGCAATCGAGGCCGGGGATCATACCATATTGATTGGGCGGGTCCTTGCGTTCGACAGTACATCATCGCCGGGTCTGGGCTATGCGCGCGGCGCCTATGTTGTTCCGGATCGTGCGATGAACCTGATGGGGCATCACCTTGACCTCGTGGTTTCTGCGCTTATCGCTCGGAACGGGGAAGTTCTGCTGAAAAGTGACGAACACGGCGGTATGGCGCTTCCGGAAACCGTGGTTGGCCCGGATGAAAGTGTTTCGGCGGCTCTTGCGCGGCTTGTGGACAGCACAGGTTCAAACGCTCAGCCAGGTTTCATCTATTCGGTATTTGAGGATGCTGCCCGCAAACGTCAGCACTTGTGTTTTCTGTGCCAGACCACCGACGGTGACGGGATAGCGGGCACATTTGTCCCGTTGGAGCGATCGGCGTTGGATGACGTCTCGGATCCCGCGATCCTGACCTTGCTTGAGCGCTACGTGTCGGAGGCGCAGCTTGGCACCTTCGGCATCTACTACGGCAATCAAACCAGCGGCGATGTCCGCGCGATCGTCTGAAGGAAGGGGCTGGCAGATGCGCTTCTCACTCTTTGTTCACATGGAAAGGACATCTGCAGACGAGGACCAACAGGAACTTTACGAAAACTATGTCGCCCTTGCGCAAATGGCAGATCGGGGCGGGATGCACGCCGTATGGACTGGTGAACATCACGGCATGGACTTCACTATCGCGCCCAACCCCTTTCTGAACCTCGTCGATCTGGCGTGTCGGACCAGGAATGTGCGATTGGGCACAGGCACGATCATCGCCCCGTTCTGGCATCCGATCAAACTTGCCGGTGAGGCGGCCATGACCGACATGATGCTGGACGGTCGTCTCGATCTCGGCATCGCGCGCGGCGCTTACTCCTATGAATACGAGCGCATGGTTCCCGGCATGGATGCGTGGGATGCGGGCCAGAGAATGCGCGAACTGGTACCGGCATTGCAGGGACTGTGGAAGGGTGATTACGCTCAGGAGGGCACATACCACGCTTTTCCTGCAACAACCTCCTCCCCCAAACCTGTTCAGCCACATGGTCCTCCGATCTGGATTGCCGCGCGCGACCCAAACAGTCATGAATTCGCGGTATCAAATGGCTGCCAGGTGCAGGTCACGCCGCTTTGGCAGGGCGATGAAGAGATCACCAAGCTGATGGACACGTTCAAGGCGGCCTGTGCGAAATTCCCCGATGTTCCCAGGCCGGACATCATGCTGCTCAATCATACGTACATTGCCGAGGATGAGGCCGACATCGAACAAGCCGCACAGGAGATCAATCGCTTCTATTGCTATTTTGGCGCATGGTTTAAGAATGAACGCCGCGTCCGTCAGGGTCTGATCGAAACCTTGTCCGATCAGGAGATAGCCGCCCATCCGTTCTATTCGCCCGAAGCGATGAGGCGAGACAATGTGATCGCGACGGCGGACAAGGCAATCGAGCGGATCAAAGTGTATGAAACGCTGGGGTATGATGAATACTCGTTCTGGATCGACAGCGGCATGAGCTTCGAGCGAAAGAAAGCTTCGCTGGAGCGGTTCATCAAGGATGTCATGCCAGCCTTCGACTAGGGAAAAGCGATGCAACAGTTTCAGCATTATATCGGCGGCACGTTCTCGGACGGGGCCGCCCAGTTCGACAGCGTCGATCCTGCGACTGGCCAGGTATGGGCCAAAATGCCAGAAGCCCGACGTGCAGATGTCAACGCCGCTGTGCGCGCGGCGCGTCAGGCCTTCCTATCGCCGCAGTGGGCTGGAATGTCCGCTTCGGCACGAGGCAAGCTACTATCGGGGCTTGCTGATCTGATTGCCCAGAATGCAGCCAGACTTGCCGAACTGGAAACACGAGACACCGGCAAGATCATTCGAGAAACATCTGCGCAGATTGCATATGTTGCAGATTACTATCGCTACTACGCCGGGCTTGCCGACAAGATCGAGGGCGCGCATCTGCCGATCGACAAGCCGGACATGGAAGTATGGTTGCGCCGCGAGCCCATTGGTGTCGTGGCCGCGGTGGTCCCGTGGAACTCACAGCTGTTTCTCTCGGCGGTCAAGATCGGACCGGCGTTGGCCGCGGGATGCACGGTGGTGCTGAAAGCGTCGGAAGAGGGGCCCGCACCAATGCTGGAGTTTGCACGCATTTTCGATCAAGCGGGATTTCCTCCGGGCGTTCTCAACATCGTCACGGGGTTCGGCGCAGAGTGCGGAGCGGTGCTGACCAGTCATCCCGACGTGGACCACGTGGCATTTACCGGTGGCGCTGATACCGCCCGCCAGATTGTACGCAATTCAGCCGAAAACCTGGCCTCAACGTCCCTGGAACTGGGTGGCAAATCCCCCTTCATCGTGTTCGAAGACGCGGACTTGGATAGCGCTGTGAACGCGCAAGTGGCGGGTATCTTTGCTGCGAGCGGTCAAAGCTGTGTCGCGGGTTCGCGTCTGGTTCTGTCCGACAGGATCAAGGATGCATTTCTTGCCCGGCTCAAGCAAAAGGCCGAGGCGGCTGTGATTGGACCACCTGACGACATGGCAACAGAGGTGGGGCCGCTTTGCACAAGGGCGCAGGTGTCGAGGGCCGAGGACTTGATTGCCGCGTCGGAGACGGCCGGGGCCAGAGTTGTGACTGGCGGGCGTCCACTCGAGGGGGACGGGTACTATTTCCCGCCGACCATTCTGGATTGTTCGGGGGCGCCCGATGCACCATGTTTGACGCAGGAAGTCTTTGGTCCCGTCTTGTCTGTTGTCAGCTTTACGTCTGAGGACGAGGCTCTGCAGATTGCAAATGATACGGCGTTTGGACTGGCCTCCGGTGTCTTCACGCGGGACCTGACCAGAGCGCATCGGATGATCCGCGGCATTCGCGCCGGTATCGTTTGGGTCAATACATACCGCGCTGTCAGCCCCATCGCACCGTTCGGTGGTCACGGCCTATCCGGGCACGGCAGGGAAGGCGGTTTGCAGGCGGCGCTGGACTACACCAAAGTCAAAACCGTCTGGCTGCGCACCAGCGACGATCCCATACCCGATCCCTTTGTGATGCGCTGACGCAGTGCCTTGATCGTTTGATCAGGGCTCACACGAATACCTGCTCGACGGCCATCCGGCACCAATGTCAATTCGTGCAGGTACCCATGTCGCACATCATCATTACGCCATGCTGTCGGCTTCCATCGGCGCGTCCTCCAGCAAGAAACAAGCAGCCTGATGTTGCCCGTGGCGTATCATCGGGGGTCTGGCGGTTTTGCACTTCGCCATTGCTTTTGGACAACGAGATGCAAACAGACAGCCGGACGGCAGGTTGAGCGGGCTTGGCAGATCGCCCTCCAGCATTTGGGGAGTGATGCGCACACGCGGGTCGGGCACTGGCACGGCAGACAGCAACGCTTGCGCATAAGGGTGCTTTGGATCGCTGACGAGGTCGGCCGCAGGCGCCCGCTCCATCGGTGCGCCCATATACATCACAAGTACCTCGTCCGAGATATGGCGCACCACGCCCAGATCATGCGCAACAAACACAATGGCAAGACCCATCTCGCGCTGCAGCTCCTTGAGCAGGTTTACCACCTGTGCCTGGATCGACACGTCGAGGGCCGATACCGGTTCGTCACACAGCAGAACCTTGGGACCCGCAACCAGTGCACGCGCGATGCCGATACGCTGGCATTGCCCGCCCGAAAACTCGTGCGGAAAGCGGTTCGCTTGCGTTGATGGAATGCCCACCCGATCCAGCATCGCCAAAGCTGTATTTTGCCGTTCTTCGGCGCCCATTTCGGGTTTGAAAAAGGTCAGCGGTTCGACAACGATCTCGCGGATGGTCATGCGCGGGTTGAGCGACGCGATAGGATCCTGAAAGATCATTTGCATGGTGGCCCGCAAGCGCTGCATTGACGCGCGGTCGCGGTAGGCCACAGGTTCCCCATCCAGAGTTACGTTGCCCGACACCAAGGGGGCCAAGCCTGCAACCGCCCGGATCAACGTGGATTTGCCGCAGCCTGACTCGCCGACGATACCGAGTGTCTTGCCGGCTTCCAGCTCGAACGAGATGCCGTTGACGGCGTGCACCAACCCCGGAGGAGACCAGGGCCACTTCTTGGTTTGCGCAACGGGGAAGGTGACATGGGCGTTTTCAACAATCAGCATCAGGTCAGTTCCTCAACCGGGCGCAGGCAGGCACGCCCTTGCTGCAATATGGGCAACGTATCGCGGCAGGTATCGACAGCATCGACACAGCGCGGTGCAAAGGGGCAGGATTGCGGAAAACGGTGCTGGTTTGGTGGGCTTCCAGGGATCGCCGTCAAAGCGTCTGACGGGTCGTCGATGTTTGGAACAGCGCGCAGCAAACCGCGAGTATAGGGGTGCGCGGGTTGGTCGAACAGGGCTTCGGTCCCGGCCTCTTCCATGATCCGCCCGCCATAGAGGACGACAACCTCTTCGCAGAATCCGGCCACAACACCGAGGTCGTGCGTAATGAGCATGACGGACGTCCCAAAGTCCCGTTGCACGTCTGCCAGAAGCTGCATGATCTGCGCCTGAACGGTCACATCAAGTGCAGTTGTCGGCTCGTCCGCGAGGATCAGCTTGGGCTGGCACATCAGGGCCATGGCAATGACGATCCTCTGGCGCATACCGCCCGAGAATTCGTGCGGATAGGCACGCAGGCGCGACTTGGCGTCCGGGATACGGACCGCATCCATGACCTGCAGTGCGCGGGCACGGGCATCGCGGCGGGACAGCCCCTCGTGGTTCTCCACGATTTCCGTCAATTGCCGCTCAATGGTCATGTAAGGGTTCAGCGATGACATCGGGTCCTGGAAAATGATGCCAATCTCACGCGCCCGGATCCGGTTCATCTCGCGGTTCGACTTCGTAAGCAGGTCATCCCCGTTCCACAGGATACGGCCCTCCACTTCGGCATTCTTGGCAAGCAAACCCATGATGGCGAGTGCGATCTGCGACTTTCCCGAGCCGCTTTCACCCACGACCGCAATCTGCTGACCGGCGCTGACCTCAAAGGAAACATCATTGACCGCATGGACCAGCCCGTCGCCGGTGCGAAAGCGGATATGCAGGTTTTCGACACTCAGCATGAAATTGCTCGCAATGTTACGGAGTGGTTCAAACTATCTCTCCTTGGGGTCCAAAGCGTCCCGCAGGCCGTCGCCGATGTAGAACAACGAAACCTGCGCGATCACGAAGATTGCGGCGGGAAAGCCCAGTTGCCAAAGGGTGCCGAATGTCATTGTCGACGCCCCTTGTGACAGCAATGCGCCGATCGATGTGTTGGGTTCCTGAATGCCTACGCCAAGGAAGGACACGAGACTTTCCATCATGATCACTTCTGGGATGACGATTGATGTGTAGATCACAACCACCCACAGCACATTGGGCGCCAGGTGTCGGAAGATGATCTTGAAATCCGACATCCCCAGCATCCGCGCGGCATCCACGAACTCGCGGTTTTTCAGCATCATCACCTGACCCCGCACGATCAGCAGGCCCGCGGTCCAGTTCACCAGGATGATCACAAGGATCATCTGGCTCATCGAGCGGCCGAAAAAGGCCTGCCAGACCACGAAGAAGATGATGTAGGGGATGGCCAGCCAGATCGTGTAGGCGGCCAGCACCGTGCGGTCCAAACGCCCGCCATAGTAGCCTGCGAGCGCGCCCAGCATGGCCCCAAGCATGACGGAGACGGGCCCAGCTATGAACCCAACCAGCAACGACGTGCGCGTCCCCTGCACGACGCGGGCATACAGATCGCGGCCCAATTCATCGACGCCGAACCAGTGACCGTTCTCCAGCGATGGGCCGCCATCTTCCTTGATGCGGCCGAGGACGTTCCAGTCAATCTCTTCGAATGACCAGCGGGAAAACAGGTTACCGAAGATCGAAAACAGGATCAGGAGGCTCAGCATGCCGACCGAAAACACAGCCATGCGATTGTTCAGGAACCGGCGTCCAGCATCCGCCCAGAACGAGCGGGAGGCGATCATCTCGGGCGCGCGTTCATCGGCAAAGGCGCGGGATTGAAGGCGGCGGCGGGCCGCAGAGAGGATCATGACAAGCCCGCCCGCACCTTGGGATCAATCCAAGCGTAAAGCAGATCGACCATCAGTGTCAGCGCAAAAGTGAGAACGGCGTAGAGTATGGCGAGCCCCAGCAGGATCGCATAATCGCGGCTGTAGGCTCCGTTGATAAAGTCTTGCCCGATCCCGCCGGTGGAAAAGAACACATCCACAAACACCGATCCGGTGATCATGTAGACAAAGACAGGCCCCATGTACGTGAGCGTTGGCAGCAAAGCGGGCTTCAGTGCATGGCGTATGATGATCGTGCGTTCGGGCAGGCCCTTGGCGCGAGCGGTGCGGATATAGGGCGAGTTCAGAACTTCAAGCATTGACCCGCGCGTCAGGCGCGCGACCGAGGCCATGTAGGATGTGCCCAATGCGATGGCGGGCATGACGACGTATTCCCATTGGCCGCCATTCCAGCCCCCGCCGGGCAAAAGGCCCCATGACAGCGTGAACAACAGCACAAGCAGCGGTGCCAGCACGAAGTTTGGAAAAATCTGCGAGAAAATGGCGAGACCTGTCATCGTATAGTCCCAGAACCCGTTATGCCTCAGCGCGGCGATGATCCCCAGTGGAATGCCCAACACCAGCACAAACACCGCAGACCAGAACCCATAAGTGAGCGTCACGGGGAAGCCTTGGGCGATGACGTCATTCACCGTCCGGTCCTTTTGCGAAAAGCTGGGGCCGAAATCAAAGCAGCACAGGATGTTACTGACATAGGTCCAAAGCTGGACGTGCAGTGGCTCGTCCATACCGTAGCGTTCCAGCACGTTCGCCATCACGGCGGGGGGCAGGGGGCGTTCAGACGTGAACGGCCCACCTGGCGCAAGGCGCATCAGATAAAAGGCAAAGATCACGAGGATCAAAAGCGTCGGCAGCACCATGAGCAGGCGGCGAAGCGTGTAATTGAACATTGGGCATTCCCATCAATGGGCGCGGATGAGGTCGGCAAGGGTGCTCCACCATACCGCGCGGGGCGTGCGCTGTACCTGAGCCAGCGCACGCCCTTGAACCAGAACCCCGGCGCGCAGGCCGGGGCACGATCGCGTCAGTCGGCGACGCGGTAGAGGTCTTTGGAGTACCAGTTCTGCTCGACATTGTTCATGGGCCAGCCCTGGATGGCATCGGACAGCATCACATTGGTCGAGTAGTGATAGATCGGGATGACCGGCATCTCTGCGGCCACGATCTGCTCAACTTCTGTGTAGAGCGGTTGGGGATCGCTGGACGACTTGGCTTCGGCCATCAATTCGTCCACGCGCGCGTTCGAGAACTTGGCGTCGTTGTAGCCGGACTCGGTGGTCAGCAGGTCAAGGAAGGTCGACGCCTCGTTGTAGTCACCACACCACGCGCCCCGCGCCATGTCGTAGTTCTGCGCACTGCGGGTCTCGAGGAACACCTTCCATTCCTGGTTTTCGAGGGTCACGTCGATGCCCAGCTTCTGCTTCCACATCTGGGTCGCGACGATGGCGACCTGCTGGTGCGCCTCGTTGGTGTTGTAGAGATACTTGAAGCTCAGCGGCTCACCGCCCTCGCCATAGCCGGCTTCGGCCAGCAATTCTCTGGCTTTTTCGTCACGCTCGGCTTGCGTCATCGATGCCATCTCGATGTCCGGCATCTCGAAATCAGCGGTCGCTGCGGGGGTAAAGTTGAAGGCCGGGAACTGACCGCCCTGCAAAACGCGCTCAACGATTACCTCGCGGTCAACGGCAAGTGCGAGGGCCTGACGCACACGCACGTCCTGAAACGCCTCGGGGCCGGAGGCCAGGTTGAAGTTGAAGTAGTAGTTGCACAAGCGTGGCAGGGCAAAGGCCTCATCCGGGAACTCTTCGGCAAGTGCGGGATATTGGCCCGCGGGAATGTCGGTCATGTCGACCTCACCTGCACGCCATCGCGTCAGACCTTGCGCATCGTCACCGATGACCAGCGTCGTGACTTTTTCGAGAACCGTATTTTCGTTGTCCCAATAGTTCTCGTTGCGCACACGGACCGAGCGTTCCTTGGGAACATGTTCTTCCAGGACGAAGGCGCCGTTGCTTACCATGTTTTCGGGGCGGGTCCATTGCGCGCCATGTTCCTCGATCACCCATTTCGGGGAGGGGAACGTCGTGGCATGCGTCACCATCTTGGTGAAATAGGGCAGCGGTTTCGACAGGTTGACGACGAGTGTCCGATCATCCGGTGCCGAAACACCCAGTTCCGATGGCTCCATTTCGCCGGCGACGATGGCGGCACCGTTCTCGATCGCCATCAACTCCATGTACCATGCATAGGGCGAAGCGAGTTCGGGATCGACGGCGCGCTGCCACGCATAGACGAAGTCACCGGCGGTGACGGGCGTTCCATCGGACCAAACAGCGTTGTCACGCAGCGTGAACGTGTAGGTCAGGTTGTCCGCAGATGCCTCGTGGCTCAACGCGACACCGGGAACGATGTTGCCGTCGGCGTCCTGATTATAAAGCCCCTCGAACAGATCGCGCACGATGTCGGACCCATAGGTATCTTCGACAATCTGCGGGTCGAAGGACGAGAATTCGTCAAGAATACGGTAGGTAAACGACTGGTCCTCGGCCAAGGTGACGCCTGCTGGCACATCGGCGGCAAAGGCGGGTGTTGTCAGGAAAGTCGTGGCAAGGGCTGCGACGAAAAACGAGCGGCGTTGCAATGGTGATCTCCTCTGTTGGCTATATTTCCTTCTGTGGTTGTATTGTGCCGCATGCGCAAGCAGGGCCAAAGGTATCTGGGGCAGAATTGGCGCTACGGAATGGCCTGATCGGCGGACTTCTGCCAACGCATGCATTTTAAGCTGCAAATCAGAAACCGGCGCCGCCTGGTTCATCACCTGCCGCCTCTCACCAAACCTGGCGCGGTCGACTGCGCGATGAAGAAAGACGCGGCACCGGGACACTGACGACGTTTGCCGACAAATCCGGGATCGGCTTTGAATTGACTTGTACAGCCCTCGGCCCCTGGCGCGCTGATTGAAATCAATACGCCAACGAACACCGAAACCGAGAAAGCAGGAACTTGTCGACACCCGGACCAGTACGAACACGTCTCGAATATACCAGTCCGAGATCAGACCGGTTTGACAAATCGCATTGCACCCCGCCCCAACACGGTTAAGTTTCATCTTGATACCAAGCGCAGCGCATTTGCTGCACCAGCGATGTACGCTCATAGCTTTTCTGTTTGGTCAGCTCATTTTTCAATTTTTGTTTTTGGGGATCACTTCAAATGACAGTCCTGACTTTTGTCGGCACCACCGGCGACGATATCTTCGAGATCAACTTTTCGGGGGTCGTTTCGGCGGGCAGCTCGTTTCAGGGGTTCGACGGAACCGACCGCCTGAGCATTTTCGGTTTGGTCTCGTTCGAAGAACTGATCCTGGACGCGAGCGCCTCCGTCGAAGTCATTGAAGCACTCATCGGCATCCAGGGCACCGAAGGCGACAACCTGTTCAACCTCAGCGGTGTGACCACTTTGGTCCA
The DNA here is from genome assembly GCF_019802125.1 of Tateyamaria omphalii. Taxonomy (GTDB): domain Bacteria; phylum Pseudomonadota; class Alphaproteobacteria; order Rhodobacterales; family Rhodobacteraceae; genus Tateyamaria; species Tateyamaria omphalii_B. The sequence continues at coordinate 148,111 of NZ_JAHVHT010000001.1, forward strand.
TTCAGGCGTGCCGTTCTACTTTGGCGCGGGGAACGACACCGTGTTTGGAACACAGGACGGGGATGTGCTGTGGGGGGAAGACGGCGACGACTACATCAATGGCGGCCTGGGCGACGATACGCTGGTGGGCAATAGGGGCGCCGACACGTTGATTGGCGGCGCCGGGGACGACGTGTTTGTGATCGACGTCTCCCTTGTCGAAGCTGGCGATGTCTTCGACGGTGGCGCCGGGCACGATGTTCTGCTGCTGCAAGGTTCTGTCCAATACGAAGGATTGGTTCTCGACGCAGCGGCATCTGTCGAAGAGCTCCGCGGACAAAGCAGACTATTGGGTACAGACGGGAATAACCTGTTCGATCTGAGCGGCGTGGAGCGTTCCGACTCCCAGATACGCATCTTTGCTGAGGGCGGAGACGACACGATTGTCGGATCGGCGCAAAACGACTCTCTGAGGGGAGGCACCGGCAACGACAGTCTGCAAGGCGGAGGCGGCGACGACTATCTTATAGGCGATGCCGGTAGTGACACGCTGGCGGGGGGCGACGGAAATGACACCCTTGTCGCCGACACGAGCGATGCTGTTCTTGACGGTGGTGACGGGAATGATCTCTTGTCCGTGCAGAACGTCCGGGGGGGGATAACGGAACTGCCCGCCTCGATCTTTGGAGGAGAAGGCGAGGATACACTCAATTTTTTTGACGGACGGCCGCGCTTCGAAGAAATCGTAATCGAAGCGGAGATGTCGATCGAAGTCCTGCGGTTTTCTATGCAGATGTTCGGGACCGACCAGGATAACCTTTTCGATCTGAGCGAAATCGAGCGACCGGCGGATAGATATGAATATCTTCTGGGTGCTGGTGATGACACGATGTTCGGCACGGGCGGCGGCGATCGTATCGAAGGCGAAGACGGCGATGATCTGCTTTACGGAATGGGCGGTCGCGACAACGTCTTCGGAGGCGCGGGGAACGACACGCTGTACGCCAATGATGGGTCGGTACCGACGTTCTTTGATCCGTCTTCCAGCCGCGAGGGGCTCTTTGGTGGCGATGGCCACGATCTGCTGGTTGGCGCTGAGCTCGGTCTAATCATGGACGGTGGTTCCGGTGACGATACGCTTTTCGGTGGCGTACGGCGCGATACCATCGTCGGTGGATCCGGAAATGACCTGATCTACGGCGACGGTGATCCGGCAAACGATCTCAGCTCGTTGATACCGCCAACCTACTCTCACGTAGGCGACAGTATCATTGGCGGAGATGGTCGGGACACGATATTTGGCGGTTTGGGTCGTGATACCCTCAGCGGGGATGGCGGCAGTGATGTCCTGTACGGCGGGGAAATCGACGATACCATGTACGGTGGAGAAGGCGATGACTTGCTCTACGGCGAAGAGGGCAATGACCGCATGTTTGGCGGCAGCGGCGATGACACCATAAACGGTGGCGATGGGGAGGACATAGCCCGATTTCTCATCAGAACCTCTGACATAATCTCAGTCACCCAGACGGTGGATGGTGTCGAAATCGTCTCTTCCGAAGGCACCGACCTTCTGATTGATGTTGAAAGGTTTGGCTTTCAAGACGCGACTGTCGATCTGGAGGGCTTGCTGAGGTTCGCAGAGATCACCGGAACGCCCGGTGATGACACACTGAACGGAACTGCGGGAGATGACACCATTTTAGGGCTGGCCGGCGATGACGTCATTTCTGGTTTTGCAGGCGATGATCTGATTGATGCTGGTGCCGGGAATGACGTGGTCCGTGGGTTCGATGGCGACGATACTATTCTGGGGGGAACAGGTGATGACACGCTTTTCGGTGAAGGCGGCGATGACGTTCTGGAAGGCGGTACAGGTAACGACGTCCTGGTTGGCGGCGCAGGCCAGGACACCTTGCTCGGCGGCGAGGGCAATGACCGGCTCATAGTCTCCATGAACGATACCCTGACAGAGCTGCCGGGTTCCATTTCAGGCGGCGCTGGTGAGGACACCCTGGAGTTACGAGGCGGGGAGATACGCTTCGAAGAACTCGTTCTTGACGATGCGATGTCGATTGAAGTGTTGGACCTGGCGTTCGACGTACTTGGTACCGAAGACGCAAATCTTTTTGACATCCGGACTGTTGAAGGAACGGCAGGTGTCGGGGAGTTCTTCTTGGCGGGCGGCAACGATACGATGTTTGGTTCGCAGGGCGATGACGTCATACAAGGCGGCGACGGAAACGACTTGATTTACGGGGTCGCGGGATCTGACGATCTGCAAGGAGGCGCCGGTAACGATACTATTTATGGCGGTGGTGCAGGCGGTGTGGGAAACGTGTCTCCGGATGACCCTGGCTCGGCTCTGCGTGGGCAAGACGGTGACGATCTCTTGATTGCTGGCCCGAATGGCAACGCTCTGCTTGGAGGCACTGGCAACGACACGATGGTCGGCAGTTTGAACGGAGATCGCGTCGAAGGCGGTTTCGGAAACGATCTGATGTTCGGCGATGGTGACCCGGCTTACGGCACGCCGCAGAACACATCGCCTGACATTTTCACCGGAAGAGATACGCTCGAAGGTGGAGCTGGCGACGACACCATGTACGGGGGCTTTGGCCGGGATTCCATGTCGGGCGATGAAGGTGACGACATGATGTACGGCCAGGAAGGGAACGACATTCTGATCGGTGGCGATGGCAATGATACCATCAACGGTGGCTCCGGCAACGACAGGCTGACCGGGGGTGATGGTGATGATGTCGTAAACGGCGGCTCTGGCGACGATCGTCTGATCAGCGATAGCGGCAATGACACGCTGAACGGCGGAGAAGGCGAGGACGGAGTTCAATTCCTGTTCGCAAAACGGGTTGTGACCTCGGTCACCCAAACCGACGAAGGGATCGTAATCGTGTCGCGTGACGGCACCGACCTGCTGGTCGATGTCGAATTCTTTGCCTTCAGTGACGGTACGCTCAACCTCCAAGAATTGCTGTCTATCAATCAGACCCTTGGAACACCCGGCGACGACAGCATCGTCGGTGCAACTGGGAGTGACACCATCTTGGGGCTGGGTGGTGACGATACGATTTTGGGCAATTCGGGTGCAGATCTGATTGATGGCGGCACAGGGAATGACAGCCTCTTGGGTGGCACTGGTCAGGATACCATTCTGGGCGGCTCTGGCGACGATACACTAAACGGTGGTTTCGGTTTCGACAGTCTGCTGGGGGGCAGTGGCGCCGATCTTCTTTTCGGGCAGGAAGGACAAGATACTCTGAACGGTGGCGCAGGAAACGACACGCTCAACGGCAATGCCGGCGCAGACAGCCTTGATGGCGGTGTCGGCAACGACGTGTTGAACGGTGGCATCAATTTCGACATCCTGAACGGCGGCGCCGGCGACGACACATTGAATGGTAACAACGGCAGTGACACGTTGAATGGCGGCGATGGAGATGACCGGCTGAACGGCAATGCGGGATCCGACGTGCTGAACGGCGGCGCTGGCAATGACGTCATGCGCGGTGGCATCGGGGCCGACACATTCGTCTTCGGCGTGGGTGACGATGTCGACCGCATTGCGGACTTCCAGAGGAACATCGACACGGTCCAGCTGGATGCCGATCTGTTTGACGAGACCAACCCGACAATGAACGACCTGCAGAACTATGCGTCAACAAATGCAAACGGACATCTTGTTCTGACATTTGCAAATGGTGACAGCCTCGTCTTCGTGGGCATAGATGAGGTCTCGGATATCCTCGGGGATGTTGTGTTTGTGTGATCCCGGACCGCAGCAGATGCATGCCACGCTGTGTCTGCTGCGACCCAACGGTCAGGTTCCATCGACAACCTGATGTGCAACGCAAAATACGCGCGGGTTTGCGACGTGCCGCCCAGTGTTTCTTTACGGCGACGTTTCCTTTCTCCTGTCCGCTGGCGGCGGATGCAGCAGTGACATCAGGCCAGCGGCAGCGATCATGGCAATGCCAAGAACCGCCAGGGCCGCAGGCCATTCACCGAAAAACAAGACACCCCAAACCAGGCTGAACAGCAAATAGCTGTAGTCGAAGGCGGCAATCATTGCCGGTGGCCCCTGTTGGTAGGCAATGGCGGCTCCGACGCTGCCAACCAGAATGACCAGCGCAAGCGCTGACATTATGGCAATCATCTCGGGCCCAACACTTTGCCAGGTTCCAAGAACAAACGACCCTTGCTGACCTGAAAAAAGGGCAAGCAGCGCACCGGCAGCGATGAAGGCAATATTGAGGGCGAGGGCCAGAACAAACGGATCGTCATTGCGACATTTCCGGGCCGTCAACACCATTGCACATGCATAGAGAAACGCAGCCAGTACCGGGAGCATCGTGGCGAATTCAAACCCTGACGTGTCCGGGCGGAGTATGAGGACAACCCCCGTAAATCCGAGAATGATCGCAAACAGCGTGCGTGAACTGGGCCACCGGTGCGACAGGCAGGCCGTCAGCACAATGATGAGGATCGGCGAGGTATAATATGCCGCTGCAGCCAGCGACAACGGCATGAGCGGCAGCGCGGAATAGTAGCTCAGCCACATAGCGACAAGCAAAGCGCTGCGTACAGCCACCCAGAGCACCGATCCGGGCCTCTTTCGACCGCGACTGCGCGCCAACCACCACAGGATCGGCACGACGATGGCCGAGCGCAGAATGTAGATCTGCCAAAGCGGTACAGAAAGGCTTGTCGCCTTGATAAGGGCATCGCCAAGGGACAGGGCTGCGACCGACGCCAGGATGGCAATTACGGCTTTTCGGGGTGATTTATGGTCAGTGGTTTGGGGCAATGTGCTACAGTATTCGAGGATTGGTTTTGTTCAAAAAATCATGTATCTCGCCTTTTGAAAAAAGAGTTTTGACGCACTATGCATGAGAAATAGTCATGGATGTCAGGAGGTATAATCTCCCGCCCCTGTCACGTCTCAGACCCTTCGAAGCGGCCGCGCGGTACGAGAGTTTCTCATTGGCTGCGGACGAGCTTGGTATGACTCAGACCGCCGTCAGCAAGCAGATTGCGCAGCTGGAGAACGAGTTGGGGACCGCCCTCTTCGAACGTCGCAATCGGGCTGTTTTTCTGACCGATGCGGGCCGAAGACTTGGGCGGGTGGTCAGCACTGCACTTGCCGACGTTGCTGCCGAAGTTGCGCATATTCGCGGCCAACGGCGATCAGGTGAGTTGGTGCTGCACTGCCAGTTGTGCGAGGCGTTCTATTGGCTCATGCCGCGCCTGTCGCGCTTTCATGAACAGTTTCCCGACGTCGAGTTGCGGGTGCTCAGCGCGCTGAATCCGTTGACCCAAAGCGCCGAAGCCTTCGACGTGGCGATACAGACCTCCAGCCGCGCTTCCGGGTCGGCGCGTCTGGCTTTTACCGCGGCTGACGAGGTTTTTCCGGTCTGCGCACCGAGCCTGGTCATGGACAGGCAACTTCCCCTGTCAGCGGCTGATCTCTTCTCGTTTCCGTTGCTCTCTCACTCTGTCATTCCGCAGGACTGGATGGAATGGCAGGACTGGTTTGAACATGTCGGCGTGCCAGTGTCGGCGCACCGGCGGATCATGGCTTTCGACAGCTACCCGGTGGCCCTTCAGGCTGCCGTTGCGGGGCAGGGAGTTGCCTTGGGGTGGCGGCGAACAACCGAAGCCATGATCGCCGAAGGTAAACTCATGAGACCCTGCCGGGAACTTGTCGCGCGCCCAAACGAGCTCTCCGTATATAGCAGCGCAGGTCGCGATCAGCATCCCGATACGGATCGCCTTGTGGAGTGGCTTTCATGCGAGCTTGCGCAATAGAACGTCATGTGTCGCTGTCGCGCCTTCATCGGGCGCCATCTTCAAATCCGCTTTGGATCCAGTCGACGATCCGCTCAAGATGGCGCTGGCCGCCATGTTCTCCTGACCAGGACACGAAAAGACAGTCATCCGTCGGGTCCGGGTGCGCCCAGATCTCCACCAACCGCTTCTGACAGATGTCACGCTCCACCATGTAGGTCGGCGCGATGGCAATCCCATGCCCTTCCATGGCTGCGTCCAGTGCAAGCGCGGCGCGGTCGAAATTCAGGACCTTGCGCGGAGCGTGCTGTCCCATGATGCCGAACAGCGCGTCCCATCTGCGATGCGCATCCTGCAACAAAGGCAAATCCACCAGCTCGTCGAGCGCCATCGGCGTGTGCGGGAGCATCAGGTCGGGGCTGCACACCGCCACGAGACGGATGTCGACCAGGCGTTGTGTGCGGTGGGTTGGGTTGCGATCAGCCGCCTTGCCGGGCCAGATCGCAATCTCGTTCCGCCCCAGGTTTCGCGACAGGATCCGGTCGTGCACCTCGGTTCTGAGGGTGATACCGGGAAACCGGTCGGAAAACGCTTTCATCCGCGGCATCAGCCACTTCGCAGCCGTGGATGGGCCAAGGTGCAAGGTGACATGATCCACACGCATTGCGCCCGAAATGTCGACGAGCGCCGTTTCAAGCGTGCCCAATGCGTTGTCAATCGCCGCCCGGCACCGTTCCCCGGCGGGCGTCAGGGACACGCCCCGTGTTTCGCGCTGTAACAGGACGACACCGAGGTCGAGCTCCAGCCGTCGGATCCGCTGTGACACGGCCCCGCGCGAGACGTTCAATTCGTCGGCCGCGTGTTGAAGGTTCCCATGACGCGCCACGACGGAGAACACACGCAGCGCATTTAGATTGAGTCGGGTCATTCGCAGCCCCAAGCCGATAGATTTTCTAAAGGCTCAGGCAAATATCCTGTTTTGTCAAATCGGTACGGGAGGGCGATACACGCTTCGACACCGCGTTTCACGTCACATGATCCAGGACATGCACATGCACCCAAGTATTCGCCAAGCCACGCCGCAAGACATTCCGGGCATTGTCGAGCTGCTGCTCACCGACGCCGCTGACCGTCAGACAGTGGATGCAGTCCTTTGGAAGATGGGCAAGGATGCGGCGGCTGACATTCATGCGGCGCTCACCTTCGCGCTGACGTCCGACAAGCAACCGTTTCAGCAGATCTGGCACGTGGCAGAACACGAAGGCGCAATCACCGGCGTCGTCCACTCCATGCTGCTGCCGGTGCCGCCGATCTATGCAGGTTCGAAAGGCGAACCTGGGTTGATCCTGCCCGACGCCTTTGTCGCGCCGGGTGCAGCGCACACCACCGCCAAGGCATTGATTGAGGCTGCGGAACAGGCTCTGCGGGATGCCGGTGCCCAGATCATTCTGACCTCGTTGGTGACCAGTGAAACCTGGCAGGACGTTTTCGATGAGCGAGGCTACGCCCCGTTGACGCTGTATCTGTCCCGTACCGGCCTGGCAGGCGCCGAGCGGCCCGCCAACATACGCTCCGCCACGCAAGCGGACATTTCCGGTATCGTTGCGCGAAGCGCAGAACACCGCCAGGTCCTGTTCGACATCGACCCGTTCTGGGAGACGCATGTCGATGCCGACACCCGATTTGCCGCATGGATGACGCGCAGCCTGTCCTTGCCAGACCGGGATATGATGGTGCTCGGCCCACCGGACTCCCTTGGGGGATACGTGATCGCCCAGCCCGCCTCCCGGCTGCACTTTCCGCCGGCCCATGACATTGGCGGCACCGGTGTCATTGATGACTATTTCCATACCGACTTCGCCGATGTCGAAACGCTCGCGCATTCAGGCGATGGGGCCATCGCGCTTCTGCACGCGGCAGAGGCGGCCTTCGTGGCGCGAGGCATCGACGCGGTCTTTGTGGTGTGCCCGGCCGCATGGCATTCAAAGATTGAACTGCTGAAGATGGCGGGCTACGAAACCGCCATGGTGTGGTCGATCAAGCGGGACTGACGCGCGTCGCGTCGCCCCTTCTGAGTTGGGTGTCAGACAGCCACGAGATGAGGAACCGGCTCAGCCATGTCGCATGTCGAGGTGTCGCGATGGGACAGGAACAGGATGGCGGGGCTTTCGATGCCGGCCTCGGTCAACTTCTCCACCATGTTCTTTGCCGCACAACGCAGAACCTTCTGATCGGCATGTTGTGCGTTGCTGACGGCTGTCAAATCGATCTGATCCAGCAATCCCGCCCGTGACAGGCAATCGGCGATCTTAGGCGCGGCCGCGACACCCATGTAGACGGCCACATTGCTGCGCTGGGTCAGATGCGTTACCCAATCGGGCACACCATTTCCGTCTGCACAACGGCCGGTGGTCAGCACCAGCGTATCACTCTTGCCCCGTTCGGTGAGAAAACCGCCGACCGCCGCCGCGGCGCCGCTGGCGGCCGTTACGCCCGGCACGATTTCATACTCAAGGTTTGCGGCCTGCAGGGCTTCCGCCTCTTCGGCACCACGGGCGAAGACGCCGGGGTCGCCGCATTTCAGGCGCACGACGCGCTGCCCGCGTTTTGCAGCACCTACGATAACGGCGTTGATCTTGTCCTGTGGCCATGCGTGACAGCCCGGTTCCTTGCCTACGAACACCCGCTCCGCATCGCGCCGGGCCAATTCCAGCACGCCGGGATCGACCAGCCGGTCATAAAAGATGATGTCGGCCTCTTGCAGCCGCTGCACACCGCGCAGGGTAATCAGGTCGCTTGACCCCGGACCAGCACCAACGAGGGCCACAGGTGCAGGGGCCGCGGCAGGCACTTTGCCTGTGCGGATCACGTCCTTGATTGCACGGGCGACAGGCGCGTCGCCTTCGCGGGCATGCTGTGCACGCAAGGGTCCGTTGAACACCCAGCGCCACAAGTCACGGCGCTGGCGTGGCCCGAGCCGATGCGCCGCATAGTCCCGCAAGCGCCCCGCAAGGGCTGCCAAATCGCCCAAACGCGGGTCGAGCATCCGCTCCAGCGCGGTCTTGACCTGACGGGCCAGGACCGGCGCCGTGCCTTCTGTTCCAATGGCAACGACCACTGGGTCCCGGTCCACGATGGCCGGAGTGATGGCGTCACACAGGTCCGGTTGGTCGACCACATTGACCAGCGCGCCCGCATCGCGGGCCACCGCGTGCAGGGCGGCATCGATGCCGGGACAGCCGGTGCCGACAAAGACCAGCGGCGCGCCTTGCAGCGCTTTTGCCGTGATCGGGCCAGTGCGGTGGGTGATCCGACCTTTGTCTGCCAGCGCCTGCAATTCCACGTCGAGGGTCGGGGCAAACACCTCGATCTCCGCTTCGGTCTTGAGCATGAGGCGGCATTTCTGCGTCGCCTGCTCCCCGCCGCCCAGGATTACAACGCGGCGATCGGTCATGGTCAGGAACATGGGAAAGGTCTTCATGGCATGTCTCCTATTCTGCGGCGACGGCTGGGGTGGGAGCGGGCAAAAGAAGGCCCTGCAGCTCGGGCTTGCAGGCACCGCAATTGGTGCCAGCGCCGGTGCAGTCGCCCAAGGCTTCGACGGTGGCTGAGCCATCCGCAATGGCCCGTTTGAGATCGTTCAGGCCAACACTCATGCACGCGCAAACCGTTGGGCCGGGATCGGCTTGAGCGCCCGCCGCCCGCCCGGCGAGGGCCGAGACTGCGGGGCGGTCTTGACCAATGGCAGAGATCGCATGTGCCCGAGAAAGCTGCACCGGTTTCGGCGACAGAAACAGAAGTGCGGTCAGCCGCCCATCCATCCGGTGCGCAATCCGCTGCGTTTCGGTCGCTGCATCCGAAAAGACACTGATGCTGCCGTTCAATGGCCCAATCAGTTTGGACAATAGGGTTTCTGCGTCGGGCCGCGACGATGCTCCGGCCAACTCTGCTTGCCAGCCCGTGTCCGTCCGGGCGACAGCACAATAGTCTCCGGACATGGAGATGTCGTTTTGCGACGCAAGAAACCCATACCAATCCGCACCGAAACGTCGTGCTGAAACGCGCCCGAATTTCAGGGCCGGTTGACCAGATACAGGATCTGTACCTGTTTGCACGACGGCATTCACCGTCCCCTTGGTTGCGCGTTGCCGGGTCCAATGCATCGGCGCAAACAGGTTGCCCCGCGCGACACGATCTGTCGGCAGGCTGCGTAAAATGGCGCTGTTGTTGCCGTCGCTGAGCACGCACAACTCGGCTGTATCGAGGTTCAACGCGGCGGCATCCGCGGGGTGAATTTCCACATATGGCTCCGCCAGATGAGTGCCCAGCCGTGGCGCTTTGCCCGTGCGTGTCATCGTGTGCCACTGGTCACGGTTGCGGCCTGTGTTCAGGTGGAACTGACCAGACGCAACCGGCGCGGGCGCGGTCAGTGGCAACATACGCGCCTTGCCATCCGCATGATAGAAGCTGCCGTCGGCGAAAAACCGGGTCTGCCCCTTGCCCTCTGCCGGAACCGGCCACTGCACAGGCGCCAGCGCGTCATAGTCTGCGTCGCTCAGCTTCGCCAACCCGCTGATGTCAAAGTCCCGCTCGAACGGACGCATTGCAGCAGAAAGCGCTGCGTGTTCCCGAAACACATCCGCAGGGCTCTTGTAGTCAAACGCCTCCGCCCAGCCCATGGCCGCCGCCACATCGCTGATGATCTTCCAATCCGGCCGCGCCTGCCCCGGCACGGGCAAAAACGCCCGCTGCCGCGAAATCCGGCGCTCGGAGTTCGTGACCGTCCCGCTCTTCTCGCCCCACCCAGCGGCAGGCAGCAGCACATCGGCCAGATCGCTGGTATCCGTCCGCGCCATGATGTCCGACACCACGGTGAACGGCACATTGGCGATCGCATCCGCCACCCCCTGCGCGTCGGGCAGGCTCACCGCCGGGTTCGTCGACATCACCCACAGCGCCTTGATCCGACCATCGGCACAGGCCTTGAACAGATCGACGGCCTTCAGTCCGGGCACGTCGCAAATCGTCGGACTTCCCCAAAACGCCCGCACCGCAGCCCGGTGCTCTGCATTCTCAATATCCAGATGGCTGGCGAGCATATTGGCCAGACCGCCCACCTCGCGGCCCCCCATGGCATTGGGCTGGCCGGTGACAGAAAACGGCCCCATCCCGGCACGCCCAATGCGGCCCGTGGCAAGGTGACAGTTCAGAATGGCGTTGACCTTGTCTGTCCCGCAAGACGACTGGTTCACGCCCTGCGAATAGACGGTCACAACCTTCTCGGTCCCCGCCCACATGGAATAGAAGATCGCCAACTCATCGGCTGACAGCCCGCTCGCCGCTGCGTCCGTTGCATAAGCGGCGGCCAAGGCAGGCTCGAACCCGTTCACATGGGCATCGACATAGTCCCGATTCACCCGGCCCGTCGTCGCCAGATGCGCCAAAAGACCGTTGAACAAAGCCACATCCCCATCCGGCGCAATGCTCAGATGCAGATCAGCAAGCTGAGACGTCGCCGTGCGCCGCGGATCGACATTCACGATCCGCATCTCGGGCCGCGCCTCCTTGGCCGCGGCAATGCGCTGATGCAGAACCGGATGGCACCATGCCAGGTTCGACCCGACCAGAACAATCAGATCGGCCCCTTCCAGATCCTCATAGGTCCCCGGCACGGTATCGGTCCCAAAGGCCCGCTTATGCCCCGCCACGGAAGACGCCATGCAAAGCCTTGAATTTGTGTCGATATTCGCCGCCCCGATAAATCCCTTCATCAGCTTGTTGGCGACATAGTAGTCTTCGGTCAGCAACTGACCCGACCCGTAGAAGGCCACAGACTCCGGCCCATAATCCCGGATCGCTTCGGAGAACTTCCGCGCGACAAGCCCGATGGCCTCGTCCCACCCTGTCTCAATCCCACCCACGGTCGGGGCTAGCAATCGGCCATCCAGATCAATCGTCTCGCCCAGAGCAGACCCTTTGGAGCACAACCGCCCGAAGTTGGCCGGGTGTTTCGCGTCGCCCTTGATCGTCCCGTCAGGCGACGCGATCACACCGCAACCTACGCCGCAGTATGGGCAGGTCGTGCAGGTGCTCATGCGGCAGACCGCGCCTGCAGGAACGTGGTATCCAGCAGGATGCGCCCGCCTTCAACCCGCGCCGGATAGGTCGCCACCTGGCCCTCGTCGTTGCCCTGTACCAACCCGGTCTCAAGCGAGATGACCCAGCTGTGCAGGGGGCACGTCACGGCAGACCCATGCACGATCCCCTCGGCCAGTGGCCCCTGCTTGTGCGGGCAGGCGTTGTCGAGGGCAAAAACCTCGTCCGCCGCCGTCCGAAACACGGCCACACACCCCGCCCGCGTTTTCACCACGCGCGCGCCGCGTTGGGGAATGTCGTCGAGGGCTGCAATATCAATCCAGTCGGTCATTCCGCAGCCTCCAGCGTCAGGTTCGCAACAGGCCGGTAAACCGCGGCCTTCTTCTGGGCGTGCTCGGCCCAGGGGTCTTTCTGATAGACGGTCTGTGACAGATCAAAGCGGGCCGCCAAAGCATCACGCTCTGACGGATCTGCAATACGCTCGCGTATCCAATCCAACCCCACCTTGTTCATCCACTTGTAGATACGGTCGAGATACTTAGCGTTCTCGCGATAAAGCTGTGTCATTGCCTTGATCACGAGGATGGTTTCTTCCTCGGTCTCGACATCAATCAGCCGCTCAACCTCGCGCACATCCATGCCCGCGGCCCCACCGATACCAACCTGAAAGCCGCTGTCTACACAGACAACACCAATGTCCTTGCACGTGGCCTCCGCACAGTTGCGCGGGCAGCCCGACACACCCAGCTTCAGCTTGTGCGGCGTCCAAGACCCCCACAAAGCCTTCTCCAGCTTGATGCCCAGACCCGTCGAGTCTTGCGTCCCGAAGCGGCAGTGATCGGTGCCCACACATGTCTTTACCGTGCGCAGCCCCTTGGAATAGGCGTGGCCCGACACCATCCCGGCATCGTTCAGATCGGCCCAGATCGCTGGCAAATCCTCGCCCTTCACCCCCAACAGGTCGATACGCTGACCGCCGGTCACTTTCACCGTCGGCACGTCGTATTTGTCGGCGGCATCGGCAATCGCGCGCAGTTCATCCGGTGTGGTGATCCCGCCCCACATGCGCGGCACGACGCTGAACGTCCCGTCCTTCTGGATATTCGCGTGCTTGCGTTCGTTGATGAAGCGCGACTGCGGGTCGTCCAGATATTCCAGCGGCCAGTCCGCAATCAGGTAGTAGTTCAGGGCGGGGCGGCACACATGGCAGCCATCCCGCGTTTTCCAGCCACATTCCTGCCAGACGGCATCCATGGACTTGAGTTCCTGAGACTTGATCATCCGCCGCACGTCTTCATGCGTCAGATCGGTACAGCCACAGATCGACTGCGCCGCTGGCATGACGAAGTCATCGCCCAGCGTGACGGCCAGAACCTGTTCCACCAGACCCGTACATGTCCCGCAAGAAGCCGACGCCTTGGTCACAGCCTTCACGGCCGTTAGGTCGGTTGCGCCGCCCTCGATCGCATCCACGATGGTGCCCTTGCAAATGCCGTTGCAGCCACAGATTTCCGCATCACGCGGTAAGGCTGCAACGGCTGCTAAAGGGTCCACGGGGGCACCCCCTTGGTAGGCAGGTCCAAAGATCACCGTATCGCGCATCTCGGCGATGTCGGTCTTGTCGCGGATCAGGCCGAAGAACCAGTTGCTGTCGGCGGTGTCGCCATACATGACGGTCCCGACAACCACGTTGTCCTCAATCACGAGCCTTCGATACACCCCGCGTCCCGGGTCTCGGAACACGATGTCCTCGCGCCCCTCACCGTCAGCAAAGTCTCCAGCGCTGAACAGGTCACAGCCCGTCACCTTCAGCTTGGTGCTTAGTTCCTTCTGAACGAATGTCGCCTCTTCGCCGAGGATCGTCTGCGCAGCGACTTTCGCCTGATCGTAAAGCGGAGCCACAAGGCCAAAGATCGCGCCGTTGTGTTCGACACATTCGCCCACGGCCAGGATGTGTTCATCTGACGTGAGCATCTGGTCATTCACATGGATGCCTTTGCCGACCGCCAGGCCCGCTTCCTGCGCCAGCGCCACGTTGGGGCGGATGCCCACCGCCATGACCAGCAGGTCACAGGGTAGCTCCGTCCCGTCATCCAAGAGCAGCGACCTGACCTTGCCGTCTTCCCCAAGGATCTCCTTGGAATTCGCCTGACACAGCACCGTAATGCCCTTGTCGACCAGCGCCTTGCGCAGCAGATAGCCTGCGGCTTCATCCAACTGGCGCTCCATCAGGTGGCCCATGATGTGTACGACAGTCACGTCTACACCGCGCGCTGCCATGCCCGCCGCGGCCTCCAGTCCAAGCAAACCACCGCCAATGACCACAACCTTGTTCTGTGGCCCCATCGACATCATGAGTTCGGTGTCTTCCAGATCACGATAGGCGATCACGCCGTCCAGATCATGGCCGGGCAGGGGGATCATGAACGGGTTGGACCCCGTGCCGAAGATCAGCTTGTCATAGGGCAGCACGTCGCCGTTTTCCGCCGTGACTGTCTTCGCCGCTCGGTCCACCGACGCGACCCGCTCACCAAAGCGGCAAGTGACGCCATTCGCCTCGTACCAATCGGCATCGTGCGTCACGATCTCTTCATAGGTCTTGTCGCCCGCCAGCACAGGCGACAGCATGATCCGGTTGTAGTTCCCGCGCGGCTCGGCATTGAACAGCGTGACCTTCACGTCCGCGCCCGCGTCAAACAGGTGCTCCAGCGCACGGCCCGAGGCCATGCCAGCACCGATGACGATGATGTTCTGTGTCATCTCTTTCACTCCGCTGCCATGGCTTTGGGTTTCGGCTTGGGCTTCGCGCCGTGCTCGTATTCCTCAAGGAAATCGAGCACGTCCTGCCGGTAGTTGTAGTAATCCGGATGCTCGAGCAGCGCCTTGCGCGTGCGCGGGCGGGGCAGATCAACATCCACGATCTTGCCAATGGTCGCCTGCGGCCCGTTGGTCATCATCACCACCCGGTCGGCCAGCAAGATGGCCTCATCCACGTCATGCGTCACGCAGATGGCCGTGACCTTGGTGCGCGACCACACCTCCATCAGCACTTCCTGCAATTCCCACCGCGTGAGCGAGTCCAGCATCCCAAACGGCTCATCCAGCAACAGCAGCTTCGGCGACAGCGCAAACGCCCGCGCAATGCCCACCCGCTGCTTCATCCCGTTCGATAGATCCGCCGCCTGCTTGTCCATCGCATCGCCGAGGCCGACACGCTCAAGGTAGTACTCCACCACATCCTGCCGCTCCTGTCGCGACGCGCGGGGATAGACCTTGTCCACCCCGATCGCCACGTTCTCCTTGGCGCTCAGCCACGGGAACAGGTTGGGGGACTGGAACACCACGGCCCGCTCAGGATCCGCACCCTCCACATGGCGACCATCCAGCTTGATGGCCCCTTTGGAGATCTCGTTCAGCCCCGCAGCCATCGTCAGCACGGTCGACTTCCCGCAGCCCGAATGCCCGATCAGTGAAATAAACTCACCCTTGTTGATCTTCAGATCGAAATCCTCGACGACGGTCAGCGGCCCCTTCGGCGTCGGATACACCTTGTGAAGCTGCGAGAAATCGAGGAACCGGTTCTCGATCATGCCCTTCTGCGCCTCGGCCACCGCCGATGGCACACCATGGATGGGGGTCACATCAGGCAGCACCTTCGTACCCTCGACCTTCGCCTCGATCCCCACATCCATCAGGTACTTGGTCACATCCGCCCGCAACCGCTTGAACTGATCGTTATGGTTCATCTCCATGCGATCACGCGGGCGGGGGATGGAAACAGAGAACTCGTTACCCAACGTACCATCGGGGTTCAGCGCAATGATGCGGTCGGCGAGGATAATGGCCTCGTCCACATCATTGGTAATCAACACACAGGTCTTCTTGTCGGCTTCCCAGATATGCTCGATCTCGTCAGCCAGATTGGCGCGGGTCAGCGCGTCCAGCGCGGACAAAGGCTCATCCAGCAGCAGAACCTCGGGGTTCATCGCCAGCGCACGGGCCACATTCACCCGCTGCCGCATCCCACCCGACAACTCGGCAGGACGGCGACCCGTGGCATGGCCCAAGCCAACCATCTTCACATAGTGGTCGACCTTCTCAGCCCGCTCCGCCTTGGACAGATTGGGAAAAATGGTGTCCACAGCCAGACCCACATTCCCATTCACCGTCAGCCAGGGCATCAGCGAATAGCTCTGAAAGATCACCCCGCGCTCCGGCCCCGGCCCGGTGATGGGCGCGCCTTTGAACGTCACCTCACCGGTCGACGGGGTATCCAGACCCGCCATCAGGTTGATCAGGGTCGTCTTGCCGGTGCCCGAAAAGCCAAGGAGGACCAGAAACTCCCCCTCTTTTACGGACAGAGAGATGTCTTTCAAAACCTCCGTCCGCTCGGTCCCTGCCTCGAAATACTTCGATACGTTTTTGAACTCGATCATGCTCATGGCGATCACCGGTTGTTCGTGAAGGTGAACATGGACTGGATGGCGTACATCAGGCGGTCCAGCAGGAAGCCGATGATGCCGATGGTGAACACGGCCACCATGATCTTGGCGAGGGATTGCGAGGACCCGTTCTGGAACTCATCCCAGACGAATTTGCCCAGGCCGGGGTTCTGAGCCAGCATCTCGGCGGCGATCAGAACCATCCAGCCAACACCCAGGGACAGGCGCAGGCCGGTAAAGATCAGGGGCAGGGCCGAGGGCAGGACCAGCTTGGTGATCTTGGTCCAGGTGTTCATTTTCAGAACCTTCGACACGCTCACCAGATCCTTGTCGATGCTGGCCACACCAAGGGCTGTGTTGATCAACGTGGGCCACAGCGAACAGAGCGTCACGGTGATGGCCGAAGTGAGGAAGGATTTGGCAAAAAAGCCGTCCGCGGCATAGGTGGCCGACACAACCATCGTCACGATGGGCAACCACGCCAGCGGTGACACCGGCTTGAAGATCTGGATCAGCGGGTTGATCGCCGCGTTCACCGTCGGGCTCAGACCGGCGGCGATGCCAAGCGGGATGGCGACAACCGACGCGATCAGGAAGCCAAAGAACACCGTCTGGATCGACGTCCAGATTTGGTCGTAGTAAGTCGGCTTGCCGGTATAGACGCGCTCTTTCACACGGTCCGCCTGACCATCTGCAATTAGCTTGGCGTTGCGCTCGTCCTGACGGACATAGAACGCCGCCTCTTTCTCTTTCTCGCGCTGCGCATCTTCGTGCAGCTTGCCCACCTGTTCCCAGACCTGTGCCGGTCCAGGGATTGCACCCAGCGATGTCTGCACCGTCGGTGCGAGCGAGGCCCATGCAACGAGGAAAAAACCGATGGCGACAAGCGGAACGCCCAGCAAGCGCCAGATTTCCTTGGTCTGCGCCTTGGGGTTATCGCCCGCGGCTGCCTTCAGCACCGGGGTCAGCCAGGCAAGGCCCAGAACCTGGAACCATTTGTCGGCGGCGTTGATGCGGGTGAACGTCCGCTGCTTGCGTTCTTCGCGCGCTGCGGCGTCCAGATCGGATGGGTCGATGGCGGTCATTTCAGGGCCTCCTCGGCGGGATCGGGCGGGGCGGTGAAAACCCCATATCTTGTGTCTGGCGGGCTATGCTGCACTGCGGCGGTGCATAGGGGGTGTACGGGGGGTGCACGCAGGGTGACACCGTGGTGTTGGGGGCTCTTGCGGCACAGCAGCGTGCCTAATTTCTAAGCAGAGGCCCCACCGTTGGGGCCGGATTGCTGCGAGGCAGCGTAGGGTGGGCATCGCTGCCCACCCCGTCATGGCTTTCAACCTTCGACCGCGTTGCCGATGATCTTCTGGTCACCCTTCAGACCGATGGGCAGGCTGTCGATGTAAGCGTTGGGCGCTTTACCGTCATAGGCGATGCCATCGATGATGTCGGCCGCGGGCGTCGGTGCCTTGAACCCATCGCTGTCCCAGGGGAAGTCGGCTTCGTTTGCCAAACCTTCGTCGACCAGCAGCCGCGCGGCTTCGAGGTAAATCTCGGGCTTGTAGACTTTGGCGGCCATGTCGAAATACCACTGGTCAGGCTTCGCTTCCGAGATCTGACCCCAGCGGCGCATCTGGGTCAGGTACCAAATGGCGTCCGAATAGAACGGGTAGGTCGCATTGTAGCGGAAGAACACGTTGAAGTCGGGGGCCGGACGGCGGTCGCCCTTCTCGAATTCAAAGAAGCCGGTCATCGAGTTGGCGATCACGTCGTAATCCGCGCCCACATATTCCGAGCGGCTCAAAATCTCGACCGCTTCCTCGCGGTTGGCGTTGTCGTTCTCGTCCAGCCAGATGGCCGCGCGGATCAGCGCCTTGGTGATGGCCTTCGTGGTGTTGGGGTATTCTTCGGCGAACTCGTTTGTGATGCCGAACACCTTTTCAGGGTTGTTCTTCCACATGTCGTAGTCGGTGATGACCGGCACGCCGATGCCTTTGAACACCGCTTGCTGGTTCCATGGCTCACCCACGGCGTAGCCATATATTGTGCCAGCTTCCATCGTTGCAGGCATCTGTGGGGGCGGGGTCACGCTGAGCAGCACGTCCGCACCGATCTGGCCGGTGATGTTGTCGGGGCTGTAATAGCCCGGCTCCAGACCACCGGCGGCCAGCCAGTAGCGGATTTCGTAGTTGTGAGTGGAGACAGGGAACACCATGCCCATGTTGAAGGGCAGGCCTTGGTCTTTGTAGTCTTCGACGACCGGCGCCAGAGCTTCCGCGCTGATCGGGTGCTGCGGACGACCATCGTCCATCAGCGGCACGTGAGGTTTCATCTCTTCCCAGATTTCGTTGGAAACGGTGATGCCGTTGCCGTTCAGGTCCATGGAGAAGGGCGTGATGATGTGTGCCTCGGTGCCGTACCCGATGGTGGCGGCAAGT
Organism: Tateyamaria omphalii; assembly: GCF_019802125.1. GTDB lineage: Bacteria > Pseudomonadota > Alphaproteobacteria > Rhodobacterales > Rhodobacteraceae > Tateyamaria > Tateyamaria omphalii_B. The sequence continues at coordinate 166,865 of NZ_JAHVHT010000001.1, forward strand.
GGCTGGCCTGCCAGCATGTGTGCGCCGTCGAGTTGGCCGTCGATCACGCCGTCCAGCAGCACTTTCCAGTTCGCTTGCGCTTCCAGCGTCACGAACAGGCCTTCGTCTTCGAAGTAGCCGTTTTCATACGCGATGGCGAGCGGCGCCATGTCGGTCAGCTTGATGAAGCCAAATTTCAGCTCATCCTTTTCGAGATCCAGCAGCTCGGCATGTGCTGCCGTGCCAAGCAGGGCAGCCATGGCACCTGCAAATGTAAAGAGACGGGTCATCCTGTCGGTCCTTTTTTAAACAAAAAAGCCGCCCGTTCTACGGAGCGCATGGGAGGAGGTATGCGCAGGCAGAACGAGCGGCTTTGCTCTTGATAGAGCCTCCATCGTGGAGGCCGAGGGAAGCGTCTTTGCTTCGTTGACCTCAACGTAGCGACTCACCGAGCCGCTCGCCAATTGGATTTTGGTCGTAAGCAAGAGATTTCCGCTGCAATGCAGAAACTGCCCAAAAACTAGTCACTCAGCACCGCCAAAATCGAAAATCTCGCCATCAAAAAAAGCATCCGGCCCCAGAATCATCTCCCCCCGCGTCGACGCGACGGCCATGGGGTGGGTGAGGGCGCCTTCGATTTTGGCGGAGGCGCCGGGCATGTCGACGCCGATGGGGCCAAGGTGCTGGCGGTAGCAGTCGGGGCGCATGGCGCGTTGGGCCATGGCGATAGCGTGGTCGCGGTTGATGCCTGCAAGGCGCGCGATCTCGGCCCCGATCCAGGCGGCCTGGCTGCGCCACGGGAAGTTCGCCGCTCGGTCGTGAAAGCGCAGGAAGCCCGGGACATCCACGGGCGCGGCACCAAACTGGGTGGCAAATCGGCCCATCAAGGCATGATCGAGTGCTGCGTGCGGCAGATCGAGATGCGCGCTGCGGGCGAGGATCTCTATGGCGAGCGGACGGTTCTTGGGCGTGTCGAGCCACGCCGCAGCCCGCGCAATCGCGCGCATGAGCGCGCCCACCACGCTCGGGTTCTCTTCGACCCATGCGTGCCGCGCGGCCAGAACCTTTTCCGGCGCGTGTGCCCAGATCGCCGCACCGGGCAGAATCAGCTCGCCGACGTCATTGCCGACAGCCACCGATCCCCACGGCTCGCCCACGCAGAACACGTCGATCTCGTCCGAAGCGACGGCATCGGCCATCAACGGCGGTGGCGTGGTGATGATGTGCATCTTCGACAGATCCGCCAGACCTGTGTGGCCGATCCAGTATTCAAACAGCAGCCGATGCATGGAGTAGGGGAACGGCACGCCAACGCGCAACGGTCTGTCCAGCGCGGACAGCATCGGTCCGGCCGTGTCTTGCGGAGATGCAAAGCCGCCCGGCCAACCTTTGCGCCGCATGGCCTCCGCCATCGCGTTCGACACGCCGATGACTGTTCCGTTCACCGACAAGACCATCAGTGCATCGATCCGCGCCATGGGTCCGCTCAGGCCAAGCGACATGGCGATGGGCATGGGGGCCAGCATATGGGCCGCATCCAGATGGCCAAGCGCGAGCAGGTCCCGCAGCGCGGCCCATGAGGGTTGGCGCAGCAGGTTCAGCGACAGGCCTTCGTCGGCGGCAAAGTTCAACTCCTGTGCCACGATCAATGGAGCGCTGTCGACCAGCGGCACGTAGCCGCAATTGAGACGTGCGGTACTCATGTCAGCAAGTCCGATGCAGTCAGCAAGGCCTGTGCCACTTCGATCACCTTGCGGTTCTGCGACATGGCGGTCTTGCGCAGAAGGGCATAGGCCTCTTCTTCGCCCACGCCCTTGGCCCGCATGATCATGCCCTTTGCACGGTCAACCGTCTTGCGGTCTGCAAGGGCTTGCTTGGCTGCCTCAAGCTCATTGCGCATCTGGCTCATCATCTGGAACCGGGCAATGGCGGTCTGCAGAACGGGCTTGATCCGGTCGGGCTGCAATTCACCCACGACATAGGCCGAAAGGCCCGCCGCGACGGCCGCCTGGGTCATCTCGTCATCTGAGCGGTCCACAAACATGGCCACGGGGCGGCTCTGCGCCTCGGAAGCAACACTGACCTGCTCAAGCGCATCACGGCTGGGGTTTGCCAGATCAATCAGGACGAGGTCGGGATCAAGGGCGGCCAGTTTTCGCGCCAATCCGCTCACGTCGCCCAAGACGACCACGTCGGTCCAGCCACCTTCCATCAGCGCGTCAATGATGTCGCGCGCACGATCAGGATCGGGTTCGATCACAGCAATTTTCATATCTTCAGTCACGCATGATGTGGTGCGCGACAGGGGCAGGGCGTTCCATCCACGACCTACTAGCTGCACGTTCATGTCGCATGATGCGCGGTTTATGTCCTAACGGCTGTGCATGGCGCACAAAAATTCGGCAGGTGGCAAACAAAGCGCTGGTGCGGCACGCATATCCGCAGCACAGTCGGCGCAATCGAGGGCTGCAAACCGGGGACACAGGTGGCACAGGTACCGCAACACACCCAGTACGATGTGGTGATCGTCGGCGGTGCGATCATGGGGGCGTCGACGGCTTGGTTTCTGATGGACAACCCGGACTTCAATGGTCGGGTGTTGGTGGTGGAACGCGATCCGACCTATTCACAATGCTCAACCGCACACACGAACAGCTGTATGCGGCAACAATTCTCGACCGAGCTGAATGTGCGGATCAGCCAATTCGCCGCGGACTTCGTCAAGAACATCAGGACCTACATGGGCGGCGATGAACGGGTGCCCGAGCTTGGCATTCGCAGCTTTGGCTACATGTACCTTGCCGACACCGATGCCTTTGCAGACACCCTCCGTCGGAACATCAAGGTACAACACGCGGCAGGGGCCGCAACCAAATTGATGACGCCGGATGAGATCAAGGCAGCCTATCCGTTCTATAACGTCGATGACATCGTGCTCGGGTCCATCAACACGGTAGACGAGGGGTACTGGGACGGGGCTGCCGTCTTTGACTGGTGGCGCAGGCAATCACGCGAGCGTGGGGTTGAGTATATTGAGAACGAAGTGGTTGCGATGACCCGCGATGGGTCGGGCACGCGCATTGACAGCGTGACCCTCGCCAGTGGCGAAGTCGTTGCCTGTGGGCACGTCGTCAATGCCTCGGGCCCGCGCGCCGCGCGCACCGCGCAAATGGCGGGCATCGACGTACCGGTCGAGCCGCGCAGGCGGTATTCGTGGGTGTTCAAGGCCGAACAACCGCTTGACCGTGACCTGCCGCTGACCATCGACCCATCGGGCGTACACGTGCGCGAAAATGGGGGTGGGACCTATCAGGCGGGCGCGCACTCAGACATTGATCCTGCGGTCGACTACAGCGATTTCGCGATGGATCACGGGATATGGGAAAATCACGTCTGGCCGGTCATCGCCACGCGCATCCCGCAATTCGAAGCGATCAAGGTGACCAGCGAGTGGGCGGGCCACTATGCCATGAACACCTTCGACCATAACGCGATCACAGGGCCGCATCCTGAGGTCGGGAATTTCGTCTTCCTCAACGGCTTTTCCGGCCACGGCTTGCAGCAATCTCCGGCCATGGGGCGGGGAACCGCCGAATGGCTGACCTATGGCGAATATCGCAGCCTCGACCTGACGCCTTTCGCATATGACCGGCTTGCGACAGGCCGCCCCATTCTGGAACAGGCTGTAATCTGAAGGTGCTGACATGAAAAAACTCGTTCTGACCGGTGCAGCCGGAAAGCTTGGCTCTTACCTGCGCGAGCCGTTGTCGAAACTATGCGAAACATTGGTGTCCACCGACATCGCAGATGGGATCGACACGCTCTTGCCCGACGAAAGCTATGTGCAGGCAGACCTTGCCGATTTCGACGCGATGGAGGCAGTGGTCAAAGGCGCGGACATGGTCGTGCATTTTGGCGCGTTCGTGGACGAGGGGCCGTTCGACACGCTGCTCGGCCCCAACTTCATCGGCTCCTATAACATCTGGGAATCCGCCCGGCGGCACGGGGTCCGGCGCGTGGTCTATGCCTCATCCATCCACGCCGTTGGAATGCACCCCAAGACCGACGCCATCGGGATCGATGCGCCGCATCGCCCCGACGGTTTCTATGGCCTTGCCAAATGCTTCACCGAAGACCTCGCCCGCATGTACTGGGACAAGGAAGGGATCGAGGCCGTGTGCCTGCGCATCCTGTCCTGCGCCAATGTCACGAACCCTCGGGCTGTGGGGTCGTGGCTGAGCTACGACGACATGATCCATCTGGTCGAGCGGGCCGTCGACACGCCCATCGCAGGGTTCTCCATCGTGTATGGCGTCTCCGACAATGACCGCGCCCCGGTCGACAACTCGGGCGCGCGTCACCTGGGGTATCGGCCAAAGGACAACGCCGAACAGTTCGCCAAGGAGATCTATGCCAAGGCTGGCGTGCTTGATCCGCAGGATCCGGCCAATTTCTATCATGGCGGTCCCTTTGCCAGCACGCCAATCGGCCAAGGCGCGATGATGGCCTTCAACCTGGACAAAGACGATACGGGCAAGGACTGAGCGGTGCGCATCGATAATCTTCAGTACTGCAATTGGTCGGAAAAGATCTTTCGCCAGATGCGCGAGGGGCGCGTGGACGCGGTGCATGTCACAATCGCCTACCACGAGAATTTCCGCGAAACGGTGCTGAATTTCGAGACGTGGAACCGGTGGTTCGAGCAGTATCCCGATCTGATCATCAAAGGGCTAAAGGCCAGCGACATTGATCGCGCCAAGGCGGAGGGCAAGACGGCCATCTTCTTCGGCTTCCAGAACCCCAGCCCTATCGAAGACGATATTGGCTTGGTCGAGATCGTGCACACGCTCGGCGCGCGTTTCATGCAGCTTACCTACAACAACCAGTCGCTGCTCGCGACCGGTTGCTACGAAGATGATGACACCGGCATCACGCGGATGGGCCGTCAGGTGATCAAGGAAATGAACCGGGTTGGTCTGGTGGTGGACATGAGCCATTCGGCGGATCGCTCGACCATTGAGGCGGCGGATATCTCGGAACGGCCCATCGCCATCACCCACGCCAATCCGTATGATTGGCACCCTGCGCTGCGCAACAAGCGCGATGACGTGATCCGTGCGGTCACTTCGAACGGCGGGATGCTGGGCTTTTCGCTCTATCCGCACCACCTCAAGGACGGATCGAACTGCACGCTCCAATCCTTCTGTGAAGCGGTTGCGCGGACGGCAGAGAAATACGGCACCGACAAGATCGGCATCGGCTCGGATCTTTGCCAGGATCAGCCCGACAGCGTGGTCGAGTGGATGCGCGTGGGGCGCTGGTCGAAGGAGATCGACTATGGCGAAGGCTCTGCCGCCAATCCCGGCTTCCCGCCGCAGCCCGACTGGTTTCGTGACAACCGGGACTTCGGCAACATCGAAACCGGCTTGCGTACCACCGGCATGTCCGACGAGGAAGTCGCGGGCATCATGGGCGGGAACTGGTATCGCTTTTACGCCGAAAACTTCGAACCGGCGTCGTAAACAAGCCGGACAGCGCTGGCCCCTCCCTTTCCACTGACATCGATAGAAAAGGGAGTGCGGCCATGAAAATCGGCTTTATTGGTCTGGGCAATGTGGGCGGCAAGCTGTCGGGCAGCCTGATCCGAAACGGCCATGATGTGGCAGTACACGATCTCAATGCCGATTTCGTTGCTGCCAAGGTGGCGGATGGCGCACGTGACGGACAAAGCCCGGCGGCCATGATGCAGCACTGCGATGCGGTGATCACCTGCCTGCCCAGCCCCGCGGCCTCGGCTGCCGTCATTGACGAGATGCTGCCGCATGTCGGACCCGGCAAGATCTGGATGGAGATGTCCACGACGGACGAAGCCGAGGTCAAGCGCATAGGCGCGCAGGTCATTGATGCGGGCGGCGCGGCGGTCGATTGCCCTGTCTCGGGCGGCTGTCACCGTGCGGATACAGGCAATATCAGCATCTTTGCCGGCTGCGATCGTCCTACATTCGACCGCATTCTGCCGCTGCTCACGACGATGGGGCGGCGTGTGCTGCATACGGGCGACCTGGGCAGCGCGTCGGTGCTGAAGGTGCTGACGAACTACCTTGCCACGGCCAACCTTGTGAGCTGCGCCGAAGCATTGACCGTGGCCAAGGGCGCAGGGATGGACCTTGGCGTGGCCTATGAGGCGATGGCGATCAGTTCCGGCACTTCCTTCGTGCATGAAACCGAAAGCCAGGTGATCCTGAACGGGTCGCGGGACATCTCGTTCACCATGGATCTCGTGGCCAAAGACATCGGGCTCTTTCAGGACGTCGCGGATCGGGCCGGGGTGCCGCTCGACCTCAACCCGCTCCTGATCCGGCTCTTTGACGACGCCATTGGGCGCTTTGGCCCGCGCGAGTTGTCACCGAACATCATCAAGCGGCTGGAAGAGGCGACGGGACTGGACGTCACCGCACCCGGCTTTCCCGCCGAAATGGTCGACGACGAACCCGAAGAACCCGGCGCGGAAGTCATCGTGCGGCGCTGATCGACCTTGCCCGCCTGCCATGCGCAAGCTAAGGGCGGGCCATGCAAGGACTGGATTTCAAAGAGGGCGAGGTCATCGCCACGATCAATGCGTCGCCAGGGCGTCGTATCCTGGGGGTGGGGTCACTTTGGATCCTGTCACTGATGGTGATCTATGTGGGTATCGTACGCCCGCCCGAGATCGGCTGGCAGATTTTCCTGCTTGCGCTGGGCGGCGGCTCGCTCTGGATCGCTGAAAAGATGCGCCGCGCAACGGCGCTCACGCTTGAGCTGACGCCCGAAGAGTTGCGGGACAGCTCGGGTCAGGTGGTGGCACGCACCGCAGACATCGCATCGCTTGATCGCGGCATGTTCGCGTTCAAGCCATCAAACGGTTTCCTTTTGCGCTTGACCCACTCGGGCGAACGCGCTTGGCGTCCCGGCCTCTGGTGGCGTCTGGGAAATCGCGTCGGCGTCGGCGGCATGACACCGGGTCATCAGGCAAAATTCATGGCCGAGATCCTCTCGGCCATGATTGCAGAACGGTCGTCTGATCGGTCCTAGTCGTTGGTCCACAGCACGCGCGGCGCATAGCGCGGGCGGGTGAAGACGAAGTTCTCGATTTCGCGGTCCTTCAGCCCTGTTTCGAACGGGGCGTCATACTTGGCGAAAGTTTCGACAACCATCACACGTTCATTGTGCGGCAGCACTGGAAGCAGGTGCTTCAGGCTGTTGACCTCGTTGTGTGACAGGCCCTTTTTCCATCCGCGCGCCCTGGACCAGTCACGCTTGTAGACGTCGTTCACAGCATCGTACTTCACGCTCGTGACCCGGATTGCGACGTTGCTCGTCGCATTGTTGGTCAGATAGGCAAATATCTTCTGCGTGCCATCGAGGTAGCTGTTGTCCAGCGGCGTCGTTTCCCGGGAAATGATGTCGCCGAGGGTATAGGCTGCCTTCTGGTTGATCGAGTGTTGGCGATAGGAGTCGAAGATCGCGAACATCGACAGGTAGGCCCAGAACAGGAGCGGGATAAGGATCACCGTTTCGATGGCGATACTGCCCTGATCCTCGTCGCGGAAGACCCGCAGATTGTTGATAAGGCGTTTCATCAGCTTGGCTCCTGCACAAATCCGGACATTGCGGTCATTTTGACCCGGCCCGCGCCATCCTTGGAGAACGAGGCTCCCAGTCCGGTCATCGGAAAGACGGGCTGGAACGAATAGCACGCCCGCAGCATCATCAATTCGTGCTCGCTGCCGTGCACAAAGGTGGTCGACGGAGTGACCGGCAGGGACACGTCGGCACAATCGATCGAGTTAGGGAAGCCAGCAAAGGAACGCGCCGACACCGGCATCATCTCAAGCTTCAGGGCGTTGTCGCAGTCCTCAAGAAAGCCGGAGAACTCGCAGACCATCTGCTTGATGTCGCTGTGCGAATAGTTGGCCGTGGTGTTCAGGCGGACGTTGCGCACCGCCATGTCGAGACCCCGGTCGAGGAAGCCCTGGCGCACCTGGTAGATGCCGAGTTCGACCGACGTCATGAACAGGGTGAACATCAAGGGAATGGCAAGGGCGAATTCCACCACCATCTGGCCGTCTTCCTCACGCCGGAACCGGCGCAGAAACGATTTGGGATTGAAGGTCATTGGGTCAGCCTCAGTTGGTTGATTTGCTTGGCAATTGCCTCGAAGGCTTCGGTGATTTCGACGCCTTCCACCCGGAAGAAGTGGCTGGGCGAGGAGGCGCAATTTTCCATGACCCCAGCAGAATAGTCGGTAACTTCGAAGCCCACGGACCAGACGACAATGCCTTCTTCTTTGGCGGCGTCGCAGATGTCCTCAAGCATCGCGTCGGCTTGCGCGGACGTGTATTTGGTGTAGCGCCAGTTGTTCCAGCTGTGACCAACGTAGTTGTTCAGATACCAGTGCAGCGGATACCTGCTCCAGTGCGCATAGTGCGAGGAGTTGGCGTAGTACCATGGCTGGATGCGCGTTGTGTCCACGTTCTGACCATCGGTCATCAGCACGACCGTCTTCAGCGTTTCCGGATCGCTGTAGGATGCCGGCCGATTGGCAAATGCGTCATCCACGACGTCGGTCCCTGCCTGTGCAAGATCCTGAGTGATCGGACGGAATGTCGGGTCCAGCAACGCGACACCCCATTTCATGCCCAGGTGGATCGACGTATTGGCGCGTGCGCGATAGTCGTCGATCGTGTTCTTGAGCTTGGTCGCGCTCTGGCTGAACGGAACAATCTCTTCGTAGCTCCGCTTGGGACAACCGGGGTTGCTGACCGGGTTGGAGTAGTTCCAGCCTTCGTCGAAGTGCTGCATATGCTCGTATTCATTGTCGAGATTGAGCCCGGCTTCGGAGAAGTCCGCGATCTCGAAGTCAATGCAGTACGAGTAGTTGTGCAGATGGTTCGTTTCCATGCGCGAGAAGATGTCGTAACCGGCATTCACCTGCGCGGTGTATGGGATCAGAGAGACCGAGATCAGGTCGTCATTTTCGTCTCTGATCACAGTGTCGACAAATGACTTGGCTGCAGTTTGCAGGTTCGCCATCTTGTTGTTCCAACCCATGGAACCGGAGATATCGAGCACCATCGAAATCTCGACGTTCGACACACGCTCTTCGGCCTGCGCCTTGGCCGGCACCGGCAGCGACTCGACGCCCATCAGGCGCATGAATTGCGTTGTGGTGGTCATGTTGGCGGTGGCCGTGACCGTCCGAAAGTTCAAACCCTCGTCCACAGTCACCGAGCTGAGGTAGTCGCTCATGCCCGACTTGTTAAAATAGTCGCGCACCACGTCTTCGGCATCCAGCGGCTGGTCCAGGTCGGCGGCAGCCAGCACGGCGCGGTCCACCGTGGCCTGCATGCGCGTGCGTTCCATTTCGTTGCGCATCAGGTCGACCCCGATACCGCCCACGAGGATCATCATAAAGAACATCGCGACGGCGAAGATGGTCATAGCCCCCGACTCGTCCCGTGCAAATCCGGCAACGCTGCTTTTCAGCCCCGCCTTCGTTGTCAATTTCCGTGTCCACTTCATTGGCTTCGAGCACCTTGTTGTTTTGGTCATCTCAGGCCTGAACAGCCTTTTCGTCCGATGATTGGTGTGGCCCTCGAATGTGGCTGAATTCGGGCAGAAACGGGAAAGCTGTGGGGAGATTTCAATCGCATTGTAGTCAATCCGGCAGCGTATGCTCGACTGTTTACGATTTGATGGGAATTGCGCCCGTTCGCCGCCCTGTTCCCAAATCGCACAAAAAAGTCGCACCCATTAACGGAACCGTCATAGGCTGGCTTCACAGACTCGATCCGAAGTGAGTCGTGCCGGAAAAAGGAGATCCCGGATGAGCCCCCAAAATGAACCCAGTTTCCGTGAAAGCGTTGACATCATGTTCAACCGGGCCGTTGCCCTCATGGACCTGCCGCCGGGGCTCGAGGAAAAGATACGCGTGTGCAACGCGACCTATACGGTGCGCTTCGGTGTGCGGCTGCGCGGCCAGATCCAGACCTTCACCGGCTACCGTTCCGTCCATTCCGAACATATGGAGCCGGTCAAAGGCGGCATCCGTTTTGCGCTGGGCGTGAACCAGGACGAGGTCGAGGCATTGGCTGCCCTGATGACCTACAAATGCGCGCTGGTCGAAGCGCCCTTTGGCGGGTCCAAGGGCGGGCTGCATGTCGACCCGCGCGAATATGACGAGCACGAGATGGAGCTGATCACCCGTCGCTTTGCCTATGAGCTGATCAAGCGCGACATGATCAACCCCGCCCAGAACGTGCCCGCCCCCGACATGGGCACGGGCGAGCGCGAGATGGCCTGGATCGCGGACCAGTACAAGCGCATGAACACGACCGACATCAACGGCGTGGCCTGCGTAACCGGCAAGCCGACCAATGCGGGCGGCATCCAGGGCCGTACGGAAGCGACCGGGCGGGGCGTGCAATACGCGCTGCGCGAGTTCTTCCGCGACGCCGAAGGCGTGAAGAAGGCTGGCATGTCCGGCACGCTCGACGGCAAGACGGTCGTGGTGCAGGGCCTCGGCAATGTGGGCTATCATGCCGCCAAGTTCCTGAGCGAAGAGGACGGCTGCAAGATTGTCGGCATCATCGAGCGCGATGGCGCGCTGGTCGATGATCGCGGTCTGGACGTCGAAGCCATACGCAACTGGATTGCGCGGCATGGCGGGGTGTCCGGCTACGCCGATGGCACCTTTGTCGAAGATGGGTCGTCCGTTCTGGAAAAGGAATGCGACATCCTTGTTCCCGCCGCGCTCGAAGGGGTGATCAACCTGTCCAACGCCAAGGAGGTCAAGGCACCGCTGATCATCGAGGCTGCGAACGGCCCCGTCACCGCGGGCGCCGACGCCATCCTGCGGGACAAGGGGACGGTCATCATCCCGGACATGTACGCGAACGCGGGCGGCGTGACCGTGTCCTATTTCGAGTGGGTCAAGAACCTCAGCCACATCCGCTTTGGCCGCATGCAACGCCGCCAGGAAGAGGCGCGGCACCAGCTTGTTGTCGATGAGCTCGAACGTCTCAGCCGCCATCTAGGGGACGCCTGGACCATCACGCCGGACTTCAAGGACAAGTATCTGCGCGGCGCAGACGAGTTGGAGCTTGTGCGCTCCGGTCTCGACGACACGATGCGCGCGGCCTACCAGTCCATGGCCTCGGTCTGGCACGGGCGCGAAGACGTCGATGACTTGAGGACAGCCGCCTATCTTGTGGCCATCGGCAAGGTCGCGGACAGCTACCGGGCCAAGGGGCTCTGACGACGGCGCGGCGGCTCCGATCCATATCATCTGCGGCACCCGGTTCTTACGGGTGCCGCGTGTCGGAACGGTCGCGCTGCATAATCAGTCGCTGCCAGACCAGCCCGTGTCGAAAAGTGCCGCAGGCGGTCACACACCTCTTGCTACACCAAGCGGTATGATCATGGTGGAGCCTGCACGCAGGCGGAGGGGCACATGCGCTTTTCAGGGCTGAAGGTTCTGACCGAAGGGCTGACCGGAAACAAGGGCTGGGGGCCGCATTGGCGCAATCCCGAGCCGAAGCCCGAATACGACATCGTCCTGATCGGCGGCGGCGGTCATGGTCTGGCAACGGCGCATTATCTCGCCAAGGAACACGGGCTGACCAATGTGGCCGTGCTGGAAAAGGGCTACCTCGGTGGCGGCAACGTAGGCCGCAACACCACCATCGTGCGCGCCAATTACATGCTGCCGGGCAATTCCGAATTCTACTCGCACTCGCTGAAGCTGTGGGAGGGTTTGGAAGAAGACCTGAACTACAACGTCATGCACTCCCAGCGCGGCATCATTAATCTTGTCCATTCGGACGGGCAGCGCGACGCCTTTGTGCGCCGGGCCAACTCCATGTGCGGGCAGGGCGATGATGGCGCGATGCTTGACCGGGCGGGCGTTGAAAAACTGCTGCCGTTCCTCGACTTCGAACAGACCCGCTTTCCGATCTATGGCGGGCTCTACCACAAACGCGGCGGTACCGCGCGCCACGACGCGGTGGCCTGGGGCTTTGCCCGGTCTGCCAGCGACCGTGGCGTCGACCTGATCCAGCAATGCGAGGTCACCGGCATCCACGTCGAAAATGGCGTGGTTAAGGGCGTGCAGACGACCAAGGGGCCCATCCGTGCCAAGAAAGTCGGGATGGTGGCTGCGGGCCGGTCGTCTCAGGTCGCGGCAATGGCGGGCATGCGGCTGCCCATCGAAAGTCATGTCTTGCAGGCCTTTGTCACCGAAGGGCTGAAACCCTGCATCGACCACGTCATCACCTACGGAATGGGCCACTTTTACATCAGCCAGTCCGACAAGGGCGGGCTGGTCTTTGGCGGCGATCTGGACATGTATGCCAGCTACGCTTCACGCGGGAACCTGCCGCTTGTCGAGCATGTGGCCGAGGCGGCGATGACGCTGATGCCGGCGATCGGCAAGGCTAAGGTCCTGCGCAGTTGGGGCGGAGTGATGGACATGTCGCCCGACGGCTCCTTCATCATCGACAAGACGGACATCGACGGGCTCTTTGTCAATTGCGGCTGGTGCTATGGCGGGTTCAAGGCCACGCCGGCCTCGGGGCATACCTTCGCGCATCTGTTGGCCACCGGCAATCCGCACCCCACAACCGTCCGTCATCGTCTGGATCGCTTCCGCACGGGGCGCGGGATCATGGATGAAGAGGCCACCGGGTCTCAGCACAATCTGCACTAGGGAGGGTTGAGATGACGGGAGCCTCCGGCGGGGATTTTTTTGAAACAGGGAAGGGGTGGACCTTGCGCCCACTTGGAGACGTCTGATGCGGTTGCGGTGTCCGATATGCGGTGAGCGCGACCGGCGCGAGTTCTATTATCAAGGTGCGGCAGTGATGCTGGACCGTCCGGCACCCGATGCCGGAGAGGCCGCGTGGGACAACTACCTGCACCTGCGCGAGAACCCGGCGGGCGATCTGGAGGAGGTGTGGAGCCATGATGCAGGTTGCGGCGCCTGGCTGAAGGTGACGCGCAATGTGTCCACGCACGAGATCAAGAGCGTGGAGCTTGCGCGGGAGGTCAAGCAATGAGGGTTGAAGGCAAGGGGCTGATCGACCGTAAGCAGCGGCTGTCCTTCCGCTTTGACGGCAGGACCTACCATGGCTTTGCGGGCGATACGCTGGCCTCGGCCCTGCTTGCGAACGACGTGCGCCACGTTGCCCGTTCGTTCAAGTACCATCGCCCGCGCGGGATCCTGACGGCCGGATCGGAGGAACCCAACGCCCTTGTGACCATCGGGCGCGGCCCCGCCACCGATCCGAACGTGCGCGCGACCGTGCAGGAACTCTATGACGGGCTCGAGGCGCGCAGCCAGAATGCGTGGCCTTCGCTCGGTTTCGACGTTTTGAGTATCAATGATCTCGCAGCACCCTTTCTGGGCGCTGGTTTCTACTACAAGACCTTCATGTGGCCGCGCGCGTTCTGGGAAAAGGTCTACGAACCCTTCATCCGCCGCGCCGCTGGACTTGGCGCGCTTGGCGGTGAGAAAGACGCCGATCATTACGAAAAGGCGTACGCCTTCTGCGACGTTCTTGTGATCGGCGCCGGACCTGCTGGCCTGATGGCGGCCTGGACAGCCGCGCAGGCAGGTGCGCAGGTCATCCTTGCCGACGAAGACAGCCGCATGGGCGGTCGTCTGAATGCAGAGACCCTCACAATCGACGATAAGCCCGGTGCCGACTGGGCAGCAGATATGGTGTCGAAACTGGCCGCGATGGACAACGTCCGCCTGATGCCCCGCACCACTGTGACGGGCGCTCATGATGGCGGCACCTTTGGCGCGCTCGAGCGGGTCTCGCATCACGTGAACGGCGTGCCGCCGGGCGGGGTCAAGGAAACCTTCTGGCGCATCGTCGCCAAACGCTCGATCCTGGCCGCAGGGGCCATCGAACGGCACATCGCCTTCCAGAACAACGACCGCCCAGGCATCATGGCGGCAGGTGCCGTGCGCGCCTATCTCAACCGTTTCGGTGTGAGCGCGGGCAAGGCGGTGACCGTGTTTGCCAACAATGACGATGCGCACCGCACGGCAATGGACCTGCAGGACGCAGGCGTGCACATCGCCGCCGTGATCGACAGCCGCAAGGACGCGCAAGCGCTGGGCGATTACCGCCTGATGTCGGGGGCCATTGTCACGGGTGCCGAGGGTCGCAAGGGGCTTGAAGCCATCCGCGTCACGACCGCCACGGGCACCGAAAAGATCGCAACCGATTGCCTCGCCGTGTCCGGTGGCTGGAACCCGACGGTCCACATGACATGCCACATGAACGGGCGACCCACTTGGGACGAGCGCATTGCCAGCTTCGTACCGACCCCCGGTGCGATTCCGGGCATGGAAACAGCGGGAGCCTGCAATGGCGCGTTCTCGACCGCTTCGTGCTTGTCCGAAGGCGTCGCCGCTGCCAGGTCGAGCCTTGATGCGCTAGGCATGACAGCCCCTGACATCAAGATCCCGCAGGCTGACGACAGCAACTACGCGCTGGAGCCGCTCTGGGCCGTGCCGGGCAAGGGCCGCGCCTGGCTCGACTTCCAGAACGATGTGAGCGTGAAAGACGTCAAACAGGCCGCACAGGAAAACTTCACCTCGGTCGAGCATATGAAACGCTACACCACCCAAGGGATGGCGACCGATCAGGGCAAGAACTCGAACGTCGCGGCACTGGCACTGCTGGCCGATGCCACGGGGCGCGGCATTCCCGAAACCGGCACGACCACGTTCCGTCCCCCCTACACGCCGGTGGCACTTGCCGCCCTCGGCGCCGGGGCGCAAGGCAAAGGATTTGCTCCCGAACGCAAGACCACCAGCCACGCGGCCAGCGTGGCGGCAGGTGCGCCGATGATCGAGGCTGGTCTCTGGTACCGTCCCTCCCACTTCCCGCTGCCGGATGAAAAGACGTGGCGCCAGTCCTGCGACCGCGAGGTCGGATGGGTCCGCAACGCCGTCGGCATCTGCGATGTCAGCACGCTGGGCAAGATCGACATCCAGGGGCCAGACGCGGCCAAGCTCCTCGACTTCGTCTACACCAACATGTTCTCGACCCTGAAAGAGAACCGCGTGCGCTACGGCCTCATGCTGCGTGAAGACGGGCACCTCATGGATGACGGCACCACCGCGCGGCTGGGTGAAAACCACTACGTCATGACCACGACCACGGCAGCCGCTGGGCAGGTCATGCGGCATCTGGAATTCGTCACGCAGGCGCTGCATCCCGAATGGGACGTGCGGATCATGTCCGTGACCGAGCAATGGGCGCAGTTCGCAGTGGCCGGGCCGAAGTCTCGGGAACTGCTCAATGGCCTGCTTGATGACGCAATCGACGACAGCAAATGGCCCTTCATGTCGTGCGGTCCGGTCACGGTCCAAGGGGTCAAAGGGCGGCTCTTCCGCATCTCCTTTTCTGGCGAACATGCCTACGAACTGGCTGTACCGTCGCGCTACGGCGACAGTCTCTTCCGTCTGCTCGTCGCCCGAGCTGAAAGCCTGGGCGGTGGCGCCTATGGGATGGAAGCGCTGAACGTGCTGCGCATCGAAAAGGGGTTCATCACCCACTCCGAAATCGACGGTCGCGTGACGGCGCAGGACATTGGCATGGCGCGGATGCTGTCCGAGAAGAAAGACTTCATCGGCGCCACCATGGCGCAGCGCCCGGGTCTCACAGAAGCAGGCCGCGCGCAGCTGGTGGGGCTTAAACCCGTGGGTCCGGTCAAGCAGCTGACAGCAGGCGCGCATATTTACACGGATGGGGCAGAGCCTGTGGCCGAACACGATCAGGGCTATGTCACGTCCGTGGGCTTCTCACCCACGCTCGGGCACTTCATCGGACTGGGCTTTGTCACTGACGGCCTCTCGCGCCACGGCGACGTTCTGAACATGGTCGACCATGTGCGCGGCATCCAAACCCGCGTCGAACTGTGCGACCCGGTGTTCTTTGATCCGAAGGGGGAGCGCACCCGTGGCTGACCTGATCGCAAAGACTCCGCTTGATAGCATGGAACCGGTCACCATCGGCACATGCACCGTAACCGAGGCAAACCTCGGCACGTTGACCTCCATCGCGCCCTATGCCGGGGCCAAGATCGCGGACACGTTCAAGACCGCCCACGGCATGGCTTGGCCCGCACCAAACCGCGCGACTGGCAAGGACGGCGCGCGTGCCATCTGGTTCGGGCGCGACATGGTCCTGCTCGCTGGGCCAGATCCCGACGCAGGCCTCGCCAAACACGCGGCACTGACGGATCAATCGGATGCGTGGACTGCCGTCACCCTGGGCGGAGCCGACGCCGAGGCCGTGCTCGCCCGCCTGATCCCGCTCGACCTGTCGCCGGCCAACTTCAAACGCGGTCACACTGCGCGCACCCAGATCCAGCACATGACCGGCTCGGTCACCCGCATCGGCGCCGACACATTCCTGCTCCTGGTGTTCCGCTCAATGGCGGGCACCCTGCTTCACGATCTGGAAAGGGCCATGGCAAGCGTCGCAGTGCGCGGGTAAAACAGCGCAAACCGATTCCAATCTCCCGGAGCCCGCCCATGATCCGTTTCGCAACCGCCGCCGCACTCGCTTTCGTCGCGGCCCCAGCCTTTGCACAGGAAACCAAGGAAGAAAGCTGCGCCCTGCAATCGCAAGTGGTTGCGGCTGTCCAGCAGGCTCGCCTGGACCGGGTGAAGGAGCGTGAGGTGCAGGACCACATCCTCGCCCAAAGCCCCACCTGGCCGGAAAAATACAACAACACGATCCCGCTGATTGCTCCTTGGGTCTACGAACAGCCGCGCAAGATCATCCGCAACGAAAGCCTCGCGGACGCATGGAGCGAGCTTTGCCTCCAGCAGTGACTCGACTCGGGCGCCTGCGCGCCCAATATTAAGCCCATGAGCCTGCCCCCTGGATTTCTGGATGAACTGCGCACCCGCCTGTCATTGGGACAGGTTGTCGGGCGTAAGGTCATGTGGGACGCGCGCAAGTCCAACCAGGGCAAGGGCGACCTCTGGGCGCCGTGCCCGTTCCACCACGAAAAGACGGCCAGCTTCCACGTCGATGATCGCAAGGGCTATTATTACTGCTTTGGCTGTCACGCCAAGGGCGACGCCATCAGCTTCGTGCGCGAGACCGAGAATGTGGGTTTCATGGAGGCGGTCGAAATCCTCGCCGGTGAGGCCGGGATGCCCATGCCCGAACGCGACCCGCGCGCGCAGGAAAAGGCGGACAAACGCACCCAGCTTGCCGACGTCATGGAAATGGCCGTTCAGCATTTCCGCCTGCAATTGAAAACCGGCGCCGCCGGACCTGCCCGCGATTACTTGGAACGCCGCGGGCTCAACCCCGAAGCACAGGACCGCTGGGAAATCGGTTTTGCCCCCGATGCCTGGCAGGGGCTGTGGGACGTGCTCAAGGGCAAGGGTGTCGAAGACGACTTGATCCTCGGCGCAGGCCTTGCCAAGCCCAGTCAAAAGGGTGGCAAACCCTACGACACGTTCCGTGGCCGCATCATGTTCCCGATCCGCGACGCGCGCGGGCGCTGCATCGCATTTGGCGGGCGTGCGATGGACCCGAACGACAACGCCAAATACCTGAACTCGCCCGAAACGGAACTCTTCGACAAGGGGCGCAGCCTCTACAACCACGGCCCCGCACGGACGGCGGCAGGCAAGGGGCAGCCCCTTATCGTGGCAGAAGGGTACATGGACGTCATCGCGCTTGCCGAACACGGCTTCGGTGCCTCCGTCGCCCCCCTCGGCACGGCGGTGACTGAGAACCAACTCGCCATGCTCTGGCGCATCGCCGACGAACCGATCATCGCGCTCGACGGAGATAAGGCAGGCCTGCGCGCCGCGATGCGTTTGATCGACCTGGCGCTCCCGATGCTTGAGGCAGGCAAGAGCCTGCGCTTTGCCCTCATGCCCGATGGTCAGGACCCCGACGACCTGCTCAAGGCCCAAGGGGCGGGCGCGCTGCAAAAGCTGCTCGACGACGCGATGCCCATGGTCAAACTGCTCTGGCAGCGCGAGACCGAAGGCAAGAGCTTCGACAGCCCCGAACGCAAGGCCGCGCTGGACAAGGCGCTTCGCGACAAGATCACTCTGATCAAGGATCCGTCGATCCGCCAGCACTACGGACAGGAAATCAAGGACCTGCGCTGGCAACTGTTCCGACCCCAACGCGGCGGCGGGCAGGGGGGCAAGCGCAACTGGCAACCCGGTCGTGGCTGGCAGGCGCCGCCCGTGCCGATGGCCAGCACCAAAAGCTCGGCGCTTGCCGCAGGCAATGCACAGGTCACCGATCACCTGCGCGAAACGGTCATCCTCGCGGCGCTGATCTGCACCCCCGAAGTGGCCGAAGACTTCGAAAACGGGCTCGAAAGCCTCGCCTGCAATGATCCAGACCACGCCGTATTGCGCGACCTGATTCTGCGCCATGCGTACGCGGGTTCAGAGGTGTTGCGCGAAAACATTTTCGCCGCACTTGGCCCGGAAGCCCTTGATAACCTGCTGTCTTCACGCCATGTGGCAATTGTCCCGTGTATCCGCACACCCGGCGATGCCGACATGGCCCGTATGACCGTGGCCGAAGAGCTCGCAAAACTCAGCGCGGCAAAGGGATTGAATGCCGAGATCGCGGATGCGGTGCAGGACCTGGAAGGTGTAGCGGATGAAGGCGTGACATGGCGCCTCGCTCAAGCGGCCCAAGCCGCAACCCAGGCCAGCCGCAGCGGGAAAGAAGACGATTCTGAATACGAGACGGGCGACAACGGTGCCCGAATCAGTCGCAGTGAACGGGACGCATTTGCGGCCCTGATGGACCAGATCAGCTTCTCCAAACGCCGTAACTGATGCGATTTGGTCTCAAAACATAAAGAAAATGCGCTTACACGGGTGGCCGAATCACCCAAAGCACTAAATGTTTCTGGCAGCGATTCGCGGGGACGAATCGCCAAGGAGCCCCGGTAAAGGAGCCCAGTATGGCCGCGAAAGACACGAACGAAGACGCCAAGACCGAAGATCAGGACAGCGCCCACTCGCTCGACATGAGCCAGGCCGCGGTCAAAAAGATGATCTCGGAAGCCCGGGAAAAGGGCTACATCACCTACGATCAGCTGAATACGGTGCTCCCACCCGACCAGGTGAGTTCCGAACAGATCGAAGACGTGATGTCGATGCTGTCCGAAATGGGCATCAACATCATCGAGGATGAAGAGGCCGAGGAAGAAGAGCAAAAAGGCTCG
The DNA here is from genome assembly GCF_019802125.1 of Tateyamaria omphalii. Lineage (GTDB taxonomy): Bacteria > Pseudomonadota > Alphaproteobacteria > Rhodobacterales > Rhodobacteraceae > Tateyamaria > Tateyamaria omphalii_B. The sequence goes on from NZ_JAHVHT010000001.1 coordinate 186,128, forward strand.
ACCGAGGTCACGACAACCGAAGGCACCCGTGACCTGACGCTGGGCGCCACGGGTCAGGAAAAGCTCGACCGGACCGACGACCCCGTGCGCATGTACCTGCGCGAGATGGGCAGCGTCGAACTGCTCAGCCGCGAGGGCGAGATCGCCATCGCCAAGCGGATCGAAGCCGGCCGCAACACGATGATTGCAGGCCTCTGCGAAAGCCCGCTGACCTTCCAGGCGATCACCATCTGGCGCGACGAACTTCTGAGCGAAGAAATCCTGCTGCGCGACGTCATCGACCTCGAAGCGACATTCGGCAACCAGATGGGCGAAGACGGCGAAGAGGTTTCCGAACCCGTCGTCGACACCGCTGCCAAGACCGAAGAAAAGGCCGACACCGGCCCCGAGCTTGATGCCGACGGCAACCCGATTGCCAAGGATGATGACGACGACGAGGACGAACAGGCCAACATGTCGCTCGCTGCGATGGAGGCCGCGCTCAAGCCGCAAGTGCTCGAAGCGCTTGAGGTGATCGCCCACGACTACTCGCTGCTTTCCGAAATGCAGGACAGCCGGATTTCGGCAACCTTGAACGAGGACGGCTCGTTCTCCGACGAGAACGAAGCGACCTACCAAAAGCTGCGGGCCGAGATTGTGCTGCTGGTGAACGAACTGCACCTGCACAACAACCGGATCGAGGCGCTGATCGACCAGCTCTACGGCATCAACCGCCGGATCATGCAGATCGACAGCTCCATCGTGAAGCTGGCCGACCAGGCCCGGATCAACCGCCGCGAGTTCGTCGACGCCTATCGCGGCCGCGAGCTGGACCCGAATTGGCTGGAAGAGATGGGCGGCAAGTCCGGTCGCGGTTGGCAGATGTTCATCGAACGCTCCGCCGACAAGGTCGAAGAGCTGCGCGCCGACATGGCGCAAGTGGGCCAATATGTCGGGCTCGATATCTCGGAATTCCGCCGCATCGTGCAGCAGGTCCAGAAGGGCGAGAAAGAAGCCCGTCAGGCCAAGAAGGAGATGGTCGAAGCCAACCTGCGCCTCGTGATCTCGATCGCCAAGAAATACACCAACCGTGGCCTGCAATTCCTGGATCTGATTCAGGAGGGGAACATCGGCCTGATGAAAGCGGTCGACAAGTTCGAATACCGCCGCGGCTACAAATTCTCGACCTATGCCACCTGGTGGATCCGTCAGGCGATCACCCGGTCCATCGCGGACCAGGCGCGCACCATCCGTATCCCCGTGCACATGATCGAAACGATCAACAAACTGGTCCGTACGGGCCGGCAGATGCTGCACGAGATCGGTCGCGAACCGACGCCCGAGGAACTCGCCGAAAAGCTGCAAATGCCGCTCGAAAAGGTCCGCAAGGTGATGAAAATCGCCAAGGAACCGATTTCGCTCGAAACCCCCATCGGGGACGAGGAAGACAGTCAGCTTGGCGATTTCATCGAGGACAAGAATGCTGTGCTGCCGCTCGACAGCGCCATTCAGGAAAACCTCAAGGAAACCACGACACGGGTCCTTGCCTCGCTCACACCGCGCGAAGAACGCGTGCTGCGGATGCGCTTCGGCATCGGCATGAACACCGACCACACGCTCGAAGAGGTCGGCCAGCAGTTCAGCGTGACCCGCGAACGTATCCGCCAGATCGAGGCGAAAGCGCTGCGCAAGCTCAAGCACCCCAGCCGCAGCCGCAAGCTGCGCAGCTTCCTCGACCAGTAACGCGCTTTCAAACACAGCGGGCGGTGGCACCACGTCACCGCCCGCATCAGCTGCCGCGCATGACAGACACGGAGTTGACCCATGTCCTTCCTGAAAAAACTGTTTGGCGGCACCACCCCGGCTGAGCCTGAGGGCGAAACCTATAACGGCTTCCTCATCATCCCGACCTTGCAAAAGGAATCCGACGGCTACCGCATCTCCGCCCGGATCGAAAAGGATGTGGACGGCGAAACCAAGGTCCACAGCCTGATCCGCGCCGACACCATCGCCTCGCAGGATGACGCCACCGCCGCAACAATCGCCAAGGCCAAACAGGTGATCGACGAACAGGGCGATGCGCTGTTCCGCTAGGGTCTTCGGCATCCACTTCCCCAACAGCTTGCGTCACCAGACCACGCTGCAAACCTCCCCTATGCGCCCTACTTTTGCGCAAAGGACCACAAATGCCCCGGCCAAGCGCGCTTTCTCCCGATCTCATGCAACAGCTCAATCAGCGTGACGTCATCGTCTTTGATGGCGAATGCGTGCTCTGTTCGGGTTTCTTCAAGTTCATGCTGCGCAACGACCGCCAGCAGCAGTTCGACTTTGTGCTGGCACAATCGCCGCTTGGGGCGCAACTCTACACCGCGCTTGACCTGCCGACGGATGATTTCGAAACGAACCTCGTCATCGTGGACGGGCAAGCGCACCAGCGGCTCGATGCGTTTGCCATGGCCATGCGCAGCCTGGGCTGGCCGTGGCGGGTGCTGTCGATCTGCCGCTTTCTACCGGCGCCGATCAAGGACCCTCTGTATCACCTGATCGCGCGCAATCGCTACGCCATCTTTGGCCGGTACGACACCTGCATGATCCCCGATGCCGCGACACGGTCACGCTTTGCTGCGAACGGTTGGACGTGACCTCGGCGCTGCCGGTTGCGTTGGGCGACGGATTCCAACACTTGCCGCCCGCACTGCGCGCATTTCATGCAGGCGTTGGCGGTGCTTCGTATGGTGGCACCGTCACGGTCCAATACGGAAACAGTCTGCTGCGCCTCCTGTCACGGCTGGTCGGTTTTCCCGGTCCCATGCACAACCGCCCCATGCGCATGTCGATCGTGACACAGGGTGACCACGAACGATGGCAGCGCGACTTCGACGGGCATATTTTGGTGTCCGAACTGCGTCTCTTGCCGGGTGGTGCAGGCGTCGCCGAACGCTTCGGCCCGATCGAAGTCCGCATGCAGCCAAGGGTTGTGGAGGGCGGGCTCGACATGCCCGTAACAGGAATACGCATGTTCGGAATCCCACTGCCCCGCTGGATGATCGGACCCAGCGGCGGACAAGAGCGCGCCAGTCTGGAGGGTGGCCTCACCTTTTGCGTATTTGCCCATGCCGTCGGCATCGGTCCGGTGATCCGTTACGAAGGCGCGCTTGCACCTGTCGCGAACGCGGCGCATCCTGACATGCCAGCCGTGCAAGAGCCAACCCGACATGCAAACCTGTTTTGACATCCACACAGACGGCCAGGGCCTCTACGAATTCACCCGAAAGGTTGTTGATTGGTGCCATGGCGACGGCCTGCTCACGCTCTTTGTCCAACACACCTCCTGCTCGCTCCTGATCCAGGAAAACGCTGACCCGGAGGTGCAAACGGATCTGCAGAACTTCTTTTCCCGCCTCGTGCCGCCCACGACCGACCCGTCGATGTCGTACCTGACGCACACCTACGAGGGGCCGGACGACATGCCCGCACATATCAAGGCCGCGATGATGCCGGTCAGTTTGCAGATCCCCGTCAGCGGCGGGCGCCCACTGCTCGGGACATGGCAGGGGATTTACCTCTTCGAACACCGCACGGCACCGCATCACCGCCGCGTCATCGGGCACCTCAGCGCCTAAAATTGCGGCGCCTCACGCGCACGGCGTCGCATGTGCCCCATTCTGCTGCGGCCTGTGGTTCCAAATCGTCTTCCCGCACCTACATGACAGGCAAAGGAGCGCACGATGCTTAAACCTCTCTCCCTCGCTGTTCTGATCACATTGCCCACGCTTGGCCATGCACAGGACTTTGTCCGGCGCGAGCGTTACACGATCCCGGTCAATCTGATCGACTCAACCAGTTTCGAAGTGATCGAAGCGGATGGAGCGGGCGGCACACAGCTGTGGTGCGCGGCGGGGCTCTATACCCGCAACGTGCTCGGGCAGCGCGGAGGTGATCTCTACATCCAGACAGGGCGAGGCGATGCTGTCACGGCGCCAGGACGAAAAGGCGTTGTCTTCAGCACGCAACCGGTGGAGGGCGCATTCTCATCCTTCAGCCAGGGCGTCCGCCGCGCGGGCAAGGTCTTTTCGATGTCCCACGCCTTCTCGCTCTGTCGTGATACGCCGTTTTTGCGGGTGCAAACCTCCGACAACCGGCTCGTTCGGCGATAATCGGACACCGCTCATCTAGCGGTCGCATTTCCCCTCTACCCAAAACCTTGACAACCGCCTATAGTTTCGTGGAACGGGGGAAAACCCCCACTACAGGCGGGACAAATACGAAGGGGATGGGCGATGCGCTGTCCGTTTTGCGGGAATATCGACACTCAAGTCAAAGACAGCCGACCGGCAGAGGATCACGTTTCGATCCGCCGTCGCCGCTTCTGTCCGGCTTGCGGCGGACGCTTCACGACCTACGAGCGCGTGCAGCTGCGGGATCTGGTGGTGATCAAATCCACGGGCAAGCGCGAAGACTTCGACCGCGACAAACTCGAACGCTCCATCCGCATCTCCATGCAAAAGCGCCCGATCGACCCCGAGCGCATCGACCAGATGATCTCCGGCATCGTCCGGCGCCTCGAAAGCATGGGCGAAACCGACATCCAGTCCAAGCAGATCGGCGAGATCGTGATGGAAGCGCTGAACCGCATCGACACGGTCGCCTATGTCCGATTTGCCAGCGTTTACAAGAACTTCCAGGCAGCTGACGACTTCGACAAGTTTGTCGCCGAATTGCGGCCCGACGCGCCCGCCGACGAGTGAGCACAGCGGACGACATCCGCTTCATGTCATTGGCACTCGCGCTGGGACGGCGCGGGCAGGGGCGCACAGCCCCGAATCCCGCCGTCGGGTGCGTCATTGTCAAAAGTGGCAGGATCATCGGACGCGGCTGGACCAAGCCGGGCGGCCGACCGCACGCGGAAACCGAAGCGCTCGCACAAGCGGGCAATGAGGCACGCGGCGCCACCGCCTATGTCACCCTTGAACCCTGCGCCCACCACGGCAAGACACCGCCCTGCGCCGAAGCGCTTGTTTCTGCAGGCGTTGCGCGCGTCGTCATCGCCATGCGCGACAGTGATACGCGGGTCGACGGGCAGGGGATCGCGATCCTCGAAGCCGCAGGCATCGACGTGACCACAGGTGTCTGCGAGGCAGCGGCAGAGGCCGATCACATGGGCTTCACCCTCCGCACCGAACAGGGCCGCCCCTTCGTCACCCTCAAACTCGCCAGCAGCTTTGACGGGCGCATCGCCACGGGCTCAGGCCAAAGCCAATGGATCACCGGGCCCATGGCGCGCCGCCACGTCCACGCCATGCGCGCGCGGCACGATGCGGTGATGGTGGGCGGCGGCACGGCGCGGCATGACGACCCGTCGCTGACAGTCCGCGATATGGGCGACATTCAGCAACCGGCCCGCGTCGTGGTCTCGCGCCGGATCGACGTGCCGCTCCTGTCCAAACTCGCCACAACGGCGCGCGAGGTGCCGGTCATCCTCTGCCACGGGCGCGACGCTGAACCGATGCTGCAACGCACATGGCGCGATATGGGGGCCACGCTCCTGCCTTGCGCCACCCAAGGCACCCAACTTGATCCACAAGACATCTTGCAAAAGCTCGGCGATCACGGCCTCACCCGCGTCTTCTCCGAAGGAGGCAGCGCACTCGCTGCTTCCCTGATCGAAGCGGACCTCGTGGACGAGTTGGTAGGCTTCACCGCTGGGCTCGCCATCGGGGCCGAAGGGCTGCCCAATATCGGCGCGCTTGGCCTTGGTTCACTGGAAGCGGCGCAACGCTACCGGCTGAAGTCCGTCACGCGCATCGGGGATGACATCTGTCACATCTGGAACCGCCGCTAGCGCCACAGATGCGCCTGACTTGCGAGCAGCCCCTGCAGCTTTGAAAGCAGCCGATTGGCCAGTCCGGGTCGGGGCAGGGGGCCATTGCGCAACCGCTCGACCACGACCTCAACCGGGCAGGCTGTGCCGGTGATCGGATCAAAGTAGCGCGGGTAATCAATCAGTGTCGCATGGACCAAACCGGCCAGCGAAACATCCTCGCGTCTGCGCGGCGGCACGGCCCCCCGATCCTCGGTCAGCCCCCAGCCTGCATAGAACGGCGCGCCGGTCGTTACCACGCGCACACCGCGCAACAGCGCTTCGAACCCGGTAAGCGAGGTCATGGTCCAAAGCTCATCCACCTGATCCAGCAGCACAGCAATGTCAGCCCGGTCGGCTACCACATCCGCAATGCCCGCGGCATCAAACGCACCGTCACGCAGTCCGGCCTCCACATCTGGGTGCGGCTTGTAGATCAGAACCGCATCGGGCTGCGCCGCGCGCGCCGCCTCAAGCAGCGCACGGTTGGTCCGGATTTCCCCCGCACCCAACCGGATCGACGCATCGTCTTCGACCTGCCCCACGACGAGCACCCGCTGGCCCTTGGGCAAGTCAGGCACCTCGCCTGACAGGTTGTACTTGCTCAACCCCGCAGCCGTCAGCGCCCGCACCAGCGCGTCAGCACGCGCCACCTGATCGGGCCGCAACACCCGGCGCTCCCGGATCAGGTGTTCCAGCCGGCTGGGCCGCGACGGGTCGTAGTAGATCCCCAGATCATCCGTCACCAGCGACAGCGGCGGGATCAACTCTGCGCCCAAGCCCCGTGAGCGCAGAAACCCGTCCTCGACCCGCACAGCATCCTCATGCCCGACATCGGCCTTGCCCGCCCAGACCATCCAAGGGCGGCCCAGGGCACGGGCTCGACCCGGGTCCTCCTCGAACCGCATGGGCACATACCGCCCGAACACCTTTTGCAACGGGCGCCGCTTCCACAACCGCATCCCGCTCGCGACCCAACCGCGATGATCTGCCCGCCATGCCCGCGTCTCTGCAGCCAAAGCCTCCATCACGGTTGGCAGATCACACAGGCAATCGCGATGCGGATCGTACCACGTGGGATACAGGATCATCGCGCCAGCAAAAAGCTGGGCGCGGGTCAGCGTCCGCTGGCGGCGCTGCACCGGAAACTCATCCGCCGTCAGACCCCACCCGGCATAAAAGGGCTGGCCAAAGACACGTGGCTTGTGCCCCGCCATGATCGCCTCAAACCCCAGGCCGGAGGACACCGTGTAAACGGCAACCGCCCCCTCCATCAGCGTCCACGGGCTGACCGCATCGGTAAAGAGGCTCACCCGATCATTGCAATCGTCGTCGGTGAAATACCCTGCACGAAAGCCCTGCACCGTCTCCGGATGGGTCTTGATCAGGATGCGCGCGCCAGGATGTTCATCCTGCGCGACAAAGAGCATCTCAAGAAACCGGTTCCGATCCGCCCCGCTCGCGGTGACAGACGCATCGCCGCGTGTCTGATCAATGACCAACACATAGCCCGGCTCCGGCACCGCAGCATCGGGATCGAACCCGGTATACTTGCTCAGATGCGCCTCCTGCATCCACGCCATGGCTCCGCGCGCGGTGTTCAGAACCGCCGTATCATCCAAAGGCTCTTCCGCCAGTATCCGCTCCAGGTCAGATGGCACCGAAGGATCGAAATGCACGCCCGCGTGATCAATCAGCAAGCCAATAGGCTGGCTGCCCGACCGTCCCGGCAGGACTGAGCGTAGAAAAGCATCCTCGACCCGCACAACGCTGGCGTCACGCCGCTCTGCCACAGCTTCGCCCCGGTGCGCGGTCGGCGAGTTGCCCCACACACCCACCAACCCGTCCGGGCCGGGCAGACCGACGGCGATGTCATATCCGGCAAGCTCCACAATGCGCCGCACCCGGCCCCGCGCCAGAAACCCGCCGTTGTAAACGTAAAGCCGCCGGGCCCCATCGGGTCCGGCGGCCGTGTCCTGTCCGCTCTGCACAGGCGTTACTCTCCCGACAGACCCGTCGCCAGTGAGTTCACGCCGGTGACCGGGGTCGTGATCGAGGTAATGATCTTGGCGAATTGCGTATACGGCGCCTCGGTGACGTAGAGCGTGTCGCCATCGCGAATAACAAAGTCACGCGCCTGGAACATGCCGTTGGGCTGGGTCAAGTCGAGCACATACACCATGCGCTGCGCCCCAATCAGATCGTCACGGCCCAAGACGACATTGGCCACCTCCGCCGGCTCATTGCGGAGCACAAAAATGCCTGTGGGGTCAGACGTGTTGGTCTGCAAACCGCCCACCTGCGCCAGCGCCTCAAGCGCGCTCAGCGTCGCGGTCTCGAACGGCACGCGGGCCTGCCCGCCCGTGGCGCCAAGGGCGGTAAAGGCGCGTGTGTCGGCCTCCACCAGCACACGGTCGCCACCGCGCAGGGCGATGTCGAGATGCGGGTTTTCGTACAGGTCCTGAAAGAAGATGCGGCTGCGCATCCCGCCGCGCAACACGGTCACGCGCGCAATCTCGGGTTCGATGGTCACGCCACCGGCACGGGCCAGCATGGTGGACAGCGTGCGCGTAGGCCGCTCGATGGGATAGACGCCTTGCGCGCCAATGGCGCCGATCAGCGACACGGTCGAGCCGTCACCGGCCACGCGGCGTACCTGCACCTGCGGGTCCGGGGTCTGATCTTCGAGTTTCGTGGTGATGATGCGGCGGATCGCTTCGGGGCTGTTGCCCGCGGCACGAATGCGGCCTGCGTATGGGACAAAGATGAAGCCCGCGCCGTCCACCTGCACTTCTTCGAGGATGGTCGAGTTCTGCGCCTCGCCAGCCAACAGGCCGTCATCCACGTTTTCCCAGATGGTCAGGCCCAACACATCGCCCGGGCGAATGGTGTCGGAGCCGAGCAGGCCCGCGTTGCGGAACTCCTCGGAAAAGCCCAACGCCGGGGTCACGGCGGTGGCTTCGGTCACCCGATCACTGACCGACACGATGAATGCGTCGCCCTCCCGCTGAACCGAGCCAGCAAAAATCTGTCGTTTGTTGGGGCCGATCTGCGGCAGACCGCAGGATGCAAGAATCCCGAAAATAGCCAACGACGCGACCACGCGCGCCCAGCGGAATGACTGGAAAATCACTGCTCGGTCTCCTCGACCTGTTCTTCTCTGCCTCAAGGCGCAGCTTGATCTGCGCCCGTATTCTTGTTGTTTCGCACCGGTTTTCCGGTGCTGATTTGCTGTCAAATTACCGGAGTCCGGTCATAAAATCTAGCCATAGGGCTAGTGGTGGTCACTTGACCAACCGCAACTGTTGCCGTGGCGCCGCGGTACCCGACGCCAGCGCATCATAGGGATCATCGGGCGACAGCATCATGTCGACCACCTGTCGCAGAAGCTGGCGACGGCCACGGGCCGAGTAGAAACCTCCGGGGATCTGGCTGGTTTCCAGCAGATAGCGGCGGTAGTCCTTGTAGGCGCGATTGTCGGGTCGGGACGCTCCGGCAAAGAACTCGGGCAGCGGCTGATCGCTGACGAATTCCGGCTTGGAGAACACAGCCTTGCCAAAGACCTTGAGCGGGATGCCCCGCCACAGTACCTGCTGGGCGGCGGTGGAATTCACGGTCACAGCGCTGCGGGCATCGTTCAGAAGCTGCGCCAGCTTGCCGCCGCGCACATACTGCACACGACCCTGCAGGCCCAACTCGCGCGCAAGATCGCGAATGGTCTTGCGAATGGGCGCACGGCCATCTTCCAGCGGATGCGCCTTGATCACCAGATGGTGGTGGGCGGGGGCCCCTTCGGCAAAACCGCGGATCACGAGGTCGAGGAATTCGGGCATTGTCTCGAACGGCGAATGCTCCTGAAAGCTGCTGTCATGTTCAAGCTGCAGAAGGGCGAGGTGATAGGGGAACCCGCCATAGCGGATGCGCAGCGTGGCCTGCATCCGGTCGAGCGTCAGGAAGGGCATCAAAAGCAAGCGCTTGAGGTAAAGCTGAAACTCGCGGGCCACGGTCAGGGCGCGGTGCGGCTGGAAATTGCGATAGTCCCCGTTCCGGAACATCACGAACCAGTGGTAAAGCGCGCCGTAGAACACGTGCTGGCGCATGTCGCCCCAATGGCCGGGAGGCAGGGGGGCCTCCATATCCGACAGTGCCAGGGCCGCCTGCATGTCGGCCACCGACATCTCCATCAGACGCGAATGGCCATTGGAGCCGCCGCGTTCATAGGTCACCCAATAGGGGCGCATATACCCCTCTTCGAACACATGGACGGTCAGGCCACGGCGCTTGGCCTCGGCCACCGCCTGCGCATGTATGGGGCGCACATCGCCGTACAGAACGATGTCCGTGACACCCTTGCTCTCAACCAGCGTTTTGAATGTCTCGGGCCAGTCGTCGGCCTTGCCGTGATAAGGAATGTAGCTTGCCGGATGAAACCAGAAGGCGCGGTCGCCTGCATTGAACCCCACACGCCAGACTGTCGCCCCCGCGCGGCGCAGCATGGCGCCGAGCCGGTGGAAAAACGGTCCATGCGGGCCCTGCAAAAACAGGAAAACCCGCGAATTGGGGGCATGCAGTGTCATCTGATCCCTGATATGCGGCAAAATCTTACTCTCAGATGAACACCCGACTGGGGCGTTTTTATGGCCCATGGGGGACATTTCCGCAATGTGCCTTGCTCTTGCCGTTGCGTCCCGGCACCGCTACCTCAGGGCCAAGCGCGAAGGAGACCGCCCATGTTCACAGGCATCATCACGGATATCGGCACCATCACCGACCTCAAGCAGGAGGGCGACCTGCGCGTGCGCGTCCAGACCGGCTATGACACGGCGGGCATCGACATGGGGGCGTCGATTGCCTCCGACGGCGTGTGTCTGACGGTCGTGGACCTGGGCCCCGACTGGTATGACGTGCAGGTGAGTGCCGAGACGGTGTCGAAGACCAACCTCGGCGCATGGACCGTGGGCAAGCGCCTGAACCTCGAACGCGCGTTGCGCGTGGGCGACGAGTTGGGTGGTCACATCGTGTCGGGCCATGTGGATGGCGTGGCCGAGGTTGTGTCGGTCGTGGACGAGGGCGACAGCACCCGCGTGCAATTGCGCGCGCCGGATGATCTGGCTCGCTTCATCGCGCCCAAAGGGTCGGTGGCGCTGAACGGCACGTCCCTGACGGTGAACGAGGTGCAGGGGGCCGTCTTCGGCATCAACTTCATCCCGCACACCAAGGAGGTGACGACTTGGGGCGACGTGGCCGTGGGTGATGCGGTGAACCTGGAGATCGACACGCTCGCCCGCTACGTCGCGCGTCTGGCCGAGGTGGCGTGATCCTGCGGACAGGCCTGGCGGCCTGACGCCATGCTGGGCGCTCGTGGTGGGCGTGCTCGCATCATGCGATGTAGGGTGCGTGCGGTGGATCGGCCCTCCGGGGGGAGTTTATCTGGCAAGATGAAGCTGCACGGGATCTGTGCGCCGGGGCACTGGCATTGGGGCGCGTGATCCTCTATGTCGCGGGCAATGCTGCCACAGGTGCCCCATGAGCTTTGAGACCCCCGGTCCGGTCGAGACCGATCTTGCCGCCGCCATTTCGCCTATCGAAGAGATCATCGAGGAGGCGCGTCTGGGCCGGATGTTCATTCTGGTCGATCACGAGGATCGCGAGAATGAGGGTGATCTGGTAATCCCTGCCAACTTTGCCGATGCGGCCGCTGTGAACTTCATGGCGACCCACGGGCGCGGTTTGATCTGTGTGACACTGCCTGCCGAGCGGATCGACGATCTGGGCCTGCCGATGATGGCGATGCACAATTCCTCGCGCCACGAGACGGCGTTCACCGTGTCGGTCGAGGCGCGTGAGGGGGTGAGCACGGGGATTTCCGCAGGCGATCGGGCGTTGACGATTTCGACCCTCGTAAACCCGCAGGCAACCTCTGCCGATCTGGCGACACCGGGGCATGTCTTCCCCCTGCGCGCCCGCAAGGGCGGCGTTCTGGTCCGCGCAGGTCACACCGAGGCCGGGTGCGATGTGGCGCGTCTTGCGGGGCACTATCCGTCGAGCATGATCTGCGAGATCATGAACGAGGATGGGTCCATGGCCCGCCTGCCGGACCTCGTGGACTACGCCGCCACACACAAACTGAAGATCGGCACCATTTCCGACCTCATCGCCTATCGCCGCCGCCACGACAATCTGGTGGTCGAGACGGACCGCCGCATGGTCACCTCGCAGCATGGCGGGGAATGGGACATGCGCATCTTCACCGACCAGACCTATGGCATCGAGCATGTGACGCTCTCCAAGGGCGACCTGAGCACAGACGAGCCGGTTCTGGTCCGCACCCACGCGCTGGCTGAAGTCACGGATATTCTGGGCCTGTCCGACAAACCCGTGGGCGAGCTGCCCCGCGCCATGGAGCTGATCGCTGCCGAAGGGCGTGGCGTCGTCTGCCTCTTCCGCGAGCCGCGCAAATCGCTCTTTACCGACGAAGAGCCCGGCCCGCGCATCGTCAAGAACACCGGCCTTGGCGCGCAGATGCTGTCGAACATGGGCCTCTCCCGCCTCATCCTGCTCACCGACAGCCCGCGCACGACCTATATGGGTATCGACGCCTACGGGCTCGAAATTGTCGGCACCCGCCCCATCCTCGGAGACTGAAAATGGCATCCATCGACCACCACGTGCTGGACCGCCCCAGCTTTGACGAGCCAACCAAGCTGCTGATCGTCGTGTCGCCCTATTACAAGCAGATCGCCGACAACCTTGTGGCTGGTGCCAAAGCCGAGATCGAAGCCGCAGGTGCCACCTGGGACCTGGTCGAGATGCCCGGCGCCCTCGAAATCCCCACCGCCATCGGCATCGCCGAGCGGATGTCGAACTTCGACGGCTATGTGGCCCTGGGCTGCGTGATCCGGGGGGAGACAACGCATTACGAGACAGTCTGCAACGACTCGTCCCGCGCCATCCAGCTTCTGGGCCTTCAGGGCCTCTGCATCGGCAACGGCATCCTGACGGTCGAGAACACCGACCAGGCCGAGGTGCGCGCCGATCCCGCCAAACAGAATAAAGGCGGCGGGGCCGCGGCTGCGGCCTTGCACCTGATCGCGCTCAGCCGTAAGTGGGGCCGCTCCAGCAAGGGGGTCGGGTTCAAACCGGCCACCGAATACCAGCTGGCATCCAAGACAGGATCCACAACCGCATGACCCTTTCGGGCAACCAGAAACGCAAGATGCGCTCGGCCGCGCGGCTCTATGCCGTGCAAGCGCTGTTCCAGATGGAGCAGACGGCGCAGACCGTCGACCAGATCAAGGTCGAGTTCATGGACCACCGCTTTGGAGCGTCCTACGAGGGCGACGAGATGACCGAGGGTGATCCTGATCACTTCGCGCGGGTCATGGATGATGCGGTCAACTACCAGGCACCGATTGACCAGATGACCGACCGGGCGCTCGTGGCGAAATGGCCGATTGCGCGGATCGACCCGACGTTGCGTGCGCTCTTTCGGGCGGCAGGGGCCGAGTTTCGGGACACAGGCACGCCGCCCAAGGTGGTGATCGTGGAATATGTGGACGTGGCGCGGGCGTTTTTCCCGGAAGGGAAAGAGCCGAAGTTCGTGAACGCTGTGCTTGATCATATGGCGCGTGAGGCGCGGCCTGAGGCGTTTTAGCCAACGTTTGTGTATCAACAGTTTTAGATCGCTACGGTTCTACCTATATGCTTCGACTTTTGCACTCGCCTTTCCGCTTTGTGCATAACATAACTGCGTGAACCTCTTTCGAACTGCTGAGGCACATCTTGAGAACGGCATATCTGATTTCGTTGCTTGCCCTGCTGGCTCTACCAGCGAACGCTTTGGACATCCAAAAGTCATCTCAGATTGGAGATTGGCAGGTTATCGTTGCTCAAACGGCAAATGATGGCCTGTCCTGTCAGGCGCTCTTAAATGCGTCAAACGGCTCGCTTCTGCTTTGGGGATCGCAGGATCGCAACTCAATCACCCCTTTGGTGGGGTTGGGCAGTGGCTATCCGAAAGGATCACGCGCGGTTGTAAACATCGCTGGTCAGAACTTCGAGTTTCACCAACCGAAGGCAGCGGGCGCAAACCGTTTTAGCCCCATTGCGAAAGCTGATGACGCAAAGATTGTCAGGTCTCTCGCCAGCAATCGGAATGCGAAAGTCATCGGAAAAGGAAAGGGCGGTCAATTCACTTTGCGTACGAAGCGGATGAAACAGGTTTTGAGCTTCTTCAATTCGAATTGTGGAATTTCCTTGCGTTGACGCCAGCGCAGCGTGTTCCGGCAAATTGGCAAAACCAAGCCCAAGCGCTCTGGTAACCGGTTGTGCTGCTGGTCTCTTGCCTTGGCCATGCTACCTTCCCCTCATGCCAACCGACCAACCAAACCCCCTCCTCCGCCTGTTCCTCAACGGCACCGCCGTGGGCTTCGCCCTCTCAGCCGCCTTCGTCACCGGCATCTGGCTTCTCGACATTGCGGGCATCCACACGCGGGCCGCGCGTAGCGATGACGCCTTCCTGATCCTCTTCATTCTGTGGTTCTTTCACGGCCTTCTGTTCGGCGCTGTTCAGATCAGCTATCAGGTCTGGCAAATCGGTCGCGACGGCCACTAGACGAGGGATACCACAATGCGCGCCATGCAAGTCACCGCCCTTGGGCAGCCGCTCGAGCTGCGCGAGATCGACACGCCCACCCCCGGGCCGAACGAGGTGCTGGTGCGCGTCCACACCTGCGGGCTCAACTTCGGCGACACGCTGATCGTCAAGGGCACCTATCAGGAAAAACCGCAGCTTCCCGCGACCATCGGGATGGAGATGTGCGGCACCATCGAAGCCATGGGTGCGGACGTCACCCATCTGAAACCGGGCCAGCGCATCGCGGCCTATGCAGGCTTCGGCGGACTTGGCGAATACGCGGCCTTGCCTGCGAATATCTGCGTACCGATCCCGGACGAGATGTCCGAAGTCGACGCAGCCGCCTTCCTCGTCGCCTACGGCACCAGCCATGTGGCGCTCGACTACAAGGCGCATATGAAACCCGGCGAGCGGCTGCTCGTCCTCGGTGCTTCCGGCGGCGTGGGCCTCACAGCGGTCGAACTGGGTAAGCTGATGGGGGCCGAGGTCATCGCCTGCGCCCGCGGCGCCGACAAGCTGAAGATCGCCTCCCATGCGGGCGCGGATCACCTGCTCGACAGCGACACCTGCGATCTGCGCGCAGATGTGAAAGCACTGGGCGGGGCCGATGTCGTCTATGATCCGGTCGGAGGCGACCTCTTCGACGCAGCCCTGCGTGCCTGCAACCCCGAGGCACGGCTGCTGCCGCTGGGCTTCGCCTCCGGCACCGTCCCGCAGATCCCCGCCAACTACCTGCTGGTCAAAAACCTGCACGTGCTCGGCTTCTACTGGGGCGGCTACATGCGGGTGAACCCCAAGGTGCTGACGGACAGTTTCGAGGTTCTGTTCGGCTGGTATGCCGAGGGCAAACTCAAGCCCCATGTCAGCCACGTGCTGCCACTGGCCGATGCCAACGAAGCGCTCGATCTGCTGCGCACGCGCAAGGCCACGGGCAAGGTCGTGATCCAGGTCGACGGCTAAGGGTTACGTAAGAGTTAAATCTCTCGCGCAAACCTTAACGCTGTGGATAAGTGAAGGGATCGTTAACGCCCTGCGCTTGTCCAAAACACGCAGTTTTCCGGCCAAAATGTGCATTTTGTCCACAATGCGCCCGAAAACAGGGGTTTGCGCCTGCTCAAAACACGCAGTTTGCTCCCCAAAGTTCGCAGTTTCGCAAAATCCAGCCACCGCACGGTCCGTCAACCCCTTGGTCCCTGCGTCGGCGTCTACCCTCCGACCGGCGCCTTTTGCCGCTCGCGCAAAAACACGAACAGACCCGCGCCAAGGATCAGGACGATGCCGACCCAGACCTCCCAATCGGGCAATTCGCCAAAGACCACCCAGCCCCAGAACACCGCCAGCGGCAGACCCACATATTCAAACGGGGCCACGGTGGCCGCATCGGCGATGCGGTAGGCTTGGCTCAGGCAATATCCGACGATGGCTGAATTCAGGCCGAGGCCCAAAAATACCCATAAATCAGCGCCTTGCGGCCAAACCCACGCCCGCAGCAGAAAGATCACCGATCCGTTTGTCGCCCCTTCGGCAAAGCGTCCATCGCCCGCCACCACGAAGAAGGCCAGCGAAACGAGGATAAACATGCCCTGAATGTAGACGGCCATCGCACTGGCCTTGCTCGCAACCCCCAACTTGCGCGTAAGTATCTGATTTAACGCATAAGTCAGCGCCGCAAGCACGGGCAGGGCCAGAACAAACCGGCTGACCTCAAGGCTATCCGCATCCGCCCAGGGGCGCTGCATCACCACCACGCCGACAAAGCCAACAGCCACCGCCGTGATGCGCAGCAGACCGACGCGCTCGCCCAGAATTGGTATAGATAACAAGGTGATAAACAACGGTGCTACAAAGAACAGGGCCGTCACATCCGCCAGCGGCAGCACTGCCAGTCCAACGAAAAACGTCATGTTCGCAATGACGATCAGAATACCTCGCAGCGCGTGTTGCCACGGTGTAGACGTGCGCAAGATGCCGAACCCGCCCTCGTATTGCACGATGATCAAGCTGAACAGAATGCCGATCCCCGCCCGTGCAAAGACGATCTGATGCAGGGGATAATCGCCTGATAACTCTTTGATAAGCATGTCATTTACTGAGATGCAAACGACCCCGATCAGAATGAAAAGGATGCCCAGCCCGGCGATGTTCTGGCGTGTTGTCTCCATAAGCTCAGCCCTAACACAGCTGATCGCCTCCTGCCTTGCGAATAGCGCATAGCGCAATTGCAGGCGCTGCGGTATCACGGAGCAAATCCAAGGGAGACAGCCAATGCAAATGTCCGACACCCGCCAGATCGCCGCCCCCCCGTCCGAGGTCTACGCCGCCCTTCTGGACCCGGAGGTTCTCAAGGCTTGCGTGCCCGGCGCGACCGAGGTGACCGGCAGCCCGGAAGACGGGTTCGAGGCATCCGTGACGCAAAAGGTCGGCCCGGTGAAGGCCACCTTCAAAGGGCAGGTGACCTTGTCTGAAATGGTTGAAAATCAAAGCCTTGTCATCAACGGCGAAGGCAAGGGCGGGGCAGCGGGTTTCGCCAAGGGCGGTGCGCAGGTGCGCATGGCGGAAGTCGATGGCGGCACCGAGCTTAGCTACGATGTGGAGGCAAAAGTAGGCGGTAAACTGGCCCAACTGGGCAGCCGCATCATCGACGGATTTGCCAAGAAAATGGCCGACCAGTTCTTTGCCAATCTGCAGGAAACACTCGAAGGACCGGCTCAGGCCGAAGAGGCTCCGGAGACCGATGAGGCGCCAAAGAAGGGCTGGCTTGGCCGTCTCAAAGGCAAGGATTGATCACCTCGCACATCAGCCTGTGCGCTCGTGCGCTGGCTCTTTTTGGGCGAACGGCATACCTCTCGTTCCCGTGAACAGGCCGGAGTTTTCATGTCCACGATCCTGAGTATCCAGAACCTGCGCAAATCCTATGCGGGCGGGTTCGACGCGCTGAAAGGCGTCAACCTCGACATCGAAGAGGGCGAGATCATTGCGCTTCTCGGTCCAAATGGTGCGGGGAAAACGACCCTGATTTCAACGGTTTGCGGCATCACAATGCCCACATCCGGCACCGTCACCGTGGCTGGGTTCGACATCCTGTCCAACTACCGCGAAGCGCGCAGCCTCATCGGCCTCGTACCACAGGAAATCGCGCTTGAGCCCTTTGAAAAGGTCATCAACACCGTCCGCTTCTCCCGCGGCCTCTTCGGCAAGCAGCGCAAAGACAGCGCGGTCGAAGATATCCTGAAGCGCCTGTCTCTGTGGGACAAGCGCGACAACCAGATCCGCGAATTGTCGGGCGGCATGAAACGCCGTGTGCTCATCGCCAAAGCGCTCGCTCACGAGCCACGCGTCCTTTTCCTCGACGAACCCACCGCAGGCGTCGACGTGGAGCTGCGCAAGGACATGTGGGAAATTGTTGAACAATTACGCACAGATGGCGTGACCACCATCCTCACCACCCACTACATTGAAGAGGCCGAAGCCATCGCCGACCGGATCGGCGTCATCAGCAAGGGCGACATCCTGCTGGTCGAAGACAAGAATAAACTCATGGCGCGCATGGGTAAAAAGCAGCTCGATGTGCAGCTCACCAGTCAGATCAACGCCGTGCCTGATGCGCTCGCCGCCTATGACCTGACGCTTGGCGATGATGGCTGGACTCTGATCTATAGCTACGACGTCAATGCCGAACGGACGGGCATCACCATGCTGCTCAACGATGTTCAAAAGGCTGGGTTGCAGCTCAAGGACGTCGTGACGCGGCAATCGAGCCTCGAGGACATCTTTGTCTCCCTCGTCAATCAGCCGGAGGCCGCACAATGAACTGGACTGCCATCCGCGCTATCTATGTCTTTGAAATGGCGCGCTTCTTCCGCACGATTGCGCAATCGCTCATCTCTCCAGTGCTCTCCACCTCGCTCTACTTCGTGGTCTTCGGTGCCGCTATCGGCAGCCGGATCGACCAGGTCGAGGGGGTCAGTTACGGTGCCTTCATTGTCCCCGGCCTCATCATGCTGACGGTGATGACCCAGGGCATCTCGAACGCCTCCTTCGGCATCTACTTCCCGAAATTCATCGGCACGATTTACGAACTGCTCTCAGCCCCTGTGAGCTTTCTGGAAATCGTCATGGGCTATGTGGGTGCCGCTGCGACCAAGGCCATGTTCATCGGGATCATCATCCTGATCACATCCTTCTTCTTCGTCGACATCCAGATCCAGAACCCGGCCGCCATGGTCGCTTTCCTTGTCCTGACCTGTATCAGCTTTGCGCTCTTCGGCTTCATCATCGGCATCTGGGCGGGCAACTTCGAACAACTGCAACTCGTGCCTCTGCTCATCATCACGCCGCTCGTGTTTCTGGGCGGGTCTTTCTACTCCATCTCGATGCTGCCGCCGGTGTGGCAGACGATCTCGATGTTCAACCCGGTGGTCTACCTGATCTCCGGTTTCCGTTGGGCCTTCTTCGGTATCCAGGACGTCCCGATTGTGACGTCACTCCTCGCCATTGGTCTCTTCACCTCGCTGTGCTTGGGTGCGGTCTGGTGGATTTTCAAGACGGGTTGGCGCATTCGGCAATAACGTAACGGCCCGAAACTCCTTTGCATTGCGGCCTTGTTCTGTGCGGGGGCGCATTCTACATGGGCGTGGATGAAACGCTGGATCCCCTTCATGAAATCCGACCCCACCGTCGCTGTCGTGCGGCTGCAAGGGGTTATCGCAGGCGGCACACGTGGCGCACTCAATGATCGCGCGCTGGCCGATGCCATTGAAAAGGCGTTCAGCCGTGGCAAGCCGGATGCTGTTGCGCTCGAGGTGAACTCGCCCGGCGGCAGCGCCGTGCAATCCTCGCTCATCGGTGGCCGCATCCGTCGGCTCGCCGAAGAAAAAGAGATCCCGGTGATCGCCTTTGTCGAGGATGTCGCTGCATCGGGTGGGTATTGGCTGGCTGCGGCCGCAGATGAAATCTATGCCGATCCGTCTTCGGTCGTGGGCTCCATCGGCGTGATCTCAGCCAGTTTCGGGGCGCATGAGCTGCTGGTCCGACAAGGGGTCGAACGGCGCGTCTACACTGCGGGCAAATCGAAAAGCATGCTTGACCCGTTCCGCCCGGAAAAACCCGAGGATGTCGAGCGCCTCAAGGGGCTCTTGAACGACATCCACACCAATTTCATAGACCACGTCCAGGCGCGACGGTCCGGCAAGCTGGACGGGGAGGCCGAGTTGTTCACGGGCGAGGTTTGGCTGGCGGAGAAGGCCAAGTCGCTTGGCTTGATCGACGGCATCGGACACCTGAAACCCATGATGAAGGAGCGGTTCGGCGACAAGGTGAAGTTCCGCCGCTATGGCGTGAAGAAACCTTTCTTCTCGCGGCTGGGCGCCCAGCTTTTCGACGATGCAGTGCACAGCATCGAAGAGCGCGCAGCCTACGCGCGGTTTGGACTGTAATCCATGATGTCCAAGGTCGTCCTGCTGTTCCTCGCCTTCATTGCGGTGCTGGCTGTTTTTGGCAAACTGCACTGGATCGGCGGCAAGCGGCTGGCATCTGCCAAATGCGCCTGCGGACGCTACCGTATCGGCAAAGGCAAATGCGCCTGTGGGCGGGGTGACAGGTGATGGCGGTGGCAATGCCATGGCTGCTCAGCGGGTTGGGCCTTCTGATCCTGCTGCTGGCCGGGGATTCCCTGGTAAAGGGCGCGGTGAACCTGTCGCTGCGCCTTGGTGTCCCGGCACTGATTGTCAGCCTGACCATCGTTGCCTTTGGCACGTCCGCGCCCGAGCTGCTCATTGCCATTCAGGCGGTTCTCGAGGATGCACCGGGCATCGCCATCGGTAACGTGGTCGGGTCGAACACCGCAAATATCCTGCTGGTGCTGGGGATTCCCGCGCTTTTGGCGACCATGCACACGTCCGAGTGCGAGACGAAGAAAACCTTCAACTTCATGATCGCCGCGTCGATCCTGTTTATCGCGTTGGCCTTTCGCGGCGTGTTCGACTGGATTGCGGCGATCGTGTTGCTTGCAGCTCTCGGCCTTGTTCTGTGGGATGCCGCACGCGAGGCAAAGGGCCACCGTGCCGCTTGCGCCGATGCCACCGAAGACGAAGAAGAGATCGAGGGAGTTGACCCCGATCTGCCGGGCTGGCGCATCGCTGTTTTCCTCATCCTTGGCCTGATCGGTTTGCCTCTCGGGGCGGATCTGCTGGTCGACAATGCAACCATCATTGCAAAGATGTACGGGGTCAGCGACACGGTCATCGGCCTCACGCTTGTCGCGGTCGGTACGTCGCTGCCGGAACTGGCCACGACAGTCATGGCGGCACTGCGTCGCCAGGCCGATGTGGCACTGGGAAATGTGATCGGTTCGAACATGTTCAACCTGCTGGCCATCGTAGGTGTCGCCAGCCTTGTCGGGCCGATCCCTGTGGACCACGCATTCCTGCGCTTTGATCTGTGGGTCATGCTGGGCGCTTCGCTTCTGTTGCTGCCATTCGTGTATATGCGCCGTGATATCACCCGTACGTGGGGTGTAATCTTGACCGCCCTTTATCTGACCTATCTGGCAGTCGTACTAAGCTGAAGAACTAAGGGGAGGGTGCGATGACACGCGCACTTGTAACAGGGGCAGGGCATCGATTGGGTCAGGCTATGGCGGTGTATCTGGCCGGGCGAGGCTATGATGTGGCCGTGCACTACGCGAGCAGTGAAGCAGGCGCGCAGGAGACTTTCGCTATGGTCGAGGGCAAAGGCCAGCGCGCCGTTGCCCTGAAAGCGGACCTGACTAATGAGGACGATACCCAGGCCCTGTTCGGACGCGCGGTGGATGCTTTGGGAGGCCCCATCACCTGCCTGATCAACAATGCCTCTATCTTTGAATATGACACGGTCGAGACGGCGACGCGAGACAGCTGGGACCGGCATATGGAGAGCAACCTGCGTGCGCCCTTCGTGCTGACGCAGAATATGGCGGCGCAGGGTCTTGAAGCATCGCGCGATGAGATGGACGAGCCCGTAGCTACGGGTTTGGTCCTAAACATGGTGGACCAGCGCGTGCGTAAGCTCACGCCCGAGTTCATGACCTATACGCTGGCAAAGATGGGATTGTGGGCTTTGACGCAGACCAGTGCACGCGCCCTGACGCCTGCGATCCGGGTCAACGCCATAGGGCCGGGACCGACACTGCAGGGCGGACGCCAAAGCGCAGAGCATTTCGCGAAACAGCGTGCCGCAACGGTGCTGGGACGTGGTTCGAACCCGGCCGATATCGTGGGCGCGCTTGGCTACTTCCTTGATGCGCCCGGTGTCACAGGACAACTTCTATGCGTTGACGGTGGGCAGCATCTGGCTTGGGAAACGCCCGACGTTCTGGGTGTGGAATAAGGTGACGTAGGGAGAGTTTTGCACCGCGTTAATGTTCGTTACAATTCTGTTACCAAAACGCGTTTGTTTTCAGTAGCTTGCCTATCGGAAAAGAAAATAGCTTTGAAAAACAATACCTTGGGTGTGTGCCTAAAATTTAGGCAAACTCAGGAAGCGCCCAAAAAACAACGGAAAATTCGGTACGCCCAGAACTTACCCGCACACTTATCCACAGCTTTCGTGGATGTAAGATTGCTTGATCAGGTGGTCAAATCGGTGCAGCCAAAACAGGAAAGACGGCACGAATCGTATGGCGAAACAGGACGACATCGAACAGCCCAAGGTTGATCAGCCCGTGCCCGTCGGCCATGAGGTGATCCAGGGCTATCTCAAGACGCTGGACAGCTCTCCCGGCGTTTACCGGATGCTCGACCGCGAAAGCCGGGTGCTCTACGTGGGCAAGGCCCGCAACCTACGCGCGCGCGTGTCGAACTATGCCCGCCCGTCGGGCCACAGCCCGCGGATCGCGCGGATGATTTCGATGACCGCGTCGATGATGTTCCTGACCACAAGGACCGAGACTGAGGCGCTGCTTCTTGAACAGAATCTGATCAAGCAGCTCAAGCCCAAGTTCAACGTGCTGCTGCGTGACGACAAATCCTTTCCCAATATTCTGGTGACGGGCGATCACCCCTATCCGCAGATCAAGAAGCATCGCGGCGCCAAGAAGCAGAAGGGTGCCTATTACGGGCCGTTTGCCAGCGCGGGGGCCGTGAACCGCACGCTCAATCAACTCCAAAAAGTCTTTCTACTTCGTAACTGCACCGACTCGATGTTCGACAGCCGGACGCGGCCTTGCCTGCTGTACCAGATCAAGCGGTGCTCCGGGCCTTGTGTCGGGCTGATCTCGGAAGCTGAATATGCCCAGTCGGTGAAGGATGCGGAGCGCTTCCTTACCGGCAAGTCCACCGACATCCAGGCCAAGCTCGCGGCGCAGATGCAGCAGGCTTCCGAGGAGATGGAGTTCGAGCGCGCCGCCGCCCTGCGGGACCGTATCCGCGCGATGACGTCGGTTCAGTCCGCCCAAGGTATCAACCCGCGTAGCGTGACCGAGGCGGACATCGTGGCCCTGCATATGGAGCAGGGGCAGGCTTGCGTGCAGGTCTTCTTCATCCGGGCCAACCAGAACTGGGGCAACCGCGACTTCTACCCCCGTGTCGGTGCCGACGTGGACGCGGCAGAGGTGCTAGAGGCGTTTCTGGGGCAGTTCTACGACACCAAGGAACCGCCACGGCAGTTGATCCTGTCGAACGAGATCGAGAACCCGGATCTGATGGCGGAGGCGCTGAGCCAGAAACTGGGCCGCAAGGTCGAACTGCTGGTGCCCCAGCGCGGTGAAAAGGCGGAGCTTGTGGACAGCGCCCTGCGCAACGCCCGCGAAAGCCTTGCCCGCAAGATGGCTGAGAGTGCGACGCAGGCGAAGCTGTTGCGCGGCGTCGCCGACGCCTTTGAATTGCCAGATCCGCCAGAGCGGATCGAAGTGTACGACAACTCGCACATCCAGGGCACGAACGCGGTGGGCGCCATGATCGTCGCGGGTCCCGACGGGTTCATGAAAAACAGCTACCGCAAGTTCAACATCAAGGGCGATGACCTGACCCCCGGTGACGATTTCGGCATGATGAAAGAGGTCCTGCACCGCCGGTTCAAGCGTTTGCTGAGCGAAGATCCCGACCGCGAGAAGGGCATGTGGCCGGACCTGCTCTTGATCGACGGTGGCGCAGGGCAGGTGAGCGCGGTGGCCGAGATCATGCGCGAGCACGGGGTTGAGGATATCCCGATGGTCGGCGTGGCCAAAGGCGTGGACCGCGATGCGGGCAAGGAGGAATTTCACCGCACGGGCAAGCGCCCCTTCGCCCTGCGCCACAACGATCCGGTCCTCTATTTCGTGCAGCGCATGCGGGACGAAGCCCACCGCTTTGCGATTGGCACGCACCGGGCCAAGCGGGCAAAATCGAACATGAAAAACCCGCTCGACGACATCCCCGGGGTGGGCGCGGCCCGCAAGCGGGCGCTGCTTGCGCATTTCGGGTCGGCCAAGGCGGTGAGCCGTGCAAATCTGGCCGATCTCAAGGCGGTCGATGGCGTGTCCGAGGGGTTGGCGCAGAAGGTCTATGATTTCTTTCACGACCAGTGAGGCGCATGTGCCATACGCCCTCTTCCGGCTTGGGCTGGGACAGGCTAGAGATTGCGAATGATTTGGACGATCCCGAACATCCTGACGACCCTGCGCCTGATTGCAGCCCCGCTCGTCGCCGTCATGTTCCTCTATTTCACCCGGCCTTTCGCCGACATCCTTGCTGTCATTCTGTTTATCGGCGCAGCCATTACCGACTGGTTTGACGGCTACCTCGCCCGCGCCTGGGGCCAGCAGACGAAGCTCGGGACCATGCTCGACCCCATCGCGGACAAGGCGATGGTGGTGATCGCGCTGATGGTCATCATCGGCTTTTCCAGCTGGTCGCCATGGCTGGTTCTGCCCGCCACCATGATCCTGTTTCGAGAGGTTTTTGTCTCGGGTTTACGGGAGTTTCTGGGGGACACGGCGGGGACGTTGAAGGTGACGAACCTTGCGAAATGGAAGACGACTTTGCAGATGATCGCCATTGCCGTTCTCTTTTCGCAAGGCGTGTTCGAGCACTATTTCGGCATGTCCATCTGGGGCATGGATGAGGCGATGGTGAATGCCATTCTCAATGGCGAAGAACCTGACCACCTGGGCCTCTGGTGGAAGCTCGCGGGGGCCGACTGGTCGGGGCGTATAGGCCTTTGGTTGCTGTGGATCGCCGCCGCGCTTACCTTTATCACCGGGTGGGATTACTTCCGTAAGGCCATGCCGCACTTGAAAGGGTAACAGATATGGACGTGCTCTATTTCGCATGGGTTCGCGAACGCATCGGCATCCCGCGCGAGGCGGTTGAAACGCAGGCCGGGACGGTCATGGACCTGGTCGAAGAGCTGCGCGGCAAGGAAGAGCGTTATGCCGCCGCCTTTGCCGATATCTCCGCGCTGCGCGTGGCTGTGGACCAGCAATTGACAGACTTTGATGCGCCACTTTCCGGCGCGCGTGAAGTCGCGTTTTTTCCACCAATGACAGGGGGTTAACCCCATGCGCATCGTCGTTCAGGACGCCCCGTTCGACTTTGGCGCAGAGGCTGCCGCCTTTGCCGACGGACGCGCTGTGTCTGGTGCTGTTGTCACCTTCACGGGCATCGTGCGGGACGTGGATGGCGGGCTGCAGGCGATGGAGATCGAGCACTATCCTGGCATGACCGAAAGCGCGCTGACCGACATCGCGGCCGAAGCCATGAAGCGCTGGTCGCTTGAAGACGCGCTGGTGATCCACCGCCATGGGCGGCTGGAGGTGGGCGAGATGATCATGATGGTCGCCACCGCCGCCCGCCACCGCAAGGACGCGTTCGAGGCGGCGGAATACCTGATGGATTACCTCAAGTCCCGTGCCCCATTCTGGAAGCGTGAAGTCACTGCCGATGGCGCGGATTGGGTCGCCGCGCGGGACGAGGATGAGGACGCGCTGACGCGCTGGTGACGGGATGCACCGGGGTGCCGTAGTGCCCGGTGATTCACCCCTTGTTTATAAAGCTGAATCGCTGTTTTTGGGGGTGTCACCCCCCGTGTACCATCCGTACACCCCCTGTGCACCCCCAACGAGCGTATTGTGCCTGGTTAACGCAACGTGCGGTGGGTGCCTGGGACGGCAACACTGTGCCTTGTGGCACGTTGCATGAGGTGTCGTGTCTGTGATCCAAAGGCCGCGCAAGCGCGACGACATTGTTTGGGGGGCTCTGCCCCCGTCGCTGCCGCGACTCCCCCGGGATTTTTTGAAACAGAGAAGGGACCGGCGATGGCATGTGGTGTCGCCATGCGGTTCGGGCGCTGGGCCGTGTGGCCTAGCTGGCTTGTTGGCGGTCGATCCAGGCGCGCAGCTCTTCGGCCTCGTGCCGCGCGTCGCGCAAGCCGTCCATCGCAGCGCGCAGCTCGGCCTCGGTCTGGCTGAGCTGGTTGGTCAGTTCCGCCTCGCGTTGCTGCAGGTAGGTGATCGCCTGATCCCGGGTTTCCTCGGCCTCGTGCAGCTCCTGGCTCATCCGGTCCAGTTCGGCCACATCGCCCGAGGCGACGCGGGTGAAGCGGTGGATCAGCCAGTTCGCGAACCAGCCCAGGCAGAACGCGATGAAGAGAATGATGGCTGTCGCAATGACAAACTCAGTTCTGCTCATCGTCCCCTTGTCCTTCGGCGTTGTCCTCGGTTGCCGCTTCTGTATCGCCGTTTCCGGCGAGGGATTCCAGCGTTGTTTCGCGTTCCGGTGCGGAAGGGGTGGGTCGGATCAGCTTGAACTCGATGCGGCGGTTGGCTTCGCGGCCTTCCTCCGTGTCGTTGTCGGCGATGGGGTCAACCTCGCCATAGCCCTTGGCGGAATAGGTCGATGTGAGCACCCGGCGCGCGCGCAATTCGTTCAGCACCGACTGCGCCCGTGCCTGGCTCAGGTTCAGGTTCATCTCTTCGCGGCCCTGGCTGTCGGTGTGCCCCTGGATCTCGAGCCGGATGTCGCCGCATTGGCGCAGCACTTCGGCGATGTCGTCCATGGTTCCGAGCGCGCTTGCATCGATTGTGGCGTTGCCCGGCTCGAAGGTGATCTTCGAGGCCGACAGGATCTCTGCGATCTCGGACTCGCACTCGTCCGGGGTCGGCAGGGCGGCGACCGGGTCCAGCTTTTCCTGGTATGTGACGCGGATGTCGAACTCCTCTGCCTCGCCCAGTTTGGAGGCGAGAAGCGTCGCGATGTTCGTGCTTGCCTTGGGGTTCCCGGTGTTGCCGGACACGGTCAGCGTGTCGGGCGTGACCGTCACCGCGCCGTTGGACAGCTGCGCCAGCGATTCGAGCCCGGTCAGCACCCGCACTGGCCAGTTGGCGGGCAGGTCATCCACGATCCGCGTCGCGGTATAGACGCTGTCGGTGCCGAAGGCCGCCTGTGCATAGCTGTCGACCAGCGAGCGCAGGTTTTCGTCCGAGATGCGGCCGCGCAGTTGCACGAGGCCTTCGGGGCTGAGCGTGGCCACGAATTCCGGCGGTCCCTGGTTGGGGTCCACCGTTTCGGGCAGCTTGGCGTAGAGTGCAAAGACCGGGGGCAGGGCGTTTTCCAGTTCTCCGACGACCCGGTCGAAATCGGCCTGCGGCGTGCCTTCGGCGGCGATCAGGGTGATGTCGGCATCCGAGAAGGTGACCGCCCCTGCGCCAAGCGTGTTCAGCGCGCCGATGGCCTGTTCGACGGCCAGGCTCCATTTCGGGCTCGGGACACCCATGCCGACCGTGCAGGTGCCGGACCCGGTGAGGCCCGCCGCCATGGCGGCGCTCACGATCCGTGTGCGGGCCGCTTCGGTGTCAGCCGAGCAGGCGTCAAACCGTGTGCCTGCTGCGTCCTTTACAAGCCGCAGGGTAAAGGGAGTGATGACCGGGCGTGGTGCTGCAATGTCGAGTGCCACGCGCAAGCCCGGCGGGGCGGCCCGGTTCAATTGCGTTTCGAGATTGGTTTTCTCTTCTGCGCTGTCGGTGATGGCGCGGATCGAGACGCGGCCCGCCTCGACCGACACCTTTGCGCGCGGCAACCGCTCCATCGCGGCCAGAGAGAAGCCGAGGGCATCATTCCATCCATCCGGTGCCGGATAGTCGGCCACTTCGATCAGGTCCGTGACGGGCGTATCGCCCGCAATCG
Source organism: Tateyamaria omphalii (assembly GCF_019802125.1). Classification (GTDB taxonomy): domain Bacteria; phylum Pseudomonadota; class Alphaproteobacteria; order Rhodobacterales; family Rhodobacteraceae; genus Tateyamaria; species Tateyamaria omphalii_B. The sequence continues at coordinate 213,738 of NZ_JAHVHT010000001.1, forward strand.
CGGTGATGCGGTCGATGACGGCGGCGCGGTCCGTGGCAGCCGGGATCAGTCCGATGATCGACAGGCCTGCATCGTTGCGGAGCAGTTCGGCTGAAAAGCGGGGCGGGGCGATTGCGGCGGCGGCTTCGACCTGCATGTCGTCGATGACACGTGCCGCGTCGACCACGCGCCCTGCTGTGGAGATGGCTGCGAAGCGCACCGCTTCGGTCGGGGCGATGCCTGCCAGTGTGACCTGCAGGCCGTCGGCCTCAACCTCGGCCCAGGTCATCCCCTCGTCATCCAGCGCGTCGCGTACACCGATTTCCGAGCTTTCTTCGATCATCTGCACGGACAGGTTTGCCGTCACCAGTGCCAGTATCGCGGCGACTGAAAACGTCGCGACGATGATCAGAAGGGACGACAATCGCATCATCAGCAGAACCTTGCTTGGATCCAGAGTGGGCCTACGGTCTACGCCGCTTGGGCGCAGGGTTCAATCATACGAGCAGTGCGGCGCAGAAAAACACCAGCGGGATCGCGCCGGTGTCGCGGTTGGCGCGGAAGAGTTGCAGGCATTTGGCGGGGTCCTCGATGTCGAGCCCGCGCAACTGCCAGGCCATGTGCCAGCCCATGGCCCAGGGGCCACCAAGGGCGATGACGAGGGCCAGCACGTTGGCGTCGTCGATGGCGGCAAAGATCACCGCGATGCCCATCAGCCCCACGGTGGCCATCAGGAAGCGGCGCAACCATTGCGGGGTTTGGGTGCCGAACAGGCGGGCGGTGGATTTGACGCCGATCAGGGCGTCGTCTTCGGTGTCCTGGTGGGCATAGATTGTGTCGTAGAACAGCGTCCATGCGATGCCTGCGAGGTAGAGTACCACGGCGGGCGCTTCGAGTTGGCCTGTGTGCGCCGTCCAGGCCAGCAGCGCGCCCCAGTTGAAGGCGAGGCCGAGGAACACTTGCGGCCACCATGTGAACCGTTTCGCGAAGGGGTAGATGGCCACGGGCAGCAGGGCGAGGATGCCCAGCAGGATCGCGGCGCTGTTGAAGGTGAGCAGGATGGCGAAGGCGATCAGCGCTTGCAGGCACATCCAGATCACGGCACCGCGCACGGTCACCTGACCCGAAGGGATGGGGCGCGAGCGGGTGCGTTCCACCTGCCCGTCGAAGTCGCGGTCGGTGATGTCGTTCCATGTGCAGCCCGCCCCGCGCATCAGCCAGGCGCCTGCGGCACAGCCGATGGCGATCCACGCATCCTCCCAACGTGGCGACTGGTCGTGCAGCATGGCGAGCGTCAGTCCCCACCAGCAGGGCAAGAGCAAAAGCCACGTGCCGATGGGCCGATCCGCGCGGCTTAGCCGAAGATACGGGCGCGTCCACTCGGGCGCCAGCGTGTCGACCCAGTTGCCGCTTACGGCATCGGCGACCTGACCCTCTGGTGATGGCTGCGAGTTGGTCATATGTGTGGGCCCATGAGTGACGCGAAGATACGGCTCTATGTAGAGCAGCCCTTGGGGCAGGGGCAATCGGTTCCGCTGTCGCGGGAGCAGGCGCATTATCTCTTTGGCGTGATGCGCTTGTCTGTGGGGGCGGCGGTGCTGCTTTTCAATGGCACGGATGGTGAATGGCGGGCCGAGGTGGTCGAGGCGGGTAAGCGGGGCGGGACGCTAACCTGCGAGGCGCAGACGCGACCGCTTCAGATGCCACCCGACCTTTGGTTGCTGTTTGCACCCATTAAGAAGGCGCGCACGGATTTCATCGTGGAGAAGGCGGCGGAGATGGGCGCGCGGCGTATTGTGCCGGTGCAGAGCGAGTTCACCAACGCGGGCCGTATTCAGCGCGACCGGTTGCAGGCCCATGCGGTTGAAGCAGCGGAACAATGTGGCGGGACCTATGTGCCCGAGGTGACCGAGATGCAGCGGCTGGATCGGGTGTTGGCTGATCTGGGTGACCGGCATCTGATGTTCTGTGACGAGGCATTGGCAGGGGCGGAGGACACCTCCGCCTTACCTGACATCTCCGGCCCCTGGGCGATCCTGATCGGGCCGGAGGGTGGTTTTTCGGAGAAAGAGCGTGCCCGGTTACACAGGATGGAGACGGCCCATGCCGTTCAGCTTGGCCCGCGTATTTTGCGCGCCGACACGGCGGCGGTGGCGGCGCTGACGGTCTGGCAGCAGCGTTTGGGAGACTGGCGGTGAAGATCCGGGGTGCAACTTCTTCGACTGGCGCGGTCACGTAAGATGGCGTTCGGCGTCTTCATGCACCGCAGCGACTCCATTTACGATGATGTTCCCGCAGTTCAGTACCAATTCCCGAAACAGTATTTGGGCCGCGCGCGCCAGTGTGAGGGAAATTGGATTGTTTATCTCGAACCCAGTAAAGTCAGAAATACGCGAGGCTATTTTGCTGTTGCGCGGGTCGCCGAAATTGTTGCCGACCCTAAGAACAGCGACATGTTCCTGGCGTTGATCGAACCGAACACGTATTTGGATTTTGGCGATCCTGTGCCGTACCGCGATTTTGACGGATATGTCGAGCAAGGTGTTTTGAATTCGCATGGGCGTCTGTCAGGGCGTGCGCAAGCGGCGGTGCGCACTTTGGATCCACGGGACTTCCACCGAATTATTCAGCGTGGTCTTGGCACCGACACACCCATTTTGCCGCGTACAGATACGTCATACGTGTCTGATGGCATGAATGATGCGGCTGCTTTGTTCGAACATCTTGGGGAAAGGCGGACCGTTGAACAGCGCTTGACCAGAGCGGTCCGGGACCGGAACTTTCGAAAAGTGGTTCTAAGCGCTTATGCGGAAACCTGCGCCATAACAGGCCTTCGGCTGATCAATGGCGGCGGTCGAGCAGAAGCTGAGGCCGCGCACATCAAACCGGTGGCTGCGAGCGGGCCGGACATCGTAACCAACGGTATTGCACTATCTGGTACAGTGCATTGGATGTTTGACAGGGGATTGATCGGTTTGTCGGGTAATCTCGACATCTTGATTTCACGGCAGGCCAACGACCAGGACGCGATTGGCAAGCTAATCAACCCGACAGGCACGCTTCTGCAGCCAAGACACAAAGCCTATGCGCCGCATCCGGCGTTCACTAGCTGGCACCGCGAACACGTTTTCAAAAAGTGATGGAGCACTTGTCCGCATGACCTTCTTCCGCCCCGAGGCCAAGGCCGCCCTTTGGCGCTGGCGCGAAGTGCTGGCCGGTATCGCCCTTGCCATCCTCGCCCTGTGGTGGCTGGCGCAGGCGCGCGGTGTGCTGGGCTACATCGCGCCGGTCATGCTGGTCGGTGCGGGTGCGCTGATCATGGTCGGTTTGCAACGCGGGCGCTTTCGTGGCGCGGGCGGGGGGCTTGGCACCGTGCAGGTGAACGAGGGCGAGGTGATCTATTTCGGGCCGTTGACCGGAGGGTCGGTGTCCATGCGTGAAGTGCAGCGCGTGATCCTCGACGGTGCGCAAAGCCCGGCACACTGGCGGCTCGACCAACCGCAGGGGCCGCCCCTGATGATCCCGGTGGATGCCGATGGGGCCGATGCGCTTTTTGACGCCTTTGCCGCGCTGCCGGGGCTCAAGACCGAACGGATGCTGGCAAAACTGAACGCGGGTGCCGACACGCCCGTCCTGATCTGGGAGCGCAGCGCGCCGACGCTTGCCCAGATGGAGCCACAGGGACGCGCATAAATGCGCACATCACCGTGACCTTGCGCACGACGCCTGCGCATTGACACCCCCGCCAATTCGCACCAAGGCTTGCATCTCTGACAGCACGGCAACAAGCGGAGCGCGCCCATGTCCATCCCCCAATCCGGCGGCGGGCCCATCGAACATCACGAGCAACTGGCGCAGTACCTCGCAGATGGCTGCAAGCCCAAGGAAGACTGGCGCATCGGCACCGAACACGAGAAGTTCGGGTATTGCCGCGACACGCTTAAACCCTTGCCCTATGAGGGCGACCGCTCGATTGAGGCTGTCCTGAGCGCCCTGCGCGATCGGCACAACTGGTCCGAGGTGCGCGAAGCCGGCAAGTTGATCGGGTTGGAGAAGGACGGCGCGAATGTCTCGCTTGAACCCGGCGGGGCGCTTGAGCTGTCGGGCGCACCGCTCGAAACGATCCACGAGACCTGCGATGAGGTGAACCAACACTTGCGCGAGGTCATGGACATCGCGGACGAGATTGGTGTGGGCTTCATCGGCCTCGGGGCCGCCCCCATCTGGACGCATGAGGAAATGCCCCTGATGCCTAAGGGGCGTTACAAGCTGATGGACGCTTATATGGGCAAGGTCGGCACCATGGGGCGGGCCATGATGCGCCGCACCTGCACCGTGCAGGTCAACCTCGACTTCGGGTCAGAGGCTGACATGGTGCAGAAGATGCGCGTTGCCATCGCGCTGCAACCTGTTGCCGTGGCGCTTTTTGCCAATTCGCCTTTCTTCGAGGGCAAGCCGAACGGCCACAAATCCTGGCGCAGCCGGGTCTGGCGGGATCTGGATCCATCGCGGACCGGCATGGTGCCGTTTGTTTTTGACGAGGGGTTCGGGTTCGAGCGCTGGGTCGAATACGCGCTTGATGTGCCCATGTACTTCGTCTACCGCGACGGCAAGTACATCGATGCGCTGGGCCAGTCCTTCCGCGACTTCCTGCAGGGCAAGCTGCCCGCGCTGCCGGGTGAGACGCCGATGCTCAGCGACTGGGCCGATCACCTGACCACGGCCTTTCCCGAAGCGCGGGTCAAGAAGTTCATCGAAATGCGGGGCGCCGATGGCGGTCCATGGCGGCGGCTGTGTGCGCTGCCGGCCTTCTGGGTGGGGCTGATGTATGATCAGACCGCGCTTGATGCGGCCTGGGACCTGGTCAAGGGGCTTGATGCCGAAACCCGCGAGGGGCTGCGCGTCGCGGCCTCGGTCGACGGGCTGCAAGCCGAAGCGAACGGGATCAGGATGCACGACCTCGCGCGCGAAGCGGTGGCGATCTCCCAGGCCGGTCTGCAGGCGCGCGCACGGCCCGGCGCAGGCGGCATGATCCCGGACGAAACCCATTTCCTCAACGCGCTGCAGGAAAGTGTCGAGACGGGCAAGACGCCCGCGGACGAACTGCTGGACCACTATCATGGGGACTGGCAGGGCGACATCAGCCGCGTGTTTGCCGAGTATTCCTACTGAAAAGGTGCGCGATGAACGCGCACCCTACGGCCTTGTTAATCGTTAGGTAGCGGGCGCATTTACTGCGCACCGCACGTGTCATGGTTGCGGGGCCGGGTCTGGCAGCAGAGCCACCCGCAGGTTGCCCATGGCATGGGTGAACCCGAGGCCAAGGCACAACGCTGCAAAGCCCAAGGCCAACATCAACGCGGCAAAGGGTTCTTTCTGAAGAATGGGCAGCACCGACCCGATCAGGATCACACCACCGGTGCCAATGGCGGCAAAGGCAGTGGCAATGGCAGTGGCGGCTGCGCCTGCGCGCGGTTTGCCGTGGGGACACTCCTGTGCCAGCACGCCGATGCGCAGGATCATTGCGGTCAGGGCAGCCACCGCCCCCAGACCAAGGTTGAAGTACAGAATGCCGATGGTCAGCATGGTTTCTCTCCTTTTCAGACTTGAGCAAAGTGGGGAAGGACGTTGCGGGATGCGTCGCTGCGTAAGCGGCTGTAAATCCAGCCAAATGCCATGCCCCACAATGGGGCCATGATCAGGCTGATGACGCCGAAACCCATCATTTCTGGAATTTCTTGCCGGTTTCCGGTGGCGTTAAAGTAGAGAGCCACCAGTGCAATCACCGTGCCTTGGCTGAGGAAGGCAAGGCCGGCAATTTCCATCGCGTCGCCGGACCGGTAGTGCAGGTAGATCAGCAGCACCGGGGTGCCAACGAGCAGGTAAATCGGTCCGCCAAAGACGATGGCGAAGACCGGAATGAAGAGCGCCCAGAACGTGCAGAGCGCCACGGCAAAGGGGGCCGTGATCAGGGCGATGAAGAAGGGCAGCGGGTCAATCGCGTAGCGTGCGCGACGCGGTGCCCTTTCGATTTCCATATTTCCGTTCTTTTCTGTCATGAGAGAAACTCCGGGGCAAAAAATTTTCAGTCGGGGGCCTTGGCCTTGGGCAGGAACCGCGCGATGCGGGCGCCCATCTTGACCAGTGCCAGTTGCACGGACCGGGGCAGACGGTTCACTTCCGCGTACCAGTCATCGAACATCTGCATCGTCTCGAGCGTTTCGGCAAAGCGTGCCTTGACGGCCTCGGGCGTGGCGTCTTGGTCCGCCTCGTCCTGCACCTTTTGCAGGGCTTTCAGGGTCGGCGCATATTCCCGCGCACGGCGGCTTTCGACGACGGTCTGGACCAGTTCGAACATGTCGCGGATCGAATGGAAGTGATCACGCCGGTCTCCCAGCTTGCGCGACGACTGCACCAGGCCGAGGCTTTGCAGCTCTTTCAAGCCGTTCGACACGTTGGAACGCGCCAGGTTCAGAAGGTCGCAGATCTCATCGGCGCTCAGCGGTTCGGGTGAAATATGCAGAAGCGCATGGATCTGCGCGACAGAGCGGTTGGTGCCCCATTTCTGGCCCATCTCACCCCAGTGCAGGATGAAGTCTTGCATGGATTGGGTCAGGTGCATGTTTCGACTCGGCTCGTAACTTCTATAATGACAGAAATAACAGGCGAGACGAATATGTCAACTCTGAACAGCCCCGGCCCGGAACGGTCAGGGCAGTGGCATTCAGACAGTCTTTGCCAGGTCCACAAATGCTCGGAGGCGGCGGGACATGTTCCGTTTGCTGCGATAGTTGACCGAGTAACGCGGAAGTTCGGCAAGATGGTGTCCCAAGACGTCGACCACATGGCCCGCCGCGATGTCGGGGGCGGCGATGTCGCGATAGACGTAAGCCAGCCCAAGGTTCCGCTTCGCGTAGTGGAGAAGTGCCCGCATGTCATTCGCCACCATGCGGGGCTTCGGCCGCATGGTAAATACGCCATCCGGGCCGCGAAACTCCCACGGCGCATAGTGTCCGCCCATGCCAAACGCATAGCAGATCGCATCGTGATCAAGGATATCCCGTGGATGCGTTGGCGTCCCGCGCCGTTCCAGATAGGCGGGGGAGGCGACAACTGTCATGGCAAGCGCGGGGCCGATTGCAACCGCATGTGTGTCCGGTCCCAGCAGCGTATTTGACCGGATGGCGGCGTCGACGCCGGATGTCAGCAAATCCACTTTCCTGTCATCATAGATTAACTCGACCCCGACTGCAGGGTACTCGACCGCAAACCGCGCAACCAGATCGTCCAGGAAAAACGGGCCAGCGCTGTACGGGGCGGTCAGCCGCAACGTCCCCGCGATGTCATCCTTTTGGTCGTCCAGTTCATTCAGGGCCGTGTCGAGCTCAAGAATGGCGGGAAGGCACTTGGCATAAAACTGTTCACCAATCGGGGTCAGCGCAACCGAACGTGTGGACCGTTCGAACAACCGGGTGCCAAGACGATCCTCAAATCTCTGGATGGCTTCACTGACCGAAGCGGGCGCTTGCTGCAGATGTTCCGCCGCTGCCCGAAAGCCGCCCCGCCGCGCGACTTCGACAAAGACGCGGATGTCGCCAAAACTGTTCCGACTCATTGTACGATTTTTCGATCACTTTGATAGGAAGGGAGTGGGTTATCCTTACGATAGCGGCGCCATAGGTTCATCGCAAGCCACTAGAAAAGGAGCAAGACGATGACGGAACGCAAAGAAATCGAGGCCATAATCGACCGGTGGAACAACGGCCTTGATGGCGGCGACATCGAACAGATGGTCAGCACCTGCCATCCGGACGTGATGACCGTAAACGAGCATCAGCCGGTAACCGTTGGCGCGCAAGCCATCCGCGACAAGTACAATCCCCGCATCGCAGCGGCAGACATCACATCCGGCTTCGACATCGAAAAGCTCGAGCTTTACGGCGATGTCGCCATCGTCGTCGGCCAGTTCTACGGCACGATGACGATGCGCGACACGGGCGAGGTGCGCAGCCCCAAGGGTCGTTTGGCGCTTGTCTACAAGCGCGATGACGCAGGCGCGTGGAAGATGATCCTCGACATGGACAACAACGGCCCTGCGTGAAACCGCCCGGGTCGCGTTGACCCTGCGCGGCCCGTCGCCCCTAAATCGATGATCAAGGATCGACCCATGCCCCAACGTATTGCCCGTCAACCGCGCGACATTGCCGACTGCGTGAACGCCTATCTCCAGGAGGGTGATCTCGACGGCATCACGTCGATGTTCCACCCCGATTGCCAGATCTTCTTTCCGCCGGATCAGCCTGCGCACAGGGGGATAGGCGGGGCACGCAAGGTTTTCGAAGAATTCATCGCCTTGAAACCCAGGATCGAAAGCAACGTCTTTTCAGAAGTCGTCAACGGTGACATCGCGCTGCTGCAAGCAAACTGGCGCGTGATCGCCCCTGACGGCACCGTGATGGCCGAGGGGCAGTCCACGGAAGTGGCCAGGAGGCTGGAAAACGGCGGTTGGGGGTATCTGATCGATTGTCCCAACGGCCCGCCCTTGCATGACGCCGATGAGGTCAAAAGCAACGGCCTCTGGTGTATATCTCCCGGAACCGTACGCGGCCAAAAGGATCAGGGGCAGGGCGATGTCAGTCACCGGGTTGGGCTCTGTTGCCCGTGTCCGGGTATGCACCGGGTCATGGCCTCGGTCGGTTGAGCATCTCGCACAGTGCCAAGGAGGATTGGGGCGCTTCGCTCGGTGTGTTCTGGCGCACTGGTCCAAATGTACCAACGCTATACGGAGCGTGCCCGGCTTTCCTGAGCGATCGGTTGATAACTGACGATATGCGTTGGCGGTTCAGCCTCACGGGCGCACAGGTTCTTGAACGGGCATCGCAATCGACGCCGCACCCGATGCAAGGCCCGTTACCCGTCGGGCCACTTCCACGCGATCGCGCCCAGATAGTTGCCGCTTTCGACCGCGTTCACCGTAATACGCTTTGGACCGTAGCCGTCAGCTTTGCGGAACTTCCGGTAGTCCCTTCGGTTTTTGGCAAGCCGAACCAGACCGGACAGGGTAAGAACCAGAAACGCGCCCTCACCCTTCAACGGGATCGTGTCCACGCTGTGCCAGCCCAAAGCCAGGGCTTCCTCTGCCATCTGGTGCGGATTTCGACGCTTTGGAAGCGAATGCTTCACCGGGTAATGTCCCTTTTTCAACGTCAAGAACATAGGTGTCCCGGTGGGCATACGCAATGCGTGGCTTGTGGTCGGGTCTACGAGAGTGCCATATCCTCAACCGGAGGTTGGTTTCTGCCTCCGGGCGACGACGTTTGGACCGCAGCAGACCCACGATTGACGAGCGTTCACGTCGGTTTTCCGCTCGACGGACAGTCAAGCCAGTTTCTCGAAAATCAGGCAGTCCTGATAGTCCGGCAGACCAGCGGCCCCGGTCCAACTGCCGCGATTGATCTGAACCAGTCGCGCGTTGTTGGCCTCGGCCATGGCTTGCCAGAACGCCAATGTATATCCGACTGCCATTTCCGGCTCCTCCAGCCGTTCGACATAGGCTTCGTCGATCTGGTGCCGGAAGCTGAAATTGCGGTTGTCGGGTATGTGTTCCGGAATGAGAAATGTCGTGAAATACGTCTTCCCGCCCACATCCAGAACCCGCATGGCCTGCTCAAAATAGGCGCGTGTCTCGGGCTCCAGCAGATGGGTGAACACGGACACCGCAATGGCCAGGTCGAAACTGTTTTCAGGATAGGGAAACCGATATGTCCGAGCGGCGATCTTACCCCATGGATTGTAAAACGGGTTGTGCACATCGGCGTGTTTGAACGTATAGCCTTCGGCCGGAGGGATCGTTTTCGTGCACCATTCGACCCCGTACTTGACGATGTCAAACCCATCATAGCGAATGCGGCTGCCCTTGCGATGAAACGCCGTCGCGAGACGTCCGATGCCGCACCCGATATCCAGAACGCGACACCCGTCGGTCAGGTCAAAGTCATCATGCAGGCGATTGATGATCTCGTCGCCCTGAGGAACATAGTCGCCCGCCGCGGAGTAGTTGATGGCACGCGGTGGTTCGCCCTGTCCGTCAAGCAGCGGCGTGTATCGCACCAACCATCCCATCATGGGTGCAGCGACACCGTATTTCAAACGCCGTTGCAGCCATGCCGCATTCCGAACAAGCCAAGACTTGTTTTTCACAATCTGCATTTCGGGATTCCTTGCTTATGCAAAAGCGTCTGTAAGCGGGAGGTCTATTGGATGTATGTTCCGGCGAAGGCTGAGAATTCTCCGCCCGGAAAGAAGCCTGAAATCACTTAAAGTCGCTCGAAATAAAGCTTCACGAGAGGCGGTCATGCCTCGATGCAAAGCACGATCGTAAATACAATCACAGGTAGTAGTTGTCCACCTTTAAGCCTGCAAAATTGCGAGCGCAAATGCCATTAAATTGGGAAATTGGGTTCTGAGAATAAAAGCCGACCTCTGCGCAGATTCTGAAAGAACCAATTCGCGCACATGGCCCTTTCTCCAAGGGCATGTTGCCGCAATCCGACCAACCGTAGAAAGGGTCCGCGCGGCGGAAACGTGCCACGCCACCTCACTCTTCGCGCACCCTGTCCACCACCAGCGCGGCAACAAATGCACGGACCTTTTTCTCCGGCATTTCGCAGGGCTTGAGCTGCCCTCCCGATCCCAGCGCATACCAATTCAAACTGATGTAATCCGTACCGCCCAGCTCCTCGGCGACCAGTTTGACCGACTTGCCACGGGCAAACAGGGTCTTGGTCACGACATAGCGCCGCCCATGTGCTGTTCCTTGAAACGTTCCTGCCGGCAGCGCTGCCAGCGCGGTTTCAAATACCGGCATGACCCGTGACGTGCGCAGTGTGCGCCCACCGTTTCAAAATGGTCACGCGGACTTCTGGCCGATTTTCGGCTCGGTACCTGCCTTGATCCGGCGTATGTTCTCGCGGTGCCGCCAGAACACCAGAAGTGTCAGAATGATGCCCAGGATCAGTGCATTCGGCGCGCCCAGTCCCATGATCAGAAAGGTCGAGGCCGCCGCCGCGACGAGTGCGCCCATGGACGATATGCGCCATAGTGCTGCGCCCACCAGCCAGGCCACGCACGCCCCGATCCCCACCGGCACGTGCAATGCGACCAGCAGTCCGAGAAAGGTCGCAACGCCTTTGCCTCCCTTGAATTTCAGCCACACCGGGTAGCAATGCCCGAGCATCGCTGCGAGGCCCGCAATCTGTGCTGCGTCTTCGTGCCCCGTGACGACACGGGCCAGAAGCAGCGCCGCTGCACCCTTGCCCGCATCCAGCAGCAGGGTCAGCGCGGCGGCGGTTTTGTTGCCCGTGCGCAGGACGTTGGTGGCGCCGATATTGCCTGACCCGATCTCGCGCAGGTTGCCCAGGTTCATGACACGCGCCAGCACCATGCCGAAGGGGATGGAGCCAAGCAGGTAGCCGACCACCGCCCACAGGGCGAGCGCGGCAAGGGTACTTTCGATCAGGGGCATCTAGTCTTTCTTGTAAACGGAGCGTCCAGCGACAAAGGTTTCCAAAACCTTACCCTGCATCCGCGCCCCGTCAAACGGGGTGTTGCGCGATTTCGAGTGGAGTGTGGCACGATCCATCACGAAAGGTGCGTGCGGGTCGAACATGACCAGGTCCGCCGGGGCGCCAACGGCCAGGCGCCCACAGTCCAGCCCCAGCCGTTTGGCCGGGTTCAGCGACATCGCCCGCCAGAGCGTCGGCAGGTCGATCAGGTTGGCGTGGAAAAGACGCATGGCTGCAGGCAGCAGCGTCTCAAGAGCGACGGCACCAGAGGCGGCGGCCTCGAAGGGCAGGCGCTTGCTCTCTTCGTCCTGCGGCGTGTGCATCGAGCTGATGATGTCGATCAGTCCCGATTGCACCGCTTCTGCAATGGCGATCCGGTCCTCTTCGTCCCGCAGCGGCGGCTTGATCTTGAAGAAGGTGCGGTAGTCGGCCACGTCCAGCGCGTTCAGCGTCAGGTGATGGATCGAAGTGCCCGCCGTGATGTCGAACCCGTTGCCCTTGGCCCGCTCCAGAGGGGGCAGGGCGCGGGCGGCAGTAAGCTGGTCGGCGTGGTAGCGCGCCCCTGTCATCTCGACCATCGCGATATCCCGGTCGAGGCCCATCCGCTCGGCCATCGGCGACACAGTCGGCAGGCCGCGAAGGGAGGCGAACTTGCCAGAGGTCGCCGCCGCGCCGTTGCTCAGGCCCGGATCCTGCGGATGCCCCAGCACAAGCGCGCCCAAGCTGCGGGCATAGGACAGCGCCCGGGCAAAAACCTTGCTGTCCGTCACCACCCGGTCGCAATCGGTGAAGGCGACCGCGCCCGCGTCCAAGAGAAAGCCGATCTCGGTCATCTCACGCCCCTGCCGCCCCTTGGTCAGAGCTGCCATGGGCAGGACGTTGACCGGTGCGGCTTCGCGCGCGCGGCGGATCACGAATTCCAGCGTTTCGGGATTGTCGATGGCGGGGTCCGTGTCGGGGCGGGTGACCATGGTGGTGACCCCGCCCGCCGCTGCGGCCAGTCCGGCCGAGCCAAAGCTCTCCTTATGCCGCTCACCGGGCTCACAGACCTTGACCCCGATGTCGACAATGCCGGGGGCGAGGTGCTTGCGGTTGCAATCGATGACCTGCGCTGCCTGGGGCAGCGGGCTATCGTCGATGACAATCGCGCTGATCCGTCCCTCTGCAACAGCCAAAGCTCCGGTTGTCACGTCACCTTCGGGGTCCACCAGCTTGGCGTTCTTAAACAAGATGTCGGTCATGCGTCGCCTCTTTGCACGGAACGGAGCAGTTGGTAGACGCCGCGCGGATCGTCGAGCCGTTCGAAGCCGATCTCTTTCTCGCGGCGATTGCTGAACATCTGTTTGCCCTCGCGCGCACTGAACCACACGGCATTCCGCCGTCCCTCTTTCAGTTGCAGGTTCGTGTCGGGTGTGATGGGAAAGCTGTCCAGCTTGCGGCCCGTAAGGCCGCGATGGCCAATGAAAGCCCGCTTGTCGGTGAGGGTGTAGAAGGTGCGGCTGCGTTGGAATGCGGCCCAGAAATGCTGGCCGATGAAGAAATAGAGCGCGATGCCGAGAAACAGCGCGGGCACACCAAGCAGCAGGCTTTGTGGAGATGCGATGACGGCAAACAAAGGGATGCCACCCCAGACCATCATGAACAGAACCTCGAACACGCTGTTGAACTCAATTTGCACACGCGTGGACGGCTGGCCCTGCCAGACAATCCGCTCGTCGGGATCAAGAAGGGTATCCCATTCCTGTGCGCCGCTCATCCGCCGATCCAGATCATCAGGTAGGTGAGCAGGCCCAGCACGATCAGGGCGATCATCGCGATGCGGCCTGACATGGCAGCGTCCGATGGTTTCTTCTTCACTGTCTCCGGCGGGGCGGAGTAGGGTTTGGCGCTGTCGGCCTCGACCTTTTCCGTCGCACTCCAATCGGTGCGTATCTCGCCATAGGTACCGATGAGTGTCAGCGAAGAGGCAGGGTTCAGCGCGGTCGCGCGATCCTCGAAGGCCAGCGAGAACACGATCAGCACCCAGCCGCCCAGTTTTTCCAACTTGGCGCGATCCGGGGTGAGTTGTTCCATCGGCACGGCGTTGCCTTCGGCAAGATATCCCACCAGCCCGATGCCTTCGAGGTCGGAGACGGGAAAGACTTCGACATGTTCCGGGTTCATATCCGTGCCGAGGGCGGCGTTCAGAGCGGCGGGGCCGTCCTTGAGCGCCTGTGCTTCCTTGCCCGTCATGGACAGGGCGAAGACGCGGATCACGCCGCGTTCGTTTGCGGGAACGGGCAGCGTGTCGGTCATGCGACACCCCGCAAGGCTGCCAGATTGCGTGCCAGGAGGTCCATCGCGGCCATGCGCACGGCCACGCCCATCTCGACCTGTTCCTGGATGACCGAGCGGTTGATGTCATCCGCCAATGTGCCGTCGATTTCGACGCCGCGGTTCATCGGGCCGGGGTGCATGACGATGGCGTCGGACTTGGCGTGGGATAACTTGTCGTCGTCAAGGCCAAAACGGTGGTAATACTCGCGTTCGCTGGGGATAAACCCGCCATCCATGCGCTCTTTCTGCAAGCGAAGCATCATCACCACATCGACGTCCTTCAGCCCGTCGGCCATGTCATCATAGACTTCGACGCCGAATTCCGAGATGCCGGAGGGCATGAGCGTCGGCGGCCCGATCAGCCGGATGCGGTTTTCCATCTTGCCCAGCAGGATGATGTTCGACCGGGCCACACGGCTGTGCGCGATGTCGCCGCAGATCGCGATGGAGAGCCGGTGCAGCCGCCCCTTGGCCCGGCGGATCGTCAGCGCATCAAGCAGCGCTTGTGTGGGGTGTTCATGTCGCCCGTCGCCTGCGTTCAGGACGGCGCAATTCACCTTTTGCGCCAGAAGGTCCACGGCCCCGGAATGCGGGTGCCGGACCACCAGCAGGTCGGGGTGCATGGCGTTCAGCGTCATCGCGGTGTCGATCAGTGTTTCGCCCTTGGAGATCGACGAGGCCTGCATCGCCATATTCATCACGTCCGCGCCCAGCCGTTTGCCCGCCAGTTCGAAGCTGGCCTGCGTGCGGGTCGAGTTCTCGAAGAACATGTTGATCTGCGTCAGCCCGGCCAGCGCATCCTTGTGCTTGTCGGGCGCGCGGTTGAGGGCCACGTAGTCCTCGGCAAGGTCCAGAAGTGTCACGATTTCTTCGGGGCGGAGGTGCTCGATGCCCAGCAGGTGGCGGTGGGTGAATGTCATGGACTCTCCGTGCGGTATTCGGCGCCGCGTTTGGGCGCTTATATGCGTCGCGCAGGCTAGGCGGCAAGCCGTCGGATTTGCATATTTGAAGAACAATGAAGGGGCATTCCTGTTCCCCCGTTTGCGGCATAGTGTGTATGCATGGAATCGGCGGAATATCACAGCGCCCTTGCGGCCCTGGCCTGGCAGATCGAACTGGGCGCGGATGAGTGCATCGCGGATGCGCCGGTGAACCGCTATGAGGTGCCTGCATCCGTACAGAAGCCGAAACCTGCGTCGCAGCCTGCCGCCGCGCCTGTCATGCAGGTCGGTGTTGATCCGGTGACTGTCGCGCAGGAGGCGGCGGGTGCTGCAGAGGATCTGGACGGTCTTCGCGCTGCCTTGGCCGCTTACGAGCATTGCGAGTTGAAGAAGGGTGCGCGCAACCTTGTGTTTTCCGACGGAGTGCCCGGGGCTCGTGTCATGATCGTGGGGGAGGCCCCCGGTCGCGATGAGGACATGCAGGGCAAGCCCTTTGTCGGTCGGGCTGGGCAGCTTCTGGACAAGATGCTCGCCGCCATCAACATGAGCCGGGACGAGTCCGTCTACATCACCAATGTGCTGCCGTGGCGTCCGCCACAGAACCGCGACCCCAAGCCCGACGAGGTCGCCATGATGCAGCCGTTTCTGCATCGTCATATCGAGCTTGCCGATCCGGATGTGCTGGTTGTTGTCGGCAACCACTCCTGTCAGGCGCTGCTGGGCAAGCGGGGCATCACCCGGCTGCGCGGGACTTGGACCGAAGCGCGCGGCAAACCTGCGCTGCCGATGTTCCACCCCGCCTATCTGCTGCGCAATCCGGCGGCCAAGCGTGACGCGTGGGCCGATTTGCTGAGCCTGCAGGCGCATTTGAGGGGCGAGGCATGATTGATCCGATTGTCTATCTCACCTTTTTGCCCGCCGCGTTCGCGCTGGTGCTGACGCCGGGGCCCGACATGTTGTTTGCCATGGCGCAAGGCTTGCGGGGCGGGAAGGGGCCTGCGGTCGCCGCCTCTGCCGGTATTGCGAGCGGGGCCTTTGTCAATGCAGGCCTCGCCGGGGTGGGCCTGGGCGCGCTGGTGTCCGCTGCCCCTTGGGTCTTTGGCGTCGTCCGCTGGGTTGGCGTCGCCT
The DNA here is from genome assembly GCF_019802125.1 of Tateyamaria omphalii. Lineage (GTDB taxonomy): Bacteria > Pseudomonadota > Alphaproteobacteria > Rhodobacterales > Rhodobacteraceae > Tateyamaria > Tateyamaria omphalii_B. Next base: position 229,666 of record NZ_JAHVHT010000001.1, read on the forward strand.
ATCTGCTTTATCTGGCCATCAAGACGCTGATGTCGCCGTTGGTGGGAGAGAACACGCGGGTTGTCCGCCCGTCGCGGGCCTTTCGCGATGGGTTGATCGTGAACGTGTCGAACCCGTCGGTGATCCTGTTCATCCTCGCCTTCATTCCACAATTCGTGGATCCGACCCGGCCCATTCTGGCGCAATTCCTGATCTACGGCGGCACAATCGCCGTGCTCGGCTTCATCGTGAAGTCGGGCGTGGGCATGACGGCCGGAGGTCTGGGCCGCGCGCTGGCCCGGAACCCGGTCATTGAACGTGTGCTGCGCTGGGTGACGGCGGGGGTCTTTGGCGCCCTTGCTGCCCGCGTCGCCTTTGCCGGAGCGCGCCCATGAGCCGGATTGACGAGAGCCTTGATTTCATTGCCATTCGCATCGCCGTGCTGACCGTCAGCGACACGCGGTCACTGGACGAGGACCGGTCGGGGGAGGTACTTGTGGGCCGGTTGACCGAGGCGGGCCATGTGCTGGCCGACCGCAAGGTGCTGCCGGACGAGCGGGACCAAATTGCCGCGCAGTTGCGGGTTTGGTGTGACGATCCGGAGATCGATGTAGTGCTGTCCACCGGCGGCACTGGGCTGACCGGGCGCGATGTGACCGTTGAGGCGCACCGGGATGTCTACGAGAAGGAAATCGACGCCTTCGGCACCGTGTTCACCATGGTGTCGATGCAGAAGATCGGGACCTCTGCCGTGCAGAGCAGGGCGACCGGGGGCGTGTGCAACGGCACCTACCTGTTCGCGCTGCCAGGCAGTCCGGGGGCGTGCAAGGATGCCTGGGACGAAATCCTTGGCAAGCAGCTCGACTATCGGCATCGTCCCTGCAACTTCGTCGAAATTCTGCCCCGTCTGGATGAACATCAGCGACGGAAATAACGCAGCCTTACGTAACAGCTTTGTTGTTTGGACATTTTCGGCGCGATCCTAGATTATGATACGATGCCGTAGCGGCGACTAAAGGCGTACAACATATGAGATTTTTGAGGCAAAGCCTGATCGGCCTGGTGCTGGCGGCGCTCAGTCTGGGCCTGCTGGCCTATGCCGGGTCCATCGTGGGCGGTGCTGTGCAGGAGCGGCTGTCGGAAGAGGCGCGCACGCCGCCTGCGCGCGAGCGTGTTTTTGCCGTGCCGGTCGTGCGGGCGGAGGCGGGCACGGAAACGCCCATTCTGGAAGCCTTCGGCGAGATTGCGAGCCGTCGCACACTGGAGTTGCGCGCCGCAACGGCGGGCCGCGTGATCGAACTGGCCGAGGGGTTCGAGGATGGTGGCGATGTCACCAAGGGCCAGGTGCTTGTGCGCATTGATCCGGCCAATGCCGAAGCCGCTTTAGCCCGCGCCGAGGCCGACCTTCTGGACGCCGAGGCCGAGGTGCGCGACGCGGATCGCGCGCTGGTACTGGCCCAAGACGAGGAACAGGCGGCGCAGGTGCAGGCCAACCTGCAAGAACGCGCTTTTCGGCGGCAACAAGACCTGCAGGAACGCGGTGTTGGCACCGCTGCCGCCGTGGAAAGTGCGGAACTCGCTGCCTCCTCTGCCCGTCAGGCCGTATTGGCGCGGCGGCAGGTCGTGACCACCGCAGAGGCGCGGATTGATCAGGCCCAGACACAACTGGTTCGTGCCCGCATCGCGCTGGACGAGGCGCAGCGCACGCTGGACGACACGACCGTCACCGCCCCTTTCGACGGCAGCCTCAGTGATACCAGTGTCGTGGCTGGGCGCCTTGTGTCCGCCAATGAACAACTGGCCACGTTGATCGACCCCGGCGCGCTTGAGGTCAGGTTTCGCGTCTCGACCGCGCAGTTTTCGCGCCTTCTGGACGAAGACGGTCGGGTGATCCGGGCACCGGTGAGTGTGACGCTGGATGTCGTCGGCATTGATCTGGCTGCAACCGGCATTGTCAGCCGCGCCAGCGCGGGCGGCGGTGACATGCAAACGGGCCGTCTGGTCTTTGCCCGGCTGGATTCCGGTTTCGGGTTCAAGCCCGGGGACTTTGTGACCGTGGCGGTGGCCGAGCCGCCGCTGGACGAGGTCGTGCGCCTGCCCGCATCGGCGGTTGATGCCGCAAACACGGTTCTGGTGCTTGGCGAGGACAACCGGCTTGAACAAGCGGAGGTCACGCTCCTGCGTCGGCAGGGCGATGACGTGCTGGTCATCGGCGATGACATCGTGGGCCGTGACGTGGTCGAGGCGCGCTCGCCGCTGCTGGGTGAGGGTATTTCCGTACGCCCCCTGCGCCCGCAAACGGACGCGACATCCGAGACGCCGACCGAACCCGAGATGGTTGAACTGACCGACGAACGGCGCGCCCGGCTCGTCGCCTTTGTCGAGGCGAACCAGCGTATGCCCGCCGATGCCAAGGAGCGGGTGCTGGCGAGCCTCGCCGAAACCCATGTTCCTGCGCAGATGGTGGCCCGGCTGGAAAGCCGGATGGGGGGCTAGATGGTGCGGCAGATCCCGAAGGCGGCGGGTGGCATTCTGAGCTACTTTGTGCGCCACAGGACTGTTGCCAACCTGCTCTTGCTTGTCATGCTGGTTGCGGGCGCCGCCGCAGTGCCCAACATGCGGGCGCAATTCTTTCCCGATGTGATTATCGACAATGTTCGGGTGGACATCTCCTGGGACGGGGCGGGCGCCGAGGATGTGGATGCGGGGATCGTGCAGGTGCTGGAACCTGGGCTTCTGGCGGTCGAAGGTGTCGAAAGCACAGAGGCGCGGTCGACCGAAGGATCGGCGCGCATCACGCTTGAGTTCGAGCCGGGCTGGGACATGGGCCGGGCCGCCGACGATGTGCAGACGGCCGTCGATGCGGTCACAACCCTGCCTGAAGATGCCGACGAGCCAACCGTCCGCCGCGGCGCATGGCGCGACCGGGTGACGGATGTGGTGATCACGGGCCCCGTAGGCCCACAGCAACTGGGCTTGTTTGCCGATGAATTCGTGGTCCGCCTGTTTGCGGCGGGTGTCACCCGCACCACTATTCGCGGCGTCGCCGCTCCGCAGGTGCTGGTCGAGGTGCCGTCGCTGTCGCTGATCGCGAACGAAGTCACCATGTCCGAGATCGCAGCCGTCATCGCCGCCGAGGTTGACACCGACCCCGCCGGTGATGTGACAGGCGCCAATGCCCGTGTGCGCACGGGCACACAAAAACGCACGCCCGAGGAGATTGCGGGCATTGTCCTGCGTTCCAACCCGGACGGATCGAAGCTGCTGGTGCGCGATGTCGCCAACGTCATGCAGCTTGGGGCTGCGCGGAACCGCAGCTATTTCGTGGGCGGCGATCCGGCCGTTTCCATCCGTGTGGACCGGTCCAACAATGGCGATGCCATCGCGATGCAAGCGACGGTGACAGAGGTGGCCGCCGAGTTGCAGGCCACCTTGCCCCCGTCGGTGTCGGTCGAGTTGATCCGCACCCGGGCGGAGGCGATTTCGGCCCGACTAAACATTCTGGTCGACAATGCGATGGTGGGTCTGGGCCTCGTCATCGCGCTGCTCTTTCTGTTCTTGAACGCACGCACGGCCTTTTGGGTGGCGGCGGGGATTCCGGTGGCGCTGCTGGCGGCTATTGCGCTGATGTATCTGGGCGGGATCACGATCAACATGGTGTCCCTCTTTGGGCTGATCATCACGCTGGGGATTGTCGTCGATGATGCCATCGTCGTGGGCGAACATGCCGATCACCGTCACCGCGCTTGGGGCGAGCCGCCGCTCGTGGCCGCAGAGAATGCAGCCCGGCGCATGGCGATGCCCGTTTTTGCCGCGACCCTGACGACTGTCATTGCGTTCTTCGGTCTGGTGGCCGTGGGCGGCCGGTTCGGGGACCTGATCCGCGACATTCCCTTTACCGTGATTGCGGTGCTCGTGGCCTCACTGGTCGAATGCTTCCTGATCCTGCCGCATCATATGGGCCATGCGCTGGCGGCGTCGGACAAGCCGCGATTCAGCCGTCTGAAGCTGGCGATCGCGCTGGTGAGTGTTGCGGTGCTGTCTGCCGTTGTGTCTGGGGCGGTCGGCTATGTCATCTGGTCCGAGCGCATCGCCGCTTTTGCCGATATCTGGCCCTATCTGATCGCCGGTCCCACGATCATGGCCGCCGCATTCCTGCTGGCCCCCCGCAAGTCGAAAGCGCGCTGGGTTGCGTCCATGGGGGCCAAGGGCCTCGATACCCCGTCGGTCATCGTGAATGCCGGGTTCGAGTGGATGCGCGAGCGGCTTTTCCGCCCGATGATGGCAGGCGTGATTGCGGCGCGGTACGTGGTGCTGGCCGGTGTGTGCGTTGTGCTTGCCAGCCAGTTGGCCCTGTTCATCCAGCGCGATGTGCAATGGCGGTTCTTCAACGCGCCCGAACGTGGATCCGTGACCGGCAACTTCGCCATGCTGGAGGGCGCAAGCCGCGCCGACACTCTTGCCATGATGCAGGAGATGCAGCGCGCCACTGAAGCGCTGGGTGCGCAATATGAAGAGCGCTATGGCCGCAACCCCATTGACTATGTCATTGCCGAGATCGGCGGCAACGCGGGACGTGGTCTGAGTGGCGTTGAAGCGAAGGATGCCGATCTGTTGGGCGGCATCTCCATCGAGTTGATCGACGCCGACCTGCGCCCCTATTCCTCCTTCGCCTTTGTCGCCGAGCTGCAGGACGCAGTGGTGCGCCATCCGCTGACTGAGACGGTGAGCTTCCGCGGCTGGCGGTCGGGGCCGGGGGGCGACGCGCTGGATGTGCAGTTCTATGGCAACGACACCGACACGCTCAAAGCCGCTGCAGAAGATCTTAAGCGTGCCCTCTTGCAGTACCCCGAAGTCAGCGCGGTCGAAGACAATCTCGCCTACGACAAGGAAGAGTTGATCCTTGATCTGACCGCACAGGGCCAGGCGCTGGGCTTTACCATAGACACCTTGGGCAGCGCGCTCCGGGACCGGTTGAACGGGATCGAGGCGGCGACGTTCCCCGACGGTCCACGCAGTGCGACGATCCGGGTGGAGCTGCCAGATGGCGAGCTGACGGCCGACTTCCTCGACCGAACCCAGATGCGCACGCCAGACGGCGGCTATGTGCCTCTGGCCGACATCGTCAGCGTTGAACAACGCACGGGTTTCTCGACCGTGCGGCGCGAAAACGGCATCCGCCTGATCTCCGTCACCGGCGACATCTCCGAAGACGACCCGGCCCGCGCGACCGAGATCAACCGCGCGCTGGAGGAGGAGATCCTGCCCACCATTGCCGCCGAGCGGCAGGTGGAGTTCCGCAAGGCGGGGCTGAGCGAGCAGGAGGACGAGTTCCTCTCCGACAGCCTGACCGGCCTGATCCTGTGCCTGACCGGTATTTACCTCGTCCTCGCTTGGGTCTTTGCCAGTTGGACCCGGCCCATCGTGGTGATGGCGATCATTCCCTTCGGCCTTGTTGGCACGATCTATGGCCACCACCTGTGGGACGTACCGCTCAGCATGTTCACTGTCGTGGGCCTGCTGGGCATGACAGGGATCATCATCAACGACAGCATCGTGCTGGTCACAACCATCGACGACTATGCCAAGGACCGCGGCCTGTTCCCGTCAATCATCGACGGCGCGGCTGACCGGCTCAGGCCGGTGATGCTGACCACGTTGACCACAGTGCTGGGCATGACGCCGCTGCTTTACGAGACATCGCAGCAGGCGCAGTTCCTCAAACCGACAATCATCACGCTGGTCTACGGTCTGGGCTTTGGCATGGTGCTGGTGTTGCTGGTGGTCCCGGCCCTCGTGGCGGTACAGCACGACATCTCGCGCCAGATCAAGGCGATGCGGCGCGGGCTCGCTGCCCCGGCTGCAGCGGTGCGCTGGGGGTTCGTGGCGCTCTGGGCCGTGGTGCTGGGCTGGTTCTGTGCGACGATGGGATACGCCCTGGTGACGGGCGCGCTGCTGCCCGCGTTGGCCGAGGCGCTGCCGGCGGTTGCGGACCGCGCCGCACTCAGCGCGGCGCTGATCCTCTTTGCGGGGGGTGTTCTGATGCTGGGCCTGCTCGCCTATGTCATCGGCGCACTTGCCCTCCAGATCACGCGCTGGCGGGCGGAGGCTTAGCCGGCGGTGCAGCCGCGCACATCGACGGCATAGTTGGCGCCCAGAATGGTGATCCGTACGTCGGAGCGGTCGACGGCAAAAGCACCACCGCTGGTGTGCATCATGTCGGACACGGCGACGACGGTATTGCCGGAGCGCGAGGTGCGCGCCTCGCTCACCCACACATCCGGCACGCCCGGCTCGATCACCGCGACTTCGGTGCCGCCGGTATGGGGCAAGGCGACATGAGCCTCGATCTGCATGCCATGATCTGTAGGCCGCAGGCGGCAGGTGGCAGATTGCACCTCTGCCTCGGACGCGGAATAGGGCATGTCGGCCAGCGCCGCGACGATGGCGGGCGTGGGTGTCAGGTCGGGACTGTCCAGCATCTCGTCAATCTTGACCGTATGCGGAATGCACACGTCGGAACAGACGCCCATGGACAGCGTCGTGCGCAGGCGCATGGGCTTGCCCGGTTTGGCCGGTGTGATGTGCATCGGGATGACCACCTGATCGGTATACCCGATGGAGCGCATGCCGTTTTGCACATGCACCTCCGGCGTGGGCCAGGATAGGCTGACAGCGCCGATGTTCCGGGCGCGGGACCAGTCGAAATGTGGCGGGATGCCCGCATCGCCCGGCGCGCGCCAGTAGGTCTTCCACCCGGGTGCCAGCACCAGCCGCACGGCGGCCAGGCGTTGCCCGTTGGGCAGGTCCCATCCCTGCAGCACTTCGGTCTGCACGACGTAGTCAAAACGCCCCTGCGCAAAGGTGGGCAGGGCGGTCACAGCCGCAAGGGCAGCAGCAAGGGAAAAGGCGCATTTTTTCATTCCTTCTACATGCAGGGTCACTGGCGTGAAGCCAAGTCACGTCCCGGTCAACTTCCTGTAACGAAACGGTGCGCAAGGGCTTGCCTGCGGCACATCCTCCGGTTGCTCTGACCGGGCCGGGACGTCATGTTATGTTCAGATGGCACATGAACAGGTGATAGCGGAGGGCACGACCCTGGAATTGACCGGACAGCTTCTGGTCGCCATGCCGGGCATGGGCGATCCGCGTTTTGACCGCTCGGTCGTGTTTGTCTGTGCGCATTCGGACGATGGCGCCATGGGCCTGATCGTGAACAAGCCCGCTGTCGACATGACGCTGGGCGAGTTGCTGGATCAGCTCGAGATCAAGGGCGATGGCCCCGCCCGCAAGCATCCGGTGCATTTCGGTGGGCCTGTCGAAACCCAACGCGGGTTCGTGCTGCACGGGGCGGATTATACGTCTCGCCTGCAAACGCTCGAGGTTGGCGCTTTTGGTATGACGGCCACTCAGGATGTGCTCGAAGACATCGCCACCGGCGACGGGCCGGAACGGGCCCTAGTGATGCTGGGCTATGCCGGGTGGGGGCCCGGTCAGTTGGAGGGCGAGATCGCCCGCAATGGCTGGCTGACCGTGGCGGCCACCCCGCAGCTTGTGTTCGGCACGGGCGATACGTCGAAATGGATCAAGGCGCTGAATGCGCTGGGAATTGATCCGCTTGGCCTGTCCGGGGAAGCCGGTCGCGCCTAGCCGCGTGGCGCAGCGGCGCGACGCAAGCGGTCATTGATCGCCTGACCCAATCCACAATTCGGGATCGGTGCGACGGCGATAGGTTTGCCCATCGCGTCCAGTTTATGCAGATGGCCAAAGAGGTTCGCGGCTGCCTCGACCAGATCGCCCGCGACCGACAGGTTCAGGTCCGATTGCATGGGACCAAAGCCCAGAAGCAGCTCGCCCGGATTGGCGATATTGGCGTTCAGCCTCACGACGGCATCGGGGGCATAGTGGGACGAAAGCTGGCCCGGCGCAGTGATCGCCTCGCCCGCTTGTGCCAAAGTGCCGACAACGGCCTCGATGTCTTCCTTGGCGAGGCCACCGGGGCGCAGAAGCGCAAGCGGCGTGCCTCCCACGATGGTGGATTCAAGGCCGACGTCACATGCGCCCGCATCCACCACCGCGTCGATCCTGCCGTGCAGTCCGGCCATCACATGCGCCGCCGTCGTGGGGCTGATCCGCCCCGACGGGTTGGCCGATGGCGCGGCGACCGGGCCGTCGAACACGCGCAACACGTCCTGTGCAACGGGGTGCGACGGCACCCGGATCGCCAGGGTCTCAAGGCCCGCCGTGACCAGCGGCGACAATCCGTGCCCCTGTTTGAGCGGCGCAACCAGCGTCAGCGGGCCGGGCCAGAACCGCTTGGCGAGTGTGTCCAGCGCGCCGGAGATGTCGGCATAGCGCCGCGCCGTGTCGACATCCGGCACATGCACGATCAGCGGGTTGAAGCTGGGTCGTCCCTTGGCCTCGAAAATCCGCGCCACGGCGGTGCCGTTCCGCGCGTCACCACCCAGGCCATAGACCGTCTCTGTCGGGAACGACACGAGCCCCCCCGCGCTCAGCAGTCGCGCCGCTTCGGCAATGCCTGTGGCATCGGGCGCGAGGAGGGCTGTTTCAATATCGGTCATCACTGCAGGTCTGTCGTCCCGTGACGCGGCGTTTGAGTTGCGATATGACCAAACCAGCCGCATTTATATTTTCAAACATGCCCCTTTAAGCGCCCTCGGGCTGCTTGCCAAGACTTTGCTATTCCGGAGCTGATCCATGCCGTACCGTGCCCCTGTTGATGATTATACCTTTCTCTTTGACCATGTCGTCGGGCTGGATCAGGTGGTGGCGACCGAGCGGTTCGCGGATGCGTCCTCCGATGTCACCACGGCCATCCTGACCGAAGCAGGCAAGCTTTGCGAAGACGTGATTGCACCCCTGCAGCGCGCCGGTGATCTGCATCCTGCGCGTCTGGAAAACGGTGTCGTACGGACATCCCCCGGCTTTGCCGAAGGCTACCGCGCCATCGCCGAGGGCGGCTGGGTCGGTATCGCGGCGGATCCCGAATACGGTGGCATGGGCCTGCCCATGACCGTGACGACCGCGGTGAACGAGATGATGAGCGCCGCCTGCCTGTCGCTGCAACTCGCGCCCCTGATGACCCAGGGCCAGATCGAAGCGCTGGAACACCACGCCTCCGACGCCATCAAGGACCTGTACCTGCCCAAGCTGATCTCGGGCGAATGGGCCGGCACCATGAACCTGACCGAACCGCAGGCCGGGTCTGACGTCGGCGCGCTGTCGTCCAAGGCCGAGGACAATGGCGACGGCACCTACGCCATCACGGGGCAAAAGATCTACATCTCCTGGGGCGACAACGACATCACGGACAACGTCTGCCACCTCGTGCTGGCCCGCTTGCCGGGCGCGCCCGCGGGGACGAAGGGCATCAGCCTGTTCCTGGTCCCCCGCAACATTCCGGATGAGAATGGCAACGCGGGTGTCGCCAACAGCCTCAAAGTGGTCAGCCTCGAACACAAGATGGGCCTGCACGGCTCGCCCACCTGCGTGATGCAATATGATGGCGCAAAGGGCTGGCTTGTCGGGCCCGAAGGCGGCGGCATGGTGGCGATGTTCACCATGATGAACAATGCCCGCCTTGGCGTCGGCGGCCAGGGCGTGGGCGCGGCCGAAGGGGCCTACCAGCACGCGCTGGGCTATGCGCTCGACCGCAAGCAGGGCAAGACCGAGGGCGATACCGGCACCATCATCGACCACGCCGACGTGCGCCGGATGCTGATGACCATGCGGGCCGAAACCTACGCGGCGCGGGGTATCGCACTCATGTGTGCGGTGGCGATCGACATGACGACGGCGACAGATGAAGACACGTGGAAGGCGCGCGCCGCGCTCCTTACCCCCATCGCCAAGGCCTTCGGCACCGACATCGGCAATGAAGTGGCCGGCATGGGCATCCAGGTCCATGGCGGCATGGGCTTTGTCGAGGAAACGGGTGCTGCGCAATACGCCCGCGACGTGCGCGTGACCACGATCTACGAAGGGACCAACGGCATCCAGGCCATGGACCTCGTCGCGCGCAAGATGATGGACGGAGGCGAAGCCGCCGCCCGCATCTTTGACGAGATCGAGGCCGCTGCCGAAGCGGCCCGCGAAACCTTCCCAAAGATGGCCGAAGCCGTCTGGCAGGCCAGCGAGTCCCTGCGCGAAACCACCGAATGGATGATCGCACAGAACCACCGCGTCCGTTTTGCCGGTGCCGTGCCCTACCTGCGGGCGTTCGCACGGGTGCTGGGCGGGCACATCCACCTCGCCTCGGCGCTCAACGATCAGGGCGGCGCGCATGAAAAGGTGGCGCGCTTCTACATCCAGCGGCTTCTGCCCGAACACGACAGCCTGCTTGCGCAGGCGCAGGCGGGCGACTACGACGTCTATGCCCTGACGCCAGAAGAGTTCGCCGCCTGATGAAAGACCTCCCGCCCACCGGACTGAGATACCCGTGGGCGGAACCGCCAGAGCATGGGCAGGCCATCGAAGTGGCGCCCGGCATCCTTTGGATGCGGCTGCCGTTGCCGATGAAGCTGGACCACGTGAACGTCTATGCGCTGGATGACGGCGATGGCTGGACGGTGATCGACACAGGCTTTGCGTCGAAGAAAACCAAGGGCATCTGGCAATCACTGATGGATGGCCCGCTGGGCGGCAAGTCCATCAACCGCGTCATCGTCACGCACCACCATCCCGACCACGTTGGCCTTGCAGGTTGGTTGCAATCCGACTTTGGGGCCGAACTCATCACCACGCGCACCGCGTGGCTCTTCGCCCGGATGCTGACGCTGGATGTACAGGACACCCCGACCGAAGAATCGCTCAACTTCTACCGCAGCGCAGGCATGGACCCGGCGATGTTGGCCCAAAGGGCCAAAGAGCGGCCCTTCAACTTCGGCGACATCGTTGCCCCTATGCCGCTCGGCTACACGCGGATCAAGCAGGGCGACACGATCCACATGGGCGGTCGCACCTGGGACATCCATATCGGCAACGGCCATGCCCCCGAACACGCGACGTTCTGGAGCCGGGACGACAATATCGTCCTGTCCGGTGACCAGATCCTGCCCTCGATCAGCCCCAACATTGGCGTTTACGCCACCGAACCCATGGCCGACCCCATCGGCGACTGGCTGGAAGCCTGCGAACGGCTGCGGCTGCTGGCGCAGGACGACCACCTCGTGCTCGGCGGGCACAAGCTGCCCTTTACCGGCCTGCCCACGCGGATGCGGCAGTTGATCGACAATCACCACGGCGCTCTCAAGCGCCTGATGGATTACATCGACACGCCCAAAGCAGCGTCCGAATGCTTTGCTCCCCTGTTCAAGCGGACCATCGGCGAAGGTGAATATGGCCTTGCCCTGGTTGAAGCCGTTGCCCATCTGTCGCACCTTTACCAGGAAGGGCGGGCCACCCGCCAGAAACGGGAGGACGGGGCCTGGGTCTACCAAGCCGCCGAATAGAGCCCCCGCAGACAGGGACAACGTCATGAGCGACGACATCACCAGCCAGATCAGCACCGCAGCCGAGGCGGTCGAGGCGGCCGCCTTGCCACGTGCGCATGAGGTGCATTGTGAACCCGGCGCGCGCAATGCCGCGGACCAACCGGTGCCCAAGGGTGTGACCAAGACACCGACGGAGCAGAAAAGCCCGGCCCAATGGGCATATGAGCGGATCGTTCTCTATCTCAAGAACTTCGAGGAAAGCCTCGACAACGAACACGAGGTAGCGATGGGCTTTACCGGCGGCGATGCGGGCGTGCTGCGAATCGAAGGGATGGGGTACTTCCCGCCCGACATCGTGACCTTCTATGGAACCGATCCGGCAGGGGCCAAAACCCAAGCGATCCAGCACGTGAGCCAGCTGAACGTGATGCTGCGCGCGCTGCCCAAGGCCGTGGAACAGGCAGAACCGCGCCGCATCGGCTTTCGACTGGTGCAGGATCTGGAAGACGAATAGGGCGTGCTGCAAAGACGCAGTGACAGGGTGCGCGTGATGCGCTAAAGCGCGGCCCAAGCTGATACGGAAGGGAACCGGACTATGGCAGAACACAAAAGCGGTGAGATGGACATCGAAGTTCAGGAAAAGACTTTTGATGGTTTCATGTCTTGGGTGACGTGGTCGGTGATCGTCATCCTTGTCCTGCTGATCGGGATGGCGATCTTTATTTCCTGATCCACGCGCGTTTTTCAAGATACGTGATTTAAGGCAGTTATTGGGGAGTTTCGGGAATGCGTTGGTTTGCAGCCCTTGCGGTATGCGCCGTGCTTGCAGCATGTGCCGCGCCGCCGGAAGCTCCCTATGCGTCTGATGCGCGTGTTGCATCTGTCGCCTATCGCGAACCGGGTCCCGCAACCCTGACGGTTCTGACAATGGTGTCAAACCGGGACGGGTCGGGCGGGCACTCCGCACTGATGATCAACGGCAGCCAGCGTGTGATCTTCGATCCGGCCGGCTCTTTCGTGAACGACCGCGTGCCGGAACAGGACGACGTGCTTTATGGCGTCTCGCCTGCCGTGCTGAAAGGCTACAAAAGCGCCCATGCCCGCAGCACGTACCATGTGGTCAGCCAGACGGTCGAAGTGACCCCCGAACAGGCCGAGATGGCTCTGCGTCTGGCGCAAAGCAACGGCGCAGTGCCCCGCGCCTTCTGCACCAATGCCAACACCAACCTGCTGCGCCAGGTGCCCGGGTTCGAAAGCATCAAGACAACGTTCTTCCCCACCAACCTGATGGAGCAGATGGCCTCCTATCCCGGCGTTGTGGAAGAGAAGTATTTCGAAGATGACGAGGGCACCATCGTTGACGGCATCGAAAAGCTGGTCATTGCCGACTGACGGGGGCGGAAGCGCGTTGACTGCGTCAACGACGCCCCACCCGCCGTCCCGTCAGATCGCGTAGATCAGAATAATGAGCGTGACCGCGCCCGCGCCGATGGCCGCAAACACATTCCGCGTCCATATTCCCACGCCCAGCGTTGCCAGTGCTGCCACCACCCGAGCGATGTCTACGCTGCCGTTTTCGCCTGAATAGACGACCAGCGGTGCTGCAAGCGCGGGCAGGATCGCCACCGCCGTGTAGCGCAGATGTCTGAGCAGCCAATCGGGCAGGGGGCGGTCGCCCACAAAGCCTAGGAAGGTGAAGCGCAGAAGGAAGCTGCCCACGCCTAGGCCGATGATCACGGTCCACAAGGTCATGCCGTCGGTCATGGGGCGCGCCCCTTCAGCATCAGTTCGGCCTGTGCGCCCGCCATCATCCCTGCCGCGCCCGCGATGATCAGGCCCAGCGAGTAGGGAACGGAAACCGCGAGCAGGCCAACGATGACGGCAACAACGGCTGCAATCAGGTGCGGCAGCGTCCGCACCATCGGCGCCACCATAGACAGGAATGCGATGGGCAGCGCGAAGTCGAGTGGAATGTCCTGCGGCAGCTGTGTGCCGAGCGCGGCGCCCAGATAGCTCAATCCGAACCAGAATATCAGGACCGGCAGGCAGGTGCCAAAGTAGTAAGCCATGCGTTGCGGGACGGTCAGCTCCGGCTCGGCATCGAATTTGGCGTGGCTCAGGGCATAGCTTTGGTCGACCAGCAGATAGGCTGCAAATACTCGCTGCCAAAGTGGCGCGCGGCCCAGATAAGGGGTCAGTGCCGCCGAATACATCGCCACCCGCAGGTTCACCGCCAGCGCAGACAGGATCACGACGACCGTCGGCGCTTCGTTCTGCATGACCTGCAACGCCGTGAATTGCGCCGCCCCCGCAATCACTACCAGCGAAAAGGTCATCACCTCGAACACGTTCAGCCCGGCCTCCGTCGCCAGCACACCAAAGAGCAGGGCAAAAGGGCCAGCCACGAAGACAAACGGTGCGCCGTCGCGCACACCCGCCCAAAAAGCGGATTTGGTGGTGGTGATGGGCATGAGGGGGCCTTAATGTAACCCGGCAAGATGTATGCGCTGCCCGGGGAGGATGCAATTGGCACGTGACAGCGACACGACAGGATACCTCATCGCGCCCGACCCCCGCGCGCCGCGTCTCACCCGTGCCGTCACCGGCCACGACCACACCGGGTCTGAGACGCAAATCAGCGTGGTCGAGGAGCGGCCCCTTACCATCTACCTGAATTCACAGGAAATTGTCACGGCCATGACCATCGGGGACTACCCTGATTACCTGGCCCTCGGTTTCCTCCGTAACCAGCGGATGCTCACGGATGCCGACACCGTCACCCGCGTGGACTATGACGAGGAACTCGAAACCGTCGTCGTCCGCACCGAAACCCCCACCGACCACGAAGACAAGCTGAAGAAAAAGACGCGCACCAGCGGTTGCGCTGTCGGCACTGTCTTTGGCGACATGATGGAGGGGCTCGAGGACACCACGCTGCCGCAAGCCGAGGTCCGCACCTCCTGGCTCTACGCCCTCTCGGCCACGATCAACCGCACCCCGTCGCTCTACCTCGAAGCGGGCGCAATCCACGGCACGGTGCTCTGCCAACAGGACCAGCCGCTCGTCTACATGGAGGATGTCGGCCGCCACAACGCTGTCGACAAAGTGGCCGGATGGATGCTCCAGAACGGCGCCGACCCGGCGGACAAGATCCTCTACACCACCGGCCGCCTCACGTCCGAAATGGTCATAAAAACAGCACTCATGGGCATCCCCGTCCTCGCCTCTCGCTCAGGCTTTACCGCCTGGGGCGTGGAAATCGCGCGCGAAGTGGGCCTCACGCTCATCGGGCGTATGCGCGGCCAGCGCTTTGTCTGCCTCAGCGGGGAAGAGCGGCTGATCCGCGACACCGATCCTGCCAGCGTGCGCGACGAACCCAAGGGCGCCGGGCGCAAGGGCGCAGCATGAAACCACCTCTCGGCGTGATCCTCGCGGGCGGGCTTGCCACGCGCATGGGCGGTGGCGACAAGGGGCTGCTGCGGGCAGGCGACACGCGCCTGATCGACCACGTGATCGACCGACTGTCGCCGCAGGTCGACGGCCTCGCGCTTAATGCCAACGGCGACCCGACCCGCTTTGCCGACCTGAACCTGCCCGTAATCCCCGACAGTATCGAGGGCTTTGCCGGTCCGCTTGCGGGCGTGCTGGCGGGTCTCGACTGGGCGGCGGAACAAGGCGCTGACACCATCGTCACTGCTGCCGCCGACACGCCCTTCTTCCCCTGCGACCTCGTCCCACGCCTGCAGCTTGCGACCGAAGGGATGGACCATCCGCTGGCCCTTGCGGCCACGCCCGATCAGAAACGGGGACAGGCCCGGCACCCGACCTTCGGACTTTGGCCCGTGGCCCTGCGCGACGACCTGCGCGCGGCTTTGCAAGGCGGTCTGCGCAAGGTTGTCCTGTGGACCGACAAACATGATGGCCGCACCGCGCTCTTCCCGGACGAAGACGCTTTTTTCAACGTGAATACACCCGCCGATCTGGAGCGGGCCAAGGACATGACATGAAGATTTACGGCGTCGTCGGTTGGAAAAACGCGGGCAAGACCGGCCTCATGGAACGGCTTGTCACCGAAATCACCGGGCGCGGCATCACCGTGTCGACCGTCAAACACGCCCACCACACGTTCGACGTGGACCACCCGGGCAAGGACAGCCACCGCCACCGCGTCGCTGGCGCCTCCGAGGTGCTGCTTGCCTCGCGCAACCGCGTGGCGCTGATGCAGGAACTGCGTGATCAGGACGAACCGACGCTCGATCATCTGCTGACCCGGCTCAGCCCCGTCGATCTGGTGCTGGTCGAGGGGTACAAGCGCGACGCACATCCGAAGGTCGAGGCGCACAGGGCAGAGACTGGCAATCCGCTCATCGCTCCGGACGACCCGACGATCCGTGCCATCGCCAGCGATACGGAATTGACTATGGATCGCCCGGTTTTCGACCTGAACGACACGAAGTCCATCGCAGATTTTATACTGTCAGAGGTTGGGCTTTGACCGGGTTTGACACGATATTGGTGGCCGACTGGTCCGCAGGCAAACGTCGCCCCGCACGGCCCAGCAAGGATGCAATCTGGCTCGGGATCGCGCGGGGTGGCGTGGCAGACGCACCTATCTATTGCCGCTCCCGGCAGGATGCCGAAGCGCAGATCAGCCAGATCATCGACGCCGAAGTTGCCACAGGGCGCAGGCTGCTGCTGAGCTTCGACTTCCCCTTTGGCTATCCACGTGGGCTGGCCCGCCACATCACCGGCGATGACGATCCCTTCGCCCTTTGGGATTGGATCAGCGCCCGCATCACTGACGCGCCGGACGGCACCAACAACCGTTACGCCGTGGCCGAAGAGATGAACGCGCAATTCGAAGGCCCGGGCCCGTTCTGGGGCAAGCCCAAACAGACCGACTGGCCGGGCGTGCCCTACCGCAAAGCCGGGATCAGCTACGACACGATCCCCGAACGGCGCACCTGCGATCTGGCGGCCAAGGCCGCATCAAGCTGTTTCCAACTCGCCTTCCCGCCCACTGTTGGGGGCCAGATCCTGATGGGACTGCCCACGCTGAACCGCCTCCGCGCACGCCCCGAAGTCGCCGTCTGGCCCTTTGAGGATTGGACCGACGCGCCCGTGGTGTTGGCCGAGATCTGGCCCGGTCTTATCGAACCAGCGGTCAAGGCCACGCAATCGGACGACATCCGCGATGCAGTGCAGGTCCGCCTGCTCGCCACCGCCCTGTCACGCCTGCCCGCCGCCACGCTCCATGCATGGATGACCGACCTGCCCGACGCCGCGCGCGAAGAAGCTTGGATCCTTGGCGCAGGCCATACCGCTGAACTCGTTTCCCATGCCGAGGACACCGATGCCGCCGCTTAAGAACGATTGTTTCGCCCTGCCGCCCGGCGTCCACTGGACCCCCGTGGACCAGGCACTCGTCGACCTCCGCACCCGGCTCTCCTGCGTGGTAGACGCTGAAACAGCGCCCGTCTCCGACGCCCTCGATCGCGTCCTCGCAACCGACATCACAGCTCCGCGCGCCCATCCCCCACTGCCGAACACCGCCGTAGATGGTTACGGTTTCCTTAACGGACGCGGGGAGGGGGACCACCACATCCCGCTCGTCGCGCAACATATGCCCGCCGGAGCCACCCCCGACACAAGTGTCCCCGCGGGGACAGCCATCCGCATCCTGACCGGCGCCGCCCTTCCACCGGGCGTCGACACCGTGATCCTGCAGGAGGATGTCGAGGTCAAAGACAACGCCATCCACTTCACTGGCCCGATCAAGCAAGGCGCCAACACCCGCAAGGCGGGCGAGGATGTGAAGGTGGGTGACGCGATCGCCCAAGCGGGCCGCAAGCTGACCCCTGCCGACCTCGCCTTGCTGTCCGCCGTCGGTGTGTCTGAAGTGACCGCCCGCCGCCCGCTGCGGGTGGGTATCCTATCGACAGGTGACGAACTGGTGCAGCCGGGCGCGGATGCGGGACCGGGCCAGATCTATGATGCGAACCGGCCCATGCTGATGGGCCTGATATCCCGGCTGGGACATGAAGCTGTCGACCTCGGTCACGTCCGCGATGACCGCGATGTCTTGCGGACACGGCTTGATCATGCGGCGGGGCAGGTGGATGTCATCTTTACCAGCGGCGGCGCGTCGGCGGGGGATGCGGATCATGTCTCGGCCCTCTTGAACGAAGCGGGGGCCATGGCGCTGTGGCGCATCGCGATCAAACCGGGGCGGCCCTTGGCGCTGGGCATGTGGCAGGGCAAACCGGTTTTTGGTCTGCCCGGCAACCCGGTGGCGGCGATGGTCTGTACCCTCGTTTTCGGGGCACCGGCTTTGGCAATGCTGGCGGGTGCCGACTGGTCGGGGCCGCAGGGGTTCATGGTGCCTGCCGCCTTTTCCAAGACCAAGAAAGCCGGGCGGCGCGAGTTCTTGCGCGCGCGTATCCGCGGCGGTCGGGTCGAGGTTTTTGCCTCCGAAGGGTCGGGGCGGATCAGCGGGCTGAGCTGGGCAGAGGGGCTTGTGGAATTGCCGGACGAGGCGATGACTGTTGCCTCAGGTGACCTCGTTCGTTTCATCCCGTGGTCGGGTTTCGGAGCTTGAACGTGGCAATCTCCGCGCGGTGCCGTATGCTCTGACCGTATGAGCCAAGCAGAAAAACAAGAACACATCATCATTATCGGTGCATCGGCGGGTGGGCTGAAGCCCATGATCGAGGTTCTGAGCGTGTTGCCGCGCAATCTGAACGCACCCATCGTGGTTGCGATACATGGCGGACGTCTGAGCCAATTGACAGAGGTGCTGACCCGCAGCGCGTCATTGCCCGTGCGCAAGGCGACGGATGGTCAGGCGCTTGAGCCGGGCGTGATCGCGGTGTGTCCCGGCGGGGAACACACGCGGATCGAAGGGCGTGAGCTGCGCCTGGGGCGTTTGCCCGATGCATCCCGCTTTCAGCCTTCGGTCAACCTTCTGTTTCGCAGCGCGGCCGAGCACTACGGCGCGGGCACAGTCGCCGTGGTGCTGTCGGGCAACCTCAATGACGGCACCGAGGGCGCGCAGGACGTGCATGCGGCAGGCGGCGTGATGCTGGTGCAGTTGCCGCGTGAGGCCGACTATCCGTCCATGCCCGCGAGCATCGTGCTGCACGATCACCCAGACGCGGTGCTTCAGGCCGAAGACATCGCGGGGCGGTTGCTTGAGCTTGTGGGATCGCGGGGTCTGGTGCGGGCCAGCTAGTCGAACGTCCCTGCCACACGTCCCAGCAGCATGAAGGCGCGCGCCGTACGGGTGTCGCTGAGCGCTGAAATCTCGGCATCGGTGGCGGTTTCGGTGAAGGCCGATACCGTTTGATCGAAGCGGCGCAGGAAATGGTGCGCGGCATCGCGGAAGATCGGGTCCTGCTTCATCCGGCCAGCCGACAGCGCCAAGGATGAACGATCCCTTACACCACCGAGCGGTGCCACGGCGCGGCCACGTGCGCCCTGGGCAAACTGGCGCCACACCTCGGGGCGCGCGCGATCGGGGCGCAGGTCGTCCATATAGATGCCGTCCTGGCTGAGCAGGGTCAGGATGTCCTGCGCGGCCTGGACCAGTTGCGCGGTCGTGCGGTCGCGCATCGCCTTGCGCAATGCAGCGAAACCTTCCTCGTCTTCCGCCGTTTCGGGGAAGTTGAGGGCGCGGATGAAATCCTCGGCCGCGAGGGGCGGGGCGATGTCTTCGGCACTGGTGCCGAGCGCGAGGGCCGGTTGATCGCCCGTCACCTCGGGTTGCGCTGCCTGCTGCGGGGCAGGGGCGTGCTCGCGCCTGCTTTGGAAGGTGGCAAGCGCGCTTTCGGTCTTGCGCGTGGCAGCGGCAATCTCATCGAGCTTGCGGGCCACCGACGGCTCATCCGCCACGTTGCGGCCCTGGTTCTGGGCAATGTAGGCCTGCCGGATCGCGTCGATGGCGGTTTGCAGACGCTGGCTTTCCTCGCGCATGACCTTGCTGGAGCGCGCCGCCGTGGCGGCCACCCAGATCATTGCGACCGGCATGAAGATGGCGAGCATCGTGATCAGGAACCGCAACCCTTCGCCCGTCCCGGTGGGGTCGTCGCCCGCAAGCAGGAAATAGGCTGCCGCCCCAACGAGCCAGACGGCCGTCAGGATCAGGGCGGCGACTTCGATCCCTGTTATGCCATCCGCGCTGGGTTTGTCGTAGATCCCCAGCGGCGTCGGGCGCGCTTGTGGTTCGGGCTTTTCGGCCATGGCCTCAGCTATAGCTGATTTTCAGGACTTCATAGGACTTTTCACCGCCCGGTGTGCGCACCTCGACGCTGTCGCCCTCTTCCTTGCCGATCAATGCCCGCGCTATGGGCGATTTTATGTTCAAAAGGCCCTTTTCGATGTTGGCCTCGTATTCGCCGACAATCTGGTAGGTCTTTTCCTCGTCCGTATCCTCGTCCACCAGCGTCACTTTGGCACCGAACTTGATGGCGCCCGACAGCTTGGTGGTGTCGATGATGTCCGCGAGCGAAATCACGCCTTCGAGTTCCTTGATTCGGCCCTCGATGAAAGACTGCTTTTCCTTGGCCGAGTGGTATTCGGCGTTTTCCGACAGGTCACCATGCTCGCGCGCCTCGGCAATCGCCTTGATGATGGCGGGGCGTTCCTCGGTCTTGAGGTGCTTGAGTTCCGTTTCCAGTGCGGTTGCACCGGCGCGGGTCATCGGGATCTTTTCCATCGGCGTCGTCCTAAGAACATGCGGCGGCCCGCGATGGAGCCGCCGTGTGTTGAGATGGTAGATACCTGACCTGAACACCTGAGGGAATGCAAGGTCCAATGGCATCACCACGACCACAGGTGTCGTCTTCGATGATGCAGACAGTGTTACCGTAACACTCACGGCGTTACTTATACTGCTGTCCGGGTCCCGATAGGCAAGCGCCGAGGGAGCGGTAGCCGCCGGTCAACAGGTGGACCCGCGCCCTTGTGTGAGCAGTTTCGCGGCCTGAGAAAAACACTCTACCAGTGGCACGATCACAGGTTCGAAGATTGTGTAACGAGTACAAACATATCCCATGAGATCGTGTCGATGTCGCCTGTCACAATGATCACTTACAACGGCCAGGACGTGATTTTCGGGCACGCCGCAACCGCGCATGATACACCTGCCGATCCCGGTACCACTCACGGACTGAGCGAAACAGAGCGGTTGCGGCGTGACACTGTTGTGCCGGAAGACGGCGATGTGTCCTGGGTCCCTCTGGTTCTGGCCGACATGGCTTCATTTTGTTCCAGAGCCGAGCGTTTTGAACTGGAAGTCACACTTTTGCGGACAAAGGTTATGATCGAACACCTTATCCAGGCGCACGACCTAAGCGACGCGTCAGACCCGTAGTCAACGGCAGCAATCGGGTTGTGTAAAAAACCTGTTTGGCACGACACCGGTTGCGAGGCACACCGATTTGCTGATCAGCGGGCGTACTGCGTCGGGCAAGCGGGGGTCCGACATCTTGTAATACCCGGTGGTTGCGATCTTTTTGCGCAGGCAGGACATGGTCGTGACCGGCAGAGGTTGGATCGCGATCGTACTGGCCATTGGTCCGCGACGGTGATCCGCCGAGACGGCTGCATTGACGCCTGTCAACAATGAGTATGTTCGACGGTTGCCCGAAAAGCGCCGATTTTCGGGTTCAATAACGAAATAGGCCAGGGTCGATGGCACCGGAGCCTCGCCGTAGATGCAGAACATGCGCCCATCAAGGCACAGCACTTCGCCCTCGAATTTCACCGGGCTCAAACAGTTTTGGCTGGATGTTGGATTTTTTATGCGGCAGATTGAGCGCCAGCGGTGTCCGGTTTCGGTTTGTTCGAATTGCATGACATGCGCCATGAAGTGCCCAGGCGCAGTGAGCGACGGAAAGAAGCATTCGTAAAATCCGTCGGCAAGGCGTGGGTCGGGTCGACTGAAGGCGGCCAGTTTCGACAGGATGCCAAAAGATGCAGGCGTGCTGCGGGCGCTGTTTGCAACTGGCGTGACGCCGACTTTGAACACCGGACGCAGGCTGCCCGTGGGCAGGCATATGCGCACCGTCCCGAGTGCTGCGCCCTCGGTAGCATAGGCTGCTTCGAGCGCCTTTCGCAGCCGCCCGGCCATGACCCGCACATGCGGGTTTGAATTGGGATCAAAGCTGTCCGGCAGACCCAGGCAATCCGTCCCTACCGCATAGGCAGAGAAAGCGGTTGGATCCGACCGGAAGCTGTGGGTGACGAGATAGCGCAACAGGTCCCGCAACCGCGGCGCGTTGGCAAGCGGTGCTGCGGTTTCAAGGCGGTCCAGAGCAGACCGCGCTTCGTGTTCTGAGACCGGGTGAAGGTGCACGGGGTCCTGACATCATATGTTTGTGTGCATGAGCGGCCGGGTCCGAGCCCGGCCGTTCGTGCGGATTGAGTGGTGTGCCCATGTGACATCGGCGATACAAGTGCAACGGGCAAAAAACGACTATTTGCGGTCAGAAGCGTCGGCCGCTACGTCAGTCGTATTGCACCACTTCAAACTCGATATTGTCGTCGTCGTGGAAGTAGAAGCGGCGGCCCGGTTCGTATTCGTGGTGCTGGCCCACGCGGAACCCTTTCGTCCGCGCGCCTTTCTCGATCTGTTCAAGGTCATCGGTCACGATGGCGATGTGGTTCAACCCGCCGATCGTGGCGTAGGAGCTTTCAGTGCCTTTTGCCGCAGTTTTTTGAGTGTAGAGCGCGAGATAATGCGTGTCCGTTCCGACGTGGACGGTGCGCCCGTCCTCCATCGCGTTGCCGGCCCACCGGATGTGCCAGCCAAAAAGGTCGCACATCCAGGCGGCAGTTGTATCGGGATTCGAGACGGTCAGATTGGTGTGTTCGAGCATGGCTGGCATGGGTGGGTCCTTTCTTCATTTGCCCTTTCCTTTGCGGTTGGGTGAGGGCATCCTGCGACCTCAAGTCAACTTGAGGTCAAGGGGTTTTTTTCATGGCGCCATCCGAGGGGTTGAGCATTGGCGAGATTGCGGAGCGGACCGGTTTGGCGGTCTCGGCGATCCGGTATTACGAGGATGAGGGTTTGGTGGCCCCATGGCGCAATGCGTCCGGGCGCCGCCGGTTTCAGCGCGCCGACATAAGGCGGTTGAGCTTCATCATGGTCGCACAGCAGTTCGGGTTTTCGCTGGCGCAGATCAAGGCGGAACTGGATCTGTTGCCCCGCCACCGCGCGCCCAACAAGCGCGATTGGGCGCGCATCAGCACTGAGTTTCGGGATGGACTGAACGAGCGGATCGCGCGACTGGAAAAGCTGCGTGACACCTTGGATGGCTGCATCGGCTGCGGCTGTCTGAGCCTGGACGCCTGTGCTTTGTACAACCCTCGTGACGCAGCCGCCGAGAAGGGGCAGGGACCGCGCTATTTGCTGGGGGATCGCCCATCAGATGTCACGCCGTGACGTTATTTTGCGTAACGTGTCGTCGTTTCGTGAATTTTTGGTGGATTTTTTCACGGTGACAGTTCACCACATTGCGAAAGCCCTATCTAAAGGGTAGCGACGATGAAATTTGCGCGCCACGCGCTGGGAGTAAAAGGGGAGCCGCCGGATGGCCGAGATTGAACGCGAAGCGATGGAATATGACGTGGTGATCGTCGGGGCGGGCCCGGCCGGTCTGTCGGCTGCCATTCGCCTCAAGCAGTTGGATGCCGATCTGAACGTGGTCGTTCTGGAAAAAGGGTCCGAAGTGGGCGCCCACATCCTGTCGGGCGCTGTGCTGGATCCGGTAGGTCTGGATGCTTTGCTCCCGGACTGGAAGGAAAAGGGCGCGCCGCTGAACGTGCCGGTGAAAGACGACAATTTCTACATGCTGGGTGAGGCGGGGCAGGTTCGCATCCCCAACTTCCCGATGCCGCCGCTGATGAACAATCATGGCAACTACATCGTGTCGATGGGCAATGTGTGCCGCTGGATGGCGGAGCAGGCTGAGGAGATGGGTGTTGAAATCTTCCCCGGTATGGCGTGTTCCGAGCTGGTGTATGGCGACAATGGCGAAGTGAAGGGTGTTGTGGCTGGGGTCTTTGGCCTCGAAGAAGATGGCTCCATCGGTGAGAACACCGAGCCGGGCATGGAACTGCACGGCAAGTACGTTTTCCTGTCCGAGGGCGTGCGCGGGTCACTGTCGAAGGAGGTCATCGCCAAGTATGACCTGGCCAAGGGCAAGGAGCCGCAGAAATACGGCCTGGGCATGAAAGAGATCTGGGAGATCGACCCCGAGAAGCACAAGGAAGGGTCTGTCACCCACACGATGGGCTGGCCGCTGGAATCCAATGCGGGCGGTGGGTCGTTCATCTATCACTTAGAGAACAATCAGGTTTATGTCGGCTTTGTCGTCCACCTGAACTACAAGAACCCGCATCTGTTCCCCTACATGGAATTCCAGCGCTTCAAGCATCACCCGATGGTGGCGGACCTGCTGAAGGGCGGGAAGCGTGTGGCCTATGGCGCGCGGGCAATCTCCGAGGGTGGATACCAGTCGATGCCGAAGATGGTGGCACCAGGTGTGGCGCTGCTGGGTTGCTCGGTGGGCATGGTCAACGTGCCGCGGATCAAGGGCAACCACAACGCGATGCTGTCGGGCAAGGCGGCGGCCGAGGCCGCCTTTGACGCGATCAAGGCGGAGCGGTCCGGCGACGAGCTGACAGCCTATGAGACCGAGGTGCGTGAGGGGGCCATTGGCAAGGACCTCAAGAAGGTGCGCAATGTGAAGCCGATCTGGTCCAAGTACGGGCTGGCGGCGTCGTTGGTGCTTGGTGGGTTCGACATGTGGACCAACACGCTGGGCTTTTCGCTCTTTGGTACAGTGGGGCATGGCAAGAACGATGCCGATGCCACGGAAGAGGCCAGCAAGCACAAGCCCATCGACTATCCAAAGCCCGATGGCACGCTGTCCTTTGACCGGCTGACGAACGTGTCCTTCAGCTTTACCAACCACGAGGAAAGCCAGCCTGCGCACCTCAAACTGACGGATGCGGCGATCCCGGTGGCGCAGAACCTGCCAAAGTACGCCGGCCCATCAGCGCGGTATTGCCCGGCGGGGGTCTACGAGTTCGTGGAGGAGGAGGGCAAGGACACGCGCTTTGTCATCAACTTCCAGAACTGCGTGCACTGCAAGACCTGTGACATCAAGGATCCGGCGCAGAACATCACCTGGACCACGCCGCAGGGCGGTGATGGGCCGAACTACCCGAACATGTGATTGGTGCGCGACCAATATGCTGACCAAGAAAACGCCGGGCCCCGCAGCCCGGCGTTTTTTCTGGCGGCGATGTGCTGACCATTTCGCGAGGTCACATTGCACATATGCGCAGACGTGCTAGCCTTTGGGCTAAACAGAAAGAAGGCAGTGCTCCGTTGATCCGATCGCTTTTGTCCAGTGTCGCCTTGGCCGCCGTTGTGGCGACCACCCCGCATGTCGCGTCCGCCCAGTCGGTGGCAGGGTCTTATCTGGCGGGGCGTCAGGCTGCGATGACGAGCGACTTCGAGGCGGCGGCGCGCTACTATACTGCGGCGCTGGCGCGTGATCCCAGCAATCTGGAGTTGATGGAGGACGCCATTGTCGCGCAGATGGCGCTGGGTCGCATCGACCGCGCCCTGCCCATTGCCCAAACGATTGAAGAGAGCGATGCGCGAAGCCAAGCCGCGCATATGGTCATCATTGCCGATATGCTCGCGCGGGAAGACTATGACGGCTATCTGGCACGCGATGTGGACACCCAAGGTGTTGGGCCGCTGGTCGATGGGCTGCTGAACGCCTGGGCTCTGGTTGGCGCGGACCGCGTCGAAGAGGCGATGGCCGGTTTCGATGCCGTATCGGAACAGCGCGGCGTGCGCGGTTTTGCCATGTACCACAAGGCGATGGCGCTTGCCGGATTGGGTCAGTTCGAGGACGCGAGCGAGATTTTCGAAAGCGAAGGGTCAGGTCCCCTGCAACAGACCCGCCGTGGCGCCATGGCCCGGGCCGAGGTATTGTCGCAGCTTGGCCGGAACGAAGAAGCTGCTGCCTCGCTCAAGGCGGCCTTTGGCACCGTCACGGACCCGGAACTCGACGCCATGCATCTCGCCCTTGAGGCGGGGGAGACACTGGCCTTTACCCACATCACCTCCGCCCGCGACGGGATGGCTGAGGTGTTCTATTCGCTGGCCGGTGCGCTGCGGCAGGATGCGGGTGCAGACTACACGCTGCTGTATGGACGCATCGCACGGCACTTGCGCCCGGATCACGTGGACGCGCTGCTTTTGAATGCGGACCTTCTGGAGACATTAGAACAGTTCGATCTTGCCAATGCCACCTACAAACAGGTGCCTGCGGACCACCCGGCGTTTCATGCTGCTGAACTGGGCCGTGCGGCGGCGCTGCGGGAATCGGGCAAGCCGGATGCGGCCATCGAGGTTTTGGAACAGTTGGCCAAGCGCTTCGGCGATCTGCCGCTTGTGCATTCCACGCTGGGCGATGTGCTGCGCCAGCAAAGCCAGTTTGAAGAGGCGGTCGCCGCCTATGATCGTGCGCTGGATCTGACGGATCCGGAAGCGCGCGGCGCCTGGTTCCTGCACTACGCCCGCGCGATTTCCTATGAGCGGCTGAAAGAATGGCCGCAGGCAGAGGCGGATTTCAGGCGCGCCCTTGAGCTGAACCCGGGTCAGCCTCAGGTGTTGAACTACCTTGGCTATTCGCTGGTCGAGAAACAGATCAAGCTGGATGAAGCGTTGGAGATGATCGAGGAAGCCGTCGCGGCCAGCCCCGACAGCGGCTACATCGTGGATTCGCTGGGCTGGGTTCTGTACCGCCTTGGCCGCTATGAAGAAGCGGTTGAGCATATGGAGCGCGCCGTTGAGTTGATGCCGGTCGATCCTGTTGTGAATGACCATCTCGGCGATGTGTACTGGGCCGTCGGCCGCATACGCGAGGCGCGGTTCCAGTGGATGCGGGCGCTGAGCTTTGTCGATCCTGCCGATACTGATGGCGAGGCGGACCCTGATCGGATGCGCCGCAAGCTGGAGGTGGGGCTCGATAAGGTGCTGGCCGAGGAAGGTGCCGAGCCCCTGCAGGTGGCGAATGACAATTGAGGCCTTTGCGCCCGCCAAGATCAATCTCACCCTGCATGTGACCGGCCAGCGCGCCGATGGCTATCATCTGCTTGATTCCCTTGTGGTTTTTGCTGATGTGGGCGACCGGATCAGGTTTGTTCCCGCGCCATCCAAGCGGATTGACGTGTCGGGTCCGTTCTCGGTGGGGGTGCCAACAGATGACCGCAACCTGATCTGGCGCGCTGCTGACTTGGCCGGGGTCACGGGGCATTTCTCGCTTGAAAAGAACCTGCCGCATGGCGCCGGGATTGGCGGCGGATCATCGGACGCGGCGGCTGTTCTGCGCCTGCTCGGTGCAGAGGCACATGCGCTTGCGCTGGGAGCTGATGTTCCGGTGTGCCTGCTGGATGTGCCACAACGGATGCGCGGGATTGGCGAGGATGTGACGCCTGTGGGCGCTGTGCCCGCGCTGGACATGGTGCTGGTCAATCCCGGTGTGCATGTGCCGACGCCTGAGGTGTTCGCGCGGTTGCGACAGAAAGAGAATGCGGGGATGGACGCCCGGTTGGGCTGGCCCGATGTCGCTGCGTTCAAGGACTGGCTTGCAGCGCAGCGCAACGACCTGCAGACGCCCGCAGCTTCGGGCAATCCTGCCATTCCGGCGGCGTTGTCCGCGCTGAAAGGGGCGGAGATTGTGCGCATGTCCGGCTCTGGCGCGACCTGTTTCGGCATTTACCCGGATGCACAGACGGCAGAGGTTGCGGCAGATCGAATTGCCCAAAAACAGCCGCGCTGGTGGGTTCGAGCGGTCAGAACGGTCGGGTGGTCCTAGACCGGCACGGAATCAAGGGCGTCAGCCCGCCGTGCCAGCGGCTGCCCGCCCCACCGGGCGGCCGCTATGCCAGCCATTGCGCGTCATATGAGCGTCATAGGCAAATGACGGGTATAAATCACTTGGAACCAATGTCGGCGCGGCCCCCCGCGGGCAGCCGCCGGCACGGCTAGTTGATCCGTTCGACGACGTAGTCGGCGAGGTCAATCAGCATGTCACGCAGGTCATGTGCGGGCAGTGTGGCGAGCGAAGACTTGGCTTTGTCGGCCCATGCGATTGCGTCTGCCTTGGTTGCTTCAAGCGCGCCGTGCTTGTGCAGGAGCGACAGGGCGTGGTCGAGATCCGCGTCCTCTTGCTGGCCCTTTTCGATGGTGCGGGACCAGAAGGCGCGCTCTTCGCTGTCGCTCATCGCGACGGCTTTGATCACTGGCAGCGTGAGTTTGCGTTCGCGGAAGTCGTCGCCGACGTTCTTGCCGGTGGCAGCGGACTGGCCCTGGTAGTCCAAAAGGTCGTCCACGATCTGGAACGCGATGCCGAGCGCGTCGCCGTAGTCGAACAGGGCCTGCGTCGTGGTCGCGTCCTTGCCCGCAATCACACCGCCCACTTCCATGGCGGCCGAGAATAGCGCGGCGGTCTTGCCGCGCACGACTTGCAGGTAGATGGCCTCATTGGTGGCGAGATCTTGGGCGGCAGTCATTTGCAGCACTTCGCCCTCGGCAATGGTGGCCGCCGCATCGGACAGGATGCGCAGGACGTCAATGTTCCCCGTCTCGGTCATCAACTGGAAGCTGCGGGCAAAGAGATAGTCGCCCACGAGCACCGAAGATTTGTTGTCCCAGAGCAGGTTTGCCGTGGGCCGTCCGCGCCGCTGTGCGCTTTCATCGACCACATCATCATGCAGCAGGGTGGCGGTGTGTATGAACTCGACCGTGGCGGCGAGATGCACGTGGTAGGGGCCGGGATAGTCGCACAGATGGGCCGAGGCCAGCGTGAGCATGGGCCGCAACCGCTTGCCGCCCGCTTCGACGAGGTGCTGTGTCACTTCGGGGATGCGGGGCGCGTGTTCAGAGGCCATGCGCTCGCGGATCAGGGTATTCACGCCCTCCAGATCCTCCGCCAGATAGGCGGCCAGACGGTCATGCGGCTTTGCGATTGTGGACGCGTCCATCACTTTCCCCATAGCACCCCTCGACAGATAAGCCGGTGTGCCCCTACATCCATGATATGAAGGAACTTTTGCGCACGACTGACCCGACGATCATCGCCTTTGCCTCTGCCCTTCTTGAGGGCGAGGATATAGACTGCTTTCAGATGGACGTAAATATGAGCGTCCTTGAAGGCGGGATCGGAATTTTTCCCCGCCGCCTGATGGTGCGGACGGATGACTACGACGCGGCCCTGCGGGTCATGACCGACAATGACATCGATCTTGGACGCTGATCTCACCCACGACGCCTTTCTTGGTGGGCGGTTGCATCTCTGGCAGCCGCGTGCGGGATATCGTGCCGGTGTTGATCCGGTTCTGTTGGCGGCCTCCGTCCCCGCCAAATCCGGGCAATCGGTGCTGGATCTGGGCTGTGGTGTCGGCACTGCGGCATTGTGTCTGGGCGCGCGTGTGACCGGTCTTGAGTTGGTGGGTGTGGAGCGGCAGGCCAAGTATGCCACCCTTGCACAGCGCAATGGGTTGGACACGTTTGCGGTCGATCTGACGGATTTGCCCGACACCCTGAAAGCGCGCAGCTTCGACCACGTGCTGGCGAACCCGCCCTTCTTTGATCGTGGGGCCGGGCGCGCGGCAGCGGATCAGGGGCGCGAGGCGGCGCGCGGGGTGGAGACCCCCGTGGCGACCTGGATCGACACGGCAGCACGGCGGCTGCGGCACAAGGGCTATCTGCACATGATCCACCGGGCCGAGCGGGTGCCAGAGTTGCTGGAGGGGGCGTCGGGGCGATTGGGCAGCCCGGAGATCTGGCCGCTTTGTCCGCGGGTCGGAAAACCGGCAGAGCTGGTGATTTTCCGTGCGCGAAAGAATGGCCGCGCAGATTTTAGGCTGCATTTTCCGATCATTCTTCACGAAGGCACCCGGCATGAACGGGACGCCGAAAGCTATACGCCTGAAATCCAAGCGGTTTTGCGCGCAGGAGCGGCGCTACACCTTTAACGGGAAGTTAACCCCTCCTACATTTAGCTTATCCACATGCTGCGCCTGCGGCGTGACTTGTGCGCAAAGCTGTGCTTGGCTGTGGGTGCAACTTTATCAGCAAGGAGGACTGCATGAGCGTGACCGCCCATCTCGAAGAGTTGAAAAAGAAGCACCAGAGCCTGAGTGATCAGGTCGATATGGCCCAACGATCGCCCGGCATCGACCAAATGGAAGTGGCCACCATGAAAAAGCAGAAGCTGAAGTTGAAAGAGGAAATCACCCGACTTTCGAGTTAAGGGTCCCCTTCAGGCTGGCGCGGGCAGCCAGCAGCGCGCCACCTGTGATCAGGAGAGCCGCAAGAGCCAGCGTCCATGTCGGCGCAGCCACGCCAGCCGCCACCAGAACCACAGTTGATAGCAACGGCGCCGCGTAGGACGCGGTGCCGAGCAGTTGGATATCGCCCCGCTTGACGCCGATATCCCAGACGTAGAACGCAAGACCAACAGGCCCCAGGCCGAGCAGGACCGCGCTGCTCCACCCAAGAGCGCTGTCGGGCCAAATGGTGTCTTCCAGCAGCAGATGCAGCGGGATCGAAAGCGCAGCGCTTGCAAGGCAAAAAACGGCCACAGAAGCAGTCGGCACCGTGCCGAACCGGCGCGAGACCAACGAGTAACCTGTCCAGGTCAGCGCGCAGGCGAGGGCAAGCATATAGCCAGGAAGCGCATCCGCGTTGAAGCCGGTGGCCCCGCCCATGATGATCAAGGCAGCGCCCGAAAATCCGATAAGCGCGCCCACCACGTGCCCGGGGCGCAGAACTTCGCCCGGCAGCAGCCCCGATACGAACACGATAAGCAACGGCCACAGATACGCGATCAGCCCAGCCTCTGCCGCCGGTGCGAGGCGCAGGGCCGAGAAATAGAGCGCGTGATACCCAAAGAGCCCCAGCGTTCCAAGAAGATAGACGTGGAAGGGCACCGCGCGCAGTTGGCGCAGACCGCCGCTCGCGGCTGTCCAGACCAGTCCCAGCGCGCCCCCGATCGCAAAACAAAGCGCGTTCAGAAGAAAGGGCGGCGTCGGCGCAGACCCAACCGTCAACAGCGCCAGTACGCCCCATAGCACAACAGCCAAAAAGCCGATCAAAGTCGCGGTGTGTCGTGTCATTCGGCTTGGAAATCCGATGATGGTTTGCGGATCATGCGGTCGGTGATGTGTGTGGTTTTCTCGATTTCAGTCAGGATCCAGTCGCGGAATGCCACGATCTGCGGGCGCATCTCGGCGCCCTTGTTGCACAGAAAGCGGAAGCGCACACCGGTGTCGAGCGCATTCGGGAAGGGGGCGACGAGGCGGCCGTCATCCAGATCCTTGATCACCACCGAGCGGCGCCCCAGCGCCACGCCGACCCCGGCCAGAGCAGCGTCAACGGCGTGGTCGGCCTGGCTGAACCGGGGACCGGCCTTGGGCGCAAAGTCGATGCCCATCATGCGGAACCATGTGTCCCAGCCGGCCGGGGGCTTCAGGAAAGCGATACTGTCGTCAAAGATCAACGTCGCGTCGCGCAGGCTGTCAGGCGTGGGAAAGCGGGCGGCCATTTCGGGCGTCATGACGGGACAGACCCATTCATCGGCGGGCAGGGGATAGGAGTAGACGCCTTCGTCCGTGCCGGTGCCGAAACGGATGGCGACATCGATCCCGTCGCGGGTCAGATCCACGAGTTTCAGGGTCGCGGAAAAGCGCAACTCGATCTCGGGATGGGCTTGGGCAAACTCGTACAGACGCGGCGCCAGCCACTTGGCAGTGAAGGCCGGGCCGGCTGTCACCGTCAATGTTTCATTGTCCAAAGTGCGTTCGGCGGCGCGCCAGGCGGCGGCGAGGGTCTGGAAGCCGTCGGCCATTCCGGGGGCCATGGCGCGGCCTGCTTCGGTGAGTTCGACGGCGCGGTTGAGGCGGCGGAAGACTTGGGTGCCCAGGTGTTCCTCAAGCGACTTGATCTGGAAGCTGAGGGCGGCGGGGGTGACGTGCAGTTCCTCCGCCGCTTTGGCGAAGGACATATGGCGCGCGGCGGCGTCAAAGGCGCGCAGGGCGGTGAGCGGGGGCAGGCGGTCTGGCATAGTCAATTAAGTACAACTTAAGTGAAGGCTTGGAAAGTCTCGTTTGTCGGCTTGGCCGCAAAGGCGCATATTCGGATCAATTCAGAAACACTGATCCAAGAGGATACCGCATATGTTTGAGACATCCGCACATCCCGCCATTCGCCAGGGTTTGGAACGCGCACATGCTGAGCGTGGAGCCGCGCTCGCTGGCGCGTGGACCTGGCTATTCGGGAGCAAGACTTCCCGCTGATGGGCGCGCGCCATCTTACGGGATAAAGGAAGGGCCGGTGCAGCAACGCACCGGCCCTTTTTCGTAGAATTGCGTGTGCACCGCCCGTGCACCACGCGTGCACAGACCGTACACCGTTGTGTCACACGAAGAACTGCGCGCCGTTGGCCGAGATGGTCGAGCCATTGATAAAGCCCGAATCGTCGGAGGCCAGGAAAACCACGCAGCGCGCGATCTCTTCCGGCTCACCCAGACGGCCTGCGGGGATTTGTCCGATGATCGATTCGCGCACTTTTTCAGGCACGGCCATGACCATTTCGGTGGCGATATAGCCTGGGCAGATCGCATTTGCGGTGATGCCTGCGCGCGCGCCTTCCTGAGCCAGTGATTTGACGATGCCGAGGTCACCGGCCTTGGTCGCGGCGTAGTTCACCTGGGCAAACTGGCCCTTCTGGCCGTTGATGGACGAGATCACAATCACACGGCCAAATTTGCGCTCGCGCATGCCGGGCCAGATCGGGTGGACGGTGTTGAACACGCCGGTCAGGTTCGTGTCGATGACCTGGTGCCATTGGTCTGGCGTCATCTTGTGGAAGGGCGCGTCGCGGGTGATACCTGCGTTTGCGACGACGATGTCGATAGGGCCGAGATCTGCCTCGACCTGGGCGAGGCCCGCTTTCGATTCGTCGTAGTCGGCGACGTTCCACTTGTAGGTTTTGATGCCGGTTTCGTCGGTAAACTTTGCGGCGGCTTCGTCATTGCCCGCGTATGTGGCGGCGACGGTATAGCCTGCGTCTTTCAGGGCTTTGGAAATGGCTTCGCCGATACCGCGGCTACCGCCGGTGACGAGGGCTACACGGGACATGGGGGAGACTCCTTCTGGGGTAAGTTTCGCATTGTTTCGCTCAAATGCGGTCGGAGCGCAACATTATTACGCGCCTACTTTGGTGTTGTGTTTGGTCTGGTTGAAAAAGAATAGGCGGCGCGGGGATGCGCCGCCTTGATTTGCGTCAGCCGAAGCGGATGGATCAGTCGCGTTCGAGGCACATGGCAACGCCCATGCCGCCACCAATGCACAGCGTGGCGAGGCCTTTTTTCGCATCGCGGCGCTTCATTTCGAAGAGCAGGGTGTTGAGGATGCGTGCGCCCGATGCGCCGATGGGGTGGCCGATGGCGATGGCGCCGCCATTCACGTTCACGATCGACGGATCCCAGCCCATGTCCTTGTTCACGGCACAGGCCTGGGCAGCGAAGGCTTCGTTGGCTTCAACCAGGTCGAGGTCCTCGGGCTTCCACCCGGCCTTTTCCAGTGCCTTGCGGCTGGCGTAGATCGGGCCAACGCCCATTATCGACGGGTCGAGGCCGACGGTCGCGTAGCTGGCGATGCGCGCGAGCGGTTCGATCCCGCGCTTTTCAGCATTCTCGGCGCTCATCAGCAGGGCGGCGGCGGCACCATCGTTCAGGCCGGATGCGTTGGCAGCAGTGACCGAGCCGTCCTTGGTGAAGGCGGGGCGCAGTTTCTGCATGGCTTCCATGTTGGCGCCGTGGCGGATGTATTCATCGCTGTCGACCACGATGTCGCCCTTGCGGGTTTTCACGGTGAAGGAGGTGATTTCGTCGGCGAACTTGCCGGCTTTTTGCGCGGCTTCAGCCTTGTTCTGCGAAGCGACGGCGAACTCGTCCTGCATGTCGCGGGTGATCTGCCACTGGTCGGCAACATTCTCTGCCGTCTGGCCCATGTGGTAGCCGTTGAAGGCGTCCCACAGGCCGTCGCGGATCATCGTGTCGATGTATTTCATGTCGCCCATTTTGTGGCCGGCGCGCAGGGCGGCGGCGTGAGGCGAAAGCGTCATGTTTTCCTGGCCACCAGCGGCGACGATGTCGGCGTCACCCAGGGCGATGTGCTGGGCACCCAGGGCCACGGCGCGCAGGCCCGAACCGCAGACCTGGTTGATGGACCAGGCAGCGCTTTCTTTCGGCAGACCGGCGTTGATGTGCGCCTGGCGGGCCGGGTTCTGGCCCTGGGCCGCAGTCAGCACCTGGCCGAGAATGGTTTCGGACACGTCGGATTTGTCGACCCCTGCGCGCTCCACCACCGCTTCGAGAACGGTTGCGCCAAGGTCATGGGCGGGGGTGTTGGCGAAAGAGCCACCAAAGCTGCCGACGGCAGTCCGGGCGGCCGAAGCGATGACGATGTTGGTCATGGGGGTCGGGTCCTCTGTCAGTTACCTTGAGGACCACTCCGAGACTTCGCACGTCTTATGGCGCTTCACGCCGGTGCGGGCCTCAGAATGGTCCCGCGTCGCGTGTGCACGTACCGGATTCGCTGCCTTGCGGCAACTGACGTTATGTCTCAGGCGCGCTGGCCAGCGCGTTTTGCGGCGGGGCGTTTGCCCGTCAGCCAGTTGGGCCGTACCTGCGGTGCCTGAAAGTAGAAACCTTGCAGACAGTCGGCCCCCATCTGCGTGAGCACCTCGACATCTTCTTGCCGTTCGACACCCTCGGCCACGACCAGCATGTCGAAATGGTGCCCGATCTGGATGATGGCGCTGGTTAGCGCTTGCGTGTCCGGATCGTTCGCGATGCCATGGCAGAACTCCATGTCGATCTTAAGCACGTCAAAGAAGAAGTCCTTGAAATAGCGCAGCGCGGTGTAGCCCGCACCAAAGTCATCCAGTGCAAAGCAGATGCCCCGATTGCTGAGCCGATCCATGAAGTCGACAACCAGCTCCGGCTGGTCCATTGCCGAGCCTTCGGTGATCTCGAGGATCAGGCGCTCGCCAATGCTCGCATCCTTCTTCAGCCAGCGGTTCATGGTCTGCATCCAGCGCTGGTATCCGATGGAGCGCGCCGACATGTTTATAGACAGGCGAATGTTGGGATGTTCATGCAGCGTGCGCAGCCCCATGTTCAGGGCGACCACGTCAATCTCGCGCCCCAACTCGGCGCGTTCGACGACGGGCATGAAATCCTTGGCCGGGATGATGCGCCCGGTGTCGTCCATGACCCGGATCAGCCCCTCGTAAAAGCCGACACGACCAGGGTTGTTGGCGATGACGACCGGCTGAAAGGCAAGCAGTGTCTGCTGATGTTTCACCGCCTGTTCCACCATGGACAGCGTGCTGCGGTCGCGGGCGGATACGGCGGCGTTCAATGGATTTTCCGCACCCGCGGGTACGTTTTGGAACCGTTTATTCTTCATGGGCTGGCAGCGACCCTCGTGTTCGAAATCTATGGTCACCTTTGCGTTAAAGCCGTAAAAGCAGTCTTAATGTTTGCATTTTGTTCTAATTTTATCCGTTAACCAAAGCAGAGGATTTCGCATGGTTCACAGGTGTGGATGGGAGGGGGATGCCCCGGATTATGTCGCGTATCACGACACCGAATGGGGTGTGCCGGAATACGATCCGCGCAGCTTGTGGGAAAAGCTCATATTGGACGGGTTTCAAGCGGGTTTGAGCTGGATCACGATCCTGCGGAAGCGCGAGGCGTTCCGCGCGGCCTTTGCCGATTTTGACCCTGCAGTTGTTGCCACATGGGGCGAGCCAGAGGTGCAGCGCCTGTTGACCGACCCAGGCATCATCCGCCACCGGGGCAAGATCGAGGCGACGATCACCAATGCCCGCGCCTATCTCGAGGTTAACGAGGCCGTGGGGTTCGATAAATTCTTATGGAACTATGTGGATGGCGTTCCACTTCAGACCAATTTTTCGAGCCGAGATCAGGTGCCGCCCAAGACCGAACTGAGCGAACAGGTGTCGAAGGACCTGCGGGCGCAGGGATTCAAGTTCGTGGGTCCGACGATTGTCTATGCGTTCATGGAGGCGACGGGACTGGTCAACGATCATATCACGCCCTGTTTCCGCCATGCCGAATGTGCGGCGATGGGTCGTTGACTCTGGCGATTCCCGGCGTATAAGCGCGTTCTCATTGGTGTTGGTGGCCCGCGCAAGCGGATCCCTGTCGTCCCGCGACTTGTTTTTGGCAAATCCGGGGAGAGGACAACGCCCTTCGAAAACCTGAACGAAGGAGATCAGCCGTGACAAAACGCACGTCTGCCAAGTATAAGATTGATCGCCGCATGGGCGAAAACATTTGGGGTCGCCCCAAATCCCCCGTCAACCGTCGTGAATATGGCCCCGGCCAGCACGGTCAGCGCCGCAAGGGCAAGCTGTCCGACTTCGGTATCCAGCTGCGCGCCAAGCAGAAGCTCAAGGGCTACTACGGCGACCTGACCGAGAAGCAGTTCCGCCGCATCTATGCCGAAGCAGAGCGGGTCAAGGGCGACACCGGTGAAAACCTGATCGGTCTGCTGGAGCGCCGCCTCGACGCCGTCGTCTACCGCGCGAAATTCGTGCCGACCGTCTTTGCCGCTCGTCAGTTCGTGAACCACGGCCACGTCAAGGTGAACGGCAAAAAGGTCAACATCCCCTCCTACCGTGTGAAGGAAGGCGACGTGATCGAGGTCCGCGACCGTTCGAAGCAACTGGCTGTCCTGCTGGAAGCGACCCAACTGCCCGAGCGTGACGTGCCGGATTACATCGACGCGGACCACTCGAAAATGACCGCCACCTTCACCCGCACCCCCACGCTGGGCGATGTGCCATATCCGGTGATGATGGAACCGAACCTCGTGGTCGAATTCTACGCCAAGAACTAAAGCCGGGGGCCTTCGGGCCCGCGCACCAGACGTTACAGGGCCGCTCCGATCCGGGGCGGCCTTTTTCTATGCGTTTTCGTTGGTGATCCCTTTATGGGCCAGCTCGACAATCTCGACAGCGATCTCGTTGCCTTCGGCTTTCAGGTCGGTCCCTGTGACCTTGGTCGGAAAAGCATTCTTGAGTGTCCATCGCATCGTCTCCTCTCCGCCCGCGTCCACCAGAGCGATCGTGACATCTTCGCGTTTCATCGTGTTCATCTTGATGCCGCTGAACCAGTCCCAGAATGCCCCTTGCCTGGCGAACGTCCCATGTCTCAGCGTGACATCTCCGGATTTGATCATGCCGGGCATCTTGATGGTCGAGAACACTTTGGAATTGCCGGCGCGATATTCGATGACCTCCGTTTCGGCTTCGAGGCCGCTGACCTCCCGGAACGCAACCTCTTCGCCGGCGACCGTCACGCGGAACTCGAATGCGGGCAGAGGCCACGCGGTCTGCGATGCGGGGGAATTGTCGTCTGCCATGTCGCGGCTCCTGCACAGGTGGCTTTGGCCAAGTGTAGCAGAGTTTGGCTTTGACTTGTGATTTCATGTCACAGGGGCAGACCCGGTATCCTTCACTAGGCTGACGCCACAGAGTCCAACGAGCGTCGCCCATGTCTGCACCGCGTGTCACCGCCACCCGCCTTTCATCCGACAGCGCCTTGCATGGCCGGATGGGGCGTGGAGATTTTCTGGATTGCTACAGTGTTGCCAGCCCCGCCAGCCCCAGAAGCGCGGCCGAGATCATCACGGCCTTTCCCGGCTGGGCGCAGGTGCTGGTCAAGCTTCGCGGGTTGATAACGACCCCGTTCGGGCTGTCGCAGGACGGGCCGGAGGCCGCGGACAAGCTGGGACCGTTCCCCGTCGAAAGCGAAACGGGCACCGAATTGATCGCGGGCTTTGATGACAAGCACCTCGATTTTCGGGTGTCCGTGCGGTCAGAGAACGGGACCGTGTCGCTTGCCACGTGGGTGCATCCGCACAACTTGGGTGGCCGTCTCTACCTCGCGACCATCATGCCGTTCCATATCCTGATCGCACGTGATGCGTTGGCGCGGGTGGCCCGCGCGCCTCAACTGCCGTCGCACACGGTCTGATTACCGAGCGGTCAGAGACGTCTCGCCCTGCGCGGCCGTGGTTGCCCGCAACTCATAGCCGCGCACGCGCTGCCGTGCCCGTGGGAACGGTGCAGGGGCTGCCGGGTCGGAAAGGCTGGGGTACAGCGCCACGAGGCGCGCATGTGCAATCGGGTCCAGGCTCTGTCGCGCCACGGGACCGGGATAGAACGTTTCGGTCAACATTCCGTTGGCCCAGACCAGCGCGTGTCCGTCGACCATGAAATGAAAATACTCGATGGCCTTTCCCTCGAGCCCTTGTGTGATCCCGTCGCCATCCACACAATCGCGGGCCGCGACCAAAACCTCGGCACTGTCGAACATCATCCGAAATGCTGCGTTGCGTTGCAGCACGCAATGGCGCGGTGACAGACCGGTCGGAGCATAGGGTTTGTCCGTGCCGAATGTGTGCGGCGCGACCCACACCGGCAAATCGTCGCCCTGGGGAAACAGGATCATCCGTTGCGCGGCCCAGGTGATGCGCTGGGCGCCTTCATCGAGGGTCAGAATGCGGTCTCCGACGCCCAAGGTCTCGACCGGGACATCTCCTGCAGGCGTGCGGATCAGTGTCCCGCGTGCGAAACAGACGATCTCGCCATAAGGTGTGCCGCCGCCGTCGTTCTTGAACGAGATATCGTAAGTCGTGCCCGGCACCAGCGGTGCGGTCGACACGACAAGCGTCAGATCGCCCTGGTTCTCGCCCGGACCCGCAGCCACGAACAGCAGATCAATGGGAGCGCCACCGCCCACAGGTGTGGCCGTCAGCGTGAACTCGACCTCCAGCACCGCGCCCGCGGCGATCTGGACGGGGTTGCCCGCCGCGTCGGTCGTGTTGATGTCATCGCGCAGGATCTGGTTCAGCGGGGTGCCGTTCGGATCGTCCTGGAACCCGTCGTCGAATTCCATGTCGTCGTCAAGCACGTTGATGTCGATGGTCGACGCCCCGCCCGCAAGCGTCGCCTGCGCGTTGCCGGGCAGTGAAAACGGCCCGTTCTGGCCGGGGTTCAGCTGGCCATTGTCATTCACGAAGGTGAAGTCCTGAAACAGGAACCCTGTAATGGAACCACCATTTGGCATTTCGCCACTCCCAGTAAGGACTGCATTCTGCAGGATGAAACTTGATAATACACGCTCGGCGGGAATCCACCTATGTGTTACTCACTACAGTCTGGAAACACTCTGTTTCGCGTAGGAGAGGTCACTATACGTGCAATATGGCAGCTTTTTGCCTGCTTTGAGGGCAGTTCAAGGCGCGCGGTGTTCCGCCAATGCGCGCAGGGCCTTGTCCGTTTCGTCGTCCGACGGGAAGTAAAGCTCCACCTTCAGATCGTCCAGCGCCACATCCTCGGGAGTGCCGAACTGCGCGATGGTTGCAAAGATCGACAGGCGCAGATCGCCGCTTAAAAGGACGGTCGGAATGACCGGACCAGTGGTGTGCGTCTTGCGTCCTGGGACCCGGCCCAGGTGGTCCGCAACCTTGTCCAGCACCGCAATACCGCCCTGAGCCGCACTTTCGGTGCGCAGGCGCTGGCAGGCGTGGTGCGCTACCTCGGGCCAGTTTTCCACCACTTCGGGCAAGTGATCGGATGTCATCAGGTCAAGCAGGCTGTCGCCCTGTCCGACACCCAGCATCCCGAACAGGTGTGATGCCGGCGCGTTCAGGTCGATGACGGTCCAAACCTTGTCCAGCGCCAGCGCAGGGTAGGGCGCGTGGGCTCGCAGCATGTGCCCGACGGCGGCGCGGACCGGCGCCATGTCGGCCGAATCCCACGCGCGGGCGGGGTAGCGCGCGGCAAAGCCTGCATGGGTCAGCATGTGGTTGCGTGCATCCAGCGGCAGGGCCAGCGCATCGCTCAGCCGGCCGATCATCTCGCGGCTGGGCTGGGCGCGCCCACT
This sequence comes from Tateyamaria omphalii, assembly GCF_019802125.1. Classification (GTDB taxonomy): domain Bacteria; phylum Pseudomonadota; class Alphaproteobacteria; order Rhodobacterales; family Rhodobacteraceae; genus Tateyamaria; species Tateyamaria omphalii_B. Next base: position 269,175 of record NZ_JAHVHT010000001.1, read on the forward strand.
TTCAAGAAACGAGATATGGCGCGCGGACACATCCGCTTCGCCCGCCAGATCAAGCTGGCTGAAGCGGCGTGCCTTGCGCCAGGTCCGCAGGGTGCCGGGGAAGTCTGTCATGCTTGCAGCCTAGCGACGGCGCGGCGGTCAATCCATTACCTGTGAGGTAATTGATCGGGCGCAGCGCACGAGGCTACCCCATCCGCGACATGGATGGAGAGAGATATGACCCAAGATTTTCAAAAGTTCTGGCTGAAGATCACGGCGCTGGTCATTGGCGGGTTTGCCCCGGTGATGCTTCTGGGCACCATGACAGCGACCTCGGCCCCGCTGCAATTCACCATGGATGTGCTTGGGATGCCCCTGGATGGGTTGCCGCTGTACGGCGACGATGCCAGCCGGTTCCTTGCCGCGATCATGGGCGGGCTCATGCTGGGATGGGGCGCGACCATCTGGTGCCTGCAGGCCTGGGTCTATGACGCAGCACCCGAGGGCGTGCGACGCACCGTTGTCACCGGTCTGTGCCTGTGGTTCGTCCTGGATGGCATCGGATCGGTGCTGGCGGGACAGGCTTCCAACGTGCTTTTCAACCTCCTGATCCTTGTGTCCGCGATTGGCCCGCTTTGGCGTCCCGCACGCGCCACCGTATTGTCGTGAAGAATTCACCTGCAAAAACTGCAACCTGTGGTAGCCTCAGTCCATTGATTGATGAGAATTGGAGACTGCCATGGGCGCCCGCGACATTTCATTTGCGAGCTTCAACCTGCTGAACCTGCAAACCCCCGGCGATGCCATTTACGGCGACACCGACGGCTGGGACCCGATCATCTACCAGCGCAAGGTCGATTACACGGCCAGCGTGATGGGACGGCTGGATGCGGACGTTGTGGGCCTGCAGGAACTGTGGGCCGCCGATGCACTGGATCAGGTGTTGGAGGAGGCGGGCATGATGGAGGAGTTCGATCCGCTGGTGCCGCCGGATCATACCGGCAACCGGATCGTCTGTGCCGCGGCCGTGCGCAAGGGGATGCTGGTGGGTGATCCGGAATGGATCGTGGATTTCCCCGAAGAATACGAGCTGAAGACCGGCGGTGACGACCCGCAACAGGACTTTCTCGAGGTGAGTTTGAGCACCTTTTCCCGGCCCATTCTGCACTTCCAGGTCCAGCCCGACGACCGCACACCCGTCATCCATGTCTTTGTCTGCCACTTCAAATCCCGCCGCCCGACGCAGATCTGGCGCGAACGCAGCTGGTACGAAAAGGAGGTCCACGGCTCCCACGCCACGGCGCTCGGTTACGCCATCTCAACCGTGCGCCGTACGGCGGAGGCAGCGGCGCTGCGGGTTATCATTACCAAGCTGATCAAGAAGACGGACACGCCGGTCGTGGTCATCGGCGACATGAACGACGGTAAGGACAGCAATACGCTCAACATCCTGTCCGAGCAGCCCACCTACCTGTCGCCGCTGTCGACGGGCGGGGGGGACAACGCGCTTTATACCGCGCAGACGATACAGGAATACCGCTCGGTGCGGGATGTTTACTACACCCATGTCTACAAGGGGCAGCGCGAGAGCCTCGACCACATCATGTTCAGCCAGGAATTCTACGACAACTCCAAGCGCCGCAAATGGGCCTTTGACGAGATGGTGGTGCAGAACGACCACCTGAATTTTGACGACCACAAGGAGAGCGGCACGAACGACCACGGGGTGATCCGGGTGGGTTTCAAATGGAAGCCTGCGCCGGATGCGACCAGCTAACCCGGACCGGACTCAAGCCGAAGGCGCCGGTCCAGCGGCGGACCGTCCCGGCGGGCTGCCGCTACATCGCCGTTTGTGTGCAACCCCAGCGTCTGAGGCAAACGATCACCATAAACCGCGCTGTTTCGGCGTTAGAGCGCCAGCCCACGGTCCGCCGCTGGACCGGCGCGACGCGCGCGCGCTTTTGCCCCTAGCCACTCCGGCCCTGCGCCCCTAAAACCTCTCTGACATACGGAGAGGATCAATGACCCGCATCACACCGCAACCCGGCATCATGGACATCGCGCTCTATCAGGGCGGGGCGTCGCATCTGGCCGGTGTGAGGGAAGTGCTGAAACTGTCCTCGAACGAGAACCCCGCAGGCCCACCGCCTGCCGCGATCGACGCGCTGACGCAAGCAGCGAGCAGTATGCACCTCTACCCGTCCACCGACCACGCCGCCTTGCGCACGGCGATTGCCGAGGTCTGGAATGTGGACGCAGACCGCGTGATCTGCGGCGTGGGCAGCGACGAGGTGCTTCAATTCGTGACGCAAGCCTTCTCCGGTCCCGGCGACGAAATCATCCACACCGCCCATGGGTTTTCCATGTATCCGATCCTCGCCAACATGGCCGGGGCCACGCCGGTTTGCGTGCCGGAGGCTGAACGTGTCGTCGACGTGGATGCAATCCTCGGCGCTGTCACCGAACGTACCCGTATCGTGCTGCTGACGAACCCGGGCAACCCTACTGGCACGCGGCTTCCGGACGAAGAAATCGTGCGCCTTGCCGACGGTCTGCCAGAGCACGTGATCCTCGTGATCGACGGGGCCTACACCGAATATGCCGAAGGGTACGATGGCGGGCTGTCACTGGCTGAAACGCGGCCCAATGTGCTGATGACACGCACCTTTTCCAAGATCTACGGTCTCGGCGGCTTGCGGGTCGGCTGGGGCTATGGGCCGAAGGACATGATCGACGTGATGACGCGCATCCGTCAGCCCTTCAACCTGTCGACCGTTGCGCTTGCGGCGGCCGAGGCGGCGGTGCGGGACACCCGTTGGGTCGAGGAGTGTGCCACGCTCAACGCCGACCAACGGGCGCGCCTGACGGGTGCTTTGCGCCAGTTGGGTCTGGCCTGCGACGACAGTGACACGAATTTCGTACTGGCCCGCGCCACTTCGGTGGCCGAAGCCGACGCGGCAGAGGCAGCGTTGAACGCGGACGGCATCCTCGTACGGCGGGTCACAGGCTACGGCTTTCCCGAAGGCATCCGCATCACCGTCGGCAATGCAGAACAGACAGGGCGTGTGATCGCCGCGCTTACAGAATGGCGGAACGCATCGTGAGCCTTATCTACGACAAGATCGCCTTTATCGGGCTGGGCCTGATTGCCGGGTCGATGGCCTGGGCCACCAAACGGGCCGGGGCGGCTACGACGATCAGCGGCTACGCACGGTCCGAGGCGACGCGCGAAACCACGCGGCGTCTTGGTTTTTGCGATGTGGTCACGGACACCGCGGCAGAGGCGGTTGCGGACGCCGACCTTGTCGTGCTGGCGGTTCCCGTCGGCGCGATGGGCGCGGTGATGGCCGAGATCAAGGGCGCGCTCAAACCCGGTGCGACGGTGATCGATGTTGGTTCGGTCAAGCAGGCCGTCTTTGATGAGGTCACGCCGCATGTGCCGGACAACGTGCATTTTGTCGGCACCCACCCGATGGCTGGCACCGAGCATAGCGGGCCCGAGGCTGGCTTTGCCGAGCTCTACGACAATCGCTGGACGCTCATCGTGACGCCAGAGGGCGCGGATGCTGGCGTTGTCGACAAGGTGGAGCAGTATTGGGCGGCCCTTGGCGCCATGACGGACCAGATGGACGTGCAACACCACGACCGCGTCTGCGCCGTGGTCAGCCACATCCCGCACCTGATCGCCTACACCATGGTGGGCGTGGCCGACGATCTGCGCCGGGTGACGGACAGCGAGGTCATCAAGTTCTCCGCTGCCGGGTTCCGGGATTTCACCCGGATTGCCGCCAGCGATCCGACCATGTGGCGCGATGTGTTCCTGACGAACAAGGACGCGACGCTCGAAATTCTCGGCCGCTTCACCGAAGAGCTCTTTGCCCTGCAACGCGCGATCCGCACCGGCGACGGTGACCATCTGTTCGACTACTTCACCCGCACCCGCGCCATCCGCCGCGGCATCATCGAGGCCGGACAGGACACCGATGCGCCTGACTTTGGCCGGGGGGCGGCACGATGAGAGCGCTGGCGCTGGGCCTCATGCTGGTGGCAGGCGTCGCCTCTGCCGCGCCCGAAACGTCCAAGCGTCCGGTGGCGCGCGCGGGCACTGATGTGCAGAGCGTGGAGGTGCCGCCTGTCATACCGGCTGCGCCTTCGATGGCATTCGTCGCGACCTTGCCGGAACCCGGCCTGTCCCTGCGCCCATTCCTGCGGCCCAAGGCTGTCATCGAACGCGCCATGGCCCGGCGCGCCGAGCGTCGGCGGGGTCAGGTCTGCGGCGATCCGGATCTGCAGGGGGACGAGGTGGGCTATGTCCCCGGCCGCATCAGCGGTTGCGGCATTCAGGAGGCCGTGCGGCTGCGCTCTGTCTCCGGCGTCACGCTCAGCCAGTCGGCGCTGATGGATTGCACCACGGCGAAGGCCTTGAAGCGCTGGACCGAGAAGGGGGCCAAGCCTGCCCTGCGCGGAACGGGCGGCGGGCTGGCGGGCTACCGCGTCGCCGCGCATTACGCCTGCCGGACGCGCAACAACCAGCCCGGTGCGCGGATTTCCGAACATGGCAAGGGGCGGGCCATCGACATCTCGGGCTTCCAGTTGAAGGACGGCACTAGCCTGACGGTCCTCAACGATTGGAACTCCCGCCACCGCCGCGCTTTGCGGCAGATGCACAAGGCGGCCTGCGGTCCGTTTGGCACCGTTTTGGGTCCGAACTCGGATCGATTCCACCGTGATCACTTCCACTTCGACACCGCGCGGTATCGCGGCGGGACGTATTGTCGGTGAGCACAGGACTGGGGCTCTGCCATAACCATTGTTTCTCGGACCAATGGCGACCCCCGGAGTTTATTTGGCAAGATGAAGGCGCTTAGCGCAGGATCAATCGCGGGGCAGGGGCCAGCGGGATGAAGCCCAGCCGGACAGCGCCATCGCGAACGGTCAGCTCCACATCCAGCGTATCCTCATTGCCTGATGCGCCAGCCAGCGCCCGGAAAACGCTTTCCACCTGACCGCGCAGCTGCATCGGCAGCGCGCCGACGTTCTGGGCCAGGTCGAGCATCGTGCGCCAGTTCTCGGCCTGGATCGCGATTGTCCCCGCGGGGACACCCTGGGCATCGACCGTCAGATCGGCGCTGAGGTTGAATTGCAGATCGCCCCAGATCGCCTCGGCCAGATGCAGATCGATAATGCGCGGTTGCGGACGGCGCTGGTCCAGCGCGCGGCGATCCCAGGGTTCGTCAAAGGTGATATCGGCGCGCATCTGCAGGCTGTCGAATGCGCCGGGAAAACTGTCGGGTAAGCGCAGGTTGCGGCGCGCGGCACTGCCGGGGGCAAAACCGTTTGCCACCGCTGTCAGGGCATAGGATGCACCCTCCGTCTGCACCATGGTCAGCGTCAGATCATTGGCCTGTGCCACGACACCCTCAGCATCTTCGACCTGCCACGCGCCCGCGGTCCACCCCAGCGCCTCAAGCTCAAGCGCCGTGCCGGGATGCAGGTTCAGGGCCATAACGCCATCGGCCATGGTCAGCATCGAGCGGCCAAAGGGGGAGGCGATCAGGATCGGCTCACTGTCCAGCGCCACTGCCACGTCGCCGGGCCAATAGGCAGGCGCGGAAATGTCCAGGGCGCGTGTGCGGATCGCAAGGCCCGCGTCCGGATCGGCCAGTGCCACGTCGCGCAGTCCCGCCTGCAAACTCAGGGGAAAGCCGCCGCCCGTCACCTCCTGCACCTCGGCTTGCCAGCCTTCGGCGGCGCGGGCATCGAACCACGCGGTAACGCCTCCGCGCAGGCCGGAGGACGCGACCCACCACCATGCGCACCAGACCAGCGCGGCCAGTGCAACGATCCACATCAGCTTGCGCATACGCGCCCCTTCCCCTTTGCGATCAAATCGGGTCTACCCCAGGCACCAACTAGAGGACCAGTAAACAATGACCATGTGGGTGTTCGGCTATGGCAGCCTGCTTTGGAACCCCGGATTTGACGTGGCGGAGTCCGTGCGCGGCACTTTGCCGGGTTGGGCGCGGTCGTTTTGCATGCGCTCCATCCATCACCGCGGGTCCGAAGCCGAGCCGGGCCTCGTGCTGGCACTCGACGCCGTTGCTCATGCTGCCTGCGATGGCGTGGCCCTGCGCGTGGCACCGGGCACCGAGGACGCGACGCTGGCCTATCTGCGCGAGCGCGAACTGATCTCTTCGGCCTATCTGGAACGGATGCTTCAGGTGGGTCTCAGCGATGGTCGGCAGGTCACGGCTGTGACCTATGTGATCGACCCGGACCACGTGCAATATTGCGGCGGCCTGCCGCTGGAAGAACAGGCGCAGATCATCGCCCAGGCCCATGGCGGGCGGGGTCCCAACAGCGAATACCTGTACAACACTGCCCAGCATCTGAGCGAACTGGGCGTGGCCGACCCGGACCTTGACTGGCTGTCGCGCCGCGTTGCAGCAATCCTGGCATAAATCCTTGGCGCTTTTGCACAAAAGCCGATAGGCTGCTGCGAAAGCAAAACAGAGCAGGGGTCAGGAGCCACAGCATGGCACGGACCACACCCGACGCGCAGCCGCATTTTTCCCAGCCCGTTCAACAGATTTTCGCGATGGTCTTTGTGCTGGGCCTGTCGCTCTTTGGCGCGATCATCGCGTTGCCGCGCGTGCTGCCCGTGTTCCAGGCGAACCCCTATCTGAACGGGTTCATCCTCGTCGTCTTTGTCATCGGCGTGATCGCCTGTTTCTGGCAGGTGTTCTCGCTGATTTCATCGGTGAAATGGATCGAGGAGTTCGCGAGCGACCGGGCGGATGCCCAGACGCAGGCGCCACAGCTTCTGGCCTCTCTCGCCTCTCTCTTGCGCTCGCGTGGGGCGCGGATGCAGCTGTCTGCCACGTCCACTCGGTCCATTCTGGACTCCGTCGCCACGCGGATTGACGAGGTGCGCGACATCACGCGCTACATCGTCAACATGCTGATTTTCCTTGGCCTTTTGGGCACATTCTATGGGCTTGCTACCACTGTGCCCGCCGTGGTCGACACGATCCGCAGCCTTGCCCCACAAGAGGGCGAAGGCGGTGTCGCCGTATTCAACCGGCTGATGACGGGGCTCGAAGCGCAGTTGGGCGGCATGGGTGTCGCCTTTGCCTCCTCCCTTCTGGGCCTTGCCGGTTCGTTGATCGTTGGCCTTCTAGAACTGTTTGCGGGCCGGGGTCAGAATCGGTTCTATCGCGAGCTGGAGGAATGGCTGAGTTCGATCACCCGCGTTGGCCTGACTGACGCCGAGGGCGGCACCGATCAGAGTGCCATGGCCGGGGTGATCGACCATCTGGCGGAGCAGATGGAAAGCCTGCAAACCATGTTCACGCAGTCCGACATCAGCCGCGCCATGGTGGATGAAAAGCTGGGCAATCTGGCCGACGCGGTGGACCGCATGACGACACGGCTTGAGGCGCAGGGGGGTGGCAACGACGCCCTGATGCGTGTGGCTGAAGGGCAGGACCGGCTGATCGAGGTGATCGAACGGCAAGGCACGGGCGACGGGATCGATGCCGAAAGCCGGATGCGTCTGCGGTCGATCGACGTGCAGATGCTGCGTATTCTCGAGGAAATCAGCGCAGGCCGCCAGGAAACCATGGCCGAGCTGCGCACCGACATCTCCGCCCTGGCGACCGCGCTCAGCCAGCCGCGCGGGCAGAACCGCAAAGCGGGTGGGGGCCGCAACCGGCAGGATCAATCCGCAGGAGATAGCTGATCATGGCGCTTTCCCGTCGCACAGGGCAACGGTTCCAGGCCTCGATATGGCCGGGCTTTGTCGACGCGATGACGGGTCTGCTGCTCGTGCTGATGTTCGTGCTCACAATCTTCATGATTGTGCAGTTCGTCCTGCGCGAGACGATCTCAGGTCAGGAAAACGAGCTGGATCAGCTTGCAGGCGAGGTCGCGGCCCTGGCCCAGGCTTTGGGGTTGGAAGAACGACGCGCGAACCAGTTGGATGCGCGGCTATCAGCGTTGAACACAACGCTCACGGACACACAGGCGCAGGTCGACCAACAGGCCGCGACCATCGCAGCGCTGACCGCCGAACGAGATGCGCAAGCGTCGGCCCTGGCCGATGCAGAGACCCGGATCACCAGTTTCGAAGCGCAAGTTGCGGCTCTGATCGCGGATCGGGATACGGCCCTCGACACTGTCGCTGGGCTCGAGGCGGAACAGACGCGCCTCTTGTCAGAACAGGAGGCGCTGAACCTCGCCCTTGCCGCCGCGCGTGAGGAGGTAGATGCGCAGGAGGAGGCCGCGCGCCTTGCCGCCGCGCGCACCGACGCTTTGCAGGCGCTGATCGCCGATCTGCGCAGCCGCAACAATGAAGGCGCCGAACAGACCGCCGCCTTACAGGCCGATCTGGATGCGGCCCGCGAAGCATTGACCGAAGAAGAGGCCGCACGTCTGGCCGAAGCAGCCGCCGCAGAAGCGCTGCGCGAACGGTTGGAAAACGCGGACGCGGAACTCACCGCAATGACCCTTGCCCTGGAAGCGCAGCGGAAAGAGGCGGAGGACACGCTGACCCTGCTGGCCGCTGCACGCGCCGCGGAAGAGGACCTGACCGACCGGCTTGCCGTGGCACTCCTTGCCGCTGAGGCGTCCAGCGGGTCGGCCGAGGCGGCGCAAACACGCGTGGACGCGCTGGAGACCGAACTGGCCTCCGCCCTTGCGGCGGTCGAGGCGGCGAAATCCGAGAACTCGGCTCTCATGTCCGAGCGCGCCAGCCTCGAGAACCAATTGGCGGCCGCCCTTCTCGATGCCGAAGGCGGGGCAGTGGCTGCCGCCGACCTGCAGGACCAACTGGCGCGCGCCCTGTCGCAACTGGATGCGGCCACCGCCAATGCCGCGACGCTTGAGGCGCGGCTGAACGCGGCCGAACAGGCGCTCGACGGGAGAACATCCACTGCGGCAACCCTGCAAACCGAATTGAACGAGGCGCGGGCCGAGGTCACAGCAGCGCAGAACCGCGCGGCCCAACTGGAAACCCAACTTGCCGATGCGCAAAGCGCGCGCGCTGCCAGTGCCGAAGATCTGGCGGCCCTTCAGGCCCGCATGACAACCATCGAGGCGCGGCTTGAAGCGTCCAACATGGATCTGACGGAGGTGCGGGATCGCCTCGCCGCCGCTGTGGCGGCACGCACGGCAGCCGAAACGCAATTGTCTGCGCAGGAAACGGATCTTGCCGATCTGCGCACGCAGCTTGCCGCCGCAATTGCCGCCCGCGACGCGGCACAGGCAGATGCACAGGCTGCGGGCAGCAACAACGCGGACGTGCGCGACCAACTCGCCGCAGCGCTGGCTGCAAAACTGGCGGCAGAGACCGAATTGCAATCGCTTGGCACCGATACGCAAGAGCTGCGGGCGGCCCTTGCCGCCGCGTTGGCCGAGAAGACGCAGGCCGAGGATGCACTGGCAACGCAAACCTCTGCCGCGGAAGAGCGGGCCGCGCTCCTCGCCGCCGCCCGCGATGCGCTGAGCACGGAAGAGGCTGCAACGCTTGAAGCGCAACGCCAGACCGAACTCCTGAACCAGCAGGTCGCCAGCTTGCGCACCCAGCTGGGCCAATTGCAGGCCTTGCTCGACGATGCGGTGGCGCGGGACGCGGCCAAGGAGGTGCAACTCAGCACGCTGGGGCGCGACCTGAACACGGCACTGGCCCGCGCCGCACTCGAAGAACGCCGCAGACGCGAGTTGGAAGAAGAAGAGCGCAAGCGGCTCGAAGCGCAGGCGCAGGATCTGGAACGCTACCGGTCCGAGTTTTTCGGCCAGCTCCGCGACGTGCTGGGTGCGCAGGAAGGCGTGCGGATTGTCGGCGATCGCTTCGTCTTCTCCTCCGAAGTGCTGTTTCCGCCGGGCGGCGCTGACCTGTCGGCAGCCGGGCAGGGCGAGATCGCCAAGATCGCAGGCATCCTGCAGGGCGTGGCCGACGACATCCCCCAAGGGATCGACTGGGTGCTGCAGGTGGATGGGCACACCGACAACGTGCCGCTGTCAGGGCAGGGCGAATTTGCCGACAACTGGGAACTCAGCCAGGCCCGCGCCCTGTCGGTCGTGCGCTACATGGTCAACTTCCTCGGATTGCCGCCGAACCGGCTGTCGGCCAACGGGTTCGGGCAATATCAGCCCATTGCGGCAGGCAATTCCCCTGATGCACGCGCCCAGAACCGCCGGATCGAGTTGAAATTCACCGAGAAATAGGGCGCAGGACACCTGCGCCTTACGATTTAGCGCACCATCGTCGTGCCTTGCACACGATCAACCTCGCGCCCGTCGCGCAGCAGGATCACCGTGCCGGTGTAACGACCTGACGGCCAGCTTGCTGTCGTCCGCTTTTTGCCGACAGCGCGGAAGAATTGCGCCTGATTGCGGCCCAATTCAACGGCCTGCTCAACCAAGACGCCTGCCGGTCCGTCGATGCGCAATTGCATTCTGTCGCCGATCCTTCCGCCGAACGCATAGCCGAACACAACAAGGGCCGGCGCATCGCTCGACATTTGTGCTGCGGCTGCATCACCAGCCTTGACCTCGTCGAATTCGGGCACTGCGTCAGCAAAACCAACATCCAAAATGCCGCCCGGGCGGTAGGGTGGCGGGGTCTGCCAAAGGTCTTCTGTGCTGGGCGCGCCGCACTGGATCTGACCATCCGGATCGAACGGGTCCACCACGTCGCCGTCCTTTCGCAGAGTCATGTGAATATGCGGAAACTGCGTGCGGCCGGACAGCCCAACCTGGCCCAGAACGGTTCCGGTGCTCACCTGGTCGCCTTGTCGCACAGCCACACTGCCACGTTTCAGATGGCAATACTGTGTGCTCCACCCATCGGCATGGTCGATGCGAACACCGTTGCCGCAGTCGCGCCCATTCAGCCGCGCGCTGTCGCCTGTCCGGTAAAGCCGGTCCTGCATCCCGTCGCGTGTGCCACCAACGATACCGGGCGCAGCAGCAAGCACGTTCACGCCCCGTCGCATCTGCTCAAGGGAGCGTAGGGCAAAGTCTGTGCCCTGGTGCGTGTTGTAGCTTAGTGTCGAACAACGAAAGTCCATCGCATCGCGAGATTTGTCGTGGTCAACATACTGCTGGATGAAGCAGTCGCGCCCCAGATCGCAGTCGATAGGGATGCCCAATGAAATATCCCTCGCCGCAGCGGGTGCGGCGAGGGTCAAAGTCAAAGCGGCAAAGGCTGCCGCCCGCATCAGTCTGCGGTCAGAAGCGGTGGCTTGTCGCCCGAGATGCGCGGGTTGTCGGGGCCCGACAGTTTCAGGTCCAGCTCACCGTTCTTGACGCCCACGCGGACAACGCCGCCTTTCATCAGCTTGCCAAAGAGCAACTCTTCGGCCAGCGGCTTCTTGATGTGCTCCTGGATCACGCGGCCCAGCGGACGCGCGCCCATCTTGTCGTCGTAACCCTTTTCGGCCAGCCATTCGGCCGCAGGTTTCGTCAACTCGATGGTCACATTGCGATCCATCAACTGAGCTTCCAGTTGCAGCACGAACTTCTCGACCACCGACAGGATCGTGTCGCGGCCCAGCGGCGCAAAGCTGATCACCGCATCCAGACGGTTGCGGAATTCCGGCGTGAACGTGCGTTCGATGGCGGCCGTATCCTCGCCCTCGCGACGGTCGCGGCCAAAGCCGACTGCGGCCTTCGCCATGTCCGAGGCACCGGCATTCGACGTCATGATCAGGATCACGTTGCGGAAATCCACGGTGCGGCCGTTATGGTCGGTCAGCTGGCCGTTATCCATGACCTGCAGCAGGATGTTGTAGACATCCGGGTGCGCCTTCTCGATCTCATCGAGCAGCAGCACGCAGTGCGGATGCTGGTCGACGCCGTCGGTCAGCAGACCACCCTGGTCAAAGCCCACATAGCCCGGAGGGGCACCGATCAGGCGCGAAACCGCGTGTTTCTCCATGTATTCCGACATGTCGAAGCGCAGCATTTCCACACCCAGCGTGTCTGCCAGTTGCTTGGCCACTTCGGTCTTGCCCACACCCGTCGGCCCAGCAAACAGGTAGTTGCCGATGGGCTTTTCGGGCTCGCGCAGACCGGCACGCGCCAGTTTTATGGCCGAGGACAGAGCCTCGATCGCCGGATCCTGACCGAACACCACGCGCTTGAGCGACACTTCGAGGTCCTTGAGGGTCTCGGCATCGTCCTTGGACACGTTTTTGGGCGGAATGCGGGCGATCTTGGCCACGACATTCTCGATCTCTTTGGTGCCGATGGTCTTGCGACGCTTCGCAGCGGCGACCAGATGTTGGGCCGCTCCCGCCTCGTCGATCACGTCGATGGCGCTGTCGGGCAGCTTGCGGTCGTTAATGTACCGGCTGGCCAATTCCACAGACGTCTTGATCGCGTCCGAGGTGTATTTGACGCCGTGGTGATCCTCGAAATAGGGCTTGAGGCCCTTGAGGATCTTCGTGGCATCTTCCACCGACGGCTCGTTCACGTCGATCTTCTGGAACCGACGCGACAGCGCGCGGTCCTTCTCGAAATGCTGGCGGAACTCCTTGTAAGTGGTCGATCCCATGGTGCGCAGCTTGCCACCCTGCAAGGCAGGTTTCAGCAGGTTGGACGCATCCATCGCGCCACCCGAAGTCGCACCAGCACCGATCACGGTGTGGATCTCGTCGATGAACAGGACGGCATCCTTGTGCTCTTCCAGCTCGGTCACGACGGCCTTCAGACGTTCCTCGAAGTCACCGCGATACCGCGTGCCAGCCAGCAGCGCGCCCATATCAAGCGAGTAGATGGTGGTGCCGGACAGAACCTCAGGCGTCTCACCGGCCACGATCTTCCGTGCAAGACCTTCCGCAATGGCGGTTTTGCCCACACCGGGATCACCCACCAGCAGCGGGTTGTTCTTGCGGCGGCGGCACAGCACCTGAATGCAGCGTTCCACCTCGTCCGAGCGGCCGATCAGCGGGTCAATATCGCCCTCGCGCGACTTCTCGTTCAGGTCCACGCAGTATTTGGCAAGCGCGCTTTCCTTCTTCTCGCCCTCGGTCACGCCCTGCGGCTCTTCCTCAGCCTCGGGTGCACCGGACACGGGGCGGCTCTCGCCAAAGGCCGGGTCCTTGGCGACACCATGGGCGATGAAGTTCACCGCGTCGTAGCGGGTCATGTCCTGCTCTTGCAGGAAGTAAGCGGCATTGGATTCGCGTTCGGCAAAGATGGCGACCAGCACATTTGCACCTGTCACTTCGGTGCGCCCGGACGACTGCACGTGAATGGCGGCGCGCTGGATCACGCGCTGGAACGCGGCAGTCGGCACTGCCTCGGACCCGTCAATGTCGGTCACAAGGTTCGACAGATCGTCGTCCACGAATTCTTCGAGCGTGCCGCGCAGCTCGTCAATGTTCACCGAGCACGCCTGCATCACGCGGCGCGCGTCCGGTTCGTCGATCAGGGACAACAGCAGGTGCTCGAGCGTTGCAAATTCGTGCCGGCGTTCGTTGGCCAGCGCGAGCGCCTGGTGAATGGCTTTTTCGAGTGTCGTCGAGAATGAAGGCACGAGCGTGCTCCTTTCGATCGGGGTCGGGTGGGGGCGCCAAGGAATATCGAGGCCCCGTACCAACCATGGCCTCATGTGTTTAAGTTTGGTTGAAGATCGCGCGGCTTCAAGGCTTTTTTCGACCTTGACCCTCACAATGTCCGTGAGTGACGTCACGATGGTGTCGTTTTGGGCGTGTTGGTGGACCTATCCGTCTCAGAAGTTGTCCTTCCGGGTACGGATTTCCGTGAACACGTCGGTGGCGTTGGCGCCTTCCATGCCCAAATGGGCCTGAATGGCGGGATCATGGGCGCGCAAAAACGGGTTTGTGGCCAATTCTTCGGACAAAAGCGATGGAACGGTCGGGGTGCCCGATGCGCGTTTCTCGGCCACCTCGCGGACCCGAGATATAAGGTCGGGATTTTCGGGATCAATGGTCAGTGCGAATTTGCCGTTGGCGGCGGTGTATTCGTGGCCGGAATAGACGACGGTGTCAGCAGGCAGGTTGGCGAGCTTCTGCAGGCTTTCGTGCATCTGCGGTTTGGTCCCCTCGAACACCCGGCCACAGCCCAGGGCCATCAGGCTGTCGGCGGTGAACACGGCCTTGGACGCCGGGAAATGAAAGGCAATGTGCCCGACCGTGTGACCCGAGACGTCGATGATCGTCGCTGTTTCTTCGCCAACAGTGATCGTGTCGCCCTCGGCCACCTTCACATCCAGCGCAGGCAATCGTTCCGCATCGGCTGCAGCGCCGATAACGCGGGCGGGGTAGGCAGCCAGAATCTCAGCCAGCCCGTCCACGTGGTCATAGTGATGGTGGGTCAGCAGCACGTCCGTCAGCCGCCAGCCGGTCTCGTCCAACACCGCCAGGATCGGCGCGGCCTCCGGTGCGTCGATCAGCGCGGTGTCACCCGTGGCCGGATCATGGGCCAGAAATGCGTAATTGTCGCTCAGGCAGGGGATCGTGCGAATGTCGAGAGGCATGGCAATTCGGCTCTTTGTGCTTACTGTTAGGGACAAGGTGGTCCCAAAGGGCCGGATGGACAAGAGAAGATCATGCATCTCGACGTGCAGGACCTGCGCAACTTCTACTACCGCAGTGCGCTGGGGCGGGCTGCGCAGGCGTCGCTCAGGCGGCGACTGGTAGAATTGTGGCCGGAAGCCAAGGGGCAGACGGTGGCGGGCTTCGGCTTTGCCGCGCCGCTCTTGCGGCCCTATCTGGCCGATGCGCGCAGGGTGATCGCCCTGATGCCGGGCCCACAGGGGGTGATGCCGTGGCCCGCGGACATGGACAACGTGTCGGTCCTGACCGAAGAAACCCTCTGGCCCATTGAAACAGGCCACGTGGACAAGCTGGTGATGCTGCACGGGCTCGAAACGTCGGAACGGGCCTACGATCTGCTGGAGGAGGCGTGGCGCGTGCTCGGGCCGGGAGGCAAGGCGCTGTTCATCGTGCCGAACCGCGCGGGGCTCTGGTCCCGGCGGGATCGCACGCCCTTTGGTTACGGGCGCCCCTACTCGGCAGGCCAGCTCGAGACTCAGTTGCGCAAGCACCAGTTCCTGCCTGAACGGCATGTGGGGGCGCTCTACCAGATGCCCTCAGGGCGGCGGGTGTGGATGAAATCGGCGGCCATGTTCGAAAAAGTGGGGCGGCTCATGCCCGGCATGTTCGCGGGCGGCGCATTCATGGTTGAGGCGTCAAAACTGGTCTACCCGCCCAAGGGCAAGGTGGCACGGTCCAAGGCCAAGCGGCAGAAGGTGCCGCAAGGGGTCACGGCACCGGTGGCGGGGCGGGTCTAGCCGCCCCGACCAGAAGCAATCAGGCGACGATCATCACTTGATCCGCTGTCATCCCGGTGGTGCCGACCAGCCGGATGACGGCAATGCCGGGGTCCTGACCAGACCGCGGCGTATACGTCACTTCGACATCCGTGAAACTGCCATCGCTTGCTTCGACGATGTCGACCTCGTCCACGGCGACGTCCTGCGTTTGAAAGACGCCAACCATCAACACATCCTCGGCCGGGTCGAAGTCGGTCACCGAAAGGTAAACATCCTCGGCCCGGCCATTCAGCGGGTTCCAGACCATGGCGCTGATCGTGTCCTCGCCGTCACCGGTGGTGACCGTCGCTGGCCCATCTTCATCACGAAACTGGTTCCAGACCGTGAACAGGTCGTCGCCTGTGCCGCCATCACCGAAGGCGCCTGAATCGAGTTGCAGCGTGTCATTCCCGGCCCCGCCAAAACCCGAGGCCGCAGCTGTATCGACGCCGACGAAATCGTCTCCATCACCGCCATGCGCTTCCGAGCCATCGCCTGACACGGACAAGCGGTCGTCACCGGCGTTGCCGAACAACGTGGCCTCGGCGTCCGTATAGCTGCGCAGGACATCCGCGCCTTCGCCGCCTTCCGCCGTGCCGCCCAGAAGGTCGATCGTGTCGTCGCCAAGACCGCCAATCACCGATCCGCTTTCGATATTGATCGAGTCGTTCCCATCGCCGCCATCGGCCGTGATGTCGGCACCGCCTTCGATCGTGTCGTCGCCTGCGCCACCATTCAGAGTGACGTCGGCGATGTTCGTGGTCAGGATGTCATCGCCACCTGCGCCGTCGATGGTGATCCCCCCGGTGGTCGCTTCGAACCAATCGGTATCGGCGGTGCCGACCGTATCTTCATCGACCTCCGTGGCGGGTACGCCGTTGCGCGTGACGACAAAGTCTTCGGGCAGAAAGGTGATCAATTCGTCGCCGTCCGTATTCGCTTCGAGGTAATACAGATCCACAGGCCGGTTCGCCGTCAGCTCGGGCAGCGGGGCGTCCATCTCACCCTGCGTCGGGAAGGTGGCGAACCCGTCCGGTTCCAGGGCAACAGTGCCCAAGAGTTCCAGACCGAACTGTTCTTCAAAGTCCGCCAACTCGTAGGAAAAGGCGCCGCCCGGGAACACGTCCAGCCCGGGCACTTCGTTTTGCGTTTCCCAAGTGGCACCTGACCAATCCACGCCCTCGGGCACCAGATAGTACCGCGCTTCGTAGGTCTCGACGAAATTGTCCGGGTCATCCTCGGTGTCTGCGTAGATGATGGTTGCAAGTGTGCCGGTCTCGTCTTCGCCGACATCAATCCGGACACCGTCCGCGCCCGCGTCAAAGGTTGCACCGGTATCCATGGGGACGGGATCTTCCACCGGATCCTGCGGCACTTCCGGATCTTCTGCCGTGGGGTCCGGGGCGTCGCCGTCGCCCTCCTGCGCAGCGGTCAACATCAACGCGCCGCCAAACAGCGCGAGCAAAGCAATTGCACTCATAATACCCCCAGGACAATAACTGAGGCACCAGGGTGTATCGGCCCCCGAATTGAGTCAACTTATCGGGCGCCTTTGCACCGGATTTGTGCACAATGACCCTTGTCCGGCGGGATTGCCCGAAATGCCTGAATGATGCGGCTCATGCCGAATGCCGCACTCTTGCGCACAGGAATCGCCCACAAACGCGCACGTTTTGTGACCGAATTCTTACAATTCCTGCGGGCCATTCGGTCGCAGTTTTGTTAACTCTTTGAAAAGTCTCAAAAAGCACCGGAAGCGGTGTTCACGAACACATGTTGCGGGGTGACAAACCCTCTGCTACATCCCCCCTGATTTTCACGCCTTGGCCAAAATCAGGGCGGTCCAACACCCCGGGCCACGCATCCCTCGTGCAGCAATCCGGGCCAAGACATCGAAAGGGTGGACGTGTCCGAACCAGCTTCGATCTCCACAGGCATCGCAGCCCGCTATGCCACAGCTGTCTACGAACTTGCCAAGGAAGGCAAAGCCGTAAAAAAACTCGAAGGCGACATTGAAACCCTGACAGCCGCAATGGCCGACAGCGGTGATTTCAATGCCCTGATCCACTCGCCCGTCTACAGCCGGGAAGAGCAGGCCGCCGCCATCACTGCCATCGCGAAAAAAGCCAAGCTGACGGACCTGACGGCCAACACGCTGGCGCTCATGGCTGAAAAGCGTCGCCTGTTCGTGCTGCCGCAACTGGTGCAGGCGCTGCGCGAAGTGATTGCCGAAGACAAGGGCGAGCTGACCGCTGACGTGACAAGTGCCAAGGCGCTGACCAAGACGCAGTCGGACAAACTCGCCAAGACGCTCAAGGCCCGCATGGGCAAGGACGTCACCATCAATGCCTCCGTCGATGAAAGCCTCATCGGCGGTTTGATCGTTAAAGTGGGCTCGAAGATGATCGACACGTCGATCCGCTCCAAGCTCGCTTCACTCCAGAATGCAATGAAAGAGGTCGGATAAATGGGTATCCAAGCAGCAGAGATTTCTGCGATCCTGAAAGACCAGATCAAGAACTTTGGTCAGGAAGCAGAAGTGGCCGAAGTGGGCCGCGTTTTGTCGGTGGGTGACGGGATTGCCCGCGTCTACGGCCTCGACAACGTGCAAGCCGGTGAGATGGTTGAATTCCCCGGCGGCATTCAGGGCATGGCGCTGAACCTCGAAAACGACAACGTCGGCGTCGTGATCTTCGGCTCCGACCGCGACATCAAAGAAGGCGACACCGTCAAGCGCACCAACTCCATCGTGGACGTGCCCGCCGGTGATGAACTGCTGGGCCGCGTTGTGGACGGTCTGGGCAACCCGCTGGACGGCAAGGGTCCGATCAACGCCTCCGAGCGTCGCGTCGCAGATGTGAAAGCGCCCGGCATCATCCCGCGTAAATCGGTGCACGAGCCGATGGCGACCGGCCTCAAGGCCGTGGACGCGATGATCCCGATTGGCCGTGGCCAGCGCGAACTGATCATTGGCGACCGTCAGACCGGCAAGACCGCCGTGGCGCTCGACGCGATCCTGAACCAGAAATCCTACAACGACGCAGCCGGCGATGATGAGAGCAAGAAGCTCTACTGCATCTACGTCGCCGTCGGCCAGAAGCGTTCGACCGTGGCGCAGCTGGTGAAGAAACTGGAAGAATCCGGTGCGATCGACTACTCGATCGTCGTGGCAGCCACCGCATCCGACCCCGCGCCCATGCAGTTCCTGGCGCCCTATGCCGCGACCGCAATGGCGGAATACTTCCGTGACAACGGCCGCCATGCGCTGATCATCTATGATGACCTGTCCAAGCAGGCCGTGTCCTACCGCCAGATGTCGCTGCTGCTGCGCCGCCCGCCGGGCCGCGAAGCCTATCCTGGCGACGTTTTCTACCTTCACTCGCGCCTGCTGGAACGTTCGGCCAAGCTGAACGAAGACAACGGCGCAGGCTCGTTGACGGCTCTGCCGATCATCGAAACCCAGGGCGGCGACGTGTCGGCCTTTATCCCGACCAACGTGATCTCGATCACCGACGGCCAGATCTTCCTTGAAACGGAACTGTTCTACCAGGGCATCCGCCCCGCCGTGAACACCGGTCTGTCCGTGAGCCGCGTGGGGTCCTCGGCGCAAACAGACGCGATGTCGTCCGTTGCCGGTCCGGTGAAACTGTCGCTGGCCCAATATCGCGAAATGGCGGCCTTCGCCCAGTTCGGCTCCGACCTGGATGCGGCAACCCAGCAGCTGCTGAACCGTGGCGCACGCCTGACCGAGCTGATGAAGCAAGCGCAATACGCGCCGCTGACCAACGCAGAGATTGTCTGCGTGATCTTTGCAGGCACCAACGGCTACCTCGACAACATCGAAGTCAGCGAAGTGGGCAAGTTCGAAGCTGGTCTGCTGGCCTTCCTGCGCTCGCAGAAAGCCGACTTCCTGAAGTGGATCGCGGACGAAGATCCCAAGTTCAAGGGCGGCGAGAATGTCGACAAGATGAAGGCGGTCCTCGACGAGTTCGCTTCGACCTTCGCATAAGGAGATCGGGCAATGCCAAATCTCAAGGACCTGAAAAACAGGATCGAAAGCGTGAAATCCACGCGGAAGATCACCAAGGCCATGCAGATGGTGGCCGCCGCAAAACTGCGGCGGGCACAGGAAGCGGCCGAGATGTCGCGCCCCTATGCCGAACGGTTCACTGCCGTCATGGCGGGGCTGGCATCGGCTGCGGCTGGCTCTGACAGCGCACCCAAGCTGTTGTCGGGCACCGGCTCGGACCAGACCCACCTCCTGGTGGTGATGACAGCCGAGCGTGGCCTGTGCGGTGGTTTCAACACCAACATCGCCAAGCTGGCCAAGGCCAAGGCGGCAGAACTGATCGCCGCAGGCAAGACCGTCAAGATCCTGACGGTCGGCAAGAAGGGCCGCGATCAGCTCAAGCGCGACTACGAGGACAACTTCGTCGGTCACGTGGACCTGACCGAGGTCAAGCGGATGTCCTACGCGGACGCCCAGGGCGTGGCCAAGGATGTGCTGGGCCGCTTCGATGCGGGCGAATTTGACGTGGCGACGATCTTCTTCTCGAAGTTCCAGAACGTCGTGACGCAGATCCCGACCGCGCAACAGATCATCCCGTTCGCAATCCCCGAGGACTACGAAGGGGCCGACACGCTCTATGATTACGAGCCGGACGAAGAGGCGATCCTCGCCGACCTTCTGCCGCGCGGCGTGGCCACGGCGATCTTCTCTGGCCTGCTCGAAAACGGCGCCTCCGAACAGGGCGCCCGGATGAGCGCCATGGACAACGCGACCCGCAACGCGGGCGAGATGATCGACAAGCTGACCATCGAATTCAACCGCTCGCGTCAGGCCGTGATCACCAACGAGCTGATTGAAATCATTTCGGGCGCGGAAGCGCTCTAAAGACACCCGGAGACGAGATAATGGCAAACGCTAAAGGTAAAGTAACACAAGTCATCGGGGCCGTCGTCGACGTGCAGTTCGATGACCACCTGCCAGAGATTCTGAACGCTCTGGAAACCGACAACAACGGCAACAAGCTGGTGCTTGAGGTTGCGCAACACCTCGGTGAAAATACTGTCCGCACCATCGCGATGGACAGCTCCGAAGGTCTGGTGCGCGGTCAGGAAGTCACCGACACCGACGGCCCGATCATGGTGCCCGTGGGTCCCAAGACGCTCGGCCGCATCCTGAACGTCGTGGGCGAGCCCGTGGACGAAGGTGGCCCCGTCGCCGCCGAGGAAAAGCGCGCGATCCACGCGCCTGCGCCTGAGTTCGCTGAACAGTCGACCGAGTCCGAAATCCTCGTGACTGGGATCAAGGTTGTGGACCTGCTGGCCCCCTATTCGAAGGGCGGCAAAATTGGCCTCTTCGGCGGTGCTGGCGTGGGCAAGACCGTTCTGATCATGGAACTGATCAACAACATCGCGAAAGTGCACTCGGGTTACTCGGTGTTCGCCGGTGTGGGTGAACGGACGCGTGAGGGCAACGACCTCTATCACGAGATGATCGAATCCAACGTGATCAAGCCCGACAACCTCGAAGAAAGCCAAGTGGCTCTGGTCTACGGCCAGATGAACGAGCCTCCCGGTGCGCGTGCCCGTGTGGCCCTGACCGGTCTGACGCTGGCGGAACAGTTCCGCGACGCATCGGGTACCGACGTTCTGTTCTTCGTGGACAACATCTTCCGCTTTACCCAAGCGGGCTCCGAGGTGTCGGCTCTGCTCGGTCGTATCCCCTCGGCGGTGGGCTACCAGCCGACGCTGGCCACCGACATGGGTGCGATGCAGGAACGGATCACCTCGACCAAGTCGGGTTCGATCACCTCGATCCAGGCTGTGTACGTGCCTGCGGACGACCTTACCGACCCCGCACCTGCAACCACCTTTGCTCACTTGGACGCGACAACCGTTCTGTCCCGTGCGATCTCCGAGCTGGGGATCTACCCCGCCGTGGACCCGCTCGACAGCTCCTCGCGCCTGATGGACCCGCAGATCGTGGGTGAAGAGCACTACAAGGTGGCCTCGGACGTGCAGCAGATCCTGCAGCGCTACAAGTCGCTTCAGGACATCATCGCCATCCTCGGGATGGACGAACTGTCGGAAGAGGACAAGCTGACCGTGGCGCGTGCCCGCAAGATCCAGCGCTTCCTGTCGCAGCCCTTCGACGTGGCGAAAGTGTTCACCGGCTCCGACGGTGTGCAGGTCCCGCTGGAAGACACGATTGCCTCGTTCAAGGCAGTTGTGGCCGGCGAATACGACCATCTGCCCGAAGGCGCCTTCTACATGGTGGGCGGCATCGACGAGGTGAAAGCCAAAGCCGAGAAGATGGCAGCCGACGCAGCCTAATCGTAAGGCGGGTTTAAACCCGCCCTACATCTCAATCTCCGGGCGTAGGGCGGGGGTCTCCCCGCCGCCCCAAATAGGAGAAGACGATGCAATTTGATTTGGTATCGCCCGAGCGCAGCCTCGCGTCCATGGATGCGACAGCCGTGCAAATTCCCGGTGCCGATGGCGACATGACCGTGATGGCCGACCACGCCCCCACGATCACGACCCTGCGCCCCGGCGTGCTCAAGGTCGAGGCGGGCAGCGAAACCCACGAATACGTGGTGACCGGCGGCTTTGCCGAGATTGGTGCTGCTGGCGTGTCGGTTCTGGCGGAACGTGCCGTGGCCAAGGGTGACATGACCCAGGACCAGATGGACGCCATGTTCGACGAAGCGCAGGACATCTACAACCGCGCCAAGGACAACTTCCAGAACGAACCGGGTCCTGTCGATGACGCAGCCAAGCTGCTCGCCGACATGGTCGCCATGGGCGGAGAGATCGGGCTCGGCACCAAGCAGCCGAACCTCTGACCCTTCGACACCGAATGGACAAGGGCCTCGCATTTCGCGGGGCCTTTTCACTTTTTTAGCCTTAAAATGCGACGGTGACGTGTTACGACATTGTGACACTCAAAAGAACGACCAGATGAAACGACTGCGCAACCACCTGATTGGGATCGATCAAGGCGATACGGTCCTGTTTTCCGACTTCGAAGACGGGGGCGAGATGTGGACCGGCCGCGGCCAACGCGAACGCCGCCGCCGCATCGCATTTTCCGAACCGTTCCGGACGGAGCCGTCGGTGCACGTCTCCATCTCCATGTGGGACGTCGACGCGGAAACGCCAGTGCGGGCTGACGTGGCCGCGGAAACGATCACGCAGGACGGGTTTGACCTGGTCTTTCGCACCTGGGGTGACACAAGGGTCGCCCGCGTGCGCCTCGCCTGGATGGCCATGGGAGAGCTGCGGCAGGCAGACGACTGGGACCTGTACTAGGACTGAGCGCGGGATTTCGCCTCCAAACCCGTCTTGACGACACGCGACAACGCCGACCTCAAGGTCCAAAGCAGGATACGTGCTTTCTGCCTTCGCACAGCCGGTCTAGTCTGCGCGTTAAAGGCAAAGCTGCGCAACGCGATGAACCCCGATGATCAACGCCCAAGATTTGCTGTCGCTTTCCGATCTCGCCGCGGAGGAGATCGAGCATTTGGCAGAACGGGCGATCCAGCTTGAATGTGATTGGGTAAACAGATGCACGCCAAGGTCTCTGAACGGTGCGCGCATCGGTTCAATTGCCGAACTGCCCGGCTGGCGCAACCCGACGGCCCTGTCGCTCGGTGTGGCAGAGATGGGCGGGACATGCGTCACGGTCACTGCCGGGCTCGAGGGCGCGGAAGAACTGCATGACCTCGCGGCCTACATGGACAACTGGTTCGATCTGCTCGCCGTCCGAACGCCCAGCCTTGAAAAACTGCGGCGTTTTGCAGACGCTCTTGCGTGTCCCGTCCTGAATCTCAGGACCAATGACAATCATCCCTGTGAGGTTCTGGGCGATCTTGCCTTTGCACTCTCGGTGAGAGGCTCCTGGGATGGCATGACCGTGGCAATGGTCGGCCCCGCAGCCAATATCGCGCAATCGTGGATCGAAGCCGCCTCTGTCTTGCCGATCAACGTCATTCAGGTAACCCCGGCAGGATTTGGGTTCTCGCCCGACACTCTTCCAGATCGCGCGCGGGTGTCGTCTGATCCGGCCGTGATCAGCGACGCTGACATGATCGTCACAGATTGCTGGCCAAGCGGCATCTCGGCGGACGCGGAATGCGAATTCCAGCGCTTCCGGATCACATCCGAAACACTGGATCGCGCAAAGTCGGATGTCCTGTTCGTGCCTTGTCCACCCGTGACACGGAACGAGGAGGTCAGCGCGGATGCAATGGAACACCCGCGCTGCGTTGCCACGCGGGCCAAGGCTTACCTGATGCACGCCCAGAATGCGTATGTGGAAGCGGCGCTGGCCGGCAAATCAAAAGGCCGTTGTTGACCGTCCATCACAGTCCCCGGCGCATGAGGTACTCGGGCACCTTCAACAGGCCCCATTTTTCGAAAACCTACCGCAACACGCTCGCCAGGAATTTCCGGGTCCGCTCCCGCTCCGGCGCAGAGAATATCGCGTCGGGCGCACCTTCCTCTGCCACGACACCCTGATCCATGAACACCACCCGGTCCGCGACTTCACGGGCAAAGGCCATCTCGTGTGTGGCCAGCACCATCGTCATCCCGTCATCCCGCAATTGGCGCAGCACATCCAGCACCTCGCCCACCAGTTCCGGGTCCAGGGCGGATGTGATCTCGTCCAGCAGCATCGTCTGGGGACGCATCGCCAGTGCCCGGATCACCGCGACCCGCTGTTGCTGACCACCGGACAACTGGTCGGGGTATTTATTGATGTGATCGGCCAACCCGAACCGGACAAACAATGCCTCGATCCGGTCCCGCGCGTCCTCTCCCAGCACGCGGCGGGGGGCGAGGGCGACGTTCTCATAGGCCGTCATATGCGGAAACAGGTTGAAGCTCTGGAACACGATGCCGATGCGCTGGCGTACGGGGGCGAGGTCGAAACCGGGCTCGGCAATGTCCACACCGTCCAGCCACACTTCGCCATCGTCGACGGGCTCCAACCCATTCATGCAGCGCAACAGCGTCGATTTGCCCGATCCGGACGCGCCGATCAGGCACACCATCTCGCCCGGTGCGATGTCCAGGTCGATGCCACGCAGCACCTGCACGTCGTCAAAGCTTTTCGTCACGCCGCGCAGGGACAGTCTAGGATCTTGCATTGCGGTCCCTGTTCAGCAGGTAGTCGGCATAGCGGGTGGCTGGCACGGTCACACACAAAAAGATGACGGCGGCGACGACATAGGGCGTGAAATTCGCCAGGAGCGATTTGAAGATCCCGGCCTGCCGCAAGATCTCGACCGGCCCGATGAAACTCAGCAGTGCCACGTCCTTCTGCAACGCCACCAGCATGTTCATGTTGGCAGGCACCACGCGGCGGATCGCTTGGGGCAGGATGACAAAGCGCATCGTGTCCCGTTCGCTCAGGCCCAGGCAGATGGCCGCATTGCGCTGGCTGGCATGGATGCTTTCGATCCCCGACCGCAGCACCTCGGCCACGTAGGCCGAATAGGTCAGCACAAGTGCCACGGTGCCCCAGATATAGGGCGAGTTCCACGGGCGCGACAGGCCAAGCCCCGGAATGCCGAAGCCGACAAGGTAGACCAGCAGGACGACGGGAATGCCGCGAAACAGATCGACATAGACCGCGCCGAAGATGCGCAAGGGAAAGAGCGCCGGGTTGGTGTTGCCGCGTGCGAGCGCAATGGCCAGACCCATGGCAAAGATCATCGGCACCGACCACGCAAAGATCGCCACATCCAGCAGGAAGGCGCGCAAGAGGTCGGGGAACACCCGCACGAACACCTCGCCATCAAAGAAGGAGGCGCGCACCGCCTCCCACCCTGGCGCCAGCGGGACAAGCACAATGACAAGGGCCAGCACGATCAAGGTGCTGACCCCCGCAATCAAGTTGGCCCGGCGCCTCTGCCGGGCTTCATACGCGCCGCGTCTGCTCACCGGATCAGCGGAACCCCGGTGGCTTCCTGCAGCCACTGCGCCTCGATCTCGGCGAGCTTGCCGCTCTCGGTCATGGCAGCCAGCGCCTCGTCCACGCACGCCTTCAGCTCGGACCCTTCGGGCATCAGCATCCCGAACTGATCCGGGTTCTCTGCCGCCGCCGGATCAAACTGCCCCAGGATCGCGCCACCCTCGACCACGACGGCCGACAGGTAAAGGGCTGTGGGCAGATCAAACAGGGCCGCATCAATCTGCCCCGCCTGAATGGCCGCGGTGACATTGGCGTTGTCGTCATAGACCAGCGGGCTGGCATCAGGCTCGATCACTTCCATGACGATGGGCAGGGCGGTCGCGGATGCGACAACACCCCATTTCAACACTTTCAGGCTCTCCATCGTGGCCGTGGCCCCGCCATCGACAATGGCCTTCGTGGTCAGAACGGCCTGCGGCGCGGTGTAGTAGGGCGACGAGAAATCGACCACCTTGTCCCGGTCCTCGGTGATGGAATATTGCTGCATGTTCAGATCGAAATTCTTGGCGCCGGGCTGGATCGCCTCGTCAAAGGACGTGCGCACCCATGTCACGTCCTCCGCCGCAAACCCCATCTCCTCGGCCAGCGCATAAGCCACCGCAGCCTCGAACCCCTCACCGGCCTCGGGCGCGTCATTCAGCACCCAAGGGTAATAGGCAGGGTTGCCCGTCGCGATGGTCAGCGTGCCGTCGGTCAGTGTCTTTCCGGCGGCACAATGGCCCGCCGCCAAAGCGCCGCTGGCAAGGGTGCTCAGCACGGCAGCGGTCAGAATGGTCTTCATGTGAAATCTCCCCATCATTTTGCCCGGATATTCAGGCAAGGGGGCAGGGCTGTCCAGTGCCGAGCGATACGCGGCGCAGGGATACCCGCCCGCGGTGCCACAAACATAGGCGCCATCAAACCGTAATGGTGCGCGACCATGCCAGCGGGATCGATCCACGATGCAGCACATGCGGGATGCCGACAAACATCAGGGGCGGCGTGCCCAGTTGCGCCATCTCCGCCATGTAGCTGCGCGCACCGGCCGACACATGCCCGAGCGTCTCAAGCCGTTCACTGGAGTAGGGAACAACGTCCGTCATGGCGACGCTGTAATCGGGCGGAGAGGTCGGCTTGGCCGTATCGGAATAAAGCCAGATGCACATGCGGTCCGCACGCGCATCAAAACGTGCCGCATCAAAGGCCAGGAAACGGTGCCCGGTCTCCGGCCAGCCCAGACCGTTTTCTAGCCGCGCCGCCCGCAAAGCCTCCGGATGGACAGGGGACAGCATCACGCAATCGGCCCAGACGCAGCCAAGTTCGGGCAATGGGCGCTGCGGCGCCCCCATGCGGTTCTGATACTTGCGCATCGCGCGCGCATGAATGTCAGGTTGCGCGGACTGCAGGTCAGACAGCGGCAACAAATCCGTCCCCCTCAGATCGGGGGGACACCAGTGGAAAAGCTGCAGCCGATCGCTCACTCGGCGGCGTACATGCCGTCATAGATGGGCGACAGCGTCTCGGCCTCGAACAGCGACGACACCGACGTGCCATGCCAGATGTTCAGGATCGCCTGCGCAAACACCGGCGCAGTCGGCACGATGCGAATGTTCGGCGCAGCTTTCACGGCCTCGGTCGGCTGAATGCTGTCGGTGATGACCAACGATTTCATCACGGACTTCGTCACCCGATCCACGGCAGGGCCCGACAGCACACCATGGGTGATGTAGGAGTGCACCTCTTTGGCCCCGTTCTCCATCAACACCTCGGCCGCCTTGCACAGCGTCCCGGCGGTGTCACAGATGTCGTCCACGATGACACAGGTCTTGCCGGTGACATCGCCAATGACGGTCATCTCGGCCACTTCGCCCGCCTTCTCGCGGCGCTTGTCGACAATCGACAACGGTGCATTGATCCGCTTGGCCAGATCACGGGCACGCGCCACACCGCCCACGTCAGGCGACACGATCATCACGTCTTCCATGCTGCCCGCAAACTGGGTCTTCAGATCCAGCGCAAACACGGGCGAGGCATAAAGGTTGTCCACCGGAATATCGAAGAACCCCTGGATCTGAGCGGCATGCAGGTCCATGGTCAGCACCCGCTCGATCCCCGCACCTACCAGCATATTGGCCACCAGCTTCGACGAAATCGGCGTCCGCGCCTTGCTGCGCCGATCCTGCCGCGCATAGCCAAAATACGGGATCACTGCGGTGATCCGCGCCGCTGACGACCGGCGCAGCGCATCACACATGATCAGCAGCTCCATCAGGTTGTCATTTGCGGGGTTCGATGTTGGCTGGATGATGAACATGTCCTCACCCCGCACATTCTCGAACACCTCGACGAAAATCTCACCGTCGTTGAAACGCTCCACGCGGGCATCCACCAGCCCCACGTTCACACCGCGATGCAGCGACATGCGCCGCGCAATTGCGTTTGCCAATGGCAGATTGGCATTGCCCGAGATCAGCTTGGGCTCTTGAATGGTCGGCATGTCGTATCCCCGCGCAGCACGATTGTGACAGATTCGTGATGTTGACTCCGCTTAACACGGGGGTACCGTCCCGCGAAACAGCAGACCCCACGACCGAGGACGAAAATGCCCCACATCGACTATTATTTTGCAACGCTGTCTCCCTACACCTACCTGGCCGGGAAACGGTTCGAGGCGCTGGCCGACAAACATGGGGCTACAGTGACCTACAAACCGCTTGATGTGATTGCACTTTTCGGACGGACCGGCGGCACCCCGCCCAAGGACCGGCACATCAACCGTGTCGAATACCGGGCACAGGAACTCGTCCGGCAGGCCAAGAAATACGACATGCCGTTCAAGCTGAAACCCGCCCACTGGCCGACCAACGCCGCGCCATCCTCCTACGCGATCATCGCGGCACAGAACGCGGGCGGGGGTGATCTGGGCACGCTAGTCCACGCCATCCTCCGCGCCGTCTGGGCGGAGGACAAGGACATCGCGCAGGACGACGTGATCAAATCCTGCCTGTCCGAAGCCGGGTTTGACCCAACACTTGCCGACAGCGGCCTCCTGTCCGGTGCCGAAACCTACGCCGCCAATCTCGAAGAAGCGGTGGACAAGGGTGTCTTCGGCGCCCCGTTCTACATCGTGGACGGCGACCAGCGGTTCTGGGGCCAGGACAAGCTCGAAGATCTCGACCTGCACCTCTCCGGCACATTGTGATCCCGCACTTTCACAGCCGGAGCTTCGGCTCCGGCCCGCGGCCCGCGCTCGCCATCCATTGCACGCTGGCCCACTCCGGCGCGTGGCGCGGCGTGGGGGCGGCGCTGGGCGACCGGCTGACGCTGCACGCCTTCGACCTGCCCAATCACGGCAAGTCGGGCGACTGGGACGGGCAGGGCATCCTGCACGACACCGCCACCGCCATGGCCTGCGCCGTGATGGACGACATCGGCCCGGACCCCATCGACATCATCGGCCACAGCTTTGGCGCAACGGTCGCGCTGCGGCTGGCGATCGAGCACCCCGAGCGTGTCCGCAGCGTCGCCATGTTCGAACCCGTCTTCTTCGCCCCCGCCATCGCGGACAATCCAGGCTTTGCCGACCGCTATGCCGCCGACACCGTCGATTTCGACGCAGCACTTGCAGCAGGTGATGACGAAAAGGCCGCGCGCGCCTTCAACCGCGCATGGGGCGACGGCCCACCCTGGGACACTATCCCGGCCCCGACGCGCCAGTACATGACCGACCGCATCCAGTTCGTCCGGCACAGCACGCCCACGGTCCTGCACGACAGCGCGGGCCTCCTCGCGCCCGGTCAGTTCGACCGCGCAACCATGCCCGCGCTCCTGATGGCGGGGGCCACGTCACCCTGGGCCGCCGAGGTGAATGGCGCCATCGCCCGCCGCTTGCCACACGTGCAGTCAGAGACATTGGACGGCGTGGGGCACATGGGGCCCATCACGCATCCGCAAACGGTGGCGAGGCTATGGTCAGCCTTCCTTGATCAGACTGTGCAACCGCGGCATATCACCGCTGATTAACCAATTTTATCAACGGCTTGTTAAGAGCTTTGGCAAAACACGCAGTTTTCACGTCAAAATGTGCAGTTTGCCAAAACGACCCCGAAAAGGGCCCGGATCGGGCGCCTAAAAACACGCAGTTTCGGCCCCAAAGTTCGCAGTTTCCAGAAAAAGGTATCGCACAGCACCGCGATCTCGCCGTCCAAATCCCAGGTTAACAGGGCGTACGGTGCTCAGGTCGGCTCATCAATGATGTGGTCTTCCCAATCGTCATCCGCCACATCAAATTCGCTCACGGTCCGCCCCTGCATAGACACGCCCGCCGCATGAACCGTCTCTGCCGTGCCGGAAATCAGCGGATGCCAGTCGAACAAGGGTTTTCCTTCATAAACAAGGCGATAGGCGCAGGTCTGCGGGATCCAGTATAGATGTTCCGCAATGTTCGACGGCTTCAAAACGATGCAATCCGGCACAAATTGATGCCGAACATCGTACTGCCCGCACCGGCACGTCTCATCATCCAGCAACCGACACGCCACCCGCGTCAGCGCAACCTCACCAGAGTCCTCATCTTCCAGCTTGTTCAAACAGCATTTTCCGCACCCGTCACACAACGCTTCCCACTCCTTGCGGGTCAGCTTGGTGATCGGTTTTTTCTCCCAAAAACGGGGGCTTAGCCCGTCGCGGTCAATCGGATCACTCATAGCGCGGCCAGGATCTCACGCGCCTGCGCACTGTCCGCATCCATCTGTGTGATCAGTGTGTCAACGCCATCAAATTTCACTTCCCCCCGCAAATGCGCCACCAGCGCAACGGACACAGGCGCGCCATATAAATCACCCGAGAAATCAAAGACATAAGTCTCAAGGTTGGGTTTGTTTTCCCCAAACATGGGCCGCACCCCCAAGGACGCGACACCGTGATAAGCGCCCTGATGCGGCCCTTCCAGCACGTCAAACAGCACCGCATACACCCCAAAGGCAGGGGGATGCAGACCATCAATCGACATGTTCGCGGTGGGGTAGCCAAGGGTCCGCCCCCGCTGCTCCCCACCGATGACAGGCCCCTCTATCCTGTGCCAGTGCCCCAGCATTTCCGCAGCATCTTGTGGCCGCCCGTTACTCAGCGCCTGCCGGATCGCGGTCGAGGACACGGTGTTTTCACCGTGCTCCAACAACGGCGCAATGGTCACGTCAAACCCCATCTCTGCCCCGTAGCGCACCAGATGCTCTGCCGTCCCGGCCCGCTTCCGCCCAAAGCAGAAATCAGCCCCCACAACCACGTGGCTCAGGCCCAAACCATCGCAGATCACATCCCGCGCAAACTCTTCAGGTTCCAACCCGGCAAGCCCGGAATGAAAAGGCAATTCAAAGAGATAGCGCAGCCCCATCTTCTCCAGCCGGCTCGCCCGCGCGGCCTGGCTCATCAGTCGAAAGGGCGGCGCGTCGGGGGCAAAGTACTCTCGTGGATGTGGCTCGAAGGTCAGCACCCCCAACGGCGCATCCGGCGCCGCACTCTGCGCCAGTTCTATGACGGACCGATGGCCCAAGTGCACACCATCGAAATTGCCGATGGCCACGCTCGCACCGCGATCGTCCGCGTCAACAAACTGATAGTCCCGGATAATCTTCATGACCCCTGCCTAGCCAAGCGACCAAACAAGGGCAAGCGCCCGTTTCTTCTGACTGAAAATACTACGGGGTGAGGCCGCAGGGCGAGGGGCAGCGCCCCTGAGCCCGTCAGCAATTACAAGGTGTTAGTCGAACTTCCGCGACGGCGCCAGCACAGTCGCCTCACCGATCAAAACCTTCTTGCCGTCCACGGCGCAGTGGCAATCCAGCTTCACCCGGCGCTTGGCAAAATCGATGTCGATCACCTTCACCTCGGCATAGACCATGTCGCCCGGACGCACGGGTGCAAGAAATTTTAACGATTGTCCCATATAGACCGTGCCGTGCCCTGGCAGCTGCTCACCAATCACGGCAGAGATCAGACCCGCAGTCAGCATCCCATGCGCGATACGACCCTGAAAGATCGTGTCTTGCGCATAGTCGTCGTCCAGATGGACCGGGTTCCGGTCGGTGGAGATCTGGGCAAACATCTCGATGTCCTCGTCCGTCACCACTTTGCGCAGGTGACGGGACATGCCCATCTCGATGTCTTCGATGCAGATCGTGCCGCGTGGCAGGTTGTCCAACATGGATCAGCTCCGGTAACTATATGACCGCTTGCCCGGCCTATACGCAATCTAATTACTTTGCGCGCGCAGAAAAGCAAGTCAAAAGTAGGTCAGCGGAGATGCCCTATGGCGAAAGTCGGCGCAGAGGTTTCCTTTTCAAGATAAGCACTTAGCGCATCCGGGTCGGGTTGGTGCGACGTTTTGGTTTCCGCGGCCGCCAAACCGCCCGAAATGAACAGGGAATCGATATCCTCGCCCATCGCACCCGCAATGTCCGTGAGGACCCCGTCTCCAATCGCCAGAATCCCGCTGTCCGGTACGTCCACGCCCAGCTCCGCCAGGCGCCGCCGCGCCAGATCGTAGATCGGCGGATGCGGCTTGCCGAAGTAGAGGCTCTCGCCCCCCATTTCGGTATAGAGCTTCGCCAGCGCCCCCGCACACCACTCGCGCACGTCGCCCCGGTCCACGACGATGTCCGGATTCGCACAAAGAAGCTTCAAGCCCAACTGCTTGGCCATCAGAAACTCGGGCCGCATCACGTCCGGGTCTGCCATCGGATCGCGTGGGCCGGTGCACACAATGCCCTCGGCGTCTTTCAGATCAACCATCTCGATCTCGACAGGGTCCTTGATCACGCCGATGGGTTGAAAGAACTTCTCTTCTCCCGGTTGCCCAATGAAATAGACCTTCGAGCCCACGATGCCTCGGAACATTGCAGCACGCGCACTGTCGCCAGACGTGGCAATCGTGTCCCATGCATCGTCCGGCACCCCGAAATGCACCAGCTGCTTCTGCACGCCGGCACGAGGGCGCGGCGAGTTGGTGACCAGCACCACCTTGCCGCCCTTGGCGCGGTAGTCCTGCAAGGCTGCAACGGCCTCGGGCAGCGCCTTGACCCCGTTGTGCACGCACCCCCACAGGTCCACGAACAGTGCGTCATAGCGATCCGAAATCTCGGACAGGGAAGTAATGATCTGGGCCATGATGCCTCCGGCGAAATTCAGTCAACCGGGGTGTGCCACAGCTATCGCAAGGGCGAAAGAGCTAGTCGGCGCGTCGGTCCGGGTCATTCAGCGGATGATCCCGCGTCCAGTCATATAGGCCCGCGTCCCGCTCTTTCACCGCCTGTTTCCAGCCGACCGTCTCGGAACGGGCTTTGAAATTCAGCCCCTCGGGTGAGTGTCGCGTGATCCCGTCGAATACGGTGGCGAGGCGCTGGGTCTGGGTGATCGTTGCTTCCAGCGTCTGGTTGATGACCATCTTGTTCATGGCAAGCTGGTTGATGGGGACAGAGGCCATGCGCGCTGCCAGCGCCTCTACCTCCGCATCAAGCGCGTCGGCAGGCACGGCTTTCAGGACAAGCCCCATATCCGCCGCTTCGGTCCCGGTGATCTTGTCACCGGTCAGCAACATCCGCTTGGCCCGTTCCGGCCCCAAGCGGTAGACCCACATGGCCGTGGTCGGGCAGCCCCATACGCGGGCGGGCATGTAGCCGATTTGTGCGGTGTCCTCCATCACCACCATGTCGCAGCAAAGCGCGATGTCCGACCCGCCCGCGACCGCATATCCATGTACCTTGGCGATCACCGGTTTCATGGCGCGAAACAGCGACATGAAGCACCGGGTATTGGCCCACATGAACTGGTAGTCCTTCATCGGATCCCAGGGCATGTCCTGCGTCAGCGCGTTGTGTGGGTCCTGTGCGTAGTGGGTCAGATCGTAGCCCGCACAGAACGCAGTTCCGGCACCGGACAGGATCATGACATGCATGTCCTGGTCTGCATCGAATGCCTCGACCGCCGCTTGCAATTCGCGCGGCAGGTCGTCGTCGATGGCGTTCATCACCTCGGGGCGGTTCAGGATGATACGGCCGATCCGGCCGTCTTTCTCTGTCTTGATTGTGCACCTGGTGCACTCTCTGCCTGGAAGGCTTGCACAAAAACGTAAGGCGGACCACTGGTCCGCCCTTGTCTCGTCTCCTGAACTGTAAGGCGGAGGTGTCCGCCGCCCCGCCTCAGACCTTGAGGTTCGGAATGATCTGCTTTTTGCGGCTCATGATACCCGGCAGGACCACGGTGTCGCCGGATACGGTCGCGTCAAAGCTCTTTTCTGCCACGCCCTTCACCCGGTCGTTGGGGATCAGCATGGTCGCCTCCTCGTTCAGGATGTCGACCACGAAGAGCAGAACCTCGTCTGCGCCGTCTTCCTTGGCGACGTCGACCATGGACGCCATCAGGCTGTCCTTGCGGTCCAGCACCAGCTTGGGCGCAGTGGTCTCCAGAACCGAAACGCGGAACTGGGTACCGTCAACGGCGTATTCCTTGCTGTCCATGCGCAGAAGTTCGGCATCGGAGAAGGCTGAAACATCCGATTTCGCCTCGAACATCTCGGAGGCGTAGGCGGTCAGGTCAACGCCCAGATCCTTCGCCAGATCATGTGCAATCGCCTTGTCCTCCTGCGTCGTGGTGGGCGAGCGGAATTCCAGTGTGTCGGACAGGATGCAGGACAGCATCGCGCCTTTCACACCCGTTGGCATCTGCGCCATGTCCTTGCCGATCATCTTCCACATGATGGTAGCTGTGCACGCCAGTGGCTCGATCCGGATGTCGATGGGACCCTTGGTTTCCAGCCCGCCCACCAGCTTGTGGTGGTCGATGATGGCAGTGATGTCTGCATCGTTGATGGCATCGGGCAGCTCGGCAGGGTTGTTAGTGTCAACGATCACCACCGTCTGATCGGCGTCCACGCCATCGATAATGCGCGGCTTGGGCAGGTCCCACTTTTCCAGAACAAAGGCGGCTTCGGTGTTGGGCTCGCCCAGCAGCACCGGCTCGGCTGCGACCCCTTTGATCTCGTTCAGGTACCAGGCCCAGATGATGGGCGATCCGGTGGAGTCGGTGTCGGGTGATTTATGGCCAAAAACAAGAGTGCTCATGAGTATGCGTCCTTCGGGGGGAGGGGATGTTTCGGCGCCCTTATAGCAACCTTTCCCATGGTGTCACGGGGGGCGGGTCAGAGTGCAATTGTCGCGCCTGCCGATCCGGTGTATGTTGGCGAGACACGAACCGAGGAGTGCTCTGAAAATGAACAACGCGGCCTGATTGCCCACATGTTCCGCGCCGAAAGAGGCGCTCGTTTTCAGAGGAGTGTTTTCCAATGGACAAGCCTGCCTGACCCGCACCCGCGGGGACCGTTCTGCGCGCCGCGCAGTCCCATCCAATTCAGACAGAAGGGGCACAGTATGCCCGTATCCAAGAAACCCGCCCGCACGCCGGGCAAAAACCTGACCACGTCCAAACCCCGTCAGCCGATCCGACCGGCTGCAAGCCGCAAGCCCGAACATATCCTGCGCACCCAGGTGCGTGGCGGGCGACCACCGCGCTTTCCGGGGCGCACCGGCGGGCGCTAGGGCTTGCCAAAGGGTCCGTGCGGGGGTTTCCTCGCACGGGCCAAACTGGACCCAGCCACGTGACGACCCGCGAAACCGACCTTTATCCGCCGATCAAGACCTTCCTCGAAGGGCAGGGGTACGTCGTGAAATCCGAGGTGGGCGCGGCCGATGTCGTGGCGGTGCGCGGCGGCGAGACACCTGTGATTGTGGAATTGAAACTGGGGTTCTCGCTCGCGCTAGTGCATCAATGTGTCGCGCGTCTGTCCGTCAGCGATGACGTCTACATGGCGGTCGAGCGTGGCAAGGGGAAACGGTTTCTCAAGGCGGCCAAGGACATGACGCGGCTGTGCCGCCGCTTGGGCCTGGGTCTGATGACGGTGCGGCTGTCGGATGGTCTTGTGCAGGTGCATTGCGATCCGGGGCCATACAGCCCCCGCAAGAATGCCAAGCGACAAGGCCGCTTGCTCAAGGAGTTTGCTGCACGGCAGGGGGATCCCAATGACGGTGGGCAAACCCGCGTCGGGCTGATCACGGCCTACCGGCAGGATGCGTTGAAACTGGCGATGTATCTGTACGAAGTGGGCGCCAGCAAAGGCGCGGATGTCGCGCGCGAAACGGGCGTAGCGCGGGCGACGACAATGATGCGTGACGATCACTATGGCTGGTTCGAGAAGGTCGAAAAAGGCGTGTATGGCCTGACGCCCCAGGGGGCGGAGGCTGTTTCGCAGTCGGGTCAGGTTCTGGGCGCGTAGCGGATTTTGATGCAAAATCCCGGTGGTTTTCCGACGCGGAAAACCAAGCGCGCTGTTGCTGGAAACTGCGCCAGTTTCCATTCGTTTCCCGCGTCGGGAAACGGTCTGTCAGAATGGTTGCCGCTCCAGCGTGAACCCGCGCAATTCGAGCTGATTGAGCAGCCCCGTCTCACCGCCCAGATGTGCAGCCCCCACCGCGATCACGATGTTTGGCTCTTCCCGCTGATCAATCCGGTCCATCCACATCATGTTCCGCTGGTCCAGCAACATTGCCATCATCTCGTCAAACAGGACCTCGAACTCTTCGGACGGCAGGCCGATCCGATCACGGGTAAAGACACGGGAAAAAGCGAGAAGCGCGCCATGCTGTTCTTCGAAATAGGCGGCCACGGTGGTGGCTGTGGCGTCATCCACCGTGTGTTCCATTTGCGCGATCAGCGGCAGGAACTGGATCTGTTCTTCGATCGGATCCGCCGCCAGCAGGTCAATCATCTCTCGATGTGTTTCGAGTGCTGCAATCGGCACGCTGGCCTGCGTGGCCTCTGCCATGATCAGCTTGTCTAGGCCGACTTTGCCCGCGTGCAGATCGGCCATGGCGCAGGGGGCGATAGCGAGGGTCAGAGACAGGAACCACGGCTGGTACTTTGCGGCCATGAAGGGCGGCACACCCCGCTTTTGCGCGGCTGTTGCCAGCGCGTCCCACACCTCGGGCGACACGCGGTCGATCAGGCTGGGCCCGTCAGTGAGAAAGGCGATTGTCGGATCGGTCGAGATGGCGTTCAGCAGGGCGGCTTCCTCTTCTGCCGTGATCTCGACCAGCAGCAGGTCGGCGGATGCCACGGTGGGGGCGAGGCGCGCGACGATCTCGCTCATGCGGGGATCGTGCAGGTGCATTGTGCCAACCAGTGTGATGGTTTGCTCCCCGCGGGTGGCGCGCCAATGATTGCCTTCGGGATAGGGCAGGGCAGCTGTGCGCTCTGCGATCTCCGCGCGGGCCTCTTCACTCAGAGATGGTCGCACATCCGTCCCCGAACAGGCCGCCTGTACGGCCGCTGGCACCAGAAGCGCCGCCGCGAAAATCATGTGTTTCAAAAGGGTCTGCATCGTCATCTCATCGCTTGTTTTCGGCAGGCTAGAAAATGACGTTGTCGGTTCCAAGGGTGTGTCGCACGCTTGTCGCAAAATTTGCGGCATCACGCGGTTGACTCACGTCGACCCCTTCCTTACCTACGCAACGTTATCACTCGCATGCGATGAGTGCTAACGGCCCCGATCACGGGGTCAAGGGAGAAAACTTTGAGCCTCAAGGAGCTGCAAAGATGGCATTGAAACCGCTTCATGACCGCGTGCTGGTACGCCGCACAGAAAGCGAAGAGAAAACCGCTGGCGGGCTGATCATCCCCGATAGCGCCAAGGAAAAGCCCAGCGAAGGCGAAATCGTCTCCGCAGGCCCCGGCGCCCGCAAGGACAGCGGTGAGCTGATCGAGATGGGTGTGAAAGCCGGCGACAAGGTGCTGTTCGGCAAATGGTCCGGCACCGAGGTCACCATCGACGGCGAAGAGCTGTTGATGATGAAAGAAAGCGACATCATGGGGATCATCGAGTAAGCGGCCCTGCTTCTCTGATTTCTGAACGGAACTCTCACAGGAGAATTGAATATGGCTAAGGACGTCAAATTCGACACAGATGCCCGCGGGCGCATGCTGACCGGCGTGAACATTCTGGCTGACGCCGTCAAAGTGACACTGGGCCCCAAAGGCCGCAACGTGGTGTTGGACAAATCCTTTGGCGCACCCCGCATCACCAAGGACGGTGTGTCGGTTGCCAAGGAAATCGAACTGGAAGACAAGTTCGAGAACATGGGCGCGCAAATGGTCAAGGAAGTGGCCCAGCGCACCAACGACGAAGCGGGTGACGGTACCACAACCGCAACCGTGCTGGCTCAAGCCATCGTCAAGGAAGGCATGAAATCGGTTGCCGCAGGCATGAACCCGATGGACCTCAAACGCGGCATCGACATGGCAACGGCCAAAGTCGTTGAAGCGATCCAGGGTGCAGCCCGCGAAGTCAAAGACTCCGACGAAGTCGCACAAGTCGGCACCATCTCAGCCAACGGCGAAGCCGAAATCGGCAAGCAGATCGCAGACGCGATGCAGAAAGTCGGCAACGAAGGCGTCATCACCGTCGAAGAAAACAAAGGTCTGGAAACAGAAACCGATGTTGTCGAAGGTATGCAATTCGACCGAGGCTACCTGTCGCCTTACTTCGTGACCAACGCGGACAAGATGACCGCCGAGCTCGAAGACTGCATGATCCTGCTGCACGAGAAGAAACTGTCGTCGCTGCAGCCGATGGTTCCGCTGCTCGAGTCGGTGATCCAGTCGCAGAAGCCCCTGCTGATCATCGCGGAAGACGTTGAAGGCGAAGCGCTGGCAACTCTGGTTGTGAACAAGCTGCGCGGCGGCCTGAAGATCGCAGCTGTCAAAGCCCCCGGCTTTGGTGACCGCCGCAAAGCCATGCTGCAGGACATCGCGATCCTGACCGGTGGCCAGGTCATCTCCGAAGACCTCGGCATGAAGCTCGAGAACGTGACCATGGACATGCTGGGCACTGCCAAGCGCATCCAGATCACCAAGGACGAGACCACCGTGATCGACGGAAATGGCGAGAAGGCGGAAATCGAAGCCCGCGTCACGCAGATCCGTCAGCAGATCGAAGAAACCACTTCCGACTACGACCGTGAGAAGCTGCAAGAGCGTGTTGCCAAACTGGCAGGCGGTGTTGCCGTGATCCGCGTTGGCGGCATGACCGAAGTCGAAGTGAAAGAGCGCAAGGACCGCGTCGATGACGCCCTGAACGCGACACGCGCTGCTGTGCAGGAAGGTGTTGTTGTGGGCGGTGGTGTTGCGCTGGTTCAGGCGGCCAAGTCGCTTGAAGGTCTGACAGGTGCCAACAACGACCAGAACGTCGGTATCTCGCTGGTGCGCCGTGCCATCGAAGCACCCCTGCGTCAGATCGCCGAGAACGCCGGTGTCGACGGTGCCGTCGTGGCGGGCAAGATCCGCGAAAGCGACGACCTGACCTTTGGCTTCAACGCGCAGACAGAAGAGTATGGCGACATGTTCGCGTTCGGTGTGATCGACCCTGCCAAAGTGGTTCGGACCGCTCTGCAAGACGCAGCTTCGGTTGCCTCGCTGCTGATCACCACCGAAGCCATGGTGGCCGACAAACCCGCCAAGGAAGGTGCCGGTGGCGCGCCCGCAATGCCCGACATGGGCGGCATGGGCGGCATGATGTAAGCCAGCCCGGACGGCATTCAGCCGATCCGCAAAAGATGACAAAGGGCTGCCCATCGGGCGGCCCTTTTTTGTTTTTGCGACACCGATGGGCAAGTACACCTGCCGCTTGTCATTCCGGGACTGCTTTACGTTTCCCGCTATGGTTGAGCGAAAATCCGCCGCCAGTAATTTGGCTCTTTTGACAGTGCTTGACTTGGTCGTGACGGCCGCCGTACGAAACGCACAGCGAAACTCACAAGCAAGGAGGGCAACGATGATTTTTGATACCAATACCCTCCTAGCAGGCGCTCACACACGAGTACCATCCTGACCTAACAAGGCCGTTTTCGCCTTTAACGTCAGTCGCTTCGTCCAACACCGGACATCCTTCTATTGCATCCGAGGCACGGGCTTTTGTCCCGTGATCATTTCATGCCCCTGTTGTCTTCCAATGGCGCCATTGTGCGCGTTCTTTCCTTCGCAATTCGTCTCTGGGGCCGGCGCCCTGGCCTTGTTGCTGCGATCCTGGCGCTTGTACTGCTGTCCACGGCGGCAGATGTCACCATTCCAGTGATCACGGGTCGCCTGGTTGCCGCGGTCTCGGAAGGGGCGTCGCCCTGGATGTCATTCGGCACACTGTTGGGCCTGGGTGTCGTGTCGATTGGCGGCAAGATCCTCAGCTACTTTTCAATCATCGCCCTGACCGTCCCGACCATGCGCACGGCGGAACAGGAGGCGTTTGCGCGCGTGCAACGGCTGCCAGCCGACTGGCATGCAAATGCCTTTGCAGGCTCGACCGTGCGGCAGATCACGCGTGGTGCTTGGGCGTTGGATGACATGGCTGACGTGCTGCTCCTGGCGCTTTTGCCGTCGACGCTCGTGTTGCTGGGTACCATCGGGACATTGGCTGCATTTCGCTGGGATATTGGTTTGGTTGCTGCCCTTGGCGCAGCCCTGTTCCTGGGCCTGTCCCTGACCCTTACACTCACTTGGGTGGCACCAGCTGCACGGCTGTCAAATGCACAGGATAGCCGTGTCTCGGGCGCGCTGGCCGATGCGATCACGTCGAATCCAGTCGTGCGCGCCCATGCAGGCGAGGCGCGCGAGGACACGCGGCTTGGTCAGGTCCTGTCGAAATGGGCGCATCGCACACGGCGCACATGGCGCCGTGGGACGTGGTCCGGCTTGGTACAGGACAGCTCGCTCTGGTGTCTTCGGGCAGCCGTGCTGGGTGGCGCGCTTCTGGCCTTTGTCCAGGGTGCGGCTGGCGCGGGCGAGATCGCCTTCGTCGTCTCCGCTCTTGGTATGATGGATGGCTACCTGCGCCAGATGGGCAACCATGTCCGCACGCTGCAAAAGTCGATCAACGATGCCGAAGAGCTGGTGGACCTGATGGCGACAACGCCGGAACAGGAGGTCGTGCACCAACCGGCGCAAGCCTTGCCCGCACGCGCCGCTGCGCTCGCCTTCGACAACGTCACCTACGGCTATGCAGGGGCGGCGACACCGCTCTTTGTGGACCTGAACGTCTCGATCCCCGCCGGGCAGAAGGTTGGGCTTGTCGGTCGGTCTGGCTCGGGCAAGACGACGTTTGTCAAGCTGATCCAGCGGATCCACGAGGTGACAGAGGGTGCCATCACGCTGGGCGACGTGAACATCGCGCGGGTGCCGCTCAACGAGCTGCGCCGCCACATCGCGCTTGTCCCGCAGGAGCCGGTGCTGTTCCACCGCTCGCTGGCCGAAAACATCGCCTATGCCCGTCCCGGCGCCACGCCGTCCGAAGTGAGGGAAGCGGCAGAACGGGCCGGTGCGGCCGGGTTTATCTCGACGCTGCCGAAAGGGTACGGCACCGAAGTGGGCGAACGGGGCGTCAAGCTGTCAGGCGGTGAGCGTCAGCGCGTCGCGATTGCAAGGGCTTTTCTGTCGGATGCGCCGGTGCTGGTGATGGACGAGGCGACCTCGTCTCTCGACTCCGAAGCCGAGGCGCGGGTGGCCGAGGCCGCCGAACGACTGATGGAGGGGCGCACGACGCTGGTCATTGCCCACCGTCTTGCCACCGTCGAGCGGATGGACCGGATCCTTGTTTTCGATCAGGGCCGGATCGTGGAGGACGGTACGCCGACTGAATTGATGGCGCGCAAAGACGGCCTCTACCGGGCGTTGCGTCAGCGACAGACGCTTGCAGCCTAAAAGCAAGATGAGCAGCGCGCCGGGATGACTTTCGGCGCGCTGCACCTGTTTCAGACCGGCATGTTTCAATGCCGCAGCAGAGAGAGATTTTAGAGTGTTCGAGCCGCACTTTGATCCAGCCGAAACCACGCACCCGTCCGCCAAGCCAATACTGCGCGCTTGGCCGTCCTGCTTTTTCCCCACGGTGCACCGATGAAGCGCGTGATGATCATCGGACAGCCCGGATCGGGCAAATCGACCCTTGCGCGGCATCTGGGCGACAAGACCTTTCTGCCGGTCGTTCATATCGATCTGATCCACTGGAAATCCGGTTGGATTGAACGCGACTCCGCCGAAAAGTCCAAGATGACGCTGGATGTCATCGCCCGCCCGACCTGGATTTTCGAAGGCGGGCACAGCCGGACATGGCCCCAGCGCCTCGACCGCGCCGACACGCTGATCTGGCTGGACATGCCGATTGGGCTGCGATTGCGCCGCGTTCTGTGGCGCACGATCAAATTCTACGGGAAGCCGCGACCGGACCTGCCCGAAGGATGCCCGGAGCAGTTCAGCGCGGAGTTTCTGTCCTATATCTGGCGGACCCGGAACACGAGCCGCGCCAAGATGCGTGCGCTCTATGATGGCGCGCCTGCGGATAAAACGAAATATCATCTCACATCGCTGGCGGACGTCCGCAGGTTCATGGACGGGCTGTCAGAGGCGGTTGCGGTAGGAAACCTGGGTATCCCACACCGCTAGGGCCTATAGATCGGCGTCATGTAAGATACTGAAATAGCCGGGCAGGACGTCTGCAAACCGCTGCTCACCTTCCGGGGTGAGAGACAATTGTTTCTGACGTCGGTCAGCGGGTTGTGAGGCGGCTGGTGCAATAAGTCCCTTGTCGGCCAGGCTGGCCAAGGCCTTGCTCAGCACAGGCTTCGAGACATCGAGGCGCGCCGCGATCTCGACCGCCGACAGGCTGCTGCGCTCCGGTTCCCGCATGATCATCATCAAGGCCAGGAACTGTGTCTGAGACAGACCATGTCCGCGCAGATAAGCCTCCACATCGCGCAACAGTACACTTGCCGCGCGCAGTTTGGTCAGCACGGACAAGACGCGCGGCGACGACACTTCGGGCACATTGACGGTCACACCTGCGATCATGTCTTCGCTCGGCAGGTCCTTGAGGAAGAACATCAGGCCGCGCGTCGCATCCGCACGATCTGGACAGGTTCGGCCAGCCATGTCTCGTAGGCGGCAAATACGTCGCGAATGTAGTCTTGCGCGTAGTGCGCCTCGAGCGCTGCATCGTCGGCCCAATGTTCGACCAGATACAGCGCGTCGTCCTCACCTGCGTCTACATTCAGTTCGAAGCGGCGGCAGCCCGGTTCGGACCGCGTGACGTCGAGAACGCTCTTGATCGCGGCAAGCGCCTCTGCACGGTACTGCGGTTTGGGGCGGATGGTGGCGAAGATACTCAGTTCCGGCATGGGGGGGCTCCATATGGTTAGCATGGTAACCATATGGCGTATCATGTCTGGGTTCAACCAGGTGCTTGGCCCTGCGCGGGTGGCGGGGTAAGGGACAGAAATGCGTCTGATCCTGCTTACCTGCCTCACCATGATAGCCTTTGCGGCCAACTCTGTTTTGAACCGTATGGCGGTGGACGGCGGCGGCATAGATCCATCGAGCTTTGCCATGATCCGGGTGCTGGCGGGGGCGGTGGCCTTGGGCATGATCCTGACGGTGCGGGGTGGCGGGCTGCCGTTGTGGCAGCGTGACAGGGTGGTGGGTGCGACCAGCCTTGCGGCCTACATGGTCGGTTTCTCGTTGGCTTATGTGACACTCGATGCCGGGCTTGGTGCGCTGATCCTGTTCGGGACCGTACAGGTTGCAATGTTCGGCTGGTCCGCGTTGCGCGGCGGACATCCGACCGCGCGCCAAATGCTTGGGGCTGCAATCGCGTTTGCAGGTCTTTTGATCGCGCTCTGGCCGGATGACAACGGCGGTGGGGACATCGCGGGCGCGGCGCTGATGGTTGTCGCGGGGCTCGGCTGGGCGGCATATACGCTGGCCGGCAAAGGGGCCAAGGATCCCCTGGCGGCAACCGCGGCCAATTTCATTTGGACGTTGCCGATCCTTGGCGTCCTGCTTTTCGGCACCGGGCTGCACGCCGCGCCGTCGGGGATTGCCTTGGCCATCCTATCGGGCGCTGTGACGTCCGGCCTCGGCTACGCGCTTTGGTACAGCATCCTGCCGCGGTTGGCAGGTCAAACGGCGGCTGTTGTGCAACTGAGCGTGCCCATCATTGCAATCGCCGGGGGCGCGCTGCTTTTGGGCGAGGCGCTGTCGCTTTCGCTCGCACTCTCTGCCGCGCTTGTCGTCGGCGGGATCGCCGTGGCCGTTACCGCATCAAAGGCTCAAGAGGGTCGTAGCTGACACCCTCCGCACCAAAGGCCACGGCACCCAGACTGTCTGGCTTGTGCGGCACGCCTGCCAACTCGTCTGCCGTCAGCCACCGACGCTCGGTCACCACCGCCTCCGCATCATGCCATACTTCGGGGCGCAAGGTGCCCGGCACAACGGTACAGCGAAAGAACACCTCGACCTGGTGAAACTGGCTGGGGGCGTCGTGGTACTCGTTCACAAGGCAGGGCGCGCCGACCTCGATGGTCAGCCCCGTTTCCTCGTAAACTTCGCGCGCAAGGTTCGCGGGCAGGCTGCTGCCCACCTCGGCCCCGCCGCCCGGGGCGCACATCAGGTCACTCTTGGCCGTATGCCAGGCGTTGACCATCAACAGGCGCTCATTTTCGACAATGACGGCGCGCACG
Source organism: Tateyamaria omphalii (assembly GCF_019802125.1). Taxonomy (GTDB): domain Bacteria; phylum Pseudomonadota; class Alphaproteobacteria; order Rhodobacterales; family Rhodobacteraceae; genus Tateyamaria; species Tateyamaria omphalii_B. The sequence goes on from NZ_JAHVHT010000001.1 coordinate 313,063, forward strand.
GCGATGCGGGGGGACTTCGGGCGCATGATCACACCTTTCAGTGAAAGACGAAGCGTTACCATTCCATAGCGCCGCACGGAAAGCTATCTCAAGGGTATGAAATTGATTGCTGCCCTTGTCCTCCTGCTGATCGCCGGCATGGCCCGCGCCGATTGCGTCGTGCTGCTGCACGGGCTCGCGCGGACCGAGGCGTCGCTTCTTGTGCTGGAGCAGGCGCTTCTGACGGATGGCTACCGGGTTGTGCGGCCGGGCTACCCCTCTACGACCGAGACTGTGGAAACGCTGGCACTTGATGTGATGCCCCGCGCGATGGACGCTTGCGGAGACGATACCGTACATTTCGTGACGCACTCCATGGGCGGTATCCTTGTGCGCTACTGGTTTGCCCACACAAGGGTGCCTGACAATCTGGGGCGCACGGTGATGCTTGCGCCACCCAACCGCGGTAGCGAGGTTGTGGACGAACTGGGCGACCTCGAAGCGTTCGGCTGGTTCAATGGGCCCGCAGGCCGTCAGCTTGGCACCGGCCCTGCCAGCCTTCCGCGCAGCCTGCCGGGTGTGACGTACCCGGTCGGGATCATCGCAGGGGAGCAGTCGCTCAACCCCTATTTTTCGTCCCTGCTGCCGGGGCGGGACGACGGCAAGGTGTCGGTCGTCTCGACGCCGGTGGCAGGCATGACAGATCACCTCGTGTTGCCTGTCACGCACACCTTCATGATGAACAATCCCAACGTGATTGCACAGGTCCTGACCTTTTTGGAAAACGGGGCCTTCGACCGGGACCTGCGCTGGGTCGATGCGGTGCTTGAACAACTGGGTTGCCCCGAGGGGGACTGCCTTACGGGAAATGACGATGATCGAGATTGACCTGACCGGGGCCGAGGTCCTGCTGCCCTCCGGTCTTGAGATCACCGCGCTGTCCATTGCCGACGGGCGTGTCGCGGACGCCCCTGTCGGGCGGGCGGTCGACCTGACGGGCTACCGGATCCTGCCGGGTATCATTGACGTGCATGGTGATGGCTTCGAACGACACATGGCTCCACGCCGAGGGGCCATGAAACAGATGAACGAAGGGATTGCAGCGGCCGAAGCCGAGATTGCGGCCAACGGCATCACCACGGCTGTTCTCGCCCAATTCGTCAGCTGGGAGGGCGGGCTGCGCGACCTGCACTTTGCCGATCAGGTTTTTAGCGCGCTGATTGCCACGCGGTGCGACGTGGTGACGGACCTGCGCCCGCAATTGCGGTTCGAAACCCACATGCTCGACCTCTACGAGCTGTTGCCCGAGCGGATCGCTGACTGGGATGTCGCGTATGTGGTTTTCAACGATCACCTCCCCCATGACCGCCTTGCCGAAGGGCGCAAGCCAGCGCGGCTCACGGGCCAGGCGCTCAAGGCCGGGCGGAACCCCGACCTGCATTTCCAGATGCTGCTCGACATGCACGCGCGCAGGCACGAGGTGCCAGCGGCGCTTGACGATTTGTGCGCGCAGATGAACGCAGCAGGCGTGCAGCTTGGCAGCCACGATGACACCTCTGCCGACGAACGCGCCAAATGGCATGCACGTGGGGCACATGTGGCCGAGTTTCCGGAAACGCTTGAGGCGGCAGAAGCAGCGCATGGCGCCGGTGATCTGGTGGTTCTTGGCTCGCCCAACGTGGTGCGGGGCGGATCGCACAAGGGCAACGTGTCTGCGCTGGACCTCATCGCCATGGGCCTGTGCGACGCCATCGCGTCCGACTACCACTACCCGTCGCCGCGGCGCGCGGCGTTGATGCTGGCCAAAAGCGGGCTGATGGGCCTGGAGGATGCCTGGTCGCTTGTATCGTCCGGCCCTGCGGCTGTCCTGGGGCTGACGGATCGGGGCTCGTTGGAACCCGGCAAACGCGCCGATCTGGTGATCCTCGACGATCATGACCGGGTGGCGGCCACAATCTCGGGTGGGCGGGTCAGTTACATGGCTGGCGATATCGCGCAGCGGTTCGTGACGGCTGCCTAGCCGACAATCCGGTTCACATGGCCCATTTTGCGTCCGGGTCGCGCCTCGGCTTTGCCGTACAGATGCAGGGCCGTCGCGGGCTCTTTTGCCAGGTCCGGTACCCGGTCCATATCATCGCCGATCAGGTTCTCCATCACGACATCGGCGTGGCGTTTCCCATCACCCAGCGGCCAGCCCGCAATTGCGCGGATGTGCTGTTCGAACTGGTCCACGACACAGCCATTCTGAGTCCAATGGCCCGAGTTATGTACGCGCGGCGCAATCTCGTTCACGATCAGCCCCTGCGGCGTGACGAACAGTTCGACCCCAAGAACGCCCACATAATCCAGCGCATTCAGGATGTTGGCAGCCAGCAGCACAGCATCGGTTCGTTGGCTTGCGCTCAGGCGCGCCGGAACTGTCGTGGTGTGCAGGATACCGTCCTTGTGGACATTCTCACCCGGATCGAAGCAGGCGACAGCACCGTCCAATCCCCGGGCGGCAATGACCGACACCTCGTGGCTGAAGTCCACAAACCCTTCGAGGATCGCGGGTGCGCCCTGCATTTCGGCCAGTGCGGCCTCGGCCCCGGTCGGCTCCATGATCCGCGCCTGCCCCTTGCCGTCATAGCCGAAGCGCCGGGTTTTCAAGATCGCAGGCGTGCTGATCTGGGGCAGGGCGGTTGCGAGCGCGGCCATATCCGGCACGTCAGCAAAGGGCGCGGTCTTCAGGCCTAGCCCTTGCAGGAATTCCTTTTCGACAAGCCGGTCTTGGCTGACCCGCAACGCCTCGCGCCCGGGCCGGATCGGTGCGTGATCTTCCAGCGCATCGAGCGTCAGGGTCGGAATGTTCTCGAACTCGTAAGTCACGACGTCCACAGTGGTGGCAAAGGCAAAGAGCGCGTCACTGTCTTCGTAAGGCGCCGTTGTCACCAGATGTGCAACGTCACCCGCCGGGGGCTGCTCGGACGGATCAAAGATGTGAGTGCGAAATCCAAGGCGGCTTGCAGCGACCGACAACATCCTGCCGAGTTGTCCGCCGCCCAGAATGCCGATGGTCGCCCCAGGCGCGAGAGGTTCAGTCATCGCTCGGGACCTCCGGGATGGACGCCGACAACGCCTCCCGCCATGCCTCAAGCCGTGCGGCAAGCGCATCGTCCGAAACAGCCAGAATACCCGCCGCCATCAGACCCGCATTCGCGGCACCTGCTGCGCCAATCGCCATGGTCGCCACAGGAAATCCCCGCGGCATCTGCAGGATGGAGTACAGGCTGTCGACCCCGCTCAGCGCCTTGGTTTGCACCGGTACGCCAATCACGGGGACCCGAGTCTTTGACGCCATCATGCCCGGCAAATGTGCCGCACCGCCCGCGCCTGCGATGATCACCTTCAAACCCCGGTCCACAGCCGTCTTGCCATAGTCCCACAACCGGTCCGGTGTGCGGTGTGCCGACACGATCCGCGCCTCGTAGGGCACCTCGAGCGCATCCAGCATCTCGGCCGCTTCACGCATGGTGGGCCAGTCGGACTGGCTGCCCATGATAATGCCAACTGGGGGAGGGGTTTGGGTCATGTCTTGCGGCCCTCTAGTTCAGGAAGCGCGCACTATAGCCAGATCGGTCACCGGGGCAATGGGCGGTGCGCGGGTTTCAATTGACACCATGCTGCACTGCGGCGACGCTACCACCATTCTGCACAGGAGATTTCACGATGATGACCCCTTTCGATGTCTGGGCGCCCATGTTCCGCGCGCCCTTTTCCGGCGATGTGACCCAAGAGATCGTGCCGCGCGTCTTTTCTCCAGACATCGCAGGCGTGCCCGAGATCGAGAGCAAGATCCATGCCGAGGTGGCCAGCTACGGCACGCAACTGGGCAAAGTGCTCGAAGCGCTGCAAATCCTGTCCAAAGCGACCAAAACGCCTTTGCCCGAGATCGACGCGCTCGTCGCCGAGATCAACGAGGTCAAGGACAACAGCGCCGAGACATTGCGCGCGGATGCGGCACGCGCGCTTGAACGGCTCAAAAAAGTGGACAAGAGCGCATGGCGCGATCTGATGCGTGCCGACTGATCAGGCGATGATGTCGGGGGTCAGCCGGTCTTCGATGATGGCAATCTTGTCTTTCAGCATCAGCTTTTTCTTTTTCAACCGCTGAATGGTGAGCTGATCGCCGGTCGCCTTTTCCTGCAGGGCGTGAATTGCTTCATCGAGGTCCCGATGCTCTCGTTTGAACACCTCCAGCTCCACACGCAGCACCTCGTCCGTTTTCATCGAGATGTCCGAAGGAGCATTCATGGCGCGATTCCAAGCAATTGCAGAGCCCTTAATATAATCACAACCATCTCACCCGCCTAGACCTTGTTCCAATCAAGGTTTCTGCCCATATTTGAAACATCCGCTGCCGCATCAGGGGCGGGTACTGACTGTCGCTTGACCAAAAGGACGTGTCGCATGACGAAAATGACTCTTGCCTCCTACCCCCATATGCTGGGGTTCGAGCAACTTGAACGGCTGCTGGAACGCACGGCCAAAAGCGCCGAAGGCTATCCACCGTTCAATATCGAGCAGACCTCGGACTATTCCTACCGGATCACCCTGGCCGTCGCCGGGTTCGCCGAAGACGATCTGTCGATCACCGTGGAAGACCGCCAATTGGTCATTCGCGGCCGCCAGGGCGAAGACACGCAACAGCGCGTGTTCCTGCACCGCGGAATCGCCGCACGACAATTTCAACGGAGCTTTGTGCTCGCTGACGGCGTTGAGGTAGGAGAGGCGGTGATGGAGAACGGCTTGCTGCACGTCGATCTGACGCGGGCCAAACCCGAAACAATCGTCCAGACGATCAACATACGGAAAGGATAAGTCATGAACACACCTTGTGATTTGAACGCCGATGTGGGCCGGATGGTCTATGTCAAAGCCATCGACGTCGACGCCCTGCCACAGGAAGTGCAGGAGCAGGCCGAAGGGCTCGACCAGCTCTTTGCAGTGCACGATGCCGAAGGGCAGCAACTGGCGTTGGTCGCCGACCGCAAGCTGGCCTTTGCGCTGGCGCGGCAGCACGACTACGCGCCGCAGCCTTTGCATTGATATGTGCAAATGGGCGGCCTCCGGCATAAGCTCGGGGCGAGCTTAGCGCTGAGCGCGCCTTGACCCGGCGCATATCGACGTGCTTTGGCGCAATGAGGGCAAACACCATGCCCCAGGCACGTTAGAAGCAGGCGGCACTTGAATGAAGTTCGAGGTGGATTGGGTCGACGCCTTTACCGACCGTGCGTTTGGCGGAAATGGCTGTGCCGTGGTTCATGATGCTGCGGCACTGGATGATCTGACCTGCATGGCTTTCGTGCGCGAGACATCCCTTGTCGAATGCACCTTCACAGGCCCGTCCGACGTCGCCGACATCCGGGTGCGCTACTTCCTTGCCAGTCGCGAGATCCCGTTTGCCGGTCATCCCACCGTCGCGACGGTGGCCGCGCTTAGACATCGCGGTTTGATTGCCGATGGTCCTCTGACATTGGATACGGGCGCGGGCATCGTGTCGGTCGAAGTTTCGGGCACATCCGTTCGCATGACCCAAGTGGCGCCGACTTTCGGTGTGCGACCTGATCCGGTGCTCGTCGCGGCGGTTGGTGGGCTGAGGGTGGATGACATCATCCATCCGCCGCGCGTCACCTCCACCGGTTTGCCATTCACGATCGCCGTTCTCAGGGACAAGGCGACACTGGACCGCGCCAGCTTCGACATGGACGCCTTTCGCGCTTACCTGGATGCACTGGGCGTACACGGGACGGATGTGATGGAACCCTTCTGGTGTACACTGGATGGCGCGACCGAGGCCGGGGACACCTTCGCCCGCCTGCTCATGGCGCCGCCCAGCCCGGCGGAGGATCCATTTACCGGCTCCGCCACCGGTGCGATGGCCGCCTATCTCTGGTCCGAAGGGTTGATCGACACCCCGACCTTCGTCGCCGAGCAAGGGCACGGTCTTGGCCGTCCGGGGCAGGCGCGTGTCGAGGTGTTGGGACCGCGCGATGCTATCACCGGTGTGGTGGTCGAGGGTCAGGCGCACGTGTTGATGAGCGGCACGCTGCACCTATGAAAAAAGGCGCACCCGAAGGTGCGCCTTACGATTGGGGTATCTCTCTGGCTTATTGTGCCGCGATCAGACCCATGCTTTCCAGCTTGAGCAGAACCTGGTGGGCGCAGTTGTCCACATCCACATTCTCGGTCTCGACGCTCAGCTCGGGGTTCTCGGGGACGTCATAGGGATCGGAGATGCCTGTGAACTCCTTGATCTTGCCCTCGCGCGCCAGTTTGTAGAGACCTTTGCGGTCCCGACGCTCGCATTCCTCAATAGAGGTGGCGACGTGCACTTCGACAAAGGCACCAAAGGCTTCGATGTCCTCACGTACAGCCCGACGGGTGGTCGAATAGGGCGCGATGGGCGCGCAGATCGCGATGCCGCCGTTCTTGGTGATCTCGGACGCAACGTAACCGATGCGGCGGATGTTCAGGTCGCGGTGCTCTTTCGAAAAGCCCAGCTCGGACGACAGGTTCTTCCGCACGATGTCACCATCCAGCAGCGTCACCGGACGGCCACCCATCTCCATCAGCTTGACCATCAACGCGTTGGCGATGGTGGACTTGCCCGACCCGGAGAAGCCGGTGAAGAACACGGTAAAGCCCTGCTTGGACCGCGGCGGCTTGGTGCGGCGCAGCTCGGTCACAACCTCGGGGAACGAGAACCACTCGGGGATCTCAAGACCCTCGGCCAGACGACGGCGCAGCTCGGTGCCCGAGATGTTCAGGATGGTCACGTCATCCTTGTCCGCGATCTCGTCCGCAGGCTCGTACTGGGCGCGCTCCTGCACATAGACCATGTGCTTAAAGTCGACCATTTCGATGCCCATTTCTTCCTGATGCTCGCGGAACAATTCCTGCGCATCATAGGGGCCGTAGAAATCCTCACCGGCAGAGTTGCTGCCGGGGCCTGCGTGGTCGCGGCCCACGATGAAGTGGGTGCAGCCGTGGTTCTTGCGGATCAGGCCGTGCCAGACCGCTTCGCGCGGGCCCGCCATGCGCATGGCCAGGTTCAGCAGCGACATGGAGGTGGTGGCCTGCGGGTACTTGTCCAGAACCGCCTCATAGCAGCGCACGCGGGTGAAGTGATCGACGTCGCCCGGCTTGGTCATACCGACAACAGGGTGGATCAGCAGGTTGGCTTGCGCTTCACGGGCGGCGCGGAAGGTCAGTTCCTGGTGCGCGCGGTGCAGCGGGTTGCGGGTCTGGAAGGCCACGACCTTGCGCCAACCCATCTTGCGGAAGTAGCTGCGCAGCTCGTTCGGCGTGTCGCGGCGGGCGCGGAAATCGTAGTGCACGGGCTGCTGGATGCCGGTCACGGGGCCGCCCAGGTAAATGTCACCGGCGGTGTTGTGCAGGTAGTTCACGGCAGGGTGCGCGCTGTCATCAGCGCCAAAGACCATCTTGGCTTCGTGCGCTTTGTTCGGCGTGTAGCGGTCGGTCACGGTCATGGTGGCCAGGATTACGCCTTCCTGATCGCGCAGCGCGATGTCCTGACCAATCTCGAGCCCTTCGGCGAATTTCTCGTTCACGTCCAGCGTGATGGGCATGGGCCACAGCGCGCCGTCGGTTGTGCGCATCGTGTCCACAACACTGTTGTAATCGGCTTCGGTCAGGAACCCTTTCAGCGGGTTGAAGCCGCCGTTCATCAACAGCTCAAGGTCACAGATCTGGCGCGGGGTCAGATCCCAGCTGACCAGCTCGGCAGCTTCCATCTTAAGCTTCTGAGCGCTGTCATACGACACATAGAGCTCAGGGATCGGAGCGAGGTTGTTTTCCATCAATTTGGTCCTGTGTTTCAGGGGGTTTAACCCGGACGTGGTGCCGGTCAACTCGGCAAAGAGGGCATCATATTCCGCAAATTTGCGGGCGAGGAACTGATCGGTGAGCCGGTTCTTTTCGCCGGCCCCCCGGGTTGTGAGCGCATATGAATAGCGTTGCCGCTTGTCCGGCCCGTCCATATCCTGGACACGCACGAAACCCGCAGCCGTTGCCTGACGCAGAAGTGCGTTCAGACGGCCCAGCGATACACCGATGCCCTGTGCCATCGCCCGCTGAGACGCGCCCGGCGCCTCGTCGAGCTGGCGGAGAAGACGGAAGAGCTGGTCTTCGGCTTCCGGTTTGGGTTTGGGTGCGGCGGACATGGTCAGGCGGATACGAGATTCGATTTGCGTTCACGTGTGAACATATGTCACCAAAAGTATGTTCATGGAAGAACAAACTTTGTCGCAGGCAGGATTCCTCTGATTGTGGTAAACACATCACTACTTGGAGATCAGGCCGGGGCAGGGGCCTTTGCATCGCGCTGCCGCACATGTGTCAGGTCGCTTAACTCCTGAACCAAAAGGGCGTCCAACGGCGCTTCGCGCCCGCGCAGCGACAGGGATACCATCGCACTACCTTGCGTTGCCAAACCGGCCGCGTGCAGCGTGTCGATGGACACAAGCGCCTGCACCCCGCGCGCCTTGGTTTCACTTTCCAGCCGGGACGCGATGTTGACCGTATCGCCGATCAAGGTGCGGGGGGCTTGTCCGGCGGCGCCGATTTCGCCCAGCACGACATTGCCCAGATGCACACCTATGCCGATGGCGACTGGCGCGCTGCCCTCGCGCGCAAGCCGGGCGTTGAAACTTGCAAGGGCCGCGCCAATGCCTTCAACAGCCGTCAATGCGGCGCGGGCTGAGGCCGCTGCATTCGGCAGTTCGAACACCGCCATCAGACCATCGCCCATATACTTGTCGACGGTGCCCCCGGCCGCGTTGATCGGCGGCACGATCTCGTCAAAGAAACGGTTGAGCAGATGAACGACGTCATAGGGCAACTGCCCATCGGTGCGGGCGGTAAACCCGCGCATGTCCAGAAACAGAACGGCAAGCTGCGCCTCCTTTCCCTGGCTGGCATGGGCCCGGCTGCGCCGGCCGTCGCGATCAAATACGCGGAACACGCGCACGCTGCTGCGCGGGCGCACCTGACAGGCCAGCCGCGCATTGGGCGGCGCGCCCACGGCGGCAAGGCTGCGGGCCTCGGCCTCGGATGGGGGCGGCAGGTCTTCCAGCCCTTCCTCGATGATGACCCGGCAGGTGGTGCAGCGCCCCCGGCCGCCGCACAGGGCCGTGTGGGGCACGCCACTGCTTTGCGAGGTCTCGAGGATCGTCTGGCCACGCGGGGCGCGCACGCTGGGGCCGTCAACATAGTGGATACGAATGGGCCGGGCGATGGCGGCCACGGCGCGGCGCAGCAAAAAGGCGGCGATTGCGACGCCTAGAATGGCTAGGACGGCTACATTGGCCGCATCTGATGCCGCGGCCAGCTGCGCAAAACCGGCAGCATCAGGAAAATTCCAGGCGGCATGCGCAACGGCCTCGCCCCGGGGATTGGACAAAAGCCCGTCAATCGCCCGGGCAAATGTGACAAACCCGAGAAGTGCCAGAACCGGCAGGACAACGCCCAAGCCGATCAGCCAGGGCACGGCCTTGCGCCACCACGCTGTCAGGCGCAACCACATATGCAGTCCGATACACCCGTGAACCCACGCGATGATCAGAAGCGCGGCCTGCCCCCAGCCGTCACCGGTATCCCAGATCAGGCGCGTGACATATCCGAACATGGTGTTCACGCCCAGCATCTCATGCGCGCCGCGGGTATAGATCAGGTGATCGATCAGCAGGATCGGAATGGCCAGCCCCAATAGGACCTGCGCCCACTGCGAAAACGGCATGCGAAACGTCCGCGCCACCACAACCTTGCCCAGCGACAGGATGACATGGGCCGCCATGGCAAGGCCGATGACGGCCGTCCCGGCATTCGAGCGGATGACGGTCAGCCGCGCCGACTGCACCGCATCATAGGCTGTTGGTGAAATCAGGATCGCCGCCAGGTTCAGGATGTGCAGCACAAGGTAGATCATCAGGATCAGACCGCTGATGATCCTGACCCGCGTTGCCCAAGAGCCGCGCCATATTGCGTGCGCCATGCCTGTCCTACCCCGCTCGCGTTTCACGCAGGGTGGCGGGACGGGCGCGTGTGGTCAAGCGGGGGGAAGGGGGCCAGCCCCCGTCGCTTGCGCGACACCCCCGGGATTTTTCCAAACCAGAGAAGACCTGGACCTATTCCGCTACAGCGCCGTAGCCGAGTGGTTCGGAGACGTCCTTGCCTGCGTCGAGGTCGTGTTCCGCGAGGAACCGTTCAGCTTCGAGTGCCGCTTGGCAGCCCATGCCCGCCGATGTGATCGCCTGCCGGTATTGCCAGTCGGTGATATCACCCGCCGCAAAGACGCCCGGGATCGAGGTTTCGGTGCTGTCGGGCTTGGTCACGACGTAGCCGCCCATATGGGTTTCCAGCGTATCCTTGACCAATTCGTTCGCGGGCGCGTGGCCGATGGCGACAAAGACACCCTTGGCCGGAATGTCCGTGATCTCGCCCGTTTTGACGTTTTTCACTTTCACGCCTTCGACGCCCAGCGGGCTGTCGGTGCCGTAGACTTCTTCCAGTTGGTTGAACCACAGCGGTTCGATCTTGGGGTTCTTGAACAGCCGGTCCTGCAGGATCTTCTCCGCGCGCAACTCGTCACGACGGTGGATGAGCGTAACCTTGGAAGCGAAGTTGGTCAGAAACAGCGCCTCTTCCACGGCCGTGTTGCCACCACCGATCACCACGATTTCCTGCCCGCGGTAGAAGAACCCGTCGCAGGTCGCACAGGCCGAGACACCGAAGCCCTTGAACTTCTCTTCACTTGGAAGACCAAGCCACTTGGCCCGTGCGCCGGTGGCAAGGATGACCGCGTCGGCCACGTACTCCGTGCCGCTGTCGGATTGGGCTACGAAGGGGCGCTTGGACCAGTCGACGGAGGTGATGATATCGCCGATGATTTCGGTGCCCATCGCCTTGGCGTGCTCCTGCATCCGGATCATCAGGTCCGGGCCTTGCACTTCGGTGTCGCCGGGCCAGTTCTCGACTTCCGTTGTGGTGGTCAGCTGGCCGCCGGGCTCGATACCCTGCACAAGGATGGGGTTCAGCATTGCGCGGCTGGCATAGACGCCCGCAGTGTAACCCGCAGGGCCGGAGCCGATGATCAGAACTTTGGTGCGCTTCGTCTCAGCCATTTTCGACCCCCGTCTGGTGTATGAAAGCCCATCCGATATAGACGGGTGCGCAGGCGGTTTGAAGCAGTGATTTGGGCAACCGGGTTGCACGCTGCGCATGGGTATGATTTCGGAATGTTGCGTGCCTGTGAAACTTTATTGCGCGTCCCTGCGAGGCTGTTATAACAACTGCAAATTCAGGGGGCGCTGATGGCAAGCACGCGACTAGATCCGATTGATCGTAAGATTCTGGCAGAACTCCAGGCGGACGGTCGCATGACCAATGTCGAGCTGGCCAAGCGGGTCGGAATCTCCGCCCCGCCCTGTTTGCGCCGGGTGCGGACGCTTGAGGAAAGCGGCTACATCCGCGGCTATCACGCCGATGTGGACAGTCACGAGCTGGGCTTCGAGGTGCAGGTGTTCGCCAATGTCGGCCTCGCCAGCCAGGCGGAGGCGGACCTGAGCGCCTTTGAGGACAAGTGCCGGGCCTGGCCGCTTGTACGTGAGTGCCACATGTTGAACGGCGAGGTGGACTTCATCCTCAAATGCGTGGCGCCTGATCTGTCCAGCTTCCAAAGCTTCCTGACGGGCGAATTGCTGACCACGCCGAACGTGGCGTCGGTCAAGACATCGCTCGTGATCCGGCAGGCCAAGGATGCTCCCGGCGTGCCGTTTGACGTGTTGGAAGAGCGGCTGGCGAAGTCGGCCTAGGCCCCTATCACTAAGCCACAGTATCCGGCTCCGGCGCGCGCGGGTGCGCAAGCGGACCGAAATCGGTGATATGGGCAATGTGCGGAAACATCGACAGGAACAGGTCGCGCTGGGCGTGGGTCACCTGACGGATCGCCTGTAGACCGGGGTGGAAGGTTTCAACCTCAATACCGCCGACATCCACCGCCGCATGGCGGCTCAGGCAGATGTGGAACAGACGGATCGGGGTTGGTGGCACAACCTCGATCACATTCACACCATCGACGAATTCAGCTGCGGGCGTCAGGACCTGCACGCCGCCTGTCGCGCCGCGCAGATGCGGCGGGGTCTGCAAGAGCCGCGCTCCCGGGCCGACGGTGATGAACGACTCGGGTCTATTCAGGCCGAAACTGTCCGCCATCACGCGGATCAAGGGCATGCGGCGGCCGGTGTCGGAGGGCACGAAACTCGATGACCCGATCCACATCACCTGTGCCGGAGCGCCTGCCGACGTGTTCAACCAGTCACCGGGCTGCAGGTCCTCGATCGCGACCATACCGTCGGGGCTCGACAGCACAACACCGCGCGCAAAGGCGGAAAAGGCGGCTTCGAACAACGGCAGGGCAGGGGCCTTGAAAGTCGCGATGCTGCGTGTGCCGTCGGCGCGGAGGGCGGCGACTTCGTATGTGCGGAGAGCGGGGATATTTGGCCGTGCCATTGGGGTCGAATTTCGGTCGTAAGGTGCGCGGGGCATGCGCAAAGCGGCTGGGGACGTCATCAATGTAACCTCGTCATACTGGTCACATCTGTGTCGGCCCCCACCGACGACGACAGACGGAACATGTCCATGTGTCAAGTTAATGGACAATAATTCCCAAAATTGCCGCAAATTGTCAAAGTATCGGGGACATAAACCATAAAGGGCGCACCAATGGTGCGCCCAAGGCCCTATTGTTCAGAAACATACGGACCAGTTTGCCTTAATTTGATTCGGCGTCACGCGCTCTTGCGCATCTCCACGGCAGCCTTCCGGCGCGAGATGAACATGGCGCGGCGTTTGCCACGGGCCCAGGGCATCTGCGGCACGTCCTGTTTGGCGGTGTCGGTGACGGATTTGATGAAGCGTGCGTTTGTCATTGTCTGTCCTCTGCTCAATTGCTTGGGTCTGATCGCCCGTTAAAGAAGAGAATGACGTGGCTTTGGGGCAGGTTTTGGGCCGATGCCGGCAAATCTCAAAAAAGTTGCTGACCTTGTGTGCGCAATTGTGGCGCGGCACCTCGCCCTTGTTTTTGGGGCGATTTTCTACCCCATTGGTTCCGGACTGGAAACAATGGGGCCAAGCTACGGCGCGTGGTGCCCAAATTGCGCCCCAATCACAAAACGATTGCCGATATCAATCGCCCGTAATCGGGGTCCTTTTGATGTACGGACCGGCGGTAGGAGTAAAAGCGGTCAGGGTCAAAATAAGTGCAGTGCCGCATCCACTCGGCGGACGCGATGCCTGCACTGCGCAACCGCTCCAATCCATAGCCGGGTAGATCGAAGTGCATCCTGTCCCCGTCGCCACCTGCGAAAAAACGGGTGTTTTCGGGGTCTTCATCGAGAAATATGTCGAAGAACTCCGGTCCCACCTCGTAAGCGCGCTGGCTGATGGTCGGCCCGATCACTGCATGAATGCGCGCGCGGTCCGCGCCCAGGTCGATCATCGCGTCAATGGTTGCTTCAAGCACGCCTGCCTGCGCGCCCTTCCAACCAGCGTGGGCTGCGCCGATGATCCTTGCTTCGGTATCTGCAAACAAAACAGGCTGGCAGTCTGCAGTCAGAATGGTCAGGACGACGCCAGGCGTCGCGGTAACAATGCCGTCGGCGCTCGGCTTCGGGTCAGGCGGCGCGGTGACCGAAATGGCATCGCCCGAATGCACTTGGTTCACACCTGCCAGCATGTCCGATCCCACACCCAAGGCATCCGCAACGCGGGCACGGTTGATGGCAACGATTTCGGTCTGGTCGGAACTGCCAGTGCCACAGTTCAGGCCTGCAAAAATGCCTGATGACGCGCCGCCCTTTCGCGTGAAAAAGCCGTGCCTGATCGGAGCAAGGCTATCGGCAGTCAGGATTTCCAGTGTCATTGTTCCAGTCCGGGCGGCGGGGCAGCGTGGTCGGGGAAAAGCCCCAGCACCTTGAACAGGTTTCCCATTTCCTCGGGATGCGTCAACCGCCGATGTGCCGCGATGTGTGCTTCCAGTGCGGGACCGTCCAGTTTCTTGGCCAGCGCCTGTGCACGTGCCGTTATGCCAAGCCGTTCAAGAAAGATGCCTTGTGGTGTGACACGGCTATGCGCGATGGGGCCCGCTGCGGCGCACAGCGCTTCAAAATCAACATGCGCCGTCAGGTCTGCATTCCCCGGATCTGCAAGCGGGTTTACAGGCTGATGGTTTTGCAACGCCTGAAACGTGTCGCCCAGCGAACGCCAATCGCCGTAATCTATGATCAGGGCGGCACCACCACGGGTTTGAATGCGTGCAGCGATGGCCGAAAGGATTGGTGCGGCTGTTGGGCAAAGCTCGACCACCTGTTCATCCGAGGTATCGTCAAGCCGGTGATCCAGCAACGCCTGCGGGGCAGCAGGCGACAGACCGAAGGACAGCGCGCCATCGCGCACGCCCACACTTCGCTCGCGCCAACCCGCGCCATCGCGCTGGAACTGGCGGATCGGCAGGGCGTCGAAAAACTCGTTTGCCACCAGCCAAAGCGGCGCGTCTGGCAATGCATCCGCACCATCCACGTGTGCGATGTCATGAGCGCTCAGCGTGGCGCGCTGCGCTGCGCGCAAGGTGGGCGACGCTTCAACAAGTGTTATCTGCGCCGCGGCGTGAAACCCTGGTACACGCGCAGTGGCGCGCAGGATGTCTGCCATCAACGTCCCACGCCCAGGCCCCAATTCGGCAAGGGTAAAGGGGGTAGGCGCACCCTGATCCAGCCAGCTTTGCGCCAGTGACAGCCCCACCAATTCGCCGAACATCTGACTGATCTCGGGGGACGTGGTGAAGTCGCCATCTTCGCCAAGCGGGTCCCGCGTTGCATAATACCCGTACTCGGGATGGAGCAGCGCCTCGGCCATGAAATCGGCGATCGTGATGGGGCCTTGGGATGTGATCCGGGCGATCAGTTGGTCACGCAGACTCATGTCGCGGCAATTGCGCGCCGCTGCGCTCGGGCGATCAGCCACAGCCCCAGCAGGATCATCGGCAGCGACAGGAGCTGCCCCATCGTCAGACCGTAGCCTCCGATGTGCCACGCCAGCCCCAGCGGATTGCCGTCCGAGATGAACTGCGCATCCGGCTGCCGCACGAACTCGACCGCAAAACGGCTGGCGCCATAGCCCAACAGAAACACACCGGTCAGAAAGCCCGGCCGTTTGAAACCCTCACGCCGCCATGCGAGCCAGAGCAGAACGACCAGCAGAACAAAGCCTTCCAGAAAAGCTTCGTAAAGCTGAGAGGGATGGCGCGCACACGCGCCCACCACCTGTGGGCAGAACTGTGCCGCCTGTCCGGGAAAGACAACGCCCCAGGGCACTTCAGTCGGGCGCCCCCACAGCTCGGCATTGATGAAGTTGGCAAAGCGGCCCAACAGCAGACCAGGTGGAACACCCAACGCGACGGCGTCTGCGGTGCTGAGCAGGGGCAGCTTGTGACGCCGCGTATAGAGCCAGAACGCCAGGATCACCCCCAACATCCCGCCATGGAACGACATGCCGCCCTCCCAGATCGCGATGATCGACAGCGGATCGTCCAGATAGGCGCCGGGTTGGTAGAACAGGACATAACCGATCCGCCCGCCCAGCAGCACGCCCAGAATGATCCAGGTCAGCATATCCTCGGTCTGGCCGGGGGTCAGCGGCGGCGTGTTGCCCGGCCACAGCCGCGGCGCCTTCAGCGCCATCACCACCATGCGCCAGCCGATGATGATGCCGACGATGTAAGCCAGCGCATACCAGCGCAGCGCCAGTTCAAAGCCGAAAATCGAGATCGAAAAGATCTCGGGCGAGATGTCGGGAAAGGGAAGGGCGCCTGTCATCTGCGTCTGAATGCCTCTGCTGCCGGGGCAGGTCAACCTTGCCCCGCCTCTCTTTGGTGCCCATATAGGGGGTAGCTTTGAAAGGATCACGACATCATGCAGGCACGCGGCAAGATTTTTGACGACATCTCGCAATTGATGACCAATGCGATGGGCGTGGCCCAGGGCGCGCGGGAAGAGGCCGAGACAGCGATGAAGTCGATGATGGACCGCTGGCTGGCGGACCGTGATTTTGTCACGCGCGAGGAATTCGATGCGGTTCGGGCGATGGCGCAAAAAGCGCGGGAAGAGAACGAAGCCCTCAAGGCCCGGATCGAGGCGCTGGAAGGCAAGTAAAGTCTGCCCAATCACTGACATCACACAGGCCCGGTCGCGTCCGGGCCTTTTTTGTTGGGCGATCAGGCTTTGGGCCATCTCCAACAGGATGCCCTTGGTACGCAGCCAGCGCGGAAAATGACCGTGTTGATCTTCCTCGACCCTGTACGGAACACCGTAAAAACCGACGAATGGAGCGGCCGGTCGCACTCCGAAGTTCGGCGTAGTCAAAAATAGGTCATTGACCAAATTAGTACATTGACCTAATAACACGCGCAATCGCATCAAAAACGAGCACGAAACATGGCCACACCAGCTTCGAAAGGCACCAAGGGAGAGGCGCGGCGGTCGGAAATCATGGCCGAGGCGCGGAAGGTGCTGTTGGATGACGGCTACCAGAAGCTGTCGCTTCGACAGATCGCGGCGCGCCTGAACATTTCTGTCGGCAACCTGCAGTACTATTTCCCCAGCAAGGATGATCTTGTTGAAACGGTGCTCACCCAGGAAATCGATACGTCGCTGCAGCTGATGCACAGTGCGTGGCAGGGCGATGGCGAGGAAGACTCCCCGACACGAAACATCGTCCGCGCGCTCCTGCACCATCACGCCAGCGATGCAGGGCGCTTCTACGCCATCGCAGAGGCGCTCGCCCTGCACGATCCAAGATATGCCCGCTTGAAAGCCCGCGGATACAGCAGTGTCTTCCGCGAGGTCGAGGGTCTCGTCGGCCCCCAGGTTCCGCAGCTGAATGCCGATCAGCGCCGACGGTTGACCCGTATTCTCGTCGCCCTCATCGACGGTGCGTCGCTGCAGATCCAGTTTGGCATGGTCAGCGCCCCCACGACCGCCATCGACGCGCTGGCCGATGATGTCGCCGCTGCAATCTCGCATCTCACCGAAAACTGGAGATAGCATATGCACTGGGTCTATCTGGGCATTGCGATCGTGGCGGAGGTCTGCGGAAGCGCGGCACTCAAAGCGTCGGATGGCTTTACACGGTTCGGCCCGTCCGCTCTGGCCATCATCGGCTTCGGGCTCGCCCTCTACTTCCTGTCCTTGTCGCTGCGGACCCTGCCTCTGGGCGTCGCGTATGCGATCTGGGCCGGGGTCGGCACCGCGCTTATCGCGACGATCAGTGTCCTTGTCTTTCGGCAGTGCATCGACCCGGCCGGCGTTCTGGGCATCGCCCTGATCGTGAGCGGAGTGATCGTGATCAACCTCGTATCAAACGTCGCACAGCATTGAATCAGCAAAGGAGACCGGAATGTTGAGTTGTTCATTTTGCGGGAAGACCGCGGACCAGACGGGCGCCCTTCTGGCTGGCCCTGATGTGAATATCTGCGACGAATGCATCGCCGTCGGCGTCCGAACCATCGAGACACGCGATGCGCTGGAACTTGCGGCCGTGGACCGTGACGCTCCGACCGTGGCCAAAGACGAAGTCCTGCTGAGCCAGATGGCCGCCACCTCCGAGCTGGTGGACCGGCAATGCGAACGGCTGCACGCGCAGATCCGGGAGATTCGCGACCGTGGCATCGGTTGGCAGGCCATCGGCGCATCGCTGGGCATGGATCAACAGACGGCAGAGGAACGCTTTGGCGCATGACGACCCGTTCCGCCCGGCGCTCACGCGCGACAAGCCTGCTGCGGCGCGAGTTCATTCTCGGGGCCATTGATCAACATCTGCGCCACCTGACACAGACCATCACCGACCGCAGTGTCGGCGCGCCGGGAAATCTGGCCGCAACGGACTATGTACGCGACGCCTTCTGGAACTATGGTTGGGCGGTCGACATGCAAGAGTTCGAGGTTTTGGACTGGGTAGACGGTGACGCATGGGCCCGTCTGGACGGTGGGGTCCGTTTGACCTGTTCCGCCAGTCCATATTCGTCGGGATGCGATGTGCAGGGACCTCTCGTTGTCGCATCCAGTCTCGATGACATTCGGCAAGCCAAAACCGATGGCGCAGTGCTGCTTTTGACAGGTGACATCGCCCAAACGCCTTTCATGCCCAAGAACTTCCCGTTCTACCGGGACGACACACAGCAAAAGATCATCGCAACGCTCGAAGCGTCGGGTGCTGCGGCCATCATATGCGCGACGCCACACCCACCGATGATCGAGGATGGCGACTTTGACTTGCCAACGGTGTGCCTGACCGAGAACGCATGGCTTGACCTGAGCGCACATGAGGGCCGCGAGGTCCACGTGCAATCCAATTGCCGCAGGCGTCCATCCGTCGGCCGGAATGTCATCGCGCGCATCGGCAAGGCCGAGCGCGGGACACTCATCATCACAGCGCACATCGACGCAAAAAAGGGTGCGCCCGGTGCGCTGGACAACGCCACGGGCGTCACGATGCTGCTTGTGCTGGCGCGGGCGCTGGCTGCGTATGATGGACCTTACGCCATCGAACTTGTCGCGCTCAATGGAGAGGACCACTACGCCGTACCCGGACAGATGGCGTATCTGTCGTCACAGCCGGACCTCGGCAAATCCTGCGCATTGAACATCAACATCGACGGCATCGGCTATGTTGAGGGAAAGACGGCCTATTCATTTTTTCAGCTTCCACCGCTTTATCGCAGTGCGGCACAGCGCTTGTTGGCTTCGCACCCCAACGCATGTGAGGGGATCCAGTGGCCGCAGGGGGATCACGCGATCTTTGTGCAGGCCGGATGCCCCG
The DNA here is from genome assembly GCF_019802125.1 of Tateyamaria omphalii. Classification (GTDB taxonomy): domain Bacteria; phylum Pseudomonadota; class Alphaproteobacteria; order Rhodobacterales; family Rhodobacteraceae; genus Tateyamaria; species Tateyamaria omphalii_B. The sequence continues at coordinate 331,975 of NZ_JAHVHT010000001.1, forward strand.
CTATCGCCGTGACCTCCCAGTGGTTGCTGGACAACATGCACACACAAGCGGTGACACATTCGCCGTCAGATCAAATGGGGGTGGTCAATCCCGAACGGCTGGTGGAAAGCGTCCTGGCGTTGCAGCGATTTGTTGAGGCGATCTGACACCACCAAGCCACTCAATCTACGTCAAGCGGTTGTGTGCTTATGGCATCGCGCCTGATAGGGCGCTGGGTCAGCGACCGCCCCATCTTGCCCATCAAACCACCATATCCCCAACTTATTGAGGTTATCCCCAAATAAAGGGTTGCCAGATGGCAAACCCACCGTCACCATATCTGGTAGAGGCACGGGGGATCGCCCCGAGATCTCAGAGCAGGCACCTAGCGCTTGGGGCGCTGCCAGCCCCCCGCGCTACAGCAATAAGAGGTGGCACCATGGCACTTTCCGAGCAGTTCCTGGAAGATGAAATTCATCCCATCGACATCGTCGAACATCTGGCCGAGCACCACGAATGGGACTTCGACCGCATCGCCGACGACCAGATCGCGATGGCCGTCGAAGGACAATGGCGCACCTATTCCATCACGCTCGCCTGGTCGGGCTATGACGAAACGCTTCGCATGGTCTGCACTTTCGAAATGGAGCCGCCGGAAGAGAAACTCGGCGGTCTCTACGAGCTGTTGAACCACGTGAACGACCAGTGCTGGGCGGGCAGCTTCACCTATTGGGAAGAGCAGAAGCTGATGGTCTACCGCTATGGCCTGGTCCTGTCGGGCGGCCAGATGGCCTCGGCCGAGCAGATCGACACCATGATCGGCGCCGCCGTGATGAGTGCGGAGCGGTACTATCCCGCGCTGCAACTCCTGGTCTGGGGGGACCGGACACCCAAGGACGCCATGCAGGTCGCTATTGCGGAGGCCTATGGCCGCGCCTAACCTGCGCCCCTGAACGAACGGGGGTTTTCCATGCAAGACAGTCGTATCGCAGCCCGGGGCCTCGTGCTTCTGGGCTGTGGCAAGATGGGCTCGACGATGCTCGCCGGATGGCTCGACCGGGGCTTGCCACCAAGCTCGGTTTGGGTTCAGGACCCAGCCCCCTCGCTTTGGGTCCATGGCTCGGGCGTGCATGTGAACGCCGAACTGCCCAGTGATCCTGCCGTCATCTTAATCGCCGTGAAGCCTCAGATGATGGGCGATGCATTGCCCGACATCACGGCCTTTGGCGGCGGTGATACCGTCTTCATCTCTGTCGCCGCGGGGACGCCGCTGTCGGCCTTCGAAGCGGCGTTTGGCGCTGCATCCCCCATCGTCCGCGCCATGCCCAACACCCCCGCCGCCGTGGGGCGCGGGATCACGGCGATCTGCTCCAATGCCGCTGGTCAAGGCGCACTGGATGAGGCTGAGATGCTGCTGTCGGCCGTGGGTGAGGTGGTCCGGCTCGAGGGCGAACACCAGATGGATGCCGTCACCGGCGTCAGTGGATCGGGTCCTGCGTATGTGTTCCATCTGATCGAAACTCTGGCCGCCGGCGGCGTGGCGCAAGGTTTGCCAGAAGACCTCGCTATGCAGCTTGCCAAAGCCACGGTTGCGGGGGCGGGACATCTCGCCGTGGAGGCAGATGAAGACCCGGGCCAACTGCGCGTCAACGTGACCAGCCCCAATGGCACAACACAGGCTGCGCTTGAGGTTTTGATGGATGAAAAGTCCGGATTTCCCAGCCTGTTGCCGCGCGCAGTTAAAGCAGCAAGTGAACGGTCAAAGGAGCTGTCCCGTGGCTGAGATTTCCTTTGACGACTTCATGAAGGTCGACATCCGCGTCGGCCGTGTGATCAAGGCCGAACCCTTCCCCGAAGCGCGCAAACCCGCCATCAAGATGTGGGTCGATTTCGGCGGTGAGATCGGCGAGCGCAAGACCTCGGCCCAGGTGACGGTGCACTATGACCCTGGGACGCTGGTGGGCCGACAGGTGATGGCGGTCGTCAACTTTCCGCCCCGCCAGATCGGTCCCTTCATGTCCGAGGTTCTGGTTCTCGGGTTTCCCGATGACAAAGGCGACATCGTGTTGGCAACGCCGGACAAGGATGTGCCTGTCGGCGGGCGGATGCACTGATGAAACTCTGGATTACACGGCCCTTGCCGGACAAGGTGATCGACGCGGCGCGCGTGCTGGGCGACGTCGAGGTGCGGCAGGAGACGTTGCCTCTGACCGCCAACGAATTGCGCCGCGCGCTCACGGAATTTGACGTGGTCCTGCCGACGCTGGGCGATCTGTTTTCGGCGGAGGTTTTTGACGACTTTCCCAATCCGCGCTGCAAGCTGCTTGCCAATTTCGGCGTGGGTTACAATCACATCGACGTCGCGGCAGCCAAGGCAAGAGGCGTCGATGTTAGCAACACACCGGGTGCGGTCACGGATGCGACTGCGGACATCGGAATGATGCTGATCCTGATGTCGGCCCGCCGTGCGGCAGAGGGCGAGCGGCTGGTGCGGACGGGCGCGTGGCCGGGCTGGCATCCGACGCAGATGCTGGGGCTGCATGTCACGGACAAGCGCTTGGGCATTGTGGGTATGGGCCGCATCGGGCAGGCCATTGCGCGGCGCTGTCATTTCGGGTTCGGGATGGACGTTTCCTATTTCAGCCGTTCGGAGAAGACGCTGGATTTCCCGGCCACTCGGATGGCGTCACTGACCGCACTTGCGGGTGCGGTAGATGTGCTGGTGGTCGCTGTCCCCGGGGGGACAGACACGCGGCATTTGATTGGGGCGGAGGTGTTCGAGGCGATGCAGGATCACGCGCATCTCGTGAACATCGCGCGTGGGGATGTGGTGGATGAGGCGGCTTTGATTACCGCTTTGGAAGCGCGGAGCATTGGTGGCGCGGGGCTGGATGTTTATGAGCATGAGCCTGCGGTGCCGGAGGCTTTGCGGGCTTTGGACAACGTCACTTTGCTCCCGCATCTGGGCACTGCTGCGCTTGAGGTGCGGGAGGCGATGGGGATGATGGCGGTGGAGAATGTGGCCGCGTTTTTGGACGGAAAACCGCTGCCGAATGCGGTTTGAGTGGGTTTGTCCCCGCGGGGACACGCTGTTCGATCCGTTTGTGATTTGTTCAGCGGTTTCGAGTCCGCTTGCTGGATCAAGGGGTTGGGCGGCGTACGGTCGGTTTCAGAGATTTTAACCAGCGAAAACGCATGCTGCATCCCGGCACCGGCTGGTCCCCGTACGGGGCGAAAACATGGGCGCAGCGATTGCCGTTGCTGCGCCCGTTTTTACTACGTCAGGCTTTGGCGCAAGCCGGGCAGGCGTGACAGGATCAGCGTGTCGAGCGCCAGCACAGTCAGCAGGGCAACACCCGCCATCGGGAAGGCCATGCAGACAGCGAGACCCACCAGAACTGCGCCCTGCCAGAGCGGCAATTCACGTGGCATGGGCGGGGCGGCGAGGCGTCCGGCCTTGCTGGGCCGACGTTTCCACCACAGCACAACAGAACTGAAGCAGAGAAACAGGACCGACAGGCACACAACCGTGTTGGCCAGAACGCTCCAAAAGCCGAGCGTGCCCATGTGCAGCGCGATACCGACGGCCATGGCCTTGCCCGCGAGGGAATAGTCTTCGTACCGGACGTCGGCGAGGATCTTGCCGGTATACTGATCTACGTGGACAGTGCGGTCTGTGGTCGGGGCGGTGCTGTCAGTGCTCATCGAGTCGCGGCTCAGCGTCCAGACGCCGGTGTCACCGCTGGGCAGGTTGAGTTGGTAGCGGGCGTCGAAGCCGATGGTGCGGGCCAATGCGTCCACGCTGTCGAAGGTGACAGGGCTGGTCACACCTGTGATGCCGGTGTCGCTGCCAGAGGCGGGCATCGGCGTTTGTTCCAGCGCCCACGGCACTTCGCGCCGGTCGTGGTTCATGCTGGCGTGGATGTCGTCGGAGAGGGGCACGTTGTCCCATTTCTCTGCCGGGAACTGGCTCCACGCCTGAACGATCTTGCCGCCCCAGATCCCGGCCCAGGCGAGGCCGGAGATCAGGAAGAAGACCAGAAAGATCGACATCCAGATGCCCACGACGCCGTGCAGGGACTTCCAAAGGTTGCGACCCGTGCCGAAGCTGGGCACCAGCGCCCGACGCCAGCCTGTACCGCGCGGCCACCACATGTAGAGGCCGGTCGCCACCAGCATCAGCGTGAGCGAGGCCGCCGTTTCGAGGATGCGGTCGCCGGTGACGCCCAGCATCAGGTTGCCGTGGATGTTGTCGAAAAAGTCGTACCAACCGCTGCGGCGGGGGAAGGTTTCGATCACTTGCGCGGTGTAAGGATCGACGGCCACCATCGTGGCATCGCCGTCAGCGTCCACGCGGAAGAGGGCGGCCAGATCATCCCGGCGCGGAGCCACGTATTGCTTGAGGGTGCCGCCCGGCACGGCCGCCACGGCGGCGTCGGCCTGTATCGAGACGGCTTGCGTGGTGCCTTGAGGGACGACTGCAGTGCGCTCACCATCGCGCCCGTCAATCCAGGCGATCCAGAGCATCATCATGCCGGTGAAGGCAAGGATGATCAGGAAGGGGATCACGGCGAGACCGGCGTAGAAATGCCAGCGCCAGGCGGCGAAATAGATCTTGTTTGCGCCGCCCTCGGGCTGCGCGTCGGTGTGTGTCATGGTCATTGAACGGCTCCAAGTCTGAAGGACCGCGGCATATGCACCGCGGGCAAAGAAGGGATAAATTTTGCGCAGGTTCAGGCGTGGGGCGGGGCGCGCACAAGCCGTGCGGCGTCGAGACCATGGCGTTCGATCAGCCGTTTGGCGATGAAGCTGAAGGCAAAGATCTTGGCCAGTGTGAGAGGCCGGTCGGTGCAGTGCCCGCTTGGCCACAAGGCAGTGTCGCTGATGCGGCAAGCCTCGCATTTCTGGATATGCACCTGGCTTCCGCCGTCGAACGGGCCACAGAGATCTGCCAGTGATCCTCCCGCAGCGACATATGCCGCAAGTTCGGGTGACGGGGTTTCGGGCTGCGCGGTCTGATGTGCAAAGCCGATGGTCGCAAGGGCGACCATGACAGCACAGATCAGGCTGAGTTTGCAGAATTGGAGAGCGCGCGACACCATGCAAGCGGGATTAACAAGTTTTGCAACGCCACAACAGCGGAGGATTGCCGCACCGGGCGGGTTGGTCAGAACAGGTGGTTTTCCTTGGCCAGCAAGGCGGCTTGCGTGCGGTTGGACACGTTGAGCTTGGCAAGCAGGTTTTTGACATGCAGCTTTACCGTCACCTCCTGAACCCCGAGATTTCGCGCGATTTCCTTGTTCGATAGGCCGATGCAGAGCTGTTCGAGTGTTTGCATCTCGCGTTCGGAGAGGTCCGCGAATTGGCCGGTCGGTGTTTCTGCCTGCTTTGGTTCGGCGAAGTCGAAGGGAAAGTACCGCTCGCCTGCCAGCACGAATTTGATCGCGTTGACCATGGATTTCGCGGCGAGCCGTTTGGGGATGAAGCCATCGGCCCCCTGGGCCATTGCGGCGTTGGCGACATCCTTGTTTGCGACACCCGACATCAGCACCACTTTGGTGGCCGGATGTGTCTTGCGCGCCCGTTCCAGCCCATCGAGCCCGTTCATGCCCGGCATGTTGTAGTCGAGAATCAACATGTCGACCGCTTCCAGTCCTTTCATGTTGTCCAGCGCCGCGTCGAAGTTTGATGCTGTAAGCACCGTGAACCCTTCGGCCGTTTCGAGATAGGCGGCAATCGTGTCCCGCACGAGGTCGTGATCATCAGCGATGAGAATGCACGGCATGGCTGGTTCCCTGGTTCTATCCGTCTTGTGGCACCCAAACGTGCCCAAATCGTGGCGTTCCTATACTTTGGTATAGGTGGCTATGCCGATGCCCTCAAACATTTCCTGAAGTTCAGGTTACGACGCTCTCAAGGAAGAGAAAGGAATGACCATGGCACGGATCCACCACTCACGGACACTGGCCGGAATTTTCTGTTTTTTCCTGGCCTGGGCGCTGCCCGCGATCGCGCAGGACGCGCTCAGGCTACAGGTGACTGACGGCAACGGGGATACCGTCTCGCTCGGCTTTGACGAGTTGGACGCGTTGCCGCAGTCCGAGTTCACGACGTCTACGATCTGGACCGATGGGAAGGTGCGGTTCTCGGGTGTGCCTCTGAAGGTGCTGCTCGATTCGGTAGAGGCGGAGGGCACAGCGGTCGAAATGATCGCGCTGAACGATTACTTGGTTACATTGCCCTATGATGAACTCGAAGAGGACGTGCCCCTTGTCGCGACCCGCATGAACGGGGAGCAAATGTCGGTACGCGACAAGGGGCCGTTCTGGGTGGTCTACCCGTATGACCGGCATTGGAAGTACCGGACCGAGACGCGCTATGCGCTGAGCATCTGGCAGTTGAACCGCCTGAATGTTGTGGATTGAATGCGCGCCATGCGTCGTGTGACGTGAAGGTGGAGGGCGCGTATGACGATCGGACTTAATCGCTATCGCATTGTGATATCGGCGGGCTTCGGCCTGCTGATCCTTTTGCTTGCGGTCATGGTCGCGAACCTTGCCATGCAGATGCGAAACCTGTCGTTGGCGGCTGGAGACAACACGCAGTGGAGCATTGCGCAGCTTGATACCGAGTTTGCCAATCTCAATGCGATCCTGACCGACCAATTGGCGGACCGCAGTTTTTCCGAAGACGAGGTGCAATTGCGCATCGACATTGCGCTAAGCCGGTTGGACATCATCAATTCGGGCCGGGCGGCGGCCATTTTCGGCGACAGCGTCGAGGCTGCGGAGCTCATCGCACCCATCAATGCCTTCGCCGACGCCACCATTCCGCTGCTCGACAAGCCCGGACCGCTGAACGAGGCGGACATGCGGCAGATCCAGCAGATGGTGCGCGATGTACGCCTGGATGTGCGTGGCATTGCACTTCTGGGTGTCCGGTTGGGTGCTGAGCAGAGCCAGACACGGCGTGCCGGTTTCGCACGGCAGCTTCTGTGGACCGGTGGCGTTGCCATCGGCCTTTTGATCCTGATGGGCATTCTGCTGCAGGTCCTGGTGCGTCTGCTTGATCGGGCCGCACAGCGGGATCGCGAGTTGCTGACCTCGTCCAAGAAGCTGGCTTCGACGGTGGCGGCGTCACTTGATGCGATTGTGACGTCAGACGAGGAGGGCCGGATCATCGGCTTCAACGAAGCGGCGGAGGGCGTCTTTGGCTGGCGGCGGAAAGATATCATCGGCCAGAAGATGGACGATACCATCATCCCGCACCGCATGCGCGAGGCGCATCGTGACGGGATGGAGCGGTATCTCAAGACAAACGAGCCGCGCGTGGTCGATTCCGGGCGTTTCGAGCTGGCGGCGCTGCGCAAGAGCGGTGAGGAGTTTCCGGTCGAGCTGAACATCACTACCACGGATGTTGCGGGGCAGAAGAGTTTCATCGCCTATGTCCGGGACATCAGTGAGCGCAAGATCAACGAACAGAAGCTGATCGACGCCCGCGACCGGGCGCAGACCATGGACAAGGCCAAGACGCGATTCCTTGCCATCATGAGCCACGAGATCCGCACACCTCTTAACGGTATTCTGGGCGTGCTCGACCTGCTCAAGACGACGTCGCTGACCCAGCAACAGGAACGCTATGCCAAGATCGCCACGGCTTCGAGCGAGATCTTATTGGAATATGTAAACGAGGCACTTGATATCACCCGCATCGAAGGCGGGGCCTTGCAATTCTCGCCCCAGGACTTCGACCTCGTGAACCTGATGACAAATCTGGTCGACGTGCTGGACCCGCTGGCACGGGAAAAGCAGCTTGCCCTGTCGCTGCACGTCGCCGACGGGATGCGGATGTGTTTTCATGGCGACAACAATCGCATCCGGCAGATCCTGACCAATCTGATCGGCAACGCCATCAAGTTCACCGACAGCGGTGCGGTCAAGGTTTCGGTAACCGGCATACATGGTCCCGCAACGACATCCGTGCGGTTTGCGGTCTGCGACACGGGCGCAGGCATCGCGCCGGACGATCAGGAACATGTGTTCGAAGACTTCGTTTCGCTTGCCCAAGGCGCCGGGCGCCAGAGCCGCGGCGATGGGCTGGGTCTGTCGATTGCCCGTCGTATCGCGCGGGAAATGGGCGGCGACATCACGCTCGACAGCCAAGCCGGAGCCGGCTCGACCTTCACCCTGATCTTGCCCTTGCACAGATGCGAAAGCCAAACCGTTGAAGCTGCCGCTGTTCCCGAAGATGTGGTGCAGACCAAGGACGCCTATTCGGTGCTGATCGCGGAAGACAATGACATCAATCGCAAGGTGCTGCGCGACATGCTTGAGGGGATGGGGCTCCGTGTCGAGGAGGCGGTGAACGGGGCCGATTGCCTGGACAAGACTGCGGACGAGCGGTTCGACCTGATCTTCATGGATATCAGCATGCCCGTGATGGGTGGCGTGGAAGCGACCGAGAAGCTGCGGGCAGGCGGTGGGCCAAATGCGGATACTCAGGTTGTCGGGCTGACGGCGCATGGCAAGGAAGAATACCGCGACACCGCTGAACGCGCCGGGATGAACCGCTTTCACACGAAACCCATTCGTCTGGACGCGCTGCGCACCATATTTGCCGAACTGAACGAAGCCGCTCAGGGTGCGGACGATCAGGGGCTGGAGAATGATGCCCTGTCCGAGTTGATTGATGTTCTGGGTGCCGAAAAGGTGACGGCCACGGGCCATGTCTTTTTTGATGAATTGCGCGTGTTTCTGGAAGAGTCGCGGGATGTGCAGGATACCAAACCCTTGAAGGCTCTGGCCGCCGCCGCGCACAAGTTGGCCGGTGCGGCCGCATTGTTGGGGCAGGTTCGGCTGATGCCTGCATTGACCGCGTGCGAAGACCATGCGGGCGATGGTGAGCTTGCCGCCTTTGTCGAACGGCGTGCCGAGCTGGCCGGGATGGCGGATGCGGCCCGATCCGCGTTCGACAAGCGCCTGGTGCGCGCCGCACGGGCTACTTCTTAAGTCTGATGCACTGTTCTTTGGGATAGGTGGCGTATCCAAATGCGCCTCATACTATCCCTTCCCGCCGCCCAGCATACGGCCTGGGCTGGCTAATGTTCCTTCATCACAACCCGGGCCGCTTGGAGGGGCCCAGATGGAGGAGCTGAAAAATGGCACAAAATCAGAATATTATGATCGTTGGGGGAGATGGGTTTTGCGGTTGGCCGACGGCGCTGCACCTGTCGCAGCTTGGTCACAACATCACGATCGTCGACAACCTGTCGCGGCGCAGAATTGATGAAGAGCTTGGGGCGGACAGCCTGACCCCGATCGCATCGGTCGAACAACGCCTGGCCGCATGGAAAGAGACAACCGGCCATGTCATCGGTTTTGCCAAGATCGACGTGGCGCATGAATACGAGTCGCTGGTCGAGTTGATGTCGATGCTGCGCCCCGACACCATCATCCATTTCGGTGAACAGCGTGCCGCCCCATATTCGATGAAAAGCGTTTCGCAGAAGCGCTACACCGTCGATAACAACATCTCGGGTACGCACAACCTGCTGGCCGCGTCGGTCGAGTTGGGCCTTGATCCGCACTTTGTCCACCTGGGCACGATGGGTGTCTATGGCTACGACGATGACGGGCTCGAGATCCCCGAAGGCTACCTGCCGGTCTATGTGCCCGGCGATGACAAGCAGATCATGAAGCGGGACATCCTGTATCCGACCAACCCGGGCAGCGTGTACCACCTGACCAAGTCGATGGATCAGCTTCTGTTCCAGTTCTATGCCAAGAACGACCGGTTGCGGATCACTGATCTGCACCAGGGCATCGTCTGGGGCACCCAGACCGAAGAGACCAAGCTGGACGAACGCCTGATCAACCGCTTTGACTACGATGGCGACTACGGCACGGTACTCAACCGGTTTTTGATGCAGGCCGTGGTGGGTCATCCGTTGACCGTGCATGGCACAGGCGGGCAGACCCGTGCATTCATCCACATTCAGGACACCGTGAAGTGTCTGGCGCTCGCTGTTGCCAATCCGCCCGCACGGGACGGCAAGGTCGCGATCCTCAACCAGATGACTGAAACGCATTCGGTGCGGTCCTTGGCCCAGTTGATTGCCAAGACCTCCGGCGCGCGGGTGGCCTATGTCGACAATCCGCGCAACGAGGCGGCGGAGAATGATCTCCGTGTGTCCAACAGGACCTTCCTGTCTCTGGGTTTGAACCCGATCACGCTGGCGGAAGGGCTCTTGGACGAGACCCAGCAGGTGGCGGCGAAATATGCCCGCCGGTGCAAGCGCGACATGATCCCGTGCGTGTCCACATGGACGGACAATCAGCGCCCCGGCCTGGTGTGCCAGGCAGGTCGCGCGGCCTGAGTGAGTAGCACCGCCGCTGTCTCGCTTGGAGGTGGGGCAGCGGCGGCCCTTGTCGCGAACTTCAAACCAATTGGGTGAACGTGATGCGTATGATCGGCATTGGACTGTTGGCGTTTCTTGTGGCGGGCATGGCCCTGTTCATGTCCACGACAACCGTCGCCGAACGGGCAGGGCAGGCAGCACGCGCGCTGGCTGGAACACCTGAGCTGGTGTTCGAGACGCGCGGTGCGATGGGCGCAGATGGCGCGCATCAGGCCGTGCTTCGGGCCTCCGGGGTCGATGCGCCGGTTATCCTGTCGGGTTTGCCTGCCTATCAAGCCATCACGTTTGATCTGCCACGCGATGCGCGGATCACGTCCGGATACCTCCAAATCGATGCGACGTCTCAGGTGTTGGCGGGTGTGCAAGGGGTGCTGCGCATCTCGATCCGCAACGCCCGCCGGGCCGAGATGTTGCTGCATCCGGGCGCGGCCGCACGGTCCTTGCGCATTCCGCTTTCACCCGCGGATGTGGCGGGGGACCGGCTGGTCGTCTCGTTCTCGTTGCAGGGCACAGCCCCCAACGTGTCCTGTGGTCCAGATGACGGCGTCGCTGCCGTGGTCGAGATCGAGACGACCAGTGCTGTTTTTGCCAACCTCGACCAGCCATTGGTCACTGCGCGAGATCAGATCCGCGCTGCCGGTGGGATGGTGCCTGTTGTATGGCCCTCCAAGCGTGATGAAGCGGCGGAAGCGTTGGTGCTTGCCACGGGCCTCTCCGGCCACGGGCTGGCGCCGGTGATCGTGGAACACGGTCAAGCGTTCGCGACCTCTGAACTGCGCGGTCTCGCCCTTGGACGGTCCAGTGAGGCTGTTGCCGACGCCTGGCCGCGCACCTTGGCGGTACGCGGAGCAAATGCCGGGCTGCGTTGGTTTCATCGCGAGACCACGTGGCGGCACCGTTACGATTTGGGCTCTGGTTCCGATATGCGGGTGGCGGGTGTCCTTGATCTAAAGATGGTGCTTGGCCGTCTGGCGGGTGGGCAATCCTGGCAGCTGACCGTGATGCTGAATGACCGCCTGGCACATCAGGTGAATATCGACGGGGGCGAGACTGCGTTTTCGGCCCGCATTGAATTGCCTGCGGATTTGCAAGAGGCCGCCAACACGCTTGCGATTGTTCTGAACACGACGCGCATCTCCGAGGGGGAGTGCGACCAGGGGCCGATGTTGCTCGCAGAAATGCTGCCCGAGACGCAACTGTTGGCGGGCGCCGACACCTTCAGCGACGAGATGACAGAGATGCAAGCCGCCCTTGCTGCACGTGGCATTGTGGGCGTGGCGTTGATGTCTGATCTGAGTGCTGACGATGCGGAGCGGGCGCGCCGTTTGCTCGCGCGTATCCTGCCGGTCGACATGCAACTGAGCGCTGCTGACGGCGTTGCGCAGGTCATCGTTCTGACCGCCGATGGTCCGACACCGAACCTGAAGAATGTGGGACCGGCCTGGGCCTTTCACGAGGACGGTACATCTTCGGCGCCGACCATCATTCGGCTGGATGCGGACAGTGATCCGCGCGTGGGCGGCGTGTCCGTTCTGATCGCGCCCGAGGGTATCGGTATCGCGGCAGGTGCGTCATGACCGACACCACCGACAATCGCACCCAGATCAACTACATCTCGGTCGACAGCGCGCCCAAGCGGTTCGCTGGACCGGTATCGCCCTGGCGGGGCCCTTGGATGCTGGCGCTGTTTACCGGTCTTGCGGCGGCACAACTGTGGCTCGTGAACACCGAAGCGGCGGCGCATGTCTTTCCCAACCGCGACTACGTCTTTTCCCTGCATGAAGGACGACACGCGATTGCGATCCGGGTCTTTATGGTCTCGTTCTACGTCGCCTTCGCCGCGTTTAGTTCGGCTGGGCACAAGGGTCGCATCCTGTTCGGGCTGGACCTTGTGCTGACCTTCATGGCGGGTTGCGGGATCTTTGACCTCGCCAATGCTGCCGTACATCAGATGATCGGCACGTCTCTGTCCCTGCATTTCAGCGCGATCGCATCCGGCCTTTTTGGCTTTGCCGTCTACTCCTTCAAGCTGCTCGAACGCGGGCTGATGCCTGCGCGCATCCGGATCAAACATGTCCCGGTCCGCCAGCGCCGCGCCCTTGTGCGCCTTGGCTGCACGTTGGCGGTTGCTGCCGCCGTCTCTGTCTGGGTTGGGGGCATGGAGCTGCGGACCGTGGAACTGATGCGCCAGTGGACGCTGCTTGGCGGCATCGGGCCGGGCGTGTTCCTGTTCCTGCCGGTTCTGTTTGGACAGCTTTACTTGCTAGCCATTTACGACGTGCTGGTGGCCCGCAAGGTGCGCTTTACACCCCCGGTGTCGGTCATCGTGCCCGCGCACAACGAATCCTACATCATCAAGGCCACGATCGAAGCGATGGACCGGGCGGCCGCGCACTACGGCGGTGACGTGCACATCCTGATCATGAACAACAACTCCACCGACGATACGGAGGAGATTGCAGCCACGGCCCTTGCCGCATGTACCGCAGCGAAGGGGCGCGTGATCAATGTGCCGAAGCCGGGCAAATCCAACGCGCTCAATGCGGGGCTTGACGCCTGCGAGACCGAATTCCTGATCCGCGTCGATGCCGACACGCTGGTGGGCGAGGACAATTTCAGCCGGGCGCTGCCCTATTTCTCGGACCCTGCCGTGGGTGTTGTCGGAGGCGTGCCCGTCCCGCCGGGTGGAGCCCTGTTCGACAAAGCGCGGCACCTGGAGGTGTTGGTCAAGCACGGCTTCTATTCCGTGGCGATGGGCGCGGTGAACGGTGTTGTCGGTATTCCGGGCATGTTCGTTGTTTACCGCACGGCGCATCCGCGCGATCTGGGCGGCTTTGTCGAAGGCATGAACGGCGAAGACACCGATATCTCGCTGCGCATTGGCGAGCTGGGGTTCCACTCGGTCGTCGATCCGCGCATTCGCTACATTTCCGAGGTGCCGTCATCCTATAGCCACATGCGTGAGCAGCGGATGCGGTGGTTCCGGTCAATCTACCATATCTCTTCACGTTGCCGGGACTTGATCTATCGGCCCACGGGTACGCTGCGCGGCAAGATCATCCTGCCTTACATGCTGATCAACTCGGCGCGTCGCGCGATGCTGGTGCCGTTGATCATCTACGGCGCGCTGGAGTGGGCCACGGGTCTGAACCCCGAAAGCCCTATTGTCTGGCAGTCCATCGTGGCCGTGATGGTCGGTGCGCCAGCATTGGTGGGTGTCGTGGCTTGCGTCCTGAACGGTGTGCCGCGCGCGATCCTGGGGATGTTCGACTACCTGCTGTTCCGCATCCTGCGCGCCTATTTCACCCTCGAATCCATGCTCAGCATCCTTGTCGACACACGTGCCGAGGATCTGGAGCGCGCCATCCGGCTCGACCTTGTGCCGGACAAACCAATCCGGGTGGCCTGAATGTGTCTCTCTCAAACTCTCCAAAGGCATTCAGGCCACCGCGCCGCCACGGCGCACGAAAACATGACACGCAAATCTAGGAGGAACGCGTAATGGTACGGAAAATCTATGGAACGCCCGAAGTGGACACGATCAACGGGGGCGCTGGTCCCGATCACATCCTGGGCAAGGCGGAAGACGACCAGATCAATGGCGGGAACAGCCGCGACAAGGTCTTTGGTCAGGGTGGCGATGACGTCATTCACGGTGCGGCCGGGGGCGACACGCTGCGCGGCGGGCAAGGTGATGACACGATCCACGGTGATCCGGGTCAGGATGTGCTGTTTGGCGGGACTGGCAACGATGTGATGCATGGTGGCGATACGTCCGGCGGATCAGGCACCGGTTCCGGTGGCGGAGGCGTCGACGACCGTCTTTGGGGTGGTGCTGGCCATGACGATATGTCTGGTGGTTCGGGCAATGACCGCCTGTACGGCGGCACCGGTGAGGACACGATGGACGGTGGCCTTGGCGCGGACCGGCTGTTTGGTGCGTCCGAAAACGACCTGATGGCTGGCGGCGGTGGCAATGACACGTTGTCCGGTGGCGAAGGCGATGACAGCCTGACGGGCAGCCAGGGCACCGATCGTCTGTTCGGTGGTGCCGGGCATGATGATCTGAACGGTGGCGTCGGGGCGGATGCCCTGTTTGGCGGTGCGGGTTCGGATGCGCTGATCGGTCTGGCAGGCCATGACCGCCTGTATGGTGCGGATGATGCAGATGAACTGTCGGGTGGTGGCGGAAACGACATCCTGCATGGTGGCAAGGGCGCTGACACGTTGGATGGTGGCGCTGGCGACGACCTGATGTGGGGTGGTGACGATGACGACTCGCTTGAAGGCGGGGCCGGTGACGATCGTCTTGATGGCGGCGAAGGCCATGACGTGCTGTCTGGCGGTGCAGGGGCTGACAGCCTGTATGGGCGGTCGGAGAACGATGCACTCTATGGCGGTGGCGGAAACGACATTCTGCGCGGTGGGGTTGGTGATGACACGCTGGATGGCGGTGATGGAGCCGACCATGTCTTCGGCGGCGACGGATCGGATCAGTTGAGCGGTGGCGGCGGCAACGACCAACTCTATGGTCGGCGCGGCAATGACCTCTTGGATGGTGGCGCCGGCAGCGACGTGTTGCGCGGCGGAAATGGTGCAGACACGGTTCTGGGCGGCAGTGGCGGAGATGATCTGCACGGTGGTGCGGGGGCTGATCTGCTGCAGGGTGGCGCAGGCCGCGACATCCTTGACGGTGCTTGGGGCAATGACACGATTGAAGGTGGCGCCGGGGCCGATACGCTGACCGGCGGTGGCGGCCATGATGTTCTGGACGGTGGCCGGGGCGTCAATGTCCTGACCGGTGGTCAGGGCCATGACGTGTTTGTCTTCCATGAAGACAACAGCTTTTTCCGCGACCAGATCACGGACCTGAACATCTACGGTTCCAACGCCGATGCCATTGATCTGTCCGACTTCAACTTTTCTGATGCGATCACCGACCGCGCGGCCTGGGCAGATGCGCATATGGAACAGCTGGCCGATGGTGACGTCCTGATCCGGCTGTCGGGTGCGCAGAGTATTCTGGTCGAGGATCACGCAAATGTCGGAAGCGGGTTTGCCGATGGCGTTCTGGATGCGTTAATATTCTAGTATGACGTGTGCTGCCGCATTGATGTATGCGGCAGCAGCCCCTGGCTTTCCGGGAAAGGATGATGCGATGAAGACAGTTGTTTTTGCCGTTCTGGTTATGGTTGGTTTGGCTGTTCCTGTCCTGGCGGAAAATGCGAGGACGCAGTTCAACGACCTCAAGTACCTTGAGCAGGTGGACCCGAGCGCCGCTTATGCCGGGATGCTTGAAATGGCGCGCGGCGACTACACCCCGGCCAAGGATCGTGTCGCCTTTTACCTGCGCAACGGGCTCGGGACGGACAAGGATCTCGCCTCTGCACGCCGTTGGTATAAGCAGGCCGTGGCTGATGAGCATCCTTGGTCTTTTGCCAATCTGGCCCGGGTCGAGATCGAGCTGGGGCAGGGCGATGCCGCGCTTGCGGTGTTGCAGGCAGCGGTACAGGAGGATCGTCCCGGAACACGTCTACTGCTTGGCACGGGTCATATTGACGGGCACTTCGGGGTGGCGTCTGATCCGGAGCTTGGCAGGAACATTCTGACCGGGATGGCCGAGCAAGGCGATGCCAAGGCGGCGCATGACCTGATCGCGCGTATCAACTGGAAGCGGCTTCCGGGCCCCGCATCGGACACCGTTGTTGCACTGGTTGAGGAGACGGGTCTTGCCGGAGACGCGCGCCATGCCGAGGCCGCTTTGATCTACCTAAGCGGCCTTGAGGATCAGAGCGAGGCGACGCTTGCCCGCCGCGCGGTGCTCGCTGACGTGTCCGGGATCAGAGAACAGGTTCTGGCCCCCGAACGCATTCGACTTGCCGCGGCCATGCAACCGGCCCAATTCCCATCCCTGATGGAAGAGGTCCTTGGTGAAACTGGACCCGAAACCTACGCACGGGCAGCAAGCACCGCATTCTGGATCGATCAGAACGCTTGGGTGCGCGTGCTGCAAATGGAACTGCGGGAAAAGGGGTATTATGCCGGGCGTATCAATGGCCGCATGACCACGCGAACCATCCGCGCCCAGGCTCGGTTCTGCAGAGACGTCGGTATCTGGGATGTCTGCGCGACCGGCCCGCTGCGCGGCCCAACGGTGCGTGCCGTGGCGGATGCAATTGCGCAGCAAAAGCCGCAGAGCTGACCCGCCTGCGCTGTCCGGTCAGGGCTGACGTCAGCGGACGACAAACACCGATTGTGTCGCGTGCCGCGCGACGCGGGCAGCGTTCGGGCCCATCAGGTAGTCTTTCAATTCGGGCCGGTGTGCGCCGACGATGATCGCATCGACATCCAGCGCCTCGGCGGTGCGGATGATCTGGTCGTAGACCGTGCCCTCGGCCACGTGGACCTTGTAGGTTACATCCTCCGGCACCTTGGCCTTGGCCCAACCATCCAGTTCGGATTGTGCCGCCGCAAGTGCGTTCTTCATGCTGTCGGCAGCCATCGAGGCGCCGACGATGGCCATGCCGGTGTCCGGAACGACATTCAGCAGGTGCAGCGTGGCCCCTTCGGCGCGCGCCATGGAAAAGGCGGCTTCGGCACTGCGGGCCGCACCGTCGGGCGCGTTGACGTCAACGGCAAGGAGGAGCGTTTTGAACATGGTAGGTCTTCCCTAGAACGCAGGTTGCGTGGCGCGGCGGCGTTGGATCAGGACCAGCCCGCCCAACAGCAGGAGGGCGGGGATGAAGAACAGCTCTTTCGGCATCCGCTCGTTTTCGATCTGCACCTGCATGATCTGCACGGGGCTGTCGCCGTAGAAGTCGTATTCGTTGCCGAGGCTTTCGAAGAACGGTGTGCCGGGGAAGGGCTCGTCCATCGCAATCACATCGCCATCGGGTAGGATCGTGAGGCCCTGTGCGTCAAGCGCACCCTCGGCGTCGCCGCTGATTGCGGGCAGCGTGATGGTGGTGGGCCTGAGTTGGCCGGTGTCGAAATCCGGCCCTTCGACGATCACGCGCAGTTCCTGGTCCGTCTCAGCGCTCGCCATAAGCTCGAGAGCGGCGGGGCCGGTGGCGGATTGGTATTTTTCGCTCACTTGATCGAGCAGGTAGTCGGGCCGGAACAGCATGAAGGCAATCACCAGAAGCGCTACCGTTTCCCAGGTTTTGCTTTTGGCGATGAAGTAGCCCTGGGTCGCGGCCGCGAAGAGCAGCATGGCAATGAGCGATATGAAGAAGACGAGGATCGCTTTGCCAAAGCCCACGTCGATCAACAAAAGGTCCGTGTTGAAGATGAAGAGGAAGGGCAGGAGGGCTGTGCGGATGTCGTAGGCGAAGCCCTGGACCCCCGTCTTGATCGGATCGCCGCGGGAGATCGCTGCCGCCGCATAGGCGGCAAGGCCCACCGGTGGCGTGTCATCCGCGAGGATGCCGAAATAGAAGACAAAAAGGTGCACGGCGATGAGCGGGAAGATGTAGCCCGCTGATGCACCGACCGTCAGGATCACCGGTGCCATGAGCGAGGACACGACGATGTAGTTGGCCGTCGTGGGCAGGCCCATGCCGAGGATCAGCGACATGACAGCGACGAGGATCAGCAGGATCCAGATGTTGCCGCCTGCGATGACCTCAACCACTTGGCCAATGACCTGGTGCGCGCCGGTCAGGCTGATCGTGCCCACGATGACGCCCGCAGCACCCGTGGCGACGCCGATGCCGATCATGTTGCGTGCGCCGAGGATCAGCCCCTCGACAAAGTCGCGCCAGCCTGCGGTGGTTGCAGAGGCGAAGGCTTCGCCCCGGAACATCGCTTTGAGCGGGCGGTGGGTGAGGGCCACGATGATCATGAAGATGGTGGCCCAGAAGGCCGAGAGCGACGGCGACAGACGGTCGAGGCTGTCGGTGCGCACCATCAGGTTCCAGACGAGGATGAAGATCGGCAGTGAGAAATAGGCTCCGCCCAGCAGCGTGGGCGTGAGCCGGGGCGCTTCGAGTGGCCCATCGGGGTCGTCCATCGCCACGTCCGGGTAGCGCGAGGCAAAGTAAACGAGGACGAGGTAGAGGAGCGCCACGATGGCGACGGCGCCGTAGACGCTTTCGGTCATGAAGTTGTCGAGCACGTTGCGCAGCCCGATCATCACGAAGGTGCAGGCACCAAGGAAGATGAAGCCTGACAGGAAGAGGATCAGGATCAGGACGGGGCCGATATGGCGACCGGCCTTTTTCAGCCCCTGCATCTGCATTTTCAGCGCTTCGAGGTGCACGATATAGAGGAGCGCGATGTAGGAGATGACCGCCGGGAGGAAGGCGTGTTTGACCACGTCGATATAGGGGATGTTGACGTATTCGACCATCAGGAAGGCCGCGGCCCCCATGACCGGCGGGGTAAGCTGGCCGTTGGTGGAGGAGGCGACTTCGACCGCGCCTGCTTTCTCTGCCGGGAAGCCGATGCGCTTCATCAGCGGGATGGTGAAGGTGCCGGTGGTCACGGTGTTCGAGATTGAGGAGCCCGAGATCATGCCGGTGAGCATGGAGGACAGGACCGACGCCTTGGCTGGGCCGCCGCGCAGGGCGCCCAGAAGGGCGATGGCGACCTTGATGAACCACGATCCGCCGCCAGCGCGGTCAAGGAGTGCACCGAAAAGGACGAAGAGGAAGATCATGGAGGTGGAAACGCCGAGGGCGACGCCGAACACGCCTTCGGTCTGCATCCAATAGTGGCCGAGCGCTTTGGAGAGCGATGCGCCGCCGTAATTCGTGATCTCGCGCGCCCATTCGGAGTAGCCACCGAAGAAGGCGAAGGCCACGAAGGCGGAGGCGATGATGACAAGGGGCAGACCGAGCGAGCGATAGACGGCAATCAGCAGGACGATCATCCCGATCGAGGACATGGTGATGTCGGTCGGGCTCCACAGACCGGGGCGGTCCGCGATCTCGAACCGGAAGACGACGAGGTAGAGGCAGGAACTGACGCCGAGGACGATCAACACCCAGTCATAGAGCGGGATGCGGTCCTTGGGTGAGGACTTGAACAGGGGAAAGGCGAGCGTTGCCAGCATGATGGCAAAGGCCAGGTGCACGAAGCGGGCCTGTGCGACGATATTGGCAAAGATGCCCATGCCGGTGGCCTGGGCCACGATGCCCGGCACCTTGGACGCGATGTAGAGCTGGAACAAGGACCAGACGATGCAGGTGCCGATGATCAGCTTGGCTTGCCACGCGGCGGAGGGGTTGCGCGCGCCGGTATCGGCCTCGGCCACGAGGTCATCGGCGGATTGCGTCACTGTGTTTTGATTGGTCATGGAAATGTCCCCCGTGCGGGCAAAGCGCGGGCGTTATGCGCCCGTCTGCTGGCTATCGTTTTTGAAATGTGAAACGCCCGAAGCGGTGGCTCCGGGCGTTTCGGGACTTGAGTTTAGTTCATCAGGCCCAGTTCTTTATAGGCTTTTTCCGCACCGGGGTGCAGAGGCGCCGACAGACCGTCCTTGACCATTTCGGCTGGATCAAGGTTGGCAAAGGCCGGGTGCAGACCCTTGAAGTCGTCGATGTTCTCCATCACGGCCTTGGCCACGATATACACCGTGTCCTCTGGCACGCTGGCCGAGGTCACGAAGGTGGCACCAACGCCGAAGGTCGTGGTGTCGCCATCCGTTCCTGCGTACATGCCGCCCGGAATGGTCGCCACGCGGTAGAACGGGTTGTCCGCGACCAACTGGTCGATAGGTGCGCCGGTGACGGACACAAGGCGCGCGTCACAGGTCGTGGTCGCTTCCTTGATCGCCGCTGCGGGGTGGCCGATGGTGTAGATCATCGCGTCGATATTGCCGTCGCACAGCTGCTTGGCCATCTCGGAACCCTTGTATTCGGTCGCGAGCGCCAGATCGTCCATGCCGATACCGAAGGCGTCCATGACAACTTCCATCGTGGCGCGCTGACCGGAGCCGGGGTTGCCGACATTCACACGCTTGCCTGCCAGATCCTCGAAGCTTTCGATGCCGCTGTCACCGCGTACTATCAGCGTGAAGGGTTCGGGGTGCACCGACATCACGGCGCGGATGTCAGGGAAGGCGGCGTCGCCCTCAAACTTCGATGTGCCGTTGAACGCATGGTGCTGCCAGTCGGACTGGGCCACACCGAACTCGAGCTCGCCCGCCTTGATCGTGTTGATGTTGTAGACGGAGCCACCGGTCGATTCCACGGCGCAGCGGATGCCGTGTTCCTTGCGGGACTTGTTCACCAGACGGCAGATCGCGCCGCCCGTGGGGTAGTACACGCCGGTCACACCGCCGGTGCCGATCGAGATGAATTCCTGCGCCATGGCGACGGGCGCAGTCATCAGCGCGCCAGCGACAACGGCGGCCCCCAGTTTAAGTTTTGCAAACATTATCAATTTTCTCCCTTATGTTTGGCCGTCTTGCGCGCCGAAGCACGGCGCACGGCTGATCCCTCTACCCTGCGGATCGACGCCGTAAGGTCAACCTTTGCGATAATGAATTAGTGGGCGTGCTGAGCAGATACGGCGGCGGCGAAGCGCTGAGAACCAACGACTTGGCGCGGAATACTTCAATAAATGCTGAGGATGCCCGCATGTATGGGACTTTTCAGGCCGCATGTTTCGCGACATCCTGTGCGCATAGATTGGGCGCGGTCCACGTGACGCGCCGCCCCTGTGGGCGGGGCAGCTCTGGGCCGCAGATTCGGAGCTTTGTCGATGAGCCACGTTTTTCCCCGGAACTCCAAGGCGCCGCCGCCGATGGTGTCGCGCGGTGCGGGTGCGTATCTGTTTGATGCGGGGGGCAAATCCTACCTCAATTGCGGCGATGCGGCTGTGTCGTGCCTGGGCCATGGGGACGCCCACGTGACGGCGGCCATCAAGGCGCAGCTGGATCAGGTGGCCTTTGCCCATACCGGATACTTTACATCCGCCCCGGCCGAGCAACTGGCCGACCGTTTGGTGGCGGCGACGCCAGACGGGCTCGACCGCGTTTACTTCGTATCCGGCGGGTCCGAGGCGATGGAAGCGGCGCTGAAGCTGGCGCGTCAGTATTTCATTGAGATCGGGCAACCTGAACGGTCACATGTTATTGCCCGGCAGCAAAGCTATCACGGCAATACGCTTGGGGCCTTGGCCACGGGCGGCAATGAGGCACGGCGTGCGCCATTTGATCCGCTGTTGATGAAGGTGAGCCATGTGTCGCCCTGCTATGCCTATCGCGGGCAGGCGGACGGCGAGACCGAGGCGCAATATGTGGATCGGTTGATCGACGAGTTGGAGGCCGAGGTACAGGCCGTTGGCCCGGACAAGGTAATGGCTTTTGTCGCGGAGCCGGTCGTCGGTGCGACGTTGGGGGCGGTGCCCGCTGTCGGGGACTATTTTGCGAAGGTCCGCGCGCTGTGTGATCGCCATGGCATCCTGTTGATCTTTGACGAGGTGATGTGCGGCATGGGGCGGACCGGAACGCTCTTTGCGTGCGAGCAGCATGGGGTGTCACCCGACATCTGTGCCATCGCCAAGGGGCTGGGGGCTGGGTATCAGCCCATCGGTGCAATGCTGTGCAGTGCGCGTATCCACGACACCATCCGGGACGGGTCCGGTTTTTTCCAGCATGGGCACACCTATCTGGGCCACCCGGTCGCCTGTGCCGCGGCGTTGGCCGTGGTCGAGCGGTTGCTGGATGACGAGGTGCTGGCCCGCGTCGCGCCCCTGGGCGACGCGCTGCATCAGGCGCTGACAGAGCGGTTCGGGCAGCATCCCCATGTAGGCGATATTCGTGGCGTCGGCCTGTTTCGGGCCATTGAACTCGTTCAGTCGCGCGAAACGAAAGCGCCGTTCGATCCTG
The DNA here is from genome assembly GCF_019802125.1 of Tateyamaria omphalii. Lineage (GTDB taxonomy): Bacteria > Pseudomonadota > Alphaproteobacteria > Rhodobacterales > Rhodobacteraceae > Tateyamaria > Tateyamaria omphalii_B. The sequence continues at coordinate 354,207 of NZ_JAHVHT010000001.1, forward strand.
CAGACAAGGTGCATGCCCGGCTGAAGGCGGCGGCCTTCGACGAAGGATTGATCTGCTATCCGATGGGCGGGACCATGGACGGCACGCGCGGCGACCACGTGTTGCTGGCGCCGCCGTTCATTCTGCAGGAGAGCGAGGTGGAACTTCTGGCGGACCGGCTGGAGGCGGCCGTGCGCAGGGTGCTGGCCTAGGCCCGGTTACAGATCGCCCACCGCGTCCCGCCAGTGCCGTCGGCACAGCGAGACATAGGTTTCATTGCCCCCGATCTGCACCTGTGCGCCGTCTGTGATGGCGTTGCCCTCGGCATCCTGCCGGATGACCATCGTGGCCTTGCGCCCGCAGTGGCAGATGGTGCGCACTTCGCGCATCTCGTCAGCAAGGGCCAGCAGAGTGGCTGAGCCGGGAAAAAGCTTGCCGCGGAAATCGACCCGCAGGCCGTAGCACATGACGGGGATTTTCAGGTCATCCACGACGCGGGCCAGTTGCCACACTTGGTCTTCGGTCAGGAATTGCGCTTCGTCCACGAAGACGCACACGATTGCGCCCTCTGCCTGTCGGGTTGTGACCTTGACCAACAGGTCATCGCGTGACGTGAACGTGTCGGCGTCCGCGCCGATACCGATGCGCGAGGCGATGCGCCCGTGGCCCGCCCGATCGTCAAAGGACGCGGTCATCAGGTAGGGCACCATGCCCCGTTCGCGGTAGTTGTGCGCCGCCTGCAAAAGCACCGTCGATTTGCCCGCGTTCATCGTCGAATAATGGAAATAGAGCTTGGCCATGGCGCGTGCTTAGTGCGGGCCTGTGCAGGGGGCAAGGGCAGTGTGCCGGGCGGGTGCAGAGGGGTGCGCGTGGTCTTGTCGCCTGCGTCGTTATCCGTCTCTGCACCGCTTCGGCACATGATCAACAGGGACACGGCGATGGGTGCATATGCGCCCGATTTGGGGTTTCGCCTGCCCCGATACTCAAAAAACCTCCGACGGATCCGCCGCACCTGCTGCCGGTCGCCCGGCCTGTCGCCCCCACGGGACAGAGGATGCAGCGGAGCCCACCCGGACCCGGCAGTTGGGGCCGCCGGATACATGAAACGTCCCGAACACTGTTGGGACGCTTTACAAATGACATTTGCCGGGTACGTGATTAATGGGAAAAGACAGACCCGTTTCCCCGCACTCAAGGGGCGTGGGCCTGCGAAACTGGGGGTGGGTGAATGACTGTAAGCAGCTATCTGAAAAAGCATACTGAATCGCTGGTCAAGGATGTGGGGATCGAACCTGCCTGCGCGCTGACCGGCAAGTCCAAGGCGACGCTTGGCCGCTATTATTCGGACAACCCCGAACATGCCGACCGGTTCATGCCCATCGATGCCGTGATCGCGTTGGAAGAGGCGGCGAGCTATCCGCATGTGACCAGTGCGCTGGCCGAGTTGCAGGGCATCACCCTCAGCCACGATGACCGTCGTCCGAACGAAGCGCGGTCGGGCGGGGTGAATTCCGACGTCATCGCGCTCAGCCAGCGCTTTGCCATGCTCATGACCGAGTATCAGCAATCCATCGAGGACGGTGTGATCACCGTGAACGAGGCCAAGCGGTTGCTGAAAGAGACGACCTTGCTGCAACAGGTGCTCATCGACATGAAGCTGCATCTGGAGGAAGAGAGTGGCTGAGGATCTCCCCGCGCTCGTGATCGACGCGCTGCCGCAGATCGATGTGGAGGCGCTGAAGGCCCCGGACGATCCGGGCCACCCGCCGCGTATCCTGTTGCTCTATGGCTCGCTGCGCGACGTGAGCTATTCACGCCGCGCCGCAGAGGAGAGCGCGCGCATTCTGCGCCATCTGGGGTGCGAGACGCGGATGTATGACCCTTCCGGGCTGCCTCTGGTTGGCGATGCGGACGATGACCACCCCAAGGTGGCCGAGTTGCGCGAGCTGGCCACATGGTCAGAGGGCATGGTCTGGTCCAGCCCGGAACGCCACGGCGCCATGACAGGTCTCATGAAGACACAGATTGATTGGCTGCCCCTGTCGCTCAAGGGCGGCATCCGGCCCACGCAGGGCAAGACGCTGGCCGTCATGCAGGTGTCGGGCGGGTCGCAAAGTTTCAACGCCGTCAACCAGATGCGCATTCTGGGCCGCTGGATGCGGATGGTCACGATCCCGAACCAGTCGAGCATCGCCAAGGCGTGGCTGGAGTTTCAGGACGGGCGGCTGCCCGAGGGGCCATTCTACCGCCGCGTCGTGGATGTGATGGAAGAGCTGGTGAAATTCACGTGGATGGTGCGCGGGCGGAAGGACTACCTTGTCGACCGCTATTCCGAGCGCGTGGAAAGCGTCGAGGACGTGCATAAGCGCGTGTCGTTGAAGAAGGTCTAGCGACGCTACCAGTACGCCGGGTTGTTCAAGGCCTTGACGCAGTGCGATGGCCCGTGAAGCGGATCGAACGGGCTGTCTGTCAGCGATTGTCCCAACCATCCTTCCGGATGGGAGAGGGGCAGGGGTGCCTGTGCGATTTCTTCCGTGATCTGCTGGAAGCCGACCTTGGAGTAATAGTTCGGATCGCCATAGGTCAGCACCACGTCCGCTCCGGCATGTCTCAAATCATCAAGCCCATGGCGCAGCAAACGCTGCCCCACACCTTTGCCTTGGTGATCCGGGGCGACGGCAACGGGCGACAGGATGAAAACACTGCGCGGATCCTGGGGGTAGGTCACGCGGGTGAAGATGATGGCGCCGATCAAAGCTCCGTCATCCCGTACGCAGACGACGCGCATATGCGCGTCGTCCCATGTGGCGAACATGTCCGAGACAAGTTTTGCGATCATTTGCCCCTCCGCCGCGCCCTCGGACGCGGCAAAGGTCTCTGTGAAAAGCGCAATGATCTCGGCCTTATGGCCGCTGTGTCGGGTTGTGAAGTCCATGATGTGATCCTTTCAAAATGCCGCGCTATCGCTGGTTCAGCTCTGCGCGCACGGCCTTGATCCCGGCGCGGGAGGCCCGATAGGGCCGCCCACTATGCGAATGGATGAAACGCCGCTTCTTGAGACGTGTGAAAACCGCCATCGTACAGTCCGACAGGACGTGGCCGTTGCGGGTGTAGCAGGTGATGTCACGTATCTTGCCGTTCTCGCCGCGCACGTAGTGGATGGAACCACCCAGGGCGAGTTCGTGCAAAACACGTTGTTCGTGTTTCGAGATGTTCAACGGATTGCCTTTATGTCATGCAAGCAACAAAACAGGATCACTCAGCGGTCGCGTGAGTGTCCTTTTTGTGACGTGTTCCCGATGCGTGGTGCAGGGAACGGGCTAGCCCCGGGGCTCTTGCATAAAATCTCCGATGCAGCAGGCGGATGCCGTGTGCTGCATGTCATCTAAGCCGTGCACGCACGGCGAACAAGTGGTGGGTGCGCAGGTGCGGATCAGCCGTGTCTTTCGACCAACACCGACCCGACGGAATAGCCCGCACCAAAGGAACAGATGATGCCCTTGTCGCCGTCCTGCAGGTCGTCGGAGTATTTGGAAAAGGCGATGATTGACCCGGCAGAGGACGTGTTGGCATAGTCCTGCAGGATGTTGGGCTGCTCCCCCGGCTCCGGTGTGCGGCCCAGCACCTTTTTCCCGATGAAATCGTTCATGGTCTTGTTGGCCTGGTGCAGCCAGAGCCGCTTCAGGTCCGCCGCCTCCACCCCTTCGTCGCCCATGTGATCGGCGATGTGCTTGCTGACCATCGGCAGCACTTCTTTGAACACCTTGCGCCCGTTCTGCATGAACTGCATGTCCCGGCGGTCCTTCATCCCGTCGGGGCGCGAGCGGCGCAGATAGCCGTTGTTGTTGCGGATGTTGTTGGAAAAGGCGGTGCCGCAGCGGGTCGACTTGATCTCGAAATACGCGCCCTTCGCGTCTTCCACCCGTTCGATCAGGGTGGCGGTGGCCACGTCACCAAAGATGAAGTGACAGTCGCGGTCGCGCCATTCGAGGTGGGCGGAACAGATTTCCGGGTTCACGACGAGGGCCGCGCGGATGGAGCCGGAGCGGACCATGTCGGCAGCCGCCTGAATGCCGAAGGTGGCCGAGGAACAGGCCACGTTCATATCGAATGCAAAGCCGTCGATGCCGAGCAGTTCCTGAATTTCAATGGCGACCGCAGGATAGGCGCGTTCGAGGTTCGACGCCGCACAGATCACCGCATCGACATCCGCCGCCGTCTTGCCCGCCTGTTCCAGCGCTTTCTTGGCCGCGTTTACGGCCATTTCGGCCATGATCGACGGCTCTTCATCGCTGCGCTGGCGCAGAAGCGGGTGCATGACCTTGGGGTCCAGAATGCCCGACTTGTCCATGACAAAACGGCTTTCGATGCCGGAGGCTTTGACGATGAACTCTTCGGAGGAATGGTCCTTGGCGGCCACATCCCCCGACGCAATCGCATCGGCGTGTTCCGCGTTGTAGAGGTCGGCATAGGCATTGAAGGCCTCGACCAGTTCGGCGTTGGAAATGGACTGCTCTGGCGTGAACACGCCCGTGCCGGTGATCGCTGGAGTGAAGGCCAAGGCGCGCCCCTTTCAGGCTTGTCGATGTTTGCGCAAACCTACAGGGGCTGCACAGGTCTTCGCAAGGGGGTGCGCCGCAGCGGAAATGCCAAAGTTTCAAGACCGTAACAAACCGGGAAATTCCGAAATTTCGCGGGTTTGACTGCACTGCTTGCCAATCCGGGCGCGCGGATGCTTTGGTGCGCGCAAATACAGGGAGAGCCGCTTTGAAACTGGGATGTATCGGGGACGATTTTACCGGGTCGAGTGATCTGGCCAACACGCTCGCCAAGGAAGGGATGCGCGTGACGCAGTACACCGGCGTGCCTTCCGTCGATGCCGATCCGTCGGTCGAGGCGGGTGTGGTCGCGCTCAAGTCCCGGTCGATTGATCCTGGCGAGGCTGTGGCGAAGTCGCTTGAGGCGTTAGCGTGGCTCAAGGCGCAGGGGTGCACGCAGTTTTTCTTCAAATATTGTTCCACCTTCGACTCGACGCCTGAGGGTAACATTGGTCCTGTTGCGGATGCTTTGGCCGAAGCTTTAGATGCCCATCAAGTGATTGTCTGCCCGGCATTTCCGGGCACAGGGCGGTCGGTGTACCAAGGGCATTTGTTCGTGAATGACGTTCTGCTCAGCGAGAGCGGGATGCAGAACCACCCGCTGACGCCGATGACCGACCCCGACTTGCGCCGCTGGCTGGCGCCGCAGACGCGGCACGAGGTGGGCCATGTGGGTGCGGCATCGGTTTTTGCCGGGGCGGAGGCGATCCGCTCGGCCTTGCAGGCGGCGCAGGATGCAGGCAAGCGGCATATCGTCGTCGACGCGATCCGGGACGAGGATTTGCGTGCGATCGGGGCTGCGGCTGAGGACCTTTCACTGGTCACCGGCGGGTCGGGCGTCGCGCTGGGTCTGCCCGCGAATTTCGGGTGCGTAGCAGGGGCTGTGCCGTGGACGGGGCAGACGGGTCGGGCGGTGGCGCTGTCGGGCTCCTGTTCCATCGCCACGCGCGCGCAGGTGGCGCGTCATGCGGCGCAGCATCCGGCGCGCGAGGTTGTCGCGGCGGATGTGATCGAAGGGCGGTTGACGGCTGGGGAAGCTGCGACTTGGGCCTTGGCTCAGGATGGCGTGCCGTTGCTCTATTCCTCTGCCGATCCGGATGTCGTGCGGCAGGTGCAGCATCAGTTCGGGCGCGAGGCGTCGGCATCGGCGCTTGAAGGGTTCTTTGCAGATTTTGCCCGCGCCGTGCGTGATGGCGGAGCAACACGGATTATAACAGCCGGAGGCGAGACGTCGGGTGCGGTGATCGAAGGTTTGGGTCTCGATACCCTTGAGATAGGCCCAGAGATCGATCCGGGCGTACCCGCTTTGCGCGCCGGACCCGATCTGGTTGTCGCCCTAAAATCCGGGAACTTCGGGGCCGAGGACTTCTTTGAAAAGGCAAACACGGTGCTGGCGGGATGAGTGCGGAAAGCGCGCTGCGCGAACAAATCTGCCTTCTGGCCAAGTCGCTCTTTGATCGCGGGCTGACCCATGGCTCCACTGGAAATATCTCGGCCCGGACCGAGGATGGCGGGCTGCTTGTCTCGCCCACTGGCACGAGTTTTGGCCGTCTTGATCCTGGGCGGCTCAGCCGGTTCGATCCGCAAGGCAAGCATGTGGCGGGGGACAAACCGACCAAGGAAATGCCGCTGCACACAGCCTTCTACGACACGCGCAGCACGGCAGGTGCGGTGGTGCACCTGCATTCCTGCCACTCGGTCGCCCTGTCGATGTTGCCGGACACGGATGCAGACAACTTCCTGCCGCCGCTGACACCCTACGGGATCATGAAGCTTGGAAAGGTGCAGCTTCTGCCGTTCTTCCTGCCCGGCGATCGGGCCATGGGAGAGGCAGTGCGCGGTCTGGCGGGCAAGCGGTCCGCGGTGATGCTGGCCAATCATGGACCCGTGGTTGCGGGCAAGGATGTCGAGGCCGCTTGCAACGCGATTGAGGAGCTTGAGGACACCGCGCGGTTGGCGCTAATGACGCGCAGCATGGGCGCGCAGGGGCTGACGGAAGATCAGGTGCGCGCCGTGGTCACGAAGTTCGACGTGGAATGGGACGATTGAACGATACCTTGGTGCGGCTTACGCCTTTATCGTTTTCCCATCCGCATCAAAGAAATGCGTCCGTGCCGCGTCAAAGCTGAGCCCTACCACATCCCCGACCTGCAGGTCCGCATCGCCAGAAATCCGCACGTTGATTTGCCCGGCAGCACCACAGTCGAGCAGCACGAATGTGTCGGCGCCCAGATACTCGATCACGTCAACCGTCCCGTCGCACTGGCCCGCTCCGGCGGCATCCACAGTGATGTGCTCCGGTCGAATACCCATCTGCGTCGCGCCATCCGCCACCGGATACGGTCCCGTCCGGCCTCCGGGCACGGTGTAGCTGCCACCCGACGCCGAGCAGGCAAAGACATTCATCTTGGGGCTCCCGATGAACTGCGCCACGAAGACGTTGCCGGGGTGGTTGTAGAGTTCACGCGGGGTGCCCACCTGGATGATCTGCCCCGCATCCAGCACCACGATCCGGTCGGCCAGCGTCATCGCTTCCACCTGATCGTGCGTGACATAGATCATCGTGGCCGACAGCGCCTGGTGCAGTTTGGAAATCTCGTACCGCATCTCGACCCGCAGCGCGGCGTCAAGGTTCGAGAGCGGCTCGTCAAACAGGAACGCAGTCGGCTCGCGCACGATAGACCGGCCAATCGCGACCCGCTGGCGCTGGCCCCCCGACAGGTCCTTGGGCCGCCGATCCAGATACTGATCCAGCTTCAGCGTGGCGGCTGCCGCATCTACCTTCTCCGTTATCTCCGCCTTTGGCGCGCCCGCCGTTTTCAACGAGAACCCCATATTGTCGCGCACCGACATGTGCGGGTAGAGCGCGTAGGATTGAAACACCATCGACAAGCCCCGCTTGGATGGCGGCTGGTCGGTCACGTCCTGCCCGTCGATGTCCAGCGACCCGCGGCTGATGTCCTCGAGGCCACCAATCATGCGTAGCAAAGTGGATTTGCCGCAGCCGGATGGGCCAACAAACACGATGAACTCGCCATCGTTTATGGCAAGGTCCACGCCCTTGATCACCTGCACCTCGCCATACCATTTCTCGACGGCGTTCAGTGTAATCGCGCCCATCAGTTCAGGCTCCTTGACGTGAGGGAGAGGCCCAGGCCAGCCAAACAGCCGCCGTCCAGGTGAAGGTGCCACCACCGGCGGGTGATCCGTCGCGCGGGTCGAAATATTCCGCAAACCCGTGCTCTGCGATCAGGTCGCCTGTGCTGCGGCGCACGTCTTCGCCCTGCGGCAGACCCATCTCGGTCAGGCCCATCCCGATCATCATGTTCATCATGCCCCAGACCGGCCCGCGCCAGTACCGTTTGCCGTCAAAGCGGTGGTCATCCGGGCTGAGCGAGGGCACGCCATATTTGGTCAGGGCCCGCACCTCCGCCAGCCGTGTGTGCATGTCCGGCGCGTCGATACCGGCATACCAGCACAGGAAAGAGGCGTTCGAGATTGAGCCGGCCCAGCTGCCGCCCACGACATCGCGGCTGTCAAAACAGCCAAGCGCCGGGTTCCAGAGGGTCTGCGCGCCCGCTTCAAGCCGCGCCACCCATCCCTCGAGTTCGGTCACGGGTTCCCCCAACATCTGTCCGAGCATGATCAGATCACGGGTCGCGCGCAGGAGGATAAAGGTCATGGTCGGGTCAGCCACGCGAAAGGGGGTGTTTTCAAGCATCGCGGCCTCGTCCCAGCCCAGTCGCGCCCCGCGTTGGACCAGCCAGATGTAACGGTCGTAGTCGTATTTTGTGGGCCGCATGGAGCTGTCCACATGGGTGGTGTCGCGGCGGGTGTAGTCTCCCACACCGTCGGGCGTGATCGCGGCCATGGCCGCGTCCCAATCCGGGGCGTTGTCACGCCCGGCCTCCCAAGGGTGCGTGACGCACACGGCGCCGTCGTCCAGACGCCAGTCCATGAACCAACGGTGCCACGCCAACATTTTGGGGTAGAGCGCGGCCATGCGGGTGCGTCCGGCATCGGGGTCTTTGTCCAGCACCAGCCGCGCCATGGTCGCGGCCACAGGCGGTTGGCTGATGCCGGAGGACGGGATCGGTCCCGTGCCTTGCCAGACGTCATGGTTCGGGAAATACCCGTCATCTGGCACGTGGAACAGGATATGCGGCACCATGCCGTTGTCCCATTGGCCGGAAAACAGCGTCTCGATCTCTGCCCATGCGCGGTCGATGTCAAATTCGGCAAAGCCCACGGCGGCAAAGGCGCTGTCCCAATTCCACTGGTAGGGATAAAGGCCCGAGGTCGGGATCGTGTAGCCCCCCCGGTCGTTGCGCTTGAGGATCGCGCGCGCCTCTTCGTCGCGCATGTCGGTCGATGTTATGTCTCGCATCATCCCTTCACTGACCCGGCGGTCAGCCCTTTCGTCATGAACCGCTCCAGCCCCAGGAACAGGGCCATGATCGGCAAGGTCGCGATCACTGCACCCGCCATCAGGTGCTGGCGTGGAATTTCAGAAGAGTTCAGCATGGCGACGCCGCGCGTCAGCGTGAATTTTGACGGATCGTCCAGCAGCATGAAGGCCAGCAGGAACTCGTTCCAGGCGATCATGAAGACGTAGAGAGACACCGACACCATCGCGGGCAGCGACAGGGGCAGGGTGATTTTCCAGATCACCTGCAGGCGGCTGAGGCCGTCCATCAGCCCTGCTTCCTCGACCTCACCCGGCAGGCCGCGGAAATAACCTTGCAGCATGTAAAGCGCCACGGGGATGGTGGTGACCGGATAAATCATCAACAGCCCCGGAATGGTGTTGCGCAGGCCCGTCATGGAAAATGCGATGTAAATGGGCAGCGCCAGCACGATCATCGGCACCATGTAGATCAGCAGGATCGACCGTGAGAACGCGGCCCGCCCCCGAAAGCGCAGCCGGGCCACGGCGTAAGCACCGGGGACGCTGAACAGCAGCGTGATCAGCACTGTCAGCACCGAGACGTAAAAGCTCGTCCACAGATAGCTGCCGAAGTTGAATTGCCCGAACAGCTCGGCGTAGCTGCGAAACAGATCCCAGCCCCTGCTGAGTTCGATCGAGAAATCCAGCGGATTGCGCAGAAGCGCCTGCTGCGACTTCAGGCTGGTCATCACCATGACATAGAAGGGGATCAGCACGACGGCGGTGAAGACGATGTAGCCGAAACCGGTGAGGAACCGGATCACCGCGTCTTCGAACGCATGGCGGCTCATGGCACCGGGGTGCGCCTCGACCAGCATGATGTTAAGAGGCCAGATCATGAACAGGCCAAAGGACAGCGCTGCCATTACCTGCCAGAACACCGGCACGCCCTCACCGAACAGGATCGGTGAAAGTGGCGTGAACATCAGCACAACCGATAACAGGATGACACCGCCCGCAAGCATCCGAGCATCGCGCAGGTAGACAGCAGCCAAGCCACCGCCCAGCCCGAGGACCAGACACCCCAGCGACCCGGGCCGGAAGCCAAGACCGGACGCAAAGGACAATGTGACGGACACCGTGATCGCAATGATAAAGGCCCAGAACAGCCCGATCAGCCCTCCGGTCACAGCACCTTGACGCAACATGCTCATGGCCGTGCCCCTTCATTGTTCGTCAAATATGCCGGGGTGAATTGGCCGTCAGGCCAAGAGGGGCAGCGCCCCTGCACCCCGCCCGCCGCAGGCGAGACGCAAACTTGTTTTGCGGCATCCACCCTCACAGTCCTTCCTCCTGGCTGATGTATTTGAAGAAGAAAAAACTGAAGAGCAAAAGCGTGGCAAAGATCACCACCGCCACCGCAGCACCAGCGCCGATATTCGAGATGGCAAAGGCCTGTTCGTACACGTTCACGGTCAGCGTGCGCGTACCCGCATTGCCCCCGGTCAGCAGGAAAATGTCGTCGAACTTGTTGAAAGTCCAGATAAAGCGCAACAGGAACAGGACCGACAGGATGCCCAGAAGCATCGGCAGCGACAGATACCAGAATTTCTGGAACGGCGAGGCGCCGTCCATGTCGGCCGCCTCGTACATGTCCGTGTCGATGGACTGCATACGGGCCAGAATGAACAGGAAGGACAGCGGGAAATACCGCCATATCTCGAATACCGTGACCATGATCAGGGCGAGGGGCCGCTGCCCGAAGAAGTTGATGGGGCTGTCGGTCACGCCCATCTGGATCAAGAGTGCATTCAGCGAGCCTGAGAAGGGATCGAGTAGAGTCACCCAAGTAAAGGCCACGGCGATGATGGGAGACACATAGGGAAACAGATAAAGGCCCCTTAGCACACCCTTGCCGCGGAACGACTTATTGAGCAGCAGTGCCGCAAACAGCCCGACGACAAGCGCGCCAATCGTGCCAAAGACCGTGTAGAACGTCGTGGCCCAAAGCACGGACCAGAACTCGTCCCCGTCAAAGATGCGGGCGAAATTGTCGAGCGTGAACTCGGAATTCGTCAGGATGTTGTCGCCGGTGCCATAACCCGACGGCGCGCTGCCCTCGACGATCTCTTCCAGCGTGTCCGAGTCACCGTCCAACGTGACGGGGATGCGAATACGTTCGTTGAAGCCGCCTTCCACATCGCCAAAAGTACAGCGCAGCAGACCCCCGTCGACCGCGCACTCCTCAGGCAGCGCCCCTAGCGTCACACCATCATGCAGCGTGTCGGTGAACCCCATCCCGACAATCTCTTTCTGCTGGGACGAATTGCGCACCCGGTACTCGATCACCATCGCGCCCGATCGCTCGCGCAGGCTCTCGCGGACCACTGGGGCCACGGGGCGCAGATCGGCAAGGCCCACAGGCTTGAAGCTGATCCAGAAGATCGCCAGCAGCGGCAGCACAATCACCAGGCTCACGATGGCGATGGTGGGCAGCAGCAGCGACCAGGCCAGCCGTGCCTCGCGGCGTTCAAGCGCACCACGGGTGCTCGGTGGGGTAGGGTGGGTCATTGGGAACTCGGGAGCGGGGGAAGAGAGAGGGCAGGCGCAGCCGCCCTCTCGATGACCGCGCGGGCCTTAGTTGATCGCCGACAGCTCGCTGTTCATCGCGGCCACGGCACCAGCGGCATCCACCTCGCCGTCAATATACTGACGCACGATGCGGTTGATCGCCTGGCTGTTGATCATCTTCGATGCGAGCGCCAACTGTCCTTCCGCGACACCCCAGCGCTGGGCCACCTTCAGACCACCCACGATCTCGTCCAGCATCTCGGCGGAATACAGATCTTTCATCGGCGCCTTGCGATCCACACCCACGGGGATCTCCGACCATGCGGCCGAAAACTTGTCCGGCGCATCGGCGGTGCCCGTCCGAACGGGAAATTTGCCTTCGGCGGCGATGGACAGGGTCTGCATATAGCCGTCATTCATCGAAAACTCGACAAAGGCCTGCGCCACCTCGGTGTCCGCATCGGACGTGATCCCGAAATACCGCACATCTCCCCATGCGGCACCGTCCGGGTTCGATGGACCGGCAAAGTTGGTGACGATACCCGTCTTGGCCGCCAACTCCTTGGTCGTCGGATCATCGTTGATGGTGGGTGCTGCGCTGTCACGCAACCCGGCCAACTCGTCAAGAATGAAGGGCGACCAGATGATCATGGCTGCACCACCGGCGAAGTAGATCTCGCGTGACTGCTTCCAATAGAGCTCACCTGGCGGGGATGCTTCAGCAATGGCCTTATAGAAATCCAGCACCTCGGTCGTGGCTGCCACATCCAGTTCCTGGAACCCGCCGTCGCCCACTGGGCTCACGCCATTGGCAAGGAACACATGCTCAAGAACCTGAGACATGAAGTTCTCGTCCACCTTGGTCGCCGCGACAAAGCCATACATCTCCGGCGGATTATGCAGCGCCCCGATCGCGGCCAGCACATTGGCATATGTGTTCGGCGGCTCCAGTCCCTTCTCTTCGAACAGATCCGCGCGATAAACAACCATCTGCGTCCAGCCATCCACGGGGACAGAGGCAATGTCGCCATCATAGGCCGCCATAGACAGCGGCCCTTCGGCAAAGGTGTCGCGGCCAAGACCGTCCACAACTTCGGTTGCGGCCTCGGTGTCCAGAATACCTGCTTCGGCCCATGGCAGCGCATATTGCAGCGAGTGGTAGATCACGTCCGGCAGATCGCCTGCGGCAAAGGCGGCCGTGGCGCGCGTGCCCAAATCGGTTTCGCTGACCGGGATCACTTCGACAGAGTTGCCGGTCGCCTCTTCAAATTGGGCTGCCATCTCCTGCTGTTTGGCAAGCCGCTCGGGCTGTTCCTCGGTTGTCCAGAAACGGATGTCCTCGGCCATTGCGGCGCTTGCGCCCAGCACAAGGGCCATTGCCGTGCCGGTCATCAGACCTTTGGTTGCGGTCATGTGGTGTCCTCCCTTTGATCGTCTTTTGGTTCAGTCGCCTGCGCAGCATCCGAACGGAACCTGCCATAAATGGTCGCAGATAATTGCAACGATGCAATAGATTTCTCCATCACGGAAATTCCCAAAAAATATGAGAAAAATCATATTTTTGCCGCGATGCGGCATCCCATACGCCAAAAAAGTTGCAACGATGCACTTTGATTCGCGGTTGATCGAAGGACCGCAGCCTGTTCTGTTACCTCCAGTGACCAATATCCATTTTCCTAGGCAGGCCATGGCCGACCCGACCCGCAAACCACCGACGCTCAAGACAATTGCCGAGATCACCGGTCTCAGCCTGTCGACCGTGTCGCTGTCCCTGCGCGACGGGTCGCGGTTGAAAAAGGAAACGCGCGACAAGATCGCTCGCGCTGCGGCCGAAGTTGGTTATGTGCCCAATCGTGCGGGCGTACGTTTACGTACGGGTCAGACCAACGTCCTGACGCTGGTGCTGTCACCGGCCAAGAACACCATCGACTACACACGCCAGATGATCGAAGGGATCGGGGCGCACCTGTCCGGCACCAAGTATCACCTGAACGTCATCCCTGACCTGCAGGGCGCCACGCCCGAGGACTCAGTGCGCTACGTGCTGCAAAACCGCACGTCCGACGGAATCATCCTGACCCACACCAGTGCGCGTGACCCCAGGGTGCAGATGTTGATCGACGCGGATTTTCCTTTTGTCTCGCACGGGCGGACAGAGTTCTATGCTGCCCATGCCTTCCACGACTTTCATGCCGAGCGGTATGTCGAGATGGCTGTGGAACGGTTAATCGCGCGCGGGCGCAAGCGCTTCGTTCTCGTGGCCGAGGATGACGCCACCACCAACTTTGCCAAGATCACTGGCGGCTTTCACCGCGCGCTGGCAGGGCATGGCATGACCGGAGAGGTGGCGACGGAAACCGGTATCCTGATCTCAACCGATACGGCCCGCGCCTTTGGGCAGTCGCTTGCGCAACGCGGGGACCCTTTCGATGCGATCATCAGTAACAATGAGTTGGCGACCCTCGCCCTGATGGGCGGTATGGCCGACAAAGGTCAGGCGCTGGGCCGCGATTATGACCTGATCTGCCGCCAGACGACCCAGATCCTGCCCACGCTCTATCCGCAGATCGACACAGTGGCCGAGGATCTGGTGGCGACAGGCCGCGAACTGGCCCGTCTGCTGATTGATCGCGTCTCGGGCGTGCCGGTGGATCAGTTGCAAACCCTGCACGAACCCGAGCCGCTCTGGCGCAGCGGTTAAGCCACGCCGCGGATCAGGTCCGATGCCTTTTCGCCGATCATGATGGCAGGGGCATTGGTGTTGCCGCTTACGATCTCCGGCATGATTGAACAATCCGCAACCCGCAAGCCGGTTATGCCGTGCACACGTAGCTGATCATCCACCACTGCGCTCTTGTCCGACCCCATTTTGCAAGTGCCGGTCGGGTGATAGATTGATGCTGTATTGTTGCGCGCCCAGTCCAGCGTTGCCTCGTAATCGTCCATGGGCAAGTCTGCGTGGGGCCGATATTCTTCCGAGATTTTCGAGGTCAGCGGCGCATGGCGGGCGATATTCCGCGCAATATTGACCCCGTCGACCACCGTACGGCAGTCGGTTTCGGTGCTCAGGTAGTTCGCGATGATCTTCGGATAGGTGCGCCCGTCCTTGCTTTGGAGCCGAATCTCCCCCTTTGATTCGGGCCGAAGCTGGCACACCGACATGGTGAAGGCCGAAAACGGGTCAGCGCCTTTGCCGGGGTTTTCGGCAGAAAGAGGCTGGACGTGGAACTGGATATCCGGCGTCTCGAGATCCTCCCGCGTCTTCATGAACCCGGTGGCGAGGCTCGCCGCCATGGTCATCGGACCGGCCCTGAACATCATGTATTTGAGGCCGATCTTGGCCTGCCCGAACAGGCTCGACACCTCGTCGTTCAGCGTGGGTTCGTTACACTTGTAGACAAGCCGCGCCTGCAGGTGATCCTGCAGGTTCTTGCCCACGCCTGGCAGGTCGGCAACCACGTCGATCCCATGCTCCTGAAGTTGGGCAGCTTCCCCGATTCCCGACAGCATCAGAAGCTGCGGCGAGTTGATGGAACCGCCTGACAGGATCACCTCCTTGCGGGCCTTCACGGTCTGCCATGTCCCGCCCTTGTCGCGGTAGGACACACCCGTCACCTTCTTGCCATCCAGCTCGATTTTTTCGACCTGGGCATGGGTGACGATGTTCAGATTCTCGCGGCTGCGGGCCGGGTTCAGGAACGCCACGGCAGACGAACACCGCCGTCCGTTGCGGGCGGTTAATTGAAAGAAACCAACACCTTCCTGATCCGCGCCGTTGTAATCGGGGTTGAACTTGTAGCCTGCCGCCTGTGCGGCGGCGACCCACGCATCGGTGATCGGTCGCTGGATGCGCATGTTGGATACCGACAGGTTTCCCTGGTCGCCGTGAAACTCGTCCGCGCCTCGCTCGTTCTTCTCCGACCGCTTGAAAAGGGGCAGCACATCGTCCCACGCCCAGCCGCGATTGCCCATCTGCGCCCAGCGGTCATAGTCCTGCGGCTGGCCCCTGACATAGAGCAGCCCGTTCAGCGATGATGAGCCGCCGAGCACCTTGCCACGCGGCCACTCGATGGACCGTCCATTCAGGCCCGGATCGGGCTCGGTCTTGTAGCACCAGTCGACATTCGGATTGTGGATCGTCTTGAAGTACCCCACGGGAATGTGAATCCACGGATTCCAGTCCCGGCCGCCTGCTTCAAGCAAGACAACCTTGGTGTTTGGGTCCTCGCTCAGGCGATTTGCAATCACGCAACCAGAGCTTCCGGCACCCACGATGACATAATCGGCTTCCAAAACGACCCCTCCCGAACTTAAAGTCAAAAAAAGACTAGGCAGATTGTTTTCGCTGCGCTAGCCTTTTCTGAGATAAAACGTCTCAATAATGCGTATCAGGGAGGATTGCATGAAACTTGAGAAAAACCTCGCGGGCATTTCGCGCCGCGATCTGTTCCGTGTGGCTGGTCGGTATGGCCTGAGCTCCACGCTGCTTGCAGCGGGTAGCTTCGGTGGTGCGATGAGCCTTGCCAATCTGGCTGCGGCGGCAGAATCAACCTACGAAAAACGGTTCGCGAAAGAGCCCAAGCACGTGCTGAAATTTGGCGCTGCCGGCTTCAACCAGCAGAACCTGCTGATCGAGCGCGCAGGCTGCCTTGAGTTCGCCCGCGACCTTGAAGAACGCACAGACGGTGAGATTCGCATCGAGTTCATCGGCAACAACCAGATCTGCGGTCAGCTCTCTTGCGTTGAAAAAGCGCAGCAGGGGATCGTCGACCTCTACGCCGCGTCGACCCAGAACTCCGCCGGTGGTGCACCCTATCTGAACGTGCTGGACTATGCCTACATGTTCCGCAGCCGGGCCGACCAGTACTACTTCATGTACAGCCCGGACAGCCAGCGCATCCTGCGCGACCCGTTCGAGAAGCGTCACGGCCTGAAGTTCCTCTTCACCCACGCCGAACTGCGCGGGATCCAGCTGGGCCTGGCGTGGGAAGACAAGCCCACGGTCGACAACATCGATGTTCTGCGCGGCACCAAGAACCGCGTGACCGGCACGCAGCTTGGCCGTATTGCCATGAACGCGCTTGGCCTGAACCCTGTGCCCGTGGCATGGGAAGAAACCCTCGACGGTCTGAAGCAGGGCCTGATCGATGGCGCCGAAACATGGGCATCGGCCGTGGCCTACGCCAACATGTCGCCCGTCGTCAGCCAATGTGTCGACCTGCGTTTCTTCTGCGGCACAGAACACACCGCCATGAACGCGCAAAGCTTCGACAACCTGTCGGGCGAGCTGCAAGACGCGGTGATGGAATCGTCCTACCTGACACAGGTGCACGTCCAGGCCGCAAACGAAGCTGCGCTGGTCAACACCGTTGGTTTCTCGCACCCGCACCAGGGTCCGGACACCATCTTTGCCCAGAACAACGTGCGCGTCGCCGCATTGTCCGACGCAGAGATCAAGAAAGCGGAAGAGCAGTGCTCGCCCGAGTTCCAACCGCAACTGTGGGAGCAGTGGCGCGAGCGGATCAACGGTTGGGCCGACGGCATCGACACGTACCAGGAAATCTACGACGGTGTTCGCCAGAACCCGCACACCCTGGCCGAGAACGTCGAGCCCCGCCGCTGGTGGCGCGGTTAATCCGCCGACCGGATTTCTCGCAAAATCAAATGCTTGGGCATCTTTGCCCAGGCAACAATCCATGCCGGTCCACACCGGCGTGGATTTCCGTGTCCTGACACGACAAGATGTCGGAACGGCTATGCAAGGCACGAGGGAGGTGCATCATGGACATGATCGCGGGCATGGGAGAGATCATCTCAGCCCTAATGACAGCCGACTCATTCGAGATGCAAACCGCTCTGCGCGGCAATGCCGGAATGTGGCCGCTGGGTTTCATCGTCACCTTCTTGGGCGGCGTCTTGGTCGCGCTGCTTTATCGCGCGGTCCCCTTCATCGAACGCAACTTGGAACCGGCCGTGATGGTTATCGCGTACCTCGCTATCGGCTACATCATCTTTGCGGGCGTGATCCAGCGTTTCTACCTCAGCGGCCAGCCTGCCTGGTCGACGACGCTGCCACCCTTCCTGTTCCTCATTATGACCTGGGTCGGGTGCAGCTATAACGTCAAGCTGCGCACGCACCTCGCCTTTGCCGAGTTCCGCCGCGGATCACCGCGGGTCGTTCAATTCGCCCTTCTGATCCTCGATGCCATATTGTGGTTCTGCTTTGCGTGGATCGTGGTTGTCACCACATCGCAGGAAACCGTCCGTGCTGCGGCCAACTTTGCCATCATGCTCGGCACCGACAACGTGATGCAGTGGTGGTTCCTGGGCACCGTGCCCATCGCATTTATTCTGCTGACCGCTCGCGTGTTCGAAAACCTCGTGAAAGACATCAACAAATACCGCAATGGCAACGAGATGATCGAAGCCGCTGTGATCGGAGGTGACGCATGAGCGATCCAACCCTCATCACGCTGATTTCCATCGGCGTTACCCTGTTCTTCATGATGGGCGTGCCGGTGTTCCTGGTCATCGCCTACTGGGTCATCGGCATGTCCTACGTTCTGGACCTGCAACTGCTGAACATGGGCGCAGCCCTGCAGGACGTGTTTACGGACGGCTTTGCGCTTCTGGCCATGCCGCTCTTCATCCTGACAGGTGACTTGATCAACCGCTCGGGCATCGCCCGGCGACTGTCGGACTTTGCCTATGCCTGCCTCGGCTGGATCAGGGGCGGCCTCGCCATGGCCTCGCTGGGTGCTTGCGGCCTCTTCGCCGCGATCTCCGGCTCGAACTCGGCCACGACGGCCACCATCGGTTCGATGCTGCACCCCGAAATGGTCAAGGGCGGCTATGACGAACGCTTCTCTGCCGCGACAGCGGCTGCGGGCGGCACCGTCGGCATCATCATCCCGCCGTCGATCATCTTCATCGTCTACGGCTTCCTGATGAACCTGCCCATCTCGGACCTGTTCGTTGCCGGTATCATCCCCGGCTCGCTCATGGTTCTGGGCATGATGCTCGCCTGCTTCATCATCTGCTGGCGCAACGGCTGGGGCTACCTGATTGCCCTGTCGCCCTTCCGGGTGTTCAAAACCGGTCTCGGCGCCTGGCTCGGCTTCTTCGCCATCGGCCTTGTGCTCTGGGGCATCTACACCGGCAAGTTCTCTCCCACCGAAGCGGCGGGCGTGACCGTGGGCTTCGGCATCATCGCGGGCCTCGTGAGCTGGGTGATCTCCAAGACACTCAACATGGACCAGAGCAAGGATTGGTCGGAAAAATCCGCCGTCTCAATGCTGGTGGTCGAAGGGTTCACCATCCCGCAGATACCCGGCATCGTCATGCGCTCGGCCCAGATCACGGGCATCCTCGCGCCGCTGATCGCCATCTCGGTTGTGATGCAGCAGATCCTGTCGCTTCTGGGCGCGCAGGAGGTGATCGGCAACTTCGTGACGTCGATGGGCGGGTTCTACCCGGTCCTGTTCACGGCCATGGCCATCGTGTTCATCTTCGGCATGGTTCTGGAATCACTGCCTGTGACGATCATCCTCGCCCCGATCCTTGCGCCGATTGCGGCCAATATCGGCGTCGATCCGATCCACTTTGCCGTGATCTTTCTCGTGGGGGCCTCCATCGGCTTCATCACTCCGCCTTACGGCCTGAACCTATACGTTGCGTCAGGCGTGACAGGCGTTCCCTACTTCAAGCTCTTGCGCTATACGGTGCCCTATCTGTTTGCTCTGATTTCAGTGTGGATCCTGGTGTCGCTGGTCCCTGACCTAGCCCTGATCCTGCTGCCGGAAAGATAAACCGTACGCGCCATGCCCGACGATCACCGCCCCCGCAAGGAAAGCCAAATCCCCACCAATCTGCGTCTGCTGATGGTGATGGAGGAGGTCGCCAAGCGCGGGGTGGCCGTCAAACCGACAGACCTGATCGATGCATTGGGTCTGCCGAAACCCACCGTCCACCGTCTGCTACAGACGGCCGAGGCCGAGGGGTTCCTGCAACGCGACCTCGACGGTCGCAGCTACGGCCCCGGGCCCCGTCTGCGGGCCCTGGCCATCAGCACAGTGTCATCCGAGCATCTGCGCACCGCGCGCCTCACGATCCTGCGCAGCGTGGCCGAAGAGGTGGGCGAGACGTGCAACCTCGCCACTGCCGACCGCGAGGGGATGACCTATCTCGACCGTGTCGAAACCCAATGGCCGCTGCGCATCCAACTGCCCATCGGCAGCCAAGTCCCGTTCCACTGCACAGCATCGGGCAAGATGTACCTCTCGACCCTGCGCCCGCACATTCTGCGCACCGTCCTGACCGCCCGCCCGCTCGAGGCGCATACCGAGGGCACACTCACAGACATCGACGCCATCAAGGCCGAGCTGGAAACGACCCGCATGCGGGGCTATTCCACCGATAATGAAGAGTTCATGCCGGGCATGGCTGCCGTCGCCGTTCCCATCTGGGACGGGCAGGGCAAGCTGCTCGCAACGCTATCGGCCCACGCGCCCATCCAACGCCGCAGCCTCGTGGACCTGATCGACTTCCTGCCGGCCCTCCGGCGCGGGTCCGAAGAACTGACCAAGCTCCACACCTCCTAGAGCCCATGAAACTGGTGCTTCTCCAAAAGCGCCACCAACATATCCCGCGCCGCCTGCCGATGCGCGTGGTGCGTGTCATGCGCCGTCTTCGCATCCCCCCGCGCGATGGCCTGATAGACCACCCGATGATCCTCGTTCGACTGTTTCGGCTTGGGCCGCATGAATAGCGTTGTCGCCCGCGCCCGCCGCACCTGATCGCGCATCACCGACACCACCATGCTCAGCCGCGCATTGCGCCCCAGCCGCACCAACTCGCGATGAAACCGGTCATCCGCCTCGGCCCAGGCGCGCAGATCATCGCGCGCAAGCGCCCCATCCATATCCCGAATGGCCGTCGCCAGATTGGCCAAATCCGCCTTCGAATACTGCGCCTCCGCCGCCCGTGCGGCTGCCAGGCTCTCCAATTCCGTCAGGATGTCGTAAATCTCCGCCATATCCGCCGCCGACACAGGGGTGATCCGAATACCCCGGCGCGGGCGCATCTCGACCAGCCCCTGCGCCTGCAACATCAACGCCGCCTCGCGCACCGGCGTGCGCGACATGCCCAGCTTCTCGGCCAACTCCGTCTCAAGATGATCGGACCCCGGCGGCAACTCTCCGGCAAAGATCATCTGGCGCAGCGCCGACACGGCCCGTTCCACATTGCTCATGGCCCCCATCACGCCTCCTCCAGCACGATCTTCCGTCCCGCGTCAGCCGAGGCATAGATCGCATCCTTCACCGCAATCACCCGCAGATAGTCCCGCGCCTCATTCTCCAACGCCGTGCCATCCACCATCGCGCGGATCACATGCGATTGCAGCGCATGCACGCAATCCCCGCCAAACCCGTCCCACGTATCGGGACCAAGCACCGTCTCAACCACATCCGAACCAAACCCGCGCCGCGTCACCGACCCATCCCCATGCAAGGACAACTCCCCGCGCGTCCCCTCGATCAACGCCTCACCCATCGTCCGGCGCAGATTGTCCGCCACATGATCCAGATGCCGGTTCCCGTCAAAGAGCGCCCGCACCGGCCCATGATCAAAGATCACATGCCCCGCATCCTCCCCCGCAATCACAGGGTTGATCCGGCGCAAATCAGCATAAACAGCCTCCGCGGGCCCAAACAGATAGGCAAAGGTATCCACCCAATGCACCGCCGTCTCATGCACGAGAAAGCGGGGCATCTTCTGAAAATAGGGCTGCCGGTCCAGATAGGCCTCCGGCCCCTGACCATCGCCGGGGCGCAAACGAAAGGTCGCGTTCAGCACCTCGCCAATCGCCCCGGCCTCCAGTTCCGCCTTGATGGCGCGATACCACGGCTGAAACCGAAAATTCTCATGCACCACCAACCGCGCCCCGGCGGCGTACGCCTCGGCGACAATCCCGCGCGCTTCCTTCAGATCCATGCAAAACGGCTTCTGACAAATGATCCACTTCACGCCCGCCGTCAGTGCAGCCCGGATGGTCGCCGCATGGGCGGGCGGCGGCAGGATCACATCCAGCAGATCAGGCGCGGCTTCGGTGAGCATCGCCCCCAGATCGTCAAAGGCAGGCGCACCCGTCGCCGCCGCCTTCTCGCGATCCAGATCGCAGGCCCCAACAACCTCAACGCCCTCCATCCGCGCCCAACTGCCATAGTGAAACTGGCTGAAATAGCCTGCCCCGACGCAGGCAACCCGTATCATGCCAGCGCCTCCTGAATGGCGGCCACTACCTGCGCCGTGTCTGCCGAGCCGCCCAAGTCTCTGGTCAGCATATGCCCCTCGGACACCACGGAATCCACCGCATCGCGCAACCGCTTTGCATCGGCGGCCATGACAGGCACGTCATGCCGCCCGGCCAGCCACTCCAGCATCATCGCGCCAGACAGGATCATCGCCATCGGGTTCGCAACACCTTGGCCCGCAATATCCGGGGCCGACCCATGGCAAGGCTGAAACACGGCATGATCGGTCCCGATGTCCGCCGAAGGTGCAAGGCCCAAGCCCCCCATCAATCCGGCCCCCAGATCAGACAAGATGTCACCAAACATGTTCTCCGTGACCATCACGTCGAACGACCAGGGCCGCTCGACCATCCACAAGGCGGTCGCATCGACATAAGCATGATCCGCCTCGATCTCCGGATGCTTCGCAGCCTCCGCATCGAACATCTCACGAAAGAACGCGAAAGCGCGGAACACATTGGCCTTGTCCACGCAGGTCACCTTGCCCGGACCCTGACCCGACGCCTTGCGCGCCTGCGCCATGTCAAAGGCAAAGCGGAACAACGGTTCAGAAATCTCCCGCGTGATCCGCAAGGTCTCGCGCGCCTCATCCGCCTCAACCTCCCCGCAGCCTTGGGTGTAAAACAGCCCCTCCGTGCTCTCCCGGATCAGCACGAAATCCACCGGCTTGTCCGTGGCCAGCGGCGTCGGCTGACCGGGCCGGATCGTAACGGGCCGCACCCCGGCAAACAGCGTCAACGCCTTGCGCAACTCAATCTGTGGCGCAATCTCGGTCCCGTCCTCATAGCGGATGCTGGGCAGACCCATCGCCGACAGCAGGATCGCGTCCGCCGCACGCGCACCGTCCATCGACGCCGCGGGCAGGCTCTCACCGGTCTTGGCATAATGCGCAGCCCCGGCAGGCAGGTGGTTCCAGTTCAGCGCATAGCCTGAGCCGGATGCCAACTCATCCAGCAGTTTCACGGTCGGCGCCATGATCTCCGGCCCGATCCCATCCCCCTCGAACACGGCGATATCAAAGGTTTTGGTCATGGCACGGGTCCCTTTCGGCATAGTCTGATGAAAAGCGACTCGCTTCTCGTATGCATCTGTGTATACATTAACGCATGATTTATCAAATACTCTTCCGCATCCATTGCGCAAGGCCACCAGAAGGACCCCCTCATGCCCTACGCCGTCACCGTGATCTTCGACCTCAAACCGGGCACGCAGGCGGCCTTCATGCCGCTGATCCTGAACAACGCCCGCTGTTCGGCGCGGGATGAGCCGGGATGCCAACAGTTCGATGTCTGCACGGACCCCAGCCAGCCCGACACCGTCTTCCTCTACGAACTCTACGACGATCTGGCGGCGTTCGAGGCGCACCAGCAGATGCCGCACTACCTCGAAACCGGACCCAAAATCAGTGACATGATCGCAAACAAGACGCTGAAAACATACGAAAAGGTCGACAGATGACCTACGAGGTCTACGCCATCAAATATGCCGAACAGACGGCGCGGGTGCGTGGCGACAACTACATGTTCGACGACAATCACGACACGCCGGACCCGATCGACTTCTACATGTGGCTCATCCGGGGCGAGGGGCGGGTGATCCTCGTCGACACTGGCTTTGACGCCGCCGAAGGGCAGGCGCGCGGCCGCCCCATCCGCCTTGATCCGGGCGAGGCGCTGAAGCCCTTCGGCCTGCAACCCGATGACGTGACCGAGATCATTGTCACCCACCTCCACTTCGATCACGCAGGCGGTTTGCACCTCTTCCCCAACGCGCAACTGCACCTGCAAACGGCCGAGATGGCCTATGCCACCGGCCCCTGCATGTGCCACGACGCGCTGCGCTTTCCCTTCACCGTGGGCCACGTGGTTGAGGCGGTGCAGCGGCTTTATTCCGGCAAGGTCATCTTCCACGATGGCGACAGCGAGATTGCGGACGGCATCACTGTCCACCGGGTCGGCGGGCATACAAAGGGGATGCAGGCGGTGCGGGTGCGCACGCAGGCGGGTTGGCTCGTGCTGGCCTCGGATGCTGCGCATTTCTACGGCAATTTCCTGCAAGGCGTGCCGTTCCCAATCGTCGTCGACATGCAGGACATGCTGGACGGATTTGCCACGATCCAGAGGCTTGCGAGCGCACCCAAGCTGGTGGTGCCGGGCCATGATCCGCTGGTGCGCCAGCATTTCCCCGCGGGGATGGCCGAGCATGTCACGCGGCTGGACGTTGGGCCGCTGACCGACCCGACGCTGTAACAAAACCGCTCGGAAAACAGGCGAAAATGCGCAGATTGCCCCAGCGATTTGCGCGTTTTCTCACGTGATCGAGAGAACACCGTCGCAAAGTTGTTGCGCGGAACTGGCATCCTTACCTGTGGTCCAACATGGGTCCGCATGAGAGGGAACGCCATCATGTCCGCCACAAATGGCCGCGCCAAACGGCACGAGAAGTCCATCAACCTCGCCCTGCAGGGCGGAGGGTCGCACGGGGCCTTCACCTGGGGCGTGCTGGACCGAATGTTCGAAGAGGACCGGCTGTGGATCGAAGCCATTAGCGGTACCTCTGCCGGAGCCATGAACGCGGTAGTCGCGACACAAGGCATGTATGACGCGGGCGCTGCCGGCGCGCGACAGGCGCTGGAGGATTTTTGGCGCGCGGTCAGCCGCGCGGGCCAGGGCAGCCCGATCAAGCGCACGCCGCTCGACATGATGCTGGGGTCGTGGTCGCTTGATGCTTCGCCCGGCTATCTGATGATGGATATGATGAGCCGGATGGCGTCGCCCTACGATCTGAACCCGCTGGGGTTCAATCCGCTGCGCGACGTCGTGGACGATTTCATCGACTTCGACAAGGTCGCGAAATGCGATGATATGGGGCTCTATATCTCGGCGACGAATGTCGAGACGGGTCGTGCGCGCGTGTTCCACCGGCACGAGGTGACGCTGGATGTGGTCATGGCTTCGGCCTGCCTGCCCAGCATGTTCAAGGCTGTGGAGATTGACGGGGTGCCCTATTGGGATGGCGGGTTCATGGGGAACCCGGTGCTCTTTCCCTTCATCGACCACTCGCCCTCGTCTGACATCGTGATCGTGCAGATCAACCCGCTGAAGCGCCCCGGCACGCCGCGACGGGCGCGGGACATTCAGAACCGGGTGAACGAGATCACGTTCAACGCCTCGCTTCTGCGGGACTTGCGCACCATCGACCTGATCCACCGACTGATCGAGGAGGGCGCGTTGTCGGACGAGGACTACCGGGTGATGAACATGCACATGATCGACGGATGTGATGACATGCTGGCGCTGGATGCCTCGTCCAAGCTGAATTCGGAATGGGCGTTTCTGATCCATCTGCGCGACATGGGGCGAGACCATGCGGACCGCTGGCTGCGCACGCATTTCGACAAGATCGAGAAAGAAAGCACCCTGGATCTGCGCGAGATGTTTGACGACTTCGGCGCGCCGCACGGGGCCAACGTGGTCGAGCTGAAATCGTGGCGGGGATGATCTGTCCCCGCGGGGACAAACAAGTGAAATCTTGCGTTCTCAATGGCTTGCGGGGCGCGTTAACCACTATTTAACCGTGGTGGCAGGCCCGCTGTGCCGCCCCGTTTTGAGCAATTGGAAGGTCGCGTCATGGCTGTGACTGCCCGGATGACGGGGCTTGCCCCCGAGTTGGCCGAGAAAGCGCCGGAGGATCGGCGGATGGTGATCCGCCGCTCGACGATGATCGCACTTATTGCGTTTCTTACGTTGATCGATCTGTTTGGGGCGCAGGCCTTGCTGCCCACGCTGGTCGAGACCTATGGCGTGTCGCCGGCGGCGATGGGATTTGCGGTCAACGCTTCGACCATCGGGATGGCGCTGGCGTCGCTGCTTGTGGCCGTCTTTGCCCGCCGCATTGATCGGAAAAGGGGTATCTGGATCTGTCTGGCGCTGTTGAGCGTGCCCACCACGCTCTTGGCTTTTGCCGATGATCTGACGACCTTCACCCTGCTGAGGGTCGTGCAGGGCATGTTCATGTCCGCGGCCTTTACCCTGACGCTGACCTATCTGAGCGAGGAGTGTTCGCTGACCGCCGTCGGTGGTGCGATGGCGGCCTATATCACCGGCAATGTGGCGTCGAACCTGTTCGGGCGGCTGATGGCGTCGGAGATTGCGGGGACGGTTGGCCTGGCCGAAAGCTTTTATGGTTTTGCGGCGTTGAACCTGATCGGAGCGCTGATCGCCTATTTCTATATCGGGGCGCGGGACAAGCGTGATGCGGTCGCCGAAGGCGGCGCATCGGTGATCGATGCCTGGGCCGGGCATCTGAAGAATGCGCGGCTGGTGGCGATGGTGGGTGTCGGGTTCATTTTGCTTTTCGTGTTCGTTTCGACCTTTACCTACGCAAATTTCGTGCTGGCACAGGCGCCCTTTGCCCTGCCGCAGGAGATGATTGGTGTAGTATATTTCGTCTTTGCCCCGGCCATTCTGACGACGCCGTTGGCGGCGGCCTCTGTCGCGCGTTTTGGACCGCGGATGAGTTTTCACGGGGCGATGGCGGTGTCACTGCTGGGGCTCTTGCTGTTGTTGGTACCCGTGTTGGCCATCTTCCTGACCGGGTTGGCGCTGGTTGGAGCGGGGTTGTTTTTTGCCCAGTCCGTGGCAACGGGCTATGTCGGGCGGACTGCGCGCAGCGATCCGGCGGCGGCCAATGGGCTGTATCTGGCGAGCTACTATCTGGGCGGGATTGTCGGTGCTTTTGTCATCGGGCAGCTTTTCGTGGCGGAGGGCTGGGCCGCGTCTGTCCTGGTGCTTGTGGGGTTGAGCGCTTTGGCCTGGGCACTGTCGCTGAAGATGGAGCGGTGATCCAAAGGACGCCTTGCGGGTTTCTACATTGCAGGCGCGCCTACGGCGCGACGCGATCCATTTTTGCTGACGAGGGGGCTGTCTGCCCCCTCGAGCTCCCCCGATCGTATTTTTCATCAGAAGAAGGGTTTAAGCGTTTTCGAGGCCTTCGGTGGAGAGCCCTTCGAGTTTGGGCATGAGGCGCAGGAGTTCCTTGGTGTAGTCGGCCTGCGGGTTCGCGAAGAGTGTTTCGGTGTCGGTGACTTCGACCATTCTGCCCTGCCGCATGACGCCGACGCGGTCACACATCTGGCGGACGACGGGCAGGTCGTGACTGATGAACAGCGTGGTGAGGCCGAGATGTTCCTGCAAGTCCTTGAGGATGTTGAGCACCTGCGCCTGGATCGAGACGTCGAGGGCGGAGGTGGGTTCATCGCAGATCAGGAAGCGCGGTTGTGTGGCCAGCGCGCGGGCGATGGAGATGCGTTGGCGCTGGCCACCGGAAAATTCGTGGGGGTATTTGCGACCCGCTTCGGCGCCGAGGCCGACGCGGTCGAGCAGTTCGTCGACACGGTCCTGGACGGCGGTGCCTTCGAGCAGTTTGTGGTGCAGGACGGGCTCGGCCACGATGGCGTCCACGCGCATACGCGGGTTGAGCGACGAAAACGGGTCCTGAAAGATCATCTGGATCTGGCGGCGGTAGGCATCGCGTTCGGCCCGCGAGCCCAATTGCGTGATGTCGGTGCCGTCGAAGTAGATGTGCCCGCCGTCGGTTTGGTAGAGCGTGGCGATCATGCGGGCGACGGTGGATTTGCCGGAGCCGCTTTCGCCAACGAGGCCGAACACTTCACCCTCGCGGATGTCGAAACTGACCTTGTCCACGGCGGTGAACATCTTGCGCCACGCGGGGATGATGGAGCTGCGCTGGACGAACTCCTTGGTGATGCTGTCCACCTGCACCAGCGTGCCGGTTTTGGATTTGGGTGGGGTGGGCCAGTTGCGCGCGAGGTCTTCGATCGCAAAGCGGGTGGAGCGGCCGCCATAGGAGAGTTGCGGGAAGCGGTGGACCTTGAGCGTGGCGCGGGGGACAGCGGCGATGAGCGATTTGGTGTATTCGTGCGCCGGGGCGCCCATGACCTGTTCGGTGGTGCCCGACTCAACGACTTCGCCCTGGTACATGACGGTGACGCGGTCGGTGGTGTCGGCGATCACGCCCATGTCGTGGGTGATGAGGATGACGCCGACCTGGCGCTCGCGGGCAAGCTCCTTGATGAGGTCCAGGATCTGGGCCTGGATCGACACGTCGAGTGCGGTGGTGGGCTCGTCCGCGATGATAACATCCGGCTCTGAGCAGAGGGCGAGGGCGATGACCACGCGTTGCCGCATGCCGCCCGAGAACTGGTGGGGGTATTGTTTGACCCGTTCTGCCGGGTCGGGAATGCCGACGCGGTCGAGCAGGTCGACGGCGCGGGCCTTGGCCGCCTTGTCGCCGAGTTTGAGGTGCGCTTCGATGGTTTCGGTCAGTTGGTCCTCGACCGTGAGCAGCGGGTTGAGAGACGTGAGCGGGTCCTGGAAGATCATCGAGATCTTGGCGCCCCGCAGTGCGCGCATGGCCGAAGCGTCACGGCCCGAGATCGTGTCGCCCTGGAAGCTGACGGTCCCGCCCGCGATATGTCCCGGCGGGTCGATCAGGCCCATGACGGCGGCGCCTATGGTGGACTTGCCAGCGCCGGATTCGCCCACAAGCCCGTGGATTTCACCGGGGGCTACCGTGAGGTCGGCGCCGTTGACGGCGACGAAGGTGCCCTTGCGGGTCGGGTAGTGGACCGAGAGGTCGGAGATATCGAGGAGGGAGGTCATTTGTGGATGCTCTCCTTGCGGGCATTTGCCCAGGAAATGGGCGTTATTTCGCGTTCGCAGCATTTTTGCTGCGCTGCGGCATCATTTTGATAGGTCATGGACGGGCGCCGTGCCAGCGTAGGGAAAAAGGACCACAGGGAGGACAACCGCGCACAGCGAGGAGACCGCCCATGTGCCTGCCGACCGAGGCCCTTGCGGCCTTTCTGAACATCCTGGGGATGGCGTTTGTCACGGGCGACGCCCATGTGATCACGGTTCACGCCACGTCTGGGGACGTGCAGTGGCACTACGTGGTCAACGAATGGTGCACGGGTGCGCCACATGCCACGCCAGCGTCTTTCCTTGCGCAGATTGATCCCGAGTACGGCACCGAAACGGGCCGCTGAGACAGGAGTATGTGAGATGTGTTTGACAGCCCAGTCGTTCGGGTTGCTTCTGAGCCTTGTGTCCATGAACAACCTGACCGTCGAGGAGGGCCGTGTGGTGGTGCATTTGCCGGATGGTGATGTGCATTGGCTGGCCGTGGGGGCCGAGTGGTGCACGGGCGCCGGGGCGGGCGAATTCGCCTTTGATGTGGAACCGGTGCGCGTCATCTGAGCCTCGGGTTCAGTGCATCCCGCAACCAATCCCCCAGCAGGTTGACGCTGAGCGCGAGCGCCAAGAGCGTGCAGGCGGGGAAGAAGAGGATCCACCATTCGCCGGAGAAGAGGAACCCCTGGCCGATGCGGATAAGCGTGCCCAGCGACGGTTGCGTGGGTGGGGCTCCGACGCCGAGGAAGGAGAGTGTTGCTTCGGCGATGATGGCGAGGGCGAGCGAGATCGTGGCGATGACCAGCACGGGGCTCAGCACGTTGGGCAGAATGTGGCGGACCATGATGGCGGGGCCGCTGCGACCGATCAGGCGGGCGGCCTGGACGTATTCCTTGCTCTTTTCCACCAAAGTCGCACCACGGACGACGCGGGCGAATTGGACCCAGTCGGACAGGCCGATGGCGATGATCAGCACCCAGATGGCCATCTGGTCGCGGTATTCGACGGGGGTCACGCCCTTGGCGATGCCGAAGATCAGCATGGCGACGAGGATGCTGGGGAAGGTCAACTGCACGTCGGCGATGCGCATGATGATCGTCTCGGTCCAGCCGCCGACGTAACCTGCGACGAGACCCAGTGTGATGCCGAGGACCATGGCGAAAAGGACGGCGGCGACGCCGACAAAGAGCGAGATACGCATGCCGTAGAGGATGGTGGAGAAGACATCGCGCCCTTGGTCGTCGGTGCCCAGCCAGAAGGTGTCACCAGTGAAAGCGTTGGGCTCCATCGGTTTGGAAAAGCCGTTCATCAGGTTCAGCGAGGCCGGGTCGAACGGGTTGTAAGGGGCGATGAGCGGGGCGAAGACCGCGCCGAGGATCAGCAGGAGTGCGACGGCAAAGCTGATGATGGCGACGGGTGAGCGCTTGAACTGGTAGTAGAAGTCGCTGTCGGCCCAGCGTTGCAGCCGGGTGGGTGCCTTTGTTGTCGTCGGGGTTTGGGTGGCGTCGGTCATTTTAGTGTCCTCCCGCCCGGTCAACGCGCAGGCGCGGGTCGATGGCAAAGTAGAGCAGGTCCACGATCAGGTTGATGCCCACGAACATGACGGAAATCAGCATCAGATAGGCAGCCATAACAGGGATATCGACGAACTGGATCGCGTTGATAAAGAGCAGGCCCACGCCCGGCCATTGGAACACCGTTTCTGTGATGATGGCGAAGGCGATGATGCTGCCCAATTGCAGGCCGGTGACCGTGATCACCGGCACGAGGGTGTTCTTGAGCGCGTGGCGGAAGTTGATGGCGCGTTCCTTGAGCCCACGGGCGCGGGCGAAGCGGATGTAGTCTTGGCGCAAGACCTCAAGCATCTCGGAACGGACGAGCCGCATGATGAGCGTCATCTGATATAGGCCGAGCGTGATCGCGGGCAGGATCAGGGCCTTGAGCCCGCTTTCGGTGAGGAACCCGGTGGTCCAGTTCCCTATCCTCACGGTCTCGCCCCGCCCGAAACTGGGCAGCCAGCCCAACTCGACCGAGAATAGGTAGATCAGCAGGATGCCGATCAGGAAGGTGGGCAGGGACACGCCGATGAGAGAGGCGGACATGATCACGTTAGCCCATAAGCCGTTTCGTCGGATGGCCGTGAAGACGCCAAGGGCGATACCAAGGGCGATGGCGAGAAAACCTGAAACAGCGGCCAGTTCCAGGGTAGCAGGCGCGCGTTCCAGCAGGATGTCTGCCACCGGGCGGCCCTGGCGGTAGCTGACGCCGAAATTGCCCTGCACGGCCCCTTCGAGGAAGCGGTAGTATTGCACGACGAAGGGCTGATCGAGGCCAAGCTGCGCGCGGAGGCGCTCGACATCCTCGATGGTGCGTTCCTGTCCCAGCATGTTGTCGATGGGGTCGCCCACGAAGCGGAACATGGAGAAGGCGACGAGGCCTACGACCAGAAGAACGAGAAAGGATTGCGCAACGCGCTGGATGATGAAGGAGAGCATCAAGGACCCTGAGTTCGGATGATCCATCGGTTATCCGTGCAGGCATGAGCGGGGTCAAGCCGATAGCAGTGGCGCCCGCGTGCAGCGTATGGAACCCGCTTGCGGGGCACCGGGTTGATTGGGCGGACAGCACAGGAGGACTAAGATGCTTTCCCGATTGATGCAGACGGTGTCCATCACCGCCCTTATGCTTGGTACGCCCCCGGTTTTTGCGCAGGACGCAGCAGCCTGTGCCGAAGGTGAAACGCAGGTTATCACGGACGGTGTGGCGTCTTGCGTGCCCACGGTTGAGGGCGACGCAGGCGTTGCTGTGGATGGAGAGGCGGGTGCGGATGCGCCCACCGACGAGACCGCAGAAACACCCGCTGAGGAGGCACCTGCGGATGGTGTTGCAGATGCCCCGGTCGAGGAAGCGCCTGCTGAAGAAATGACCGAAACGCCTGCGGAGGAAGCGCCGACGGAAGACGTCGTGGAGACGCCAGCCGAAGACGTGCCTGCCGATGACGTTGCGGAAACGCCCGCTGAGGAGGCTCCGGCCGAGGCGGCGCCGACGGAAGATGTGGTCGAGACCCCGTCTGAGGAAGCGCCGGCTGAGGACGCGGCAGAGACACCTGCCGAAGAGGCGCCGACGGAAGAGACTGCTGAAACGCCGGCTGAAGAAGCACCCGCCGAAGGTGTGGCGGAAACCCCTGCGGAAGAGGCGCCGACCGAGGAGGTTGTGGAAACGCCTGCTGAAGAGGCTCCGGCCGAGGAGGTTGTCGAGACGCCTGCCGAAGAGGCTCCGGCCGAAGAGGTTGTCGAGACGCCTGCCGAAGAGGCGACCGCCGAGGGTGACACGGAAACGGCAGAAGCTGAGCCCGAAGTTGTGCAGGATGACACAGCCGATACGACCGCTGCGGCCAACGCGCAGGTTGAAACCGAAGCTGCCGCCGCGCCTGTCACCACCGAGGCGGGCGAAGGTGCAGAGGTCGAGACGGTCACTGAGGAGAGCGCGCGGTCTTCGGACGAGGAGTTTTCCCGTGCGGAGGCGGTGACAGAAGACGATGACGGTCTGTCGAAGCTTGAGAAGTTTGCGCTCGGTGCCTTGGGTGTCGCTGCTGTCGCTACCATTCTGAACCAGGATGATGACGTGGTTGTGGCCTCGGACGACCGGGTTGTGCTGCAGGACGGGCAGGGCGGCTACCGCGTGCTCAAGAACGATGACGAGTTGCTGCGCCGCCCCGGCGCGCGCGTGACGACCGAGCAGTTCGATGACGGATCGACCCGCACCATCGTCAATCGGGAGGACGGCTCGCGCGTGGTGACGATCCGCTCTGCGTCGGGTCAGACCTTGATGCGCACGCGCATTCTGCCCGACGGGCGCGAGGTCATGCTGTTCGATGATACACAGACCGTTCAGCCCGTGGATGTGGCGACGCTGCCCACGACCGAGGTGCGTCCTGCCCTGCGTGCGTCCGATAATGGTGAGTTGCGGGCGGCCCTTGCCGCCTTGGAGAACCCGACTGACCGGACCTATTCACTGCAGCAGGTGCGTCAGATCCGGGCTGTACGGAACCTCGTGCCCGAGATCGACGTGGAGGCGGTGAATTTCGAGAGCGGTTCAGCCGTGATCCAGCCGGAAGAGGCGCGTGACCTGGCCGAGATCGGGCAGTTGATTGCCGATGAGATTGCCGTTGATCCGGGGGCCGTGTTCCTGATCGAAGGGCATACCGATGCTGTGGGTGGCGCGGCCATGAACCTTGCCCTGTCGGACCGCCGCGCGGAATCGACTGCACTTGCGTTGACGGAGTATTTTGCCATTCCGCCGGAGAATTTGGTCGTGCAGGGCTATGGTGAGGCGAATTTGAAAGTGCGCACCAACGCAGCCGAGCGCATCAACCGCCGGGTGGCGGTGCGCAAGATCACACCGTTGCTGCGCGGTCAGTGATCCGGGAAGGCGGGCGGGGGAGACCCCGCCCGTTTTCGTTCAGTTGATCGTGACCCAGCGCAGGATGAAGAAGTTGTCCGGGCGTTGGGTCAGCTCGATATTGGCCTTGGCACCCCAGACGAGCGGTTGGACGTACATCGGCACGTAAGCCACTTCGTCCTGGAGGATGCCCGTGACCTCGTCGAGCATGGCCTGCCGCTTGGTGTCGTCAATCTCGGACTGGATCATGGGCAGGAGTTCATCGACGCGGGCGTTCGAGAAGCCGCCGAAGTTCCAGCTGCCCAGCTTCTTTTTCTCGTTCGGGGTTGAGGCGAGGAAGCGGATCGGGTGTTCGGCGTCGAATGTGCCGGGGGACCAGCCCAGCAGGTACATGTCGTAATTGTCGGCGCGCAGTTCGGGCCAGTAGTTCTGGACCGGCATAGTGTCGAGCACGGCGGTGATGCCCACTTGCGCCAACATGCCCGTGACGGCCTGACAGACGGCTTCGTCGTTCAGGTAGCGGTCGTTGGGGCATTTGAGGCCGAAGGAGAAGCCGTTTTCATAGCCTGCTTCGGCCAGTAGCGCCTTTGCTTGCTCCGGGTCGTAGGCCGGGCGGTCGGCGAGGGCTGCCGAATAGCCGCGCATGGCCGGGCTGACGAGCTGGCTGGCAGGTTCGGCGTTGCCGCGCATGATGGTTTGCAGGATGGCGGGCACGTTGATGGCGTGGGCCACGGCCTGCCGCACTCGGGCGTCGGCGAAGGGGTTGGTGTCTGATGTTTCACTGGAATACTTCAGCGCGTCCGCCTCATGCGGGAAGCCGAGCATGATGACGCGCGCCTCGATCCCCTGGATGACCTGCACGTTGCCTGCGGCGGCGAGGCGCTGCGCGTCCTGGATCGGGACGGGGTTGATCATGTCGACGTCGCCGGACAGGAGCGCCGCGACGGCGGTGGCGGGGTTCTGGATTGGTGTCAGTTCGGCGCGGGTGATGTTGTGTTCTGCGGTGTCCCACCAATCGGCATTCGGTTCCAGAACTGTCCGCAGGCCCGGCTCGCGGGCCGTGACCTTGAAGGCACCCGTCCCGTTCGTGTTCAGCGTAGCGTAGTTGCCGCTTTCCTTGTCGGGCAGTGTGGTATTGTTCGCCTCTGCCCAGCCGCTGTCCATCATCATCCAGTTGGCGATGCTGTCAGGGAAGATCGGGTTCGGGGCCGTAGTCATGATGTCGACGGTGTAGTCGTCGACCTTGATGACCTCCGACACCGGGGCGAACCAGCTGCGAGTGTCGGAGGCTTCATCGCTGGCGCGCTGGTAGGAGAAGATGACGTCGTCAGCGTTGAACTCCGCCCCGTCGTGGAAAGTGACGCCCTGGCGCAGCGTGAATCGCCAGCCTTCGCCCGCACCGATGGGTTCCCATGCGGTGGCAAGGGCCGGTTCGATGGTCATGTCCTTGCCGCGGCGGACGAGGCCTTCGTAGACGTTGTTGAGAAAGCCCAAGACGGCCGCGGAGTTGACCGCGTGCGGGTCCATGGTCTGCGGGTCGGTGGTTTCCGCCCAGTTGAACTCTTCGGCGAAGACCGGGGGCGCGGCGAGCGCGAGAGCAAGGGGGAGAGTGTAGCGAAACATGGGCATCCTTTCTTGGGGCACGAGACGGGCCTGTATGAAGGAGTAGACCCGAGCGAGGTGCAAAAGAGAAGGGTGTCTTCTTTTGTCGATGTTGAGGAAGGCCTGCTTTGAGCCAAAAGTGTCGTCTTGCTGCTACCGGCGATAGGCCAAATGGGATGGCCCAAAGCAGCTGCCGGTCAGTATCTCGCCTCACTACAGCGCAGCCCGCCACAGTCGCTGGTTGCGGCTCTTGCTCGAAAAAATCCTGCGGCGCTTATTCCCCAAGCAGATACGGGACCGCGCACTGCCCGTCGTCTTTCCTGAGAGCTCGCGCCAAAGGCTGCGGGGCCTGTGTGTCTCTCGCGCCAGACACGAATTCTCGATTTTTCTTTGAACCGTTCGCTGCACTCTCACGACCCATGAGTAATCCGGCCTGCTGGTCGATCCGCAAACACCAACGCACGAGGCTTACGGACATGACAGAGATACCAAAAGTTACGATCCATGGCACAGGCAAGTCTGGCGACTTGTTCGCGCCGTTCACTCCGCACCAATCCCGCATGAAAAATGCACTGATAGATTGGCCACAAGATCCCGCCACGCCAGTTGGCTCGCAACGGTTTGCACTGGCTATCGAGCAAGCCAGGCACACCATGTCGATGGCACCATGGCTGCAGTACAGTGCCAATCCCGAATTGGAACAAGCAGCCGCCGAACGACAGCTCAAGCATCAAATAGCCGCCGCTCTTGATCAGGGGTTTGTCCTGCACGACCCGTCTTTCCCCGAGTTTTCCCGGCTTGATAAGCACAATCAATTTGGGCTGGTGAACCCTGACAATCTGTACTTCCTGGCCAGTATCGAAACGCCCGGAACCTATCTGATCCACGGCAAACGTGGAACGAGCGCCGATCTACAAATCCAGGTTGGCGCAGGCGATCCGGGTTTCAACGAAGATCTGACAAGCCCGATTCCCGTCAGCGAAATGGACCGGGGCGACTTGTCGGTCAAACGGAACGGCGAGTTTACAATCCTTATCAGTGACACCGAGCCGTGCGACCTGAAGACCGGTGAAAACTGGCTGTGCAACACGAAATCCACTCCGAAAGGAAAGCTGTGCGCAAACAGTATCCTGATCAGGGAAAGCCTGATGGACTGGGACACGGAAACGGGCGGCACATGGCGTATCGAACGCCTGGACACTGTCGGGAAACCGAACCCGCTGCCCACTCCGGAGCTTGTGGACCTGCAATACGACCGGGCGGCGCGTTATTTGACCGGCTCCGTCAGAGGCTGGATCAAATTCGTCGAGCAACTCAGGGTCACTTTACCTGCAAATCATATCAGCCCGACGCGCAAAACCGGGCAGGGCCTGCCGGGGCAATTCAACTCTGCCGGTCATTTCCAGATGCGTGAAGACACGGCCATCCTCATTACAGTGGACGCATCTGATGCAAGGTATCAGGGCATTCAACTTGGCGATCTGTGGTTCAACGCCCTTGATTTTCGTCGCCGGCAAACGAGCCTGACGACCAAACAGGCGTATCAGAGTAAGGACGGCAAGTATCGCTTTGTGATCAGCGCGAAAGACCCCGGCTTTGAGAACTGGCTGGACCCGGCCGGCGCCTCGACAGCTTTTGTTTTCATGCGCTGGCAAGGCATTCCGCACCGCCCCGGAGAAGAACCAAAAGCACCAAACAATCCTGAAAGGGAGATTCTGACGTTTGACCAGCTCGGGGAAAGGCTGAAATGCGAACCTGATTTTACGCCGGAGCAACGACAAGCCCAACTCGCCGCACGACACGCGAGTGCAATGAAAATTCCACGAGGCTTCTGATGATCCGGACGCTGCTGTTCAAGTGCCAGCATTATAATTGGGATGGGCCATTCATGGACAGTCGGTAGCGTCCGCAAAGCCCCGCACAGCAGACAAAAAAAGGCGGCACCTCTGGCGCCGCCTTTTCTCATTCATCTCAACGCTTAGTTGACGCTGAAGTACTTCACCTTGGGCTGGTCTTCTGGATCCACCTCGATCCCCATGCCGTCGGCCATGCCCCAGTTCAGCACCTGGTGGTGGATGGGGATGTAGAGCGCTTCGTCCTGCACGACCCGCCAGATGGCTGCGATGTCGGCGTTGCGTGCTTCGAGATCGGTGTTGGAGGCCAGCGATTTGATCTTGGCGTCCAGCTCGTCATTGTCGAAGCCTGTGCCGTTCCAGGTGCCGACGTCCGACTCTCGTCCGTGGACGAGGAAGTTGAAGACATATTCCGAGTCGTAGGTCGGAACGCCCCAGCCGAGCATGTAGAAGTCGGTCTTGCCGTCGGTGATCAGCGGGAAGTGCTGTGCCTTGGGCTTGGCATCGAGGTTCACGGTGATGCCAATCTGGCCGAGCATACCCACGGCGGCCTGACAGATCGCTTCGTCGTTGATGTAGCGGTCGTTCGGGCAGTCGAGGCGGATCGAGAAGCCGTCTTCATACCCGGCCTCGGCCAGCAGCGCCTTGGCCGCGTCGAGGTCGGTCGAGGACTCGGCGTCCATTTCAGCCGTCCAGCCGTTGACGAAGGGCGGGGCGATCATGCCCGCCGGTTCGGACTGGCCGCGCATCACCACCTGGCGGATGGCGTCGCGGTTGATGGCCTTGGACATCGCCTGGCGCACACGCACATCCGCGAGCGGGTTGGCCCCGTCGACGTTGTCGGCTTCGATGTCATCGGCGCCCTGGTTCATGCCGAAGAAGATCACACGGTTTTGCGGGGCTTGCTTGACCGTCAGACCATCGGCGGATTCAACGCGCTGCAGATCCTGAACGGGCATGTCCTGCAGGAAGTTGATCTCACCCGACAGGATGGCAGCAACACGGGTCGCGGCGTTCTGGATCGGGGTGTAGACGATCTCGGTCACTTCGAGCGGGAACTGGTCGATGCCCCAGTAATTTTCGTTCTTGGTCATCACCGTTTTGACGTCAGGCTCGCGGCTTTGCAGAACATACGGTCCCGTACCATTGGCGTTCGTTGTGGCGTAGGTGATCTCGCCGCCTTCGAAGTCCTGCACGTTCACGGTGTTGTTCGCCTCGGTCCAGCCTTTGTCCATGATGAACAGGTTGGTGAGGTTCGAGGGCAGGATCGGGTTCGGGCCATCGGTGACCATTTCGATCGTGTAGTCATCGACCGCACGCACTTCGGTGATCGAGCCGATCAGCTCTTTCATGTCCGAATTGGGCTGCATGGCGCGTTCGAAGCTGAACACGACGTCTTCTGCCGTGAACTCTTCGCCGCCGTGGAAGGTGACGCCTTCGCGTAGCTTGAAGACCCAGACATTCGGGTCGTCCGCCTTGGGCGCCCACTCGGTTGCCAGTGCGGGCTCGAACGCGCCGGTCACGTCGCGGATGATGAGCGGTTCGTACATCTGGTGACGAATCGTGTGGGTCGGTCCTTCGTTCTGCGAATGCGGATCGAGGGTCAGGGCGTCGCCTGCGCGGGCCCATTTCAGCGTTTCCGCGCTCACCAGTGCTGTGCTGGACAGCAGCAGGGCGGCGGACAGGAATGATGTGAGTTTCATGGAAATCTCCCCGTGTTTGTTTTCTAGCCCTGAGTGTTGGTCACTCGGGCAGGATTGGCAAGCAGGTAGGAGATGGGATGGCCCGGCTATTGCAGAACCATCCGATTTTTTGTGCGCCGCTGCCTACTCTGCCGCCTGGCTGAACGGCGGGTGCAGAACAAAAGGTGCGTCCTTGGCCTTGTCCTGTAGGGCGGGTGTGTCGGATGACCGGCGCACGCGGTGGATCAAGGCAAAGACCGGCGGTGTGAAGTAGAAGCTGACCACTGTTGAGAGCAGGACACCACCAGCCACCGACATGGCGAAGGGGGGCCAGAACCCGCCGCCTGCGAGGATCAGGGGGAGAAAGCCCCCGAAGGTCGTGATTGTGGTCGAGACGATGTGGCGGCTTGAGCCCATGACGACGTCCACCATGGCGCTCTTGTCGCCGCTGGCAGCCAGGTCGTCTTCTTGAAGACCGGTCAGGATGATGATGGCCGCGTTGATCGATACACCGATGGAACCGATCACACCAATGATCGCGTTGATACCGAACGGGTACTGGAAAATCGCAAGTGCCAACAGGCTGAGACCGGCCGAGAGGCCCGAGACGACCAGAACCACTGCCGTCAGTCGGAAGCTGTTGAAGGTGAGTGCGATGGCGGCAATGGACAGCGTCACGATCAGACCGAGTGATGCGAGCAAGTCGCTGAGCGTGTCGGCGCGCGCGTCGCTGTCGCCGCCCAGTTCGAGCCGCATGCCAGCGGGCACGGCGAAACCGTTGGCCTCAAGTGCTGCCTGCACGTCGACCAACGCTTCCTCGGGCAGCACGTCGCGCAGGATGAATGCCTGCACCGTGTTCACCCTTTCCCCGTTGCGCCGCGTGATGCTGCTGGCCGCTGGTTCCAATTTGATAGTCGAGACGGCAGAGAGCGGCAGCGCGGGCCAGCGCCCTTGAGCCGAAAGCTGCGCCGCGTCGGGGCGGAGGATGGGCAGGTCGCGGATGGCTTGCATCGATCCGCGCGTCGTGTCGCCCAGACGGACCCGGATGGGCAATTCCTCGTCCCCTTCGACCATGGAGCCACCTGTGACGCCTTCGAGCCCGGCCTGTAGCTGGCCCGCGATCTGGCGCAGGTCGAGGCCAAGGAGTTGCGCTTGGGCTTCGTTTACTGTCACGACCGCCTTGGGGGCGCCGCTGCCGATGGTGCCGCGGGTGACCAGAACGCTGTCCACGCCGGACATGATGCGCCGCACCTCGTCGCCCGTTTCGCGCAGGCCTGCGAGGTCGGAGCCGACAAGGCGGATTTCGACAGGTGCGTTCACCGGTGGGCCTTGAACCAGACCACGAACCAGGATTTCGGCCTCGGGCGCCGTCAGCGACAGGGTCGCTTGCAGGTCGCGCAGTATCTCTTCGGTTGCTTCCGGCGATTGGGTGGTCAGCAGTGCCTGCGCGTGGCCCGGTGCGTTTTCGCGCGCGCCGACGATGTTGTAGTAGAAGGCTGGCGCGGAGCGGCCGACCGTCCACATCACCTGCTCGATGCGATCATCTGTTAGTAGCCGGTCGTTCAGCCGGGCGACCACCTCTTGAGTGTCCGTGATGCCTGCGCCGGGCGCGAGGTCTACCTCGATATAGAACTGGTCGCGGTCCACGCCGGGGAAGAATTGTGCCGTGAGTGTTGGCATGGACAGGAAACCGGTAACGGGCAGAACCAGGGCCAGAGCGATGGAGCGAACCGGGTTGTTCACGGACCAGCGCAGCGACGCGGCAAAGGCGCGGCTTATGGCGCGGCCTTTGATCCCGCCTCGGGTGCCGTCCGCAGGCAGCAGGTGCCCTGCAATGGCCGGTGTCAGGGTAATTGCCACGATGAACGACCAGCCGAGCATGATGACGACGGCGATGGCGATGGAGCCGACGAAGTCGCCTGCCGGGCCCGGCAGCAGGATCAGTGGCGTGAAAGACAGCGCCGTCGTGATGGTCGAAGCCAGAAGCGGGGCAAAGAGCCGCTTGACCGACTGGCCCGCCGCTTTCAGGCGGCTTATGCCCTTTTCGAGCCGTTGGCCGACCTCATCCGTCATGACTATACCTGCATCGACCAGCAGCCCAAGGGCCACGATCAGCCCTGTGACGCTCATCTGGTGGATGGCGAGGCCGATGAAATTCATCGTGAAGAGCGTCGCCAGTGTGACCACAGGCAGGATCAGTGCCACAATCATGGCGGAGCGCAATCCAAGCGTCAGCAGCAGCACGCCGACCACAAGTCCGACCCCGATGGCCATGTTCAGCCCCACTTCCTGCAGGCGCTGTGCGGTGTAGCCGGATTGGTCAAATGTCAGGTCAAGCGAGACGCCGAGCGGAACGGTGGACTGATAGCTCTGGATTTCCTCGCGCACGAACGCGGCCCATTTGTCGACCTGCAGCCCGCTTTCCAGCTTGGCGCCCAGCAGCACAGCAGGTTTGCCGTTATAGATGGCGAGGTCTGCTTCGGGCATCTTCGGTCCGCGCGTGATTTCGGCAACCTGGGACAGATAGGTAACGGCGCCCGTGTCCGACCGCCGCACGACGATCTCGCCCAGCCGGTCAAGCGCCCGAACCTCACCCGCGACCGAGATCAGTAGGTCCGACCCTGCAGGACGCACCCGTCCCGCAGGGCCCTTGGCATCGGCCTGGGCAATGGCTTGGGAGATATCGCTTGCCGTGAGGCCGAGGGCGGCGGTGGCCACAGGGTCGAGCGTGACCAGCACCTCATCCTCGGGCGCGCCGAACAACTCGACAAGTTCGGTGCCGGGGATGTTGCGGAGGTCCTGGGCCAGATCGCGTGCGTAGCGGCCCAGGATTGTTGTGGGCGTGCCCGGTTCCGCAGAGAAGGCTGCGATGGTGGCAAAGGCGCTGCCGCCTTCGGTGTCGAACTCGGGCTCTTGCGCGTCGGCTGGCAGCGTGGGTGACAGCTCGGCCAGATCATCGCGGATCTCGGCCCAGACCTGTTCGATCCGGGCATCGGGCACGGTCACGCCCAGTTCGACCGACACGATGGAGATGCCGGTGGAGGACGTGCTTTGGATCACGTCGACTTCGGACACTTCTCGCAAGGCATCTTCGATCGGTTGGGTGACGAGCGCCTCGACCCGTGCAGGATCAGCGCCGGGGACCACTGTTGTGACGGTGCCGAAAAGGTTGGTGATTGTCGGGTCTTCTTGCCGGCCGATGGCCAGCAGGGATGACAGGCCGGCGGCGATGATGACCAGCAGCGCGAGGGCCACGAGGCGGGGCTGGCGGAAGGTGAGGGTCTCCATCAGTTCCCTCCGGTCACGCGGACCTGATCACCGGGAACCAGCCTGTGCGTGCCATCGGGCACGATCATCGCGTCCCCCTGCAATGTGCCACGGACAAAGGCGGTGTCGCCCTCGACCTGCAGCACTTCCACGGCGGCCGCTTGAGCGGAGTACAGATCATCCTCTTCCGCTTGCAGGACCGTGACCGTCCACAAACCGCGAACCCCGTTGCGCAGAGCGCGCAGGGGCACGGCATATCCGGCCTGCTCCAGCTGACCCTGCAACGTCAATGTGCCGGAGGAGAGGTAGACGGGGTCGGTCGTCTCGATCTCGAAAAGGGCGGTGCGGGTGCGTGTCTGGGCATCTAGGTCTGCCCGGAAGCCTACGAATGTCGCGTCGTAACGGGTGCCGTCCAGCATGATGGTGGCGGTTTTTTCGCTGATTGTCGCGGCCAGCTTTGGGTCGATCCCCACGCGAAAGAGCGGCGCGCTGTCTTCGCGAATGTCGAGCACTGGCGCGCCGACGGACAGAATCGCGCCCGGATCCACGTGGCGGACGCCGACGAGGCCATCGAAGGGGGCCAGCAATTCGGTTTGGCTGAGCTGCACCTCCACCTGCGTGATGGCAGCGTCCACTTCTGCGATCTGGGCTTGCAGGGCGGCGAGGTTGAGTGCGGTGTTGTCTACCGCCTGGTCCGAGGCGAAACCACGGTTGCGCAGCTCTTTTTGCCGGTCGGTGGTGCGGCGCGACAGCTCGGCTTGTGCATCGAGCGCATCGCGTGACGCCATCAGCCGCGCGCGTTCAGCCATCAGAATGCGGGTGTCGAGCCGGGCGAGAACTTGCCCGGCTTCGACGCGGTCGCCTTCGTCCACGTCAAGGACGTTCAGGCGACCGCTCTGCTCGAACCCCAGCGATACGGTCTGTGCTGCCTCGACCTGCCCGTGGAACGCGCGGGTGACGGTCATGGCGTTGCTTGGGCTGACCCGCATGGCAGCCACCGTGGTGATGGGGGCGGGCGGCGGCGCATCAACGGCGGCGGCGCGGGTGGCGAGCGTGGCGCTGCCGATCCAGACCGCGCCTGCCGCCATCGCGACAACGGACGCGGTGCCGGTGAGGGTCACGGCCCGGCGCAAGGCGCGCTTCCAAAGGGGCGGTTTCGGTGTATCCTTGACGCGGTCGTTGGGCATTGTATCCGTCCTTGACAGAAAGTAAGGGGTGCTTACTTGTGTTTCGAGACATATGTAATAGCCACTTACTTTGGCAAGGGAACAAGGCAAAAAAAGTTGGAGCAGACCGGAAATACGCGCGCCCGCACCCAGTATCACCATGGGGATCTGCGCGCGCATCTTATTGAAACTGTGCGCATTTTGGTCGAAGAGAAAGGCGCAGATGGTTTTTCGATTTCCGAGGCTGCGCGGCGTGCCGGTGTCAGCTCTGCCGCGCCTTACAAGCACTTCAGTGACCGGGCGGAGATCGTGCGCGAGGTGGCCTTGGCAGGAATCGACCGGATGCGCGACCACATGGACGCGGCAGCCAAAGAGGCGTCAGGCGACCCTTTGGCACCGATCACGGCGCTTGGATTGTGCTATGCCGAATTCGCCCGCACCGAACCCGGCGTGTTTCGGCTGATGTTTGGCCTGACCAAGGGGCACGAACGTGATGACGAGATGCGGGCGCGCGGCGATGGGTGCCTGGCCGTCGTCAAGCGCGAGGTGCGC
Source organism: Tateyamaria omphalii (assembly GCF_019802125.1). Classification (GTDB taxonomy): domain Bacteria; phylum Pseudomonadota; class Alphaproteobacteria; order Rhodobacterales; family Rhodobacteraceae; genus Tateyamaria; species Tateyamaria omphalii_B. Next base: position 397,291 of record NZ_JAHVHT010000001.1, read on the forward strand.
GCGGCCATGCCCGAGGGCACACCGGATGCAGAGATCGAGCGGCGCAGTCTGATGCTGCACATGTTCGTCCATGGCCATGCGTTTCTGGAAATCGACGGCAAGCATGAGCTGGATCTGACGGCCGAACAGGAGGCTGCGATCATGGCGGACATCTCGCACCGGGTGCTGCGCGACTAGCGAAACAATCGCGCGAACAGTGGCGCGCCCAGGATCACCACGAAGATGCGCAATACATGGTGCGCGATGACAAAGGCGACATCGGCCCCGACGATCAGCGCAAGCACGGTGAGTTCAGCCTGCCCACCGGGTGCGAAGGCGAGGAGTGTTTCCATGCCCGGGGCGAGGCCTGCGGTGTAGACCCCTTCGACGAAGATGACCGTCAGAACGATCAGTATGATGCAAAAGCCGAGCCCGGCGGCCAGATCGCGCCGGATCTCGGCCATGGTGATGCCGGTGTACTTTACGCCCACAGTCATCCCGATAAAGAACTGCGCGGCCCAGATTGCCTCCGCCGGTGGGCGGTTTTGCAGAAGACCGGCAAGGGCAAGTGCTGCCGCGATAATCAGGGGGCCAAGGATAGAGGCGCCGAACATGCCGATGGCCTTGGCCCCGCGCCAACCGATGAGTGCTGCCGCAACCATCAGTGCCAGTTGGTCGAAGCCGAGCGACACGGCAGGCACGCCGGGCGGGTTGCTGAGGTCGGCGTTCCAGACGCCTTGAAGGATGAAGGGCAGGGCGACGACGATAACCATCACCCGCGTGGCGTGGATCAGGGACAGGCTGCGCGGGTTGCCCCCGGCTTCCTCTCCGAAAACCAGCATGTCCTGCAGTCCGCCGGGCATGGCGCTGTAGTAGCTGGTCGCAAAGTCAAAGCCCCAGAGCCTGCGGAAATAGGGCACACCGATCAGCCCGATCACAATCGTCATCACGGGGATGAGCATCAATGTGGGCCACATGCCCAGCATCGATGCCAGGAGTACGGGTGTGAACGTGGCGCCCACGGCAACGCCCAGAACGGTGCGCATCCCTTCGTTCAGTAGCCGGATGCTTTGCATCCGCACCCCGAGCAGCGCGCTGATCAGACAGGCAAAGATTGGACCCAGCAGCCATGGCAACGGCAGATCCAGCAAATGAAACAGGGCAACGCCTGCGGCAGCGATTGCAAAGGTCAGAGGGATCCGGATCACCGGGCCAGCGCCCGGAGCCTGTAGCGGAGCGAGGTTTGCAAATGTGCCTCCGCCGCTTCTCCCGCCGCGGCGGCGTCGCCTGCGGCGATGGCCTTGAGGATATCATCATGCTGTGCCGTGACCACATTGATCCGTTCCTGATCGGCGAGGGTGGTCGGCCCCATCAACATCAGCGCATTGTTCAACGCCCGCGCCGCATCCAGAAGGAAACGGTTGCGCGTGGCGAGGTAAATGCCCCGATGGAAGTCCTGGTTCAGCGCGGGCGCTTCTGCCGGCGCGCTTTTGGCAATGGCAGCGTTCAGGTCGCGTAGCGCGTCCACTTCCGCGGCGGCGGCGTGTTTGGCAGCCATCTCGGCTGCGGTGCGTTCCAGCACGATCCGCATTTCGTACAGCTCGACCAGTTCGGCGTGGCTGAGTTGGCGTATGACTGCGCCGAGCCGGGGACGGTGTTCGACGATGCCGTCCGCTTCCAGTCGCCGCAAGGCCTCTCGCACAGGAGTGCGGGACAGGTTCAGCCGGTCGGCCACATCCGTTTCGCGCAGTCGGTCGCCGGGTGCGAATTCACCAGTGCGGATGGCCTTCAGAAGCTGGGCATAGGCGGCTTCGCCTTGCGACATGTCTCGATCGGTCATACTGCGCCTTTCTATTGTATCCCGGTGGATACAGTATCGCGCACAAGATGAACAGTCCGGCCTAGTAGTCCCGTTCGATGAAGATGCCGATGCCCGTATTGCCATCTCCGCTGACCGAGCCACGGGCGGTGATATTCGGCGTCAGATCAATGTTCAGCGACACTTCGGGCCCGTCAGCACCGCCCACGGTCACATCGGTATAGACGTTTTCGGACAGGTAGCGCCCGGCGCGCACGGCGGTATTGCCTTCATCGTCTGACGCGACATCCAGGTCATCCAGTCCGAAAGAGCCGCGCAGTTGTGATACGATCCCTTCGCCGCCTGCGCCGGCAAGGCTGGCCACCGCACTGGCCAGCTGCAACGCCTGGAAAGCCGAAAGCTGGCTGATGTCGCGGCCAAATATGATCTGGGCCAGCACCTGGTCCTCAGGCGCCTCGGGTGTGGCTTCGAACCGGACATCGGGGTCGTCCGCTGGCCCGTCCACGATGATGCGCGCCGTGCCGGTCGAGGTATCGGTTTCCACGACAAACAGCAGGATCGGCTCGAAGCGACCTTGCAGGGTGATGCGGCCTTCATCCAGGGTGAAGCGCTGCGCAAGTATGCTGAGCCGTCCACGGATCAGGTCGAACTGCCCGGTTGAGATGATGTCGGCGGTCGTTCCGGACAGGCGTAGCTGGCCGCCGAGTTCCGCGTCCAGACCACGGCCCCGGATAAAGATGCGATTGGGTGCGTTGATTGTGAGGTCGAGCGGGTATGCCGCCCCTGTGCCGCTACCTGTGCTTTCGTCCTGCACCAGCCCGGCGCGGGCCTGGGTGCGCATAACGGGGCGGGTGGCGCCGATATGTGTGATGTCGGGGATCGCGCCAAAGCTGGCGATACCAGTCGATGGCACCTGAACGTTTGTCTCGCCCAGGTTCAGTTGCCCGGAAATGGCTGCGCCGCCGGTCAGAGGGCCGCTCAGATTGACTTGGCCATCGACAGTCGTGGAATAAAGTGTGGGATCCCGCAGCAAGACCGCGTTCAGCCCGACCGCCAGCTGTGCAGGATAGCTGCCATTCAGCGTGATGGGCCCGGAGATCGCGACCGACCCGCCCTCAGTGATGGCCGCCTTGAAGTCCAGAGCCGCCTGTCCACCGGACAGGCGGACGGTGCCCGAAAGATCGGAAATGGACACCGGTAGGTTGGGCGTGGCAACCCGAGCGCCCTGGGTCGTGATCTGACCCGAGACGGAGCTGAGCGCCGGTTGTCCGTTTACGGCCAGGTCAAAGCGTGCGGTGCCAAGGATTGTGCGTGGCGTAATGAACGGATTGACGAGGCCCAGTTGAAGCTGGCCCTGCGTGTTGATGTTCAACGTGCCGTCGGGCCGGATTTGGCCTGCAGCCTTGGCTGTCGTGCCGGAGGGCCCTGCGATCTGCGTGTCTATGTCAAAGGCGTCTCCGACCTGTTGCAGCGTGCCGTTGACCGACGCGCCGCCGTTCAAGCCGGGAACGAGCGGTGCGACGTTCGGCATGCTCAGCGCATAACGCGCGGCGGCTACCCCGTCGGTGAGCGAGGCCGACACCCGGCCTGTACTGCTGTAAGGACCTGCTACATCCGTCACGACGTCCCATCCGTCAGGCGTTTGGCTCAACGTGCCGTCGAGGTTCAGTGGTCCGCGCACGCCCGGTGCAATGGCCGCCACGTTCGGGATGGAAAGGTCGAAATCACTGACAAGCACGTCCTCGAACGTGCCCGAGAGTGTGCCGGTGCTGTCGTAGGGGCCGCTGAGATCTGTATCAAACGCCCAACCATCCGCGGTTTGGCGGATGTCCCCATTCAGTGCACCACCACCCGGCACGCCGGGGGCAAAAGCTGACAGGTTCGGCGCAGAGACGTCATAGCGGGCTGACAGCCGCCCGCCATCGAACAGGCCAGTCACCGCGGCTTCTGCCTCTGCAGGGCCGTCAATGTTTGTTTCGAATTGCCACGCGCCATTCCTTTGCGCGGCTGTCGCGGTCAGGCGCACAGGCTCGGTGATTTGAGGCACAAGCCGTTCAAGGTCCTCTACCACCGCGTCGAGGGAGATATCGCTCTGATCGTCGGAGATACGCGCGGTGCCGGTGGCCGACGTGTCAAGCGGTCCGGTCAGACCACCAGAAACATCCCAGATCCCGCCAGACTGTGTGGCGGTTCCATCAACGGTGATCGGTCCCTCGACCGCGTCGGTGATGAGGCCAACATCTGCAAGTGATGCGTTGAAGCGGGCGGTGGACGCCCCGGTGCTCAGATCGGCGGATGCGGTGAGGTTAAGCGCGCTGTTCTCCAGCGTCAGCCGGTCGAGGACAGTGCCGGTCGTGTCGCGCCGCGCCGCAACCACCAGATCGGTCCGCCCTTCCAACAGCGCGTCGGCTTGTTCGATGCCCAGTCCAAGATCGCGTGTTTGACCTGTGATCGTAACATCGAAAAAGCCACCCAAGGCGGCTGTCCCGGAAGCGGAAAGATCTCCTGCGCCGGACAGGTCCAGCCCGGCAAGCTCTGCAAAGGCTGACAGATCCCGGGTCGACAGAGACGTTTCAAACGACGTTTCCAACGCTTCATCAAAACCGTCCATTTCAACGGACCCACCGAGTGCCCATGCGGCTCCGGTCAGGGCAAGATCAGTCAGGCGCAGTGGTGCGTCATCTGCATAGGCGATGTTGAGCCCGCCACGCACTTCCTGTCCTACTGCGCGAGCCAGTCCGGTGTCCGAAAGCGCAATTCCGTTCGCCGAGAGGTTCAGACGACCGTCCAAGGCTCCAATGCTCCCCACCGCGCCAGTGAGCGTGCCATCAAAGAAGAGCGCCATGTCGTCGACTGCATTTCCATCTTGATCCAGTCCTGACGCCGTGATCCGTGCCTGCAGGGCGTCGCTTTGTCCGGCATCGAACGCGATGTCCAGTGCGGCTTCTGCCACGCGCGCACCACCGGCACCGGGGAGTGCTACAGCCGTTCCGTCGGGATCGCGCAGTCTCCCCTGGATATCCAGAAGCGTGGGCCAGCCATCGCTGTTCAGACCGACTTGACCCGCCAGTTGGATCGCGCGCGCCTCAAGCGCAAACGTATCGAGGGCAAGTGCGCCGTTTGCATCCGTGCTGCCCTGCGCCTCAAGCGCCACGTCGGTGCCAAAGAAGTCACGGTATTCCGGCAGCACCAGCGCCGAGATGTCGCCGTCAAGTGCTGCATCAAAAGCCATCGGCCCGCCCGCTTCGCTTTGAAGTGCCAGCGTGCCGGCCAGACGCGGTGTGTCGTCGGTGCGCAGATCAAGCGTTGCATCGAAATCGCTCAGCGCGCCTGAACCGTCGACAACCAGATCGACGCTGGGACGGTCAGGCAGGTTCAGAACACCGGAGACAAGTCCATTCTCTGCCTCGCTCAGTCCCAGATCCAGCGTCAGATCGCGGGTGTCATTGGCATAGGCCGCAGTGACATCGAAGCTGCCGCGCGGGCCGTCTGTGCGTGTGGCGTTGAGTGTTGCATTGCCTGCACCCCCTGCAAGCTCTGCCGCGCCGGAGACCGACAGAACCGCAGCCTCTCCCAATATGGGGGCGCCAAGGGAAACCGAGCCGAGCTCAAGCTGCGCGATTCGGACGGCAGCGGGCAGGTCGGGCAGTGAAAAGGGCGCTGCCTCGGGCGCGGGCAGGTCGCTGTCCTGGGCCACCGGCAGGCGTGGCAGGTCGATGCGCGCCGCGCGCAGTTCCTGAATGTCGATCGTGGCGCGGAACAGGGCGGAGCGGTTCCACTGCATCGCAACGTCTTCGAGCGTCAGCCAGATGCCCTCGCTGTCGGCGATGGTGATGCGTTCGATGGTGGCGCGGCTGCTGAGCGCCCCGGCAAAGCCGTCGATGCGAACGATGCGACCTTCACCGCCAAGGCTGCTTTCCAAGAGGCCGACGAGGAACCCGCGATCCTCGTCGTCCTGTGCCGTGCCAGCCATTGGCCACATCAGTAGGAGCAGTATGCACAAAAGCCGCCGCATCAGAATGCCTGCCCGATACCGATATAGATCTCGACCCCGGAACTGTCGCCGGGCCCGGAGCCGGGCAGGGCGACATCAAAGCGGATGGGGCCGATGCCCGTGTCGTAGCGCACGCCAGCGCCAAAGCCTGTGTGCCACTCGCCGTCACCGTCAAAGAAGCTTTCGGCGCCAATATAGCCTGCATCGTAGAAACCCACGACCGAGAACCGGTCGCCTGTCTTGACCCGCATCTCGCCCGACAGCCCAAGGAAGGACCGGCCACCGATGGTCACGCCGGGGCTCAACTCGACGCCCAAGGATTGGTAATCCTGGCCGCGTACTGTGCCGCTACCACCCGAAAAGAACAGGAAGTCTGCAGGCGCTTCTTCGATCGATGGCCCGGCAACGGAGCCTACTAGCCCCCGCACGGCCAGCACCACGCGGTCCCCCAGCTTGCGGTAGGTGCGCAGGTCAAGCGATGTGACCACGCCGTCGCTGGTGCCGTCGATGTTGATGAAGGGACGCAGTGATGCCTCGGCGTAGTAGCCGGACGTCGCGTTCAGGGCGTTGTCGCGCCGGTCGAACTTGGCGTTGAACGGGAAGGTCAGGATCGTGTAGTCCCGCTCGCCCAGATCGTCGCGGGTGCGCGCCTTCTGGAGGCCGATACCGTAGCTGTATTCGCGATCTTCACTAGCGAAATAGACGGTGCTGAATTCGAGCCGCCCGGTCCGGGAAAACAGGTTCGGGTCATCTCGCTGTTCGATCTCGGCCAGCAGCACGGCCTCTAGGTCGGTGCGCCAGGTGGCGGGGCGGGACAGCTGCGCGCCCAGGCGAAAGTCGACACCGTCGGTATCGCCACCGACACCCGAGATTTCGCCATCAATCTGCAAACGCTCCGCACCGCCGAAGATGTTGCGATGCAGCCAGAGCGCGCTGACGCTGACGCCATCGGTGGTGCCGTATTCCGCGCCAAAGCGGTAGCGGCGGGGCAGTTGATCGGCAATTTGGGCGGTTACGTCGAGCGTGCCATCGGGATTGGGCGTTTCGGCTTCGGTCAGGCTGGCGCTGGCAAAGGTGCCGGTCCGTCGAAACCGCTGTTCGACCTGGTCCAGAGTGTCGGGGTCAAAGACCTCGCCGCTGGGCCAGCCCGCGATCTCGCGCAGGCGCTTTTCGCGCACGTTGCTTTCCCCTTCGATGTTCAGACGGCCGAGGCGCAGGCGCGGGCCCGGATCCAATCGAATGTCGGCGTTCAACTGGCCCGCCGGGTGGTTGGCGATGATCTGCTGTTCGGACACGGCGGCCTTGGCATGGCCCTGTTGTCGCCACCCTTCAATGCCCGCCTCCGTGGCGGTGCGCAGTGCGGAGACATTTGCAGTCTCTCCGGGTGCAACCTGGAAAACGCGTTCCGTGCCCTCTGCCGTGGGGCTGACGGTCACGGTGCCGAAGGTAAAGACCTTGCCCGGATCAACTGTCACCACGACGGAGTCGACGGCGGGCGGCGCCGAGACAGGCGACAGGCCAGCCGCTTCGCGACCATCCACGGTGATCGAAATGGTGGGGCCGAAATAACCTTTGTCATAGAGCAGCCCAATCAGACGGGCGTAGTCCGCCTGTGCGGCGCTGATGACGTCGATGGCGCGCGGTGCGGTTTCTTCGTCCGGCAGGCTGGCGGTCAGCGATGCTGCCCGCAATTCGTCAGCCAAGTCTCCGGGCGCGCGGACGTCCACTGTCAGGGCGATTGCAGCCCCCGCTGCGCCGAATGTGGCGCCAATCACTGCCACAACCTGGCAGACAGTCCGATACATCGCAGCACTCCACCGCGCGCAGCGCGCGGGCCTTCACTGTCATGTGAATGCCAAACTTGTGCGGAAGGTTCCAGCGCAGATGCTGTGGTGGGCGGGATCGTGATCAGGTTTTGACGTAGCCCGCCACCACTTGCAGCAATCGGAAGGCCGTTGCCGCGTCGTTCTCGACCACGGCCATGAACTCCTCTTCCCCGATGCGCAGACAGGTCAGATCGGATTTGGCGCGCATGTCGAGCGCGCGGGGCTCGCTGCGGATCAGGCCCAATTCCCCGACCAGTGCCCCGGCACCGACCGTGGCGATCAGGGTGTCTTCGGCACTGTCCTGCGGCAGCAGGAGATCCGCCTCGCCTTCGGTGATCATGTAAGCGCCGTCGGTCGGGTCGTCGTTCTTGTGAAAGACGTATTCGCCCGGTTGTGCATTGTACCACCGCGCGCCAAAGGCCAGCAGACGAAGCTGGCGGCGTTTGAGACCGGCAAACATCGGGGCCTGTCGCAGCGCCTCGACCTTGCGCGCCAGATCGGCGCTGGCGTCGCTGCCGATGTCGGCCCGCTCACCTCCGGCGCCCTGCAGACGTCCCTGCACCACCTCGACATGCGTGTCGAAGACCTGTTCGCCTTCAAAGGAAGTACCGAGGAAAACCAGCGTTGCGTCAGGCAGAAGCTCACGCAGCTTTTCGATCAGCGATCCGCGTATCTCGTCCCCGTAGCTGGCCATCGGTTCATCGAGGATCAGGATGTCGGGGCGCTTGATGCTGGCGCGGCTGATCGACAGGGGTTCTGCAAAAAGTGCGGGCAGGTTGGCACCACCCAGCGCGATCGGCACGTCAAAGACCAGTTCGAGGACAAGATGGCTCATGCCCGCTTCGGTCAGCACGTCCACGACGATGCCGCGCAGGTCATCCGCACGCGCGCCTGCGCTGTCGGCTACCTTGCCGAACAGGGCGTTTTCCAGAACGGACAGGCCATGCACGTGTTTGTCAGCCTCGATGGGGACAAAGATATCCTCCATCTGCTCCCGCAGTGTCGCCCCATGCGCAACCCGCATGTCCAGCACCCGCTCACGCACCTCGTCGGGGAAGGCGGCGGCCACCTGTTCGGCGGTGACGTTGGCGGGCACGCTCAAAAGCAACGCCAGTTCCTTGTCCGAGATGTCGGACCCTTGCGGCTTGCGCTCCACCACTTCCAGCGCCGCGTTGTAGACTTCGGCCTGCAATCCGATGCGCTGGAACAGCGGGTGATCGGTGCCGTTTGGACCAAAGGTCTGGCGCAGCATCTCAAGGATGTTGCGCGCGAGCATTTCGAGATTTGACGCAAGCGAAAGGTCGTGTAGCAGGCGGAGGAAATCCAGTTTGGCCTCGATGACCTCCGGCGTGATCTCGACCTTCGGCGTCGCATAGAGCAGGTTTTGCGCAATCGGCAGCGCCGGATTGTAGCTGTCGGGATGAAAGCTGTGTACATAGCGGTCAAGCCCGGCGTCGGCCACAGCGGCAGCGACCTTGGGGCGCAATGCGACAAGCGTTCGGGCCAGTTCGGCGTTTCGTTCCGCGTCAAAGGTCTGGTCCATCGTGCGCCGGGTCAGGGCGTCGGCGCTGCCACTGCCCGCGATCAGCGTGTACCACCAGGCCCGCAGCGCGTCCTTGTCGGGCACGCCTGCGATGCTGGGGTCAAGCCATTTGGCCTCCAGCATGTCGGCACTGTTGCCCGCGCGCAGGGCCTCCCGGCTGAAATCGCTTTCGGCAGCCGCTTCGGTCGGGGCAAGCCGCATCGGCATCATCACGTTCTGCCCGTAGCTGCCCTGAAACATGATGGGGCGCGAGGTGGCGTGACCGATGCGCTTGGCAATCGCGGTCTGGTGCAGGGTACGGATGTCGTGACCTGCAAGCGTGACGGTTCCGGTGGTTGGCAGCGTTTCGCGGGTGAGCACTTCTGCCAACGCGCGCCGGTCTTCATCATTGGGGGCGGTGATCCCGATGCTTGTCCCCGCGGGGACAGTCAGCGAAATGTCTTCCAGCACCGCGTTCCCGTCGCCGTCGCGCACCGTGACCTGATCCAAAACGATGTCCCCGGTCAATCGCGGGGCCTCAGGTGCAGGGCCATAGAACAGATCGTCGTCGATCATGCCGGCAGGCGCGAACCGTTCGGTGATCGTCTCCCACCGCAGGGACATGTCCGCGACCTGGTTGTAATAGGCCAGCAGCTCTTTCCACGGGCTCGACAGGTCCTTGTACGCCGCCAGGGCCGCCACGAGCGCGCCGATGGTGACGTCGCCTCGGATCACCAGGTAGCCGCCAACAGAGAAGAAAAAGAATGGCGTCAGCTGAGTGATGAAGTTGTTGAGGAACTTCATGAAGAATTTCTTCTGGTAGATCTCGAACCGGATGGCAAAGAGCGTACCGAGCCGGTTGCCGATCATCGCCATACGGTAGCGCCAACCACCATTGACGCGCAGGGTGCCCGCACCAGCAGCGCCTTCGCCGATCTCGGCAGCCAGCGCACGGACCTGGATCACCCGGCTTTTGTTCAGCAGGTTGATCTGGCGTTGAAGCTTGGGGATCAGCCAGGCTTGCAGCGGGATCAAGGCGATGGCGGCAAGACCAAACGCCACCGACTGGAAAAAGAGAAAGCCAAGGATCGTCAACATCTGCCCGGCTTGCAGGACCGGCTGGGCAATCGCATCGCCCATCAACCCGCCCATCGGCTCGCTCTCGGCGGTGACCATGCTGACCAACTCGCCCTGGCTCGTGCGCTCGAAATAGGGCTGCGGAAAGCGCAGGATGCGGGCAATCAGGGTGTAGCGGAAGCGGCGCAGCAGCCGCTCGGCGAGCACGCCCTTCATCGTATTGATCCGCATCTTGAGCAGGCCATGGCACAGCACCGCGAAAAGAAACCCGCCGCAAAGGATCATCAGATATGTGATCTGATCGAACTCGAACCCATAGGCCGACACGGTCGGCGAGCCGGAACCGATCGCATCGTTGATGATCCGCTTGGGCAGCTCGAGCGTCAGGTAGAGCAGCGGAAACAGCATCAGCGTCACCGCCAGCAGGATCAACTGATCGCGTTTCGAATAGATCCAGATAAATCGAAAGAGGGAGCGTTCTATGGTGCCGGTCCACGTACTGAAAAGGGCGGGCAGGACGCCCGACGGTAGCCTATCAACGGGCTGAACCTGAAATCAATGGTCCGTCAGGGCCCGTGACAGGACGATTGCGACGCAGCCCGGCCCGTCCTAGGGTGAGGGTGGAAGGTTCGCGAGAGGTACATTTTGACCGACCCAGTCACATTTGCCCTGGTCCTGCTGTTTTTGCTGCAGGTCAAGCATCTGTTCGCCGACTTCTATCTGCAGACACCTCGGATGCTCGCCAACCGCGGGGTCTACATGCATGTCGGGCGGCTCCAACACGCTGGCCTTCATGCGGTTGGATCGCTGGTCGCCATGGTTCTGGTGGGGGTGCCTGTCTGGCTCGCGCTGGTGGTGGCCGTGGTGGAATGGGTCGCGCATTTTCATATCGACTGGTGCAAGGGGTGGTGGTCCGAACACACCGGTCACGACCCCAGCCAGGGCGGGTTCTGGCGCGCATTCGGTCTGGATCAGGCGCTGCACCAATGGACCTATCTCGTGATGGCCTGGGTGGTCCTGCCGGGATGATGCTGCGGCCAACGTCTGCATGGCACGCCTGCGTTTCCCGATGGAGCATATCGTAAACAAGGCATCGCATTGCTCACGCTGGGTAGCGCCTCTGACCGCCTTGCATCGCATTCTCTGCATTGACAGACGGCCTATCCGCTGGCTCACATGACGAAAATATCACTTGGGAGGATACACCATGATGAAAACCCGCGCTGCCGTCGCCGTCGAAGCCGGCAAACCGCTTGAAATCATGGAGGTGAACCTCGAAGGCCCCCGCAAGGGTGAGGTGCTGGTCGAGATCAAGGCAACAGGCCTGTGCCACACGGATGAGTTCACCCGCTCCGGCGCGGACCCCGAAGGTATTTTCCCCGCTATCCTCGGTCACGAGGGCGCGGGCGTTGTCATCGAAGTGGGTGAGGGGGTCACGACGCTTGAAGTGGGCGATCATGTCATCCCGCTTTACACGCCTGAATGCCGCGAATGCGAATACTGCCTGAACCCCAAGACAAACCTGTGCCAGAAGGTGCGCGCCACGCAGGGGCAGGGGCTGTTGCCTGACGGCTCCACCCGCTTTTCAATGCTCGATGGCACGCCGATCCACCACTACATGGGCTGCTCGACCTTCGCCAACCACACCGTGGTGCCCGAGATCGCGCTGGCCAAGGTCCGCAAGGACGCCCCCTTTGACAAAATCTGCTACATCGGTTGCGGCGTCACGACTGGTATCGGTGCGGTGATCAACACAGCCAAGGTCGAGATTGGCAGCCGCTGTATCGTCTTCGGCTTGGGCGGCATCGGTTTGAACGTGATCCAAGGCCTGAAGATGGCGGGTGCGGATCAGATCGTGGGTGTCGACCTCAATGACGACAAGGTTGAGATGGGCAAACACTTCGGCATGACCGACTTTGTGAACCCCTCCAAGGTCGATGGCGACATGGTTGCTCACCTGGTCGAGCTGACCAAGGGCGGTGCAGACTACACATTCGACGCGACCGGCAACGTGGATGTCATGCGCACGGCGCTGGAAGCGGCTCACAAAGGCTGGGGTGAAAGCATCATCATCGGTGTGGCCCCGGCGGGCGCCGAAATCTCGACCCGTCCGTTCCAACTGGTCACCGGCCGCGTCTGGCGTGGCACGGCCTTTGGCGGGGCCAAGGGGCGCACTGACGTGCCGAAGATCGTGGACTGGTACATGGACGGCAAGATCGAGATCGATCCGATGATCACGCACAAGCTGTCTTTGGACGAGATCAACCATGGCTTTGATCTGATGCATGAGGGCAAATCGATCCGGGCTGTGGTCGAGTTCTAGCTAGGATGCCGCGCCACACGTTCGGGGCGCGATACTTCAGTTTGAATATCCACGGCATGGTGGCTGCGCTTTGCAGCCACCATGCGCTTTTTTGGTTGGAACACTAAGTATTTACGGGTGCGCTTGAGGACATTTTCTCGGGTCATGCCCGGCTGAATATGAAGCGCGATGTGGCAACGCACTTGCCCTTGATGTCGACATGTTCAGAAAAGTACGCGTTGCAATAAGCTGTCTTTTAGCAAGTGACGTCGCGATCTGTGACCGCGTTGGCGCGATCTGCAGGTTTCCCAACCGCCTCGTGTTGCCTAGCTTTATGGTCAAACGGGGATAGTTCAGGAGCGCGCGATGAAACTCACGGTGAACGGTACAGAACACGAGGTGGATGTCGAAGATGACATGCCGCTTCTGTGGGTGCTGCGGGATGAACTGAACATCAAGGGCGTCAAATATGGCTGCGGTGTCGCGCAATGTGGCGCCTGCACAGTGCATATCGACGGCGAAGCTGTGCGGTCGTGCCAAACCGCTGCGGCAGATGTCTGGGGTGAGGTCACGACGATCGAGGGGCTGGGCACACCGGACGCGCTGCACGCGGTGCAAGCGGCATGGGTCGAACACCAGGTCGCGCAATGCGGCTATTGCCAGTCCGGTCAGATGATGCAGGCCGCCGCCCTGCTGGCCACGAACCCGGCGCCGACGGATGCAGATATCGACGATGCGATGAACGGTAACCTGTGCCGCTGCGGCACCTATCCCCGCATCCGCGCCGCGGTCAAAACCGCCGCCACCAAGTTGCAGGAGGTGTGAGGATGAGCCGCATCGGAAAAATCGCCCGCCGTACCTTCCTCGTCGGCTCTGCCGCTGTCGTGGGTGGCGTCGCCTTTGGCTACTACGCCTACAAGCGCCCCGTCTCGAACCCGCTGCTCGCCGATCTGGGCGAGGGCGAGGCAGCCCTGACGCCCTACGTGAAGATCGACAGCACCGGCATCACCCTGATCACCCCGCGCGCCGACAGCGGGCAGGGGGCCTATCATGTGCAGGCCGCGCTGATTGCCGAGGAACTGGATGTCGAGCTGGATCAGGTGCGTGTCGATCCCGGCATGCCCGATCCCGCCTACTACAACACCGCACTGAGTGCGGAGGCTGCGCCGTTCCGGTCGACAGATGATGGCCTCGTCGCCGATACGACACGCGGGATCATGGATGCCATGATGAAGTTCATGGGCCTTCAGATCACTGGCGGCTCCACCACGGTCCCCGACAGCTTCGAAAAGCTGCGCCTCGCAGGTGCCGTCGCGCGCGAGACACTCAAGGCCGCCGCCGCACAGGAGACCGGCGCAAACATCGCCGATCTGAAAACCGAGAAAGGCACCGTGATCCTGCCCGGCGGCGGTACGCTCGCCTATACCGAGCTTGCGGCCACGGCGGCGACGCTCGACCCGGTCAATGATGTGACCCTGCGCGATCCGTCCACCTGGCGTCTTGTCGGGAAAGAGATGGAGCGGATCGACATCCTCGCCAAATCCACCGGCACGCAGCGCTACGGTATCGACTTCGAGGTCGAGGGCATGGTCCACGCCTCCGTCCGCACCAGCCCGCGTCGCGGCGCGATGAACGGCTTTGACGCTACAACGGCTCGCGACATGCGTGGGGTGATCGACGTGGTCGAACTGTCCGACGGGGTCGCGGTTGTTGCTGACAACACATGGCGCGCCATGCAAGCCGTCAATGCCATCGACATCGACTGGGCTCCGGCCCTCTACCCACCAGAGCAGGCGGACCATTGGCAAGCGCTCTCCGACAGCTTCAACGCCGACCAGCAGGACAGCCGTGTCCGCGATGATGGCGACGTGGACGCAGCACTCGACGGCGCCGAAGTGATCGAGGCCGAATACCGTGCCCCATACCTCGCCCACGCCCCGCTGGAACCGATTTCGGCGGTCGTGCAGGTGACGGATGACCGCGCCGATGTCTGGACCGGCACCCAGATCCCGCGCTTCGTACAAAGCAATGTCGCCAAGCTGACGGGGCTCGATACCGATCAGGTCTTTGTCCACGTGCTGGTGATGGGCGGCAGCTTCGGCCACCGGCTCGAAGACCGTGTCGTGCGCGAGGCCACCCAGATCGCGATGCAGATCAAAGGAACGCCGGTCAAACTGACCTACAGCCGGGAAGAGGACACGCTGCAGAACGACACCCGCCAGATCGCCATGGCGCGCGGACGCGGGGCGGTGAAGGATGGCAAGGTCGAGGCCTATGACCTCGGCATCGCCATGCCGTCAGTCGTGGCGAGCCAGATGGGACGGCAAGGGTTGCCCACACCAGGGCCCGACTTGCAGATCGTCGCAGGCGCATGGGAACAGCCCATGCAAATCCCGAACTACCGCGTCACCGGCTACCGCGCGCCTGGGCTTGCGCCGGTCTCGAGTTGGCGGTCGGTGGGTGCGTCGACCAACGGTTTCTTCCACGACGTCTTTCTGGATGAGCTGATCCACACTGCGGGCGCCGATCCCATGGAAGAACGCCTGCGCCTTTGTTGGCACGATCCATCCCGCAAGACACTGGAGGCGGTGGCCGAGATGTCGGGCTGGGGCAGCGACCTTGGACCAAACAAAGGGCGTGGCGTCGCCTTCTGCCTGTCTTTTGGTGTGCCAACCGCTGAGGTCGTCGAGGTCAGCAACATCGACGGCGCCATCAAGATCGACAAGGTCTGGGTCGCCGCCGAAGTGGGCCGGGTCATCGACCCGATCAACTTCGAAAACATCGTGCAGGGCGGGATCAACTGGGCGCTCGGCCACGCCATGAACTCGGAAATCACCTACTCCGACGGGATGGCGGAACAGCGCAATTACTACGATTTTGAAGGGATGCGGATGGCACAATCGCCCGAGATCTTCGTCCGCGGTCTGGAAAACGGCGACACCGTGCGCGGCATGGGCGAGCCGATGGTCCCGCCCGCCGCAGCCGCGCTGTCAAACGCGATCTTCGCCGCGACCGGCCAGCGGATCCGCGAAATGCCGATGGCTAAGCATATCGATTTCGTCTGAAGGTACGACCGTAAGGCGGAGGTGTCCTCCGCCTTCACGCGATCAAGCAGGCGTCAGGCCCAGACCTGATAGCGCTCGAATGTGTCGGATGATCTCTTCCACGCCCTTGCCGTGGCGCAATGCGGCAAAGACAAAAGGCCGCGCGCCACGCATCCGTTTCGCATCCCGCTCCATCACCTCCAGCGACGCGCCCACATGCGGGGCGAGGTCGGTCTTGTTGATGATCAGCAGGTCTGACTTGGTGATCGCCGGGCCGCCCTTGCGTGGGATTTCCTCGCCCGCCGCCGTGTCGATGACATAGAGCGTGATGTCGGCCAGTTCGGGCGAGAAGGTGGCCGACAGGTTGTCGCCACCGCTCTCGATCAGGATGGCTTCCACATTCGGGTGCCGCTCCCGCATCTCTGCCACCGCAGCCAGGTTGATCGACGCATCCTCGCGGATGGCGGTGTGCGGACAGCCCCCGGTCTCGACCCCGATGATCCGGTCCTGCGGCAGGATCTGACGGCGCATCAGCTCCTCCGCGTCTTCCTGCGTGTAGATGTCGTTGGTGATCACCCCGATGGAATGCTGGTCCTTCAGGGCAGCGGCCAGAGCGGCGGTGAGTGTCGTCTTGCCCGCGCCCACAGGGCCACCGATGCCGATGCGAAGCGGGCCGTTGAGCTGTGTCATGTGCGAAAGATCCTCGGTTGCAGGGTTTCGTGGCGCATGGCTGCAATATCGGCAGCGAAGCTGGTGGATGAAAGGGCCGCGAGTGGAGTTTTCTCGGCCTCCTTCGCCGTTTTTGCGATGACGGAGGACAAGGTTGCCAGAACGGTCTGCCCATCCGTCTGCCCAAGGGGCAGGGCGCGCTGCGCCACGGACACCAGGTTCGATGCAAAGGCGTGCAGATAGAGCGGGAGCGTCTCGGCCAGCGGAATGCCCACCGCCCGCGCCGCGGCACCCACGGCCACGGGATAGGTCAGACCGGCAATCTCGATCCCCCACACAGCACGGGCGGTGTCGCAAAAAGCCGCGCCTTGCAGGTCGGTCTCCTTCAATCGCTCGGCCCCCGCGGCAAAGGCACGCGCCGTGGCGTCCACATCCGAAGGATCATCGGCGCGATAGGCAGCGGCAAGCAGAATGGCGTCTGCACGCCCAGACCCATGCCCAAGCAGATCACGCAACCACTCCCGCAGCGTCTTCGCATCCGCAACCACTCCATCCGCTATGGCCTGCTCCAACCCGTGCGAATAGGCGAACGCCCCGATGGGAAAGGCCGGGGACAGCCATTGCATCAGGGTCAGTGCGTGGCTCATGAGTGACTGTGCGAGTGATCGTGGCCGTGGGTGCGCCCGTGACCATAGGCGCCGCCCTCGGGGGTGAAGGGCTCGACCACCTCGCGTGTGGTAGCCCCGATTTTCGCCAGCATGTCGGCCATCACGTGATCGCGCTGGATCAGCAGGCGCGTGTCTTCGATCTGGCAGGGCGTGTGGCGGTTGCCGATATGCCAGGCGATGCGGTGCAGCTTGTCGCCGGTCACTTCCAACAGCGGCTCGGGCGCGGCTTCGATCCGGATCTCGGCCTTGTCGGTGGTGATCAGCGCCCCGCCATGGTCCAGTGACGTGGTCTGCGGCAGGTCAACCAGCAATTGCGCGCCAGAGGCGAGCGTCAGCACCTTGCGGCGCAGAAAACGGTCCTCATAGGTCAGCGACACGTAATCGCTGACGTCTCCGTGCGTGTGTTCGCGGTAGTGCTGGGCGGTCAGCATGGGATGGCCCCCGTGCTTACGACCAGTCCCCGTTGATCATGATCTGCCGTGCGGCCTCGCGCCGTTTCAATCCGCGCGCCTTCAACTCGGCATCTGTCAGAGCGTAAACTGCCTGCGTTTGCACCAGTGCGCCGTGCGGCAGGCTTATGCGGGACAGAAAAGCGGCGATCCGCTGGAAGAGGGTCATGGGACACCTGTTTTGTTTCTCCCTTGGTGATTTAAGCTTTGCCGTTGCTTTGGTCAGACGTGTAGGCGCATAGCAGGGTTTCTGCACACGCATACCCAAATGCCTTGATGCAGGTATGCCAGTCCGCGTCTTGCATCACCTGATGTGAGGGCTGGATGTTGACCAAAAGGTAAGCAATCATGGCTTCAACGCCTTGATCGAAACATAGTCATAGCGGTCGTCGTAGTCGTTGCCGCGAGACGCAGCCAGATAGCTGATGCCCAATTCTGGAAGGTAATGCAGTTCATCCGTCCCGGTCTCTTCCTCACCCTCAAGGCGGTAGCGATAGGTGATCGGGATCATCTCGTAAAAGCACGCGCCATAGCCCTGTCTGCGTGATGTGCCGAACGTGTAGCTCTGGACTTCCCGGTCGAGCCCACCCGACGATAGGAGGGTAGCCTCTACGTTCCAACCACCTCCACCGGCAGGATCGGGCATCTCGCCGGGGCGTAAAGGATAGGTGAAGGTTTCGCGCGTGCTGGGGACGAGCGCGTTACTCTCAACTTCGATTATGCTGAGAATATAGATCCCCTGGCTCAGCGAAACTTGCGTCGCCTCTCCAGGCTCATAGTAGAACGTCGCCTCGATGACTGCGTCAGAGATGCGGCGGAACGTCTCCCACTCGCCACTGGCGAGTTCGAACCGGACACCAGTATCCAGATCAGCCGAAGTGGGGCAGGCCATCGCTGTCCCCGGCAGCGCAAGCAAGCATGCGATGTGAGCGATCCGAGACATGACAATCCTTAAAACAGAAAATACCGCTGCGCCATCGGCAGCACTTCAGCAGGCTGGCAGGTCAGCAACTCCCCATCCGCTCGCACCTCGTAGGTCTCGGGATGCACTTCAACCTCCGGCGTCGCGTCGTTCAGCTTCAGGTCCTTCTTCCCGATGTTCCGCGTGTTCTGCACAGCCACCGTGTCCTTCGCCAGCCCAAGCGCTGTGCCAACCCCTTCGGCCTGTGCCGCGGCGGATACAAAGGTCACGGCAGAGCGTTCGACCGACCGGCCATAGGCTCCGAACATGGGCCGGGTATAGACCGGCTGCGGCGTCGGAATGGACGCATTCGGATCACCCATCTGCGCGCAGGCGATGGTTCCGCCCAGCAGCACCATCTCAGGCTTAACCCCGAAAAACGCCGTGTTCCAAAGGCAAAGGTCGGCCCGCTTGCCCACTTCGATGGACCCGATCTCGTGGCTGATCCCATGCGCAATCGCCGGGTTGATCGTGTACTTCGCGATGTATCGGCGCACGCGGGCATTGTCGTTGTCGCCGGTTTCCTCCGGCAGCGAACCGCGCTGCTTCTTCATCTTGTCCGCCGTCTGCCACGTCCGGATGATCACCTCACCCACACGGCCCATGGCCTGGCTGTCCGACGCGATGATCGAAAACGCGCCCATGTCGTGCAGGATGTCCTCGGCCGCGATGGTCTCGCGCCGGATGCGGCTTTCGGCAAAGGCCACGTCTTCCGGGATCGACTTGTCGAGGTGGTGACAGACCATGAGCATATCGAGATGCTCTTCCAGCGTGTTCACGGTGAAAGGCCGCGTTGGGTTGGTGGAGGAGGGCAGCACATGCTCCTCCCCGCAAATCTTGATGATATCCGGCGCGTGCCCGCCGCCTGCGCCCTCGGTGTGGAAGGCGTGGATGGTGCGGCCCTTCATGGCCGCCACCGTGTTCTCGACAAACCCACTTTCATTCAGCGTATCGGTGTGGATCATCACCTGCACGTCCATGTCGTCGGCTACGGACAAACAGCAGTCGATGGCACCGGGGGTCGTTCCCCAATCCTCGTGCAACTTCATGGCGCAAGCGCCCGCCTTCACCTGCTCTTCCAAGGCGGCAGGCAAGGACGCATTGCCCTTGCCCGCAAAGGCCAGGTTCATCGGAAAGGCATCGGCGGCCTGTAACATCCGCCCGATGTGCCAAGGCCCCGGCGTCACGGTCGTGGCCAATGTTCCATGCGCAGGCCCCGTGCCGCCGCCGAGCATGGTGGTCAGGCCCGAATGCAACGCATCCTCGATCTGCTGCGGGCAGATGAAGTGGATGTGGCTGTCAAAGCCTCCAGCGGTCAGGATCTTGCCCTCGCCCGCGATGGCCTCGGTGCCCGGCCCGATGACGATGTTCACGCCGTGTTGTGTGTCCGGGTTGCCCGCCTTGCCGATGGCGGCGATGCGCCCGTCCTTCAGGCCAACATCTGCCTTGTAAATGCCCGTCCAGTCCACGATCAGCGCGTTGGTGATCACGGTGTCGACCGCGCCATCCGCCCGCGTGACCTGGGACTGCCCCATCCCGTCGCGAATGACCTTGCCGCCGCCGAACTTGACCTCTTCACCATAGAGCATGGCGTTGTCGCCACTGCCGCCCGTGGCCGCTTGGCCTGCCGCTTCGGCGGTCAGGTCACGCTCAACCTCGATGATCAGATCGGTATCGGCCAACCGCACCTTGTCGCCCACAGTGGGGCCAAACATGGCGGCATAGTCGCGACGGGAAATGGATGTTGGCATGATCTACCTTTTGACTTTGAACGCGCGCTTGCCCAAGCGGCGGGCGTTTGAGCGCGTTTTCACGCGCAAGGGACGCAGGCCTGCCGCCAGCACGGCGGAGGGACCGCCCAGACCAAGGCTTGCGCGCCACATGGCCCACTGTGCCTCGGTCATCGCCGACAGTTTCTCATCAAGCATGCGTTTGTTTTCCGAACGGGTGACGGGCCACAGCCCGGCCATACCCAGAATACGCATCGTCATCACCGCCTGCGTTTCCAGCGCAAGATAGGTCAGACTGTAGGCGTTGGTGACCATGGCAGTTGCCGCATTTGAGCCAGCGGATGGCCAGTGGTGTGACGTGTAAGCGTATCGCATCATTCGGGCTCCTTTGCCTGGGGGGTCCGGTGGAACCGGATCAAGTCAGAAACGCCTCATCGACCGGCACCTGCATCGCAGTCACCAGTCCATTTGTCTGCATCGCCATACCGATGACACTCATCAACTCACCATGCTGCGCCAGGGTCATCCCCTTGGCATTGGCCGCGGCGGTGTGGGAGTGGATGCAGTATTCACATCCGTTCGCGACGGACACCGCGATATACAGCATCTCCTTCACCAACGGATCGAGCTCTCCCGGCCCCATCACCTCCTTCAACCGCCCCCAGGTCGCGGCCAGCAAAGCGGGGTCATTCGCCAAGGCCCGCCAGAAGTTGTTCACGTACTCCGTGCCACGCACCGCACGAATATCGTCAAAGACGGCCAGCACCTCGGCGTTGGCCTCCGCGTCAGATATGAGCGGCAGCGTCGCCATCAGACCATCGCAAAGATGCGGGCCGGGCCACCGGTGCCGCCGCGATGCGTGGGTGCGCCCACAACAAGCGTCGCACCAGCTGCGGGCACCTGATCCAGACCGGCGAGATTTTCGATGCCGTAACGGTTCGTGGGCAGCCAGGCATAGTGGGTGTCAAAGGTCTCGGACGGTCCATGATCCAGCGACAGCGTATCGACAGCCATCGCAACGGCGCTGGTCTGTTCCAGCAGCATTTGCGCGGCTTCGACGTGGAAACCGGGGAAGTGCATCTTCTCGTCCGCTCCAACATTGCGATAACCATCGCCGCCGGTCTTGCCCGCCCAACCTGAATGCATGGCAATGCAAGCACCCTCCGGGATGTCGCCATGATCGGCGATCCACGCCTTCAGGTCATCCGGCGTCACTTGCGCATCCGCATCGCCCGCCGCCCGTTCGGCAATGTCGATCACGCAGAGCGGGACGACCAGGCTGCTGACCGGAATCTCCTCAACCGACATCCCGTCGGCAGAGAAGTGCAAGGGCGCGTCGATATGCGTGCCCGTGTGCTCGTTGACGGACAGCTCGAACAGGTTGAACCCGTGTTCGGCAAAGTTGAAGGGCTGCTCGGTCGTGATACCAGGCGCTCCGAAATAGGTGGGGAAATCGCCGTCATAGACATGGGTCATGTCCACAACTCCGTCATGCCCCGCCGCCATGGCCGCAGGCGCCGTCGCCATCCCGACCGTCGCCGCCGCACCGACAGCGGCACTGGCCTTGAACAGGTCGCGTCGCGACAGCATCCGGTCCTTGACCGCGTTCATCACACATACATCACACATGGGTCTCTCCTCCGTTTGGAATTGCCCTGCTCAAAGGTTGCCCATCACCTGCTGATTGAAACCATACACCTTTCGCGCCCCACCGATGGGGATCAATTGCACGTCACGCGCCTGGCCCGGTTCAAATCGCACAGCCGTCCCTGCGGCAATGTCCAGGCGCATCCCACGCGCCGCGTCTCGGTCGAACTCCAGCGCCGCATTCGCCTCGCCAAAGTGATAGTGACTGCCCACCTGCACAGGCCGGTCGCCGGTATTGGCGACGTGCAGGGTGATCGCCTGCGCGTTTGTGTTCAGCTCTATGTTGCCCTCTGCGGGGATGATTTCGCCAGGGATCATTTGCGCCGCCACATGATCACCGCCGCGACGGCGATCAGCGCCAGGCCCATGGCAACGATCCATGGTTCTGAACCGTGCGGATGCGCGTGGGCACCCGGATGGGCCAAGGCCGGGGTGGCCATGGCCAGCAGCGGGGCGAGAGCGAAACGCGATGTTTTCATGGGGGCTTTCTCCTTGGGTTGGCCGCGGCTCAGCGGATTGGGTTGTGCACGGTCACCAGCTTGGTGCCGTCGGGAAAGGTTGCTTCGACCTGCACGTCGTGGATCATCTCGGGCACGCCCTCCATGCACTGGTCGCGGGTGATGACCTGCGCGCCCGCCTCCATCATGTCTGCGACGGAACGACCATCCCGCGCGCCCTCGACCACGGCGTCGGTGATCAGCGCGATGGCCTCGGGGTGGTTCAGCTTGACGCCACGCGCGAGCCGCTTGCGCGCCACCTCGGCGGCCATGGCGACCAGCAGCTTGTCCTTTTCGCGGGGGGTGAGTTGCATGGGCTAAAGTCTCCAGCAGATAGGCAGATGACCACCGGTCAGGTGATCCAGAATGGGCAAAAGCGTCTTGCGCAAGTGATAGCCGGACGGGGCGAGGGTGCGCACAACAAGCGTGTCATCGGTCAGCAGGCTGGCGCCACCTGTCTCGGGCAAAAGGGCGCGGACGGGATCAAGCTGCGCTTCCGCATCCGGTGATACATAGGTCAGGCTGACCATGGCGGTGGCACCGCCACCGATGGCAGTACGTGCCATCTGCTCCGTCATATCACCGGACAAGGACCACGCATCCAGCACCAGCGGCGCACCCTCGCGCCTGATCTCGATCCGGTCCGAAAACTGGCCCTGCACCGCATCCTCGCCCATGGCAATTCGGCCCAGGCACATCGGCTCAACAATCAACGCGCTGGCAGTGGCTGCCAGATCGCAAGATAAGCGTCGTGTCATGGCGCAGCCGTCGAAGATCAGCGTTTCCTGTGGCAGCCACCACAGGGTCGCATCGTCTGCGACGGTAAGGCGGGTCTCGACCCGCCCGACCTCACCCGGCTGTGCGCGATAGGCGCGCTCGCAGGCTTGCGTGGTCATCGTCAGATGCGTGCCGGGACCGGCAGTGGCAGCGTAGTCAAACCGGTCACCGCCCGTTACGCCGCCCGATGTGTTCAGCAACACGGCCGTCATGCCGCGCGCAGCACGCGGAAACACCGCCTTGGCCGCGCCCTGCTGATGCAGCCCGTCAATGACCGTTGCGCCGCCGACCGGCTTGGTCGAAAGCCGCACAGCTCCGATGGCGCGCGGTTGCGCAGCGATGGCAGTTGCAAGTGGCAGATGGGCAGTCATTCAATTTCGCGGCAGCTCAAGTGGTCCGATATGACCACTCTTCGGCGCATTCGGCTAGTCCCACGGCCAAATGCCTGAAAATTCGCCGAAATAGCGCCTATTTTTCGGGCAGTCGGCGGAGCAGGTAGGTGTCCATGATCCAGCCATGCGCCGCCCGCGCCTCTGCCCGGCGTGCAACAATCCGCTCCGACACATCCGCAAGCCGCCCGTGATCCAGGATCTGCTCCGGCATCCCCAGATATGCGCCCCACCAGATGTCAAAGCGATTGCCGTCCAGCGTACGAAACGTGCAATCCCCATCCAGCATCACAACAAGTGTCTCGCACCCCGCCGGCCAACCATGATCCCGCAACCGCCGCCCGGTCGAGATCGTCACTGGCGCGTTTAGTGTGTTGAGGGGAATGGCATGGGCCGCCGTCAGCGCCTGAACCGATGTGATCCCGGCAACCACCCGTATCTCCGGCTTCGGCTCCAACCGGGCCGCGATGCGCAGGGTGCTGTCGTAAAGCGACGGGTCGCCCCACACGAGCAGTGCTACTTTTTGGGCCTCGGGATGCAGCGCCATCGTCTCGGTCCATGTGCGCACAATCTCGTCATGCCACGCATCCACCCGGGCGATGTAGGGCAGGCTCTCATCCCGAACGGGCATATCAAACAGCGCAACCGTGGCATCGGTCCGCACGTCGGCGATGATCTGCGTGCGCAGATCGGCCAGGTCGGTTTTGCCCTCGCCCTTATGCGGCACAAGAAACAGATCCGCCTCCGCCATGACACGGCGGGCCTCTCCGGTCAGATGATCCGGGTTGCCAGTGCCGATGCCGATCAGGAACAGTTGGGTCATGTCATGCAAAAGGGCCGCGCGGTGACGGCCCTTTCCTCGAATTTCATCAACGTCTTACGCCGCGTTGTGCAGGCGATGCGTAAATACGCCCGAACGGGTCCAACCCCGCAGGCCCTTGGCACCCGCCAGCACCGCCAGATCGGCAACAGGCTCAAGCAGGATCACCAGCATGTACGCCGCACCAAAGGTCAGCACGGCTTGCAGGTTCTCGGCCCCGACGCCCTGACCGTAGATCGCCCAGAACGCCACCCAGGCGACGACGCCGCCCTGATAGATGGCAGACATTTTCAACACCTGACCATAGCTCAAATCCACATAGGCCGTCGCCTGCGGTACAATCCGGCTGGCAGCGGCATGAACGGCAAAGAGCGGGAACAGCAGCGTGGTCACGTTCACGAAATACATCGACAGGTCAGACGGGGCAAAGAACGTCCCCTGGATCAGCAAACCGGCCGCCAATCCCATTGCGGCAGCCGCAGGACCAAGCAGCAAGAACAGCGTCGTGCCCAGAATGAAATGCACCTCGGAAATGCCCACGGCGAAGTGTGGCATCACCTCGAAGAATACGAATGTGCCGACGGTGGCGATCACAGTGCGCAAGATCAGCGACGCGATGTCGTGGCGCACCAGATCGTCTGCCGCCAGTTTCAACGTGTAGCCCGCGCCAGCGGCGGCAGTGCCATAGGCCAGTGCCATTTTCGCGCCGTCCACGACGCCCGGTTCGATGTGCATGTCTGTGTCTCCTCGCCACCACCCCGGTGACATAGTGGCCGGTGCCCCGGCGGATTGCGTTGCGCGATGGCAGGTCTCCTGACTGCCGGGTCGTCGCGGTACCAGACCTTCCCAGCGCATTGCGCCAGTGGTGTCTGCCGGCACCGCTCGCCGGTCACAGTTGCGGGGGCAGTCCGGGAGTCGCACCCGGTTCCCTTTTCAGACCCCTCTCGGGGTCACCATCACACTTTCGGGTTTACACCGATTCTGTCGGCTCACAAGCCTGGATGCGGCACATTACGGGGCGGAAAGACCAAGGTCGCATGGGATGTGCGGGCGGAATGCGCCGATCACCCCTCAGCCAGCGCTCCGTAAAGGATCAAGGCAGGCGCATCGCTCACCCCGTCCCGCAGCTTGGCCGCCAGGTCCGCCACGCTCATCCGGTGCAGTGCCTGCGCCTCGGTCGACACGCCTTCTGCCAACAGGGCGGGTGTATCGCCGGGCAATCCGCCCTCGATCAACATCGCCGCAAGGTCCGGAAAGGTGCGCTGCCCCATGAATACCACGGTCGTTGCCTGCGGATCGGCAAGGGCGGCCATGTTCAGGTCCTCGGGCAATGCGCCCCGCACGTCGTGGCCGGTGATGAACTGCACGCGCCGCGCGGTCAGGCGCCGTGTCAACGGAATGCCCGCCGCCGCAGCTGCCGCGCAGGCCGACGGAACGCCGGGAATGATCTCGTAGGGAATGCCCGCCGCCTTCAGCGCATTGGTTTCCTCTTCCAGCCGACCAAAGGTTCCACCATCACCTGACTTGAGGCGTACAACCCGCTGATTTTCCTGCGCATAGTCCACAAGCAACTGGCTCACGTGGTGCTGCTTGGGCGACGGGCGACCGGCCCGCTTGCCCACTCCTACCAAGTCTGCACCGCTGCGCGCATGGGTCAGGATTGGACCGGAACTCAGATCATCGAAAAGTACCGCATCGGCCCGCTTCAACCGGTTCACGGCCTTCAGCGTCAGCAGCTCCGGATCACCGGGGCCGGAACCCACGAAACTGACAAAACCTGTCATCCCGCCTCTCCGGTGATGAGGTGAAAGAACGTGCCGGTCACGTGACCCTTGCGTGATCCGGTCTCGGGCACCGGATTGCCATCTGCATCCGCCACTCGGGCCAAGGGTTCATCCGGCTCATCCAGAATGGTCGTGTAGTGAAACTCATGCCCGCGCAGCGCCGCGCCGGCCTCAAACCCTGGCATCGGTGCATCCAGCACCGCGCGACGATAGCCCAGATGAAACTTCCGCTTTTCAAAGCTGGTCTCTAGCCCAAACAGCCCCGTCATCTCGTGCCGCGTGCCGTCCTTGTCGGTCAGCCCCGCGCCCAGCACCATGTAGCCACCGCATTCTCCATGCACGGGCCGGGTCTCGGCATGGGCGCGCAGCCCCGCCTTGAAGGTGGAGGCCGCCGCAAGCGTGCCGCCGTGCAATTCCGGATACCCACCCGGCAACCAGACCAGATCAGCGTCTTCGGCCGGTGCCTCATCCGCCAAAGGCGAGAAGGGCGCGATCTCGGCACCCGCTGCGCGCCAGCCCTCCAGAAGGTGCGGATAGGTAAATGAAAATGCCGCATCTCGGGCCAGCGCGATCTTTTGCGCGGGCGGCGTCGGCAAGGGATGCGCGGTCAGTGCAGGCCCGGCCTGCGCCGCTGCCTTGATCGCCTCCAGATCAACGTTCTCGCGCAGAAACTCCGCATAGCCCGCAATCGCGGCCTCCAGATCCGGATGCTCGACGGCCTGGATCAGCCCCAGATGCCGCTCTGGCAGCTTCAGGTCACCGCGCCGGGGCAGGCTGCCCAGCACCTTCACGCCCGCGCGCTCCATGCCCAGCCGGGTCAGCCGCTCGTGTCGGGGGCTCGCCACTCGGTTCAGGATCACCCCGGCAAAGGGCAGGTCGGGATTGTAGCTCTTGAACCCCAGCGCCGTCGCCGCCGCCGATTGCGCCTGTCCACCCACATCGATGACCAGCACCACGGGCCAACCCATGGTCAGCGCCGTCTCGGCGCTGGACCCGAACCCCGCTTGCCCGCGTGTGGCAACCCCATCGAACAGGCCCATGGACCCTTCGGCCACGCAAATATCGGCGCCGTCCATCTGGGCTGCAACCCCGCCCAGCAGCGCGTCATCCATTGCCCAGGTGTCCAGGTTGAACGACGCGCGGCCCGCGGCGGCAAGGTGAAAGGCCGGGTCGATATAGTCCGGCCCCGACTTGTAGGGCTGCACCACCAGCCCATCGTCCCGCAGCGCCCGCAAAAGCCCGAGCATGACAGTTGTCTTGCCTGTCCCCGATGCCGGGGCAGAGATCATCAGTCCCTTAATCATCGCCATGGTTCCAGCTTGCCCAGGGGCTGTCCGCGCTTTGCGGACGGTAGCGCCGGTCGTAATCCGTTGAATATAGGCAGCTTTCGTCAAAACTCTCCGCCCCGATGGCCCGCCCCACAAGGATCAGCGCGGTGCGGCTGATGCCGTCGTGCATGGTATCCTTGAGCGTGGACAGGGTGGCATGAATGATCTGCTCATCCGGCCAGCTTGCACGGTAGACAACCGCAACCGGACAATCCGCACCATACGCAGGCGTCAATTCGTCAATGACCTGATCCAGATTTCCTATGCTCAGGTGGATCGCCAATGTCGCGCCCGTGGCCGCAAAGTTGGTCAAGGTCTCACCATCCGGCATCGACGACGCCCGCCCCGGCGTCCGCGTCAGCACCACCGACTGCGCAACGCCCGGCAGCGTCAACTCCGCCCCCAGCGCCGCCGCCGCCGCCGAGAAAGACGGCACGCCCGGCGTCACTGTGAACGGAATGCCTGCTGCCTTGATCCGGCGCAGCTGCTCCCCCATGGCCGACCAGACCGACAGGTCACCCGAGTGCAGCCGTGCGATGTCATGGCCCGCCGTGTGGGCGGCTTCGATCTCCGCCATGATCTGATCGAGGTCCATGGACGCCGTGTTCACGATCTTCGCGCCCTCAGGGCAGTGGCCGAGAATGGCTTCGGGCACCAGCGACCCGGCATAAAGACAGACCGGGCACGCCGCGATCAGGTCGCGTCCACGCAGGGTTAGAAGGTCGGGCGCTCCGGGGCCTGCGCCGATGAAGTGAACGGTCATGTCTCTGGTCCTTGAGCTATGGCGCAGGTTGCCATGCGATCATTTGAGATGGTTCGAGGTCCGATCAGTGTCGCACCCGGTCCCGCAGCAGCCAAGGCCGTTGCCTCGGCCACGCTGGGCGTGCCTTTTTCCGCGGTGCTGCGTTTGGATCGGGTCACCGTGGTTTGCGCGGCGGCGACGTCGCGCGACACTGGCAGAACGGGCACGTCGAGGTCTTTGGCAAGCACACGCAGCGCGCCTGCCTTTTCCTCAAGTGTTGCAACAGCATCCGGCGTCACTGCGTGCTGCGCCAAGGCATCCGCGACACTCTCCGCTGAAGCTTGAGTATTGAAGCCAAACCCAGCCACGATCATCGCTGAAGGCCCCATTGCACAACGGGGTAAGCTGACGTCCATCCCCGCTTCTGTCCCAGCGGAGATGCATGGCTGAGCGCGATGCGCATCAGCTCTCCGCCATGTTCGGCCTGCGCAGCGGCCAGCAGCGCTTCGCCTTCCAGAGTGACCGCGTTCACGACGAGCCTTACTTTTGCATTAAGCACGGCGTTCAGAAGTTCCCACGATAGCCCGCCGCCGACAAAGATCGCATGTGCCGCCTGCAAACCCTCGAGTACATTCGGTGCCGCACCTTCGACAATGGTCAGTCGGTTTTCCACCCCAAGCTGCTCTGCATTTTTCCGGATGCGCGATGCCCGATCGGCCCGCGGTTCAATCGTCGTTGCTGTCGTTGTCGGATGCGCCAAAAGCCACTCCAACGCGATGGAGCCAGAGCCGCCACCGACGTCCCACAGATGCTCTCCGGGTTTGGGGGCGAGTGTAGATAGCGTGATGGCGCGGACGGGGCGCTTTGTGATCTGCCCGTCGCTTTGAAAAATGGCGTCGTCTTGACCGGTTGCCACGGTTAGGGACGTACCCTTGCCCGACAAGTTGATTGCCACGCAGACGGGGTGTTCAAAAGAGCCCGCCATCGCATCCGCACGGCAGGTTGTAAGGCGATCCTGTGGCCCGCCGAGATGCTCCATCACGTGCAGGGTGCTGTCGCCGAAACCCTGCGCGATCAGGTAGCCTGCAAGCTCGGACACAGCATCGCCATCGCGCAGCGTCACGATCAGCTGCGCGCCGGGTGCCAAGTGGCGGCGCAGGCGTGTCATGGGGGCGGCGTGCAGGCCGAGGCATGTGGTTTTCTCCAGTGCCCATCCCAATCGCGCGGCGGCGAGGGAGAAGCAGGACACGCCCGGTAGAGCGGTCCACTCGGAGGGGCCGAAGCTGCGGGCGATGACGGAGCCTGCGCCGAACCAGAAGGGATCTCCGGAGGCGAGCACCACGACCTTTTGTCCCCGCAGGGACGCGAGGATGGCGATGCCGTCGGCGAAGGGGACGGGCCAGGGGATGAGATCTGTCCCCGCGGGGACACTTGTGGTTAACGCGTCGTTAACCACAAGATCGAGATGCCGCTGTGGGGCCATGATGACCTCGGCTGCGGCCAGAGTGTCTTGACTTGCCTGGCCCAGACCGGCAACTCCGTCCTCGCCTATGCCGATGATTGTAAGCCAGGGGTCAGACATGCGTGCCAACCTTTTGATCCTTGGCGGAACGACCGAAGCCACGGCTTTTGCCAATGCTGCCGCCGAGAAAGGCCTGACCGGGACGGTCAGTTTTGCAGGGCGCGTGGATCGGCCCAAGCGGCAGCCCTTGCCGCAGCGCATCGGCGGCTTCGGCGGTGTTTCTGGTCTGATTGAGTATCTCCATGCGCAGAAGATCACGCATGTGATTGATGCAACGCATCCCTTTGCGGCGCAGATGAGCCGGAATGCTGTCGCTGCTTGCGCGCAAGCTGATGTGCCGCTGCTTGCTTTGACCCGTGCGCCGTGGAGCGCTCAGCCGGGCGACGACTGGACCCATGTTCCGAACATCGCGAGCGCTGTCGCCGCGCTGGATCAACCGGCCAAGCGGGTCATGCTCGCAGTGGGGCGGATGCATCTGGCCGAGTTCGCGCCGAACCCGCAGCACTTCTACCTGCTGCGTCTGGTCGATCCGCCCAAGGACCCGCCGCCCTTTCCGGGCCATCATGTGCTGGTGTCGCGCGGGCCATTTACCCAAGACGACGACAGGGCGCTGATGCAGGACCACCGGATTGATCTGGTTGTGTCCAAGAATGCGGGCGGGACCGGGGCCTATGCCAAGATCGCGGCGGCGCGCAGTCTTGGCCTGCCCGTTGTCATGATCGACCGGCCTGCCGTGCCCGAGCGACAGGAAGCGCATAGCGTGGCCGAGGTGATGGACTGGCTGCGTCATTCGGGTGTCGACCTTGGCGTGTAGACGATCGGTGCCCCGTCGCGCGCGATGATCCTTGTGCGGGATGAGCCCACGATGACCATCGTGCGCATGTCGGCCATGTCGGGGGTCGTGTCCGGCAGGGGGACGATCCTGATCTCTTCGTCGGGTCGTGTGACGTTGCGGGCGAAGATGACGGGGCGGGTGTCGTTGCAGGCGTCTTTCAGAACGTCCAGCGTGCGCACGAACCCTTCGGGCCGCGATTTCGAGCGCGGGTTGTAGAAGGCCATGGCGAAGTCGGCCTCTGCCGCGAGGCGCAGGCGCTTTTCGATGAGCCTCCAGGGCTTTAGGTTGTCAGAGAGGTTGATCGCGCAGAAGTCATGGCCAAGAGGCGCGCCGCAGCGGGCCGAGGCGGCGAGCATCGCGGTGATGCCGGGCAGAACGGAGATGTCGAGATTGCGCCAGTGGTCGGGGCCTGCTTCGACAGCCTCAAAGACGGCGGCGGCCATGGCGAAGACGCCGGGATCGCCGGACGAGACGACGACGACCTTGCGCCCTTCGGAGGCCATTTCGAGGGCGTGGCGGGAGCGGTCGATTTCGACCCGGTTGTCGCTGGCGTGCAGCGTCAGGCCGGGGCGTTCGACGATGCGGGCGACGTAAGGAATGTAGCCCACGATGTCGGTGGCCTCGGCCAATACATCTGACACTTCGGGCGTGATGAGCGCATCATCCCCTGGCCCGAGGCCTGCGATGCGCACCCAACCGGTCATGGGCGGCGGCCCTGTCCGTGAACGACGATAATCGAGAAATAGGGTGTCACTTTCCCGTCAGCCTCGCACAGCTTCTGGACGTTCTGGTTTGGCATCGCGGCGTATTCGATCAGGTAGGCGTCTTCGAACTTGCCCGCGCGTTTCAGGGCGCTGCGCACCTTGTTGATGTTGCGCCCGATTTTCATCACCACCAGCGCGTCTGCCTGTCCCATGCGGTCCACGAGCGTGTCTTCGTCGAGCGTGCCCATGAGGATCGTCAGGATGTCGTCGCCCCAAGTGATGGGCGCACCCGTCGCTGTCCATGCGCCCGACATGCCGGTGATGGCGGGGACAACTTGCACCGGAACATGGGGTTCGAGTCGTGTGTAGAGGTGCATGAAGGAGCCGTAGAAGAACGGGTCCCCTTCGCACAGCACGACGATGTCTTCGCCTTCTTCCGCAAGGCCGCGCAGGTGGGCGGTGCAGTCGGCGTAGAAGGCCGACATGACTTCGTTGTAGCGCGGGTCGGTCAGCGGGATTTCGGTGGTAACGGGGTATTCCATGGGGAATTCGATGGCGTTCTCGGCCAGCATCCCGTCGACGATGCGGCGCGCCTGTCCGGGGCGGCCGGCCTTGCGGAAGAAGGCGACGTGTTTGGCGTTCCGCACCAGCCGGTCGGCGCGGACGCTCAGCAGATCCTGCGCGCCGGGGCCGAGGCCGACGCCGTGTATGGTGCCCGGTGCTTGCGCCATTATTCTTTCCGGCTCGCGATGGCGTTGACCGCCGCCACCGTGATGGCGCTGCCGCCGAGCCGCCCTTGCACGATGCAGCACGGGACGGGTTGGTCGGCCCAGAGGGCGTCTTTGGATTCCACTGCGCCGACGAAGCCCACGGGGCAGCCGATGATGGCGGCGGGGCGGGGGCAGTCGGGGTCTTCCAGCATGTTTAAAAGGTGGAACAGCGCGGTGGGCGCGTTGCCGATGGCGACGACTGCGCCTTTAAGGTAGCGCCGCCAAAGCTCGAGCGCGGCGGCGGAGCGGGTGTTTTGCATCTCTGCTGCCAGTTCGCGGACGCCGTCGTTGTGAAGGGTGCAGATGACTTCGTTGTTTGCTGGTAGGCGGGGGCGCGTGATGCCTTCGCTAACCATGCGGGCGTCGCAGAGGATTGGCGCGCCTGCTTCGAGCGCCGTGCGGGCGGCCTGGACGAAGCCAGGGGAGAAGCGGCAGTGCTGTTCCAGGCCCACGAGCCCTGCCGCGTGGATCATGCGGACGGCGACTTGCTCTTCGTCTGTGTCGAAGCGGGCGAGGTCGGCTTCGGCCCGGATGGTGGCGAAGCTTTGCAGGTAGATCGCCGCGCCGTCGGTTTCGTATTCGTAGGGCATTTTAGCTCGCTGGCGTCAGGAGGTCTTTGGCCGTGAGGCCGGTTGCGCGCGGGGCATCCCATGGATGGCCGTTTTCCACAAGGTCGAACGTGCCGTCGCGGCCCACGAGCGTGGTTGTCGCACGGCGGGGATGGGCGCAGCCCTTGTCGCAGCCGGAGACGTGGAGGCCGGGTGTGGC
The DNA here is from genome assembly GCF_019802125.1 of Tateyamaria omphalii. Classification (GTDB taxonomy): domain Bacteria; phylum Pseudomonadota; class Alphaproteobacteria; order Rhodobacterales; family Rhodobacteraceae; genus Tateyamaria; species Tateyamaria omphalii_B. Next base: position 429,914 of record NZ_JAHVHT010000001.1, read on the forward strand.
CATTTGGCGGGCGAGTTGCCGCGTGTCGACGGTGGCTGCTGCGCAGGCGGGGGCGCCGGGGCAGGCGTGGGTGTGCAGGAGCGGGTCGTTTGCGTCGGTGATGAAGCCGTGTGGGGCGCAGGGTGTCGCGTTTTCGAGGATGAAAAGCCGCCATGGGGTGACGCGGAGAGTGGTGGCTTGGCTGTCATTGATTAGGGCGGCTAGGGCGGTCGCGTCGATGCTGCCGAAGGGCGCGCCGTAGGTGGTGCCGCCGGGTTGGAGTGGGGGTGCAGCGGCGGCGGGCGATGTGTCTTGCCAGTCGGCGGGCAGCGGTGTGGATTTCAGGTGTTTTGCCATGCGTCCGGAGGCTGGGCCGTTGGTGGAGACAAACCATTTGGCAAGGTCGAGGAGGGTTTGGGGCGCTTCGGCTTCGGTGATTGCTTTCCCGTTGGGAGCGCCGTCTGCACGAAGGACGAGGGTGTCTGCGCTGCGTTCGAAGCGGAAGTCGGCGGATGTGTTCGTGAGGATCGGCTGCGGGCCGGTGTCGATGGCGATGCCCATTTTTGCGGGCAGCGTCGGCATCTTCGGTAGCGTGTCGAGGATGGCGGTGTGGAGGCGGGTGGTGAGGTCTCCGTCCTGCCAGAGCGGGATGGTGACGATGTTGCGTTTGGCTTCGGCCTCGGGTGTCGCGTCGATGAGGTCTAGGGATTGGAGTTGGGTGAGGACCGTCTGGTGGTCGTGTTCCTTGATGCCGCGCATCTGCAGGTTGGCGCGGCTGGTGAGATCGATGATGCCGTTGCCATGGCTTTGTGACAGGGTGCAGAGGCCGAGGATCTGGTCACGGGTGAGCCGTGCAAGACGGGGGCGGATGCGGACGATCAGCCCGTCGCCGGACATCATGGGGCGCCAGGCGCCGGGGCACCAGCCTTTGATACTCATTGCGCTGCTTCCAGGCTGGCGCGGATGGAGTTGCGGCGGGTGTGCCAGAGGCCCGCGGCATCAAGGGCGGCGAACTGGTCCTGCATTGCTTGATAGGCGCCGGGGTTCGCGTCCTGGAGGAAGGCCGTGACTTCAGGGTCGCCAAGGGTGGCGTCGTGGTAGGCGTCGAAGAGGTGCGGGCCGACGACGCCCGCGAGGTGGGCGAAGGCGGCCATGTGGTCGAGGGTGGCGGCGATTTCGGCCCCGCCGCGGAAGCCGTGGCGCATCATGCCTGCGAGCCAGTCGGGTTGGGTGGCGCGGGCCTGGACGACGCGGGCGATCTCTTCGGGCAGGGTGCGGGCGCGGGGGCGGTCGGGTTGGGTTGTGTCGAGGTGGTAGAGCGCCGCCTCGCCGCCTGTGACCGCCTGGGCAGCGGCAAAGCCTGCTTCGTGGGCGGCGTAGTCGGAGGCGAGGAGGATGTCCGTTTCGGGGAGGTCCTGCAGGTGGACGAAGCTGTCGGCCTGCGCGACACGTTCTCGGATCCCGGCCTCATCCTTTACAGTTTTCGTCCCGTCAAGGGCGTAGGCGCTGGCGGCCAGCCAGGCGTTGCCTGCGGCGGTGCGGGCCTCGTCCGTGAAGGTTTCGATGTCGGCGCCCATGCCGAGGCCGAAGCTGCCGGGGGCGGGGCCATAGACGCGGGCCGTGGCTGCGTGTCCTGCGTAGGGGTTCCAGTCTGGGGCCTCGTCGCGCGCAGCCAGCGCGCGGACGGCTTGGGAGAAAAGGGCAGAGAGCGTTGGGAACACATCGCGGAAGAGGCCAGACACGCGCAGGGTGACGTCGATGCGGGGGCGGTCGAGGTCGGTGATGGGCAGCACTTCGATGCCCGAGACCCGTTCGGAGCCTTGGTCCCAGACAGGTTTGACGCCGAGCAGGTGGAGGGCCATCGCGAACTCCTCGCCCGCCGTGCGCATGGTGGCGGAGCCCCAGAGGTCGACGATCAGGCCCCGGGGCCAGTCGCCTTCTTCCTGCAGGTGGCGGCGGACGAGTTCTTCGGCCAGTTTCACGCCTTGAGCATAGGCCGCGCGGGTTGGCACAGAACGCGGATCGGTGGTGTAGAGGTTGCGGCCCGTGGGCAGCACGTCGCGCCGTCCACGATGGGGCGAGCCGGAGGGGCCGCCGGGGATGCGCTTGCCATTGAGCGCGTCGATCAGGGCGGTGCGTTCGGTTTCGGCCGAGATACCGTCACCGTAGGGTGTGCCTTGAGGCGCACCGCGGCCCCAGACATGCAGTCCATCGCCGAACTGGCTTTCCTTGATGTCGCAGACAAAACGGTCGATGCGGGTGATGGCCTCGGCCGAACAGGACGCGCGGTCGAGGCCGAGGTCGTTTTCGACGCCGATGGCCTGCGCCTCGGCCCGGATGTCCTCTTGCAGCCGGTCGCGGCGTTTGGGATCGAGGCCGTCGGCGTTTGAGAACTCATCGAGCAGGGTTTCTAGGCGGATGAAGCGGTCAGGTGTGGCGCTGTCCTTCATTGGCGGCGGTAGGTGGCCGAGGGTGACGGCGCCGATGCGGCGTTTGGCTTGGGCGGCCTCGCCGGGGTCATTGACGATGAAGGGATAGATGACGGGCATTGTGCCGGTGAGCGCTTCGGGCCAGCATTCGTCCGAGAGCGCCACGGATTTGCCGGGGAGCCATTCGAGCGTCCCATGGGCGCCGATATGGATCAGCGCCTCCGTTTGGCCTTGGAGCCAGAGGTAGAAGGCGACATAGGCATGGCGCGGGACGCGGGAGAGGTCGTGGTAGTCGTCGTCGCGTGCTTTGGGGTGTCCGCGTTCGGGTTGCAGGGCGATGAGCACGTTGCCTCGGCGCGTGGCGGGGAAGTGGAAGTGGCCCTCGTCGGTATCCTCCTCGGGGCTGCCCCACGCAGCGGCGAGGTCGTTTTGGAGGGACCGTGGCAGGTGCGCGAGGGCGGCTTGGTAATCTTTCAGCGCCCAGCGGATCGTTTCAGTTTCGAGAGCGGGCGCGATTGGAACGGCGTCTGTTCTGTGGCCTGAATCCTTGAGGTCGGACAAGATCGCTTCGGCAGAGGCCAGCGCGTCGAGGCCCACGGCGTGGGCCATGTTCCAATCCTTGCCCGGATAGGTGCTGAGCACCAGCGCGAGGCTGCGGTCCTGAGCCGGGGTGGCAGCGAGGTCGGTCCAAGCTTTCACCCGGTCGGCCACGGCGTCGATACGTTGCACATCTGCCGCATGGGCGTAGCGGGCGAATTGCAGGGCCTCATCGCGAACCTGCGGTTCCTTGAACGATGCGACGCCGCCAAACAGGCGCCCGTCCACTTCGGGCAACACCACATGCATGGCGAGGTCGGCGGGCGACAGGCCGCGTTCAGCCTCGGCCCATGCGTCGCGGGTGGAGGTGGCGAGCGCCATCTGGAACACAGGGACGTTGCCTGCGTCGAGCGGGGAGGTGCCGTTTGCGCCGATGCCGGAGAAGGCGGTGGCGTTTACGATGGCGGCGGGTTTCAGATGCGCGATCTGGCGAGCCATCCATGCCGCCGGTTCGGGGGCCTTCAATGACGGGGCAAAGAGGCCGAGGACGCGGAAGCCGCGTTTGCGCAGGGCTTTGAACGTGGCTTCGATGGGGGAGAGGTCGGCAGCGGCGAGGTAGGCGCGGTAGAAGGTGACGATGACCAGGGGTTTGTCGTCTTCGATTTGGATCAGGGGGCAGGCGACGCCGTCTTCGGGGGTCCATGCGCCGACGGTCGGCAGGGCTTTGGAGCCTTTGACCGGGCCTGCGTATAGGCCGGAGGCGAGGGCCATTTGCGCGAGGGCTGCTTGGGCCGCGACCGCGCCGCCCGTGTCGCAAAGATGCGCAAGGCGGCGGAGGGTGGAGACAGGGAGGGTTGAGACCTCGTCCAGTCGTGGGTCGGGGCGGCCATCGGCGGGCAGGACGGCGAGGGCGATACCCTTCTGGCGGCAGAGCGCTTCGACTTGGCTCAGACCATAGGCCCAGTAGGGCACACCGCCAATGAGGCGGATCAGGATGCCCTTGGCGCCTTCGAGGGTCTGTTCGATGTAAGTGTCGACGGACAGCGGGTGTTTGAGGCCGACGAGGTTCGCGAGCCGAAGTGTCGGCAGCTTGCCCTCTGCCCGATGATACGCTGCCGCGAAGGCCCCAAGGTCGCTGTCCGAGAAGGACAGCACCACCAGATCTGCGGGCGTCTGCCCCAGATCGGTGGGTGTCTCGGTCTCTTCGAGCCCGTGGCTTTCGCGGAAGACGACGTGCATCGGGGGCGGTTCCTACTCGGCGGCTGCCGGAACATCCGTCAATGCGGACCGGATCGCTGCCGCATTCACGTCGTCATGTTCGGCAATCACGACCAAACGGCCCTGCCGCGCTTCGTTCGGACCCCAGGGGCGGTCGAACTGGTGGCGGACGCGGGCGCCGACGGCCTGCACCAGCAGGCGCATGGGTTTGCCGGTGACGGCGGCGTAGCCTTTGACGCGCAGAATGTTTTGCGACTTTGCCATCGCTTCGATGCGGGCGACGAGTTGGGCGGGGTCGTCCACTTCGGGGATGTCGATGATGACGCTTTCGAAGTCGTCATGTTCGTGGTCGTCATGGCCGTCGTGGTGGCTGGGGCGCGCGTCCATGTCGTCTTCGGCGGCGGCTTCGAGACCCAGTACGATGCGCGGGTCCACGGCGCCTTCGGCGACTTCGACGACAGGCAGGGGACGGGGGGCTTCGGCTTCGATCACGGCCTTGGCCTTGGCGATCCCGTCGGGGCCGGCGAGGTCGGGCTTGGTCAGCAGGATGATGTCGGCGCAGCTGATCTGGTCTTCGAACACCTCCGAGAGCGGCGTTTCGTGGTCGAGGCTGTCATCGGCTTCGCGCTGGGCATCGACGGCGGCCACATCGGGGGCGAAACGGCCCGCGGCAACGGCTTCGGCATCGGCCAGCGCGATCACGCCGTCCACGGTGATGCGGCTGCGGATATCGGGCCAGTCGAAGGCTTTGAGCAGGGGCTTGGGCAGGGCCAAACCGCTGGTTTCGATCAGGATGTGCTCGGGCTGCGGGTCGAGGGCCATGAGCGCTTCGATTGTCGGGATGAAATCGTCGGCCACGGTGCAGCAGATGCAGCCGTTCGCCAGTTCCATGATGTTTTCGGCGGGGCAATCGGGGATAGCGCAGGATTTGAGGATGTCGCCATCGACGCCGACGTCGCCAAACTCGTTGACGACCACGGCGAGGCGCTTGCCCTGCGGGTTCTGCATGAGGTGGCGGACAAGAGTGGTTTTGCCCGAGCCGAGAAAGCCGGTGATGACGGTGACGGGGACTTTGTTCAGGTTTGCCATATCAAAACTCCTGCGGGGGGATGCGGGCGATGCAATTCTTGCGGAAATGTTCGGGACGTTCGCGCCAGGGGACGAGGCCATCGGGGGTAGCCGCGTATTTGGAGACCCCTTCGACCACCATGTCGGCGTCGCGGTCTTCCATCAGGTTGCCGTAGACGTATGTCCAGCGGTTTGCGCCACCGCGCACGGCGACGGAGCAGCCGGAGGAGCAGTTGGACAGGCATTCCACGGCCTTGAGTGTCACGCCCTCGGGCATGGTGCGGCTTGCCAGTTCGGCGTGGAGCGCTTCGCCGGGGCGGGTGCCGTCCTCGGGCACGTCAAGCTCGCGGCGGCATTTCACGCAGACCAGCAGTTCCACGGGGGGCAGATCGGCCATGTTTCTTCCCTGTCGGGGGACGGCATGGCAGATGGCGGGCGGCGCATGGCCGTGGCGTCCCGACACCCGGCACACCCCGTCCGGTTTCGTCTTTCTCTGGCTGGCAGGTCTCCCGGCTTGCGGATCCCGAGGCTTTCGCCTCTGCGGCTGCCCTGCCTTCCCGGCCTTTGGCCAGTGGCGTGGAGCACCCTTTCCGGTCACGGTCGCGGGGGCGGCTGCGTTTGGACCCCAAGAGGCCCGCGGCATTCCCTTTTCACCCGCAGCGAACCGCGGGCACCAACACGACCGTAGTGCGGGGCGTGACACATAGAGTCAAGCGTGATCGGGATGGTGACGTGACAGCTTCCATTCTATTTTGGTCGACGAGGGAGCGCGTGATGTCAGAGAAAATCATCGTCTGGGATTTCGACGGCGTGCTGAACGCCAACATCGTTGAGGGCCGGTTTGTCTGGGCCGATACGCTGATGGAAGATTGGGGCATCGCGCTATCCGCGCTGGCGGACCACCTGTTCCATCCGGACCGCATCGGCCGCGTCATGCGCGGACAGGTGGACCTACGCGCTGAGCTGGTGGCGTGGCTGGACATGGCCGGGCATGACGTCGACGCGGATGCGTTCATGGCCTACTGGTTTGCAAAGGACGCGCTGCCGGATGCGGAAGTGCTGCAACACCTGAACAGACCCGGTGCGCGCCATGTGATCGGCACCAATAACGAGCCCAGGCGCGCCGACTACATTGAAACCCAGATGGGATTTGGCGCCCGGGTCGCACACATCTTCGCCTCCGGACGGATCGGCCATGCCAAGCCGGATCCGGAATACTTTGCCCATATCGAAGACTGGAGCGGCGCGCCCGTATCGGCCCACGTCCTGATTGATGACACGAGGCGCAACGTGGATGCCGCCCGATCCCGGGGGTGGGATGCCTTTCACTTCACCGATCAGACCCGCGCCGACCTCGGCACCTTCCTGGACCGGTTGACCTGATTTGTGCCGCCCTCTGGCACCTGCCGGAAAATGATGGCACCAAAGCAACCGCAAACCCGGAGGACGCCATGGACGACATCACTGAACGCCACAACGCCAAGATGAAGAAAATCAAGGCCGCCCGCGACAAGATGATGGAGACCAAGACCGGGGAGAAGGGTCTGATCATCGTCCATACCGGTCCGGGCAAAGGCAAATCCTCGTCCGGGTTCGGAATGATCATGCGGTGCATTGCGCATGGGATGCCCTGCGCCGTGGTGCAGTTCATCAAAGGCAACTGGGACACCGGTGAAAAGACGTTCCTGCGCGAGAAATTCGCGGATGAATGCCGGTTTTTTGTCTCCGGAGAAGGCTTTACCTGGGAAACGCAGGACCGCGAGCGCGACATCGCTGCGGCCGAGAATGGGTGGCGGATCGCAAAGGAACAAATCCTCGACCCGGAGATACAGTTCGTCCTGCTGGATGAAATCAACATCGCACTGCGTTACGACTACCTGGACATCCACGAGGTGGTCGACTTCCTGATGACCGAAAAGCCCGAGATGACGCATGTCGTGCTGACGGGGCGGAACGCCAAGCCGGAGCTGATAGAGGCCGCGGACCTTGTCACCGAGATGACGTTGGTGAAACACCCGTTCAAGGACCTGGGCGTGAAGGCACAGAAAGGTGTCGAGTTCTAGCCTGGGCGCACGGCACGTGCGCCTTACGAGGGGACGCCCATGATCATCGGTCATGCACCTGCGGGATATCTGCTGGCCTCTGCGCTGGACCGCAGCTTTTTCCGTGATCCGGTGATTTTCTGGAGTATCGTCGTCGGCGCTGTCGTCCCTGATCTGGACATGTTGTGGTTCTTTTTCGTTGATCGCGGCACAACGCATCACCACACCTACCTGACGCACGATCCAACCCTTTGGTCGGTATTGCTGTTTATCGGGTTTGTTCTCACCTCTCGCCTGCTGATTGGTCTGGGGATGGGTGGGCTCCTGCATATGGCGCTCGATTCCATTGCGGGTGCAGTGACATGGGGGTGGGGGGCATATTCAGTGTCAGGCCCCCTCGTGGTTGTGCCGCCGACACAGGACCATTGGTTGATGTCATTCCTGCTTCATTGGCTGATCTTGGTTGAAATCGTGCTTTGGATCTGTGCCGCTGTCCTGTTCTGGCGGCGGCGCAGTCTTCCGGTGATCGAATGACCGCGCTGATGATCCAGGGCACCGGCTCCAACGTGGGCAAGTCGATGCTGGTGGCGGGGCTGTGCCGCGCAGCTGTCAAGCGGGGCTTGTCAGTGGCGCCGTTCAAGCCACAGAACATGTCGAACAACGCGGCCGTGACTGTTGATGGGGGCGAAATCGGCCGCGCGCAAGCGCTGCAGGCGATGGCGTGCGGGTTGGAGCCACACACGGACATGAACCCCGTGCTGTTGAAGCCCGAAACCGATGTCGGCAGCCAGGTCGTGGTGCAGGGCAAGCGGCTCACAACGGTGAAGGCGCGGGAGTACGCCAAGCTGAAACCGTCGCTGTTGGCCCCCGTGCTGGACAGTTTCAACCGGTTGAAAGCGCGTCACGATCTTGTGCTGGTCGAGGGAGCGGGCAGCCCCGCAGAGGTCAATCTGCGCTCTGGCGATATCGCCAATATGGGCTTTGCGCATGCCGCGAATTGCCCCGTGGTGCTGGCTGGCGATATCGACCGGGGTGGAGTGATCGCGCAAATCGTGGGCACGCAGGCGGTTATTGATGCGGAGGATGCTGCCATGATCGGTGGTTTTCTGATCAACCGCTTCCGCGGCGATCCGAGCCTTTTCGACGATGGCTATGCGCTGATCGAGCAACACACGGCCTGGCGTGGGTTCGGGGTGGTGCCGTGGTTCGAGGATGCGTGGAAACTCCCTGCGGAAGACGCGTTGGACATTGCCACGCCTCAGCGCCCGGACGGGCTGCACATTGTCTGTCTGAAACTGTCGCGCATCGCCAATTTCGACGATCTTGATCCGTTGGCACAGGAGCCGGGTGTGCGGTTGACAATGCTGCATGCGGGCCAGCCGCTGCCAGCGGACACGGATGTGGTGATCATTCCAGGCAGCAAGTCGACCCGGGGCGATCTGGCATTCCTCAAAGCTCAGGGATGGGACGAGGATATACGCGCCCATGTGCGCCGGGGCGGTCAAGTGCTGGGGATCTGCGGCGGCTTTCAGATGCTCGGCCGCGTGGTCGATGATCCAGTCGGGATCGAAGGACCCGCAGGGGCTACAGAAGGTCTCGGGCTGCTTGAGGTCGACACTCTGATGTCGGATGACAAGCGCCTGACGACGGTCGAGGCCGTGCATGTACCCAGCGGACAGGGCTTTCACGGTTATGAAATCCATATCGGACGCAGTGACGGCCCCGATCGCACCCGCCCGTTCGCGCGGGTTGCAGGTCAGGATGAAGGCGCGATCAGCGCGGATGGTCGCGTGGCTGGCAGCTACCTGCACGGCATGTTTCGCGACGATGGCTTCAGGCGCGCCTGGCTTGCCGGGTTCGGGGTCAGCCACGGCAATGCGTCCTATGTCGCAACCGTCGAGGCGACATTGGACGCTCTGGCCGATCACCTTGAGGCGCATCTGGACATCGACGCGCTTTTGGCTTGCGCGCTCTAGAGCTGCGGATCACAGTTCAGCCATGCCGCATATCATCCTCGACTACTCGGCCAACCTTGACGACATGCTCGACATGCGTGCCTTTTGCGTGGCGCTGAAGGATGCGGCAGCGGCCACTGGGGTCTTTCCACCCGCAGGTATCCGCGTCCGGGCTCATGCTGCACCGTACAGCGTCGTGGCGGATGGTGATCCTCGGCATAGCTATGTCGACATCACGGTACGGCTGGCGGCCGGGCGCAGCGATGCACAAAAGACACTCGCGACCGACGCGATCTTCGACGCGGCCAAGGCATTTACCGCAGACCACATGAACAAGCACCCTTTCATGCTGTCGCTTGAATTGCGCGAGATTGACCCGGATCACAGTCGCAAGACCAGTTCCATCCGCAGCTATCTGCCACCGGAGATGCATTAAGCTTTCTTCTGAATGAAAATGCGACGGGGAAGGCCGAAAGGCCGGGGGCAAAGCCCCCTGAGAATGTCGTCGCCGCAAGGCGGCCTTTGGATCAGTCGAAGGTAAATTCGGGCAGTTGATCAAATGCGACCTTCAGCGCCTCGCCCCATCCATTCGATACCGTTTGGAAATATGGATCATCCGCCTCGATCCGCTCTGCATGTGTGATGGCCAGGCTGTTGCCGGTATAGGTCACGTAGTCGAGTGGCAGGCCCACGGACAGGTTCGATTTGATGGTTGAATCAAAACTCACCATCAGCAGTTTCACCGCATCCTCGAACCGCATCGCAGGGTCGTGGGCACGGACGATGATGGGTTTGCCGTACTTCGCCTCGCCAATCTGGAAAAAAGGTGTGTCGTCCGAGGCTTCGATGAAATTGCCTTCGGGATAGACTAGAAACAGGCGCGGTTCCGATCCCTTGATCTGGCCGCCGATAATCATGGTCGCGCCAAAGGCGCCGTCGGCCTCCATGCCTGTCGTGGCATTCGAGGCGATAACTTCTTTCAGCGTCCGACCGACTTCGCGTGCGACCTGGAACATCGACGGGGCTTCGAGGATCGACGGCTTGCGCTCTTCCGGCGCCTTTGACCGCTCATCCAGAAGCGAGATCACGGATTGGGTCGTAGCGAGGTTGCCGGCCGTCATGATGACGATGACACGCTCGCCCGGCAGCTCCCACGTATGCATCTTCTTGACGGTAGAGATATTGTCGACACCCGCGTTGGTGCGTGTATCGGCCATAAAGATCAGCCCGGCGTCCAGCCGCATCCCGACGCAATATGTCATATCTTGTGTGTTCCCGCCCGAGTCGGGCCAAATCTGCGCTATTGTTGCTGTACCTGCAAGGTCACAGACATATCTTCCGCAGCGTTACCATACCTTAAACCCGAAATAGGGGCGGCATCGCGATAGTCGAGACCGGTGGCCACGCGGACATAGCGTGCGTCGGGTGAGATGCCGTTCGAGATGTCGAAGCCAACCCAGCCCAGCCCGTTCACATGCGCTTCAGCCCAGGCGTGGCTGGCGTCTTGATCCACACGATCATTCATCATCAGGTAGCCTGACACGTAGCGGGCCGGGTACCCGAGCGCGCGGGCTGCAGTGATGAACACGTGGGCATGGTCCTGGCAAACGCCGTGGCCTGCCTCCATCACGGTTTCCGCCGTCAGGTCGGATGCGGCCTGGTCCGTCGAATAGGGTACGGCGTCCAGAACATGCGCGGACAGCGCGTGCAACCGGTCCAGATCGCCGCCCTCCGTCGGCGCGTCGGCAATCAGCGTCTTGATACGGTCGCCCGGCTTCGTCAGCGAGGTGCTGCGCCGAAACAGCCACAGGGGCACATAGCCGCCCTGCGGACCAACGACACCGGCCTTGTCTTCAACCTCGACCGTGCCGGAGCAAGTAATCTCGATCTCTTTGTGACCCGAGGCAAAGCTGACGAGGTCGACGGCATTGGCATGTTCATCTTCGAAAGACACTTCGACCTGTCCGCCGGACACGTCGATTTGCCAGTCCTCGACCAGCTGTCCGGGGCGCGACTTGGGCCGCAGGCGGATCTGCTGCAGCCCGTAAGGCACGGGGGCGTCGTAGGTGTAGTGGGTCTTGTGCAGGACGGTCAGGCGCATGGAATTATTCAATGAAACGGTAATCAATCTCGATCTGGCGGCCCAGAGCGGCGCTGTCGCGCAGGAAGTCGGAAATGAACTCGTGCAAGCCATAATCGAAGATGGCGTTCATGTCATGGGACCGAAACTTTGCGCAGAGCGCATCGGCCAGGGACTGGCAGCTGTGGCGCATGCCGTACTCTTGTTCTAGATAGCCCAGGTTGTCGCCGATCTTGCCATAGCAAAAGGCAAGGCTGCGCGGCAGGCGGCCATCAAGAATGAGGAAACGCGCGATGGCGCGGGGGTCCACATCGCCCTCGTGCAACGTCTGATAGGCCCGTGTTGTCGAAGTGGCGCGCAGGATGGTGTCCCATTGCACGTTGTCCGACGGGCTGCCCACAAGTTTCACCGACGGCAGCAGGATATAGTACTTCTGATCCAGGATACGTGCCGTGTTGTCGGCGCGCTCATAGAATGTGCCGATGCGGGCGAAATTGTAGATGTCGTTGCGCACCATCGTGCCGTGCAGTGCCCCACGCACAAAGGCGCTGCGCTGTCGGATGACCTGGAGCACACGGGGCAGGTCGCGGTCCTCGATGGGTTGGGCCAGCAAACGCTTTAGCACCATGTAGCACTCGTTCACAGCCTCCCACACCTCGCGCGTGAGTGCGGTGCGCACGACCCGCGCATTCATGCGCGCGGACTCGATGCCTGCCAGAATAGAGCCCGGATTGTTCGGATCGCGTAGCAGGAAGTCGATGACCTTTGGCCCGTCAGGCGCGCCATGGGCTGTCTCATAAGCGGCGCGCGCGCCGGTCGAGGACAGGATAGAGGTCCATTCGCTTTCCGCGGCACTCGACCGTGTCAGCGAAATGCGCAGGCCGGCGTCGATCATGCGTGCAGTGTTTTCGGCCCGTTCGAGATAGCGGAACATCCAGAAGAGCCCGCCAGCGGTCTTGCCCAGCATTGCGTTACTCCTCCAGCACCCAGGTGTCTTTGGTCCCGCCGCCTTGCGAGGAGTTCACCACAAGTGAGCCTTCGGTCAGGGCCACGCGCGTCAGTCCGCCCGGTGTGATGTCGATCCGGTCCGGTGACACCAGCACGAAGGGGCGCAGGTCCACGTGCCGTGGAGCGAGCCCGGCGTCCGTCAGGATCGGGACCGTGGACAGTGCCAAGGTCGGTTGGGCAATGTAGTTGCCGGGGCTTGCCTCCAGCTTGGCGCGGAAGGCCTCGATCTCTTTCTTCGATGCGGCGGGACCCACTAGCATCCCGTACCCGCCGGAGCCGTGCACTTCCTTGACCACCAACTCGGCAAGGTTGTCGAGCACGTATTTCAGCGCGTCGGGTTCCGAGCACCGATGCGTGGGTACATTCTTCAGGATCGCCTTTTCGCCGGTGTAGAATTCGACGATGTCCGGCATGTAGCTGTAAATCGCCTTGTCATCGGCAATGCCCGTGCCCGGCGCGTTGGCAATGGTGATCCCGCCCGCGCGGTAGACATCCATGATCCCCGGCACGCCCAGCACGCTGTCGGGATTGAAGTTCAGCGGGTCGAGGTATTCATCGTCCACCCGGCGGTAAAGCACGTCGATAGGCTTGTACCCTTTGGTCGTGCGCATCGCCACGCGCCCATCCACAACGCGCAGGTCGTGCCCCTCGACCAGCTCGGCGCTCATCTGGTCCGCCAGGAAGGCGTGTTCGTAATAGGCGGAGTTGTGGATGCCCGGTGTCAGCACGGCCAGCGTCGGGCGGCCATTGCAGGCATCAGGGGCGCAGGCCGACAGCGACTTGCGCAAGCTGCGGGGGTATTGGCTGACCGACTGCACTTTGATCTTGCTGAACAGTTCGGGGAACATGTGCAGCATCGTCTCTCGGTTTTCGAGCATGTAACTCACACCCGATGGCGTGCGTGCGTTGTCTTCCAGCACAAAGAATTCGTTGTCACCGGTGCGCACCAGATCGGTGCCGACGATGTGGGTATAGATGTCGCCCGGGGGCGACACGCCAATCATCTCGGGCAGAAAAGCATCGTTGCGGGCGATCATCTCGGCAGGCAGGCGACCGGCGCGCACAATTTCCTGCCGGTGGTAGATGTCGTGCAGGAACGCATTCAGTGCGCGCACACGCTGCTCGATCCCCTTGGCCACCTTGGCCCATTCGCGGGCGGCAATGATGCGGGGAACAAGGTCAAACGGGATCAGCCGTTCGGTGGCGTCTGGATCACCGTAGACGTTGAAGGTCACCCCGATGAGGCGAAACAGCGCTTCGGCCTCTTCCGACTTGGCCAAAAGCCGCGCCGTATCCTCGTGATGGAACCAATTGCAATAGTCGGCATAGGGGGTGCGCGCTGTAGCGCCATGGCCGAACATTTCGTCGAAATACTTTTGGTCTGCTGCCATGGGTAATAGCGTGCATATTCTGTCCCGTATCGCAACCGGACTGTCAGGAACGTGTTGAAAACGCACCGTCTCCGCGCTGGGCGCGGCATAAAGACCTCAATTTCTGCTCATTTTGCAAGCACTTGGCGCTGCGTGGCGATCTGGCGTCGAAATCGGCACGCCGGACCGTTCGGCAAGGATGACGTTCGTGACTGGACGGAGCCGCTGCTTTGCTGGACGGTAGGGCAGGTTCAACCACGTTTCAGGATACCTGCATGTCCGCGCCCTGCATCATCTGCGTCGCCATCACCGGGTCCGTCCCGCAAAAGTCAGACAACCCGGCTGTGCCGATCACCGTGTCCGAACAGATCGAAAGCACACAGGCGGCCTTTGAGGCGGGGGCAAGCATTTGCCACGCCCATGTGCGCAACGACGACGGCTCCACCACCTCGGACCCGGCGAAATTCGCGCTTTTGAGCGAGGGCGTCAAAAAGCATTGCCCCGGCATGATCATGCAAATGTCGACCGGTGGGCGGTCCGGTGCGGGGAAGGTGCGGGGCGGTATGCTGCCCCTGCGGCCCGACATGGCGTCGCTGTCCGTCGGATCGAACAACTTTCCGACCCGCGTCTACGAAAACCCACCGGACCTTGTGGACTGGCTCGCCTCGGAAATGATCACCCATGACGTGAAGCCGGAGATCGAGGCCTTTGATCTTAGCCACATTTTCAAGGCGGCGGAAATGCACGTCAAGGGGCAGATCAAGGACACACCCTATGTCCAGTTCGTGATGGGCGTCAAAAACGCGATGCCTGTCGATCGGCGGGTCTTTGACTTTTATGTCGAAACGGTTGAGCGCCTGTTTCCCGATGCGCCGTGGTGTGCGGCGGGCGTCGGTGCCAATCAGATTGTTCTGAATGAATGGGCCGTCGCTGCAGGCGGACACGCTCGTACCGGGCTCGAGGACAATGTGCGGCTCGACCGGGACACACTGGCCCCGTCAAACGCTGCCCTTGTCGAGCGGCTGGTGGATATTTGCGACAAGAACAATCGCCCTGTCGCTACCCCGGCGCAGGCCCGTGCCATCCTTGGTCTGAGCGCCGCCTGACAAAGTGCCCTAGCGTCACGCCCGTCCGCCGGTGGACACGGCCTGGTTGATCCGCCACGCTGCGGATCAGCAGGAGGAGATCGCCCATGGACATGTCATTCACGTTACGCCCCGAAAACCGGGACCTTCTGGACCGGGTCGCCACCATGATCCGCGACGAGATCATGCCGCTGGAAGAAGAGTATGCGTCCGAAGTCGCCAAGGGGGATCGCTGGCAGTACACGGACCGGCAGACGGAAATCCTCGAAGGGCTCAAGGCCAAGGCCAAGGCCGCCGGTCTCTGGAACTTCTGGCTGACTGACAGCGATAAAGGGTTTGGCCTGAGTACCGTCGAATATGCGCATTTCGCCGAAGAGATGGGCAAGACCCCATTGGGCGCGGAGGTTTTCAACTGCTCCGCCCCCGACACCGGCAAC
Organism: Tateyamaria omphalii; assembly: GCF_019802125.1. GTDB lineage: Bacteria > Pseudomonadota > Alphaproteobacteria > Rhodobacterales > Rhodobacteraceae > Tateyamaria > Tateyamaria omphalii_B. The sequence continues at coordinate 445,122 of NZ_JAHVHT010000001.1, forward strand.
ATGGAAGTGTTCGAGCGCTACGGCACGGACAAGATGAAGACCGAATGGCTCGCGCCGTTGCTGGAAGGCAAAATTCGGTCGGCCTACCTGATGACGGAGCCAGATGTCGCCTCCTCCGATGCCACCAACATCTCGATGTCCTGCGTGCGCGATGGCGATGAATACGTCCTGAATGGCGAGAAATACTGGGCCAGCGGGGCAGGGGACCCGCGCTGCAAGGTCTACATCGTGATGGTCAAGACGGGTGGGGACGACCTGCCAAAGCACAAACGCCAGTCGATGATCGTTGTCCCCGCGGGGACAGAAGGGATCGAGGTGCTGCGCCCCATGCTGGTCTACGGCCACGATGACGCGCCGCACGGGCACATGCACATCAAGTTCACGAATGTCCGCGTGCCTGCCGAAAACATCCTGTTGGGCGAGGGACGCGGGTTCGAGATTGCGCAAGGCCGCCTTGGACCCGGTCGCATCCATCACTGCATGCGTGCCATCGGTCAGGCCGAAGCAGCGTTGGAATTGATGTGCAAACGCTCGTTGTCGAAAGAGGCGTTTGGCAAGCCGCTCGCCCAGCTTGGGGCGAACTATGACATCATCGCGGAATGCCGGATGGAGATCGAGATGGCGCGCCTATTGTGCCTCAAGGCCGCGTGGATGATGGATCAAGGCGACGCCCGGGCGGCCGCGCCGTGGATCAGCCAGATCAAGGTGATTGCTCCGCGTGTGTCACTCAAGGTCATTGACGAGGCGGTGCAGATGCACGGCGGGCAGGGCATCAGCCAGGACACGCCGCTTGCCATCGCATGGACGCATCAGCGCACACTCCGTCTGGCCGATGGTCCGGACGCGGTGCACCGGCGGCAGGTCGCAAGGGCCGAGTTGAAGAAATACACGCAGCAAAAGATGTAGCACCGGAAAGCGGTGCGGTTTCCGTCAGGTTTCCGACACGGGAAACGGTTAGAATGCGAGTCTTCTGCTCAACTGGAAAACGTGTCGTTTTCCATCTGTTTTCCGCGTCGGAAAACACTTGCGTGATGCCATCCAAGCGCCGAATGTCTTGGGCATGAAGGATCACGCGCCCCCACTCGTGCCGCTGCGCCCGCCGGAAACGGTGCTGCGCCTGTCACGTATGGGACAGATGATGCCGACGCGGCTGTCTTTTTTGCGCGCTCTTGTGCGGCGTCTGTGTGCCGAGCGCGCTGCCGTTTCACGAACGGTCTGGGACATGGCGCCCCAAGGTTATGGGCGCGCGGTGTATTCCATCGATCTTGGCGGCCATACCTACTCTCTGGTCGCCATATCCACTGACCTTCCCGATCACAAGCGCAGCGACCGGGTGATCGCGACCGCCTGGGATGCGGCCTTTGTCCTGTTTGACGGTGTGCCTGGCCGCGAGGACCTTGACCGGATTGCCGCGCAGGCCCCGAAGCAGGAGGCTGGAAGGTTCGGTCCACGTGATCTGGTCCTGAGCCGTGCCAACAAGTCCGTGCGCATGTGGGACGCGACAGTTGCTGCTTTGCGGGCAGGGCGCCAGCCCGATCCGAACATGATACGCGACATTGGCTATCTGATGCGCACCACGGCCGTCTATGGCAACGGCAAATTCGGGATCGCCGACAGGCATCTGATTGCAGATCGGCCCGGACTCAAAGGTCCGTTTGCCGCCGAAATGCTGACGGTCTACCTTATCCGCCATTTCACGTTGGACCTGGTACAGCATGTTGGCGGCGCGCCACTTGAGCCCGACCTCGCCCGGCATCTGGGCATTGGCAACGCCACGGGTCTGGGTATGGCTCCCTTCCTGGTCAATCATCCGGTCCTATTGCACAATTGGATGCACGCCCGTGAAACAGCGCTTGCGCGGATCATCGGGCGCGCGGTGATGACGGACACCCAAGCAGAACGCCTGTTGCAGCTGGCATATCGGGCGCGTGCCCATCTGGCGGATTGGCATGTCCCGGCCGAGGACCACAATGCAATCCTGCGCCAACTTGAAGCGGACTGGGATGCGTTCTTGCCCATTTTTGATGCGCCGCAATTCTTCGGTGCACTTTGGCAAGCAGCACAATCCCGATCTGATAGCCTGCAGGAGTTGCTGGCCGCACTGCTGATTGAAGTCTGTCCCGAGGATGTCGACGATCTTGCTGCGAGTATGGGAGATCCCTTTGGTCCGCTCGTGACGCCGTTTTCCGATACCGATGCCGTCAAGCATGCGATCGCCCGAGACTGGGCCTGGGCCTTGAATTGTGACTATGAGGTCGAAGACCAGTGCCGTCGCTTCTGGTATGTCAGTGCGGCCAAGCTCGAGCCGCGCCTTGGCGACCGCTTTGCCGAGCCCGGTGCGGACTTGGAAAGCCCGCTGGACATCGCGCGGCGTGTGGCGCAGCTGAATGCGGATCTTCCGGATCGTCCCACGCCCGTATCGGACTTTACTGCTGCATACGCCCAGCACGCACATGCCATTGCTCGGGTCGCGCTGCTTGCGCGCTACCCGTACGCGGAAATTCGCGACAATCTGATTGGTGCGACCTGTCGCCCCATTGATATGTTGAGATGCAAGCTCAGCTATTTTGGAGCGACGAAGTTCGATCCCAAGTCCGACCTGTGGACCCGCATCACGCTGGCCCAGGGGGCACCGCTCGCCCACGAACTGCGTCCCGAGATGGATGATTGGTGGCTTCCGGTGATGGAGCGATGAGCATGTCATGGACCGAAGTGCAGAACCTTGGTGTCAAGGCAGCCAACGGTGCGGGTGTTCCCCCTGCGCAGGCGCTCGCATTTGGTGCCATGCTTGCCCGTCACGTGGCCGACGATGGCCCGCAAGGCATCGTTGCAACGGCCTTGTCCGAACCTGAGCGGATTGTCGGTCTCGCCCACCGGGTTGAGACAATTGTGGAAGCGGCGTCTATCTCTGCCAAGCCGGTCCACGCAAAGGAAGAAGACGCTGGCACACGTGCGATGCTGGTCAGCTGGATTGCCGGTCTGCCTTGCAAGTCCGAGCTCGAGGTGACCGGAGCCAAGTTGCGGATAAACCTGTCACTGACCGAACCCAGCGCGCGCGGTCGCCCCGACAGGTTACATCTTGACCCATCTCTTGCCGCCTTGATGACAGAACTGGCTGCCAAAACCTATGTGCCTGACAGCGACATGTCGCGCTCTGGCGGTGCAGGCGCAGGGCTGATGGAGCTAGACTGACGCTCCAAACGGATTTTCCGGATAGCCAACCCCAGCAAGGTACAGGCCATCCGGCGGACAGACCGGCCCGCACGCGGCCCGGTCGCAAGCCTCCAGTGCGGTTTTGACATCTTCCGGTGTCCATGCACCGGCGCCAACACGTTCCAGAGTGCCGACGAAACTGCGCACCTGGTTGTGCAGGAAGGATCGCGCACGAACGTCGAAATGCACCTCCTGGCCATGCGGTCCTTCAACACGGGTGACATCGAGCCTGTCGAGCGTTTTCAACGGACTGTCCGCTTGGCAGATGGATGACCGGAAAGTCGTGAAGTCGTGCCGTCCGATCAGGTGGTTGGCCCCTGCCTGCATGGCGTCAACATCGAGCGCATTGTTGACCCGCCAGACAAGACCCTTGAGATGCGTGGCAGGCGCACGTCGCATCAGGATGCGGAACAGGTATCGACGCTCCAGTGCCGAAAACCTTGCGTGCCAGTCGTCGGCGACACGCGCGCAATCCAAGATCGCAATGGGGTTTGGTTTCAGGTGATGGTTCAACGCTTCGGACAAGCGAAACGGGCCCCACTCCTTCTCCATGTCGCAATGGGCCACCTGTGCCAGTCCGTGCACACCGGCATCGGTGCGCCCGGCGGCGGCGATGGTGTGAGCCCTTGGCTCCAGCTTGGCGAGGGCTGCCTCGATGGCCCCCTGAACCGATGGCTGGTCGGCCTGCCGCTGCCATCCGGCAAAGGGACCACCATGATACTCGACTTTTAGGGCATAGCGCGGCATGGCGACCGACCTAGCCGCAAACGTTGCCCCCTGCAACGGCGCGCCAGCCGTCCTTCCTTCCCTGTTTCAAAAAATCCCCGCCGGAGGCTCCCGCGGGTGCCAGCCGCGCAACGCCTGTCTGGCAGGACGGCGCACAACACCCTACATAGGCACGCAAGGAACGAAGGGATGCTAAGTGGTTCTGACGACGATCGCCGATGGGGTGCTGGATGTGGCCCAAGGCATTTACGACACCGGGGCGGACCTTTTTGGCGATACGACCATCCGGCTAGGTGTCACTGGGTTGGCGCGGTCGGGTAAGACAGTGTTCATTACGTCGCTGGTTGCGAACCTGCTGGACCAGGGGCGGATGCCGCACCTGCTGGCCGCAAGCGAGGGGCGCATTGTCGCCTCTTACTTGCAGCCGCAGCCTGACGACACGGTGCCGCGCTTTGATTACGAGGCGCATATGGGTGTGCTGACCGGCCACCCGCCGCAATGGCCCGACAGCACCCGCGCTGTGAGCGAATTGCGCGTGTCGCTCAAGGTCAAGCCGAACGGGCTGTTGGCTGGTCTTCAAGGGCCGCGCACGGTGCATCTGGATATCATCGACTATCCGGGTGAGTGGCTTCTTGACCTTGCCCTGCTGGACCAAAGCTATAACGAATGGTCTGCCGCGACCCTCTCGCGGCTCGAGCCTCGCAAAACCGCAGCAGCCTTTCGCGCGATACTTGCCGACGTGGACGGCACCGCGCGCCTGGATGAGCCGCAGGCCAAGACATTGGCGGCAGCATTCACCGCGTACCTGCACGCCGCGCGTGCCGCCGGTTACTACGATTGTACACCTGGGCGCTTTCTGCTGCCGGGCGATCTTGCCGGCTCACCCGTGCTCACCTTCGCCCCTTTGCCTCCCGGCGACGCCCCCCGTCGTTCGCTCCGCCGCGAGATGGCGCGGCGATACGAGGCCTACAAGGCGCAGGTCGTGCGCCCCTTCTTTCGTGACCATTTCGCACGGATCGACCGGCAGGTGGTGCTTGTCGATGCCCTTGGCGCGATCCACAACGGTCCCGCGGCGGTCGAGGACATGCGCGCTGCTATGTCCGAGATCCTGTCGGCCTTCCGCCCCGGTCGCAATGCGTTCCTGAGCCAGATCTTCCGCGGCAAGCGGGTGGAAAAGATCCTCTTCGCCGCGACCAAGGCAGATCACGTGCACCACTCTCAACACGCGCAGCTGACCGGTATCATGGAGGCCCTGACGCGCGAGGCTCGCGACCGCGCCCGCTTTGCCGGTGCCGACACACAGGCGCTGTCCATTGCCGCACTGCGCGCCACAACCGAAGAAACGGTGCAGCACGACGGTGCGCCGCTCGACGTGGTGCGTGGCACGCTGCTCGACACGGGCAAGCAAGCGGCCTTTTACCCCGGCGCACTGCCTGATGATCCGTCGCACATCCTGTCGCCTGCTGCGAACGGTGCGCAGGACTGGCTGAACGGCGAATACGAAGTCATGCGCTTTGCCCCGGCGGCCCTGACGCTGCGCCCCGGCGACGGTCCACCGCATATACGGCTCGACCGTGCGGCGCAGTTCCTGTTCGGGGACAAGCTATGACTTATCTGCGCCCCGCCAAACCCACCGACGCAGGCGCCGTGGGCGCCATCCTGTCGGGCTTCATCGACGGCACAACCTGGATGCCCCGCATCCACACGCGGGCCGAGGATCTGTCCTTTGCCGGGCACATGATCGAGCGTGGATGGGTGACGGTGGCAGAGCAGGGTGGGCAGATCCGCGCCTTCTCCGCGCGAAACGGTGCGGATGTACATGCGCTTTACGTCGATGCAAGGGCGCAAGGGCAGGGGATCGGAGCGGACCTTCTGGCCGAAATGCAGGCCGCCAGCGATCATCTGACGCTCTGGACGTTCGAGACAAACACCGGCGCGCAGCGCTTCTACCTGCGCCACGGCTTTGTCGAGGTTGAGCGCACGGACGGTGCCCGCAACGACGAAGGCCTGCCCGACATTCGCTATGACTGGCACAAGGAGGGCGCGTGATGGCCAAGGGCCCCGTCCTGATCGAGATCGAGGATGAATCGGCACCAAAGGTGGCCGATGCACCACCTGTGCCCGACACTGTGCAGCTGGCCACACCGCGGGGGGAGGCCATGCAGATGGCGGCCCGTGTTGCGGCGCGCAAGCCTTCGCGGCTGGGCAGGCTGTTCTGGGGGCTCGCGGTCGCGCTGCTGACAGCGGTGCTGAGTGCGGCGGCCTGGGACTTTGTAACCAGCTGGATCGCACGCGCGCCCCTGGTCGGGTGGGCGTTCACCGGGCTGATGGGCGCCTTTGTTCTGACGCTGCTGGTCGTGGCCTTGCGCGAACTTGCGGCGCTGCGGCGGCTGACCCGGCTCGACGGTTTGCGCCATGACGCCGCACAGGCGTTGGAGCAGAACGACCTGTCTGGCGCGCGAGCTGTCGTGGACAGGCTCGATGCCCTCTATCGGGCACGCCCGGAAGCGGAATGGGGCCGGGCACGGCTTGCCGAACTCCGAGGTGACCAGATGGATGCAGAAGGGCTCTTGGGACTGGCCGAGGATACGATCGTGGGTCCGCTGGACCGGGCCGCCGAACGCGAGGTCGAGGCGGCCGCGCGGCAGGTCGCGACAGTGACCGCGCTCGTGCCCTTGGCGCTTGCGGATGTCGCGGCTGCGCTGACGGCCAACCTGCGCATGATCCGGCGGATCGCCGAGGTCTATGGCGGGCGCGGGGGTGTCGTGGGCAGTTGGCGTCTGACCCGCGCCGTGATGGCGCATCTGGTGGCGACCGGCGCTGTGGCGGTCGGCGATGACATGCTGGAGCCGGTGCTGGGCGGCTCCATCCTCGGCAAGCTGTCGCGGCGTTTTGGCGAGGGGCTGGTCAACGGCGCGCTCACCGCCCGCGTCGGTGTCGCCGCCATCGAAGTATGCCGCCCGCTCGCCTTTCAGGCGGGCGAGCGCCCGAAGGCCCGCCGCCTGGTGAAACAGGCGCTCAGTGGTCTATTTCAGAAGCAACGCAGCATCGGAGAGGAATGAGCCATGGAAACCTTTGCGCCCGACCTTACCACGATGGTGCGCACCCCGCTGACGGACGAACACGTCGCCGCAATGCGCCGGGTGGGCACGCTGATCGATATCAAAGCGGGTGAATACTTCCAACGCGCGGGTGAGAGGATCGATACGTTCCACTATCTGCTTTCGGGTGAGACGGAGGCGGTGAACTCCCAGACCGGCAAGCGCTACGGCAATGCAACGCTCGGGCCAGGCCAGTTCTTTGGCGAATTGGCCTTTCTCACGGGTGGGCACGCCTTCATGGGCGCGCGGGCGGTACAGGACACGCAGCTTTTGTGTGTACCACGCGAAGAAATGCTCAAGCTGATGTCCGATATGCCTGAAATGTCGGATATCATCATTACGGTTTATGCCGCGCGTCGCCGCCGGATGCTCGACATGTCGGAGGGTGGGCTGACCCTGATCGGGGGCGAGGTAGACCGCGACGTGCGCCGCATCGCCAGCTTTGCCTCGCGCAACCGCATCCCCTTCGTTGAGGTCGAGATCGACAGCGATGAGGGCAACGATCTGGCCCACCAGTGCAGCATCAATCACACACGCCCCGCGGTGGTGTTCGCCAAGCATCAGGTCATTGATCCGCCGACCCCGCGCGGCGTGGCCCAGACGCTTGGCCTCGACATGGCGCTGCGCAAGGAGGACGTCTATGACGTGGCCATCGTGGGCGGCGGGCCCGCCGGTGTGGCGGCAGGCGTCTATGCCGGGGCGGAAGGGCTCTGCGCCGTTGTGCTTGAGGACCTCGCCATCGGCGGGCAGGCGGGCACCTCGAGCCGGATCGAGAACTACATGGGCTTTCCGACCGGTATCTCTGGTGGTGACCTTGTGGGCCGGGGCGAGGTACAGGCGATGAAGTTTGGCACGCGCTTTGCCGTGCCCGTGCGGGCGACCGAGCTTATGCAATGCGAAAAACATCTCTTTCACATCAAGCTGGACAATGACGAGTGGGTGTCTTCGAAGTCACTGATCGTCGCGACGGGCGTACAGTACCGGCGCTTGCCGCTCGACCGTCTGGAAGAACTCGAAGGCAGCGGTGTCTACTACGCCGCAACGGATGTCGAGGCGCGCTATTGCAAGGGCGCCGAAGTTGCCGTGATCGGCGGAGGCAATTCAGCCGGGCAGGCGGCCATGTTCCTGGCGCGTAGTGCGCGACATGTGCATGTGCTGGTGCGGGGCGAGAGCCTCGCGGCGTCCATGTCCGATTACCTTTTGCAGCGCTTGGAAAGCCACCCGCGCATCACCATCCACATCTGCACCGAGGTTAAGGAACTGCACGGTGAGGATCGGCTCGACGCGATCACGGTCCGGGACCGTCGTGCCGGACAGGATTGGACACTGAACACCAAGGCGCTGTTCGTGATGGTGGGGGCGGCGCCCAACACGAAATGGCTGTCTGACCTTGTGGAGCTTGACGACAGGGGCTTTGTGAAGACCGGTCCGGACGTTGGTGCCGCCAGCGGGTACGAGACGTCGCGCCCGGGTGTCTTTGCCGTCGGCGACGTGCGTGCAGGGTCCGTTAAGCGCGTGGCAAGTGCGGTGGGCGAAGGGTCCGTGGTGATGTCGGCTGTCTGGGCGCATATCGCGGACACTTGATCTGGAATATCCCTTGGGCATTGAACAGCCATCTTCAAAGGTCCGGAAAACCTTGCCTTTTTTGAAACGGCTCAGTGATCTAACCTGACCTCCACCGGTGTTGGAGGGTGCAGATGGAAGGTTTGCTGATGCTGGCGGGGCTTGTGATCCTCGCTATCCCGGTCGCGGTCATCTATCTGCTGGTCTCGGTATCCGGCCTGCGCAGTCGCATTGCCGAGCTTGAAGTGCAGGTGAGCCAGGCGCGAAGTGCACCGCCGGCGGTGCAACCGCGAGACACTCAAGCAAGAAGGGACAGCGCGCCCGAAACCCCATGGGAGCGGGAAAAAGCGCCGGAAGCGCCGCCGATCCCGCCACTGGCTGAAACAGCGGCGGCGCGCGTCGTTGCGCAGCGCAAGGCGGACGCGGATGCTGGCGCAGACGACAAGGTATCGGACACGCCCCCACCTCCTGCAGAACCACCAAAACCGACGCCTCTCATGCGGTTTGGCGCTTGGCTTGTGGCAAACTGGTTTTACGCGGTGTCAGCTCTGTCGCTGGCGCTCGCCGGTTTGTTTCTGGTGCAGTACGGCATTGAAAACGATCTCTTTCCACCAACCGCACGTGTCTTGGCCGCCCTCGGTTTCGGTGGTGCCTTGATCGCAGCTGGAGAGGTGATCCGCCGCCGCTATGGGGATGGCCTGGACACGGCGACTGCCTACATCCCGTCGGTCTTTTCGGGTGCGGGGCTGGTGTCGCTGTTTGGTGGCATCGCCGCAGCGCGGCTGCTTTACGAATTGATCGGGGTCGAGGTGGCCTTTGCCGGGATGGCGGCAGTCGGTCTGTTGGGCGTGGGGCTGGGCTGGCTTTACGGTCCACTTCTGGCCGCTGTTGGCGTTTTGGGCGCCTTCACTGCGCCCTTGTTGGTGGGCAGTACCGTGCCACCGACGGCGTGGCTCTTCGTCTATTTCGGCATCGTGACTGCCGTTGGCCTGGGCATCGACACGATCCGGCGCTGGGCCTGGGTGTCCGTTCTCAGTCTCGCGCTCGGGCTGATTATGGGGTGGCTGACGGTTCTGGGTGGCGACGTGGACCTGTCCCTTGGGTTCCAGGCGCATGTGGTTGTGCTCGCGGTGCTCTCTATCCTGATCCCCGCCCGCTCTTTCCGGCCAGATCATGACGGCGTTCTGGTCCATGCGTTTCTGCGCAATCTTAAGGGAGAGAAGCCCGCTTTTCCGACATGGTTGGCCTTGGGCACGGTCGCTGCCGCGTCAGCTTCGATCGCGTGGAGCGCTGCCGCAGGGGCCGAGCCCTTCTGGATGGCGCTCGTCAGCCTCGTTATCCTGTCTCTCGCCCTCATCTACTGGTCGGTCACCGCACCCGCGCTGCAGGATATCGCGCTGCTGCCGGTTGTGGCCGCGCTTGTGGTCGTCGCGCGCGAAGGGGGCGAGATGGGACCTGTCCTGTCCGCCTTTGCCGATACATATGCCACCAACCCCGAAGCGGACTTTCCGCGGGCAGTGAGCGTGCTGTGGGCGGTGGGGCTTTTGTTGAGCGGTGCGATGGCGATGCGCGCCTTGCGTCCGGGCGAGGGTCTGATGTGGGGGCTGGCTGCCGCGCTGACGGCGCCGGTGACGGCGATTGTGCTGGAAATCACTTGGCGGCCTGCGCTCACCATAGGCGCCTATCCTTGGGCGCTGCATGCCATTGCCCTCGCTGCCATCATGGTCAGTCTTGCCTTGCGCTTTGCCCGGGCAGATGCGCCCGAACGCCAGCGGGCGTCGCTTTTCGTGTTGTCGGCGCTGGCCTCGATCACCTTTGCCCTCGTGCTTATCCTGTCGCTGGCGGCCCTGACGGTGGCTCTTGCGGCGACAGTGCTTGTCGCCGCCTGGCTCGATCGGCAGTTCAAGCTGCCGCTGATGCAGGTTTTCATTGCCTTCGGAGTGGCCGCAGTGGGCGCGCGTTTGATCGGCGATCCCGGCCTCGCATGGGCGCTCGAGGCGCCTTTGTGGGAGATGTTGCTTGCCTATACCGGATCTCTGGCGGCATTCGTGGCTGCGCTCGTCCTGCTGCGCGGGTTGGAACGCAAAACCGCGCGGATCATGCTGGACACGGCAGCATGGTCGACGGCGGGCATGACGGTGTCGCTGCTCCTGATCCGTTTCCTTGATGATGTGCTGCCGGGGCACAACACCGATACGCATTGGGCGATGGGGCTTTTTGCGGTGATCTGGCTCGGCTTGATGCTGGTGCAGCTCCTGCGGATGGAGAGCCTGGGCGGCGTGTTTGCTTGGGTGCGCGCCGCGCTGGCGGTGGCCTTTGGCCTGATCGGTTTCGGCGCGCTGGGGCTGGGCCTTACCTTTTTCTCCCCGCTCCTGAGCAGTTGGGGAGACGATGTCGCCGGTCCGCCCTTGCTGAACACGTTGATCCCCGCATATCTGTTGCCTGCGCTGCTGCTTGGCCTTGGCGCATGGCGCTTGCGGCACCGGGTGCTGCGCTTGGGCTTTGGAGCCGTGGCTGTCGGCCTGACAGTTGTCTGGGTCTTTGCCACCATCCGGCATTTGTGGCAGGGCCCCACCTCGATGGAATTGTGGAGAGGCTACCTGCAGCCGGAGCTTTACAGCTACACGGTTGCAATCCTGCTGACCGGTGCCGTGCTGTTTTATCAGTCGCTGGCGCGGAACGCATCCGGGTTGCGCCGGGCAGGGCTTGCCGTGATCGGCCTTGCCGTCGCCAAGGTGTTCCTGATCGACATCTCGGGGCTGGACGGGCTCGTGCGCGTCCTGTCGCTGGTTGTGCTGGGGCTGTCGCTGGCGGGACTTGCCTGGCTCAACCGCTGGGCACAGATGCGGCATATGCAGAATTGAGCGCGCGATGCGCGCACGTGATGTTTCGCGCCCACCTTCGGTGGCCGCGATATGCGAGGCGCAGCCTCGCGCTCCGGGATTTTTTTAACCAGAGAAGGGGGACTTGTGAGCGTGCCGCCCTCTGCCTATAAGGCTTGCATGATGCACACCGGCCTCATTCAGCGAATTATATCCCCGGCGCTCTGATCCATCATCGAGCCGCCGGGCAAAGGTGCTTGAGCCATCGCACCGAACCGCTATACCCCATCTGACCGATTTTCCGAGGACACGAGCCATGTGTGCCGATACGCCTGACTACAAAGACACCCTGAATCTGCCCAAGACCGACTTTCCCATGCGCGCGGGCCTGCCCAAGCGCGAGCCTGGATGGCTGGAGCGCTGGGCGCGCATCGGGGTTTATGATCGTTTGCGGGAGAAGGAAGGTCGCGAGAGTTTCACTCTCCATGACGGCCCACCCTATGCCAACGGTCACCTGCATATCGGTCACGCGCTGAACAAGACCATCAAGGACATGATCGTGCGCTCGCACCAGATGATGGGCCGCGATGCGCGCTACATCCCCGGCTGGGACTGCCACGGCTTGCCGATCGAGTGGAAGATCGAGGAACAGTACCGCAAGAAGGGCCGCGACAAGGATCAGGTGCCGATCAACGAGTTCCGCGCCGAGTGCCGTGACTTTGCCGCCGGCTGGGTCGACATCCAGCGGGACGAGTTCAAGCGTCTGGGCATCACCGGCAATTGGGACCAACCCTACCTGACCATGGATTTCCATGCCGAGCGGGTGATTGCCGAGGAATTCATGAAGTTCCTGATGAGTGGCACGCTCTACCAAGGCTCGAAGCCCGTGATGTGGTCGCCGGTCGAACAGACGGCACTGGCCGAGGCGGAGGTCGAGTACCATGACAAGGACAGCTTCACGATCTGGGTAAAGTTCAGGGTAGTGGACGCGCCTGTAAATTTGCAGGCCATAGGTCCAGATGGGATCGTGCGCGGGGAACAAAGAAATGCGCCTTCGCTAGAAGGTGCTTATGTTGTCATTTGGACCACGACGCCATGGACAATGCCGTCCAACAAAGCCGTCGTTTATGGCCCTGACATTTCCTACGGCCTTTACGAAGTCACGGGCCACCCCGAAGAATGCTGGGCGAATATCGGTGATCGCTACATCCTCGCCGATAACCTTGCCTCAGACGTTCTGGGCCGCGCGCGGCTTGAGGACACGATGTACCGCCGCCTGCGCGATGTGACCGCTGATGAGTTGAGCCATGTACGGCTGACTCACCCTCTCAAAGGGGCTGAGGACGCAAACGGCGAATGGGACGACATCCGAGACTTCCGCGCCGCCGATTTCGTGACCGACACCGAAGGCACCGGGTTCGTACATTGCGCGCCGTCCCACGGGATGGAGGAATATGACCTCTACCGCGAGCTCGGGATGCTCGAACAGGTCATCACTTACAACGTGAACCCCGACGGGCGTTTTCGCGATGACCTGCCGTTCTTTGGCGGCAAGGCCATCCTGAAGCCCAACGGGAAAGAGGGCAACGCCAACGCCGCCGTCATCGATAAGCTGGCCGAGGTGGGCGGGCTGCTCGCGCGGGGCAAGATCAAGCACTCCTATCCTCACTCGTGGCGGTCGAAGGCGCCGGTGATCTATCGCAACACGCCCCAATGGTTCGCCGCCATCGACAAACCGGTGGGCGACGGGCAGGACACGCACGGCACGACCATCCGCGAACGCGCGCTGACCGAGATCGACAATGTGAACTGGGTGCCGCGCTCGGGCCGCAACCGTCTGCATTCGATGATGGAGGCGCGCCCGGACTGGGTGCTGTCACGCCAACGCGCCTGGGGCGTGCCGCTGACCTGCTTCACGAAGAAGGGGGCGCTGCCGACGGACGATGACTTCCTTCTGCGCAACGAAGAGGTGAACGCACGCATCGTCGAGGCGTTTGAGGCCGAAGGCGCCGATGCGTGGTATGCAGACGGTGCCAAGGAACGCTTCCTCGGCAACCTCGTGAACCCTGACGAGTACGAACAGGTCACCGACATCCTGGATGTGTGGTTCGACTCTGGCTCCACCCACGCCTTTGTTCTGCGCGACCGCGAGGATGGCACGGATGACGGCGTGGCCGATGTCTACATGGAAGGCACCGACCAGCACCGGGGCTGGTTCCACTCGTCGCTCTTGCAATCTGTCGGCACCACGGGACACGCGCCCTATCGCAACGTGGTGACGCACGGCATGACGCTCGACGAAAAGGGCTTCAAGATGTCGAAGTCCATCGGCAACACGATCGTGCCCGAGGAGGTGGTCAAGCAATACGGCGCTGACATTCTGCGGCTCTGGGTTGCGCAAACGGACTACACCGCCGACCAGCGGATCGGGCCGGAGATCCTGAAAGGGGTCGCCGACAGCTACCGCCGCCTGCGCAACACGATGCGGTTCATGCTAGGGTCGCTCTCGGACTTCACCGATGCCGATCGCACCGATCCCGCGGACATGCCCGAACTGGAACGCTGGGTGCTGCACCGTTTGGCGGAACTCGATGCAACCGTGCGTGATGGCTACGCCAAGTTCGATTTCCAGCGCGTGTTCTCTGCCGTATTCACATTCGCGACCGTGGACCTGTCAGCCTTCTATTTCGACATCCGCAAGGACGCGCTCTATTGCGACGGCGACACGCCGGAACGGCGCGCGGCCCGCACGGTGCTCGATTTGCTGTACCACCGGCTGACCACATGGCTGGCCCCCATCCTGGTGTTCACGATGGAGGAGGTGTGGCTGGAGCGCTATCCCGGCGACGACAGCTCGGTCCACCTGACTGACATTCCCGACACGCCCGCCGATTGGTGTGACGATGCACTGGCGGCAAAATGGGCTGGTATCCGCAGCGCCCGTCGTGCGGTCACCGCGGCACTGGAAGTCCAGCGGACGGACAAGGTCATTGGCGCGTCGCTCGAAGCGGCCCCGGTGGTCCATGTTGAAAACGCGGACCTTGCCGCTGCCCTGCAAGCGTTGCCCTTCGCCGACATCTGCATCACCTCGCAGATCAGCGTCACCACCGACCCGTCTCCGGCTGAAGCGTTCCGTATGCCGGAAGTGCCCGGGGTGGGCGTGGTCTTTGAAAAGGCCGAAGGGGCCAAATGCGCCCGCTGTTGGAAAGTGCTGCCCGACGTCGGGACCCACAGCCACGAGGGCGTCTGCGGCCGCTGCGAAAGCGCGTTGAGCTAGGCGGAGGACACCTCCGCCTTACATCTGCTTCTGATGGTTGATGATGCTCTGATAGCGGCGGCGATCCTTCAGGCCGTTCACGCACGCGGGGCGGGCAAGACGATTTGCCCGTCCGAGGCCGCCCGTGCATTGGCAAATGACTGGCGCCCTCTGATGCCCGAGGTGCGCCGCGTGGCGCAAGAGTTGGCGAACGATGGTCAGATTGCGACCACGCAAAAGGGCCAGCCCGTGCGCGCTCAAGAAGCCAAGGGGCCGATCCGCTTGGGGCTGCCTTAGCCGTGCCTTTTCAATAAAAGCTCTGCGGGTCGATATCTACGGCCAGACGAAGATCGCCTTTCAACCGCAGCTGCCCGACCCATTGTGCGATGGCCCCCTGCAGCGCCACGCCCTTGCCCGCCTTGACCAGCAACCGCACCCGATGCCTCCCGCGAATACGCGCGATTGGGGCAGGGGCCGGGCCAAAGACCTGCGCGCCCACCCGCTGCAACGCGCCCGCATTTCGGGCAAGTGCATTGGCGGCGTCGAACACCTGCGCCACATCCGGCCCACTCAGGATGATCCCCGCCATCCGGCCATAGGGCGGCACACCCGCCGCCTCCCGCTGCGCCGCCTCAGCCCGCCAGAACCCCTCCTCATCCCCTGCCAAGATGGCGCGGATGACGGGATGCTCCGGCTGATAGGTCTGCAGCATCGCCGTGCCCGGCTTTTCCGCCCGGCCAGCCCGGCCCGCCACCTGCCGCATCAATTGAAACGTCCGTTCAGCAGCACGGAGGTCCGACCCTTGCAACCCGAGGTCGGCGTCGATGACGCCAACGAGGGTCAGGTTCGGGAAATTATGTCCCTTGGCCACAAGCTGCGTGCCGATGATCACATCGGCCCCGCCCTCGGCAATCGCCTCGATCTCCGCCTTCAGCGCCCGGGCCGAGCCATACATGTCCGAACTCAGCACCGCCACGCGGGCGTCAGGAAACAGCTCGACCGCCTCCTCACCCAGCCGCTCCACACCAGGACCGACAGGCGCCATCCGGTCCTCTGCCTCGCACGCGGGACAGACCGTCGGCATCGGCTTCGTCTCACCGCATTGATGGCACATCAGGCGCTTCAAAAACCGGTGCTCCACCATCCGCGCATCGCATTGGTCGCAACCGACCTGATGCCCACAGGCGCGGCACAGAGTGATGGGGGCATAGCCGCGACGGTTCAAAAACAGCATCGCCTGTTCGCCTGCCGCGAGCCGCGCGTCAACGGCGCGCTTCAACTCCTCCGACACCCATCGGTTGCTCGGCAGCTTCTCTCCCCGCATGTCAATGGTGCGCATGGTCGGCATCACGGCAGGCCCAAACCGCGCCTCCAGATCCAAGCGCGTGTACTTTCCGCTCTCCGCATTGGCCCACGATTCCAGCGACGGCGTGGCCGAGGCCAGCACCACCTGCGCCCCCAGCATCGAGGCGCGCAACACCGCCATGTCGCGCGCGTTATAGAGAACGCCGTCCTCCTGCTTGTAGGACGTGTCGTGCTCCTCATCGACGACGATCAGGCCCAGGTTCTGATAGGGCAGGAACAGTGCCGACCGCGCCCCGATCACAAGCTGCGCCTGACCCTGGCCGACCATTTTCCAGATACGCCGCCGTTCGGTCATGGTGGCGCCTGAATGCCACTCGGCAGGGCGGGCACCGAACCGTTCCTCGACCCGCTTCAGGAATTCGGCAGTCAGTGCGATTTCCGGCAGCAGCACAAGCGCTTGCCGGCCGGCCGTCAGACAGGCAGCGACGGCTTCCAGATAGACCTCTGTCTTTCCAGACCCAGTCACACCGCGCAGCAAAGTCGTACCATACGCACCCGACTGCACAGCCTGCGCTATATGCGCGGCAGCCCGCGCCTGATCCTCTGTCAGCTCCTTGCCGGGGCGCGACGGGTCCATCGGCGGAAAGGGCAGGTCGCGGGGGCTGTCTTCTTCCGCAACCGCTCCCTGTTTCACAAGCCCCTTGATGACGGAGGACGTGACACCAGACAGTTCCGCCAATTCCTTGAGGGTAAAGGACAAGTCGCCGTATTCGCCCAGAAACTCCAAGACACGCCGCCGCGCATCCGTTATCCGGTCAGGCTCATCCGGGCCGCGCCGGTACACTTTGCGCATCGAGGGTGGATCACCCAACCCCGGTGCGCGGGTGGCAAGGCGCAGCATCGCAGGCAACGGCGTCAACGTGTACGCGGCGGCCTTTTCCAGAAACGCGCGCATTTCGTCGCGCATGGGGGCCGCATCCAGCACCCTCAGAACCGACCGCACCTTTGCGTAGTCATAATCACCCTTGCCCGGCCCCCAGACCACGCCCAACACCTTGCGCGGACCCAGCGGCACTTCAACAAAGGCGCCCAGATGGCAGCCCCCCTCCGGCGCCTTGTAGTCCAGCGCTCGATCCAGCGGCTGCGTTGTCAGCACGCCAACCAACACACCTTCGTCATAAAACGAGGGCACCATGTTAGCGCCACCATATGAGGGGTTCAGTCTTCACCTGCCATGAGGTAAAGCCATCACAAGCAAACGCCAAGCCATCAAGAGAGGCCGCACATGAAATTCTTCGTAGACTCAGCCGAGATTGACGCCATCGCCGAACTCAACGATCTGGGAATGGTCGACGGCGTAACGACAAACCCGTCGCTGATCCTGAAGTCAGGGCGCGACATTCTGGAAGTGACCAAGGAAATCTGTGATTTGGTCGACGGCCCCGTCAGCGCCGAAGTTGTAGCACTCGAAGCCGACGACATGATCGCCGAAGGCCGCAAACTGGCCGAGATTGCAGAGAACATCACCGTCAAGCTGCCGCTGACCTGGGACGGGCTCAAGGCCTGCAAGGTGCTGTCGGGCGAGGGCAAGATGGTCAACGTCACGCTCTGCTTCTCCGCCAACCAGGCGCTGCTTGCGGCCAAGGCGGGTGCGAGCTTCATCTCGCCCTTCATCGGGCGGCTCGATGACATGCACATCGACGGTCTGGAACTGATCGAAGACATCCGGACGATCTACGACAATTACGGGTTCGAAACGGAAATCCTCGCGGCCTCGATCCGGTCAGTGAACCATATCCAGGACTGCGCCAAGATCGGCGCCGATGTTATCACTTCGCCCCCGGATGTGATCAAGAAGCTGGCCAGCCATCCGCTGACCGACAAGGGTCTTGATGCGTTCCTGAAGGACTGGGCTAAGACGGGTCAGAAAATCCTGTAACTCAGGCCTTTCCGGCCCGTCTTAGCAACACACGAAGCGCAACCGGCCCCAGCGGGAAAATGCGGGGCGCGAGTCCGTGAGTAGTGGCTTCGGGTGCAGTGTTCATGGGGCGGGTATCGCAGTGCGGACGCGCTCAATCACGGGGAAGTTGCAGGCCGACTTCCCCGGTCGTGGCGTCACTTGGCAACAACGCGCCACCATCCCGACAAATATTCGAAGTTCGGTGCAGATTTCGCGAATCGGCTGTGGTATGAGAGCGGCCAAGATCAAGAACAGGTACGGTATGAGCAGCCAGCCCAAGATTGACGACGCCCTGCGTGAGGCGATCATTTCTCGACCCGATGTCATTCTCGACGACAAGGATTTGATGCACGCCCTGATCGCCGCCAACGAACGCGCGATGGGCGGCAACATCGTCGATCTACGCGGCCTCGCCATGGAACGGCTCGAGGCGCGGCTGGACCGGCTCGAAGACACGCACCGCTCCGTCATCGCTGCAGCCTACGAAAACCTCGCCGGCACCAACCAGATCCACCGCGCCATCCTGCGGATGCTCGACCCGATGGAATTCGAAGCATTCCTGCGCGATCTCGGTGGCGAAGTTGCCGAAATCCTGCGTGTCGATGCTGTCAAGCTGGTGCTCGAGTCGGTTCAGAACGACAAGGACCCCGCCGTGCAACGTCTGGGTGAGGTGCTGAGCGTGGCCGAACCAGGCTTCATCGACGACTACCTGACGGATGGGCGCGGCGGCAACGTACGCCAGGTCACCCTGCGCCAACTTCAGGATGCAGACCCGGAAATCTACGGCGACGATGCCACCTGGATCCGGTCCGAAGCGTGCCTGAAACTCGACTTCGGGGACGGTCGTCTGCCGGGCCTTCTGGTCATGGGGGCCGAAGACCCGCATATGTTCGGCCCGCAACAGGGCACCGATCTGCTTGCCTTCTTCACCGGCGTTTTCGAGCGTGCCATGCGGCGCTGGCTGGGATGAGCCTCATTTCCCCTGCCGCCCGCGATGCGCTGGAACAGTTTCTGGCGCATGGGCGTGCGATCAAGGGGGCGGCAGAGAATACTACTGTTGCGTATGGCCGCGACATCACCGAATTCCTGGCCTTCATGACGGAACATTCTGGCCAGACACAGGGCCTTGGTGCCTTGGCGCGCATCGATACGCGCGACATGCGGTCCTGGATGGCGCGCACGCGGGCAGGGGGCGTCAGTGCCCGCTCGCTCGCCCGTAAACTCTCGGCGGTCAAGGCGTTCTACAAATGGCTCGCCAACCGTGAAGGGTTCGAACCCACCGCCGTCCTCAGCACTCGCGCCCCGAAGTTCACAAAGAAGCTGCCCCGCCCGCTTGACGAAAGTGCGGCGCGCGAATTGCTCGACATCGCCCCGCTGCAATCCGACAAGCCCTGGGTCGGCCTGCGCGACACCGCGGTTCTCACACTGCTGTGGGGCTGCGGGTTGCGGATCTCCGAAGCACTGTCACTGACGGCGGGCCAGGCGCCATTGCCGCAAGTGCTGCGGATCACCGGCAAAGGTGGCAAGGAACGGATTGTCCCGGTGATTGACGCCGCCCGCGACGCGGTCGATGCCTATATCCACGCCTGCCCCTACGATCTGCCCGCCGACGGCCCGCTCTTCCGCGCCATCCGCGGCGGGCCCTTGGCCCCTCGCGCCATCCAGAAGGTGATGGCCAACGCGCGGATTCAGCTGGGCCTGCCCGCCAGTGCCACGCCCCACTCCATGCGGCACAGCTTTGCCACGCACCTCCTGAACGCGGGCGGCGACCTGCGGGCCATCCAGGAACTCCTTGGCCATGCCTCGCTCTCCACCACGCAGGCCTATACCGCCGTCGACACCGTCCGCCTGATGGAAGTCTACGCCAAAGCACACCCCAAGGCCTGACACGTCGCGTCCGTCTTGAAACCTCAGCCGCAATGAACCATGAGACCCGAATGACACTCCAAAAGCGCGCGCTCGGCGTTCACCTTCTCACCGCCACGGGTGCGGTCTTTGCCATGCTGGCCATGCTCGCCGCGGTCGAGGCCAAATGGGACCTCATGTTCCTCTGGCTCGTCGTGGCCTTCTTCGTTGACGGTATCGACGGACCGCTTGCCCGCAAATACGACGTCAAAACCAACGCCCCCGAATTCGACGGCGTGCTGCTCGACCTTATCATCGACTACCTCACCTACGTCTTCATTCCCGCCTTCGCGCTGTTCGCGTCGGGCCTCATGGCCGGGTGGACAGGCTGGGTCGCGATCATCCTGATCACCTTTGCCAGTGCGATGTATTTCGCCGACACACGGATGAAGACCAGGGACAACTCCTTTTCCGGCTTCCCCGGGTGCTGGAACATGGTCGTGCTGGTGATCTTCGCGCTGGAACCGACCTTCTGGGCCTCGCTGGCGCTGGTGACGGTTCTGGCGGTGGGAATGTTCCTGCCCGTGAAATTCATTCACCCCGTGCGCACCGAACGTTGGCGGTGGCTCAGCCTGCCGATGGCGCTCGCGTGGACGTTCTTTGCAGGCTGGGCGGCCTGGGTCGATTTCCACTCTGAAAGCTGGGCGCATTGGGGGCTCGTGATTACGTCGCTTTACCTGGTGTTTGCCGGTCTCGCGCAACAGCTGTTTCCGCCGCGCTGACCGGTTTCCGCCGCGCTCAGATCAGAAAGCCGCCTTCGTGCCGCAAAAGCGCAACCTTGGTCTCGACGCCGCCCGCACCCGAAAAGCCGGTTAGGCCCTTGGCGCCCATGACCCGATGACAGGGAATGATGATCGGAATGGGGTTGCCACCACAGGCCTGCCCCACGGCCTGCGCAGGGGCGTCCAGCCGCTTGGCAATGTCGCCATAGGTGATCGTCTGGCCAAACGGGATCTCGGACATGGCGGCACACACATCGCGTTGAAACTTTGACCCACGCACGTCGAGGGGCAGATCGAAATCCTCCAGCGTACCGGCATCGTAGGCCTGAAGCTGCGCCACGGCTGCGTCCAGAACCGCAGATCTATCGGCACTGCCCGACACGCCCCAGGTCAGACGCACGATGGCGCCCGCATCCTCGGTGATCGTCAGGGGGCCGAATTGAGTGTCCACGTCTGCTTGCAACATGACCCCGAATGTCATCCCATCCGCACCTTGGCGCAACCCGGAACCTGTGATTTCACGTCCATCCGGCACACCCCTTGCCGAAGGTTCTCAATGCAGCCGTGGCGCGGCGCGCTGTCCCGACGGGGTAGGCCGGTTTCCTTGGACGCAAGATACCTGCGCCTCTACGCACAGACCTGGCTCTCGCCAATCCGAGGGAAAAGGCGTAACTCCCGATCATGCCCAGACACATCACTCTCGATGACGCGCGCACCCTGCCGCGCTGGCAGCGCCCAACGGCGCTTCTGTTCCTGATGGCCTTTGCCATGCCCATCGGGTTTTCGGTCTGGCTCGCGCTTTTGAACAACTTCGTGGTGGATGCCGCCAATTTTGACGGGGCGGACATTGGCCTGCTGCACGCCATCCGTGAGATCCCCGGTTTCCTCGCCGTCGGTGTGATCCTCGTCATCATGGTGATGCGGGAGCAGGTGTTGGGCTTGGTCTCTCTGGTGATGCTGGGCGTCGCCACGGCGCTGACCGCGCAGTTCCCGCAGATGGGCGGCATCCTCGCGCTCACCTTCATCAGCTCGGTGGGGTTTCACTATTACGAGACGGTCAACCAGTCGCTGCAATTGCAATGGCTGCCGAAGGACCGCGCGCCCCAGATGCTGGGCTGGCTCATGGCTGCCGGGTCCACGGCCACATTCCTCGTCTACTTCGTGATCATGGTCCTGTGGGAGCCGCTCGGCCTGACCTACAATACCGTTTACATGGTGGGTGGGGGCATCACCGCGGCCATCGCGATCTTTGCGATGTTCGCCTATCCGCAGTTCGAAGCGCCTACACCCCAGCTTAAAACCTTTGTCCTGCGCCGCCGCTACTGGCTCTATTATGCGCTGCAATTCATGTCGGGCGCGCGGCGGCAGATCTTTATGGTGTTCGCAGGCTTCATGATGGTCGAAAAGTTCGGCTTCGAAGTGCATGAGCTGACTGCGCTGTACCTCATCAACCTGATGGTAAACATCCTGATCGCACCCCTGCTTGGGCGCATCGTCGCTCGCTTTGGCGAGCAAAAGGCGCTGGTGTTCGAATATACCGGCCTCGTCTGCGTTTTCCTCGCCTATGGCGGTGTCTACTTCATGGGTTGGGGCCTGATGATCGCTGCAGCACTCTACGTGCTGGACCACATCTTCTTCGGTCTCGCATTGGCGCTCAAAACCTACTTCCAGAAAATCGCGGATCCGGCAGATATCGCGCCCACCGCCGCCGTGGCCTTCACCATCAACCACATCGCCGCCGTTGGGTTGCCCGTGCCGCTGGGCCTCTTGTGGCTTTTCTCACCCGGTGCGGTGTTCCTTTTGGCCGCCGGCATGGCCGCCACGTCGCTCTGCCTCTCCCTCCTGATCCCGCGCCATCCTGTGCCGGGTCACGAAACCCGGCTTGCCGGTGCGCTGCCTACCCCTGCGGAATAGACCGCTTGCCGGGCACCGCCCGCGCCGCTAAGGCTCCGGCACCCCAGACCGGAGACGATCATGCCCACATGGACCGCCCTCACCACTCTGCAAGGCAAGGCGCAAGCCGAAGCACTTGGCACCGCGCTCGAAAACCTTGATCCCGAACCCACGGGCATCGGTGTTTTCGAAGTCGAGGATGACAGCGGTCTCTGGGAAGTGGGCGCCTATTTCACGGATCGCCCCGACGACACGGCCCTCCTTCTGCTGACCACGGCCATGGGCGCCAAGCACTTCACCGTCTCGGAACTGCCCGAAACCGACTGGGTCGCCCATGTCAAACGCGAGCTTGCCCCGGTCGAGGCCGGGCGCTTCTTCGTCTACGGCTCCCACGATGCCGACAAGGTACCGGCAGGAAAACACCCCCTGCTGATCGAGGCGGCGATGGCCTTCGGCACTGGCCACCACGGCACGACGCTTGGCTGCCTCCGGGCGCTCGACCGACTGGCCGACGCTGGCGTGACTGCGGACAAGGTGGCCGACATCGGCTGCGGCACCGCCGTGCTCGCCATGGGGGCCGCAGCCATCTGGGAGGCCGACATCATCGCCAGCGACATCGACGCGCAAGCGGTCGATGTGGCCCGCGTCAACCTCGCGGCAAACGACATGGAAGCGCGTGTCAACCTGGCCGAGGCCGCAGGCTTCGACCACCCGGACCTGGCGGGTCCCTTTAGCCTGATCTTTGCCAATATCCTCAAAGGGCCCCTGATCGCCCTCGCACCTGACCTCACGCAACGGTTGGCATCCGGCGGTCACGCGATTCTGTCTGGCATCCTCAATGAACAGGCGGACGAAGTGGTCGACCATTATGTGCGACAAGGAAACAGTCTGAACCACCGCGAAGAGATTGGTGAATGGACGACCCTCACGCTTCAGAAAAAGCCATAATTCGTCAGGGTTTTTAGCGGCTTTTGACGCATTTGCCCAGATTTTGCCACATTTCGCAGGCACCCTGATGACCATAACTGGTGGGGGCTGGTTTAGAGTTAACGAGGCTGCCCATGGTCGAAACTCAACAACATTTTCAAAAGCGCCTGAACGGGCTCGGCCGCAAACACGCGGCCATGTCAAACGGGTACACCACCAAAATGCGCGGCGACGGCCTGATCGTCGTCAAGCCAAAGCGGCGGATGCGCCGTGGCTTCCCACTCAAGGGTCTGCTCGCCCTTGTCGCCGGGTTCTTCGTGTTCAAGGCGCTGATGTTCGCGTCGTTGGGCGACATCACGTACAACGAGCGTGTCGCCAAGCTGCAGCAGGGTGCCCAGCTTGAACAGCTTGGGTCAAAGCTGATGCAGGCCGACCCGGCCACGCAATTCATCGCAGGGTTCATCGATCCCTTCGTGGAATAATCCGGACGACCCTCCAAAGAAAAGCCGCGGCACCTCGATCAGGTCCGCGGCTTTCGCTGTTTTCACAGCGCGTCCAGTCTAGGGGAGAGTGTGGACGTCTTAGTGGCGGTTTGCCACGTCATCGATGTCGCCACGGACCAGGCCGATATCTTCAAGCTCACGGTCAGTCAGGGCGTTCAGGGCGTTGCGGGTCATACGGGCGTCGTTCCAGGCAACCACTTGGGCAACCAGGTTGGAAAAGAAGCCTTTGAATTGGCCTGCAACGGGCGCAGCGCCATACGCGGGGCGGGTGGTGTCGAAAGCAGCCATTGCAGCAGTCCTTTTTCGATATGGTTATGCCGAACTCTTCGGCGTTGTGCTGCGCATTTAGGCGCGATGAAAACTCGCCACAAGTTGTCAAATCTCATATGCGGTATGCGTTTTTTGCATGGCCTGGAATCAGCGTTAACGCGCCGAAAAACCATAGAAAATTTCCACCCGCTCGGGTCGAAAACTGACCCCGAACTGACGATTTCCGACCATGTGCGCCGGCCCATGTCGAAAACGGACAACCCTGATGTCGCAAATCGCCCTCCCGTGTTAACCCTTGGCGGATGTTCGCCTTTCGTGCTACGCCAAGAAAAAAGCAAAACTCTTGCAGGCGAGGGCGGCACATCATGCGAATTCTGGGCATCGACCCCGGCTTGCGCCACATGGGATGGGGCATCATCGACGCAGACGGCCCGCGTCTGCGGCATGTCGCCAACGGCATCTGCAACTCTGCGGGCGATGACCTGTCCCTGCGCCTCCTCAGCCTCTTTGACCAGATCAGCGCCGTCATCGCGGATCACGCGCCGGACACGGCGGCCGTCGAACAGACCTTCGTGAACAAGGACGGTGCAGGCACCCTGAAACTTGGTCAGGCGCGCGGCATCGCCATGCTCGCCCCTGCGCGCGCGGGCCTAAGCGTCGGCGAATACGCCCCCAACGCAGTCAAGAAAACGGTCGTCGGCGTCGGCCACGCGGACAAACGGCAAGTGGCCCACATGGTCCGCGTGCAGCTGCCCGGCGTCGATATCGCGGGGCCGGACGCGGCAGACGCGCTCGCCATCGCCATCTGCCACGCCCATCACGGGGCCGGGCAGAGGCTCGCCGCCGCCGTGGCACGGGCGCGCGCATGATCGGGAAACTCTCGGGCCGCATCGACTATAAATCCACCGATCACGTCCTGATCGACGTGCGGGGTGTCGGTTACATCGTCTACTGCTCCGACCGCACGCTCGCGGCCTTGCCGCCTGTGGGCCAGGCCTGCGCGCTCTTCACCGACCTCGTCGTGCGCGAGGATCTCATGCAGCTCTTCGGCTTCCAGACGCTGGTGGAAAAGGAATGGCACCGCCTGCTCATGTCTGTCCAAGGCGTGGGGGCCAAAGCCGCCCTCGCGATCCAGGGCACGCTCGGCCCCGACGGCGTCAGCCGCGCCATCGCCCTAGGGGATTGGAACGCGGTCAAGGCGGCCAAAGGCATCGGCCCCAAGATCGCACAGCGCGTCGTGCTCGACCTCAAGGACAAGGCACCCTCGGTCATGGCCATGGGCGGCACCGTGGCCGAAGCCACCGGCGATGCGCCTGCCGAGGTGGACGTGATCGAGCCGGTCGCCGTCGCCACCCCACCATCCTCCGCACAAGCCGACGCGCTCTCCGCCCTCGGCAATCTCGGTTACGGCCCCTCGGACGCTGCTGCCGCCGTTGCGCAAGCCGCAGGCGAAGACCCGCAGGCCGACACACCCGCGCTGATCCGCGCCGCGTTGAAACTTCTGGCTCCGAAAGGGTAGAGGGTGGGCGGAGGGACACCTCCGCCTTACGATTAGGACACCATGACCGACGCCTCCGACCCAACCCTGCGCGGTGCGCCCCTACCTGACGATGATGCGGGCGGCTTCGACCGTGCGCTGCGCCCGCAACTGCTCGAAGACTTCGTTGGCCAGGCTGAAGCGCGCGCCAACCTACGCGTCTTCATCCAGTCAGCCAAGCAGCGGGGCGAGGCGATGGACCACACCCTGTTCCATGGCCCCCCCGGTCTGGGCAAGACGACGCTCGCCCAGATCATGGCGCGCGAGTTGGGCGTGAACTTCCGCATGACCTCCGGCCCCGTGCTGGCCAAGGCCGGTGACCTCGCCGCCATCCTCACCAATCTCGAGGCGCGCGATGTGCTGTTCATCGACGAAATTCACCGCCTGAACCCGGCGGTCGAGGAAGTGCTCTATCCCGCGATGGAGGATTTCGAGCTGGACCTCGTGATCGGCGAAGGCCCCGCCGCCCGCACCGTCCGCATCGAACTCCAGCCCTTCACGCTGGTCGGCGCCACCACCCGCATGGGCCTGCTGACCACGCCCCTGCGCGACCGCTTCGGCATCCCAACGCGCCTGCAGTTTTATACCGAGGACGAGCTGTTCACGATTGTCGAACGCAACGCTCGCACCCTCGGTGCGCCCGCAGACGAAGGCGGCGCGCGCGAGATTGCCCGCCGCGCCCGCGGCACCCCCCGCATAGCCGGACGGCTCTTGCGCCGGGTCGTGGACTTTGCCGTGGTCGACGGTGATGGCCGTGTGACGCGCGAGTTGGCAGACGCGGCCCTCACCCGCCTTGGCGTCGACCATCTGGGCCTCGACGGCGCCGACCGCCGCTACCTCAAACTGATGGCTGACCACTACAGCGGCGGTCCGGTCGGCGTCGAAACCCTCAGTGCCGCCCTCAGCGAAAGCCGCGACGCACTGGAAGAGGTGATCGAACCTTACCTTCTCCAGCAAGGCCTGATCCAGCGCACCCCGCGCGGCCGGATGCTGGCCCAACGCGCCTGGCGCCACCTTGGCCTAGAACCGCCGCGCCCCACGGGCGATCTGTTCGATTAATCAAAGTTAAACAAAGGTTAACGCGAGCAATCTATGCAACCGGACGAGATCGAAGCACTCTTCACCCGCGAAAGTGGCGACTATGCCTTCGCCCGCTGGGGCCGGCCATTGGCACCGGTGGTGTTCGGTGTGCAGGATGAAACCCTTGGCGTGATCAAGGGCGCGGTCGAAGCCGTGTGCCAACTCGCCGGTCACGAGATGGCCGAGACGGACCCGGAACTGGGCTCGAACTTCATGTGGTTCTTCTTTTCCGACTGGTCCGAATTGCTCGACGTGCCTGGCCTCGACCGTCTGGTCCCGGACCTCGCGCCGCTCGTGCAGCGTTTGCAGGCTGCCGACGCGAACCAATACCGCATCTTCCGCTTTGACGCAGCGGGCGCGATTCAGGCCTGTTTCGTGTTCTTGCGCATGGACAAACACCTAAGCGCCGTCCCTGCAGAGACACTGGCGCTCAGCCAGACGGTGCAGTCCATGTTGCTCTGGTCAGACCTCGCCTTCCGCGACCGGTCTCCGCTGGCGGTCGCAGGCGAAACGACGGTCCTGCGCCCGGACATCGCGGCGCTGATCCGTGCGGCTTATGATCCGGTGATGCCGGTCGCAGCGGATGACGTTTCACATGCGTTGCGGATCAGCGCGCGGGTACAGGCTGCCATCTGATGCGCGATGAGAGGCAAATGCGCTCGCGGGTTTGCCGGACCCGGGGAGGCGTGCGCCGCTGAACCCGGCTTCTGTTTGCCGCGACATGGTTAGCGCATTTTTGCTGCAAATTCCCTCTATGATTGAATTGTCATCGGTCGTTGGATACGCGCCACATGACATGTTCTTTGAAACAGGATGAGGTGAGTGGTGGACCTATCGCGGCTTTACAGATTTGGGGACGAGGGCGGCCTCAGAAGATTTCCGATCCTTCTGAACGTCGCTCTTTCGGCTGTCCTTGGCGCGATCTTCGTTTTGATCGGTCCACATATCTTCCCGGCCGTGCGCGCGTTCAATGATGGGGCGCTGAGCGTGGCGGATATGATCATACTTCTGATCGTGGGGCTTCCGATGTACCTGCTTTTCTTTGTGTATCTGGCAAGCCTGAAGGCAGTGTTGGATTGGGTTCTGGACGCGAAATAGAAGCGCGTTTGCTGCAGTCTGACTCGCGTATTCGTCACCCAATTTGGGTCTGATCGATCCGTCGTCGGCTCCCCGTGTCCCCGAAGGGACAAGCCGGTTTCTTGAAGGACAGCCCCAGACACATTGCCTGAAGCTGCAATACGACAGTGCGGAAAATGCGGGGCCGATCATCCACCCAATCTGCGCAGCAACTCCAGCGAAGGATCACCCGTAGGTGAGAGCCCTTCACTCGTCTGGTAGGCCGTGATCGCGGTCCGCGTATTGTTCCCGATCACGCCGTCCGCACCGCCGGTGTCGAACCCGCGTGCAGTCAGGCGGCGTTGCAGGGCGATGCGGTCGTCTTTGGTCAGCCCGAACCGATCCGGTGGGAAGCTGCCGCGCAAGGGGCCGCCGCCCGCGATGCGGTCGGCCAGGTGACCCACGCCAATCGCGTAGCTGTCGGAGTTGTTGTAGGTCTTGATGACCCGGAAATTGCGCGTCACGGCAAAGCGCGGGCCGCCCGGCTGGGGTTGCAGCGCGCCATCCTCCGCTTCGCGCCCCCAGCTTTGACCCGATCGCCATCCGTTGCGCGACAGATACGCGGCGGTGGAGGCGAGGCTGTCGCTCGGGTCGTCGGACCAGATGTCGCGCCGTCCGTCGCCGGTGAAATCCACGGCGAACGCCTGATACGAGGTCGGGATGAATTGCGTGTGCCCCATCGCGCCCGCCCAGGAGCCGGTCATGTTCGCAGGTGTGACGTCACCCGATTGCAGGATGCGCAGCGCTTCGATCAATTGCTTTTCAAAGAACGCGCCGCGACGGCCGTCGAAGGCGAGGGTGGAGGTCGCGGAGATGACGGGCACGTTGCCGCGGCGCTCGCCATAGTAGCTTTCCAGGCCCCAGATGGCGCAAACGATATTGGCGGGCACACCGTAACGCGCTTCGACCGCGTTCAGTGTAGAGCGGTGGCGGGCAAAGGCCGCGCGGCCCTTGGAGACGCGTTCGTCCGAGGCGGCGATGGACAGGTAGTCTTCGAGCGTGCGGGTGAACTCGGTCTGGTTTCGGTCGCGGCGCACGACGCCGGGCAGGTATCCTGTGCCCCGGAATGCGGCGTTGAGTGTGGTGGCGGAGATACCTTGCGACGCCGCGCGTGTGCGGAAGCTGGCAACCCAAGCGTCGTAGGCCGCGTTGGGCGTTGGGCGCAAATCCGGGGGCAGGCCACCTCCGCTGGTGGTGCGAGTCTGGGTGGTCGTGGCGCACGCGGTCAGGCCGAAAGCAGCAAGGCCAAGCAGCGCGGTTCTGCGGGAAAGAGACATGAGATCGCCTGTTTTTTTGTGACTGCCTGTCCGAAGTCTAGCCGTCGAACATCGATGTGCAAAGGTGCGCGGTCGCGTGTCGAAGCCGAGGACGGCAAGATTGAGCCCATGAGCATTCGCGCCGCCATGGCCACCGCCTTCCTTGCTCGTGCGTCAGCCTAAGCGTTTGAAGACGATGGTCCACATCCATGGCAGGAGGAAAATCGGCAGTTGGGCCACTGCGAAATACAGGGCCACATGCGGATCAAGCGTTGCTCCCATGGCCGCCCATGGAAGGCCCACATTTCTGTTTCCAAGCGTGAGACCGAGTGCAATACGTTCGCGCGGCTCCGCACTTCCCAATGCAAGACCAAGGCATTGTTGGGCCAGGTTGGTCAAAAAGGCCGCAGATGCCAGCATGATCGTGAGGCTGGGATGTAACCACGACGCCTCGAGCACGCCTTGCATGGACCCGATGGCAAACACAAACAAAGCCCCTACAATGAGCCCATCGATGCGCGATGCTTGTTTGTCGATCCACGTGCTCCACTGCCATCTGACCACCAGCGTCAGGATCACGGCGCCCAACAGCAGTTTCAGCAAACCAACCATCAGCGCATTTGACGAGATGACCAGACCCGAGAACGCTGCCACGAACGGCATCGAAAACGGGGTCATCAAAGTTGTCAGAATGATCAGTGCCAAAGGCAGTTCGCCACGGTACCCAAAAAGGCGCGCCAACGCCGCATTTGTCGAGGACGGTGGAGAGGCGAGGCCGAGAACGACACCGGCAACAAGGGCCTGTGGCAATGATAGTGCAAGCAGGACATATCCGACGGTGAGCGGTAGGACGATCATGGTCAGGGACGTGAGCACAATACTCACCCGCGGTTGTCGCATTGCGCTTCTCAGCAGCGGAACATCGGCCCGAAGAAGCGTTCCGAAGACGAACATGAACACCGTGACCGGCAGCAGGGGTCGCAGCGCGTCGGACAGGGCCGGAACAAAAAAGCCGATCAGGACGCCAATTGCGAGAATGGCCTGACTGTTCATTTGGCATTGCCCTCTGTGCGTGGGTTGCCGCGACAGTCGGTCGCCATACAAGTCCTCATGGACCTCTTTATTTGCGTAATACTTGCGTTTTGCATATATTTTGCATCTACCCTGCACGCCAGAGCTGAGGACCAGTCATGAGCAAACCCGAACCGACCAAACGCAGAATTGTGTCTTCCCGTCATCTGGCAGACGGCGAGAATTGGGAAGCGTCTGAAATCGAGTATGGCATGATCATCGCTTACAACGCCTTCTCGCGCTGGATGACGCGGTGTATGTCGGCGGCGGGAAACACCAACCTGACCCCGCTCGAAATCCTTGTGTTGCACAACACCAACCACCGCGGGCGCGACAAACGGCTGACCGACATCTGTTTTCTGCTCAACATCGAGGACACGCACACGGTCAACTACGCCCTGCGCAAGTTGATGAAGATGGAACTTCTGCAATCCGAGAAGCGCGGGAAAGAAGTGTTTTATCGTACGTCCGAGACGGGCGAGGCGCTGTGCGGCGCCTACCGGGACGTGCGCGAGCGGTGTTTTCTGGACGGCCTGTCACGCCTTGACATGACCGGAGAGGAGATGCGTGAGATTGCAGCCAGCCTCCGCGCCCTGTCCGGTCAGTATGATCAAGCCAGCCGGGCTGCCGCATCACTTTAGTTCCCCATCAGGTTGGGCAAGACGGTGACGATCTGCGGGAAGATGCAGATCAGCACCACACCCACCAGAAGCAGCAGAAAGAAGGGAAAAGCCGCTTTGGCCACGCGCAGGATGTCAATTCCCGTCAGTCCCTGGATTACGAACAGGTTAAAGCCCACCGGTGGTGTGATCTGGCTCATTTCGACCACGATCACCAGGTAGATGCCAAACCAAAGCGGGTCGATGCCAACGGCCGTCACCATTGGCATGATGATCGACGTGGTCAGCACGATGACCGAAATGCCATCCAGAAAGCAGCCCAAGACGATGAAGAAGATCGTGAGCGCCACCAACAGCGCGGGCACCGACAGGTTCATTTCGGAAATCCACGCAGCAAGGTTGCGCGGCAGACCGGTGAAGCCCATCGCAACAGACAGGAAGGCAGCCCCCAGCAGGATCAGCGCGATCATACAGGAGGTGCGCGTGGCCGACATCACGGCGTCGAAGAACAGTTTCCATGTGAACGCGCCCGATGCCCACGCAAGGATGGTTGCCAGCACGACACCGAGTGCCGCGGCATCCGTGGGCGAGGCGAGGCCCCCATAGATCGACCCGATCACCCCGCCAATCAGCAGTGCGACCGGTACGAGACGGCGCGAGGCGTAGAGTTTTTCACGGAGTGAAAATTGTTGGTCGATGCGGGGGATCAGTTCGGGTTTCATCCATGCGCGGATGGCAACGTAACCCGCGAAAAGGGCGATCAGCATCAGCCCAGGAAGAATACCGGCAATGAAAAGGCGGGCGATGGATTGCTCGGTCGCGACGCCGTAGACGATCAGAATGATCGAGGGCGGAATGAGCAGTCCAAGTGTCGCGGAGCCTGCCAGAGTTCCGAGGATCAGGCTTTCGGGATAGCCGCGCCGTGTCAGCTCCGGCACCGACATGCGCCCGATGGTTGCGGCTGTCGCAGCGGATGAACCCGACACGGCGGCAAATATCGCGCAACCGAAAACGTTCACATGCAAGAGCCGACCCGGCGCGCGGCTGAGCCATGGAACCAGTCCGGTGAACATGTCATCGCTCATTCGGGACCGCAGCAGGATTTCACCCATCAAAATGAACAGGGGAAGGGCCGTCAGCGCCCAGCTGTGCGAGTGACCCCAGAAGGTGGTGGCAAGGATAAGCCCCGCCGGCGCGTTCGAGAACAGCACAAGCCCCGCCAACCCGACCAGCGTGAGAGACAGTGCCACCCACACGCCCGAGGCCAGAAGCGCGACCAGGATTGCGAGTAGGGTCAGGCCAATGAAAGGATCTGGCATCGGTTAAACCTCGTCTGGAGTGGTCAGCACGGGTCTGCCCACGCTCAACAGGTCCACCAAAGTGTGAAGGATCGCGACGCCCAGAAGCCCCATTCCGAAGGCGGTTATGGTCTGTGGTATCCAGAGTGGGACCGGGATGATCCCGTTGGAGACGTCGCCATAGTGGATGCTTTCGATGACGAGGCCGACCATGAACCAGGCAGCGAACGCCACGAGCGCAGCGGCGATCAACAACACAGCCGCCTCCAGATAAAACTGCGCACGATCGGGCAAACGTGCTGTCACAAGGTTGACCCGGATGTGTCCACCGGCGCGCAGCGTGTGCGCAAGCGCGAGGAAAGTCGCTCCGGCCAGCATGAAACCTGCGAAGTCGGCATAGGACGGAATTGTTGATGGTAGCGCCCCCGGCAACACGCGTCCGGCAGCGTTCAGCAGTATCTGCGCCGATACGAGCACGCAGATCACAAGGATCAACAGCCCGGCCAGCATCCCGCAAATGTCATAAGTTTTCTGTAGCACTCGGCTCATGCTGTGACCCTTGTCGCAGATGTAAAAGGGCCGGTTGCAGATGTTGCAACCGGCCATGCTCCGTGAGCTCAGTTTCCGTAACCTGTCATGATCGACTTTGCGCCGTCAGAGGCTTTGGTGTTCCAGTTGTCCAACATGGTCGCGCCGAGGCCCTGCAGCCCGTCGACCAATGTTGCGCTCGGCTCGTAGACGGTGATGCCGTTGGCGGCGAGTTCCGCGGTTTTGCTTTCTGCTTCGGAGGCTGACATCTCCCAGCCGCGGGTTTCGGCTGCCGCTGCCGCGTCCAGCACGGCGGTCTGGGTGTCAGCGTCGAGCCGATCGAATACACGCTGGTTTACCACCACGATGTTTTTTGGCAGCCATGCGTTGATTGGGGTATAGTGGGTCACGAAATCCCAGGCGGTCGAGTTCACACCGGTCGAGGATGAGGTGATCATCGCCTCGACCTGACCCGTGGCAAAGGCTTGGGGAATGTTTGATGCCTCGATCTGCACCGGAGCGGCCCCGGCAAGAGTAGCCATTTCTTCCAGTGCCGCATTGTAGGCCCGGAAGCGGAGGCCGCTCAGATCCTCGACAGCCGCGATTTCGCCATTGGTATAGAGCCCTTGCGCAGGCCAAGGCACCGAAAACAGTGGCATCAGTCCTTGCTCTGCCAAAAGTTCGGTCACAACCGGACGCTGTGCGGCCCAGAGCTTTTCCGCATCTTCGTAGCTGGTTGCGACGAAAGGCTGGCTGTCGATGCCGTAGGCGAGATCTTCGTTCGAGAGGCGCGAGAGCAGAAACTCACCGATCTGAACCTGGCGATTGCGCACGGCCGCCTTGATTTCTGCGTGTGGGAAAAGCGATCCGGCCGAATGGACGGTGATGTCCAGCCCGCCATCCGTGGCTGCGCGTACGTCATCGGCAAACTGGATGATGTTCTGTGTGTGGAACGTCGTATCGCCGTATGGCGTCGGCATGTCCCAGCTTTCGGCGTGTGCCGACGTCGCAGCCACGAGGGCTCCTGCGAAAACCAATGCGTGTTTCATGTGTTCTTACTCCCGGTTGGATCGGCGAACCCGAATCTGTTGATTTCATAACGTTGACAAATTGTCAGCGTTATACAAATAAAGCAACAGTTTTTCGATTCGAGGGGTGTCGCCATGCAGGATGACAGTAACAGCAAGTGGCAGTTCTGGGTCGATCGGGGTGGCACGTTCACGGACATTGTCGCCCGTTGTCCGAACGGCACCCTGAAAACGCACAAACTTTTGTCGGAAAACCCTGAACTCTACTCAGACGCAGCGGTTCACGGCATTCGTACATTGTTGGATGTGCCTGCCGATGCACCAATGCCAAAAGGCCGGATTGGGGCTATCAGGATGGGAACGACGGTTGCAACCAACGCGCTGTTGGAGCGCAAGGGTGAGCGGACGTTGCTATTGATCACCAAAGGGTTCGGAGATCTGCTTCGGATCGGGTATCAGAACCGCCCGGATCTGTTCGCGCTGGACATCAAGCTCCCCGACTTGCTCTACGATGACGTCTTTGAGGTTGAGGAACGTTTGGACACCGATGGCCGTGTTGTTCAACCGCTCGATCACGACGCGTGCCGCGCGGCATTGGAGCGCGCCTATGTCGATGGGTATCGATCCATCGCGGTTGCGTTGATGCACGGCTATCGCCACACGGCACATGAAATTGTGCTGGGCGACATGGCAAAAGACATCGGCTTTCCACAAGTCTCGCTCAGCCATGAGGCCAGCCCGCTGATCAAACTCGTCGCACGGGGCGATACCGCCGTTGTGGATGCTTACCTTTCTCCTATTCTGCGCCGATACGTGGATCGGGTCGCTGGTGCTTTGAATGCCCAGGACGATGGGTGCGATCGCCTTATGTTCATGCAGTCTAACGGTGGATTGACGGATGCCCGGATGTTTCAGGGCAAGGACGCGATCCTGTCGGGTCCGGCGGGTGGCGTGGTTGGAATGGTGCGCACCGCGGCTGATCTGGGGTTTGACAAGCTGATCGGCTTCGACATGGGTGGCACGTCTACAGATGTGTGCCACTTTGCTGGTGACTATGAACGCTCTTTCGAAACGGAAGTGGCGGGCGTCAGAATGCGGGCGCCCATGATGTCCATTCATACCGTTGCGGCAGGTGGTGGCTCGATTCTGTCGTATCGCGACGGGCGCATGCAAGTCGGCCCGGAAAGTGCGGGTGCCAATCCTGGTCCTGCGGCATATCGCCGGGGAGGGCCGCTGACAGTGACGGATTGCAATGTCCTGTTGGGCAAGTTGCAACCTGCGCAATTCCCGTCCGTCTTTGGCCCAAATGGGGATGAGCCGCTGGATTTGGAAACTGTGCGCCGGAAGTTTGACGCGCTTGCCCGCGAGATCGGCAACGGAAACACTGCCGAACAGATTGCGGAGGGCTTTCTGCGCATCGCGGTCGAGAACATGGCCAACGCCATCAAGAAAATCAGCGTGCAGCGTGGATACGATATTACAAAGTACACCATGAATTGCTTCGGCGGCGCAGGAGGGCAGCACGCCTGCCTTGTGGCGGACACGCTGGGCATGGAGCAGGTGTTTATCCACCCCTTTGCCGGGGTTTTGTCGGCCTTTGGCATGGGACTTGCAGATGTACGTGCCTTGAAGGAATACCAATTTGGTAAACCCGTAGAGGCGGAGACCGAGGCAAGAGCCGTGCTCGAGCGTATGGCGGATCTGGTCGTGGCCGAGGTCACATCCCAGGGTATTGGCGCCGAGAATATATCTGTCGTGATGATGGCCCACATCCGCACCGATGGCGCGCATCAGTTGTTGGAGGTGCCATTCGGTACACCTGCCGCCATGACTCAAGCCTTCGAGGCGGCGCATAGAACACGCTTTGGATTTGTACCGGACTACGATCATCTGATCGTAGAGCTGCTGACCGCCGAGGCCATCGGGTCTACGGGCGAAAATGTTGCTTTGCCCGACACGTGCGGCCAAACGAAACCTCACAAATCGGCGCGTATGTTTTCAAAGGGAAGCTGGCGGCATGTTTCGCTGGTTGATCGCGCCGCGCTTGGCCCCGGCGATTGGATCGACGGCCCGGCCATTCTGACAGAGCCTACTGGCACCAACATCGTCGAAGACGGTTGGCGGGCGGAATGCATGTCAGGTGGCAATCTGGTCATGCGCCGCGTCGTTCCGCTTGACCGAAAAGAAGCTGTTGGCACGGCTGTCGATCCGGTAATGCTTGAGGTGTTCAACAACCTCTATATGTCCATTGCCGAGCAGATGGGCGCGACCCTCGCCAACACTGCGTACTCGGTGAACATCAAGGAGCGGCTGGATTTCTCCTGCGCGATTTTCGATGCAGCGGGCGATCTGGTGGCAAACGCGCCGCATGTGCCGGTGCACCTTGGGTCCATGTCCGATGCTGTGCGTACAGTGCTGAGACAGAATGCGGGTCGTATCAGGCCCGGCAATGTCTACATGATGAACAACCCCTACAATGGCGGCACTCACCTGCCGGATGTCACGGTGATCACGCCAGTCTTTGATTATGCTGGCGAACGTATCCTCTACACCGTGGCCTCGCGCGGTCACCATGCGGACATTGGCGGTACAACTCCCGGATCAGCACCGCCCGACAGCACCCATGTGGAACACGAAGGGGTGTTGATCGATAACTTCCTGCTGGTGAAGGAAGGTGTGTTGCAGGAGCAGGCCGCACGCGCGCTTTTGTCGTCGGGCGCATACCCCTGTCGGAATGTCGATCAGAACATGGCCGATCTTGCCGCACAAATTGCAGCCAACGCGACCGGTGAGCGCGAATTGCGAAAGATGACACGGCAGTTCGGTCTGGAGGTTGTGCACGCCTATATGCGTCACGTTCAGGACAATGCCGAAGAGAGCGTGCGCCGCGTACTCGATGTGCTGCATGACTGCGACTTTTCGTATCCGCTGGACAGCGGCGCGCTGATCAAGGTGGCTATCACGGTGGACAAGGCGGCGAGAAAGGCAAAGCTCGATTTTACAGGCACGTCAGTGCAGGATCCGCTGAACTACAATGCGCCGCTGTCTATTTGCCGAGCCGTGGTGTTGTACGTCTTTCGCACACTCGTGGGCACGAGTATCCCGATGAACGAGGGGTGCCTGAAGCCCTTGGAACTCGTCGTGCCGGAGGGAACGATGATCAATCCGCGCGCACCCGCCGCTGTCATTTCCGGCAATACCGAGGTGTCGCAAGCCATCGCTGACGCGCTCTACGGAGCCTTGGGCGTGATTGCAGGCAGCCAAGGTACAATGAACAATTTCGTGTACGGCAATGACCGCGTGCAGAACTATGAAACCATCTGCGGCGGCACTGGTGCAGGAGACGGATTTGACGGTGCCAGTGCCGTTCACAGTCACATGACCAATACGCGCATGACCGACCCAGAGGTGCTGGAAACACGTTTTCCAATCCGTGTGGAGGAGTTTTCGATCCGTCGTGGGTCGGGCGGGGCAGGGGCCTTTGCCGGCGGCGATGGTATTGTACGCAAACTGCGCTTTCTGGAGGACATGACCGTGACAGTACTGACGTCGCACCGGGTGACTTGCCCACACGGTGCGAACGGTGGACTTTCGGGTCAAACGGGTGAGAACGCGGTTGAACGTGCCAATGGCAGTATCGAAATGCTCGAGGGCAACGATGCCGCCCACGTGCAGCCCGGCGATGTATTTGTTCTCAAAACGCCGGGCGGCGGCGGGTTTGGTGAGCCGCTCACTTGATCTGTCATGCTCCGGGCGGTCCGATCCGGTCTACCTGAACGCATAGGTGTCGCAGACAGCTTTTGTGCTGTGCGTCCGCTTCTTCTGTGTCCCTGGGCTCTTGCACGTACTGTTTTCGTCATGATCTATGAACCAGCACAAGTTACCGAGGCGCCCATGACACCGCATCGTTTTCCGCTGACCGTTTACTACGAAGACACCGACATGGCCGGGGTCGTCTACTATGCCAATTACCTGCGATATATTGAGCGTGCGCGGTCTGAAATCGTGGAACAATGCGGTCTGGACCAGGTCGCCATGCGGGCCGATGGGATTGTGTTTGTCGTGACGCGGGTAGAGGCGGATTACATCTCGCCTGCGCGGATGGCGGACCGGCTGGAGGTGGTGACGACCCACCGTGCCGCGAGCCCCGTACGCTGGACCTTTGATCAGGAGGTGCAGCGGGACGGGCAGGTGTTGTTCCGCGCCCATGTGGTCGCCGTGACCATGACAACGGCCGGGAAACCGGTGCGTTTGCCCGCGGAAATCCGCGCAATGAACACATAATGCCGGTGTTCTGACGCCGAAGTGATAGCTTTCCCCTGTCCTTTGCCTTAGTCTTTGCGCCAGACAAGAGCCGAACAAGCGGCCAAACAAAAGAGCAGGCAGTATGGAAGCAGAGACGCTCGCCCTGGCGCACGAGGTTGATTTCTCGATGTGGGGGCTTTTCTTGCGCGCGACCTTTACGGTGAAACTGGTGATGATCATGCTGATCGTTGCATCGTTCTGGGCGTGGGCCATCATCATTCAGAAATTGCTGGTCTACCGCCGCGCGCGGGCAGAGGCCGACCGGTTTGATCGCGCGTTCTGGTCGGGGGAGCCTTTGGATGGGCTGTTTGACCAGATCGGGCCGGAGCCGAATGGTCCGTCGGAAAAGGTGTTCGCCGCAGGCATGATCGAGTGGCAGCGGTCGCATCGTGAGGATGGCGGGCTGATCGCGGGGGCGACCAGTCGGATTGACCGATCCATGGACGTGGCCATCGCCAAGGAAGCCGAGCGGTTGCAGGGCGGGCTGACCGTGCTGGCCACCGTGGGCTCATCGGCGCCGTTCATTGGCCTGTTCGGCACCGTCATCGGCATCATGAACGCCTTTATCGAGATTGCCGAGCAGCAGAACACCAATCTGGCGGTTGTGGCACCCGGCATTGCCGAGGCGCTTCTGGCCACCGGTCTGGGCCTGCTCGCCGCTATTCCGGCGGTGATCTTCTACAACAAGCTGAGTGCGGACAGTGATCAGATCGTGGCGGGGTACGAGGCTTTCTCGGACGAGTTTGCCACGATCCTGAGCCGCCAGTTGGACGGCTGAGCCATGGGTGCGGGTGTCATTCAGAAGGACGGGGGCGGAGGCTCGCGGCGGCGCAAGCGCAGCCGGGCGCGCCCGATGTCCGAGATCAACGTCACGCCCTTTGTGGACGTGATGCTGGTGCTGCTCATCATCTTTATGGTGGCGGCCCCCCTGCTGACGGTGGGCGTGCCGGTGAACCTACCCGAGACGGCGGCCAATGCGCTGCCGACCGAGCAGGAGGAACCGTTGACCATCACCGTCACCGCGACGGGAGAGATCCAGATCCAGACCACCCCTGTAGCACGGGATGAGCTGATTGGCCGGTTGCGTGCCATTTCAGCCGAACGTGACGGGGATCAGGTGTTCCTGCGCGCTGATGGGGCGGTCCCCTACGAGCAGGTGATGCAGGTGATGGGTGCGCTCAACGCGGGCGGGTTTTCGAACATTGGCCTTGTGACCGACATTGGCGGGCCGACGCTGGACGGCGAGGAGGGGTAACCCCTTGAACACCGGGCAGGTCATATCGGGCATCGGGCATGCGGGCCTGATCGGCTGGATGCTGTTTGGCGGGTCGTTCCAGTCCGAGCCGTTGCCGTTCGAGGTGACGGAGGTGTCGGTGATCTCGTCCGATGCGTTCGAGGCGATGCTGCCGACCGGGCCGACGCCGGACACGGCAACCGACGTGGCCTTGCCCGTACAGCCTGATGTTCAGCCTGATCCGGTTGAGACGCCCGTGCCCGATGAGGCTGTCGAGGCGGAGCCGCCCGAGCCGACACCCGCGCCTGAGCCCGATCCTGTGCCCGAACCGCCTGCGCCGGAGCCGGAGCCGGAGGTTGCTGATGATGCGCCGGTGCAGCCTGCGCCGCAGGATCAGGCCGTTGTTGTACCGGATATCGCACAGCGCCCGGTGCCGCGTGCGGCCGAGCGTGTGGCGCCGGACCCCGTTGCCCCACCTGAGCCCGAGGCGACGCCGGATGATGTGCAGCAGGACGCTGTAACGGAGAGCGATACGGGCGAAACGCAGGCGGAAGAGCAGGAAGCCACCGCGCCCGAAGAGGCCACGACCGAGATCGTGACCGAGGCCGACGAGCCAGCAGGCGCGCCCACGACGTCCATTCGACCACCCGCGCGCCGGCCCAGTCCGCCTGTGCAGACAGCCGAACCTGCGCCCGAGCCGGAGACACCCGCGCCGGCGGCCGAACCGGCTGACACGAGCGATGACGTAAATGATGCCTTGCGCGAAGCGCTGGGTGGGGCCGAAGATAACGTGCCGCAAGGCCCGCCACTGTCGGCGGGAGAAAAGGATGCGCTGCGTGTGGCCGTATCGAACTGCTGGAATGTTGGATCGCTGTCGTCCGAGGCATTGCAGACCACGGTCGTGGTGACCGTGGACATGAGCCAGGACGGCAAACCCGTGATCCCGTCGATCACGCTGGCGTCGAGTTCAGGCGGCAGCCAGGCTGCCGCACAGCAAGCCTTTGAGGCGGCGCGCCGCGCGATCATTCGCTGCACGCGCGATGGTTATGATCTGCCTGCCGAGAAATATGGGCAGTGGAAAGAAATTGAGATGACGTTCAATCCCGAAAGGATGCGTATCAAATGATGGTTCGAGTGCTTTGTCTGATCCTGATGTGCCTGGCCCCTGCATGGGCCGCGGCACAGGATGGTCCCTTGCGGATCGAGATCACCGAAGGGGTGATTGAGCCCTTGCCCGTGGCCATTCCAGACCTCGTGCCGGAAGGAAGCGGAGCAGGTGACTGGGGCCAGCGCATTGCGCGTGTCGTGGCCGAAGATCTGACAGGCACGGGCCTCTTCCGGGAGATCCCGTCATCGGCCTTTATCAGCCAGGTCAGCGACTTTGCGGCCCCCGTGCAATATGCCGACTGGAAAGCCATCAACGCGCAGGCCTTGGTGGCGGGGGCTGTCAGCGTGAACGGCAACCAGATCAACGTGAAGTTCCGACTTTATGATGTGTTTTCGGGTGCGGAGCTTGGCGACGGCTTGCAGTTGGCAGGGACAACGGATGCCTGGCGTCGGATCGCGCACAAGATGGCCGATGTCGTTTATTCCCGGATAACCGGCGAGACCGGGTATTTCGACAGCCGGGTCGTTTTTGTCAGCGAAACCGGGCCAAAGGCCGAGCGGCGCAAACGATTGGCCATCATGGATTACGACGGGGCCAATGTGCAGTATCTGACGGGCTCTGAGTCCATTGTGCTTGCCCCGCGCTTTTCGTCCACGGGCGACCGAGTGCTGTACACCAGTTACGAGACGGGCTTTCCCCGCATCTATGTTCTGGACGTGGGCAGCGTGCAGCGCCGGGTGCTGGAAAGCCAGCCCGGCACGATGAGCTTTGCCCCCCGCTTTGCGCCAAATGGACAGACCGTTGTCTATTCGCTGACCCAAGGGGCGAACACGGACATCTGGTCGATGGACATCAATTCGGGCCAGTCGCAGCGCCTGACATCGACGCCCGCGATCGAGACGGCCCCCAGCTTTAGCCCGGACGGCAACCAGATGGTGTTTGAAAGCGACCGGTCAGGCACGCAGCAGCTTTATGTCATGCCCGCAGGCGGGGGTGAGGCGCGGCGGATTTCCTTTGGCGAGGGGCGTTATGGCACACCTGTGTGGTCGCCGCGCGGCGATCTGATCGCCTTTACCAAGCAGTCCAAGGGGCGCTTCCACATCGGCGTGATGCGCACCGATGGCTCGGAGGAGCGGTTGCTGACCGCCTCCTTCCTGGATGAAGGCCCGACCTGGGCCCCAAATGGCCGCGTGGTCATGTTCTCGCGCGAGACCCAAGGGGCTGCGGGCCGGTCGACGCTGTATTCGGTCGATATCACGGGCCGGAACCTGCGCCCGGTGCGCACGCCGGATGGCGGGTCGGACCCGTCCTGGGGGCCATTGCAGAATTGAAGGGATGCGTTTTCCTCTCGCTGAGGAACGTGATAGTCTGAACATAAGATGCCGCCAGAGCGGCGCGACAACCAGAGAGGCAGAGGCCATGAAACTGAAGACTTCGATGTTGATGCTGTGCGCGGCGCTGGGTGTGGCCGCGTGTACCAATCCGGCCAGCTTGGGCGGCGCAGGCACTGGAAACGACCCGCTTGCCAATGGCGCAAATGGCGGTGTGGTTCCGGGCAGCGCATCTGATCCCGCCTCGCCCGCGTATTTCCAGCAGGCCGTGGGCGACCGGGTGCTGTTTGCCGTCGATCAGTCCACACTGACCCCTGAGGGTCGTGCCACACTTGACGGTCAGGCCGTGTGGCTGTTGCAGAACGCCGATTATACTGCCGTGATCGAGGGTCACGCAGACGAGCAGGGCACGCGGGAATACAACCTGGCCCTGGGTGCGCGTCGCGCCGATGCGGCCCGTGCCTATTTGGTGAGCCAGGGTGTGCAACCGGGGCGCTTGCAGGTGGTCAGCTACGGCAAGGAGCGCCCGATCGAGGTGTGCAGCGAAGAAGCCTGCTATGCCAAGAACCGCCGGGCTGTTACGGTGCTGGCCGGTGGGCTGACCAGTTAAGCTGAAGTGACAAGGGGCATGTCAGTGGGGAAACGGTTTTTGACAGGCGCGCTTTTGGCGATTGCCATGGCCGCGCCAGCGGTGGCGCAGGACCAGACGCTGGCCGACATTCGGCAAGAGCTGATCGTGCTGAACACCGAAGTGCAGCGCCTGAAGCGGGAGCTGTCGACAACCGGCGGTACCGCGGGCGGTGTGACCGGTGGCGGCTCCGTGCTTGACCGTGTCGATGTCATTGAGCGCGAGTTGCGCCGTCTGACCGACAAGACCGAACAGCTTGAGTTCCGCATCAATTCTGTTGTCAGCGATGGCACGAACCGCGTCGGTGACCTGCAATTCCGCCTGTGCGAACTTGAGCCGGGCTGCGACATTGGCGCGCTGGGCGATACGCCGGTTCTGGGCGGAGGTGAGGCCCCTGTCACAGCCCCGGCGCCGTCCCAACCGGCGACAGATGCGCCACAGCTTGCAACCCAGGAGAAGGCCGACTTTGAGCGGGCGCAGGAGGCGCTCGCATCCGGTGACTTTCGGGCCGCCGCAGACCAGTT
The DNA here is from genome assembly GCF_019802125.1 of Tateyamaria omphalii. Classification (GTDB taxonomy): domain Bacteria; phylum Pseudomonadota; class Alphaproteobacteria; order Rhodobacterales; family Rhodobacteraceae; genus Tateyamaria; species Tateyamaria omphalii_B. Next base: position 487,952 of record NZ_JAHVHT010000001.1, read on the forward strand.
TGCGACCTTTAATGAGACCTACCCGGGCGGACCCCTCGCGGTAGAGGCCGAGGTGCGGCGCGGCGATGCGCTGGAAGGCTTGGGCGACGTGCGCGAGGGTGCGCGGGCTTTTCTGTCGGCCTTCACCCTGTCACCTGAGGGACCGATGGCAGCCGAAGCGCTCTACAAACTTGGGGCAGCGTTGGGACGTCTGGGCCAGACGCAGGAAGCCTGCGTGACACTGGCCGAGGTTGGTGTCCGTTTCCCCGGCGCACAGGTGATTGCGGACGCACAAGGTGCAATGCAGAACATCGGCTGTTCATAGCCCATGCTGGCCCCTCTGATCGCCGCAATCGAGGCGCAGATGGGTGCTGCGCCGCCCGGCAAACTGGGTGTTGCCGTGTCCGGAGGGGGCGACTCGGTGGCTCTGATGGCGGCACTTGTGCACTATTGCCGCGACAATGACGTTGAGTTGCACGTCATCACCGTAGACCATGGCCTGCGCGATGAGGCGAAAGAAGAGGTCGCTTTGGTGACGGACCTGTGTTCGCATTGGGATCTGCCACATCACGTGGAGTATTGGACCGGCTGGGACGGACAGGGAAACTTGCAGGCCGCGGCGCGAGATGCGCGATACGAACTGATTGGAGATTGGGCCAGCGCAAACCGGATCGGGACAGTCGCGCTGGGTCACACGGCGGATGACCAGGCCGAAACGTTTCTGATGCGGCTCGCCCGTGGTTCGGGCGTGGATGGGTTAAGCGCCATGGCCGCACGTCGCGTGCGGCATGGAATCACCTGGGTCCGCCCCTTTCTTGGAATTGAGCGTTCTGCCCTGCGCAACTACCTCCGCGCAGCATGTATCAATTGGTGCGAAGATCCAAGCAACACATCCCGCCAATTCGAGCGGGTACGCGTGCGCGACGCTTTGACCATTCTAGGCACTTTGGGCATCACGGCCGAGACCTTGGTTGGCGTGGCTGAACACATGGCCCGTACCCGAGAAGCCCTTGATTGGCAGACCTTTTTGGCGGCGCAGGATATGGCTCAGGTGATCCATGGCGTCATTGCGATCGACCTGGCAAAGTTCCGGCTGCTGCCGCAGGAAATTGCGCGTCGTTTGATGGTGCATACGCTCAGCTGGACGTCTCAGCATGTCTATCCCCCCCGCAAGGACCCGGTGGCGCGCGCCATTGCCGCCGTGCGCACGGGGCAAAGTGCAACGCTGGACGGGTGCCAGGTATGTGTTGAGAATGGCATGATCTGGGTTTTCCGTGAGCTGAACGCGGTAAAGGATATGGTGTGTGAAGTGGGCGATATGTGGGATGACCGCTGGTTGATCACCGGCCCCGAAGATGATCCCGATTTGGAAGTGCGTCCGCTGGGATATGAAGCGCTGGCGGGCATAGAAGGCTGGCGCGATATCGGCTTGCCTCGCGCGGCCCTCGCGGCATCCCCTGCCGTCTGGTACGGCGAAGAGCTGGTCGCAGCCCCCTTTGTCGGCTTTGACGACGAATGGACAGCAGAACTTGATGGCGGCAAGGACGCCTTTTTCGCCGCACTTTTATCTCATTGAACATGTGTGTGGCATAGCTATCTTAGAGGAAACGGTGTGCGCAAAGGTCGTGCGCCGGCAAAATCAGGAGATTTTCCTTGGGAAACGCACGTAATATCGCCTTCTGGGTTGTACTGTTTCTGCTGATCCTCGCGCTGTTCAACCTGTTTGGCGGGTCGGGCAACACGCTGCAAAGCCGCGAGATCACCTATTCCGAGTTTGTAAGCGCTGTTGAAGACGGCACCGTGACGTCCGCCACTTTGGACGGTGAGCAGGTGCGCTTCCGCCGCGGGTCCGAAGAGTTCGTGACCATCAAGCCCGAAGACGCGGCCGTGACCGATCTGCTGATCGCGAACGAAGTGCCTGTGCAGGTCGAGCCGCAACAGCAGTCTGGTTTCCAGACCTTTATCATTTCGTTGTTGCCCTTCCTGCTGCTGATCGGCGTCTGGGTCTACTTCATGAACCGGATGCAGGGTGGCGGCAAAGGTGGCGCCATGGGCTTTGGCAAGTCCAAGGCCAAGATGCTGACCGAAAAGCATGGCCGCGTGACCTTTGATGACGTGGCCGGTATTGACGAGGCCAAGGACGAGCTGGACGAGATCGTCGAGTTCCTGCGCAACCCGCAGAAGTTCAGCCGTCTGGGCGGTAAGATCCCCAAGGGCGCGCTGCTGGTGGGCCCTCCGGGTACCGGTAAGACGCTGCTGGCCCGTGCCGTGGCGGGTGAGGCGGGTGTGCCGTTCTTCACCATCTCCGGCTCCGACTTTGTCGAAATGTTTGTCGGTGTGGGTGCGTCCCGTGTCCGTGATATGTTCGAGCAGGCGAAGAAAAATGCGCCCTGCATCGTGTTCATCGACGAGATCGACGCCGTGGGTCGCCACCGTGGCGCAGGCTACGGCGGCGGCAATGACGAGCGCGAGCAGACCCTCAACCAGTTGCTGGTCGAGATGGACGGTTTTGAAGCCAACGAAGGTGTGATCATCATCGCGGCCACCAACCGTAAGGACGTGCTGGACCCCGCGCTGCTGCGTCCGGGCCGGTTTGACCGTCAGGTCACGGTGGGCAATCCCGACATCAAGGGCCGTGAGAAGATCCTGGGCGTGCATGCGCGCAAGACGCCGCTGGGTCCCGATGTCGATCTGCGCATCATTGCACGTGGTACTCCGGGCTTCTCCGGTGCTGATCTGGCGAACCTCGTGAACGAGGCTGCACTCATGGCTGCGCGTGTGGGTCGCCGGTTCGTCACCATGGTCGATTTCGAGAGCGCGAAGGACAAGGTCATGATGGGGCCGGAACGCCGCAGCATGGTCATGACGCCGGAGCAAAAGGAAATGACCGCCTATCACGAGGCTGGGCACGCACTTGTCGGGCATTTGCTGCCCAAATGCGATCCCGTCTACAAGGCGACGATCATTCCGCGCGGTGGTGCGCTTGGCATGGTGATGAGCCTGCCTGAGATGGACCGCCTGAACATGTTCAAGGACGAATGCCACCAACGTTTGGCCATGACGATGGCGGGAAAGGCGGCCGAGATCTTCAAATACGGTGAGGATCAGGTGTCGAACGGGCCTGCGGGGGATATCCAGCAAGCCTCTGCCCTGGCTCGTGCGATGGTGCTGCAATGGGGCATGTCGGACAAGGTCGGCAATATCGACTATTCCGAAGCCGCACAGGGCTATCAGGGGAATACGGCCGGTTTCTCCGTTTCTGCCAACACCAAGGAGTTGGTGGAGCAGGAAGTGCAGCGGTTCATCCAGGATGGCTATGAGCTGGCGCGCAAGATCATCGAGGAAAACCAGGAAGAGTTCGAGCGTCTGGCGCAGGGCCTTCTGGAGTACGAGACCCTGACCGGCGAAGAGATTGGCCGCGTGATGCGGGGCGAGCCGCCTCATGCGCCCGATGATGACGAAGGGGGCTCGGCTGTCGAAGACAAGAAGCCCAGCCTGACCGCCATTCCGAAGGCCAAGAAAAAGTCTGGTCCCTCGGGCGATGGCGGGATGGAACCGGAACCGACCTGACATTCCATTTGCTGAAATCAGCGTCACAAAAAGTCATTGGCCCCGCCCTGTGCGGGGCCTTTTAGTGCGCGATGCACGAATCTGGAAAAGGTCACGATCATGCCTGCGCTCAAGCCCACATCGTTCACTGCCACCATCACTTGGCTCGGCCATGTGCCGAGCCGTGCGGAAAGCTTGCGGGCGGTGCCTGCGGATGCGGTGGATGTGACGCTTGATGGCTTTCCGGGTGAGGACCACGGCGGTCCAACACGCCCGTCCTGTAGCCGTGTGCGCAGCCAGTACACGCCCGGCACCGAGATCAGGAACACGCGGCAATTGTGCATTGTCAGTGCAGAGGAACTGGCGCTGACGGCTGAGACTATGGGGTTGGAACGCATCGATCCGTCTTGGGTCGGTGCATCACTGGTCATTGAGGGTATTCCCAACTTCACCCACGTTCCACCTGCCTCGCGCCTTATGTCCGACAGCGGTGTGGGCATTGCCGTAGACATCGAAAACCGCCCCTGCATCTATCCCGGCAAAGAGATCGAGGCGGAAGCTGAAGGTTTTGGCAAGCTCTACAAGCCTGCAGCGAAGGGGCGGCGGGGCGTCACCGCGTGGGTGGAGCATGGTGGGCGTTTGACGCTGGGTGACACGCTGACGCTGCATGTCCCGGACCAGCCCGTCTGGCCGCATCTGGAGGCCGCGCGGGCGAGCTGACGCAATCGTAAGGCGGAGGTGTCCTCCGCCCATCGCAGGTTTCGCGAGTTTCGCAGTCGTTTCCGAAATGAAACCCTTGGTCCCAATTGGGCCGCTCATATCGTCCAAAATGTCGGAATCGCGCGCATGACCCCTAGGCATGCGCCTGTATGCAGGCCACGAAAGACGTGCCCAATCCAAGGACTGCGGGGAGCATCATGGCCTACAAATCCGACATCGAAATCGCGCGCGAAGCGAACAAGAAACCGATCCAGGAGATCGGTGCCAAGCTGGGCATCGAAAGTGCCGACCTGCTGCCCTACGGCCATGACAAGGCGAAGGTGTCGCAATCTTTCATCAACTCGGTGCAGGACCGTCAGAACGGCAAGCTGATCCTTGTGACTGCCATCAACCCGACCCCTGCGGGCGAGGGCAAGACCACCACGACCGTGGGTCTGGGTGACGGCCTGAACCGCATCGGCAAGAATGCCTGCGTGTGTATCCGCGAAGCATCCCTCGGTCCGAACTTCGGCATGAAAGGTGGGGCCGCTGGCGGTGGCTATGCCCAGGTCGTGCCGATGGAAGAGATGAACCTGCACTTCACGGGTGACTTTCACGCCATTACATCGGCCCATTCGCTGCTGTCGGCGATGATCGACAACCATATCTATTGGGGCAACGAGCTGGAAATCGACACCCGCCGTGTTGTGTGGCGCCGCGTGGTCGACATGAATGACCGGGCGCTGCGCCAGATCACCGCATCTTTGGGTGGTGTCGCCAACGGTTTCCCGCGCGAGGCGGGTTTTGACATCACCGTTGCCTCTGAAGTCATGGCGATCCTGTGTCTCGCCAAGGACCTCAAGGATCTGCAGAAGCGTCTGGGTGACATGATCGTCGCGTACCGTCGCGACCGTTCGCCCGTCTTTGCGCGTGACATCAAGGCGGATGGCGCGATGACGGTTCTGCTCAAGGACGCGATGCAGCCGAACCTCGTGCAGACGCTGGAGAACAACCCGGCCTTTGTGCACGGCGGTCCCTTCGCGAACATCGCGCATGGCTGTAACTCGGTTATCGCGACCACGACGGCCCTGAAGCTGGCGGACTACGTTGTGACCGAGGCGGGCTTTGGTGCGGACCTCGGTGCCGAGAAGTTCATGAACATCAAGTGCCGCAAAGCCGGGCTGGCCCCGTCAGTTGTGGTCTGCGTGGCGACTGTGCGTGCGATGAAGATGAACGGTGGTGTGGCGAAGGCCGACCTGGGTGCTGAGAATGTCGACGCCGTGAAGGCAGGTTGCCCGAACCTCGGCCGTCACATTGAGAACCTGAAATCCTTTGGCGTGCCGGTGGTTGTGGCGATCAACCACTTTGTCACGGACACCGACGCGGAGATCCAGGCGGTCAAGGACTTCGTGGCTGAGCAGGGGGCCGAAGCCATCCTGTCGCGCCACTGGGAACTGGGCTCCGAAGGGTCTGCCGATCTGGCGACCAAGGTTGCTGAACTGGCCGACGCCGACACGGCCAATTTCTCGCCCATCTACCCGGACGACATGCCGCTCGCCGAGAAGATCCAGACCATCGCCAAGCGCATCTACCGCGCGGACGAGGCGCTGATGGACAAGAAGATCCGCGATCAGCTGAAGCTGTGGGAAGAGCAGGGCTATGGCAACCTGCCGGTTTGCATGGCGAAAACGCAATACTCGTTCTCGACCGATCCAAACCTGCGCGGTGCGCCCACGGGCCACTCGGTGCCGGTGCGCGAAGTGCGTCTGAGCGCCGGTGCTGGCTTTATCGTTGCTGTCTGCGGCGAGATCATGACGATGCCGGGCCTGCCGCGGGTTCCGTCCGCTGAAAGCATCATGTTGAACGATGACGGCCAGATCGAAGGTCTGTTCTGATCACAAACCATCTCTCGGCCCCGTCACAAAGCGATGACGGGGCTGAAACCCGATTGACCCGGTGCCGCTTGGGCGGTCAGCGTATCTCCATCACTTGGAGGATGACCCATGACCAGATTACTTGCATTGATTGCCACCCTTGTGTTCGCCACGGCCGCGGTCCACGCACAGGAGCGGTATGAGGGATACTACTACCCCGACGTGACCTCGACCGAGAGTTTCACGCGCGTGATCCGCCAGGCGCCACAGTCCAGCAAGGGCGTGCGTGTTGATTTCGTCACCAACCTGACCGTTGCCCAGCTTGCCGCACCGGAAAGCCCGCGTTTCGTGTTCTTTGCCAAGGGCGAGGATGCCAAGCATCTGAACGTCATCGCCCTGGATGACGACGTGTTTTCGACCCTGTTCCGCGCCCGCGCCGTGCTGGCGCAGATGACATCCAATATGCGCAACAACGATTTCTTCCGCGCGCAAGAGCTGCAATTCGTAGCGACCTTTTTCGATCTGCTGCAACTCATGGAATTCGACACGCTGGTGATCAGCGATGGCGAAACCTGGTCGCATCAGGTGAACTTCGTCCGATAATCAAGGAGACTGAACCCGCATGACCGCGACTGTGATTGATGGAAAGGCCTTTGCGGCCAAGGTACGGGGCCAGGTGGCCGATCATGTGGCCCGCCTGAAAGAGGCGCATGGCATCACCCCCGGTCTTGCGGTTGTGCTGGTGGGCGAGGACCCCGCGAGCCAGGTCTATGTCCGCTCGAAAGGCAAGATGACCGTCGAGGTCGGCATGAAGAGCGTCGAGCATAAGCTGGATGCCGACACGTCCGAAGAAGATCTGCTGGCGGTGGTCAAATCGCTGAACGAAGATACTGAGATCCACGGCATTCTGGTGCAGCTTCCGCTGCCGGGCCATCTGAACGAGGATCTGGTGATCAACTCCATCGATCCGGCCAAGGATGTGGACGGGTTCCACATCTCGAATGTTGGTCTGTTGGGGACGGGGCAAAAGTCGATGGTGCCCTGCACGCCGCTGGGCTGCCTGATGATGCTGCGCGATCATCATGGGTCGCTGTCGGGTTTGAATGCGGTCGTCATCGGCCGATCTAACATCGTGGGCAAGCCGATGGCGCAGCTTTTGTTGAACGACAGCTGCACCGTGACCATCGCCCATTCGCGGACCAAGGACATTCAGGACGTGGTGCGCGGCGCGGATGTTGTCGTCGCTGCCGTGGGGCGGCCCGAGATGGTGACGGGTGAATGGATCAAACCGGGGGCGACCGTGATTGACGTGGGCATCAACCGGATTGACGCGCCGGAAAAGGGCGAAGGCAAGACGCGGCTTGTGGGCGATTGCGACTATGACAGCTGCGCCGAGGTGGCCGGAGCCATCACGCCTGTGCCGGGCGGTGTGGGGCCGATGACCATTGCGTGCCTTCTGGCGAACACCGTGACGGCGTGCTGCCGGGCGAACGGCTTGGCGGAGCCGGAGGGCTTAACGGCCTAAGGTGGTGGGGCGGAGGACACCTCCGCCTTACGATTTTGTCCCAGACCATTGGGCCTTGCGTGCGGCGAAGAAGGTTTTGCCATCTTTGTCGCACGGAAAGACGACCTATGCGGCCCCGCGTGGCATGGGCACCTGCACTGGTTTGGGGCCGGTGAGTATCGCAGTTGCGTCGTGGCGCATCAGCTTTGTCAGTACCATATCGTGGCTGCGCAGCCCGCCTGTATAGGTGCCGTAGGCGGGCAGGATCAGCTTGTCGCTGTCGATCAGGAAGGCCGGGCGCGAGATGGCGCGGGCGCGCGTCTGCAGCGTGGCCTTGGGGTGGTAATGGCCCGACACTTCGCCTGTGGCGCCGGGTTCGGCGATGTGGCGGAAGGTGAGCGGGCCGATGGGCAGTTCGGCGAGATGCGTGCCGCCGAATTCGATGGGGCCTGGATCGTGGTTGCCTTCGATCCAGATCCAGCGGCGACCGGCTTGCAGTCGGGTGATCCAGAGCTGTTCCTCTTCGGGCAGGCTGCGTGCGGCGGTGAGGTCGTCGAAGCTGTCGCCGAGGCAGATGACGGTGCGCGCGCCTGTTGCGTCGAGATCGGCGGCGAGGCGGGTGAGCGTGTCGCGGGTTTCGTAGGGCGGCAGGTGGATGCCGTTGCGCCGTGCGATGCGTTCGGCCTTGCCCAGATGGAGATCGGAGACGCACAGGAGGTTCTTGTCTGGCCAGTGGAGAGCGCCGGAACCGAGCGCTTTGAGCGCGGCGCCAGCGAGGGATAGATCGCAAGTGTTCATTTTTTGTTCATACGCCTGCGCAGGGGGCGCATCAAGATGCGCCTTACGGTTGGGGCTCTGCCCCAAACCCCGAAGTTTATCTGGCAAGATGAAGGTGGATCAGAAAGGCACGCGCCATTCTTTCTTTCTGGGTTCTGGTGGCAAGCCAGCCGTGGTCATGAGGCGCTCGGCTTCTTCGGCAAGGAGCTTCTCTTCGGCCAGCCCTTTAATTGGGACGCGGCCCACTTCGAGCATGAGTGGCGCGGCGAGTGGCGTGACGCGGTTGTGTTCGATCAGGTCGATCCTGTCGCCGATGCGGGCGCACATTTCCTCGATCCGGCCGAAGTCGACGAGGCCGCGCATGGCTTCTTCGCGGGTGATCTGCAGCATGAGGTGGTCGGGGTCATATTTGGCCAGCGTGTCGTAGAGGATGTCGGAGCTGAATGTGGCCTGCCTGCCCGTTTTACGGTTCGAGGGCAGGTTGCGTTCGATGAGACCCGCGATGGTGGCCGAAGCGCGGAAGGTGCGTTTCATCACGGCGTTGCCGGCAAGCCAGGTGTCCAGGCCATTGCGGAGCGCGTCGATGTCAAAAAGGGGCTGCGGGTCGGTGATTTTTTCGAGGCCCCAGATCAGGGTGGCATAGTCCGTCGCGAGGAAGCCCAGGGGGTTGAGGCCGGTTTCTTCCATGCGCTTGGTGAGCAGAAGTCCCAATGTTTGCATAGCGTTACGACCCGCAAAGCCGTAGACGGCGGTGTGGATGCGGTTGTCGTGCGGGAAGCTTTCAATCAGCAGGCGGCCCGGTTCGGGGAGGCGGCTGACCTCGCGTTGGAGCGTCAACCATTCTGAGGTGTGTGGGGGTAGGGCGGGCCACGTGTCCTGCTGGAACATCTCGATGATGCGGTGGGAAAGCTGGGTGGAGGTGGCGAACTTGGTGCCGAGGAAGGTGGCGATCTTGGGCTTCTTGGCGGCGTCGCGGGTCACTTGGACGGTCATTTCGCGCAAGGAGTCGTAGCGCACGATTTGGCCGCCGATGAGGAACGTATCGCCTTGGGTTAGGGTGGCGGCGAAGCCTTCTTCGATCTCGCCCAGCGGTTTGCCGCCGCGGCCTTTCCAGCGGACCTTGACCGTGTCGGTGTCCTGAATGGTGCCGATGTTCATGCGGATGCGTTGGGCGCTGCGCGGGTCGCGCAACTGCCAGTGGCCGTCAGGGCGTTGGAGCAGGCGTTTCAACTGGTCGTAGGCGCGCAGGGCGTAGCCGCCGGTGGCGCAGAAATCGAGGCAGGCGTCGAATTCTTCTTTTGTTAGAGTGCTATAGGCGCCGGTGCTCTTCACCTCTTGGTAGAGGTTCATCGCATCGAACGGGCCCGCGCAGGCGCGTATCAGGATGTGTTGGCAGAGCACGTCGCGGGGACCCGGACCGCGCGGATCGCCGTCGAGCGCGCCCTCGTGCACGGCGTCGAGGGCGGCGACGCATTCGACCACCTCGAACCGGTTGGCGGGCACGAGCAGCGCCTTGGACGGCGCGTTGTAGCGGTGGTTGGCGCGGCCGATGCGTTGGACGAGGCGTTTGACATTTTTGGGAGCGCCGACCTGGATGATCAGGTCGACGTCGCCCCAGTCGATGCCGAGGTCGAGCGTGCCGGTGCAGACGATGGCCTTGAGCTGCCCGTCGACCATGGCCTGTTCGACCTTTTCGCGTTGCTGGCGGTCGAGGCTGCCGTGGTGGATGCCGATGGGCAGTTGCTCTTCATTGGCGAGCCAGATGTTGTGGAAATAGAGCTCGGCCTGGGCGCGGGTGTTGTGGAAGATGAGGGTGGTTTTGTGTTTCTTCACCTCTTCCAACACTGCCGGGATGGCGTATTTGCCGCCTGAGCCGGACCAGGGGGGGGGGGCGTCTGTGACCAACATCTGGATGTCGGGGGGCGGGCCTGGGTCTGCATGTAGTATGTCGCAGGGGTCCGGGTGTTTGGCGAGGAGGTGGGCGATGGCTTGTGGATCCTCGACCGTGGCCGACAGGCCGACGCGCTTCAGATCGGGGCGGAGGGCCTGGAGGCGCGACAGGGCGAGGAACATCTGGTCGCCGCGTTTGCTTTCGGCGAGCGCGTGGATTTCATCGACGATCACCCGTTTGAGACCAGCGAACATGCGCGGGGCGTCTTCGTAGCTGGTGAGCAGGGCGAGGCTTTCCGGGGTCGTCAAAAGGATGTGTGGCGGGTCGGCGCGTTGGCGTTTTTTCTGGGTTTGGGAGGTGTCGCCGGTCCGGTCCTCGATGCGGATGTCGAGGCCCATTTCCTCGACCGGGGTGCGGAGATTTCGTTTGATATCAGCGGCTAAGGCCTTGAGCGGGGAGATGTAGAGGGTGTGTAGCCCCGCGTGTTCGTTTGTTGTCAGGTCGGCCAGCGTGGGCAGGAAACCGGCGAGGGTCTTGCCGCCGCCTGTGGGGGCGATCAGAAGAAGAGCGGGGTCGTGGGCGCGGTCCAGCATCTGTTGCTGGTGGGGGTGGATGGACCAGCCTTTGGACGTGAACCAGTCGGTGAAGATTTGGGGGAGGGTGGTCATGGAGCGCAATGTAGCGGGTGGGGCGCCTGTGGGAAGTGCGGGAGCCTCCCCTTTCGGTGGGGAAACCCACCTTTCGGGCAATGGGCGGAAGTTTATTTGGCGAAATGAAGATGCTGTCGATTCGCGTGCGGATTTACCCAATGTTCATTGAGCTTAAGGGCGTATGGCAGGGTGTCACCCCCCGTGCACCATCCGTACACCCCCTGTGCACCCCCAACGGGCGGTTGGGCGGTGGTTAACGCAACGTACGGTGGGGTGTTTTGGCGGGCTGAAGCCCGCCCTACCGCTTCAAGAGGTCCTGGGGCGGAGTTGCAGGATCGTCGCCTGCACCTGTTTTGGCAGAGACGTGTCGGCATCCGCGGGGGCGGCGTCGAGGGCGGCGTCCACGTCCTTGACCAGGATACCGATGGAATTGTCGGGCGCGTAGCCGTGTTTGGCGAACTCGATTGTGTTGAAGCCGGAGGCGAGCCAGTTCTGGCCCGAAGATGTCTCGATCAGGTTCAGGAGGTGCTGGGTGTCCAGCCCGGCCTCATCCGCCCAGTCGAGCACGAGGCGCGTCATGGCGGTGTGCGAGGCGGCGAGCAGGTTGTTCAGCACTTTGGTCTGCATTCCTGCGCCGAAGTCCCCCATGTGGTGGAAGTGCTCGCCCATGAGCGCCAGCAGGGGCGTGGCGTCTGCGATGTCGCGATCTGACCCGCCCAGCATGAAGCTGAGCCTGCGGTCTTCTGCGGCGATGGCGGCACCGGACATGGGTGCGTCGATCAGCGTGATGTGATCCGGGATACGGGTGCGCAGGTCGCGCACATAGCGGGGCGAGAGTGTGGAGCAGATGAAGATCCGCCGCAGATTAGGTGCCGTGCCCATCAGGTTCTGTGTGTCAAAGAGGAGGGCGTCAGTCTGTTCCTCGTCTCGGACGACTGAGAACAAAGTCTCCAGCTTTGGCGCGAAAGCCATTATGTTGGTCGTCGCATAGCGGGGGCCCGGATGGACCACGTCGAACCCCATGGCGTCCACACCGCCATCGCGCAGGGCCTCCAGCATCGGCAGCCCCATGCGCCCACATCCCGCGAGCCCGATCATTTGACGATATGCTCGTCCTTGACGAACATGTTGGCCCAGGCCCGGTCGATGAGGTCGGGACGCATTTGTAGCGGGATGCCTTCGAAGTTGCAGATCGCGACCATCTGGTCGATCAGGAAGTTCGGTTGGTAGTTGGCGTAGATGTTGTCGATGGTCGGGTATTTGACCTTTAGGAGGTGCACGAGGGCTTCCTCGTTCAGGGCCATCCCTTTCTTCTTGGCCACCATGGCAAAGATTTTCAGGAAGTTCGCCTGGTCGGGGCCGTCGATCTTGATCTTGAAGAAGATCCGGCGCAGGGCCGCCTGGTCGAAGATCTCATTCGGGTGGAAGTTGGTCGAGAAGACGACCAGCGTGTCGAAGGGCACTTCGAATTTTTCGCCCGATTGCAGGGCGAGGATGTCCTTGGACTCCTCGAGCGGTACGATCCAGCGGTTCACGAGTGCCTGCGGCGGTTCGGCCTGGCGGCCCAAGTCGTCCACGATGAAGATACCGCCGGTGGATTTAAGCTGCAGCGGGGCCTGATATGTGCGGGCCGTGGGGTTGTAGACGAGGTCGAGCATGTCCAGTGACAGCTCACCCCCGGTGATCACCGTGGGCCGTTCGCATTTGACGTAGCGCTTGTCATAGGGTGTCACGCGGCGCAGCGATGTCGGGTCCTGCGCGTCTTCGGGGGCGAGGACGTGGACGATGGGGTCATAGACCGTGATCACCTGGCCCGCATATTCGATGGCGCGCGGGACATAGACATTGTCCCCCAGCGCGTCGCGGATGCCGTTGGAGATCGAGGATTTACCATTGCCGGGGGGGCCGTACATCAGGATCGAGCGGCCGGCCGAGACGGCGGGGCCAAGCTGGTCCAGCAGGTCTTCGGGTAGGACGAGGTGGCCCATGGCGCCGGTGAGCTGCTGTCGTGTGACCATGATGTTGCGGATGGACTGGCGCTTGACCTGCTCGCGGTAGACGTCGAGCGGGACGGGCATGGCGCCGAAATATTCGGATTGGGCCAGCGCGTCGAGCGCGCGTGCCTTGCCGCCGTCGGTCAGCTGGTAGCCCATCTCATTGCCATTGTTGGCGTTGAGCGTGCCTGTCGCCTCCATCAGCCGCTGGTCGCGGCACATGTCGATCAGTTCCTGTACCACGGGGATGGGCAGGCACATCGCGACGGACAGGTCCGAAACCATGTCGAGGTTCTTGCGGAACATGGTTTTGAGCAGGATGTCCCGCATCATGACCACGGGCAGTTGCATGTCCTGCAACCGTTTCGGCGCCGGGGGCGCGATCACGTCCGAGACTTGCATGTTCATGGGGTTGGCCTGTGCTCTGCTGCGTTTCGTTTTGTCTGACGTAACGCAGCAGTTCGGCCAAATTGTGACCTTAAAGGGTCAAGAGCCGTACATGGCGGCGAGGCAGAGGTAGATCGCCAGCGTGGGGCCGAGGGCAAAGCCCATGGGGAATTTGCGGCCTTGCTGGCTCCAACTGGCCCAGTTGGGGGCGTAGTTGCGCAAGCGTGTGCGCTTGGCAATTGTGTGGACCGCGTAGGCGGCCAGCAGGACGGCGGCAAAGAGTGCCATGAGCAGGCGGATGTCGCCCACTGCCACGTAGGGGGCTGCGGCGGCAAGGAATTTGGCGTCGCCTGCGCCCATGGCCCCTGCGGCGTTCAGGGCGATACCGGCAAGCAGCACGATGCTCAGATGGGCGAGTTGCCAGAGATAGGCGTCAAACGGGTAGAGGAACGGGCCCAAGGCCGCGAAGATCGCGGCCATCGTCACGACCGTGGGGTTCGTGATCCGCATCTCGGCCAGATCGGTATAGGCCACGTAGAGGCAAAGCGGGACAAGCAGTGGCAGGAACCACAGCGCGACCGAGGCCGAGAGTGCCATGTCAGATTACCCGTTCGAGACGTTGTTTTCGAGCGCGCGGAGCGAACGCACGGCGGCTTCGAAATGCTGGGGGTGCGTTTCGATGGCGTCGCGCAGGAGGCCTTTGCCGGTTTGCAGATCGCCTTTCTTCACGGCCGCGAGGCCCAGCGTGTGCAGAAGTTGTGCGCGTTCGGTCTGGTCCATCGGGATCACGGGCAGGGCGTAGTTGCCTTGGGCGCCGCGGGCGAGGATCAGGTTGTTCTTGGCAGTGAACAGGCTGGGATCCTGGCGGATCGCGTCGGTGAAGAGCCGTTCGGCATCGTTGAAGTCACCGCGCGTCAGCTTGGAGTAGCCCCAGTTGTTCAGCACGCCCGAAGGACGCGTCGTCAGGCCCACTGCGGTTTCATAAAAGCTGTCGGCCTTTTTCCACTCTTGGTTGCTGTCCGCGATCAGAGCCTCGAGCCGGTAGCGTTTGAAAGTCTCGACGGTCGGGGGGACTTTGTCCAGTTCTTCTTCGGCGCGGGACCAGTCGCCAGCGCGCAGGAGGGCGTCGGCGTAGTCGACGCGGTCGTCATTGGTGACGCCGTTCATTTCGACCAGTTTGGCATAGGCGGATGTGGCTTCGGTGTAGCGTTTGGCACGCACGAGGCTGGTGGCGAGACCGCGATGCGCGTCGATGCGGTCGGGGTTTTCCTTGACCGTGCGGTTGAAGTAGGCGACCGCCTCATTCGGGTCGGCGACGGTCAGCATCACGTCGCTGAGGTTGGACTCGTCCACCACGTTCACGTCTTGAAACGCGCGTTCAACGGTTTCGTCGGCGTTCTTCTCACCGCATGCAGCAAGGGCCGTCATGCCTGCCAGTGAGACGGCCAAAATCACGGAGTGGCGCATGTTTGCGTCCTTTTTCCTGCTCGTTCGCGCCGTGCTTTTCCTGCCCGGTCGCATCCCTTTTCTTGCGCCCCGAAAAGCGCAGCCTCAGACCCACCCCAGGGTGGGCAAATCAAGATGCAGTGCGGATAAGAAAGTCACTGCTGCCTCGACGGACCAGTTTATACTGGCTCTCATTGTCAATCACGGTAGCAGAATTTTCGGATTTTGCGAGTGCCAAGCGTAAATTATCCCGAATAAGTGTGCTTTCTCCGTCATCCAGGGCGAAAGCCTTGCGGAAGATCTGGATCGCTTCGAAGGTTTCGCCCCGTTCCATCAGCACGACACCGAGGTTGTTGAGGTCTTCGGGGTAGGGGTCGAATTCGGTGGTTGCGCGGCGCAGGAGCTTTTCGGCCTGGTTCAGACGGCCAAGGCCGAGGTTGGCGGTGCCGAGGCCGGACAGGATTTCAGCGTCAAAGCCGCCGCGGTCGAGGGCGGCGCGGTTGAAGGAGCGGATCGCGAGTTCAAATTCGCCAGCGGCAATCAGGCGGTGGCCCACCTCGACTCCGTCGACGCCCTGGGCCCGGCGGTCGACGCCCGGCGCGAACGGGCCGGTCTGGGAAGCGTCGATGCGCGGTTCACCACAGGCCGAAACGACAAGTGCGAGGATCAGGGCCGTGATGACCCGTATGCCTGTGATCATGGTGGGCGTTGCCAGGTTGCTCAAACGTCTTGCACCACGCTGACCGATCTGGCCGCGTGGTGCAAAGTCCATAGCACGGGTTCCGGCGTCGGCCTAGTTGCCAAGCGTGTTCAGATTGCCCAATTGCGTGATACCGTGTGCCGAAGGACCCACAAGGATCAACAGAAGCGGTGGCACGGTCAGCATCATCGTCGCGAGCGTCATCTTTGTCGGCAGTTTGTTGGCCGCCTCTTCGGCCCGCATGACGCGCTTGTCCCGCATCTCGCCCGCGTAGACCCGGAGGGCCTCGGCGATGGACGTACCGAAGCTGGTCGACTGGATCAGCACGGTCACAAAGCTGGAGACATCCTGCACACCGCAGCGTTCGCCCATGTCGTTCAGCACGCTCACCTTGTCTTTACCCGCCTTCATCTCGTAGCTGACGACCGAGAATTCATGCGCCAGCGCGGGGTAGGACGCCTGCAACTCGACGGCCACGCGGTTGATGGCCTGATCAAGCGACTGCCCGGCTTCCACGCAGACAAGAAGCATGTCGAGCGAGTCCGGGAAGCCTTGAGTAATCTCTTCCTGCCGCTTGCCGACGCGCTTGTTCACCCAGTATTGCGGCATGTAGTACCCGATGCCGCCGGGGCCGAGTGTGTACATGATGATCTTCTGCGTGCTCATGTTGTCGGTGCCGACAACGAAGTTGGTGTAGACGATGCCGAGGAGCAGACCGGCAACGCCCAGGATGAACTGCGCGGCATGGAACATGCGCACAGCGTCGCGTGACTGGTAGCCCGCCTGCCGCAGCAAAAGCTGGCGTTTGGACATCTCTTCGACATCGTCCGGTTCGAGGAACTTCGAGAACCGTTCGAGCTGTTCGTTGCGGGCACCCTGGCGCAGCCGCTCTTTCTGCGGGCCGGTTGTGACCACGCCTTTCTGAGACTTCTTCAGCTTGGTCAGCGGGTCTTCGGGCTGCTTGAGCATCATGATGACGACGATCACCACCATCATCACGCCAAGCACGCCCGCGATCACGATGGGACCGAGCGGGCCAAGGATGTCCGTTATGGGTTGCAGCAGGGCGTCCATTTTTTCGGTTCCTTACACTTTGATGTTGGTCAGGATGCGCATCACGATCAGGTTGGCACCCAGGAACAGGCCCACCGCGATGCAGGCGGGAATGAAGTAGGCGTGATCGCGCACGTCGTCATAGTAGTTCGGGTCGCTCACGTTGATCACGATCAGCGCCACGATGGGGAAGGCCGACAGGAACTTGCCCGACCACTTTGCCTCGGCCGTGATCGCCTTGACCCGGCGGAACAGACGGAAACGGGCCCGGATCACCTTGGCCAGACCGGCGAGGATCTCGGCCAGGTTACCACCCGACTGCTGCTGGATCGTCACGGCAACCGACAGAAAGCGCAAATCCTGCATGTCGAGCCGTTCGGCCATGTCCTTGAGGCTTTCGCCCACGTCGCGGCCAAAGGCGGCTTCGTCCGCGATAAGTCCGAATTCCGAAGCCAGGGGGTCTTTGACTTCTTTGGACACGATCTGGATGGCTGAGCTGAACGGGTGACCGACGCGCAGGCTGCGCACCATGAGTTCCACGGCGTCTGGCAGTTGTTCTTCGATCATGCTGAGGCGCTTGTTGGCTTTGGACGAGACCCAGAAGTAGACCGCACCGATGCCGATGCCGACGGCAAGCAGGATGCGAACAGGTGTTTCGGTCGCCGTGCCGACGCTGAGACCTATGAAGGCCACGACCGACAGGCCGGCCATGATCATGATGAGCTGTTGCGGCGAAAAGGCGATGGCCGCCTTTTGTGCTTTTTCGGCGAGCAGGGAGTAGAGCGGGATGGACCGCGCGCCCATGTGCTGCTGCATCTCCTTGCGGAGTTGTTCGAGCACTTCCTCGCGCCGGCCACCGGCCTTGTTCAGCATCTCGAGCCGGCGATTGACGCGGCTGTTGAGGCTGATGGATTTGCCGAAGGCGACGAGGTACAGGCCCTCGACCAAAACAAGGACGCCGATGAAGATCAGGCCGTAGATAATTGGTTCTGCGCTCATTTTCTCAGATCCTTACTGGGCGGCCACGGGTTCGTAGATCGATGCGGGCAGGTCGTAGCCCCACAGGCGGAAGCGTTCGGAGTAGTGCGAGCGCACGCCGGTGGCGGTGAAGTGACCGATGATCTTGTTGTCGGGTGTCAGTCCCACGCGCTGGAAGCGGAAGACTTCCTGCATGGAGATCACGTCGCCTTCCATCCCGGTGATTTCGGTGATGGAGGTCATGCGGCGGGAGCCGTCCTGCAGACGCGACGCCTGCACGATGAGGTTCACAGCCGATGAGATCTGGGACCGGACCGCCTTGATCGGCATTTCGATCCCGGCCATGGCGATCATGTTTTCCAGACGCGAAACACCATCACGGGCGGAGTTGGCGTGGATCGTGGTCATCGATCCGTCGTGGCCGGTGTTCATAGCCTGAAGCATGTCGATGACTTCCTCGCCACGCGTTTCACCCACGATGATGCGGTCGGGGCGCATACGAAGCGCGTTTTTCAGACAGTCGCGCGGGGACACCTCGCCCTTGCCCTCGACGTTGGGCGGGCGGCTTTCCATGCGGCCCACATGGGTCTGTTGCAACTGCAGTTCCGCAGTGTCTTCGATCGTCAGGATACGCTCGGCATTGTCGATGAAAGACGACAGCGCGTTGAGCGTGGTCGTTTTCCCGGACCCAGTACCGCCGGATACGATGACATTCAGGCGTGTGGCGACCGCGGCTTGCAGATATGCGGCCATTTCCTCGGTAAAGGCGCCGAAATTCACCAGGTCGTCGATGCCCAGCTTGTCCTTTTTGAACTTACGAATGGAGACGAGGGAGCCGTCCACCGCGATGGGGGGCACCATGGCGTTGAAACGCGAGCCGTCTTGCAGACGGGCGTCCACGTAGGGGTTTGATTCATCCACGCGGCGGCCCACGGCGCTCACGATCTTGTCGATGATGCGCAGAAGGTGGCGTTCGTCCTTGAACGTGATGTCGGTGAGTTCCAGCTTACCGGCGCGTTCCACAAAGATCTGCTGCGGGCCGTTGACCAGAATATCGTTGACTGTTTCGTCTTTCAGGAGCGTTTCGAGCGGGCCAAGGCCCGTCACTTCGTCAAACAGTTCCTGATTCAGGGTCTGGCGATCTTCACGGTTGAGGATGATGTTCTTTTCCGTCAGCACTTCAGACGAGATGGCGCTGATTTCCTGGCGCAGGTCCTGTTCGCTCGCGTGCTCAAGGGCCGCGAGGTTCAGGTTGTCCAGCAATGCGCGGTGCAGTTCGAGCTTGATCTCGCCCAGACGCTCCTTGCGCTTGCGCTCTTTGTCCATTGGCGTGACGGTTGCGGGCTTGGCCGGTGGGGCCTTGCGCGCGATCTTTGCCTTGGCGTCCGCCTTGGGCAGTTCCGCAACCTTTTCTTCGGGTGCGGCTGCGGCGGGTTTGGGTGCGGGTTTTTTGTACTTGGAAAACATCGAGGGACCCCGGGGTTGTCGGATCACGCCGCTTTGGCGTGGTCCTCGCTGAGTTCATGGATGGAGGCTGCGAGTTTTGCGATTTCGCGGCGCAACGGGTTCTTGGTGGCTGAGCTGGCGAGCGGAACACCATGGTCCGCGCCTTGGCTGATCGGTTTGCCGCCGTCGGGCAATTGCACCTCGACCGAGATGTCGAGGCTTTCCGACAGGCGTTTGACCCGCGCCTTGCCGCCCAGATCGGTGAATTTGGGCGCGCGGTTCAGCACGTAGCGCAGTTTTTCGACGGGCAGTTCTTCGGATTGCAGGGCCCGCTTGAAGCGCAGCGTGTTCTGGGCCGAGCGCATGTCCATTTCGAGCGTTGTGAAGTAGAGATGCGAGGCGGTCAGCACCGTCTCGGTCCACTGCACAAGGGTCGAGGGCATGTCGATCACGACATAGTCGAAATGTGCGCGCGCCATTTCCACGATGCGGCTGATGTCTTCGGCCGTGACGAGATCAAGCGGGATCATGTCCGACGGCGCAGTCAACACCTGCAGCTTTTCTTCGAATGTCAGGAGTGACTGGCCAAAGATTTCGTCGTCCATGCTTTCGGTATCCGACAGCATCTCGAACACGGCTTCGCGACGGGGCAGGTCCAGATAGGTGGAGGCCGAACCAAACTGCATGTCAAAGTCCAGAAGGCAGACCGAGGGTGTTTCACCCTCGCACAACAGGGCCAGTTCCCAGGCCAGGTTCACAGCCAGTGTCGTTGCGCCGGTGCCACCGGCGACGCCGTGGCAGACGAAAACTGCGCCCTGTTTGTCAGTGCCGGACTTGAGATTGGCGGTACGCTCGCTTTCGACAGGTTGCGGCTGGCCGGCTGCTTGCAAGCGGTCGATGGCCTGTTGCAACTCACCTTCGGGCAAGGGGTAGGGGACAAACTCATCCGCGCCCTGGCGCAGCAATTGGTGCAGTGCTGCGGGCGTGACGTCCTCCGCAATCAGGATGACCTTGATACCGCGCGCTTTGGCTTGCGTGATGATTTCGCCCAAAAGGATCAGGTTGTCCTCGTCCTCCTCATCAAGGGCCAGAGCCACGAATTCCATGGCCTCCGCTTCGGGCTGATTGAAAAAGGCCAATGCCTCGGCAAAGCCGAGATCGCCCCATGCTTCACCGAGGGCGTGTTCCATGTCCTCGATCAGCAAATCGAAATTCTGCACATCGCGGCTGATGGTGCAGGCCGTGATCGGGGCCGTTTCCGGTTGTGGCATTACGCTGCTCATTGCCCACTTTCCCTTTGTTCAAAGAGCACGCCCCGAAAATGCTGTTCCAGCAGGCGGGAGCGGTTGCTCTTGCCCGGTTCTTTTCACCGGGCGTAGGTGTTCTCTGGGAGCAGTGTTCGCAGCGAATTCGGGCGAGATTTGGGCCAAAAAACTCCAATTGTTGGGTATCTCAAAACGATAAAGGGTCCGCAGACAGGATTGTCTGCGGACCCTTCACGCGATTTTTGGGCGACCTGTTTATTCGCTGGTATTGAACTGGCTGCCGGAATTGCCCGTCAGGCCTGTCCTGGCGACGCCGGACTCGACATAGTCGCGATAGATGATCTGTGCGTACTTGCCGTCGAGCACGGTAGGATGCGATTTCACGAAGCCGCTGACCTCGGTCACAGTGCGCCGGTTACGACGTTCGCGGCCTTGCGTAACAATCAGGGGCTGGGTTTCACCGAAGGAGGCAACCGCCTCGAGCCGGGATCGGCTGATCCCCTGCGTCGCCAGGTAGTGAACGACAGCATTCGCACGGGCCAGGCCGAGGCTCTTGTTGTACGCGGCCGAGCCCACGGCGTCGGTGTGACCATAGACGCGGAAGCGGATTTCAGGGAACTGTCGGATCCAGCGGGCTTGTTCGCGAAGCGCATCGCGTGCGCCTGCATCCAGTTGAGACGAGTTGAAGGCGAAATTCACCGTTGTGCCGACTTCGGACGCGAAGCGTTGCGCCAGATCAAAGGTGTACTGGCGTTCGCCCGTCAGAAGAAGGGTGTTGTTGGCCGTTGCGTTGCCGAATTGGCCGGTGTCCACCAACGCGCCCGCTTCACGATAGAACTGGGTGTAGACCGGATCGTTGGACGGGCCACACGCGCCAAGGGCGAGGGTGCCTGCCACTGCAACGGTGAAAATCGGTTTCATGGCCCTGTCCTTAGTCCAACACATAACCATATGAGCCGGAGAAGTCCTGTTTGGCAACCTCACCTGCAGCGCCCTGTTTCGGGGGACGTGTGCCTGCGGCGGTGCGACCATAGAGGAAAAGATCCCGTTCGCTCGGTGGTTTGATCCGGTCGGTGGGCAGTGCAAGTGCGTCGCCGCGAACCGGGGAAACAAGGTGTGCGGTGATGATGATCACCAGTTCCGATTGATCCCGCTGATACGAGGCCGAGCGGAAGAGGGCGCCAAGAACCGGCACATCGCCCAACCAGGGCAACTGGTTGTTGTTGTCGATGAAGTTGTCCTGCAGCAGACCGGCGATGGCAAAGCTTTCACCGTCGCGCAGTTCAACCGTGGTGGCCGTTTCGCGTACGCTGAAGGCATCAACCGTGAAACCGTCGACCGTGATCCCGTTTGTCGGGTCGATGTCAGACACTGTCGCCTCAAGCTCGAGGTTGATCAGGTCCTTGTCGACGACCCGGGGGATGAAGTTGAGCTGGATGCCGAAGGGCTTGAACTCGATGGTGATCACACCGTCTTCCTGTGCGACGGGCACGGGGTATTCGCCACCGGCGAGGAACCGGGCCTCCTGTCCGGACAGAGCAACCAGGTTTGGCTCGGCCAGTGTCCGAACAACGCCTTTGGTTTCAAGGGCTTCCAGCAAAAGGCCCACTTGCGTGTTGCCCGCATTGAAGCCGAACAGGATCGCGCCTGCATTGGCATTGGAGGCTGGCACGTTGCCTGCGAGCGAGTTGGTGATCGCGGCCTGGCCAACGGTCGTGCCGTTGCCGCCGCTGAGGCCCACGTCACCCGACAGGATCGAGCCGCCAAGCGACAGCGACGAGCTGAGCGATTTGGACACGGAGCGGTTCATTTCGGCAAAGCGCACCTTGAGCATCACTTGCTGGATGCCACCGACGCTCATGAGGTTGCTGACGCGCCCTTCGGCATAGCGTTCGGCAAGGTCAAGCGCGCGTTGCAGGCGCGCGGCGGAGGAAACGATGCCAGACAGCACGATACCATCGTTGGCGGTGCGCACTTCGATCTTCTCGCCGGGCAGAATCTGGCGCAGGCGTTCCTTGAATTCGGAGATGTCCGCAGACACGCGCACATTCACATTGGTGATCAAGCGACCGTTGGCATCGAGCAATGTCAGGGTCGTCAGGCCGGGGGCCTTGCCCAACACATAGATGGTGCGATCACTCAGGGACGATATGTCGGCAATCGCAGGGTTTGCGATACTGAGCTCGGCAAATGCCGTGTCGCTTTCCACAACGACCGCGCGATTCATCGGCACGTTCAATGTGGATTCGGTTGACTTGCGTACCACCCGCAGGTTTTCCGCCTGGGCGGTTTCCACGATGGGACCTGCAGCAAAACACAGCCCCAAGAGGGCCGCTTTGAAAATTCCGTCAATGTTCATGTGACCTGCCTTTTTGATCACGCCTCGGTGTCGGGTCTTGGTGCCCGCGATTGCATGCACCATGCGGCAGTTTGGATTTTTTTGCAAGAATCAACGACTTCAGGTGATTCTTTTATGTGGGGAACCGGCAACAGGGGTACAAGTGAAACCGGCGCCACAATGTGGGGCGCCGGCAGTAAGTGCTTGAAAAAGAGGGATCAGTTTGTGCAGGGAATTGGAATCTGCACCACCTCCGCGCCCCGTCGGGTCCGTATGGAGCAAGTCTTTTCCTCTTGCACTTCGACCTTCACTTCCTTGGTCTCAATGCCGAGCAGGGCGCGCTGATCCACTTCGATGGCAGCGGCCACGGTGTCGTCTTCGGCACCCACAAGAGACAGCGACAGGCGGCCGGTCGACTGCGCCTGCGCCAGCTTTGCCACTTGGTCAGGGGCCACGGCCACGGTCACGGTTTGTGCAATCGTCGCGCCATCTAGGTCGCCTGCTGCGTTTTGGTCGATTGCGATCAGTTTGATGGCAGGCTGGATCAATTTGGTCACTTCACCGCGTGCGCCGCCCAGATCCTTTCCGACGCGGCCGGTCCAGTACACATCGACGCGGTCGCCGGGCCGCAGGAATCCCGATACGCCCGAAGCCACGTCCACACGGATTGCAAAGGCTCGCATCCCGCGTTCAAGGCGCGACGTCAGTCCAGCCTCTTCACCCGGTTCGGTCACCTTGACGGCCAGGATGGCTTCGTTCTTTTCCATTGTGCGTAGAACAACGCGTTGCTCGGTCACTCCATCGGGAAAGAGTGGATTGTCGGCGGTGAAAGCACCTTCGGGGAGGGCAGTTTCAGGCCAATCGACCGTGCGAACATCTTTCTGCGTCAGTGCTTCGCCGTATTTCAACTGACGTTCGGCGACGTAGACAGGGATGGTTGGCACGATCTTGTCGCGTTGGGCGCGTTCGGCGGCCAGCGCCGTCTGATATTGCCCGATGTAGTTCTTGGCCATGTATACGGCCCCACCAGCCAGGGCGATCCCGGCAAGCAAAACCAATCCAAATACCATTCGCATTTCAGCACCTCTTTGATTGGGTCCTTGTCCGGATGAGACAGAACCTCTTGCGATCTATATGGCGGCGGATTGTGGCGATTTGTGGGAAGAGGTGGGGAAGCTCGGGGGCAACTGTTTTGATTTGTCCCAAAATGCAAAAAGCCCGCCACGACGTGCGGCAGGCCAATGTAGTGTCATGGAGTTTGGGGGCTATTCGTTGAAAAACTGCCCGTCGAGATACGTGTCGACATTGCCCGCAATGGCAAGGGTGCCGGAGTTCATGCCGTAAATGACAGCAATGGCCAAGCCAACGATGGCGGCGCACAGCACAACCCAGTCAACAGTGACCGCACCGCGTTCGCTGGATTTGAAAGTGTTCAGAAAACGGATCATGGCGGTCCTCTTTAACGATACCGGGATGCCTGGGGATGAAAAAAGGGGCCGCGTCCGGTTGCGGTCACGGCCCCTGTCGTCAGACGGTTACGTCCAGCGATTATTCGGCTGCAGGAATACCGATCGAACCGACGGTCTGCGTGCCCAGGAATTCGTCTGTGGCTGCGGTCAGGTCGGATGCGCCGGTGTAGATCGAGCCGTAAGCAGCGATCGCCAGGCCAACCACAGCAGCGGTCAGAACAACCCAGTCAACCGTCACGGCGCCGTTTTCGTCTTTGCGGAAGTTTTTGATGAACTTGATCATGATTTTGTCCCTCCAAAGGATCAGTAGATTTGCGTTTAACCTCGCCGTCCTTGGTAGGCCGCTCTCTCTCTTTGGCCTGTGTCCGACTTGGTATGACGCTATATAGTCGGGGGATTGGGGCACGAATTTGGCGGGTTGTTGTGGATTTCGCGTCTTGCTGTGATTTTTTTGCGGAAAATTCATAACGCGCTGAAAAATATACAGAAAATAATACACCACTCACACAAGGTGTGTATTTTTCGTTAACTGCTGGTGCAAATGTGGCAGCTTTGCCATTTTCTGGCAGCCCAGACTGGCCTGAAATGCGGATTTCTGCGATATTTGCTTCAATGCCCACCGCAAGAGTGGGCGCAGATTGAGAGCAGTTCTATGGTTCGTTTGTCCGTTGTCGCGCTAACGGCGCTGGCGCTGTCTTGCGGAAGTGCCTCCGCCGAGGATCCACCGCCGTTCAAGGATTTTTCCGCCAAGCGGGTCAAGCCGCCAAAGCCGGGCGCCAAACGGTTTATCACCGTTCAGATTGAACCCGAAGCTCCGGAAGCAAAACAGGCGGCCATTGCTCCGGACAGCGCGGTGACACCTCCGAGCGCACCGTCCAGTCGCTTCGATTGGTTCTGGAATGACGTTTCCCCTGCGCTGGATCAGGCGGGCCCTGGACGGCTGGACCAGGCGCTGCGCGCTCTTGCACGGGCCAAGCAGCCGGTGCCGGTGCCGCGCTTGCAGCAGATGCAGAGTTTGGCTCAGGCTCAGGGGGTCGACATCCTCAAGGCAACCATTGGCACGGACGTGTCCCCGGCCCTGGTGCTGGCAGTGATGATGGTGGAATCTGCCGGTCGTATCGACGCAACGAGCCGCGCAGGTGCGGAAGGGCTCATGCAGTTGATGCCCGCGACGGCCGAACGGTTCGGGGTGAAGGACAGTTTTCAACCTTCGGAGAACATCACGGGCGGTGTGAAGTATCTCGATTGGCTTATGGATCGATTTGACCGTGATCCGGTCCTTGTCCTTGCAGGCTACAATGCGGGTGAGGGTGCGGTGCAAAACCATGCGGGCGTGCCGCCTTATGCTGAAACACGGGACTATGTGCCCAAGGTGCTCGCAACATTTCAGGTTGCGAAGGGGTTGTGCATTACGCCGCCGGAACTGGTTACCGATGGGTGCGTGTTTGCAGCCATGAATTGAGGAGCCCGGAATTTTACAAAAATTCCGGCACGTTTTCCGTGTCGGTAAACGGCGACGTTTCAGATATTGAAGGCGTCCGCCCAGTCCGGGTGCATTGCCCGTTGCGCGTTGACGAATGGGCAAAGTGGCACGATCTTCCAGCCCTCGGCGCGCGCATCCTCTACCAGACGTTTCACCAGCGCTTGACCTGCGCCCGTGCCACGCATGGCGTCAGGCACTCCGGTATGATCTGCAATGCGGGTCTGGGGTGACAGGATGGAGTATGTGAGTTCTGCTTCGGCACCGCCCTGTTCCAGGACGTAGCGACCCTTCGAGCCGCTCTCGTCCCGGCGGATGTCGAACTCAGACAAGTGTCGCTTGGGTTGCTGCGCGCAGCTCGTCCTCTGTCACGCCATCAGCAACCTCGACAATTTTCAAACCACCGTCGACAACGTCCAGTACGCCCAGGTTGGTAATGATCCGGTCCACGACGCCTTGGCCTGTCAGGGGGAGGGTGCATTCCTTGAGCACCTTGCTGTCGCCGTGTTTGTTGGTGTGATCCATGACCACCACGACGCGACCGACACCCGCCACCAGGTCCATGGCGCCGCCCATGCCCTTGACCAGCTTGCCGGGGATCATCCAGTTGGCGAGGTCACCGTTTTCGGCCACCTCCATTGCCCCGAGGATCGCCATGGCGATCTTGCCACCGCGGATCATGCCAAAGCTTTGCGAACTGTCGAAATAGGCGGTCTGGGGCAGTTCCGTAATGGTCTGCTTGCCGGCGTTGATCAGATCGGCGTCTTCCTCCCCCTCGATGGGGAAGGGACCCATGCCCAACATGCCATTCTCGGATTGCAGGGTCACCTCGATCCCGTCGGGGATATAGTTTGACACCAGTGTCGGGATTCCGATCCCGAGGTTCACATACCAGCCGTCTTCCAATTCCTGTGCGGCACGCGCCGCCATTTGGTTGCGATCCCAGGGCATCAATTGTCCTTATTCGTCGGTGAGTGCCGCGCCGGCAGGCACGTCGATTGTAATGAAACTTCCGGCGGCTCCGCGGCCCAGATGTAGCGTGCCTTCAAGCCCTTCGATCAGGCCGGACACGATACGGCCACCCACAGTCTTGCTGTCGGGCCATTCCATGTCGGCAGGGATGCCCACACCATCATCGGCCACGATCAGGCGCAGGCCGCCAGCGCTGAGGCGGCTCATGCGGACCTCGACCAATCCCATGTCGATCCGTTCGAAGGCGTGTTGAAATGCGTTGGTCAGCAATTCCGAGAGCACCAGACCCACGCGGGTTGCCGTCTCGATGGGCACTTCAAGCGGTTCGATCTGCAGTGACATCCGGATGCCGGAGCGGCCTTCGATATGCGCGATGGCGGAGGCGAGACGGGACAGGTAGCTGCCCATCTGGATGCTGTCGCGGTTGGATTGCTGATCGCTCAGCTTCATCTCTTCATACAGAAGCTGCAGCGTTTCGATGCGGCGCGAAAGGGCGGCGAAGTCTTCGGGTACGGATGTCGTGCCGGATTGCTGGCGGATCATGCCGATGATCATCGACAGGTCGGAGGCAACGCGGTTCTGGATCTCGATCAGCTGTGCGTTGATCTCTTCGGCGCTGGTCGACAGCTCGCTTTGGCGCAGCTCTTTCTGAATACCTACGAAATACTGTGTCTTGCCGTGAGAATCATGGACCGGTGCCACGATCAATCGATTCATGAACGGCTCACCATTGGCGCGATAGTTCAGGATATCCACGCTGGCGCTTTCCTCGGCTTCGATACCCGCGCGCAGTTTGTCGACATCGGACTTCCGTGTGCCTTCGCCTTGCAGGAACCGGCAGTTGCGCCCGATCGAGGCAGATCGGGCATAGCCCGTGCACCGTGTGAATGCCTGGTTCACGTAGACGATCGGATTGTCTTCGAGATGCGGATTGGTCACGACCATGGCAACCTGTGCCCGGGTGAATCCCTCAAAGGATTTGTCGTCTTCAAGCAGTTCTTCGATGGTGTCAGGCATGGCCTGGCTCCTTACGCGGCGCGCGTTGTCCGTTGTTCGATGCGCTTTTCGTGCTCGCCCTGGATCAGGCGGTGGACATAGATCCCCGGCAGGTGGATATGATCGGGATCAAGGCTGCCTGTCGGCACGATCTCTTCCACTTCTGCGACGCAGACCTTGCCGCACATCGCAGCGGGCGGGTTGAAGTTCCGGGCGGTCTTGCGGAACACGAGGTTGCCCGTCTCGTCCGCTTTCCAAGCCTTCACGATGGAGAGATCGGCAAAAATGCCTTCTTCCATGATGTAGGTCTCGCCGTTGAAGTCCTTGTGTTCCTTGCCCTCGGCAATCACGGTGCCCACGCCGGTCTTGGTATAGAAACCGGGGATGCCGCAGCCGCCGGCGCGCATACGCTCGGCCAGGGTGCCTTGGGGGTTGAATTCCAGTTCAAGCTCACCTGACAGGTATTGACGCATGAACTCGGCGTTTTCGCCCACATAGGACGAAATCATTTTCTTGACCTGTCGGGTCTGAAGCAAAATGCCGATGCCGAACTCGTCCACGCCTGCGTTGTTCGAGGCAAATGTCAGGTCTTTCGTCCCGGCATCCTTTATGGCGTCCAGCAGCAGTTCCGGAATGCCACACAAGCCGAAGCCACCGGCTGCGATGAACATGCCATCAAACAAGAGCCCATCCAGCGCGTCGGCAGCAGAGCCGTAAACTTTCTTCATGTTTTTCCCCACGAGGCCCGGTGGAAGGGCGTTCACACTGTGCGACAGTATGTGAATGTATGCACCTTCAAAGTCAACGCATTGGCCTGCCGTGGCACTATAATTTCCGATGCCGGGCTGCACCCGGTGTGGGGATGAAAAATAATTCTAAATCGTGGGCCAGACCCCGACCTGCGCCCGGCAAATGAGGGGTGCGCCCGGTTTTTGCCCGGGCGCTGTAGGCTTATTTTGAGCGGCTTCCAAAGTCCAACTTGCCAGAAGTCGACAGAGTGGTGTTCTGGTCGGGAACCGAGATCTCCGGTGGGAAAGTGATGGGCGTGGCTGATGCGGCACCGGTCAGGCTGATGACCAGGGCGAAAGCAGTTGCGGCGGCAATCATGGGGCGGTTCATATCATCTTCTCCTTTACTGCGAAAATCGTAGTTGTTGCTGCGATTATCGTAGTATTTGGGATTGCCTCTTGAAGGTTCAAGGGGGCTGGGCAATTTTTTGGGCATGACCAAGGAACATGACCTGCTGCGCCACGTGAAAACCGTGATGCGCGTGATGCTGATCAGCGAACGTACGCCGCCCGAGCATCAGCACATCATCAAGTTCAATCCGCTGGATTTTCACACGCTGGGCATGGTCCGCACTCAGCCCGGCGTGCGGTCGTCGGAGGTTGCAGGTTCACTTGGGATCGCTGCGACGACTGCCAGCAGCGTGATCGGCCGCCTGATCAACCGTGGCTGGATCGAACGCACGCAAAGCGAAGGAGACAGGCGCGCCTATGATCTGACGCTGACGACCGAAGGTCAGCGCATCGCCGATGCCATTCACGAACAGGATGTGCGCGACATGACCGTGTTCCTGTCCGCCCTGACGGTGACTGAACAGGACGAGTTGATACGCCTGCTGGGCAAGGTGGCCCGCCGGGTCGAAGCGCTGGAAATGGAAGGTTAGGCTCAGGCGCTTTTCTTGGTCGCTGTCTTTTTCGTCGTGGATTTCTTCGCCGCCGCCTTCTTGCGGGTCGTTTTCTTCTTCGGCGCTTTTTCGGCGATCAGTTGAACGGCCATATCCATCGTGACGTCCTCGGGTTCGGTTCCCTTGGGGATGGTCGCATTCACCTTGCCCCATTTGACGTACGGACCGTATTTGCCCTTCATCACGTTGACGGGACCACCTTCATCCGGGTGCTCGCCCAACTCGTGCAGCGGTTTGGCTGCCGCGCCGCGTCCGCCC
Source organism: Tateyamaria omphalii (assembly GCF_019802125.1). Classification (GTDB taxonomy): domain Bacteria; phylum Pseudomonadota; class Alphaproteobacteria; order Rhodobacterales; family Rhodobacteraceae; genus Tateyamaria; species Tateyamaria omphalii_B. Next base: position 517,347 of record NZ_JAHVHT010000001.1, read on the forward strand.
CGACTGGCCACCTTTTCGGCCAGCAGTTGCACGGCGCGGTTCATGCCGACGGTCCACACCTCGTCGATGCCCTCGAGGTTGGCATTGGTGCCGCCCCGGTCGGACGTGCTTTCTGCGTGCTTCAGGTACGGTCCGTAGCGCCCGATATTGGCCCAGACCATGATCCCGTCCTCGGGGTGTGGGCCGATTTCGCGGGGCAGGGACAAGAGCATGACGGCACGGTCCAGCTCCAACTCCTCCGGCACCCAGTCCTTTGGGATCGACTGGCGCGGAGGTTTCTTGTTCTCTTCGGTGACTTCACCGCGTTGGACGTAGGGGCCGAAGCGACCCTTGAACACGCGGATCTCGTCGCCCTGGTCTTCGCCCAGCAGCTTGCCTTCGGGCGGTATGGCGCTCGCCTCGGCTTCGGGGTCCGGTGGGCCGAAGGGGCGGGTGTAGCGGCATTCGGGATAGTTGGAGCAGCCGATGAACGCGCCGCCCGACCGCGCGGTACGCATGGACAAGCGCCCCGCGCCGCAATTCGGACAGAGGCGTGGATCACCGCCATCTTCGAGGGGCGGGAACAAGTGCGGCTCCAGCACCTCGTTGATTTTCTCCAGCACCTCTGTGATCCGCAATTCGGACGTCTCGGCGATAGCAGCACTGAAATCCTGCCAGAAGCGGCCCAGAACGTCCTTGTAATTGCGGTCGCCCGCGCTGACGTCGTCCAGCTCTTCTTCAAGCCCGGCGGTAAAGTTGTAGCCCACGTATTTGCGGAAGTAGTTCTCGAGGAACGCAATCACCAGACGGCCTTTGTCCTCGGGGATCAGGCGATTACGGTCCTTTCGGACATAGCCACGGTCCTGGATCGTCGTGACGATGCTGGCATAGGTCGATGGGCGGCCAATGCCCAGTTCTTCCATGCGCTTGACCAGCGTCGCCTCGGTATAGCGGGGCGGGGGCTGGGTGAAATGCTGTTCGGGCGTGACAGAGCGTTTGTCGGCGGGCTCGCCCTCGCTCAGTTGTGGCAGACGCTTGTCGTCGTCATCCACGACCTCGTCGTCCCGGCCTTCCTCGTAGACACGCAGGAAACCGTCGAACAGCACAACTTGCCCCGTCGCGCGCAGACCGACCTGACCATCATCACTGCCGATCTCGACCGTGGTGCGTTCGAGCCGCGCGCCTTCCATCTGGCAGGCCAGCGTCCGCTTCCAGATCAGGTCGTAGAGCTTGCGCTGATCGTCATCCATGATCTTGAGGCTGGCGGCATCCTTGGCCATGTCGGTTGGCCGGATGCATTCGTGCGCCTCTTGCGCGTTCTTGGCCTTGTTCTTGTACATGCGGGGGCTCGACGGTACGTAGTCGGCGCCGTAGCGATCCTTGATCGCGTCGCGCGCGTTCTGGACGGCCTCGGGGGCCATGTCGATGCCGTCGGTCCGCATATAGGTAATGTGTCCAGCCTCATAGAGCCGCTGGGCGGCGCTCATGGTCTGGCGCGCGCCCATGCCGAACTTGCGGCTGGCTTCCTGCTGCAGCGTCGACGTCATGAACGGGGCAGACGGGTTGCGGGAGGCGGGTTTCGCCTCAACCGACTGGATTTTGAGGGCGCGGCTGGTTATGGCCTGTTGCGCCATTTCGGCGGCGGTCTGGTTTTCGAGGTCGTATTTTTCGAGCTTCTTGCCCGCCAGACTGACAAGCCGCGCCTCATATTCCTGTCCCCGCGGGGACGCGAGCACGGCTTTGACGGACCAATACTCGCGGGCGCGGAAGGCTTCGATCTCCATCTCGCGCTCGGTGATGAGGCGGAGACATACCGATTGCACGCGGCCCGCAGACTTGGCGCCGGGCAGCTTGCGCCACAGGACCGGCGACAGGTTGAAGCCCACGAGGTAGTCGAGCGCGCGGCGGGCGAGATAGGCCTCGACCAGCGGCATGTCGACCTGGCGCGGGTTTGCCATGGCTTCGTCCACCGCCGTCTTGGTGATCGCGTTGAAGGTCACGCGCTTGACGTCCGTGTCCTTCTTGATCGACTTGCGCTTGGTCAGCGCCTCCTGCAGGTGCCAGCTGATCGCCTCGCCCTCGCGGTCGGGGTCGGTGGCGAGGATCAGGGCGTTGTCGTCTTTCAGGGCATCGGCGATGGCTTTGACGTGTTTCTTGCTGTCGGAGGCCACTTCCCACAGCATGTCGAATTCGTTTTCGGGATCGACCGAACCGTCCTTAGGCGGCAGATCGCGCACGTGGCCGTAGCTGGCCAGCACGGTGTAGTCGCTGCCGAGATATTTGTTGATCGTCTTGGCTTTGGCGGGGGATTCGACAACGACGACGGGCATTTATTCGGTGACCTCGAACGGGAAAATTTGCTGCTCTATGGCGGCGCAAGATGTGGGGTGCAAGGGCCGAATGTCAACAAGGGCGCCGCGGGTGCGGTCAACTGGCGCGGGTCAGAAGGCCCCCTGGGGCGCGGTCGATACTGCCATCCAGTTCAAGCTCGACCAGAGCGGGCGCGACCGTTGCAGTGGGTGCGCCGAGGTCGCGGATCAGTTGGTCTTCGGCCACCGGAGAGGGGCCAAGGCGTGACAGAATCTGCTGATGGAGCGCGGCGGTTTGCTGCAGGTTGCGACGGTCTTTTGGCGGTTGCGCAGGGACCTCAAGCGGCAATTCTGGCGCCGGTTTGGGCGCGATTGGCGCCAATGCCTCGATCACATCGGCTGCGTCGCGCACGAGGGTCGCACCATCGCGGATCAGCATGTTGCAGCCCGATGCCCGCGCGTCCATCGGGTGCCCCGGCACGGCCAACACATCGCGGCCCAGATCCAGCGCATCGCGGGCTGTGATCAGACTGCCTGATTTTGCAGCAGCTTCGACCACGATTGTGGCTGCGGAAAGACCGGAAATGATGCGATTGCGGGCGGGGAAATGCCGTGCCATCGGCTGTAGACCCAAAGGTTGTTCACTGATCCGAGCGCCACGTGCGGCGATGTCCTCGGCCAGCCTGGCATTCTCCGCCGGGTAGATTGTGTCGACGCCACCGGCCTGTACCGCGATCGTTCCGGTGTCGAGCGCGGCAAGATGTGCTGCGGCGTCAACACCGCGCGCGAGGCCCGAGACGACGACGTATCCTTCGGAGCCCAGATCGCGCGCAAGGGCGCGGGCCATGCGTGTCCCGAGCGAGGATGCGTTGCGCGCCCCAACAAGCGCGATCATCGGCCTTTGCAGCAGGTCAGTATCGCCCAGAACCCATAGAAACGGTGGTGCGTCAGACAGATCGGTCAGCGGTGTGGGGTAGCGGGCATCGCCCTGCGCGACCAGACGAGCGCCAAGAGCGCGCCCGGCTTTCAGTTCCGCATGAACCACGCCTTCGGGACAGGGCTGATAGTTCTCAACGCGGGCGGCGCGCGCTACCTCAGGTAGCGCGGCCAGCGCGTTTTGCGCGGTGCCGTGTTCAATCAGCAGTCGTTTATACGTTGCAATGCCGACCCGGCGTGAGCGCAACAGACGGAGACGTGTGAACTGGTCATCTTCCGAGGTGGGTGGGAGTGGGGGGTGAGTGGAAGAAGGATGGGTATCCTTTTCAGTCATCCGTGGCTCCGTCCGTTGCTGGGAATGTTGTAGAATCGGCAAGGTTAACAACGCATGAACACACGCGACCGTACCGCCTTCTACTCGCCTAACGGTTGATTTGACTTGGAAAATTTTCTGAGAAAATGTGTGACTTGAACAAACAAAGAACGCTTCAGGCGCTTAAACCTCCCCCTAAATGGCGAGGAGAAGGCTAAGCCATTGTGTCTTTTGACATATGCAGAATCGACCGCGCTCAGGTGGCTGAGCCTCCAACGGTTAACCCGCCGATCATCAATGTCGGCTGCCCGACGCCTACTGGCACCCATTGGCCTGCCTTGCCGCAATTCCCCATGCCGGGATCAAGAGCCATGTCGTTACCGATGGCACGGATCTGTTTGAGCGCCGTGGCGCCGTCGCCGATCAGAGTTGCTCCCTTGACGGGCGCGCCGACCTTGCCGTTCTCCACTCGGTACGCCTCGGTGCAGGAAAAGACGAACTTGCCGTTGGTGATGTCCACTTGCCCTCCACCAAAGCCGACTGCATAGATTCCGTCCTTCAGGTCGGCGACGATATCCTCGGGCGCGCTCTGTCCACCCAGCATGTAGGTGTTGGTCATGCGTGGCATCGGCGCATGGGCATAGCTCTGCCGCCGCCCATTACCCGTTGCCTTTACTCCCATCAGCCGTGCGTTCTGGCGGTCCTGCATGTAACCCACAAGGATACCGTCCTCGATGAGCGTATTCTTTCCCGATGGCGTACCCTCATCATCCACGGTGATGGAGCCGCGCCGGTCGGGAATCGTCCCATCATCCAGCACAGTCACGCCCGGAGCAGCAATGCGCTCGCCCATCAGCCCGGCAAAAGCCGAGCTGCCCTTGCGGTTGAAATCGCCCTCAAGCCCATGGCCGATGGCCTCGTGCAGCAGGATCCCGGGCCAGCCGGGCCCCAGAACCACGTCCATCACTCCGGCCGGGGCAGGGATTGCGTCAAGGTTGACCACTGCAACACGCAGCGCTTCGCGCGCTTTGGCCTGCCAGTCGTCGCGGTCGATCAGACCATCGAGCCCCACGCGCCCGCCACCCCCGGCACTGCCGCTTTCGCGGCGACCGTTCTGCTCAACGATGACCGAGATATTGAGGCGGGTCATCGGGCGCGCATCACGCACCGAATGGCCCTCGGGGCGGAGGATTTCGACCTCCTGGATGGAAGCCGCGAGCGAAGCGGACACCTGCACGACGCGCGAATCGAGGTCGCGGAGATAGGCGTCGATTTCTTTCAAGGTCTCGAGCTTTACCGGGAAGCTGGCCCCAGCGATGGGGTCGTCGGGTGCATATAGTTTGACGTTGGTCGGTTGCGGCGCATCGGCAAGGGTGCCACCGCCTTCGCCCACCGCCAACCGGGCCGTTTCGGATGCGCGGCGCAGTGCTGCTTCGGAGATTTCGGTGGAGTGTGCGTAGCCTGCAACTTCACCTCGAACGGCGCGCAGTCCAAACCCCTGAGCGGCATCATAGCTTGCGGTTTTCAAGCGTCCGTCATCGTATACCAGCGCTTCGGAGCGCCGGCGTTCAAGGAACAATTCACCGTCGTCAGCCCCTGCCGTTGCATCTCGCAGGATCTGCAGGGCGGCGCTGCGGTCGATGTCGTGATCCAGCGGTGCAAAAGGGGCGTCAGTCATCTCGTATACTCCGGTATGCAGTGGGGCGTTTCGCCACGGCAAGCGTCCGTTTGACGCGCCCCTTATGTCTTTATCTTGCAGTCAGAATATGTTTGTAAGTCGCGACAATACAACGGGAGGCGGAAGCAGTGCGCGCTGTGGCCTTTCTCCGAACACTTGTTGATCACTGAAGATCAGGACGACCAGATGAAAAAGCTTTTCTCGATTTCGGGTGCGCTGAGCGCCCTAGCCGCGGCCCCGGCCATGGCCCAAGACAGCCTTGAGGTGATTGGCCGGCCTGTAGATGGCGGCATGGGCTTCCAACCGGCGGCCACTGAAATCGCCCGCCGCCTGCAATGGCTGGACGGTATGATCCTTGTCATCATCACGCTGATCACGCTTTTCGTGGTCGCGTTGCTGGCATGGGTGATTGTGCGTTACAACCGGGCGCGGAACCCGGAGCCTGCCAGCTTCACCCACAACACTCCGGTCGAGATCGCGTGGACCATCATTCCGATCGTAATTCTGGTCTTCATCGGTGCCTTTTCGCTGCCGACACTGTTTCACCAGCAAGAGATCCCGGAAGGTGACGTGACGATCAAAGTCACGGGCTACCAATGGTTCTGGGGCTACGAATACGTGGATGAGGATATCTCGTTTGACAGCTACATGATCGGCGCACCCGCGACCGCACCTGACGATGCTGTGGAACCCTACAACTACGCGATCAACGAAGATGTACGTGCGCAATTGCAAGCCGCTGGCTACTCCGAGCAGGACTTCCTGCTGGCGACGGACACAGCCGTTGTGGTGCCGGTTGGCAAGACCATCGTGATGCAAGTGACTGGCGCTGACGTGATCCACTCGTGGACGATCCCGGCCTTCGGCGTGAAGCAGGACGCCGTTCCCGGTCGTCTGGCCGAGCTGTGGTTCCAGCCTGAGAAAGAAGGCATCTACTTTGGCCAGTGCTCGGAACTCTGCGGCATTGCACATGCCTATATGCCGATTGCAGTGAAAGTGGTCAGTGAAGACGCCTATGCCGCGTGGTTGGACGCCAACCGTGAGGGCGGAGACTACGTTGATGTGCGTCAGGTTCTGACAAACTGATTGGGTGCCTGTGCGGCGGGATCATCCCGCCGCTTCTGAGTTGAGACCAATGGGAACGCGATGACCGACATCAGCTACCAGCCCCAGACCCACGAGGCCGAAGCGAGCCTGGGTGACTATTTCGCGCTGCTCAAGCCGCGCGTCATGTCGCTTGTGGTCTTTACTGCGCTTGTCGGGTTGCTTGCGGCTCCGGTGTCGGTACACCCCGTGATCGCATTTTCCTCGATTCTGTTTGTCGCCATCGGGGCAGGGGCCTCGGGCGCGTTGAACATGTGGTGGGACGCCGACATTGACGGTGTGATGAAGCGCACGGCCAAGCGGCCCATCCCCGCAGGCAAGGTCACGCCGGACGAAGCCAAGACTTTGGGCGTCGCGCTGTCGGGTATGTCGGTGATGATGCTGGCCCTGAGCTCCAACCTGTTGGCGGCCGCTCTTCTCGCCTTCACCATCTTTTTCTATGCCGTCATCTATTCGATGTGGCTGAAGCGCTCGACCCCGCAGAACATCGTGATCGGTGGCGCCGCGGGGGCCTTCCCGCCGGTCATCGGCTGGGTGATTGCGACAGGCTCCATGTCGATCGAGGCGTGGCTGATGTTCGCCCTAATCTTCATGTGGACGCCGCCGCACTTCTGGGCGCTGGCCCTGTTCATGAAGTCGGACTACGACGATGCGGGTGTGCCGATGCTGACGGTGACGCATGGGCGCAAGACAACGCGCGTCCACATCCTGGTCTACACCGTTTTGCTTGTCGGCCTGGCCGTTGCGACAGCGTTCACGGCGATCGGCGGACCTGTCTACCTGACAGTATCGGTCATTTTGAACGCGCTGTTTCTGAAAGGTGCGTTTGACATCTGGAAGCGAGACGAAAGCGCTGCGGAACACGACGGATACCGCGTCGAAAAAGCGTTCTTCAAATTGTCACTGTTGTATCTGTTCCTGCATTTCGGTGCGATCCTGATCGAGGCGATGCTTCCCGCATCTTGGGGGATCTGGGCATGAACATTCGTGCCGAACATGAAATTCACCAGCGCCGCAAGGGGCGCAACGTGGGCGTGGGCCTCATGTTAGCTGGTTTTGTTGTGTTGGTTCTGGCTCTCACCTTTGTCAAAATCACCGGCGGTGACTTTGCACTGCCGCAGATCGAGGAGAGCCAATAATGCGTCTGGAAGGTCCCACGAAAACCGTTGCTCAAACCGTTGGCCTCGTTGTTGTGATGGGCGGGCTCGCTTGGGCGTCGGTGCCGTTCTACGACTGGTTCTGCCGCGTGACGGGCTTTGGCGGCACGCCGGGTGTGTCCGAGGTCGCGAACGAGGAAATCCTGGATCAGACCATCAAGGTCCGCTTCGATGCCTCGCTGGAACGCAACATGCCATGGACCTTCACCCCTGAGGTGCGCGAAATGGAATTGCGCATCGGTGAAACGGGGCTGGCCTTTTACGAAGCATACAATCCGACGGACAAGCCCGTCGCCGGATCGGCCAGCTACAATGTCGCGCCATACGAGGCGGGCGGCTTCTTTTCCAAGATTGACTGCTTTTGCTTTGAAGAGCAGGTGTTGCAACCCGGCGAGCGGGTGATGATGCCCGTCACATTCTATGTCGACCCCGAGATCGTCACCGACCGCGATGCGAAATACGTGCACACGATCACGCTGAGCTACACATTTTACCAAATCGACCTGCCCGAAGGCTATGCCGCGCTGGAGCAGGTGGAAGAAACAAACCTGAACTGAGGGACGGACTATGGCCCACGCAAAAAACCACGACTACCACATTCTTGCGCCATCGACCTGGCCCTTGCTTGGCGCATTTGCAGGCTTCATCATGTTGTTTGGTGCCGTCGCCTGGATGTCTGGCGGCATGACCATCTTCTTCGAGTCGATCGAATTGAGCGGCCCTTGGCTGTTCCTGATCGGTTTCGTGGCCGTCCTTTACACCATGTTCGGCTGGTGGGCTGACGTTGTTGCAGAAAGCCGTATCGGCGATCACACACCGGTGGTTCGGATTGGCCTGCGCTACGGCTTCATTCTGTTCATCATGTCCGAAGTCATGTTCTTTGCCGCGTGGTTCTGGTCGTTCTTCAAGAACGCCATGTACCCGATGAGCGAATATGTCGGCACCGAATACATCCAGCCGGAAATCTATCACGTCGATGCCTTCCACCTGCCGCTGATCAACACACTGATCCTGTTGCTGTCGGGCTGTGCCGTGACCTGGGCGCACCACGCTCTGGTCCATGGCGGTGAGCGCAAGGACGTCATCAACGGCCTCGCCATCGCAGTGGTTCTTGGCGTCCTTTTCACCTTCTTCCAGGCCTACGAATACTCGTACCTGCTGTACCAAGGCTGGGAATTTGGCGGTGACAAGTTCTTCTCCAACTTCTTCATGGCGACTGGTTTCCATGGTGCACACGTCATCATCGGCACCATTTTCCTGTTCGTGTGCCTGTTGCGCGCGATGAAGGGGCACTTCTCCGCCGAAAAGCACATCGGGTTCGAGGCGGCTGCCTGGTACTGGCACTTTGTTGACGTGGTCTGGTTGTTCCTGTTCTTTGCGGTCTACATCTGGGGCGTCGGCGTCATGCCCGGCCTCGACCACTAAGCCGCGTCACACGCATCAAGATCAAAGCGCGCGGTTTCCGCGCGCTTTTCACTTTCAGACAGGACAATCGCGCGCATGCGTCGCTTTCTCTTTCTGATGACATTCGGCCTGATGGGGGCGGGTATCCTGATCAGCCTCTGCGTCTGGCAGGTGCAGCGTTTGGCCTGGAAACAGGACTTGCTGGCCCGGATCGACGCGCAGATCGCCGCCGCCCCGACACCTGTCGCCGAAGCGGTGGAGCCGCAATTTCAGCGATACGCACCGGTTGAGGCGGCAGGCACCTTTGGCGCTGACCACATCCGTATGCTGGCGTCCCGCAAGACGACCGGAGCGGTGCATCGCATTATCCGGCCCTTCGAAACAGAGACCTATGGACGCGTTCTCGTCGACACCGGCTGGTTGCCGGACGAGGTGCCCGTGCCGGGTGCACCTGAGCAGCGCCTTACGATTGTCGGCAATCTTGATGCGCCGAATGAGGCAGATGGTTTCACGCCTGAGCCCGATCTAGCCAACAACTTGTGGTTTGCGAGGGATGTTCCCGCGATGGCCGATGTGCTCGGCACGCAACCTATCCTCATTGTATTGCGCGACGCGCCGGAAATTGATCTTGGCGTGACGCCCTGGCCGGTAGACACGGCTGGTATTCCGAACGATCACCTGCAATACGCAATCACCTGGTTTTCGCTCGCGGCGATCTGGGTGCTGATGACTGCCTATTTCGTGCTGCGCACCAACCGCAGCCCGCGCTGAGAAAGACGACCCATGCGCTACATTTCGACCCGTGGCCAGGCCCCCGCGCTGACCTTCGAAGATACGATGCTGACCGGGCTTGCCCGGGACGGTGGCCTCTATGTCCCCGAGACGATCCCGACCCTGGACGCTACGACAATCGCCGATATGGAAGGGCGCTCTTACGAAGACATTGCCTACACCGTGATGCGCCCGTTCGTGGGCGACACGTTCAGCGATGACGAGTTTCGCGCCTGTATCGACCGCGCCTATGCAAGCTTTGGTCACGCCGCTCGCGCGCCGATGGTGCAACTGGATCAAGGTCACTTCCTGCTCGAGCTGTTTCATGGCCCGACATTGGCGTTCAAGGACTTCGCCATGCAGCTCATCGGGCAGCTGTTTCAGACCGCCCTGAAACGCCGCGACCAACGGGTGACTATTGTGGGCGCGACAAGCGGAGACACCGGATCCGCTGCCATCGAAGCCTTTCGCGGCCTCGACAACGTGGATGTGTTCATCCTCTATCCGCATGGGCGCGTCAGCGAAGTGCAACGCCGCCAGATGACCACGCCGACCGAAAGCAACGTCCACGCCCTCGCTGTTGAGGGCGACTTTGACGACTGTCAGGCGCGGCTCAAGGACATGTTCAATGACTTCGAGTTTCGCGACGGGGTTGGCCTCGCTGGCGTGAACTCGATCAACTGGGCCCGTGTGTTGGCGCAGGTTGTGTACTACTTCTCCTCTGCCGTCGAGTTAGGTGCGCCCCAGCGCAAGATCAGCTTCACGGTACCCACAGGCAACTTCGGCGACATCTTTGCCGGCTACATCGCCAAACGGATGGGCCTGCCCATCGACAAGCTGGTGGTCGCCACCAATCAGAACGACATCTTGCACCGCTGCCTGAGCGGGCAAGGGTATCACAAGGGCGAAACGATCCCGTCGATCAGCCCCTCCATGGACATTCAGGTCAGTTCAAATTTCGAACGCGCGCTGTTCGACGCCTATGACAGCGATGGTGCTGCCGTTGCCCAGTTGATGGACGAGTTGACAAGCGGTGGGTTCGAGGTCAGCCAGGGCGCGATGCAGGTTCTCCAGGAACACTACGCCTCTGGTCGTGTGTCCGAAGAGGAAACCAGCGCTCAGATTGCATCGTCGCTCAAATCCAGCGGCGAGTTGCTGTGCCCACACTCCGCTGTCGGCGTGCATGTGGCCGATGTCGAGCGCCAAATGGGAACGCCTATGATCACGCTGGCAACGGCGCACCCTGCGAAATTCCCCGCCGCGGTCGAGGCGGCGACAGGCATCACGCCCCCCCTTCCACCCAGGATGGCAGACCTGTATGAACGCGCGGAACGGCTGACGCGGGTGCCGAATGATCTTGAGGCGCTCAAGGCGCACATCATTGAGCATCGCGCGCAGTGACCAAACGGCAGTGAGACTGAATTGACCACGCAAACGCATCGCCTGAAGAACGGCTTTCGCATCGTCACCGAACATATGCCGGGATTGGCTTCGGCCTCCGTCGGCGTCTGGGTGGGCGCAGGCGCCCGGCATGAAGCCTCGGAACAGAACGGCATTGCGCACTTCCTTGAACACATGGCGTTCAAGGGGACGGAACGGCGCAGCGCTTTGCAGATCGCCGAGGCCATCGAAGACGTGGGCGGATACATCAACGCCTATACCAGCCGCGAGGTCACGGCTTACTACGCGCGTGTACTCGAAAACGACGTGCCGCTGGCCATGGACGTGCTGGCGGACATCCTGCTGAACCCGATCTTTGACCAGAACGAGATCGAGGTGGAGCGTGGCGTGATCCTGCAGGAGATCGGACAGGCGCTGGACACACCGGATGACGTGATTTTCGACTGGTTGCAGGAACGGGCCTATCCCGGGCAGCCTCTTGGCCGCACGATCCTTGGCCCGTCCGAACGGGTCTCGTCCTTTGGGCAGTCCGATCTGAAACGGTTTGTCGACCAGCACTACGGCCCGGAACAGATGATCCTGTCCGCTGCGGGTGCTGTGGACCATGACGCCATCGTGCGTTTGGCCGAAGAGTTGTTCGGGCACCTGGCGCCGCGTGGCATGGGAGTGCCGGATCTGGCCACGTTCGCCGGTGGAGAGGAACGGCGCAGCAAAGCGCTTGAACAAGCCCACTTCGCCATGGCGTTTGAGTCTCCGGGCTATCGCGACGATGCAATTTACACAGCGCAGATCTACGCCAGTGCCCTGGGCGGTGGCATGTCGAGCCGCCTGTTCCAGGAAATCCGGGAAAGTCGCGGTCTGTGTTACACGATCTTTGCTCAGGCTGGCGCATATGCCGACACAGGCATGACCACGGTCTATGCAGGCACATCGGCGGATCAGGTCGCCGACCTTGCTGCCATCACCGTAGACGAGATGAAGCGCGCTGCTGACGATATGACCGTGGCAGAGGTGGACCGTGCGCGCGCCCAGATGAAAGCGGGTCTTTTGATGGGGCTTGAAAGCCCATCCAACAGGGCTGAGCGCCTTGCGCGCCTTGTGCAGATCTGGGATCGCGTGCCGGCGCTGACCGAAACCGTCGCTCTGATCGACAGTGTCACTGTCGACAATGTGCGGGACTTTGCCGTGCAAATGGCGACGCAGGCCCCGATGGCGCTTGCGCTCTACGGTCCAATCGATGCGGCGCCGACCCGGGAAACCCTGCAGGAGCGGCGCGCCGCCTGATGCTTCTGAACAAGCGGAAACTGCGGATCGAAACAGAGCGGATGACGCTGCGCCCGCCGACCCATTCCGACTTTCGCATTTGGGCAGCACTGCGCGCGGCCAGCATCGACCATCTGACGCCATGGGAACCAAGCTGGGCAGGCGATCACCTGACGCGCAAGGCGTTCACCAACCGGGTCTATTGGGCACAACGCTCAGTTGCCAGCGGCACTGCGATGCCGCTTTTTCTGTTTCGGCGCGGCGATGAAGCGCTTCTGGGTGCGATCACGCTCGACAACATCCGCCGCGGCCCGGCGCAGGCGGGAACCTTGGGGTACTGGACCGGGGCCGCGCATGCGCGGCAGGGATACATGCGCGAGGCGATCCTTGCCGTCGTCCACCATGCCTTCACGCGCCTTGATCTAAGCCGGATCGAGGCAGCCTGCCTGCCGGAAAACGTCGCCTCGCGCGGGCTGCTAGAAACCTGCGGTTTCAAGTACGAGGGCGTGGCCCAAAGCTACCTGCAGATCGACGGACGCTGGCGCACCCACGTCCTTTATGCGGCGCTGCGTATGGACCGGCGCGGACGGACCGACGCAGGGTAAAAATCTGACGCAGATTTTTGCCAAGATTTTTTGTAAAAATCTTGCGCCGCGCTACTCTGTTGGCCATGCGCCATATGCTTCTTGCCCTCGCCCTTGTTGCACTGCCGCTCAGCGCCTTTGCGCAAGAGACCCGCACGCCCAGCCACTGTATCGCCCTTGCAGAGCAAATCGACGGAGCACAGTTCGTGCACCGGGCCAGTTACGATGTGCAGGTGGCCCCCGAAACCGTCCGCATCCATTTCATCGCCCACGCCTCTTTCCTGATCCGCACGGCAGGCGGGCTGAACATGGTCACGGATTTTACCGGCTTCACCGGATCGGCACCGATGATCCCGGACGTGGTCACCATGAACCACGCGCACGAAACGCACTGGACCGCCAATCCCGACCCGGCGATCCCCCACGTCCTGCCCGGCTGGGGAGAGGAACACGGCGCAGGCATCAGCCACCGGCTCGATCTGGGCGAGGTGCTGGTCCGGAACGTGTCCACCGACATCCGCTCGCAATGGTCCGGGGTTGAGGAGAATGGCAATTCCATCTTCATCTTCGAGGTTGCGGGGCTGTGCATCGGCCATCTGGGCCACCTGCACCATGAACCCAACGCCGAACAATATGCGGCCATTGGGCGGCTCGATGTCGTGATGGCCGCTGTTGATGGCGGTATGACGGTCGATCTGCCCACCATGATGCGGATCGTGTCGCGTCTCAGGTCCTCGATCGTGATCCCGATGCACTGGTTCGGTGAATACACCCTTGATGCTTTCCTCACCGGGATGTCCGAAGAATTCCAGATCGTGGAAACAGGCGGGCCTTCGCTCGACGTGTCCCTCGACCGGTTGCCCAGCCGCCCGACAATCATGGTCCTGCGCCCGGAATGGCTGCGTGAGGACAGTGAATAACTGCGTTGTGGGTGCCTTGGCTTTCTGGCACCAACCGTTGCAGGGCGCAGGGGGAATACGATGCTGAATTCACTGACGGAAGAACGGGCACAGGCATTTCTGTCCCGCTTGCCAAAGGACCGTTTCGCCAAAGCTGATGCCGCGCATCTTCACGAACCGCGCGGTCGATACGCCGGACAAGCGGGCCTTCTCGCGCTGCCGCGCAACACGGATGAGGTTGCCACCCTCGTTCGCGCAGCCGCTGACATGCGCGTTCCGGTCATTCCCTATGGCGGCGGCACGGGCCTCGTGGGTGGCCAGGTGGCAGAGGCCGGACCGATCCCGCTGATCCTATCGCTGGAAAAAATGACGTCGATCAGCGCTGTGTATCCGGAGGAAAACGTTCTGATCGCGGATGCAGGCGTGATCCTCGCGGATGTGCAAGCCGCTGCAGAGCAGGCGAACCGTCTGTTTCCCCTGTCGCTGGCAGCAGAAGGGTCGGCACGTATCGGTGGCAATCTCAGCACCAATGCAGGCGGCACAGGCGTATTGCGCTATGGCAATGCACGCGATCTGTGCCTGGGGGTCGAGGCCGTGCTGCCAAGCGGTGAGGTGTTCCAGGGCCTCAGCAGACTGCGCAAGGACAACACCGGATATGACCTGCGTCACCTGTTGATAGGAGCAGAGGGAACCTTGGGCGTGATCACCGCTGCGGCCCTGAAACTCTTTCCGCGTCCATCGGCGACCGGCACGGCACTGATGCAGGTCACCTCGCCATCCGCCGCGCTGTCCCTGCTCGCGCTGGTGCGTGACCACGTCGGCGATGGCGTGTCTGCCTTCGAACTGATCGGTGCTCAGGGCTTCGCCTTTCTGGCCGAAACCATGCCGCAGGTGCGCAACCCCTGGACCAACACACCCGACTGGTGCGTGCTGATCGAGCTGGGCCTGACAGGGGCGCAGGACCCCGCCGCTGCGCTCGAAGGGCTCTTTGCAGCCGCAACCGAGGCCGGACTGGTGCAGGACGGCATGATCGCGCAGAACGCGCAGCAGTCGGCAGACTTCTGGTCGATCCGCGAAAACATACCCGAAGCCAACCGCCGCATCGGATCGGTCAGCTCGCACGACATCTCGGTGCCGCTGGGCGCGCTTGCCGATTTCATTGCCGAAGGCGGCAAACGCATCGCTGCCGTAGGAGATTTCCGGATCAACTGCTTCGGCCATGTGGGCGACGGCAATCTGCACTACAACGTCTTTCCCACGCCGGGCAAAAGCCGCGCGGATCACGAAGCGCAGAGACCGGAGATCAAACGGGTCGTGCATGATCTGGTCCATGAAATGGGCGGCTCCGTCAGCGCAGAGCATGGTGTCGGGCGGCTCAAGGTCGATGACCTCGAACGCTATGCTGACCCGACCAAGCTGGTCGCCATGCGGGCCATCAAGACGGCCCTTGATCCCCACGGCATCATGAACCCCGGTGCGGTCTTGCGGTTGCCAGGCGGCTGAAGGGGACGCAAGCATGTTGTCCACGCTGCGTACGCTGGCCCTGTCGCCGATTTTCGTGCCCCAAGCCCTCTGGGTGGCATCACGCGCCACGCGCTTGCCCGAGGCTGCAGGCCCGCGCACCGGTCGCGCCGGGCAGGGCCCCGCATTGCGGGTCTTGATTGTGGGCGACTCGTCCGCAGCGGGTGTCGGTGTCGCCGAACAGGATGCAGCCCTCGCCGGTCGGCTTGCCCATCACTTGGCACCGATGGCCTCCGTGTCCTGGGCGCTTGTGGCGAAATCGGGCTGGACCAGTCGTCAGGTGCTGCAGGCGATCGAGTTGCTGCCACCGGCCCGCGCAGACATCGCGGTGCTTGCCGTTGGTGTGAATGACGTCAAGAACGGTATGCACATTTCGAAGTGGCGAAAGAACTATACAGCGATCCTGCGATCCCTTCAGGCCAAGCATGGAGCGCAAGCCATCGTTGCATCGGGCGTTCCACCCTTGGGCCTGTTTCCGTTGCTCCCGTCTCCGTTGCGGAGTGTTCTCGGTGCGCGGGCGGAGCGGTTTGATGCCAGCCTTGCCGCGCTATGCGCAGAGGGCGAGGGTGTTCTCCATCTGCCATTTGATCAGCCGCTGACCCCGTCTGAGATGGCGCGCGACGGGTTTCATCCGGGCGCGCCGATCTACGACGCCTGGGCCACAAAAGTGGCCGAGGCTTTGCAGCCGTATTTGCACCGCATGGTACCCGAAAAGTCCGAGGTTTAGATACGAGAGCCTCGGTTCCCCGGTGCGATGATATCCAAGTGATGTAGCATCAGGACGCCATGAACCCGCCGTCGACGCAAAGCACGTGCCCCACAACATAAGCCGCAGCGTCCGATGTCAGCCAATGAACCGCTTCGGCGACCTCCTCCGGCGTGCCCATGCGGTGCAAGGGCAGGCTTGAAGCAACGGCATCAAGATCGAGACCGGGCTCCATGATCATGTCCGTCTTGACGCGCCCGGGCGCGACGATATTGATCCGCACGCCATGCTGCGCTTCTTCCATAGCCGCACTGCGCGCCAAGGAAACGACGGCCGCTTTGGATGCCGAATAAAGGGCAAAACCTGGGTTCGGATTGCGCAGTCCGCTGACAGAGGCGTTGACAACAATGGCGCCGCCTCCTTGGGCGCGCATGGCTGCGATCTGGTGCTGCAGGCAGGCGAAGACGCCACGCACGTTGGTGTCGAAGACCTGCGCATATGTGTCCATGGAGTGATCAACAAGGTGCGTGCGCGTCTCGCGAAAGCCCGCGTTGTTGAAGGCGATATCGAGCCGCCCATGTTGCGCAAGGATGCTGTCGTGCAGATGGGCAACGGCCGCAACGTCGGCAATATCATTCACTATCGCCTCAGCGCTGTGTCCCTTTGCCCTGATTTCGGCGACCGTGCTGTCAAGCGTTGCCGCACGTCGGCCGGTTACGATCACATGGGCGCCTGCAGCAGCGAGCCTCTGAGCAGTGGCCTTGCCGATGCCCGTACCGCCGCCGGTGACCAACGCGATCTTGTTTTTCGCTTCGACTGTGGACATGTGTCAGACCCTGCTGCGGTTGCCGTCCAAGCCTAGCCCGCCCCGCAGTTCGCAACAGGGGGAAGAGCCCCGATGGCCACGGGGCGGGGCATTGCGTGCCTGAATTGAAGGCCTATTCCCCGTCGAACGCACACAGCGCGTGCACGTCCATCCCCATCGCCTCAAGCCGCTTGCGGCCGCCGAGGTCGGGCAGGTCGATCACAAAGGCGCAGGACACGATCTCGCCGCCCAGCCGTTCCACCAGCTTGATCCCCGCTTCGGCTGTGCCGCCGGTGGCGAGCAGGTCATCGACGAGCAGGATTTTCTCTCCTGCCTTGATCGCATCATCATGCACTTCGACGATCGCCTCGCCGTATTCGAGCGTGTAGGCCTCACTGATCGTGGCGCCTGGCAGTTTGCCTTTCTTGCGGATCGGCACGAAGCCAACGCTCAACTGGTGGGCTATGGCGCCGCCCAGAATGAAGCCCCGCGCCTCCAGTCCCACCACCTTGTCGATCTCGAGCCCGGCATAGGGGTGCAGCATCTGATCGACGGCGATCCGGAACCCGCGCGGGTCGGCAAACAGGGTCGTCACATCGCGGAACATGATCCCCTCGTGGGGGAAGTCGACGATGGTGCGGATGTAATCCTGAACGGTCTTCATGTGGCTCTCCGAAGGGTGGCTGTCAGAACGCCCATGCCCACCAGCGTGGCCCCGCCCGCGCGGGTCAGCCACATCTGGACGACAGGGCGCGTGATGCGGCTGCGCATGGCGTTTGCGGCAAGGGCAAAGATCAGGGCGTTGACGCCCGCGATGCCCACGAAGGTCGCGATCAAGATGGCGGCTTGCGGGGCGAAAGATGCCGTGGGATCAATGAATTGCGGCACGAAGGCCACGAAGAAGGTGTTGGATTTCGGGTTCAGTGCCGTCACCGTCGCCAGATCGCGAAACACCTTGCCCGGCCTTTGCCCCGCGGGCTTGTCCATCAGGGTGGTTTGTTGCGGTGTTCTGGCACTCAGCAGCATCCGAAGACCGAGATAGACAAGGTACACCGCGCCCACCCATTTCAGGACAGTGAAGGCCAGCGCCGAGGTCAGGAACAGCGCACCGAGCCCGATGACCGAAAGGGTCATCGCGATCAGGTCCCCGGCTGCAACCCCGAGGGCGGAGGCGACGGCGACCCGTTTGCCTTGTGTCATTGCATAGCTCAGCACCATTATCAGCGTGGGGCCGGGAATCACCAGCAGGGCGGTCGAGGCGATGACGAATGTCAGCCAGAGATCTAAGGGCATATGGTGCTCCGTTGGAAGATGTCAGAGGACGCGGCCGGCGACTGCGTCGAGCTTGGCCACGAGGGCCGGATCACGATTGTCGGGCTGCGTGAGTATCGCAAATTCCAGCGCCCGATCGCAGCCATGGCGGCAGGGCGCGCGCTCTGCGCCGAGCAGGGCGGGCAGCCGTTTGATGAGCGCGCGACCCTTATCCGCGTTGCCCATAAGTATTTGAATAATCTGGGTTACATCCACTTCGCCGTGGTCAGGGTGCCAGCTGTCATAATCAGTGATCATGGCGACGGAGGCATAGCACAGCTCGGCCTCGCGGGCGAGTTTGGCCTCGGGCATGTTGGTCATTCCGATCACGTCGGCGCCCCAGCTTTCGCGGTACATCTTGGACTCGGCCAATGTCGAAAATTGCGGCCCTTCCATCGCCAGATAGGTGCCGCCCCTGTGCACGCTGATCCCGGCGACCCGCGCGGCCGTTTCGCAAGCATCGCTCAAACGCGGACACGTGGGATGGGCGACCGATACATGGGCCACGCAGCCCGTTCCGAAGAACGACTTTTCGCGGGCAAAGGTGCGGTCAATGAATTGATCTACAACGACAAAATCTCCCGGCGCCATCTCTTCGCGGAAACTGCCACAGGCTGAGACCGAGATCACATCCGTCACCCCCAATCGCTTCAGCGCGTCGATGTTCGCGCGGTAGGGCACGGTTGTTGGCGAATGCACGTGGCCGCGCCCGTGGCGGGGCAGGAACGCCATGTCCACGCCATCCAATGTGCCGGTCAGGATCTGGTCCGAAGGTGCGCCCCACGGCGTCTCAACCGCGGTCCATTCGGCTCCTTCCAGCCCGTCAATGTCGTAGATTCCGGAGCCACCGATCACTGCGATTTTGGTACGGGTCATGGAAGTCTCTCGTGCCGGGACTGAAAATTTTTTTGAACCAGAAACAGGCCGCCACCACCCGTACACCAGCCGTGCACCATGCGTACACCCCCCATGCACCCCTACCGCGCGCTGAGGTTGGGGAGGGCGCAACGGGTGCTGTCATGTGCAACGCGATTCGCGTGCAGACCGCGCGACGGGATGGGCAAGTGGCGTCCCCGCCCAAGAACCTCTGCGGGCGCGCCATGGGGAACCGCCTGGCCTTTGGCTGAGAGATTGCGCGTCTGCTTCATCCGGAAAACGCTCCTGCTCAGCGGCGCCTTTCTGCAACGGGTGGCGTGGCACGGGGTGCATGTGCAGAGTGTTGTGGTGCGGTGCTGCCCAACTGGTTGAACGTGACCGATCGGCGCGCGTGACCATCCTTTGCGGGTTGCGAATTGCGATGAAACGGGAAGCGGATCCCGTTGGCCCCGAAGACCACCAGATGGCGTTGCAGATCAGGCTTGCTTGGGCCGGGCCACTTTCAAGACCTCACAGAGCGTGATGTCGAGCGGCGCAGGCTTGCCCAGGAACCAGCCCTGGCCGCGATGGACGCCGATCTTGCGCAGCGTGTTCAGTTCGGCTTCGGTCTCGATCCCTTCGGCCACGATGATCGAATTCTGTTCCGTGGCGAAATGAACCATGGCGGCGGCGAGTGATCGTTTGGCAGCGTCCATGTCGATGCCGGATGTCAGTGACATGTCGAGCTTGAGGATATCGGGCGCCAGATGCACGATTTGCTGCAAGCCCGAATAGCCCGCCCCCGCGTCGTCAATGGCGAGGATCAGGCCAAGATCGCGCCAGGTCTGCAGTTCGGACATCAACGCCCGCGGGTCCTCGACGGCGCTGTGTTCCGTGATCTCCAGAACGATCCTGTCGATGGGGTGCCCGGCAAACACCTCGGCCAGGCGACCGGATGTGGCTGTGGCGGGGGATGCGTTGACCGACAGGTACACGTCATCCGGCAAAGATGCGAAACCATTCAAGGCAGCGTCGATCACTGCCAGTTCGAGGTCGATCCCAAGGCCGACATCTTCGGCTTCGGCAAACCAGATATCGGGTGAACGGTAGGGTTCGCCCTTGAAGCGGCACAGCGCTTCAAAGCCCGATGGGCGGGCGCTGCCGAGATGATAGATCGGTTGATAGACGACCGCGAACGCGCGCGTGTCCAGAATGCTTTGGATCAGGGCGGTTTTCGTGGCGCGGGTCTTTTCAACCTCGATCGCGCCGTTGACCTGATCGGCACAGAGATCGGCAAACATTTCCATGATCGCCAGATCGCGCGCGTTGAGCGACGGGTTCGGCGTGGGCGATAGGCAGCAGAACATGCCGTAGACCGATCCATCATCCCGGCGGATCGGGACACTGACATGGCTGCCGATGGGCACTTGTGCCGTGATGGGCATCGAAGCTGCCAGAGGAATGTCAGCCGTATCCGCGATGAGCGACGGCAGCCGACCCTCGACAATGTGGCGGCAATAGACGTCGTCGAGCGACCGGCGGTCCCCCGGTTTGACCAGATCTTCGAGGCCGGGCGCGTCGACCGCACGAAAAATTGACGTGTTCCCCTCGATCTCGGACAGGTAGGCGATTTCCATACCGAGATGTTCGCGCACGCTGGACAGGGCGCGCCGTATCACTTCATCCGCCGACCTTTTGTGGGTGTTGAATGCCGTGCTTTCCATCGCGTGGGTCCCTTTGACGTGTCGGAAGCGACCGTATCCGCAGCCCCGTTAACGCGCCTCTAAGGGACTGAAATGCGATGTGGAAAATTAGAGACATACCGGGTTCAGCCGTCTTCTGTCGGTCCGTGGTTTAAGGTGTCATGCGCTTGGCGCGTTGGACCAGATACGTGTAGACGCATTGTCCAATTGTGCCGCGCGGCCACGGCATACCGAGAAATACCGTGCCATCCGGTTCGAAGCTGCTATGTGCTGCACACATGACAGACCCGCGTATGGTGCAATGGTCTTTAACCCTTTCATGGTTTAGACGCCACCGATCGCGCCCCCAAGAGCAGACGGACCCCGCATGGCCTTTCTCGACAATCTCAATGCCAAGACCCGCTTTGGTGATTTTTCCATCGCGCCCGGCGACACCAAGCTGACGCCTGGACAGATCAAGACCGACCTGTTGTCCGGTCTGACCGTGGCGCTGGCGCTTGTGCCCGAGGCGGTGGCCTTTGCCTTTGTCGCGGGGGTGCACCCGCTGGTGGGGCTTTATGCGGCGTTCATGGTGGGCCTCATCACTGCGCTCTTCGGCGGCAGACCGGGCATGATCTCCGGTGCAACCGGGGCCTTGGCCGTGGTGATGGTGGCGCTCGTGGCGCAGCACGGGGTTGAGTACCTGTTTGCGACCGTTGTCCTTATGGGGCTCTTGCAGATCTTCGCGGGGGTGATGCAATGGGGCAAGTTCATTCGCCTCGTGCCGCACCCGGTGATGCTGGGCTTTGTGAACGGCCTGGCCATCGTAATTTTCCTCGCCCAGCTGACGCAGTTCAAGGTGCCCGGCAGTGCCGAGGCATCGGGTCACGGCATGGCGGGGGGTGACTGGCTGTCGGGGATGCCGCTGTACATGATGTTGGGCCTTGTGGCGCTGACCATGGCGATCATCTGGCTGGCGCCGCGCGTGACGCGCGCAATCCCTGCGCCACTGGCCGGCATCGGGATCGTGGCCGCCATCGTGATTGCCTTTGGTCTGGATGTGCCGCGCGTGGGCGATCTGGCCAGTATCGAAGGAGGGCTGCCGCCTTTCCACATCCCGATGGTGCCGCTGACCTGGGAAACGTTCGAGATCATCCTGCCCTACGCGGTGATCCTCGCCGCCATCGGCCTGATCGAAAGCCTTTTGACCCTGAACCTGGTGGGCGATCTGACCGGCCAGCGCGGTGGGGCCTCGCAAGAGTGCATCGCGCAGGGGCTTGCCAACACAGCCACCGGATTCTTCGGTGGCATGGGCGGCTGCGCCATGATCGGGCAATCCATGATCAACGTGAAGTCCGGCGGGCGTACGCGCATCGCCGGTGTGGCGGCGGCGCTGTTTCTGCTGGCCTTTATCCTTGTTGGTTCGTCCGTCATCGAACTGATCCCGCTGGCCGCTCTTGTGGGCGTGATGTTCATGGTGGTGATCGGGACGTTCGCCTGGAACTCTCTCAAGATCCTGCGCAAGGTGCCTTTGACCGATGCCTTTGTCATCGTGTTGGTGACAGTTGTGACGGTGATGGAGGACCTCGCTGTGGCCGTGGTCGTCGGTGTGATCGTGTCGGCGTTGGCCTATGCCTGGAACAACGCCCGCCGTATCCATGCCAAGACCTATACAACGCCCGAAGGCGCGCGCGTCTATCAGGTGCAGGGGCCGCTGTTTTTCGGTTCGGCCACGGGCTTTGTCGAGATGTTCAAGATCGACACCGATCCGCGTGAGGTCATCATCGACTTTGCCGACAGTCGCGTGGTGGACCAGTCCGCCCTGCAAGCGATCGAAGCGGTGGCCGCCAAGTATCAGGAGGCAGGCAAGCGGGTACAGTTGCGGCACCTGACCCACGATTGCCACAAGCTGCTTACCAAGGCCGGGCACCTGATCGTCGACAGTGATGACGACCCGGATTACGAGATTGCAACGGATTACGGTGTGCGCACGGGCATTCTGGGCGGGCACTGACGTTTCCCTGTCCACTTGCCAGCACAAAAATAGGGCCAATCCGCTGAGCGGTTTGGCCCTTTTTCGTCCAGCGACAGCCTGTGCGGTCGTGCTGGTCTGCGCGCGGACGGTCCGCGCGCTTTGCGTTACTCGGTGATCACGCCAACACCGGCGCCCACAACGGCACCTTCGACGCAGCGGCCGTTGGCCAGAACTTCACCGGCCGCACACCCGATGGCGCCGCCGACCACAGCACGCTGTGCTGTCGTGTCGCCGCAGGCCGAAAGGCCTAGAAATGCCGCTGTTGCGGTCAGTGCAATTACTTTGCTCATGGCCAATCTCCAAAGCCGTTTATGTCAGATGAGCCTAGCATGCGACGACGTTGGCCTTGAATGGGCAGCGGGATCAAACCGCCAATTGCGCGCCTATTCGCCTACGGCAACGAATTGACGCGACAATGGCTCTGCCTTTGCGCGATGCGGTCGACCGACGTTCTGTGAACATCTCACCTCTTGGGACAACCGCGCGTTTCGGGCGACGACTGCGTCAGCATTTGCTCAAGGCTGCGACATCGCCGGCCTGCAAGGCGGGCACCGCCGCCGCAACCCGATCTGCGGGCCAATCCCACCAGGCAAGTGCATTCAGTGTCTCGATCTCGGCTTCCGAAAACCGCATCCGCACCACTTGGCCCGGGTTGCCCGCGACGATGGCGTAGTCGGGCACGTCGCCCCGCACCACGGCACCTGCGCCCACGATCACGCCGTTGCCGATCCGCGTACCGGGACAGACAATGGCGCCGTAGCCCAGCCACACATCATGGCCGATCACCGTATCGCGGCTGTCGGGCTGATAGCTGGCCATTTGCGTAGGATCGAAGATGGGAAAAGGAAACGTCGTCAGCCCGTCCATGGCGTGATTTGCGCCGGACGTGATGAAACGGACACCATGCGCGATCTGGCAATAGCGCCCGATCCGCAGTTTTTCCGGCCCGTACCCGAAAAGATACGGTGCCAGATGCACCGCCCAGTCAGCCACCGGTGAAAAGTCAGAGGCGTAGGTGTAGTCCCCGACCTCCCATCCCGGATTGTCGATCACCTGGTTCAGAAAGACGGTGCCCTGATGCTCGGTCCCGTCAGGCAGGGTGACGGGATAGGCGCGGTGCGGGTCCGGAAATGTCATTCGCCCGGCCGCTTGAGGCTGAACTTCTCGCGGATCACGGAATAGTCGCGATAGCCCATACGTGTGAGCGGATTGAATTTCAGCACGTCGAACACGCCGTCCACCACGCAATCGTCGCGCAAGTGGATGCCCACGACCTCTCCGAACACGACATAGTTCGTCTCACCCTTGATCTTGTGGATCTGGGTCATGCGGCATTCAAGCGATGCAGGGGCTGCGGCCACGCGGGGGCAGTTGATCTCGGTACATTCCCCCTTGTCCACGGAAGCGAGCGAGAACTCGTCCGTGTCCGCGCTCCAGTCGCCGGAGGTTTGGTTCATCACATCCTTCATCGCGTATTCCACGATGTTCACGCAGAACACGCCGGTGTCGCGGATGTTGGCGACGGTGTCCTTGGTCCCGTCGCGGTCGGGCTTGGCACTAGTCGATGCAAACATGACCTGCGGCGGGACGTAGGCCGTGGCGTTGAAGAAGGAATAGGGCGCCAGATTGTCCGAACCGTCACTGCCGCGCGTCGCCACCCAGGCGATGGGGCGGGGTGTGACGATGGCGTTGAAGGGGTTGTGCGGCAGGCCGTGGCCGTCGGCGGGGCGGTAGAACATGGGGCCTCCAATTCGTGCGTTTGCGCAAGGGTTATCGCCATGCTAGGGCGGGGGCCAGCCCTGACGAACGATATGCTCCGCACCACCCATGTACCATCTGCGCACAGAGACGCCCGAGGATCGGTGGGAGGTCGAGGCCCTTTATGATCTGTGCTTTGCGCCGGGGCGCGAGGCGTTGTCGTCTTACCGTTTGCGCGATGACGTACCCCCCGTTGCGGGGCTGAGCCATGTGGCGCGGGATATCGACGGCATTCTGGCAGGGGCCATCCGCTATTGGCCTGTGCGTATTGGCGTGCAATCGGCGCTGCTTTTGGGCCCGGTCGCCGTGCACCCCACACGGCAGGGCGAGGGCTTGGGCGGTGAGCTGATCGAGACCTCGCTCAGCCGCGCGCAGCTTTCGGGCTGGGACCGGGTCATGCTGGTGGGCGACGCGCCGTACTATTCACGCTTCGGGTTTGCGCGTCTTGCAGATGTGGTGATGCCGCCGCCCACGAACCCCGACCGGGTGCTGGGTCGGGATCTGAAACCCGGCGCATGGACCGGGATTGCCGGGGATGTTGCGCGGTTCAGTTGATATGGGCGGTGGTCCTGCCCATCTTGAGGCCATGAACCAGATCATCGTCGTACCCGATCCGCTGAACACCGAAGATGAGCTTGATCGCCTCGCCAAGCGTTACAAGGCCGCGGGTGGCATGGGTATCCAGGTGCTGAATGCCCTTGGCACGCAGGCCGACGGGCTGTTGAACCGCCTGCCTGAACCCGTGCAGGACCAGTTGACCGACGCGACCCGCGCCGCACTGACCCAGGCGCTGGGCGCGGCCAGCCGGTCGCGCGGCATGGTGCCGGATCAGGCGGAGTGGCTGAACGCAACGGTGAGTGCGGCCATGGGCGCAGCCGGTGGCTTTGGCGGGTTGCCCACGGCACTGGCCGAGTTGCCCGTCACAACCACGCTGCTGTTGCGCGTGATCGAGGGCGTGGCCGAAGAACACGGGTTTGACGCCACCGCAGACTCGGTGCGGTTCGACTGCATTCAGGTCTTTTCCGCCGCTGGCCCGCTGGAACATGACGACGGCTCCGACATCGGCTTCCTGTCGGCCCGCATGGCGCTCAGCGGTGCGGCGATGCAGGCCATGATCACCCGTGTTGCACCAAAACTGGCCGTTGTTCTGGGGCAGAAGCTGGCGGCACAGGCCGTGCCTGTTCTGGGTGCTGCCGCAGGGGCCGCGATCAACTTCAGCTACACCAAGTATTACACCGACATGGCCCATGTGCATTTCGGCCTGCGCCGCCTGTCGGTCGAGGCGGATCAGCCGCACCAGGCCATGGTCGAACGACTACGCCGCGAGGTGCTGGCCCTCAAGTAGCGCCGCCCGAGATCGCCGACTGCGCCACCGACGTGGCCTTGATCACTGCAAAGAGTTGCTGACCTTCTACCAGCCCCATGCTCTGTACAGCCCGCCCCGTGACACGCGCCAACAGGGCGTCCCCACCCGCATCCAGCGCAATCGCAGCCCCCGGTCCATCGCCTGCGCGAATGGTGCGAATGGTGACGGGCAGGATGTTCTGCGCACTCAGCCCCTGCGGCTCGGTCAGCGACAAAAGCACATCCTGCGCCAGCACGCGCAGACGCACCTCGGCCCCGACCGGCGCCTGCACGCCCAGAAGCTGGATGGTGCCTGCCGCGAGCTGCAGGGTACTCAGCCCATCCTCGCCATGCTCCACGACGCGCGCGCGCAGGACCGCGCCCGCCTCCCGCACCCCCAGCAGCGGCACGGCCGCAGGATCGGCCATCACGTCAAAAAGCGGCCCCGCACGCGCGACCCGGCCCCCCGCCAACAGCACCATGTGATCAGCCAGTCGCGCGACCTCGTCCACCGCATGGCTGACATAGAGGATTGGCACGCCTGTCTCGGCCTTGAGCCGGTCGAGATAGGGCAGGATCTCGGCCTTGCGCGGTCCGTCGAGTGCGGCCAGCGGCTCATCCATCAGCAACAGCCGCGGGTTCGACAACAGCGCCCGGCCTAGGGCGACACGCTGCTTCTCCCCGCCCGACAACGTGGCAGGACGGCGGTCCAGCAGCGCGCCGATGCCCAGCATCTCGATGATCCGGGGCCGGTCACTGGCGCGCGCGCCGTACCGGCTGGCATAGTCCAGATTGTCGGCCACGGTCATATGCGGAAACAGGCGCGCGTCCTGAAACACGTACCCGACGCGGCGCCGGTGCACCGGCAACGTGTCGAACCGGGTGCCATCGAGCGTGATCTGCCCGTGATCCGGGCGCAATAGGCCGGCAACGGCATTCACAATGGTCGTCTTGCCGGCCCCCGACCGGCCAAACAGGGCGGTAACCCCCGGTCCAGCGTCAAAGGCGACATCCAGATCGAACCCACCAAAACGGTGGCGGAGGGCAACCGAGAGCGTCATGCGCCCGCAATCCTGCGTGCGACCCGGCGGGCCAGCCATTCCGACAAGGCCACGGCCCCCAGCGCAATGATACAGGCCCAGATCACCAGCTTGATCGCTGCATCCTCGCCGCCCGGCACCTGCAAAAGCGCGTAGATGGCCGAGGGCAGCGTCTGCGTCTCGCCGGGGATATTGGCGACGAAAGTGATGGTGGCGCCGAACTCGCCGATGGCCTTGGCAAAGCCCATGACAGCGCCCGCCAGCACGCCGGGCAGGATCAGGGGCAGGGTGATGGAGCCGAAGACGGCCCAGCCGGGCGCCCCAAGGGTGCGGGCCGCGTCCTCGATCTTTGGATCGACGGCTTCGATGGCGAGGCGGATGGCACGGACCATAAGGGGAAAGCCCATGATGCCAGCCGCAAGGGCCGCCCCCGTCCAGCGAAAGGCGAAGACTAGGCCAAAAGTCTCTTCCAGAAAGCGGCCCGCCGGGCCATTGCGGCCAAATCCGATCAGCAGCAGGTAGCCGGTCACGACCGGGGGCAGCACGAGGGGCAGGTGGACCAGCGCGTTCAGGGCCGATTTGCCCCAGAACTCGCGCCGGGCCAGCAGCCACGCGATCCAGATGGCCAGGGGCAGGGCCACCAGGGTGGCGGTCACGCCCACCAGCAGCGACAGGCGCAAGGCCGTCCATCCGGCAGCGTCCAGCATCATGGCGCGCGGAACCCCGCGGCAACAAAGGTATCGGTGCGTGCGGCCAAATGGTTGAGAAAGGCCTCGCCATCGGGGGTCAGGGCAATGCCTGGGTAGATGATCGCAGGATGCCTGTCCGTGGGCACAGTGTAGACCACGCTCACATCGTCGCTGGCCGCCGCGTCAGAGGCATAGACGATCCCGAGGGGCGTCTCGCCCCGTGCCACAAGGGCAAGCGCCGCGCGCACGTTCTCGGTTTCGGCAAGGTGGGGCCGGACCGTGTCCCACGCGCCGATGTCGCTCAACCAGGCGTGCGCGTAGATGCCTGCCGGAACCGACAGGTGCTGGCCCATGGCGAGGCGCCCGCCGTCCAAACGCGCCAAAAGCACTTCGGCCGTTACATCGGGCAGGGGTGGCGCAGCCAAGGGTCCGACAACCACGAGGCTGTTGGACAGAAGGGGACTGGCCGTCTCTGTCCCTATGCCGCGGTCCACCAGCCACGCGGCCCAGTCTGCATTTGCAAGGATCACGGCGTCAGCAGGTGCGCCCTGGCTGACCTGGCGCGCCATCGCACCGCTGCCGCCATAGCTGATCACAACGTCGCCATCCCAGGCCTGGGCCACGTCGTCGAGCGGCCCTTGCAAGGACGCCGCAGCAAACAGGCGCACAGGCTCCGCCCGCGCGCTTGTCATGCTTGATGCGGCCACGCAAACCAGCACCAAGCCCTTGATCCAGTTCAGGCTTTTCATCGCCCCGAACTATTGGGCAAGCCGCACGGTGCCTCAAGGCTAAAACGCCGCTTCGATGCGAAGGTCGTGGTGCAAGGATGCCACCGCCTACCGGTCCTTATAGGTCCACAATGTGCCCGATAACTGGTCATTAACCAAAAACAGCGTTATATTACCCATAATTACGGAGGGCAGGGCAGTGACGGCCCCGATGATCAAACAACTCCCGCTGTCTTTAGGGCGGGCAAAAAAAGCGGATGTGCGGACCCAGTTTGCGGCCCTGTGCTACCGGTTGAACAACGACAAGGTGCAAGTGCTGTTGGTGACCTCGCGCCGTACGCGGCGGTGGATCATTCCCAAGGGTTGGCCAATGGACGGGCTGACCCCGGGTGACAGTGCCGCGCAGGAAGCGTGGGAAGAGGCCGGAGCCAAGGGGCGCGCCGATCAGCGCCCGCTGGGCATGTTCTCCTATAGCAAGGACATGGGGGATGATGCCGGGCTGCCGGTCGTGGCCATGGTCTATGCGCTCAAGGTGAAGTCGCTGGCAGGCGATTATCCCGAAGCGTCCGAGCGCAAACGCAAGTGGGTGAGCCGGAAGAAGGCGGCGCAGATGGTGGATTCTCCGGAACTGGCCCGCATACTGCGCGATTTTGACCCGCGCTACCTGGCGTAGGTCAGTGCCTTTTGCGCCTTTGACCTTCTTCTCCTAGCCCCTATGCTCTTGCAGCGATGATCAAGTATGCACTCAAATGTGCCGATGGGCACGACTTCGAAAGCTGGTTTGCCGGTGCCGACGCCTTTGACAGTCTGAAGGCGGCGGGTCACCTGTCTTGCTCGGTCTGCGGGACGTCCGATGTGGCCAAGGCCATCATGGCACCGCGTGTCAGCACGGCCAAAGAGGGTGCACCCGAGCCGGACCTGTCGGCACCGGGGTCCGAGGTCGAGGCAGCGATGACCAAGATGCGCGAGGCGGTCGAGAAGAACGCCACATATGTGGGCGGCAACTTTGCCTCCGAAGCGTTGGCGCAGCATCTGGGCGAACAGCCTGACCGCCCGATCTGGGGCGAGGCGAACCGGGAAGAGGCCAAGCAACTGATCGAAGACGGCGTGCCCGTGGCCCCGCTGCCCTTTATCCCGTCACGCAAAGCGAACTGAGGGTTTCCATGCACATTCTGATCACCGGGGCGACCCGGGGCATTGGCGCCGGTCTGGCCGCAGCCTATCGCGCGCAAGGGCACGACGTAACCGGCACGGGCCGGTCATCCGGGGCGGAGGTGACACTGGATGTCACCCAGCCACAGGATCACCGCGCGATGGCCGCGCAGCTTGCCGGGCGACCGATTGATCTGCTGGTCTGCAACGCGGGCGTCTACCTGGACAAGGGCAATGATCTCGAAACCGGCTATGCCGCTGATCTCTGGGCGCAGACCTTTGCTGCGAACGTGACGGGTGTGTTCCTGACCGTTCAAACCCTGCTGCCGAACCTGCGTGCCGCCCCTGCGCCGCGCATCGCGATCATCTCGTCTCAGATGGCCTCGCACACCCGCGCGCCAGGCGGCAGCTACATCTACCGCGCGTCCAAGGCCGCTGTGTTGAACCTGGGGCGCAATCTGTCGTCGGATTTGGCGGGCGAGGTGGCAGTGGGCATCTATCACCCCGGCTGGGTGCAGACGGATATGGGCGGCGGTGCGGCCGACATCACCGTGGACGAGGCGGTGGTGGGGCTGATGCAGCGCTTTGCTGCTCTGAACCACGAGACCACCGGCTGTTTCGAGACCTGGGACGGGCGCGCGCACGCCTATTGATCCGTACCTGATCCAAAGGATGCCTTCGGCGACGTGATTCATTTTTGCTGACGAGGGGGCTGTCTGCCCCCTCGAGCTCCCCCGATCGTATTTTTCGTCAGAAGAAGCAGCGTGCCTTGGCGTCGCGCGTCCTTGCAACTTTGCGGGCGCACGGGTAAGGCCGGGCGGACGAAAAATTGGGGCCCTTCATGCCTGTTCTCGTGATGAAATTCGGCGGCACATCTGTCGCCACGCTGGACCGCATCCGCCGCGCTGCCAAGCGCGTGGGCGTCGAGGTGGCCAAGGGCTATGACGTGATCGTCATCGTGTCGGCCATGTCGGGCAAGACCAACGAGCTGGTGGGCTGGGTGAACGAAACCTCGCCCCTGTTTGATGCCCGCGAATATGATGCCGTCGTGTCGAGCGGAGAGAACGTGACCGCCGGGCTTATGGCCCTGACCCTGCAGGAAATGGACGTGCCCGCGCGGTCCTGGCAGGGCTGGCAGGTGCCGTTGAAGACAAACTCGTCGCATTCGTCGGCCCGTATCGAAGAGATCCCCACCGACAACATCAACGCCAAGTTCGGCGAGGGCATGCGCGTCGCCGTGGTCGCCGGTTTCCAGGGCATCAGCCCAGAAGGACGCATCACCACGCTGGGCCGGGGCGGCTCGGACACCACCGCTGTCGCCTTTGCCGCGGCCTTCGACGCGGAGCGCTGCGACATCTATACGGACGTCGACGGCGTCTATACCACCGACCCACGGGTCAGCCCCAAGGCGCGCAAGCTCGAAAAGATCGCGTTCGAGGAAATGCTGGAACTCGCCTCGCTCGGCGCCAAGGTGCTGCAAACCCGTTCGGTCGAGCTCGCGATGCGCTACAAAGTGCGCCTGCGCGTGCTGTCGAGTTTCGAAGAACAATCCGACAATGCAGGCACGCTGGTCTGCGACGAGGAGGATATCATGGAAAGCAATGTCGTGGCCGGTGTGGCCTTTTCCCGAGACGAGGCGAAGATGACGCTTGTGTCTGTCGCCGACCGCCCCGGCATCGCCGCCACCATCTTTACCGCGCTGTCCGAGGCGGGCGTGAACGTCGATATGATCGTCCAGAACATCTCGGAAGAGGGGCGGACGGACATGACCTTCTCCTGTCCCACCGATCAGGTCGCGCGCGCGGAAAAGGCGATGGACGCCGCCAAGGGCGAAGGGATCATCAACTTCCACGAGCTGATCGCCGACACGGATGTCGCCAAGATCAGCGTCGTGGGCATCGGGATGCGCAGCCACACCGGCGTCGCGGCCAAGATGTTCCAGTGCCTGAGCGCCGAGGGTATCAACATCAAGGTCATCACCACGTCCGAGATCAAGATCAGCGTGCTGATTGACCGCAAATACATGGAATTGGCGGTGCAGGCCCTGCACGACGCCTTCGAGTTGGACAAAGCGGCCTAAGCCCCCATCTAGAGCGCAACGCCGACGTCAGGAGGCGTGTCAATGTTGCGCACGCTCTACGCTTTTCTTCTTGTGATCTGGGCTGTTCCGGCCGCAGCAACCCAATTGCCGGAGCGCGTGGGCAACGCGCTCTTGCACGTCATCGCGCATGAAGCCGGGCATGCGGTTCTGCGCGAATTTGACCTGCCCATCCTTGGTCCCGAAGAGGGCATCGCCGAGGATTTCGCGACCGCTTACATCTACCTGACCCTGCCCGAAAGGGCCGAGGCCATCATCGAGGCGCGCGCAGCGCAGCACCGGGCCGACGGTGCAACACCGGGACCATTTTCGGAATATCGCCCAGACGCACAACTGGCGGGGCGGATGATCTGCCTGCTCTATGGTTTTGATCCGGACCGCTACACGGCGCTCGCTGACCGGCAAATGATGAACGAAAACGCGCGCGACAATTGCGCCGATATGGCCCCGGAAGTGTTGCGCAGCTGGCGGCGCACGCTTCAGCCCTTGTGGATGGACCCCGACGCGCGGGTGACCGAAGTGGGCCTGCGCGTCGACCCGGATCTGGAAGGTATGGCGATGGCCAATCGCGGCCTGATCGAGACCGCGCTGGACATGCTGACCCGTATCGACTGGCACTCCCGCGTCACGCTGGAACTGGCGCAATGTGACGGAACGGCCGGCTGGCAGCGCAACGGGCGCACCATTTTCCTCTGCAGCGCCTATGTGGACAGGATGATTGCTCAATTGGCAAATTGATCTGCCTGATGCTGCGGATTACAGCGCATATACCACTTATACGGGAAACTTGACGCTTGGTAGGTCGCTTTGTCGTTTCGCTTTGCGCCCCCCTGTGATCTAAGCTGTCGTCGCAGGATCGACGTGGGGACAGCGCGGCAATGGCCGAACGCCTTGAAACAGAGAGCCGCAAGCTGCTGGGCCGCTTGCGCGACGCCATGGCGGGGGATGACCCGGGCCAGGCGCGGTTGAACAAGATCACCTATCTGATCGCCACCAGCATCGGGTGCGAGGTGTGCTCGATCTATCTGTTCCGGGATGAAGAAACGCTTGAACTGTGCGCCACAGAAGGGTTGAACCCGGACGCCGTGCACCGGACCCGGATGCGGCTGGGCGAAGGTCTGGTGGGCCGGGTCGCGCGGCGCAGGCAGGTGGTGAACACCGCCGATGCCCCCAATGCGCGTGGATTCCGCTATATGCCCGAAACGGGGGAGGAGGTGTTTTCCAGCTTCCTCGGCGTGCCCGTGCAGCGGTTGGGCGAGGCGCTGGGCGTGCTGGTCGTACAATCGAAAGAGGCGCGCGAGTTTTCCGCGGACGAGGTCTATGCCCTCGAAGTCGTGGCTATGGTTCTGGCCGAGATGGCTGAGCTCGGCGCTTTCGTGGGCGAGGGTGCCGCCATGGGCGCGCGGCACTCGCAGCCGGTCATGCTGCGCGGCACTGTCGCACAGGAAGGGGTGGCAGAAGGCCATATCTGGCTGCACGAACCGCGTGTCGTGGTCACGAACCCCATCGCCGATGATCCGCATCGCGAGCTGGAGCGCTTGACCGAGGCGGTCGAGGAATTGCGTGTTGGCGTCGACAAGATGCTCGCGCTTGCCGCTGACAAGGAACAGGCGCAAGTCCTTGAAGCCTATCGCATGTTTGCCAATTCCAAGGGCTGGATGCGGCGGATGCAGGAGGACATTTCCAACGGTCTCAGCGCCGAAGCCGCCGTTGAGAAAGAGCAGTCCCTGGCCCGCGCCCGTATGGGGCAGGCAACGGACAATTATCTGCGCGAACGGTTGAGCGATCTTGACGATCTGTCGAACCGTCTGCTGCGCATCCTGACCGGGCAGGGGTCCGACACCGGGGCCGAGATGCCCGCCGATCCGATCCTCGTTGCCCGCAATATCGGGCCTGCGGAACTGCTGGACTATGGCCGCAGCCTCAAGGGGATCATTCTGGAAGCCGGGTCAGTCGGCAGCCACGCCGCCATCGTTGCACGCGCGCTGGCCATTCCGCTGATTGTCCATGCCGAGCGTGCAACGCTTGAAGCGCTGAACGGCGATCACGTGATGGTCGACGGCGAACAGGGCATCGTGCACCTGCGCCCGGACGACACTGTGGTGACCGCCTTCCGCGACAAGATGGCGATGCAGGCGGCTGCCGTGGAACGCTATGCGTCGATCCGGGACAAGCCAGCCGAAACGCTCTGCGGCAACGTGGTGTCCCTGCATATGAACGCAGGGCTGATGGCCGATCTGCCGTCGCTTCAGGGGTCGGGGGCCGAGGGTGTGGGCCTGTTCCGCACGGAATTGCAGTTCCTGGTGCGCAACCAGATGCCCAAACGGTCCGAGTTGTCGGCGCTCTATGCGCGCGTGCTGGATGCGGCGGGGGGCAAGCCCGTGATCTTCCGCACGCTCGACATCGGGTCGGACAAGGTGCTGCCCTACATGAAGCCCAATGACGAGCCGAACCCGGCGCTCGGTTGGCGCGCGATCCGTGTGGGCCTCGACAAACCCGGTGTGATGCGGATGCAGTTGCAGGCGCTCATTCGGGCCGCCGATGGGCGACCCCTGACGCTCATGTTCCCGTTTGTCGCGCAGTATGAGGAATACACGCAAGCCCGCGCCGAGGTCGACAAGGCCATGGAACGCGAGGCGCGGCTGGGGCACGTGCTGCCGGAAAAGGTCGAAGTGGGCGCGATGCTGGAGACACCCAGCCTCGCCTTTGCGCCCCGGAAATTCTTTGAAGAGGTGGGTTTTCTCTCCATCGGGGGCAACGACCTCAAGCAGTTCTTCTTTGCTGCCGACCGCGAGAATGAGCGAGTGCGCCGCCGTTACGACACCCTCAACGTGTCGTTCCTGTCGTTTATCGAACGCATCGTGGAACGCTGCGAACAGACCGACACGGCACTGTCCTTCTGTGGCGAGGACGCAGGTCGCCCGGTCGAAGCCTTGTGCTTTGCCGCCATCGGCCTGCGCCGTCTGTCGATGCGACCCGCCTCCATCGGGCCGGTCAAGTCGTTGTTAAGACGGTCAAATCTGGATGAAGTGCGCAAGGTGATCGCGGATGCGCGCCACAGGGGCGATATGAACGTCCGGCCCGCGATCATGGAGTATCTGCGCGATCAGAAGTGACGCGCTGGACTTCCGTTTTGATTCAACGGCTTGCGGACCACTTGAAAAGCGTTGCTTGAGAAACCCATCGATCGACTTGCCTTGTAACCCACCGGCAATACACCAAAAACACACCGATATTTGCTGATCGCCAGTTATCTTAAAGCGATATATTTGAGTGTTCTTTGGACAGAAAACCGGCCTAAGTTTAATAAAAAACGATATTCAGCAAAACCAACCCCAATCCACCCACAACCCACAAAAAAGCCGCCACCTGACACCCAGATGACGGCCAATCTCGCTTAAAACCGGACCTAACGCAGCCGCTGCTCCGTCTTGGCGTCAAAGAACATCACACGGTCATCGTCAAAGGACACGGTCACTTGCGTCCCTTCCTCCATCGCCATGTCGCCCTTCGACTCCACAATCACCCGCTCGCCCGTCGGCGTGGTCAGATAGTCATAGGCCACACCGCCCAACCGCTCGCGAATATCCAGCGTGATGGGCGACGCGCCCTCGGCCAGCGACATGTCCTGCGGGCGCACGCCTACAATCACCTCGGTCCCCGCCGACGGCAGGCCCACGGACGTCGGCACAACGCGGTCCGCCAGCCCCGGCAAACGGACGCCACCCGCTTCAACAACCCCCTTCACGAAATTCATCGCAGGCGAGCCGATGAACCCGGCAACAAACTTGTTGTCAGGGTCCTGATAGAGATGCATGGGCGAACCGACCTGCTCGATATGCCCGGCACGCAGCACCACGATCTTGTCGGCCAGCGTCATCGCCTCGACCTGATCGTGGGTCACGTAGATCATCGTCGTACCCAGCTCCTTGTGCAGCCGCGCAATCTCGACCCGCATGTCCACGCGCAACTCGGCATCGAGGTTCGACAAAGGCTCATCGAACAGGAACACCTCCGGCCCCCGCACGATCGACCGGCCAATGGCCACACGCTGACGCTGCCCCCCGGACAGGGCGGCAGGCTTGCGCTTCAGATACTCGTCCAGTTTCAGGATCTTTGACGCGCCATCGACCTTCTTCTTGATGGTCTCCTTGTCCACACCATTCATCTTCAGGCCAAAGCCCATGTTCTCTTCGACCGTCATGTGCGGGTACAAAGCATAGGTCTGGAACACCATCGCCACCCCACGCTCGGCCGGGTCCATATGGGTCACATCGCGGGTGCCGATGCTGATCTGACCGTCGCTGGTTTCCTCAAGCCCCGCAATCATGCGCAAAAGCGTGGACTTGCCGCAGCCCGACGGTCCGACAAAAACACAGAACTCACCATCGTCGATGGTCAGGTCCACGCCGTGAATGACCTGCGTGGCCCCGTATCGCTTAATGGCTTTCTGCAATGTCACACCAGTCATGGTGTCCTCCCTTTATTGACTTGGAAACTGCCAATTGGCAGCGGCACCGGCGATATCGCGCGCGGTGGATTGAAGATGCGGCGCAAGCTGGCTCAGATCGGCCAGCGACTTGCGCGCGGTGGATGTGGTGACGCTCAGCGCGCCGATGGACCGTCCCGCATCGGACAGGATCGGGGCGGCGACACAGATGATGCCGGGCTCGTGCTCTTCGCGGTCATAGGCAACGCCTTCGCTGCGAATCTCCGCCAGTTCCGCACAAAGCGATTCGCGGGACGTGTGCGTATGGTCGGTATGCGCAAACCACGCCTGTTGCGACAGGGCGGTGTCCAGCGCGTCCTCCGCCATGAAGGCAAGCATCGCCTTGCCCACGCCGGTGCAATATCCGGGGCCAACCTTTCCGGCCTGCGAAAACATTTCGAGTGGCTCGGCCGCGTTGCGCTTGTCCACGTACAGAACCTGCCCACCATCCATCTGCGCGAGGTGTACAGTCTCGCCCACCTGCGCACTCAGCGCATCGACAAAGGGCCGCGCAATCGGGGCAAGCGAGCTTTGCCGCCACGCCGCATGGGCCAAGCGGACAAGGCGCAAACCGGGGGCATAGGTCTGGCGTTCGGCATCGTAACGCAGCATCCCAAGCGATGTCAGCGTCTGCACCAGACGATACAGCGTGGCCTTGGGGTGGGGCGACAGGGCCAGCAGCTCCGAGAACCGCACAGGGCGTTCCAACTGGGCCACAAGGTCCAGCACTTCCAACGCCTTGGCAATCGTTCCCTCCCCCGACCGGGGGGCTGCACTGTTCATCTGTCTCCTCCCAGAGTGGCGCATGAAATCTGTTGACCTGCGCGCCGTGTCCCCGCATAGTTCCAATAGTTGGAAACCGGTTTCACTATGTGGAACTTCCACAAAGCGGGGGCCGGTGTCAAAGAAAATCTGAATTTCGTCGCCGACAGGAAAACTCAGGCTCGGCGGCGGAACGTTATGGAACCAACGGGAGGAGAACCAATGTTCCTTAATCTGAAAACCGCCGTGGCGGCCATTGCACTGTCGGCTGTTGCCGGCACGGCCTTCGCGCGCGATCTGGTCATCAACTTCGATGACCTGAACCCCGGCCCGAAAAAGGGCTTCGAAGACGCGGTCGAGAAATTCAAAGCTGAAAACCCCGACATCAACGTCATCGTCAACATCAACGACCGCGAAGCGCACAAGACCGCGATCCGCAATTTCCTGACCGCTGACGCGCCCGACGTGACCAGCTGGTACCCCGGCAACCGCATGGCCCCCTTCGTCGATGCGGGCCTGTTCCAGCCCGTCGATGATGTCTGGGAAGAAAACGGCTTCAACGAAGATCTGGCCGCGATCAAGGCCACGATGAGCCGCGATGGCAAGATCTGGGGCGTGCCCTATTCCTACTACCAGTGGGGCATCTACTACCGCAAAGACATCTTTGACCTGCTGGAGCTGGAAGAGCCCCAGACATGGGACGAGCTGCTGGCAGCTTGCGGCAAGATGAAAGAGAACGGCGTGACGCCTTTCACCATCGGCACCAAGTTCCTTTGGACCGCCGCCGGTGTGTTCGACTACATCAACCTGCGCACCAACGGTTACGACGTGCACAACGCGCTGACCGCGGGTGAGATCAAGTACACCGACCCCCGCATCGTCGCGACATTCGACAACTGGGAACAGCTGATCAACGAGTGCGGCTTTGTCGACAACCACGCCTCGATGTCCTGGCAGGATGCGATCGCACCCTTCGCCAACGGTGACGCGGCCATGTACGTGATGGGCAACTTCTCGGTCGACGGCTACAAGAACGCCGGTCTGACCGAAGAGCAGATCGACTTCATGCCGTTCCCCACCATCGACCCCGATGTGGCACCGGCGGAAGAAGCACCTGCAGACGCCTTCTTCATACCGACCAACGCCAAGAACGTCGAAGATGCCAAGAAGTGGCTGGCCTTCGTGGCGCGCCCCGATGTGCAGACCGAGTGGAACAAGACCATCGGCCAGCTGCCCATCAACTCCAAGGCTGACATCTCGGACGACAAGTTCATCCAGGAGGGCTTTGCGCTGCTGAACGGTGCCACCGGTCTGGCGCAATTCTATGACCGTGACGCCCCGGCCGCGATGGCCAAGGCAGGCATGGAAGGCTTCCAGGAGTTCATGCTGGACACGTCCAAGAAGATGGACGTCCTGCAGCGTCTGGATGAGGTCCAAGCCGAGGTCTACTAAGCCTCGAAACATGCGGTGCGCAACCCCGGCGCACCGCACACAATCCGTAGGGTGCGCATTCACTGCGCACCTTCACCCAACGCACCTATTTTCGCCGATTAACCTTCTGTAAAGACACATTAATATTGTTTTTTCAAAAGGTTAAGTGGTGTCCCAGCGTGGGACACGTTCCCTCAGACCAGGAGGATGTCCATGGCAGATGCCGTCGTCACCGACACCAGCACCCCCACCGAGCCCGGATGGTTCAGGCGGAACAAGCTGGCCATCGCCCCGTGGATTTTCCTGATCCCGGCCCTGATTTTCTTCGCCATCTACGTGGTCATCCCGATCTTCGAATCGCTCTGGCTCAGCCTCTATGAATGGAACGGCCTCTACGACGCCGAGGGCAATTCCACCGCCGTCTGGGTCGGTTTCCAAAACTACGTGAAGCTCTGGGACGACCCCAACTTCTGGACCTCCCTGCGCAACAACATCGCGTGGCTGATCCTCTACATGCTGGCCGTCCCCGCGGGCCTCTTCATTGCCCTGTTCCTGAACCAAACGGTGACAGGGATGCGGTTCTACAAGTCGATGTTCTTCTTCCCCTTCGTGATCTCCCAGGTCGTCGTCGGCCTGATCTTCGGCTGGTTCTACAACCCCGATTTCGGCGTGGTTGGCACGGTCTGGAAAGCCATCTTCTGCGAGGAAACCACCAACATCCTCGGCAACACCACCTTCCGCTGCGAACGCCCCGTGCCCGATATCCTGTCTAGCGAACAATGGGCGACCTACGGCATCATCGCCGCGGGCCTGTGGCCACAGATCGCCTACTGCATGATCTTGTATCTCACCGGCCTGAACAACGTAGCTGCCGACCAGATCGAGGCGGCGCGGCTGGACGGCGCGAAGGGCTGGAAGATGCTGTGGTACGTGGTTGTGCCCCAACTGAAACCGGCGACCTTCATCGCGGTGGTCGTGACCGTCATCGGGGCGCTCAGATCCTTTGACATGATCGCGATCATGACCCAGGGCGGGCCGTTCGGCTCCACCAACGTCCTGTCGCACTACATGTTCGAAGTGGCGATTTCCGAGTACGGCGAACGATATGGCTACGGCTCGTCCGTGGCGACGGTGCTGTTCGGGATCATGCTGTTCTTCATCAGCTACTTTCTGTGGCGCATGTACCAGGACGAGAAGGGAGGGCGCTGAGATGTTTCCACGTCCCATCGAGAAATCGGGCGCTACGGCCAAGGCTGCATACCAGGCGTTCCTGCCCTTCGCCCTGATCCTGTGGCTCCTGCCTTTGCTCGCGATCTTCCTGACGTCCATCCGGTCGGCGGCAGACATTAACTCGGGCAACGTGTTCGGCTGGCCGTCGGAATTTGCGCTGATCGAGAACTATACTGCTGTCTTCACACAGTCTGCTGCGGCCCAATACATGATCAACTCGGTGCTGATTACAGTGCCCACGGTCATTATCTCCGTCGCCCTTGCGTGTCTCGCGGGCTACGCGCTGGCGATCTACCGGTTCCGGGTCGCGCTGCCGCTATTCTTCCTGTTCGTGGCTGGCAACTTCATCCCGTTCCAAATCCTTATGGTGCCTGTGCGGGACATGTCGGTGCAGACGGGCCTCTATGACACCATCGCCGGGCAGTTCCTGTTCCACGCGGCGTTCCAGACGGGCTTCTGCACGCTGTTCATGCGCAACTTCATCAAGGCATTGCCGTTCGACCTGATCGAGTCCGCACGGATCGAGGGCGTCGCGGAATGGCGCATTTTCTGGTTCGTCGTGCTGCCCCTTGTGCGCCCTGCCATCGCAGCGCTTGCGGTTCTGATCTTCACCTTCGTCTGGAACGACTTCTTCTGGGCCAATGTGCTGACCCAGGGCGAAAGCGCCAAGCCTATTACAGCAGGTGTGCGGGCGCTGAACGGGCAGTTCGTGAACAACTGGCACCTCGTGTCGGCGGCGTCGTTACTGGCTGCCATCCCGCCCGTGGTGTGTTTCTTCCTGATGCAACGGCACTTCATTGCCGGTCTGACCCTGGGGGCTGTTAAGTGATAAGATGTTGGCGCCTCGATGATGGGCGTCAGACTTTGGTCCTCGGCTCCGACAGGGGCCGGTTGGCGGAGGTTGTCTATTGGGGACCGCGCCTGCCGGACGAAGAAGATCTGACGACGCTTTATGAGGCTTATACTCTTGATGTGACTGGCGGGATGCTGGATGCGAATCCCGAACTCAGCATCTGCCCTGAGGCGACGCGGTCCTTTCCGGGCCAGCCCGGCCTGATCATCCGGCACGGGGACGGCACGCCGTTTTTACCGAAGTTCTGCCTTGAGCGGTCGGACGTAGCCGATAATGTCCTGATCCTGACCTATATGGACGAAGACCGCGTGCTGACGTATCGCGCGCGCTTTGCCATCGACCCGGAAACGCACATGATCGAGGCGAGTGCGGAGCTGGATGCGCTGGAGCCGATGCACCTGCACTGGCTGTCCGCGCCCGTCTTTCCAGCGCCGCAACTCGCGGACGAGATGATCGACTTTGCGGGCCGCTGGTGTGGTGAGTTCCAGATGAACCGCACGCCGTGGTCGCCTGGCATTCGGTATCGCGAGAACCGGACGGGGCGCACGGGGCATGAACACTTTCCCGGCTTGATCGTGCCGGTGCGGGGGGCGTCGAATGCTTCTGGTCATGCTTACGCGTTTCACTACGGCTGGTCCGGGGGGCACCGCATGGTGGCCGAGGAATTGCCGGATGGGCGACGCCAGATCCAGTTTGGGCACGCTGCGCGGGTTGAAGGATCGGCGCAGAAGAAATTTGCCACGGGCAAGCTTTACGCCGTGTTCTCGGATGATGGTCTGAACGGGTGCGCGGTTGCCTTCCAACGGCACTTGCGGGACCGGGTTGTTACCTTTCCGCGCCCCGATGCGCCGCGGCCTGTGCACTACAATTGCTGGGAAGCTGTCTATTTCGATCACAATCTGGATGAGTTGAAGGACATCGCGGAGCGTGCCGCGAAACTGGGCGCGGAGCGGTTCGTGCTGGATGACGGGTGGTTCGGCAACCGTGATGACGACACGCAGGCGTTGAGCGATTGGGAGGTTGATCCGAGGAAATATCCGGACGGGTTGACCCCGCTGATCGATCACGTGAAGTCGCTCGGCATGACGTTCGGCATCTGGTTCGAGCCGGAGATGATCAACCAGAATTCCGACATCTTCCGCGCCCATCCCGATTGGGCGCTGGGGGGCGAGGATCAGATCATGGGCCGCCAGCAGATGGCGCTGAACATGGCGCTGCCTGCGGTGCAGTCGTTCCTGTTTGAACGGATCAGCGACATCTTGGGCAGCCATGACATCGAATATGTGAAATGGGACCACAACCGTGTGCTGCCGATGCCCGATGCGGCGCAGACGCGGGGGTCTTACACATTGCTGGACCGGTTGCGGCAGCGGTTCCCGGATGTGGAGATTGAAAGCTGCGCCAGCGGTGGTGGCCGCATTGACTTCGGGATCATGGAGCGGACGCAGCGTGTGTGGTTGAGCGACTCGAACGACGCCGTTGAGCGGCTGCGCATTCAGCACAATGCGTCGATCTTTTTGCCTATGGCGGTGACCGGTAGCCATGTGGGGCCGCGGACCTGTCATACGTCGGGCCGCACGCTCGACATACGGTTCCGCGCCTGGGTGGCGGCACAGCGCCACATGGGCTTCGAGATGGACCCGCGTGAGCTGACCAACGAAGAAGCGCAGGTGCTGACGGATGTGACCGGCTGGTGGAAGCACAACCGCGATTGGATGTATGGCGCCGATATTCTGCGTCTGGATAGCGCGGACCCGGCAGTTTTTGCAGAGCAGCATCTGGAGCTGGGCGGCGGGCAGTTCGTTGTCTTTGCCGGCAAGGCAGCCACCAGCGACCAGATCGCGCCACGCCCCTTACGCCTGACCCGGCTGACGCCCGATGCCAAGTACCGCGTTGAGCTGATCAACCGCGAAGATGCCAGCCATCTGTCGCGCGGCCAGAACGCGCTGAAAGCCGGCCCCGTCGTGGTGAGCGGGGCCTATTTGATGTACCATGGCCTGACGCTGCCATGGAGTTTCCCGGAACGGATGTGGGTGATCAAGGGCGACCTTGCCTGACCCCCGAATTGAGAGTGATGCCATGAAAGAGACAGCCACATTTCACGATTTGAAGGGCGCATCGGTGTTCATCACCGGCGGTGGCTCGGGCATTGGCGCGTCCTTGACTGACGGGTTCATGGATCAGGGTGCCAAGGTCGCCTTTGTTGGGCGGTCGGATGCAACTGCATTCTGTGACGATATGGAGGCCAAGCACGGCGTCCGCCCGCTGTTCATGCAGTGCGATATCACTGACACTGCGCATTTGAAGGCGTGCATTGATCAGGCGACAGAGGCGCATGGGCCGGTGACGACGCTGGTCAACAATGCGGCCAATGACAAGCGCCATGCGACGATGGATGTGGACGAAGAGCTGTGGGACTGGATGATTGCCATCAACCTCAAGGCCTATTTCTTTGCCTGTCAGGCGGTCATTCCGGGGATGCAGGCTGCAGGCGGCGGGTCGATCATCAATTTCTCGTCCATCAGCTACATGATGGGGAATGCGGGGTATCCGATCTATACGGGGTCGAATAGTGGCATCAACGGGATGACGCGGTCGTTGGCCCGCGAGTTCGGGCCGGACAAGATCCGAGTGAATGCGCTCGCCCCCGGCTGGGTGCTGACGCAAAAGCAGTTGGACAAGTGGGCCACGCCCGAGGGGTTGGCGGCGCATATGGAGAGGCAATGCCTCAAGGACCATCTGGAGCCTGATGACATTGTGGGAGCCACTTTGTTTCTGGCGTCGGGCACCAGCCGTATGATGACGGGGCAATCGCTGGTCATTGATGGCGGCGTGGTGGTGACCGGCTGATGAGTGATGTTGCATGGATTGCTGTTGATTGGGGAACGTCGCATTTGCGCGCGTGGTTGATGCGCGGCGATGGGACGGTTCTGGATCGGCGGGCGTCGGCGCAGGGGATGGGGACGTTGGACCGGGCTGGTTTTGAGCCTGCATTGCGGGATCTGGTGTGCGATGCCTTGCCCGCACCCGTGCTGGCCTGCGGCATGGTCGGATCGCGGCAGGGGTGGGCCGAGGCGCCCTATGCCGCAGTTCCCTGTGCACCGCCTTCTGCAAGTGAGGCTGTGCAGGTGCTTGAGACCGATCTGGACGTGCGCATTCTTCCCGGTGTGAAACAGGTGAAACCTGCGGACGTTATGCGGGGAGAAGAGACGCAGATTGCTGGGTTTCTCGCCACGTCGCCTGGGTTTGACGGTGTGGTTTGCCTGCCGGGGACACATACCAAATGGGCGCATGTCAGTGCCGGTGAAATTGTGAGTTTCCGTACCGCTATGACGGGCGAGATGTTTGCGCTTTTGTCCCAGCAGTCGGTGCTGCGCCATTCCGTGGGCGAGGGCTGGGATATGGAGAGCTTTGCAGCGGGTGTCGATCAGTCGCTGTCGCGGCCTGAGGGGCTGGCGGCGGCGCTCTTTTCGCTGCGAGCCGAAGGGCTGTTGCACGGATTGTCCGGGGATGCAGCACGGGCGCGGTTGTCGGGGTTGCTTGTTGGTGCGGAACTGGCATCGATGCGGCCCTATTGGCTGGGCCAACAGGTCGCTTTGATTGGGGCGGAGGCGCTGTCAAACGCCTATGCCGATGCGCTTGAGACCCAAGGCGTGCCAACACAGATGGCGGGCGCGGAAGAGATGACACTGGCGGGCCTGACCGCCGCCTACACACAGATTTACGGAGAGGCCGCATGAGCCGAGAGATCATTGCCATCCTGCGTGGCATCACACCGGACGAGGCCGTGCCTGTCACAGACGCGCTGGTCGACGCGGGCATCACCCGGATCGAGGTGCCGCTGAATTCTCCTCAGCCCTTTGACAGCATTGGGAAAATGCTCGAGGCGCATGGAGATCACGCCATGATCGGGGCGGGCACGGTACTGGACGTGCGGGACGTGGAAAAGCTGCACAAGATGGGCGCGCACATGGTTGTGTCGCCGGATGCCAATGCCTCCGTCATCGTCGCGACGAAGCAGGCGGGGATGATGTCTTTTCCCGGTGTGATGACTCCGACCGAGTGCTTTGCCGCCCTGCATGCTGGTGCGGACGGGTTAAAACTGTTTCCGGCGTCCCTGCTGGGGGTCGATGGGTTGAAGGCCATCGGGGCGGTGCTGCCGACCGGCACCAAGACCTATGCCGTTGGTGGCGTCGGACCCGCCAACTTTGCGGAGTGGTTCGCGGCCGGGATCACGGGGTTCGGGA
The DNA here is from genome assembly GCF_019802125.1 of Tateyamaria omphalii. Taxonomy (GTDB): domain Bacteria; phylum Pseudomonadota; class Alphaproteobacteria; order Rhodobacterales; family Rhodobacteraceae; genus Tateyamaria; species Tateyamaria omphalii_B. The sequence continues at coordinate 561,881 of NZ_JAHVHT010000001.1, forward strand.
TTGGCTCTGCGCTTTATAAGCCCAGCATGTCCGTGGCGGATGTCGCAAGCCGCGCGGCGGACATGGTGGCGGCCTACGATGCAGGTCTTTGACGATACGGCCTGCGCGTTGGGCGAAGGTCCAATGTGGCACCCCGAGCGGGGCGAGCTGTTCTGGTTCGATATCCTTGGCAAGCGGATGTTCTCGCGCGGTGCGCAGCGGCGGGAGTGGCAGTTCGACGAGCATGTCTCGGCCTGCGGTTGGGTGGATCGCGAGACGTTGCTGATGGCGTCCGCCTCAGGGCTGTGGCGGTTCGATATTCCGACGGGGGATCGGGAACTGGTCACGGCGCTTGAGGCGGATAACCCGGTTACGCGCTCGAATGACGGGCGGGCCGATCCGCAGGGTGGTTTCTGGATTGGCACGATGGGTTTGAATGCCGAACCCTATACAGGGGCGATCTATCGATTCTACAAGGGCGAGCTTCGGAAACTGTTTGGCAGCATCACCATTTCGAATGCGATCTGTTTTGCACCAGACGGCAGACGTGCTTACTTTTCAGATACGTTTTCGAAGCAAATTCAAAGCGTTGAGTTGGATGTGGATGGTTGGCCCATCGACAAACCGCAGGTGTTTGTAGATCTCAAACCAGAGGGCTTGAACCCCGACGGTGCCGTCGTGGACGCCGATGGCAACCTCTGGAATGCGCAATGGGGCGTAGGCCGCATTGCCTGTTACGGACCCGATAGCAGCTTCAAGCGCGCTATCGACGTGCCCGCCAGCCAATCAAGCTGCCCGGCTTTCGGCGGGCATGACGCGACAACGCTTTTCGTCACGACCGCGGCTGTCGGGCTGGACGAGGCGGAGGGAGGGAAGACCTTTTACGGGCCTGCGGGAGTGACAGGCCAGCGTGAACATCAGGTGATCCTATGAAACGAACATTGGGGGTCTGCTACTACCCCGAACACTGGTCCGAAGACCAATGGGCCGAGGACGCGCAGCGCATGGCCGACCTTGGCCTCATGTGGGTGCGGATTGGCGAGTTTGCGTGGAAACGGATGGAGCCGCGCGAAGGCGAATACGACTGGGGCTGGCTGGACCGGGCGATTGCGACGCTGGGGGCCGTGGGCCTGAAGGTGGTGTTGGGCACTCCCACTGCGACGCCGCCGAAATGGGTGTGCAAGAAGCATCCCGACATGTTTGCCGTCGATCAGCACGGGCACGTGCGCGGCTATGGATCACGCCGTCACTACTGTTTTTCGCATCAAGGATTTCTGGAGGAATGCCGCAAGATCGTGCGCGCCGTGGCCGAGCGTTATGGCCGCAATCCGCATGTCGCTGCTTGGCAGACCGACAATGAATATGGTTGCCACGATACGGTGCTCAGCTACTCGGACGCGGCGCGAGACCGGTTCCGTAATTGGCTGCGCGGGCAGTTTCCCGGGAAGGGCAATGACGGCGATATCGACGCGCTAAACAGGGCCTGGGGCAATGTGTTCTGGTCGATGGATTATGATGATTTCGATGAGATCGGTCTGCCCAACCTGACCGTGACCGAGCCGAACCCGGCACATGTGCATGCCTTTCGGCGGTTCGCATCGGACGAGGTCGTGGTCTTCAACCGGGCGCAGGTGGAAATCATCCGGCAGTTCTCGGACGCGCCGATTGCCCACAACTACATGGGCCGCGTGACGGAGTTTGATCACTTCAAGGTTGGCGATGATCTGGAGATCGCGTCTTGGGACAGCTATCCGCTTGGGTTTCTTGAGGATCGTGTTGGCGCGGGTGCCGCACATCAACGAGCCTTTGCCCGGCAGGGTGACCCGGATTTTCAGGCGTTTCACCACGACCTTTATCGCGCTGTCGGCAAGGGCCGATGGTGGATCATGGAGCAGCAGCCCGGCCCGGTGAACTGGGCGCCTTACAACCCGTCCCCGTTGCCGGGCATGGTACGCCTGTGGTCGTGGGAGGCATTTGCCCACGGGGCCGAGGCCGTATGCTATTTCCGCTGGCGGCAGGCTCCGTTTGCGCAGGAGCAGATGCACGCAGGATTGTTGCGTCCGGATTCAGTTGAGGCCGAAGCTTTTGGCGAGGCGGCCGAGGTGATGGCCGAGTTGGCGGATGCGCCAGACGTGTCGCCCGTGCAGGCGCCCGTGGCCATCGTGTTCGATTACGATGCGGACTGGGCCTGGTCGGTGCAGCCGCATGGTGAAGGTCTCAGCTATTTCGGGTTGGTCTTCGACTGGTACCGTGCCTGTCGCAAGCTGGGATTGTCTGTCGACATACTGCGGCCTGATACGCGTGACTTTGCGGGCTATGCCCTCGTTCTGGCGCCGGGCATTATGCACGTGCCGGACGAACTTAAGGCTGCATTGCAAGGGGCTGCTGCGAAAGTGGTTATTGGTCCTCGTAGCGGTGCGCGGGATGCCGATTTCAACATCTCCACACCGCTGCCACCGGCATGGCCCGGCAGTGATCTGACTGTGTCGCGCGTACAGTCGATGCGCCCTGATCTCCCTGTGCCGGTGCAGGGCGGTGGCGCCGTGTCGCGCTATCTTGAACAGCTTGAAGGCGGTGGCGAGGTGGTTATGGCCAGCGACGATGGGGCGCCGATTGCAGTGCGTTGTGCCCCTCATGTCACCTATGTGGGCGGTTGGGGCGACGATGCGGTGCACATGCGCATGATCGAAACGCTTGTACCGGAACTGGAAACGGAGCGAATGCAGGAGGGCGTGCGCCGCCGCGACACCGGGGCCGAGCGGTTCTGGTTCAATTACTCTGACCGGCCTATGCGGGTAGGGGGGCAGGAGCTTCCTGCTGCGGGGGTTTTGCGGGAGCCCAAGTAGCCGACTTGCGCGCGGCTCGGAACTGCGTCACATATATTTCATGATTTCATGAAATATATGCAGCTATGCTGATCGACCAACTCTCGACCCTTAGCCATCCAGAGCGTATGCGTGTCTTTCGCCTGCTCATGCGGCGCTGTCCTGCCGCCGTTCCTGCAGGCGAGGTTGCGGATGTGTTGGGGTTCAAGCCTTCGACCACATCCGTGTACTTGTCGGCGCTGCACAAGGCTGGCCTGATTGTTCAGACGCGGCAGGGCACATCCCTTCGCTATGCCGTAGACCTTGCAGGTGCGCGGGAGATGGTGGGGCAGCTGTTTTTGGACTGCTGCAATGGTCGGCCTGATCTGTGCCCGCCTGAAATGATTGATCCCAGCACAAACGTGGGACCCATGTCTGATCAAAAGCACAACGTTTTGTTCGTCTGCACGGGTAACTCCGCCCGGTCAATTTTTGCGGAAGCGATCATGCAGAACGAGGCCGGGGATCGATTCAATGTCTATTCGGCAGGTACCAAACCGTCTTCCCTACTGAACCCTTTCGCCGTTGACATGTTGCAGCAGAAAGGGATCGAGACGTCTGATCTGCGCGCCAAGAACGTGGCGGAGTTTCAAGGCGCGGATGCACCTCAAATGGATTTTGTGTTCACCGTTTGCGATCTCGCCGCGAACGAGGAGTGCGCGCCATGGGAAGGTCAGCCGATCAGCGCGCATTGGGGCTTGCCGGACCCGGTGAAGGCCGAAGGCACGGACGCGGAGAAGCGATTGGCCTTCCAACAAACCTTTGGTGCGATGCGCAACCGCATTCTCGCCTTTGTCAATCTGCCGCTCGAAACGCTGAGCCGCGCCTCCCTGCAACAAGAGGTCGATGAGATCGGCCGGACGAAAGACGACTAGATGACGACATATGCTTTGAATGGCCTGGGCCGCATTGGAAAGCTGGCCTTGAAGCCGCTGCTCGAGCGGGGGTGCGAGGTTGCCTTTGTCAATGATGCGGTGGGCGATCCCGAAATGCACGCGCATTTGCTGGAATTCGACACGGTGCATGGGCGGTGGGATGCCGCCTTTGCTGCTGATGAAAAGAGCATCACGATTGATGGAACTCGCATCCCGGCGCTGTCGGTACGTCGTATTGAAGAGCTGCCATTGGACGGGGTTGATGTGGTCATCGACTGCACCGGTGCGTTCAAGACCGAGGCGAAGCTGGCACCGTATTTTGCTGCGGGAGTGAAGAAGGTGGTGGTGTCGGCGCCGGTCAAGGATGGCGGCGCGGCAAACATTGTTTACGGTGTGAACGACGATGCCTATACCGGGCAGTCCATCGTAACCGCCGCCTCTTGCACGACTAATTGCCTTGCGCCCGTTGTGAAGGTGATCCACGAGGGGCTGGGGATCAAGCATGGGTCCATCACGACCATCCATGACGTGACCAACACGCAGACCATCGTGGACCGCCCAGCCAAGGATTGGCGCCGTGCGCGGTCGGCGTTGAATTCGCTGATCCCCACGACCACCGGTTCGGCCACGGCTATCACGCTGATTTATCCGGAACTGACCGGCAAGTTGAACGGCCATGCGGTGCGGGTTCCGCTGCTTAACGCCTCGCTGACGGATTGTGTATTCGAGGTGGAACGGGAGACGTCCGTAGAAGAGGTGAATGGCATGTTCGAAGCGGCAGCGCATGGGCCGCTCAAGGGTATTCTCGGCTATGAGACGCGGCCTTTGGTCTCCACCGATTACACCAACGACCCTCGGTCGAGCATCGTGGATGCGCCCTCCACCATGGTGGTGAACGGGACACAGGTGAAGGTCTATGCCTGGTATGACAACGAGTGGGGCTATGCGCACCGGCTTGTCGATGTTGCCCAGATGGTAGGCGCCAGCCTGTGAGCCGACCGGAGGGCTTTGCCGCGTATGTTGCCGTCACGGCGGCCTATTGGGCGTTCATGCTGACCGACGGGGCACTGCGCATGTTGGTGCTGCTGCACTTCAACACGCTGGGCTTTTCACCGGTGCAGTTGGCGTATCTCTTTGTTCTTTATGAGATTGCGGGCGTGGTGACGAACCTGAGTGCAGGATGGATCGCGGCGCGGTTCGGGCTGACGTCGACACTCTATATGGGACTCGGGTTGCAGGTGGTAGCGCTGCTCGCTCTGGCGCAGCTTGATCCGGCCTGGTCGGTCGCTGTTTCGGTGGTGTTTGTCATGGCAGTGCAGGGGCTGTCGGGTGTGGCCAAGGATCTGGCCAAGATGTCATCGAAATCCGCTGTGAAGCTGTTGGCTCCGTCGGAGGGTGACGGCCTGTTTCGTTGGGTGGCCCTTCTGACCGGTTCGAAGAATGCGGTGAAGGGCTTTGGATTTCTGCTGGGGGCAGCGGCGCTGGCGTTGTTCGGATTTGTGCCAAGCGTGCTGGGCATGGCGGCCCTGCTGGCTGCAATCCTTTTGGCTGTGCTGCTGCGGATGCCGTCTGGCCTGCCTGCCGGGCGAAAGGATGCCAAGTTCAGAGAGGTGTTTTCGAAGAACCCGCGCGTGAACTGGTTGAGTGCGGCCCGTGTGTTCCTGTTTGGCGCGCGCGACGTCTGGTTCGTGGTGGGGATTCCGATCTATTTCTATTCGGTGCTGAGCGATGGCAGTCCAGAAGGCCAGCGCGGAGCCTTCTTTATGATTGGTGTCTTCATGGCGGTCTGGGTGATCCTGTATGGCGCTGTACAGGCCAAGGCACCCTCGATGCTTCGCAGTGCGCAACGATCCGAGGCGGACCTGGCCGGCGCCGCCCGGTTCTGGGTGGGCACGTTGTTCTTTGTGCCAGCAATCCTCGCCCTTGCGGTTTGGACTGTGGGCACGCCAACGCTATGGCTGACCACCTTCGTCTTGCTGGGCCTGCTGATCTTTGGCGTGCTTTTTGCGCTGAACTCGTCCCTTCATTCCTACCTGATCCTCGCGTTCACGGATGCGAAACGAGTCACGATGGATGTTGGGTTTTACTACATGGCGAACGCAGCGGGCCGCTTGATCGGCACAGTGCTGTCCGGTCTGACCTACCAGCTTGGCGGTGTGCCTCTGTGCCTTGCGACGGCTGCGGTGATGATCCTGCTGAGTTGGCTGAGCATTGGTCGGATTACCGATACCGCTGCATCCAGCCCAGCGTAGCGTCGGTATCGCCGCTAGGCTTGTATTCCGCGCCCAAGGGGCGTGGCCAATCCGTAAGGGCGGCGAAGATCGTGGTGTAGTCCAACTCCCCGTGATCCGGCGCGCCGCGGTCGGGGACTGACGCGAACTGGATATGGCCAATGATGCCCTTCAGGTCCGTCAGGCGGGTGAGGATATCGCCTTCGGTCCGGCCCACGTGGTAGCAGTCGAACATCAATTTCAGATTGGGTGCTGCGACCTCTGCGATGATGTCTCGGGCTTGATCCGTGGTTTCCAGGAAGTAGCCCGGCGCGTCGTGCCGGTTGAGCGGTTCGATCAGGATGTTGCGCTGCGTGGCCGCGCAGGCATAGCGCAGGTTTTCGATGAAAGTCTGGTGCGCCTCCGGTCCATTCGCGAAGCCGCACATGACGTGGATTGCGCCTGCATCAAGTGTATCGGCATATTCGATAGCTTGGTCGATGGCGGCGCGTGCGTCGGCCACGCGGTCGGGCAGGGCGGCGAGGCCGTTTTCGCCTGCACCGACGTCTCCGCGCGACGTGTTGAGACCGAGCATGGGGAGACCTGTTGCATCGAGGGCGGCGCGGACGTCTTGAGCTGGTGTGTCATAGGGCCAGTGGCATTCAACGGCGTCAAAGCCTGCCGCTTTGGCCGCGTGGATCGCGTCGGGCAGTGGGCGGTCGTTCCAGAGAAAGCCGAGATTGGCGGAGAACTTCATGTGTCTTCTCCCGGCAGCGTCAGACCGGCATTGCGGGCGTAGACCTTTGCCACGGCCGCGTCATCTTCGGCGCCGAGACCCATTCCTGCGGCGGCGATGAATTGTTGGAGAGCGGCTGCCGTGATGGGGGCAGAGAAGCTGGCGGACTTGGCGATGTCGAGGACGATGCCGAGGTCTTTGGGCCAGATGTTGACCGATGAATGGGGCGTGTAGTCGCCATCGACGATATGCGGGGTGCGGTTTTCCAGCATCCAGCTCGAGCCCGCGCATTTCGAGATCACGTCGAGGAACTGTTCTGGCGCGACCCCTTGGGTCATCCCGAAAGTCAGCGCCTCGGCCATTGTGGCGATGTGGACGCCTGCGAGCAGCTGGTTGACGGCCTTCATGGCCGATCCGGGACCCGCTTCATTGCCCAATTTGAAGACGGTTTCGGCCATGGCGTCGAGGGCAGGCCGGGCTGCGGCGAATGCTTCGGGCGTGCCAGCGGCCATGATCGACAGCGCGCCTTGGGCTGCCTTGATCGAGCCGCCGGAAATGGGGGCATCAAGGTAGTGGACATCGTGAGCTTGGCACTGCGCTTCCATATCGCGCGCGAAGTCCGGGGGAACGGTGGCGCAGGCCATGACCACCGCGCCGGGCTTGAGGTGAGGAACAACGCCCGCGTCGCCAAAGAGTACCGCTTCGGTTTGCGCGGCGTTCAGCACGACGACGACAACAGCATCAAGCGTCGCCGCCGTGTCTGTCAGTTCACCTGCGGCACCGCCTTCCATACGGAAGCGTTCGATTTGCGCTGGGTTGATGTCGAAGCCGTGTGTGACATGCCCCGCGGCGAGGCAGGATTGGGCCATGCCGTAGCCCATGGAGCCAAGGCCAATAACGGCTGTTGTGTGGGGCATCGAGCTCTCCTGTCCTTTGGTGTTGGCGCCATCATGGGCATCGTGGACCAAAGGGCAAGAGAAGGTGCCCCGGCGCGTGCGCCGGAGCGTTTGGTTCAGACGAAGGACACGCCGTTTTCATCCATCGGCAGCGAGGCCACTCGCAGGTCGCTGGCCGCTGCGATGGCGTTGGCGAGGGCAGGGGCCGCGGGCGGCGTGCCCGGCTCACCCACGCCGGTCGGTGCTTCGGCAGAGGGCATGATGTGCACCTCAATCTCACCGATGTCGCTGATGCGGAGCGGCTCATAGTCCGGGAAGTTGTACTGGTCTACGACCCCAGCGGTCAGCGTGATCTGGTCGCGCATGTTGTGCCCTATGCCGTAGCCGATCCCGCCCTCCATCTGCGCCTTAATGATGTCCGGGTTCACGGCGATGCCGCAATCGACGGCACAGGTGACCTTTTCGATCTTGATGCCATCCTCGGGCGTGCCGGAGATTTCCACGACCTCGGCCACGTAGGAGTTGAATGATTTGTGGACGGCGATCCCCTGGCTACGCACCTCGGGAGCGTTACCCCAATTGGCCTTTTCCGCCGCCAGTTTCAGAACGCCCGCCTTGCGGGTCTGATCCGGGCCGTCGCCCGTAAGGTAGGCAAGGCGGAAGTCGACCGGGTCAATGCCTGCGGCTTTGGCCGCCATGTCCATCATCACTTCCATGACATAGGCCGTGTGGGTGTGCCCCACGGCGCGCCACCAGAGGGTGCTTGTCGCCTTTTCTGTATCTGTCAGACCAAAGGCGGCGGTTGGGATCTGGTAGGGGCTGTCCACCGTGCCCTCGACCGAGGAGTGGTCGACGCCGTTCTGGATGGCAAAAGCCTCGAATGGTGTACCCTTCATGATCGACTGACCCGCGACGCGGTGTTCCCAACCGACAATACTGCCATCAGCATTGAGCCCGACGCGGACCTTGTGACCGAAGGCAGGGCGGTAATAGCCCGAGCGCAGGTCATCCTCGCGTGACCAGACGAGGTGCACGGGGCGTGACCGGTCGGTGAGGGAAAACGCGAGAGCCGCTTCCACCTGGTAATCCGCCTGTGGCGTGGCGCGGCGCCCGAACGAACCACCGGCAAGGACCGTCTTGATCTGCACCTTCTCGAACGGGATGCCGAAGATTTCGGCGATGGCGCCGTGCGGGATGGTCGGGAATTGGCAGCCGTCATGCAGCAGGATGCCGCCATCGGCGGTTTCCTCGATCGTGCAGTTCAGCGGCTCCATCGGCGCATGGGCAAGGAGGGGGAAGTAGAAGGTTTCCTCGACCACAGTGTCAGCGCCATCGACGGCGGCACGTACCGCTGCAACGTCCGCACCATTTACATTGTATGTCGGTTCTGCGTCGAGGGCGGCACGGATCTCGGCCTCGATCTCGTCCGAGCTGCGGGTTTCGGCAGCGCTTGTGTCCCATTCGACGGAAATGGCATCTCGGGCCTGCATCGCGCCCCAAGTGGTTTCGGCAAAGACGGCCACACCGGCGGCGTTGGGCAGGATCTGCGCGTCGATGAACCCCTTGATGCCTTCGGCGCCGCTCGCGTCCACGCTCACCGCAGTTGCGCGCTGCTGTTCGGGGCGTGCGATCATGGCAATCATCTGGTTGGGACGCTCAATGTCCATGGCAAACATGGCGGTGCCATTGCCTTTGGCCGCGCTGTCGAGGCGGCGCACATCCGGGTTGCCAATCAGCCGGAACTCGGATGGGTCCTTGAGTGGCGGGTCTGCGGGCGCATCAAGCTGTGCTGCGGCTTCAACGAACTCGCCGAGTGGTGCAGAATGGCCTGCGCCTGAGATTACACCGTCTTGCAGGGTGAGTGCAGAGGCGTCCGCGCCCCACGCCTGAGCGGCGGCTTGCAGCAGCATCTCACGCGCTGCTGCACCGGCCTGACGGTACTGCATGAACGAGTTGGCCATGGCAGTCGAGCCACCCGTGCCCTGCATCGGGCCAAACAGCGTGTTGTTGTACACCTGCGGGTTCGACGGCGCGAAGTCATAGCCGATCTGGTCCATGGTCAGGCCCATTTCTTCGGCGATGAGGGTTGTCAGACCGGTCGAAGGACCTTGGCCCATCTCGAAATGCTTGACGATGGCGGTGACGGAACCGTCGCTGCCGATCTGCACGAACGGTGTCAGCATTGAGGGCGACCCGGAAGCGGCGAGGGCGCCGTCGGGACGCACGCCCACGACAAGTACGGCACCGGCAGCAGCTGCGCTTTTCAAAAAACCACGGCGGGATGTGTTTATGGTCATGATTACGCCTCCAGGATCTCGGACGCGCGCTGGATGCCCGCGCGGATACGTTGATAGGTGGCGCAGCGGCAGGCGTTGCCCCACATGTAATCGTCGATTTCCTGTGCCGAGGGCTTGGGATTTTCGGACAGAAGACCTACTGCGGACATGATCTGCCCGGACTGGCAGTAGCCGCATTGAACGACGTCGAGTTCGATCCATGCCTGCTGGACAGCGGCGCCGATCTCGTTTTCGCTCATGGCTTCGATCGTCGTGATCTCGGCCCCTTCAACATCTTCGATATACGTCTGGCAAGACCGCACCGGCTCACCATTCAGGTGCACTGTGCACGCCCCGCAAGAGGCGACGCCGCAGCCGAATTTCGTACCTGTCATCTTCAACTCGTCGCGGATGACCCACAGCAGCGGTGTACCGGGTTCCGCTTCGACCGTTTGGTCCTTGCCATTCAGTTTTAGTGAAATCGCCATGCCTACTCTCCCAGATGGACGTCGGTACTATACCACATAGGCGCGTGGCGATGTGGTGCCACCATGTAGGGTTGAATTCCGTCTTCACGAAAGCGGTGCAGATCCAATGGTATGCGGTCGATGTCTTGTTGGAAGGACGCATTTTAGGCGCTGCATCAACGCCATTCTCCAAACTGCTCCGTCGCTTTGGCTATGCGGGTCAGCATCCAAGGGTCTGATAGGAAGCGCAGGACGACTTGGCATCGAGCAGGATATTATGCGGCACCCTTTGCCGCTCGTCCTGTCAATGCAGAGGCAAAGGCACTCAGAAGGGCGTTCACGTCCTCAGCGTCCGTCATTTCATTGGGGATGCTGACGCAAGCAGCAAGGGGGTGGCCCAGAATGTCTTCGCAGGTTGTCAGGCTGGCGCCTTGCTCCTTGGAACGACCGCAGGTCAGAAGGACGCCCACGCAAACATCCACGTTTGTCAGGGTTTCCAACACAGTGCGCAATGGGGCTGCCGGTTGATTGGCCCAGACCGGACCGGCGACAACGATCCAAGGTCGTTGCGCCGGCAAGACGTTCCCCGTGAGCAGTGGAGGCGCGTTTTTGCGCCCAACGTCCCAAATGGCGCGCACCATCCAGAAGAAGCGGCTTCGGTACCGATCCACATCTACTGATATGACATCAGCACCCGTCTTTTCTGCCAGGGCCAATGCGACCCGTCGGCTGTTGCCCGATTTCGAATAGCAATAGATGGCGGGTGCTGTTCTGCTTGGCATTGTTGCCGCTCCTTTCCCGCACTTCTTACCGCTTCCATGAGGGCGGGCAATTGACCGAAATCAAAAACCGGCGGCAGACAACGTGGCACTCAGCACGCAGACACACTGCGTGAGGAACCTGCATATGCTCGACACATTGCCGAAAACAATGAAAGCCGCCGTTGTCAGTGAACTCGGCCAGCCGCTGGATATCCGAGAAGTGCCAGTGCCTCAGATCGGCCCACGAGATGTTCTGGTGCGCGTGCGCGCTTCAGGGGTGTGTCACACGGATCTGCACGCCGCGATGGGGGACTGGCCCGTCAAACCGACTGCTCCGTTCATTCCCGGTCACGAGGGGGTGGGGGAAGTGGCGGCCCTTGGCCGGGACGTAACCCATTTGAAAGAGGGTGATCGCGTGGGTGTGCCTTGGCTCCACACCGCATGTGGGCGCTGCGAACACTGTGCCGGAGGGTGGGAAACCCTTTGTGAAAGCCAGCAAAACACGGGCTATTCGGTCGACGGTGGATATGCCGAGTTCGTGCGCGCCGACGCTGACTATGTCGGGCGTCTTCCCGCCGCGATGGACTATGGGCCAGCTTCCCCGGTGTTGTGCGCGGGCGTAACTGTTTACAAGGGCCTGAAAGAGACCGAGGTACGGCCTGGCCAGTGGGTTGCGATCAGCGGCATCGGCGGTCTTGGACACATGGCCGTGCAATATGCCAAGGCCATGGGAATGCACGTGGTGGCGGTCGATGTTGCCGATGACAAATTGGAACTCGCCAAGACGCTGGGAGCGGATGTGGTGATCAATGCGGCGAAGGTTGATCCCGTCAAGGAGGTGAACAGCCATCTGGGCGGCGTACACGGCGCACTTGTGACCGCCGTGAATACACAGGCCTTCGCACAGGCAACGGGCATGTTGCGCCGTCATGGCACGATGAGCCTCGTAGGTTTGCCGCCCGGGTCGTTCCCGTTGCCAATCTTCGATGTGGTGCTCAAGCGCCTTACGATCCGCGGGTCCATCGTGGGCACACGTCTTGACCTTGCAGAAGCGTTGAGCCTTGCGGCCGAAAGCCGAGTGACCACCCATTTCTCATGGGATCGGCTTGAGAACATCAACGCCATCTTTGATCGGATGAAGGCGGGCCAGATCGCGGGCCGCGTGGTGCTCGAAATCTGACGACCGAATGTCGGCTTCGGTCTGACCACCGTTTCGGACCGATTGAGGTATGTCAAACAGCGCATCCGGATGCGTCGCTACGCTTGCCCAAGAAAAAAATGAGGCGAGCACATGTTAACACCGGATGGAAAACTGATCTTTGCGCTTGCGGCCTTGGCCGTTGTGGCCGCGTGCGCACCTGAGACACGCGAACCAGACGTAAGCGCTGCAGAGGGCGAGCGGTTGTATTTCCAAAAATGTGCTGCATGCCATGGGAACGATGGAACGGGTGCCGGTGTGGCATCTCTGGGCCTCGGCGGGCCGCCGCCAGATTTGACGACGCTGGCGGCACGCAACGACGATACCTTCCCGGAGACGTTCGTGATGAGTGTCATTGACGGCTTCAATCGCCGCGATCACCCATCCTCGGCAATGCCGGAATTCGGGAACGAAGACCTTGGCCCGATTGTTCAGGTGGAAGAGGATGGCGTGTCGACGCCGATACCCTCCGACCTGATCGCATTGTCCGCCTATCTTGAAAGCATCCAGCGGTAGGGCATACCGGTTCGCAAGCTGTGCGCCAGTATTGACTGCCTCCTATGATCTGGCTGGCACTGCGCCCAGCAGGGTGATGGTGACCAATGATACTTTGACGATGTCCAAGATTGGTCCACACGCGGGTTACCTGAGATCGTCAATGCGCCCCTACACTGCGCAAGTGCATGAGGGATGCCTGACAGTTTTGAAACAATCGGATCCGCCCGGTCATCGCCGAAAACAGGAGGTCGCGGTACACTTTGTTGCGCGCCACCAGAGCCGCGCAGCCTTCGTAGCTGAGCTGCAGCAGATGCAGTTCCTGAAGAACCCGGACACTCGTGTTCTCCATTTCGGAACGCAAAAGGACGGATGGTCCCGAAAGTATCATTGTTGGCCCGTTGTCCCGGTCCAGCCGCACCTTGCCCGTGACCAAAAGGGCAAGATCGATCTGTTGGTCGAAATGTAGCCGATCGCCCGCATCCAACATGTCGATGGCGATTGTATTGAGAGACTTTGCCAAGCCTTTTGGTCCGCTCGTGGTGGCAACTGTTTTCATCGGCCACTCCATGGCTGTGTCAGGAGCAGGGTATGGTTTTCCGGCCAAAGACCGTTGAGAATTGTCAACCTTTGGCGTGTGCGATCAAACGGCGCAGCCGGATCCGTTCATCCGATGGCTAGGTTTGAGCCATGTCAACGTTTTGACCGGACAATCGAATAATCTTTGACGGGAAAGGATGGCCGTGATGTTTGCCCATGCCCGCACCATCGTAACTGTATTCGGTTTCAACATCCGGATTGACCCCAGCTGGGTTTTGATCGCAGGCCTGATCACATGGAGCCTGGCGCAGCACAGCTTTCCCGCCGCTTTGCCGGATCTTTCGCAATGGACATACGCGATACTCGCGATTTCGGGCGCATGCCTGTTCTTTGCGTCACTGGTCGGTCACGAATTGGCGCACGCACTGACGGCGCGGCGGTTCGGAATTGATACGCGCAGCATCACGCTGTTTCTCTTTGGTGGCGTGGCAGAGTTGACGCGCGAGCCGGACAAAGCCATGCACGAGTTCTGGATTGCGTTGGCGGGTCCAGCCATGAGCCTTGCGTTGGCATTTGTATTCGCCCTGTGCGCCGAGGTTGCGGTTTTTGCCGTCGGCGTGGGGCCAATGACGGCGTTGTTTCACTATCTCGCGCTTGTGAACGTCGTTCTGGCTGTTTTCAATCTTTTGCCGGCCTTTCCGCTGGATGGCGGTCGCATACTGCGTGCGTGGCTTTGGTGGCGCCGGGGCGACATGCTCGAGGCGACTGAGGCAGCCGCGCGCACGGGGGCTGTCCTTGCCTATGCGCTGATGGCGCTTGGCCTGGTCGGGCTGTTTCAGGGCGCAACCGTTGCGGGGTTCTGGCAGATACTCATCGGCCTTTTCATCTTGAGTGCAGCCAAGAGTGCCGTCGATGCGCAACGCACAAGAGCATTGCTGGGCAACCGTCATGTGCATTCGGTCATGAGCTCCCCCCCGGTCACGGTCTCAGCCGAGACCACGCTTGCCGCTCTGGTGAACCAGGTCATGCTCACGCAACGCGTCAGCTTTGTGCCCGTGGTCGAGCATGGGCGGGTGCTTGGTCATATCGATACGGACGTGCTGCGGGGCATTGATCGTGAGAACTGGGCCAGCACCAGGGTTGGCGACGTCTTTGTCGAGATGAACCAGACTGTCTGTGTCCCACCAGACATGCCTGTCTTGCGCCTGTTCGAGCGGATCTCCGAGACCGGGCAGCGAAAGTTTATGGTGGTTCAAGACGGGCAGTTGGAAGGCGTCATCAGTCTGTCGGATTTGACCCGGCAACTTGGGCTTCTCACAGACTTGGGCAAGCATCAGCCCTACACGTCCGAGTTGCAATCGTGATATTGCCTGCGCTTGAGGCCAAGACCTTAGCTTGGATCCTTTCACCCATAATATTCATTGGAACAAGGTCATCGCTCCGTGGATCCTGCCACTGACCCCGCATTGCTGACGGCACTCATGGAAGCAGCGGCTGACGCTGTGATAATTTCAGACAACGGCGGTCGCATCTTGCGTGCCAACCCTGCCACATCCCGGCTGTTCGGCTATGCCGAAGGCGCGCTGATCGGCCAACGGGTAAATGTGCTGATGCCCGAAGCGCTGGCCGAGCTGCATGACAGCTTTATGGCGCATCACCTCGAAACCGGAGAGCAGCGCATCATAGGGACCGGTCGCAATGTCGAGGGCAAACGCCAGGATGGCACGGTTTTTCCCGTGCATCTTTCCGTGGGCAGGGCCGACATCGATGGGCAGGTCGTGTTCATCGGAATTTTGCATGACCTGACAGAACGCCACATTGCCGATGAGGTCCTGGCCCGCTCACAGCGTCTGGATGCGGTTGGGCAATTGACCGGCGGGATTGCCCATGATTTCAACAATTTGCTGACCGTGATTATCGGTAATCTTGAACTGTTGCAGATGCGCGGTGTGAACGACCGTCAGCGTGATCTGATCCATGATGCTCTCGCCTCGGCCGAACTGGGGGCTGATCTGACCTCGCGCCTGCTTGTGTTCGCACGCAAGGGAAACCTGAAGCCGGTTCAGGTGGATTTGCGAGAACAATGCCAGGATGCGCTCGCTTTGCTGAGGCGCACCATTGGTGCGCGCTACGCGATCCGGACTGATTTTGCGTCCAAGGTCAGCAAGGTGATGATTGACCCGGTACAACTGCAATCGGCCCTGATCAACCTGGCCCTGAATGCACGGGATGCGATGCCCGACGGAGGTGAATTTCTGATTTCGGTAGGCGACGTGATCATCGATGACGACTACATGGCGCAGGAAACCGATATTGTGCCGGGCGAATACGTGCGTTTGTTCATCAGCGACGATGGCGCCGGTATGACGCTCGAAGCGCAGCGCCGTGCGTTTGAGCCCTTCTTTACGACCAAGGCGGACAGGGGAGGCACGGGCCTGGGTTTGGCGATGGTCTATGGCTTTGTACGGCAGTCTGGCGGGCATATTACGCTATACAGCGAGTTGGGTCACGGGACGAGCTTTGGCCTCTACTTCCCCGCGATACGCGAAACAAATGTGTCGCGCGAAGACATGCGCGTCTCGGCGCCCGCTGCCATGCCGCGTGGCAGTGCCCAGGTTGTTCTGGTTGTCGAAGACAATCCGCGAGTACGGAAGCTGTCCATTGAGCGTATTCGTGACCTTGGCTACCGAACCCTTGAAGCTGCGAATGGCGATGATGCCTACAGGCTTTTGCAGTCCGGTGTGCACGTGGACATCCTGTTTTCCGACCTCGTGATGCCAGGCAAACTGAATGGCTATGATCTGGCGGCCAAGGTGAGATCTACATTCCCTGATGTCGGCCTCTTGCTGACATCAGGCTATGCCAGCGACGTGGTCACCAGCAAATTGGGCGGAAGTACGGAATACGATGTTCTACACAAGCCATATCGGCAATCCGAACTGGCGGAACGCCTTCAGGCGCTTCTGTAGCAACTGTCTTCAAGTGGTTTTCGTTCGACAGCGTATGCGAATGTATATCCCACACCGCGCACGGTCTTGATCAGCCGCGGCTCGGACGGATTGCGTTCGATCTTCTTGCGCAGGCGCGCGACCTGATTGTCCACGGTCCTGTCCAGCGGCGACCAGGTCGCACCGTGGGTCAGGTCCATCAATTGATCCCGGGACAAGACGCGCAAAGGGCGCTCCAGAAATACCTTGAGAAGGTTGAAGTCGCCGCTGGTCAGCGCACATTCGGCTCCGGAACGATCAATTACCTGCAAGCGATCTGGTACGGCAACGACGCCGTCAAAATGATATGCAGCGCTATCAATAACGGATGGAGAAACGGGTTTGGCCCGGTGTGCATCTTCCTCGGCAAACTGGTGGCGGCGCAGAACGGCGCGGATGCGGGCAATGACTTCGCGGACGTGAAATGGCTTGGTAATATAGTCGTCGGCTCCAACCTCCAGGCCGACAACCCGGTCGATCAGATCATCCTTGCCTGTCACCATGACCATCGGCACCGTCGACAGCTTTCGGATTTGTCGCGCGAGGTCGAGACCGCTGTCAGCCCCCAGGTGAATGTCGAGAGTCACAAGACTCAGGTCCTGAGCGGCCACGCAATCCAGTGTTTCTGCCGCTGAAGTTGCTTCCATGACCCGGAACCCGTCGTCCTCGAGCATATTGCGCAAAACAGCACGTACCTTGGGGTCATCTTCGACAACCAATGTGGACGGTCTTTGGTCCAACTTGCACTCCAGTAGATGCGTGCGGATGCACGATGACCGTTCCGGACCAATGTCCGTCGAGGGAAATTACAATTTGATACAAAACGCACAGATACAACCATATGTAGGAATACACGTGCCGTTCACCAAGGTCTCGCCAGCAATCAGGGGGCCAAAGATGTACGTCACGCTGTCTGCGGAAAACCGCCCGGTCCACGGTTTGCTTACGGCGCATGGCACGACCATTGCCGGATTGCCGACATTGGTGAAGGCAGGGCAGCATCTTTACCGCGAGGGGGACGATGTTGAACGCCTTTATCAAGTCTCGACCGGTGTCGTAAGATTGACGCGCATGTTGGAAGACGGGCGGAGGCAAGTCATTTCCTTTGGCTATCCGGGTGACATCATAGGCTTTCCAGCCGATGGACGGCATCACACAGATTGCGATGCTCTGGTCGATACAACCCTGGTGGCCTATCGGCGCGCGGCGCTCGATACAGGCGAGGGCGATCCTGAATTGCACCTGGCCCTTCTTGAGGCAGCCTTGCGCGAAATCAGCGCTATGCAAGACCACGTGATGATGCTGGGACGCAAATCTGCGCTTGAGCGGGTTGCCTCTTTCCTGAATGTGTTGACGACCTGCTATGGCGAAGATGTCGATATGCATCGTCGTATCGACCTGCCGATGTCACGCAGCGACATCGCGGACTTCCTCGGGCTTACTACCGAAACCGTTAGCCGTGCTTTTACCACCTTGCGCAAGGCAGGTGTCATGTCGCTTGACGGCGCTCAGACCATCATCGTGCGCGACCCAGAGGCGCTGTCCGAGATGGCAATGGGCGATGACTGACGCTGGCCTGCGACGTGCCGTTCAATTTACCTAATCCGTCTGCACGCAATGGTCAGTGTACCGGAACAAGAGTCTTGCTGCATGTCGGAACGCGAAGCTGTTGGCCAAAGCCAAACTCGGTTTGCCAACAAACCTCGCCTCAGCTTTACCCATCCTCCTGGGCCTAAAAAACGCGCTGCGCGTTTCAGGATGTCTCGCTACGGAGGCGATCTAGCAACTAGGTTGGTGTAGGCGTATCCACCACAAGCGCCGCGCGCAGGTTCGATCCGGGTGCGCCACAGGTCAACAAAAGCCGCCCCGGATCATTCGCGTGCAGGGCGATTGCCATCGCTGGGCCCGCCGCACCCGTGTCACCGAAGCGAAGTGCGGGATGATCAGGCAATACGCCGTCTTTTAGGCGTTCGCTGATCCGCATCTGCACGTAGGACAGTTCTGCCGCCCTGTACCGCCCGTTGTTCCAATCCGTCAGCCAACGTGTCACCGGCGCCGTGTCCTGGGGCAACGCTGCCCAACAGGCGCGGGTCAGCCCGTCATAGTCACTGTCTCCCATGTCGAACTCGCCCACTGGCTCTTGTTCGAGCGCAATACCGGCGACACGGGGCGACTGCGCCGCACCAGCCCCCAATAAAATCGCAGCTGAACCTTCACCCGGGATCGGTCCCCAGGGGGTTGCGTCGCTAAACAACCCTGTCCGGTCTCCGGCCAGCCGTGCTATCAGCCGACGGCGACAGGCCAGGCTGTCCACCGCCAATGCGAGTATGGTGCTGCGCTCGTCCGAGGTCATATGATTTGCCAATGCGGCGGCCAGTGCAGGGGCACCATCAAGATGCAGTGTCGATTTTGATATGGGGCGGTCCAGTATATCGGCGGCCATGTGGGCCAGATCTCGTCCCAGCTTGGTCAAAGTGTCTGGATCCAGCCCTTCGGCCGCGGAGAGTTCTGGCAGCAATACGGCAAGTGAAATGGGTCCGTCGGGCAGTGCGCTGGTATCCAGATCGGCCAAGGCCTGTGCTGCGATGTGGCGCATTCGGTCCGGCGCCGCTTCATCCGTGAGGTCGTGATCAAAGGCCGTCAACAACGGCTTGTAGTCGGCCCCCAGAAAGCTGCGCTGGCGGCGCATTCCACCTTTGCCAGTCAACGTCACGCGCGTCGCATCAAGCGTCGGGCCAAGTGCCGACCACAATCCCGCTGCGATCACACGCACGGGCGACATCTCTGCAAGTCTGCTGCAGGCATGTCTGCTTTACTCGCCTTCGACAAGCGTGATGGGCCCTGCATAGTCTGGCACCAGGGCCGTCATAAGCCCGGCGAGAGCGGTGTGTTCCATGGCAACGTTCTCTAGCATCAGTGCGGGTGCATCATCTTGCGTATGGCCAAGCCACAGTTCGCTGTCCAAGAAATCTATCCCGCCGCTATCGGTCCCGATCGGTATCAAGGTCCCGTAGGATGCAAATTGCGTGAACGAGTCGAGAAAATCGTAGCCGAGCTTCGCTTCGCCCGACAGCGGAATACACGCTCGATCCGCAATGATGATATCCGCCGCGGGGGATGTCCGCGGCATCGGGCCTGCGTCTGTTGGCCAAGCCATCTGATCCACAAGCGGAAGAGATGGTCCGATGCCATCATCAAGTTGAAATTGCGCTGTGTCCAAGGCTGTGTCGGGTTGCATGTCGGGAACGCCTTTGGGCGCGTGAAGTGTGACCAGATAGCGCGCCAACAGTGTGACTATTGCCGACCCCATGCCGGGTGCAGCAATGGTGAGCGTCGTTGTCCGCTCGTCAGATTGGTCGAATTGAACACGGGCGGGCGCATTGCCCGCATCGCGAAAGAAACCCGGTGCGAGCAGCGTCTCGAGTTGGGGCGCGTCTTCCGAGATCAACCAAAGCCGTTCCTCGGCCCAGCGCTTGTCGACTGCCCGTGCTGTATAGGTGAGTGTGACAGATACACGATCAAGCCGCGTGGGGAGGGAAGCGGGCAGCTCCAGGGGGGACGGAAAGGGGTTGGTCATATGGTGGAGCCTTGGGTGGCGGTACCAAGGAACCGGTCCAGATAGGCCTCACCGAGCTCACGACGTTGTGCGTCGTGCGCGTCGTAGCTGGGTGCGCGCTTGATCCGTACGTGTCGGCTGGCCATTGCGGGCGCGAGGTAGGCAGCGGCTGCACGATAGGCCGAGATGTCATCGCCCGCGTTGATGTCACCCCAAATTGGCGCATCGCCAGCAGTGACGATCTTGGTTTCGCCTGCTTGCTCGACCCTCACAGCGGGATGATCAGGCCTCTTGCCCAACCTTGCAGCGAATTCTCCGCCCACTCTGGTGCGCCAGCCCACGTCAGGTAGGCCGGGGGTATACTTGCCCAAATAGAATTCCGCCGACTTGCTATGATAAAGCATCTCGAGCGGCATCAGCCAGTCGGCGATGGTCACGGTACGGAACCTGAGAAATGCGGGAGGAAGCCGACTGATAGAGTTTCCATGCGCCGGTGGTTTCGCAAAACTGTATCCTTCGAAGCCGGCCCGTATGGGAAGACACCGCAAAATGCGGTCCACTTCGCTCAGAAAAGACATATCCGTTGCCTCACTCGGCGCAACTGCAAGATCTATATGGTAAAACGGGTACTCCACGTCATCGACAACGCGCCCGCTACAGGTCATGTGCAACATCGGCAAAAACTGTGCCTTAAGTGGCGTCTCATCCGTTCCGCAAAGTCGGAAGCTGTGTCCTGACAAACCGGTGCTCTCGATCTTGTTGCGAAGCGTGTTCAACTTTTGCTGCGAACAGGACGTGTATGGCATACCTTTCGTTGCAAGCGACTTTTGCTGTCCGATGAAACGGATGTCTGCGTCGTAGCGCGCTGTGAATAGATCGAGTAGTTCGACACCGATCGGTGCGAAATCCGCGGACGACATCATTTCTGTAAAGGCTGTGATGCGCAGGGCGGTCGCGGCGATCGGCTGCTCGCTTCCTGTCGAACTGTCGCTTTGCAGATATTCCATTACTCTTCTTTCTGATCAGTCATTGCCCTGCGTGTCGCACGTAGTGCACGTTTGGTTCTTTAGCCGATCGGGCGCGCGTTTTGCCGGTCGCAATTGCAGCTGTCGGGGCTGTTGCTCACCTCGATGACCTCGCCAGACGTGTTGCGTCTGTAGAGATTCTCCTGACTGGGGCCGAGTTCATCCTGATACCCCGGAGCGTCGAACTTGTAGTCATAAACACCTTCGATTGCGCCGTTTTCATTGACAACGCTGTAGTCAGGCACGATCCGCACTGCGTCGTCCAGAAGCGAACTCGCGTTTCGGATTGCCTGATAGATTTCTGCTGCCGTCTGTGCGCCCTCGATAACGTCAAGGACTCCGCCAAGTATGTTCAGACCTGGTACGAAGCGCATCCACCATCGGCGACCGGCGCGGCGAAGCGCGTCCAACCCGTGTTCGCGAATTTGTCGGCGCACCATACGTTCAATGGCGTCGCGCATACCTCTTTCATTATAGGCCCGGCGGCTGCGATCAAAGGGGTTGTTCGCGTCACGCGGCACGAACACACTGCGTTCTGCGGCACCGATCCCGCCTGGAAATCTGCGCCGATTGGCGCGGTTCAGACGCGAATTCGGTTGTTCCAAAGCGGCGCGGGTGCGGTCGCGCGCCATGCGTGACGGTCGTGTGCACTGCCTGCTGCCGGGCCCGTGTCGGCGACGACATTCCTGCCATTCCTCGCGGACTTCGCAGAAAATCTCGCACAGTGCGTCAAGCACTGGATCGCCCGTGTCAAAGACGCGTTCTACCTGACCACCTTGCCCCGAGATGCAGTTCCGGTTGTTCATGAAGAGTTTGTCCGTCAGGCGACAGACATTCTCGCCTTCCATGTAGACATTCGGTGAGTAGGTGATCCAGTTCGATTGCTTGAGATGGGTTCCGGAAGACACCCCATTCATCGACCCGGCTTCGTCGCCGGAACAGCGCGAGAATTCGGACGGGCGGTTCGCAATCATGTTGCCGCCATCTGCGTGGACCGTGGTGGTGCCCTTGACGATGTCCGGATTGACGGCGGTGATGGCGTAGGGCACCGGTCTGCCTTTGCCTGGCGTTCTGCAAACGTCCGGGACGGAATTGGAATGTGTTCCGCCAGATCCCCGGTGCGTGATTGTCAGCCCGTTGACGCGGATGGTGACGGTCATTGCACATACTCCTTGAGAGAGGTTGCAGGGTCGAAGCGCGGGGCATCGGATGATGTGACGCGGAAACCGGCGCCGTCCCGCAGGGCGATCAGTGTCTTTTGGATTTTCACGTCATCTCCCGCCCGTGGGATCGGCCAGGCAGCCTGGTAGACGAGCCGTACCCGTCCGGTATCGAGGTTTACCGCGATGGATTGCAGCTCCGGTGCGCCGCGCACCCAGCTTCCGGCAATTCGGGTGTCTGTGCGCAGTGCGAGCCAAGGCAGGGGCCAGGGGGTCGGGGCTTCTGCGGGGCCGGTGCCACCGAGGCCGCCGATTTCAAGAGCGACACCTTCTGCCAATGGCCGCTCAAGCTGTTGATCGAGCGGAGCCGCCTGCCAGTAGTCTGGGTCGATATCGGTCGGCAACAGTGGCGCTCGCGTGCGTCTCCAGACGTCGTCGTATGTTCCTGAAAGCGCATCTCTTGCTGGCCAGTGGCGTGGCACGGGCCCGAGCGCTGGATGCCCACCGCCCGCGACTGTCACGCACGGTGGTCCGTTCGGATCGTCCTTTGCGCGGCCAATGGGCATATCCTCGCTGCGTGCTGCAAACGTGCCGTCCAACGGTAAAGGTCCGTGCCGGTGTCCGTCTCCAGAAATCTCGAGTGTCTTTTGCCATGTGCCGATGCGGAACAGGACACGATGGTCACGCCCTCCCGTATCGGGCACGGTCCCGCCCAATGTCAGATCGATGCGGTTGCGGGGCGGAGTGATATCACTGTCTGCAAGCATCACGCTCTCGGGGTTGTCACCGTCGAAGCGCGGCGCCATCGCGACCGGCGGCTGCGGCATTGCGAAGAGCGGCGCATGCCTTGGACGCAAGACGAAAGTTGCCGCAATCCAGACGGACCATAGACTTTGACCGCGATGATCGCGCATCGGGGCCGCGTGATGGGCGAAAGGGGTCTTGTTGTCGACCTGCCACATCGTCAGTTCAGGTCAATCCGTGCAGCCACCAGATTGAGGCCGGTGGCCGCATCTATGGCGATGTCTTCGCCGGTCATCCTGATGCGCCCATCCGGGTATAACGCCAGCGAAGCGTCTCCAGTTCGCAGGACCAATGGCGTGTTATCATCTGCAGCCGAGTCGGCCGCGTCCGCGGTTACGCCAAGGGCGATAAGCGTGGAGACGTCCGCGTCACGCACGGTTTGACAAACAGCTTGCTGCCCAACCGTGTCAGGTGTGAACCGGGTTGTGGTCAGCACCTGGGCGTTTGTTCCTTCGAGCTGTGGCACACCTGCCGCGTTCACCGAAAGTATCCTATGCAATTGAAAGGTGCTGAGCGTCATGGTCATCTTGTGACTCCAACTGGTGCGGACCGCATGCGGGAGTGATTGCCGGTAAGGCGCATCGAAGCCTCAGGGCTGCACGGAGAGGCCAGCGGCACGCGATCTAGGCCCAATGTCCTGATCACCCATGCGATGCCACTTCCAAACATACGGAATTGCGGACGCTAATTTGCAGCGGGTGAAGGCAAGGCCAGGCCGTTTTTCTCGTTCCGATGGATGTTTTGACATGTGCACGCATCTGCATGGTGTCTGTATCGTCACATGGCTCGGTCTAGGTTTTGACGCAACTCGTCATACAGAACCTCTGCCTTTTGCAGCGTTGTATGGTTCGTGGACTCGTTGAAGAATTTTGACTTTTTGTCACCGCAGTAGTTCGAATAGAGCGTGTTGATCCGATCGATGATTTCACCGCCAAGGTTGTCGTAGACCACTTGGCCATACTCGCCTTTGTTGGACGAGGGGATTCCCAGAAAGTTGTATTCCGTTTTCACCTTGCGATAGGCCTTGGGATACTTCGGGTCGGTGGTTCGACGAGTGATTTCTATCGTCGAAATGACACCGCCGCCGGGCATGACATCGCCGGTTCGATTGTCCACCTTGACCCGTTGGAAAGAATCCGATGCCATCACCTCGGCCATGTACCAGCACAGTTCGATCTGGCCACCACCCTGCTTCGCGTCTGGAAAGATCTTTCTCGGAGGAACTTTCCGGAGCAGCGGAGAGGCCAGCATTTCGTCGTATTTCTCTTCCTTTTGACGATCAGTAAGTGCTGAAGACTCGTGGATCTGACGCAATGAGTCATAAGCCAGCGCAAAGCTCTCTTCGACAAAGGCCACCATGGCGTTCTGGTATGTGAGGGGATTTTGAAGCACGGTTTTCAGCGAAATGTTGGGTTTTGCCAAAGCGGTCATCGCCTTGGTGGTCTTGCTGGTCACGATACCTTCCAGCCCACTCGCGGATTTCGAGAAGAAATAGCTGACAGGTGATTGGCCACCGGTCTGCGTTGCCGTCGTGCCGCTCATTGATTTGAATGCACCGGAGGCCACCAGCTTGCTTGCCCGCTTGGCGAAAAGGGCTCCGAGGCCGGAAGCTGCCCCGACCATGACGAGTGAAAAAAACAGCTCGGTTTGCGCACGTTCCCGGTCTTCCTGCGCCTTCAGGGTCGCTTTTGCACCCGCGTGCGCTTCGGCATAGGCGCTTCCAACGGACAGGGCCCATCTCGACAGGTAGTGACCCTTTGCGCCATCCAGGGCCAGTCTGAGTGAAGTGATGTCTGTCATGAAATATGCCCCCGAAGGATCTTTGCAGGCAGTCTTGTACAAAGGTTGCTGCGATGGAATTTGCGACCCCGCCGAAGCAGGATCGCAATATGATTTGTAAGGACGGCGATCAGGCAGCCTTGGTCGTTGTCAGATCGTAGGACGCGATCATCGGCGACATTGGGCTGTGGTTCTCGTCGTGCGGGATGTACTTCACTTCCATCTTGGTAAAGTTCAGACGGATGGTTTCGACCGGCCGGTCGCCCGATGTATCGACGGAATAGTTCGACACCAGTGTATTGGTCAGCTTGTACTCGACATAGGTGTCGCCCGGATTGCCGGTTGTTACCAGGTGCAGCGTGCACATCTTGCCGGTACGGCCGGTGCAGGCTTCTGCAAACAGCTTGGTCGAGGAACTGTCGGTCACCTTGGTCAATACGACCTCACTGACGGTTGGTTCAGACGCCTCGCGGTTGGCCGTTGAGCCTGCTTGGGTATTCATGTTGCGCGCCACGTTCCAGTGCACGGTCTCGATGTCCATCCACTGACGGTGCGTTTCGTGCGTTGCATCGCCGGGAATTCCATCGAGTTGCATGTAAATTGGCATTTCAGTTTGCTCCTTTGGTCAGAAAATTGGTCGTCATCGGTAGTATTCACCAAGGGGCGCGCCCCTTAGCTTGCCAAACGTCTCCTTTTCCCTACTGCGGCGACGGTGATGTCACCGCTCGGATCGACGTCGAGTTCGACCACGCGGGGCATAAGGCCACGTGTGATCGAATCCAGGAACAGGTCTGCCAGTTGAGGCAGCACCTGCTGCGATATCATCGCTTCAATGGCGCGCGCGCCTGTCTCGCTGGCCTTGGCACGTGCGCCCAATGCGTCACGGGCAGCATCTGTGGTTTGCAGCTTGGCGTCATAGTTGGCCATCAGGCGGTCCTGAACGCGGGCGAGTTGCAGATCGACGATGCCTTCGAGTGCCTTGGTGTCCAACGGTTGATAGGGCACAACGGTCAACCTACCCAGAAAGGCCGGCTTGAAATGCGCAAGCAACTCGGGCCGGATCAGGTCGGGCAGAGCTTCAGGCGCAGGCATCGTTTCGGGGTCCTCGGCCAGGTTGGACAGTAAGTCCGTGCCGGTATTGGCCGTCATCAGGATAGTCGTGTTCTTGAAATCCACGTCACGGCCTTCACCGTCGCGTAGGACGCCCTTGTCAAAGACCTGGTAGAAGATGTCCTGTACCGATGGGTGCGCCTTGTCGATCTCATCCAGCAGCAAGACGCCGTAGGGCCGTCGGCGCACGGCTTCTGTCAGTACGCCGCCTTCGCCATAGCCGACATAGCCGGGGGGCGAACCCATCAGCAAAGAGACCTTATGCTCTTCCTTGAATTCGCTCATGTTGATGACGCTGAGCGCCTGTTGGCCGCCATAAAGCTCGTCTGCCAGTGCAAGCGCCGTCTCGGTTTTGCCTACTCCTGACATCCCGGCCAGTAGAAAAACACCCTTTGGACGACGCGTGTCGCCGAGTTGCGCCCGCGAAACCCGCATGGCACGGCACAGCGCGCCAATCGCAGCTTCCTGCCCCATAACACGCGCGTTCAATCGCGCATCCAGAGTTGCCACCGCGTCAATCTGGCTGCGCATAAGGCGCCCTGTCGGTACACCCGTCCATCGACCAATGACTTGTGCGACAGCCTCGGCATCGACGACGCGATGCACCAAAGGCGCCTCCCCACCTGCTTTCGCCAGCGCTTGTTCGGCTTGCGCCAGTTCCTGCAGATCTGTTGCTTCGGAAGAGGCAACCGCATCTGCGGCGCGCGCCAATGCGCGCTGTTCGTCCAAACGCGCGGCAACGCTTTCTGCGGCGCGTTCTTCTGAAACCAATTCCGCCCGCAATGCCTTCAATTCAACGGCGCTGCCAGCAGCGTTAGGGGGTTCAGCTTCCAGTCTGGCGATTTCCGCGGTCAGATGCGCTGCCTCGATACGGTGCCGATCCAGCGCTTCCGGAGTGATGTCGCGCGAGAGGCGGACGGCGGCAGCGGCTGTATCAATGACGCTGACGGCTTTGTCAGGCAGTTGCCGTTCGGGCAGATAGCGCGCCGACAGCTCCACTGCAGCGCGCAGTGCGCTTTCGCGGATTGAAACGCCGTGGTGCTCCTCGAACTTGCCGGCGACGGCGCGCAGCATCCGAATGGCGGTTTCGATATCGGGTTCGTTGACTTTGACAGGCTGGAAGCGCCGGGTCAGCGCCGCGTCCTTCTCAAAGTGTTTCTTGTATTCGCCCCATGTCGTTGCTGCGATGGTACGCAATTCGCCACGGGCAAGCGCGGGTTTCAGGATGTTGGCGGCATCCCCTTGGCCCGCCTGACCACCAGCGCCGATAAGGCCATGTGCTTCGTCAATGAACAGGATTACCGGTCCTGGCGCCGCCTTGACCTGGTTCAGTACGCCGGTCAGGCGTCGCTCGAACTCACCCTTTACGCCCGCTCCGGCCTGCAGCAAATTCAGATCGATTGTATAGAGCGTGACATCCTTGATTGGTCCAGGCGCCGACCCGTTTGCGATCATCAGTGCAAAGGCTTCGACCACGGCTGTCTTTCCGACGCCTGCTTCGCCCAGAAGAATGGGATTGTTCTGACGGCGGCGCAGGAGAATATCTATCATCTGTCGCAATTCGGCGTCGCGACCAACGATCCGGTCAATACGGCCTGCACGAGCCTCTTCGGTCAGGTTGTGCGCGTAGAGCGCTAGAAAATCCTCGCCTCCAGCGCCGGCCGGGACTGGCGCAAGATCCGCGCCGTGCTGATCTCCGGCAGCAGCGATCCGCTCTTCCAGGACTGCCGTGTCCAGTTTGAGAAGAGCAGGGGCCGCGCGCCGCAAATGGGCGCGTAGCGACGTATCGCTCGCAAGCACGAACAGAACGATGTCCGCCGACATCATCCGTTGTGCAAAGCGCAAGCTGGTTGCGGTCCAGCTTTCGCGCGCCAAGTCCACGACCGAGGCCGCCATGGTTGGCGTTGCCGCAGCGCCGCGTGGCAATGCTTCGATCGCGCGCATTGCTTCGGCGCGCACTTGAACCGGGTTTACTCCGGCTGCTTCCATCGCTGCGGCCGGAGCAGCTGCCCCGCACATTCCGGCGATCCAATGCTCTGGCTCAACTGTGCCGTGTCCGTTTCGGACGGCAATTCCTGCCGCGGCTTCAAGCGCTGACGACATGTCCGGGGTCAGGCGGGAAATCAGAACATGAAGGTCAATATCAGGCATACAATCACAACAAATCTAGAGGCCCCGCCGAAGCGGTTTCATTACAATGTGTCCGACGTGCAACACACGTCATGATAGTATTCAAAACGTATTCCGGAGCAGGTCGGCTGATGGGCCACTGCACCGCGGTTCGCCCCCGTCATGCTTATAATAGACGCAATTGATCAGGCATCATGCAACCCGATTATCCATTCGGAATCCCGCCATTGCTCGGTTACCGTTTTATTCGAATCAAAGGCGGGACACGTCTTTAACTATTGTTTTTATTGCCTATTTGGGCGGCCAATTCGAAAGAAGTACCTTGCCTGACGACAAATCAAACGCACAAATCGGGATTACGGCTGGCGATAATCCGCGAGAAACGGAAAAAAGCGTGGCAGATTATCGCCGTCTCAGGGATGCCCGTTCCGCCGCTCGCGCGGAAGAACGCCGACAGGAGGGGGCTGATCCCGTAAAACGTGTGCTCAAAGTCGCGCGTGAGTGGTCTGACGTGCGGGATCTGGCCACCAAACTGCTGCGTGATGTCGGGCGTGATATCGAGGTAGTTGTCTGGTTGATCGAGGCGGAAACCCGGCTGAATGGCTTTGCCGGGCTGAGCGCGGCACTGGGTCAATTGGCGGACATGGTAGAGGTGCATGGCATTGCCCTGCATCCCCAACCCGAAGACGAGCTTGACCGGCCCTTTGACATCATAGCTGCACTAAATGGTATCGGGCGCGAGGGCACGCTTATTCCTCCCCTGAGGCTGGTTCCGCTGCCCCCTAATGGCGTCTATGGCGAACATGGCATTTGGAATGTTGCCGACGGCGGCGCGACAGACCTGGTGACCTCGGCATTGATGCAGTCCGGAGCCGAGGCAGTCGAAACGCAGCTTGAAGTCATTGCGCGGGCGCGGGGCGAACTGGAGCGTTGCGACCGTTTGCTGAACGACTTGCTGGGACCCGAAGCACCGCCGTTCAGCAAGATCGACGAAACTCTGGCCCAGGCTGCGGGGACCATCCGCAACCTTGTCGGCGACATACTGTCCGGGAACGGAGCCGAAAATGTGGTCGATACGCAAGATACCGCCGATACTGCGACCACGGCTGAGACGCGCGCGGACGCATTCACAACCGGGGCGATCACTTCGCGTGAGGAAGCCTTCGCGCAGCTCCTGCGCATTGCAATCTACTTTCGGCGCGCCGAGCCGCATTCGCCAATTGCTGATGCTTTGGAGACACTTGTGCGACGCGGCCGTATGGATTTCACCACCCTGCTGGCGGAACTCATTCCCGATGAGCATGCGCGATCGGTGGTCCTGACCGCGGCAGGTATCAACCCTCGGAAAGATCCCTTCGAAAATGAGGACTAGCCGAATATCGCCGACGCCCGGACACCACTCGGGTCCGGTGCCTTGACCGCATGATTGGCGGCGTATTTCATAAATGGCGTTGGACCTGCCCGATATGAACGACGGTCGCGTTAATCGCCCGAAACGCAACAGAATTTAGTCGCCCGACGGTGTCACCCACCGGGGCAAACTCACATTAAGGAGGCCGCAGATGGCAAGCATTCACGACAAGCTCGACAAGGTGCGTAAACCGCGCGTCCATATCAAATACGAGGTCGAAACCGAAGGCGCGATGGTCGAAAAAGAGCTGCCATTCGTGGTCGGCGTTTTAGGCGATTTTTCAGGCGATCCGACCCAACCGCTCAAGCCGTTTGGCGAGCGCAAGTTCGTCCAGATCGACAAGGATAATTTCGACGATGTCATGGCCAAAATGACCCCGGGCCTGACCTTCAACGTCGAGAACACCCTGTCTGAAGACGATGAGGAAATGAAAGTCCAACTGGCGTTTGCGAGCCTTTCGGATTTTGAACCGGCCCAGGTGGTCGATCAGGTGCCCGCACTGAAGAAGCTGCTGCAAAGCCGCAACCAATTGCGAGACCTGCTGTCCAAAGCCGACCGCTCAGAAGAGCTTGAAACGTTGCTTGAACAGATGCTGCAGGACGACGCCGCGCTCAAGGACGTGGTGGACCAGTTGAAAAGCCAAAACTCTGATGGAGGGGACGCGTAATGGCCGCTGAAACGCAGACCAACGAGAGCCTTGCGCCGCAGGCGGACAACGCGTCGCTTCTGGATACGGTGATTGGTGCCACGCGACAGACCGAGCCGGATCGGACCAAGGAACTGCTCAAGAACCTCACGGACGCGGCGCTGGATGGAACGGTCAGCTATAACCGGAACCTGACCATCACGCTGACCAAGGCGATCGAGGCGCTTGACGCCAAGATTTCGCAGCAACTGGCTGTGATCATGCAATCGTCGGATTTCTCCAAGTTGGAGGGGTCGTGGCGTGGCTTGTGGCACCTAGTGCAGAACTCGAACACATCAGCCAATCTGAAAATCCGCGTGCTCAATGCGTCGAAGAAGGAGATCGGGCGCGATTTGGCCAAGGCGGTCGAATTCGATCAGTCGCGGCTGTTCAAATCCATCTATGAAGACGAGTTTGGCACACCCGGCGGCGAACCGATGGGTGCCATGATCGGCGACTTCGAGTTCCACAACAGCTTTGAGGACCTGGAATGCCTGCAAGGTATCAGCCAAGTGTCGGCGGCCGCTTTTGCTCCGTTCATTTCTGCTGCATCGCCGCAGTTGTTTGGTTTTGACGACTATACGGAGTTGGCCAAGCCCCGAGATTTGTCCAAGATTTTCGACGCCACCGAATATGCGAAGTGGCGCAGCTTCCGGGAAACCGAGGAAAGCCGGTTTGTGACGTTGACCATGCCGCGGGTTCTGGCGCGCGTGCCCTATGGTGCTTCGACACGCACGATTGATGAATTCGACTTCAACGAAGCGGGTGCATTCGAGGGTGATCGCATTCCTCACAACAACTACTGCTGGATGAATGCGGCCTATGCGATGGCCACGAACCTGACCTCCGCGTTCAATCAGACTGGTTGGTGCACAGCCATTCGTGGGGCCGAAAATGGCGGCAAGGTCGACGGGCTTCCCATGCATCTGTTCTCGACCGACGATGGGGATGTGGACATCAAGTGCCCGACCGAGATTGCGATCACGGATCGTCGCGACTCTGAACTGGGCGCGATGGGGTTCTTGCCGCTTTGCTACTACAAGAACCACGACTACGCTGTATTCTTCGGCGCGCAGACCACGCACAAGGCCCCCAAATACGACCGGCCTGAGGCCACGGCCAATGCGGCGATTTCAGCCCGTCTGCCTTACATGATGGCGACATCGCGGTTTGCCCACTATCTGAAAGTGATTGGTCGCGACAAGATCGGGTCCTTTATGGAGCCGGAGGATTGCGAGGCCTGGCTGAACCGGTGGATCAACAACTACGTCAACGCCAATGATGGTGCGGGGCCGGAGATGCGGGCGGAGTACCCGCTGCGTGACGCCCGGGTGTCGGTCGAGGAGATCCCCGGCAAGCCGGGCAGCTACAATGCGGTGGCGTGGCTGCGCCCATGGTTGCAGATGGAAGAGTTGACCACATCGTTGCGCATGGTCGCCCGGATCCCGGAGAAGCAGTGACATGACTTCCATTGCTGCCGTCGTCCCGCCCGACCTGTCGTCGGGCGGCGCTGGGGGCGCATTGTTCGGCGAGCCTGATCAGGCTTCGGCGCGGGCAGCTGCACGCGTTGACAGGCTGATCGCGGCCATCGATACCGTGCTGACCCGGCAGTTGAATGCGATCTTCGCTGCGCCGTCGTTTCGCGCGCTCGAAGCGCGTTGGCGTGCGCTGTCGCGCCTCGCCCAACAGGCCGGTTCGGACGGGCAGGTGATCGTCCGCGTGCTGGACGCATCGTGGCCCGAGGTGGTGCGTGATCTCGACCGTGCGGTCGAGTTCGATCAGTCCCACCTGCACAAGCTGGTCTACGATGGTGAGTTCGGGATGCCGGGAGGCTTGCCCTTTGGCCTGATTGTTGGCGACTACGCGGTGTCGTCTACAACAGACCGGGCGCGCGGGGATCAGGTCGATGCCCTGTCGCAGCTCTCAGCGGTCGGAGCGGCCGCTTTTTGTCCCATCATTCTGGGTGGTGCTCCTGACTTGTTAGGGGTTGATGACTTTGCGAGAATTGCCCCACATACCGATCTTTCCGAACGGCGCGATGGCAGGGCAGAACAGTATCTCACAACGCGTTGGCAGTCGTTGCGCAAGCGGGATGATGCGCGGTTTCTGGGCGTCGTTGCCCCCGATGTGGTAATCCGCGCGCCACGCAAAAGGCTCGATGCCAGTCGCGCCGACGGCTTCACGTTCGACGAAGACCCGAGCGTACCCTTGACCGTATCGGGCGCATATGCGTTCGCAGCGACAGTCATTGCAGCCTTTAAGGCGTCTGGCTGGTTTGCAGCGATACGAGGTGCGGTCGAGGATGACATCGCAGGCGGGACAGTGCCCGGCTGGCCCGGACTTGATCTGGGGACTGACAACCACGGTCTATCCACGCAGCCTCCGGTCAGTCTGCGCCTGACCGCAGCGCAGGAAAACGCATTGGTTGCGCGCGGCATCGTTCCGTTGAGTGCGCTGCCGCTGACCGATATGGCGGTGTTTAACGCCAACCCATCGCTGCATCGGCCAGCGCAATATGACAGCGTAGTTGCCACTGAAAACGCTCGGATCTCGGCGATGCTGCAGTACGTGCTCTGCACGTCGCGCTTCGCTCACTATCTCAAGGTCATGATGCGTGAACAGGTCGGATCGGTGACACCGGCCGAGATGATCGAACGGCAGCTGAGCGACTGGCTGCTCAGCTATTGCCTTGGCAATGACGACGCTGACCGGGACCTAAAGGCACAATACCCGTTACGTACCGCCAGCGTGTCTGTCGCATCGTTGCCGGGACGGCCGGGCGCGTATTCGGCAATGATCCGGCTGCAGCCGCATTTCCAACTCGATGATATTTCGACCAGCTTCCACCTTGTCTCCGAGGCACCGGCAGGTCTCGAAAGGGCCTTTGCGTGACGGTCGATATTGCACACCTGCTGTCCCAGGACGCTTTGACTGAAGCGGTTGATACCGCAGTTTCTGCCGTCAAGGTTGCGCCACAGGACGCGAACATCCGCGTGACGCTGGCACAGTTGCTTGCGCTGTCCGGAGATCTGGCACGGGCCGAAACGCACGCAAAAATGGCGCAGACACTAGACATGGAACGGGCAATGGCCCTGTCAGTGTTTCGTCAGCACCTGCGCGCCCTGGATGCGCGTGACGCGTGGTGGGCAAACGGAGCCACACCTGAATTTCCCGGGAAGCCGACACAAGCCGATGCTGCGGCCATGGCCCTGCAAGTTGCCTTGCGCGACGGGGATTTGACGCAAGCAGCGTCTTGTGCGGCAACTCTCGAAGATATCCGCGTGCCAACACCCGCTTGTTGGGACGGAGCGGCGGTAGATGACTTGCGCGATGTGGATGACCGTTTGCCTCACGCACTCGAAGCGCTGACGGCTGGGGGGCACTACCTATGGATCGACTTCGCGCGGGTGGCCCGGCTGGAGCTGATGCCGGTTGCGGCTCCGTTTGATCTTTTGGCCCGTTCTGCGCGCGTGACGTTGCGCGATGGTGCGGGTGCTGACGTACGGCTCGTCGCCATCTACGACGGACCCCGCGGCGCGACCGAGCGTTTGGGCAGGATGACGGATTTCTCCGAGCTTGCGCCGGGGCTGGTGCGCGGTCATGGCCAGCGTGCATTTTTGGCTGGTGACACTCTGGTGGGCATTCTCGACCCGACGGAGGTGGTGTTCGATGTCTGACCGACGACGCCCTTCACGCAGTGATGAGCCGCGCTTGGCTCCGTCCTTGCTGGACCGGCTCATCGATCTTGACCCGGATCTGTCTCAGGACCGGCCAGTGACCGAGGCAGAGACCATTGTCGGCCTGCGAGCTGCTTTGCGCCGCGATCTGGAAATCTTGCTGAACACCCGAGCCGTGCCGCGCAGCCTGCCGCCGCATTTGCCACAACTCGCCGACAGCAGCCTGGCTTTTGGTGCCGGGGATTTCTTTTCCGCCGAGCTTGGAACCGAGGCACAACGGGCCGCTTTCGCCAAAGATGTGCGTGAGCGCATTGAGCGGTTCGAGCCGCGGCTCAGCGATCTGTCGGTGACGTTGATCAGTGACCCGGTTCCCTCCCGGCGCCATTTGCGTCTGCGGATCGCGGCGCGCCATATTGCGCGGCCCGGGCTGCCGCCGGTCATGTTCGAAACCGCGATGGATCCGGTCGCTGGTCATTTCACTGTCTCTGACATTGGTGGCGGGAGTGGGAGGCGTGATGGCTAACCGTTTCCTTGATTTCTACAACTCTGAACTGGACGCCCTCCGCCGCCGTGCCGGGCGTTTTGCCGCCGCCCATCCGAAGATCGCGGGACGGTTGCGTCTGGCTCCGGACGTTGCCGACGATCCAAATATCGAACGTTTGATCCAGTCCTTTGCCTACACGGCCGCGCGGGTGCGTCAAAAACTTGACGATGGTTTGCCCGAGTTGACGGATGGCCTGCTGGAAACACTGTATCCGCATTACCTCGCGCCACTGCCTGCTCTGACAATTCTATCGTTTGCTCCGGATGCGATGATGGATGGGGTGCAGGAGGTGCCACGAGGAACGGAAGTGACGTCGGACCGGTTGGAGGGCGACCGGGTGCGTTTTGCAACCACTCAATCCGTCCCCTTGGCACCCGTGCGCCTCACCGACATTCGCCTGAATGCGCGTCCGTTCGAGGCACCACCGGCACCAGATGGATCTGCGAGTTGTCTGCGGCTGACGGTCGAGCCGATGGGCCAGGTGCCGCTCTGCGACATGGGCCTGACACACCTGCGCACTTACCTGTCGGGGCCGCCTGCACAGGCGCATGGTCTGGCCCGGCTTCTGTTGCAATCGACGCGTGGAGTGACACTGGCGGCTCATGCCAGCGATGAATACGCGCGTCGGCTGCCCGCTTCCGCACTCACCCCCGCCGGGTTCGATGCCGACACGGCTCTGATCCCGTGGCCGACGGGCAGTTTCACGGGGTACCGCACTCTGGTCGAGTTCGCCGCGTTGCCAGAAAAGTTCCTGTTTTTTGATATTGCGCTCGGGCCCGTCCGCGAAACCGACCGTTTGGACATTTACGTGTTCTTTGATGCTCCTCTGACAGAGCCTCTATCGCGGGTGCAGGCGGGCTCGATCACGCTTCATGCGTCACCCGCCATCAATCTTTTCCCGGCCCGTGCCGAGCCGGTGGCGCTGGATGGCAGCCGCAGCAACTACCCGCTTGCCGCCGATGCACGTCGTCCGCGCACGCGTGCGGTACACTCGGTGCGGGGTGTGACCGTTGCGAACGCGGATGGATCTACCCTATTGGCAGCTCCGCTTTTTCATCGCCTGACCGACCGTCGCCCAGGCGAGGTCTATTGGCATTTGCGCCGTCACGCGGTCAGAGAGGATGCGCCGGAAGATGTCGGTGCGACCACGCTGGCCTTTGTTGATCACCGTGGCGTGGCCAACACACCGAATGGCGGTACCGCGAGTATTGATATCCTTTCGACCAACGGCACGCTGGCCCGCAAGCTGCCATTCGGAGGCGGGCAACCACGTCTGAGCCTGTCATCTCCGCTCGACCATGTTGCAGGCGTGAACTGCCTTCGCGCTCCGACGCCGCCGCGCCCGCCGCGGGCGAATGATGCGCGGGCTTGGCAGCTGATGTCTCATTTGTCGCTGAACCACCTGTCGCTGCAGGCGGGTGGGGCAGCGGTACTGCGCGACATCCTCCGGCTCTATGATCCGGGCGACGGGCCAGAGATGGCACAGATGATCCATGCGGTCGACGACCTGAATGTGACGACGGGTCTGGCGCGCATTGACGGGGTCAGCGTGACTGGAACAGATATCGTTTTGACCTTCGATGACGGTCAGATTGATCCGGCCCAAGCTGTTCTCTTCGCTGCTGTGCTGGATCGTTTCTTTGGCTGCTACACGACGCTCAATACCTTCACCCGGTTGACGGTGCGGATGAAGGATCGCACCGACACGCTGGCCCGGTTTCCAGCCCGTGCGGGCGAGGGGGCGCTGATCTGACATGTCTCATCACGCTCAGGATACCTTTGATCAGTTGACCCGCGCCCCGCACAGGTTCGAGCCGCTGACCGCGCTTCGACTGGCGGATGCAGAGGCTGCGCGGCGCGGGATCCCGATGCATGTGTCTGCCCCTCCGACGGGCGCCCTGAGTTCGACCACGATCACCCGTGTCTCAGTTGAGGCAGACGCCATCCGCGTTGAAACTGCACTTGCCGGGCTTGTTGGGCCTCTGTCGCCATTGCCTCCGGCATGGACGGAAATGGCTGCCGCAGACAAACGGCGCCGAGCCGGTGGAATGACGGCCTTCCTGGACCTGTTTTCCGGGCGTTTGGCAGTGCTCTTTGCCCGTGCGGCAGCCAAATATGACCTGCCGGTCCTTTTGCAGTGGGCGCCACGCCGGGCCAACAGCATCCTGACAGCGCTACACGCGCTCATCGGTCTCGCGACCCACGGGCTGGAGGCGCGTTCACCCCTGCCGGATGACGCCATTCTGGCCCATGCCGGTCTGCTGGCGCATCGGACGCGGTCGGCGATGGCACTCCAGGCGATGGCCCGGTCTCACCTGGGATTGCCGGTGCGTATCGAGCAGTTTCATCCCCGTTGGCAGCCCGTGCCCGAGACCGAGCAACCCCGTCTCGATGGCAGTCGGGCCATGGGGCATGACGCAAGTGCCGGAGCGTGGCTTTTGGACCGGTCGGGACAAATCCGATTGGTTGTTGGTCCTGTGCGACTTGCCGACTTTCTGTCGCTTGAGCCTGGTCAACCAAGGTTGCGGGACTTCGCGCGGCTTGTACGTTTCGCTATCGGTCCCGTCCTTGGCTTTGACATACAGGTGGTGCTGGATCGTCGCGATGTGCCCGAGACACAGCTTGGTGGCGATGGACCGGCTGTGCGGCTTGGATGGAACGCTTGGGCACTCGGGGGCGAGGCCAGCCATCATGCGACCGAGGCGATCGTCGACGGCCAGCAGGCACTCGCGTCATGACGCTGGTTCTTGAACATGTCGGCGGAGGCGATCGGCGGATCGTGCAGGCAGGACACCCGTTCCGCTTGGGCACGTTTCCTGACGCGACCTGGTCACTGCCGCCGGGCGGTGATGGCGCCAAGGGCGCGGGTGAAGTCCGCATCGCCGCGGAAACGGCGGGTGCGTCCGTCACGCTGCTGCGCGGTGCCGCGTATCTTGATCAGCGGCCATTGGTCGCTGGCGAAGCGCGCGCGCTGCCCGACGGTGCGATCATCGCCGTGGGCATGCATCGCATTGCTGCGCGCTACAGGAGTGATCTGACAGCGGCCCGCGCCTCCGAAGCGCCGACGATCAGCACAATCCTCGCGGATGTGTCGCCCGGTGGTATAACCGCGGAAAGCCCGGTTGAGGCACGGTCCGACGACGACTGGATCAGTGGACTCACGGGCGAATTGCGCGCCGAACAGCGGCCGGATTGGGACAGCCTCGGTCGTTTTGACAACCGCGCCGAAGTGACCCGCGAAGGCGAATATTCAAACGATTTGAACGCTCTCAAATCCGCAAACACCTTTTTGCCGGACGATTGGGACGCAGAGCCGGACATACCGGGGCCTTCGGACGCCGCCGCGCGCGCTGTTCAATCCCGTGCGCCGGGGGACGTTATGCCGCTTCCCACCGGTCATGCCGAACTTGGCGATGCCGAAACAAGCCAGCGCATCGGCGATGATGGTCTTGCATTTCTGCGGGGTGCCGGCCTGTCGGCCTCTGAAATGGCGGACGTGACGCCCGAAACCATGCAGTCGCTGGGAAACTTGCTGCGTATTGCACTGGACGGCGTGACTGAGATGGAGCGCGCTCAGGCGTTGCGTGCGGCCGATCTTGACCTGCCGGCGCGCGTAACGGCTCCGCGGGATGCGGTACATACCTTGTTGGCGGCAGTTCAGGCAGGGCAGGGCGCCTGTGCCGACCTGTCGGCACGACTGGTGGAATTGGCCCGTGCGCAATCCGCAATGCATGAGGGCGCTCTTGCTTTTGTGTCCGCCGCACGTGAGAGGCTTGATCCGGTCGTACTTTGGGCAGTCGCCACACCTGCACGGCGCAGCCTGCGGCTTGGCACCGCTGCACGGGCTTGGTCGCTTTATGCTGCAAGGTTCGAAGGGCGGGCAGATACCGCACCCGAGGATGCATCGCCCGAGACAGCGCCACCTCTTTCGGACCGCGCCCTCGCGACTGCGATCAGATCGCAATACGACGCCTCGGACAGGTCTGCAGCTAAGGCAACCGGTCGGCAGGTCGCGGCACATGCAAGCCCACACCCACTCGACCGTAAGGAGGGTACGTTCGGTGAAAACTGACAACCGCGTAGCTTGGACCGAGGGCATGTTCCTACGGGTTCAACACTTCCAGCAAGCTGATCGTTGGGCAGAACGTATGCTGCGGGATCGGACGGCGCCCCTGCGACCTTACCCCTGGGGATTTACCCGGCTCGAGATTGACCGATCTGCGCTAGGTGTCGGCCGCGTCGCGCTCTCCGGGGTGACGGGTGTCCTGGCTGATGGCACGCCTGTTTCTGCACCGGATCTGGCTGACCTGCCAGCTCCTGTGCAACTGACCGAAGGGTCGGGCGCGACAACGGTGTATCTTGCTGTGCGGATGGCAAAAGGCGGTCAGGATGAATACGGCCCGGCAGGCGCAAACGTGGGCCGTCATATGCGCATGGAATTCGAGGCCGAAGATGCCAATGCCGACACGGCCTTTACCGCCGCGATTGAAGTAGGGCGTTTGGAGCTGTCGCTAAAAACCGACCAGGATGAACGCGAAGGTTTCGAGTGCTTGCCCTTTGCACGCGTTGTGGAAACCCGAACAGACCTGTCGGTGGTGCTGGACGATACGATGATCCCGCCGGTCATGCAGGTCGGTGCTTCCCCGCGTCTTCGCGGCTACCTTTCGGAACTCGTCGGGCTCTTGCGACACAGGTCTGCCGCCATTGCGCAGCGCATCGGCGATCCATCAATTCGGGGCGCGGCAGAGATTGGAGACTACATGATGCTTCAGGCGCTGAACCGCGCCACGCCCTTGATCGGGCATCTTGAAGCCCAGGCCGGACAAATCCATCCCGAACGCATGTTTGCCGATCTCGTCGCATTGGCAGGTGAGCTGGCCACTTTCACGGCACCAGACAGCATCGCAACGCAATTGCCGGACTATGCCCATACCGAGCCCGAAGAGACCTTTGCACCGGTCATGGACGAATTGCGCCGCGCGCTGTCCGCCGTTCTTGATCAGTCTGCAACGTCCATTCCGCTGGAAATGCGCCGGCACGGTGTAAGGGTGGGAATGTTGGCTGATGCGGGACTGAAATCGGATGCTGCGATGGTGC
Organism: Tateyamaria omphalii; assembly: GCF_019802125.1. Classification (GTDB taxonomy): domain Bacteria; phylum Pseudomonadota; class Alphaproteobacteria; order Rhodobacterales; family Rhodobacteraceae; genus Tateyamaria; species Tateyamaria omphalii_B. Next base: position 601,143 of record NZ_JAHVHT010000001.1, read on the forward strand.
TCGCCGCCCGTTCTGACCTGCCGGTCGAGCAGTTGCGTCGTGCATTGCCCAAGCAGATCAAGATCGGACCTGTCGAACGGATTCGCGATCTTGTGAATGTCGCACTTCCCGGTTTGCCGGTGCGCGCTTTGCCGGTTGCACCGAGGCAATTGCCGTTCCGCTCCGGCGCGGTCTACTTCGAACTGGAAACGAGTGATGACTTGTGGTCCGAGGCAACGCAGGGCGGCGCCCTGGCGATCCATCTCGCAACGGAGATACCAGGTCTCGACCTCGAACTGTGGGGGATCCGTGGATGAGCGGTGAACCGAAAACCAACCCGCCGGAAGATCCGGTCGAGGACGACGCCCCGCGCATCATTCTGCCTACACCGGGCGGCATGCGCCCCACGTCCGAGCCGGAGCCTGAAGTCGAAACGCCCGATCCACCGGCACCGACCGCGGCCTTGTCCGTGGGCGACATTCTTGCCGGGTTCCGGTTTAGTGGCGGTGATCTGCCAGAGCTGGTCGCAGGGGCCGCGCCACTTCTCAATCTGGCCCATGCGTTGAGGACGGGCCGAACACCACCGCCAATCCCCGAACTGCGCCGCGAACTGACCGGTGCCACACGCAATTACGAGGCAGCGCTGGCGGCCGCGGGTACGCTGCCCGACCAAGCTCGCGCAGCACATTACGTGGTCTGCGCCACTCTCGACGACGTCATCCGAAATACGGAGTGGGGCGGTGAATGGGCTGTTGAGGGACTGGTTTCGACCTTTCACCACGACGTTCTGGGTGGCGACAAGGTTTTTGCGTTGCTCAACCACTATCAACAGACACCGCGCGCCAACCGTGACCTTTTGCTGCTCATCTATCTTTGCCTTTCTCTTGGCTTTGAAGGGCGTGCGAGGGTCTCGTCCAGGGGTGCAGCGGAGCTGGCGCTTGTGCGTGAAAACCTGTTCCGCACGCTGCGCACGCAATTCGACATCGTGGAACGTGATCTCTCGCCGCATTGGAGGGGTGAGGACGCCGCTCACCGCCCCGTGCGTGCCGGACTGCTGTTCTGGTTGATCTCGGGTACGGCCGCATTGCTGCTGATCGGAGTGTTTCTCGTCTACACGCTGCTTCTGAACCGCGCGGCAGACACCACACTGACGCGGTTGGCTGTGCTGCCGCCGGATGGGCCACCCTCGCTTTTGATCAAGGAACCGCCGCCTCCACCCGAACCTGAGCCAGTCGTTGAACCCGAACCGGTGCCTCAGGTGGCGCCGCCGGAAAACCCGCCAAGAACGCCCCCGATTGATACATTTGTGGCATTCCTTCAGCCGGAGGTGGAGGAAGGGCTGGTGCGGCTCTATCGTGAAGACGACGCTGTTCTGGTGCGCGTGGCGAACGCGGGTGCATTTGGATCCGGCAACGCAAGCATCGAGGGGCCGTTTCTCGATGTGTTTGACCGGATCGGGCAGGCATTGGCTGCTGAAACCTTTGATGTGACGGTTCTGGGTCACACTGACGATGTTGCAATCCGTTCGGCGCCGTATCCAAACAACTACTTTCTGTCGCAGGCGCGCGCCAACACGGTCCGCGATCTGCTGCTGCCTTATGTCGAGGCGCGACGGATCGAGATCGAAGGCGTTGGGCCGGATCGTCCTCTGCGCTCGAACGAAACCGAGGACGGGCGCGAGGCCAATCGGCGGACTGAAATCCTTGTTCGAGAACCAGGGGCGCGTGTGCCCGACAGCCTTCTGACGCAAGGACTGGCCGAAACCGACGAACAGTTGCAGACCAACCCATTCCCGACGGAGCAATCGCAATGAACCCGCTTGGCATGTGGACGAACCTCCGCTCGCAGATCTCGTCCTATGCGGCTGTTCTGGGGCCGCGGTTTGTCGCCCTTGTTTGGGTCGGTGCGCTCTGTGCCGTTGTGTGGATCTTCGGCCCACGTCTGCCGTGGAACGATGGCTACCCATTGGCGTCTGTGCGTCCTCGCCTCATTCTGATCGGTTTGATTGTTGCTCTTTGGCTGGCCTACGCGCTTTTTTCCTGGATACGCCAGCGCAGCCGGGCCAAGGCCGAGGATGATGCCGTCGCCGAAAGCCCGGAGGCGATTGAGGAGGGCGAGACCCGCGCCGAAATCGCAGAGCTGCGCGAGCGGTTGCGTACGGCGCTCAAGACCATGCGGAGGCTGGCAGGGCGGCGTTTTGGCTACGCCTATGACTATCCCTGGTACTTGATGATGGGCGCGCCCGGCGCAGGCAAGACGACGCTCCTGACCCGTTCGGGGCTGAAGTTTCCACTTGGTGATGCCGATGGCGCGGAACCGGTGAAGGGTGTTGGCGGCACGCGAAACTGCAACTGGTGGTTTACGGATCGTGCTGTTCTGATCGATACGGCGGGCCGTTTTACAACGCAGGAAAGCGGGCGCAAACGCGATCATGAGGGGTTCCTCGGTTTTCTGGCGATGCTACGCAAGTCCCGGCGACGACAGCCTGTGAATGGCGTGGTCCTCGCTTTGTCGCTGACCGATCTGTTGTCGCAAGACCCCGAGGAGCGCCTGCGTGACATCCGCGCGATACGCCAGCGGCTGACTGAGGCCGAGGATGCGTTGGGTGCCCGCGTGCCTGTCTATGTCGTGCTGACCAAAGCGGACCGCTTGACCGGGTTCTCACGTTTTTTCGATGCGTTGGGTCAGGAGGCACGTCGTCAAGTATGGGGTGTCACCTTTCCTTATGACGAGGCAGAGGGCGCACGCGGTGCTTCAGGATACGGCACTCTGGCCGATATCTTCTCGCGAGAGTTCCACGGGCTGCTCACCCGGTTGAACGCAATGCTGCTCGAGCGTTTGCAACAGGAAAACGACATCTCCGAACGCGGGCGTATCTTTCGTTTTCCCGCGCAGATGGCGGCTTTGCACGATGCGCTGCGCGAGATCGTCGAAGAATTGTCATCGGGCACAGGGTCGGTGTCCGAACCGCTCTTGCGCGGCATCTACTTTGCCTCTGCCACGCAAGAGCGTCGCATGGAAACCTCGGTTCCGGGTGTGCCGCGCACTGCCTCTTCGATGAACCGGACCTATTTTGTCGACCGCTTGTTTCGCGATGTGATCCTGGCAGAAGCGGCGCTTGTGCATCGTGATGCCCGTGTTGGCAAACGCCAGCGCTTCGCGACATTTGCGGGTGCGGCGCTGGCGACGGGGGTCGGTGTCTTTCTTCTGGCGTCCTGGACCATGGGATATGTCGCCAATCGACAGGCTTTAACCACCATCAACATGGGGCTCGCGGAGTACGAAACGTTGACGGATGCGATTCCTGTCCGTGATGTCGCTGATCATGATTTCTTGCGGGTTCTGCCTGCGCTCGAACGCCTTGCACGAAGCCCCGATGCCTTTGATACGGCTGATGTGGGGCCCGTGCCGTTGCAGCGCGTCAGCTTTGGCATGGACCGTCGGCCGCGCATTGAGCGGGGTCATTCCGATGCCTACGCGCGCGCACTGGGTGCCTATCTGCTGCCACGCTACATGGTGGCCTTGCAGGACGTGTTGGCCGATCCCGACACGGACGAAGCGCGTGCTTTCGAGACGCTCAAGCACTACCTTTCTCTGGCCGGGCTCGGACCGATCGACCGCGATGGGTTGCTGGCCCAGTCCGAGCGGATATTTGCGGATTTATATCCAGGGTCCGGACGTGCGCGGACGCGAAATGCGCTGCAAGTTCATGTCACCGCGATGTTGGATCGTGGCACTTTGCCGGTGCTGGAGATCGATGAGACCCTGGTAGCGGAGGTGCGCGACCGTGTGGCAGATCGCAGCCCTGCGCAGCGCGTGCTCGACCTTTTGGCCGTGCGCGAAGCGGCACGCGCCTTGCCGGTCTGGCAGGCCCGTGCGGTGGCGGGCCCGCAATCAGCCGATGCCTTTTCCGCTGCCTTGTCCGATGTGCGCATCGACGGCCTGCTGACCCGGACCGGCTTTCGCACGGTGTTGATCCCCCAACTGGGCGCGCTGTCAGAGGTGGCGGCGAATGAAGACTGGGTGCGCGGCCCCGGGGGCACCGTCCAGTCAAACCCGTCCGAAATCGCGGCTGATGCGGTTGCTCTCTACTACAGTGCATTCGAGACAGCTTGGCGCGATGCCATCGCCAACATCACGATTGCCGAGACCAACAGCCTGGGCGACGCCGCCGAAATGATCGCCGCTCTTGCGTCGGAAGCTGATCCATTGGGGCGCCTGGTGCGTGACATCGCGATGCGGACCGACCTGGTTACACCGGAGCTGCAGGAACAGATCAACTTGGCGGAGTTGCCCTTTGATCCTGCTGCGGCGCCGGATCCATTTGGAACTCTGCGCCGTTCGCTCGAGCCCGAGCTGGACGATGGCGGCGGTGTTATCGACGCACTTACGCCGCTCACACCGCTATATGATGAGATTTACCAGCAGTTGATCCGTCTCAACACGCCGGATCCGGCCGCAGCGCAAGCGCTCGCGTCCGAGGACGCCTTGCGAGACGCAGCGCAGGCGCTGCTGGCTGCAGGGCGGCAGCTGGACGCGCCCGCAGACAGCTGGGTCGTCACAATCGCTGCCCGTGTCTCCGAGGCCGCCGTCGGACAAGCGCGCGCTGCCGCCAACCGGGTATGGCGGGCCAATGCCGCGGGGCAATGTCGTCGTGCTGTTTCTGGGCGTTACCCTTTCAGTACAGCCGCGTCAGCCGATGTCACACGCAGCGACTTCACGGCCATTTTCGGTCCGACGGGCCTTTTTGCGGCCTTCTTTGATGAGCATCTCGCAAGCATCGTCGATACGACCACCGACCCCTGGACGTTCTCGGGGGGATTGCGCGTAGGCAGCGACGCTGATGGCGCATCTGCCCTGCGTCAATTCCAGCGCGCCGCCGAAATTCGGGCAGCTTTCTTCCCCAATGGTATTGTCGAACCGCGGGTTGAGCTGAATGTCGACCTGGTCGAGATCGGTGGCGGCGCGCGGGTCGCTCTTTTCTTTGTGGGGGATGCGCGCGCGGCGTTTCGCGATGGGCTAGCGGACGGCACCCGGCTGATTTGGCCGCCGGAGGGCGGTCGCGATGTGGCCCGTGTGATGCTGCTGCCCGGCGACCGGGCAACGGCCCCTGCAGCGACGGGGCCATGGGCCCCGTTCCGGTTGCTGGATCGTGCGCGCATCACACCTGGCAACGACAACCGGTTCAACGCAACTTTCAACGTGGACGGGCGCAACGTGACGTTTCGATTGACGTCAGGCAGTGTGAACAACCCGTTCCAGTTGGCCGCTCTGACAGATTTTCGCTGTCCCGAAGGATTCTAGGAGATGGCGCGGGACAACGGTGCAGTCCATCAGGGATGGCGCGGCTTCTTCGGCAAGATCCCACAAGCGGGAGACTTCGTTGGAACTGGATTGCCGCGAACGTTCGAGACAACACTGGACACATGGCTACGCGCGGCGATGCGCGAAAGTCAGGCCACGTTGGGGCGAGGTTGGCTCGACGCATTTCTGGTCACACCCGTATGGCGCTTTGCGCTGGGGCCTGGCATCGCGGGTGCGGACCCAGTTACTGGCGTCATGATGCCATCGGTGGATCGTGTCGGACGATACTTCCCACTCGCCTTAGCCGTTGCCCGGTCCGACCTGATCGACAACGACACGCTGGCACTATGCCAGGATCGTCCCTTCTTTGATGCGGCCGAAGCGCTGGTGCTGTCGTGCTTGAGCGCGCCGACGCTACCGTCGGATCTTTCTCAGGGGGTCGCGAATTTGCCTCTGGGAGAGCTGCCGAAATACGGGGCTCCGGACCCGTCAACGCCCGCCGTGGCATATTGGTGGACGGCGTCCGACGACAATCGATCACACATCACGGAGGGGTTGCCGTCGCCCGGTGATTTCGCGGCGCTGTTTCTGGGAAACCCGCCTGATCCAGAAGGGGCTGGGCGGGAAATGGAGCAGGGCGAAGCCCTTCAGTTGGTTCGTTCTCAAATGATTGCACCAGAGGACCGGGCGCGAACGCCGGCCGTGCCGCCGCCGTCGCAGATTCAGTTGCTTGAAGCTGATCATGCTGCCGCCTGTTTGCGCGGTACGCGCAGTGGTGCCCTGACCGATGCCGTCGCGGTGAACGCCGACACGCAGGCTTTTTCGCTGCTGTCTGGTATTGGCACTGCACCATCGCTTCCCGCCCAAATTGCCGGGCTTGTCCCGCTCTTTGAAGGCATTGCGGACCCGTTTTCGATGAATGACCTCATCGCAGCGGCCAAGGGGAAGTTTGGATCGGCGAACACGCGGTTGTTCGCGCGGGCAGGGGTTGCAGACGAAAGCGCAGCGGTCGCGGCGCTGGTGTTGCTTGTCCAGGCACGGCGCTACGCGGTGCTTTGGGTTGGTCACTGCAGCGCCTTTTTGCTGCGGCAGGGTACATTACATCTGCTCAACCGTCCTCATGTCGATACACGCCTCCGGGGGATGGTGTCTCTGGCACTTGGCAGCGGCCCCGGCATAGCGCCCGATAGCGCCATCGGCCAGGCCGAGCCGGGGGATCGGTTTCTGCTGGCGTCTCCTGGTGTGACCTCAGTGCTACCGGATGAAGAGATCGCATATGTGCTGAAATCCGCCGAAACTCCGCGTGCGGCTGTGACAGAACTGACGCAGAATGCACTTATCGCGGGAACTGCGCTTGACGCAAGCGCCCTGTGCGTTTTCCTGAATCCAAAAGTGAACGCCGTCTAAAACGAGCGACGAATGGCAGAATGTTGTATGGGCAGGATGTTAGAAATGAAATCATTTCGCAGGTTTATCGCGATACCACTGGTTATCGCATCAGTTGCCCTCGCGGCCTGTACCCCCTCAGATGGACCAAGCCCCCGCGACGTGCGCCGCGACGCACGGGCGCAGGACGTCCCGATCCTTTCGTTGAATGCGTCAGTGATAAATGCACTGGGAACACCGCGCGTTTCCGATGATTTCAGCGGCGTCTCCCGAACACCTTATACGCCCGGCATCATCCGACCCGGCGACGTCATTTCTGTTCAGGTCTTCGAAGATGCAAACGAAGGCATGTTTTCGGTCGATAGCACATCGTCCATCAGTCTGGGTGACTATACGGTTTCACCTGGGGGAACGGTTACGCTGCCCTTCGTGGGTACTGTGCGGGTTGCCGGCAATTCTGCCGTGGGCGCACAGCGTATCATCAGCCGTACTCTGAGTGAACGAGCCGTTGATCCACAGGCGACCGTCACTGTCAGCCTTTCGGCAACGGACAACTACACGGTGCAAGGAAACGTTGCTGCCGGTGGGACCTATGGCCTGACACCGCGCGGTGAGACATTGCTCGACGCGCTGGCGGCCGCCGGAGGCGCACAAGGCGACCCGAACCAGACAACAGTGACAGTGCGGCGTGGCGCCGAAAGCCGTTCCACATTGTTGGCGAGCATCATCGCAGACCCATCGCAGAACATCCCATTGCGCCCGGGAGATGCCGTGATCGTCGGCGGAGGAGAAGCCAGCTTTATCGCGGACGGAGCGCTTTCGTCACCGGGTGAATTCACTTTCGCCGAAGGCGCGCTGTCTCTCGGCCAAGCCATCGCAAAGGCGGGCGGACTGCAGGACTCGCGTGCCAACCCGAACGCCGTATACGTGTTCCGTCGGATGCCCGTCGGCGAGTCCTTCGTGCTTGAACGACCATCGGATGGTGAACGCCGCCGAATTACGAACGATGTCATCTTTCACGCCGACTATTCCTCTCCGACCGGGCGGCTGAACGCGTCGGATTTCATGTTGCGCGACGGTGATGTCGTCTATGTCGGCAATGCGCCACTGGCGCAGTTCCTGAAATTCTTCCGTATTTTTGAAAACCCGCCCGAAGTGCCCGCGCCGCCAACACTGTGACGCCCTTTGTCCGCAGGCGCTCGGCGAGTTGACCGCCCAACTCGGCTTTCCGCCAACCGAGGATAGAAAATCCGTGAGAGCGGTAGGCATTGGACGGCACAGGACCGGTGGAAAACAAGATTGCGATGCGACGCGGTTTATCCCGTAACAACTGCCACGTTGGTTCAGGACGTGGACATCCATCGCCGCTGCATTTTGAAGCAGTGAATGACGCCTGGATTGGCTGAACATACAGACAGCTTTTTTGCATGGCTTGTGCAGAATATCGATTTTGCCGAGGTCCGGCTCACCTGTGGAAAAATGCACAAATGAGCCGGGTAGTGCAAAGGGAAGAGCTCCCGAAATCGCGGAAGATCCCCCTTGTTGTTCCGAGGCTAAAGCCACCACTCACGGAACGGTGAAAGTCTGCCAGCAATAATGTGTATTCTCATAGTGAGGAATTCCATACCCTCGCAAAATGGCCAGTGCGGCATGGACATGTTGGTGTGTAGCGGAATTGCTTGCGGCCTGGTTTACATGCCTCAGAAAGCCGCCAAACGGCACTTCGAGACTGCTTGGAAGCCAAATGTCACGACGCGACGGCTGTTTTTTGACAAGTGGCCTCTTTTGACGGTTTCGACCTACAGATTACGGATCACTTCGGTTGAGCACATCAGCCTTACGACCGACGGTTTGTGCGCTGCATTGCAATAATCTGTGCCGAAACAGCAGAGTTTTGTGTGCGATTGTTCGGAAACACCGCTCTTGGGCGGTCTGCATCCGAGCTTGCGGTGCTATTCAGAAAATCTGTTCTGCTGCCACTTCATCTTGCAGCGCCGCAAACCGTGTTTCGAGGTGATCATGCATTGCAATTCGTGCAGCAGATGCATGACCGGCGGCAATCGCGTCCACGATAGCAGTATGTTCACTGTGAGTGACTTGAAGGGATGTCTCGGTCCGGCCCTTGGCTCGAATACGGACCCAGGACGGGTTGGAACGGATCTTGTCCAGCATCGAGTACGCCGTGAGGAGGGGGCGGTTTCGCGCGCATTGCGCGATCAATCGGTGCAGAGAGCCATCCCAGAGCTCCATCGCCTGGGCGTCGGTCGCCTCCCATTGTCGTTGTGCGATCATCCGCAAACGCGTCACTTCTTCCGGGAGAACGCGTTGCGCGCACAGGGCGGCCAGTTCTGGTTCGATGCACAGGCGTGCTTCCATCACCTCCAGCGCATTTGTCTCGCCGGTGATCTTTGCGGCCAAATCGCCCATGGGGTCCATCGGTTGTCCCGCAAAGGTCCCCTTGCCTTGCTTGCGCCAGACCAGGCCCTCGGCCTCAAGCGCGTCCAGTGCTTGCCGAATAAAACGGCGTCCAACACCGAAACGCTCGGCGAGAGCGCGTTCCGTGGGCAATTTGCCTTCGGACCCGAGATCGCCGGATTTGATCAGCTCAAGCAAACGCGCACGCACCTGTTGCGGCGGACCTTTGGGCGGCATGATGTTCATTTCGGTTCCCGTGGCTATGAACGACCAATGTTTGCTTTATGCAGGGCGTCCTGCATTATTCAAGTTCAACGGCATGTGACCTGCTCGGACGACCAGCGGCTCTTCGTTCTGCTTCTGCGCGTGCGATGTCCGCGTCGATCCCGTCGCGGGTTGGAAAGCCTGAAAAGCGTTCGGCACTAGGCATTCCTTTGGCAAAGTGAACGTACCGCTCTTGGGCAACGTCCCACAGGCGTGCAAGCTCAGCCAGCGGGTCTGCATGATCGTCGGCGCGTAGGTCGAGCCAAGGGTGGGCCTGTCCACGATGGATCACAAGGCCTGCGGCCTGTCGGCCACGCTTGTCACCGCCTGCAGCCTCACCGGCTTGCATTGCAGCGATCAAACGTTCTGGAAAGGGAAGGTCCGAGCCCCTCTCATATGCGTCTGCCGTGGCATCCAGCACTTGAGGTCCCGTCAGCATATTGCCCGCCACCGAATGATGATCGCGGACGAGATGCCCCGCCCAATCCACGCAGTCAGACCCTGTATGCGCCGCGAAGTTACCTTCGGCGTCCATCAGGTGCGCTTGCCGGATCGCATGCCCTTCATCCCGTGCAACCAGATCCGCCAGGACAGTTCCGGCAGCCTCGCCCGCCATCATGCGTGCCCGCCCTTCGGTTCCCCAAACAGGATTGCAAAACGCCTGGCTGGCGACTGCAACCTTATCCGATACAAACGGCACGACAGCTCCGCAGGCAAAAAACTTGCTGGCGACAATCAGACCGATGCTTCCATCGTCGTCTTTGGCAATCAGGGAGAACGTCATCGGCCCACCGCATATGCTTGCATCAATCGAGGGGTGGCAGCGGCGCGTAACACGCCATTCGGCTCCCGCAGGGCCGCCGTCAGGCGCCCAACAGTCCAAGGTTCTGCCACAGTCACTTTGTGCCCGCGTGCCCGCAAGTCTTTTACAACGTCGTCGCCGACAGTCGGTTCTATCATCATTTCGCCGGTCCTGACCTCTCTTGGAAAAAATGAGCCCTGAAAATGCATGGAGTGAAACAGCGGCTGGTCCATGCATTCCTGCAGACCCATGCCGAAGTGCACGAACCGCAGGAACCAGATCAACTGCCACTGGTCTTGCTGGTCGCCTCCCGGGGTGCCGAAGACCAGTTGCACTCCGTCCTTCTCTGCGTAGCTGGGTGTCAGCGTCGTCCTTGGGCGGCTCTTGGGCATCAGCGAGCTGGGCAGGCCATTTTCCAGCCAGTACATTTGCGCCCGCGAGTTCAGCGGGAAGCCGAGGCCCGGAATGACCGGATTGCTTTGCAGCCATCCACCCGACGGCGTCGCGGCCACCATGTTGCCCCAGCGGTCAATGATATCCAGATGCACCGTGTCTCCACGCTTTTCGGTGAGATGCGCCATCGTCGGTTCCTGAGCGACCACATTGCCGATGTCGAAATCGCGCTGTGCACGTTCGATGTAGGCATCGGCCTGCGCTTCGAACCCATGCACTCGTCCCGGACGGTGATCCATTGAGGCGTCGGGCCCGATCATCGCGCGGCGTTGCGCGTTGTAGTCTTCGCTCAGCAGGACATCCATGGGGATTTCACTGAAATCCGGATCGCCATAGTACGCTTCCCGGTCTGCATAAGCGAGCTTCATCGCTTCGATCACTATATGCACGAACTCCGCACCGTTTGGATCCATCGCGCCAAGCTCAAAGCCCTTCAGGATCGCCAAAGCCTGCAGCAGCACCGGTCCCTGCGACCACGCCTGTGTCTTGTAAACCGTCCAGCCGTGATACTCATAGCTCAACGGTGTTTCATATGTTGCACGCCAATTGGCCATGTCTGATCGGGCCAGAACGGCGGAATGCTTGGCCTCTGACACGTCCATCACCTTGGCATTCTCAAGATAGTCGAATATCGCGTCGGCAACGAAGCCTTCGCGCCATTCATATCGCGCTGCGTCGATCTGAGCCTCTCGTGTGTCGCCCGGCACCGAGGCGAGGCGTTCATATGTTGCCGCCAACGCGGGGTTTTTGAACAGTGCGTGGGGTTCGGGTGCGCGTCCCTGAGGCGTCCAGACGGCGGCGGATGTGGGCCATTCCTTCTCGAAGAAGGTCTGCAGCCCTGCAATCGTGTTGGCCACGCGCGGCAGAACGGGATGCCCGTCGCGGGCGTAGTCGATCGCCGGTTGCATGACGTCGCGCAGGGTCATGGTTCCATGATCACGCAGCATTAGCATCCAGCCATCAAACGCTCCGGGCACTACCGTTGCCAGCAGACCAGAGCCGGGGATCAACGCCAGACCCTGATCGGTATAGTGTTCAATCGTGGCGGCTTCGGGCGCGACACCTTGGGCGCAGAGCACTTCGACCTTGCCGGTCTCCGCAGAATAGAAGATCGCTGGCATATCCCCTGCTGGTCCATTCAGGTGGGGCTCCACCACTTGAAGTGTCAGGGCCGTGGCAACAGCTGCGTCAAAGGCGTTGCCGCCCTTTTCAAGGATACCCATCCCCACCGCCGACGCGATCCAATGCGTCGATGTTGCGACACCAAAGGTCCCCCTGATCTCTGGGCGGGTTGTGAAGTCGGACATGGGGCCTCCAGTTCAGTGTTCGCGCGGATCAAGCGCATCGCGCAGGCCGTCGCCCAAAAGATTGAAGCCAAGAACAACGAAAAAGATCGACAAGCCCGGCCACATTGCCATCCACGGGGCTTGGTTGAGGAAGTTCTTGGCGGTGTTCAGCATGGATCCCCAGCTGGGTGCGGGGGGCTGCTGGCCGAGGCCCAGAAAGGACAACGATGCCTCGGCGATGATTGCAGTGGCAATGGTCAGCGTCGCCTGCACCAGAATGGGTGGCAGGACGTTGGGAAGGATGTAGCGCGAAAGGATCTTGGGTGTCGGCAAGCCGACAGCGCGTGCGCTTTCCACATAGTCCTCCTCCTTGATGCTAAGAACCTGTCCGCGGGTGAGGCGGACAAAGATCGGTGTGGCCGATATCCCGATAGCGATCATCGCATTGGTCAGGGACGGGCCCAGAAAGGCTGCCAGCGCAATTGCAAGGATCAGAAATGGCACGGCGAGAAGCGCCTCGGTGCAACGTGAGACGACCGCGTCGACCCAACCACCGAAATATCCGGCCACGATCCCCAACGGCACGCCGAATAGGACTGCGATGCCAACAGAAACAACACCCGCCGCCAGGGACGCCTGCGCGCCCCAGATCAATCGGGCCATGACATCGCGGCCGATTTCGTCGGTGCCCATCCAGTGGTCCCAACTTGGCGCGTTGCGCACGGCACCCCAATCCGTGGCGGCCGGATCAGGGATCGGGAGCAGCGGAGCTGCAAGTGCGAGTAGGACAAAGAACACAACCAGCACACCGCCGATCATCGCGCTCTTGTGGTTGCGGAACTTCTTCCACACACGGTTTTCCGAGCGTGCGTCGAGCGTGGGATCGAGAGGGCGGGGCGTATCGGTCGCGGTCTTGGTCATCTCAAGTCCCCCTCAAACGCGGGTTGAGTACGAAGTACATCGCGTCTGCAAAAAGGTTCATCAGGATGAAACCCAGGGCCGTGACGAGAACGATGCCCTGCACAACCGCATAGTCGCGGTTGAATACCGCATCGACAACCAGTTTGCCAAAGCCCGGAATGGTAAAGATCTGTTCCGTAAGAACAGCACCGGCCACGAGTTCCCCGAACAGGAGTGCGGTCAGTGTGACGATCGGGGTAAGTGCGTTGCGCAGGGCGTGTTTGAGTATGACGACGCGCTCCGCCAACCCTTTGGCGCGCGCCGTGCGCACGTAGTCGGCGCTCAACACACCGATCATTGATGACCGGGTATGCCGCATCAATGTCGCAGCCAGCGCTGTACCAAGCACAAATGACGGCATCAGCATGGTACGGATCGATTGCCAGAGATCCTCGGACGGCGGCACGTAGCCCGAGGCCGGCAGCAACTGCCATTTCACCGATACCAGCAGGATCAGCATGATCCCCAGCCAGAAATTCGGAATGGAAAGCCCTGACAGGGCCACCACATTGGCGACGTAGTCCGTGGCCGTTCCTTTTTTGACAGCCGAAAGGATGCCCGCTGGAATGCCGATCACAAGGGCGAAGACCATCGACATCAAGGCCAGCTGAATGGTGACGGGCAGCTTCTGCGCCATCAACTCTGTGACGGGTTGGTTGGTGCGCAGGGACACACCCAGATCTCCCTGCAAGGCGTTCCCCACCCAGGCCAGATACTGCATCGGGATCGGGTCGTTGAGGCGGTACTTCTCGCGCAACGCCTCAAGCACTTCCGGATCCCGCTCTTCTCCGGCGAGTACCAGAAGCGGATCTCCAGGCAGCAGTTGTTGCAGCCCAAAGACCATGACCGAGATGATCACGACTGTCGGGATGGCAATCAGGATACGTCGCAGCAGGAACGCCAGCATGTCAAAGCCCCAGCAGAAAAGCGCCCGCGCCCCGCGTTTGGCAGCGGCGCAGGCAGGTCAGGATCACTCTTCCCAGGTCACGTTCTCAAGACGGATCATCCCATCGGGATAGGGGGTGAAACCCTTCATGCTGTCGCTATAGGCCCAAATCCAGTTCACGTGGTACAGGAACACGCGGTTCAGATCGTCCAGCAAGATGGTCATGGCTTCATCGTAAAGCGCTTTGCGCTCCTCGGTGCTGCCAGCCACGCGCGCCGCGTCCATCAACTCGTCCATCTTCGGGTCGGAGTACTTGGAATCGTTGATCCCGCCATTGGTGGTTACGAACGGATGGTTGTTTCCATCCGGATCAACGCGACCCGACCAGCCGATCTGGCTCGCCGTGTAGTCACCTGCGGACTGGTCCGCCAATAGCGTCGCGAATTCTTTGGACGTCAGCTTGATATCGATCCCGGCCTCGGCCGCCATGGCCTGCACAACCTGCATGACTGCAAGCGGTTCGGTGGAGTTTGGCACCTGAATTTCCAGCTCCAGACCTTCCGGGAACCCCGCTTCAGCCAGGAGAGCCTTGGCTTTCTCGATGTCGCGAGGCTCGAGAGGCAAGGACTGGTTGTACCAGGGCGAGGTCGAAGGAAACGGCTGGTTGCCCGGCGCGAACGCGCCCTCGAAGACCACCTGGTTCAATGCGTCGCGGTCGACGGCATAGCTAAGCGCCTGTCGCAGACGCTTGTCATTGCCCCACGGATTGTCGCCGCGTGGGCCATTGTCGATGTTGAATGTGATTGCCTGGTAGCCGAGCGAAACTGCACTATCGACGACAATGTCGGGGTCATCATTGGCCTGTGTCAGGTCTGTCGCGTTCAGACGCTCCAGCATGTCGATATCACCCGCCTGCAAGTTCGCAAGGCGTACCGTGGTGTCGGGGATCGGCAGGAAGGTTACGCTGTCAAAGTGGATCGCATCTGCGTTCCAATAGTCGTCGAACTTGGTCAGGACGATCTTGTCCTGTGCCACGCGTTCCGTGAAGCTGAATGCGCCCGAACATATGGGGTTCAGTCCGAAATCCGTTCCCGCAGCAGCGGCCGCCGTCGGTGACACCATCATGCCTGCGCGGTCGGCCAGTTGCGCCATGAGCGTTGCATCCGGTCCAGCGAGATTGAGCACGATTTCATACTCACCTGTAACTTCGGTCGATGTGATCGAGGCCAGTTCGGACTTGCGACGCGACTCGTCCATGGTTTGTGAGCGCTCGATATTGGCCGCTACGGCCTCGGCATTGAACGGCGTGCCATCATGGAACACCACACCCTCGCGCAGTTGCATCGTGATCGCGGTGCCGTCTTGGGACGTGTTCCAGGACGTGGCCAGTTGGGGGATGATCTCAAGATCGGGCGTGATGTCGACGAGTTTGTCGCACAGAGACGCATAAACAATCCGCCCCACGAATGTGCGCGACTGATCGGGATCGAGGACGTCCGCGTCCGACTGCAACGCGATCCGCAAGTCCTTTGCAACGCCTGGGCTCGCGGTAAGCGCGGTCGCACCAAGCAGCGTTACGATCATTGCCTTTCTCATCTGTGACATTGTCTAACCCTCTCTGTTCATGACTGATTTTGTTTTGCGTTGTGAGTAACCGTGCCGCCTTCTGTCGCCGCGCGATAAAGTGCGAAACGTGCTTCTGTCGCGTCGGACCTCTGTCTTGGCTTCGGCCGCTGAAACCGTTGTTGCAACGTCTCTGCGAAATGGCAGGCCACCTGATGCGAAACGTCTCGCGAAGTGCTCAGATCCGGCACCTTTGTTCTGCAAAGTGTCTGTGCATGTGGGCAGCGTGTGTGGAACCGGCAACCCGGAGGCGGATCTGATGGACTCGGCATTTCACCGTGAACCGTTGCACCATGATCTACCGCTTTCCCGTCCATCGAAGGGATCGCGGCCAATAATGCTTGCGTGTAAGGGTGCTTGGGGTCAGTAAACACGGTTTCAGTGTCGCCGACTTCTACAATCCGACCCAGATACATGACGGCGACGCGGTCGCTCATGTGCCGGATCACGCCCAGATCGTGCGCGATGATCACCAGGGTCAACCCCAGGTCCCGGGACAGATCACCCAGAAGATTGATCACTTGCGCTTGCACCGAGACGTCCAGCGCAGAGACCGGCTCGTCTCCGATGATGAGCTTCGGCGCGCAGGCGATGGCGCGTGCGATGCCAATGCGTTGTCGCTGACCGCCGCTGAATTCGTGCGGATACCGGTCTGCATGTTCCGAACGCAGACCGACTTGGCGCAGCAATTCCGCAACCCGGGAGCGGCGGTCAGGAACGGATAGTTCAGGCGCGTGAATTTCCAGCGGTTCGCCCACCAGTCTTTCCACCGTCATTCGTGGATTGAGAGATGAGAACGGGTCCTGGAAAATGAACTGCATGTCACGGCGCAACGTCTTGAGCTCTTCACCCTGGATCGCGCTGACCTGGCGCCCATCGAACAAGACATCGCCTGAGGTTGGGGTCATGAGGCGCATCAGCAGACGTGCGAGCGTCGACTTCCCACATCCGCTCTCACCCACAATTGCGAAGGTTTCACCCCGCCGCACCGACAGTGACACGCCATCAACCGCCCTTACGCTGTGCCCCTTTGCACCCCAGACGCCGGACGTTCCGAAGTGCTTTGCAACATCTATGGCTTCCAGGATGACATCTTGGCTCACGAGGCGACCCCGACGTTTTTTTCGAGTGGGGCAAAGTGGCAAGCGACACTGTGGTGGGCTGCGATCTCTGACAACCCGGGTCGTTTTGCGCATATCGCGGTGGCAAAGGCGCACCTGTTTCGAAATCGGCATCCCTCGGGCATGTTTGCGATCGTTGGCACCATGCCCGGCACAATGGCAAGGCGCCCGCCGGGACGACCCAAGCCTGGCATCGCGCTCATGAGACCGATCGTGTAGGGATGCTGTGGATTGTCGAAGACGTCGTTGACGCGGCCTTGCTCGACCACCTGACCGCCGTACATGACTGCCACGCGATCACCGATTTCTGCCACGACCCCAAGATCATGCGTGATCATGATCGTGCTCATCCCCGTCTCGTCGCGCAGGTCGCGTATCAGATCCAGGATTTGCGCCTGTATCGTCACATCGAGTGCGGTGGTGGGCTCATCTGCAATCAGTATCTGGGGGCTGTTCGCCAGAGCCATGGCAATCATTACTCTTTGGCGCATACCACCGGACAATTGGTGTGGATACTCGTGCATCCGCTGATCGGGGTTTGCGATACCAACGCGTTGCAGCATGCCCTTTGCCCTGGCGCGTGCCTCATGGCGGGCCGCGCCACCGTGCTGAACGATCGCCTCACAAATCTGGTCGCCTATGCGAAACGCCGGATTCAGGGACGTCATTGGTTCCTGGAAGATCATTGCGACACGATTGCCGCGCATGGAGCGCGGCAAGCCAGTGCGCGAAAGATCGAAACTGTCCTGTCCAAACCTCAGATTTCCAGATGAAATCGTTGATGATCCCCTTGGCAGCAGGCCCATGAGAGCCATGGCGGTAACGCTTTTGCCGCAACCGGACTCACCCACAATGCACAGCACTTCGCCGGGTTGAACAGAAAGGGATACATCATCGAGCACATCATTCGATTGCCCGCGAAAACGAAGGGATAGGCCTGTCAACTCCATGCCGCATGCGTCAACTGACCGAAAGGGTCCGATATGCCCATCCATCGTATCGTTCGACATTGCTGAATTTTGTGAAGACATCTGCGCCGAGTTCGAACCAATTTAGAATTGGTATGAGGCATGGAGTATTGCAGGCTGTCAATGCTGAACCGATTGAACGATCGCCGACACAGCCCACTGGCTACATTTTGTGCAAACAGAACGGTGCGACGGAGTGCTGAGATGGTACGGCACTCGAATAGTGTCCCGGCATTAAACTCTTGGTCGGTTGAAATGCGGTCTGTGGGAGCCGTCATGGCCACGGTGCGACGGCCAACCCGCGCTGGCTTTTTGAACGCGTGTTGCCTGTTGACGGGTCATTGGCGCAAAGCCTCAATTTACGTTCAATCTGCCCGCACTTTGAGAGCGGTCTACAGGGTGTTGATCTAACCTGTGAGAGTCCTTCAATTGGTGAGGTACGACGGCAATACTGAACACAACACAATGCGAACAGCGTTCTGAAAGCGTCGATGGGGCAAGGTGCGAGCGAGCTATGTGTTGGGTGTGAAGTGGAGGCGAGTACCGGAATCGAACCGGTGTACACGGATTTGCAATCCGCTGCGTCACCACTCCGCCAACTCGCCAGCCGTGGTACGATGGCGGCGATAGCTCATTCATATGCGGCTTGCAAGGGCGCCAACGTGCTCGCGTCGGGAATATTGCCGCATGGATCACCTGCTGCGTTGCCCATGGGGGCGGAGTGTGGCACACCGGTAGAGAAGAATCTGAACCAAAGAGTTTAGCTGCAATGCCCGACTTCTCGATCCGGCGAACAATGATGGTGGACACGCAGATCCGACCATCTGACGTCACCAAGTTCCCTATTATTGACGCTATGCTTTCCGTTCAGCGCGAAGACTTTGTTCCGTCCGCGCAGCGCGAAATGGCCTACATGGGTGAAAATCTCGATCTCGGAGAGGGGCGTGTCATTCTTGAGCCGCGCACGCTCGCAAAGATGCTTGACGCGCTCGACATCGCCTCGGATGAGCTTGTGCTCGATGTGGGGGCTGCCTTTGGGTATTCGGCGGCGGTCATTGCGCACATGGCGCAGGCGGTTGTTGCGTTGGAAGACAACGAAACAATGGCGTCCGAAGCGCAGGATGCGCTCATGGCTGCAGGCATCGACAATGTCATCACCCATGTCGAGTCACTGAAGGACGGCGCGGCCGAACACGGCCCGTACGACGTTATTGTTGTCGAAGGCGGCGTGACTCATGTGCCGGATGCGTTGATATCGCAACTCAAGGACGGCGGGCGTATTGCCTGTCTGTTCATGGATGGCGCATTGGGCGAGGTGCGGATCGGGTACAAGATCGACGGGGCCGTGTCTTGGCGCCGGGCTTTCAACGCGGGCGCGCCCGTGTTGCCGGGTTTCGAAAAACACGACGCATTCACGCTTTGACCTCAAAACAGGCATCGGTCGGGCAGAGCATCAAGGGGCAGGTTGCAATGACGAGAAAGCTGGCACGGACTATTCTGAAATCGACGGCATTGGCTTGGAGCTTCGCGGCGGTGACCAGCTTCGGTGCGACACAGTCGGCTGCCGATACGCTGGCCGACGCGATGGTCGGGGCCTATACGCACAGCGGCCTCTTGGAACAGAACCGCGCGCTCTTGCGTGCCGCGGACGAAGATGTGCCAATCGCACTGGCCGCGCTGCGCCCCATTCTCAACTGGTCCGCGAGCCTTTCGGAAGTGTTTGGCGACACGACGTCCGAGACAACCGGCGGCGTTGCGCGATCCATTGATACGACAACGGTTTCATTGGAGCTGACCGCCTCTTGGCAGGTTTACGATTTCGGCGCGGACAGGGCGCGGGTGGAGGCGCTGAAGGAAACGGTTCTCGCGACACGCGCGACACTTCTGAATGTTGAACAGGCTCTGCTTCTCCGCGCGGCGTCCGCATATTTCAACGTTGGACGACAGGAAAACTTCGTTGCGCTGAGCCGGAACAACCTGCGCCTCCTGCAGCAGGAACTGCGTGCCGCAAATGACCGGTTCGAGGTGGGCGAGGTGACCAGGACCGACGTTTCGCTTGCCGAAGCTGCCGTGGCGCAGGCGCGCAGCAACCTCGCAGATGCGGAGCGGAACCTGATCCAGGCGCAGGCAGAATACGCAAACGTGGTTGGCAGACAGCCGGGACGCCTGTCAGGCTTGCCCCCGCTGCCCAGCACCGAAACACGTATCGAAGCCGCACAATCGGTCGCCGTTCGAACCCACCCTGAAATGGAGACGGCGCGGCGGCAAGTCGCAGCGAACGAGTTGTTGGTTTCTGCCGCAGGCAAAGACAAGTTGCCTGTCCTGTCGCTCACCGGTCAGTTGAGCGTGGAAGAAGAGATTGATGGAATTGACAGTACGGAACGGGGCTCTGTCGGCCTAGAGCTGAGCGGGCCGATCTATCAGGGCGGCAGCCTGTCTGCTTTGCAGCGCCAGGCTATCGCCAACCGCGATGCTGCGCGTGGGAACTTGCACACTGTTCGGCATGATGTGCAGCAGGATGTTGTTAATGCCATTTCGGACTTCAATGCCGCCCGCGCAAGCCTGGCCGCATCCGAGCGCCAGATCCGGGCTGCCCGCGTTGCATTCCAGGGCGTGCGCGAAGAGGCGACCCTGGGCGCGCGAACAACGCTGGATGTGCTGGACGCAGAGCAGGACCTTTTGGATGCGGAAACGAACCGTATCTCGGCCCAGGCTGATCAGTACATCGCCGCCTATGCGGTGTTGGAGGCGATGGGCCTGCTGACGGCGCAAAGCCTGAAACTGCCGGTTCAGCTCTATGATCCGGCAGCCTACTACAACCTCGTTCAAAACGGTCCCGTCAAACGGTCGAAGCAGGGCCAACAACTGGACCGCGTTTTGCGTGCGCTGCAAGTAGACGATTAGGATTTTCAGCACAGTATTGTGCGACTCTCGGCTGCGAGGTACAGTTTGGCCGAGGCTGAGAGTGGTACAGAAACATGTCTGATCCAATGACCAACACTGAGGTGGAGGACGTTTTGGCGTCCATTCGCCGTTTGGTGTCTGACGATAACCGTCTGGAACCGGAACAAAACAAGCCTGCACCGACGGACCGTTTGGTGCTGACTCCCGCCTTGCGGGTGATGGAAGACGACGATCTGAATACGGAAGAACCGGTTGCAACGACGCCGGTGGAGGATCCGCTCGACGCAGTCGAAGCGCTCGACGCCGCGTCAGACGACGAACCGACCGAAGTGGCATCGGCGGCGCCCCAGACGGAAGACATCGCCGATACCGATCACGCGACTGGCGAAATACAGGATATCCCGGCAGATGATGACGTTGCGGGTGCCAACGAGGGCGAAAACCCAATCACGTTGGACAAAGTGGACCTGGACCAGGACACATTGATGTCCATTCAGGATGCGTTTTCAGACATTGCAGTACCGGCTGATGCGCCGTCCGACACCGCTGAAACGAACGATCCCGATGCATCCACGCCACTGAGTGAAAAGATTGCTGCACTGGAAACTCTGATCGCGGGCCAAACCGAAGAATTTGAACCGGACATGGTCGGCGATGGCGACAATGCGGGAACCGAGCCACCCACGCTGCAATGGGAAGACGCCGAAGCGACACCTGAACCTGTTGAAGCGTTTGAAGACACGCCAGAACCGGTCAATGCTGCCGTCGACGAACCACAGGTATTCTCAAGCGACGAAGATGTCCTTGATGAAGAAGCTCTGCGTGACCTGGTAAGTGATATCGTACGCGAGGAACTACAGGGTGCCTTGGGTGAGCGTATCACACGCAATGTGCGCAAATTGGTGCGCCGCGAAATCCACCGCGCTTTGGCGGCGCAAGAACTGGAATAGGGCAGGGCGCTATGCTCCGCCGGTCTAGGAAGCCGTGAACACACCGGCCCATCTGCTGCTTGGAGCAGCGGTATTCGGAAAACCGGCTCATCAGCGTATTCTGGCCGCTGCCTTTATCGGCGCACTGCTGCCTGACCTGTCGCTCTACGTTATGGCAGGCGTTTCCCTGTATGTCTTGGGGATCCCGCCACGCATCGTGTTTGACGACCTCTACTTCTCCAATGCATGGCAAACCGTTTTCGCCATCGACAATTCCTTTGTTGTTTGGGGGCTGCTTTGCGCGGTCGCTGCGTGGTGCAAGTCGCCGTCGGCGATTGCCCTGACTGGTGCGGCCCTCCTGCATCTGTTGCTGGACTTTCCCCTGCACCATGACGATGGCCGGCCACATTTCTGGCCGCTCAGTCGCTGGGTTTTTGAAAGCCCTGTCAGTTATTGGGACAGAAACCATGGAGCAGCGTGGATTGCCCCGATTGAAGCTGCACTGGCAACTGTTGCTGCGATCACCCTGTGGCGACGCGCTCTGCCGGTTTGGAGCATAGGGTTGGTTGCGCTTTTGTTGCTCGCCGAGCTCTGGGTCGTCCGCCAGTGGCTCTTTTTCTTTGTCGACAGCTAACAAAAGTGGAAAACGCGCCTGTCTAGGCGCGCCTTTTCTTTTCAGCGTTGGGCTGACTAGGCCGCTTCGGCCTGCTGCGCGGCATTGCGGCGCTCGGATTCCTCGCGGCTGAGCGCTACAGACGTCCGCACCCCTTTGCCGACAAATTCCATGAGCCCTTCCACGACCCGCTCGTTAGGGTCGATACCTGCGCAACTCAGCACTTCGCGCCCATCGCGCGACCGCGCCCAGCGGGCAATCTGCTCTGGCCCGTTGCCATATTTTTTGTCATCGGCGATGGCATCGTCGAGTGCAGCCAACACAACGGCTGCGAATAGTTTGCGTGCACGGTTGCCTTGTTCGTTGTTAAAGGCCGTGCCGTCAACGAAATCTTTCATTCGTCGTCCTTCCTTTATTCTTGCTCTTGTCTTTCCGGCGTGGCGCTCGTTATGGACGAACACAGCCGATTCGGATACCCCGTTTCTGCATGGCACCCTTGCATCCAGCGCATAGCCTGCTGCGTATGCAGCACTGCATTTCGTTGTCTTGCCGGGGCTCCCCACGCGAGATATAGGGAGCATCAACTTTTCATCAACCTTTCGCCATGGTTTTGCCACATGCCTAAAATCAACGGAAACGAGATCCGCCCCGGGAACGTGCTGGAGCACAATGACGGTCTTTGGGCCGCCGTGAAGGTGGACCATGTCAAACCCGGCAAGGGCGGCGCCTTTGCACAGGTAGAACTGCGCAACCTGCGCAATGGTTCCAAATTGAACGAACGCTTCCGCAGCGCGGACAAGGTCGAACGGGTCCGGCTGGAACAGAAGGACCAGCAGTTCCTCTATGAAAATGACGGGATGCTCGTGTTCATGGATGCCGACACCTACGAACAGATCGAACTGCCCGCAGAGCTTCTGGGCGACCGCCGCCCGTTCCTGCAGGACGGGATGACCATCGTCGTCGAATTCTACGAGGAAGAGGCGCTGAACGCGACCGTCCCGCAGAAAGTGACCTGCAAGATCGTGGAGACGGAGCCGGTGGTCAAAGGACAGACGGCCGCCAACTCGTTCAAACCCGCGATCCTGGACAACGGGGTCAAGGTCATGGTGCCGCCCTTTGTCGGCCAGGACGAGGACATCGTGGTCAACACCGAGACCATGGAATACGCCGAACGCGCCTGAGCCCGGGCGCGTGTTTCGTGCGCGCCTCATTCATCTGTGATTAACCACGCCTTGCGTTCAACGCATGGCGCCCTGAGACATGGATCACGCGGCAGGCGATGTTGCACGTCACCCATGTCAAGCGCGCGGTGCGTTAACCGCGCACCGGGGCGCGCGCCGTGTTAACCGTGCCGGATAAGGGGGCAGGCGGGCCGCTGCGAGGGGCGGATCCGCTTGAACCGCACATTTTCGCCGGCAAACTGCACATTTTACCCTGCCCAAAACCCTGTCAAATCGCGCCGTTTCTGACAAACTGCGTAGTTTGCCGGTGAAACTGCGTATTTTGGCCGTTGAGACAGCGTGGCCGCTGCGAAAGTCGTTAAGCCGCGACAATTGGCGTCGCGGCAGTGCTTGCGGTCGCCACATGATGCGTGAGGCTGCTGCCCGTTGCCGTGTCCGAAAGCGCATTGTGTATGCGACGGCCGACGGGGGGCGGGCAGCAGTTGCAAAGGGCATGATTGACGGGGCGATGCGCTGCTAGTTGACGAGCGAAAGAAGCAGCCTGCGATCCTCAAGTCTGTCGATCCGGCGTTCAAGCGCGCGAATGTCACGTCGGATTTCGGCGCGCCTGTCCTCGTCTATGTCAATCCGGTCGCGCTGATCGCGGAGCCGATCCCGTTCGGTCTCAAGCTCTCTGATTTGCCGAGACAACCGGCGATCCTGGAGGCCGTTCTGGTGAGGTTGCCGCATGAGGGACAGTTTCTCCGGCGCGCAGAATGACGATAGCGCTCCGCCACGCTGGCCTATCCGAAAGGCGTTGGTTGGCGTGCAATAGTTCTCCAGACCAGCCCGATAGCCTTGGAGCGCGAGATCTTCCCGCGGTGCTGCCGCACTGGCCCGGCAAATGCCTGCCTCGCTCGTGATGACCGAGGAGGGCTTTCCGTCGAGGCCGGTCTGATATCCAAAGTTGTACCAGTTGATGTTGGCACAATGGAGATCCGTTATCTCGGCACAGGACGTCAGTGTTACAATCAGACTTGGTAGAAGCAGCACGCGCAAATGCATGGAAAATC
Source organism: Tateyamaria omphalii (assembly GCF_019802125.1). Taxonomy (GTDB): domain Bacteria; phylum Pseudomonadota; class Alphaproteobacteria; order Rhodobacterales; family Rhodobacteraceae; genus Tateyamaria; species Tateyamaria omphalii_B. The sequence goes on from NZ_JAHVHT010000001.1 coordinate 625,269, forward strand.
TCTCTTTTTTGAGTTAACGGCCTTTGTGCTTTTGAAAAATCTTTGATCGCACTCGGAAAAAACAGAGGCCTCTTTCCCGTCTAGATAGTAGCTCGCTTGCCCTTTCACCAGATGCCTGTTCACCACTCCCACATGTCTATTTGCGTTGGTGGAACGTGACGAAACCGATCGTGACAGCAGTGTTTCTGCAAGATGGCCCATGGCAGCGTCCGACGATGGTTTGCTCGAAATGAGCCCCCTTGTCATACGCCTGAATGACAACCCGGCCCTCGTCCTTGCCCTATACGCTTTTCATCGTCCGTTGCGCAGGAGAGCAGGCATGGATTTACAGGCCATCGGAATAGTTCTGGTCTCGCAGACCAAGGAAAAACGTTTCGATCCCGCTGACGAAGAGCAGTACTATCAGGAACTGGCAGCTGGCAGGCATGTCGCGATGATGGTCGAGGTGGTGTCGGCTGGATTTACACTCTTCCTGTCCGTCTTTGCCCATATTCACCCGAAGAGACTGCGCACCCTATGGAAGCCGACCCCCGAATGACAAAGCAAGATGACGACCGTGCGGCCATCCTTGCCGTCGTCGAAGCGGAGACCGACGCGTATCTGCAACATGACTATGAGGCGTGGCAAAGCTGCTGGCATGATGCGGATGAGATACAACGCATTCAAACGCATGTCGGAAGCGGTGTGACCGTCACCAAAGGTCCTGCGGTGAGAGATCAGATGCGGGGCATTTTCGCCCAGGCACAGACGTGGCAACTGCCAAGGAGGTTTCAACGCGAGAACTATTCCATCGTGATCGGGTCGGACATGGCCTGGGTCAGCTACGACCAGATCGGGGATGCGCCAAGCATTCCAAAAGACATTCCCGGCCAATATCACGAGCTCAAGATCCTTCAGAAGGTAGATGGCGCGTGGAAGATTTCGTGCCTTGTCAGCACTCAAATTCGCACGACATCGACGCAAAGCCCGATGATCGAAGTGGATGGCGAAGGGCGCGTCCTTGAGATGAACACGTCAGCGCAAGACCGGCTACCCGACCATCCCTTGCTGTATTTGAAGGCGAACAGGATTTGGGCACGCGGAGAGGACGCGCTTGTGCACCTTCAAGAGGCCGTCACCTGGGTTGCTACAATCAGAACCCGGCACACACCGTGTGTCGGTGAAGAGGCCGTGATCCGCTCTGTGCCGCTGGGACAGGATGATGCGGGGTTGGCGCATATCTGCTGGGTGCTTCTGCGGGATGGCAAGCTGTTGATTACATTTGATGATCGTGAACGACTTAAGACACAACTCAACACGGCGGGCGAAGTGTACCAGTTGTCGGAAGCGCAACAAAAACTGGCCCATCACCTCGTCGCGGGTCGCGACCTTGCGGCTGCCGCGGATGCCATGGACATCAGCACGAATACGGCGAAGACGCATTTGCAACGCATCTACGACAAAACCGGTGTGCGCGCGCAGCCGGCCCTTGTGCGCATACTCTTGAGCGCAGACCGGCGTGACGTTTAGCTGGCGGCATTTGCAATGAAGCTCCAGCCCCCATCGAAGAGAACGCGGACCGTCGCGCAAACGCAGCAAAAGTTCACTTTGTCCGCCTTGCTGTCGTGGGTGGGTATCGCGGCTAAAGTCCGATGGGGGCTCGGGGCGATTTTGGAGCCAGAAGCGGCGGATGTCAGCAGCGAGCCCAAAGCTGCATGCATATTCGGTCCCAGAATGAGCTAGTATACACTCGCTCTCATTTGTAGACTTCCTCTGTCTTTTTCTGAATTTCGCCGGAAAGCCGTTTTATGTTAACCGCAACACTCTTAAAGTACTGACGGTCAATTGGAAGATCTTCACCTTCGGCACTGCGAGCAGCTTTTCCAGCTTTTTCAACATAAAGCTTGTTTGCTACACCACCGCCGTGAACGACAATGTCCCGGGATGCTTTCACCTCTATGTAAGCATCGATAACGTCCGAGCTCAACTCAATCGCCAAGACTTCTGAGGCTTTGTTCAGGTAGTCTTTTGGCTTAGCGAACATAAGACCTTCGCACTTCAACGAAACGAAGCGTTTGATGAGATCGCTGCGATCCTCATTCTCAAGCACGAGGTTGATTGGCACACCTCCCTTATCTGCTAAAATACTCAATTTATTGGGATACCTACATGCAACCGTTGCAACGCAGTCCTGTATGAAAGCTTCGGTGCGAGAGACTATTGAAACTATGTTGGTTTCATAAATTCCTCTCTCATGCTGCGCCTGAAAAAGCTGACCAATGTCGGCATCTCTGCGCCCGCTGTAGGTCCAACCTGACTTTTTGGGAGCCCTATATCTTCTTTTGGTGGCGCTCGAAGACTCTCGAAAGTCCTTCGCGCGCTCTTTCAAGTCAGGTTCGATCAGTTCTGCAAAGATCCACGCGTTGTTGATGTATCGATATAGCGCTATGTGCTTTCGGTATATTGACTTTGAGACAATGCTTTTTCGCGCCATTCTAAAATCCGAAAAGAATCCTTTGATGGCGCGTTACTACTTCAGGATCGCTATCGAGTCATCTTGGGACTTCACATGTACTCAGACGATAGTCCAATGTCCGGTCGGTCCGCCAAACTGACCCACGCAGTCAGTGACCTCCGCTGGAGCGCCGCAATCGACAGGTACGAGTCCGTACTACCGAACCGTCGATCTCATCTTTTCCATCTCGCATGCAATAGTTGCAGCACAGTCTTCGATGCTGCTGACGCTTGTGTCCACGACGAGTCGATCAGTGCGCCACTGTTCGAACTCACGTTGAGAAACGGCCTTCCAACTGGGGACTGCAAGCCCCTCGATGTCGCTCTTGCGGGTCTCGACCCGTTGCCGATGGACATCTGTATCTGAGCAAACGACCTCGACGTTCAAGAGTTGGGCTGATGCCGTGGCGGCAGTTACCGCCCACAATTTCCTTGTTATTTCAATTGGATTCACCGTGTCTGCGATTACATCGAAACCAAGTAAGAGGTTATCTTTCGCGACAGAGGCGATTGCCAAATAGCCTGCATCTTCGGCTGAGCGGATGTTCAATACGCTTCTCTCTAGCGCAGCCTCAACAGAGTCTACACGTAGATGCATGACCTTGCTGCGCGCGGACAGGCTCTGTGAGACCGTTGTTTTGCCGACTCCGGGAAGCCCTGAGAGGGAAACGAGTATCGCCATTCGATTAGGATAGGATCAACTTCATGCGAACGGCAACAAAGTCCGCTTAGCTGCAGGTCCAAGATGGCGCGCGCAGCGTGGCGCGCACCCGCTTTTTCCGTTCGCGTCTTCAGAAGATAAAGCTGTCTTCCGTCAAGGGCTCGCAGGAGTTCCCAAAGACGGACAGTTCGGAATCGCCGTAGCTGATCCGCGTGTAGGAACCAAAGGTTTCGATTTCCAAGTCTTCGAAACTCAATCCGGTTTCCGAGAAATCCAGCCGATCTTCGCCTGCATCGAAGCCAAAGATGCGATCCTGACCGGCATTCACCTGAAAGACAAAGGTGTCCGCTCCGTCGCCGCCCCACATCAAGTCATGCCCGGCGCCACCGTTCAGTATGTCGTTGCCCTCGCCACCACGGATCATGTCATCGCCATCCCCACCGGACAGCGTATCGTCGCCTTGACCGCCAAGGACGTGATCGCGCCCGTCACCGCCATCGATGTTGTCATCGCCCCGATCGCCACGCAGAAAATCGTTTCCCTCGCCGCCGGAAATGCTGTCATCACCGTCGCGGCCTCGAATGAAATCGCGTCCTTCACCACCGTCGATCTTGTCGTTGCCATGGCCACCACGCAGATGGTCATTGCCGTTACCGCCAATGAGTTGGTTGTCGCTGTTTGCTGAGTCCGGCGTTTGGCGCAGAACGTCAATGACGTCCCGACCATCGGTGCCGATCGACAGGGTCGAACCGTCCGAAAAGGTGAAGCGGCCCGTGTCCAGATCACCCAACCGGCCTTCAAAGGTCAGGCTGGCGTTGCCCAGTTCCAACACAGTTTCTGGTCCGCCCGGTGCATCTTCTTCCTCTGTCAGCGAAATCTCGGCTGCTGTACCGGCGATGGTAAAGCTTTCGTCCGATGGGTCGAAATTGGCCCAGTTGTCATCGGTGTAAATTGCGGAAAACGCCTCAAGCAAAAGATAACCTGGTTCGACCTGAGAAAACGTCGTTGCAATCGAAAAGATCGTACCGGATTCGACATGCAGGTAAGTCGCTGTGTTTGTCCCAAGGGTACCGCCGGAGAACCCGATGAACTGTTGTCCAAACAGAACTGCCGACACCAGCCCAAGGCTTTCTCCGTTCAGACTTGGGGTACCATCCGGTGCACGGAAGTCCAGCATCTCTTCCAGTTGGTCCGGTGGCAGCAGCGTGCGGGAGACCAGCAACGCATCCATGAACCGGATGATGTCTGACGTGGTCGATACAACACCGCCAGCCGCACCAAAATCTATGGGGACATCCGTGACGTCCCGAATGTCGCTAGGGGAAAGCTCCGCGTAGGACCGCAGCAAACCGTCTGTTTGGCCTTCAGACTTCATTGAGCTGTCATCCATGCCAGCAACAGAGAAGATGCGGTCGGACATCAATTCTGCAAAACTGTCGCCGGTCTTTTGTTCGATCAGCTTTTGCAGCAGCAGATAGTTCGTATTCGAATACCCGTAGGCTTCACCCGGTGCAAAGTCAGCGGGTTGCTCTGCAACAAGCCCCAACATGTCGTCGGGCCCAAATGGTTGCGTTGGATTGTCCAACAGTTGTTCGATGAATGCCGGCAAGCCATCCTGACCGGGGATCGTGTCGAAATCGGGGATACCGGACCGATTTGCCAGCAACTCGCGCACGGTGACTTCGCCAATGTTGGGAATGTCTTCAAGGCCCGTGAGGTCCATCTGCTCTGCCAGGGGGGCGTCGAAATCAATAGCCCCCTCACCGACCAGCTGTTGCACGATCACGGACGTCATCATTTTGGTCTGCGATCCGACTTCAAATGTGTTGTCCGTGCTGGCAGCCTCATCACCATAGCGTTCGGTCGTTCCGGCTGCATTCCGAACCGACAAACCGCCACGTGCAATTTCCATGAGCACTGCAGGCGCGTCGTCGTTGCTGCCTGCGAAATCCTGCAAGGCTTTTGCAGGGCCGGAGTTCAGGGCGTCAGGGTCAAATAGGGACATGATGTCAATCCTTGTTGAAGTCAAAATCAGGACGGACCATGCGGCCCGTTGAACATCACTTGGTTGATTTGACTGATCGATGTGTCCGGCTCGGTCGGCGCGGACACACATGCGTTGCCGGACACCGGAAACTTGGCAAAACACCTGTCCACTTGCGTCTGGACGATGTGGCCGCTTTCACCCTACCGGCGATCGGGGCGTTTGGCTCACCGAAGTTCCATTTCGAGCCCAACGTGTCGAATGCTGAGGGCTGCTCGAAGGGCAGCTTTGGGAACGTCGTCCGATATCGGATTCACCCTTACCTCATCGTACAGCAGTTCCGCAGCTCGCTGCTTCCTTTGCAGCAGTCCTCCATCAAGAAGGTGATAAGCGCACCAATTGTCTTGAAGTTGATGCGGTAGTTCAGGTTCCGGGACTGCCGTTCCTTTTGCAAAAAGCCCGTCTCCGACAATGCGTTGAGGTGAAATGATGTCCTTGATGGGCTCGCCCCAATCTTGCGCCCGATGTCACCGGCGCTCATGCCGTCTGGTCCCGCCTCAACCAAAGCCCGGATAACATCCAGGCGGTCCGAATTTGAGAGAACCCGAAACAGCGCTGCGGCGTCTTCTGAGACCATATTTCAATACCCCTTGAAATATCATTGTTGGCCTGTATCTTATTTCAAGAGCTGTTGAAATGAAAGGTTTCACCATGAAAACACTGCTAGGTCTCTTGCAAGACCTTGAGCTTCAGGACTCTTCGCTTCCCCTGGTTTTCGAAACCAAGGAGGGTGAAATTTCGCCCGGTTACCATGTCACCGAACTCAGGCACTCTACCTCAAAAGGGATTGACTGCGGTGGAAACACGGAGGTTTGGCAGGAGGCGAAGTTGCAGCTCCTTGACGGGCGAGGTGGGGCTCACATGAGCGTCGGCAAGTTTAGCCACATTGTCTCCAAGAGCCTCTCTGTCATGCCAGAGTTGGAACACGTTTCGCTGATGGTCGAGTTCGGGCATGACAACGCGGATTTGAGGCTCATGTCGCTGAGTAGTCCAGAACTTCGTCGCAACCGTGTTGTGATAAGTCTCGGCAATCGGCGAGCCGTGTGCAAACCGGCAGAAAAAGCGGGATTTGTAGTAAGTGGCGCTGAACGGTGTTGCAGCAGCATGACGATATCGGCAAAGACGTCCGCCTGTTGCTCTGCCACGAAGCCGCACGAAGATGCCGGTTTGTGTTGTGCCTAGGACTTCAGCCTCGCCAATTCTGACGTTCGCGGACTGCACAACAATGTCGGGTTTGTCCGCAGAGCCTCGGAGCAAGATGCCCACATGAACGGCCGCTTCTGGCTGCGGGACGACCGTGGAGCTGGATCCAACGCAGGTCAGCAGCGAGCCCATCACGACTATGTGCTGCGGCGCTGCGAACGGCGGCATTGCACGTAAGTCATCGCTTCAAAGGCAGCGTGGCGTTGAGCAGACGTCAAACTGGCCTTGGTAGGGAGGAAAAGCCGGCAGTCCGAGGCAAGCGTGCAGTGCGTTTCGGGCAGCCAAAACTTCGAGTTGGCTATTTGAGACGATGGTTCTTGCGTAAAACGCTTCGTAGTCGCGAAAGCTCAGACCCAGACCATCAACCAAGAAGTGCGTAGCCCATCCGTGAATTTTGACCTCTTCGCGATACTGGTCGCGCACTTCCTGCTCTTCAAATTCAGTCTTTGCTCTTAAGGTCTCGGCTTCGACGAACTCGAAGTAACGCTGGTGCGCAGGGCCTGCGAACTCACCATTGTCTTTCCGCTCGGACGCGGCGGATGCCTTCCGGCCCTGCTCCAGATCTTTGTCCATACGGGCTGAGATGGTTGCGCGGGTTTGACTTAAGGCCTTGGTGCGCGTCTCTGCATCTTCAATGCCTCCCAAATAGTTCTCTGACAGGCACTTTGTCTGAAAGGCAACAAGTCTTGGAAAGGTTCTGAAATGCGCGACCGATCTCCATGCGTACATCATTGCCTGCGCGGAGTTTTCAATATTCAACACCATCGTATCGGCGTATAGGTTCTCAAATTCAGCCACTGGCAGAAAGTGGGCGGCCCATCCGCTGATATGACAATGGAGCCCCTCCGAGGAATTGTGCAAAACTTCAGGACGCCCCGATGTCTTGAGACGTTTTGATTCCGATGCGAGATGAAGAAAGAAGCTCCGCTGAAGTTCCGTTGCATCTGGTCGGGAGCCCGCCCAAAGGTCGGGAATGGATCTTTGGAATATGTCGTTCCGAACGCGATTCCAGTTTTCGAGCCGCTTGGTCCGTTCCCCTTTGGTCTCCTGCTGGCTAAGTCTTTTGCGCAAATGCCAGAGAACATGATGCCTTAGCCCGTCAAACTCCTCGATCGAGCTATGCCAGAGGTTTGACCAAAACCCAGGACGTGACACTGTTTTCCTCCACCCGTTGCAGTGCACCGAAAGACTGCGTCGGCAGCTACCACCCAATTGAGGCAAAATCTTGTTTTGGAATGCTGCGCGCACGCGGGTGACATATTGAGCAATCCGCGCACAGCGGACATCCCCAATAGGGACGGTTACGGCGGCTTGTCCCGCGTTGTCGTCATCAGGGCGCCCAAGATAAACGGCCGCTTCGGAGTTTGAGCATCCCGGCTTGGCAACGAAGACATTCAAATCTATCGGCGGGACCAAGAGGACTTCAGTTTCGGCAAAGACCTGTCCCGGGGCCGAGGATCGGCTTGCTCGACCCAAGGCAAGAGGCACATACGATGGGGTGCCACGAAAACACCGGATGTTCGGAACGACCCAGAATGGGTCAGTCACCAGATCTGGGCACCGGCGCAGAAGGAGCGCCGGTGCTTGAAGGGCCAATCAATCGGCGCAAGGCAACTGACACAACGGGTCGTCGGCGCGGCAATAGCCGGGCACGCATTGGGGACCTTCGTAGCCGGCAGGCGGGTCCGGGATGCAGGCGTAGTCGGCTGTGAATGTCACCCCATTGCACTCCCCGCTCTGTAGGCAGGTTTCCAGGGTCTCGGTCCGGAACTGATAAAGCGCCCGACTGTTTGCTGCCTCAATGGGATTGCAGGTGGCTGTGAAGGATTCCGTCAAAGACTTTGACAGCGCCGCTTGGTAACCCTCTGAAAGCGCAAAGCTCGCAGCCACCTGTTCAGTGACCTTCGTGCCAGTGCCGGCAACCCCGAAGCTTTCTTCGATGGAGTCGGTGACGGTGAGGCTCCAATCTGCTGACGTGGTCCACGTATTGGTGCGGTTGGTGCCAACTGAAATCGTCTGTGAGATCGGACACTCTGGGCCCTGGCAAGACCCGACTTTCAACCAGCTGCCCTCCGTAAAGATGGCGGCTGGCGCGACCGTCGTCCAAAAGCAGCGTTTGGTTTCGTGTACCGGGTTCGGATTGAAGAAATCGTTGTTGCACGGATAGCTGCCCGACGACTGATGTACGAAGCGCCAGTCATATTTGTTCTCGACGCCGTAGCGCATCAGAATGACAGCGCTGGCGTTGATAGGAACGCAGTTTTGACCCTGGGTCGCGCATTCGATCAGCGTGTCAAAATCCGACAGCGTGTAGTATGCGCTTTCGCTGTACTGGCAGACCTTTTCAGTGTCGGGGGCCGGGTTGTAGCTGAAACGATCATTCGTGCAGGCCATTGATTCTGCACCGTCCGCAGCCATCACGGTGTACATCCAACGATCCCCACTGCCATAGCGGACCCAGCGCATTTCATAGGGCGCATGGGGGTCGACAGGCAGTATGAACCTTTCGCCCTGCTTGGCGATGTCCACATATGTATCGTTGGGTGCGACATCAAACGGATTGGCCGTGGTGTAGGCGCATCTCTTGTTTGTGCCTTTGTCCGGGTCGCCCCAGAAGTTGTTGCACGAGATCCTCTCCAGCCCTTCCGTGATGATATAGGTGTAGTTGTTGTCATGGCCGTAGCGCATTGTGACAAGCCCATCGGTAATGGGGTAACAATGATCGCTCTCATCCGCGCAATTCACCCAGTATTCCAATTCTGATTGCGTGGCTTTCTGGCTGACGGTGTCGGCGTGAGTGGTGGTCGTGCCCAAAGCCTGTAAGGCGAGCGTGGCGCTCGCGATGGTTATGAGACATCGCATTTGAAGAAATCCTTTCGGTGAAACGCGTGAATGTCCCAATGCGTTATGTTGATTCCCGTAATACGGGTAGTATGGATACATATACTGTGCGGATTTAATTGCGTGCTTTCGCGCGGAATTCGCGGTTTCCAGAACCAATACCTTTGTTTGTCTTTGGCGTTTGTTTTTTGGCGGCCCGAATGACACATCGTCCTTGGCTGCAGCGCGGACCAATGGCCGTATGTCGCCACCGCCCCGGAACGATCCCGTATGGAAAGGATCATTCGGCGCGCCGTTGCACGACCGAAAAAGTCATTGGATTGCGTGATCTGTCACCGCGGTCACATCGCCTTTGGCGGAGCTTTCGGAGAAACCGACAGCAACCACCGTGCCGGCCTGTGACGAGTGGACAGACAGGGTCAAATTGTTCTCTCGCGCCCGGTGCCGCATCCCTTTCAGACCCAGGCCGCTGTTGAACGCGGCCTTCCGCCCGGCCTTTCCGGGATCAAACCCACAACCATCGTCGCGGATGGTGATGGCGTCGGACGTGATGGTGACGAAGATGTTTTGACAGTTTGAGTGCTTTATCGCGTTTGTCAGACTTTCCTGAGCAGTGCGGGCTGTATTCAACGCTGTTTTGGACGGATGGTCAGACAATTCAGGGACGCCGGTGACGTTCCAATGCATTTCAATACCGTGCCTTTGCAAAAGTGGCTCCATCCTTTCACGCAAGGCCCCCAGCATCACGGCGATATCATCGACAACTTCAAGACTGTCGATGATCAAGGCCATATCATGCAGGGCACCCTCCAGAGACCCGTGAACGATCGGGTCTGCTGACCCATTGCAATTCAGGTAGGAGAGTACGTTTACCAACTGCCCGCCGACGCCATCATGCAAATCAAGCATGATACGACGCCTTTCTTCTGCAAGCGCATTTGCCTTTTCCGCTTCGAGCACACGCTCCTGAGCTTCGGCCAATTCGGCCGTTTTTCTCTCGATTGTTCCCTGCATGGATCTGGTCAGGGCATCGTATTGCGTGAGGGTCCGTGCCAGATGGCCGATGAGCGCCAGGAACAAGGCGCCGAACAGAATGAGAAAGGCAAGATTTGCGCGATGTGTCTGTGCGAGCATCGGATCGATGTGCGCGTAGATATACTCAGCGACGGCCGCCCCGCCAGCGAGCCCGAATACCGGGACATGAAGGCGCTGCCACCATCTTGCCCGGGGCCAAGCCCGAACATGGCACGCCAAGGCATAAAGGCCCATCGCTCCGCACAAGAGCCCAACCAACTCCGAGGCGTTCCTGAACTGCGCTTCGGGCATGATGACGAGTGCAGCCGTCGCGAAGATGCAAAACCAAAACAGACCACGCACACTGCGCGGGTGGTCGAATTGATTGATCAGCATCGAAAAGCGCAAAGTGCTGTAGAACAGCCAGATCAGTGCGCTGTTCCAGGTCGCCCACCAGTAGGGAATTCTGTTGAGGGCGTTCGGGATGACCATATGCGCCGCGACAGCGGACGCCGCGAGGGCCACGGCAGCGAGCCATAAATATGCCTGATCGTGCCGTCTGGTACACCACAGACACAGAAGGGCGATGCCGCCAAGGGCCGCCATCGTATATGCGACGCGAACCGTTCCGACCCGATAGAAAAGGTGCATTTTCGAAGCAAATTCAAGAATTTCGCCGTTTCCGATATAGAGCGGATAGAGAGACACCCGGTGCAATTCGTAGCTTTGAAGATGGATCGTGAAGGTGACGTCGGGATCGTTGAACACATCGCCGGGAAACGGTGCATAGAGCGGGCGGTTCCAGTTGTGCTGAAGGTGCATCGGGCTGTTACGATCAGGTGAAATCGATACATCGTTGGCCCAGATAAGAACGCTGTCGCTGACTTGGGGAAGGTACAGTACCGGGAAACCACTGGGTTTGTGGTCAGCGGTGGCAGCGATTTTGTAGGTCGCGTGGTGTCGGCCATTCATGGCTGTGGTGTCGGGAAAATCGGGTAGCGTAACCTCGACATAGTCCTTGGGTTGACACCTTTTCGGCCGATCGGGGCACATCAGCGCGCTGGAGATCTTATGCGTCCCCTGTGTCAGCCATTCCGAACTCAGCGGCAGTTGCACGATCGCCCAGGTGCTGAGTGCCAGGACCAAAGAGGAAATCGCAAAGGCAATTGCCCATCGCATCACACGATGCCTTTGCGCGTGGCCGCTACGATCGCTGCCGTATTCGAGTTGACGCCGAGTTTTGAGTAGATGCGGTGAACATGATTGCCGACCGTTCCCAAGGTGATCGACAGTCTGTCGGCGACTTCCTGTCTCTTGTAGCCTTGGGCGATCAGTTGCATCACTTCCGTTTCGCGCTTGCTCAGGCCGGTTTCGGTATCCGGTCCAGACGTATCAGTATGGTCCTTTGGGAACTTCGAAAGCAGTATTCGCGCGATTTTCGGGCTCATCGGGCTCCCTCCATCCACCAGCTCGAGAACGGCCATGCTGACGTCATTTGGCGAGCTTTGCTTGTGCAGGTATCCCTTTGCTCCGGCGCGCAATGCCTCAACCACACGCATCTCGTCACCGAAGATGCTGATGACCAGACAATCGCAGTCCCAGTTGGCGCGCACGGCCGCTTGAATGACTTCACAGCCGGAGCCGTCCGGCAGACCCAGGTCAGTCAGAATGATCCTGGGCTGTTGCTGCCGCATCATGGAAAGTGCGACTTCCACGCTATGGGCAAAGCCACAGATCTCGAAGACGCTTTGTGACAAGAGGTTCCGCCGCAGCGCTTCGGCAGTATGAACAAAGTCTTCAACAATAAGGACCTTGATCTTATCCATCGTCAGCCGTCGTTGCCCATGCCAACCTGAGCCCTCGTCGTCAATATTCTACTCATGGTTGTATCATCCACTTTTAACCGGAAATCTGTCAATGTTTTGAAAGAAGGCGAGGACTTTGGCCAAGTCCCTTTGCCTGGATGTACGTCCACTTACTGGTGAGCAGCCTTGCTACCTGTGTGTGGATGTAGGTCTGCCTGTAAGGGTTCGAACTCTGAGAGAAAATGCCGCAACAGGTGTTGGTATGATCTGACAGACTTCCAGAGAGCTTGTCCCGTATGCTGTCAGCACCTGCACCCGATGTGCATCTGCCCGCATCTTGTTCGATCGTTCATGCCAAGATGAAGAGTCGTCGGTTTGACGTTGGCCCCTAGACGACCCATCCAAAGACATACCCGGCCCCGAGCGATCCAAGAACCGCGAGCAGCAGGTAGAGCATGAATGGCTTCGGTTTCAGAACGGGTGCAATGGCCATTGCACCCCAGATGCTGACCACGCCCCCCGACACCAGGAAAGCCATCGCCGCGCCTTCGGACATGCCGTTGTCAATCAGCCCGCGCGTCAGGGGGAGCGCGGCATATCCGTCGATGTAGGCCGGGGCGCCGATAAAGACGGCGGCCGGGATCGCCCACCACTGATCCTCGCCCATATATGCTGCAAGTACCCCGGGCGTCAGCGCAGCATTCAAGGCATATTCAGCGGCAAAGGCGGGGATCAGGCAGATGAGGATCAGCCGTGCAGTGGCCCGGAACTGTTTGCCGAAAGACTGCCGTCGCGCCTCGGATCGCCAGACCCATGGATCGAAAGGCCTGTCCTCGCCACATCGCGCAGCGCTCAGTTGGCGTGCAAGACTGTTGTCTCTCAGCGCGTTTTTGGCCCAGGGTTCGGTGGAGAACAGGCCGGTGACTGCGCCTCCGAACAGACCCAGGCCGAAAGCCGCGAGCGTTTTGCCAACCGCAAAGCTCGGACCGAGCGTCGCTGCGGTTGTCGCAAGCATTGCCGGGTCCGTGATCGGTGACGACAGCCAGAACGCCATGATCGGAGCCAGCGGCACGCCCGCGGCCAGCAATCCGGCCATCAACGGCAACACAGTCACACCGCAGACCGGTGTGATGGCCCCGATAAACGATGCGGCCACAACTGCTCGGAGCGTCCTGCCTTCGAATGCGCCAGCGATATGACTGTCCGCCCCGCTTGCAATGATCCAGGCCGCAAGAGCGATGCCCGGTATGACGATTGGCGAGACGACAATCAGCCCCCACACAACGAACTTTGCGGCGTTTACAGCGTGATCCGGCCAAGCGAGGCCGACACCCGCCAACATCAAAACAGCAACGCCCCACAACAGGGACTTCCGGTTGGACAGTCGATGGGCGGCGGTTTGAGTTTGATCGGACATCAGACACTCCTTTGCCCTTGAAAAGTAGTCAGGCAAAAGACATCTGTGAAACGGATAGTTTCAATCTCAGGTATTGGTAAAACAGATGGAAGCATTGGACAGCGATCTTCTGCGCACCTTCGTCGCCGTGGCCGAAGCGGGCAGCGTCACGGACGGTGCGGCCCGCATCTACCGCTCTCAATCCGCCACGAGTCTCCAGATCAAACGGCTCGAAACCATCTTGGGCCGCCCGGTCTTTGCGCGGCACGGGCGCGGTGTTGTCCTCAGCGATACGGGGCGCACATTGCTGCCTGTTGCCAAGGATGTCACAGCGCGGCTGGACGCGGTGCTGCGGGACATTTCCCAGGATGCTGTGCGTGGCAAACTGCGTCTGGGCATTCCCGACGATCACGGACGCACAAAACTTGCAGAGATCATCGCGGCCTTTACCCGTCATCATCCGGAGGTCGAGCTGGATGTCACCTGTGCCCTGAGCACCAACTTCCCAGAGGCGCTTGCCAAGGGGGCGTTGGACCTTGCGATTTACGAAGTCGAGCGCCCATCGCGCTACGAGGAGGTCCTGTATGAAGACCCGACCTGCTGGGTGGCGTCGGCACGTCGGAGTTTCCCGGCGGATGAAAGCCTTCCCGTGGCGTTGTTCGATCACGCATGCTGGTGGCGCGACGCTGCTGTCACGTCCCTGAACGCCCGCGGAAAGCCGTATCGCACGGTCTATTCGAGCCAAAGTGTTGCCGGCGTGATTGCCGCTGTGGAAGCCGGAGTTGCTGTTGGGCTTCTGGGCCGCTCATCGCTTCATGCGGGTCTCGTGGTGGTGAATGACACGCTGGGCTTCGAGAGCACGCCGTCGTCGAAGCTGGTCATGGCGTCGAGCGAGCAAAAGGAGACGGAACCACAGGCCGCCATGAAAGGGGCCATACGAGCGGCTTTCTTGGTCAAGGCATAAGAAAGCTCACATGTGCCGCGCATTGTCGAATGAGCGGGTTGGGGTCGTTCCGGACCTCGCAGGCAGTGCAGCACCGCAGAGATAGAGTGGTTTGGTGCCGCCACTTTCTGTCCTGACGGATGCCTAGCCTTTGACGGCGCCCTCGCTGAGCCCGGACACGAGGTAGCGTTGCGCAATCAGAAAGACGACGGTGATAGGTAAGCCCGAGAGGATGGCGGCGGCGGCAAAGTCACCCCACAGATACTCGAATTCATTCAAGTAGAGGCGGCTGCCGACAGCCAGCGTCATCTGGTCCTCTGATCGGATAAGGACGGACGCGATCGGGTAGTCATTGATGAAGCCGATGAAGGCGAGGACGAAAACGACGGACATGATCGGCACGGCGAGCGGCAGGAAGATGAAGCGAAACGTCTGCCAGGGCGTTGCGCCGTCGATGGCGGCGGCCTTGTCGAGTGCGGTGTCGATGCTGTCGAAATAGCCCTTGATCGTCCAGATATGCAGCGTCACGCCGGCCATGTAGATCAGGATCAGCGCGAGATGGCTGTCGAGGCCGAGGACGGGTGACACCTCGCCCAAGGTGTCGAAAATGGCGTAGATCGCAACCAGTGCCAGCGTCGTCGGGAACATCTGGATTAGGAACAGACCATCCAGCATCGCGCCCTTTCCGCGGATGCGGATCCGACTGAATGCGTAGGCAGAGATGGTCGCCACCGCCAACACACCGGCGCTGGCGATCAGGCCGATCTTGATCGAGTTCCACATCCAGCGCAGCACCGGATAGGGCGGTTCGACCACTGTGCCATCGGCGCGCGTGAAATCGAACCCGAAGGCCAGCACCCAATGCTCCAACGTGGGGTTGTCCGGGATGATGTTGCCGACCGCGAAGTTGCCTTCGCGAAAGGAAATTGAAAGCACAACGACAAAAGGGAAGAGGATCAGGCCGAGGAAAATCAACAGGAATCCATGGGCGAAGATCTTCTTGATCAGAAGGTCGCGGGGGCGTTCAACGATCATGAGAGGCATCCTGATGTGCCGAAACATCCAATGGATATGGTTATGCTTTCGAGGGACATCATGCTCTCCCGGACCGTTTTTCAGCTGCGCGGCGCATCGCCACGAAGTTGGCATAGGAGATCACGGCCACGACCAGGAAGATTAGTAGCGTGATCGCCCCGGCCAGACCGAACTGTTGACCCGCGTTGTCGAAGGCGAGCCGGTAGGTGAAGCTGGCCAGGATGTCCGTTTCGCCCGCCGGGATCACGGTGCCGGGAATGTCCGGCAAGCCGCGCGTCAACAGGAAGATCAGGACGAGATTGTTGAAGTTGAACGCGAAGCTCGCAATCAGAAGCGGCAGGAACGGCGGGATGATCTGCGGCAGCGTAATGGTGAAGAAGATGCGGACGGAGGATGCCCCTTCGAGCGCCGCGGATTTCTTGTGGTCTTCGGGGACGTTTTGCAAAAAACCCATCGCCAGCAGCATCATGTACGGGTAGCCCAGCCACGTGTTCACAACGAGGACCATGGTCCTTGCAAGCGTGCCATCGGTGAACCAGTTCGGGCGGATGCCGAAGAGCGCCTCCAGGATCAAATTGATCTCGCCAAAATTCTGGTTGAACAGCCCGCGAAACACGAGGATCGAGATGAAGGCGGGCACCGCATAGGGCAGGATCAACAGGATCCGGTAGACCGCTTTGAACCGCAGGTGCGGCCATTGGAGGATGACGGCAAGCGTCAGGCCGAGGGTGAAGGTCAACACGACCGAGGCAAAGGCAAAGAAGAACGTCCAGACGAAGATGCGCAGCATCGGGCCGCGAATGCCTTCGGACCGGAAAATGCGTTCGAAGTTGTCCCAGCCAATGGGCACCCGCCAGCCCGGAGGCACCCTTTCGCCTGCCGTGTCCACGAAGAAGCCAGTGGAATGATCGGCACGCAAGACCATACCGTCGAAGCGGGTCAGCTCATCCGGCCTGGTGCGGGTGTAGTCCGGCGTGACAGTGGCGAAGGTCCGCAGGCCGGAGTTCTGGAGCTGCGTGCCGTTCGGCAGCGTCAACGTCAGGGTTTGAAGGCCCGAGCGCAGGCGCACGGCCGCGCGCCGTTCAAGCAGGGCTTCGGGTTCTTGAGCTTCTGAAAGTGCAGCGGTTTCTGGGCCGGTGAGGGTGACCGGTTCGGACAGAAGCGCAGTTTCAGGCAACCAGATACGGTAGCCGCTGTCGTCCTCTGCCACCGCGAATGGCTGCTCGGTTGCCGGATCGACTGACGCGCGTGCAGTCAGCACCTCGACTGCCCGCTCATAGGTCAGCAGGTTGAAACTGCTGTAATTCGTGAACCCGATGTACACCGTATAGATCACAGGGAAGGCGATGAAGATCAGGACCGCAGCGATGCCGGGAAAGATGAACCGCGCGCCGTAGAACCGGCTTGCCCCGAAAACGACGGCAAAGCCTGTCGCCAAGGCCAGAACGATTGCCCCGAAGAGCGGTTGGGCGATGTGGTACAGGTAAAAAGCCACCGCGCAGAGCGCGGCAAAAACCACGGTCACAAGCATGACGCGCGGCAATGCCGACGTCGGCTGGCTGGGAATGTCGGTGCTGGTGTCCATGGCGATTGGGACGGCCCAAGGCCGCCCCCTGGAACCTTACTGTTCCATGATCCGCGCCGCAGCGTCGTTCAGCGCATCACTTGGCTTGGAGGTGCCCGATGTGATGTTTGTTAGCGCGGGGCCCATGGCGGCCCAGAACGCCCCCATTTCGGGGTTCGACGGCATGGGAACACCGTTGGCAGCCACCTCAAGCATACCGGAGACCAGCGGATCGCCCTGCGCCTCGGCTGCCGAGATGTCAGCCACCGCACCCAGGGCACCGTTGGCGTTCCAGATGGCCAGCCCCTCATCGGTGAGCAGGTAGTTTTCGATCAGTTCCACGGCCAGATCGGCATTGGGTGTGGCGGCGTTGACGCCAAGCGTCAGGACGCCCAGGAAGGGTGGCGCGGTGTTGCCGTTCACTGTCGGGATGGGCGCGACGGCGACGTTGATACCGGCATCGGCATAGCCGTCCCAGCTCCACGGACCATTGAGCACCATGGCGACATTGCCGCTGGCCATCGCACTGTCCATCACACCGTAATCGACGCCCGCAGGCATGATGTCGTTCTCGAACAGCGTGGCCAGAACCTCGGCGCCGGCGATTGCACCCTCGTTGGCGACACCGGTTTGGCTGCCATCATAGCTGCCGTCCACCTTCTCAAAGGCATAGCCGCCACCCGCCATCAGCATCGGCATGGTGAAGTAGGTGTTGTTGTAGTCCCAGAGGATGTTTGCTTCACCGGTCGCGATGATCTCTTCGAACGAGGCTGGAGGCGTGTCGATCACATCGGCATTGTAGACCAGCGTGACCGCCTCGACCGCGACGGGATAACCCCATGTCTTGCCATCGAACTGCACCGCCTCCATCGCGGACGGAAGGACGCCCTCGACCCATCCGGCTGCAGGGGAGACAGGCTGGATCAGGCCGCCGCTCGCCCATTCGCCAAAGCGGTCATGGGCCCACATCAGGATGTCCGGCCCGTCACCGGTGGCGGCTGCCTGCTGGTAGTTCTGTGGCAGGTCGGGATCGACAACCTCGACAATCACCTCGATCCCGAGATCCTCGGTAAAGGCGGAGGTGGCCGCCAGAAGCTGATCGCGGTCCCGGTTGCTGCCGGTCCAGATCGTGAGGCTGTCGGCGTCAAATGCGGCAGCGGGAATTGCCGTGGTCAATAGACAGGCTGCTGTGGTCAGGATGGTGGTCGTTCTCATGGTGTCCTCCCAGAGATGCGTTTCACGCGGACAGCGATATGTCCCCGTCATGGCTGAGGTAGGCGAACCCGTTGCCGGGCAGCGTCAGGGTTTGGTGGTCAAGCGCCGCATTGTGCGGACCCGTCAGGTTGGCGGTGTCCGAGAGCGTCAGCGTCAGCGGCGCCTTCGACAAGTTGAAGACGCAGGTGAGCGTCTGTTCGGCGGTCTCACGCCGGAATGCGAGAACGGCCTCGGGGGCCGTCAGGAACACGGTGCGGCCCGATTGCAATGCCGGATTGGCTTTGCGGAAGGCGATGGCGTCGCGGTAGAAGTGCAGGATGGACGCACTGACCGTTTCCTGAAGATCGACGGCGCGGGCCGATTGTGGTGCTTTGACGGGCAGCCACGGCTTGCCGGAACTGAAACCCGCGTTCACTGCCTCGCCTTCCCAAACCATGGGCGTCCGGCAGCCGTCGCGGCCCTTGATACCCGGCCAGAAGCGTAGCGCAGGCGGGTCGGTCAGTTCCTCGTAGACCAGCTCCGTCTCGGTCTGGCCCAATTCCTCGCCCTGATAGATGCCGATTGCACCTTCAAAGGACATCAGCATCGCGCAGGCCAGCCTTGCCATGTCATCCTCGGAGGTCGCGTATTGCGACCAGCGGCTGATATGGCGTTCGACATCGTGGTTTGAAAAGGACCATTTTGGATGTCCGCCCGGCGCCCCCTGCTGGAACCCTTCGATGCAGGTGCGGAAGTGATCGGCACTGAATTCCGGGCTGAGCATGGCAAAGCTGTAGGCCATGTGCAGACGAGCGCTGCCTTCGGTGTACTCGCCCATGATGCGGATCGAACGGGTGCCGATGTCGCCCACTTCCCCGACCATCATGATGTCGGCGTATTCGTCGGTCAGCGCGCGCAACCGTTCCAGAAAGGCGAGGTTCTCGGGCCGGTTCTTGTTGTAGATATTGTCCTGCATCCCGAAGAGGTCGGTCGCCATCACCTGCGGCGCGACCTGCGCGGGTGGGTTCGAGCGCAGCTGTTGGTCGTGAACATAGTAGTTCACGGTGTCGAGGCGGAAACCATCGAGCCCACGGTCGAGCCAGAAGCGGCACGTTTCGAGGATGGCGTCCTGCACATCCGGGTTGTGAAAGTTCAGATCGGGCTGTGCGGCGAGGAAGTTGTGCAGGTAATACTGTCCGCGCTGCGGGTCGAATTCCCACGCCGGTCCCCCAAAATGGCTGTGCCAGTTCGTGGGCGGCGATCCATCAGGCTGCGGCTCGGCCCAGACATACCAATCGGCTTTCGGATTGTCGCGGCTGATGCGCGCCTCACGAAACCATGGGTGCTGGTCGGAGGTGTGGGACAGGACCTGATCGGTGATGACTTTCAGACCGAGGCGATGCGCCTCTGCGATCAGCGCATCGAAATCGGCTAGCGTGCCGAAAAGCGGATCAACGTCGCAATAGTCGGACACATCATATCCCATGTCTTTCTGCGGCGACGTGAAGACAGGGCTCAACCAGATGCAGTCAACGCCCAGCGAGGCGATGTGCGGCAGACGGCGGGTGATGCCGTTCAGGTCCCCGACACCGTCGCCATCGGAATCCTGAAACGACCGCGGATAGACCTGATAGATCACGGCGTTGCGCCACCAGTCTGACATGAAATCCTCCCGACGATTCTGGAAGAGCGTATCAAGAAATTCAAAATTGTTCAAAACGTTTAAAATTTGCTTTTTCCGTTACTTTATGCCAGAAAACCTACATCAGGCGAAAATTTGCTTGAAACGCTTTGAGGTTGACCTTTGGCAACGCTGAAGAAAATCGGGGAAGAGCTTGGGCTGTCGGTGGCGACCGTCAGCCGCGCCTTGAACGGGTTTCCCGAGGTCAAGGAAGCCACCCGCCAAAGAGTGCGGGAGGCCGCAGACAGACTTGGCTATCGCCCGAACCGGGTGGCGCAGCGGCTTGTGACCGGACGCTCGGGCATGGTCGGCATGATCGTGAAGATCAAGCCGGACATGAGCGCCGACCAAACGTTCTTTGAGATGCTGACCGGGCTGACGGCCGCACTGTCAGAGCGCGAAACCGATCTGGTGCTGGCCGTCGATCAGGCCCAGGATCCCGTGCTGCCCTACCAGCGGATGCTGGAACGCGATGTTCTCGACGGCTTCATTCTAAACGCGCCGGTCCCGGATGACCCGCGCGTCACCTTTCTGCAAGAGCGTGGCATCCCCTTTGTGCTGCACGGTCAGGACCGGGCATGCCCGAGCTACCCCACCTACGGGATAGACAACTTTGCAGTCTCGACCGATTCCGTTCGGCTGCTGGCACAGCTGGGCCATCGGCGCATTGCGCTGATCAACGGCGAAGTGTCGGCCGCGTTTGCACGTGATCGTCTCACCGCGTTCGAGGCCGCCATGGACACCTTCGGATTGGGCAAGGACCTCATAAGGACAGGCGCGACCCTGGAAAGCCATGGCTATTCCCAGGCGCTTGACCTTCTGTCGGGCGAGGCGCCCCCAACTGGAATTATCTGCACGTCGACCGTGGTGGCAGCGGGTGCCATGCGGGCCATTCGACATCTCGGGCTGCATGTGCCTGGCAATGTCTCCATCATGGCCCACGATGACGCACTGCCGCACACCCGCGCCATCAATTTCGAACCGGCCCTGACGGTCACGCGCGCACCGATGCGTGATGCCTGCGCACCGCTGGCACACATGTTGGTAGATCATTTGAACGGCAAGCCGGCACATGAGCTACAGGTGATGCTCAGGGCCGACCTGATCATTCGCTGCTCTACCGGGCCCGCCCCAAAACCGGAGACACCCGATGGCCCTTGATGACACGGACACCTCCCGTGCCCTGTCGGTGCGTGGATTGCGCAAGACCTACGGAGCAGTCGAGGTCTTGCATGATCTTGATATCGACATGGCCGAGGGCGAATTTCTTGTGCTTGTCGGTCCTTCGGGATGCGGCAAGTCCACGCTGCTCAATTGCATTGCCGGGCTGGAAGAGATCAGCTCGGGCCGGCTTTTCATCGGTGGGCGTGACGTGACGCAGGAACCGCCCAAGGACCGCGACATCGCGATGGTGTTCCAGTCCTACGCGCTTTACCCGACCATGAGCGTCGGGGAGAATATCGGCTTCGGCATGAAGATCCGCGGCATACCAAAGGACAAGATGCAGCAGAAAATCCAGTCTGTCGCAGAGTTGCTGCAAATCGACCATCTGCTGGACCGGAAACCGAGCCAGCTGTCCGGCGGGCAACGCCAGCGCGTCGCGATGGGGCGTGCCTTGGTGCGGGAGCCAAGGCTGTTCCTGTTCGATGAGCCACTGTCCAATCTGGATGCGAAGCTACGCGTCGAGATGCGTGCGGAGATCAAAAGACTGCACATGAAAACAGGCGCGAGCATCGTCTACGTCACCCATGATCAGGTCGAGGCCATGACACTTGCAAGCCGGATCGTCGTTCTGAAAGGCGGCCACGTGCAGCAGATCGGGACACCGGCCGAGATCTATGACACGCCGGCGAATACCTTTGTCGCAGACTTCATGGGATCGCCGCCGATGAACCTGATCCCGGCAACCTTTGCCGACGGGTATTTGCAGATAGGTGACAGCCGGATTGCAACCTCGCTTTCCAATCTGCCGCGAGACGTGCTTGTCGGTGTCCGGCCCGAGCATTTCAGCTTTGCCGAAGAAGGTGCGATTGTTGAGGCCAACCCAAGCATGATGGAAGACACCGGGTCGGACACGTTTCTGACCTTCGAATGGGGCGGTGTCGACGTCTTGGCACGGATGCAAGCCCGATTTGCACCGGGCTCGAACCGGGTTCCGCTTTCATTCGACCGCGCCTACGCAACCATTTTTGACGCCGACACACAAGTGCGACTGGCCACCGGTCTCTGAACCCAGAGCTTAGCATTCCTTTGCTTGGCCCCATTTGTGGCGACATTCGCGCACGTTTTCCGGACCGGGCGCGCGCATGGTCAATGCGGGGTAAGGGCGGCTCAAGGCTGCCGTCGATTTTGAAAGATCAACGCCGCGTCTGCGTGCAAGCTATCCAACTGGTGGCAGAGCATTGACGTGAGCCCGCTGCGTGGACGTGCTGGCGACCACCCTGCGGCGAAACGCTATCCTTGAACCCCGTCATTTACGAACGCAGCGATGATTGATAGGTTTTTGCCCAGCCCAACGTGACCTGCGCGCAACCTGTTTCGTAGTTCCGAACCGGCATTCCCCCAAAAAAATGGAGATTTGGCATGCGCCAACCAAACCTGCCTGCTGGCGGAACCTGCCGCTGTTCCGCGATCCGGTTTGAAATCCTGGCTCCTCCAATAATGACGCTCGCGTGTCACTGCTTGGACTGCCAGAGAATGAGTGCGAGTGCGTTTTCGCTCGGAGCGATGATCCCGGCGAGCGGCTTCAGGATTGTGAAGGGTAGGCCGGTTGCAAGACCTTTGCCGGGATCGCGGCGGCATCACTTTTTCTGTCCCCTCTGCATGACCTTGCTGTTCACGAAAGTCGAAGGCGCGGATGAACGGGTGAACGTACGCGTGACGCTGTGTGACGACAGCTCCTGGTTCACGCCCTTTGTCGAAACGATGACGCAAGACAGGCTGCCATGGGCTGTTACACCCGCCGTTCATTCTTATGATGCGTTTCCGACGCCAGCAGAGTTCCAAAGACTTCTTGCGGAGTTTGCACGCTGGGGTGAATCCGGCTGAGACGAGTTGCTGTTCGCCAATTCCCAAAGCCTTGTGACACCCTGAGGCAGAACTGTTTTGCCAAGGTGACTGTCCTGAGACCGGCCACTGCGAAACGGCGCAAGGTCCGTAACCTGACGAGGTCAGAAGCTGAGGTGAACGTCCGCTTCGGCCTGGTCGCGACGACCGGGCCAGAGGTCAGTTTCGGCATGATCGGCCCGGCACCACGCTTCGAACCGGTGTACGAAGGGCCTTGTTCACGCGACATAGCGGAGGCGGGCCGTCGGGTCACTCGGTGCGGGTGACCGTGGCCTCGCCCGCCTGCATGTCGCCCTCGGCCCGGTCGAAGCGCAGGTAGGCGATGGCCTTGTCGCCTGCGCGCGACAGGAGCGTGCCGGCTGGTTTCTCGCCCGCCTTGATCTCGGTGCCGGGATCGGCTGCGCCCGCGACAAGAACAGGGGCCAGCCCTTTGCGCAGGGTGGTTTTGTGCTTCATCCGCGCTGTCACTTCCTGACCAACATAGCATCCCTTGCGAAAGTCGACGCCGTTGAGCGTGTCGAACCCGACCTCGAGAATGAACGTGTCCGGCGTCAGTTCGATGCCCGTTTCCGGGATCATGTGGGCCACCCGGAGCGCCGTCCAATCGGTGGTGTCGTCCGTCTGGGCCGTGTCCCGGTAGGCCCGCCAGCCCATCGCCTTGTGCCGCGGGTCCGCAAGGCCGTCCGCCGGAATGTCCCCGGTACCACGGTGCACGTGCAGGTCCGTGTCCTCGAGCATGACGTTGGCCCGCAATTTGTACATCGTCAGCCGCTGCCGCAGCATGTCCGCCTGATCGCCATGCGCGTCGAGCAAGACCGCGTCTCCGTCCGGGACAAGGAAGAAGTCCGCCATGTATTTGCCTTGCGGCGTCAAGAGGGCAGCGTAGACCAGCCCGTCCTTCAGCCCGTCCACGTCGTTGGTCACGAGCCCCTGCAGGAAGCTGTGCGTATCGGGGCCGGAGAGGCGGAAGATGTGACGGTCGGACATGTGAGTTCCTTTTGCGGACGTCCCTTGTCATATAGCAGCGCAAGGACCAATCGAAAGGGGGGCTTCGCGTGCCTGCACCTATCTCTGTCATCGTGCCGACGTTGAATGCCGAGACCACCCTGAGCGGTTGTCTGGAGGCGTTGATGGAAGGCGTCGATGCGGGGTTGATTGCTGAACTGGTGGTGAGCGACGGCGGGTCGACGGACGACACCACCACGCTCGCCGATGCGTGGGGGGCAGGGATTGTCACAGGCCCTGCGTCACGTGGAGGGCAGTTGCGCCGGGGCGTGGCAGCAGCGCGGGCCGAGTGGTTTCTGGTGATCCATGCCGATACGTGCCTTGCCCCCGGCTGGACCGAGGCTGTGGTGCCGCATCTGGCGCGGCGGGAGGCTGGCTATTTCAAACTGGGCTTCGACCGCGGTGGGCGTTTGGTTGCGGCATGGG
This sequence comes from Tateyamaria omphalii, assembly GCF_019802125.1. Classification (GTDB taxonomy): domain Bacteria; phylum Pseudomonadota; class Alphaproteobacteria; order Rhodobacterales; family Rhodobacteraceae; genus Tateyamaria; species Tateyamaria omphalii_B. The sequence continues at coordinate 649,640 of NZ_JAHVHT010000001.1, forward strand.
CCAACCTGCGGGCGCGTCTGTTTGGGCTGCCCTATGGCGATCAGGGGCTGCTGATCCGGCGTGATCACTATGCGCGTGTGGGGGGGTATGCGGAGATCCCGCTGATGGAGGATGTGGCAATGTCCCGCGCGCTGCGAGGGGCATTGATGCAACTCGATGCTGTGGCCGTCACCAGAGCCGACAAGTACCGCCGTCAGGGCTGGGTCCGTCGCGGAACGCGCAATTTGTGGTCGTTGCTGCGCTATTTTGCAGGCGTCAGTCCCGACAAGCTCGCAGAGCGCTATCGCCGGTCGTGAACTGCGTTGAGGTCGATTGACGCCGCTTGGCGCGGCGCTACTGTGCGCGGGACTTCAACACGGCGGAGCGTTTCCATGACATCACCCGACAAGCATCTGGGCGGACGTGAATATCTGGCCATTCCCGGCCCTTCGGTGATGCCCGAGCCCGTGTTGCAGGCCATGCACCGCGCGGCCCCCAACATCTATGCGGGCGAGATCGTGGACATCGCCGCGAGCATCGTGCCCGACCTCAAGCGCGTGGCCCGGACGGAGGCGCATGTGGCAATGTATATTGGCAACGGCCATGCGGCGTGGGAGGCTGCGCTCGCCAATACGGTGGGCGAGGGTGACACGGTGCTTGTCCCGGCCACGGGCCGATTTGCACATGGCTGGGCCGATATGGCGGAGGGGCTTGGCGTGCAGACCCGGATCCTCGATTTCGGGAAACGCGCGCCGTGGGATATGGAGCGCATGGCCGAGGCGCTGCGCGCGGACACGGGCCACGAGATCAAGGCGGTGCTGGCCGTGCATGTGGACACCTCGACCTCGATCCGGAACGACGTGGCGGCGCTGCGCGCATTGCTGGACGAGGTGGGCCATCCTGCGCTTTTGATGGCCGACTGCATCGCGTCGTTGGGTTGTGACCGGTTCGAGATGGATGCCTGGGGCGTCGATGTGATGGTGGCGGGCTGCCAGAAGGGGTTGATGGTGCCGCCGGGCATGGCGTTCGTCTTTTTCAACGACAAGGCGGATGCGGTCCGCCGGGCCATGCCGCGGGTGAGCCGTTATTGGGACTGGTCGCCCCGTGCCAACCCGGATGAGTTTTTCATGTATTGGAACGGGACGGCGCCGACCCATCACCTGTATGGTCTGCGCACTGCGCTGGACATGATCCATACCGAGGGGATGGAGGCGATCTGGACCCGCCATGAACGGCTGGCCCGCGCCATCTGGGCCGCTTGCGATGCTTGGGGGGCGGAAGGGCCGCTGGAATTGAACGTGGCCGCGCCCGCGCGGCGCAGTTGCGCCGTGACCGCCCTGCGCCTTGAGGCGCCGCACGCCACCGCCTTGCGCGACTGGACAGAGGCGCATTTGGGCCTGACCCTCGGCATCGGGCTGGGCATGGCACCGCCGGGTGATCCGGCTTGGCACGGATTTTTCCGGCTGGGTCATATGGGCCATGTGAACGGGCACATGATCATGGGCCTCTTGGGCGGGATCGAAGCAGGGCTGACCGCGCTTGGCGTGCCGCATGGGCGGGATGCGCTGGGGACCGCTGCGGCCGAGATTGCAAGGGTTTAGCCTGTGCCTGCCCTGCCTGCGCTAATGCGCGGACGCTTGGTAGCGCTGCAGCAAGCGGGCAAGGGTCCCATCGTTGCGCATGGCGTTGATTGCGGTTTGATAGGCGCGGCGGGTGTCATCCGGCAGGGCCGGGCTGGCCACCAGGAAGACCGGGATGTCGCGGATGGAGCTGCCGACCGAAAGGGCGGTGTCCATATCCAGCATGGACCAGGTCATGCGCATCATGTCTTCGGTCAGGAGCCATGCATCGGCCCGCCCGGACGCGAGCATGTTGGCGCTGGCCTGCGGTGAGCGTGTGTATTGGAGGTTGTCGAACCCAAGCTGCGACAGAACCTGTTCTGACGTCGTGCCCCGTTCAACGACGATGGCCGATAAATCGCGCGCCTGTTCGATAGTGTCGACGCGGTTGGAGAGGCTGGCAAAGCTGAGGCCCGTGCGGTGGTATTCGACCACCCACAGGATCTGGTCGTCATGCGCCTTGCCCTTGAACAGCGCGGGCATCAGCGTGGCGTCGTCCGTCAAAATCTCGTGCACCGCCCGTTGGAAGGGCAGGAACTGCAGGTCGATGCTGCGCCCTGCGCGGCGGGCGGCCTCCTGCAGGACGTCGATGGCGTATCCGGGGCGGCCCGGGGCCCCGTCGATCATGAGCGGCGGGTAGTGGGCGGCCACAACCCGGTCCACATGCGTCTGCTGCGCGTGCAGCGCCTGTGCGATCATGAGGAGCGCCGCGAGGCAGACGGTCAGGGCAGAGGGTTTCACGTTGTCATCACCGGTTGCGTCATTCTCAAGCGCGCCGGACGGATGTCTTTGCCATCTTCTGCAAGACCATCGGCGCCTTCCGTGTCCGACAACATCGGCGGACCCTAAGGGGTTCCGATTTATGAAATGTTAAAGGCAGGCGTTGGGTCAGCGGGCCGCAACTAGAACGATTTGCCGCGCCGGATGGAGGCCTCTTGCCGTGCGGCGGCCCAGACCTTGCCCCGTTCGATCAGGTGGTTCACACCGAGCCCCAGCAGCATGGCCGCAATCAGGCCCCAGATCGCCCAGATTGCAACCAGGATCCACGTGATGTTGACACCGAACATCACGATGCAGGCTTTGGTATAGTTTGGCGCGGTTCCGGTGTGGTGATCGTCCATGGCGAAGCCTGAGAGCGTTGAGTGTCGGTTGACTATAGCCCTCCGGTTGCGCCTGTCAGCCCCTGTTGGCGTCTTCCAGCGCAAGGGGCAGGGCGGCGGCGAAGGCGTCGAGGTTGGACGGGGTACCGCAGCTGACGCGGATGCAGCGGTTTTGCGGTGCGGCGAAGGGCATACGGACAAAGATGCCGCGTGCGATCAGCCCATCGAGCACCGCCTTGGCAAAGGTGCCGTCGCGGCCGCAGTCGATGGCGACGAAGTTGGTGGCCGAGGGGAGGGTGGTGAGCCCGTTGGCGCGGGCGATGTCGTCGATCCGGGTGCGGGCTGTGGCGATTTGGGCCACGGTTTTTGCGAGGTATGTCTGATCGTTGAGAGCTGCGAGCGCGCCCGCCTGTGCGGCGCGGTTCATGCCGAAATGGTTGCGCACCTTGTTGAAGGCGTCGATCAGCGGTGCGGCTCCGATGGCGTAGCCGACCCGTGCGCCTGCCATGCCGTAGGCTTTGGAAAACGTGCGCGTCCGGATCACACGGGGGTCGTTTGCGTCGAGTTCGGGCGCGGTGCCTGTCGGGGCACAGTCGATATAGGCTTCATCCAGCACCAGCACGGTGCCTTCGGGCAGCCGGCCGAGCGCTTTCGTCAGCGTTTCCCCGTCATGCCACGTGCCCATGGGATTATCCGGGTTGGCGAGGTAGACGAGCTTGGCTTGCGTCTCTGCCGCCTTGGCGAAGAGGGCGGCGGGGTCTTCGTGGTCGTCGGCGTAGGGGACGGTGTGGAGCGTGCCGCCGAAGCCCGCGACGTGGTAGTTGAAGGTGGGGTAGGCGCCGAGGGATGTCACCACGTGATCGCCGGGGCCGACGAAGAGGCGGGCGAGGTAGCCGAGCAGGCCGTCGATGCCTTCGCCCACCATGATGTTGGCTGGGTCTATGTCGTGATGGGCGGCAAGTGCCTGGCGTAGTTCATGATTTTCGGGGTCGCCGTATTTCCAGATGTCCGATTGCGCCATGGCTTCGGCGACCTTTGGGGAGGGGCCGAAGATGCTTTCGTTGGCGCCGAGGCGGGCCTTGAAGGGGGCATTGCGCGCGCGTTCCTGGGCTTCGGGGCCGACGAAAGGGACGGTCGAGGGGAGGCTGGCGGCGAGCGGTGTGAGGCGGAGGTCTGTCATGGCTGGAAGGGGTAGCGTGGGCGCTGGTCAGGGGCAATGCCCTTACGTTTTGCTGGTGTGCCGCGATGCTTTCGGTTTGGGTGGGCGCAAAGAGGAGAGCCCCCATGTCTGACCGCGTTTCCGTCACCTACGACAACCACATCGCCCATGTGCGCCTGACCCGCGCGGACAAGATGAATGCGGTCGATCAGGCGATGATTGATGCGATCATTGCCGCGGGCTTGGAAGTGGCCGAGAGCAAGGCGCGGGTGTGCGTGATCTCGGGCGAGGGCAAAGGGTTTTGTGCGGGCATTGATGTGGGTGGTTTGGGGGCGATGATTGGTAAGGATTCCAATGAGTTGCTGATGCCGCGTACCCATGGGGAGGGCACGACGAACCAGTGGCAGGAGGTCGCCATGGTGTGGGCCCGCTGCCCGATGCCGGTGATTGCTGCCGTGCATGGGGTGTGCTTTGGCGCAGGCATGCAGCTGGCGCTGGGTGCGGATATTCGGATTGCGGCGCGGGATGCGCGCTTTGCCGTGATGGAGATGAAGTGGGGGATCGTGCCGGATATGGGTGGAATGGTGCTGTTGCCTCGGTTGGTGCGGTCGGATGTGCTGCGCAAGCTGACCTACACGGCTGATCCGATTTCTGCAGAGAAAGCAGAGGCTTGGGGGTTGGTGACGGAACTGGCTGATGATCCGGTGGCGGCGGCGATGGAACTGGCGGAGGCGTTGACGTTGAAGTCGCCATCGGCCCTGCGGGCCGCCAAGGCGTTGATTGGCTATGCAGAAATGCACGGGGCCGATGAGGTGCTGTTGGAGGAGAGCCGGGTGCAGGCCGAATTGATCGGCACGGCGGAGCAGATGGAGGTTGTTGCGGCGCAGATCCAGAAGCGGGCGCCAGTGTTCGAGGGGTGAGTCGCGGTGCGCGTTTACCTTGTTTTCATAGAGATTGAGGGCCGGTGACAGGGTGTCACCCCCCGTGCACCATGTGTGCACCCCCTGTGCACCCCCATCGGGCGCTGGGGCAGGTGTTAACGCAACGCGCGGTGTTCGGATTTTGGCGCAACTTCCTGTCCGCAGCGGGGCATAGAGTGCCGCTTGCAAGGGTGTTGTCTGCTTCTTGCCTTTTCATTTATTGCGCAAGTGCGCAATATTGTTGCGCGGGCGCCACAGGGCTGCCGCTGCGTAAACTCCGCCGTTGATCGAATCCCGCACCCCGCAGATACAGCGCCTCCCGACAGATCAGGTCGGACCCTAGCGGCAAGAGGTGATCACTCTTCCGGTGCGGGCGGCGCTGCCGACCTCGTATGCCAGGGCCGGGCTGACCAAGGGACGTGGTTTGGGTCCACGCACGATGTGTAGCTCAATCGGTAGAGCATCAGATTTTGATTCTGAGTGTCGCGGGTTCGAGTCCCGCCACAACGACCATGGGTAAAGTGGAAACACTTTGGGTTCGACTCCCATAGGGGCCTGCAAGGCTTCACCATTTTTGGATCCGGGGTTGCCCCAGCAGGGGTGGACCTCGCGGTTTGGTCGCTTCGGCGGTCATGCCAAAGGGTCCGCACCTGCTCTGACCGGTGGTCGGGCATGGGACTGACGGCGCGCGGGTGCCGGTCCGGGCCGGGTGGATTTCGATCTTCCCCATGCCCCGACCGGTGGTCAGACGCCCTCTCGCCCCGGCCCCACCTGCGGTTTCGGCGCGGGGCGATCCCGGGTCTTTTCTGCCCTTCGCGGGGCGTCACACCTGTCAGCCGTTCTGGCTGCAACCCTCTGAAAACCAAAAAGGAGTTCGCGCTTTGCGACGACGATGATCCGAAAGATATGAAGGAGAGACGACATGACATTGATAGATTTTGTGATGGGTCGGCGGATGCTGACCCTGACGGAAACCGAGCGGGCGCTGGTGATGCGCAAGGGCCGGTTTGATACCATTCTGGGCCCCGGACGGCACGGTATTGCGCGGCGCAATACGGACGTTCTGGTGTTCGACATGTCGGACCCTCATTTCAAGTCGGACTACATCGACGCGCTTGTGAAAACGCGGCCCGATCTGGTCGAGGCGCATTTGACGCAAGTGCGGACCAGTGCGGACGAAGTGGCGATCCTGAACAGGGATGGTCGGGCGTTCGAGGTGGTGACACCGGATCACCGGACCTTTGTCTGGAGTGATGCGGGGCCATGGACGGTCGATCGGATTGATCTGTCGGACGGGCACGAGGTGCCTGTAGCTTTGGCCCAGCGGCTGATGCGGTCGGGTCTGACCCGGGCGCTGACCTCGACCGAGGTGCCTGCCGGTCACGTGGGCATCCTGTCGGTGGACGGGGTGGTCACGCGGCGGGTCGCGTCGGGCACGCACTGGTTCTGGATGCTGGGTCGGAAGCACCTGATCAAGCTGGTGGACACGCGGTGGCAGGCCCATGAGGTTGGCGGCCAGGAGATCCTGACGCGCGACCGGGTGTCGCTGCGGGTGAACCTGTCGGCTGATTACCGGGTGACCGATCCCATGCGGGCGGTGGCCGAGGCCAAGGACTTTGTCGGCGCGCTGCACCTGTCGTTGCAGTTGGCGTTCCGGAAAACCCTTGGGGCGCTGACGCTGGATGAGGTTCTGGCCGACAAGGTGTCGGTGAGTGCCGAGGCGGCGGCCGGGGTTCGGTCGGAGATGGCGGGGCTTGGCATCGAGGTGGGGGAGATTGCGCTCAAAGACGTGATCCTGCCCGGCGAGATGCGGGACATCCTGAACCAGGTGGTCGCGGCCCAGAAGGAGGCCGAGGCCAACGTGATCCGGCGGCGGGAGGAAACGAACGCCACGCGGTCGCTGCTGAACACGGCCAAGGTGATGGCGGAGAACCCCGTCATGCTGCGGCTGAAAGAGCTGGAAGCGCTGGAGACGATTGCCGGCAAGGTCGAGCGGCTGACCGTGCACAACGGGGCCGAGGGGCTGATGCGGGACATCGTCCGGCTGCAGGACTGAAGCGAAGGGCCGATCCGGTTTTGTCGGGTCGGCCCGTTTTCTTGCGGACGCGCGATGCGCGACGTCATTTTTGGGGGGCTCTGCCCCCGCGCGTGCCGCGCTCCCCCGTCGTATCTTCAGTCAGAAGAAGGGTATGGGCCTTGTCCCTTTTACAGACAGGAGTGCGGGAGGCGCGCCGTGGTGTCGGGGCGGTGGAGCGGTGACTGGTTTTGCGGTGGGTGAGGCCTGGTGGGGTGCTGCCTTCTCCTCTTCGTGTGCTGCCTATGCGTTTTGGGCTGGCGCGGGCCAGAGGGTGTTCCGCGTGACGGCAGCGGAAAGCCGATCAAGGGGTGGGGTTTGGCGGTCCTTGATTGCAGCCCGTCCCGTGTTGTTGCGCGGATCCGATTGTCGGATTGCAGGATGAAGCGAGGACGGGTCGCAGCAGCAGCAATCGGGTCGCTTTCGTGTCTGGACACCGGGCGCGTGCGCGATACCTTCGCGCATGACGATGTCCGCAGGCAGACAGGAGTGTACCCATGGAAAAGTTCGGCAAATCCCAACCCGTGAAACGCCGCGAGGACGTACGCTTTCTGACCGGTGAGGGTCGGTATGTGGATGACATTGCGCCTGCGAATGCGTTGCAGTCGTTCGTGTTTCGGTCGCCTGTGGCCCATGCGGTGATCACCGAGCTGGACGTGGGCGATGCGCGTGAGGCTGAGGGGGTGCACGGGGTCTATACTCTGGCCGATCTGGAGGCCGCCGGTCTGAATGTCGCCATGCAGGGGGTGACTGTGAAGAACCGGGATGGGTCGGATGGTGCGGCACCCGAGCGCCCCATTCTGGCGCGGGATCGGCTGCGCTTTGTCGGTGAGCCTGTCGCCGTCATCGTGGCTGAGACGCTGGCGCAGGCGCGGGATGCGGCTGAGTTGATCATGCTTGATTACGACGATCTGCCGGCCAAGATGGATATGGCCTCGGGTGGTGAGACTGTGCACGCCGAAGCGCCCGATAACGTGGCCTATGACTGGCATATGGGCGATGAGGCGGCGACGCAGGCGGCCTTTGACACCGCAGCGCGGGTTGTGTCGCTGGATGTGGGTGACAACCGCATCATCGTGAATTCGATGGAGCCGCGTGGGTGCTACGCCGAGCCCGAGGGCGACCGGCTGCATGTTGCCATCAACGGGCAGGGCGTTTGGGGCCCCAAGGATCAATTGGCGAAGGCCCTGAACATGCCTGCAGACGATGTTCGTGTGACGAACCCCGACACCGGTGGTGGGTTCGGCATGAAGGGGATGATGTACCCTGAGTATTTCGTGGTGGCCCATGCGGCCCGCGCGCTGAAACGCCCCGTGCGCTGGATGTCGGAGCGGACCGAGGCGATGCTGTCGGACAACGCGGGCCGCGATCTGACCTCGCTGACCGAGCTGGCCTTTGATGAGAACCATCGCATCATCGGCTACCGCGTGTTTACCGAGGCCAATATGGGGGCCTACAACTCGCAATATGCGCAGGCGATCCAGACGCAGTTGTTCAGCCGGGTGCTGACCGGGGTCTATGACATGCCCGCCGCGTATTTGCGGTCGGTCGGGTACTTCACCAACACCACGCAGGTTGATGCCTATCGCGGGGCCGGGCGGCCTGAGGCGATTTACATTCTTGAACGCGCCATGGACCGGGCGGCGCGTGAGCTGGGCGTGGACCCGCTGGAGCTGCGCCGCATCAACTTCATCAAGCCGGATCAGTTTCCGTACAAGACGCTGGTCGACGAAACCTATGACGTGGGGGATTTCGACAAGGTGTTGACCCGCGCCGAGGCGGAGGCGGATATCCCCGGCTTTGCCGCGCGCAAAGCCGCCGATGCCGCCGAGGGCCGTATGCGGGGCCTGGGCCTGTGTTACTATATCGAAAGCATTTTGGGTGATCCTGCCGAGAGTGCGAAGGTTGAGTTTACGGATGAGGGCCGTGTGAACATCTATGTCGGCACCCAATCGAACGGGCAGGGGCATGAGACGGTTTATGCCCAGTTCCTGGCGGATCAGACGGGGATTCCGGTTGAGATGATCGACGTGGTGCAGGGTGATAGCGACCGCATCAAGCAGGGCGGCGGCACGGGCGGGTCGCGGTCCGTGACTGTGCAGAACACGGCGACTTTGGCCACCGTGTCGGCGATGACTGACGCGTTTGTGGCGTTTCTGAGCGAGGAAGAGGGGGTGCCGGCCTCTGACATCGCCTTTGATGATGAACAATTCCGGATCGAGGGTTCGAACATGACGCCGACGATGCTGGAAGTCGCTGACATGGCCCGCGAGAGGGGTCGAGACGACCTGTTGGTTCATGAACAGCGCACCAAGCTGGAGGCGCGCAGCTTCCCCAATGGCTGTCATGTTTCAGAAGTCGTGATCGATCCGGAGACGGGTGTTGTCACCGTGGATCGCTATGCGATCGTCGATGATTTTGGCAATCTTATCAACCCGATGTTGGCCGAAGGTCAGGTACATGGCGGCGTCGTGCAGGGCATTGGGCAGGCGCTGACGGAGCATGTTCAGTTCGATGAGGACGGCCAATTGCTCACGGCAACGTTCATGGACTATGCCTTGCCCCGGGCCGACGACGTTCCCTACATCGAATTCACGTCCGAACCGGTTCCGTCCACCGCCAATGTCATGGGCATGAAGGGCTGTGGCGAGGCTGGCACGGTCGGAGCATTGGCGGCGGTGTCCAATGCGGTGCAGGATGCGCTGTGGGAGCACGGCGTGCGGCAGGCGGACATGCCATTCACACCGATGAAAGTTTGGGACTTGATGAGGGATGCTCGGATCGCGGCTGAATAACGCCATTGCGCACTGGCTGCGCCGCCGCTTTGGTGCGGGTCTGCCGCAGGTGGACCCTCCGGCGCGTGGGCAGACGATCCATGTCATCATCATTGATGGCACGATGTCGACCCTTGAGCCCGGGGACGAGACCAATGCCGGGCTGACCGCCAAGCTGCTGGAAGAGATGGGCAGCGCGGTGTCGCTTTACTATGAGCCGGGCCTGCAGTGGTCGCATTGGCGGAAGGCGGGCGACGTGATCTTTGGTCGGGGGATCAACCGGCAGATCCGGCGGGCCTATGGCTATCTTGCGTCCCGGTATCGGCCTGGCGACAAGGTGTTTCTGCTGGGCTATTCGCGGGGTGCCTATGCAGTGCGGTCGTTGGCGGGGATCATTGATCGTGTCGGACTGTTGAAGCCCGAGGCCGCGACCGAGCGTAATATCCGAGATGTCTATCGCCATTACGAGTGCAGCCCGGATGGGGATGCCGCTCGTATCTTCGTGCGCAACAATTGCCATGCTTCGGTCGAGATCGAGATGATCGGGGTATGGGATACGGTCAAGGCGCTGGGCCTGAACATGCCATTCCTGTGGCGGTTGAGCGCGCCGCGCCATGCGTTTCACAACCATCAGCTGGGCAAGTCGGTGAAGCATGGATTTCATGCCGTCGCCCGGAACGAGACGCGCGTCGCCTATGCCCCGGTGATGTGGGACACGACCGCCGATTGGGACGGGCATCTGGTGCAGATGTGGTTCCGGGGCGTGCATGGAGATGTGGGCGGGCATCTGTCGGGGCGGCGCGCGTCCCGTCCTTTGGCCAATATTCCGCTGGTCTGGATGCTGGAGCAGGCGGAGCGCTGTGGGCTGCCCTTGCCCGAGGGCTGGGCGTCGCGGTTTGTGCAGGATGCAAGCGCGCCGTCGATGGGGACGTTTGTCGGGATGGGCAAATGGTTCGTGACGCGGCGGCCCCGCCTGGTGGGCGTAGATCCGTCCGAGCGGGTGCATCCCACCGTCGCACAGGCCCCGCCGCCGCGATCCTGGTCGGAATGGGTGGCGGATTTGCGTGGGACGGGTGCGGACGCTCTTTGACCCGATGGGTCAAATTCGCCCCGCCCGCCGTCCCATAAACACTGCTGCGTTTCAGCGCAGCTTCATGATGATGCAGGTTGTTGAGCCCGTGGCATAGAGTTTGCCGTCGTCGACCCCCCGGATTTCGCCCGTGGCGACCCCTGTGCTGCGCCCGGCGTGGTCGACGCGGCCAATGCAGGCGATTTCCATCCCGAGTGGGATGCCGCGGGTGATGTTGATCTTGTATTCCAGCGTTGTGTAGACGGACCCGGCAGGCACTTTGGTCATCACGGCGCAGGCCATGGCGCTGTCCAGCAATGTGCCGTACCAGCCGCCATGTACGGTGCCCATTGGGTTGGTCACGTCGAATTCGGGTGTGCCGCGGAAGGTGATCTCGCCGTCCTTGACCGCGTGAAGTGCGTAGCCGAGCGTGTGTCCAATGGGTGGACCGGGGACTGTTCCGTCGAGGATGCCCTGCATGAAGGCGAGGCCGGACATGGACAAGAGTTCGTCCTGGCTGGGCAGGTCGGCCATGGTTTGGGCGAGGCGGGGCATGGGCGTCTCCGGGTTTGTTGCCGGGACGGTAGTGGGATCAGACCGATTGGTCTAGTGGGAAGTTGTGGAGGGGGGCCAGCCCCCGCGGCCGCGCCGCTCCCCCGGGTTTTTTCGAAACAGGGAAGTCGGACCGGCTCGTGAAGCGGCGAATGCCGTGGGACGGATCAGCAAAGGCCTCAGTGGGTGATTACCCGGTGAAGAGGTGGCGTTGCAGTCGCGAAGTGTTATGCGATGCTCCGGGAGAGCCGGAATAGGCCTGCATTTTCAGGGTCCGGTGACCGCGCCGCCCTGCGCAGCTGGTGTGGCAGACTGTCCGGTGCCGTCTGTCTAGGCGACGTTGCGCATTTGGGTGGGGCGGACGAGGCCCAGGGCGCGGCAGACCTTGAGGGTCAGGTCGGGGCGGTTGAGCGTGTAGAAGTGCAGCTTGTCGACGCCTTCGGTGATGAGGGTGTCACAGAGGTCGGCGCAGTGGGTCAGGGCGAAGAGCTGGGCCCGATCCTCGCGATCCGCCCGGTCGAAGGCGGTTGCGGTGGCCGCGGGGATGTAGGCGCCGCAGGTGTCTGCGAATTTGCGGGCGCGGGTCCAGTTGGCGACGGGGAAGATGCCGGGCGTGATGGGGGCAGTGACCCCGGCGGCGGCGCAGGCGTCACGGAAGCGCAGGAAGCTGTCGGCTTCGAAGAAGAATTGGGTGATGGCCTCGGACGCGCCTGCGTCGAGTTTGGCCTTGAGCCAGTCGATGTTTTGTTGGGTTGAGGCGGCGTCCGGGTGGCTGTCGGGGTAGGCGCCGACGCGGATGGTGAAGCCGCCCATGTCGGCGAGGGCGCGGATCAGGTCGATGCTGTTGGCAAAGCCGTCCGGGTGCGCCTCGAACGCGCCGCCGCCGGGGGCGTCGCCGCGCAGGGCCACGATGTCCTTGACCCCGCTCTTGGCGTAGCGCTGGGCGGTGGCCAACACATCCTCGCGGCTTTGACCGGTGCATGTGAGGTGCGCGGCGACCGGCAGGCCGGAGGTCTTGCGCAGGGTTTGCGCAGCTTCCTGTGTCAGTGATTGGGTCGTGCCGCCTGCGCCATAGGTCACGGAGACGAAACGCGGGTTCAGGGGGGCGAGCGCCTGAACCGTGTCCCAGAGGTGGAAGGACGCGTCGAGCGACTTCGGTGGGAAGGTTTCGAATGACAACGCGACGTCGGGTGTGGGCATGGGGGGCTCCTTTGGGCTTGTTGCAGGATGCCCTGCTGCGTATCTTGAGGCAAATTCATAACTCTCAACATGAACATGAGTTCTGTATGCATATCGAGTTTCGCCATCTGCGCACGATCAAGGCCATCCACGAGGCGGGTGGCTTGGCCCGTGCGGCCGATCAGTTGCACATCACCCAGTCTGCGCTGAGCCACCAGATCAAGGGGCTGGAGGATCAGGCAGGTGTAGAGCTGTTCGTGCGTCGGTCGAAACCGCTGAAGCTGTCCGCTGCCGGGCTGCGGCTGTTGCGGCTGGCGGAGCAGGTGTTGCCCCAGGTGGAGGCGGCAGCGGCAGAGTTTTCGGCCTTGCGCGATGGCTCGTCCGGGCGGCTGCACATTGCCATCGAGTGCCACGCCTGTTTCGAGTGGCTGTTTCCTGTCCTGGAGATGTTTCGCAAGAGCTGGCCGGATGTGGATGTGGATATTCGCCCCGGCCTTGCCTTTGACGCGCTGCCTGCGCTGATGAAAGAGGAGGTGGATCTGGTGGTGTCCTCGGACCCTGAGGATTTGCCGGGTGTGACCTTTGTCGAACTCTTTGATTATGCGCCGGTTTTTGTGGCGGCGTCGACCCATCCGCTGGCGCAGAAGCCTTATGTGGAGGCGGCGGATTTTCGAGATCAGACGTTGATTACGTATCCGGTGGAGCGGACGCGGCTGGATGTGTTCAGCCAGTTGCTGATCCCGGCCAAGGTGGAACCTGCGGCGGTGCGGCAGGCGGAGTTGACGGCGGTGATCTTGTTGCTGGTGGCGTCGAACAGGGGGGTGTCGGTGCTGCCCGACTGGGTGGTGCGTGAGGTGAAGTATTCGAGTGATTATGTGACCCGGCCGTTGACGGCACAGGGCCTTACCCGGCGGCTCTATGCCGCTGTGCGGGATGATGATCTGGGTAAGCCGTATATGGACAAGTTGCTGGATCTGGCGCGGGTCGAGGCGCGGAAGTTGCAGGCGGCGTGAGGTCGGGGGCGGCTCTGTTTGCCTTTGGCAAATGCGCCCGCCCGCCGACCCAGTCGCGGCGTCACACCACCTTTACGATCTGTTTGCCGACGTTTTTGCCTTCGAGCAGGCCCATGAACGCTTTGGGCGCGTTCTCCAGTCCTTCGGCGATGTCTTCGACCACTTTGATCTCTCCGCTCAGGACCTTGGGCGCGACTTCGCCGAGGAAGGTTGGGAAGCGGTCCCAGTGGTTGGAGATGATGAAGCCGTTGACCGACAGGAACTTGACCAGGATGGGGCGCCAGAGGGCGGGGGCCGAGAGCGGTGTGTCGGCGCCTGCGCCGAGGCCACCGGCGTTGTACCATGAGATCATGCCGCAGACCGGGATGCGCCCATGGGGGGTCATCAGCGGCATGACGGCTTCCAGCACCTTGCCGCCGACGTTTTCGAAGTAGATGTCGATGCCGTCCGGGCATGCGTCCTTGAGTGCTGCGCGGAGGGATTTTGCATCGGCATGGGCGCGGTGGTCGATGCAGGCGTCGAAGCCGAAGGTGTCGGTGGCTAGCGCGCATTTGTCCGCGCCGCCCGCGATGCCGACCGTGCGCAGGCCGAGTGACTTTGCCAGCTGGCCGACCATGGAGCCAACAGGGCCTGTGGCAGCGGCCACGACCAGTGTTTCGCCGGATTTGGGCCGTCCGTACTCCATCAGCCCGTGCCAGCCGGTGAAGCCCGGCATACCCAGCACGCCAAGGGCCGCCGTGACGGGGCCAGCGTTCGGGTCGAGTTTGCGCAGCATTTTGGCATCTGCCACGGCGTGGGTGGCCCAGCCGAGCATACCGAAGACCATGTCGCCGGGTGCAAAGCCGTCCGCGTTGGAGGTCAGCACTTCGCCCACGCCGCCGCCTTCCATCGTGCCGCCGACGGGCAGGGGGGCGGCATAGGATTTGGCATCGTCCATGCGGCCGCGCATGTAGGGATCGAGCGACATGTAATGGACGCGGACCAATACTTCGCCTTTGCCCGGCGTCGGAACGGGGGCCGTTTCGAGCGAGAAGTTGTCGGGCGTGGGCGCGCCGGTGGGGCGGCTGGCGAGGGTGATGTGCTGCATCTGGTCTGACATGGTTGTCCTTTCTCGTTTGGCGGGAACTGAACAGGTCTGTCCCCCCTTGGCAACCGTGTAGCACGCAGCTATAGCGCGCCCTTGATCTTTCCCATCCCCGGAGCATCCCGATGCAAGGCAGCGCAAATCTCAACATCATGATGAAGGCCGCGCGCAAGGCGGGCCGGTCGCTGGTCAAGGACTTCCGCGAGGTGGAGAACCTGCAGGTGTCGATGAAGGGGGCCGGTGACTTTGTGTCGAAGGCCGATCTGGCTGCCGAGGAGATACTGAAGGAAGAGTTGCGCACGGCCCGGCCCAACTATGGCTGGCTGGCCGAGGAAGGCGGCGAGGAAGAGGGTGAAGACCCGACCCGCCGCTGGATCGTGGACCCGCTGGACGGCACCACGAACTTTCTGCACGGGCTGCCGCATTGGGCTGTCTCCATCGCGCTGGAGCATAAGGGGCAGATTGTGGCGGGCGTTGTCTATGACGCCGCCAAGGACGAGATGTTCTTTGCCGAGAAGGGCAGTGGTGCATTTATGAACGACAGTCGCTTGCGGGTGTCGGGGCGGCGGCAGTTGATCGAGTGTGTCTTTGCTACGGGCCTGCCTTTTGGTGGGCGGTCGGATTTGCCGGAGACTCTGAAAGAGCTGGCGCGGTTGATGCCGACCTGTGCCGGTGTGCGGCGCTTCGGGTCGGCGGCGCTGGATTTGGCCTATGTCGCAGCGGGTCGCTATGACGGGTACTGGGAACGGCGTTTGAATGCCTGGGACATTGCTGCCGGGTCGCTGATTGTCCGGGAAGCCGGTGGGTTGGTTGAGCCGCTGACCGAGGGCGGCAGCATTCTCGACGATGGCGAGATCATCTGTGCCAACGAGAACATGTTTTCTCAGCTGGCGAAGATCATCCGCACCTAGGGTTTCGCATCCGAGGGGTGGTTGACGCCGTCATGCCAGGGCATAGGTTCGTGCTCGGCCGGGTTCACGCCCTCGAGCGCGCCCATGTTCACGCCAATCTCGTCGGGGTTTGAACGGCGGTTGTGGTACATGTAGATGCCGCAGATGCTGCAGAAGTGATGCTTGGCCGTGTTGGTGCCCCATTGGTAGCGCGTGAGTTTGTCGGCACCCTGGAGGATTTTGACGCCGTCCTTGGGGGCCGTGACCGCAGGGGCCGCGCGGCGGCGGCAGAAGGAGCAGTCGCAGCGGGCGGCGGTTGCGAGACCGTCGGTGAGTGTGACGTCGAGCACGACGGCGCCGCAGTGGCAGGTGGCTTTCATCGTCTGACCTTTGGGATGCGAGAGGTGGAATAGCGTGCCTCGGGGTGGGGCGGGTGCCCGTCGGTGCGCCGCCAGAAGCCAGGCCCGCCGAGCCGCAGCCACAGCGGGATTGTAAGCAGGACGCCAGCCACGAACCCGCCCGCGTGGGCCCAGTAGGCGACGCCGCCCGCGTTGGGGTCGCTGCCCACGCCGCCGATGAACTGCATCCCGAACCAGAGCGCCAGCATGATCCAGGCCGGGATCGGGAAGACCCGGAAGATGATGATCAGGATCAGCAGAATGTCGATCCGTGCCTTCGGAAAGAGCAGGAGGTAGGCACCCATGACCCCTGCGATGGCGCCGGAGGCTCCGACGACCGGGACCACTGATCCGGGGGCGGACAGGATGTGGATCAAACCTGCGGCCAGACCGCTGGCGAGGTAGAAGCCGAGGAATTTGCCGTGCCCCATCTCGTCTTCGACATTGTCTCCGAAAATGTAGAGGAAGAGCATGTTGCCGCCGAGGTGCAGCCAGCCGCCGTGGAGGAACATGGAGGTCAGGAGCGTGAGGGCGCCGTCACCCGTCACGATCCGGGCGGGGATCGCGGCGTAATCGAAGAAGAAGCGGCTGAGGGCGCGTTCGTCCGAGAACAGGCCAACATAGCTGAGGAACACCAGGATGTTCACGGCCATCAGTGCGTAGGTGACGTAGGGCGTGCGGCCCGATGGGTTGTGATCACGGATCGGAAACATGAGCCGACACTTGGCTGGCGCGGGGCCGGGGTCAAGGGGCGTGCCGGAAACCGACCCGGTTTCCGGTCCGTTTTCTGTGTCAGAAAACGGCGCTGCCTCAGCTCGCGGCGCCCAGCAGGGCCGCGTTTCCGCCCGATGCGGTGGTGTCCACGCAGACATGCCGTTCTATCAGTACGTGCGCGCGGTCGGGTTGCCCGGTGATCAGCGGGATGATCGGGCCGTCGCGCTTGCTGAGCGCTTGCGCCATGGCGCGTCCCGCCTTTGCATCGCCCCACCACAGTACGCCGCCATAGGCTGGGCCGTCTGTCAGGTCTGAGGCGTCGACCACGCCGCTGGCTTCCACGGCGATGCCTCCCAGGGCTCGAACCGCTTGTGCCTGTGCGGCTGCTGTTTCTTTCCCGGGGCCAGCGCAGAGTATGGCGGGGCGAGGGTGGCGACTGTGCATGTTGGATTCGCCCGTGGGGCCGGGCAGGGCGGTGCTGCTGTGGGTCTGGGCTTCGGTTTTGGGCAGTGCGGGCAACTGCGCGGATTTTGACCAAGTCTCGGATGCTTGCGCCGGGGTCGCGGCGCGGAAGCGGAGCAGGTAGTCTGGTCCGCCCGCTTTCGGCCCCGTGCCGGACAGTCCGTGCCCGCCGAAGGGCTGGCTGCCGACGATGGCGCCGATCTGGTTGCGGTTGACGTAGAGGTTGCCGGCGCTGATCCGGTCCGTCACGTGCTGCACCCGGTCGTCGATCCGCGTGTGCAGGTCGAAGGTCAGCCCGTAGCCCGTACCGTTGATGGCATCGATCACTTGGTCGAGGTCGCGCGCCTTGTAGGTGGCGATGTGCAGGACCGGGCCGAAGATTTCGCGGTCCATGTCTTCGATGCCGGTTACGCGGATCAGGGTGGGAGCGATGAAGTGGCCGTCTGACGGTGCTTTTAGCTGGTGCATGAGCCGCCCTTGGGTTCGGGCCTGTGCGATGTAGGTGGCGATGGTGTCGTAGGCCTGTGGGTCAATGACCTGGCCGACATCCGTCGACAGGTGCCACGGTTGCCCGATCTGGAGCGCGTCCATTGCTCCCATCAGCATCTCTGTCAAGTGAGGCGCAATGTCTTCCTGCACGTAGAGGCAGCGCAGCGCGGAGCAGCGTTGGCCTGCGGATTGGAAGGCGCTTTCGATGATGCTGCGCACGGCTTGTTCGGGCAGGGCAGTGCTGTCCACGATCATGGCGTTGAGCCCGCCGGTTTCGGCGATGAGCGGCGTGCCAGGGGCGGCGTTGTTGGCGAGGCTGGCGCGGATGAGCAGCGCGGTTTCGGTGGAGCCGGTGAAGGCGACGCCTGACACATGTGGGTCGCTGGTGAGGGCGGCGCCAATGTCGCCTGGGCCGAGGAGGAGTTGTAGGGCGTGGAGAGGGACGCCCGCCTCGTGCAGGAGCGAGATGGCGCGGTGGGCGATGAGGGGCGTTTGCTCGGCCGGTTTGGCCAGCACGGCGTTGCCAGCAGCAAGGGCGGCGGCGATCTGGCCGGTGAAGATGGCGAGCGGGAAGTTCCAGGGGGAGATGCAGGCGAAGGTGCCTGCGGGCGCGCTGTTGTCTGCTTGGGTGGCGTAGTAGCGGAGGAAATCGACGGCCTCGCGCAGTTCGGCCACCGCGTCGGGCAAGGTCTTGCCTGCCTCGCGGGCGAGCAGGGCGAAAAGCTCGCCGAAGTGCTGTTCGTATAGGTCGGCGGCTGCGTTCAGTGTTTTGTGGCGCTCGTCGGCTGGGGCATCCCATGGTGCGGCGTCCGCGTATGCCTGTTTGACCATATCGGGCGTTGCCCACCAAACTTGTCCCGCTGTGTCCGAGGGTTGGGCGGGGTTGAGGACGGTTGTGCTGTCTCTCTGTGCGTTTGTGACTGTCAGTGAGGCTGCGTGCCACTGATGCTCCGCAAAGGGCGCACGGGCGGTTTCGATCTGGTCGAGCGTGGGCAGGTGTGTGAGGTCGAAGCCTTGTGAATTTCGCCGTTCCGGAGCGAAGAGTTCGGGGCCGTCAGGGATCATGATCGGAGTGTCTTGCAGTGCGTCGAATGGATCGGCGGCCACGAGCTCCGGTGGGACGTCCTCGTCCACGATCTGATTCACGAAGCTGGAATTGGCCCCGTTCTCCAGCAGACGCCGGACGAGATAGGCCAGCAGGTCGCGATGTGCGCCGACGGGCGCGTAGATGCGGCACCTGGTATTCTGCGCGCGCATGACCATGGTGTGTAGCGCCTCGCCCATGCCATGGAGCCGTTGGAATTCAAAGGGTTGGCTGTCGGCCATGTGCAGGATGGCCGCGACGGTGTGGGCGTTGTGCGTCGCAAATTGAGGGTAGATCCGGTCGGTCAGCCCCAGCAGTTTGCGCGCGTTCGCGATGTAGGAGACGTCGGTGGCGGCCTTGCGCGTGAAGACGGGGAAACCTGCGACGCCCTCGACCTGGGCGCGCTTGATCTCCGTGTCCCAATAGGCGCCTTTGACCAGACGGACCATGACCTTGCGGTCGTGCCGCGTGGCCATGTCGTGGATCGCGTCGATCATGGCGCCTGCGCGTGGCCCATAAGCCTGCACGACGATGCCGAACCCGTCCCATCCCGCGAGCGCCGCTTCGCCCATCACGGCGTCGATCACTTGCAGGGAGAGGGACAGGCGGTCGGCTTCCTCTGCGTCGACGTTGAGGCCCATCCCTGCAGAGGCGGCGAGGAGCGCCAGCGAGCGCAGGCGCGGCACTAGATCGCGCATCACGCTGTCCTCTTGTGCGCGTTCGTAGCGGGGGTGCAGGGCCGAAAGCTTGACTGAGATGCCTGGGTTCTGACGGATGTCATCCGCGGTGCAGGCCCGGGCGATGGCCGAGATGGCGCGCGAATAGCTCAGATGGTAGCGGCGCGCGTCGGCTTCGGTCAGTGCCGCCTCACCCAGCATGTCGTAGGAATAGGTGAAGCCCTTCGCCTCCATCCCGGCCGCGCGGTCCATGGCGCTGTCGATATCCTCGCCCAGCACGAACTGACGGCCCATTTCCTTCATCGCGCGGGACACGGCGGTACGGATGACAGGCTCACCCAGCCGCTTGATGACAACGCGCAGGTGGCCGCTGGGGCCGGGTTGGTCGTCATCCAGCACGCGGCCCGTGAGCATGAGCGCCCAGGTCGAGGCGTTGACAAGTGTGGATGTCGAGTGACCCAAGTGCTTGCCCCAATCGGAGGGCGCGATCTTGTCCTCGATCAGAGCGTCGATGGTGTCGGCGTCGGGGACGCGCAAGAGCGCTTCGGCGAGGCACATCAGCGCGATGCCTTCGTCTGTGGAGAGGCCGTATTCTGCCAGAAACGTCTCCATCAGTCCCGGCGCGGAGTGCGTGCGGATCGCGGTGACAAGCTGCGTGGCTGCATTGCAGATGGCTGTGCGGTCTCTTTGCGACAGGTTGGCCTGTTTGATGAGATCTTGCAGGGCCGTGTCGGCGCAGGCGTACATGCCTGCGTCGAGTTGCACAGCAATGTTCGGGTCGATGTCGCGTGGCATGGCGCTTTCCCTTTTCGTT
The DNA here is from genome assembly GCF_019802125.1 of Tateyamaria omphalii. Classification (GTDB taxonomy): domain Bacteria; phylum Pseudomonadota; class Alphaproteobacteria; order Rhodobacterales; family Rhodobacteraceae; genus Tateyamaria; species Tateyamaria omphalii_B. The sequence goes on from NZ_JAHVHT010000001.1 coordinate 669,690, forward strand.
TTGCATAGTGTATCACCGTAAGAGAAGGCAGAATTGTCAAACTGACGGGGAATGGCGAAACAAATGGTAAGACATCCGGCGGGTACACCGCAAAAACAGTCAGTTGCGCTGGACCGGCTGGACCAATCGATTCTCACCGCACTGGCCGAGGACGGACGGATCAGCATCACGGACCTTGCGGCGCGCATCGGTCTTTCGAAATCGCCGACGCAAGCACGGCTGAGGCGGTTGGAGAAGTCCGGCATCATCATGGGCTATCGCGCGCTTCTGGACCCGATCTCGCTGGGCCTTGATCACGTGGCCTTTGTCGAGGTGCGGCTGAGCGACACGCGCGAGGCGGCTTTGCGCGCTTTCAACACCGCCGTGCAACAGGTGCCGGAGATCGAGCAGGCGCACATGATCGCGAGCCATTTCGACTATCTGCTCAAGGTGCGCACCCGCAATATGGCGCATTACCGTCAGTTTCTGGGGGACGTGATTTCCGGCCTGCCGCATGTGGCGTCCACGTCGACCTATGTGGCGATGGAGGCCGTCAAGGAGGTGATGCTGCCCGGGCTGGAGTGAGCCGCGGCTTGACCGGTGCGCGCGTTGGGTCATCTTTGCGGATATGAAACGATCCTTTGTCGCCATTCTGTTCGCCTGCGCGCCCGTATGGTCGCTTGCCTGCCCGGCGTCTCCCGACATCACGGAGGAGATGCGCGCCCTGATTGCCGAGGCCAATGCTGCCGCCGATGAGCGTGCCGGGCGGGCCGCGTCGGACAAGATGTGGGAGGTGTGGTTGCAAGCGCCTGATGCGTCTGCCCAAGAGGTTCTGGATCGGGGTATGCGCCAGCGCGGCAATTTCGATTTTGTCGGCGCTTACGAGAGTTTCGATGCGCTGGTCGCCTACTGTCCCGACTATGCCGAAGGATACAACCAGCGCGCCTTTACCAGCTTTTTGCGCGAGGATTTCGAGGCTGCACTGGTCGATCTGGACCGTGCGCTTGCGTTGTCGCCCAATCATGTCGGCGCGCAATCCGGGCGCGCGCTGACCTTGATGAACCTGGGCCGCCGCGAGGATGCGCGGAACCAGCTTGAGGCGGCGCTTGTGAACAACCCGTGGCTGTCCGAACGTCATCTGCTTGCGGATGGTGCGCCATTGGGACCGGTTGGGCAAGAGTTGTAATCGCAGCCTTGAGATCACGGGTCCGATTGCATATCACAAACCCGACGCGGGCGTGATGGAATGGTAGACATATCGGACTTAAAATCCGAAGGGCTGACGCCCGTGTGGGTTCGAGTCCCACCGCCCGTACCATTTTTCCTAAAATTTGAGGTGATGACCGCACGCGCGGATGTGGGGAAATTAAGCCCGCAGTAATGGCGCTGACCTATGGCAGGGGGCAATACAGGTCGGGGTCGGTGTTTCGGTCCCGCGCAATGCCAAGGATCACGTCATGCCAGCATCTGGTCAAAGTCGATCACTTCTGTCCCGCTTCAACACCTTGATGGTCAAGGCGCTGCTGACAACCGCGTTTCTGACCATATCGGTTCTCGCGGCAATGGTCGCGTTTGACTATTCGGCGCAGCGCAACCTGCTTCACGATGAAATGGCATCGCGGGCGGACAATGAGACGGCGTTGCTGGCCATGCAACTGGGTGGCTCGATCAAGTTCGGCAATGAGCTTGCTGTGGAGGAAATCGCAAACCGTGTCCTTTCCGCGTCCGCTCCCGAGGCACGGGGCATCGTTGTCACGGATGATGACGGTACGGTGATGTTCGCCAGCACTGATGCCGCGGGGATCGCTTCCAATTCGGGCGACTACGCGCGCGAGGCGATTGAAGCGGCCGCGGTCATCACGTCACCGGACGGTATGGTGGTGGCCTATCCCGTCTTCTTCGGGACGGAGGACAACGTTGCAGGTGCTGTTGTCACGAGTTGGGACGACGCGCGGATCATCACGCTTTTGGGCCGCAATCAGATGAGCGCCATCGCGGTGGCGTTTGGTGTTTTCATTGTCACCATGGCCTTTGTTGTCGTGTACGCATGGTACGATTTATCACGGCCCCTGAACCGCATCGCAATCGTCATGCAGCGTATGGCGGGCAAGTCCTATGACATGGAGGTGCCCGGCGTTCATCGCGGCGATGAAATTGGACATATTGCCCGCTGCCTTGACGGGTTTCGAAGTGCTCTGTCCAACGCCCAGAAGGGACAGCGTGAAAGTGCTTTCAAAAGTGCTGCTTTTGAAGGGTCCACGGCGCCGATGATGATCGTGGACGAGCACGGGTGCATCAAGTTCACCAACCCCGCAGCCGTGGCGCTGCTTGACAGTCTGTCTCCCGATCTGGCCGACCTTTGGCCGGATGCGTCGCGAGAGGACTGGATCGGTGCAGATCTGAGCAGCCTGCAAGGGTTTCGTGATCTGCGTGTGGAGGAGGATGCGCAAAATGCTTCCTATACCGGCACGATGGTTCTGCGCTTGGGTGAAAGACATGTTCGTGTGACGGCAAGCCCCGCCTTCGACGAAATGCACCATCCGATCGGCGCCATTGTCGAGTGGTCCGAACAGACGATCGCCCATCGCAATGCGGCCCTGTTGAATGGTATCGACAGCACTCAGATGCGTCTTGAGTTTGACGCACAAGGCATATGTTCAGACATCAATCAGGTTGCTGCGGAGCGGTTGAAAGTGGCTCCGGATGCGCATCTTGATCTGTCTCTGTCGGCGATACTCGCACCCGAACAATCCGGAATGGACATCCCCGGTGACGTGCTGAGCGCCTTGACCAATGGTGCCGGTGTGCATGGCAGGATTGATCTGCTTTGCACCGACGGGGCGCGCGTGGTCGTGGATGGCAGCTTCATCGGTGTGTCGACCGAAGATGGCGCGCTTGAACGGTGTATTCTCATCGGGACTGATGTGACGAAGGCCGAGGCAGAAGTGCGTCACGCGCGTGACGAACAGGAGCGCCTTTCCGAAGAGCAGGCCCAGGTGGTTGCGGCATTGGGGCAAAGTCTGCAGTGCCTGTCTGATGGTGATCTGACCCTTGAACTGACGGATCCGTTTCCGCAGGACTACGAAAAGCTGAGAAAGAATTTCAACAATGCGCTTGTCGCGTTGCGCGAGGCCATGACGACGGTGACGCAGAATGTTGAATCGATCCGCAGCGAAACCACGGAAATCACGAGCGCCGCGGACGATCTTTCGCGGCGGACCGAACGGCAGGCGGCAACGCTTGAGGAAACCGCGGCTGCGCTTGACGAACTGACATCTTCGGTCCGGTCCGCTGCCGAGGGTGCGGATGCGGCCAGCAAGATGTCCGAGGACGCACAGCACAATGCAGAACAAGGGGGTGAAATCGCACGCCGCGCGGTGGAGGCCATGGACGGGATCAAGGCTTCGTCCGAGGAGATTTCCAAGATCACGTCGGTCATTGACGACATCGCTTTCCAGACAAATCTGCTGGCCTTGAATGCGGGGGTTGAAGCCGCCCGCGCCGGTGAGGCCGGGCGTGGCTTTGCGGTTGTTGCCACGGAGGTGCGGGCACTCGCACAGCGATCGTCGGAGGCCGCCCGAGAGATCAACACGTTGATCTCCACCAGTGGAGAGCAGGTTCAGCAGGGCGTCGATCTTGTGGATCGCACCGGCACTGCCTTGGCTGCAATCGTGTCTTCTGTTGACGACATTTCGAACCGCGTCGTGGAAATCGCGACCTCGGCACGTCAGCAATCTGCCGGCCTGAATGAGATAAATGCAGCCGTCAACGAATTGGACCACGTGACACAGCAAAATGCAGCGATGTTCGAGGAAACGACGGCGGCAAGCCATGCCCTGACCGGTGAGGCGGATGCGCTCGCGAATGCGGTTGCCAAGTTCAACATTGGGACCGACAGTATTTCATTGCAAACTCCGGACGTCGACAGATCGTCGCGTGTCGCTGCCCCGGTGCTGCACCTGACAGACGGTGCATTGGCGCTTGACCCTGACCACGAACCCGAACCGGCAGCCGCTGGTTGGGAGGAATTCTAACAGGGTGATAAGGGGCCGGGCGTCGCATTTGCGCGAGGAGCAGCACTGCGCGCCCAATAACGTTCAGGTCTTGCGCAAGATAGGCGATGGACATGCTGTCGGGCGCGGCAGAGGCTGTTCAGCGCTCCGACGGTGAGGGTGCCCGGTTTTGCGATCTTTTGATCAGCCCGTGCGCAAGGTCACTGCCGCACGCCCGAGAACCTGTCCTGCCACTCGCTGCGGTCATCGTCGGTGATCTTTGCAAAGAGATTGTCCGGCACCTGGAACGTATCACCCGCCTGCAATCTGCCCAATGCATCCAGCGCGGTTTCCGGCCAAGTCATCTCCGGTTGCCCAAGCGCCGTCATCATCTCGGCTGCCGCATCCGGGATGAACGGCGATGAGAGCGTGGCATAGAGCCCGATCAGGTTCAGGCCCATGCGGATTTGCATGGCCGCGCGCTCCGGGTCCTCCTTGATCGTGGCCCAGGGTGCAGCGACCTGCAGATACTCGTTGCCGGACACCCAGATGGCACGCAGTTCCTGCGCGGCCTTGCGGACCTCCATGGCGTCCATCAAGTCGGCATAGCGCGCGATGCGTGTGTCAAGTTCGGCGATCAGTGTTTCTTCAGCGTCTCCGTATGTGCCGCCCTCCGGCACGACTTCCCCGAATTTGGAGCGGCAGAACTTGGTCACACGGCTGACGAAGTTGCCCAGCACGTCGGCGAGGTCCTTGTTCACACCTTGCTGAAACAGTTCCCATGTGAATTCGGAATCCGACGTCTCAGGGCAATTCGACAGAAGCCACCAGCGCCAATAGTCGGCGGGCAGGATGTCGAGCGCCTGGTCCATGAATACACCGCGCCCTTGGCTGGTCGAGAACTGGCCGCCATCGTAGTTCAGATAGTTGAACGATTTGAGGTGGTCGACCATCTTCCACGGCTCGCCCGAGCCAATGATCGTGGCGGGGAAGCTGAGCGTGTGGAAGGGCACGTTGTCCTTGCCCATGAACTGGGTATAGCGCACATCGTCGGCACCCTTGTCGGTGCGCCACCAGCGTTCCCAATCCGCGCCGCCCTGCGCGTCCGCCCATTCGCCCGCGCAGGCGATGTATTCGATGGGAGCGTCGAACCAGACATAGAATACCTTACCCTCCATGCCTGGCCAGTCGTCTTCGCCGCGGCGCACCGGAATGCCCCAGTCCAGGTCGCGCGTGATCCCACGGTCCTGCAGGCCGTCGCCGTCATGCAGCCATTTCTTGGCGATGGACGTGGTCAGGACAGGCCAGTCGGTCTTGCTGTCGATCCAGGCGTCCAGATCGTCCTTGAGGGCTGATTGGCGCAGATAGAGGTGCTTGGTCTCGCGCACTTCGAGGTCCGTGGAACCGGAGATGGCGCTGCGCGCATCGATCAGGTCGGTCGGATCAAGCTGTTTGGTGCAGTTCTCGCACTGGTCCCCGCGTGCCTTGTCGTAACCGCAATTGGGGCAGGTCCCCTCGATGTAACGGTCGGGCAGGAAGCGCCCGTCGGCATGGGAGTAGACCTGTTTTTCAGTCACTTCGCGGATCAGCCCCGCGTCGGCCAACCGGCCTGCGAAATGCTGGGTCAGCGCGTGGTTCTGGGGCGAGGAGGAACGCCCGAAGTGGTCGAAGGACAGGCGGAACCCCTTGGCTATTTCGGCCTGGATCGCGTGCATTTCGGCACAGTATTCTGCGACGGGTTTGCCCGCCTTGGCCGCTGCCAGTTCGGCGGGCGTGCCGTGCTCGTCCGTGGCGCACAGAAACAGCACCTCGTTGCCGCGCGCGCGCTGGTAACGGGCGTAGAGGTCGGCGGGCAACTGACTGCCGACGAGGTTGCCGAGGTGCTTGATGCCATTGATGTAGGGAATGGCGGAGGTGATCAGGTGACGCTGCATGATGGGCCTTTACATGGTTGCGGCCCATGTAGCAGCGTGTTGTCGCGCGGAAAAGGCCCCTTACTTGCCGTCCCGGCTGCGGCCCAGCAAACGCCCGATCTGGAACGAGGTGCGTGGCGCATACACATAGCGGGTGCGTTCGGACGGTGTTGCGCGGGCCCGCATCCGGGCGAGGCCGAAGATGATCAGGATGACGTGGCCTACGGCGATCATCGCAAAAAGGGCGGGTGGGCCGAAGGCGTCGATCAGTGCGGAGGCCGTAAAGGGCGCGGCAATGGCGCCAAGGGCGAAGTAGAACATCAGAGCGGCTGATAACTCCACCCGCTCGGACGCATCTGCGAAATCGTGAGCGTGGGCTGCTGCCACCGAGTAGATCGGGAAGGTGGTTAGGCCGAATATGCCCGCTGTTACCATGATCCCAGTTGCGCTGAGCCCGGTGGCGAAGGCTGTTATGGCGCAACTGGCAACCGCCGCGGCCGATAGCCAGATAAGCACCCAGCGCCGGTCGTATTTGTCGGCAAGCCAGCCGACAGGGTACTGGGCGACCGCGCCGCCCAGCACGAAGGCGGCCATGAACCATGCGATCTGTTGCGTGTTCAGCCCGACCTCCTGCCCGTAGATCGGGCCGACCATGCGGAAGGACGCGCTGGAAAGCGCTGCGACGACGACGCCTGCCGCCGCGAGGGGAGACTTTTGGGCGGCCAAGCGCGGGCGCAGGCGGGGGGCAGAGGGCGTTTCGGGTTGTTTGACCCGTGTCAGGGTCAGCGGCAGGAGGGCGGCGCAGCACACGATGGCGAGGATGTTGTAGCTGACATAGCTAGCCGGTTCGAGCACGCCGATCACCAGTTGAGCCGCAAGCGATGCACCCATGTCCATCACGCGGTAGACAGCCATCGTGCGGCCCCGGCTCTCATTCGTGACCTTGGATTGCAACCACGCCTCGATCACCGTGTAGCATCCCGCGACGCACATGCCCGATGCGACCCGCATCACGGCCCAGGCGATCGGATCGACGACCAGCATGTGTGCAATGAGGCCGATGGCGCCGGCGGCGGTGAAGGCGGCAAAGGCGCGGCTGTGGCCGACGCTGCCCATGAGCCTCGGCGCCCACCAGCAGCCGATGAAGAAGCCAAGGAAGTGCGCGGAGCCCAGAAGGCCGATCTCTTGCCGTGTGAAGTCGAGCACCAGGCCCGAGAGCGCATCCAGCGGCCCAAGCGCGCCGGAACTGAGTTGCAGCAGAATGACCGAGAGAAACAGGGCCGCGAAGGAAATGAGCATACGCATGGCATGGCCCTTGTGGCGCAAGTGCGGTGCCGTTCCTAGCGGGTATTCGACGGTCGGGCGTCGTTTTTAGCCCCTCGCGCTGATTTCCGCAGTGATGTCGATGCCAACAGTATTGTCGACGAGATCCGGGTACCCAATGGCGCCAAAGTCGCGCCGATCGACGCGGCCCTTGAGCATCACGGTAAGTTGGCTGAAATCATCAGCGGCGCTGCCGCGTGCCCGAAACAGCCCTGCGTCAAATCGGACAGGGCGGGTGACACCGCGCAGGGTCAGGTCCCCTTCGAGCGTAGCCCCGTCCGAGATGCGGCCGCCCGGGCCGACACGCACGCGGGTGGACCGGAATTGCGCGGTGGGATGGGTCGCTGCATCAAGAACGGATTCGGATTTCAGCGCCTCGGTGGCAAAGATCAGCCCGGTGCGTGCACGGCGTACATCGGCACGTACGACTGCGGTTGAAGCGGACAGGTTGTTCGGATCGACCTGCAGATCGGCCTGGCTGACCGGTATGGTGCCTTTGACCGGCGCCCCGCTGAGCATGAAGGTATAGGTGATCGTGGCACCGCCCGCGCCCAGACGATAAGGCGTTGGTGCGGCGAATGAGGTGCGCGGTGCCAGGGTGGCGAGGGCGCAAAGCAGAAGATGGCGGCGGTGCATGGCGATGTCCTGTACAGGTGCGTGATACAAGGGTAACACGCCAGCGCTGGGTTTAATCGGTGCTCACGCGGCCTTGATCGATCCGGAGATGCGGGGCAGGGGCTGGCCGGGGGCACGCGTGACCTCCCACGCTTGTTCGGGGGCCGTGCGGGCGCGCAGCCGGGTGAGCCGCCAATGTCCGGGCGTGCCTCTGTGATCAGGGCAAAGGTGCCAGCGGCTTTCCACCCCTTGCGCACCGCCAATGCCGGGGGTCAGCAACAGGCCCAGCGGTGCGGCACCTTTGCCCGCGCCGCCCTTTTCAGCGGCCAGGTGCATGCGGCGCACCGGTGTCAGGCCCGGCAGGCCCGGAAGATCAGCAATGGCCAGGGGGACCGTGCCGGAGCGCAGCACTTCTTCCATGCTCCACAGGACGTCGTCGGGGCGCCTTGCATGAACCAGAAGCAGCCGCGCCGGATCGACGAAGGGGGCAAGGCCGCAGGGGTTCAGGCTTTCGCTGTTCCAGTCCGGGCTGATCCAGATCACCGGTCCCTTCGTCTGGGCGGCTAGCCACAGGGCAAGGCGGTGGCGGGCAGGGCCGCAGGCCTCGTGGACGCGGCCAAGCGCCAGCCCATTGCCCAGCCCATGCTGACCTCCCTCGGGCAAGAGCGGCAGGCACGGGGCGGTACGGGTCTTGGTGTGATGTGCAAGTGACGTGGGCAGCGGCATACTGATCAGTATAGTTGTTCTATTTTTGTTCTCAAATGAATTTTGCACCTTTCGGCTCAGGATTTTGGACTTGTTCCGCTTGCGCGCGCCGTTAGGGTCGGTCCGATGACCAAAGGAGCACCGCACATGGAACGACGCAAATTAGGCCGTACAGGGATCGAGGTGTCGGCGTTGTGTCTGGGGTCAATGACATGGGGCACGCAGAACACCATGGAGGAGGGCCACGCCCAGATCGACCGTGCGCTCGACGCCGGGATCGACTTTGTCGATACGGCCGAGATGTATCCAGTGAACCCCATCGCCAAGGAAACCATCGGGCGCACCGAAGAGATCATCGGGCACTGGTTTGCCGGGGGTGGTGCGCGTGACCGGATGATCCTCGCCTCCAAGCACTCGGGCGCGGGGATGCAGCACGTACGTGACGGGGCCGACATTTCCGGTGCGACCATTCCCGATGCGGTCGAGGGATCATTGCGCCGGCTGCAGACCGACTACATCGACCTTTACCAGTTTCACTGGCCCAATCGCGGCAGCTACATGTTCCGGCAGAACTGGGCCTATGATCCGTCGGGCCACGATACGGTCGCCGTGCGCCAGAACATGGAAGACTGCCTGGGCGCCCTGCAGCGCGAGGTCGACCGCGGTACGATCCGGGCTTTTGGCCTGTCCAATGAAAGTGCGTGGGGGACTGCGCAGTGGCTGGCGGCTTCGGACCGGACAGGTGGGCCGCGCGTGGCATCGGTCCAGAACGAATATTCGTTGATGTGCCGTTTCTATGATACCGATATGGCCGAATTGAGTTTGAATGAGGATGTCGGGCTTTTGTCCTTTTCGCCTTTGGCGGTCGGGCTTTTGACTGGTAAATATCAAGGTGGTGCAGTGCCTGACGGCTCACGCCTGACACTGAATCCCGATCTGGGTGGTCGCAAGACTGACCGCGCGTTCGAGGCGGTGGACGCATATCTTGCCGTTGCACGCAAACACGATCTGGACCCGAGCCAATTGGCGCTGGCGTGGTGTGTTACCCGACCGTTCATGTGTTCTGTCATCTTTGGGGCAACGACAATGGAACAGTTGGACGTCGCTATCGGTGCTGCCGACGTTCGTTTGAGTGAAGAGGTGCTGGCCGATCTGGATGCCGCCCACCGCGCACATCCGATGCCGTACTGACCCCGATGCGCTGACGCATGTGATGTCCGGTGACCCCCATCCTGTCCTTCCCCTCGGGGGAAGGGAGCGGGGTGGTGGGCCGACCCAGATATGCGGGACCTGTGGCACTTGAAGGCCCGACCCTCCGGGGGGCGGTTTATTGGGCAAAGTGAAGGGCGTTTCGGGTTGCGCGGGGGCTTTGGCCGTAGTGCGCTTTGTGCGCGCGCGACAGGCTGGACTGGCTTGTGAAGCCGGTGGTGAGTGCGATGCTGTGCAGGTCCTGCCGTGTCGTCGTGATCAGCCTGTGTGCTTCCGAGAGGCGGAGTGATGCGTAGTGCGCCTTGGGGCTGTGGCTGAACTGGCTTTGGAAGTGCTGTTGGAGGCGGCGGGGGCTGAGGCCGAGGCGGGCGGCGATGTCCGGGATGAAAAGAGGCGCGTCGAGATGCGCTTCCATGATGGCGTGGGCGCGGGCCGTGACCGCGTTGTGATCCGCTGTGGGGTGGTGCCGGATCTGGGGATCGGACGGGGTGGCCTGGGTCATATGGATGAACCCTGCGGCGACCTTGGCGGCAAGTTGCGGGCCATGGCGCTGGCCGATGAGATGCAACATCATGTCAAGCGCCGGGGCGGCTCCGCCGCTTGTCCAGCGCTCACCTGAGACCACGTAGCGTGCGTTTTCCACCGTGATATCCGGGAAGGTTTCAGCGAAGATCTGCAAGTCTTCCCAATGGGTTGTCGCTTTGTGAGTGTCGAGCAACCCGGCCTTTGCTGCGAGCCATGCGCCGCCGTCTATGGCGAGCAGGGTGGTGTTGTCCTTTGTCAGGCGCTTGAGGCTTGCGATCAGGCGGGGACTTGTCTGGGCGGCGGGATCGAAGCCCGCGACGAGGATCAGCACGTCGCAGCTTGGCAGGCGATGGATGGGATTGGCGGGGACAACCAGTCCGGAGGTGAGCTCAACGGGCGCTGCGTTCGGCGTGAGGAATTCCCAGGTGTAGAGATCTGATCCGGCCTGTCTGTTGGCGGCGCGGAGCGGGTCGACCGCCGTGGCAAGCGACAGCATGTTGGTGTTTTGCAGCACGAGGATTGCGATTTCAGTCATGTCGTTTCGCTTTTTGACAAGTCTGACCCGACTTGGATGGCAAGGTGGGGCTGGATGCAAGGAGGAATGTCATGCCGCTGTCCATGAACCGTGAGGTGTTCATCACCTGTGCTGTGACCGGGTCGGGGGGGACGCAGGATCGCAGCCCGCATGTGCCGCGCTCGCCGAAGCAAATTGCGGACAGTGCCATCGCGGCGGCGAAGGCGGGGGCGGCTGTAGTGCACTGTCATGTGAGGGATCCTGAGACAGGGGTGCCGAGCCGGAAACTTAAGTATTATCGGGAGGTTACGGATCGTATTCGGGAGGCGGATGTTGATGTTGTGCTGAATCTGACCGCCGGTATGGGGGGCGACATGGTCTTTGGCGAGACCGAGGCGCCGTTGCCTTTGAAGGAGGACGGGACGGACATGATCGGCGCGTCGGCCCGGGTGGCCCATGTGGCTGAGTGTTTGCCGGAGATCTGTACGCTTGACTGCGGCACGATGAACTTTGCCGAGGCCGATTACGTGATGACCAACACGCCGGGGATGCTGACGGCGATGGGGCAGATGATGACGGATTTGGGGGTGAAGCCTGAGATCGAAGCCTTTGACACCGGGCATTTATGGTATGCAAAACAACTGGTTAAGGACGGAGTCCTGGATGTCCCCGCCTTGGTGCAACTTTGCATGGGGGTGCCATGGGGCGCGCCGGATGACCTGAATACCTTTATGGCTATGGTCAACAACGTGCCGGAGGATTGGACCTTTTCAGCCTTTTCGCTGGGGCGAAATCAGATGGCCTATGTCGCCGCCGCGGTGCTGGCGGGGGGCAATGTGCGTGTGGGGTTGGAGGATAATCTGTGGCTCGACAAAGGCGTGCTGGCGGAGAACTGGCAGCTTGTGGAACGGGCCGGGACCATCATTGAGAATATGGGGGCGCGGGTGATTGGCCCGGAGGAAGTACGGGCGAAACTGGGGCTCGTGAAGCGGGCGCCTAAGGGGTGAGAACAGGGTGTCACCCCCTGTGCACCATGCGTGCACCCCCTGTGCACCCCCATCGGGCGCTTTGGTCGGGTTTCGTTTACCGTTTGGCAATACTCTCGCTCGCTGCCTGTACGTCCGGGTCTTTGACCGGATCAGATGAAGCGCGGCTGTTGCGCAATCCCACGGTGCCGATCGGGGCGATCACGCGGTTCGAATTTCCGCGCTTTGACGGGCGCTGGCAGGTCGTGCGCAGTGGGGCCGGTGACTGGCCTCTGGTGGGTTTTGAGGTTGCAGGAGATGCGTGGCGGGAACGGAGCGCATCAGGTGAGGGGCGGGCTGCGGTGGTGACACCGGTTGGGACGGGTATCCTGCGGCTCACATACGAGGATGGCGATAGTCGTGATCTTTGGGTGCTTTGGATTGATCCCGATCACAACACGGCGGCGCTGGGCGATCCGGAGGGACGCTTTGGCTTTGTGGCGACTCGTGACGGCACCGCGCGCGCGGATCAGATCCGGGCGGCGGAGCAGGTTTTGGATTTCAACGGATATCGGACGGACACATGGGCGAGCCTGTAGCAAAGATCGCTGCCATCATCGGCGGCGGGGTGATTGGCGGCGGTTGGGCCGCGCGGTTTCTGCTGAACGGGTGGGATGTGCGGGTCTTTGATCCGGACCCGGAGGCGGAGGCGAAGCTGGCACCCGTGCTGGCGCAGGCGCGGCGCGCGTTGCCGAGCCTGACGGATGTCGCCTTGCCCGACGAAGGGGCGTTGTCGTTCTATTCGGATTTGTCCGAGGCCGTGGCGGGGGCGGATTGGATACAGGAGAGCGTGCCGGAGCGGTTGGAGATCAAGCACCGGACCTTTGCCGCCGTGCAGGCGGTATGCCCGGAGGACGCAATAATCGGGTCGTCGACCAGCGGGTTCAGGCCGAGTGAGTTGCAGGAAGGGACGAAGCGGCCTGGGCAGATCATGGTCTGTCATCCGTTCAACCCGGTCTATCTGATGCCTTTGGTTGAGGTGGTGCCGTCGCCTGCCACTGATGCGACGCTCATCCAGCGGGCCAAGGCCACGCTGTCTTCGCTGGGGATGTATCCGCTGCATGTGCGCAAGGAGATTGATGCGCATATTGCGGATCGCTTCCTTGAGGCGGTGTGGCGTGAGGCCTTATGGCTGGTCAAGGACGGTGTGGCGACGACCGAGGAGATCGACGAGGCCATTCGCATGGGCTTTGGCATTCGCTGGGCGCAGATGGGGCTGTTTGACACCTATCGCACCGCCGGGGGCGAGGCCGGGATGCGCCATTTCATGGCGCAGTTTGGGCCGGCGCTGAAGTGGCCCTGGACCAAGTTGATGGATGTGCCGGAGTTTACCGACGAGTTGGTTGATCTGATTGCCGGGCAGTCGGATGCGCAGTCCGGGCATATGAACATTTCGGAAATGTTGGCGGCGAGGGACGACAATCTGGTCGCGATGATGCGGGCGCTGAAGGCGAACGACTGGGGTGCGGGTGCCGTTCTGAATGCGCATGAGGTGTCGTTGCGTGCGGGATCTGTTTTGGGCGCTTCCGCGGATGATTTGGAGGACGTCTCGGTTCCCATTCTGACCGTGCGCCGCGCCGTTCCGCTGGATTGGACCGATTACAATGGGCACATGAACGAGGCGCGGTATTTGCAGGCCTTTGGCGATGCGACGGACCGGTTCATGGCCCTGATCGGGTGTGATGCCGAGTACATCGCAATGGGCGGCAGCTACTTTACCGCCGAGACGCATATCCGCCATGTGGACGAGGTACATGCGGGCACGGTGATCGAGGTGCACACGCAGGTGCTGACTGGGGCGGGCAAGAAGCTGCACCTGTTCCATGAGATGTATGATGGTGATCGTTTGCTGGCGACGGGGGAGCATTTCCTGCTGCATGTGAGCCTTGAGACGCGGCGGCCGTCGGAGCCTGCGCCGGGCATCGTGGCGGCGTTGGAGCGCATTGCTGCTGCGCATGCGCGGTTGGATGTGCCGCAGGGGGCCGGGCGGGCGGTCGGGCAGCGGCCCTGATCTGGTCGTTTGGCGGCTCTGTTTGCTTTCAGCAAAGGCGCCCGCCCACCGACCCAGATGTCACGCGATCAGTCCGCGGAGTTCCTGCAGGTGATCGGGCAGGGCGCGGGCGGTGAAGGACGCTTGCCTTATCAGGGTATCGAAATGCAGCGACAGTGTTTCGATCCGTTCGCGGTCGCGGAAGGCCATGTAGTGCCCGCCTGTGTAGATCACGGCGAGGAGTGGGCCGAAGATGGTGACAGGGGCGGAATAGAGCTGCCGTTGGTCGAAGAGGTAGATGCGCAGGCGGGGGTAGAGCTGGGTGCTGAGGTCGAGGAGCTGGTCGAGCTGATCATGCCGGGTGGCAGCAGGCAGGTCGGCGTAGTAGCCGGTGCCTGCGGCGAAGCTGTGCAGTTCGAAGAGTGGCAGGGCGATTTCGTAGTCCGATTGCGCGGCCCGCATCCAGTTGAGACGGTCGCGTGAGGCGTTGATGGCCTGCGTCGTCGTTTTGCCCAGGTGTGGTCCGTATTCCCAGGCGAGCATGTCTTCGGTTTTCAGCATGTCGGGCAGGCCAGCCGGGACGTGCCGGATTTTGTAGCCTGCCGCTTCCTGGTGCCAGGCGAAGATGCGTTCATCGATCAGGGCGCGGGGGGCTTCGGTCAGCGTGAGGGCGGCAGCGGTGAGGGCGGCCGCACTTTCGGGGCGGTCGGACAGACCCAGGAGCCAGTCGGCGGAGACGCCGAGAGCCTGGGCGCAGGCGCCGACCACTTGCGCGCCGGGCAAGCGGGCGCCGTCATCGTTGAGGGCCTGGTTGATTGTGGAGCGGTCTGTACCGACAGCACGGGCGAGAGCGCTTTGTGACATGTTGCGGTCGTGCATGGCGCGGGTGAGGCGCGTTCGGAATTGGGCAGCGCGGAGGCGTTTGTCCAGAATATCTATCATATGGTGATATTTATCTACGTTTGCCGGAATTGTTAACGCAATTCGGAATACGCGACGACCTTGGGCGGCCTTAGTCTGTGGGCCGGTTCTCCAGCGAGTTTTGCCCATGTCTGCACGCCGGTCGTCGCGCCGTTTGCCTTTTGATCGTCCCGCACGGGTGGAGTGGATCACCCTTGGCCTGTGGCTTGTTTGTATGGGGCTTTGGGCGGTAGCGATGCTTGTCGGGTCCGGAGTGATCGCATGGATTGTGCTGGTGTTTGCGCTGGTGCTGCATGCCTCGCTGACCCATGAGGTGCTGCATGGGCATCCGTTTCCGTCTCGGTTGGCGAGTGAGGCGCTGGTGGTGGTCAATCCTGGTCTGTTTGTGCCGTACCTGAGGTTCCGCGACACGCATCTGGCGCATCATCAGGATGCGAACCTGACCGATCCCTATGACGATCCTGAAAGCAACTATGTGGACCCGGTGGTGTGGCGGCGTATGCCGCGGGTTCTGCGGGTCGTGCTGCGGGTGAACAACACGTTGGCGGGGCGGATGCTGGTGGGTCCGCTTGTGGGGCAGATCTTGTTCATGCGCGATGACTGGCGCGCCATCCGCGAGGGGGATCGGCAGGTCTTGCGCGGGTGGTTGGTGCATGTGCCCGGTGTGGTGCTGGTGGTCGGCTTGGTGAGCGTGGGGTCGATGCCGCTCTGGGCCTATCTGGCTGGGTGCTATGCGGCGCTGTCCGTTTTGAAGATACGCACGTTCCTTGAGCATCAGGCACATGAGCGTGCGCGGGGGCGGACGGTGATTGTCGAGGATCGCGGGCTGCTCGCGTTTCTGTTTCTGAACAACAACTTCCACGTCGTGCATCACATGCATCCGCGGGTGCCTTGGTATCGGTTGCCAGCGCTCTACCGCGCTCATCGTGATCGGTATCTCAAATCCAACGAAGGTTATCGCTATGGCTCGTACAGAGAGGTGTTTGCGCAGCACTTTCTGACAGCCAAGGATCCGGTGCCGCATCCGCTCTGGTCCTCGGATCGCTGAGCCGCCATAGAGGGCCATGGCCCTCTGGATCCCGATCACTGTCGCTGCCGCGTTCTTTCAGACATTGCGGTTCATGCTGCAGCGGCAGCTGTCCCTTGGCACGCTGAGTGCGTCTGGGGCCACGCTGGCGCGGTTTCTCTACTCCTCGCCGCTCATTCTTGTCCTGATCGTTCTCTATATGGCGTCGACGGCGCAGGTCTGGCCGGAACTTGAGTGGCGGTTCTGGGTATTTGGCGCGCTGGGCGGGACGGCACAGATTCTGGCCACTGTCGCGACCGTTCTGCTGTTTCAGGCCCGCAATTTCGCCGTCGGGATCACGTTCAAGAAGACCGAAGGCATTCAGGCAGTGCTGGTGGGCTGGGTGCTTCTTGGAGACGTGGTGAGCGGCTGGGGCTTTGCGGCCATCGGCCTTGGTCTGGTCGGGGTACTTTTGCTGTCCGCGCCGCCCGACATGGCAAAGTGGGGCTGGCGCGACCTTGCAAACCGTTCGACCGGTTTGGGCCTGATGGCCGGGTTGCTCTTTGCCGTGTCCGGTGTCTGTTATCGGGGCGCGTCGCTGAGCCTTGATCTGGCCGATCCACTGGCCCGCGCGGGCCTGACCCTGGCGGCTGTGACGGCCATGCAAACCGTTGCCATGCTGCTGTGGTTGCGCTGGCGCGAGCCGGGGCAGATCGCTGCCGTGTGGTCCGCCCGCCGCGTTGCGATATGGGTCGGTTTGATGTCGATGGCTGGATCGTTCTGCTGGTTCACTGCCTTCACGCTGCAGAATGCGGCCTATGTCAAAGCGGTGGGTCAGGTTGAGCTGGCGATGAGTGCGCTGGCCAGCGTGCTGATCTTTCGCGAGACGATCAAGCTGCGTGAATGGATGGGAATGGCCGTACTTTTGGCGTCCATCCTGTTGCTGGTCACTGTGATCTAGTCCGTCAGGGGATGGCCGCGCAGGCGTAGAAACAGGCTTTCCTCGTCGTTGTTCTTGAAATACGGCACGCTGTCTGGCGGCGTGCGGTCCGTGACGCGGGCGGCGATTTCGGCCAGCACGACTTCTGTGATGAAGGGCATGTCGAAGCCGCGGACTTCATCCAGCGCGACCCATTGCAGATGCGACAGCTCGTCCGAGGCGCGGCTGAAATCGTCTGGTTCGGAGGCCAGATCATCTGCGTCGATCAGGAAAAAGCGGGCGTCGAAGCGCCGCGGGCGGCCCGGTGGTGTCAGGGCGCGGAACACGAATTGCAGCGGCGCGGCGTGGGGCCGGTGACCTGTGGCGGCGAATTGCGTCCAGTCCGGTGGTGCGTCGTCCCAGCTGCCCGATTGGCCGAGGATCTGGCCGGTCTCCTCGAACAGCTCGCGAATGGCGGCGGCGGCCAGCGCCGGGACAAGCTGCGTGTCGCCATCTTCCGCCAGCCGCACGTCATTTGGTGCAGCCAGCGGAGAGGCCAGTGGCACGGTGTGATCGCCGGCATCGACAGCACCGCCGGGAAAAACGAATTTGTTGGGC
This sequence comes from Tateyamaria omphalii, assembly GCF_019802125.1. Taxonomy (GTDB): domain Bacteria; phylum Pseudomonadota; class Alphaproteobacteria; order Rhodobacterales; family Rhodobacteraceae; genus Tateyamaria; species Tateyamaria omphalii_B. The sequence goes on from NZ_JAHVHT010000001.1 coordinate 686,944, forward strand.
ATGAACGCCGCCTTGGCGCCGCGTTGTCCCATCAGGATGCGGGGGGCCGTGAACCTGTCGCGCAGCACGATCACGGTCGCCGCGTTTCTGATTTGTGTCTTGTCGATCTGTGTCATCTCACCCCTTTGCACGGTCGGCGGTGGGGGTGACAGGATCACCCGTCGTGGCCAAAGCCGCCCATGCCTCGGGCCCACTGAAAGCCGACGATGGCGCCCTTGAGCCGGGGCAGAAGGTAAAGCGACAGGCCCACACAGCCAACTGCAAAAATCGTGAAAAGCACCAGCGGTTCTGGCCGCCATTCCACGAACACCACATGCAGTAGCGGCGCCATGAGGTGTCCCACGATCAGGATGGTGAGGTAGGCCGGGCCGTCATCGGCGCGGGCATGGGTATAGTCCAGCTTGCAGACCGAGCAGCTGTCGCCCAGCTTCAGGTACCCCTTGAGAACGTTGCCGTTGCCGCAGCGTGGGCATTTGCGTCGCCAGCCGCGCAGCAGGGCAGTGCGCATGTGACGTTCAGGTGTGTCGGTGAGACTTGTCTGCTCGGACTGCATCGGAAAACCTTTCTGGGAATGGACCCAACATGAGGTGCGCCCGGGTAAAACGGAATGCCGCAATCTGTCCTTGCGTCCCGATGTCGCGTTCCCAATCGGTGGGTCCAAAAAAATTCGACGGAAACTGCATATGCGCCCGTTTGTACTGGCACAGGGCGGCGGAGTGGACTGATCGCCCAGAAACAAAAAACGGAGAAACACCTATGCAACGCAGCACATTCATTGCCGCCATTGCGGCAGCTGCCGTCGGACTGACAACGTTGTCCGCCATGGCGCGGGACCGCGGTCCCGATTTTTCCGCGCTCGATGCGGATGGCAGTGGCGAAGTGACGCTTCAGGAAATGCAGGCATACGCCGAAGCACGTTTCAGCCAGGCCGATACAGACAGCGATGGCTTCCTGTCGCTGGAGGAATTGCAGGCCGGCGGCGAAGACCGTGGCAGGGATCGCGCGCAGCGCGTTCTGGCCCGTATGGACGCAGACAAGGACGGCAAGTTGTCCCCGACCGAGATGCAGAACGCGCGCCGTGACCCCGCGCGGATGTTTGATCGGCTTGATGCCGACAACAGTGGCGGCATTTCAGCCGAGGAATTCCAACAGGCGCGGGCCGAGGCCCGTGATCGTGGTTCGAAACCGCGCAACAACTGATGTCAAAAGGTTCCGCCCCTTGTTTGACGGGGCGGGACCATTCAGATTGCCGAGACGATGACCATGCCGCTTGACGCCCACTTGGACGTGGATGATGCAACGCTTCTTGCCCGCTATGCGCGGGGAGATGTGGCGGCCGCCCGTGCGTTGACCGTGCGTTTTGTACCTCGTGCGCAGGCCCAGGCATTTCGTATGCTGGGCGACGGGACCGAGGCAGAGGACGTGGTGCAGGAGGCGATGTTACGATTGTGGCGCATAGCCCCGGAGTGGCGGGAGGGCGAAGCGCAGGTATCGACCTGGATGTACCGCGTGGTGTCGAATTTGTGCATCGACCGTCTGCGCAAGCGCCCGCGCGCAGGTGTTGCACTTGACGAGGTTGCCGAGCCGGAGGACCCGAGCCCCGGTGCGGACGAGCGGCTGCAGGAGAATGCGCGTCACGCCGCATTGCGTGATGCGATTGCCGACCTGCCGGAGCGGCAGCGCGTGGCCTTGACCCTGCGCCATTTCGAGGGGGCGTCGAACCCCGAGATTGCGGCTGCTCTGGGCGTGAGTGTCGAGGCTGTGGAAAGCCTGACAGCCCGCGCCAAACGCGCGCTTGCGCTGGCTTTGAAAGGGCGGGTTGCCGCCCTTGGATATGAAGGATGAAGGACATGACCCGAGGTTCCGAGACCCCCGATCCGGACAAGATCATCGAACAGATGCTGGACGATCTGGCGGCTGAACCCATGCCTGATCCGTCCGACGATCTGATGAAACGTGTTCTGGCAGACGCCGCGGCCCATTTGCCGCCGCCGGGCGGCGCACCTGCCGCGGTGCCATGGTGGCGCGAGCTGGTGCAGGGGATCGGCGGCTGGGGTGCGATTGGCGGGCTCGTTGCGGCCACGGTCGCGGGCTTTGCCATCGGTCTGGGAGCATTGGACGCCACCGGTGTGGATGCGGTCTGGACGTTGGGATATGGGGAGAATTACGGCACCGAACTGGGCCTGGACGCCTTTGGCTGGGCGCTGGAGGAGGGGTGAACATGGCAGATACGGGTGTGAAGCGGCGCTGCCCGCTTTGGGTCAAGGTTCTTCTGGGCGCTTCGCTGGCCGGCAATCTGGCGGTTGCCGGGCTGGTCGGAGGTATGGCGCTGCGTGGAGGTCCCCTGGGTGGGAAAGGACCCGGCATGGGGTACGCGATGCCGTATGTTCTTGCCTTGCCGCACGAGGACCGGCGCATGGTGTTCAGCACTGTGCGCGGTGATCCCGATCTGCCCGACCGCAGCGCGAGGCGGGCTGCGTATCGGGACATGGTTGCCCTGCTAAAGGCGGACACGCTTGATCGCGTCGCAGTGGAAGCTGTACTTGAGCGTCAATCGCAGGGCGTGTCAGATGTGCAGGCGGTCGCACAGTCCGCCTGGCTGGATATCGTTACGGCCATGCCCGCGGAAGAGCGCAAGGCCTATGCGCAACGGGTGGAAGAGGTTGCGTCACGCGAACGGCCGAACAAGCCCGGCAAGAAGGATTAGCGCGGGCGATCACGCAGCCGGGCGGCCCAAGGTCACCCGGTTCCGCCCCTCCGACTTGGCCCCGTAGAGAGCCTTGTCCGCACGATCGAGCAGAGCCTCCGGCGTATGCGGTTCGGCCGTTTTGGTCCCGCGCACGGGGTCCACGACCGTCATTCCTATGGACATCGTCGCGTTCACTTGGGTTGTGTGTTCCGGCACGTCGAAAGGTGTAGCCTCGATGATGCTGCACAGCCGCTTGGCCGCCTTGCGCGCGTTTGAAAGGCCCGCGCCCGGCAACACAATCAAAAACTCTTCTCCACCAATGCGGGCCACGAGATCGACCGCGCGCAGGTTTTCCCGCAGGCGCCGGGCGGTTTCGACCAATACCGCATCGCCTGCGGCATGGCCCATTGTGTCGTTGATCCGTTTGAAGTGGTCCATGTCGGCAACCATCACCGCGTATGGCTTGCCCGTACGCGCCGCCCGTTCGGCGATCCGGGCGAGGTGCGGCATCGCATAGCGGCGATTGTGCAGGCCCGTCAGCGGGTCGATGACAGCCGCCTCGATCCCGGATTTCACGGTGTCACGCAAGGCATCCGTCACACGCTTGCGGTTCAGCAGCGCCTGGAGCCGCAGCGCCATTTCGTCCGCGCTGCGGGTGTTGCGCATCATGTCGTTGGCACCCATGTCCAGCATTTGTGCCCCCAGCGTCATGTTGTCCGACCCAAGCACTGCAAGGATGGCGCAATGCCGTGTGCTGGCCTGGCTGCGGACCGTTGCCAGCAGTTGCAGCATTTGGGGGCCTTCATGCGGTTCCACCAACAGCAGAAGCGCATCGGGTGCGCGTCCGGGCTCCAGATCCGCAACGGCGGTCGCGGGCCGGGCAAAGGTGATCTTGGCGCTGAGCCGATTGCGCAGCGCAGTGGCCCAGGGCTCGGCCCTCTCCATGTCGCGTGCGATGATGCGCACGGCCTGGTCGGGTGCAAAGGCGGTCGCCGCTTCGGCAAAACCGAGCGCTCGCGACGTGCCTTCCCGCAAGGTCCATTCGCTGGCCGTCGCATAGGCGCGGATAATCGAGCGGGTGCGGGCCAGCAGGAGCGCATCGTTGATGGGTTTTTGCATCACGTCGTCAACGCCGCCCGCAAGCAGGCGCAGCCGGTCCGTATCGTCGTCGCATCCGCTGAGCGCAATGATCGGCACCTTGCCGGCAAGCCCTGCCTTGCGCATCCGCCGCAGCAGTCGCACCGGGTCGCCGTCCGGCAGATCCGTTGCGCACAATATCAGGTCCGGCACGTTTTGTGCCATTGCCTGCATCGCCTCGGCGATCGAGGCCGCCTGCGTCATCTGGTAGTGGCTGGCCGCCAGCTTGACACGCAGCACGATACGGTTTGTCGCAATCGGATCGATAAGAAGGACCTTGCCGTGCATGATGCGTTTCCAATTCGTTTCAAAGGCCGTACGTTAGGTTCTTGATCGTTTTGGTTAACAAAGCGTTTCCATCAGATGGCAAAGGCACAAACGTGATGTCCCATTCGCAAGAATCCGCCGAGGTCGTGGGTTTGCAGGCCGTGGCATGGATGGCGGGCAATGAGGAGTTGTTGCCGGTCTTCCTGGGAGCCACCGGTGCCAGTGAGGCCGACATGCGGGCAGGCGTCGGCGATCCGGCCTTTCTGGGTGCGCTTTTGGACTTCATCATGATGGATGATGCCTGGGTCACGGCCTTCTGCGATGCGCATACGCTGCCCTATGACGCCCCGATGCGCGCCCGCATGGCTTTGCCGGGCGGAGGGGATGTCCATTGGACGTAGATGCGCCTTTCGTGCCTGTGCGCGGCATCATCTTTGACAAGGACGGCACGCTCTTCGATTTCTCCACCACGTGGGAGGCTTGGGCTGCCGCCTTTCTCCGCCGTGCGGCCAAGGGGGATGAAGGGCTTGCCGAGCGTGCGGGGGCAGCGATCGGATTCGATCTGTTGCGCGGGCGGTTCGAGCGCGACAGTGTCGTGATTGCCGGCACGCCGGTCGAGATTGCTGCGGATCTTGGCCCTCATTTCCCCGAGTTGTCTCAGGACGTGCTGTTGGTGCTCTTGAACCAGGAGGCTGCCCGCGCCCCGCAGGCCGAGGCGGTGCCGCTCGCGCCGTTGCTGACCGCTTTGCGCGCGCGGGGCCTTGCGTTGGGGGTGGCGACCAATGACGCCGAGGCGCCCGCGCGTGCGCATCTGGCGGACGCGCATGTCGACGCATTCTTTGACTTCATTGCAGGCAGCGACAGCGGCTTTGGCGGCAAGCCCACGCCGGGGCAGCTCCTTGGCTTTTGCGCGCAGACCGGGCTGCCCCGCGACAGTGTGGTGATGGTGGGTGACAGCACACATGACCTGCTGGCCGGACGGGCCGCGGGGATGCGCACCATCGCCGTTTTGACGGGGTTGGCCCCGCGTGAGGTTCTGGCGCCCCTGGCCGATGCCGTCCTGCCCGACATCGGCGGGCTGCCTGCATGGCTGGACCGCGCTGTTCCCGCCTGACGGTTCAGAATCGTCCATCCCATTGGAAAAAACGACACGTGCAGTCGCAAATGGGACGGTGCGGGCGCTGGACCTGCTGTGTCTTGGAAGGCGCAGACAGATCCGGGGGACGGCACCATGGCAGAGATCGCGACACGGCGCAGAACACGTGGGGGCGGACGGGCAGGGGCGGCCGCCCGACGCGGTGCTGCAGTCATCGACCAGATGCCATGGAACCCGCCCATCATCAGTGATGCGCCGATTGAGCCCCTGACCGCAGAGGGGGTCGAAGCCATTCATGACGGTGCGATGCGCATCCTCGAAGAGATCGGCGTGCAGTTCCTGAACGCAGAGGCGCTTGAGATCCTGCGTGAGGCCGGGTGCAGGATCGACGGCGACATCGTGCGGATGGACCGCCATTTCGTGATGGAAATGGTGGCCAAGGCGCCGTCCACCTTTACGCTGACCCCGCGCAATCCGGATCGTACGCTGACCGTCGGGGGGCGGAACATCCTGTTCGGCAACGTGTCCTCGCCGCCCAACTACTGGGACATGGAGATCGGCACCAAGGTGCCCGGCACGCGCGAGAAATGCGTCAATCTTCTGAAACTGACCCAGTATTTCAACTGCATCCACTTCGCGGGCGGCTACCCGGTCGAGCCTGTCGATATCCATGCCAGCGTGCGCCATCTGGACGTGCTGTTCGACAAGCTCACCCTGACCGACAAGGTCATGCACGCCTATTCGCTGGGCAAGGAGCGTGTCGAGGACGTGATGGAGATGGTGCGCATCGCCGGTGGCCTGAGCCATGAAGAGTTCGATGCAACCCCGCGGATGTACACCAACATCAATTCGACCTCGCCCCTCAAGCACGACCAGCCGATGATCGACGGCTGCCTGCGCCTCGTGCGGCGCGGTCAGGCGGTTGTGGTGACGCCCTTCACCCTGGCAGGGGCCATGGCGCCAGTCACGATGGCCGGTGCAGTGGCGCAGTCCATTGCCGAAGCGCTGTGCGCCATTGCGCTGTTTCAATACGTGGCTCCCGGTGCGCCCTGCGCCATCGGAACCTTCACGTCGAATGTCGACATGAAGTCCGGTGCGCCCGCCTTCGGGACACCTGAGTACATGCGCGCGACCCAGATGACAGGGCAGCTTGCACGGTTCTACGATCTGCCCATGCGGTCGTCGGGCGTGTGTGCGGCCAACGTGCCGGACGGGCAGGCCATGTGGGAGACGTCGAACAGCCTGTGGGCGGCGGTGCAGTCAGGCAGCAACATGGTTTATCACGCCGCCGGCTGGCTCGAAGGCGGGCTGATTGCCAGCCCGGAGAAGTTTATCATGGATTGTGAGATCCTGCAGCAGATCCAGAGGTATATGGATCCCGTGCTCACGGGAACGGGCCCCGATGACATCGCGCTGGATGCGGTGAAGTCGGTTGGAAATGAAGGCCATTTCTTTGGCATTCAGCACACGCAGGACCGCTATTCGACCGCTTTCTATCAACCCTTCCTGAGTGACTGGAAAAACTATGAAGGGTGGGAGGCGGCCGGCGCCATCTGGACACCGGAGCGCGCGCACCGGATGTTCAAGGACATCATTGACAGTTTCGAGGCGCCTGCGATGGACGTGGCCATTCGAGACGAACTGGCGGACTTTGTCGCGCGGCGCAAGTCCGAAGGGGGCGCGCCGACCGACTTCTGAGCCGTCACGGTCCAATAATAGGTCAAATTGCATCTGTTATTGGATTGTTTAGAGATCAGAACGCATGGTCCATTCCGTGGAAATGGGAATGTCGCGCCATGCATGGGCTGATAAATCGAGCAATTCAGTGTTTCGTGACCGACAGTTACGGCGCTGACAAATGGGTCGAAGCGACACGCTTTGCCGATCTCGACTTTGTCGAGTTCGAAGCGATGCTGCTCTATGACGATGACATCACGCCCAAACTGCTGGATGCCATCAGCAATATCCTGAACCGGCCCCGCAGCGACGTGATGGAGGATATGGGAACGTATCTGGTCTCTCACCCGAATGTGGAGGCGTTGCGCCGCCTGCTGCGATTTGGCGGCGTCACCTTTGTCGAATTTCTGCACTCACTGGATGATTTGCCAGACCGGGCGCGACTGGCCGTGTCCGATCTGAACCTGCCGCGCATTGAGTTACGTGATCATTCACCGACGCATTTCAGCCTGATCTGTGAAAGCCCGATCAACGGGTGTGGGCACGTGATGATGGGTATCTTGCGCACGATGGCGGACGACTATGGCGCCCTCGCGCTGTTGGAACACACCGGCAGTGGCGACGGGATTGAAACGATTTCCGTCACCCTTGTCGAAACGGAGTTCGCCGCAGGGCGGGCATTCGATCTGGGGGCGCGGGCACAATGAAGCAGCAGGATGCACTCATGCAGGCATTGGATGTCTTGTGTCCGATGCATGTTGTTCTGGGGCGGACTGGCCATGTCATCCATGCCGGGCCCACCCTGCAGAAACTGCGCCCTGAAGCCGCAATGGTCGGCCGCCGGTTCCTTGAAATCTTCGATCTCAAGCGGCCGCGTGCCATCACGACGATGGATGCCTTGCGTGCTGCGGCGGGCACCAAGCTGCACCTCCAGCTCCGCGATGCACCCAAGACTGAGGTCAAGGGCCTGTTGATGCCGGGCTTGGGCGAAGGACAAAGCATCGTGAACCTGTCCTTTGGCATCTCGGTTGTCGATGCCGTCTCGGATTATTCGCTGACAAGTGCCGATTTCGCGGCGACCGATCTGACCATCGAAATGCTCTACCTGGTCGAGGCGAAGTCGGCCGCCATGGAAGCCTCGCGCAAGCTGAACCTGCGCCTGCAGGGGGCGATGATTGCCGCCGAGGAGCAGGCGTTCACCGACACTCTGACCGGGCTCAAGAATCGTCGCGCGATGGATCACGTGATGGCGCGCCATGTGGATTGGGGCACGCGCTTTGGGCTGATGCAGGTCGATCTGGACTGGTTCAAGGCGGTGAACGATACGCTGGGCCATGCCGCCGGCGATCACGTGTTGCAAACCGTGGCCCGCATCATGGTCGAAGAAACGCGGGACAGTGACACTGTTGCACGGGTAGGTGGCGACGAGTTCGTGATCATCCTGCCGCACGCCAAGAGCGGTGAAGCGATGGAGGGCATAGGCCGCAGGATCATCGAGCGCCTGTCACGGCCCATCCCCTTTCAGGGCGAGGTTTGCAAAATTTCCGCCAGCATCGGATCGGCCATCTACGATCCCGTGTCCGAACAGACGGTTGCCGAAGTCATGGACGATGCCGACGTCGCACTCTACGCCTCGAAACATGGTGGGCGGGGCCAGCAGACCAACTACACCCCGGCTTTGCGACGCAACACCCAGAACCTGGCTCCGCCAACGGGTCGAGACGTGGAACGTGAAGCCTGATCGCGGCAAGATGTGGCGTACCGGCCACGCGCACCCGCATGTTTTTCCACATCATACGCGGAAAGGGAGCAGAGGCTTCCGCCCACCGCGTCCTGCTGTGGTGCCGAACGCGCGACCCTGGCGGTGCCGCTGACGCAACGCGCCCAATGATCCCGCTTGCCCGCAAACGTGTTCCGCAGTCTATACCGATGCGGGACGCTTTGACTTTAAGTGACAGCAATAGAAGGAATTTGTGCAGCGAGTGGCAGCCCGTAGGGGAATCGAACCCCTCTTTCCAGGTTGAAAACCTGGCGTCCTAACCGATAGACGAACGGGCCATCGCTGGTGTGAGCGCTCAGATAGGCAATTCAGCGGAAGGGCGCAAGCGTAAAAAACGCCCCGGCCGACATAAATCTGAGGAAAACTCGAACGGCCCGAAGATCAGGCCCGTGCCGCATCCTCCAGCCGCAACTGAACCGACTGACGGCCGCGAAACGTGTTGATTTCGACACGGCCGGCCAGATGGAAAGGCGCCCCGCCATGGTCCATCAGTTCGGGGCCAAGAGCGCTGTCGAACGCGCCAAAGGCGATGGCGTCGAGCCGCGTGCCGCCTGCTTCGCCGAAGGTCACTTTCAGGTGCGTCTCGCCAACCCGTCGGGCATTCAGGATGCGCATACCGGGAAAGGCATAGCGAGGGGCAGGGGCGCCTGCACCGAAGGGACCCGCCGCATCGATCTGGTCCAGCAGCTCGACCGTCGCCGCCCCGGGCATCAAGGTGCCGTCCAGCCGCAGGTCCGCAGGGCCAAGCGCATCCGCGCCCTGTTTCGCCAGCAGCTCGGACAGGCGCGACATGGCGGCGTCGATCTTGCCTTCCTCGACCGTCAGGCCCGCCGCCATCTTGTGACCGCCGCCTTTGATCAGCAGCCCTTCGGCGGCAAGCCTTTGGATGGGTGCGCCCAAGTCGATGCCAGAGACCGAGCGCCCGGAACCTTTGCCGATCCCGTCCTCGATCCCGATCACGATAGATGGGCGGTTGGTTGCCTCTTTCACACGTGAGGCGACGATGCCGACCACGCCCGGATGCCATCCTGGCCCCGCAGCCCATGCAAGCGCACCATCGGCGCCCCGCGCCTCGCACTGAGCCAATGCTTCGGCGCGCACCTTGGCCTCGATGTCCCGCCGTTCGGCATTCAGCGTGTTCAAGCGCTCGGCCAATGCGGCGGCTTTGTGCGGGTCGGTCGTGCCCAGAAGGCGGGCACCGAGGTCCGCCTGCCCGATCCGACCGCCTGCATTGATCCGTGGGCCGAGCAGATAGCCCAAATGGTACGGCGTCGGCGCGGTGTCGAGGCCCGCGATATCGGCAAGTGCCACCAGACCCGTCCGGTCCCGCCGCGCCATGATCTTGAGCCCTTGGCGCACGAAAGCGCGGTTTACACCGACCAGGGGCGCGACGTCGGCGACTGTAGCGAGGCCGACAAGGTCGAGCATTGCCATGAGATCGGGACCGGTCTGGCCCGCCGCGCGCATTTGGCGCCCGGCCTCAACCAATGTCAGGAACACCACTGCTGCCGCGCAGAGATGCGCCAGAGCACCGTCTTCGTCCTGCCGGTTGGGGTTCACCACGGCATAGGCATCAGGCAGTGTTTCACCGCCCAGGTGGTGATCCAGAACGATCACATCCGCGCCATGCGCTGCGGCGATTGGGCCATGGGAAAGGGTTCCGCAATCGACGCAGATGATCAGGTCGTGCGCCCCTGCCAATTGGGCCATGGCCGCGTCGTTGGGGCCGTAGCCTTCGTCGATCCGGTCGGGCACGTAAAGCGTTGCCGCGGCGGCCCCGATTTCCCGAAGCCAGGTGATGAGCAGGGCGGCCGAGCTGCCCCCGTCCACGTCGTAATCTGCAAAGATGGCGATGCGCTGCCGCATTTGCACGGCCGTCAGGATGCGGCTTGCGGTACGCTCCATGTCCCGTAACGATCTCGGGTCCGGCATCAGATCGCGCAGGGTCGGGTTGAGGTAGGTGTCAGCGCTTTCCGGTGCGACACCCATCCGCGCAAGGATCTGACAGATAGGGCGGGGCAGCTTGGTATGTTGCGCCAGCGTTTCGGCATCACGCTCCGTGGCAAGGTCCGGACCGATCCAGGCCCGACCGGTCAAGGACTGTTCGACCCCCAGAAATGCCACAGCGCCACTCTCCCCCCTGTCGCGCCGCGCCGGGTCGGCGCGGGCAGGGCCCCGGCACACGCCAGAGCAATCGTAAGGCGGGCGTGTCGCCCGCCACGCACTCAGACCGTGTGGGTCGGGGTGCGGTAGTTGATCCGACGGACCGAGCCGGTCTTGGACCGCATCAGCAGCGTCTCACAGGTCAGCCAGCCGGGTTCGCGTTGCACCGCGTGCAGAAGCGAGCCGCTGGTTACGCCAGTTGCGGCAAAGATCACGTCCTGCGTCACCATCTCATCCCGGGTGTAGATGCGGTCGAGATCGGTGATCCCTGCCTTGGCCGCGCGGCCCTTTTCATCGTCATTGCGGAACAGAAGCTTGCCATAGATCTGGCCGCCCATACACTTCAGCGCGGCAGCTGCAAGCACGCCTTCGGGCGCGCCACCTTCGCCCATGTACATGTCGATGCCGGTGGTCGGGTCGGCGCAGTGCATCACGCCCGCGACGTCACCATCGGTGATCAGGCGGATGGAGGCGCCGGTGTCGCGCACGGCCTTGATCACCGCCTCGTGCCGGGGGCGTTCGAGGATGCAGACCGTGATGTCGGAAGTGTCGCAGCCCTTGGCCTTGGCCAACGCCTCGACCCGTTCGGCAGGCGTCATATCCAGCGTGACCGTGTCAGGCGCATAGCCCGGGCCGATGGCCAGCTTGTCCATGTAGACGTCGGGCGCGTGCAACATGCTGCCGCGCGGACCCATGGCGATCACGGTCAGGGCGTTGGGCATGTCCTTGGCCGTCAGCGTCGTGCCTTCAAGCGGGTCGAGCGCGATGTCCACGCCGGGGCCCGTGCCGGTGCCAACCTCTTCACCGATATAGAGCATGGGCGCTTCGTCCCGCTCACCTTCGCCGATCACGACGACGCCCGCGATGTCCAGCATGTTGAGCTGTTGGCGCATCGCGTTCACGGCCGCCTGGTCCGCCGCCTTTTCGTCGCCATGGCCGACCAGCCGGGCGGAGGCGAGGGCGGCGGCCTCTGACACGCGGGCGAGGCCCAATGACAGCATGCGGTCCTGGAATTGTGCGGTGTCGGTCATGAAGAAAAGTCCTTTGGCGAAGTTTGAAAAATCAGACGGCTTCGATCCGAAGCACAACGGGATCCGAAGCCAGCACACCGGTGCTTTGCATCGCGGTGAGTGCTTCGTTCACCGCTGAGCGCGTGCAGGTGTGGGTGACGATCAGAACGGGCGCGGTCGTGTCGCTGTGACCGTATTGGCGCATCCGGTCGATGCTGACGCCTGCGTCGCCCAGCACAGTCGCAATCTTGGCCAGGGCTCCCGGTTTGTCGACCAGAGCCATGCGCAGATAGTAGGGGGCAGGCAGGATGGACGCCGCGCGCGGGACGGTTTCCAACGTGTCTGCCGGTTGGCCGAAGACAGGCAGGCGCAGACCGCGCGCGATATCGCACACGTCGCCCATCACGGCAGAGGCGGTGGGCCCTTCGCCCGCGCCGGGACCGCGCAATACGACCTGTTCGACCGCGTGCCCTTCGATAGCGACCATGTTGGTGCCGCCCTGAAGCTGGCCGAATGGGGACGTGTCGGGCACGAGGCAGGGCATCATGCGCTGTTCCAGCCCGCGGCCCGTTTTTTGTGCCACGCCCAGCAGTTTGATCTTGTAGCCCATGTCGGCGGCGTGGCGGATATCGTCAATGCTGACCCGCTCGATCCCTTCCAGCTCGATCCCGTCGAAATCGATGCGCGTGCCGAATGCAATGGAGGATAGGATCGCAAGCTTATGCGCGGCATCAATGCCGCCCACGTCGAGTTGCGGATCGGCTTCGAGGTAGCCCAGCCCGTCGGCCTCGGCAAAGACCTCTTGATAGTTGAGGCCCGCGTTCTCCATCCGTGTCAGGATGTAGTTGCAGGACCCGTTCATGACGCCAACGATGCGCTTGATCTCGTTCCCGGCAAGCCCTTCGGACAGTGCTTTGATCACGGGAATTCCACCGGCGACAGCAGCCTCGTAGCGCAGGCTGACGCCCTTGGCTTCCGCGGCTTCGGCCAGCGCCTGCCCGTGAATGGCGAGCATGGCCTTGTTGGCGGTGACCACGTCCTTGCCCGCGGCAATCGCGGCTTCGACGGACGCTTTGGCCGGACCGTCGGTGCCGCCCATCAATTCGACATAGATATCGACATCATCGCGGGTGGCGAGATTAACCGGGTCGTCTTCCCAGCCGTAGCTGTTCAATGGTACACCGCGATCCGCGTCGCGCGATCGTGCACTCACGGCGGTGATCTCGATCTTGCGGCCGGTGCGCGCCTCAAGCATGGCGGCGTGCTGGCGCACGATCTTTACCACGCCGATGCCGACGGTGCCTAACCCTGCGATGCCAAGCCGAAGCGGTGCGTTCATGTCAGGGTCCTTGTAGCGATTGGGCGTCGCGGGCGATGTAACGGGTTCATGGTCCGGGTGCAATTGCCCTTAGTTCCAGCGCTGTTGCATGCGGGTGCGGGTGGCGGCATCGACGACGGGGCGCTGTTGCAGGGCGCGTGCCCGGGCTCTGAGGGCGGCGATGCGCGCCTCGAGATTTTCGGTGGTTGCGACCGGATCACCGACGATGGGGGCGGTGCCCGCCAGCAAAGGCTCGAGTGGGACGAGGGCTGGAAAGTCGGAACCGGCAACGTCGGGTGAAACGGCATCGTCCAATGCGGGGAATTGTGTGCACGCAGCAAGGGCGACGAAAAGAAGGGCAGCGGGTGCGCGCATATTCAAACGGGTTCCGGAAACCATGTGTTGCCCTTGTGATGCACCATGGCCCCGAATGGCGCAAGCGTCGCTTGGGTTTGAATGGGTGTTCAGTTAAATCCTGCCCATGGCGCGCACAACAGGTTCGCATTCAGATATCACTGGCCCGCGTATTCGAGACGCGGCGCTGAGGCTTTTTGCACGCCACGGCTACGCCGCTGTGTCGATGCGCCAGATCGCGGGTGAGGTCGGGGTGCAGGCCGGGGCGCTGTATAACTACATCCCGGACAAGCAGAGCCTGCTCGTTGAATTGATGCGTGACCACATGGTGGAGTTGTTGGAGGCTGTGCCGGTTGATAGGTCCGATCCGCCGCTCGCGCAGCTTGAAGCCTTTGTCCGCTTTCACATCGGATTTCACCATGCGCGACCCGATGCGGTGTTCATCGCCTATATGGAATTGCGCAATCTGGAGCCCGGTAACTTTGCCGAGATCGAGGAGCTTCGCGGTCGCTACGAGGCTGTTTTGGAACGGATTTTGCGCGACGGGGCAGGGGCGGGCGTGTTCGACGTGCCGGACCCCAAGATCGCCACGCTGGCCGTCATCGCGATGCTGACCGGGGTAACAACCTGGTTCCGGGCCGAGGGGCGGTTGAGCCTTGGGGACGTGCAGGATCAGTACTGGGACATGGTGCGCAAATCCGTGATGGCGTGACGGCGGGGCGAACGCTGTTTGGCTGCGCCAAATGCGCCCCGCCCGCCGTCCCGTTCAATGTGCAGGTTGGATAAAGGTACCATTGCGCAGATCGCGCATGGCTTGCTGCAACTCCGCTTGCGTGTTCATCACGATGGGGCCGTGCCAGGCCACGGGTTCGTTGATGGGCGCGCCCGAGATCAGCAGGAAGCGGATGCCCTCTGGGCCTGCCTGTACCGTCACTTCATCGCCCGTGCCGAAGCGGATCAGGGTGCGGTCGCCGGAGAGGTCGCGGATGTTGAGTTCTTGTCCTGCGACCTCTTTTTCCAAGAGCACGCCGGAGGGGTCGGAAGCGTCGGCAAAGGCGCCCGCGCCTTGGAAGACATAGGCGAAGGCCCGCCGGTAAGTGTCTATTTTAAAGGTCTTTTTCACTCCGGCGGGCACGGAGATGTCGAGGTATTGCGGATCTGCGGCGATACCGTCAACGGGTCCTTTCTGGCCCCAGAACTCGCCTGTAATGACCCGCACGCGCGTCCCGTCATCGTCGGTGATTTCGGGGATGTCTGACCCTTCGATGTCCTGGTAGCGCGGGGCTGTCATCTTCTGGTCCGAGGGCAGGTTGCCCCAGAGCTGGAAGCCGTGCATTTGACCACGCGCGTTGCCGTGCGGCATCTCTTGGTGGAGGATGCCGGAACCGGCGGTCATCCATTGGACGGAGCCTGCGCCTAGGGTGCCGGAATTGCCCAGGGAGTCGCTGTGCTCAACCGTGCCCTCGAGCACGTAAGTGATTGTTTCAATTCCCCTATGTGGGTGCCACGGGAACCCCTTTTCGAAGTGTTCCGGCACGTCGTTGCGGAAATCGTCGAAGAGCAGGAATGGATCGAGTTCGGTGGGGTCCTGAAAGCCGAAGGCGCGGTGCAGGTGGACGCCGGCGCCTTCCATGGTGGGTTGGGCCTTGCGGGTTTCAATGGTGGGTCGGAGGGACATGGCTGTCTCCTTTCATCCTTGCGTTGGGGCAAAGATAGGCGCGCGTGTGTGCATCGCAATTTGCGCCTGCGAACCGGGTCTGTGCGGAACTGCAGCACAAGATGTCGAGGTGAAGTGACGGGACCACCACAACCGTTTGGTTCTCTCATTCCCGAGGACCTGTATATACAGGTGGGCGCCAGGTAACCGGACCAGGGCCCGGACAGAGCCAGCTCCCTCGGAATTGCTTAAGGCCACCGGAATGCAACCTGTCACGAGAAGGGCAGAACCCGCCACGCGCCTACATAGGGGGGCGGATGGTGTGCGACAAGGCTTGGGTTGGGCGCAGGTTGCGGATCGGCCCTTCGGGGAGGATTTTTTTGAAACAGGGAATTCGGATCGGTCCGCGCGAGCGGCAAACGCCGTGGGGCGGCGTTTGAGGGCCGAATGGGCGGAGCCCCGGACCGGGGTGCGCACGCTGTGTTAACGAGCGGTTTGGCAGCATGTTTGGGGGCAATCCGTACGCACCAAATGCTCAAACTACGAAGTTTGCCGCCTAAACTGCACATTTTGAGACCCGTGAAACCGGCCAGTTTGGGTCCGATTTGACCGAACTGCACATTTTGCATCCGAAACTGCGTATTTTGCGTCGCGCGCCCGACTTGAGGCGCGCGAAAGGGTTAACGCGATACGTTATGCCGCAGGTTGGCTGAGCTCGGGCGCGGCGGGTTGGCCGTTCAGGTGGTCGCGCAGGCTGGTCTCGAAAAAGTGCTGCCAGCCGCGCTGACAGACATCGAAGCAGGCGATTTTCGGGGTGAGGCCCTCGTGTGTCAGCGTCACGGTGCTGCCGCCTTCTGCCGGGGCGACGTGCCAGAGCAGGCGGGTGCCGGTCCACTCGGTCGGATCATCCACATCTTCGATGATCATGTGGGCGTCGGTGCCGGTCCAGGTGAATGCCGTGTCCGTGGCACCGGGGTCGATGGCGAAGGTGACGTGGCTGGCGTTGAACCGCACGGTGAAGCCGGTCGCAGAGCGGTCCACGCGGTTGGACCACCAGGTGTCGAGGCCGTCGATGATCTTGCGCTGCACCTGTTCGACCGGGGTGCATGTGGTGATTGTGGCGGTGTAGTCCATCAGGCGTCTCCGTGGATATGCGTGCGCAGTTGCACGAAGTGTTCGTCCCAGCCCTTGTCGATGGCGAGGGTGAGGCCGAAGGCGGCTTCGCCTTGTGGCAGGCCGTCGTGAATGAGCGACAGTTGGGTGCCGCCCGGCACGTCCGTGAGGGTCCATTTGACGGTGCTGCTTGCCCCCTCCATCGGGCCGACGGAAAAGGTGTATTCAATGTAGTCTGGTGGGCGGGCCGTTGTGACCTTGCCCCAAATGACCGGGTTACCGCTGTCCGCGCCGTAACAGGTGTAGTCCTGCCCTTGGGTCAGCGCGGTCTTGGGCGCGTGGAACCATTTGGCCATGTGTTCGGGCTGGGTGAGGTAGTCCCAGACCATCTGGCGCGGTGCCTTTAGGAAGATCGTCTTTTGCAGGCGCGTGTCGGTCATTGCATGTCCTTTTCAATGGCGGATTTGAGAGCGTCGAGGTGGCCGTCCCAGAAGCGGTCAAAGAATTCGAGCCAGGAGAGCACGGGAGCGAAGCCTGTCGGATCCAGACGGTTGATGCGCTCGCGGCCCCGCGCCTCGACCGTGATGAGGCCGCCGTCGCTGAGCACGGTGAGGTGTTTCTTGACCGCGGCGCGGGTCATGTCGAAACGGTCAGAGACCTGCGCGATGGTCATATCCTGCGTTGTCAGCATCCGCAGGATGTCACGGCGCGTGGGGTCGGCGAGGGCGCGGAAGGCGTTTTGGGGTTGGTCGGTCATGGCGTCACCGGGAGGAAGTCGAAGGCGCCGTCCTGGTAGAGCATCGTGACGCAAGGGGTGGCAGAGACGCAGGCGGAGATATGCGGCAGGTTGGCGGGGATTTCGTAGTAGGCGCCGGGGCCGATCTTGGGCGGGTTCACGGCGTCGGGTGTGGCGTGGGTCATTTCCCCTTCGAGCATAAGGCCGAACATGGTGGCGGATTTGATGTGGGGCGGGCTGACCGTGCCTGCGGGCAGGCGGACCATGGCGAAGTAGGCTTCGGTCATGCGGTCGCCGGAGAGGGGGGCGAAGGCGACGCCCTCGGGCGTGGTGGCCCAATTGAGCGCGTCGGTTGGGGTGAGGATGATTGCCGGGTCTGCGAGGGCAGGAGTGGCTGCGAGGAGGAGGGCGGCGAGGGGTTTCATGGGGTCTCTCAAATATGATGCCATTTGGTATCATATTAATGAGATACCTTTTGGTATCATGTCAAGCTATGTTGTTTGTGCCTGGGGCAGCGCTGGCTAAGTCACTCGGAAGGTTGGGTGAATCCGTAGCGCTCCAGCTCTTCGGGCAGGAGGACGTAGATTTGGTCGGGCGGCGTCGAGAGCGCGTGTTGCATGACGAGCGGGTCGATTCCCATCTCGTCGAGATAGGTCATCACCTCGGCCTGGCCGCGCTGGATGTCTTCGACGGCGAAGGCGGCGGGGAGGAACGTGTTTTCGCCGAAATAGTGCTGGTGCACGCCGACAGAGGCGTCCGGGTCGATGTCGCGCGTGGTGCCTGCGGCCAGAAGGTAGGGGCAGGCGGAGTAGCAGAATTCTCCGCGCAGCATTTGCGTGCTGATCCCTTCGGCGCGGATGGTGCGTCCGAGGGCGAGCGCGTCCTGCACCGAGCCGCCGGGGCTTTGCAGGATGAGCGTTTCGGGGCGGGGGTCGGATTGCAGGATCATCGCGGCGAGGCGGTCGGCGTCGCCTGCGGTGATTTCCCCTTCGAGCCGGTAGGTGGTGCCGTCTGTCTGGGTGAGGACGAGGCGGTTCGGGAGTTCGCCTGGGTCGCGGGCGGGTTGGGTGACGGGGCGGTCGCGGTCGGGGCGGAAGGTGCGGCGCTGGTCGCCGGGACGCACGGGTTCGGTGAGGCGCGGGGCATCGGGGCCGAAGGAGGGCAGGCGGAGGCCCTGCATGTCGCCGAGGATTAGGAGGCCACCGATGCCCAGTTGGAATACCAACACGCCCATCAGCACGCGGGCGACGGGGTTGCGCGGTTTACTCTCGGTATCCGCCGTGTCGGTCATTCGGCAACCCGTTTGGGTTTGTCAGGCGCGTCGATCTGGCCGGGGGCGGTCATCGTGTCCTCGACATCGCGGAGGGCAGCCATGGCGGCGCGCAACTCGGCTAGGGTCAGCGTGTCTTCGACTGCGGCTCCTTCGCGTCCGCCGCGGATGGCGGATTGGGTGATGGCGAGGATGAAGACGAGGACCGCAGGCAGCAGGTCGATGGCGATGGCGCCTGCCCATGAGGGCACGAAGTTGCGGGCGTAGAGGATGACCGCGTCCGCCGAGGAGATGGGGGTGTATGTGACATCCGTGGTTGTGCTTTGCGCCTGCACGTTCTGGGCGGCGCGTTCGAGCGTGTTGGCGCGTTGGGCGAGCACTTCGAGCACGGAGGTGATGGTGGCGGCCTGATCGGTGCGGCCCTGTTCTGTGCTGCTGTCGAGCTCGGGCAGCACGACGGAGGCGGCGAGGTCCTGGGCCGCGCGTTCGACGAGGGGGGCGACGGACAGTTGGCGCAGTTGGGTGATGAGGCCGGCGAGGCGGACGGCCTGTTCGGAGAACTCGACGCTGCGTGCCTCAACGGGCCCCGGTTCGACGGTGAGGGCGCGCATGCGGGACAGGATCGCGTTGCCTTCGGTGAAGGCCGACTCAACGAGTGGGGTTTGGGCGCTGATTTGGGCCTCAAGCCCCGACAATTCGGCTGATTTCTGGCGGAGGACGCGGAAGACGGCGCCGCGCCCGGCGAGGCCGGAGAGCGCGCCTGCGGCTTCCTGTTCGGAGAGGTCTTCGAAGGATTGGCGCACGCGCGCGACGTCGCGTTCGAGGGATTGGCCGTTGAGGGCAACCTCGTGTGCCCGTTCGAGGCTGGTCTGGTAGTCCTGCACGGTCTTGGCGAGGTGTTGTTCGACGGCTGCCGAGCCTGCGAGGGCGGCGGCGTTGAGCCAGGACGACATGGCGACGATGGCCAGCGAGCCTGCGCCCATCGCCACGATCAGGCCAATCCGCGCCTGGGCCGAGCGGACGGCGGGGAAGAGCCGCATCATGTAGGACCAGAAGACGAAAATGCCGACGGAGACGGCGACGGAGTAGGCGATGGCGGCAAAGACCGACATGGCGCCGTTTTCGTCAAGCAGCGAAGACACCCCGAGATAGGTGTAGATGCCGGAGGCTGTGGCCAGCACGCCGAGGGCGGTGCCGGAGAAAGTGTCGAGCCAGCCGAGGTGCCCTTCAAGCTCGCGCGCGTAGCGGACGCCACGCGCCTGTGTCTGGCTTAGCCTTGTGTCGTTGGTCATATGTCGGCTCCCACCGCTGTCGGCCAAAGGTAGGGGCAGAGGGGCGGAACGCCAAGTCCTGTGGGGATGGCTTGCTTTTGTTCAGGTTTTGTTCATATTCTCGCCGTTATGGAAATCGTCTCTGATCTGACCACGATGATGCCCGGCCAAGTGCTGGCGCGGGGCGTGTCGCGCCATCTGGCGTCGCTGGGCTGGGCGACGGTCGAGGAGCTGGTGCCTGCGCGGGGCTTGCGCGTCGATGTAATGGCGTTGGGGCCGAAAGGCGAGGTTTGGGTGATCGAGTGCAAGTCGAGCCGGGCGGATTATCTGTCGGATCACAAGTGGGATGGGTATCTGGAGTGGTGTGACCGGTTTTTCTGGGCGGTGGACGGGGAGTTTCCTGTTGATTTGCTGCCTGAGGGAACGGGTTTGCTGATCGCCGATGCCTATGATGCGGAGATCATCCGCATGGCGCCCGAGGACAAGCTGGCGCCTGCGCGGCGCAAGGTGATGGTGCAGAAATTTGCGACCCATGCTGCGCGCCGGTTGCAGGCACTGCGCGATCCGGGTGCGGGCTTGGGATGGTAGGGACTTTTCTTGCTTGATCGGGCTCGGTTTGTCCGTGTGGAGTCTGATCCATGAAATTCGTGAACCCGTTGCCCTTTGTCAGCGACATTGCCGCGTCGAAGGCTTTTTATGCGGATGTGATGGGGCTGCGCATTGTCGAAGACCATGGAGACGTTGTGATGTTCGAGGGCGGGTTTGCCATCCATGCGGGGGCGGCGCTGTTTCGAACTGTCTTTGCCGTAGATGACACGAGCACCTTGCCCTATGGGCGCGGCAACCTTGTTCTGTACTTTGAAGAGGCTGATCTGGACGGGGCGTATGCGCGGATGTGTGGCCATGTCGATCTGATCCATGACATCCGGCAGGAGACTTGGGGGCAGCGCGTGTTTCGGTTTTATGATCCCGACAGGCATATCGTTGAAGTGGGAGAGCCGCAGTGATGGAAGTGCGTGAGGCGGCTTTGATCCTGTGGGAGTTTCATTGTGTTTACGATGACCTGTCGCCCGCCGATGCCATTGTCGGGTTGGGGTCCTATGATCTGCGCGTTGCGGAGCGGTGCGCCGATCTGTTCCATCAGGGCTATGCCGAGCGGATTGTCTTTACCGGGGCGGTCGGGAATTGGACCGATACGCTGTTTCAGGCGAGCGAGGCGGAGGCCTTCGGAGAGGCAGCGGTGGCTGCGGGTGTGCCGGACGAGGCTATCGTATTGGAGACGCACGCCACGAATATCGGGGAAAATGTGTGCTTCAGTGAGCAGCTGCTGCCGTCTGCGCGGCGGGTGATCCTTGTGACCAAACCGCAGACGCAGATGCGGTGCCATGCGACGGTCCGCAAGCAGTGGCCGGGTGTTCAGGCGCTTGTCACGGCACCGCTTACGCCCTTTGAGGATCAGCCCCTGCCGCATCACGACGCCCGCGCGCTGATCTGTGAGATGGTGGGCGATGTGGAGCGCATGGGGGCCTATGCAAAGCAGGGGTTCCAGATCGAGGTTGAGGTGCCTGACGCGGTGCGGCGGGCCTGCGATGTGCTGGTCGATACGGGCTTTGTCGATCATCTGCCGAAGGGTGCGCGGGGGTGACAGTGGGGCCCTCACCGCCCCGTGACATCTCGTGATCGCATAAGGGCGCACCGTCGCGGTTTTGTCCTGTGTCACACACTTACACAGGACAGTTACATGACACAGGATACAC
The DNA here is from genome assembly GCF_019802125.1 of Tateyamaria omphalii. Classification (GTDB taxonomy): domain Bacteria; phylum Pseudomonadota; class Alphaproteobacteria; order Rhodobacterales; family Rhodobacteraceae; genus Tateyamaria; species Tateyamaria omphalii_B. Next base: position 708,239 of record NZ_JAHVHT010000001.1, read on the forward strand.
GGCGCCGCGGCGCAGGGGTTGCTTTGGCTTTGGCGCTGGGCGCAGCGTTGCCGACGGCGGCTGCGGCGAATGACACTTACTTCTTTGCCTTTGGTGGTGCGGTGCTGAACGGCAGCCAGGACGCCGATGGGATCATCGGCGGGGCGCCGCAATCGGTCGATACGGACTACGACGATGGGTTCCAGTTCGGCCTTGGCGTTGGGCGCGACTTTGGCACTTTTGGCGCGGTTGGCCTGCGCGGTGAGATCGAGCTGTCCTATTCCGACACGGATGCGGACACGATCGCCTTTTCCGGCAACGGTCCGGCGAATGAGGTGAATGTGGCGGGGGGGCTGCAATCAACGACCCTGTTCGCCAACATCCTTGCCGATTTCGAGACGCAGGGTGCTGTCACCCCCTTTGTTGGCGCGGGCATCGGGATCGGGCGGTTTTCGCAGGATCTGGTCTATGGCCCCGGCGTGCAGGTGAGCGAGAGCGACACGGCCTTTGGCGGGCAGTTGATTGCCGGTGTGTCCTGGGCCGCGTCCGACAGTGTCACGTGGACGCTCGACGCGCGCTATCGCCAGTTTTTCGACATTGAATCAAACAGATTTGCCCCATCAGGCGCATCCACGGGTGTGGTAAGCGGTGACGCAAGCGCCTTTTCCATCAATGTGGGCGCACGGATCGCGTTCTGATGGGGTAAAGCCGCGGCGCGCGTGTCAGGTTGCCCCCACCCAGTGAGACCTGCGCGCGCGTCGCATGATGCGGGCCGTTCCGTTCGGGATGGCCCGCCTTAGCGTTTCAGCGCGCCTGCCGCCTTGGCTGCTGCCTTGATTTCGTCCGCAATTTCATTGGCTTCTTCGGGGTCGAAATCCATCGGGATTTCAATGCCTTTCGCCTCGACATAGATGCGCACCATGCCTGAGTCGGTGGGCCCGATCTGCAGGTTGGCTTCGATATCGCTTTCGTTGTTGATACCCATGGTCATCTCCGGCGGACAGTAAGCGCGCGTGCTAGCGTGATCGAGATTGAAAGGCAAGCTATGGTGGGGGAATGACAGATGTGAGTTTGCGCCCGTTTCAGGCCGTCGATACCGATTGGCTGGTCGAACAGCATGGTGTGCTTTATGCCCGCGAAGCTGGCTTTGACGACAGTTTCGGGCCGCTCGTCCGCTCGATTCTGGAGGCGTTCAATGCGGACAATGATCCCGCCTGCGAGCGGGGGTGGATTGCGGAAGCCGACGGCGTGCGCCTCGGGTCCATCTTTTGCGTGCGTCACGATGAGGTGACGGCCAAGCTGCGTCTGTTTCTGCTGGTGCCGGAGGCGCGGGGCAGGGGTGTGGGCCGGATGCTGCTGGATCGGTGCATGTCGTTTGCGCGCGAGGTGGGGTACGAGGGCATGACCCTGTGGACCCATGAGAGCCACGAGGCAGCTTGCGCGCTCTATGCCCGTACGGGCTGGCGCTGCACCCGGTCCGAGCCCGTGCATTCATATGGGCAGGATTTGGTGGAACAGACATGGATTTATCGGTTTTGACAGTCTTGCAATCGGCGCAGAGCGTCGGTATTTGACCCTCAGTGCCGCCGTAGCTCAGTTGGTTAGAGCGCCTGATTGTGGATCAGGAGGTCCCCCGTTCGAGCCGGGGCGGTGGTACCATCCCTTCAAAAGGCCGTTGATGAGCACTTGGCAATATGCGCCGGGCGCTTTAGCGTTGGTCCAGGTTCAAATTCTACAAAGGGAGGGCACACGCTGAGCATGCGCATCATTCGCCGACTTCAGCATGGTCCCCGCTACGCCCTGTAAATCCGTTTGCAGGGCTGGCCACAGGTAATCTGATCAACGGTCTGCCCGGAGCCGCGTTGCGGCACGTCTTTTTGATCCGAGATCCCTATGGCCATCCTGAACCTGAATGCCTTGGCGGTGACGCTGAGTGACCCGCTTTTTTCCAACCTTGATCTGACCATTTCGAAGGGCGACCGCATTGGTCTGGTGGCCCCAAACGGCGCGGGCAAGTCGACCCTACTGGCCTGTATGGCCGGTCAGCTTGATCCCACCGGCGGCGACATCACCCGCGCCCGTGGCCTGCGCATTGGCCATGTGAAACAGGACCTGCCGGATGAGGCGCTGCGCAGCACCATGTATGATTGGGTGCTGGCTGCCTTGCCGCCCGAGCAGGCGGATTACGAAAGCTGGCGGGTGGATGTCGTCTTGAACGATCTGTCCGTGCCCTATGAGTTTCAGCACCGGTTGCTGTCGGAGTTGAGTGGCGGGTGGCAGCGCATGGCGATGCTGGCTGCCGCCTGGGTGACCGAGCCGGGGCTGTTGTTGCTGGACGAGCCGACCAACCATCTGGACCTGCACCGCATTGCGCTGTTGCAGGGCTGGATGGCGGCGCTGCCGGGCGATCTGCCGGTGGTTGTGATCTCGCATGACCGGGCGTTTCTGGATGCGGTGACGGGTGCCACGCTGTTTTTGCGGCCCGAGCAGTCGCGGTTCTTTGCCCTGCCGTTTTCAGCGGCCCGGGCGGCGTTGGAGGAGGCGGATGCCGCTGATGCCCGCCGCTTTGCCAATGATGTGAACAAGGCGCGGCAGTTGCGGAAGCAGGCGGCGAAATTGAAGAATGTGGGGATCAATTCAGGCTCGGACCTGCTGTTGACCAAGACCAAGCAGTTGACGGAACGGGCCGAGAAGATGGAGGCGGCGGCGAAGCCTGCCTATGCCGCGAGCCATGCGGGTGACATCAAGCTCGCCAACAGTGGCACCCACGCCAAGGCGTTGATTACGCTGGAGGATGTGGCGGTTGAGACGCCGGATGGGAGGCTCTTGTATCGCACGGGGCGGAAGTGGATTGCGCCTGGGGATCGGGTTGTGCTGCTTGGGTCGAACGGGACGGGCAAGACGCGGTTGGTGAACATGATTGCGCGGGCGTTGGAGGACGAAGTGCCGGGGGTGAAATGTGCGCCGTCAGCGGTGGCGGCCTATTCCGACCAGCATCTGGGGCAGCTTGCGGATGATGACACGCCGATGCAGGCGGTCACGCGCGCCTTTGATATTGGCGACCAGCGGGCGCGGGCTGTGCTGGCCGGGGCTGGGGTTGCGTACCGGATGCAGGATACGCGCATTGGTGCGCTGTCTGGTGGGCAGAAGGCGCGGTTGGCGATGCTGGTGTTGCGTTTGAAGACCCCGAATTTCTACCTGCTCGATGAGCCGACAAACCATCTGGATATCGAGGGGCAGGAGGCGTTGGAGGCTGAGTTGATTGCCCACGAGACCTCATGCCTGCTGGTCAGCCACGACCGGTCGTTCCTACGCAATGTTGGCAACCGGTTCTGGTGTATTCAGGAGCAGAAGCTGGAGGAGGTGGAGAGCCCGGAGGCGTTCCTCGCGTCCGAGATGGCGGGTTAGTCTGCCGCCGTCTGTACGTCGATGCTTTGCCGCAGGGTGCCTGTGACCTGGTCGAAGATCAGGATCTGGTCGTCTGCTGTCACCACTGCGTACCAGTCCGAGCCGATGGTGAAGGCCGTCGCCGTCTTGCCGTCGGGCAGGGTGATTTGATCGGGCAGGGGCAAGGGGGCGGGGTCTGCGTTCAGCCGGATGACAAGCAGCGCGACCACCGTTACAACGCCCCCGATCATGATGATCGTCAACACGGTCACCAGCCGCCGCAGAAAGGCGAGGTTGGCCGGAAGCTCTGGGGTATCCATGTCGTCCACGCGCCTGTCCTTTGTCATTGCGGCTGATCCGCCTGCGCGTCTTGATAAGGCCATCGCGCGGGACGTGCCAGAGGGCGCGGCCTTGTCCCGGACGCGGTTGGCGCGGTTGATGGCGGATGGTGCGGTTGTGGTCGATGGCGCGGTGGCGTCGGACCCCAAGGCCAAGGTGGCCGAGGGGGCGGTCGTCGAGGTGACGGTCGAGGCTGCCGAGGAGAGCCATATCGGGGCGGAGGATATTCCGCTGGATGTGGTGTTCGAGGATGCCGACCTGATTGTCGTCAACAAGCCTGCGGGCATGGTAGTGCATCCGGCCCCCGGCTCGCCCTCGGGAACGTTGGTGAATGCGTTGATGCATCATTGCGGGGATGATCTGTCGGGCGTGGGAGGCATGAAGCGCCCCGGTATCGTGCACCGGATCGACAAGGATACGAGCGGGCTGCTGGTGGTGGCAAAGTCAGATGCGGCCCATCACGGGCTGTCCGGTCAATTCGCCAAGCACAGTGTCGAGCGGTACTACCGCGCGCTGGTGTACGGTGTGCCCGATGGCAATGACCCGCGCTTGCGCGGGGTGCGCGGTGCGTCGTTTGAGCCGGGCAATGTGCTGAAGCTGACGACGCAGCTGGCCCGGCACAAGACCGACCGGCAGCGGCAGGCGGTGCTGTTTCAGGGCGGGCGGCATGCGGTGACGCGGGCGCGGTTGGTGGCGCGTTATGGCACGCCGCCGGTGCTGAGCCAGATCGAGTGCTGGCTGGAGACGGGGCGAACGCATCAGATCAGGGTGCATATGGCCCATGCGGGACATGGCTTGGTCGGTGATCCGACCTATGGCGGCAAGCGCAAACTGGCGCGTGGGGCGCTGAGCGAGGCGGCGGCGGAGGCTGTCATGGGCTTTGACCGGCAAGCGCTTCATGCAGCGGTTTTGGGCTTTGAACATCCGATTTCGGGAGAAATGTTACGCTTCGAGGCCCCGTTGCCGCAGGATTTTGCCGACTTGCTTGGCGTTTTGGGCAGCTGAGCGGGAACCGTCCGTTGATGTAACGCTTTCTTTACAAAGCGCTGTAACGAACAGCACATGCGCGTGAGAGCACGGGTCTGGCCCTGCAAGTCCGGGCTTTGGCGTGCCATATTCACACTGCGACGACCTCCGCCCCTTGTATACGGAGGTACGCCGTCCCATATGGAATGTTAAGCCCGTAAACATCACGTAGATATCACAGGGCACAGGAGGGACATTATGGCCAATTACGCAAATCTTCCCGCACCCACACCTGAGGGCGGTCTGAACCGCTACATGCAGGAAATCCGCAAGTTCCCGCTCTTGGAGCCGGAAGAGGAATACATGCTGGCCAAGGCCTGGGTCGAGAAAGAGGACACAGGCGCGGCCCATAAAATGGTGACGAGCCACCTGCGTCTCGCCGCCAAGATCGCCATGGGCTATCGCGGCTATGGTCTGCCGCAGGCCGAGGTGATTTCGGAAGCCAATGTCGGTCTGATGCAGGCCGTGAAGCGGTTCGACCCTGAGAAGGGGTTTCGTCTGGCCACATACGCGATGTGGTGGATCCGCGCGTCGATCCAGGAGTATATCCTGCGGTCGTGGTCGCTGGTGAAGCTGGGCACGACATCGGCGCAGAAGAAGCTGTTCTTCAACCTGCGCAAGGCCAAGGCCAAGATCGGCGCGCTTGAAGAGGGCGATTTGCACCCCGAGAATGTCAAGCAGATCGCGACCGATCTGGGCGTGACCGAAGAGGAAGTCATCAGCATGAACCGCCGTTTGTCGGGTGGCGATGCGTCGTTGAATGCGACCGTCGGCTCCGAAGGCGAGGGGGCCATGCAGTGGCAGGACTGGCTCGAGGATGAGAGCGCCGACCAGGCGGGCGACTACGAGGCACGCGACGAGTTGGAAGTGCGCCGCGAGATGCTGGCCGAGGCGCTGGACGTGCTGAACGAGCGCGAGAAGGACATCCTGACCCAGCGCCGTCTGGCCGATGCGCCGGTGACGCTGGAGGATCTGTCGACCCAGTATGGCGTGAGCCGTGAGCGGATCCGCCAGATCGAGGTGCGTGCGTTCGAGAAGCTGCAGAAGAAGATGCGCGAGATTGCCAAGGCCAAGGGTTTGATGGCGTCGGCTTGAGCCGCGGGGCGCATCAGGATGCGCCTTACGAGTTGGGAAGGGCGTCCGGGTGGGCGCCCTTTTTTGTTTGTGTTGGTGCGTTTGGCGGAACGGCCCTTCCCTCTCGGTGGCAAAGCCACCTGACGGGCAATGGGGTAGGATTTTTTTGAAACAGGGAATTTGCAGGCGAAACGCCATGGGGCGGCGTTTCGCCTGCAAATGGGCGGAGCCCCGGACCGGTCCTCTCCGGCACTGCTGTGCGATACGCTGCCTGGTAGTACGTTTGAGCGACAATCGGCATCTTTGCGCCGCCCCATAGCGCGTGCTGAACCAAGCCGCCCATCGCAGCTGCCCCGCCGCCATGTTACACCGCTGACATGACAGAGTGGGACCGAGCGGCACAGGCCTGGATCGAGGCGCAGGGCACGCAGGGGGATTTCAGCCGCAGGCGTGTTCTTGATCCGCCGATGCTGGCGCGAGTGTACGGGTTTGCGCCTGCCCATCTGCTTGACCTTGGCTGTGGAGAAGGCCGGTTCTGCCGGTTGCTGGCGGGCAAGGTTGGCACTCTGGTTGGGCTGGACCCGTCTGCGGCTCTTTTGACGCGGGCGTCCGAGTTGGGCGGTGCGCGGTTTGTGCAGGGGCGGGCGGAGGCGTTGCCTTTTGCGGATGGCAGTTTCGATATGGTCGTCGCCTATCTGAGCCTGTTGGATATCGAAGGGATTGAGGCGGCGCTGGACGAGGTCGTGCGTGTCCTGCGCCCCGGCGGGCGCTTTCTGATCGCGAACCTCACCGGCTTTGCCACCGCCTCCGACATCAAGTCGGGCGGGTGGCGTATGCTGCCGGATGGCGGGCGCGAGATTGTCGTACGCCGCTATCTTGAGCCTCATCCTGTTCCTGCAGAATGGAGGGGGATTGCCGTCACCAATTGGCACCGGCCCTTGTCATTTTACATGCGCCAGCTTTTGCAGCGGGGCATGGTGCTGACGCATTTTGACGAGCCAGCGGTGCCGGACCCGCAGGACCTGAAGGAAGAGGCGTACAACAACGCCCCCTATCAGGTGATGATGGAGTGGCAGGCGGCGGGGTAGGCTCTGCCTGCTCAGTTCAGCCGCGCCCTCAGGACGCGCACCATGTTCCCGCCCATGACCTTGGCGATGGTGGGCTCGTCCAGTCCTGCCGCGAGCAGGGCGTGGGTGAGGCTGGCGAGTTTGGAGGTGTCGAAGGCCGTGGTGACGGACCCGTCGAAATCGGAGCCGAGCGACACGTGGTCGGCGCCCACGGTGCCGATGGCCTGGACAATCATGGCGGCGATGGCCTCGGGCGTCGCATCACGGCAGAGGATGTCGCCCCAGTAGCCCAGCCCGATCACGCCGCCGGTAGAGGCGACGGCCTGCATCAGGTCGTCTTCGAAATTGCGGGTGACGGGGCAGAAGCCGTGCAGGCCGGTGTGGCTGACGATCACCGGCATGTCGGTCATCGCGATGGCGTCGCGGGCCACGGCTGGGCTGGCGTGAGCGAGGTCGAGGACCATGCCGCGCGCTTCGATTTCCGCCACGACTTCGCGCCCGAAGTCGGTCAGTCCCATGTCGCGGGTCCCGTGGAGCGAGCCGCCAAGTTCGTTATCAAAGAAGTGTTGCAGGCCGATGATGCGGTGGCCTGCGGCCTCGATCCGGTCGAGATTGGCCATGTCCCCTTCGAGCGCGTGGGCCCCTTCGATGCCCAGCAGGCCACCGACCGCATTGCTGCCGGACGCGCGGGCGGTGAGGTGGGCGTCCAGCTCTGCCTGCGAGGTGATGACTGTCAGCCGATCCGGCACCCGCGCGGCGACCTTGTGCAGCCGCTCGGCCTGGTAGATCGCGCGTTCGGCGAGCGACCCCCAGGTGCGGGGCGGCCACATCTGGCCGATGGCCAGCGGGGTGATGTTGTCGAAGGTCTCGGCCGAGTTGGCTTCGTAATTCTGGCCTGCTGGCGACTTGGTCACGGCGGCGAAGACCTGAAGCGCCACGCCGCCTTCGATCAGGCGCGGGATGTCGACATGGCCGCGCTCCGCCCGGTGTTCGATGCTGCGCTTCCACAAAAGGCTGTCGGCGTGCCAGTCGCCGACGACCAGCGTGTCGTGCAGCGATTGGGCGGTGTCGGAGACCGGGTAGGGATCGTGCGGTACAACGGCGTTGCGCCCCTTTTCCACGTAGCCCGGTGCGAAGGTCAGGAAGGCGGTGATGGCAGCGACCAGAATGATGCCCAGTCCGATGAGACCACGTTTGATCCAGCGCATGATGCCCTCCCGCCTGTTTGGTACCCAGTTTAGGCCGGGCGACGTTCTGCAGGCCAGCTTGACGGCGCGGCATACGGCGGCTTGTGCGTGGTTGGGCAGGCGATAAGGTGGATTTTCACATTTGGAGGACGGGTTATTGGAACCGATCAGATGGGGTATTCTGGGCGCCAGCGGTTTTGCCCGCCGGGATATGGCGCCTGCCATTAACGCGGCACAGGGCGCGGAATTGGTGGCGCTGGCCACGTCTTTGTCAAAGAAGGCCGACGGGTTCCGGGCGTTCTGTCCGTCGTTGCAAGTGCACGACAGCTACGAGGCGCTGTTGGCCGATCCGGACATCGATGCCGTTTACGTGCCCTTACCCAATCACCTGCATGTGGAGTGGTCGCTGAAGGCGCTTGAGGCGGGCAAGCATGTGCTGTGCGAGAAGCCGATGGCAATGGCTGCCGGCGAGTACGAGGCGCTGATCGCGGCGCGTGAGGCGTCGGGCCGGTTTGCGACCGAAGCCTATATGATCGTGCATCATCCGCAGTGGCAGCGGGCGAAGGCGCTCTATGAGGAGGGCGCCATCGGGCGGCTCATCCATGTGGAGGGGCTGTTTGGGTATGACAATGCGGATGAGCCCGGTAATGTGCGCAACAAGCCCGAAACGGGGGGCGGGGGCATTCCCGACATCGGCGTTTACACCTACGGATGCACCCGCTGGCTGACCGGCGAAGAACCGGTGGAAATCACCCATGCCGACGTGGATTTCGAGAATGGTGTCGACGTGTTGGCGCGCGTGTCGGCGCGCTTTCCATCCTTTTCTGCCCATTGGGTCAATTCGATGCGGATGCACCCGTGCCAGGAGATGACCTTTGTCGGCTCCGAAGGCATCATCAAGCTGACTGCGCCGTTCAACCCCGCACGGTTTGCGACTGCGCGGCTGGAACTGCAGCGCAATGTGCACGGTGGGGCCGGGGGTGCCGCGGTGATCGAGGAACGCTTTCCGGGTGTGGATCATTATGTGTTACAAGTAGAGGCCTTTGCCGCCCATGTGCGGGATGGCACCCCCTATCCCTGGCATCTGGAGGATGCGCGTGGGACGCAGGCAGTGATTGATGCTGTGTTTGCCAAGGTGGGGACTGCCGGTGGCTGACCGGCCCTTCGGGGAGGATTTTTTTGAAACAGGGAAGGGGCATCTGATGGCAGGTGGTTGGGCCAAGGACGGGGCGGTGTCGGAGCAGATCGAGGCGTCGATTTCAGACGAGCTGGCGCGGATGAAGGCGCGCCGCGCGCCGGTGGGCGAAAGCCTGACCCATTGCGCCGAGTGCGAAGAGCCCATTCCCGAGGCGCGGCGCGCGGCCATCCCCGGTGTGAAGCTGTGCGTCGACTGCGTGGCCGAGCGGGATGCCGCGTTCAAGGCGCGGGGCGGGATCAACCGGCGCGGGTCGAAGGACAGCCAGTTGAAGTGAGGGCGCCGGTTCTCCGAAGGCTACGCACTGCGGTCTTTTGAGATGTGAACGGTTGGGCACCGGAGCCCGCGGGCCAAGAGATGGCACAGGGCGCGGGATGAGGTGAAACCACCCGCGCCTCACTATTGATTGATGCGCTTGCGCCTTCTGTCAGCTCTCCATCGCTTCCAGATCGTCGATGAAGCCCGAGATCATGCTCAGCCCCTTGTCCCAGAATTTGGGGTCGGAGGCGTCGAGGCCGAAGGGGGCCAGAAGCTCCTTGTGATGCTTCGAACCGCCCGCCTTGAGCATGTCGAAATACTTGTCTTCGAAACCGGGCGTGCCTTCCTCGTAGACCGAATAGAGCGCGTTCACGAGCCCATCGCCGAAGGCGTAGGCGTAGACGTAGAAGGGCGAGTGGACGAAGTGGGGGATGTAGGCCCAGAAGGTTTCGTACCCGTCCATGAATTCGAAGGCGGGGCCGAGGCTTTCGCCCTGCACGCTCATCCAGATGCCGTTGATGTCTTCCGGGGTCAGCTCGCCACCCCGGCGCGCCTCGTGCAGTTTGCATTCGAAGTCGTAGAAGGCGATCTGGCGCACGACGGTGTTGATCATGTCCTCGACCTTGCCCGCCAGCATGACCTTGCGCTGGGCGTCGTCCTTGGCGCCGTCGAGCATTTTGCGGAATGTGAGCATTTCGCCGAAGACGGAGGCTGTTTCGGCGAGGGTGAGCGGGGTGGACGACAGCATTTCGCCCTGGCCCGCCGCCAGCACCTGGTGGACTCCGTGGCCGAGTTCATGGGCCAGCGTCATCACGTCACGCGGTTTGCCCAGGTAGTTGAGCATCACGTAGGGGTGCACATCCGTCACTGTGGGATGCGCGAAGGCACCGGGGGCCTTGCCCGGTTTGACGCCCGCGTCAATCCAGCCCTTGGTGAAGAAGGGATGCGCCAGTTCACCCATGCGCGGGTCGAAGGCGTTGTAAGCGTCCATGACGGTTTTCTGCGCTTCGTCCCAGTCGACGATGCGCGGGTCTTCCATGGGCAGGGGGGCGTTGCGGTCCCAGACCTGCATTTTTTCGAGGCCGAGCCATTTGCGTTTCAGCTCGTAATAGCGGTGGCTGAGTTTGGGGTAGGCGGCGACAACGGCGTTGCGCAGCGCCTCGACCACTTCGGGTTCGACTTGGTTCGACAGGTGGCGACCTGTCTGGGCGGTGGGCATGCCGCGCCAGCGGTCCAGTATTTCCTTCTCCTTGGCTTGCGTGTTGTGGACGCGGGCGAAGGTCTTGATATTGCCCGAGAACACCTCGGCCAACTCCCGGGCGGCGGTTTCGCGTTTCTTGCGGTCGGGATCGGTGAGGAAGTTCAGCGTGCCTTCGATATTCAGCGCCTCACCGTCGATGTCGAAGGTCAGCCCGGCGATGGTTTCATCGAACAGACGCTCCCACGCGTCGCCGACGACGCCGAGGTCGTGCAGGAACTTTTCCAGCTCGTCGGAAAGTTGATAGGGCTTCATGGCCCGGATCTTGTCAAAGACGGGTTTGTAGCGGGCGAGGTCTGTGTTCTGGTCGAGCAGCCCGTTCAGGTGGTCGTCTTCGAGGCGGTTCAGCTCAAGAGTGAAGAACACGAGCGGCGTTGTGAAGTTGGTGATCTTCTCCTGGCAGTCGGACATGAATTTCGCCCGGCCCGCGTCGGTGGTCAGCTGGTAGTGGCGCAGGCCCGCAAAGGACATGATGCGCCCGGCCACCTGGTTGATCCGTTCCTGCCGCTGGATGCAGTCGAGCAGCCCCTTGGCGTCGAGTGTGTCGAGCTTGCTTTCGTAGTCCGTGGCAAAGCTCTTGCACGCCTCTTCCAGCCAATCGAGGTCGCGTTTCAGTTCGGCGGCATCTTCGCCGGTGTAGAGGTCATCAAGGTTCCATTCGGGCAGGTCACCAAAGGGCTGGTCCCCCGTGCTAGCGTTGGCGTCGCGGACGGGGAAGGGGAGTTGGAACATGTGTTGGCACCTTTGGTTACGTGTTGCGCCCATAGGTATGGGGGTGTGTGCGTGGGGGCAAGGGTTTCGCCGCAGCGCGCTGCGGCGACCGGCTGGGGGCCAGCCCCCAGACCCCGTCGTATTTTCAGTCAGAAGAAGTCTATGGGGCAAATAGGGTGTTGGGCGCGTCGACGAAGATTTTTTGGCGTTCTTCTTCGGTGGTGATGCTGCTGAGACTGTCGGCCAGCTTGGCGGCTTGCGGCATCTGTGCACCATTGAGCATGATGTGCGGCCAGTCGGAGCCCCAGAGGCAGCGGTCAGGGTTGGCGTCGATCAGGCGGCGCATGAGAGAGTGGGTTTCGGCTATGTTGTCCGTGAGCCGGTAGGGGGCTGACAGTTTGATGTAGGCGTGCCCCTCGGCCAGCAGGGCGCAGAGCGTGTCGATGGCTTTCGTGTTCGGATTGAGGTCGGTGGGCCAGCCGCAATGGTCGATGACCAGTGGGACGGGCAGGGCGCGGATGTCGTTTGCCAGTTCTTCGATGTGTTTGTCTGCGTGCAGGAGCATCTGGATGTGCATGCCGTGGTCGGCGAGCGCGGGTGCCATCGCTTTGGCGCCCTCCCATGTGAGCACGCCACCGTGGACGTAGTTCAGGCGGACGGCGACGATGTTGTTGTCTGCGAAGTGTTTGACGTCTTTGGTGGCAGCGCCATCGGGGAGGAGGCCGACGCCCTTGAACCCCTTGCCCATGGCGCGGACGGCTTCCAGCGTGACGGTGTTGTCGGTGCCGTAGAGGATGGAGTGGACGATGAGGCTGTGGGTGCAGCCGAGCGCCTCCAAATGGGTGCTATAGCGGCTGAGCCAGCCGTCGAAGTCGATGTCTTCGGGCGGGTTCTGCGCGCGGGTGGGCGAGAGCGGGTGTTCGGGGCCGCCGAGCAGGTGGACATGGGCGTCCCATGCGCCTGCAGGCAGTTTGGTTTCGGGGGAGGTCGGCGCGGGGGGCGGCGGGGCGCTATCCATAAATGCTCAGCATCTCGTTCAGGTCATCGAGGCTGTTGGCCTCAGACACGGGTTTGTCGTGCCGCCATCGTGACATGCGTGGAAAGCGCAGCGCCACCCCCGATTTGTGCCGTGTGGAGGCTTGTATCCCTTCGAACGCGATTTCGAATACGTGGTGCGGCGTGACCTGCCGCACCGGGCCAAAGCGTTGCTGGGTGTTCTTTTTGACCCAAGCCGTGATCTTGCGGAATTCCTCGTCCGTGAGGCCGGAATAGGCTTTGGTGAAGGGGACGAGTTCGTTGCCTTTCCAGACGGCGAAGGTGAAGTCGGTGAAGAGATTGGCGCGCCGCCCGTGGCCGGACTGGGCGTAGATCATCACCGCGTCGATGGTGAGCGGGTCAAGTTTCCACTTCCACCAGTCGCCCTTTTTGCGGCCCGTCAGATAGGGGCTGTCCTTGCGCTTGAGCATCAGCCCTTCGGCCTGCGCATCGCGGGCGGTGCTGCGGGTGTCAGCCAGCGCATCCCATGTGTCGAAGGGCACCGTTGGGGACAGTTTGACGGGGGCGTCGGTTGGCAGGGTTTTGCAGAGATGTTCGAGGGTTGTGCGCCGTTCTGAAAGTGGTTTCTGGCGCATGTCCGCGCCTTGCCACTCCAGCAGGTCGTAGGCGTAGAGGATCACGGGCGCCTCGGTCAGCAGCTTCTTGGGCACCGTCTTGCGCCCGATCCGCTTTTGCAGCGCGTTGAAGTTTTGCGGGGCGCCGTCGCCCCAGGCGAGCAGCTCACCGTCCAGCACCGTGCCATCGGGGATGAAGTCGCGGGCGCGGGCAAGCTCGGGGAAGCGATCAGTCATCAGCTCTTCGCCGCGGGACCAGACGAAATGCTCGCCGCCGCGCAGGATCAGCTGACCGCGGATGCCATCCCACTTCCAGTCAGCCTGCCAGTCGGCGGGGGCGCCGAGATCTTCGGGGGCGTCTTCCAAAGCGTAGGCGAGGTAGAACGGATAGGGGCGCGAGGCGTTGGCGGCGGGGTCGTCTTCCTCGATCAGTTGGGCCCAGGTGGTCGTCGCTGGGTCCCAGTCGCCCATCAGGCGGTGCGCCATCTCGGCCTCGTCCTTGCCCGTCGCGCGGGCCAGCGCTCGGGTCATCAGCTTTTGGCTGACCCCGATGCGGAAGCCGCCGGTGAGGAGCTTGTTGAACAGGAAGCGTTGGGTGGGGTCGAGGCTGCGCCACGCCTCCAGCACAAAGGCTTTGCGCTCCGGCTCTTCCACCTGAGAAAGATCGCGCAAGGCATTGATCCAATACGTCAAACCGTGATCGGTTTCGGTTTCCGGCGGCGGCAGAACCAGTGCGATCGTCTCGGCCAAATCGCCAACGATTGGATAGGCCTCTTCGAACAGCCAAAGCGGGATGCCTGCCACCTCCGCGCCCCATTCGCGCAGACGGGTCGTGTTGACTGCCCGCTTGGGGCGACGGCCGGAAAAGATGGCGATGGTCCAGATGCGATCCTCTTCCGGGGCTAGTTGAAAGTAGTCGGTGAGGGCCGCGACCTTTACGGTGGTCTTGGTCGATTGGTCGATGGCGTTGAAGAGCGCGGCGAAGCGTTTCATGCGGCTTCGTCCTCGGCATCTTCGCCGCCGAATTCGGTTTGCAGAACTTGCGCGTTCCAGCCTTGATCGTTCAGAAAGCGGGTGAAGATTTCCGTGTAACCATGTGTGACATATATGTTTTCGGCTTCCGTTTCCTTGATCGCCGACAGCAGGCCCGACCAGTCGGCGTGGTCGGAGATGACAAAGCCGCGGTCGCCTGCGCGCCTGCGCCGGATGCCGCGCAGGGCCATCCAACCGGAGGCGAAGGCGTTTTCCTGTGCGCCGAATTTGCGCGCCCACGCCGAGCCGAGCGCCGAGGGTGGTGCGAGGACCAATCCGCCGGGGTGCGCCTTGTGATCGAAATCTGCCCCGGCTTGAATCGTATCGGGCAGGACGATGCCTTGCCCGCGCATCACGGCATTTGTGTTCTCGATGGCCGTGTGGGTCAGGATCGGGCCGATCTCGGGGTTCAGCATGGACATGAGCCGCTGCGCCTTGCCCAGAGCGTAGCAGCCCAGAAAGGCGGTCTTGCCTGCAGCCTGACAACCCGCCCACCAGTCGTTGATTTGCTGCGCGATCACCGCCTGTTCCTGCCAGCGAAAGACCGGCAGGCCGAATGTGCTTTCGGTGATGAAATGGTGGCATTTGACCGGCTCGAAGGGCGTGGACAGCCCGTCATCGACCACCTTGTAGTCGCCCGATGCGACCCAGACTTCACCTGCCACCTCGACCCGGATCTGGGCGGAGCCGGGAACGTGCCCTGCCGGGTGGAAAGAGACCTTGGCGCCGCCGATGGTGAGTGTCTCGCCATAGCGGACGGTGTCGATGGACACATCGCCCAGACGGTGGTGCATCACGGGCGCGGCAATATCCGTCGCCAGATACGACCCCATCCCCCAGCGCGCGTGGTCCGCGTGGCCGTGTGTGATCAGGGCGCGATCCACGGGCTTCCACGGGTCGATGTAGAAATCGCCAGACGGGCAGTAGATGCCAGCGGGGGTGAAGGTCAGCGCGCTCATGGCCGCCAACTTAGCATGTGAGCAGGGTCAGACCAGCCTCAGGCGGCGTCGGCGAACCGGTGGGCAAGCGTGTCGAAGATGCCGGCACGGGTGCGGGCATCTTCCATCAGCACCTCGTGTTCGCCGTTCTGGATCTGGTGCAGGTGCCCATCGTCCCAGCCGTCCATGCGCTGATGGATGCGGCCCACGTGCACGATGCGCTCGTTCGTGCCGACGAAGGTATCGCAGGGCAGGTTTGGTGCCGGCATGCGCGACAGGGCGAGAGTTTCCTGCAACGCCTCGCGCAGCCAGACAAAGCTGGGACCGCCCAAGGCAAGCTCGGGGTGGGCCGTCAACTGGTCGCGCATCATGTCGAACATCTCGATGTCCGTGGTCAGCAGGTTGTCGTCGAAATCCGACGTCAGAACATAGCTGTCGATGATGGTGCCGGGGGGCAGGCGGTGGCCCTGACCGATGACCGGCATCATGTGGCCAAGGGCCCATGCGACGGGCCGCAGGTGGGGCGAGATGCGGATGCCCCACATCGGGCCGGTGAACCCGGCGGCGTTCACGGGCAGCCCTTCGTAAAGGGCGCGCAGGCCGATGCACCCACCCATCGAATGACCCAGCAGGAAATAAGGCTCTGGCAGGCGCAGCGTGCGGGCGGCGTCAACCACGGCGGCCACGTCGCGCTGGTAGTCCGAAAACTCGTTCACGTGCCCGAGGCGTCGCTCTTCGTGCAGCCGGTCGGCAAGGCCCTGACCGCGCCAGTCCACCGCGATGGTGGCAAAGCCGCGTTCGGCCAGCGCCCCGGCGGACGGGGCGTATTTTTCAACGTATTCGGTGCGCCCGGGGAACATAAGCACCGTTCCCTTCGCGCCATCGGGCCGCCAGCAGCCCACGCGGATGCGCACGCCGTCCTCGGCCCGGAGCCAGTAGGCGGAACCGGGCAGGGGCGCGGGATGCACATCCGTGAAAAGGGGGGCGGCCTCGAACGTCATCAGGCGAGGACGGACGCCAGCTTCATCGCCATGCCCATGTCGCCATCGACCTTGAGCTTGCCGGTCATGAAGGCGGAGGTCGGGTTCGTGTCCCCTTCGAGGATCGAGCGGAACGTGTCGGCATCGGCGGACAGGGTCACGTCAGCCGCCTCGTCTGCCGCGCGTGCGCCGCTGGCGTCCATCATGATCGCGCCTTCACCTTCGATGTCGAACTTGGCGGTGCCGTCGAAATCGGCGCCTGCCAGCTTTTCGTTCAGCACGGCCACGGCTTCGGTCACTGTGTCACTCATCTTTGATGCCCTTTTCGGTCTGGGGCCGGGTGCAGTCTCTGGATTTTGCGGGCCGGCCTGTTACATTCCCTGTTATGGGCACACGCACACGCAAACTCTACCCTGTCGTCACGGCACTTCTAGTTACAGTAGGGAATTCCTTACCCGCCGTTGCACAATCAACGGTTGACGAGATGCTGGAGGCGTTGCAGAGCGCCGAACCGGCCGAGGCGACGCGCCTCACCCGCGAGATCGAGCGGGAGTGGGCGCAATCGGGTTCGACCGCGCTCGACATGCTTTTGCGCAGGGGCCGCGATGCTCTGGAAGAGCAAAAGCCCGATATTGCCATCGAACATCTGACCGCGCTGATCGACCATGCGCCGGATTTTGCCGAAGGCTGGCACGCCCGCGCGACGGCCTTTTACATGAAGGACCTGTACGGCCCGGCCATCAGCGATCTTGAAAAGGCGCTGACGCTGAACCCCGACAACTACAACGCCATGTTCGGGCTGGGCGTCATGTTCCAGGAATTTGGCGACAACATGCGGGCCGAACAGGCGTTTAGCCGGGTTCTCGACTTGCATCCGCACCATGAAAACGCCACGAAGGCGCTCGAGCGGCTCAAGGCCGAAGGCATCGGCCGCACGCTATAAGTCACCGGGGGACTGCCCATGTCGGGCGACGCGCGGGTGGTGGCCGTTCTCGGCCCCACCAACACAGGCAAAACCACCTATGCCATCGAACGGATGCTGGGCCATCGCACGGGTGTGATGGGACTGCCGCTGCGGCTGCTCGCGCGCGAGGTCTATGACCGCATTGTTGCGCTGCGCGGTCCGTCTGTCGTGGCTCTGGTCACAGGCGAAGAGCGGATCGTCCCGCCCCGCACGCAATACTGGGTCTGCACGGTCGAGGCGATGCCCGAGGGCATGGGCTGCGACTTCCTCGCCGTCGATGAAATCCAGCTCTGCGCCGATCCTGAACGCGGCCATGTCTTTACCGACCGGCTGTTGCGCGCCCGCGGGCTGCACGAAACGCTGTTTCTCGGCTCTGACACGATGCGCGGTCCCATTGCCGCTCTTGTGCCGCAGGCTCAATTCATGCGGCGCGAACGGATGTCGCAGCTTGTCTATTCCGGCCAGAAGAAAATCAGCCGCATGCGCCCGCGCTCGGCCATCGTCGGCTTCTCGGTCGACAACGTCTATGCCATCGCCGAGCTGATCCGCCGCCAAAAGGGCGGTGCGGCTGTGGTCATGGGTGCCCTGTCCCCCCGCACCCGCAACGCACAGGTGGACATGTACCAGAATGGCGAGGTCGACTTCCTTGTCGCCACCGACGCCATCGGCATGGGGCTCAACCTCGATATCGACCACGTTGCCTTTTCCGCGCTGACCAAGTTCGACGGGCGGCGGATGCGCGCTCTTGCCCCCAACGAATTGGCCCAGATCGCAGGCCGCGCGGGCAGGGGGCAAAAGGACGGCACCTTTGGCGTCACCGGCGACGCGCCCCCGCTGGATGATGGCGTCGCGCAGGCCATCATGGACCACCGGTTCACGCCTCTGCAAAAACTGCAATGGCGCAACCACGCCCTGCAATTCGGCACCATTGACGCCCTGATCCGCAGCCTCGAAACGCCCTCAAACCACGAGGTGCTGGCCAAAGCCCGCGAAGCCGACGACCTGCAAGCGCTCAAATCCCTCTCGCAGTCCGCCGAAATCACCGCCCGCTGCACCGACGCACGGTCGGTCAAACTGCTCTGGGACGTCTGCCGCGTCCCCGACTTCCGCGGCATCTCGCATCAGGAACATTCCGCGCTCCTCGATGTTATCTTCCGCTACCTGCACGAACGGGGCTCAATCCCCAACGACTGGATGGCGCGGCAGATCAAGCGCATCGACCGCGCGGACGGCGACATCGACGCCATTTCCAAGCGATTGGTGTTTATCCGCACATGGACCTATGTCGCTCAACGCAAAGGGTGGGTAGATGATGAAAGTCATTGGCGGGACGAAACCCGCCATGTAGAAGACCGCTTGTCAGACGCGCTCCACGCGAAACTGACGCAAAGATTTGTAGACCGGCGCACGAGCGTGCTCTTGCGCCGGCTAGGCCAGAAGGAGGCCATGGTGGCCGAAGTAAACGACGCAGGTGAAGTGACTGTCGAGGGCGAGTTCGTCGGCAAGTTGGACGGGTTCCGGTTTTCCCAGGACAAGGGGGCGGGCGCGGCCGAGGCCAAGACGATCAAGACCGCCGCGCTGCAGGCGCTGGCGCCGCATTTCCACCTGCGGGCCGACCGGTTCTACAACGCGCCGGACACCGAACTGGATTTCACCGAACAGGGCGGCCTGATGTGGGGCAGCTCTGCGGTGGGCAAGCTGGTGGCCGGGCCGGAGGCGCTGAAGCCGCAAGTCGAGGTGTTCGTCGATGACGTCGCAGGCCCCGAGGTTGCGCAAAAGGTCCAGCGCCGCCTGCAACACTTCATCGACCGCAAGGTCGCGGCCCTGTTCGAGCCGCTGATCGCGATGCAGAAGGACGAAGCGCTCACTGGCCTCGCCAAAGGGTTCGCCTTCCAGATGGTCGAAGCCATGGGCGTGCTGCCCCGTGCAACGGTCGCCGATGACGTGAAGGCACTTGATCAGGACGCACGCGGGTTGCTCCGTAAACACGGCATCCGCTTTGGCCAGTTCACCATCTTCATGCCGCTGCTCCTGAAACCCGCGCCCACGCGCCTGCGTCTTGTGCTGTGGTCGCTGGCCCAAGGGCTGTCGGAATTCCCCGAATCCCCACCCCCCGGCCTCGTGACGGTTCCCGCCATGACAGGCGGGCCGCGCGGCACCGACACCATGTCGGGCTACCGCAACGCGGGCGAGCGGGCGATCCGCATCGACATGCTGGAGCGGCTCGCCGACATGCTGCGGGCCGAGGATTCGCGCGGCGGGTTCGAGGCGAAGGCCGACATGCTGTCGATCACCGGCATGACGCTGGAACAGTTCGCCACGTTGATGGAGGGGCTGGGCTACCGCGCCGAGAAAGGCGAGCGGGAAAAGGTCAAGCCTGTTGACGCGGTCGTAGCGACCGACGCGACCCCGGACGCCACGGACCAGCCCGTGATGGACGCGGCAGAGGCGGAAACGGCAGCAGCCGCGACCGACACACCCGCACCGGCGGATGTGCCCGAAGGCACCGAAGCCATCGCAGATGCCGGTCAGGCCCCGATCATCGAGGAAGCGGCGGAGACGCCAGAGGTTGCGGCAGAGATCCCGACCAATCCCGAGACCGAAATCGACCCCGGCACCGCCCCGGAAGAAGCCGTTGCAGGCCCCGAAACCGAAGTGTTCTACTCATTCACCTGGGGCCGCAACCCAGGCGGCAACCGTCGCCAGAACCAGGGCGGCAACCGTCGTCCGAACCAGGGCGGAAAGGGTGGTCCCAAAGGCAAACCCAAGGGCAAGGGCCCGCGTCGCGACGGGGGCAACAAGCCGCAGAACTTCTCGGCCCGACCGCCGAAGAAGGAAAAGGCGATCGACCCCGACAACCCCTTCGTAGCCGCCCTCATGGGGTTGAAGGACGACAAGTAAGTGTCGGACGAGGCGGGCAAACTGCGGCTCGACAAGTGGCTGTGGTTTGCGCGCTTCTTCAAGACGCGGTCGCTGGCCGCCACCCGCGTGGCCGCCGGTGACGTCCGCGTCAATGGCGAGCGGGTCACCAAGCGCGCGACGACCATCAGCCCCGGCGATGTATTGACCTTTTCACAAGGTCGTGTGGTGCGGGTGATTGAGGTCAAAGCCATCGGAACCAGACGAGGACCGGCTCCTGAAGCGCAGGCGCTTTACACCGATATGTCCCCTCCGCCGCCGCCAAAGGAAACACCCGTTCCCGAGAACCCCCGGTTTGAAGGAAAAGGGCGCCCAACCAAGAAAGACAGACGGCAAGCTGATCTTTCCAAGTCACGCCATCTTGAATGATGTGCTGCACTCCTTTAGCTAAGCTATGCCCGACCAGATGAGACACCCCTTATGACCTATATCGTCAACGACTCCTGCATCGCCTGCAAATACACCGACTGCGTCGAGGTATGTCCGGTCGATTGCTTCTACGAGGGGGAGAACATGTTGGTGATCCATCCTGATGAGTGCATCGACTGCGGCGTCTGCGAGCCCGAATGCCCCGCAGACGCGATCCGCCCCGATACGGAGCCGGATATGGAGAAATGGGTCGAGTTCAATCGGAAGTATTCCGAGATGTGGCCGGTCATCATCACCAAGAAGGACCCGCTGCCCACCGCCGACGAGATGGACGGCAAAGAGGGCAAGATGGAGTTGTTCTCGGAAAAGCCGGGCGAGGGCGGCTAAGGCTTCGAATCGCTTTTGGCACTTTTGCCCCAGCGAAAATCGAGACGATTTGGCTTGGAAAATCAGGGGTTTCCGAAAGTTTCCTTTGCGTCAACTTTCGAATCCACGATTTTTATGCTATAGTTTTGTGACAACAGACAGATGGATGCTGCCCGGACCTGTCACCACGCTGACCGGTCTGTTTTAAAACTTGACCCGAACCGCACCAAGACGTGGCAACTGCTGCCCCGCCTGATGCGGTTTTGACTGTCAAAAGGCTTGCGCCCTGCGTCGTTATGAGGATCAGGAATGACAAAATCTAAGAAACTCGACTTCCGCCCCAATGAATATGTGGTCTATCCCGCCCACGGCGTGGGCCAGATCACCTCTGTGGAAAAGCAGGAAGTGGCCGGCATCGAGCTGGAACTGTTCGTCATCACCTTCGAAAAGGACAAGATGACCCTGCGTGTGCCCACCAACAAGGCGACCGAGATCGGGATGCGTGCGTTGTCGAGCCCAGACGTGATCAGCCAGGCCATGAAGACCCTCAAGGGCAAGGCCAAGGTCAAGCGCGCCATGTGGTCCCGTCGGGCCCAGGAATACGAGCAAAAGATCAACTCGGGCGATCTGATCGCCATCGCCGAAGTGGTCCGCGACCTGCACCGCACCGACGACCAGCGTGAGCAAAGCTACTCGGAGCGTCAGCTTTATGAAGCGGCGCTTGAGCGTCTGACCCGCGAAGTGGCCGCCGTGTCAGGTGGCGACGAGATCGCCGCCGCCAAAGAGGTGGACGAGGTGCTCAGCAGCCGGATTGCTGCTTAAAATTCGGTTAACGAAAATCGCAAGTTCTTGAAATCAAACGTGTCCCCGTGGGGACACGTTTCTTTTTTATGCGATGGCAACCAATGTCATCAGCACCGCCACCTCGCTCATCACGCATGTGGCCCCCAGAATATCGCCCGTCTGCCCGCCAATCTTGGTCCGTGCAATCACGCCCACGACCATTGCCACAGCGCCCGCGATGAGCGCAGCGAAGAGCCCAGCCGCCCCGGCCAAAAATGCGGCTCCGATCACGCCGATCAGAACAGCCACGATCACCGCGCCCATCGACGCAGCCCCAACCGAATGCGACAGCCCAACGCTGCGCGCATGGGGCAAGGCCAGCATCAAGGGCGGCATCGCGGCGCGGCTCAGCATCAGTGCCGCGATGATCGCAGTCCAGTCCACCTCGGCCAGCCCCAGCCAGCGCAACCCCATCACCATGATCAGCGCCAGCACCCCATAGGCCCCAATGCTGCTGTCTTTCATGATTTCCAGCCGTCGCTCACGCTCATGCCCGCCCCAAAGCCCGTCGGCCGTGTCGGCCAGACCGTCTTCGTGCATGGCCCCCGTCAGCATCAGAAGCGCTCCGAGCAGCAGGCCTGCAGCCAGAATGTCCGGCAAACCGAGCCACGTCAGAACGACGCTCAGCAGTGATACGATCAGCCCCAGAACGAGCCCCACAAGGGGATAGGCCCAGACCGCCCGTGCGCCATGGGCGAAGGCGTGATCGGGCAGGGGGGGCAGGGGCAAACGTGTCAGCAGCACCAGCGCTGCGGGGATGTCCCAGAGCCGTTTGAGAGGGCTCATGTCGGAATCATTCTGCGCCATGTCCGGTCCTGACTTGCGGGTGCGTCCCGTTTGGGTAAAGAGCGTTGCACCAACAGGCAAGGACGACATTCCATGAGCTTCGACAGTTTGGACGCGCTGCGCGCGCTTTTGGCCGACATGCCCGGTCCCGACGGGGACGCGGCGGCGGGTGCGGCGGACCGCAACGGGCAGCTGACCAAACCGCCGGGCGCTCTGGGGCGGCTTGAGGATCTGGCGCAGTGGTATGCGGGCTGGCGCGGCAATCCGCGGCCGTCAATTGAAGCGCCGCAGGTTATTGTCTTTGCGGGCAATCACGGCGTTGCGGCGCGGGGCGTGTCGGCCTTTCCACCCGAGGTGACGGTGCAGATGGTCGCGAATTTCGAGCATGGTGGCGCGGCCATCAACCAGCTCGCTAAGGCTTTTGGCGCGCGGATGGACGTGGTGCCGCTGGATCTGGATAGACCCACCGCAGACTTCACCGAAGGCCCCGCGATGACGGAAGTCGAGGTTGTGGCTGCGTTGCGCGCGGGTTGGGACGCTGTGGATGAAAACGCGGATCTGCTGGTCGTGGGGGAGATGGGGATTGGCAATACGACTTCGGCTGCGGCCATTGCGACGCGCCTTTTTGGCGGCGATGCTGGCGACTGGACGGGCCGTGGGACGGGTGTTGAGGGCGATGCGCTGGCGCTGAAGACGCAGGTCGTGGCCGACGCGCTGGCCGCGCATGGGGCGGCGACGGATGGGCTCGACATACTGATGCGTATGGGTGGGCGTGAGCTGGCCGGGATGGTGGGTGCCATCGCGCGGGCGCGGTCCTTGCGCATCCCGGTGATCATGGATGGCTTCATCTGTACCGCGGCTGCGGCGTGTCTGGAAAAGACGCAAGCGGGCGCGCTGGATCATGTCGTGGCGGGACATCAGAGTGCTGAAGCCGCGCATGGTCGGATGCTGGAAGCTCTGGGCAAGGAGCCGCTTTTGTCGCTGGGCCTGCGTCTTGGTGAAGGATCGGGGGCGGCGCTGGCGATTGGCGTGCTTAAGGGTGCGATTGCGTGCCATTCGGGCATGGCAACCTTTGCCGAAGCGGGCGTGTCCGACGGGTAGCGTCGTCGGGTGCTCTCTTGGCGTTGCCAATTCGCCCAGCCGCCGACCCTGAGATGCAAGGTTACGCCCGCTTGGGTTCGTCCTGACGTTCCGACAGCGCTGCTTCCAGCGATTTCTCAAGGCTCTTGGCCCGTTCTACGTATGCGTCATTCTTTGACGCGGGTACATTGGGGTCCCAAACCTCGGCCAGTTGCCGGACTGCGTCGCGGTCGTGCGCGTAAAACACCCGTTCCGCTTCGGCTGCTTCGTAGTCCGTGAGGCCCAGTTTTTCGAGCGCGTAGCGCCCGGCGCGCAGCGAGCTGTCAAACATCTCGCGCACGATGTCGTCGGCACCGGCCTGATAGAGCCGGTACACATGCACCCGATCATAGGCGCGCGCGATGATGTGGATGTCAGGCCGGGTCTTGCGCGCGTAGGCGACAAGGCGGGTGGCCGCATCCTTGTCATCGAGCGCCACGACCAGAATGCGCGCGGTGTGCAACCCGGCAGCGTGCAGGATGTCGGGGCGGCTGGGATCACCCAGAAACCCCTTGAACCCGAAGCGACGCATGAGGGCGATGGTTTCCATGTCGTGATCGAGCACGACGGTGTTGAAGCCTGAGCCTTGCAGCAGCCGGTTCACGATCTGGCCGAAGCGGCCGATGCCCGCGATGATGACGGGGCCGTCTTCGTCAATCTCGTCCGCTTCGACATCGGTCCCTGCCTCACCCATGCGGCGCGACTGCAGTTCATAGAGGATGAAGAGCAGAGGTGTGATGAGCATGGTCAGTGCGATGACCAGAAGGAGCGTTTCCGCAATGGCCTGCGGGATCACGCCCTGACCGACGGAGAAGGCGACGAGGACGAAGCCGAACTCGCCTGCCTGAGCAAGGCCGAGGGTAAAGAGCCAGCGGTCGCGTCCCCGGATCTTGAACGCGACGGCGAGGCAGTAGAGCAGCGCGCCCTTGATCGCGATCACGAGGATGGCCATCGAGATCAGCGCGGGCCAATCCTCGAACAGGAGGGTGAAGTTGATGCCCGCGCCGACGGTGATGAAGAAGAGGCCGAGAAGCAGCCCTTTGAACGGTTCAAGGTCGGATTCGAGCTCGTGCCGGAATTCGGAGCTGGCGAGTACGACGCCCGCGAGGAAGGCGCCGAGGGCAGGCGAGAGGCCCACCAGCATCATCAGGAAGCTGATCGACACGACGATCAGGAGGGCGAGCGCGGTGTACATCTCGCGCAGGTGGGCGGCATGGATGAAGCGGAAGACGGGGCGGGTCAGGAACACGCCTGCAAGGATCACCGCGGCGACGGCGGCGATAGTGACGAGGGTCACGCCCCAAGCGGGCAAGCCTTCGACAAGGCTCATCGCGGCGCCGTGGCCATGATCGCCGCCGTGATCGTCGCCATTGGCGCGGTAGATGGACCCGTCTGCGTTGATTTGCACCGGTACCGTGGCGGCCAGCAGCGGCAGGAAGGCGAGGAACGGGATGACGGCGATGTCCTGCGTCAGCAGAACCGAGAAGACGGAGCGCCCGCCACTTGTTTGCATAAGCCCCTTTTCCGAGAGGGTTTGCAGCACGATCGCGGTCGATGACAGGGACAGCGTCAGCCCGATGGCGAGGGCAATGCCCCATGGTTGGTTGTAGGCCATGGCCACGCCCATGATGGCGATGGCCGACAACACGATCTGCAGCCCCCCGAGACCGAGCAGCTTGTGGCGCATGTCCCAGAGCGCCCTGGGTTCGAGTTCGAGACCGATCAGGAACAGCATCATTACCACGCCGAATTCCGCGAAATGCTGCAGGTCTTCTGTCTCTGCCCCGACGAGGCCCAGCACTGGACCGATGGCGATTCCGGCTGCGAGGTAGCCAAGGACCGAGCCCAGGCCGAGCCGCGCGGCGATCGGCACGGCGATGACCGCGGCCGCAAGGTAGATCGATGCCTGGTAAAGAAAGCCTTCCATGCGGTTGCCCTGTCCCGTCGTGTTTGTATGGGCATCAAGATGCCGTGGTGCCCCGGAAATACAAGGCGGTGGGCGGAAACTCTGCCGAAAATCGCGGTTTGCGCGCGCCGGTGGTCGATTTCTGCCTGACCCGAGGGCGCCGGTGCTTCAGGTCGGCAGGGGGCCGTCCCGTTTCAGCTGGTCCATCACGATCTGGCTGTGGACGCGCGCCACGGACGGGTGAGGCAGCAGCACCTCGTGGATCAGGACATTGAGTGCAGCGAGGTCGGCGCAATAGACGCGCAGCAAGTAGTCGGCATCGCCAGTCATCGTCCAGGCGCTGGTCACTTCGGGCCGCGTGTCAATCAGCCTTGCAAAGCTGCTGGCGTGTTCCGGTCCGTGCACGGCGAGGTGGACCTGCACAAAGCCCTGCACGCTGAGACCGAGCCGTTTCGCGTCGAGCCGGGCAACGTAGCCTTCGATATAGCCCTCGGCCTCCAGCCGCTGTCGCCGCCGTCCGACCTGGCTGGGTGACAGGTGCAGCATGTCGCTGAGCTCTTGCGCGGTCAGGTGCGCGTTCTTTTGCAGGGCGGCGAGGAGGCGGGTGTCGATGGAATCAAGCATATGCGGCGTTTTCAGATGTTTCCGCCCAATAGTGCGGGTTCTGCGCGTGAATGGAAAGGTTTGTGATGCATAACGCGCAGTTACCGCATGTGTGCGCCGCCATAGTGGAGCCAAACCAGGTCTGGAGGTCTGCCCATGGGTCCGTTTCCGCACAATGCCCCGAAATCTGTCATCACCGCCGACAACCCGGCAGGCACGGACGGGTTTGAATTTGTCGAATTTGCCCATCCCGAGCCGGACGAGCTGCGCCAGCTTTTTACCCGGATGGGGTATGCGAAGGTGGCCAAGCACAAGGCCAAGGAGATCGAGCTGTGGCAGCAGGGGGACATCACCTATGTCCTGAATGCAGAACCCGGCAGCTTTGGCGCGCGATTTGTGGAGGAGCATGGCCCCTGTGCCCCGTCCATGGGCTGGCGGGTTGTCGACGTGCAGCACGCATTTGAGCGGGCGGTGCAGTTGGGCGCGAAGCCTTATGAGGGAGATGGCAAGGTGCTGGACGTGCCTGCGATCTACGGGATCGGGGGCAGCCTGATCTACTTCGTGGACCAGTATTACGACACGTCGCCTTACAATGACGAATACGAGTGGCTGGCGCAGTCGAAGCCGCGGGGGGTGGGGTTCTTCTATCTCGATCACCTGACCCACAACGTGCACAAGGGGAACATGGACACGTGGTTCCGGTTTTACGGAGACCTGTTCAATTTCAAGGAAATCCGGTTCTTTGACATTGAGGGGAAGTTTACGGGGCTGTTTTCACGTGCGCTGACGTCGCCCTGTGGGCGCATCCGCATTCCGATCAATGAAGATCGCGGTGAGACGGGGCAGATCGTGGCCTATCTCAAGAAGTACAATGGCGAGGGCATTCAGCATATCGCGGTGGGGTCGGACGATATCTATGACAGCACGGATGCGATTGCTGGAAATGGCCTGAAGTTCATGCCGGGGCCGCCGGATGCTTACTATGATCTGTCGAAGGACCGGGTTGCAGGGCATGAGGAGCCCATCGACCGGATGAAGCGCCATGGCATCCTGATCGACGGCGAAGGGGTCGTGGATGGGGGCGAGACCAAGATCCTACTTCAGATTTTCTCCAAGACCGTGATCGGGCCGATCTTCTTTGAGTTCATCCAGCGCAAGGGCGATGACGGCTTTGGCGAGGGTAACTTCAAGGCGCTGTTCGAGAGCATCGAGCAGGAGCAGATCAACAATGGGGAACTGGCCGCCGAGTGACCGGTTTTCGGCGCGAAAACCATCTGGAATTTGGCGCGAATTCCGGGACCGCTGTGCTTTCCGCGTCAGAAAACCAAGGAAAACCGCGTCGGTTTCCGTTTAGTTCGGCATCTTGAGGACGACGTTGCGATTGCCCTTTTGATACCGGAGTTCGCTGTCTCCGATCGCGGACACGCGCCCACCATCGAAGCGGTCTCCGACGGCCACTTTCTGATAGCGCCCGTTTCTCAGCCGTACCAAAGCGCGCCGGTTCGACGGCGTGCCGTAGACCCCGATCAGGTTCACGCGGCTGAGGTTGATCGCGTTGCGCACCGTGGCTTCACGCGCCACGGAGGTGGCTGAAGGAATCGAAGGGGTGACTGTGACAGCGCGCGGCGCAACCGCGGCGACGCGTTGTGGCGCAGCAGCGGCCGCAGCGCGCGACGCACGTGCGACGGTGCGGTCGAAATTGCGAGGTCTCGTCTGTGGGCGGTAGGACTGCGCGGCTGCCAGCGGGCTGATAGGTTCAGCCGCTTCAGCAACGGCTGCGGCCACTGCGGCTGCATCCGTTTCTGGCGGGGCAGCAACCTCTTGCGGGGCTGTCGGGCGAAGGCGGGGGCGCAGTTCTGCCAATTCCGAGCGCGAAAGCCCGCCCAGAGTGGCGCGTTCGTTCTGCTCTACCAGATCCGAAGGCCGGGGGCGTGGGCGCTGTGCCGCCAGTTGCCGTGTGTCGGGTTGTGCCACTTCGGGTGTGACCGGTTCCTCTTCCGCGGCGCGCCGGGTCTCGGGCGGCAAAAGTGGTGGGCGGCCGAGGAACACGGTGAAGCCGTCGGGGCTCAGCGCCCCTTCCTCGGTCGGTACGATGCGCCCGTTGCTGTCAAAGGCAAAGCGCGTGCCGGCCTCCGGGGGCGAGGCAACCTCGGGCAGCGCCACGTCCGTCAGATACGAGTCCGTGCCAGGCAGTGCGATCGCATCAAGGGCCGGGCTGACGGGGTCGATACCGGTGACATAGAGATCCTCAAGCTGGATCAACCCGCTGGGTTCCTGCGGGACCTGAGGTGCCTGGGGCCAGATGCCGGTGACGGCATAGCGGGCCTCAAGCGCGGCCTGATCCAACTCTGGCTGTTCGGAGGGATCAGGTTGCGGGTTGCGCAGCGCGTCGAGCACGGCAGCATCCTCCGGCGTCAGTTCATCGCCGATATCTTCGTTCAAGGATGCGATGATCAGGGCGTCATCGCTTTGTTCGGTGGGCTCCAGATCGACCGTAGCGCCGACATCTTCAGCCAGTGCTTGCGTGGCATCGGCCGGCAGGGTCGAAGCAAGGGTACGTTCCCGTTTGGGGAAGAATTTGGCGAGACCATCGTCAAGAAAGACGGATGCCCATGCCGCGACGCCGGCAAGGAACACCAGCAGGATCGCGGTGAGGATCAGGCCCAGGAAACGTGGTTTGCCGCCCACCTCTGCTTCGGCGCGCGCACCGAAGACGGTCATGCGTTGTGCTTCGGCATCGGACGGCCCGCTTGCCGGAGTGGCCGTCGTGCGCGCTGCCCGGTCGGCGACTGCGGCTGGTGGAGCGGGTGGAACGCGCTTTGGTTTGCGGCGCGACAGGAAACCGCCCTTGCGGGCCGACGCTTTCTTCGACCCGGCCGTCTGTTCTGCCGGAACCTCATCTATGGGAGGTGCGGTGCGCAGGCTCTTCGCGGCGATCTGCTGCGGGCTGAGTGCGGGTGGCGGCGGTGCGGTGTCTTTTGTGTCTTCGGAAACGGTCAGCCGGGCAGTGGCGGGCCGACTTTTCGGAGGGTCGCGGGTTACACCGCCCAGAGGTGTCGCAGATGCGCCGTCCACACCCGAGGCGGTGCGGCGCGTTGCAAAACCTATCAGACCAGAAGGTCCCTTGTCCTTCTCTGTGTCCTTGTCGTTTTCAGCCGCTTCCTCGGAAGCCGCTGTCTTGTCTTCGGCGTCGTCCGTTTGGACGGCATCCGGATTTGCATCGTCGCCCGTGGCCGCGTCGCCGCTTTCCGGCTTGGCCTGCGCATTGAGATTCTTGTCAGTCTGAACGGATGCGTCCGGTGCTGGCTCCGTTGGTTCATCGCTGTCACCCGGCGTTTGAACCGTTTCAGGTGTCGCTTCGGTGTCCTCTGGTGCGCCTTTGGCCGCAGTCGCTTTGGCAGCATCGACCGTTTCCGGCGCCGTGTTGTCGCCAGATGCTTCGGGTTGTTCATCCGTGGATTGAACGCCTGCATCTTCAGCATCCGTTTGTGGCGCTGCGTCTGCCGGAGCCGCTGGGTGCGCCTCGACATCGTCCGTCTCTTCGAACGTGGCGGGCGCATCGGTGTTCTCTGTTGCCTCCTCTGGGCCGTCGGAGGGGTCGGGATGCGAGATCACAACGACGCGGATGCCGTCCGGCTTTACCCGTCCGCCATTGCGCAGGTATTTGTCTGCATGCACCGTCTGACCGAAGAAGGGCTCGCCCAGAAATCCTGCGTCCTCGGGGGCGGCGACAAAGCTCACGGGTCGGAAATTGTGTTCCACGGCAAAGGCTTCGGCCTCGGCGAGTGTTTCGCGGGCGACAGCGGCGACATGTGTCTTCGGCCCCTCGGCCGATATGTCGAACGCCAGGGCGTCGACAGGATAGGGCGTTGCCCCGTCCAGCGCCTCGAGCGCCGCCGCCCGTCGCGCGTCGTCGTCAACTTCGCCGGTGTCTATGGTCAGGTATTTGATCTGCGCGTCAGGGATGAGCAGCTTAGAGCGCACGCGCTTGATTTTGACCTTGCCCGCTTTCCTGCGCAACGCCTTGAGATCTTCGCCGAGTGTCGGGCTGTCGACATCGACCATGCCCACTTCACGCCACCCTCCTGCGGCGCGGTGCAGCAGTCGGATCCCGTCAAAGGACAAGGATAACGCAAATTCAGGCTTCATATCTCGGCCATACCAATTGGACGCGCTGAATGAAACACCCTGCGCGGATGGTCAAAGGATAAAGCAGGTCTTTGCCCATGCAAAGAAAAAGCCGTGTGATCGGCTTGTGGGGGTGCTGTTGAAGGCACACTTACCAGACATCTCTAGGGACGTGAGGATACTATGAAACTGTCTATTGCAACTGCATTTGTATGGATGATGTTGGCACCCTTGGTGGCGGCGCAGTCGCAGGACCGCGTGTTGTCCGTGATGGGCGAAGGACAGGTTGCCATTGCACCTGACATGGCGGTGATCTCGCTTGGGGTCGTGCATATCGACGAAACAGCGGGGGACGCAATGGCGAAGGTCAGCGAGGACGCCACCGCCCTGATCGCGGCCTTGACGGATCGTGGCGTGGCGACCCGCGACATTCAGACCGCACAATTGAGTGTGGGGCCGGTGTGGAGCAGCTACGACGCAAACGAACGCACCATCACCGGGTTCGAAGCGCGCAATTCCGTACGGGTCCGTGTGCGTGATCTGGGTGGATTGGGCGACATACTGGACGAGGTGCTGGCCGTAGGTGCAAACACGTTCAATGGTCTGAGTTTCGAGTTGCAGGACCCGAGTGCAGCCGAGGCCGAGGCGCGGGCGGCCGCGGTGCGCGACGCCATGCAGAAGGCGACCGAACTGAGTGCCGCGGCTGATCTGACCCTGGGTGCGGTTCTGAGCTTGAGCGAGGGTGTGGAAGGGCCGCGCCCCGAGATGTTTGCTGCCGCCGCCCGATCGGCAGACGTGCCGATTGCTGCCGGAGAGTTGCTTGTCACGGCGCAAGTGTCGATGCAGTTCGCGCTGGAACCTTGATCCACATGCCGCGCTGACGCGCGACGCCATTTTTTGGGTGGGGGGCTCTGCCCCCGTCGCTGGCGCGACTCCCCCGGGATTTTTTGAAACAGAGAAGGGGCGCAGGTTGATAGGCCTGCGCCATCCTTTTCTCAGCTGACCGCTTTGGACAGCGCCTGATCCAGGTCTGCAATCAGGTCGTCGGCGTCTTCGATCCCGATGGAGACGCGGACCACTTCGGGTGCGGCGCCCGCGGCGCGCTGCTGTTCGGCCGTGAGTTGGCGGTGCGTGGTCGAGGCCGAGTGGATGATCAGCGAACGGGCGTCGCCGAGGTTCGCGACATGGCTGAAGATTTCCAGCGCGTTGACCAGCTTGACGCAGGCGTCGTAGCCGCCCTTGACCGCAAAGGTGAAGAGGCCGCCCGCGCCGCGGGGGCAGATCTTGGCCACGCGGTCATAGTAGGGCGAGGATTTGAGCCCTGCATAGGTGACATAGTCGACGCGGTCGTCCTTCTCGAGCCATTCGGCAATCTTGAGCGCGTTTTCCACGTGCCGGTCCATGCGCAGCGACAGGGTTTCGGTGCCCATCAGCGTGTAATGCGCGGCTTGCGGGTTCATGGTCATGCCGAGGTCGCGCAGGCCGATGGCGATGCCATGGAAGGTGAAGGCAAGCGGGCCGAAGGTCTCGTGGAACTTGAGGCCGTGATAGGCCGGTTCGGGCTGGCTGAGCGACGGGAACTTGTCGTTCGCGGACCAGTCGAACGTGCCCGAGTCCACAACCACACCGCCGGTGACCGTGCCATTGCCGGTGAGGTACTTGGTGGTGGAGTGCACAACCAGTGTGGCGCCGTGTTCGATGGGGCGGCAGAGGTAGGGGGTGGCGCTGGTGTTGTCGACGATCATCGGGATCTCGGCGGCATCGGCGATGGCCGAGATCGCGTCGAGATCCGTGATGTAGCCGCCGGGGTTCGCGATGGCCTCGCAGAATATGGCGCGTGTCTTGTCGTTGATGGCAGCCTTGACCGCATCGAGATCGTCGAAATCGACAAAGGTCGCCTCCCATCCGAAACGTTTGATGGTTTGGCTGAACTGCGTGACCGTGCCGCCATAGAGGCGGGTGGAAACCACCACGTTCAGGCCCGGCGCCATCAGCGGGAAGAGCGCCATGATTTGCGCCGCATGACCGGAGGAGCAGCAGACGGCACCGACGCCACCTTCGAGCGTGGCGACGCGCTCTTGTAGCACGGCAACGGTCGGGTTGGTCAGGCGGGAGTAGATGTAGCCGACCTCTTGCAGGTTGAAGAGGGCGGCGGCGTGTTCCGCGTCGCGGAAGACAAAGGCGGTCGATTGGTAGATCGGCGTCTGCCGGGCGCCCGTGGCCGGGTCCGGCCGGGCGCCTGCGTGAATTTGAAGGGTGTCAAAGCCGTATTTGGGGCCGTCGGTCATGTCTTTCTCCCGCTTCCTGCGCGTAGCGCAAAGTCCATGTCATTGCCCGCGTTGTTAGGCAATGGGACCAAAGTGGGCAAGGGTTGGAGACGGACCGAACCGATCAAGCCATCTGCATAAGCGGCAGCGCGTCTGCCACTTCCGGGAAACCAAGCGCCGTATAGTCCACCATTTCGATCCGGGGCATCAGCGCCATTTTGTCCTGAAACACCGCATAGCGCACCTGGCTGGAACAGATCAGAGTGCCCGCGCTGTTGAAATGGTCCCATTCGACCCAGACGTTCGAATAGCCCTTGCGCGGAAGCCCGGACGCCACGACGCGCGGCGTGATGAGCTGTATGTCGGCGGCGCGTGCCGCCTCGCGGTAGAGTGTCATTGCCTCGAGCAGCGTGTCGGCATTTCCAAAGACCAGCAACTCGCCCTTGGTATACATGGGCAGAGGATAGGTGAAATGCCGCGCCATCAGGTCCAGGTTGTCATTGCAAAAGGCGCGCGAAAGCATCGTCAGAAAACGTGTCATGGACTGGGTCATCGCAGTCATCCGATTGTTGTGTTGGCTGGGTATTGCCGGTGCAGATAGTCAACCGATTGCCGCTGCGTAAGGGTAAAACCGACACTTGACGTCTCGATTTGGCCATCTCCGGCCGTAACGCTGCGTCACAGCATCAACGCATCCAGAAGCCGTTCGACTTGATCCGGTTGCGGATCGCCTGCTCGCGGCGCGGCATGTCGTTCTGGTCGAAGAGTGCGCGCACCTTGGCGCCGCGGCCCTGAAACACCATGCGTTTGATCGGGTCGTACCCTTTCAGCACCTTCTTGATCTTGTTTGGGGCGGTGACCTCTTCCAGCGTGTCGATGACCGCCTGGCTTTCGCGGGCATAGAGCAGCGGGAACATCCGATAGTGGCAGGTGACATCGCCGTCGAGATGGTCGTGTACGGCACTGTCGCGCCCGCCGCCAAAACTGTGAATGACAAGCGGCAGCGCCACCTGGTCGAGCCAGGGGTCAAGGGATTGGCAGACCAGCGGTCCGGGCGCGTCGTCGCGTATCGACAATGCGTATTCGAGAAACCGTTCCCCGAAGGCATGCGGGCAGGGTGCAAAGAAGAAGCCTGCGTTGAAGTAGAGGTAGCGCTTCCAGTATTCGTCCGGTTCGGAGAGATCGAGGCTGGTTTCGAAATCCAGACCGAAGCGGTCGTAGAGTGATTTCCAGATCTCGGCATAGCCCGGGCCATAGAGCTCGATCTGCGGCCATGTTCCTTCGCGTCGGAGGGAGGCGGAGGGATAAGTGAAGTCGAACGGCACCATCGACAGATCGCCCATGACCAGCGTATCGCTGTCGAAGAAGACGAACGGTTCATCCTTTGGCAGCGCTGTCAGCATCTCGATCTTGTTGCCGTAGGGATAAGCCTCGCCAAAATGCTGGTTGGTGAAGGGCACGATCTCCGCACCCATGGCGTGCAGGGCGGCATGCACGTCCTGAGACATGCGCGGGTCGCGGGACCACAGCGCGCCGGGCTGCGGTTCGGCCACCAGAACGCGGCCATTGAAGTCCGGGCTTTTGGCGCGCAGCGAGGCAACAAACAGCACCGCCTCGTAGCCCAGTCGCCCCGCTTGGCCGACAAGAGCAATATTGAACGTCTGTGTGGTGGTTTTCTTCGTGCTCTTGCGTGCCATGTGCCTGCCGGTTCTGCGTTTTTGCTGTTTTGTCGCCACTATACGTGCAGGGTGGTATCCGCAAAAGCCCCGGATGCGGTCACTCGGGCGGTGGGGTCAGCAGATCGTAGAGCTTTTGCAACAGGGTCAGGATCAGGAAGGCACCAACCGCCCAGACCAGCAGCTCGAACGGTGCAAGGTCGGTGCCACGCAGCCATTGCGCGACCAGGCCCCCTTGGGGCCGCAGTGCTTCGATCCCGAACAGCCCGTCGCGGGGCCAGAGCCGGAAGTCCCAGAAGCGGGAGACATAGAACAGGATGGCCGCGATCAGCGTCGCTATGATCAACCAAATAGCGCGTTTCATTCCGTCACCTCGATCGTGTCCACGTCGATTTCCCAGACCAGCAGGTCGCCGCGCTTGGTGATCTCGCCCTCGGCCGTGATGAACTGGGCGATGTAGTCATAGGCTTCGCGTGGCAGGCGGGTGCCGTCCGGGCCGGTGACGAGCAGGAATTCTTCGCCCAGTACGGGTTGTGTCGAGACAAAGATGGGGGGCACGTCGCCCAAGAGGCACAGATTGGCGCAGGCCTTGTGCGCAAGGCCGCGACCGGGCCGCATGGCACCGGCGAGGCACTTGCCATCGCAAATCTCGCCCGCGAGTTTCCAGCGGCCCTGCGGTTCGGGCGTGATCACGGGTGCGTCGCCTTCGGCGGCCTGCAAGCCGTTTCGACCGCCGCGGAGTTGCAGCATGTAGAGGTCCCCGCGTTCCAGCACCACGCCGGAGACTTGCGCCAGTTGCCCGTCGAGCGGTTCGGCTCGGCTGTCCACGCCGGACTTGCCGCCCGCTGTCATCAGGAAACTGTCGCCCGGTTTGATGCGGTCATTGCCTTCGGTCACGTGGATGACGGGGTAGGGGGTCAACTCCACCACGCCGGTCACGGTCTGGCGACCATAGTCGAAGCGGAACGCACCGGGGCCGGGGTCGTCCTGGGCAGCACCCATGAGCAGGCCCGCGCCGCCGAGCCCTGCAATCAGGAGGATACAGACGGTCAACAGGAACGTGCGCAACGGTCCCGGGGCAGGCAGGTAACCGACAAAGAAGGGCTTCTCGCTCATGCTGTCGCTCCTTCTTCGGGTGTATCCGGTTCTGGTTCCGGTTCGGGCAGGGGGACAGGCTCAACGTACGTGCCGGGCGGGTTGGCGTCGGGATGGACCTCGACCATGTCGCCCTTGATCCGCACGCGGTAGGTCGGCACCTTCTCGGTAAAGGGCGCGGGGGATCGGCCGGATCGGACGTCGTACTGGAAGCCATGCCAGGGGCAGGTGACCAGGCAGTCGATGACCTTGCCCTCGCCCAAGGGGCCATTCTGGTGCGCGCAGGCGTTGGAGATGGCGCTCAGCTTGCCCTCCATCAGATAGACGGCCACCCGCTCGCCATTGGCGAGCTTCGCGATCTTGGCATAGCCTTCGCGGAAGTCTCCTACATTCGCCACTTCGGCCCAGGCACCGTCCTTGGCCGCCGTCTCGCGCCGCTCCGACAGCCA
Organism: Tateyamaria omphalii; assembly: GCF_019802125.1. Taxonomy (GTDB): domain Bacteria; phylum Pseudomonadota; class Alphaproteobacteria; order Rhodobacterales; family Rhodobacteraceae; genus Tateyamaria; species Tateyamaria omphalii_B. The sequence continues at coordinate 743,770 of NZ_JAHVHT010000001.1, forward strand.
CGCCGCGATGTGCAGGACGATCACGGCGCCTGCACCCAGCATGAACAGCACCGTGAACACGTGGTTCTTCTGGTCCTGTAGAATGCCCAGAGACACGTGCGCGGCGACCGAGAAATAGGCGGCGTAGATCAGGTAGTGCAGCCGCTTCCAGATCGGCGGCGTCAGGAATTTTAGCCAGAAATCATGGGACGTGGCAGCAAGGATCAGCAGGCAGATCAGGGCAAAGATACCAAAGACTTCAAAGGGAAAGCCCGCTACCTGCCCAAAGCTGGTATTGGCCGACAACAGCCCCACCAGCTTGTCCCTGCTGGAAAAGGCGAAGTACCAGTTCAGGATGTAACCCGCATGGGTCAGCGCGACAAAGGCGGTCATTACCCCGAAGTGACGGCGGTTGTAGAGGAGCGGGAGGAACCGCTTGTCCAGCCGCGCCGCCGGACCGATGCACAGGATCACCGTCAGCATGACAAAGGCACAGGCGCCAAAGGCCCGCGCATTGTGGATCTGCGGGTTGATGGCGCGCTCGTGGCTCAGGACCTCGGGCGTGACATATAGAAACACCCAAAGGAACAGAGCGACACCGGCCAGCATCACTGCATCATAGATCCACTTGTTCGGGTTCCACTGAACGGGGATGTATTTGACACTCATTGACCCGCTCCCTCGCTCAACTGCACGGGGGCTATGTCAGCGGGCCAGCTTTGGCGCACGCTCAGACCCGCTATGACAACGGCGATGATCCCGAGGCTCATCAGTACAACGGCCAGCCCGTAGGACGCCCGCACCGGGCGGTAGCGGTCGGCCCAGGCGGCGCGCTCCGTCTCGATCTGCCACCAGCGCCACAGGACAAGCGGCCAGATCAGCAGCACACCGGGGATCAGCAGTGGCCGAAAGATGTAGGCGCCCCGCACATCCTCATCTATCCGGTCGATCCCGATGGTCAAGAAGACGGCGGCGACCAGTGCGCCAACAATCCCCCATGTCTGCATCGCCATCACGAGGGCTGTCGCCACATCCATAGGTGTCATCCTTGCGCAGTTCCGTCTTTCCGGCCCAACCGTAGCAACAGCGCCGCGCTTGTCCCAAGCCCAAACTGTGAATTTGCCCTGACAGGGCCAAATTGTGATCACCAATGGCCCGGCGGCGCGCTTCAATCGCGCAGCTGCGCAGGTTTGGACTATTCGTTCCTGCCCGTTTGGGTCTATCACTTGCCCCGTATTCTGCGAAAATGCCGCCAGAACAGGGAGCAAACACATGAAAAAACTCGCATTTGCCGCAACACTGATGATGGGCACCTCAGCCGCGTCCATCGCCGCCGCTGAGTGCGGCGACGTGTCCATCACAGAAATGGACTGGGCCTCTGCCGCCGTCGTGACCAACGTCGCCAAGTTCCTGCTGGAACAGGGCTATGGCTGCTCGGTCACCGTCGTGCCCACCACCACCGTGCCTGCCATGGCATCCGTGGCCGAGACGGGCGAGCCCGACATCCTGACCGAACTCTGGACCAGCTACACCGAGGTCTACGAAGAGCTGCGCAGTGAGGGCAAGCTGGTCGAGATGTCCAAGGTCCTGTCCGATGGCGGGGTCGAAGCCTGGTGGATCCCCGACTACCTGGCCGAAGCGCACCCCGAGCTGAAAACGCTCGACGGGATCAAGGCGAACCCGCAACTGGTCGGTGGCCGCTTCCACGACTGCCCATCGGGCTGGGGCTGTGACATCACCAACCACAACAACTTCAAGGCCGCAGGGCTGGCTGATGCGGGCGTCGAACGCTTCCAGCACGGCTCGGGCGAAACACTCGCAACCGCCATTGCCGCCGCATACGAGGCGAAAGAGCCGTGGTTTGGCTACTACTGGGCACCCACATCCGTGCTGGGCAAATACCCGATGGTGCAGGTCGAAATGCCCGCCTATGACGCCGACACCCACACCTGCAACGGTCTGGAAGACTGCGCGACACCCGGCCTGTCCGCATACCCGGTGTCGAACGTGGTGACAGCGGCGACCCAAACCTTTGTCGACCGTGAGCCCGAAGCCGCGGCGCTGATGCAGAACCTGACCTTCACCAACGCCCAGATGGGCGAGGTACTGGCCTGGCAGGAAGCCAACGAAGCCTCGAACGAAGAGGCCGCAGTGTACTTCCTGACCACGTACAAGGACGTGTGGGGCAGCTGGCTGAACGACGACGCGAAGGGCAAGCTGTCGGCGCTGCTGCAATAAGCCTCATGCGCCGGGGTCCGACCCCGGCGCAACCCTCGCCCCTCGGGGCGCAAGATCAAGAAACTGGGGAACGACATGGCAGCCTATGATGGCGTGATCGACGGCCTTGGCCTGCGCGACTGGTGTGACGCGGGCAAGGAAGACGCGCCTATGTCCATGGCGCAGCTACTGGCCCAAAGCGGTGGCGGTGAGACATCTAACGGACCGGCGCTGCCCTTTCCCTCGCTTGACGTTCTGCACGAGGCATGTGGCCGCATCGGCCAGACCCGTGACCTGACCGCCGGGATCGAACAGGGTTTCCTTGCCGTGCGACCAGAACTCAAGCTGGTTCTCGACCCGCTGACGCAACCGCTGAGCTGGATGCTCGATGGCACTTTGTGGCTGTTTCAGGCAACGCCGTGGTGGATCATGATCCCGGTCCTGCTTCTGATCAGCTGGTGGGTCAGCCGCTCTGCCAGCGTAACGGCTTTTGTGGCGTCAGTGCTCTTGTTCTTCGGCTTTATCGATCACTATGAAGTGGCGATGCAGACCCTGTCGATTGTCTTTGTCTGCACGGGCATTTCCATTCTCTTGGGCGTTCCCATCGGCATCGGCATGTCGAAGTCCGACCGCGCGCAGCGCATGATCGTTCCGATCCTCGACCTGATGCAGACCATGCCCACCTTCGTGTATCTCATCCCGCTGATCTTTCTGTTTTCGATCACGGAATCAAAGATTTACGGCATCGCGGTCATTGTCTACGCAATCGTACCGGTGATCCGGCTGACCGATCTGGGCATCCGGCTTGTCGATCGCGATGTGATGGAGGCGGCGGATGCGTTCGGGCTGACCGCGTGGCAAAAGCTCACCCGCGTGCAGCTGCCGCTCGCGCTGCCCAACATCATGGCGGGCGTGAACCAGACCATCATGATGAGCCTGGCGATGGTCGTCATTGCATCAATGATCGCGGCCCCAGGCCTTGGCTCGCTTGTGTTGCAGGGAATCCGGACCATCGATCTTGGGGTCGGCATCATCGCGGGCCTCGGCATCGTGCTGCTTGCCGTGATCCTCGACCGCGTGTCCAAAGCGGCCCTCGCGCGCGTCGATAATACCCGCAAGGAGCACTGAGATGACCGCCAAAGTGTCCCTGCGCGGGCTCTACAAGATCTTTGGCCCCAACGACGCGGCCATGGTGGACCACGTCAAGACGGGCATGGGCAAGGCCACGTTACTGGAGAAACACCGCCACGTGCTGGGCCTGCGTGACATCAACGTGGATATGCAACCGGGCGAGATCACGGTGATCATGGGGCTGTCCGGTTCTGGCAAATCCACCCTGATCCGGCACCTCAACAGGCTCATCGACCCCTCGGCGGGCGAAATCCTCGTCGACGGGCAAGACGTGATGAAGCTGGGGCAGAGCGCCCTTCGCGACCTGCGCCAGAAACAGATGTCGATGGTGTTCCAGAAGTTCGCGCTGCTGCCGCACAAGACGGTGCTGGAAAACGCGCAACTGCCGCTCAGCGTGCAAGGTGCGGACAAGGCGACCTGTGACCGAGAGGGTCGCAAATGGCTCGCGCGCGTAGGGCTTGAGGGGTTCGAGGACCGCTATCCGGCGCAGCTGTCCGGGGGCATGCAGCAGCGCGTGGGCATCGCCCGCGCGCTCACCGCCAACACCGACATCATGCTGATGGACGAGGCGTTCTCGGCCCTCGACCCGCTGATCCGCACCGACATGCAGAACCTGCTGCTCGAATTGCAAAAGGAACTGCACAAGACCATCGTGTTCATCACCCACGATCTGGATGAGGCGCTGAAGCTGGCCGACCACCTCGTGATCCTCAAGGACGGCGCGGTAGTGCAGCAGGGCGAACCACAGAGTATTTTGCTCGCTCCGTCAGACCCTTACATCGAAGACTTCGTCAGCGACATCAACCGCGCCCGCGTGTTGCGTGTGCGGTCGGTCATGGGGCCCATCAACGGCGACCACTTCGACGGAGAGGTTGATGCGTCGCGAAACCTGGAAGACATGATCGCGCTGACAGGGGGCGATACGAACCTGTGCTACAGGGTGACGGATGGCGGAGAGGTCGTGGGCCAACTCGACATGAAGGATCTGGTCAAAGCGCTGGTGCCGCGGGTGTCAGCGGACGTGCCTCCGGCTTGAGATCTCAAGACGCCGCAAGCATCGGCGACCCGTTTCTGCCGGGCAGAGCTGCTTGGCGGCGGGTCTCATGTACCATCCACCGCTCGATTGAAAACGGCGCAGCCAGGTTGAATACGCTTTTCACAAGCGCCGTTGACCAGCATTGAAGCGGGGCGAACCGGCCCATTTCAGATCAGGCTCGCTTTTGGGTTGAATGTGCTGCGTATGCGGCACATCTTTGGTGTGTTCTCTACGCACAATTTACCGATCCTCCAGTTTTCATTGGGAGTTTACCTATGGCGGCAAAAGTCGATTCCGAAGTTCTGTTCAACACCACAATGTCATCAACCCCTGGCCTGAACCTCGAAGGGGGGCCGGGAAATGACGAGTTGCTGGGCGGCGACGGTAACGACACGCTGTCGGGGCTTGGCGGAGACGATACGTTGCGCGGTTTTGCGGGTGACGACTCACTGTTGGGCGGCGATGGCAGCGATAGCATCGACGGTGGTGACGGTGACGACACACTTATCGGTGGTGATGGCAACGACACTCTCAACGGTGGGAACGGTTCAGATCTGATCAGAGGGTTGGGCGGAATCAATGAAGTGGATGGTGGTGCCGGGGACGATACCATCGACGGTGGGTTCAGTGTCTTTGACACGGTACGCGGCGGTGATGGTGATGACAGAATATCTGGCGGTGGCACACTCTACGGTGATGCGGGCAATGACACACTTCGGACCAGCAGCAACGCCACCCTCTATGGTGGTGCGGGAGATGATTCTCTGATCGGCGGTCGGGGGGTTGAAATCATGTTCGGCGGCGAGGGCAACGACACATTATCGTCGGGTATCAATCGCAGTACCCTGAATGGCGGTGCAGGTGACGACCTGCTCATTTCGGACGCGGGTAACACGCGTCCCCTCGATCTTCGTACACAAATGCTGGGCGGCGAGGGCAACGACACGCTGACCGGCGCGGGCAGCAACGAGTTTATGGATGGTGGTGCTGACGACGACATCCTGAATGGCAACGCCGGCGACGACTCGCTGCTAGGTGGTGCCGGCAACGACGAACTGAACGGTGGGCAAGGCGGTGACACACTCGAAGGCGGTGAGGGAGACGATCTTCTCATCGGCGGTACAGGCAATGATCTGCTCGACGGTGGTGCGGGAAACGACACGCTGGACGCCGACAGACCCGGAGACACTTTGCGGGGCGGCGACGGCGACGACGTGCTTCGTGGTGGGGGTGAACAGTTCGGTGACCTTGGTGACGACACCCTGATAGGCTCATTCTTCAATGAGATCCTTTCCGGCGGCGATGGCAATGATGAGATTTATGGCGATAGCGGCGACGACTCCATCGAAGGCGGCGATGGCAATGATGAGATTTATGGCGATAGCGGCGACGACTCCATCGAAGGCGGCGATGGCAATGATGTGATTTATGGCGGTACCGGTGACGACACTATCGATGGTGGCGATGGCAATGATGAGATTTTCGGTGAAGCGGGCCGGGACCTTATCCTAGGCGGTGCAGGCGACGACTTTTTGGACGGCGGCAACAATGCTGACTTCCTGCACGGCGGTGACGGCAACGATACGCTTTTGGTGAACTTTGACGATGATATGGGTGTACCAAATTCTGGTAGGGATACCGTGGATGGCGGCGCGGGTGATGATGAGTTTCGTATTGGTAGAGGGTCACACACGATCAGGGGTGGCGAAGGCGAAGACACGATCATTCTGTCCTTCGCCAGTTCCGATGTTATTGATGTGTTCCTCGGCTCAGATGGCCGCTTCGAAATACAAACTACGAATGGGCTCCTGAGGGTATCAGGCGTCGAGTTGTTCGTATTCACGGATCGGACCCTGGCCGCTGAAGACGTGCCGCTGCTGGACGATATCCTGGGCACGGACGGCAATGACACCCTGAATGGGACCAATGACGCCGATGTCATCGTGGGGTTCGGGGGCGATGACCGACTGGCAGGTGGCCGCGGCAACGACAGCCTGTATGGCGGTGACGGGGACGATACCATACTGGGTGAGGACGGTTCTGACGAGATTTCCGGGGGCAACGGAAATGATTCTATACTGGGGGGTAGTCGCAACGACTTGATCGCTGGTGATGCTGGCAACGATATCTTGCTGGGAGAATCTGGTTCTGACACGATCACCGGAGGTGCGGGCAACGACACGATCGTCGGCGGTGAGGACTTTGATATCGCAAACGGGGGTGACGGGAATGATCTCATCAACGGGAATCTTGGAAATGACACATTGGCCGGTGGGCAAGGTGATGACACAGTTCTGGGTGGCCGCGGATTTGACAGTCTTGTCGGCGGCAACGGCGCGGACGAGATGTCCGGCTCGGAAGGCAAGGACACGCTGTTGGGCGGCGCTGGAAACGACACGCTTAATGGCAATGCGGGCGCCGACAGCCTTGAAGGTGGAAGCGGAAACGACGTTCTGAATGGCGGCATCAACTTCGACATTCTGAACGGCGGTGCAGGCAACGACACGCTCAACGGCAACAATGGCAGCGACACGCTGTCTGGCGGCGACGGAGACGACATCGTAAACGCCAACGCGGGCTTTGACTTTCTGAACGGTGGCGCCGGTAATGACATCCTGCGCGGCGGGATCGGGGCCGACACGTTCATCTTCAATGCCGGCGACGATGCTGACCTGATCATCGACTTCCGGGACAATGTCGACATCTTGCAACTCGACGCTGACCTGTTCGAAACGGCGATGCCGGATGTGTCGGATCTGGAGGCCATCGCATCCTACGATCCGAACGGTCACCTGGTTCTCAGCTTTGCCACCGGGGACAGTCTGACGTTCCGGGGCATCACGGACGGCGCTGCAATTTTTGACGATGTGGTCTTTGTGTGAGGTTGAAAACCGCAGCTTTTGTTAGGACCTAAGACTGCAGGATGCGCCAGCCTTTGCTCGGCGATCCTGCAGTCACATTGTCCACCACAGAAGAAACACAGGATGTTCAAATCATGCGCGTGTTTCACAGGTTGGCCCTTAACGGCGCGTTGAGGGCCCGTACCGAAGCAGTCCGCATGTGTATCGACGACTATCCGAGATAATCGATGATCGGACAGTCCGGACGATCGTCTCCACGGCACGTCTTGACGAGATGCGCCAACTCATCATGCAGTGATTGCAGCTCTCTCTGCTTTTGCTCGATTTCTTCCAGCCTTCTGGACGCGATCCGCTTCACCTCGGCGCTGTTGCGGTCCTGATCCTGGTAAAGGCTCAGGAGCTCACGGCATTCGTCGATGCTGAATCCGAACTCACGTGACCGCCGGATGAAGACCAGTTTTCTGACCGACGCATCGTCGTAAGTGCGGTAGCCTGCGTCTGATCTCGATGGTGCTTGAACCAGCCCGATATCTGCATAGTACCGAACGGTTTTTACCGGCAAACCAGCGGCCTGTGATGCGGCTGAGATATTCATGGATGACCCCTCTTGACCTTCCAGTTACTGGAAAGACTAGGTGTGGCTCATCGACGTTTCAAGTGTCCCCCAACACCACATGTAAGGATCAGACCGATGCCGAAAGATACGGAGACGAGAACTGCCACATTGTACCGCATGGTGATGTCAGACCACTTGTGTCCCTATGGCCTGAAATCGAAGGATCTGTTGGAGCGGCAGGGCTACCAGGTGGACGACCGTCATCTGACAAGTCGGGATGAGGTTGACGCGTTCAAGGCCGAGCAGGGCGTTGCGACGACACCGCAGACGTTCATGGACGGAACACGGATCGGCGGGTTCGACGATCTCAACAGGTATTTTGGAAAAGCGGCCAAGTCCAAGGACGGTCTGACGTATCAGCCCGTTATCGCATTGTTCGGGATCGCGGCGTTGATGGCGATTGCCGTGACATGGGTTTCGCTTGGTACCGTCTTTGCAGGACGCACCATTGAGTGGTTCATCTCGATATCCATGGTCTTGCTTGGCTTGCAGAAGCTTCAGGATGTCGAACGGTTTGCCACCATGTTCCTGAACTATGATTTGCTGGCTCAAAGGTGGGTGCGATACGGGTACATCTACCCCTTCGTCGAGACTGGCGCAGGGCTGCTGATGATGGCGGGTGTCCTGACCTGGATATCAGCGCCCGCCGCACTGATCGTTGCAAGCATTGGAGCCACCAGCGTCTTCAAGGCCGTCTACATCGACAAACGTGAACTCAAATGTGCCTGCGTCGGTGGTGACAGCAAGGTACCCCTTGGTTTCGTGTCATTGACGGAAAACCTGATGATGGTCGGCATGGCAGTCTGGATGCTCTCAAAGCTGTGACCAGGTTTCGTTTGACCCTCCACTTGCTGGAAGGTGTAGGCGTGGCACACACAACAAGAACCAAAACACGATGAAGAACACCATCTCAGTTGCCATCCTCATTGCAGAAGGCTTTGTCGGCTACGCTCTGTGGCCCAAAACCGACCAGACCACGGCCTCGGCGCCAGACGGCGCCGTTTTGGCGGACAGCGCGCTGGTTGATATTGTGATCCCGGACACACTCTCGGCGAATGCGCAGATAGGCAAACGCGGCTTCGAGGCGAATTGTGTCGCCTGTCACGGTACCAATGCTGTGGGTCAGGATGGGGTCGCGCCTCCCTTGGTTCACATCATCTACGAACCCGGCCACCATGCCGACGAGAGCTTTCAGAGGGCTGTCGCCATGGGGGTCAGGGGGCACCATTGGCCTTTCGGCAACATGCCTCCCATAGAGGGTCTCACGCGCGGAGATGTGACCATGATCACCGCCTATATTCGGGAACTGCAACAGGCCAACGGGATCAACTGATGGCGATGAGGGGACAAACCATGAAAAGACTGCTGATGACGGCGATGATTGGACTTTGGGCAACGGACGCTGTCGCGCACTCGCCACTTGAGACGACACTCCCGGCGGATGACGCCATCGTGTCCGAGGTGCCCACGGACGTCACAATGAACTTCCAGGGCAATATCCGCCTGACCCGTGTGACCATGACCCATGCAGACCAGCATACCGAAGACCTCGATCTGGAAGGTTTCGAAGGGTTCATTTCGGACTACGCCATTCCGCTGCACTCCATGGGATCGGGTGTCTATGTCATCGAATGGCGGGGGCTTGGTACCGATGGCCATGTCTTGACCGGATCGTTCAGCTTTACGGTCGAGTGACAATGCCTGACCTGTTCGGATTGGCATCCATTGCAACCAAGTTTGCGTTGTATCTGGGCGTGCTGGCGTCGGTTGGTACGGGCCTTGCTGCCGTCCTGTTCCGCTTGAACCGATACCGTGGCTTTGCCGTCGGTTTTGCTGTCCTCGGGATGGCGGCGACGCTTCTTGGCTTCCTGCTGGCAGGGGCCGCACTGACAGGTGATGCCAGCGGCATGACCGATCCCGAAATGCTTGGTTTGTTGTGGTCTACACCGGTCGGCACAGCGGTTGCATTGAGGATCACAGGATTGGGGCTGTTCGTCCTTGGGCTGTTTGTGGGGCGGATCGGGCTGGGCCTGTCATTGATCGGCGGCTTGCTTGCCCTTTGGTCCTTCGTCCATATCGGCCACATCCATGACCGTGGCAGCCTGCAGCTCAACCTCGTACTGCTTTTCCATCTGACGGCAGCGTCCATCTGGATCGGCATCCTTCACCCTCTTCGGGCGTTGTCCTTGGACACTGCAAAACTCCCGGAGGCATCGGAAGTCGGTCATCGCTTCGGCAGGATGGCGGCTGTCTTCGTCCCGTTGTTGGTCCTCGCTGGCGGATACATGAGCTATGAATTGGTCGGATCGATCTCAGCCTTGCTGAGCGGAGGCTACGGTCAAACACTTCTACTCAAAGTCCTGTTCGTCGCGGGATTGCTGGGCATTGCAGCAGCCAACAAACTGCGGTTCGTTCCCCAGATGGCTGCCGGTGATCAGGCCGCGGCACGCCATTTGGCGAAGTCTATTTCATTCGAATGGATGGTGATTTCGGTGATCCTGTTCGCCACCGCCGCGCTGACATCCGTTCTGACGTTGCCATCATGAGGTTTGCAATGAACAGAAGACAGTTCTTGGCATCGGCTTCCGCGCTGACCGTATTGCCGCATTACGTCTCGGCCGAAGGGGATTCCGTGACCCTGAGGGCGGAGCCCGTGACTGCACAAGTCCTACCGGAGGGTGAGGGTTTGACCGAGATGCTTGGGTTCAATGGATCAATGCCGGGACCCGAGATTCGAGCGGTACAGGGTCAACCCATCTCAATAAACGTGGAGAACGGACTGGACGAAGGCACATCGGTGCATTGGCACGGGATCAGGCTGGACAACCATATGGACGGTGTACCAATCCTGACCCAGGACCTGATTGATCCGGGAGACACCAAGACATACAGTTTCGTGCCCCCGGATGGAGGCACCTACTGGTACCACTCTCACTACATCTCTCACGAGCAAGTGGCGCGGGGCATGGCCGGCCCACTGATCGTAGCAGAAGACACGCCGCCCGATGTGGACGACGACATCACGGCGATCCTGGCAGATTGGCGGCTCGACCAAGATGGTCGTCTGACCGATGAGTTCACGGATATGCACTCTGTGGCCCATGCGGGTTACATGGGGAATTTCGCCCGTGCATTTCTATCGCAAGCGACGGTCCGCATTGGGGACCGGATCAGATTGCGCCTGATCAATGCGGCAACAAACAGGATATTTCCATTGGAACTCAGCGGTGCGACAGGCGTGGTGGTCGCATTGGACGGAATGCCGTTGGCCGAACCGCGCCCTTTTGCGGGGGTTGTATTGGCGCCTGCTCAACGTGCCGATCTGATCCTGGATGTGTCTGGTCAAATCCACTTGGAGATGCCGACCCGACAAGGACCTTACAATCTTGCAAAGATCACAGTTGACGGAACGAATAACGCCAGGCGGGCAGGGGCGATCGTGCCGCTCAGCCCTCACAACCTGCCAAAACCGTCCGAACCCACCCAGCACCTGGTACTGACAATGATGGGCGGAGCCATGGGAGGGCGACATGGTGGCGACAACATCTGGGCATTCAACAACGTCTCGGACCTGCAGCCCGAACCATTCGGATCGTTTGAACGCGGAGAGACGGCACAAGTAACCTTGGTCAACGACACGTCATTCCCGCATGGCATTCATCTGCATGGCCATCACTTCTACGAAGTCGCCCAGGATGGAAGCCTTGGTGATCTGCGGGACACCACGCTCGTTGAGGCAGGCGAAAGCCGGGACATCATCTGCGTCTTCGACAATCCCGGCCGCTGGATGCTGCATTGTCACATGCTCAGCCACACTGTCGGCGGTATGCGGACATGGGTGAACGTGGCATGAGAGGTTTGGTGTTGGTCACCGTGTGTCTGTCTTCGCCTGCCCTGGCGGATCACGAGTTGTTGCATCGTGACCTCATCGCCGGAGAGCGACTTTATCAGCAGCAATGCTCATCCTGCCACGGCGCCAACCTCGAAGGTCAAGCGAACTGGCAATCTCCGAATGCCGATGGTGTCTTGCCCGCACCCCCTCACGATGCGACGGGTCACACGTGGCATCACGACAATCAACTTTTGTTCGAGTACACGAAACTGGGTGGACAAGGTGCGCTGGCAGCACGCGGTATAGACGATTTCAACAGCGGTATGCCTGCGTTTGATGGCGTGATAACCGACGATGAAATCTGGAACATCCTGGCCTACATCAGATCGACCTGGCCTCAGCCAGTGCAGGACGCACAAGCCAGCCGCAACCCGCCACATGAGTGACGCAGATACGCGTATCTTGAGATACTCTTGCGCCTCCTGCTGACCCTGCAACTGGTCATATACCCAGATAGACAAGCGTCATGGCCTCTGTCGGCCATTGGCCGCGGCGGACCTGGCGTTCGTCCAGATCGGCAACCACATCACAGATGTTTCATGTAGAGTGGTGGGCGACCCTGGAATCGAACCAGGCGTGCGTCTCCGCGAGGGAGTTACAGTCCCCTGCCACACCTTGCGGCCTGTCGCCCACTGCGCCATTAGGGCATCTGCCCCGGTCAGCGTGAGCGCGTGATTACCGGGACGCATATCGGGGGTCAAGGCAGAAAATCCCTGCAGAACGCCAAAGGTGACGCAATGAAAAAACCCAAATGGGTGGTCGAGAAAGAGCAGGCGAAAAAGGCCGACGCGGCAGCGACGGTCTGGCTCTTTGGTCTGCATGCCGTGCGCGACGCACTGCTGAACCCGAAACGTGAAAAACTGCGCCTGATGGTGACGCTGAATGCCCAGAACAAGCTGGCCGACGCGATCACGTCCTCCGGTATGGACGCAGAGGTCATCGACCCTCGCAAGTTCAAACCGCCCATCGACCCGGGCTCGGTCCACCAAGGGGCGGCACTCGAGGTCAAGCCGCTGGATTGGGGCAGCTTGGCGGACGTCGCCATCGGGGCCGAAGCGCCGCGGCTGATCCTGCTCGACCGTGTGACCGACCCGCACAATGTGGGTGCCATCCTGCGCTCGGCCGAGGTGCTGGGCGCGTCCGCCGTCATCGGAACGCGCCACCACGCAGCCCCCGAAACCGGCGCGCTGGCCAAGACTGCCTCGGGCGCGCTGGAACGGCAGCCCTACGTGCGCGTCCGCAACCTTGCCGACGCCATCGTTGAATTGCAGGGCATGGGCTACATCGTCCTCGGCCTCGACGGAGAGGCGGAGCAGACGATCGAAACCACGCTCAAAGGGCAAAAGGACCGACCCGTCGCGCTTGTTCTCGGCGCCGAAGGCCCCGGCCTGCGCCAGAAAACGCGCGAGACCTGCGACGCGCTGGTCAAAATCGACGCGGCGGGCGGATTTGGGTCACTCAATGTCTCAAATGCTGCCGCAATTGCCTTATATGCCTCCAAGGACCACGGATAGGAGGCGACCATCGCGCATCCCACGAAAATCGCGACCTGCTGCTATTGCGGGACACGGGCCGCGCTCGTGCTGACGGGCCGCAACAGGCACGAGCTGGCATGTTCCAGCTGCGGCGCGCCGCTGCACGATCTCAAGATGCTGCCCAAGAAGAAGTCGGGCGACCGCGAACTGGTTCGCCCTTCGGCTATCCGCCAGTCAGCCCGACCAAAGCCGACCAAAAAGAAATACAAGAAGCGCAAGTCGCGCTGGAAGGACATCTTCGAAGACGCCTTTGATATCATTGAGGATATCTTCGATTGACGCGCGGTGCGCGGAGATTTCGCGAAATGTTCGTTTAAGGTTTCGTTCACAGATTTGAGAGAGGGTCTTTCACATCCTTCAGAAGATCATATCTGAAGTTGTGAACCGCAGGTTTGGAACTCCTGCAGGTTAATCACTGTCCCTCGTTCCGCACCTTCGCGCCCCTTTCGCTTTGCGATCGGGGCGTTTTTTTGGGAACGTGCCGGTGTGGGGGGACGGCAATGGATGAAACCTATACCGATGCGCATCTGAAAGAGGTGCTGACACGGACCAAGGTCGTGGCGGTCGTGGGCGTGTCCACGAACCCCGTGCGGCCCAGCTATTACGTGGCGCGCTACCTGTCGCTGAAGGGATACACCGTGATCCCCGTGAACCCGGTTTATGCGGGCGAAACGCTATTCGGACGGACGGTGGTGGGTGATTTCGCCGACATCGACGCGCGCGTGGACATGGTCGACATCTTCCGCCGCTCCGATGCCGTGCCGCCCATCGTGGATGCGGCGATGCGCCAGTTGCCCCAGATCAAGACGATCTGGATGCAGATCGGTGTCTCACATGCCGAGGCCACCGCCAAAGCCCGCGACGCCGGGCTCACGGTCATCCAGAACCGCTGCCCCAAGATCGAATATCAGCGCCTTTTCGGCGAGTTGCGCATGGGCGGTTTCAACACCGGTATCATTTCCTCCCGGCTGTAGCGCCGCCGACCTGCCGAAAGATGCCGATGGCGTGGGCCGCGGTTGAACTCGCGCGCTCCCTTGCGCAGTCTGACCTCTCTTGTTGCCAGACACATGCCGATGCCGTTCACCATTGTTCCGATCCAAATGACCCACGTGCCGGCCTTCCACAGCGCCGTGGACACCGTTGCGAAGGAGAAAAAGTATCTGCAATCGTTCGAGGCGCCACCGCTGGGCAGCACCCGCGACTTCGTACGCAGAAACATCGAAAGGGGCCTTACCCACCTTGTCGCAACCGACGCAGACTCCGTTGTCGGCTGGTGCGATATCCTGCCCAACGCCGCACCGGTCCGGTCTCATGTCGGCGTTGTGGGAATGGGGGTGTTGCGACCGTACCGGGGCCGGGGTCTGGGCCGCGCGCTGCTTCGGCGGGCCTTGACGGACGCACGGCGGCACGGCTTTGACAAGATCGAGCTCAGGGTGCGCGCATCGAACCGTGCGGCGTGTCATCTCTACCAAGCCATGGGCTTCGAGATCGAAGGCACGCTCAAGGACGACATCCGCGTGAACGGCGTGCCCGACAGCACCCATTGCATGGCGCTCTTTCCGGCGTATCGCGAAGCGTGACAACCGGTTTCGGGCTGCAGACATGAAAAATGCCCCGCACCGGATGGGCGCAGGGCATTAATTGGTCTCGTCTTGGGATCAGTTCAACCGGGTCCAGGTCTGTCCGCGGCAGATCGGACCGACACAGCCCGACACTTTCAGCGCATTGCCATTCAGCGACATTTTGGAGCGATAGGTCTTGTCCACATCCGGCGCCCAGATGCGTCCGCCGGCATAGCTGCCATTGCCCTTGGACTTCATGTCCCAGATCATGCGCTTGCCCTTGATCGACGTGTTATCGCTGTCCACGACCTTGGCAATGGTGCCGCAAATGCTGTCGCCGCAGGCAGAGATGGTCACATGCAGGTAGCCGCCCGTTTCGCCGGTTTCGGTTTTCCAGGTGCCGTGCACAGGATCGGCCAGCGCCATCCCCGCGCCCGCAACGGCCACGCATGCGGCTGCAATCAGGTGTTTCATTGAGTGTCTCCTCCGTAATGCCCGGAACTGTGAGACATCAGCGCCCACGCTGGCAAGAATGACCTTGGGTCGCGTTGCAAATCTACACGAGAGGTGCGAGGAGGCGCCCAAACGCATGAAAGGCCTGACACCATGATCCTCTACCCCGCCATCGACCTCAAAGACGGCAATGCCGTGCGGCTGGTACACGGGGACATGGACCGCGCCACGGTCTTCAATGACGACCCGGCGGCGCAAGCCCGCGCCTTTGTCGAGGCAGGCTGCGAATGGCTGCACCTCGTGGACCTCAATGGCGCCTTCGCAGGCGAACCGGTCAACGCGGCCCCGGTCGAGGCGATCCTGAAAGACTGCAACGTCCCCGCCCAGCTTGGCGGCGGCATTCGGGACATGGCGACAATCGAAATGTGGCTGTCCAAGGGGCTCCAGCGCGTCATCCTCGGCACGGTGGCGGTCGAAAACCCTGACCTCGTGCGCGACGCGGCCAAAGCGTTCCCCGGCCATGTGGCGGTCGGCATCGACGCTCGGAATGGCAAGGTGGCGACAAAGGGCTGGGCCACGGAAACCGATGTTGACGCCACCGACCTCGCCAAAAGCTTCGAAGATGCAGGTGTGGCCGCGATTATCTACACCGACATCAACCGGGACGGGGCCATGGGCGGTCCGAACATCCCGGCCACGCAAGCCCTGGCCGAAGCCGTGGACATCCCTGTGATCGCATCCGGAGGTGTGTCGTCCCTTGACGATCTGACGGCGCTCAAGGCCACGGGCGTGATCTCGGGCGCCATCTCGGGCCGCGCGCTCTATGACGGGGCCATCGACCTCGCCACGGCGCTTGCGGCCCTCAAGGGCTAGGCGTTACTGCGCAGCCCCGTCGGTGAACTTGCCAAGCGCACCGGTCATGGTCTGGATATAAGGGGCATCCTCCGCCACACCGCCCAACTTGCCCAGCATGGCGGCGGGGTCCTCATAGGCGATCATGGTCTTGCCGGTCTCGTCCTCGAACACCAGCACCTTCATCGGCAAAAACAGGCCGGCACTGCGGTCATCCAGCATCGCCTGCGTGCCCAGCTTCGGATTGCCAAAGATCAAAAGCTGCGAGGCACCAATGTCCTCTCCAATACCCTGCGCGCCCGCACCGTGATCCACACGGCCAAAGATGGTCAGCCCTGCGCCCTCAAGGGCGGTCTGCAGCGCATCCATGGTTTCATCGACGCCCTGCGCCGATTCCTTCCGAATGATCCCGTTGTCCCCAGCCATCGCCGTCCCCGCCAGAAATATGCCCATCACCAGGGCCATCAAAATCCGCATGTCGCGTCTCCTTCATTGCAATGCCGCATACCTGACATAGCCACCAGCAGACGCCACGCACCTTTGCGTGAGTGTTCCGTGATGCGCGGGCGTCCGCTCCTTCCCTGTTTCAAAAAAATCCCGGGGTGAGGCGCGCAGCGGCGAGGGGCAGAGCCCCTTTCCCCGACCAGAAATCCACGCTACGAGACGGCCATGTTGAAAACCCGCATCATTCCCTGTCTCGATGTCGCCGATGGCCGCGTGGTCAAGGGCGTGAATTTTGTCGACCTGATCGACGCCGGCGACCCGGTCGAGGCTGCACGCGCCTACGACGCCGCTGGCGCGGATGAGCTGTGCTTTCTCGACATCCATGCCACCCACGAAAACCGTGGTACCATGTTCGATCTGGTGCGGCGCACGGCGGAACAATGCTTCATCCCCCTGACCGTGGGCGGCGGTGTCCGGACGGTCGCGGATGTGCGCGCGCTGCTCCTGGCAGGCGCCGACAAAGTGTCGTTCAACTCGGCGGCGGTGGCCGACCCGGACGTGCTCGCGCGTGCAGCGGACCAGTTCGGCAGCCAGTGCATCGTTTGCGCCATCGACGCCAAAACGGTCGAACCGGGCCGCTGGGAAATCTTCACGCACGGTGGGCGCAAACCCACCGGCATCGACGCGGTCGAATTCGCCCGTACGGCAGCGGCAAAGGGGGCAGGAGAGATCCTGCTTACCTCCATGGACCGCGACGGCACGCGCGCCGGTTTCAACCTGCCGCTCACGCGCGCCATCTCTGACGCCGTGCCCATCCCCGTGATCGCCTCGGGCGGCGTTGGCACGCTGGATCACCTCGTCGATGGCGTGACCGAGGGCGGGGCATCAGCAGTGCTCGCGGCCTCCATCTTCCACTTCGGCGACTTCACCATCGCCCAGGCCAAGGCGCATATGGCCGCCGCAGGCATCCCGATGAGGCTGACATGACACACACGATTTCAGGCAAGCGCTATGACGCTTGACGACCTCTTCGCCACCATCGAGGCGCGCAAGGGCGCGGACCCCGACAGCTCCTGGACCGCCAAACTGCTCGCCAAGGGTCCCGAAAAATGCGCCGAGAAATTCGGCGAAGAAGCGGTCGAAGCCATCATCGAGGCGGTGAAGAACGACAAGGCCGCACTGACCTCAGAGGCGGCGGATGTCCTCTACCACCTCTTCGTAATGCTCGCTGCACGTGACGTGGCCTTCTCCGATGTGATGGCCGAACTCGCACGCCGCCAAGGCACCTCCGGCCTCGACGAAAAGGCCTCCCGAAACACCGGCAGCTGACGCCCGCCCAGTATCCTTCTTCTGGCTGAAAATACTTCGGGGTTTGGGGCAGAGCCCCAATCAGAAAAATGAATCGCGTCGCCGTCAGGCGTCCTTTGGGTCACCGCACGTTGCGTTAACCCACACCCCACCGCCCGATGGGGGTGCACAGGGGGTGTACGGATGCTGCACGGGGGGTGACACCCTCATTTCGGCGTCAATCTCCATGAAAACAAGGTAAACGCAGGGGCCGACTCATCCCGCACCGCAAGCCCGTATGTCAGGGCGCCCAGGTCAGAAAGTTGCGGATCATGCGCAGCCCCACGTCCTGGCTCTTCTCCGGATGGAACTGCATCCCCAGCATCGTGTCACGGCCCACAACGGCCGTCACATCACGGCCGTAGTCCACATGCGCGAGCCGCAGGGACGGGTCCGCCACCTGGAAGTGATAGGAGTGCACAAAGTAGGTGTGATCGCCCGTCTGAACGCCATCAAAGACCGGGTGGGCCGCATCCAGAACCAGATCGTTCCAGCCCATATGCGGCACCTTCAGCGACGGGTCGGACGGCGCGATGTGCACCACCTCACCATCCACCCAGCCCAGACCGGGCGTATCGGTATATTCCCGCCCCCAGGACGCCATAAGCTGCATGCCGACACAGATGCCAAGAAAGGGTTTTCCTTTCTTTTCAATGGCTTCAATCAGTGCTTCTTGCATGCCTGACGCCGCCAGTGCCGCCGCACAAGCAGGGAAAGCTCCATCACCGGGAAGCACGATCCGGTCCGCCTTGGACACCACATCAGCGTCCGAGGTCACGACAATGGTGCCCGCATCCGCCTCGCGTGCCATGCGCTCGAATGCCTTTTCCGCCGAGTGCAGATTGCCGCTCTCGTAGTCGATCAGAACCGTCAGGCTCATAGGCTGCCCTTGGTCGAGGGGATGGCATCCGCTGTCCGCGGATCAACCTCCAGCGCCACCCGCAACGCCCGTGCCACGGCCTTGAACGCCGCCTCAGCGATGTGGTGACTGTTCAAACCATGCAGCATGTCCACGTGCAGCGTGATTCCACCATGCGTGCTCAACGCCTGAAAAAACTCGCGCACCAGCTCGGTGTCAAAGGTCCCGATCTTCGGCGTCGGCAGGTCCACGTTCCACACCAAAAACGGCCGCCCCGACAGGTCCAGAGCCGCCCGCACCAGCGCGTCGTCCATGGGCAACAGGCAGGACCCATAGCGTTGGATTCCTTTCTTGTTTCCAACGGCTTGGCTTAGCGCCTGCCCGATGGCGATGCCCACATCCTCGACCGTGTGGTGGTCGTCGATATGCAGATCCCCCTTGCACCGCACCGTCATGTCGATCAGCGCATGCCGGGCCAACTGGTCCAGCATATGGTCAAAGAACCCCACGCCGGTTTCATTGTCATAGGTGCCCGTGCCGTCGAGGTTCAGGGAGACCGAAATGTCGGTCTCCGCCGTGGTGCGGGTGAGGGTGCTCGTGCGCATGTCGCGCCTCCTGCAAATGTGGTCGCGGCTCTCTATAGGCGGGCAGGGCAGTGCCGCCAAGAGGCGGGTCGCAGCGCTTGCGGGCACCTGTGCAGACGTGCCACTACATCCCCATGCCACCTGATCAAAGGCCAAGCCCATGACCACCTGTGTCTTCATCCAGATCCGCTGCCGGCCCGGCTCGACCTACAAGGTCGCCGAAGAGATCGCGCTGCGCGAAATCCATTCCGAACTTTACTCGACATCCGGTGACTACGACCTGCTGACGAAGGTCTACATCCCCGAAGGACAGGATGTGGGCAAATACATCAATGACGAGTTGCTGGATATCGAGGGGATTGAAAGGTCGCTGACGACCATGACATTCAAAGTGTTTTAGAAATTAAGTCAATGAGTTACGTCGCACGTGTCCCAGCCATTTGCGACGCCCGATCCACGCCGCTCCTGTGAACTCTTTGCCGTGCCGTTCCCTTGAACCCAAGCACACAAAGAAAAAGGCCACCCGAAGGTGGCCTGTTCTTCACTCCAGTGAAGGAGGATGTTGGAGCGGGCGAGGCGATTCGAACGCCCGACCCTAACCTTGGCAAGGTTATGCTCTACCCCTGAGCTACGCCCGCTTCCTTGGGTGAGCCGTGGAATACTTTCAGCAGACGTGGCCTGCAAGTGGAAAATGGGGCGTTGTCGCAAAAAATTTCCACTGCCGCGACGGAAAGCCGGTGCGGCGCCGTTGAACTGCCATGACCCACCACTTGCGGCATGTCCTGGCGGTCCTGGTTCTGACATGGACCTGTGTTTCGGCTCTCCCAATCGTGGCACATGAAGGATCGCACACACCCAGCATGGTGGCCCGCATCGATGCGGCCACCATGCTGGGCCATGAGTTCGATCTTCGCCTGACGCTGACCGGTCTCGGTGCGCCGCTGATGCTCAAGGAGATGGCCACGCCCGGTGCGCTGATCCGCTTTCAGGGTCCTCTCACGGTAGGTTTTGCCCAGGATACGGTGCTGATCGCTTCAGTCGCCTTTGACGGTGTCCCACCAGACATATTCACGCTGCTGCTGGATTTCGGAGCGTCGGGCCAAGGCGCCGTTACCGTCATTCCGCAGGAAGCCATGCATTGAAATCACGAAGAAACAGGAAGGTTCATATCATGCCACTCACCTTTTCGTCGGCAAAGTCGCTGCTCTTGGCCTGCGCCATCGTGCTGGGTTGTGTGGCATCGGCTGACGCGCAACCGCGCCTGCGGGTGCACACCGCGACCGAAGCCGAGCCATTGTCGCTTATGGCGCTGCGCGACACGCCGGGCGGGGCAGAGGTCGCGATGCAGATCGCGGGCAGGACGCGCATCATCACATCGAACGGGATGCCAAGCCATGAGGTCGGTACTTTCCCCAACAGTGGCAATCCAAACCGCATCTCTGCCCAATCCTACCGGTTCGAAATGCCGATCAGCCCGCAGGTTCGGCAAGCGCAGCCGCTGCCAAGGGCGGCATCGTTCGGTGTAGCTGTCAACGGCGTGCCGTTCGACCCCAACGCTGCCGAGTTCTGGCAAGGCGATCCGCGTTCAGGCTGGAGCTACAACGCACTGGGCGGAGCCGTGGCGCTGGGGCTGGATGCAAACTATGCCCATGTGCAGCCGACCGGAGCCTATCACTACCATGGCCTGCCCGTGGGTCTGATGCAGCAGCTTGGCTGGTCCGCGTCCGACCCTTCCCCGCTGATCGGTTTTGCCGCAGACGGATTCCCGATTTATGCGCTGACGGCAGAGGTGAATGGCGCGGTTGTGCGCATGACCTCCTCCTACCAATTGAAAACGGGCCAACGCCCAGGCGGATCAGAGCCTGGCGGTATGTATGATGGCGCATTCATGCAGGACTATGCCTATGTCGCGGGCTCCGGCACCTTGGACGAATGCAATGGGGCGCAAGTGACAACGGCGGAGTTTCCGCAGGGCACCTATGCCTATTTCCTGACCGATGCCTATCCGACCGTGCCGCGCTGCCTGAAGGGCGAAATGGGCAGCGGTTTCACCAAGCGTCCCTAGGCTTTCTGGATCAAGTCCCACCGGTTGCCGAAAAGATCGCGGAAGACAGCGACGGTGCCATAGGGTTCATGGCGCGGCTCTTCCTCGAAGGTGATGTCCGGTTGCGCGCTGAGCCGGGCATGGTCACGGGCGAAGTCATCGGTGTGCAGAAACAGCCAGACGCGGCCCGCGCCCTGATTGCCGATCGCGGCCTCTTGCGCGGGACTGTCGGCACGGGCGAGGACGAAGGTGGGGCCTCCGGCAGGCGGGCGCACTTCGACCCAGCGTTTGCGGCCCTGGTCGATGTCAGCCACCAGCTCGAAGCCCATCTGGTCGCAATAGAAGGCGATGGCGCTGTCGTAGTCGGGCACGATCAGCGAGAGAGATCCAAGATGCATGGTCATGTGGAACCGGTCCTTATTGACAGTGAGCAGGTGACAGCGGCCGTCACAAGAGCGCTAGCGAGGCGGTAGCCACGCATGTCGGTTTCGTCGCTCCGGACCAAGACCGGGACAGGCACCGGAACGCCAAAGATATGAAGTGTTTGCCGCAGAAGGTTCCAGCAAGCATGAGGCTTTCCTTGTGCAGTAAATCCGCGCTCAACATCAGCGGCGTGCAGCCTTTGTGATCCGCATGTGTTTTGCAAGGAACGGTTTGACAAGGGCGCGGGCGTGCCCGTCAGCCCCCAAGCGCCCAGCGGCGGTATCACTCCAGCTCGACCAGCAGGTCCTTGGCGTCAATCTGGCCACCCGCCGCAACGTGCACCGCCTTCACCACTGCATCGCGTTCGGCGTGGATGCCGGTTTCCATCTTCATTGCTTCGATGGTGAGCAAGAGGTCGCCTTCGCAGACTTCCTGACCTGCAGTGACGCCAACGCTGGCGACGACGCCGGGCATAGGTGCACCGACATGGCCTGCATTCCCATCCTCGGCCTTGGGCC
This sequence comes from Tateyamaria omphalii, assembly GCF_019802125.1. Lineage (GTDB taxonomy): Bacteria > Pseudomonadota > Alphaproteobacteria > Rhodobacterales > Rhodobacteraceae > Tateyamaria > Tateyamaria omphalii_B. Next base: position 766,123 of record NZ_JAHVHT010000001.1, read on the forward strand.
GGGACACGGTTTGCGATTTCACCAGACGGTTGGGTACGCGGATGGTCCGGGGCTGACCGTTGAGTTCAAAGAAGACGCGCACTTCGCCGTCTTCGTTGGTCTCGCCCACCGCTTGGAGGCGGATTTCGAGGGTCTTGCCCGGGTCGATCTCGGCAGCGATTTCTTCGCCCGGTTTCATGCCATAGAAGAACGTGTGCGTGGGCAGGGCCCGCACCGGCCCATAGGTGCGGTGACGGCCCATGTAGTCGAGGAAGACCTTTGGATACATCAGGTAGCCCGACAGATCCTCGTCATCGACAGCCTTGCCTTCGAGCTGGTTCGACAGGTCGGTCCGGGTTTCCTCCAGATCCACGGGCGGCACGTCGGCGCCGGGCCGCTTGGTGTTGGGTTCTTCGCCCTTAAGGATCTTTTGCTGGATCGCCGTGGGGAAGCCGCCGGGAGGCTGGCCCAAATTGCCGCGCATCATGTCGACGACACTGTCGGGGAAGGCGACCTCTTTGCTGGGGTCTTCGACCTCGTCGCGCGTCAGCCCTTGGGACACCATCATCAGGGCCATGTCGCCCACGACTTTCGAGGACGGCGTGACCTTCACGATGTCGCCAAACATCTGGTTCACATCCGCATAAGTGCGCGCGACCTCGGGCCAACGCTCTTCCAGACCCAGCGAGCGTGCCTGCGCCTTGAGGTTGGTGAACTGGCCGCCGGGCATTTCGTGCAGGTACACCTCGGAAGAGGGCGCCTGCATCCCGCTTTCAAAAGCGGTGTAATGCGCGCGGACCGCATCCCAGTAGTCCGAGATGTCGCGCACGGCGTCGATGTCGATGCCGGTGTCGCGATCTGTGTGTTGCAGCGCTTCGACCACGGTGCCAAGGGTCGCTTGCGACGTGTTGCCCGACAGTGCGTCCATGGCGCAGTCAACCGCGTCCACACCTGCTTCAGCGGCGGCGAGGATCGTGGCAACGGCCACACCTGCGGTATCGTGGGTGTGGAAGTGGATCGGCAGGCCCACCTCTTGTTTGAGCGCGCGGATCAGTTGAGTGGCCGCGGCGGGCTTCAGAAGGCCCGCCATATCCTTGAGCCCCAGCACGTGGGCGCCCGCGTCTTTCAGCTGGTTGCCCATGTCGACGTAGTATTTCAGGTCATACTTGGCCCTGTCCGGGTCCATGATGTCGCCGGTGTAACAGATCGTGCCTTCGCAGATCTTGTTCTGCTCTTGCACCGCATCCATGGCGACGCGCATGTTTTCGACCCAGTTGAGGCTGTCGAAGACACGGAAGACGTCGATGCCTGTGGTGGCGGCGACGCGCACGAATTCCTGCACCACGTTGTCGGGGTAGTTGGTGTAGCCGACACCGTTAGCGCCACGCAGCAGCATCTGCGTCATCAGATTGGGCATCCGCTCGCGCAGGTCGCGCAGGCGTTGCCAGGGGCACTCCTGCAAGAAGCGGTAGGCCACGTCGAAGGTCGCACCCCCCCAGCATTCCATGGAGAAGAGCTGCGGCAGGTTGGCGGCATAGGCAGGGGCCACCTTGATCATGTCGTAGCTGCGCATCCTGGTGGCGAGCAGGGACTGGTGCCCGTCGCGCATGGTGGTGTCGGTAATCAGCAGTTGTTGCTGGGATTTCATCCAGTCTGCGACAGCTTGCGGGCCCTTTTGCTCCAGCAGATTACGGGTGCCCATCTGGTGGGACGGGTCGGCCTGCAGCGATGGCGGCTTGGGGTCCTTGATGTCGGCGCGGGGGCGGGGGCGATCCTTGACCTCCGGGTGCCCGTTCACGGTGATGTCCGCGATATAGGTCAGCACCTTGGTGCCGCGGTCGCGGCGTTTGGGGAATTGGAACAGCTCCGGCGTCTCGTCGATGAATTTGGTGGTGTATTCATTCGACAGGAAGGTCGGGTGCTTGAGCAGGTTTTCAACAAAGGCGATGTTGGTCGATACGCCACGGATCCGGAATTCGCGCAGGGCGCGGTCCATTCGGGCGATGGCGATCTCGGGCGTCGGGCCTTTGGACGTCACCTTGGTGAGCAGAGAGTCGTAGTAGCGGGTGATGACCCCGCCCGCATAAGCTGTGCCGCCGTCGAGACGAATGCCCAAGCCAGTGGCCGAACGATAGGCAGTGATCCGGCCGTAATCCGGGATAAAGTTGTTTTGCGGGTCCTCGGTGGTCACGCGGGTTTGCAGCGCGTGGCCCATCAGTTTGATGTCTTTCTGCGAGGCCATGCCGGTGGCTTCGTCAATCGGCTTGCCCTCGGCAATCAGGATCTGGGCACGGACGATGTCGATGCCGGTCACTTCTTCTGTCACGGTGTGTTCGACCTGCACGCGGGGGTTCACCTCAATGAAGTAGAACTTGCCGGTCTCCATATCCATCAGGAACTCGACCGTGCCTGCGCATTCGTAGTTCACGTGCTTGCAGATCTTGTAGCCCAGGTCGCAGATCTCTTCGCGTTGCTCATCGCTCAGATACGGCGCAGGGGCGCGCTCCACGACCTTCTGGTTGCGACGCTGGACCGAGCAGTCGCGCTCGAACAGGTGGTACATCCCGCCATGCTTGTCGCCGAGGATCTGCACCTCGACGTGCCGGGCGCGGGTGATCATCTTTTCCAGATACCCTTCGCCGTTGCCGAAGGCCGCTTCAGCCTCACGGCGGCCCTCCAGCACCTTCTCTTCGACCTCATCCTCGCCAAAGATCGGGCGCATGCCGCGACCGCCGCCGCCCCAGGAGGCTTTGAGCATCAGGGGATACCCGATCTCCTTGGCTTCCTTGCGGATGGCGTCCATGTCGTTGCCCAGCACTTCGGTGGCGGGGATGACAGGCACGCCAGCAGCGATAGCGACTTTACGCGCCGACGCCTTGTCACCAAGGGCGCGCATGGTTTCGGATTTCGGACCGATGAAGGTGATGCCGTTCTTTTCGCAGGCGTCCACAAATTCCGGGTTTTCGGACAGCAGGCCATAGCCCGGGTGGATTGCGTCGGCTCCGCTTTCGCGGGCGACGCGGATCATCTCGTCGATGCTCAGATAGGCCGCAACAGGCCCCAGACCCTCGCCGATGCGGTAGGCTTCGTCTGCCTTGAACCGGTGCAGGCCCAGCTTGTCTTCCTCGGCAAAGACGGCGACCGTCTTCTTCCCCATTTCGTTGGCCGCACGCATGATGCGGATGGCGATCTCACCGCGGTTGGCGATGAGAATCTTCTGGAAATCGGGCATGGTGGTTCCCCCCGGGGCCGTATTTTGCAGTCGCGGCATTCTCTATGACGTTTACGTGACGCAAACAATACGTGGTTGTGGGTAGGCAATGTGACGCAAGAAAGGTGCCCACGCGGGGCGGGCACCTTGGCAGAAAAGTGCAGGTCTTGCGTTAGCCCGCTTCCAGCACACCGCAAACAATGCGTGGACCGGCGCCGCCGATGGGCTGGGTGATCTGATCGTCCGCATTGGCGTGAATGACGATGGCAGTGCCGTCCTCATCCAGCAGTGGCAGGTCGCCCCCGTCGATCGACGCGCCATCCTTGAAGAATTGCATCTCACCCACACCATCGGTGCCCACGAAGATATTGCCCAGATCGCCCTTGCCCGGACCAGCCGGGTTCAGCAGACCATGCTCGCCTTCACCCTCACCATGGTGACCGTGCGAGGATTTGAAGCCGGTATCGGCAGCACAATGCGCCTTGGCGTGAAAGTGCACGCCCTTCTTGCCCGGCGGCAGGTCGCTGACCTTGATATGGACCAGCACACCATGAGGGCTTTGCTGCAGGTTGGCCATGCCGATGACCGCGCCCTCTAGGTTCTTCAGTTCAGCCGTCGCGGTTGTGCTGTGCCCACCGGCAAGCGCCGCTGTGCAGCCGAGCGCCAGAATGGTTGAGGTGAAAACGGTTCGCATAGTCTTGGTCATTGTCAGAATGCTCCATCAGTGTTGTTTGCGAGTGCAGAAACAACCCGTGATGTTCGGGAGCTATTCGGTGCCAAGTTGTCGCATCATGTGCGTGGCGGCAGCTTGCCGCTCAGTCGCGGGCAAAGGGCTTGGGCAGGTCGCGCAACGTGCGGGCGCCAAGCTGGCCCATGTTGGCCTTCAGATCCTCGCGCAGGATATGGACCAGATGGTCAATCCCCTCGGGCCCAAGGGCGGCAAGGGCATAGTGCCAGGCCCGGCCCAGCATCACGAAATCAGCGCCGGATGCCATGGCCCGCAGGATATCGAGGCCACCCTCGACCCCGCTGTCGAAGATGAGCGGCAGTTTCGTCGCGCGGCGGATCGCGGGCAACACTTCAATCGTGCCCGGCGCGGCGTCGAACTGCCGCCCGGCGTGGTTGGAGACCCAGATGGCGTCCGCGCCCAGCTTCTCCAATCGCTCGGCATCGGTGCCGCGCATAACGCCCTTGACTACGAAGGGCCCGTCCCACGCATCGCGCAGCCAAGACACATAGTCCCAGTCAGGTGAGGTGCGCAGCAAATAGCCCACATGGGCCGTCACCGGCAGGTTTTCCGTGGCTGTCGTCGTGTAGGCATCAAGCATCCGCATATGCGGCATGCCTTTGTGCGCCATCGCCATGGCCCAGGCCGGTCGCATCGCCACCTGGGCCACAAGCCGCGGCGTCAGCCGGGGCGGGTTCGTGAGGCCGGATCGCGTCTGCCGTTCGCGCCGCGAGGCGACGGGGACATCGACCGTCAAGACCAGCGTCTTGAACCCGGATGTCTTGGCGCGGTGCAGCATGTCGCGGCGGATGCCTTCATCGCGAGGCGGGTACATCTGGAACCAGGCGTCGTCGCCCAGAACGGGTGATACGTCTTCGGGGGAGGCAGCGGCCACGGTGGAGAGTGTGTAGGGCATGTTCAACCGCGCCGCGCCCTTGGCAAGATGCCGTTCCGCATCCGGCCACATCAGGCCCGACATGCCGACCGGGGCAATGCCAAAGGGCAGGGGGCGGTCGCGCCCCAGAAGCGTCGTGGACAGGTCTGGCTCAAACTCGCCATGCAGGATCGAGGGCATCAGGCCCACCCGGTCCAGTGCCGAGCGATTGCGGCGGCGGGTCGCTTCATCACCTGTACCGCTGTCCAGATACTCCCAGACGAATTTCGGGATGCGGGTGCGCGCACGGGCGCGCAGGTCGCTGAGAGCGGGATAGCGGCTATTGAGGTCCATGCGCGCGTTTATGACGAGCACCATGCGGACATGTCCAGAGAACCACGCAAATCAGCCCCTGAGTTAAATCATTTTTTAAGGACATTTTCGCAAAAGTGGATTCGTCGCTCATTACACACCACTGGGAAGGAACTTGACCATGCAAGCACTGATCATCGACCGGCAAGCGGATCGCCTCGACCACTGCCAGATCGCCCTCATGAACGCGGGCGTTCAAGTCACCGGCACGGGCAGTCTGCTGGTGGCCGAGACGTGTATTCAGCGGCTTGGAGTGGACCTTCTCGTGATCGAGAAGTCGACCATCGGGGATGCGCTGGGCGATACGATTGGCATGGCGGAAGAGCGCAACAGCCATCTCGTATCCATCCTGCGGACACCCGATGTGGGCGAGGATCAGGATGCGCTATCACCCCATTTCCCATCCCTGCATTGCATTGTCGGCCAAGACGTGTCGAACGAGGTGGCGATCAAGCTTGGTCTGGCGTCGCTGCGCGCGCAGGCGACCCGCTCGGTGATGCCGGCGCGTGCGCTGCGGGTCAAAAAGCCGAACCTTGAAGCTGCGCGCGCGGCCTATGCCGCCCGTGCCCCACAGGCTGACAATATCTTTGCCGAGGCGGTCTGATCCCTCCGCCAAGATAGCCTAAGAACAGATCAAGAACAGCTTTCGCTTTGCCATGGGCCACGCTATGCTTGGCCCATGAGCAGTTTTGACGAATTCGATGCCTTTGAAGGGGCCTCACTGTCTGCACGGGCCATGCAAGCGCGCCCGCAGCCGTATCTTGATGGGCTGAACCCGGCGCAGCGGGAAGCGGTCGAGAAGCTGGACGGCCCGGTTCTGATGCTGGCGGGTGCGGGCACGGGTAAGACGCGGGCGCTGACCGCGCGCATCGTGCATCTGCTGAACACGGGGCGGGCGCGTCCGAACGAGATCCTCGCCGTGACCTTCACCAACAAGGCTGCGCGCGAGATGAAGAACCGCGTGGGCCAGATGCTGGGCCAGCAGATCGAGGGGATGCCCTGGCTGGGCACGTTCCACGCGATCTGTGTGAAGCTGTTGCGGCGTCATGCGGAGCTTGTGGGGCTGAAGACCAACTTCACCATTCTGGATACGGACGATCAGATCCGGCTGCTCAAGCAACTCATTTCCGCAGCAAATATCGACGACAAGCGATGGCCGGCACGACAGTTGTCGAGCATCATCGACGGATGGAAGAACCGGGCGCTGACGCCGGACAATGTGCCTGCTGTGGATGCGGGGGCCTACAACCACAAGGGTGTGGATCTGTATGCGCAGTATCAGGCGCGGTTGAAGGAGCTGAACGCCTGCGACTTTGGCGACCTGCTTTTGCACATGGTCACCATCTTTCAGACCAATCCGGACGTGCTGGCGCAATATCAGCGATGGTTCGCCTTCATCCTGGTGGACGAATATCAGGACACGAATGTCGCGCAATATCTGTGGCTTAGACTGCTGGCTCAGGGGCACAAGAACATCTGCTGTGTGGGTGATGACGACCAGTCGATCTATGGCTGGCGCGGGGCGGAGGTGGGCAACATACTGCGGTTTGAAAAGGATTTTCCCGGCGCGCATGTGGTGCGGCTGGAGCAGAATTATCGGTCAACTCCACATATTCTGGCTGCCGCATCCGGCGTGATTGACGGGAACGAGAACCGGCTGGGCAAGACGCTGTGGACGGATAAGAACGAGGGCGAGAAGGTGCGCCTGATCGGCCATTGGGACGGCGAGGAAGAGGCGCGCTGGATCGGGGAAGAGATCGAGGCGTCCCAGAAAGGCACACGAGGTGTGCGGGCCATGTCCTTGGAAGATATGGCTATTCTGGTGCGGGCGTCGCATCAGATGCGCGCGTTCGAGGATCGGTTTCTGACAATTGGGTTGCCGTACCGCGTGATTGGCGGGCCGCGCTTTTATGAGCGGATGGAGATCCGGGATGCGATGGCTTATTTCCGCGTTGTCGTTAGTCCGGATGATGATCTGGCGTTTGAGCGGATCGTGAACACGCCCAAGCGTGGGCTGGGCGACAAGGCGCAGCAGACCATTCAGATCACCGCGCGCGCCAATGGTGTGCCGCTGGTGGAAGGCGCGCGGCTGGCGGTTGAGCGGGGGTTGATAAAAGGCAAGGGTGGCAATGAGTTACGCGCCCTAGTTGACGGGATTGCGCGGTGGCATTCAAAGCTGCGCGGGCCGCGGATCGTGGTGGCCGAGGACGACTCTGTTCTGGATGATGGCGAGAGGCCGCTGCGGGTCGAGTATGGTCCGCCGCCCATCAGTCATATCGAGTTGGCGGAGATCATTCTGGACGAGTCCGGGTACACGGCGCATTGGCAGAGCGACAAGACTCCGGAAGCGCCAGGGCGGCTGGAGAACTTGAAGGAACTCGTGAAAGCTCTTGAATCATTTGAGAATTTACAAGGATTTCTGGAGCATGTTTCGCTGGTTATGGACAACGCGAGCGAGGATGATGAGGCGAAGGTTTCGATCATGACGCTGCACGCGGCGAAGGGCCTGGAGTTTCCTCAGGTCTTTCTGCCGGGGTGGGAAGATGGGCTGTTTCCCTCGCAGCGGTCCATGGACGAGAACGGGGTCAAGGGGCTCGAGGAGGAGCGGCGCTTGGCCTATGTGGGCATCACGCGGGCGGAGGAGGTGTGCACGATTTCCTTTGCGTCGAACCGGCGGGTGTTCGGGCAATGGCAGTCGTCGATGCCGTCCCGCTTTGTCGATGAGCTGCCGGAGGATCATGTGGATGTGCTGACGCCGCCGGGCCTATATGGGGGTGGATTTGGGGCCGCGGCACCAAATATGGGGGGCGAGTCCCGTCTGCACCAGGCGGCGGCGGAAGCAAATGTTTACAACTCGCCCGGTTGGAAACGGTTGCAGGCGCGGGCCGGGGAGCGGCCGTTGAGCCAGCCGCAGGAGAGCCGGAATACTGTTATTGATCTGAATGCCGTGTCGGCCTTTACCGTGGGCGAGCGGGTGTTTCACCAGAAGTTTGGCTATGGCGCGATTGTGGGGATCGAGGGCGACAAGCTGGAGGTCGACTTTGAGAAGGCGGGGCTGAAGAAGGTAGTCTCGCGGTTCGTGTCGGGGACGGATGATATTCCGTTTTGAGGTCAGCGGGCTGAATGGTTAACGGGGCGTGCGGTGCCCGGGTCTGGCGAAACTGCACATTTTCATCTGAAAACTGCGCATTTTGACCCCGGTGAAACGGGGCGTTTTTTGGGTGTTTTGGCGGAACTGCACATTTTGGGGCTGAAACTGCGTGTTTTGCAGGGCGCAGCCACCCGCTTTGGCGTTAACGGACCGGTCACTTTTGGCCTGCCGTTAAGGTTTGCGCGGAAGGCTTAACTGTTTTGAAGGGTTTGGCCGCCGGGCGGCTCTGTTTGCTGACGCAAAGACGCCCGCCCGCCGACCCTGTTCGCGAGCGCGGGCCAGAGCTTGTCGGGGTTGCGCATGGTGTACATCCAGCAGATTTGGCCGTGTCGGTTCAACGCCACAGTGAAGAGCGTATGTGCCACGCCGTTGTCGGTCATCAAAAGGGCGGGGTAGCCATTCGCTGTGACGGGTACGGGGATCCGGGTGCTTGCGTGTTTCAGTGAGACCGCGTGCGAGACCAGGAGGATGTCGTCAGGACCGACGAGCGGGCGGCGGGCGGCGCGGGCCTTGGCCCCGCCATCGGAGATCGCGATGGCGTCGTCCGAGAGGTACGCCTTGGCCGCGTCAAGGTCGCCCGTGGCGATGGCGGCGAGAAAGCCGCTGATCTGGGCGGCGCGTTTGCCTGCCGGTTGGGTGAGGTCCGGGGCGGATTGCGCGATGCGCCGGTGGGCGCGGCTGACGAGCTGGCGGCAGGCGGCTTCGGATTTTCCCAGCGTGTCCGCGATGTCGGCATAGGACGCATCGAAGGCTTCGCGCAGGACAAAGGCTGCACGTTCACTGCTGGGCAGCGTGTCCATCATCCAAAGGAGCGCGAGTTCGCAGTCCTGGGCTTGGGCAAAGCTGTCCTCGGCTGTGTGGGTGTCGACGATCAGCGGTTCGGGCAGCCAAGGGCCCACATAGGTTTCGCGCCGCGCCTTGGCCCGGCGCAGGCTGTCGATGGCCACGCGCGTGGCGGCGGTGCGTAGCCATGCGGCGGGGGTGCGGATGGCGGCGTGATCGGCGGTGGACCATTTGAGCCATGTGTCCTGTACCGCATCCTCGGCCAGTCCCCGTTCGCCCAGCATCCGGTAGCACAGGGCCGTAAGCATCGGCCGCTGTGCTTCGAACTGTTCGGTCCACTGTGTCTGTGGCCACGTCATGCAGGGGCCGGGTCCATGAGGGTGACAGAGGTGCCGCCAACCTCGAGCCGTTGGCAAAGCTTGCCGTGGCCCATGCCGCGTTTCAGGACGGGGTAGGCCCGGGTGAACGCGGAGGCGAAGGAGGCGGCGATGACGGCGCGGGGGCCGTGCGCTTCCTCGATCCGCGCGCGCAGGGCGTCGAGCGTGTCGTCGCCGCGGATGGCGGCCCAGGCGAACTGGTAACCGAGGCCGAAATCGCCTGCGGCATCCGCGTTGCCGTTGAGGCAGGCCTGTATGTCGGCTGCCCGCGCGCCGAAGGCCAGTGCCATGTCGACGGTGAGCTGGGCGCAGGGGCCGCAATCACCCTCGACCGCGGAGCCGACCATGGCGCCCATGCGGATGTGATGTGCGCTGGCAGGTCCAGCGTAGTTGCTGACCTTCTGGAACAGGGCCAGACGCAGCCCGGCCCGTGCGTCGGTGTCGATGATGTCGTGCTGGTACTGGGCGTTGTAGTTGAATGCTTGGGCAAAGCGGCGGGTGCCGGCGTGGAGGATTGCGCGGATCATGGGTGAGACTCCTTGGGTTCTATTGAGGAAGCGATGGCGAGGCTTGTCCAGACCGGAAGCTGGAGACCTGCGAGGTTGACGAGGGCGATGGTGTCGAGCGGCACGCCGCGCTCGATCCACAGCAGGATGTGGAAGAGCGCGTGGAGCGCGGGCCATGCGAGCCCGACAAGCAGCACGGCACGTTGGCCCGTGCGGCAGCCATGCAGAACAGCGAGCCCGCTGACCGCGAAGATCAGGACGATGTCGCGGATGAAATGCAGGTTGAACGGCCCCATGGCCGCGACGCCCGGTGTCAGCCTGTACCAGCTGAGCGGGGCCGCCCACATGAGGGCCGAGGTGATCAGGAAGTAGGCTCCGACGAGCCAGAGAATGCGCACCATGTCTTTGGGTTCCTGTTGTTGTCGGAACTTGTGACGGCTGGGCGCTGCGGGATGTGACATGCCCGCGCGATTTTTTGGGTGCTGAAAAAGAAAAAGCGGCGATCCCAGGGAGGAGGAGGGGATCGCCGCCGTCTTGATGCCCGCCGGTCAGGGAGGAGGAGGACCGGATCGGACACATCTGGTGCACCGTTTGGTGCGGTATTCGCGCGACGACATCCGGGAGGAGGTGAATGCCGCCGCTCTTGCAACATCGCGTCGGTCAGGGAGGAGGAGGACCGGGGTGCGATGTATCGCTTTGTTCAAAGTGCGGCGGCGCCAGGGAGGAGGAGGGCGCCGCCGCCAATTTCAGATGCCCTCAGGGAGGAGGAGAGGGCGATCTGATCTCGTGTGTTCCTTAGGCCGCCACGTCCTGTGCCGATTCCCATGCCACGCGCTTGAGTTCCGACCGGTGCAGGCCCAGATCGGCCAGTTCGCGGTTGGACAGGGCGTTCAGCTCGGTCAGCGTGGTGCGGTAGACGCGCGCCTTGGCGCGGCGCTCTGCGGCGGCTTCGAATACGCGTGCAGCGGTGCCCAGGATGCGTTCAACCAGGTCGCTGCGCTGTGCTACATCGTTGTAATAGGCCATGTTTTTTGCCTCATGCTCATTTCGTTGATGGTTATATAGGCCTATGCTGCACCTGCACAATGGATACCAAATCAATGCTGCCATGCAGCAATTGCATAGACCCTGAGTTGAATTCGGCGGCAGTGTGCACACGAATGCGGCGTTTGCGTCCAGTTGGTCGGCGGGGCCTTGCCACTGGTGAAAATACTGCCATCTCTCGCATCACAAAGCGGAGAGAATGAGCATGTCGATATCCAAGGATCACATCATGGAAGCGCTGGCCCGGATCGGCATGCCGGACGGCGGAGACCTTGTCAGCCGCGATTTGATTCGTGCCGTGCAGGTGCAGGGCGACGCCGTGCAGTTCGTGGTCGAGGCGCCGACGCCGGAGCTTGCCGCCCGGATGGAGCCGGTGCGTGCCGCCGCCGAGGCGGCCGTGAGGGGTATAGCCGGTGTGGGTGAGGTGCGCGTCGCCCTGACCGCCCATGGGCCCGCCAGTAAACCGCCGCCGCCCAGCCTGAAGATCGGAGGCCATCCGAAGCCGCAGGAAGGGCCTGCAAAGCCGGTCGGCGTGCAAAGGATTGTGGCCATCGGGTCCGGCAAAGGTGGTGTGGGCAAATCCACGGTGTCGTCGAACCTTGCCGTGGCGCTGGCCAAGCAGGGCCGGAAGGTCGGGTTGCTGGATGCAGATATATACGGTCCCAGCCAGCCCCGCATGATGGGCGTGAACAAGCGCCCCGCGTCGCCGGATGGCAAGACCATCATTCCGCTCCACGCTCATGGTGTGACGCTGATGTCCATCGGGTTCATGCTGGAGGAGGGCAAGGCCGTTGTTTGGCGTGGCCCGATGCTGATGGGCGCGTTGCAGCAGATGCTGGGGCAGGTGGAGTGGGGCGAGCTGGATGTGCTGCTGGTCGATCTGCCGCCGGGGACGGGGGATGTGCAGTTGACCCTGTGTACCAAGTCCGAACTGTCGGGGGCCATTGTCGTGTCGACGCCGCAGGACGTGGCACTTATTGACGCCCGCAAGGCGCTGGACATGTTTGCGACGTTGAAGACGCCTGTGCTGGGGCTGATCGAGAACATGTCGATGTTTGTGTGCCCCGACTGTGGGTCGGAACATCAGATCTTTGGTCAGGGTGGCGTTGCCGCGGAGGCCGGCAAGCTGGGTGTGCCGCTGCTCGGTGCGCTGCCGATTGATCTTGAGACCCGGCTGGCCGGGGATGGGGGGACGCCCATTGCCGCCGGGGACGGGCCGATGGCGCAGGCCTATGCCCGGATTGCGGAGGGGCTTATCAAGGGCGGGATGGCCTAGACGTCGCGCCCCTCGACCGCGATGCCATAGAGTGTCGTGAGGATGCTGGCGCTGACGAGGGCGTAGAGCAGGGAGCCGATGACGGCGATGAGCGCGCTGACGATGTTGTCTGTCAGGATGGCATCGGCGGCGAGGTTCAGGATGAAATCGACCACTGCCAATATGATCATGAGCCCGAAGATGGTGGCGGCAAGTGGCTTGGTGGCGTCCCAGCTTTCGCGGAAGGTCATCTTGTGACCGATGGTGCAGGCGGGGAGGATCAGGCTCCACCGGAAGAACAGCCAGCCCAGCACTGCAACAAAAGGTATGGCGGCGAAGCCGGCGACAACGTCGCCTGCGCCGGCCGCGACAAGGCCGACCGGGATGAACAGTGGGATGGCGAGCAGCACGATGACAATTCCCAGCAAGATGCTGCGGCCGAGATAGCCCAGCACGATGCCTGCACTTGGCGTGAACCCTTCGTGCCGCCGATCGTGTGGCAGCAATACGAAGCGGTGCCAGGCTGCAATCATCATTATATAGCCGACGATCAGCATGAGGACGGCCGGGAAGATGAGCCCGAAGTTCATATCCCTGACCTCGACGCTCGAGTCCGTAAAGGGATCTTCCAGAGTTGTCATGCCAGTGGCGAGGCCAGGTTCAACCACGAACAGGATCGCCGATCCGATGGCGAGTACCGCGAGGCCAACCCATGTGGCACGTATGGTGGCTGAGAAATCGCGGAACACCATGGAGACGGCATGGCTGAAGATACGGACGGATAGGGACATGTCGGCTCCTGTCTGGCTGTATCGTGCTGTTGCCGCGTCTTTTGGGTCTGCGCAAGGGATTTCATGGGACAGCTGGGACGAAGCGGGATGCGCCATGGGAAACCATGGGCAAAAGCGGTGAAAACCAGCGTGATTCGAATCAATTTCTTGCATTCTGTCATAAAGAGCGCGGAACATAGAAAGAACATCTTTGGCGGTGCGCGATTATTCGCACTTTTCTTGGGAAATTGTGGGAAGTGAGGCGAGGGAGTGCCGTTGCACAATATATTGTGTCTATTGATGTGTGGGTAACATCATAATCCACCAAAGTGGTCAAATTCGCTACAATATGTTGTTTTTCAAGCATCGCAAAAACAAGCTGTAGTATGTAGTGCCCTCAAAAAACCATTGCGTCCCATGTTTTCCCACGTCATACCTAATGACATCAGATGAGAACGAGCACGGGGCACAAAACGACCCCAAGCAAAAACAAAACTCTAGCAGGTTTCATACAGGCACCTCGCTTTCATCAGACCAGAGATCCGGCGCGCGAGCGAGCAGACATCCCCCCAGGTGGCGCGCGCAGCTGGACATCCCGCGAGGCGGGACGAGGGCGGCGGGTTGATCAGTGGCAGCAGATCAACCCGCCGTTTCATTTCAGGGTCCCGACAAGAGGGCTGCGGTGACTGGGGAACGAATTTGAAGCGCGGGGGCGCGACGGAAAGATAAGGGACGGGCCAAACAAGTGGCACGCAGGTTCAGAGGCGAAAGCGACCACAAGGTGGACGCAAAGGGGCGGGTGTCTATCCCGGCCTCGTTTCGTCGTGTGATCGAAGCCTGCGACCCCGACTGGACCGAGGGTCTGCCGCCCCGCATCATCATCGTCTATGGCGGGGCCACCCGCGACTACCTTGAGGGCTTCACGGTCGAGGCCATGGACGAGGTGGACGAGAAGATTTCGAAATTCCCGCGTGGTTCGGCCAAGCGGAAGGCGATGGAGCGCCTTTATAGCGCGCAGTCCATCGAGACGGTTGTGGACGATACGGGCCGTATCGTCTTGCCCGCGAAGCTGCGCGAGAAGATCGGCCTGGATGGCATGGCGCGGTTCGTGTCCTCCGGTGACACGTTCGAGATTTGGCAGCCTGACGCCTATGACGAGAGTATCGCGGCGCTGGATGATGATGGGTTCGATCCCGATCTGGACCCGTCAGCCTACCTTGACGGGGACTTGGAGTAAGGAATGGCTGGGGGGCCACATATTCCGGTTCTGATCGACGCGATCCTGCGGGAATGCGCGCCAATTCACGGCACATGGTTGGACGGTACGTTTGGGGCGGGCGGCTATACGCGGGCGCTGCTTGATGCCGGGGCAGAGACCGTGATTGCGGTGGACCGTGATCCCTTGGCCTTTGAACTGGCTGGCGAGTGGGCTGGTGCCTACGGCGACCGGATCGTGATGCAACCGGGCGTGTTTTCGAAGCTGGATGAGTATGGGCAGGGTCTGGACGGTGTGGTGCTGGATCTGGGCGTGTCGTCGATGCAGTTGGACCGCGCCGAGCGCGGGTTTTCCTTCATGCAGGACGGGCCGCTGGATATGCGCATGTCGCAGGACGGGCCGTCGGCTGCAGACATCGTGAACGAGGCCGATGAGGGCGTATTGGCTGACATTCTGTTTCAGTACGGGGAAGAGCGTGCATCCCGTCGGATTGCGCGTGCCATCATCACGGCACGGCCTATCACGACGACACTGGAGCTGGTGGGGGTCATCGAGAAGTGTCTGCCCCGCCCGAAGCCCGGTCAGTCGCACCCCGCGACCCGCAGTTTTCAGGCGCTACGCATCGCGGTGAACAATGAATATGATGAATTGTATCAAGGGCTTATGGCGGCCGAGCGGGCCTTGAAGCCCGGTGGGCCGTTGGCTGTTGTGACCTTTCACTCGGTCGAGGACCGGATGGTGAAACGCTTCATGACCGCGCGCGGTGGGCGGCAGTCGAACCCGAACCGTTACGCGCCCGAGGTGGAGGCGGCTCCGGCTCAGTTCGAATTGCGAACCCGGAAGGCGATTGGCCCGGACAAGGACGAGTTGGAGATGAACCCGCGCAGCCGGTCGGCCAAGCTGCGGGTGGCGGTGCGCACGGACGCGCCTGCCGGAGAGATTGACGCAAAGAGTATTGGGATGCCGCAGGTCAGGGGGGCCATCTGATGCGCACGGTTTTGTATATTTTGACGACGTTGGCTGTGATTGGCCTCGCCTTTTGGGCCTATCGCGAGAATTACGCGACGCAGGATGCGCTGGCCAAGACGGAACGGCTGCACCGCGACATTCGCGAGGCGCATTCGCGGTTGGCGGTGTTGAGGGCCGAATGGGCGTATCTGAACCGTCCGGACCGGTTGCGCGATCTGGCGGACATTAATTTTGACAGCCTGGGCCTGTTGCCGTTCCGGCCCGACCAGTTCGGCCATGTGGACGAGGTGGCGTACCCGGCGCAAAAGACGCTCGTGATCGACAATGCGGTCGAAGTATCCGGCGAGTTGGAGCAGCAGCCATGACCCGTACCCCCCTGCGCCCCCTCGCTCGTATCCTGCCCGCCCGTGCGGCCGGTGAAAGCACCGAGGCCATTGAGCGCGAGAACCTGCGCAATCGCCATGAAGAGATGCGCGACCGGGCCCGGCAGCGCGCCGAGGGGCGCTTGCTGGTGTTGGGTCTGTTCTTTTTCTGTGCCTTTGCGACCGTGGGTGTGCGCATGGGGATGCTCGCCACGTCCGAGCCGGTGGAGCCGCGCGCCAGTGCGCAGGGTGCTGTAATTTCAGCCGCCCGCGCGGATATTGTGGATCGTGATGGACGTTTGCTGGCGACGAATTTCGAAACCCATGCGCTGTATGCCCAGCCGCCGCAGATGATCGACCCCGAGGCGTCGGCCAGGAAGCTGGCGGAGATTTTCCCGGATCTGGATGAGAAGAAGCTGCTGGAGGACTTTACCGGCAAGCGCAAGTTTCTGTGGATCCGGCGCAAGATCAGCCCGGAGCAGATGCAGGCGGTGCATGAGATCGGCGATCCCGGTCTGCTCTTTGGGCCGCGTGACATGCGCCTTTATCCCAATGGCACCCTTGCCGCCCACGTGTTGGGTGGGGCGAGCTTTGGCAAGGAGGGCGTGAGTGCGGCCGAGGTGATCGGTGTTGCGGGCGTCGAGAAGCAGTTTGATGACTATCTGCGCGATCCGGCGAACGGGCAGAAGCCGCTGGAGTTGTCGCTGGACCTGACCGTGCAGGCCGCTGCCGAGCGGGTGCTGTATGGCGGGATGCGGCTGATGAACGCCAAGGGGGCGTCGTCGGTGCTGATGGATGTGCAGACGGGCGAGGTGATCTCGGTCGTGAGCCTGCCGCATTTCGACCCGAACAACCGTCCGCGTCCTGCGACCACGGGTGATCAGAGCGATAGCCCGCTCTTCAACCGGTCGGTGCAGGGGGTGTACGAGCTGGGCTCGGCCTTCAAGATCTTTACCGCAGCGCAGGCTGTTGATCTGGGGCTTGTGTCGCCCTCGACCATCATCAACACGGCCGGTCCCATGCGTGTGGGCGGGTTCAGTATCGGAGAGTTCCGCAACAAGAATTACGGCAAGCTGAGTGTCGCCGACATCGTCGTGAAGTCCTCGAACCGGGGGACAGGGCGCCTTGTGCTGAAGATCGGCAAGGAGCGGCAGCAGGAGTTTTTGAAGAAGATGGGGTTCTTTGAGCCCACCGAGTTCGAGATTGTGGAGGCGCGTACGGGCAAACCGCTGTTGCCCCGACGCTGGACGGATTTGAGTGCGGTGACGGTGAGCTACGGGCACGGGCTGTCGTCGTCGCCCATGCATCTTGCGGCGGGCTATGCGGCCATTGCCAATGGCGGGCGGATGGTGAAACCCACGATCCTCAAGCAGGATGGTCCCCGTCTGGGTGAGCGCGTGATGAGCGAAGGCACGGCGCGTGCCGCACGCGCGATGCTGCGCAAGGTGGTGACGGACGGGACGGCCAGCATGGCCGAGGTGCCTGGCTATGCCGTGGGCGGCAAGACGGGTACTGCCGACAAGCCCAAGCCGCGCGGGGGCTATTATGACGACAAGGTCATCGCGACCTTTGCCACGATGTTCCCGGCCCATGATCCCAAATACGTGCTGGTGGTCACTCTGGACGAACCTGTTGAGACATCCGGCGACAAACCGCGCCGCAGCGCGGGGTGGACCGCCGTGCCGGTGGCCGCCGAGATGATCGGGCGGGTTGCCCCGCTGCTGGGTCTGCGGCCAAGCGTTGAACCTGTCTCTCTCGCTGATATAACGCTGACCAGCAGCAACTGAGGTGCGCATCGCACCCGTACCATAGGGCCGAGACATGGGCGCGCAGGCACGATCACTTTCATCGCTGGGCCTGACGGCCCGGGGTGGGGCCAATCCCGAGATCACAGGCATCGCCGTGGACAGCCGCGAGGTGAAGGACGGGTTCCTGTTCGCCGCCATGCCCGGCAGCCGGGTGCATGGGGCGGAGTTCATTCAATATGCCGTCCGCATGGGCGCCTCGGCCATCCTGACGGATGTTCTGGGTGCGGAGATCGCGGCGGAGTGGTTGGACGATGTAGCTGTCGTCATAACGGACGCGCCGCGTGAGGCGTTGAGCAGGACCGCCGCGCTGTGGTTTGGCGGGCAGCCCGAGGTGCTTGTTGCGGTCACCGGGACCAATGGCAAGACGTCAGTCAGCACCTTTGTCCGGCAAATCTGGATCGAGATGGGAGTGCCTGCGGTCAATCTTGGGACGACGGGCGTTGAGGGCGCGTGGACAGCACCCTTGGCCCACACCACGCCCGAGCCGATCACGCTGCACCGTACGCTGGCGGAGGCGAAGGCCAACGGCATTACCCATGCGGCGATGGAGGCGTCCTCGCACGGTTTGGATCAGCGTCGGTTGGACGGCGTGACGCTGACCGCTGCCGGGTTCACGAATTTCAGCCAGGATCACCTGGATTATCACAAGACCTTTGAGGCCTATTTCGACGCCAAGGCGGCGCTGTTTGCCCGTGTGCTGCCCGAGGACGGGATTGCCGTCATCAACCTGGATGACGCGCGCGGCGTCGACATGGCGGCGATTGCGCGTGCGCGGGGACAGACCGTGCTGAGCGTGGGGCGCGATGGCGGCGATCTGCACCTGACCGCTCAGCGCTTTGATGCGACGGGGCAGGATGTGCGCTTTGAATATGAAGGCAAAGCCTATACCGCGCGGCTGCCGCTGATTGGTGGATTTCAGGCCGACAATGTCCTGCTGGCCTGTGGGCTTGTGATTGCCTGCGGGGCGGAGCCTGCGCGCGTGTTCGAGACCTTGCCGCATATGGGCACTGTGCGGGGCCGTATGCAGTTGGCCGCGACGCGCGAGAATGGGGCGGCGGTGTTTGTCGATTATTCCCATACGCCGGATGCCGTTGCCACGGCGCTCAAGGCGATGCGACCGCATGTGATGGGGCGGCTGATTGTCGTCGTGGGCGCGGGCGGTGACCGGGATGTGGGTAAGCGGCCCATGATGGGTCAGGCGGCAGCGGAGAATGCCGACATTGTCTTTATCACCGATGACAATCCGCGCAGTGAGGACCCGGCCTTGATCCGCGCGGCGGTGATGGAGGGTGCGCTGGGCGTCGGTGGCTCGGCCAGCGTGACCGAAGTGGGCGACCGGGCCGAGGCGATCCTGCGTGGTGTTGACGCCCTTGGCCCTGGCGATGCGCTTTTGATTGCGGGCAAGGGGCACGAGACGGGGCAGGTCGTGGGTGACGATGTGCTGCCCTTTGATGATGCCGAGCAGGCCAGCGTGGCCGTGGCCGCACTGGAAGGACGGTTGACATGACGCTGTGGACAAGTGCCGAGGCTGCGGCGGCAACGGGTGGCCGCGCGACCAGCGAGTGGACAGCAACAGGCGTTTCCATCGACACGCGGACCTTGCAGCCGGGCGACCTGTTTGTTGCCTTGAAGGATGTACGAGACGGTCACGACTTTGTCGCACAGGCGCTGGAGCAGGGGGCTGCGGCGGCGCTGGTGTCTGATGTGCCCGATGGGGTTGCAGAGGATGCGCCCCTGCTGATCGTGCCGGATGTGTTGGAGGGGTTGGAGGCGCTTGGCATTGCTGCCCGCGCCCGGACCGAGGCGCGCGTTGTTGCCATCACCGGGTCGGTCGGCAAGACCTCGACCAAGGAGATGCTGCGCGCGGTGCTGTCCGATCAGGGCCGGACCCACGCCAGTGTTGCCAGCTACAACAACCACTGGGGCGTGCCGCTGACTTTGGCGCGGATGCCCGCAGACACCGAATATGCCGTGATCGAGATCGGGATGAGCAACCCCGGTGAGATTGCGCCGCTGGCCAAGATGGCGCGCCCGCATGTGGCGATGATCACCACCGTGGCCCCGGCGCATCTGGAGGCGTTTGGTCGGATCGAGGGGATTGCGGTTGAAAAGGCGTCGATCTTGGAAGGGCTGGAATATGGTGGGACCGCCGTTCTGAACAACGACTGTTCGACCGCGGCCATCCTGCAGGCCAAGGCCCATGACATGAAGCGCCGCGACATTGGCTTTGGCGAGCACGGCTTTGATTTCAAACTGAAATCGGTTGATCTGCAGCGCGAGACGACCGTTGTGCAGGCCGAGGCGCATGAGGCGCCTTTGCTGTTCAAGATCGGGGCCGTGGGGCAGCATTATGCCATGAACGGTTTGGGTGCGCTGGCCTCGGCCGAGGCGTTGGGCGCGGATCTGGCCTTGGCCGCGCAATCGCTGGGCCGCTGGTCGCCCTATCAGGGGCGTGGGGCGCGTGAGGTTATTTCGCTGGATCCGATCGAGGCGGATATGACGCTGGAGCTGATCGACGACAGCTACAATGCCAACCCGACGTCGATGGGGGCGGCGCTGGCTGTTCTGGCTGCCGCCGAGGTGACCCACGACATCGGGCGCGTCAGCAAGGGGCGGCGGATTGCGTTTCTGGGTGATATGAAAGAGCTCGGTCCGGACGGTCCGGCGATGCATGCGGACCTTGCCGCGTTGGATGCGATGGAGCGTATCGACCGGGTGCATTGCATCGGGCCGCTGATGAAGCACTTGCACGACGCACTGCCGGCAGAGAAGCAGGGGATTTGGGCCGAGACGTCGGAGGAGATGGCCACGCAGGTGGCCCGGCGGCTCGACAGTGGTGACGTTGTTCTGGCCAAGGGATCGCTGAGCATGAAACTGGCCCTCGTCGTTGACGCGATCCGCAAAATGGGCCATCCGGTAGATAAGGGCGAAGACCCACAAGATAAGAATTAGGGACAGGCAGGCATGCTCTATTGGTTGACGGCACTTTCTGATGGCGGGGACGTGTTCAACCTGTTCCGCTACATTACCTTCCGGGCCGGTGGGGCGTTCATGACGGCGCTCGTGTTTGGTTTTCTGTTTGGCCGTCCGCTGATTGCGGTGCTGCGCAAGAAGCAGGGCAAGGGGCAACCGATCCGCGATGACGGGCCCGAGGGGCATTTCGCCAAGGCGGGTACGCCGACCATGGGCGGGCTCCTGATCGTTGGGGCGCTTGCGACCTCGACCCTGCTCTGGGCGCGCTGGGACAATCCGTTCATGTGGATCGTGCTGGGCGTGACCTTGGCCTTTGCCTTGATCGGGTTTGCCGATGATTACGCCAAGGTGTCCAAGCAGACGACGGCAGGCGTGCCCGGCAAGGTGCGGCTTTTGCTGGGGTTTTTGATCGCGGGCATTGCCGCCTACTTTGCGACGGTGAACCACCCCGAAGCCTTGCAGAACCAGCTGGCAGTGCCAGTGTTCAAGGACCTGCTGATCAACCTGAGTTTTCTGTTCATCCCGTTTTCGATCATCGTGATCGTCGGCTCTGCCAATGCGGTGAACCTGACGGACGGATTGGATGGGCTGGCTATCATGCCCGTGATGATCGCGGGCGGCACGCTGGGCATCATTGCCTATGCCGTGGGGCGCGTGGACTTCACCGAGTATCTCGATGTGCACTACGTGCCCGGCACCGGCGAGTTGCTGATCTTTGCTGCCGCGCTGTTCGGCGGAGGTCTTGGCTTTCTGTGGTATAACGCGCCGCCTGCCGCCGTGTTCATGGGCGACACCGGGTCGCTGGCCCTGGGCGGCGCTTTGGGGGCCATTGCGGTGGCGACCAAGCACGAGCTGGTGCTGGCGATCGTGGGCGGCCTCTTCGTAGTCGAGGCGCTGTCGGTGATCGTGCAGGTCCTCTATTTCAAGCGGACGGGCAAGCGGGTGTTCCTGATGGCGCCCATCCACCACCATTATGAGAAAAAAGGTTGGGCCGAGCCGCAGATCGTGATCCGGTTCTGGATCATCTCGCTGATCCTCGCGATGATTGGCCTTGCCACGCTCAAGGTGCGCTAGTGCCGCGCGCGCTGGTCACCGGGGGCAATCGCGGCATCGGCTATGCCATGGCCGAAGGCTTGCGCGCGCGGGGCGTGGAAGTGGTGATCGGGGTGCGGGATGCGCAGGCGGGCGCTGCGGCAGCCGCAGGTATTGCGTGCGATTGGGTGCATTTGGACCTTGAAGCGCCCGAGACTTTTGCACCGGCCATCGCGGACGCAGGCGAGATCGACATCCTGATCAACAACGCGGGCATCCTGATCGAAGACAGCATGATTGCCCATCCCGAAGGCCTGCGCCGGTCGATGCAGGTGATGTTTCACGCGCCGTTCGAGCTGATCCTGCTGTGCCTGCCGCACATGGCGCGGGCCGGTGGCGGACGGATCATCAATGTCAGTTCCGGGTGGGGGGCCTTTGACGAGGGGCTGGAAGGCCCCGGTGGTTATGGTGTCGCCAAGGCGGCGTTGAATGCAATGTCTCATGCCCTGCCGCGCGACCTTCCAGCAGGCGTCAGTATCAACGCGATGTGCCCCGGCTGGGTGCATACGCGCATGGGCGGCCAGGCCGCACCGCGCACACCGGAAGAAGGGGCCGATACCGCGATCTGGCTAGCGCTCGACGCACCGGCACACCTGACTGGCAAATTCTTTCGCGACCGGCAGGAAAAGGCGTGGTGATGATCTTTCTTCTGGCTGAAAATACTTCGGGGGTCTGGGGGCAGAGCCCCCAGAGCGCAGCACGATGATCCCGGTGCAAGGTCTGAACGGTGCACGGGTGGCTGTCCTCGGGCTGGGCCGCTCCGGTCTGTCGGCGGCACGTGCGCTGGCTGCGGGCGGTGCGACGCCCATTTGCTGGGATGACAACCCGGAGGCGCAGGCACGTGCCGAAGAGGAAGGGTTCACCTGCCTCAACCTCAAAAAACAGGGGGCGTTCCAGGACGTCGCGCGGCTGATTGTAAGCCCCGGCATTCCGCATCTTTACCCCACGCCGAACCCGGTGATTGCAGCCGCATGGGCCGCAGGCGTGCCGGTAGACAACGACATCGGGCTGTTTTTTCAGTCCTTTGCCACCTCCGACTGGCACCGCTTCGATACCGCGCCGCGGGTGATTGCGGTCACCGGCTCGAACGGCAAATCAACGACCTGCGCACTGATCCACCATATCATGGAAGTGGCGGGACGACCCAGCCAGTTGGCGGGCAACATCGGGCGAGGTGTGCTGGATATCGATCCGCCCCACGATGGCGAGGTGGTGGTGCTGGAGCTGTCGAGCTACCAGACCGATCTGGCGCGCAGTCTGACGCCGGATGTGGCTGTATTTACGAACCTATCCCCCGATCATCTGGATCGTCACGCGGGTATGGGTGGCTATTTCGCCGCCAAGCGCCGGCTCTTTGCCGAGGGCGGGCCGGATCGGGCCGTGATCGGTGTGGATGAGGATGAGGGGCGGTTCTTGGCGGGGCAACTTGCCGAAGGGCCGACGGATGATCGGGTGATCCGGGTGTCCGTCGCTGAGAAGCTGACCGGGCCCGGCTGGCAGGTATTTGCCAAGAAAGGGTTTCTGTCGGAGTACCGGAAGGGGCGGCAGGTGGCGTCCGTTGACTTGCGCGGCGTGGCGGGATTGCCGGGCGCGCACAACCACCAGAACGCCTGCGCCGCCTATGCCGCGGCCCGCGCGGTTGGGGTGGCGCCCAAGGTGATCGAGCACGCGTTTCACAGTTTTGCGGGCCTGCCGCATCGCAGCCAGACCATCGCGGAAGCCGGGGGCGTCCGCTATGTCAACGACAGCAAGGCTACCAATGTCGACAGCGCGGCAAAGGCACTCGCCGCCTTTGACAACATCCGGTGGATTTGCGGCGGTTTGCAGAAGGAGGGTGGGCTGGAGGGCCTCGCATCTTCCGTGGGCAAGGTGAAGAAAGCCTATGTCATCGGGCGCGAGGCGGCGCAGTTTGCCATGCAGATTGACGTGGATGCGCAGGTATGCGGGACGATGGGGGCTGCCGTTGAGGCGGCGATGGCCGATGCCGACGAGGGTGACGTGGTTCTGCTTGCGCCCGCAGCGGCGAGTTTCGATCAGTATGACAGTTTCGAGCGGCGCGGTGAGGATTTCGTGGCGGAAGTGACCAAGCGGTTGTGACCCAGCGGAGCGCGCGTGCGCGCGCACGACATTATTTGTTTTTGGCTTCGGACCCACCAAAACACGGAGATTGCGACTGCGTATGCAGACGCAATCAGTGGCAAGGACTGCTTTTGCTTGCAAAAGCTGTCGGCCACCCCGTGGAGAAACTGGGTGCAAGTAACTTAACGCAGGCTTCAAACCTGTTCCGAAAGATGTCGCGCTGTCGCCATGGCCGAGGACCAGGCCCATTGGAAGTTGTAGCCGCCCAGCCATCCGGTCACGTCGAGCGCTTCGCCGATGAAGTAGAGGCCCGGCGTGGTTTGCGATTCCATGGTTTTGGAGCTGATCTGGTCGGTCGCGACGCCGCCGCGTGTGACCTCGGCCGTGCGGTAGCCTTCCGTGCCGCCGGGCGTGAGTTGCCATTGGGTCAGGTCGTGGGTCAGCGCGTCGATGCGCGCGTCGGAGAGGTCTCCTAGGCGGCCCAAGAGGTCCATCTGGGTGCTGAGGTGATCCACGAGGCGGGCGGGGAGGTGGCGCGACAGTTCGGTTGTTAGGGCTTTCTTGCCGTCGCTTGTGCGTTTGTCGCGCAAGAGGGCGGCGAGGTTGGTTTCGGGGGCGAGATGGACCGTGATCGCATCGCCCGCGTCCCAGTAGCTGGACGCCTGCAGGATCGCGGGGCCCGACAGGCCGCGGTGCGTGAAAAGCATGCCTTCGTCGAAGCTGGTGCCGTTTGCGGTGACGCGGGCGGGGCATGAGACGCCTGAGATGTCCGCAAAACGCCGGTCGGGGAAGGTGAAGGGGACAAGTGCGGGTTCTGTCGCCGTGACCCGGTGGCCGAATTGTTTTGCGATGTCGTAGGCGAAACCTGTCGCCCCCATTTTCGGGATGGATTTGCCGCCTGTGGCGATGACTGCGTTGCGGGCCGTGTGCTTGGATTTTCCGTTCAGTGTGAAGCTGAAGCCATTGTCGCCTTTGGTGAAGTCGGAGATTTCGGTCTGCAAATGCAGCTCGGCTCCGGCGGACTGCATGAGCCCGCGCAGCATGGCGATGATGTCCTTGGCAGAGGTGTCGCAGAAGAGCTGGCCCAGTGTTTTTTCGTGCCAGGGGATACTGTGCCGGTCGACAAGGTCGATGAAATCCCATTGCGTGTAGCGCGCCAGCGCCGATTTGGCGAAATGGGGGTTTTCGCTGATGAAGGCCTGCGGATCGCAGTGGAGGTTGGTGAAATTGCAGCGCCCGCCGCCGGAGATGCGGATCTTTTCCCCCGGCGCCTTTGCGTGATCGACCAGCAGCACGCGCCCACCTGCGTGGGCCGCGCACATCATGCCTGCCGCGCCGGCGCCGATGATCAGGGTATCAAAATCCATGACGTCCCCGTGCAGCATTGCACAGAAAGGGTCAAGCCGGTGGGGTTGTGCGCGTGAGCCATTCGCCTACGTCGGATGCAATGAAACAGCAGACCGCAGGAGAGACCCCGATGACAGCACTGGCCGCAGGCAGCCCTTTCCCGAAACTTGACCTTGCAAAGCTTGGGGGCGGGACGCTGACCCTTGGCGCGCCGCAGGGCGGTCATGACTGGCAGTTGGTCGTTGTCTATCGCGGGCTCCATTGTCCCTTGTGCAAGACGTATCTCGCGAAGTTGCAGGACCTTGAGGCCGACTTTAACGCTCAAGGTGTCGACGTTGTGGCTGTTTCGGGTGATCCCGAGGAGAAGGCGCAGGCGATGGCCGATGAGAAGGGGCTGACCGTTGCCATGGGATATGGGCTGACGCCTGAGCAGATGGTCGCGCTGGGTGTTTATGTGTCGGACCCGCGAAGCCCGAAGGAAACCGACCGTCCGTTCCCCGAGCCCGGTCTGTTTGTCGTGAACGGGGACGGCGCCATTCAGATGGTCGATGTGTCGAACGCGCCGTTCCTGCGGCCCGATCTGGAGGGCGTGCTGAAGGGCATCACCTTTGTCCGCGCCAATGACTACCCGATCCGGGGCACGCATAAGGCGGCGTAACCTTGCCTGTGGGCCAGTAAACTAAGGCTGGCCCGCGCGTTCTTTTGCCGCTATGCTTGGCGCTAACGTACGCGGGAGCAACCCGCGGCGTGAGGCAGAGACAGGCAGCAAGGCGGCAGATCATGACTGAGATGGTCTATGGCGCGGTTCCGGTACGGGACGGCGAACCCATTCTTCCCAAGTGGTGGCGGACGGTCGACAAATGGTCGTTGAGTTGCGTGCTGTTTCTGTTTGCGATTGGCCTGCTTCTGGGGCTGGCGGCGTCGGTGCCGCTGGCTGAAAAGAACGGATTTCCGCCCTTTCACTACGTGACCCGGCAGGCATTCTTCGGCGTGCTGGCGCTGATGGTGATGATTGTCACGTCGATGATGTCGCCGGTTGTGGTGCGGCGGTTGGCGGTGCTGGGCTTTCTCGTGTCCTTTGTCGCGCTTGCCATGCTGCCCTTCTTTGGCACGGATTTCGGCAAGGGCGCGGTGCGTTGGTATTCGCTTGGCTTCGCGGCCATCCAGCCGTCTGAGTTTTTGAAACCCGGTTTTGTTGTCGCTGCCGCGTGGATGCTGGCGGCGAGCCAGGATTTGAACGGGCCGCCGGGGCGGACGTGGTCCTTTGCCCTTTGCATTTCCATCGTTTTGATGCTGGCACTGCAGCCTGATTTTGGTCAGGCATGCCTTGTCCTGTTTGGCTGGGGCGTGATGTATTTCGTGGCTGGCGCGCCGATGATCCTGCTTGTGGGCATGGCGGGGCTGGTCGTTTTTGGCGGCACGATTGCCTATTCGAACTCGGAACACTTCGCCCGTCGGATTGACGGGTTTCTGAGCCCTGATGTCGATCCGCGTACGCAGTTGGGCTATGCCACCAACGCCATTCAAGAGGGTGGTCTGTTCGGTGTCGGTGTGGGCGAGGGGCAGGTGAAATGGTCGCTGCCCGATGCCCATACCGATTTCATTATTGCCGTGGCGGCCGAGGAATACGGTCTGATCCTCGTTTTGTGCATCATCGCGCTTTACACCGGGATTGTCGTGCGGTCGCTGCTGCGCCTGATGCGTGAGCGTGATCCGTTCATTCGGCTGGCGGGCACGGGGCTGGCCTGCATGTTCGGCGTGCAGGCCATGATCAACATGGGCGTGGCCGTGCGCTTATTGCCTGCCAAGGGGATGACATTGCCCTTTGTCAGCTATGGCGGGTCGTCCGTGATTGCGTCGGGCATTGCGGTTGGCATGCTTCTGGCCTTTACCCGGAGCCGTCCGCAGGGTGAGATTTCTGATCTTTTGGGGCGTCGCCGATGACGAAACAGCCGCTTCTCCTCATGGCTGCGGGTGGCTCGGGCGGGCATATGTTCCCGGCCCAGGCGCTGGCCGAGGCGATGCTGGCGCGCGGCTGGCGGGTGAAGCTGAGCACGGATGCGCGCGGTGCGCGTTACACCGGGGGCTTTCCGCATACGACGGAGATCGAGCAAGTGTCGTCCGCAACCTTTGCACGCGGCGGACCGCTGGCGAAAGCGGCTGTGCCGTTTCGCATTGCGGCGGGGATTGCCGGGGCGAAGATCAAGATGTTGCGCGATAGGCCTGCGGCGGTTGTCGGTTTTGGAGGCTATCCCACCATTCCGGCGCTCGCTGCCGCCACGATCCTGCGTGTGCCGCGCATGATCCATGAACAGAATGGCGTGTTGGGCCGTGTGAACCAGCTTTTTGCCAAGCGCGTTGATGCTGTCGCCTGCGGCACCTGGCCGACGGAACTGCCGGAGGGCGTCGAAGGCACCTATGTCGGTAATCCGGTGCGCGGGTCCGTGCTGGAGCGGGCAGGGGCGGGCTATATCGCGCCCGGTGATTACCCGATGGAGATTTTGGTGATCGGTGGCAGTCAGGGTGCGCGCATCCTGTCCGATGTGATCCCGCCTGCCATTGCCAGCCTGTCGATGGAGCGCTTGCGGAACCTGCGTGTGAGCCATCAGGCGCGTGGCGAGGACGAGGAGCGTGTGCGCAGCTTCTATGTCGAGCATGGGATCAATGCCGATGTGCAGCCCTTCTTTCACGATGTGCCGCGCCGGATGACCGAGTCGCAGTTGATCATCTCGCGCTCGGGGGCATCGTCGGTTGCGGACATCTCGATCATCGGGCGTCCGTCGATCCTCGTGCCGCTCGCGTCGGCCATCCGCGACGAACAGACGGCCAATGCGCGTGGGCTGGTGGATGCGGGGGCGGCTATCCTGATCCCCGAAAGCCAGTTGAGCGTCGAGAACGTCGCGGAACAGATCAATGCCGTGCTGGACAATCCAGACGGCGCGTTGCAGATGGCCAACGCCGCTTTGACCGTTGCCAAGCCCGATGCCACCGAGCAACTTGTCTATATGGTCGAAACCCTCAGCCAGAAAGGGAAAGCCCAATGAATGCCGCCACCAAACTGCCCGGAGACGTGGGCCCCATTCATTTCGTCGGGATCGGCGGGATCGGCATGTCGGGCATTGCCGAGGTGCTTTTGAACCACGGCTATGTGGTGCAAGGGTCTGACCTGAAGCGAACACCGATCACCGAGCGGCTGGAAGAGCTGGGCGCGCGGGTATTCGTGGGGCAGAATGCGAAGAATATTGAGGAGGCGGAGGTTGTCGTGATCTCCTCCGCCATCAAACCGGGCAATGCGGAGCTGGACGCGGCGCGGGCGCGGGGCCTGCCCATCGTGCGCCGGGCCGAGATGCTGGCGGAGTTGATGCGGTTGCGGTCTAACATTGCCGTGGCAGGAACGCATGGGAAGACGACAACGACCACTATGGTTGCGGCCCTGCTGGATGAGGGCAAGTTTGACCCCACTGTCGTGAATGGCGGGATCATCCATGCCTATGGCTCGAACGCCCGTAAAGGGGATGGCGAGTGGATGGTGGTCGAGGCCGACGAGAGCGACGGCACCTTCAACCGTTTGCCTGCGACCATCGCCATTGTGACCAATATCGACCCCGAGCATATGGAGCATTGGGGGACCGAAGAGGCGCTGCACAAGGGGTTCTATGACTTTGTGTCGAACATTCCGTTTTATGGGTTGGCCGTGTGCTGTACCGATGATCCGGATGTGCAAAGCCTTGTGGGCAAGATCACGGATCGCCGGGTTGTGACTTATGGCTTCAACGCGCAGGCCGATGTGCGTGCCATGAACCTGACCTATGAGAACGGCGTGGCGCATTTCGACATCGCGTTGCAGGCCGAGGATCAGGTGATTGAGGGCTGTAGTCTGCCGATGCCCGGCGATCACAATGTCTCAAACGCGTTGAGCGCTGTGGCTGTGGCCCGTCATCTGGGCATGAAAGCGGACGAGATCCGCACTGCACTGGCCAATTTCGGCGGCGTTAACCGCCGGTTTACCCGTGTGGGCGAGGTTGAGGGCATCACGATCATCGACGACTACGGACACCATCCAACCGAGATTGCCGCCGTGCTGAAAGCTGCGCGCCAAGCCACGACGGGCCGCGTCATCGCGGTCCACCAGCCGCATCGCTACACGCGGCTGCATCACCATTTCGAGGATTTCTGTTCCTGCTTCAACGATGCGGATGTCGTGGGGATTGGCGATGTTTTTGCCGCCGGAGAAGAGCCCATTGAAGGCGCCAGCCGCGATGATCTGGTGGCCGGTCTAATCCGTCACGGTCATCGTCACGCCCGTGCTGTCGTGGACGAGAACGATTTGGAGCGGTTGGTGCGCGAACAGGCGCGGCCTGGTGACATGGTCGTGTGCCTCGGTGCGGGGTCAATCAGCGCCTGGGCCAACGGGTTGCCCGCGCGGTTGCAGAAGGGTGCTGCGTGACCACTGTTGCGATCATATTCGCGCTGTTGATGCTGCCGATCGGCATCCTGCTGCGTATGCGTAATTTGGTGAAAGTGCTTGGCGTGCTTGTCATTTTGTGCGTGGTTCTGAGCCTTTATCACCTGTTTGCCGGTGGGCCGGGTTCACCCCTTTTCTTTGCTGGACCTGCGGCGCTGGCCTTGATGTTGGGCTGGACCATTGGCGGTCGGATCGGAGGGCGTGGGTGACGTTGCTTTTGGTGTGTATCGGGTGGGTGCTGGCCGCGACATGCGTCGCGATGCTGCCGATGCGGCGGCAATTTGTGCCGGGTGTGGCATTGCTTGTTGCGGCACCCGTCCTGATCCTTTGGATCAGCGTGGCGGTGGCGTGGTGGGCCGGGCTGTTGGCACTCGCTGCCTTCGTGTCGATGTTCCGCAACCCGTTGCGCTATTTCTGGGGCAAGGCGCGCGGTCAGAACCCCCAACTTCCGCCGGAGCTGCGTTCATGAGCCTGTCGCTGATCCTTGCCTGCCTTTGGGCCGTTGTCGCCAATGTGATGGCGATGATGCCGAGCCGGGACAACCACTGGACCAACGCTTATGGCCTGATCACGGTGGGCATTCCGATCATCGGGTATGTCACGTGGCAGCATGGGCCGTGGGTGGGCTTTGCCGTGATGCTGGCGGGCATGAGCATTCTGCGCTGGCCCGTCATCTATCTGAGCCGCTGGATCAAAGGGAGGCTGATCCGATGATGTATGCCATTTCACTTGCAGCCCTGGGGCTGGGGATTGCCACGGGCTGGTCCATGGCGTCACGCTTCATGCTGCGACGCATGGTGGCCGTGTTCCTGTTGCTGGTCGCTGCCGTCCTGTGGGTCGGCGTGTCGCCCGACAGCTTGCCCGGGGACGGGTTTGCGCTGGTGGTTGCGACCTATCTCGTGGGTTTGCCGATGGCGTCCGGCATGATTGGTGGCGCCGTGCTGTCCTGGTTGTTCCGCCGCAACCGCGCGGCGTCTTGACCTCTGGCACCTCGGGCGGCATTGGCTGCCCATGATGTATGATCTTCCGCCCGTACGCGGCACTCTGACCCCGAACAAGGACCTGTCCGGCCTCACGTGGTTGCGCGTGGGCGGGCCGGCGGATTGGCTGTTTCAACCAGCTGACGTCGAGGACCTGAGTGCGTTTCTGGCGGCGCTTGATCCTGCCGTGCAGGTCTTTCCCATGGGTGTCGGCAGCAATCTGATTGTCCGGGACGGTGGGCTGCGGGCAGTGGTGATCCGGTTGGGCCGTGGCTTCAACGGGATCGAGGTGGGCGAAGAGACTGTCACTGCAGGCGCCGCCGCTCTCGATGCCCATGTGGCGCGCAAGGCGGCGGATGCCGGGATCGATCTGACCTTTCTGCGCACGATCCCCGGTGCCATCGGTGGCGCAGTGCGCATGAACGCGGGCTGCTACGGCAGTTACACGGCAGACGTGTTTGTCGAGGCGCAGGTGGTGTTGCGGGATGGGACCGTGACCACGTTGCGTGCCGACGATTTGAATTTCCAATACCGTCAGAGTGATCTGCCCGAAGGTGCGGTGCTGACCCATGTGACGTTGCGCGGCACGAAGGCGGAGCCCGACGCGCTGCACGCCCGCATGACCGATCAACTCGCCAAGCGCGACGCGACGCAGCCCACCAAAGACCGGAGCGCTGGGTCGACATTTCGCAATCCGGCAGGCTTTTCTTCGACGGGGCGGGACGACGATGTCCATGATCTGAAGGCGTGGAAGGTTATCGACGACGCGGGCATGCGCGGCGCACGGCGGGGTGGGGCGCAGATGAGCGAGAAACATTCCAACTTCCTGATCAACACCGGGCAGGCAACCGCCGCTGATCTGGAAGGATTGGGCGAAGACGTGCGAAAAAAGGTTTACGATTCCAGCGGCATCACGCTAGAATGGGAAATCATGCGCATCGGTGATCCAGCATAGGATCGCGGGCGCAAGGCATGCCGAAAATCGGCGTATAAATCGAGGGTTCGCAAAAGGACCCCGGGACTTAGAGGCACATGGCGGGGCAGTCGAGCAGACGTTCCAAAGTGGCGGTGTTATTGGGTGGCCCCTCGGCTGAGCGCGAGGTGTCGTTGTCAACGGGACAGGCCTGCGCAGCCGCGCTGAGGGACATGGGTTATGAAGTGGTCGAGGTCGATGCTGGCCCCGACCTTGCTTCGGTTTTGCAGGACATTTCGCCGGATGCCGTGCTCAACTGCCTTCATGGCCGTTGGGGTGAGGATGGCTGCGTTCAGGGCATCCTCGAGTGGCTGGGTATTCCCTATTCGCATTCTGGCGTGCTGGCCTCGGCCCTTGCGATGGACAAGCAGCGCAGCAAGGACGTGTTTCGGACCGCAGGCTTGCCGGTCGTGGACAGCGTGATTTGCCCCAAGGCCGATGTGATGGCCGATCATGTGATGGCGCCGCCCTACGTGGTCAAACCCAACAATGAAGGGTCGAGCGTGGGTGTCTACCTGGTCCACGAAGGCTCAAACGGACCTCCGAAGCTGGATGACAAGATGCCCGATCATGTAATGGTCGAGGCGTTTGCCCATGGGCGCGAGTTGACGACCACTGTAATGGGTGACCGTGCGTTGGCTGTCACCGATATCATCACCGATGGCTGGTACGATTACGACGCCAAGTACAAGCCCGGAGGGTCGCGGCACGAAATCCCGGCCAATGTGCCGAAGGAGATTTCCGACCTCTGCCTTGACTACGCGCTGCGCGCCCACGAGGCGCTTGGCTGCCGTGGCGTGAGCCGCACGGATTTCCGTTGGGATGAAAGCAAAGGCGCAGCTGGCCTGATCCTGCTCGAGACCAACACGCAGCCCGGCATGACGCCCACGTCGCTGACGCCGGAACAGGCGCAGGCGGCGGGCATGAGCTTTGGCGAGCTGTGCGCATGGATGGTGGAGGACGCCTCGTGCAACAGGTGAAGCGCCCAGATCCCGCCCCCTCGCGCTGGTCCTGGCGCATGCAGCGCCTAATGCTGACGCCCGGCGTGCGGTTGCTGCTCAGGGCGGGCATTCCCTTTTGCGTTTGCTTCGGCGGGGCAAGCTGGTGGCTGTCCAACCCTGATACGCAGGCCGCGATCCAGGCCACCGTTGCAGAGGCGCGGGCCAGTATCGAGGAGCGCCCGGAATTCAGGGTCAACCTGATGGCCATTGACGGGGCCGATGCCGAGCTGGCTGAAGCCATTCGCGTGGCGGTGCCGCTGGATTTCCCAATGTCCTCTTTCGACCTCGACCCGGACGCGATCCGCCAGACGGTTCTGCAGATGCCACCGGTCAAGGAAGCGTCCGTACGCATCCGTCCGGGCGGCGTCTTACAGGTCGATGTCACGCCGCGTGTGCCCGTCGCGATCTGGCGGAGGCCCGAGGGGCTGACGTTGATCGATGCAAGCGGTGCGCATGTGCGGCCCATTCCGCGCCGCAACATCCGCCCCGATCTGCCTGTGATCGCAGGGGAGGGGGCTGCTGCCCATGTGGGTGAGGCCATGCAGTTGATCGCTGCGGGTGCGCCGTTGGGCGACCGTATGCGAGGACTTGTCCGTCTGGGTGACCGCCGTTGGGATGTCGTGCTTGACCGTGACCAGCGCATCATGCTGCCCACGGATGGGGCCGTGCAGGCGCTGGAGCGTGTGATCGCCCTTGATGAAGTGGACGAGGTTTTGAAGCGCGATGTTGCGCGCATCGACCTGCGTCTGGCCGACCGCCCCACCGTGCGCATGACAGATTACTCCACCGAAGAATGGTGGCGCATACGACAATTGAATTCCGGGACCGAAAGACAGTGATGACCGACCTTTATGCCAGCCAACGCAGCATGCGGAACATGCGCAAGATCGCGATGCAGCGCGGGGTGGTCGCCATTCTGGATGTGGGCAGTTCCAAGATCGCGTGCCTGGTCCTGCGTTTCGATGGCAGCACCAAGCTGGGCGATGAGGGCGAGATCGGCTCGCTCGCCGGTCAGTCCGGGTTCCGGGTGATCGGTGCGGCCACCACGCGGTCGCGCGGCGTCCGCTTTGGCGAGATCAGCGCCATGCAGGAGACGGAACGTGCCATTCGCACGGCGCTTCAGGCTGCGCAGAAGATGGCGGGCATCCGCGTCGATCATGTGATCGCGTGCTTTGCTGGGGCGGAGCCGCGCAGCTACGGGCTGGATGCGCGGCTTGATCTGGATGGAGAGGTCGTGACCGAACAGGACGTGGCGCGCGTTCTGTCGCGCTGTGACGTGCCCGATTACGGACACGGGCGCGAGGTGCTGCATGCGCAGCCCGTGAACTTTGCCCTCGATCATCGGTCGGGTCTGTCGGACCCGCGTGGGCAGATGGGCAATGAATTGGCGGTAGACATGCACATGCTGACCGTCGATGCGCAGGCCGTGCAGCATCTGGCCCACTGCATCAAGCGCTGTGATCTGGAACTGGCGGGCATCGCTTCGTCGGCCTATGCCTCCGGCATTTCGGCGCTGGTGGAGGATGAGCAGGAGTTGGGTGCCGCCTGTATCGATCTGGGCGGGGGATCAACGGGCGTGTCGATCTTTATCAAGAAGCACATGATCTATGGCGATGCGGTGCGCATGGGTGGCGATCATGTGACGAGCGACATATCCATGGGCCTGCAAGTGCCCATGACCAACGCCGAGCGGATCAAGACGTTCTATGGCGGGGTGCATGCCACGGGCATGGATGACCGCGAGATGATCGAGATTGGCGGCGATACGGGTGATTATGAGCATGACCGGCGCACGGCGAGCCGGGCGGAGTTGATCGGTATCATGCGCCCGCGTGTGGAAGAGATCCTCGAAGAAGTACGCGCCCGTCTGGACGCTGCGGGTTTTGATCATCTGCCGAGCCAACAGATCGTGCTAACGGGTGGCGGGAGCCAGATCCCGGGCCTCGATGGGTTAGCGTCGAAAATCCTTGGTCAGCAGGTGCGCCTGGGACGTCCGCTGCGCGTGCATGGTCTGCCGCAGGCCGCAACCGGCCCCGGCTTTGCATCTGCTGTCGGCCTCGCGCTGTTTGCCGCGCATCCGCAGGACGAGTGGTGGGATTTCGACATCCCCGCCGACCGCTACCCGGCGCGCAGCCTGCGTCGGGCCGTCAAATGGTTCCGGGACAACTGGTAGTAGCGACATCTGGGGTCCATGCGGACATCCGGTAAAAAACAGCGAGAATTCGCCCATATTTTGCGGTGTTTTTGCGATTTATGGGTGACGTTTGACCCCTGAATCGCTACGGTTGGACAAATTTAGGCACAAAAACACCCGCGAATGCGGCAACCAGACAGGCGGACCTGACCTATGACCCTGAACCTTTCCATGCCCGGACATGACGAGTTGAAACCGCGTATCACCGTCTTCGGTGTTGGTGGCGCAGGGGGCAATGCCGTCAATAACATGATTGAAAAACAACTGGATGGCGTCGATTTCGTCGTTGCCAATACCGATGCGCAGGCGCTGCAGCAGTCCGCCGCGACGAACCGGGTCCAGTTGGGCATCAAGGTGACCGAGGGACTTGGGGCCGGGGCACGCGCCAGCGTCGGTGCCGCCGCTGCCGAAGAATCAATCGAACAGATCGTCGATCACCTTGCCGGCGCACACATGTGCTTCATCACTGCTGGCATGGGCGGAGGCACAGGGACAGGTGCTGCGCCGATCATCGCGCAAGCCGCGCGTGAACTGGGTGTTCTGACCGTTGGTGTTGTCACAAAGCCCTTCCAGTTCGAGGGCGCCAAGCGGATGCGCCAGGCCGAGGACGGTGTCGAAAGCCTGCAGAAGATGGTCGACACGCTGATCATCATCCCGAACCAGAACCTGTTCCGTCTCGCCAATGAAAAGACGACGTTCACCGAAGCGTTCAGCATGGCCGACGATGTGCTGTATCAAGGTGTGAAAGGCGTGACCGACCTGATGGTACGCCCGGGCCTGATCAACCTCGACTTTGCGGACGTGCGCGCCGTGATGGACGAGATGGGCAAGGCGATGATGGGCACGGGCGAAGCTGACGGCGAAGATCGCGCAATCCAGGCTGCTGAAAAGGCCATCGCCAACCCGCTTCTGGACGAGATTTCGCTGCGTGGTGCCAAGGGTGTGCTGATCAACATCACCGGTGCCCACGACCTGACGCTGTTCGAACTGGACGAAGCCGCCAACCGCATCCGCGAAGAAGTGGACCCGGACGCGAATATCATCGTCGGCTCGACACTGGACACGGCCATGGAGGGCATGATGCGTGTGAGCGTCGTCGCCACAGGCATCGACGCCACAGACGTGCAGACCGAAATTCCAGTGCCGCGCCGGTCCATGGCCGCCCCGCTGCCGCAGACAACGGCGGCTGAAGAGCCTGCACCGGCACCACAACCGATGCCTGAACCTGCGGCGGCACCGGTTGCTGCTGCAGCGGAGGAGCCTACGCTGTTCCAGGAACTGGACGTTCAGCAGGCGGCAGCACAGGACATGGCCGAAGATATCTTTGCCGATGACACCCCTGCTGCTGCAGAGGATGACCTTCCGCCCCCAGCATATCAGCCGCAAGTCGCTGCGTTCGAGCCTCGGCCCGAGCCCGAATTGCCTGCTGCTGAAGAATTCGTGGCCCCGCGCGCACCTGCGCCCGGCACCCCGTCGCCGGAAGCGCTGGCCCGCCTGCGTGCAGCAACCCAGAAGGTTGCGCCCGCTGCCGCAGCTCCTCAGCCTGCACAGGAGGCACCGGCCGCGGCGGCAGACAAGCCGCGCTTTGGCATCAACTCCCTGATCAATCGCATGACCGGGACGAATGAAGGCGCACCGGGCGGTGCCGAGCAGCGCCCCGCGCGCCAACAGCCGCCGGTCCAGGCCCGAGGTGCCGCGCCAGCGCCCGCACCTGCGCCGCGCCCCGCGGAAGCCGCTGATCCGGATCAGGAGCGGATTGAAATCCCGGCCTTCCTGCGTCGCCAGGCGAACTGATTTCTGGTCACAAACCAGTCGAGAGGCCGCTCGCGAGCGGCCTCTTTTCGTTTTTGGAATCAAGCCCTTACAGGTTGTCGGGCGCGTTGCTGCGCATCTGTTACAACGATGTTTCAGACCGTTGCAAAGAGTGAGTTGTGTGTTGCCCCCCGCGCGCTTAGCTGTGAGGGCGTAGGAAATTGTTATGGGTGGGGCCCGTGCAGACAACTGTTAAAGGACCTGTAGTGTTCACCGGATGCGGACTGCATTCCGGTCGGCCTGCGCGTCTTACGATCCGTCCCGCCATGGCCGAGCACGGCATCTGGTTTTGCCGCACCGACATCACCGACCGCGATGCGCTGATCCCGGCCCGCTACGACGCGGTGCACCAGTCCCCGTTGTGCACGACGCTGGTGAATGACGCAGGCGTATCCGTAGGTACTGTCGAACATATCATGGCTGCCATCGCAGGCTGCGGCGTTCACAACGCCCTGATCGAGATTGATGGCCCCGAAGTGCCGATCGTTGACGGGTCAGCCCTGCCTTTCGTGCGTGGCATCATGCAGCGCGGTTTGCGCCGTTTGCCCGCCCGCGTGCGGGCGCTGGAAGTGCTAAAGACCGTGACGGTTACCCACGGCGACGCCAGTGCCAGCATCGCCCCGGCAAAAGAGATGCGCATCGACTTCCACATCGATTTTGCCGACTCGGCCATCGGCCGTCAGTCGAAGTCGCTGAACATGGCGAATGGCAGCTTTGCCCGCGAGTTGAGCGACAGCCGCACCTTCTGCCGTAAGGATGACGTCAAGAACATGCAGGCCAATGGCCTGGCTCTGGGCGGCGCGCCTGGTGTGAATGCGGTCGTGTTTGATGGCGACCGGGTGTCGAGCCCCGGCGGTTTGCGCCACGCCGACGAGCCCGTACGCCACAAGATGCTGGATGCGCTTGGTGACCTGGCGCTCGCCGGTGCGCCGTTGATCGGCCACTATACCGGTGTCCGGGCGGGCCATACGCTGACCAACCAGTTGCTGCGCGAACTCTTCGCCACACCTGATGCCGTTCGCATGGTCACATGCGATCCCGACATGACTGCCCGGTTGCCCGGCGCGGGGCTGGTCTGGGACGAAATCCCGGAAGTCGCCTGAACGTCATTGCGCGGGTAAATCGTCATTTCACCCCACCAAAACTTTGTGCTAGAGACAGGCAAACAGCCCCAAACGGGCGGTGTTGAGCATCTTGGGGGTGGCAAGGGATGATCCGCGGAAATTCCATCGCGCGTCTTGCGGCAGTGACAACCATGGCAGCGCTTTTGGCGGCGTGCGGCGGCGACAATGGGCGTCCGACCACAGGCGGGTTCTTCAACCGTCAGGAAGTCCCGCTCGAGAGCTTCTCGGCTGAGCAGATCTTTGAACGCGGTGAGTTCGAGTTGGAGCAGGGGGACCTGACCGACGCGGCCTTCTACTTTGGTGAGATCGAGCGGCTTTATCCTTACTCTGATTGGGCGCGCCGCGCACTGATCATGCAGGCCTTTGCCTACCACCGGGACAAGGACTACCCCAACAGCCGTTCGTCCGCGCAACGCTTCATTGACTTCTATCCCGATGACGATGATGCGGCTTATGCCCAGTATCTGCTGGCGCTGAGCTACTATGATCAGATCGATGAGGTGGGGCGCGATCAGGGCCTGACCTTCCAGGCGCTGCAATCGCTGCGCGAGGTGATCGAGCGCTACCCTGACAGCGAATACGCCAAATCCTCCGTCCTGAAATTCGATCTTGCCTTTGACCACCTTGCGGGCAAGGAGATGGAGATCGGTCGGTTCTATCTGCGCCGCGACAATTTTGCCGCTGCCATCAATCGCTTCCGCGTCGTGGTTGAGGATTTCCAGACCACCACGCATACGCCCGAGGCGCTGCACCGTCTGGTCGAAGCCTACCTTTCGCTCGGCCTCACGGACGAGGCACAGACGGCTGGTGCGATCCTGGGCTACAACTATCAGTCCACCGAGTGGTATCAGGACAGTTTCAACCTGCTGACCGGGCAGGGGCTGGAGCCGAATGCCCGCGGCAACAATTGGCTGTCCGAGATCTATCGTCAGATGATCAAGGGCCGGTGGCTCTGATCAAGAGGCGCGGCGCGCCGCGCATCACCGGGGTCTGCTGATGCTGCGCGGGTTGGACATATCCGACATGCTGATCATTGACCGGCTGGAACTACAGTTCCAGCCGGGCCTAAACGTGCTGACAGGTGAAACGGGGGCAGGCAAGTCGATCCTTCTGGACAGTCTGGGCTTTGTGCTGGGGTGGCGCGGGCGTGCCGATCTGGTCCGGCAGGGTGCTGCGCAGGGTGAGGTGACGGCGTGGTTCGACCTGGCCGATGAGCACCCCGCTCGCGCGGTGCTGGACGAGGTGGGCTTGCCCGTGGACGACGAGTTGATCCTGCGTCGTGTAAACACCGCTGACGGTCGCAAGACGGCCTGGGTCAATGACCGTCGCTGCTCGGGCGAGGTGTTGCGGGCACTGTCCGATACTCTGATCGAATTACATGGGCAGCATGATGACCGGGGCCTTTTGAACCCGCGTGGGCATCGCATGATCCTTGACGACTTTGCGGGGTTGGAGGGCGCGCGGGACAAGACGCGCAAGGCATGGCGCGCCGTTGGACAGGCGAAAAAGGCGCTGGCCGAGGCAGAGGCGGCGATGGCGGCCATTCGCGAGGAAGAGGATTTCCTGCGGCACGCTGTGGCCGAGTTGGACGCGCTTGACCCGCAGCCGGGTGAAGAAGCTGAACTCGACACCAAGCGCCGTCTGATGCAGGGGGCAGAACGTATTCGTGAGGATGTGCAGCGTGCCCATCAGGTCCTTGGCCACGACGGGGCCGAAGGAGCGGTGACTGACGCTGTCCGTTGGCTCGATGGTGTCGCTGACAGTGCAGAGGGGCAGCTTGATGCGCCGCTGGCTGCGCTGTCACGGGCGATGGTCGAGTTGGATGAGGCGACAGATGGCATCGTTGCGGCGCTGGAAACCCTGACATTCAACCCGTCTGAGCTGGAAGACACCGAGGAGCGGCTGTTTGCCATTCGTGGGCTGGCCCGCAAGCATGATGTGATCCCGGACGAGTTGGCGCGTTTTGCGGATGATCTGCGCAAAAAGCTATCCGCGCTGGATGCGGGGGATGCCGACCTTGGCCGTTTGCGGTCGGAGTTGGATACAGCGCAAACCGCATATGACGCGGCGGCAGACAAGCTCGGCGCAGCCCGCCGCAAGTCGGCCAAGGCGCTCGACAAGGCCGTGATGGCAGAGCTTGCACCGCTCAAGATGGAGCGGGCCGTTTTTGAAACCCAGATCACAGATGAAGAGCCGGGGCCGGAGGGTCGCGATGCCGTGGCCTTTACTGTAGCGACGAATCCCGGCGCACCTGCTGGGCCGTTGAACAAGATTGCATCGGGTGGCGAACTCAGCCGCTTTCTGCTGGCCCTCAAAGTGTGCCTGACGCGGGAACAATCGGGCCTGACCATGATCTTTGATGAGATCGACCGGGGCGTGGGTGGTGCCACCGCCGACGCGGTTGGGCGGCGCCTTAGCCAGATTGCCGAAACGGGGCAGGTGCTGGTCGTGACCCACTCGCCGCAAGTGGCCGCCCTTGGTGCGCATCATTGGCGCGTGGAAAAAAAGGTGGCGAAGGGCATGACCACCTCTCAGGTCGTGCCGCTTGCCGCGCCGGAGCGGGTGGATGAGATCGCCCGGATGCTTGCGGGCGACACCATCACGGATGAGGCGCGCGGCGCGGCCCGTGCATTGTTAAGCGGCTAAAGCCTTGCCATCGGGCCACAATCGCGGCTCTGTGACATCGCGGGGGCTTTCGCGACCGCAGCAATCGGCGTAACCCTTGAGTAGCCACAGTTTTTGCAGCCCGGCCCCATGTCCGCCCCCGACCGATCCATTCTGTCCCAGCAACTCGCCCTCGCGGTCACCGCGTGCAAGGACGGCTGGCATGTGCTGCGGCATCGCGGACCGAACCAGCTGCAATTCTGGTTCATCGCCCTTGCCATCGGTATCGCAGCAGGCTTTGCCGCGCTGTTCTTTCGCAAGGGGATCGAGGCGCTGCAGGCCTTTCTCTATGGCACCGAAGACGTGCAATACCTGCACACCTTCGCGTCTTCTTTGCCATGGTATTGGATACTGGTCATCCCGATCGTCGGCGGCCTTGTTACAGGCCTGATCCTGCACAACTTCACCAAGGATGGCGTCGCCCGCAGTGTGGCTGACGTGATCGAAGGTGCGGCCCTGCGCGACGGGCGCGTGGGTACGCGGGCCGGGGTCGCATCTGCATTTGCAAGCTTCATCACCCTGTCGACGGGTGGCTCCACGGGGCGGGAGGGGCCAGTTGTGCACATGGCCGCCGTCATCTCGACCAAGGTGTGCCGCTGGATCAAGGCCGATGGGGTCACAGGTCGTGACCTTCTG
The DNA here is from genome assembly GCF_019802125.1 of Tateyamaria omphalii. GTDB lineage: Bacteria > Pseudomonadota > Alphaproteobacteria > Rhodobacterales > Rhodobacteraceae > Tateyamaria > Tateyamaria omphalii_B. The sequence continues at coordinate 806,867 of NZ_JAHVHT010000001.1, forward strand.
GGCTGCGCAGTGGCCGCTGCAGTGTCCGCCAGCTTCAACGCGCCCATTGCAGGTGCGCTCTTTGCCCTTGAAGTCGTACTGCGCCATTTCGCTGTCCATGCATTTGCCCCAATCGTCATCGCAAGTGTCGCGGGGACCGTCATCAACCGGCTCGAGTTCGGGGATGTCACCGAGTTCATGGCGCCCGATACCAACGAGCTGGTGTTCTACCAGGAACTGCCTGCCTTCCTGATCCTCGGGCTTCTCTGCGGGCTTGTGGCCGTCGTGCTGATGCGCGCGATCTTCTGGACGGACGATTTGGGCACGGCGTTTCAGACCCGCACCGGTATGCCCCGCTGGCTGCGTCCGGCCGTGGCTGGCGCGCTGCTGGGTGCCATGGCGATCTTCTATCCGCACATCATCGGCGTGGGGTATGAAACCACCTCGCTGGCGCTGACCGGGCAATTGGCGCTGAACGAGGTCGTGGTGTTCATCATCATGAAGACTGCCGCCGTGGCGATCACCATGGCGGGGCGCATGGGCGGCGGGGTGTTTTCACCGTCGCTGATGATCGGGGCGCTGACCGGGCTGGGGTTTGGCCTAGTGGCGACTGGCATCTTCCCGGATGTCTCCGGTTCCGTAACGCTCTACGCGCTCGCAGGGATGGGGGCGGTTGCTGCTGCCGTGCTCGGCGCGCCTATTTCCACAACGCTCATTGTCTTTGAACTGACCGGAGACTGGCAGACCGGTCTGGCGGTGATGGTGGCCGTGTCGATGTCCACGGCGCTGTCCTCGCGCCTTGTCGACCGCTCCTTCTTCCTCACCCAGCTTGAACGGCGCGGCGTTCACCTTGCCGCCGGGCCGCAAGCCTATCTGCTGGCCATGTTTCGCGTGGGATCGGTCATGCGCAAACCGGACGATGCCCGTGCCGCTGATGAGGCGCGCTGTTGGGAGATGATTGGCGAAGGCATCTATGTGGACCAAAACGCCACGTTGGAGGCGGCAATGCCCATCTTTGACCGGACCATGGTGCGGTTCATTCCGGTGGTCACACTCACCGGTGAGAACGCCGCGCCCGAGCTACAGGGTGCCCTGTTTCATGTGGATGCGTTGAAAGCGTACAACCGCGCATTGGCCGCGACGGCAGCCGAAGAGCACAGCTAGATTTCTTCGACGGTGACTCCGTTGTTCGTGTAGAAGGCCAGGTGGTCCTTGATGCGGGCGACGCCGTCCATTGGGTCTTCATAGGTCCAGACTGCGTTTGACAGGGTCTGCGATTTGGTCACCACGGAATAGTAGTTCGCATCGCCCTTGTGTGGGCAGTGGCTGGTTTTGTCCGTACGGTCGAGGAAGGCCATCGCGATGTCCTCGCGCGGGAAGTAGATGACCGCGGGGTAGTCACCTTCGCTCAGCTCAAGTGCCGCGCTGCTTTCGCCCAGAACGGCCCCACCTGCGCGCACGGTCCATGTGCCGGGTGCCTTGCGGATCGTGATATGATCAGCCATGCCTGAGCCTCCTTCTCATTGCATTTTCGTCGTGATGAAGCGCCGGTGTAACAGATGAATGACACCCGTGCCAGTGCTAGAGCGGGGCGCAGGCCTGCTCCAACCACGCGCGCGCCTCGTCCGAGACACGCGGCCCAATTTTCTCAAGCGTTTCCGCGTGATAGGCGTTGAGCCATGTACGCGACGGCGCATCCAGCATGTCCACGACGATCAGGCGTCTGTCGATCGGCGCAAAGGTCAACGTGCGCCAGGACAGCATCTCGCGATGGGCATCGCCGCCGGGGGGGCACTCGGCCTGTTCCACCACGATCAGGTTCTCGATGCGGATGCCGAAGCCGCCCTCGCGATAGTAGCCCGGTTCGTTGGACAGGATCATGCCCGGTTCAAATGGCACAGTGCTGACACGGCTCAGCCGTTGCGGTCCCTCGTGCACGGACAGGTAGGCGCCCACGCCGTGGCCGAGCCCGTGGTCAAAGTCCTGATGCGCATACCAGAGAGGCGCGCGACCAATGGCTTCGATGTCACGACCTGCGAGACCCTTGGGCCAAATCAGGCGGGACATGCCGATCATGCCCATCAACACGCGCGTAAACGCGGCGCGCGCTTCCTCGGGCGGCGTGCCGATGGGGATCGTGCGGGTGATGTCGGTGGTGCCGTCGAGATACTGCCCGCCGCTGTCGAGCACGATCAGGTGGCCGTCTTCGAGCGTGCTGTCGGTTTCTTCTGTCACGCGGTAGTGCATGATGGCGCCGTTGGGGCCGGTGCCTGCAATGGTCTCGAAGCTGATGTCCTGAAGGGCGTTGTCGCGGCGGCGATACTGTTCCAGTTGGGTGACAACCTGCGTTTCGCGCAGGCTTCCAGGCTTTTGGGCATCGAGCCACGCGAGCAATTCGACCACGGCGGCACCATCGCGCAGATGCGCTTCGGCACTTCCTGCGATTTCGGCTGCGTTCTTGCACGCCTTGGGCAGCGCGCAGGGGTCGTCACCCCACTGCACCCGGTCGCCGATGGCGTCGGCGACGATCACGGGGACCGAGGATTTTTCCAAACGAACCGGCTCTTCGAGTGCTTCAAGCGCGCCGAGAAAGGCGTCGGGTGCAAAGCAGGTAACCTCGTTGCCCAGATGATCCCGCACCTCGACCAGCTTTGCCGCATCCATGAAAAGGTCCACGGCGCCCGAGGCATGAAGAATCGCAAAGCCCTGCGCAATCGGATTGCGCGGAATGTCAGAGCCGCGGATGTTCAAAAGCCAGCACAGGCTGTCTGGCAGGGTGATCACTGCGGATGCTGCCCCGGACTCGGTTAAGGCTTGCGCCAGACGTGCGCGCTTGTCTTCGTGGCTTTCGCCGGCAAACTCTAGTGGATGGACCTTCGCCATCTCGGCGGCTGGTCCAGGTTGATCGTCCCAGATACGGTCCACCACGTTGTCGCACTGGATCAATGCGATCCCCGTGCCCTTCAACCCATCCTCTGCTTGCGCAATCTGGCTGGGCGTATGCAACCAAGGATCAAAGCCGACCTTGCCGCCCTCTGGCAACTGCTCCTTCAGCCAATCAGCGAGCGATGTTTCAGGCCACGGCACGGGTGTGTAGTCAGGGGCCACCTGCGCCTTCACCTGCGTGCGGTAGCGCCCGTCGATGAACACTCCGGCGACATCCAGAAGTGCCGCACAAAATCCGGCAGAGCCGGTAAAGCCGGTCAACCACGCCAACCGCTCATCGCGGGCCGAGACATACTCGCCCTGATGCGCATCCGCGCGCGGGACGAGGAACCCATCCAGCCCCTCGGCTTTCAGTTCGGCGCGAAGCGCCTTCAATCGCGGTGGACCTTGCTCTGGACGTGCTGTGACCTCAAAGCTCTGGAACATGATCCACCTTCATCTTGCCAAATAAACTCTCCCCGAAGGGCCGCTCTCAACTCGCGCGCTTCATTCCCATAACGCGCGCCCGTGCCCGCGGATCGCTGTCAAAGAGCGCCGCCAATTGCTCGGTCATGGCACCCGCCAATTGCTCCACATCCGTAATCGTCACGGCGCGGTCGTAGTAGCGGGTGACGTCATGCCCGATCCCGATGGCCAGCAGCTCAACAGCCCGTTTGCGTTCGACCATCGCAATCACATCGCGCAGATGCTTTTCGAGGTAGTTTGCAGGATTTACGGACAGGGTGGAATCGTCCACCGGCGCGCCATCCGAGATCACCATCAGGATCTTGCGCGCCTCTGGACGCGAGACCATGCGGCGGTGCGCCCATTCCAGCGCCTCGCCATCGATGTTTTCCTTAAGCAGCCCTTCCTTCATCATCAGGCCGAGATTGGGCCGCGTCCGGCGCCAGGGCGCGTCGGCGGACTTGTAGATGATGTGGCGCAGATCGTTGAGGCGTCCGGGTTGGCTCGGTCGGCCATCATTGAGCCACGCCTCGCGGGCAAGGCCGCCTTTCCATGCGCGGGTGGTGAAGCCGAGAATTTCGACCTTCACGTTGCAGCGTTCCAAGGTGCGCGCCAGAACGTCTGCGCAGATGGCGGCAATGGAAATCGGCCGCCCCCGCATGGAGCCGGAGTTGTCCAAAAGCAGCGTCACGACTGTATCGCGGAATTCTGTGTCTTTCTCGACCTTGAAGGACAGCGGCGTCGTCGGGTTCGCCACCACACGGGCGAGACGGCCCGCATCCAGCATCCCTTCCTCCCGGTCAAATTCCCATGACCGGTTCTGTTGTGCCTGCAACCGGCGTTGCAACTTGTTGGCAAGGCGCGACACGGCACCCTTCAACGGCTCCAATTGCTGATCCAGATAGGCGCGCAGGCGTTCCAACTCGACTGGCTCGGCCAGATCCTCGGCCCCGATCTCTTCGTCGTGGGCGTCGAGATAAACTTGGTAGTCCGGATCAGCCTCGGACACAGGCTGCGGGGCAGGGGGTTCGAGCGGCGCCTCACCCTCGGGCATCTCCGCCTCTTCGCCCAGCTCTTGATCCGCCATGTCGTCCATGGATACCTGGGCTTCGGACGCATCCTGCGTTTCGTCCTGCGAGGATTCGGGCGTGCCTTCGGCGTTTTCCTCGTCCTGATCATCCTGTCCGGTGCTGTCGGGTTCCTGATCCTCTTCCTGGCCTTCCTCGGCCTCGTCTTCCATATCCTCGTCCAGCTGGTCGGGATCATCGCCCAACTGATCGCCATAGCCGAGATCGGTGATCACCTGACGGGCGAACTTCGCAAAGGCGGCTTGGTCGTCCAGAATGTCACCAAGGTTTTCGAGGGTCCCGCCAGCCTGATCCTCGATAAACCCGCGCCACAATTCCATCGCGTTCTCGGCGCCCGACGGTAGATCGCGTCCCGTAGCGAGATGCCGCACCAGATATCCGGCAGCCGCGGCGAGCGGCACGTCCGAGGCCTGCTTGCACTGATCATAACCTTTGCGCAGCGCTTCATTGGCGATCTTGGCGTCGATGTTTCCGGCCGTGCCCGGCATGTCACGCGCACCCATCGCCTCGCAGCGCGCGGTTTCCATGGCCTCATAGAGATCACGGGCCATCTCGCCCTGAGGCGAGTACCGCGCGTGGGTCTGCCCATTGTGGTATCGACGGTGCAGGGCCAGTGCGTCTGCGGTCCCGCGGGCCAGCAGCACTTCCTCGCGCGTCATCCTGCGCGACACCTGCGGCAGTCGCATGGAATCTCCCGATACCCCTGCCGGATCGACGGAGTAGGACACGTTCAACTCCGGGTCATTCGCCATGACCTTGGTGGCCTCGGCCAGTGCCTTCTTGAACGGATCTGCGGGGTTGTCGTTTTGGGTGCTCATTTGCTCACAGTGTCAACACACGTCGATATGTCTGCCAATAGAAATGTCACGTCGTCAGCATTTCCTGCTTTGGCGCGGACCAGCATTTGACTATAAATACCTTCGTTTCGCTTTTCCACTTCATCGACGCCCAGCGAGAGCGCTAAGGCCCACAAAGGCAGTAGCCCATCATTTGTCTGTGCGTCGGCCCAAGTCTTGTCCCAGTCGTGTCCAGCTTCTTGGAACGCAAAGTCATTTCCACGTTGAGAGAAGATGTCGTCTCGGGATGCCGCAAAAAAGGCGTGGTTGGGTGGCAACGCTAAAACCTCAGCGAAACTTGAATCTTTGGACTTCCATGAAAGCCGCGCAAGCCCGGCGCACCTCGCATAGAATGCGAACGGATGGTCGGGTTCTCCTGTAGCTGATTGAAGTGCAAGCCTGTCCATGGGAAAGCCATGCGCACTTGTTGCGCCCATGGCCATCAGAGCAGCGAGTATATACCCGCTATGCTTCACCCCAGGCTCACACTTGCCGCGCTTTCCGGCAGTTCCTCGTCGAACAAACGCTGGTAGAACTCTGCCACGGTCTGGCGCTCAAGTTCATCGCATTTGTTCAGGAACGAAAGGCGGAATGCATAACCGACGTTACGGAAAATCTCGGCGTTCTGGGCCCATGCGATCACCGTCCGGGGGGACATCACCGTCGACAGATCGCCGTTCATGAAGGCCGTCCGGGTCAGGTCGGCCACTGTCACCATCTGCTTGATGGTCTTGCGGCCCTCTGCCGTGTTGTAGTGCGGGTTCTTGGCCAGCACGATGGCTGTCTCGGCGTCGATCGACAGGTAGTTCAGCGTCGCCACCAGTGACCAACGGTCCATCTGGCCCTGGTTGATCTGCTGCGTGCCGTGGTAGAGGCCGGTTGTATCGCCCAGACCGACGGTGTTCGCCGTCGCGAAGATGCGGAAATAGGGGTGCGGGTTGATGACCTGGTTCTGGTCCAGAAGGGTCAGCTTGCCGTCGACCTCCAACACGCGCTGGATCACGAACATGACGTCGGCACGGCCCGCATCGTATTCATCGAATACGATGGCGGTTGGGTTGCGCAGGGCCCACGGCAGGATACCCTCTTGGAAATCAGTGACTTGTTTGCCGTCCTTCAACTTGATGGCATCCTTGCCGATCAGGTCGATCCGCGAGATGTGGCTGTCGAGGTTCACACGCACCGCAGGCCAGTTCAGGCGCGACGCGACCTGTTCGATGTGGGTCGATTTACCTGTCCCGTGATAGCCTTGGATCATCACGCGGCGGTTGTGGGAAAAGCCTGCAAGGATCGCCAGGGTCGTGTCGGGATCGAATTTATAGGTGCTGTCGAGGTCGGGCACGCGGTCGGAACGATCTGCAAAGCCTTTGACCACCATGTCGGTGTCGATGCCGAACACCTCGCGGACCGAGATCTCCTCGGTTGGTTTTGCATTGATGTCCATCGCGCCGTCCGCCATCTCGAATTGTCCTTCAACATAGAAAACGCGCCCCGGATGGGCGCGGTGATCGTGGTGCAACATATGGCGGGAAAGGGCAAGGGGAAGGGGGGCACCTAACATACCCTAATTGCGCGAATCCTCCGCGACTGCTGCACATCACGTGCACAATAGCGGGCGCATGATGTGGCATCGGTCCAGAAGAGGAAAGCAGTGATGCCAGTTTTCAGTTCAACCCGGCGCGCGTGCGCTTTGGCCGTAACGTGTGCAGGCCTGAGTGTCGCCGTCATGATGCAAGCTGCAGGCGGTGACATGGCGCGTCATTTGCCGGATGCACCGCTCTTTCATGTGTCTGCCGCAGCGGGTGCCGGACTGGCTGGCCTGCTGCTTGCCGATGGGTTTGGGCGGCGCCGGTGGGCTGGGCACTTGATCGCTATGCTCTCGGCCGGTGCCGCAACAGTGCTCGGCGCCGGTTTCGGGGCATTCATTGCGCTGGCCTTTGCCGCAACTACGAGCGCCAGTGGAAACCTGGCGGACGTGGCGGGTATGGCCCCGTTTCTCGGGTTCATTGCCGTCGCGGATGGGCTCGGCACCAGCGTGCCTGTCGCCGTGACGTGGCTGCTTGCGATGACGTCGGTACAGATTTGGATGCGCAGGCTGCGCAGCGCACCGCTTACTTGAAGTTCCGGCTGTCCTTGATCTGATCCCAGGCCCAAACCACTTCCTGCAACTGCTCTTCCTGGCTGCGGTCGCCGCCGTTCATATCGGGGTGCAGCACCTTGATCAGTTTCTTGTAGGCCTTGCGCACGTCAGCTTTGCTGTCGTCTGCTTTGGCATCAAGGATCTCGATGGCGCGCTTCTCGGTCGGGGGCAGGCGGCGGGCGGCGGCGGATCCACCGCGACCGGGGTTCTGGGTTGCGTTCTTACCCAGCACCTGGTGCGGGTCCTCGATGCCCAGACGGGCCCATGCACGCGCTTCCGGATCGCCAAGGGGCTTGGTCTGGCGTTCCCAGACCTTGTCCTTGGATTGCTGCGCGTTGATCTCGGCCTCTGTCGTGCCGTCGAAGAAATTCCACTTCAGATTGTATTCGCGTACGTGCTGTTGGCAGAACCAAAAGAAGTCATCCAGCACGTCCGGCGCTTTGGGTGCGCGGAACTTGCCCGGCTCGTTGCAGCCTTCGTGATCGCAGATCCGTGTCGAGGTCTCTGATGCGCCGGACATACCCCTGCGTCCGCGAGGATTTTTCTTCTTTGCAGAAGATACGGACATATCGAAACCGAAGGGATCAGGCTTAGGCATGGAAGGGGTCCTTTCCGACTCAGGCCCACAAGTTTAGAGTCTGGTTCCAGAGATTGAAGAGGGTGGGCGAAAAAAATGTCAGTCGAAATGACCGTTCGGCAAGAAATCGAAGACAAGCTGCGCGCCGCATTCAACGCGCGCGAAATCGAGGTTGTGGATGACAGCGCCAGCCATGCGGGTCACGCTGGCGCACCTGCGGCGGGTCAAAGCCACTTCAACGTCATGATGCGAAGCGCTGAATTTGAAGGAAAAAACCGCCTTTCTCGACATCGCGCAGTTCACGCTGCCTTGGGCCCGGAATTGATTGGGCGGATCCACGCACTGGCTCTGGACCTCGACGTCTGACAGGCCTTAGTCCTTGGTTTCTGTGCCTTTGCGGTAGTCTGCCAGCTTCTTGAGCGAGGCGGTCATGCCTGAGACCGGGCTGGTCTCTTCAACACCGTTGTCCTGGGCCATTTGAGTGGCACCTGGACCCGGGACAAATTCCGCCTCTTCCTGCGCGGTTTCAGACGCCACATCGGCGACGTCTTTTTCATCGTTGTCGACCTCGGGCACATCGGCTGGCGCGGGCAGCAGCTCAGGTTCGAAATCGTCCATAGGTGCGCTGAGCCTGCGTCTGAACACCAGCATGTTGCGCCACTCAGTCGTGGTGCCGGTCAGCCCGGACCGTTCGATCGAGGGGAGCGTTTCGGCGCGCTGGAATTCCCAACCCTCACGGCCCATGTCGTTCATCAGCGTTTCGAGCGCGTGGGCAAAACGGGCCTCGGCCCCCTTGATGCCCTTGCCCTTCTGCCCCTTCGTGGGGGCAGGCACGACCTTGTATTCCCAACCCGACATGTCGCGTTCCCTCGTCATCCGTTCGGCGCGTATATCGCCGGGGGCGGCGCAAGAAAAGGGGCGTTGCTATCGACGCCTGATCCCGATGCTTGCATTTACCGCGTCGGGTCTGGGCAATGCCGCATGGGCATTTGCAATCGCAGCCACCCGTTCCAGAACATCCGCGGGCATCGGGGCAACACGCGGCCCGGATTGATCCACATGCAGGGTCATCGTTTCGCCCGTCGCGGCCAGCCAACCGTCGGTATGGCGCAGCTCCTGAAAGGAATGCAGCCGTTTTTCATCATGATCGACCAGATGGTACGTCACCACGACCGGGTCGTTCACATGCAATTCGCGCACGTAGCGAACGTGAAACTCGGCGGCATAGGTCGTGTTTCCCGTGCGCGATTGGTAGTCTGGGCCAAAGCCGAAGTGGTCAAACATCTGGTCGGCGCCCAGATCGAACAGCACGCCGTAATAGGCCATGTTCAGGTGGCCATTGAAATCGATCCACTCCGGTCTGACCGTCATCACGGTCGATTGAAACGGCGCCTGCATCCTCAACTCCTCTTCTTAGTATGTCTCGGATTGCACGCAGGCGCGGGGCTGGTAAAGGTCACCCCATTATTTAAGTGGATAGATCATGACCGACACAGTTCACGCCCAGTACGAGGCGTATCCGTATCCTGAGCGCAAACCCACCGACGAACGCAAGCGCCTTGTCACTGGTTCGCCGTCGCTGCCGGTCGAGATGGATCACTGGCTGTGGGGCGGTGCGCGCGACTGGTCGCAGCCACTGAAGGCGCTGGTGGCGGGCGGCGGGACAGGCGACGCGCTGATCCAGCTTGCACAAAAACTGACTGATGCCGGACGGCCATACGACATCACCTATCTGGATCTATCGCAGGCGTCGCGCAGGATTGCCGAGAAACGGGCAGAGGTGCGAAAGCTGGCGGGCATCACCTTTGTCACAGGGTCATTGCTCGATGCGGGGACGTACGGACCGTTCGACTACATCGACTGCTGCGGCGTGCTGCACCATCTGCCTGACCCGCAGGCGGGGTTCGAAGCATTGGCAGGTGCGTTGAAACCGGACGGCGGTATCGGCCTCATGGTCTATGCGCCTCACGGCAGGTCCGGGGTCTACCCGTTGCAAACTGCGTTCAACGCGCTTCTCGGGGATCTGCCACCCGAAAAGCAACTCAAGGCAGCGAAACGCATTTTCGACCGGCTGCCTGACGCACATCCGTTCAAGCGGAACGCGCGCGTCGTGGATCACAGGAATGGGGATGCAGGGTTCTATGACCTGCTCCTGCACAGTCAGGATCGACCGTTCACGATCACCGAATTGGTGTCTGCCTTGAATAGTGCCGATTTGGAGCATGCCGGATCGCCCGAGCCGATGCTTTATGATCCATCACCTTTGCTGGATGCTGCTTGCGACCTCGATCCGATTGCGCGGATGCAATTGGCCGAAGATCTGCGGGGCACGTTCAAGACACACGTCGCTTACGCCCGTCCCAAGGGGACAGTGATTGCGCCGCCCTTGGGCCAGCCCGATGCAATTCCTCACCTGCGCGACGCGGAGGCCAGGACACTTGCCGCTCACATTGCGAAGGGGAAAGGCATCACCATCGACACAGCGGGCGAGGCGTTCAGCTTCGACATCCCGGCGCAGGCCGCACAGTTGATCGAACGGGTCGACGGTGCCCGCACGATTGCTCAGATTGCACCATCAGATGTGGAGCTTGAGGTGTGGTCGTCGGTCGAAACCGCGCTTTGTAGCGCGGGTATGATGCATTATTCGCGGTTGCTGGTGTAGGATGCGCATTCACTGCGCACCGCAAGGGGCACGACATTGCCACCGGGTGCCGCTCTCGCGCATCCCTACTGGGATACGCTGCCGCGCACTGATTGTTGCTGGAAAACGGGGCTAAAGCCCGAGTTTCCCTGCAACAATCTCATTTACGGCTTTTGGATTGGCCTTGCCGCCCGTCGCCTTCATCACCTGACCGACGAACCAGCCCGCGAGTTTGGGGTTCTGCTTGGCCTTCTCGACCTGCGCGGGGTTCGCTGCGATCACCTCGTCCACGGCCTTTTCGATGGCACCGGTGTCAGTCACCTGCTTCATGCCACGCGCCTCGACCACCTCGGCAGGATCGCCCCCTTCGGTATAGATGATCTCGAACAGGTCCTTGCCGATCTTGCCCGAGATGTCGCCCTTGCCGATCAGGTCGATGATGCCGCCCAACTGCGCAGGGGACACGGGGCTTTCGGTGATGCCCTTGTCATCATCCCGCTTTAGGCGCCCGAACAGCTCGTTGATCGTCCAGTTCGCGGCTTGCTTGCCGTCGCGGCCTTCAGCCACCGCTTCGAAATAGGCGGCGGTGTCCACGTCTGCGGTCAGCACGGATGCATCGTAGTCGGTCAGACCGAAATCACCGATGAACCGCGCTTTCTTGGCATCCGGCAATTCGGGCAGAGAGGCGGCGATGTCATCCACCCAAGCCTGCTCGATCTCCAGCGGCAGCAGGTCGGGATCGGGGAAATAGCGATAGTCATGCGCCTCTTCCTTCGACCGCATCGAACGGGTCTCGCCCTTGTCGGGATCATAAAGGCGTGTCTCCTGATCGACGGACCCGCCAGCCTCGACGATGGCAATCTGGCGCCGCGCCTCGACATCGATCGCTTGCTGGATGAAGCGCATCGAGTTCATGTTCTTGATCTCGCAGCGCGTGCCGAGATGCGAGAAGTCCTGCGTTTCCTGGTACTTCTCGTAATCGCCGGGGCGGCAGATCGACACGTTCACGTCTGCACGCAGGTTGCCGTTCTGCATGTTGCCGTCGCAGGTGCCCAGGTACCGCATGATCTGACGCAGCTTGGCGATGTAGGCGGCGGCTTCCTCCGGTCCCCGAATGTCGGGCCGGGACACGATTTCCATCAGGCAGACGCCGGTGCGGTTCAGATCCACGAAGGACATGTTGGGGTCCATGTCGTGGATCGACTTGCCCGCGTCTTGTTCCATGTGGATACGCTCGATGCGCACCAACCGTGCGGTACCGTCGCCCAGTTCTACAAGCACTTCGCCTTCGCCCACGATGGGATGATACAGTTGTGAAATCTGGTAGCCTTGGGGCAGGTCCGGGTAGAAATAGTTCTTGCGGTCAAAGGCCGATTGCAGATTGATCTCGGCCTTCAGACCCAGCCCCGTGCGCACCGCCTGTTCCACGCAGTATTCGTTGATGACCGGCAGCATACCGGGCATGGCCGCGTCCACGAAGGCGACGTTTGAATTGGGCTCGGCCCCGAACCGGGTCGAGGCGCCGGAAAACAGCTTTGCATTCGATGACACCTGCGCGTGCACTTCCATCCCGATCACCAGCTCCCAGTCGTGCTTGGCACCGGCAACGGTTTTGGGTTTCGGCAGGTCGTAGGTCAGGTCAAGCATGGTCTCACCGGATCAGGATCATGGGGCTTTTTGCCGTGTAATGCGCCACTGCACCGCTCGCAAGAGGGCGCGACGATGCAGCACCTGTCCAGCGCGCGCGCTGCGTGCATTCTGGGCGATATGAAGATCGATGAAATTCCCCTCCCGTCGGGTTCCCTGATTGCGCCCTTTGCCAAGAAAGAGGCCCACTACACTGATTGTTTCGAAACGCCGGTGTCCATGCCCGTCATACTCGAAGCCTTCATCCGCGCTTTCTATACTCAACCTCTGTTCAAGGCCGAACGGCTGGTCCTGCGTATCGCAGCGCGCCAGCCGTCGAGCGATGCGGAAGCTCATGCATTGGCGGCGGGGCAGTCGGATCGGTTTGCTGTTTGGGGCGTTGAGGGGCGGACTGACCGGGAACTTCTGATGGCGGACCGTTCCGGACGGACGATGTCCTGGCTGATGGCGGATGCCGGTCACCTGCGGTTCGGATCGATTGTGGTGCCCGAGCGCACGAAGTCGGGCAGGCTGACGCTTGGTCCCGTCTTTCACAGCCTGCTTTCGGCGCACAAGGTCTACTCCCGTGCGCTTTTGTCCGGGGCGGCGCGTCGGGTTCAGATGGACTGAAGTTCCGGTCCTTCCTCGGTGAATACCACGCTCTTGCCGGTGGCCAGTTCGCGACGGAAAAGCTGGCTCAGGTAACGCAGCGCATCCGCTTGGCCGGATGCTGCGAATTTTTCGACGCAACGGACGCGCAGGCCGTTGTCGAAACCGCGCGCGGCGTGGGCCCACAGCATCGGGTGCAGTTCGGTGAGGTATTCGCGCACGATCTCATCGGCGGCAGCGGCAATCTGGATGCGGATGTAGTCGGTTTCGTCATCCCCTGTGGGGGTCGCGCCCATTGTATTTGCGCAGTATGCGGCCAGCAGATTGACCGTGTGCTGGTCGTTGGTGCGCTTCAGGATGTCGGTGAGACCGTCAAGGAAGAAGTCGAGGTCCAGACGTGCGCAGGCAGTGCTGTCTTGGGCGATGGCGTCGAACATGACCCAGGCATATGCCCCCGTTCCCCACAGATCATAGGTCCGGCCAGCCGCGCGCCGTGCCTCGAGTTCGAGCCGGTCATAGCTGCCATGCCAGCGTGGCAGCAGATGTGTGCCCATTGCGCGGAAGGCCCGGGCGTTTTGCGGATCGAGTTCGATCCAGGTCTCATAGCGTGAGACAACCTCGCGCGGGGAGCCGCCACGCCCCGTGATCAGGGCGCAATGTGCGGCGGCCAGCAGGGGACAATCCTCTGCCTTGGGGTCGAAATCCATGAGGATGTCACCGGCGCGATCGAAATGGGCGGCAAAGGCTTCGCGGTTGCGGGTCGGCACCTCGACATCCCATCCGGTGCCGCGCCAGGCCCAACCGACATCCATATGCGCATGGGCGACGATGGTCGCGATGACCGGATCACCGGAATGTTCGGCCAGAACCTGTTCCAGAGCTTCGATTCCGTCCAGCAAGGGGGCGTTCGGATCGGGACGACCGGAAAGTAGTGCGTGTTCGGCCGCACCCACGACGTCAGAGCGTGCTCCGTAGGCGAGCAGTTCAGCGACCGGTGTGCCGCCGAGGGTTTTCTGGCGGGCCTTGCTCGTACGGGTGATTTCAGCGCTGAGCCGCGCCCAGTCGTCGAGGCGCGCCAGTTTCAAGCCGCGTGCCTGGTGCATGTCGCAGGCGCGCTCTTCGGCGGTGGGGTCGGGGCAGGGGATGGATACATCGCCCGGGTGCGGCAAGGCGGCCGGTTTCGGCGCCTCTGCCGGTTGCCGGGCGGCGTGTGGCATCTGCAGAACGCCATCCTGCGCCATCATCAATTGCGGTCGCGCGATCCTTTCGCGCAACTGAACCAAGGGGGCCATCAAGCGTTCTGCAAAAGCCATCATTACACATCCACAACTATTTACTCAGGGTAAGATGCCCGCGAAATTGGACACAAAGTGGGCAATGCCGGGACAAGTTCGCGCCGACTGCTGAATCATTTTCCGCACTTACACGTGCTGGTTTTAACAATGCGCGCGATGCGCGCATATTGTCGCCGAAAGTGAAGTGGATTGCGCTTATCCGCCTGTGTGCCGGGTGGACGGTAGCGACGACGCTTCGCATAGTGCGCCCCATGTTTGGATTGCGGATTCTTTTTTTTGCCGCTCTTTGGCTGGCCGCTCCGGCGGTTTCGGCGGGGCACCACCCTGATCCCTATGACGGTTTGCGGCCCCCCGCGCGCAGCGGCGACGTGCCAAGAACCCGCTGGACGCATCAACCTGATCATATTCTTTGGAACCGCGCAGCGCTCTCGGCACTCAAGACACATGGTCGGCCGTTGGTTGATCTCGTACCTGCTGACATCGCGGATTGGTGCCCACGCTATGCCCAAGGGGATGATGCTTTGCGCCGTGCCTTCTGGCTTGGCTTCCTGTCGGCACTGGCCAAACACGAAAGCACCTACAAGCCCCGCGCGGTTGGCGGCGGCGGCAAATGGTATGGTCTTTTGCAAATCCTGCCAGCGACTGCCCGCGGATATGGCTGCAACGTGGGCACCGGTGAGGCCTTGAAAAACGGGGCCGCGAATTTGAGCTGTGCCATTCGCATCATGGCGGTGACGGTGCCGCGGGACGGCGTGATCTATGGCCGCGGTGGCAAGGGTGTTGCGGCCGATTGGGGGCCTCTGCGGTCCTCTTCGAAACGGGCGGATATGGCAGGCTGGCTGAAACGGCAGCGCTATTGTGCGCCACTGGACAGTGTGCGACCGGTGTCGCGACCCGCGGCGCTTCCGGCCGTTGACTGAAGTGCGCGCCCCTTCGGGGCGCACGGGATGTTTTGCATCTGCGTCCCGCAGATGCGGTGATGCGAGGCGCTGCCTCGCGCTCCGAAGTATTTTCAGCCAGAAGAAGCCTTAGTCGAGTGTCGCGCCGATCAGGTCCCAGACTTGCGGGTACGTCAGCAGGATCAGGTGGCCGTGCCCGTCGATGAAGGTGATGTCGGCCCCGGGCAGCGTGTCGACAAACCTTTGCGTCGGGCGCCGCGGAAAGACCGGGTCGACGGCGCCGTGGTAAAAGGTGATCCGTGCACCGGCCAGCGCTTCCGGGTCGGGGTTTGTCCAGCGACGCAGGTCACGGGTGTGTCGGCGATAAAGACCGTTTTCCGGCAGTTCGATCCGGTCCGTGTTGGCCTCTACCAGCGCGTCCGCCGCCTGTGCCCGTTCGGGGACAGTCTCCACATCTGGCCCATACGCCAGGCGCCGGTAGTATTCGAGCCAGACCTTGCGCGGGTTCAGGCTGCGCGTCCGGGTTGCGGCGGCGACCGTTCCTGCCGCGCCGCGCAGGCCAGCAAGGATCGGTTGTGGGGCGGGCAGGGCGGTCGAGATGCCGCTGACGCGCACCTCCGTGTTCGGGCTGAGCGCGCGGATGTCTTTGGCCGCTTCAAGCGCGATGACGGCGCCCGTCGAATGGCCAATGATGTCGATCCGCTTCAAATCATACGTCTGCACCAACCGCGCGATGCGCGCAGCCGCCCGGTCCAGATCGACGCTTTCCGCGCTGGGACGCTCGTCAAAGCCGGGCAGGCGGAAATAGGCAATCGCGCGGTCCCGTGTCGCGAACCGTTCGATCGGCGTTAGCACCCGGATGGATGTCATCGCGCCGGGAATAGCCAACACTGCGCTGTCCGCCCGTGCCATGGCAGCCGCATCGTAGATCAGTGGATCGCTCGGTGGGGCACTGTCCTGCACGGCGCAGGCCGTCAGCCACAGGGCTGCCGCAAGGGCATAAAGCCACCTCATCCAAGCAGCGAGAAATGGTGCCGTTTCACCGTCACCCCGCGGTCGGTCAGCACCTCTTCGAACACGTCGGCTGGCGGCGTTGCCTCGAGCGGGACGCGCATTTTTTGCCCCGACGTCAGTACGGCGGAGGCCCGGACCGAGAAGTCGAGCCGCGTGTCGAGGCGGATATGGTCGATCTTGTTCCACGCAATCTCTCCGCTGCGGCGACCTGCGAACCATTCCAGGCTCTCCGGCCCAAGTGTCAGGCCGGATTTGCGGCCCGCCATAAGGTCATAAAGCGCGGGTGCCGTGCACAAGGCGATGATGCCCATCAGGACAAGAGAGGCATCCAGCAGTGCAATGGCTCCAAGGATCAATGCCCAGACGATGATCAACGCAACCAGGGTCCTTCGGTTCCGGCCCGTCGTCTCATACCGGTAGGGCGTCATCGCCCGCCCGTCACCTCGAGTGTGAAGCCCGTCACGTAGCTCGCGTCGTCGGAGGCCAGCCAGAGAATGGCCTTGGCGACCTCTTCGGCCGATCCTTCGCGCCGCATCGGCACCATGTGCGCCAGCTTTTGCGCGCGGCCGGGTTCACCACCCTTGGCGTGCAGCTCGGTGTCGATCAGACCCGGTCGGATCGACATGACCCGGATGCCGTCGGGTGCGACCTCGTCCGACAGCCCCTTGGTGAAGGTGTCGATGGCAGCCTTGGAAGCTGCATAATCCACGTACTGATTGCCGGACCCGAGCCTTGCGGCAGCGGACGAGATGTTGATGATTGCGCCGCCGGTGCCTTGTGCCTGCATCCGGATCACTGCCTCTTTCGCGACCAGCATGGCACCGATGACGTTCACGTTCATCATCCGGGTGAGGCGGGCGTGGCTGATCTCGGTCAGCTTGGCCGTCTGGTCCACGATTCCAGCGTTGTTGATCAACACATCGAGACGGCCAAAGGCGTCATCTGCGGCCTTGAAGATCTGTGCGATGTCGTCCGGATTGGCGACGTCGCCCTGAACAGTGATGGCTGTGGCACCTTCGGCCTCGACGGCGGCCTTGGCTGCATTGGCGCCCTCCACATCGCTGCGGTAAGCCAGCACGAAATCATAGTCGGCAGCACCGAGCCGGGCGCAGGCGGCACCGATCCCGGCAGAGGCGCCTGTGATCAGGCAAACGGGGCGTTGGGACATGGAATACCCTTTCAAGTCAATCAGTTCAGGGGCGTATCGGACACAAATGAGGTGCCCGGACTGTAAAGGTGAAAACCGTCGAGGTCCCCTTTACCAACCTTCGCCCCCGCCATCCGCACCGTGGCATAGGCGAGCGTCAGGTGAAACTGCGCATTGGGCAGGGCATAAAGCAGCGCGTAGTCGCGACCGGTCTGGGTCAGTTCGGCCTCGCCTGCCACATGGGTGATCTCGCGGGCGTCGGCTCCGTCGAATGCGGCGCGGTCAAGCTGGTCGAGCAGAAAGCGCATGTCGTGCGCAAGGGCGAGGATCGCACCGGGATCGGTGTCCATCGGCATCTCGGGCACCTCGTCACCCGTCAGCGGCATCACCGTGCGCGCAATATATCCCAGCGCCACGCAGAAATGCTCGGCCGCGGAGAAGCTGTCGGGGGCGAGCCGCGCCTCGAGCTGTGCAGGATCGTCCAAGCACGCCAGCAGGCGCTGCACTGCATCGGTCAGGCGTTTGAGAGGCGGGATCGTGGCGTCGTAGAGGTCCATGGGTGGTCTTGTTGCACGGGCAGAACCGGGGGTTCTACCCCCGGACCCCCGTCGTATTTTCAGTCAGAAGAAACATCAGGCTTCGCGGATGCGGGTGATCATCTCGGTGGTATCGCGGCTCAGGTTCGGTGTTGAGGCGATCCGCTCCAGTTCCTTGCCGATCATGGATTGACGGATGGCGTCATAACGCCGCCAGGTCTGGAAGGCCGAACACATCCGTGCCGTGGTCTGCGGGTTCACCGGATCCAGCTTGATCAGCCAGTCGGCGAGCAGCGTGTAGCCCGACCCGTCCTTGGCATGAAAGCCCGCGTGATGGCCCGAGAAGCTGCCCAGCGTCGCCCGGAAGCGGTTGGGGTTTTTCCAGTTAAAGTCGGGATGTCTGGTGAGCGCCTTGGCCGTGTCGACAACGTCGTCGGGGTCCGCATCCATCACTTGCAAGGCGAACCATTTGTCCATGACCAGCCGGTCATGTTTCCATTGCGCTTCGAACTGGGCAAGGGCCGCGTCGCCGCGGCCCGCGTGGATCAGGTACGAAAGCGCTGCCAGTTGCTGCGTCATGTTGGTGGCGCTCTCGAATTGTGCCTGCGCCGCATCGCCGTCATCCAAGATGTTCAGCAAGAACAAAGCGGTATTGCCCAACGCGCGCTGCCCGGCCTGTTCAGCGTTGGGTGTGTAGGGCGCATCGACCTGATACCGGGCGTAAAGATCGGGCAGAGCGTCCGCCATCCGCTCGGCCAAGGCCTTGCGGTGCGCTTCGCTCGCGTCCCAGATGGCATCGGGGTCGGGGGTCGTGCCCGCCTCATGCAAATCAGCGGCCAGTTGCGACTGGCCCGGCAGGGAGAACGTGTAGGCACGGTAGGCAGGATCCAGGCTGTCATCGGTCAGCACACCAGCCACACCATCCAGCCACGCCGCATCCGGAGCAGTGCCGCCTGTGATCATCCCCAGCAGCGACGCCTTGGCCAGATTGCGCGATGCTTCCCAGCGGTTGAACGGGTCCGTGTCATGGGCCAGCAGAAAGGCGTGGTCAGGTGTGTGGTCCAGCACAACAGGGGCCGAGAAACCGCGCAGGATCGACGGAACCGGCTTGGCGCCCAACCCTGGAAAACTGAAGCTTTGGCTGTCTTCGGTCAGTTCAAGGATCTGTGTCGGCAGCACCTCGTCCCCGTCTGGACCCAAAAGACCAACGGCAATCGGGATCACCTGCGCCTTCGGGTCCGGCGACGCGGCAGAGGGGGGCGTGTGCTGCGCAAAGTGCAGGCTGTAAGTGCCATCCTCGAAACTGTCGCTGACAGAGACCCGCGGCGTGCCAGCCTGGCTGTACCAGCGCTTGAACTGGGTCAGGTCGCGGCCTGTGGCGTCCTCGAACACCTGTAACCAGTCTTCGATGGTGGCCGCATCGCCATCGTGGCGGTCAAAGTACAGGTCCAACGATTTTGAGTAGGCGTCATCGCCTACAAGCGTCTTGAGCATGCGGATCACTTCCGCACCTTTTTCATAGACGGTAGCGGTGTAGAAGTTATTGATTTCCTGAAAACTTTCGGGTCGCACCGGGTGGGCCAGCGGTCCCTGATCCTCGGGGAACTGGTGCGCGCGTAGGACGATTACGTCCGAAATCCGCTTTACCGGCTCTGATCGCATATCGGCAGTGAACTGGCTGTCGCGGAACACGGTCAGCCCTTCTTTCAGGCACAGCTGAAACCAATCCCGACAGGTAATCCGGTTGCCGGTCCAGTTGTGGAAATACTCATGGGCGATGATCGCCTCGATCCGCTCGAAATTGCTGTCGGTCGAGGTTTCGGGCGAGGCGAGCACGGCAGAGGCGTTGAAGATGTTCAGCCCCTTGTTCTCCATCGCGCCCATGTTGAAATCGTCCACAGCGACGATGTTGAACACATCAAGATCATAGGCACGGCCATAAACGTCCTCATCCCATTTCATCGAATCCTTCAACGCCTGCATGCCAAAGGCGCACTTGCCCTCGTCCCCGGGGCGAACATAGAGCGCCAGATCGACATCGCGGCCCTCCATTGTCTTGAAGCTGTCGCGATGGGCGACCAACTCGCCCGCAACCAGGGCAAAGAGGTAGGCGGGCTTGGGCCAGGGATCATGCCATTCGGCCCATCCGTCACCGGACGCCACCGGGTTGCCGTTCGACAAAAGAACGGGGTGGGGACCGTTGATGCGCACGGTGAACACCGACATCACGTCTGGGCGGTCGGGATAGTACGTGATCTTGCGAAACCCTTCGGCCTCGCATTGCGTGCAATACATGCCGTTCGACAGGTACAGCCCTTCAAGTGCCGTGTTGGCTGCCGGGTCGATCTGCACCTCTGCTTCCCAAGTGAAGGGGACGTTTGGCACGTCACAGGTCAGCCCGCCTTCCGCTTGCGTGGGCTTGACCGGCTCCCCGTCGATCTTGGCCGAGATCAGCGACAGATCCTCACCGTGCAGGAAGAACGTGCGGTCCGTCGCGTCCGGGTTTGGGGCGAAACGAATGCGTGACGTGACCCGTGTGGCCGAGGGCGCGAGATCAAAGGTCAGGTGCACCTCTTCAACAATGTAGCCAAAGGGTGTGTAGTCCTTGAGGTAGATCGTCTGGGGGGCAGCGTCGCGCATCGTGGCTCTTTCGTGTTGGGGCACTGTGCAAGCCTAGGTGCGGTACGGTTGGACTTCAATGCCGGGCGCACCGATTGAAGGGCGAGAGGCCGCCGGTTGTGCGTCCGTGCCCTACATGTCACCGTCGCGCCGGTTTCACTGGGACAAAGGGGGCCGTCATGGAGAACGTGAGAGGCGGGTGTTTGTGCGGTGACGTGCGGTTCGAGGCGCGCGGCGCACCTGACCGCGTGGGCATCTGCCATTGCCTTGAGTGTCGCAAGCACCACGGTGCGGTGTTCTATGCCGCCGCCATTTATCCGTCGGACGCCGTCCGGGTCGAAGGGGAGACGTCTGTTTATGAAGGGCGCGTGTTCTGTCCGCGCTGTGGCAGTTCGGTTCTGTCCGTGAGCGAGGGCGAGGTCGAGCTGCACCTGGGTGCGCTGGATCATCCCGACCAGTTCAAGCCGACCTATGAGCTATGGACCGCGCGACGCGAGAAGTGGCTGCCTGCCTTTCCCGGCACAACATGTTTCCCCGGTAACCGCCCTTAAGTTTGGACGCGGCTGCGTTATGGCGCGACGCTGCCTTGGCGTTTTTCTGCACCGTCCTACCTGAGCCGACATGACAACGGTTGTATGGTTCAAACGGGATTTGCGGGTGAGCGATCATGCCGCCCTTGCGCACGCGGCGGCACAGGGTGACGTGATCCCGCTTTATGTGTTCGAGCCCGAGTATTGGGCGCAGACGGACGTGTCGGGCCGCCAGTTTGATTTTGTGTTGGAAAGCGTTGGTGACCTGGATGCCGCGCTCAGAGCTCTGGGTGTGAGGCTGGTGGTGCGCGTCGGTTCGGTTGTGGATGTGTTGCAGAACCTCAAGGACAGCTTGGGGTTTGACGCCATGATCAGTCACGAAGAGACCGGCAATGCCTGGACCTTTGCCCGCGATCTGGATGTGGCTGCGTGGAGCGCGGCGAACGGCGTTACATGGCGTGAGTTTACGCAGTCCGGTGTGGTGCGTCGCCTGAATGGCCGCGATGGCTGGGCCAAGCAGCGCAATGCTTTTCTGCGACAGCCACAAGTCGATGTCCCCGCGGGGCTGACGGGTCCGGTCCTGTCTTCCGATGACGTGCCGCGACTGGTCGTGGCGGATCACTGTCCCGAACGCCAGCGTGGTGGGCGGCAGATGGCACTATCTTTGCTTGGGTCCTTTCTGACTGAGCGGGGACAGAATTACCGCAAGGACATGTCCTCTCCCGTGACTGGCGAGTGGTCCTGTTCGCGGCTGTCGCCGTACCTTGCCTTCGGTTGCCTGTCGGGGCGTGAGGCGTCGCAGGCCGCGGCGGCCCGGCAGCGCGAAGTGAAAGGCACGCGCGAAGGGTGGGGCGGATCGCTGAAGTCCTTTCAGGCGCGGCTCGCCTGGCGCGATCACTTCATGCAGAAGCTGGAGGATGAACCGGCGCTGGAACACCTTTGTCTGCATTCGGCTTACGAGGATATGCGCCCGAAAGTGCCGGATGCCGAACGGTTGGAGGCCTGGGAAAAGGGTGAGACGGGTATCCCCTTTGTCGATGCCTGCATGCGTTACCTTGCGGCGACGGGATGGATGAATTTCCGGATGCGGTCGATGCTGATGGCGGTGGCCTCGTACCATTTGTGGCTCGACTGGCGGGTGACGGGCTTGCACCTCGCGCGGCAGTTCACCGATTTCGAGCCGGGCATTCATTGGCCGCAAAGCCAGATGCAATCGGGCACGACGGGGATGAACACGGTGCGCATCTACAATCCTATCAAGCAGGGCAAGGATCAGGACCCGACGGGCGTGTTCACGCGCAGATGGTGCCCTGAACTGACCTCTGTCCCGGATGAGTTTCTGCAGGAGCCGTGGACCTGGGACGGGTCGGATACTGTTTTGGACAAGACCTATCCCGCGCCCATCGTGGATGTTCTGGATGCTGCGCGCGCGGCGCGGGAGCGCGTGTGGGCGGTGCGCCGCGGTGCTGCGTTTCGGGATGAGGCGAAGCGGGTCATTCACAAACACGCCAGCCGCAAGGATCCGCAAGGACATTTCGTGGATGACCGAAATCCGCGACGGCCGCGCAAGGCCGAAGCATCGCCTGCCAAGGACAGTCGCCAGATGGGGTTTGATTTCTGATGGGGCGGATGCGGAAGAAGTCCGATTTGCCGGAGAAACTGTGCCCGGTCTGCGCGCGGCCCTTCGCGTGGCGCAAGAAGTGGGAAAAGGTCTGGGACGAGGTCAGGTACTGCTCGGACCGCTGCCGAAGAGCGGCGAAGAAACGCGCCTGATACTGCGAGGCTACGGCGCGCGCGAAGCCAGGATTTCGTGGGCTTCAGAGTAGTATTCAAGACAAGGGGTTTAACCCTTCTTTCGATGCCATTGCGTCAGTTGAAATGGGGGTGTCACAAGCTGCTTATCGAAGCAAGACGGTTGCGCGCCTAGGTCAGGAGGCATTCTGGTCTTTTTGTCTTGCACGCGCCGCAAGAAAACGATGCGGGAATGGAGCGCGCGCCCAGAGAACGGTGTTGCCCTGCTTCGACATTCCCGTCGCTGACGGTGCGGAGGTCTTCAAAAGCCACTACTCAACCCATGGTTCTTGATTTATGAACGCGCCATGCAAGTCGTTTTTCAAATGCGCTACTCCTATTTCGGCAAGTCCGGCTGGCGTTCGCGTGCCAGCAAGGACCCAGGTCGCCTGTTCAGTGAAGAGCGTCTCAAGAAACGGTCCTACTATTTTGAGAAGATTGCTTTGGCCAGTCTGGCATCGCAGCAGGATGAGGATTTCAAACTGGTCCTCCTGTCTTCCGAAGGCTTGCCGGATTGGCACAAGGCGTATCTCGGCGAGATGTGCAAAGACGTGCTGGGTCCAGATCGTGCGCATGTCATTTTCCGCGAACCGCAACGGGCCGGAAACTGCTTCCGCTCCTACCAGCACGAGGCGCTGAACAGCGACGACTACACTGCGCAGATCGTGCTGGATGATG
This sequence comes from Tateyamaria omphalii, assembly GCF_019802125.1. Lineage (GTDB taxonomy): Bacteria > Pseudomonadota > Alphaproteobacteria > Rhodobacterales > Rhodobacteraceae > Tateyamaria > Tateyamaria omphalii_B. The sequence goes on from NZ_JAHVHT010000001.1 coordinate 830,262, forward strand.
ACGATGCCGTCTCCTGCGATTTTGTGGATGTCATGCGTCGAGAAGCTCTGGCGATGCAGTCGTTGTTCCGCTCTGACGAGGACTACTGCTATGTTTCGCAAGCGCAGGGTTTGTCGGCGGTGTTTGAAGATGGCGGATGTCAGCTTTTGCACAGAACGGTGCCGTTCAACACCCAAGGCCTGATGCTGGTGGCCCGAACGCTGTCACGGCGCAATCCGTTCTTCACGGCCCACAAGAAACTCGCGCGGCGGCATCCGGCGCGTGCGATCTATGGGCAAACGCCCTATTTCATCAGGGCGATCCACGACCTGAACGACAGCCGGACAATGCACAGTGACGATACTGTTCGGCCCGACGAGATTGACGGGCTGGTCAAGCGGTTTCCACTGCTTGAAACCCTTTTGGCAGAACACGCGCTGGCCGCTTAGACGGGTTTCAACAGGTAGTTTCGGTTCTGTTTGTAGCGTTGCTTGCAGGACGCAACCTCGTATCCGGATGATGCGCACCACGCGTGGAAGGCGTCGTCGTTTTCCAGGTCAACCTCGACCATGAAATTCGGCCTGCAGCGTGCAGCGGTGTCCTGCAAGCCGGCAAGCACCTTCATCTCCATGCCTTCCACGTCAATCTTGATGAAATCCGGCGTCTCGTCCTTCAGCACTTCATCGGCGGGCACGACGGTCAGCCCCCCTTTGCCGGTCTTTTGCAGGCGGGCGGCGCCCAGGTTCCGCGTCCGCTTTTGTACCGCGTAGCCCCGTTCTTCACTGTCCGACAGGCCGATGCCCAGATGTGAAAAGTCGACGATGTCGTCCAACCCGTTCAGCAGCACGTTCTGGATCAGAAGGCGATAGGCTGCAGGGTTCGGTTCAATCGGAATGACACGAGATGCCTTCAGGAAAGCGGCCGCATAAAGCGTGTGGTTTCCGACATTCGCTCCGATATCTACAAACGTGCCGCCGTCCGGGAAAACGTCTTCGATCTCTTTCAGCTCGGAGAGTTCATAGAACGAACCCTTGCGGTGATTGCGCTGGATCGGATCATTTTCCATATTCGTGCAAAAGACGATCCGGCGGTCTCGAAACGAGGTGTGCGTCAGTTGCACATTCTCCGCCTGTACGGGCCGACCCAGGCGCAGGCGCTTTTGGATACGTGTTATTTCTGGCGTCATGTGCGGTGGTCGCTCCTCGGCTGTGCCACCGCACTACACCATTCCAGACGCGATCAGAAGATGAAGTGATCCGCCGTCAGTTCTTCTGTGTCCAGAACGCCATCCGGATCCACGATGCGAACGTGCAGGACATTGCCCGACCCGCCCGGCCCCCTGATTTCCAGCTCGTCCGTTTTGCCACTTCGCATCTCGATCGACAGGTCTGCGCGGGATGTGACGCCTGCCCAGGCCGACAGGTCGAGCTTGTCGTCAGACAGCGCAAAATCCTTGATCCGGTCGGTCTGGCTGTCGCCATCCGCCATCACGAAGACGTCCGCGCCTGAACCGCCCGTCAGCACATCCTTGCCCGCTCCGTCGTAGAGAAAGTCATTGCCGCCCGCGCCGCGCAGGTCGTCGTCACCGCCCAGACCGTAGATTTCGTCATGTCCGCTGGTCCCGTTCAGCCGCGCTGTGCCGCTGTCATGTCCTTCGGTCCCGTCGATACGGTTGAGCGTCGGGTCAGGGTCGGGGTCTGGCGGTGTCCCGTTGCCGAAGATGAAATGCGCATTCGTCAGATCCCCGATCGAGACGGGATCAGGGCCGGAGATGCGTATATGAATGACCTCGGATGGATCGGACAACAGGGTCAGCGCCAGTTCATCTGTCTTGCCAGTGCGAAAGTCGACGTGAAAGTCGTCAAGGCTGGTTGCTGCCCATGTGCTGATGTCGATTACGTCGTCGCTGAGCGAGAAGTCCTTGATCCGGTCCGTCTGTCCGTCATCTGCTGTCAGCACGAAACGGTCGCTGCCGCTGCCTCCGGTGAAATCGTCGCGTCCGGTTCCACCATGCAAAACGTCATCACCGGCACCGCCGCGCAGGTCGTCATTCCCGCCGAGGCCAAGGATTTCGTCCGCATCTGCCGTGCCGTTAAGGCGCGTTTGCCCCCGGTCATCGCCTTCGGTGCCCTCGATCCGGTTCAGATCGTTGAAGATGAAATGTGCGTCGGTGAACGGGTTCGCGCCCCCGGTCGTCTGATCACCCTGTTGCTCGATCGGCACGCCCTGGACGTTGATGCGGATGGATTCGCCAGCATGCGTGACAATCCATTCGTTTGCGACGAAGCCATTGCTGTTGGTGCGCTGCGTGATGTCGAGCTCGTCAAAGCTGTCGACCCCCCAGGAGGCGAGGTCGATGACGTCGTCCCCGATGTGAAAATCCTTGATCCTGTCCTGTTCACCGTCGCCTGCCTGCATGACGAAGGTGTCGTTGCCTTCCCCGCCCGTCATGCCGTCCCTGCCCATCCCATCGGACAATGTGTCATTGCCTGCGTTGCCGATCAGGTCGTCTGCACCGTCCCCGCCCAGGATCAGGTCATCGCCGTCCCCGCCTGCAAGCTTGTCACTCCCGGCACCGCCATCAAGGATGTCATCCCCGTCGCCACCATTGAGGTCGTCGTTGCCGTCCTCACCAAAGAGCGTGTCGGTACCCCGGTCGCCTGCCAGGACGTCGTTGCCGTCGCCGCCGTGCACTTTGTCGTCACCCCAGTCCGCGCGCACGGTGTCATCTCCGGCGCCCGCATAAACGATCTCGTCAAAGCGACTGATCGTGCCGCCATCCGGGTCGACATAGCCATCGATATTGCCTTCCGAATCTGTGGTCGTCGGGCCGATCAGGTCGGCATTGGCGGTGCCTGTGACTGTGACCACCGGCGCATCGAGGACGTTGAGAAGCAGGGTGATAGCGCCATTGTCGTGGGCGATCAGCAGATCGTTGGCGCGCCCTTGAAGATCTGCGTCAACCTGAGTGCCGAGCGCGATAAGCTCTGCCAGGGTGTAGGTCACGCCGTCAATTTCGACCGCATCGCCTTCGGCTTCGTCGTAGTCCACAACGACGTTGATCCCATCGGTCTCCACTCGGAAGAGGTCGCTGCCGTCGCCGCCCTCGAGCTGGTTGTCTCCTGTGCCGCCCTCAAGCGTATCATTGCCCGCGTTGCCAAAGAGCTTGTCATCGGCTGCCCCGCCCAGGATCAGATCGTTGCCATTTTGACCAAAGAGGAAATCGTTGCCATCGAGGCCGCGCAATGTGTCGTCACCGTCTCCGCCATAGAGGAAATCCCACGCCTGATCATGGCCTGTGATCTCGTCATTGCCGCCATAGCCGAAAGCGATACCGACGTCGTAGCCTTCGACTTCGAGGTTGAGGTTGCCTGAATCCGGCACCCCGTCGCCGTTGCTGTCGATCGACATGTTTTCGTTGCGGATGGCGCGATTTTCGATGCGATCGGCGGTGATAATGTCGTCCCCCGACCATTCCGCGGGGTTTTCATCGTTCGAGAACAGGTGGTTGGCAATGGCGAAACTGTCCGGGTGACGATACTCCGGCTCTCCATTGCCGGTGATCACCACCAGGCCGGATGCGCCCGACTGTACGCCGGGGAACCAGGAGATGCCGATGCCGTTCTCGGCAAACCACTCCGCGGCTCTGGAAAAGACGAAATGGTTGAACTGCGCGACGGCCCAGTTGTTTGCGGCAGTGCCCCGCGCGTTCATTTCGGTGACCAGTATGTCGTCATCTCCGAGCACCGAAAACACGCGGTTGAACGACGCCACGTAGTCGTCCAGCGTGCTGCCGTTCCGGTTGCCATGCCATCCGCCATAGAAATGTGAGGACCAGACCAGATCATCGCCGATACCCTGCCGGATCAGGTCGAGCGCGGAGGTCCCGTCGATCATCACATCGCCAAACACGTCGAAATGTGCCGAATACGCCCATCCACCCACAAGGATCTTGGTGTCCACCCGTGCATCGATCAAATCGCCCAGGCTGTTGACGTGTTCGACATAGAGCTCGACAAACCGGTCCACATCGCCTCCGCGTCCGCTTGACGCGCCTTTGCTGTAGCCTGCTGGTTCGTTGATCAATTCGAGACCGTAGAGCGCGTCCTGAACCGAAGGGTGCGCATCCAGCCAATCCAAAATCCCTGTCCATGCCGTTTCCATGTTGGCATAGATATGCCCCGTCAAATCGTCGTAGACGTCATCTGCGGTGCTGCTGGGGTCAAAGCCGTGTCCCTGTGCATCCCCGCCGAAATAGCCCAGAATGATCTGGAACCCCTGTGCGGCGGCTTCTTCAAGGAATGCCTCGAACCGGATGTCCATGCTGCCATCGGGGTGGAAGTTGTTTTCGTTGAACGGGACACGCAATGTGTTGGCTTGTGGCAGTGCCTCTGCCATTGACTGGACAAAGCGGTGCACGCGTGCGGCCGTCGCTGCCTCGTCAACCTCGCCTGTCGTGGCATCGAACAGAAGGGGCCCAAGGCCACCGGGGATGGCTTGGTGATCACCATGCCACAGGTAGTACTTGCTGTCCTTGGCCTCGTTTTCCTGTGCGAGGTTGGCATAGGTAGGATCATTCGCCGGTGTCTGGCTGTCGATCCGGCGTTGATCTTCTGCGCGGACTTGAATGTTGATGACGTTTAGGGAAGACGTATTGGACATGGCACAAACCTCTCGTTTAAGTAGAGATATTCCCGTAATACGTGTTAAGCAAACGTATACGTTCGGGAACGCGGCGTCATGTTTTGCCGGGCTTTATGAGCGGTCTGCGACGAGGTGCCGTGCGTGATCAGAAAATCGGTAGCGAAACGCGCGGCTTAGCGCATGCGGCACCGGAGTTGCACGATTTTGCATTGACCCGGTTCCCACAATTGAGTCACGTGGGGGCGATGGTTCTCGGAAGCCTTTGGCGGATGAGATGAAAAGGGAACGCGGTGCGGTGCCGCCCTGGTGCCAAGTCCGCGACTGCCCCCGCAACTGTGAGCGGTGAGCGACCCCGATAGGGACCACTGGACGCGATGTCCGGGAAGGTTCGGGGAAGCCGTGACCCGCAAGTCAGGAGACCTGCCATCACCGGCGCATGGTGTGCGTCGGCAACTCAACTCGATACAGGCGGGGCGCCTGGTCAGGAGCACAAGATGGCACAGCGGTCCACACCGCAGCGACATGGTTCTGTTTCCTCAGCCCTTCCAATCGCCGGAGGCACTGATGGAACACCGCATAACAATCTGCACATCCTGCAAGCACAAGGGCACGCAGTGTCGGCCCGGTTATGAGTTGATCGAGCGTTTGCGCGCCGCGATTGCCGATGCGGGCGATGCCGTGACAGAAGATTTCGAGATTTCGGGCGTTGCATGCATGGCTGGATGCGACCGCCCGTGCACCGTTGCCTATCATGGTACGCGCAAGGCGACTTATCTCTTTGGCGATATTGATCCGGATACGGATGTTGACGATCTGCTGGCCTTTGCCCGGCAATATGCAGAGCTTGAGGATGGGTGGTGTTCGTCGGTGGACCGGCCAGGAAAGCTGCGCCAGACGACCTTGGCCCGTGTTCCGGCGGCCATCGTCGCCATCGAACGCACCGAGGCGCGGGCATCTTGACCACAGCCGCTGATCTGTCGGTGCGCGATTTGTCCTGGGCGCCTGCGCGTGGCGGCACGCCACTTCTGCATCCGACATCGTTTGACGTGAAGGCGGGGCGGGTGATGGGCGTGGTGGGCCCCAATGGTGCGGGTAAGACCACGCTCCTTCGGTTGCTCTACCGATTTCACAAGCCGCGGACTGGCAGCGTGTCGGTTGGCGGCGATGACATCTGGCATCTGTCCGCGCGCGACGTGGCCCGGCGTGTTGCTGCCGTGCTGCAGGAGCACCCAAGCGACTTTGCACTGACCGTTGCCGAGATCGTGGCACTGGGCCGTACGCCGCATCGGCGCGGATTTGGCGGTGCGGCCGGTGCGCGCGATCGGGACATCATTCACGCCGCGTTGGCCCGGCTTGAACTGCATCATCTGGGCGACCGGCATCTGGGCACCTTGTCCGGGGGCGAGCGGCAGCGGGTGATGGTTGCGCGTGCGCTGGCGCAGGAGCCGCGCGTGCTGATCCTCGATGAGCCGACCAACCACCTCGACATCCGCCATCAGCTGGAAGTGCTGGAACTGATCCGCACCTTGCCGCTGACCATCGTGACGTCGCTGCACGATCTGAACCTCGCGGCCGGTGTGTGCGATGACGTGCTGCTGCTTGAGGCAGGGACCTGTATTGGTTTTGGGCCGCCACGCGATGTGCTGACCGAGGCGGCCTTGTCCGGGGTGTTCGGTGTAGAGGCCCGGCGCGAGCATCTGGCCCCCAGCAATACCGACCACCTGACCTTTCATCTTGCAAACAAGGGACACCACCGATGAAATCCATCCTTCTCGCGTCTGTTGCCTGCGCTTGCGTGGCTTCTGTCGCCGTTGCCGATACGTCGGTTCAAAGCTGCGACCGGACCGTCACGTTCGACACGCCGCCGGAGCGGGCGATTTCCAACGATGTGAATCTGACCGAGATGATGCTGGTGCTGGGGCTTGCCGACCGGATGGTGGGGTATACCGGGATTTCCGGTTGGAAGACGCTGGACGAGGAGATGCGCGCAGGCGTTGAGGAGCTGCCGGAGCTGTCGGCCAAGTACCCGTCGAAAGAGGTGCTTGTCGGCGCGGATGCTGATTTCTTCTTTGCCGGGTGGAACTACGGCATGAAGGTGGGCGGAGAGGTCACGCCCGAGACGTTGGAGCCCTTTGGCATTCAGGTCTATGAGCTGACTGAAAGCTGCATTCACATCATGGACAAGGGCAAGGCCAGCATCGAAGACATGTATGCGGACCTGATGAACCTTGGCCGCATCTTTGACATCGAGGACCGTGCGGCCGAGCTGGTTGATGGCTACCGGGCGGAGCTTGCGTCCTTTGCTGAGGGTCTGGAAACCGGTGAGCCCCTTCGCGCCTTTGTCTACGACAGCGGAGAGGATGCGCCCTTTACCGCGGGTCGTTATGCGATGCCCACGGCCTTGATTGAGGCGGCTGGCGGTCGGAATGTCATGGACGATTTCGAGAAAAGCTGGGCCTCCGTCACCTGGGAGGAAGTGGTGGAGCGGAACCCTGAGGTGATCGTCATCGTCAACTATGGCGAGGTGACGGCGGAACAGAAGCGCGACTTCATGATGTCGAACCCGGCCTTTGCCGATCTCGATGCAGTTAAGAACGACCGCTTCGTCACTTTGGAGTATGTCGAGGCGACGCCGGGACCGCGCAATATCAAGGCCATCAAGACGCTGGCTGACGCCTTCTGGGGCGAATGAGGCGATGACAGCAGACGTGGGCACTCCCGTTCGGATGCGGCGCAGAGGCGGAACCGTCGCCTTTGCGCTCTGCGGTCTGATCGTTTTGCTTGCGTCGCTGTCGGTTGCGATTTCCGTTGGGGCTGTTGGGGTGCCTACGAACACCGTCTGGGGCGTGTTTCTGAACCGGCTGTCGCCCGGGTTGGTCGAGCAGACCTGGTCGCAAGGGCGGGAGGCGATTGTCTGGGACATCCGCTTTCCGCGCGCGCTGCTGGCGATGATGGTCGGGGCAGGGCTGGCATTGGTGGGCGCAAGCCTGCAGGCAGTCACCCGCAATCCGCTGGCTGATCCGCATCTGTTGGGCATTTCGTCAGGCGGTGCGTTTGGTGCTATCCTGGCGCTGTTGCACACAGGGCTGTTTCTGGGGTTGCTTACGGTGCCGCTGCTGGCCTTTGCCGGGGCGCTGGGCGCCACGGCCATTGTGCTAGCCGTGTCGCGTTTTGCGGATGCCACGAGTGCGGACCGGCTGGTTTTGGCGGGCGTGGCCGTGTCGTTCATCGTGATGGCCGCGGCCAATGTGCTGATCTTTCTGGGCGATCCACGCGCCACGCACACGGTCGTGTTCTGGATGCTTGGGGGTCTGGGCCTCGCCCAGTGGGACCAATTGATCTATCCGCTGGCGATCCTTTGCCTCTGCGGCGCGTGGCTTGTGTCCCGATCCGCTGCCTTGAATGCGATGACCGTGGGGGACGAGACTGCATCGACCCTTGGCATTCCCGTCGCCCGTTTCCGTCTGATCGTCTTTGTGGTTGGCGCGTTGATCACGGGAGTGATGGTCGCCTTTTCCGGGATCATCGGCTTTGTGGGGCTGATGGTGCCGCATGTGGTGCGGATGATGGTGGGCGGGGATTACCGCCGCGTTCTGCCGGCGTCGGCGCTTGTGGGGGCCATTCTGTTGCTTTGGGCTGACATTGCAGCACGTACCGTCATGGCGCCGGAGGACATGCCGATTGGTATTGTGACGGGGCTGGTCGGTGGTGTTGGCTTCATCTGGCTCCTGGGGCGTAGACGCCAAGCCTGACGACGCAGACGGCGCCAAAGTCAGCACGGTTCCGCGGCCCAAGTCGCCAATTTTGCGCGCCGTAACGGTCAAATTCTGGCGGTTTTTCGCAACACTGATCTATTTGGTAAAATTTTTTGACCAATGATGTTTACGATAGGAAACTTTTTCTCTAAGCCTTCCGATGACTCGTGTTCCACGTCCCGGAGGACCCCATGACAGCTTACGTAGACCGCAGCGACCTTCAGGTTGCAGACAGCCTCGCGCAGTTCATCGAAAGCCACGCTTTGCCCGGCACGGGTGTGGCGTCGGCAGACTTCTGGGCGGGATTTTCGGCGCTGGTGCATGATTTGGGTCCAAAGAACCGTGATTTGCTGGCCAAGCGTGAGGATATTCAAGCCACGATTGACAAGTGGCACATCGAACATCGGAGTGGCGACCATGATGCGGCCGCCTACCGGGCGTTTCTGACAGAGATCGGCTATCTGGTGCCCGAGGGGCCGGACTTCGAGATCGAGACAGCCAATGTCGATCCGGAGATTGCGTCGACCCCAGGTGCACAGCTTGTGGTGCCGATCATGAACGCGCGCTTTGCTCTGAACGCCGCCAACGCGCGCTGGGGGAATCTCTATGATGCGCTTTACGGCACCGATGCGCTGGGCGATTTGCCCAAGGCGGGCGGGTACGATCCGGCGCGTGGCGCGCGTGTCATCGCCTGGGCAAAGGCGTTTCTTGATGATGCGCTCCCGCTTTCAGGCGGTGGCTGGGCCGATGTGACGGGGCTGTCGATCAGCGACGGGACCTTGGCTCTGGACGGCGCGTCCTTGGTGAATCCGTCCCAGTTTCTCGGGTTCGGTGGGGATGAGGAGGCGCAGACCTATCTTTTCCGCAACAATCATCTGGCCATCGAGATTGTCGTCGACCGCAATGATGTGATTGGCGGGGATGACCCTGCAGGTATTGCGGCGGTCAACCTCGAGTCCGCGCTGTCCACGATCATGGATTGCGAGGACAGTGTGGCGGCCGTCGATGCCGAGGACAAAGTGCTGGCCTATGGCAATTGGCTGGGCCTGATGAAGGGCGATCTGGAAGAAAGCTTTGAAAAGGGCGGCAAGGTCATCACCCGCCGGATGGCCGGGGACCGCAGCTACACCGCGCCTGATGGATCATCCCTGACCATGAAGGGCCGGAGCCTGATGTTGGTCCGGAATGTGGGCCATCTGATGACAAACCCCGCCATTCACGACCGGGACGGCAATGAGGTGGGTGAGGGGCTGATGGATGCCATGATCACCACGCTCATCGCCTTGCATGACCTGAAGAAGACCGAAGGCTTGCGCAATTCGGTGTGCGGGTCGGTTTATGTGGTGAAACCCAAGATGCACGGGCCGGACGAGGTGGCCTTTGCCGACGAGATTTTCACGCGGGTGGAGAAGGTGCTTGGCCTGCCGGTCAATACGGTCAAGCTGGGCATCATGGATGAGGAGCGCCGTACGAGCGCAAACCTCAAGGAGTGTATCCGCGCGGCGGAAGCCCGTGTGGCGTTTATCAATACAGGCTTCCTGGATCGGACGGGGGACGAGATCCATACCTCCATGGAAGCAGGGCCGATGGTGCCCAAAGGCGAGATGAAGGGCGCGGCGTGGATCGGCGCATATGAGGACCGCAACGTGGATATCGGTCTGGCCTGCGGGCTGAAGGGTAAGGCCCAGATCGGCAAGGGGATGTGGGCGATGCCCGACCGCATGGCCGAGATGCTGGACGCCAAGATCGGCCATCCGCAATCCGGTGCCACCTGCGCCTGGGTGCCGTCGCCCACAGCCGCTACGCTGCACGCCACCCATTATCACAAGGTCGATGTACTGGCCCGCCAGGACGCGCTGAAGGCTGGTGGTGCGCGCGGCACGCTGGAGGATCTGCTGAGCATTCCGGTGGCCACGGGCCGCAACTTCTCGGACGCCGAGATCACGCGGGAGTTGGAGAACAATGCACAGGGCATTCTTGGGTATGTGGTGCGCTGGGTTGATGCGGGCGTGGGCTGTTCCAAGGTGCCGGACATCAATGACGTGGGTCTGATGGAGGACCGTGCCACATGCCGGATTTCGGCGCAGGCCATGGCGAACTGGTTGCATCATGGTGTTGTGAGCGAGGATCAGGTGATGGCCGCCATGAAGAAGATGGCGGAGGTCGTGGACCGGCAGAATGCAGGCGATGCAAGCTATATTCCCATGGCGCCGGGGTATGATGGGGTGGCGTTTCACGCGGCCTGTGATCTGGTGCTGAAGGGGCGCGTGCAGCCCTCTGGCTATACCGAGCCGGTGCTGCATGAGCGCCGTTTGGAGTTCAAAGCGGCCTGAGCCGCAGGTTGAGAGTGCGGGCGTGAGGGGCCAGCCCCTCACACTCCCCGGGATTTTTTTGAAACAGGGAAGAAGACCGGGTTCCGGTCTGTCAGGAGAAGACACATGGCAATTTCATTGCGCAAGGCGCGGACCATCATTCGCAAGGCTTTGGAGAAGGGCAGGGAGATGGAGTTGAAACCGCTCACCGTCGTCGTGCTGGATGCTGGCGGGCATTTGCAGGCCTGCGAGCGCGAGGATGGGGCAGCACCCGGTCGGTTCGCGATTGCGCAAGGCAAAGCCTATGGCGCGGTGATGCTTGGCATGGCTGGTACGGCGCAGATGGCGCGGGCCGAGCAGCAGGCTTACTTCATGACGGCCGTGAACGGGGTTTATGGTGGGCAAGTGGTGCCGGTGCCGGGTGGCGTTCTGGTGCGCGACAAGAAGGGCGCCGTGATTGGGGCAGTGGGTGTCACCGGCGATACGTCGGACAATGATGCAGCGGCCGCTGTCGCCGGCATCGAAGCTGCCGCGCTGACGGCGGAAATTTAAGCACTCACCCCACCTGCGGCTTTTTGCACAGGGGCCTGCGCGCCCGTTCCTCTGGTCTGGGCGCGCTTGCGTGGCGTATATCCTTTGAAACGCAGTCGCGCAGAGGACCATATGGCCCGTCCCATCATAGGCATCATCTCGAACCACCACGTCATTCACGAGAGCTACGAGGTGCAGGCGACCGGCCTGATCAACATCGCAGCCGTTGCGGACGTGGCTGAAGGCGTGCCCATGATGATCCCGTCCGAGCCCGACAGCATCCGCGTTTCGGATCTGTTGGAGCACTGCGCGGGTTTCGTGTTTACGGGCGGGCGTGCGAATGTGCATCCCGAGGAATATGGCGAAGAGCCGACCGAGGCACATGGTGATTTCGATCGCAACCGGGACCGGATCACGCTGCCACTGATCCGTGCATGCGTGGAGCGCGGCCAGCCCATCCTGGGCATTTGCCGGGGGTTTCAGGAAGTGAACGTGGCCATGGGCGGATCGCTGTATCCCGAGATCCGGGATCTACCGGGCCGTGACAATCACCGGATGCCGCCTGATGGCACGCTGGAGGAAAAGTTCGCGTTGCGCCACGATGTGACCTTTTCCGAAAACGGTGTGTTCCACAAATTGATGGGCCGCCAGTCCGTGCCGACGAACACCTTGCACGGGCAGGGGATCAAGCATCCCGGACCTCGCGTTGTCGTGGACGGACATGCGCCCGATGGCACGGCCGAGGCTATCTATATCGATGGGGCGCCTGGTTTCACCCTTTCTGTGCAATGGCATCCCGAATGGAACGCGAAATGCGATCCTGTTTCGCGCCCGCTGTTCGAGGCCTTTGGTGCGGCTTGCCGGGACTGGGCGGATGAGGGTCGGGCGCGCCCGGTTCTGCGCTCGGCTTAAGCGGGCATTAACCAGAAGCCGGGCAGGGTGTCGACATGCCCCGCTACATCCGCTCTGACAGCCCCGATCTGACCTATTTTTTTACCGTTCGAGCCGCGCGGCGCGGCACGGATTTGTTCCTGCGCGAGATCGACCTGCTGCGTGTCGCGATGCGCAAGACGAAGGATCATCACCCTTTCGAGATTTCCGAGATCGTGGTGCTTGGCGATGTGATACACACCCTCTGGCGGCTGCCGCCCGGAGATGCGGGTTTCTCGATCCGTTGGAGGATGCTGAAAAGTCTGTTTTCCCGAAGTGTCGATGCGCCGCAAGACGTTGGTGAACAAAGGCTGCGGCCGGGCGAAAAGGGACTTTGGCAGCGGCGGTTCTGGGAGCATGCGATCCGGGACGCAGAAGACCTTGCGGCGCATCGCCAGATGATCTGGACCGCACCGGTACAGGCGGGATGGGTGAACCGACCGGAAGAATGGCCCCATTCGTCCATCCACCGGGCGATCGCGCGCGGACAGTTTGCGCCCGGTGGCTCTGTTGGGCCGGCGTACCTGCCGCTGGACAGGCGCACGCCACGTGCGCCTTACGGAGTGAATGCCGCTGCATCGTAAGGCGGAGGTGTCCTCCGACCGTCACACGGTTTGGCCGCCCGCGATCTGTATGGCCTGGCCGTTGATGCTTTGCGATCTGGGGCCCACCAGCCAGAGCGCTGCGGCAGCGACTTCGTCAGCATCGAGCAGGCGCTTGTGACGGTTGGCATCAATCATCACCTGACGGGCCTCTTCCGTGCTCATTCCGGTGCGCTGGGCAATGGCCTCCTGATTGCGATCTACTATGGGGGTATCAACATAACCTGGGCAGAGCGCGTTGAACGTGAAGGGCTGGCCCATGTAGTCCTCGCTAAGTGACCTGATCAGCCCGATCAGCCCGTGTTTCGACGCAGCATAGGCGGCCGCCCCGGGCAGGCCGCGCAACCCTGCAATGGACGACACGGCAATCACACGGCCCCACTGTGTCTCACGCATTCCGGGCAGGCAGGCTTTGATCGTCAGAAATGCGCCGTCAAGATTTGTGGCCATCATGTTCCGCCAGAAGGCGAGGTCCGTCTTGTGGACAGCCCGGCCTTCCGCAATCCCGGCATTGGGGACACAGATCTGGATCGGACCACGTGCAGCGATCGCGGTGTCAATCGCGTCCTGAACGGATGTTTCATCGCGCACATCCATGACCGTACCGTGCAGCCCGGCGCCTGCAACATCGTCCAACACCTGTTGCCTCCGCCCGGTGATCGTGACCTGTGCGCCCTGTGCGGCAAAGGCGCGCGCTATGGCCAGACCGATCCCCGTGCCGCCACCAGTCACCAACGCATGTTTCCCTGCCAAATTCCTCGCCATGTCCATTGCACTTCCTCGTTGTTCTGCGCCCGTGAGATTTACAACGTGCGGCTCAGATGCCGAATGATCAATCAGATTGTTCCGTTTTCCCGGGCCTTTGGTCGCGGTTGTGCAAGGTGACATTGACAGTGGCTTTGACCTGTGGCCCGAAGGAGGTCTATGACCAATTTATTGAACATACCGCCGGTCTGGCTGGCGATCTGCATTTTTCTGGCATGGTGCCAGGGGCGCTACCTCCCGTTGGGCATGAGTGTGGACCACCCGGTTACGCATATGATGGCCGGTTTGATGATTGGCGCCGGGCTGCTTCTGATGGCGGCGGCGTTGCTTGCGTTCTGGAAGCACAAAACCACGGTCATACCGCATCAGACACCCGGACGCTTGATCACCGACGGTATCTTTGCGCGCACCCGCAACCCTATTTATCTGGGCGATGCTCTGCTGCTTGCTGGTGTGATCCTGCGCATTGATGCGGTACCGTCACTTGTTCTGGTGCCGATTTTTGTGTGGTGGATCGAAAAGCATTTCATTGTGCCCGAGGAAGACCGGATGCGCCGCACCTTCAAGGCGGAATTTGCGCGATACGAACGAAAAGTGCGCAGGTGGGTCTGAAATTTTGCAGATATTACCTTAATGACGCAGGGGCGCTTCTTGTAACTCTGCCTTGTGTTGGGTAGTGGACACGCGCAGGCGCTGCGCCACATAGCCTTTGGGCTTTGCCCGAAATTGACTGCCACGACCAGACGGGGGTTCTTCGAATGAAGATCGGAACACCAAAAGAGATATTTGAGGGAGAGCGCCGCGTTGCCATGACGCCCGAAAGCGCTGCTGCCCTGCAAAAGCTGGGCCATGAGTGTGTGGTCGAGACGGGTGCAGGGGCCGAGGCGGGCTTTGCCGATGCGGACTACAAGGCCGCTGGCGTTGAGGTGGTCAAGACGGCTGCCGCGCTGTGGAAGGCGGCCGACGTGGTCGCGAAGGTGCGCGTGCCCGATGCGAGCGAGATGAAGCGGCTGCGGGAGGATCAGACACTGATCTCTTTCTTCAGCCCCGTTGCAGACGAGGCCAAGATGGCAAGCGCCGCCAAGAAGGGCGCCACCGTCATCGCGATGGAGATGATCCCGCGTATTTCGCGCGCCCAGAAGATGGACGCGCTGTCGTCCATGGCGAACATCGCGGGCTACCGCGCTGTCATCGAGGCGGGCAACAACTTCGGTCGTTTCTTTACCGGTCAGATCACCGCTGCTGGTAAGGTGCCTCCGGCCAAGGTGCTGGTGGTGGGCGCTGGTGTGGCGGGTCTCGCGGCGATAGGCACGTCCACATCGCTGGGCGCCATCACATACGCTTTCGACGTGCGGCCCGAAGTGGCCGAGCAGGTTGAATCCATGGGCGCCGAGTTCGTCTATCTCGATTTTGAGGAAGAACAGCAGGATGGGGCGTCATCGGGTGGATACGCTTCCGTCTCCAGCCCTGAGTTCCGCGAGGCGCAGCTGGCCAAGTTCCGTGAGCTGGCACCCGAGATGGACATCGTTATCACGACGGCCCTGATCCCGAACCGCGAGGCGCCTGAGCTGTGGACCGAGGACATGGTGAAAGCCATGAAGCCCGGTTCTGTCATCGTGGACCTTGCGGCTGAAAAAGGCGGCAACTGCAAGCTGACCGTTGCGGACGAGAAGATCGTCACCGAGAACGGCGTGACCATCATCGGTTATACCGATTTCCCGAGCCGGATGGCGACCCAGTCGTCGAGCCTTTATGCGACAAACATCCGCCATCTGATGGCGGACCTGACGCCCGAAAAAGACGGTGTCATCAACCATGATATGGAAGATGACGTGATCCGCGGGGCGACCATTGCCCATGCCAAGGACGTCACATTCCCGCCGCCGCCGCCCAAGGTTGCGGCCATCGCGGCTGCGCCCAAGAAAGAGGCGCCGAAAGAGCTGACCGCCGAAGAGAAGAAAGCCGCAGAAACAGCCGCATTCAAGGCGCAGACCAAGAACCAGGTTACTTTGCTGGCCGTTGGCGGTGCGCTGGTGCTGCTCGCGGGTCTTTATACGCCTGCCAGCTTCATGCAGCACTTCATCGTTTTCGTGCTGAGCGTGTTCATCGGGTTCCAGGTGATCTGGGGCGTCGCGCACAGCTTGCACACACCGCTCATGGCGGTGACGAACGCCATCTCGTCCATCGTGATCCTTGGCGCACTCATCCAGATCGGATCGTCTTCGGGGGTCATCACCTTCCTGTCGATATTCGCGGTCTTCATGGCGGCCATCAACATCTTCGGTGGCTTCCTCGTGACACGGCGCATGCTCGCCATGTTCCAGAAATCGTAAGTAGGGGCGGGAACTATGGAACTCGGATTTACGACTGCCGCGTACGCTGTTGCGGCTGTTCTTTTCATCCTGTCGCTGGGCGGATTGTCGGGTCAGGAAAGCGCGAAGCGGGCCGTTTGGTACGGCATCGTGGGCATGTTCATCGCCGTTGTGGCCACGCTGGTCGGCCCCGGTGCGGGCCTGTGGCTGTTGTCGCTGGTGCTGATCGCGGGCGGTGCTGTCGTCGGCTACCAACTCGCGACCAAGGTCGAGATGACGCAGATGCCGGAGCTTGTGGCGGGGATGCACGCCCTCGTGGGGCTGGCAGCCGTCTTCATCGGTTTCAACGCGCATATCATGATTGGCTACGTGGACAACCATTTGGCCGAGAATGGGGCCGTTCTGGGCGGTGCGCTGGTTGATGGACAATGGGTTCAATCGGTTGAAAAATCGGTGCTGGAGCCACTGTCGGCTTTCGGTCAGCTCATAGCCAAGAAAACCACGGTCGAGATCACTATCCTGAAAATCGAACTGGTGCTGGGCATTTGGATTGGTGCGGTGACCTTCACCGGCTCCTACGTGGCTTGGGGCAAGCTGTCGGGCAAGGTCGACAGTGCCGCAACCAAGCTGCCGGGCGGACATATGCTGAATGCCGCGGCGGCGGGTGCGTCGCTGATCCTCGCCATCATCTACTTCGCCAACGGCGCTCTGATCCCGCTGGTTCTGCTGACCCTGCTGGCGCTGTTCATCGGTTGGCACCTGATCATGGGCATCGGCGGCGCTGACATGCCGGTCGTGGTGTCGATGCTGAACAGCTATTCCGGCTGGGCGGCCGCGGCCATCGGCTTCAGCCTTGGCAACGATCTGCTGATCGTCGTGGGCGCGCTCGTGGGCTCCTCCGGTGCGATCCTGTCCTACATCATGTGCAAGGCCATGAACCGCAGTTTCATCAGCGTGATCCTGGGCGGCTTTGGTGGCCCCGCGGGTGAGCAGATGCAGGTCGAGGGCGAACAGATTGCCATCGAGGCCGACGGTGTCGCTACGGCTCTGAACGAAGCTGACAGCGTCATCATCATCCCCGGCTACGGCATGGCGGTGGCCCAGGCCCAGCAGGGTGTGGCCGAGCTGACGCGCAAGCTGCGCGCGGCTGGGAAAGAAGTGCGCTTTGCCATCCACCCCGTTGCGGGCCGTCTGCCCGGGCACATGAACGTGCTGCTGGCTGAGGCCAAGGTGCCTTACGACATCGTGCTGGAGATGGACGAGATCAACGACGACTTCCCGGACACGGATGTGGCCATCGTCATCGGCTCGAACGACATCGTGAACCCGGCGGCGCAGGACGATCCGAACAGCCCCATCGCGGGTATGCCGGTGCTGGAGTGCTGGAAGGCGAAACAAGTGTTCGTGTCGAAGCGCGGTCAGGGTACAGGCTATTCCGGCATCGAGAACCCGCTGTTCTTCAAGGAGAACACACGTATGTTCTATGGCGATGCGAAGGCGTCGATCGACAAGCTGTTGCCTATGATCGACTAGTCTTAGACTGGGCGGAGGACACCTCCGCCTTATGGACAGATGGAACGGGCGGGGGTTTCCCCGCCTTTTTCATGTTCGCATGCCCCATTGCATGTGAGCGGAAAGCGGGGAGAAATGGCCCGTATGAAACTGGAGAAGCGACATCGCGAAGCAGGCGCTCTGGCAGAACGAGAAGGCTTCTGCCATCTGATGCGCCGACATGCTGCGATGTTCTTCGATCGAGGACCGGACCGTCTGGTCGTCACGTTTGACAACCTCGTCAGCCGCAATGCGCCTTTACCGCATTATCCTTGGGCCTATTCCTTTGTCGAAACCCTTGGCGCGTCGCATCTGGGGTTGGTCATGTCTGGTCCGGAGGATTGGTTTCGGCACGCGGACGTACTCGACTTCTTTGACATTTTGCAGGAAGACGGCTTCTTTTCCCGCTTTGGCGAAGTGGTCTTTTACGGCAGCTCCATGGGCGGCTACGGCGCGCTGACCTTTGCCCGGGCAGCGCCTGGATGTCGCGTTGTGGCCTTTGTCCCGCAGACACAACTCGATCCTGTCGTCGTCCCGTTCGAGACGCGATACCCCGAAGAACGCGCACGCGGTCAATGGTGGGGCAGGTACCTTGATGCGGTTGACGGAGCACGTGCAGCCTCTTCCGTATATGTGCTGTACGATCCATATTTTCCGGCTGACGCGCGACATGTGGCGCGGCTTGATCCATCGAACCTCGTCCCATTGCGGTTGCCTTGGGCCACCCATCAGGCTGGTCCCGTCTTACGCCGCACAGGCCGTTTGGCTCAGATCTTGGCGAGTGCTTTTGCCGGAACACTAAGCGCGGGAGACTTTCGCCACGTAGTTCGGAGCGCCGGTCGTTCCGGTATGGCCGCACGTCTGATCTTGCGGGCGGGGCTTGAGCGCGGTCACCCTGAGTTGGTCAGGCAGACCTTGCAACGTTTGCGTATCAGCCATCCCGAATGGGATTTTCCCATGTTGCGCCAAGCGGCACGTCACGCTCTTCATGCGCAGGTTGAAGATGCGACAAGCCGCTGAAAAGGCGAGGCTTTCCTATGCAATTTGAATGCCTGCCATGTTCTCATGTATACCATTGCATTCTGTTAACATACTGAAAAATAACAGAAATGCATTTGCATCAGTGATGTTTCGCGATAGATGGACATAAAACACGACCCGGAGCAGTCATGCCGCCCATCGAAGATCACCCTTTGCGCTACAAGTTGGCAAATGAGTTACATGCGCGGCCTTTTCCGTCGATGCGTGCGCCTTGCGCCGTGGCCTATGTCGCATTCAAGCAACCTGAAATGGCGGCAAATCGGGATCGGTCGCTGGATGTGGCCCACTTGCAAGAACTGCTTGATCGTCATGGCGCGCCGCATCCACAACCGGGTGCCACACACTATTACGGTCAAATCGGTCGCCACTGGCTGAAGTGGGAGCAACACACGGAATTCGTGACCTACACCATTTTTTCAGAAGGGGTGGAGGACCGCCCCTTTGATCCGCGTGCCTTTGATCCGTTCCCGCAGGACTGGTTGCAGGCTGCACCGGGCCAACGTGTGACATCGATCCTGATCCGGGTCGAGCCGCGCCGCGCGCCCGACGGCATACGTGATGCGCTGAATGACTGGTTCGTGCCCGAGAGCCTGGCAGTCAGTTCGGTTCTGGAAGACGCCGCGGTCATCGGCGGGGACTTCCGTATCGACCAGAATGGGCACATGCGCTTTGCAGTCTTTGCCTCTGATGGGACGGGGCAGCGTCGGGTGGGGCGGATCGTGCAGCGGCTGTGCGAGATTGAGACATACAAATCGATGTCGATGCTCGGCTTTGCCCGGGTGCGGTCCATGGGCGCGCAACTGACGGCCCTCGATACTCGCCTGATTGAGCTGGTCGAAACGATGTCTGGCGAGCGATCCGAGGCTGAGACGACGCTGAAAGCGTTGCTTGAGATTTCGGCCGAGTTGGAGACGCTGGCTGCGCAATCTTCCTTCCGCTTCGGGGCGACCTGGGCCTATGAGGCAATCGTCAATGAGCGGATCGAAGCGCTACGTGAAGACCGTTACGAGGGGCGCCAGACCTTTGCGGAGTTCATGATGCGTCGCTATCAACCGGCCATGCGCACGGTACGGTCGGCGGAGGAGCGGCTGGCCGCGATGTCCAACCGCGGCGTGCGCGCCGCTAATCTGCTGCGAACCCGCGTTGATGTTGAACGCTCAGCGCAGAACCAGGCGCTTTTGGAAAGCATGGACAAGCGGTCCGACCTTCAACTCCGTCTGCAGCGCACAGTCGAGGGGCTGTCGGTCGTTGCTATCAGCTACTATGCCGTGTCGCTGGCCGGATACCTGCTGTATCCGCTTGAGGGGCCTACGGGATTGTCCAAGGGATTTTTGACCGCACTTGTGACCATTCCGGTTGTGTTGCTGGTCTGGGGGTTGATCCGCCGCCTGCGCATGGCTGTCGAGAAATAGCCCCATCGCTTTCATGTTGTATTGAAAGTCGTGCATGGCCTCGTGGGGCCTCTGGCGTCCAAAACTGTTGCCCAAGTGCCAGTTGCGCGGCTCAAGACACCGGATCGCCTGCAAGGTGCATTCTTGAACCGTTCAGTTAAGACAGTGTTAGTAAAGCCAATCGCAATGATATTGTGTCCGCACATTTGTGCTGGCCGTCGTGGAGGATCAGGGCATCGGTCGATATTGGAGCATTGTTCCGGCACGGTTTGTTTTCGGCCTGCTTCTGTTCGCTCTGGCCA
Organism: Tateyamaria omphalii; assembly: GCF_019802125.1. Lineage (GTDB taxonomy): Bacteria > Pseudomonadota > Alphaproteobacteria > Rhodobacterales > Rhodobacteraceae > Tateyamaria > Tateyamaria omphalii_B. Next base: position 850,377 of record NZ_JAHVHT010000001.1, read on the forward strand.
CCGTGCCGGGCCACGTGCGGGCGTCCGCCGAAGAGGTCTCTGTCTGGATCTACCACAATTTCCCGCCCTTCATCGTCAACATCAAGCAGGAGCGCGGGCTGAGCTACGATCTGGCGCGCCTATTGACGCAGAAGTCGGATGGGCAATTCCGCTTCCGTGCTATGGTTCTGCCGCGCCAGCGTTTGAACCAGCGACTTGAAGCCGGGCATCAGGGCATGGTCATGTGGGCCAATCCCGCGTGGTTTGATGACGCCACAAGGACAAGGTTCTTGTGGACAGATCCGATCCTGAGCGACCGGAATGTGGTCATCTCCCCGATGGAGGTTGCTTTTGAATATGACGGTCCCCGCTCGTTGACAGGTATGACCATGGTGGGTGTGCGTGGGCACCGGTATCAGGATGTGGACAGGCTGATCGACTACGATCTGGTCAAGCGGGTCGATATGCGATCCGAACGTAGCCTCGTCCAATTCATTGCCAGTGGTCGCGGCCGCGTCGCAATCGTTGCGCAATCTGCGGCACAGTACTTTGTACAGGAGCTTGGTCTGCGCGATGCGGTTCATGTTTCCGAACGGCCGCACTCGAGCTATCGAAGATACATCATGGTGCAACCCCAACAGACTGAGCTGTACAGTTTTCTTCTCGAAGCGGTGCCTCAGCTGTCGGAATCGGCGGAATGGGCCAAGATTTTGGAGCGCTATGGCGTTGTGGTTGCAGTGACGCCATAGGCTTTGATTGAGCCTGTTTGATCAACGACCGCGAATGCGTGGATCAAGCGCGTCACGCAGACCGTCGCCCAGGTAGTTCACACTCAGCACCGTGAGAGAGATCATGATACCGGGCAGCATGACCCGTTCGGGATACTCCTGCATGCGTGGCACGGCGTCGGACAGCAGTTTACCCCAGGTCGGGAAGTCGGACGGGAAACCCACGCCAAGGAAAGACAGCGCACTTTCGGTGATGATGGCCGTGGCGAGGCCAAGTGTTGCCGACACAACGATCGGCGAGATCACATTGGGCAAAAGGTGCCGCCTGATGATCGCTCCGGAGGATGTGCCAATCGAGCGTGCGGCAAGGATGAACTCGCGCTCTTTCAGGGCCAGGATGTCCCCGCGCACGATCCGTGCTGTCGGCATCCAGTTGGTGAGCCCGATCACGCCGACGATCAAGACGAACATGCCCGCTTCCGGCCCTCCGAATGTGCTCGTCAGCGGTTGTCTGAACAGCGTCACGGCCAACAGCACGAGGGGTAGGATCGGCAGCGACAGGACCAGATCGGTGAACCGCATCAACCAGAAATCGAGCCGTTTGAAATATCCCGAAAGGACACCGATCAGCGTGCCGATGACGAGTGCAAGCAGCATCGCAGCCCAGCCTACAGCCATCGAAACACGTCCCCCCGCGATGATCGTGGCAAGGATGTCCCGGCCCAGATTGTCAGTGCCGAAGGGGCGGTGCCAACCTGTCTTGGCTGTGCTGTCCCAAAGCGCCACCCAGATGGGGCGCATGTCACGATTTCGGATGTCCAGCGCCTGTGCGTCGATGGCCCATATGTAAGGGCCGACGATGACCGCGCATGTGATGAACAACAAAAACGCACCACCGAACATCGCGCCTTTGTGGCGTCGGAATTGATGCCAAACATCGCGCCATTGGCTGGATGGTGCCGCGGTGGCCGTCTTGTCCTGCAAGGCGGTGATGAATTCGGCGTCGGCCTCGGGACCGGAGGGCATCGGGTCAGTCATAGCGGATCCTCGGGTCGAGCACACCGTAAAGCACGTCAGCGATCAGATTGAATAGGACGATCAGGATGGCAAAAATGAATGTCAGCGTCATCACACCGGGCAGGTCATTTGCATATAGCCAGGTCAGCAAGAGCTGGCCGATGCCGTTCACCTTGAACACGTTTTCAGTGATGATCGCTCCGCCGAAAATGGCAGGCACCCCCAAGGCAATCACCGTTACTACGGGGATCATCGAATTACGCACCACGTGAACCATGACGACAACGCTTTCCTTCAACCCCTTGGCCCGCGCGGTGCGCACATAGTCCTGGTTGAGGTTGTCGAGCATTGCGCCCCGCATGTAGCGCGAGATCTGCGCCGTCGTCTGCAGCGCCAGCACCATGACCGGCATGATCATCTGCTGGAACTGTATCTTGAAGCTGGTCCAGTCGGTCACGACGTGGGTGGTGTCATAGATTGACGGCAGCCAGCCCAACGACACCGAAAAGATCACGATCAGCAACGGACCGGTGAAGAAGGGTGGGATCGAAAAGCCGATCATCGTGATGAACGTGCCGGTCTGATCGAAGATGGAATAGTGCTTGTAGGCAGAATAGATGCCGATGGGCAAAGCGATCAGGATGCCGACCACATAGGCCAGCCCAACCACCCACAAGGTCTGCGGCAGCCGCTGAACGACGATGTCCATGACGGGTGAGCGGGTCTGCCAGGAAATCACGCGCTGTTTGCCTTCGGCAAAGGACGTGCCGAACCAGTGGTCGATAAGCACCTGCGGTTCGATCCAGAAGAACTGCACCAGCCATTTCCAGTATTGGATGTACCATGCCTCTCCAAGACCCAGCGCCTGACGCATCTTTTCCTTTACTTCGGCCGGAACGGTCAGCGGCACCTGTGCCATGGGATCGCCGGGTGCAAGTTGCAGCAGTCCGAAGATCACCAGACTGATGAACAGCAGGGTCGGAATCGATAACAGCAGTCTGCGGATTGTGTAGGTCAGCATGACGCGCAGGCCTCTTTTCGGGGTCTTGTTCTTGTGGCGATCCGGGGTGGGCAGATCTGCCCACCCCGATGTCTTGTATCACTCTGTGCGATGCCAATCCGCGATGTTCCAAAGCTCGCTGTCCCACGAGTTCATGCGCACACCGCCAAGTGTGCTGGAACGGGCGGAGATGTCGCCGCGGTGCGTCAGCGGGATCATTGCACCGTTGGTGACGGCCATGTCGTTCAGCTCGCGACCGATACGGGCCCGTTCCTCGAGATCCGAGGTCTGTGCCAGCGTGTTCCAGAGTGCGTCATACTCTTCCATGCAGAAACGCGAGATGTTCTCGCCCTGCCATTGCGACGCAGGGCTGGGTGCCTTGTCGCAGAGCAGGTTGGCCAGATATGCTTGCGGGTCTGTGCCGGTGAAGGTGTTGGTGTACATCTCTACATCTGCATAGAACCGCTGGAACGTGTCGGGGCTACCCGCGTCACCGCCGAAGAACACCGAGGCGTCGATGTTGCGCAGTTCCGTCTCGATGCCGATCTGGCTCCACCAGTCCTTGATCAGCGCCTGATAGTCCTGACGGATCGAGTTGGTCGAGGTCTGGTAGAGGATCGAGAGTGGCACGCCATCTTTTTCGCGGATGCCATCGCCGTTGGTGTCAACGATGCCTGCTTCATCCAGCATGGCGTTCGCAGCATCGATGTCCTGCGTGTCACATGTCAGAGCGTCCGAGTTGTAAGCGGCAGGCGCAGGGATCCAGTTGCATGTCACCTGACCACCAGCGCCGTAGCCGATCTCGGCCAGCAGAACGCGGTCAATCGCCAGCGACATCGCGTTGTAGACGACCGGGTCGGACAGGAACGGGTGTGGCCGGACAACGGCGCGCTCGTCGGGGCCAAGAGCCGGGTCGGGGTTCGTGTTGTTCAGCATGATCCGCTCGACCGAGGGACCGAAGCTTGTCATCAACTCACCATTGCCAACGCTTTCCATCGTGGCCAGCACGTCGGGCGCGACCTGCAGGTTCCAGGCGTAATCGAACTCACCCGTTTCAAGCACGGTACGCGCCGCACCAACAGCATCACCGCCGCCCTTGAAATTGATCTTTGCAAAGGCAGGCTTGGCCGGATCGCGGTAGTTCGGGTTGGCAGACAGTGTGATTACGTCGTTGGGACGGAATTCATCAACCACGAACGGGCCTGTGCCAACCGGATTGAAGTTTTGCTCTGTGCAGGTTGGGGCTGCGGCGCCCATGCACTGCTCGAACTGCGCTTTCTGGATCACCGGGCTTTCCGCGCCGCCGAATGCAGCGAACGGGTAGGGTGTTGGGGCGGAAAAGTTGATCACCACTGTCAGCGGGTCGGGCGTTTCGATGCTTTCGATGCCTTCGAACTTGGTGATTTGCGCACAACCACCTTCCGGATGGGTGCAATACTCATATGTGAACTTCACATCTTCGGATGTGAAAGGGGTGCCGTCAGACCACACGATGCCGTCTTGCAGGGTCCATGTGATTGTCTTCAGGTCCTCGGAAATGCCGCCGTTGGCGACGCTTGGGATCTCGGTCACAAGCCAGGGCTGGATCTCGCCGTTCTCGTCGAAACGGATCAGCGGTTCGATCACCATGGAAGACGCTTCGACTTCCTTCGTGCCCCCGGACAGGAAGACGTTCATCGTGGATGGCGCTTGCCAATAGATGATGTTCACCTGTCCGTCCGAGCCACGCTCGGCAAAGGCGGCCGGGGCCAGCGCACTGGCCGCCACAGCACCCATCAGAAGGGATTTCAGGGACATGTCATACTCCTTGTTGGACCGCAGGTTTGTCCTGCGCGTCAGGTTCTCGCCACGCAGAGCGCGGCACAGGTCCAGCTTGAGGGAGTGAAAGACATACTGTTAACCCACGGTTTCCCCGTGATTTTTACGATCGGCCCCCAAGCGCACGCAGATATCGAAACAGCTTTTGGCGAAAATGCAAGCGTTGCGTGCAGTCAACGAACAATTTCGTAGGTCAATGTTTGACAGTGCCTCTCCCTTCGCCCACTGTTTGGGAAAGTCGAGCCGAAAAGGCTCAATCGCGGGGATAAAAATGCTCGATCAGACCGGTACATCGCCGATTGCCAACATCCAGAACCTGCGGGTGGAATTTCAGACCAAGGATGGCCCCGTCGTGGGGGTCGAAGACGTGTCTTTCGAGGTCAACGCGGGCGAGACGGTATGCATAGTCGGCGAATCCGGATCGGGTAAATCGGTGTCTTCGCTGTCGCTCATGCGGCTGGTCGAGTTCGGTGGCGGAGAGATTGCGAACGGGCGTCTTGTGTTTGACCGCAAGGAAGCGGATGCCGTCGATTTGGCGGCCACCGACCAGGAGTTGATGCGGACCATTCGCGGCAACGAGATCGGGATGATCTTTCAGGAGCCGATGACCGCTCTGAACCCCGTTTTCACCGTCGGGCGCCAGTTGACCGAAGGGCTGCGTCTTCACAAGAAACTCAGCAAGAGCCAGGCGGAGGAGCGTGCACTGTCGCTTTTGCAGCAAGTGCGTATTCCCGAACCGCAACGCCGGATGAAGCAGTATCCGCATGAATTGTCAGGCGGTATGCGTCAGCGGGTGGTCATTGCCATGGCTTTGGCCTGCGAGCCGCGTCTGCTGATCGCGGACGAGCCGACAACCGCGCTCGATGTGACGATCCAGGCCGAAATCCTCGCGTTGATGGATCGGTTGAAGCGGGAAACAGGCACGGCGGTGATGTTTATCACTCATGACATGGCGGTGGTGGCGCAGATGGCCGACCGCGTGGTTGTCATGTTCCGCGGCAACAAGGTCGAAGAAGGGCCAGTGGCTCAGATTTTCGAAAATCCCCAGCACTCGTATACGAAGGCGCTGCTTGCTGCTGTGCCCAAGTTGGGCGAAATGCGGGGCAAGGCGTACCCGGAACCGATGAAGCTGCTGGGGCGCGACCAGGGTGAAATCGCTCCAATTCCCGGGACCGACGAAACGTTGTTGGAGGTGCGCAACCTGACCACACGCTTTCCGGTCAAGGGCGGCTTTTTTCGCCGCACCGTTGCGAATGTCCATGCGGTCGAGGATGTGTCCTTTACCCTGAACAAGGGCCAAACCCTGAGCCTTGTGGGTGAGTCGGGGTGCGGCAAATCCTCTGCCGGTCGGTCGATCTTGCGTCTTGTCGAACCGCTGTCGGGCGAGATCGTTCTGGATGGCCGCGACATCATGGCCCTGAACGAGCGTGACCTGCGTGATGCACGTCAAGACATGCAAATGATCTTTCAGGATCCGTTCGCATCGCTGAATCCCCAAATGCAGCTTGCCGATCAGGTGGCAGAGCCAATGCAGAATTACGGGATGTTCAAAGGAGCCGAGGGCCAAAAGCGCGTCGAAATGCTGTTTGACCGGGTGGAACTGCCGCGAAGCTTCATGCGCCGGTTTCCACACGAGTTGTCCGGGGGGCAGCGTCAACGTGTGGCCATTGCCCGGGCGCTGGCCCTGAACCCCAAGCTGATCATCGCGGACGAGGCGGTATCCGCCCTGGACGTGTCGGTGCAGGCGCAGGTGTTGAACCTGATGATGGAGCTACAGGCCGAAATGGGCCTGTCGTTCCTGTTCATTTCTCACGATATGGCCGTGGTCGAACGTGTCAGCCATCATGTTGGCGTCATGTATCTGGGGCGGATTGTCGAGATGGGGCCGCGCACACGTGTCTTCGAGAACCCGCAGCATCCGTATACCCAAGCGCTGATGAAGGCTGTGCCGATCGCCGATCCACAGCAGCGCAAGGCCGAGAAGGACCTGAACTTCAAACCGATCCCGTCGCCGATCCATCCTGTGGACTACGAACCGGCTCCGTCGGAATACAACGAAGTCGAGCCTGGGCATTTCGTCCTGACCACTGACAGCGGCTACTGATCGGACCGCAATTTCGCGGCATCAGCATCAAGATCGGCGCGGCATCGCAACGGCACTGCGTCATGCGCGATGCGAAAGCCCGCTTCTGTTCCGACAATGTGCTTCGCCGACACGATGTCGCTGCTTTCGTGCAGGGGCACCACGTTCAAATGCGCGTGTGGTACGCCGAACCCGTGCACGACATAACCGACGCGTTTGGGGTTGTAGACCTCCATCATGCGCCGACCCAAGCGTTGGCCGACCACCATGATATGTGCCGCCAGATCGTCGGGCATGTCGGTGAAGTGGTCGATATGCACAAGCGGGATCACCATGAACTCCCCAATATGGAGCGGACGCAGGTTCATGAAGGCAATACAGCGGTCGTCTCGGTGCACAACGCTGGCCGGAGCATCGCCTGCGATAATCGCGCAGAACACGCATTGGGCGTTATGTTGCTTCATCCTGTGTGTTCCTTGGTTTTTCAGCGATTTACGCTGGAGGTGGTGCATGACTAGGCGTAGGTTGAAGGGGTTTCAAACAGGATCCACATGACACGCAAGATGACGCCGCTTGAGCTAATGACAAAGCTCATCAGCTTTCCGACAGTCAGTCGGGACACGAACCTGCCGTTGGTGGATTGGATTGAGGAATACCTGAACGACCACGGTATTACGGCGCACCGGCATTATCACCCGGACGAGCCCAAAGCCGCTCTTTTTGCCCATGTGGGACCCGAGGTCGATGGCGCTGTCGTGCTCTCTGGCCATACCGATGTCGTCCCGGTTGATGGTCAGCCCTGGGACACCGACCCTTTTGTGGTGACTGAAAGGGACGGCAAGTATTTCGGACGCGGCACCTGCGATATGAAAGGCTTCGATGCGCTTGCCATCTGGGCCTGCGTTGAGGCGCATTATGCAGGTAAGCCGATGCAGATTGCGTTGAGCTTTGACGAGGAGATCGGGTGTCTTGGTGCGCCGCCCATGATTGCGGCCATGCAGGGCATCGTGCCCAAGGGCGGCCCGGTGATCATTGGCGAGCCATCGATGATGAAAGCCGTCACGGGCCACAAGGGTGGTCAGGCCTTTCACACCCATGTCGTGGGATACGAGGTGCACTCGTCCTTGCTGCCGACCGGGGTGAGCGCGATCCTGGAAGGGGCGAAGATCATCGACTTCGCCAATCACAGGAATGCAGAGAACATGTCCGGCAGGCCGTCGGAACTGGCGGCACTGTTCGATCCTCCCTTTACCACTTGGCATGTCGGGCAAGTTCAGGGAGGCACGGCTCACAACATCACCGCCAAGGACTGCCGGTTCTCCATGGACTTCCGCGCCGTGCCCGGTGACGATGTGGTGGCGCTGAAGGAGGCGTATCTGGCGCATGTTGCAGAGGTCGAGCGCGGAATGAAGGCCGTCCGGCCGGAAGCCCGCGTCGACATCGACATCCAATTTGAAGTGCCGCCGCTTGTGCCGGAAGAAGATGGCGCCGCCGAGAGGCTGGTGCGCGCGCTCACCGGTGACAACGGCACACATGTCGTGAGCTATGGCACCGAGGCTGGCCAGTTTCAGGCGGCCGGATACTCGGCCGTCGTATGTGGACCAGGCGATATTGCGCAGGCCCATCAACCTAACGAGTTCATCACCGTTGCACAATTCCAGGCGGGTCATGCATTCATGCGTGATCTGGTGACTCGTGTCGGATAGCGCGGCGGTTTTCGAAGACCGAGTGGCGCCGACCGGGGCGCAGGGCTCAGCCTCGCGCATTTGTTCTAGTCGGAGAGTGGAGGATAACCGCGTGTTGTGGCGATGACTGGTTTCCCTATCCATGATGCCACGCCGGTGACCTGGCCCGGTCCGCCACCTGCTGCGGCCGATGTGGTTGTGATTGGCGGTGGCGTGATCGGGGTGTGCGCAGCGCTATACCTCGCCGAGGCCGGCCAAAGTGTTGTTCTTCTGGAAAAAGGAAGGATTGCCGCAGAGCAGTCCAGTCGCAACTGGGGTTGGATTCGACAACAAGGGCGAGATCCGGATGAACTGCCGATCATGGTCGAGGCGAATGCGCTTTGGCGGGATCTGGCGCAGCGCACCAATGTCGATATCGGCCTGACCCAGGGGGGTGTGACCTATCTGGCCAAAACCCAGGACGAGCTCGCGCGTTATGCCGAATGGCTGCCCCATGCAAAGGCTCACGGCGTGGACAGCCGCTTGCTGGGCCGAGCGGAGGTGTCCGACCTTATCCCTGATATGTCACGGCCTTATGAGGGCGCGCTCTACACGGCGTCTGACATGCGCGCCGAGCCGTGGGTTGCAGTGCCCGCCTTGGCCGGTGTTGCCCAGCGTGCGGGTGCACGGATCGTCGAGAACTGCGCCGTGCGCGCCCTGGACATTGAAGCGGGACAGATCGCGGGGGTCATCACCGAAGCGGGGCCGATCAAGGCGCAAGAGGTCGTTCTGGCGGGTGGGGCCTGGTCGTCACTGTTCCTGCGACGCCATGGCATCTCGATCCCGCAACTGTCTGTGCGCGCGACCGTCGCCGCGACCGAGCCCATGCCCATGATCTATCCCGGCGGAGCCGCGGATGATCGCGTGGCCTTTCGCCCGCGACGGGACGGGGGCTACTCTCTTGCAGCGGGGGGATTTCACGAGCTGTTTATCGGCCCCGATGCGTTCCGCGCTTTGCCGAAATATCTGGCCCAGCTTCGGGCCGATCCACTTGGAACGCGCTTCCTGGTCAAGGCACCAAAAGGCTATCCCGATGCCTGGTCCACCTCCCGCACATGGGATGCCGACGGACCGAGCCCATTTGAGGCCATGCGCATTCTTGACCCGGCTCCCAACCGGCGCAAGGTGGATCAACTGTGCCGCAGTTTTCACGAGTTGTTGCCGGGTCTTGGGCCTGTACGGATCAAGACGGCGTGGGCGGGCATGATAGATACGATGCCGGATGTTGTTCCGGTGGTCGACAGGGTCGCTGACATCCCCGGCCTTACCGTTGGCACTGGAATGAGTGGCCACGGCTTTGGCATCGGACCGGGCATGGGAAAGGTGCTGGCCGCTCTGGTCATGGGCCGTGATCCGGGCCATGATCTGGCACGGTTCCGACTGAGCCGCTTTTCCGATGGCAGCAAGATGTACGTCGGCCCCTCTGTCTGACAGGATCTGCCATATGCCTATCAAGAACCGTCTTGCCGAAACCCATGCAGAGATCACTGGCTGGCGGCGCCATCTGCACGCCCATCCCGAGCTGGATTTCGACGTGCACGAAACCGCCGCCTTTGTCGTGGACCGGTTGCGCGAGTTTGGTGTGGATGGCATCACAACTGGTATCGGCAAGACCGGTGTCGTGGCGGTGATCAAAGGCAAAACGGACACCAAGGGACGTGTCGTCGGCCTGCGCGCGGACATGGATGCCCTCCCGATCGAGGAAGCGACGGGGCTCGACTATGCCTCCAAGTATCCCGGCAAGATGCACGCTTGCGGCCATGATGGGCACACCTCAATCCTTTTGGGCGCGGCGCAGTACCTCGCCGAAACGCGCAATTTTGATGGGACTGTCGTGCTGGCCTTCCAACCGGCGGAAGAGGGAGGCGGTGGCGGGCGCGAGATGGTCAATGACGGGCTGATCGACCGCTGGGGCATTCAGGAAGTGTATGGCCTGCACAACATGCCCGGGCTGCCAACTGGTCAGTTTGCGATCCGACCTGGCGCGCTTCTGGCCGCCGCCGATGAGTTCAAGCTGACCGTAACAGGCAAAGGGGGGCACGCGGCGGCCCCGCATCAGGCCATCGACCCGAACGTGGCGGCAGCACATATCATACTCGGCCTGCAAAGCATCACGAGCCGGAACGTGGATCCGCTGGCCTCTGCCGTGGTGTCCGTCTGTGCCCTGCATTCCGATATCGACACGCACAACATCATTCCGCATGTCACGCGCATGACCGGGACGGTGCGTGCCCTTGACCCGGATGTGCGCGACTATGTTGAGGCGCGGGTGAAAGAGATCGCGACGGCCACGGCCCAGGCCCACCAATGCGAGGTCGAGGTGGAGTACACCGTCGGCTATCCAGTCACCATCAATCACGAGGCGCATACCGAATACGCCGCTGCCGCTGCACGTGCTGTTGCGGGCGATGTGATTACCGATATTCCTCCGATCATGGCCGCCGAAGACTTCTCGTTTATGTTGAATGCTTGTCCCGGCGCCTACATCATGCTGGGCAACGGGGACGGGGCGATGGTCCACCACCCCGAATACCAGTTCGATGACAATGCGATCCCGGTCGGGGCAAGCTGGTTCGTCGAGCTGGTGGAACAGCGGATGCCCGCGCAGTAACCACAGGATTTGAGAATGCCCATCAAGAACCGTTTTGCCGAAATGCACGCCGATATCACTGCGTGGCGACGCGACATTCACCAGCACCCTGAAATCCTGTTCGACACGCACCGCACCAGCGCACTGGTAGCCGAAAAGTTGCGCGCATTCGGCTGTGACGAGGTGGTCGAAGGAATTGGCCGAACAGGTGTGGTTGGTGTGATCAAGGGCAAGGCCGATGGGTCTGGCAAGGTCATCGGGCTGCGAGCTGACATGGATGCCCTGCCGATTCACGAGGAGACGGGTGTCGAGTATGCTTCAAATACACCAAATGCCATGCATGCCTGTGGTCACGACGGTCATACCGCGATGTTGCTGGGTGCAGCTCAATACCTGTCCGAGACTCGGAACTTTGATGGCACTGTCGTGGTCATCTTTCAGCCTGCAGAGGAGGGCGGCGGCGGGGGGCGCGAAATGTGCAACGATGGCATGATGGATCGCTGGGGTGTTGATGAAGTCTATGGAATGCACAACTGGCCCGGTAGCCCGGTAGGTGAGTTCGCTATCCGCTCGGGCCCGTTTTTTGCCGCGACCGATTTGTTGGAGATTGAGTTCGAAGGGTTGGGCGGACATGCAGCCAAGCCGCATGACACGGTCGATACGACGCTGATGGCGTCACACGCCGTGACCATGCTGCAATCCATTGTCAGTCGGAATGTAGACCCCATTGACCGGATCGTTGTGTCGATCACGTCGTTCGAGACGTCCTCCAAAGCATTCAACGTAATCCCTCAGAAGGTGCAGATCATGGGCACCGTCCGCACCATGAGCGCAGAGGCGCGTGATCTGGCTGAAAAGCGGGTGGTCGAGATTTGCGAAGGCGTTGCCAGCACCTTCGGCGGTGTGGCGCGGGTGGGCTATAATCGGAACTATCCAGTGATGGTGAACCATGACGAGCAGACCGAATTTGCGGCCGAAGTGGCGCGGTCGGTGTCCGGTCAATGCGAGGAAGCGCCGTTGGTGATGGGGGGCGAAGACTTTGCCTTCATGCTCGAGGAACGGCCCGGGGCCTACATCCTCGTAGGCAACGGCGACACGGCGATGGTCCATCACCCGGAATACAACTTCAACGACGAAGCGATACCAGCGGGCTGTTCGTGGTGGGCGGAGATTGTGGAGCAGAGGCTGCCGATTGCTTCCTGAAAGGAAGCAATCAGTGTGCGAAAGCCGTACCGCCAAAGGCGGTGCGCGCAGCAGCACCCGGTTCAATATAGCCCTATGACGCGCTCAGAAGATCCTGATAGATCGCGATGATGGCGTCCGCTTCCTGCTTGAGCTGGAAGTGGTCGACCATGTGATTTCGGGCCTGCGCGGACCACAACGCCAGTCTATCGGGATCAGACAGTAGAGCGTGGGTCGCTGCCACCATCTGATCGACGTTACCGGCATCGATCAGGGTCCCTGTCTCACCCTCCTTGACCAATTCCTCGAACGCCCCGACGCGCGTTGCGATGGCGGGCGCGCCGCAAGCCATCGCCTCCAGCGGGGTCAGGCCGAACCCCTCCCACCGCTGGGGTGCGATGTAGATATCGAGAGCCTGGTAGAAGCGTGGTGTCTCCCACACCGGCACTTCGGGCAGAAACAGCAGGCGGTCGGTCAGGCCTGCCGCTTCTACGCGCGACTGCAGATCGTCCAGAAACGCCTGGTCTTTGTCGACCGCGCGTCCCATGACGATGGCGGCAGCCTCAGGGTGATTGCCAAGCACCTGGATCATCGCATCCACGAAGACATCCGTGCCCTTTTGTGCCCGGATACGGCCAAAACAGCCCATCAGAGGACCGCTCGGCAACCCCAGCTCCGTGCGTAAAGCTGTCTTGTCCGGACGGGGCGCGAACAGTTCAGTGTCGATGCCATGGTGAATGACCGTGGCCGGCCGTTCGAGGTAGCCCGCCGTTTTGGCCGATGTTGCAATGACGGCGTCCATGCGCCGGATCAATGCCTTGGTCAGACCCGTATGGTGTCGCTGGCTGGCCGAGGTGAAAAGCAGCTTGAGCCGCTTGCCCAAGAGCCCGCGCAGCGCAAGGCCCGCGATCATCTCGACATTGCGGCGGGCGTGCCAGACGCGCGGGCCGGACGGGCCTCTGCCTGGCATGGTCAGCAGCTGGGACCAATGCACATTCGGAACGTCCTCTGGCATCTCGGGCGCGCAGGCCGTGATGGCGATGGATTGTGCTTGTAGCGGTACAAGCCGGGCAACCGTTGCTGTGACACCGGACAGGCGCCGTTTGAAGTTCGGGGCAATGACATCAATTTGGGCGAGATCAGGCATGGCGGTCCATACCGTGATCATCCATCAGCGAAAAGAGCCGCTGGGCGATCTGGTCCAGCGCTTCGGTGCCCGTAGGTGCGAGCGGACGCGCGTTGTTGGCAAGCTGTGCGGCGCGGCTCGGGTGGGTGAGGAGTGTATCGACTTCATCTGCTAGCGCGGTGCTGTCCCGAACCTCGACACTGGCGTCCTGCAGTTTGAAGGCGGCATAGGCCTCGGCGAAGTTGGCATAGTTCGGCCCGTGCAGAATGGCGGTATGCGCTGCTGCGGGTTCAAACGGTGTGTGCCCGCCGACATCCGAGAACGAGCCGCCAAGGAATACGATGGGGCTCAACGCATACCACAGGTCCGTTTCCCCCATGGTGTCGGCCAGATAGACTTGCGCATTGCTGTCCAGACCATCGCCTGAACTGCGTTGCGCGACGCTCAGCCCGGCCTTGCCGATCAGCGTAAGGATGTCGTTTGCCCGTTCCGGGTGGCGCGGTACGAGGATTAGGCAAAGGTTCGGATGCGCCTCAAGCAGTGTTCGATGGGCTGCAAGCACCTGTTCTTCCTCGCCGGGGTGGGTGGAGGCTGCAACCCAAATGGGTCGCCCGGCAAGCGCATTGTGCGCCGCATCCAACACCTGCGATGTCAGGCGCGGTGCACTCTGGATGGATTTCAGGTTGGTGCCTTGCTCGGCTGTGGCAAGCCCCATGTCCCGCAGGTGATCGCGACTGCGCCGGTCCTGGCAATGGGCCCACGTGATACCACGCAGGATGTAGGCGGCGGTGTCCGGATACTTCTTCCAACCCGCAGCACTGCGATCGGACAGGCGCGCATTCAGGAGCGCCACAGGCAAGTCACGCGCCGCACACGTGTCCAGCAGGTTAGGCCACAGCTCGGATTCGACCAGTACGCAGAGGTCAGGGCGCCAATGGGTCAGGAACCGGTCGAGCGCGCCAATACCGTCCAAGGGGCTGAACTGATGTACAGCGCCATCGGGCAGGCGGGGAGCTACAGCCTCGGCCGATGTAGCGGTGCCGGATGTCAAAAGCACCTGCACGTCAGGTGCCACGTCGCGGATACGGGCCACAAGAGGGAGAATTGATTTTGCCTCGCCCACAGACGCGCCGTGAAACCAGATCAGGCGTCCAAGCGGGCGCTGGATCGTGGCATGCCCCAATCGCTCATGTGCGCGCGCCACCGGCACGCCCGCTTTGCGCAGCTTTTTGACGGCAGTGCGCGCGGCAAAGGGCAGGGCAACCGCGCTGAGCGCGCGGTAGAGCCGGTAAAGGGCCGTGGGCCGCATTGTGTGGTTAGCCGCCCGTGTGGCTCATGTGGCGTGGCATCTGCCCGTCCAGCCGTTGGCGGGAATAGTCGAAATCGTGGCCCTTGGGCTTGAGCGCGATGGCGGCCCGAATGGCCTCTTCCAGCGCGCGGTCGTCATTGGGGAAGTCGCGCAGGGGCGCGCGCAGGTCGGCCATGTCCTCTTGGCCAAGGCACATATAGATCTCGCCCGTGCAGGTGATGCGCACGCGGTTGCAGCTTTCGCAGAAATTATGGCTGAGCGGTGTGATAAAGCCGATCTTCTGCCCCGTTTCTTCCAGACGAACGTAGCGGGCCGGCCCGCCAGTGCGTTCTGCGAGATCGGTGACCGTGTAGTGTTCGGCGTAACGCGCGCGCACGTCCTTGAGCGACCAGTACTGGCCCAAGCGATCTTCGTTGCCGATGTCGCCCATGGGCATGACCTCGATCCAGGTGAGGTCCATGTCACGTTCGGCACACCATTGGGTGATCTTCGGCAGCTCGTCTTCGTTGAACCCTTTGAGCGCCACAGCGTTCAGCTTCACCCGCAGACCTACCGATTGCGCCGCATCAATGCCGCGCAGCACCTGGGGCAGGCGGCCCCAGCGCGTGATGTCCGCGAACTTTTGTTCATCCAGAGTGTCGAGCGACACGTTCACGCGGCGCACGCCCGCAGCGTAAAGA
This sequence comes from Tateyamaria omphalii, assembly GCF_019802125.1. GTDB lineage: Bacteria > Pseudomonadota > Alphaproteobacteria > Rhodobacterales > Rhodobacteraceae > Tateyamaria > Tateyamaria omphalii_B. The sequence continues at coordinate 865,613 of NZ_JAHVHT010000001.1, forward strand.
TCCTTGGCAAAACGCTCCAATTGGCTGCCATTCGTGGTCAGCGTCAGTTCCTTGAGCGTGCCTGCGTCCAGATGCCGACCCATGCTGTTGAAAAAGGTCATGATGTCCCGCCGCACCAGCGGTTCCCCGCCAGTGATGCGCAGTTTTTGAACCCCAAGGCCCACAAAGGTCGAACACATGCGATCCAGTTCTTCGAGCGTCAGAAGCTCTTTCTTTGGCAGGAAAGTCATGTTTTCCGACATGCAGTAGACACAGCGGAAATCGCATCTGTCGGTGACGGAGACACGCAAATAGGTAATCGCGCGCTGGAAGGGGTCGATCAAAGGAGCGGTCATATTATAGTGGTAGGCATGGCACGTCCTGCTCGCAAGAGGGGATCGTGGAATAAGGGACCAAAGTCGAGGTGTGAGCGATGCGTTGGATGATGTTGGCTGTGTGCGGCCTGGCACTTTCTGCTTGTGATGTGGTGCCGCAATGGGCTGGCGGGACCAGACCGGCAGATGCCGTGGCAGACGATGTTGCACCGGAGACCCCGGACAATGCGGTCGAACCTGTGGAAGGTGCGCCGGAAGACACCGCCGCTGACGCACCAGAGGCAGAGGTTTCCATCGGTACACTGGGCCGTACGGTTGCGTCTCTTGGTAATGCTGCTGAGCCGGGTCTGTGGTTGAAAACCCCGCTGGTGTCGGTCGAGCAGCCAGGGCGTGTGTATTATGATGCCACAAACACGACGGTGGATGTGACCTTGATCCCGATTGATGGGCCTGCAACGGCGGGCAGCCGTTTGTCTCTCGCTGCCATGCAAGCGCTGGGTGCGCCTCTGACAGGATTGCCGGAAGTGGATGTATTTGGCGCTTAGCGGTTTTCAGACGCAGAAAACCAGTGGAAACCCGTGTGGTTTCCAGCGCAAACTCCGCCTACAGGTACTTCCCGGCCTCTTTCCGCGCGAACGGCTTCATTGCATCACCATGCTCGTCCAGAAACGCCTTCGTCCGCGGCGCGTCATGCTTGGACAGCTCGCGCAGCCACCAAGCGATGGCCTTTTGAATGAACCATGTGCGGTCGGGCACGTAGCTCGCGGCCCAGTCGAGGACCTGTTCCCTTATGGCAATGTCTTGCGGTTTGGGGTTGTTCTGTTTGGTCCACGGCAGGGTGATGACAAGGGCAGCGCGCCGGATCCACATGTGCTCGGACTGGGTCCACAGCGCGACCTGATCGACTCGGTCAGGGTCAGCGACCAGACGTTTCTGACCTGCCATGCAGGCATGATCTGCAATGGCCCAGCTGTCGAAATCAGGCACCCATGACACGATCAGATCCCATGCTGCTTCATCGGGTCGTATCCGCGCCTGCGTCAGCAGTTTAGCCGCGGCCACCCGTGCTTCATAGATGTCGGTTTGCCAAAGTCCGTCAGCCAGTGCCACGCGCGTAGTTACGTCCAGAGTTTGGCGCCACGTCTTGGTCAGGTCGTTCAGCACCGGGTTCGGCACACCCAGATGCGGGCGGTCTGACTTGTGATAGGCTTTGGCCCCTTTCGCCCGTTCCGCGTCCGCATGGGCGGAGATCTGGGCCATCGCCTCCTCGGGTGTCATTCCACGGTCACGGATTTGGCGAGGTTGCGCGGCTGGTCCACATCCGTGCCCTTGGCGACAGCCGTGTGATATGCCAGCAATTGCGCAGGCAGGGCATAGAGGATCGGCGCAACAATGTCGGGGCAGTCGGGCATCGCGATCTCGGCCCACACGCCGTCACCCGCCTCGGCAATCCCGGCAGCGTTTGACACCAGCACGACTTTACCCTTGCGTGCCATGACCTCCTGCATGTTCGACACGGTCTTGTCGAAGAGGCCATCTTTCGGGGCCATGACCACAACTGGTACATGCTTGTCGATCAATGCGATGGGGCCATGCTTGAGCTCACCTGATGCATAAGCCTCAGCGTGTATATAGCTGATTTCTTTTAGTTTCAGAGCGCCCTCAAGCGCCAGCGGATACATCACGCCTCGACCCAGAAAGAGGATGTCACGCGCCTCTGCCAACTTGCGGGCGGTCGTTTGCATGACACTGCTGCGCTCAATGCCATGAGTCATCAGCGCCGGAAGGCTGCGCAGTGCCGAAACATGATCGGCGAAGGCTTCGGCGTCGATGGCGCCTCGGTCTTTGGCCGCGCGCAATGCGAGCATCAACAGGACCGTAAGCTGGCACGTGAAGGCCTTGGTCGATGCGACGCCGACCTCGACGCCGGCATGGATTGGCAGGGCCAGATCGCTTTCGCGCGCAATCGAACTTTCGGGGACGTTGATGACCGACACGATCTTGTCCGCCTTGCCCTCGCAATAGCGCAGCGCGGCGAGCGTATCGGCCGTTTCGCCGGATTGGCTGACGAAAAGTGCGAGCGTGCGCCCCGGGATAGGAGGTTCGCGGTAGCGGAACTCAGACGCCACATCGACCTCAACCGGCAAGCGCGCGATTTGTTCGAACCAATACTTTGCGGTCAAACAGGCATAGTAAGCGGTACCGCAGGCGACCATGGTCAGACGGTCGATGCTGCCGAAGTCGATGCCCGGATCGGGCAGGGTGATCTCGCCATCCGTACCAAGGTAGTTCGCAAGTGTCGTGTTCAGAACGCCCGGCTGTTCTGCAATTTCCTTGGCCATGAAGTGCTTGTGCCCGGCCTTGTCCACGCGTGCCGCGTCAATCTGGATCTGACGGACGGCGCGATTGGCGAGAGTGCCGTTGGCGTCGCGAATCTCGACACCCTGCCGTGTGACAACGGCGCGGTCGCCTTCTTCCAGATAAGTGATGCGGTCGGTCAGGGGCGCCAGGGCGATGGCGTCGGAGCCGACGAACATCTCGCCATCCCCGTGCCCGATGGCGAGGGGGGAACCTTTGCGCGCCGCAACAATTAGATCGTCCTGACCATCGAAAAGAAAGGCAAGGGCGAAGGCGCCGTCGAGCCTGTCGATGGTTTTGAATGCGGCTTCGACAGGCTCCATGCCCTGCTGCATGTGATGTTGCGTCAGGAGTGAGACTGTTTCGGTGTCGGTCTCGGTCTCGAAACCAATACCAGCGTCGGCCAGTTCTGCGCGCAATTCGCGGAAGTTCTCGACAATGCCGTTGTGCACTACAGCCACGCCGCCTGAGCGATGCGGGTGCGCATTGCCTTCGGTCGGTGCGCCATGGGTGGCCCAGCGTGTGTGACCGATCCCCGCCTTGCCGGGCAGGGGCTCATGCACCAGTTTGTCGCTCAGGTTGACCAGTTTGCCGACGGCGCGGCGACGGTCCAGCACCCCACCATTGATCGTGGCAATGCCCGCGCTGTCATAGCCGCGGTATTCCAACCGCTTCAGCGCTTCGACCAGGATGGGCGCGACCTCGTGGTTGCCCAGAACGCCTACAATTCCACACATCTAACTGCCTCTGCTCTGACGGGCCTTCTTGGCCTTCAACATCTCAAACAATTTGCGGGCCATGCCCGGTTTTTCGACCTGTGGGGCCCGTGCAATGGCCAGAGCACCGTCATCTACATCGGACGTGATGACCGAGCCTGAGCCTGTCATTGCTTCATCGCCCACGGACACAGGTGCCACCAGCATCGTGTTCGATCCGATAAAGGCGCGCGCGCCGATCTCCGTCCGGTGCTTCATGACCCCATCGTAGTTGCAGGTGATCGTGCCCGCGCCGATGTTGCTTGCCTCTCCCACTGATGCGTCGCCGATATAGGAAAGGTGGTTGACCTTTGCGCCAGTTGCCAGCGTGGCGTTCTTGACCTCGACGAAATTGCCAATGCGGACATCCTCGGCCAATTCCGCGCCAGGGCGCAGCCGGGCATAGGGGCCGACGATGGCGCCGCGCGACACGTGGCAGCCCTCAAGATGCGAAAAGGCCCGGATCGTGGCGCCGCTTTCGACCGTGACACCAGGGCCAAAGACCACGTTGGGCTCGATCAGCGCATCGCGTCCGATCACGGTGTCAAAGGACAGATACACCGTCTCGGGCGCCATCATGGTGACACCGCTGTCGAGCAGTTCGGCCCGCGCACTCGCCTGGAAAACAGCATCTGCGCCAGCAAGGTCCGTGCGGCTATCGACGCCCAACGTTTCGGCCTCTTCACATTTGATGGCCGTGACCTTCAGTCCCTTGGCATTCGCCAATTCCGGCACGGCGGTCAGGTAGAATTCGCCCGATGCGTTGTCGTTGGTAACCTCCGACAGCATCTCAAACAGCACTTTCGCATCACATGCGATCAACCCGCTGTTGGTGAAGCGAATTGCGCGTTCATCCTCGGTCGCGTCTTTGTATTCCACGATCTTGACCAGCCGGTCACCATCCATGACCAGCCGTCCATAGCGTGGCTGCACTTCGGCTATATCGAAGCCAAGAACGACGACGTCATGGGTCTGCCGGGCCTGCACCATACGCGACAGCGTCTCAGGCCGCAGAAACGGCGTGTCGCCGAACAGCACGACGACATCGCCTTCGAACCCGTCCAGCGCGCCGCGCGCTTGATCGACGGCATGGCCGGTGCCAAGCTGTTTGTCCTGAATCACAACCTCAATCGCCGGGTCATAGGACAGCGCAGCGGCTTGCACCTGGTCGGCACCGTGACCTGCCACCACAATGGTGCGCGCCGGATCGAGGGCGGCGCCGGTTTGCAGGGCGTGGTGCAGCATCGGCGCACCGGCAATGGGATGAAGGACCTTGGGCAGGTCCGATTTCATCCTCGTGCCCTTGCCCGCGGCCAGGATGATGAGTGCGACGCTCATGGCTTTCTCTTTGTCTTTTTGTTTGGCCCTGTTTATCCGCTGGGGGCAAAGGCGCAAGCGGGCGGGCCATCAAACATGGTTTCGGCCTGCAACAGAAACGGGCGGGCATCCGCCGGAAAGGCGGGTATGGCGGCAGTGATTTTCGACCTCGACGGAACCTTGGCGGACACCAGTGGCGATCTGCTCGCTGCAGCCAACCACTGTTTTCGCGATATGGGGCTGGGCGATGTGCTGGGGCCGCAGGATGCAGGGGTGGCTCTGCGTGGTGGGCGGATGATGCTGCGCACCGGGCTGACGCGCATGGGTCGGATGGATGACGCGACGGTGGATCGATACTATCCCGTGCTGCTCGACGCCTACGCCGCCGACATCTCCAGCCGAACAACACTTTACCCCGGTGTGATGGACAGCATCGCGGTCCTGAAAGATCACGGCTATGCCATCGGTATCTGCACAAACAAACCCGAAGGGTTGGCCGAGCAGTTGATGCAGGATCTTGGTGTGCGCGATGCGTTTGGCAGCCTCGTGGGTGCCGACACGCTGTCCGTCCGCAAGCCGGATCCCGAACCGCTGTTCGAGGCAACCCGCCGTCTTGGCGTCGACGGCGACGCCTGCGTTCTGGTTGGCGACAGCGACACCGACCGCAACACCGCGCGGGCGGCGGGGGTCCCGTCGATCCTCGTCACCTTCGGCCCGTCGGGCGAGGATATGGCTGCCCTTGAACCAGAGGCGCTTCTGGATGACTTCGCCGCACTGCCGACCGTCGTCACGGCGTTGCGACCGCTGCGATAAACTGCAGCCCCAATTTCAGAACCCGAAATCCGCCGACGCTCTCTTGACGGGTCGGCTGCCGCATTTCACAAACGGCGCATGACAGAGCGTTTCACAGGCAATTTCACCCAGCAAGAGCCTATCCCCGAAGCCGGGATCGAGGCCGCCATTGCCGTCATGCGGCACGGGCGACTGCACCGCTACAATACCGGTCCTGATGAACAGTCGGAAACTGCTCTTTTGGAGCAGGAATTCGCGGCAACTGTCGGATCGCAATATTGTCTGGCCGTAGCCTCGGGCGGGTATGCGATGGCCACAGCCCTGCGTGCCGTCGGGGTGAAACCGGGTGACAAAGTGCTGTCCAACGCTTTTACCTTGGCACCCGTCCCGGGCGCCATCGCCTCGCTGGGCGCTGTGCCTGTCTTTGTCGGTGTGACGGAAAGCCTGACCATCGACCTGGATGATCTCGAAACAAAGCTGGGCGAGGCGCGCGTCCTGCTGCTCAGCCACATGCGCGGCCATATCTGCGACATGGACCGGCTGATGGCGATGTGTGATGCCGCTGGTGTGACCGTGATCGAGGATTGCGCGCATACCATGGGGGCAGCCTGGAACGGTATCCCGTCCGGCCGGCACGGCGCCATCGGTTGCTATTCCTGCCAGACCTACAAGCACGTCAACTCTGGCGAGGGCGGTTTCCTTGTCACCGATGACCCGCATCTGGCGGCCAAAGCGGTGATGCTATCGGGCAGCTATATGCTCTATGAACGTCACCTCGCGGCCCCGCCGAAAGAGGCGTTCGACGACATCAAGTATCACACACCCAACATCTCGGGTCGCATGGATAACCTGCGCGCCGCGATCCTGCGCCCGCAGATTGCTGATCTGGCCACGCAATGCCAACACTGGAACGACCGCTACCACGCGCTCGAAGACGGGCTCAGGGACACGCCCGGCCTGACGGTCATTGACCGGCCGGAGCAAGAAACGATCGTCGGCTCTTCCTTCCAATTCCTTCTGCTGGACTGGGCGGCCTCTGCCGTACGCGATGTGGTCGCAAAATGTGCCGCACGCGGGGTCGAGTTGAAGTGGTTTGGCGCAGCGGAGCCGGTCGCCTTCACAAGCCGCTACGACAGTTGGCGCTATGCCCCGTCTAAACCCATGGCGGCAAGCGATCGGGTTTTGGCGGGCATCGTGGATCTGCGCGTGCCTCTGACCTTCAGCCTTGATGACTGCGCACTGATCGCTCGCATCATCCGGGACGAGGTGTCGCGCGTCCACAACCGCAGCATGGCCTGATCTGACAATTTTCCGCTGAAAACCCGTGTCCGGACACGAAATGGCGTGCGTCCCGGCACGGCAATGGTAGAATTTGGCGCATCACATGCGGCCTTTTGCAGGCAGCACGACATCTCCAAAAAGTCATTTATCATGCGCCAAGAAAAGAAATCTGAAACGCTCGAAGTCCGGGTAAGCCTCAGCGAAAAATCCGCCTTTGCTGCCCGCGCGGCAGCACGTGGAGAATCCATGAGCGCTGCCTTGCGCCGCCTGATTGCCGAAGATGCCGTGCCTCAACTTGTATCCAAGGAGGCCCCCATGTGGAGCAGAATTACGTTTGCCGGCGCGCCCGTTGCCATCACCATTGCTGTTCTCGTTTCGGTATCGCTTGCCGGTGCCGAGGCAAAGACCGACTTCAAAACCAGTTTTCGCGCCATGGACGCCAACCGTGACGGCGTGATCGACTACACCGAACTTGTCGCGGACATGACCCACCGCATCTCTGTTGCGGACGTTCCACCCGCCTGCGAAGGCACTGAGTGGCAAGAACGCTGGGACGCAACACCGGAGATGCTGGCCGACGGGCATTTGGAGTTTTATGACGCCAACAGCGATGGTTCTGTCACACTCAAGGAGTACGTCGCCGCCTACGAAAACCAAAGGGCAAGCGACTTTGTAGAAGCCGACGCAGATGGCAACGGCTTCATCACGGAAGCCGAGCTTGTTGCCGCATATAAAGCAGATGAAGCCAAGGTTCCCGCGGCATGCCGTGCCGCCATCGGTATGCAAAGTGCTGCCAAAGCGCCCGAGATCCTTCAGTTTCTTGATGTCGACGGCGACGGAGAGGTGAGCCTGCGTGAGTTCGTGGACCACTAGACGCCGCTGATCCGTCCCGTACCGGGACTCGACACTGCGACCCTTCCCCGCTATTTATGAACAAGCGTTCAATTTACGGGTGAATATCGGGGGAGGGCCCATGTTTCACGCATCCATGACATTCGATCTTGGCGAAGAGATCGGCGCGCTGCGCGAAATGGTGCATCGCTGGGCGCAAGAGCGCGTCAAGCCGATGGCCGCGAGGATCGACAGCGACAACAACTTCCCGCCCGAGCTGTGGCCCGAGATGGGTGAGCTTGGCCTGCTTGGCATTACCGTCGATGAAGAGAACGGCGGGGCGGGGATGGGCTACCTCGCCCACACTGTCGCCATCGAAGAGATCGCGCGCGCCAGCGCCTCGGTCTCTCTCAGCTACGGCGCGCACTCGAACCTCTGCGTCAATCAGATCAAGCTGAACGCGACACCGGAGCAGAAAGCGAAGTATTTGCCCGGCCTCGTCAGTGGCCAACATGTCGGAGCTCTTGCCATGTCCGAGGCCGGCGCAGGCTCTGACGTGGTGTCGATGAAGTTGCACGCCGAAAAGCGCAATGACCGTTTCATACTCAACGGCACGAAATACTGGATCACCAACGGCCCCGACGCCGACACGCTTGTCGTCTATGCCAAGACAGACCCTGAGGCCGGGCCACGGGGCATGACAGCCTTCCTGATTGAAAAGGAAATGAAAGGCTTTTCCACCTCTCCCCATTTCGACAAGCTGGGCATGCGCGGATCGAACACGGGCGAGCTGATCTTTGAAGATGTGGAAGTGCCCTTCGAAAACATTCTGGGTGAAGAAGGGCGAGGTGTCGCCGTTCTGATGTCCGGTCTCGACTACGAGCGCGTTGTACTGGCCGGCATCGGTCTGGGCATCATGGCGGCCTGTCTGGACGAGGTCATGCCCTACGTCACGGAGCGCAAGCAGTTCGGCCAGCCCATCGGGAACTTCCAGCTGATGCAGGGTAAGATCGCGGATATGTATGCGGCCATGAATTCGGCGCGCGCATATGTATACGAAGTGGCGAAAGCCTGCGACCGGGGCGAGGTCACGCGCCAGGATGCGGCGGCGTGCTGCCTCTATGCCTCCGAAGAAGCGATGAAACAGGCCCATCAGGCCGTGCAGGCCATGGGCGGTGCCGGGTTCCTCAATGATGCACCCGTCGCCCGCATCTTCCGCGACGCCAAGCTGATGGAGATCGGCGCAGGTACATCGGAAATCCGGCGCATGCTGGTGGGCCGTGAACTGGTTTCGGCAATGATGTGATGCCGCGGCAGGTCGTCATCACCACGGCTGTGCTTGTCGTTCTGGCCGCCCTCGGAGGGTTCTGGCTGGGCCAGCGGCAAGTGACGCTCGACGCCAGCGGCGTGATCGAATCCGTGGCCGACGCCCATGTGGCGCAGCACGGCGGCGACCGCAGCCAATGCGTCGGCTGGCCGGGCGAGGACGGGGCGGTGTTCTATGTGCGTTGCGCCAGCATCCTCTATGCCGTGGACCGGTGGGGCAGCCTGTCCGTGGTGGATCAGGAGGGCGGTATATGAACATGGCCGCCCAATGCCTTGATCACGCGCCAGATCAGATTGCCATCATCGACCTCGGGTCTGGCGCTCCCGTAGATGTCACTTTTGGTGAACTGGTCGAGATGGTGGACGGTTTGGCGCGTGCTCTCAGTGCGCAGGTCCGGCCGGGGGACCGTGTTGGTGTCCTTCTGTCGCAAACGCCGTGGTGTGCGGCCGCACATCTTGCAATCTGGAAAATCGGCGCGATTTCAGTGCCTTTGTTCAAACTCTTCAAGCAGGATGCCTTGCGTTCACGGCTTGAGGATTCCGGCGCGATACTGGTGCTGACGGACGCGGAAGGCGCCGCTCTGGTTGGCGACCTCGCGACCTGTTGGATGGTGGAGACGGTAGGTGTCGCTGGCGACGCGGTGCCGTTCGCGCCCGCCACCACCACGACACCCGCAGTCCTGATCTACACCTCCGGCACAACAGGCACGCCCAAGGGTGCCTTACACGGGCACGGCATACTTCACGGGCATCTACCGGGCGTTGCGCTCAGCCATGATCAGTTGGGCCAGCCGGGCGATTGCCTATGGACACCCGCCGACTGGGCTTGGATCGGTGGGCTCTTCGACGTCCTTATGCCCGGCCTCGCGCTGGGTGTACCCGTGGTCGCATCGCGTATGCGCCGGTTTGATGTGGACGAGTGCATCAGGATCATATCGCAAGCCTCTGTCAAAAATATCTTTTTCCCACCAACGGCGCTGCGGATGCTCAAAGCGGAGGGCGCGCGCATCAGCGGCCTTCGCTCCGTTGCAAGCGGTGGTGAGCCGCTGGGAGCTGAGATGTTGGCATGGGCGCGCGACGCGCTCGGCGTGACCATCAACGAATTCTACGGCCAGACCGAATGCAACATGGTGGTGACGTCGTGCGCCGCCTGTTACGACACCAAGCCGGGATGCATGGGCCGTGCTGTGCCGGGCTTTGACGTGGCTGTCATTGACGCGAATGGCAGCATAACGGACGGCGAGGGCGACATAGCGGTCAAGCGCGGTGCGCCATCAATGATGCTGGAGTATTGGAACCGTCCCGAAGCAACGGCCGAAAAATTCAGGGGTGATTGGATGCTCACGGGGGACCGCGGCAAGCAAGACGGACACGACATCCGTTTTGTCGGACGAGACGATGACGTGATCACCTCGGCCGGCTACCGGATCGGCCCGGCAGAGATCGAGGATTGCCTGCTCACCCACCCGGACGTGGCGACAGTCGGGGTTGTTGGCAAGCCCGATCCACTGAGGACCGAAATCGTCAAAGCCTACGTCGTGACGAAACCGGGATGCGCGCCGACGGGCGAGGCATTGCAATCCTACGTCAAGGATCGCCTTGCAAGCTATTCTTATCCAAGGGAAATCGAATTCCTCAATGCCCTGCCCATGACTGTCACGGGCAAGGTCATTCGTAAGGAATTGAAAGCCCGCGCCGCTGAGGAGGCGCAGGCTTGATGCTTTGTGGCCGATCAGAACTTCCGCACATAGGCGAAGTTGAGCACGATGGGATCAATCTCGGCGGTGCCGATCTGTGCGCCGTTCAGCATGACGTCGGTGTCGATGTCGATCCAGCGGATGTTGGCCCGGAAGGCGTCCTGGGGGCTGAAGGCATAGTCCACACCGGCCTGAACCGCGACACCCCAGCTGTCGTCAAGCTCCAGCGTGCCAAGGGGCGATTCTTCCTCGAAGAAGGTGGTGTAGTTCACACCGATGCCCAGATAGGGCTTCCACTTGGTGTCGGTCGGGAAGTGGTAGTTGACCGACAGGGTGGGCGGCAGGTGTTTGGTGGATCCGGCAAAGCCGACACCGGCAAGGTCGATGTCATGTTCGAACGGGGTCGCGGCCAGCAGCTCGATGCCCACGTTGTCCCAGATGAAATATTCGCCGGTGATGGTCAGGGCATAACCGTCGTCGATGTCGGCTTCGGCGCCGTTCAGGATGCCGTTCCCGGACTTGGGAAAGACACCGCCCACCCCGACACCCAGTGTCCAGTCGCCCTGGCTTTGCGCAAACGCGCCGGTGGTCAGAGCGGCAAGGGTCAGGGCAGCGGTGGTGATGCGGAGAGTGTTTTTCATGTTCTTGTCCAATCACGTCGTTATGTGAGGCCAAGTCTCTCAGAACTTTGGATGATCCGCGTTGATGCAGGTCAAACGACGTATCGAAAACGCGGTATTTATCCTCTTAGATCAAGACCGAACGCAGGAGACGCACAATGCGCCTGACCTCCTCCGCCTTGCCGGGGTCCGACCAGTTCCGCAGCAACCGCGAGGCGCATTTGGCTGCGCTAGAAGACGTGCGTGCCGCCGCCGCCCATGCCGCAGCCGGTGGGGGGCAGAAATCCCGCGATCGCCATGTGAGCCGTGGCAAGATGCTGCCGCGCGACCGCGTGGCCAACCTGCTCGATCCTGGCTCTCCCTTTTTGGAAGTCGGCGCAACGGCGGCGCATGGGCTTTACGGTGATGCTGCTCCCTGTGCGGGGGTGATCGCTGGCATCGGTCGGGTCATGGGCCATGAGGTCATGGTCGTGTGCAACGATGCCACCGTGAAGGGCGGCACTTACTACCCAATGACTGTGAAAAAGCACCTGCGCGCCCAGGAGATTGCGGAGCAAAACAATCTGCCCTGTATCTATCTGGTCGACAGCGGCGGTGCGAACCTGCCCAACCAGGACGAAGTGTTCCCCGACCGCGACCACTTCGGGCGCATCTTCTTCAACCAGGCGCAGATGAGCGCCAAGGGCATTCCGCAGATCGCCGTGGTCATGGGTTCTTGCACCGCAGGCGGCGCCTACGTGCCCGCCATGTCCGATGTGACAATCATCGTCAAAGAGCAGGGCACCATCTTTCTAGCCGGTCCGCCGCTGGTCAAGGCAGCCACGGGTGAGGTCGTCAGCGCGGAAGACCTCGGTGGCGGTGATGTCCATACGCGCCTGTCCGGTGTGGCCGACTATCTCGCCGAAGACGACGCACACGCCCTGGCGCTCGCCCGCAGGGCCGTGGGCAACCTCAATCTGCGCAAGCCGGACACAGTGGTCCTGCAAAGTCCCGAGGAACCGGCCTACGACCCCGAAGAGATCCTCGGCGTCGTGCCCGCCGACCTGCGCACGCCCTATGACATCCACGAGGTGATCGCCCGCATCGTCGATGGCTCCCGCTTCGATCCCTTCAAGGCGCGTTTTGGCGAGACGCTTGTCTGCGGGTTCGCCCACATCAAAGGCGTACCCGTCGGCATCATCGCCAACAACGGCGTGCTGTTTTCGGAGGCGGCGCAAAAGGGCGCCCATTTCGTGGAACTCTGTTCGCAACGCAAGATACCGCTGGTCTTCCTGCAAAACATCACCGGCTTCATGGTTGGCCAGAAATACGAAAACGAAGGCATTGCGCGGCACGGGGCCAAGATGGTGACGGCAGTGGCGACAACCTCCGTGCCCAAGGTCACGATGCTGGTCGGCGGCTCGTTCGGCGCGGGCAATTACGGCATGGCGGGCCGCGCCTATTCCCCGCGGTTCCTGTGGTCCTGGCCCAATTCCCGCATCTCGGTCATGGGCGGCGCGCAGGCGGCGGGCGTGCTGGCCACGGTCAAACGCGACGGGATCGAGCGGGCAGGGGGCACGTGGTCCGAGGATGAAGAGGCGGCGTTCAAACAACCGACCGTCGACATGTTCGAGGAGCAGTCGCACCCGCTCTATGCCTCCGCCCGGCTCTGGGACGACGGCGTGATCGACCCGCGCAAGGCGCGCGACGTGCTGTATCTGAGCCTGAGTGCGGCGCTGAACGCTCCGATCGGGGAGACACGCTTTGGCGTGTTCCGGATGTGATGCGTGCCTTTCTCGGCAAAGTAGCGGACGTCTTCGAGTTGCAGGGCAAAGGATGTGCTTTGCAACTGACAGAGGTGGAAGGTCTTCCCATCGCGGGGATGATGCTCAACGTCGGTGAGTACAAATGCTGTGTTACCGAGGTTGGGCGAAATTCAACCGATGGTCAGCCTATATCGTCACGATCCTGCCTTTCCGGCCAACCCGTGCCTCCGTACGGAATTGTGTTGGTCCAATGGGTTGGAGCAGCTCCAAAGCCAAAAGACATTCACGGGCACCGAGCCGAAGGAACAGTGCAATAATGTTCAACACAATCCTCATCGCAAACCGGGGCGAAATTGCCTGTCGCGTCATGGAAACGGCGCAAGCCATGGGTGTGCGTTGCGTCGCTGTCTACTCCGAGGCGGATGCCAGCGCCAAACATGTGCAAATGGCGGATATTGCCGTGCATATCGGTGGTCCCGCCCCGGCGGAAAGCTATCTGCGCGGTGACGTGATCATCCGGGCGGCGCTCGACACAGGCGCGCAGGCGATCCACCCCGGCTATGGCTTTCTCTCCGAGAACCCTGATTTCGTCGAAGCGGTCGCGGCAGCTGGCCTGACCTTCATCGGCCCTTCGGCGAAGGCGATACGCGCCATGGGCCTCAAAGATGCGGCCAAGGCGTTGATGGTAGAGGCGGGCGTGCCGGTTGTCCCCGGCTACCATGGCGCGGACCAGTCCGACGAGCTGTTGGCCGCCGAAGCGGACGAGATGGGCTACCCCGTCCTTATCAAGGCCGTCGCAGGCGGCGGTGGCAAAGGCATGCGTCTAGTCGAAGCACCCGGCGACTTTGCAGATGCATTGGCGAGCGCCCGCAGCGAGGCGCAGACCGCGTTCGGCAACCCGGACGTGCTGGTCGAGAAATTCGTCACCCAGCCGCGCCATATCGAGGTTCAGGTCTTTGGCGACGGCACCCGCGCCGTGCATCTCTTCGAACGCGATTGTTCGCTGCAACGCCGCCACCAGAAGGTGATCGAGGAAGCCCCGGCCCCCGGCATGACCCACGAGATGCGCGCCGCCATGGGCGACGCTGCGGTGCGCGCGGCCGAAGCCATTGGGTACAAGGGCGCAGGGACGGTAGAGTTCATTGTCGATGGCTCGGGTCCACTGCGCCCCGACGGCTTCTTTTTCATGGAGATGAACACGCGGCTTCAGGTCGAGCACCCGGTAACGGAGGCGATCACCGGCGTCGATCTGGTCGAGTGGCAACTGCGCGTCGCCGCAGGTGAGCCGCTGCCCATGTCACAAGAGGATCTGACCATCACCGGTCACGCCTTCGAGGCGCGGCTCTACGCCGAAGATGTGCCCGCCGGCTTCCTGCCCGCCACAGGCACACTTACCCATCTGAACTTCCCGATATCCGCTCGTGCCGACAGCGGCGTGCGGGCAGGGGATGAGATCAGCCCACACTATGACCCGATGATTGCCAAGGTCATCGTACACGGACCGACACGCGCCGTGGCTCTGAAGCGGCTGTCGCAGGCGCTCTTCGGCACGCAGGTGGGCGGTACGGTCACGAACCTCGCCTTTCTCGGCGCCTTGGCCGGGCACGCGGGATTTGCGGCGGGCGAGGTCGATACCGGCCTTATTGCACGCGACATCGACACGCTTGTGCGGCAACCGGACATCGCACCGCGCCATGCCGTGGCAGCGGCGATGGGAGTTTCCGGCCTCGACAAGCCAACGGCAGATGCCGGGTTTTCCCTGTGGCAGCCACTGCGCCGCACGATACCGTTGATGCGGAACGACACCCCCGTGCTCTGCACTGTTGAGGTACTGGACGCCAACACCCAACGGTGGGACGTCGATGGCACACCTGTTTTGGCCGAGCGCAGGCAGGATCAGTGGCGCATCGACGGGCACCCGGCACCGGATGTGCACGTGGCCGGCACCACTGTCACCGTTTTTGATGCCTACGGTATCGCGTTCCACATAGTTGATCCGCTCGATGTGGCTGCCAGTGCAGCAGGCGATGGCAATGTGGTCGAAGCCCCGATGCCGGGCCTTGTCAAAGCCGTCTTTGCCACGCCCGGCGCTGTCGTTGCCGAGGGCGACAGGCTCGCCATTCTCGAAGCCATGAAGATGGAACACGTGCTTTTGGCCGCCCGGGACGGGACCGTGGCCGAAGTGCTGGCAGCAGAAGGGGATCAGGTTGTGGCAGGCGCAGCGCTTGTGCGGCTGGAGGAGGATGTAGACGCATGAGCGATCTATGCCTTATCGGCTATCGCTACAGCGTCTACACGCGCGCCGCGCGCATGGGATTGCATCTGGCAGGATGCGAGTACGCCTATGAAGAGTGCGACCCGTTCAATCCGGAAATGGCCTCGAACGCAGCACACCCGATGGGCAGGGTGCCCGTGTTGCGCGTCGGCAATGACACCCTCTACGAAACCGCGGCCATCCTCGCGTGGTGCGATGCAACACGCGGCTGGCAGGCGCCGCCCATTGTGCAGGCGCGCGCCGCTCAGGTGGGAAGCATCGTGGATGCCTATGGCTACTGGCCGCTTGTGAGGCAGGTCTATTCCCACGGCTGGTTCCGGCCCTCCATGGGGGCGCCGTCCGATCCCGAGGAACTGGCGTCGGGGTTGGAGGCATCCGCTTGTGTCCTCAACATGCTGGAAGACATCGCGCAGGCGGGCGAGGTGCTGACGGGCGCGGACCTGACCCGCGCAGATTGTCACCTGTGCCCCATGATCGACGCCTTCCAGCGCGTGCCTGAAGGTGCCGCGGCGCTTGCCAAGCGGCACGCACTGGCGGCATGGTTTGACGCATTGAAGCCCACCCAAGTCTTCATAGAAACCGCCCAAGGCGCATTCCCGGAGGCAGCATGATCACGCTCCACCACTGCCCGCAGACCCGATCCATGCGCACGCTCTGGCTGCTGCATGAGTTGGACGTCCCGTTCCAGGTTAATGTCCACCCCTTCGACAAATCCCTACGCGCGCCCGAGTTCCTGAGCCTCAGCCCAGCAGGCCGTGTGCCCGCGCTCGAAATCGATGGTGAGCGCATGTTCGAAACCGGCGCCATCACCGAATACCTCTGCGACCGGTTCAGCTCAGACGGCTTGGGCCGCTCTCCCGGCAGCCCGGACCGCATGGCATGGCTCGTCTGGGTGCACTTTGCCGAAACCGTCAGCCAACATGCTGCAGCACTGACGCAACAACACATCGTTCTCCACGACGACGCGATGCGCAGCCCCACGGTGATGAAACTCGAAGCGGCACGGCTGGGCAAATGCTACGACGCGATCGAGGCGCGACTGTCCACGCCCGTGGAGAACCGCGACTACCTTCTAACCTCCGGCTTTTCCGCAGCCGACATCTCGGTCGGGCAGGCAGTTTACATGGCGCAGCACTTCCGCGACTTCGACGATCACCCCGAACTGGCCCGATGGTTTGCGCGCATCACGGACCGGACCGGCTTCCAAGCCAGTTTGCCGGAACCGGCCGCGCGGCTCTATGATCGGGACTTCTATCCGGCGCGGGAGGGATAAATGGACACGGTTGAAATCTACGAAGTGGGCCCGCGCGACGGGCTGCAGAACGAGGCGCGCGACATCCCTGTGGCCGAAAAGGTTGCGCTGGTCGACAAGCTGAGTGCCGCAGGCTTCCGCCGGATCGAATGCGCCAGCTTTGTCAGCCCGAAATGGGTGCCGCAAATGGCGGGCAGCGCCGATGTGCTCGCCGGGATCATGCGCGCGCCCGGCATCCGCTATGCGGCACTGACCCCGAACATGCGCGGCTTCGACGACGCGCGCGCGGCAGGCGCGGACGAGGTGGCCGTTTTCGGCTCGGCAAGCGAAGGGTTCAGCCGCGCCAACGTAAACGCCAGCGTGGACGAGGCACTCCACCGCTTCGCCCCGGTGATCGAGGCCGCCCGCGCCAT
Source organism: Tateyamaria omphalii (assembly GCF_019802125.1). GTDB lineage: Bacteria > Pseudomonadota > Alphaproteobacteria > Rhodobacterales > Rhodobacteraceae > Tateyamaria > Tateyamaria omphalii_B. The sequence continues at coordinate 882,589 of NZ_JAHVHT010000001.1, forward strand.
CGATCTGCCGGTGCGCGGCTATGTCTCCTGCGTCGTGGATTGCCCCTATGATGGTGTCGTCGCCCCCGAGGCTGTGGCGCGGGTCGCGGACCGGCTCTTTGCCATGGGCTGTTACGAGATCAGCCTCGGCGACACGATCGGGCAGGGCACCCCCGACGCCCTGGCCCGTATGCTGCTGGCCGTGCGCGACGTGGTGCCGGTTGGTCGGCTCGCCGGGCATTTCCACGACACGAGCGGGCGGGCGCTCGACAACATCGACGCGGCCCTCGCGCTGGGCCTGCGCGTCTTCGATGCGGCGGTCGGTGGGCTCGGCGGCTGCCCCTATGCCCCCGGCGCCGCGGGCAATGTCGCGACTGAGGCAGTAGCCTCACATCTTGCACGCCTCGGCTACGACACCGGCCTCGACCTCGGCGTGATCGCAGAAGCGGCAGAGATGGCCCGTGCCATGCGCGGCGCAAAGAAGGACTGACATTCGTGACCGACACCATTTCCATCACCACAGACGCACGCGGCGTGGCAACGCTCACGCTCGACCGCGCCGACAAGCACAACGCCATGAACGCGCAGATGATTGCAGAACTGCATCACGCCGCGCGCACCCTCGGTGCCGATGATACGGTGCGCGTCGTCGTGCTTGCCGCGGCGGGCAAGACCTTCTGCGCCGGTGGCGACCTTGGTTGGATGCGCGAGCAGATGCAGTCCGATGCCGAAACGCGTGCGTCCGAGGCGGGCAAGCTTGCGCATATGCTGCAGGCTCTCAACACGATGCCCAAACCGCTGATCGGTGCGCTGCACGGCAACGCCTTTGGCGGCGGCGTCGGCATGGCCTCGGTCTGCGATGTCGCCATTGGTGCGGACCACATCAAACTGGGTCTGACCGAAACGCGGCTGGGCATCATCCCCGCCACCATCGGGCCCTATGTGGTGGCGCGCATGGGTGAGGGGCGTGCGCGACGCGTCTTCATGTCATCCCGTATCTTTGACGCGGAAGAGGCGGTCGAGCTTGGCCTACTCGCGCGGACCGTCCCGGCGGATGACCTTGCCGCAGCGGTCGAGGCGGAAGTCGCACCCTACCTGAATTGCGCGCCTGGGGCCGTCGCGGCGGCCAAGGCTTTGGCCCGCGGCTTCGGGCCACGCATAGACGACGACACGATCGCCACCTCGATCGCGGCACTCAAGGCGCGCTGGGAAACGGAGGAAGCGGCCGAGGGCATCGACGCTTTCTTTGCCAAGCGCAAGGCGGCTTGGATGACACCCTAGGTCGCTTCGCCTGCAAAGGCCCCGCGCTGCTTGCGCAGGGCGGTAGAGACGAACTCGGTAAAGGCCGCAATGCGGGGCACCGCGCGCAAATCCGCGTGCGTCAGTACCCAGATGGGCCTGTAGGGCATCAACGGCAGCCCTGGCACCCGCGCCAGCGCGGGATCGCGATCGCCTATGATACAGGGTACGCGGGACGCGCCTAATCCTTCGCGCAAAGCACCCAGCATAGCGATCATGTCATCCAGTTTCATGACCGTCCGCGTGTTGGGATAGACCGCAAGCACATCGCGCGGTGCCGGTTGCCAGTGCAGGAACCTCAGCCAGTGCAACTGGCGTTCCGGGTCCTTCTCCAATGCCGCGACATACTCCACGCTGGCGTAAACCGCTGATTTCTGCACAGCAGCTTGCCGCCCGACCAGATCCGGGTCCGGCGCGTCCGAAATCCGGATCGCCACATCGGCCTCGCGCTCGGCCAGGTTCAGCGTTTCGATGGCACCCAGGATGGTCAGCTCGATATCCGGATGCGCCCGGGCGAAGGCGCCAAAAATCGGGGCGAGCACGGTCTGCACCATGAGTTGCGGCGCCGTGACCGTCAGCGGCCCGCTCAATGCGGCATCGCGGGCCGCGATGCTGCGCGACAGGGTGGCGTGCTCTGTCTCGAATGTCTCTGCCGTGCGGGCGGCATCGCGTCCGGCTTGCGTGGGCGCGTAACCGGACGGGCGCCGGTCGAAAAGCGCGGCACCAAGGTTCGCCTCTGCAGCCGCGATGCGGCGCGCCACGGTGGCATGGTTGACGCCAAGCGCCCGCGCAGCGCCGCTCAATCCGCCATGGCGCACTGTTTCCAGAACGTATTTCAGATCATCCCAGTCCATCGACGTCTCTCACTGCAACGTTGATTGTTTTTGCACAGGTGGGGCGCAGATACACTCGTTTAATTCACAAGTACGGTGGCGGTAGCGTCACTTGGACCATCAAGTGAAAGGAAGTCACCATGACCACTCATGCTGTTGCGATGTTGCGCATCACGAACCCGGACAGCCTCGCACAATATCGGGAGAAGGCGGGCGTAGCGCTGGCGCGACATGGCGGAGAGATTGTTCAGGCAGCGCCCGACATCTCTGCGCTGGAAGGCGCGCCAGTTGTGCCGGACATCATGGCCATCATCCGGTTCCCGGACCGCGCCGCCGCCGAAGCGTGGATCGCCGATCCCGAGTTGCAAGCGGTCCATGACTTGCGGCGCGCGGCAGGCGGGTCCGACATTCTGTTGATGTGACCTGAGCGTCCGAAAACGAAAGTGCGCCACCGGGATTGCCCGGAGCGGCGCGCTCTCGCGCAATTGATGCAAAAAGTGCAGAATTAGCCGTGAATGGGCAAAGCTCATGGCCGGATGCACAGTATTCCACGCCAAAGCGCACCATCGTTGCGGCATAGGTGACCGCGCACAGCGCCCGCTGCGGCGAAATCACCCGGAATTTCCATCACTTCCACCCCCGGCCTTTATTGACCCTGCCGTGCGGCAGGCGTACATCAAGGTCCAGTCAACTTTGCCACTTGACCTGGCGCGGCCACTTCGCGCCAAGAAAAGGAGCCCAACGTGGAAGAGATGTTGCGGGAGTATCTCCCCATTCTCGTGTTTCTGGCCGTCGCCATTGGCCTCGGTCTTGTCCTGATCCTCGCTGCTGTCGTTCTCGCCGTGCGCAACCCGGACCCCGAAAAGGTGTCGGCCTACGAGTGCGGCTTCAACGCCTTCGACGATGCGCGGATGAAGTTCGATGTGCGGTTCTACCTCGTGTCGATCCTCTTCATCATCTTTGACCTCGAAATTGCCTTCCTCTTTCCCTGGGCCGTCGCGTTCCAGGATGTGAGCATGGTGGGCTTCTGGTCCATGATGGTGTTCCTGGGCGTCCTGACCATCGGCTTTGCCTATGAGTGGAAAAAGGGAGCTTTGGAATGGCAGTAACCGACACCGGTTCGCTCGGCCCCGCCTATGCAGGTGGCGACAAAGACCACGCCACCCAAGCCTTGAATGCCGAATTGCAGGACAAGGGTTTCCTGCTCACCTCAACCGACGACATCATCAACTGGGCGCGCACCGGCTCGCTGCACTGGATGACCTTTGGTCTGGCCTGCTGCGCGGTCGAGATGATGCACACCTCCATGCCGCGCTATGACCTTGAACGGTTCGGCACGGCACCCCGCGCGTCCCCGCGCCAGTCCGACCTGATGATCGTGGCTGGCACGTTGACGAACAAGATGGCGCCCGCCCTGCGCAAGGTCTACGACCAGATGCCCGAGCCGCGCTACGTGATCTCGATGGGTTCCTGCGCCAATGGCGGCGGCTACTATCACTACAGCTATTCCGTGGTGCGTGGCTGCGACCGCATCGTACCGGTCGACGTCTACGTCCCCGGCTGCCCACCCACGGCCGAGGCGCTGCTTTACGGCATCCTGCAGCTGCAACGCAAAATCCGCCGCACCGGCACCATCGTCCGCTAAGGAGCGCACATGTCCGAAGCAATGACCGAACTTGGCACCTATCTCGAAGCCAAGCGCCCCGATTGCGTGCTGGCCTGGGATGTGACCTATGGCGAGCTGAACGTCGATGTCGCCCCGTCCAGCCTGACCGGTTTTGTCGAGTTCCTGACGACCGACAGCACCTGCAAGTTCTCCACGCTCGTGGACATCACCGGGGTGGACTACCCGGGCCGGGCCAAGCGGTTCGATGTCGTCTACCACTTCCTGTCGATGTACCAGAACCACCGCATCCGCCTGCGCGTGTCGATCCGCGAAGATCAGATGGTGCCCTCGATCACCGACATCCACCCCTCGGCCAACTGGTTCGAACGCGAAGTGTTCGACATGTTCGGCATTCTGTTCTCGGGCCACCCGGATTTGCGGCGGATCCTGACGGACTACGGCTTCCGCGGCTACCCGCTGCGCAAGGACTTCCCGACCACGGGTTACACTGAAGTGCGCTATGATGAAGCCGAAAAGCGCGTCGTCTACGAACCTGTGTCGCTGGTTCAGGAGTATCGACAGTTTGATTTCATGAGCCCTTGGGAAGGGGCCGAGTACATCCTGCCGGGTGATGAAAAGACAGACTGACGATCCTGCGCGCTGCGATTTGCCAGCAGTGCGCCGATGACCGAACCACGCATAGTCATAGGTATCGGCGCCCAAAAGGCTGCTTCCTCCTGGTTGCAGGTCGTTTTGGGCAAACACCCCGATTGCCACATGACGCGCGTCAAAGGGCTGCACTACTTCAATAAATTCGAGCCGGGGCGCGCCGATCGGGATGTGGAACTGGTTCGCCGCAAGCTTGGAAGCGTGGCTGCCAAACGATCCAAGGGTATTGCGGAGGTCAACGGGTTGCCAATCGACCAGTTTGCGTCCGAGATCGAGGCATGGGCCGCACTGACGAAGCATGACACCTTCGATCTCGATGCGTATCGCAACATGCTATTCATGAATGCGGGCGACGCAGCAGTGGTGGGCGAAGTCACACCTGCCTACAGTTCCCTGTCGCGCGACATACTCCGGCTGATCTATTCCGTTTCTCCGAATGTGCGACTGGTCTACATTCTGCGCGATCCGGTTCAACGATTGTGGTCAGCAGCCCGCATGCGCGGACGCAGGCATGTGGAAGAGGCCGGAGGCGAGCGCACTTTGGCCATTGCGACCGTCGAGGCATACTTGGCCGGTGACGTGCCGGAGTACGACAAAAGATCCGACTATGCCGGCACGCTTGCAAACCTGGACGCAATAGCACCGCGTGCGCATGTTCACCTGGATTTCTTCGAGCACCTTTTTGATGGCGGTGTCGATCGAGTTTTCCGATTCCTAGATCTTGCACCAATGGACCTTCCCGAGGTGGCTCCGGTGAATGCCGGGCTGGCGGCAGACCTTCCCGCGTCCCTCGGTCGTGCGGTGTTTGATCGCCTGTCCGCGCACTACACTGCAGCAGAACAGTACTTGGGCGATTTGCCGGAAGAATGGAAAGCTTCAATGAGGGAGTATGGATGAATGGATGTCTTTTTGATTGTCGTGGGGGTTCTTTGCATCATCCCCATGCTCAAACTGCTGCCCCATTTCGGAATTGGAAAATACTGGGCGCTGCTTGCCATTGTGCCGATCGGGACCGTCGGCCTGTTGTGGTGGATGGCGCTGCGATTGCAGGAGCTGGAACGTCGATAGCGCACTGAACGTGCCGCAGTCTGGGGCGATGCTTCGGTGCTGGCGGCATTGCCGTTACAAAGCATCGCAGTTGGGCACCTAACTCTGGCTCTTCCCTTGCGTCCCCAATATAAACCCTTAGAAGCAGTGCCGAAGCGTCGGCACAGACACGTCGCGAACTGCATGGTGAACACATGATGGACGGCTCCAACTTCGATGACGCCCTGACGGGCGAACAGAAGATCCGCAACTTCAACATCAATTTCGGCCCGCAACACCCTGCGGCACACGGGGTTTTGCGCCTCGTACTCGAGCTTGACGGCGAGATCGTGGAACGCTGCGACCCGCATATCGGTCTGCTGCACCGTGGCACTGAAAAGCTGATGGAGTCGCGGACCTACCTGCAAAACCTGCCGTATTTCGACCGGCTCGATTATGTGGCACCGATGAACCAGGAACACGCATGGTGTCTGGCCATCGAAAAGCTGACGGGCGTCGAGGTGCCCCGCCGCGCCTCCCTGATCCGCGTGCTGTTCTGTGAGATCGGGCGCATCCTGAACCACCTCCTGAACATCACCACGCAGGCGCTCGACGTCGGCGCGCTCACCCCGCCGCTTTGGGGCTTTGAAGAGCGTGAAGAGCTGATGATTTTCTACGAACGGGCCTGCGGCGCGCGTTTGCACGCCGCCTATTTCCGTCCCGGCGGTGTCCACCAGGACCTGCCACCCGAACTGCTTGACGATATCGAGGCGTGGTCCGAGAAATTCATGTCCGGCTTTATGGTCGACATCGACGGCCTGCTGACCGAAAACCGCATCTTCAAGCAGCGCAACGCCGATATCGGCATCGTGACCGAGGATGACATCCAGAAATACGGCTTCTCGGGCGTCATGGTGCGGGGCAGTGGCTTTGCATGGGACCTGCGCCGCGCACAGCCCTATGAATGCTACGACGAATTCGACTTCCAGATCCCCGTGGGCAAGAACGGCGACTGCTATGACCGCTACCTCGTCCGCATGGAAGAGATGCGCCAGTCGATCTCGATCATCCAGCAGGCCATCGCCAAATTGCGCGATTGCCCCGGCGACGTGCTGGCCCGTGGCAAGCTGACACCGCCCTCGCGCACCGACATGAAAACTTCGATGGAAGCGCTGATCCATCACTTCAAACTCTACACCGAAGGGTTCCACGTGCCCGAGGGCGAAGTCTATGCCGCCGTCGAAGCACCCAAGGGCGAGTTCGGCGTCTACCTCGTGGCCGATGGCACCAACAAACCTTACCGCGCCAAACTCCGCGCGCCGGGGTTCCTGCACTTGCAGGCGATGGACTATATCTCCAAAGGGCACCAGCTGGCCGACGTCGCCGCCATCATCGGCACGATGGATGTGGTGTTCGGGGAAATCGACCGCTGATCCGATCCTTCATCTTGCCAAATAAACTCCCGCCGGAGGCTCCCGCAGTCTCCACGCAGACCAAGGGAAGACTTAAATGCTCCGCCGTCTCCACCCAGACCAGCCCGAAACCTTCGCTTTCACGCCCGACAACCAGGCCTGGGCCGAAGCGCAGATCACCAAGTACCCCGAGGGCCGACAGGCCTCCGCTATCATCCCGCTCCTGTGGCGCGCGCAGGAACAAGAAGGCTGGCTGACCCGCCCGGCGATCGAATCCGTGGCCGACATGCTCGACCTTGCCTATATGCGCGCTCTCGAAGTGGCGTCTTTCTACTTCATGTTTCAGCTACAACCTGTTGGCTCAGTTGCACATATTCAGGTCTGCGGCACCACATCCTGCATGATCTGCGGCGCCGAAGACCTTGTGGCCGTCTGCAAGGACAAGATCGCGCCCAAGGCCCACCAGCTGTCCGCCGATGGCAAGTTTTCTTGGGAAGAGGTCGAATGCCTCGGTTCCTGCGCCAACGCACCCATGGCCCAGATCGGCAAGGACTATTACGAGGACCTGACCGCCGCCCGCATGGGCGAGATCATCGACGAGCTCGCGAAGGGCGAGGTGCCGACACCCGGTCCGCAGAACGGCCGTTACGCATCCGAACCGCTCAGCGGGCTGACCAGCCTCAAAGATTTTGACAGCGGTCACACCAAGTACAACGCCTCTGTCCAGCTTGCGACGGATATCGGTGACACTGTGAAGCGGATCGACGGCACCGAGGTGCCGTTGCTGGCACCATGGGGCAAGGCAAACGCCGCAGCCAGCGCAAGCAACACAAACGAAAAGCCTGTGTCCAAGGCACCGCCAAAGGAAAAAAAGTCCAAGGCCAAGCCCAAACCGAGCGCTCCGGTAACGAAAAATAAATCGCAGCAAAAACAATCGGGTGAGGCTGTCCCCGCGGGGACAAAACCCGCCCTTTTGACCGAGGCGCGCGATGGCGGCGCAGACGATCTGAAGCTGATCAAGGGCGTGGGCCCCGGCCTCGAGAAAGAGCTGAACGCCAAGGGTGTCTATCACTTCGACCAGATCGCATCGTGGACCGAGGACGAAGTGGCATGGGCCGATCAGAACCTCGTGCGCTTCAAGGGCCGGGTAAGCCGTGACAATTGGGTCACGCAGGCGAAAGCCCTCTCACGGGGAGAAGAAACAGAATTTTCCCAACGCGCGAAAAAAGACGGTATCTATAAGGAATAATATCTGCAAACGGGGGAGATATCCTTATGGACAACAACGAAGGAATGATCAGCTGCACGATCGGCTGCTGGCTTGTGGCGCTTTTGGGGGGCGCATTGGCCGCGGTGTTACTCATGGTGCTCGGCGGCTGGGGCTTTATGCAGGGCGTGTTCATGGGGCTCGTCGTGGCTGCCGTGGCAGGCGCGTTGCTGAGCTGGATCATATGCAAACCGCTGCCCGCGATTGGCGAAGCGACCACCGAAGCTGCCAAAACCGACGCGGCACCAACGCCGACTGCCAAGGCGGCGCCTGCGGCTGCGGGAACGGACGCGACGGCTGCCGCCGAGATCAAACCTTCGACCCCGCTGCCGGGTGAGGATGATCTGGCCGCCCGCAAGGGTGAATGGAAATACGAAGCTGAACAAAAGCCCAAGGCGAAAGCCAAGGACAAGCCCAAAGCCAAGCCGGCTGCCAAGAAGAAGGCGGACGCTCCGGCTGCCGCGGATGAAGGCACGAAGCCTGAGACGCTTTCTGCCGCGCGCGAGGGTGGTCCCGACAACCTGAAGGAAATCAAAGGTGTAGGCCCGAAACTTGAAGCGCTTCTGCATTCGATGGGCTTCTACCATTTCGATCAGGTTGCCAGCTGGGGCGCCGACGAGGTGGCGTGGGTTGATCAGAACCTTGAGGGGTTCAAGGGCCGTGTGACACGTGATGACTGGGTCGCGCAGGCCAAGATCCTCGCCGCCGGTGGTGAGACCGAGTTTTCCAAGAAGGTCGACAAGGGCGGTGTCTACTGACGCATGTCCGGACCGCTTGATCCGAAACTGGCCCGTCAGGGCCGTATCGCGGCCCTTGTGATTGCAGGGGCCGCTTTGCTGTCCATCTTTGCGCCCGTGATCGTGCAGGCGCTCAGCTTGCCCGCGCGGTACGAAATTCTTATTTTGCTCTTTGCGCTGGCTGCGTTCATTTGGGCACTGGTGGTGGCCCTCAGGATTTGGCAAAAGAGCCGCGACAACTGACGGCCCCGCGCGCGGGCTGTTATGGCAAAGGATCACGCGCTGTACCGCGTGTTACAAAAGGACGTACCCATGCTGGCTGACAAGGATCGTATCTTTACCAACCTTTACGGGATGCACGACCGCACGCTGAAAGGCGCGCAGGCCCGTGGTCACTGGGATGGGACGGACAAGCTGATCCAGAAGGGCCGCGATTGGATTGTTCAGGAGATGAAGGACAGCGGCCTGCGTGGCCGGGGCGGCGCGGGTTTCCCGACCGGTCTGAAATGGTCCTTCATGCCGAAGGAATCGGATGGGCGTCCGGCCTATCTGGTTGTGAACGCTGACGAATCCGAGCCGGGCACCTGCAAGGACCGCGAGATCATGCGCCACGATCCGCACACGCTGATCGAAGGGTGCCTGATCGCCAGCTTCGCGATGAACGCGCATGCGTGCTACATCTACATCCGCGGCGAATACATCCGTGAGAAGGAAGCGCTGCAGGCGGCGATTGATGAGGCTTACGACGCGGGTCTCGTTGGCCCGAACGCCTCTGGCTCTGGCTGGGACTTCGACATTTACCTGCACCACGGGGCCGGGGCCTATATCTGCGGTGAGGAAACCGCGCTGCTCGAGTCGCTTGAAGGCAAAAAGGGTATGCCGCGCATGAAGCCGCCGTTCCCGGCGGGTGCGGGTCTCTATGGCTGCCCGACGACTGTGAACAATGTCGAGTCCATTGCAGTTGTGCCGACGATCCTGCGTCGGGGTGGCTCGTGGTTTTCATCCTTTGGCCGTCCGAACAACGCGGGCACCAAGTTGTTTGCCATCTCCGGCCACGTGAACAATCCGTGCGTCGTGGAAGAGGCGATGTCGATCAGCTTCGAAGAGTTGATCGAAAAGCATTGTGGCGGCATCCGCGGTGGGTGGGACAACCTCAAGGCTGTGATCCCCGGTGGCTCTTCCGTTCCCTGCGTGCGCGGGGAGAAGATGAAAGACGCCATCATGGACTTCGACTATCTGCGAAACGATCTGCAGTCGGGTCTGGGCACGGCGGCGGTGATCGTGATGGATCAGTCGACCGACATCATCAAGGCGATCTGGCGGCTGTCCAAATTTTACAAGCACGAATCCTGCGGCCAGTGCACGCCTTGTCGTGAAGGCACGGGTTGGATGATGCGCGTGATGGAGCGGTTGGTGCATGGTGAAGCGGAGGTCGAGGAGATCGACATGCTGCTAGACGTGACCAAGCAGGTTGAGGGTCACACGATCTGTGCGCTGGGTGATGCGGCAGCGTGGCCGATCCAGGGGCTGATCCGGAACTTCCGGGATGAGATCGAGGATCGGATCAAGACGCAGCGGATCGCGGCGGAGTGATGCTGCGCATACTTACCGTTTGCATTGGGCTTGTCGCAGGGTCTGCCGCCGCCGCTTTGGAAATGAATTCCACTGAAAAAGCTATGGCTGGCCTGATGGTCGCGCGAATGCTGCAAAACGATTGTAAGCCTGATGTCACATGGGCAGGTCAATCCGGTGCGACAACCTTCTACGCAAAGAACTTCAATACTCTTGTCGCCGAAGGCCATTCGAAATCTGCGCTGCGGAAGTTTGAGCGACATAGGACGAAATGGTTGCAAGCTTCCATCGATTGGATGGAAGACGCTGGTATCAAACTCGCTGGCTTGTCCCGGGAACAGGTACGAGATGCCGGTTGCGATTGGGCGTCTTCGATCTCTGGCACCAATCACCCAGCGGGTCGGTTCCTGAAAAGCAAGTGACCCAGAGCATTTGTATAAGCGAGTTCTGATCAATGCACCTCGCTGAATTCAATATCGGTACTCTGAAATATGACTGGGAAGATCCGCGCGTTGCGGACTTCCTGAACAACCTCGACCGTGTCTATGACATCGCGCGCCGCTCGCCCGGCTATATCTGGCATCTGGAAGGCGACGACATGGAGGCGGCACAGCTTGACCCTGATGGCCCGCTCGGGGGCAATCCCCGCACTGCAAGCACGCTCTCCGTTTGGAAAGACGTCGAAAGCCTGCACAATTTCACCTTCAACACCGTTCACAAGCAGTTCTATGACCGGAAGGGCGAATGGTACGATCCGGATCAGGGATTGCGCTTTGTCATGTGGTGGGTGGCGCCAGGGCATATACCCACGATTGAGGAGGCACTTGACCGCTTCCATCATCTTGAAAACCATGGCAATACGGATCACGCCTTTGGCTGGGATCATGCCCTGACCTGAGGCCCGAGACCGGGGTGGAGGAGACCGCAGTGACCAAGAGCAAGAGCCGCGCTGAGGCAGACCGAAGGATCGACCTGCGTCCGGTGCTGTTGACCGGCATTCTTCTGATAGCAGCGTTGGTGTTGACCGCCTGCTCCGGGGAGCGCCGCGCTGAACGTGTCGCCTTTGACGGGGTGTTCTTCCGTGCCAATTCCAGCAAGGTGGACAAACAGCGTGATCAGTTTGAGGTGTCCGTTTCGCCTGTGTCCGCGTCGCTGGAAGGCGCGCGTGAGGCTGGCCGTTACGAGGCCATTCGCTATTGTATCAAGCAGTTCGGATCTTCGGACATTGCATGGATTGAGGGGCCAGATGCCGAAGACGGAACACTGCGCACCAACGGTGACAAGTTGATCTTGCGCGGTGCCTGCACGCCAGCGTGATCACAAGCGTCGATTAAGGCGACATTTTGCGTCCTAACGGGTTGTGTCGCCTCGTGTTATTGCATAGCACGAACCTGCTTTCCCACATGGCATCAAAGTGATGCACAAGGTGGAGAGAAATGATGCGCGCAATGACCATGGCCCTGATCCTTAGCCTGACTGCCGGGATAGCCTCGGCGAAGCCTCATCTGCGGGATGTGCCCGAGATTGATGGCACCCTTCTGGCTGTCGGGATCGCGGACGAGATTCGGAAAAACTGCCCTGACATTTCGGCGCGGATGGTGCGCGCCTATACGCTTGTCACCGGGTTGAAGGACAAGGCCCGAGACCTGGGCTACACCGACGCGGAGATTGATGCCTATCGCAAGTCCGACGCGGAAAAGGCGCGGCTGAGGGCGGCGGGCGAGGCGTATTTGCAACGTGGCGGTGTGACCGCTGGCCAGCCCGCGACCTATTGCGCGCTGGGCCGTGCCGAAATTGAAAAAGGCGGCCAGATCGGCGCCCTATTGAGGATGAACTGACGCATGAGTGACCTTCGCAAGATCATCATCGACGGTAACGAGGTAGAGGTGGACGGGGCCATGACCCTGATCCAGGCCTGCGAGGAGGCGGGGATAGAGATCCCGCGCTTCTGTTATCACGAGCGTCTGTCGATCGCGGGCAACTGCCGGATGTGTCTTGTGGAAGTTGTGGGTGGCCCGCCGAAGCCTGCGGCCTCCTGTGCCATGCAGGTGCGCGATTTGCGCCCGGGTCCCGAGGGGCAGCCGCCGGTGGTCAAGACGAACTCGCCCATGGTCAAGAAGGCCCGCGAGGGCGTGATGGAGTTCCTGCTCATCAACCACCCGCTGGATTGCCCGATCTGTGACCAGGGTGGCGAGTGCGATCTGCAGGATCAGGCGATGGCCTATGGCGTGGATTTCAGCCGCTTCCGCGAACCGAAGCGCGCGGTCGATGATCTGGACCTTGGGCCGCTGGTCGAGACGCACATGACCCGCTGCATCTCCTGCACCCGCTGCGTGCGCTTCACGACCGAGGTCGCGGGTATTTCGCAGATGGGCCAGACAGGCCGTGGGGAGGATGCGGAGATTACCTCGTACCTTGGCGAGACGCTTGATTCGAACCTGCAGGGCAACATCATTGATCTGTGCCCGGTGGGCGCGCTGGTCTCCAAACCCTACGCCTTTACCGCGCGGCCATGGGAGCTGACCAAGACCGAGAGTGTCGACGTGATGGATGCGCTTGGCTCGTCCATCCGTGTCGACACCAAGGGCCGTGAGGTGATGCGCTTCCTGCCGCTTAACCATGACGGCACGAACGAGGAATGGATTTCGGACAAGACCCGTTTTGTCTGGGATGGCCTGCGCCGTCAGCGGCTGGACAAGCCCTATGTCCGTGACAACGGCAAGCTGCGCCCTGCGTCCTGGGGCGAAGCGCTTGGAAAGGCGTCGGAGGCGATTAAGGGTGCGTCGTCGCTTGCGGGCCTTGTGGGTGATCTTGCGCCGGTTGAGGCTGCCTACGCTCTGAAAAAGCTGATCGAGGGGCAGGGCGGTATCGTCGAATGCCGTACCGATGGAGCGAAGCTGCCGTCCGGCAACCGCGCGGCCTATGTCGGCACTGCTGCCATTGAGGATATCGACACGGCCGAGGCGATCATGCTGATCGGCACCAACCCGCGTCTGGAAGCGCCGGTGCTCAATGCGCGTATTCGCAAGGCATGGGCCCGTGGCGCCAATGTCGGTGTGATTGGCGAGATGCCTGACCTGACGTACGAGGCGAACCATATCGGGACCGATGCGACCGTCATTGACGATCTACTGAAGCGTGATCACTCGGCTGTGCAGGAAAAGCCGTCGATCATCATCGTCGGCATGGGTGCGCTGACCCGTGGCGATGGCGACGCCATCCTTGCCGCCGCGCAGACCCTGGCGGAAAGCACGAAGTCAGAGCTGATGATCCTGCACACCGCCGCAGGTCGCGTCGGCGCCATGGATGTTGGCGCCACGAACGCCGATGCGATGGCCGCCATCGAAAAGGCTGATGTGATCTACAACCTCGGGGCCGATGAGATTGAGATCGGTGAGGGCGCGTTCGTCATCTACCAAGGTAGCCATGGCGACCGTGGCGCGCATCGCGCGGATGTGATCTTGCCGGGTGCGGCCTATACCGAAGAGGGCGGTGTGTTCGTGAACACAGAAGGGCGCCCGCAACTGGCCCAACGCGCCAGCTTTGCGCCCGGTGAGGCCAAGGAGAACTGGGCCATTCTGCGCGCACTTTCGGGTGAGATGGACGCGGTGCTGCCCTATGACAGCCTCGCGGCGCTGCGCCAGAAGCTGGTCAAGGACCATCCGCATCTGGGCGACATTGATGTCGTGGCAGAGAATACAGGCGACGCACTTGAATTAGGTAAGGTCGAAGGCGGTGTGCTGACCTCGACCGTTAATGATTTCTATCTGACCAATCCAATTGCCCGCGCCAGCCAATTGATGGCGGAACTCAGCGCGAATGCAAAGGCACGCAAATCTCAAGCTATGGCAGCAGAATGATTGATAGCAAATGCATTAAAGCGCTGGCGCTAGGCGCGGTGCTCACTTTATCCGCTTGTGCATCACAGGTGATGGAAGGCTATGTTGGCAGGTCCATCACGGAGCCCATGCTGGACTACGGCCAACCGGCTGCGGTGTTTGATCTTCCGGACGGTCGCCGGGCTTTTCAGTGGTCCATCAGTTCCTGGGGCTCGGTGCCGATTGTCAGCACCGATTCCCGTACATCCGATGGGATCCACGATTGGGCGGATGTGACACGAACGCGGACCATCCATATTCCGGTCGAAGAGACCTGCCTTTATACACTTTACGGTGTGCCGCGCGGCAACGACTGGATCGTTACGGGCTACCGGCAGCCGTCATTCGAGTGCGCATGAAGCTTGTCTGGACCATAGCAGCTCTGCCGCTTGCGGCCTGTGACCCCGTGCCAACGGCAGAGCAGTTCATTCCCGACTATCGTGGGGTGGAAACACAGCTTTTGGCCGAGGATCTGGTGCAGTTCGACGTTGAAATGACCAACGCGATCACGACGCGGGATGTCGAGGACTATGCCGAATGCGCCGCCGCCGGATACACGTTGATCCGGGGCTGGGGATTTGCGCGTCATTTGCGCACAAATGTATACGAAGAGGCTGGTGTGTGGAAAGCAGATGCTGTTTACACCATTTCGCCAGCCCTCCCGCGTGGAATCCGGACCATCGACGCCGAAGTCGTGGCCGCCGCCTGCGCGGAGAGGGGAATACCGACGGTGTGAGGACTGATGGCTGATTTCTTTACCACTCCTGGCGGCATCGCCGTCCTAGTTCTGGCCCAGGTGCTGGCCGTCGTGGCGTTTGTCATGATCTCGCTCCTGTTCCTCGTCTACGGCGACCGCAAGATCTGGGCGGCTGTTCAGTTGCGCCGTGGTCCCAACGTGGTGGGCGCGTACGGCCTGCTTCAGACAGTTGCAGATGCGCTGAAATACGTCGTGAAAGAGGTTGTCGTGCCTGCGGGCGCCGACAAGACCCTGTTCATGCTGGCGCCTATGACCAGCTTTGTGCTGGCGATGGTGGCCTGGGCCGTGATCCCGTTCAACGACGGCTGGGTGCTGTCGGATATCAACGTCGCAATCCTCTATGTCTTCGCCATTTCCTCGCTTGAAGTCTACGGCGTGATCATCGGCGGCTGGGCGTCTAACTCGAAGTATCCGTTCCTTGGGTCGCTGCGGTCGGCGGCACAGATGATTTCCTACGAGGTCAGCATCGGCCTGATCATCATCGGTGTGATCCTGTCGACGGGATCGCTGAACTTCGGTGCCATCGTGAACGCGCAAGACACCGGTTACGGCTTCTTTGGTTGGTACTGGTTGCCGCATCTGCCCATGGTGTTCCTGTTCTTTATCAGCGCCTTGGCCGAGACAAACCGCCCACCGTTCGACTTGCCAGAAGCGGAATCCGAACTCGTTGCGGGCTATCAGGTCGAATACTCCTCGACCCCGTTCCTGCTGTTCATGGCGGGCGAATACATCGCCATCTTCCTGATGTGCGCGCTGATGAGCCTGCTGTTCTTCGGTGGCTGGCTGTCGCCCATTCCGGGTCTGCCTGACGGCGTGCTGTGGATGGTCGCGAAGATGGCGTTCTTCTTCTTCCTCTTTGCCATGGTGAAGGCGATCACGCCCCGCTACCGCTATGACCAGCTGATGCGTCTGGGCTGGAAAGTGTTCCTGCCGTTCAGCCTCGTGTGGGTCGTGTTCGTGGCCTTTGCCGCCAAGTTCGACTGGTTCTGGGGCATCTATGCCCGCTGGGCCGTGGGAGGCTGATATGGGACTGGCCACAGCCATCAACGAAGCGCCCGAGCGGCATTTGGACGACCTTATATCTTTCCTGTCGTCCGAGTTCGCCATCGGCACTCTGGACAGTGAAAAGACGTTTGAGCACGCCGATCAGGGCGAGGTCGTCTCGGCCCTGAAAGCCTGGGCGTATATGCACCTTAACGACGCAACACAGGGAGACTAGCCATGACGCAGATCGACTACGGCCGCGCCGCCAAATACTTCCTGCTGCAGGATTTCTGGCAAGGCATGAAGCTGGGGCTGAAATATTTCTTTGCCCCCAAGGCCACGGTGAACTACCCGCATGAAAAGGGGCCTTTGTCCCCGCGTTTCCGGGGCGAGCACGCCCTGCGCCGCTATCCCAACGGGGAAGAGCGTTGCATTGCCTGCAAGCTGTGCGAGGCGATCTGCCCCGCGCAGGCCATCACAATCGACGCGGAACCCCGCGAGGATGGCAGCCGCCGCACCACCCGCTATGACATCGACATGACCAAGTGCATCTATTGCGGTTTCTGTCAGGAAGCCTGCCCGGTGGATGCCATTGTCGAGGGGCCGAATTTCGAATTCGCGACCGAGACGCGGGAAGAGCTGTTCTACGACAAGGAAAAGTTGCTTGAGAACGGCGAGCGGTGGGAAGCGGAGATTGCGCGCAACCTGGAACTGGATGCGCCCTACCGATGAGCCTCCATACCGCATATGAGCGCGGCAAGGCGCTGTCGGAGCAGGTGAACCCGGGCATGGAAGATGCCCTGGCCGCCCGCTATGATGCGCTGGTGCCGGGCTTGTCGCGCATGGTCGTGGAGGTGCCCTATGGCACGTTCTACAGCCGTGGTGTGGTGGACGAGAAGACGCGGCTGCTGGCTACTATTGCAGCTTTGGCGGCGATGGGCGGGCAGACGCGGCCGCAGCTCAAAGTCAACATCACCAGTGCCCGCGCCGTCGGTGCTAGCCGTGAGGAAGTGTGCGAGATCATTTACCAGATGACCCTCTACGGTGGCTTCCCGGCCATGATCAACGCGATGAATGCAGCCATCGAGGTGTTTGAGGCCGAAGATGAGTGACGAAAAGAACCCCTTTGCCGCGATGCTGGCCCAGATGCAGGAGATGACGAAGGCATTTCCGCAGATGGCGGCGTTTGACCCGTCAAAGGGGTTTGATCCCAAGATGTTCGAGGCGCTTTGGCCGACCATGCCAAAGGACCTGATGGAGACATGGTTCGGCAATACGTTCAATGAGAACGGGCTGGATGCGAAGACACGTCTGCTGATCACGCTTGCGGGTCTGACCATGCAGGGCGCGCAGGCCGATACCGCCATCCGCCAGACCGTGCGCCATGCGCGCGAAGCGGGCGCAACCGACCAACAGATTTCCGAGACTTTGGGCATGATGGCGATGTTCGCCGGGGTGCCCGCCATGACCCGCGCCATGGGATTGGCGCAGGAGGTCATGGGTGACGACGAGGACGAGACATGACTGTATTTGCCTTCTACCTGTTTGCGGTCAGCGTGATCGCCGGGGGCCTGTTCACGGTGATCAGCCGCAACCCCGTGCACTCGGTCCTGTGGCTGATCCTGGCCTTCCTGAGTGCGGCGGGTCTGTTCGTGCTCTTGGGGGCCGAGTTCGTGGCGATGCTTCTGATTATCGTCTACGTGGGCGCGGTCGCGGTGCTGTTCTTGTTCGTGGTGATGATGCTGGACGTGGATTTTGCCGAACTGAAGGCGGAGATGGCGAAATATATGCCACTCGCGCTGCTGATCGGCGTCGTGATCCTGATGCAGTTCGTGATGGCCTTTGGCGCGTGGGAATCGAACGCTGCCGCCGAAGGGTTGCGGGCGCAGGTGACCCCCGTGGATCGGCACAATACCGAAGCGCTCGGCATGATCCTCTATGACCAGTATTTCCTGCTGTTCCAGCTCTCGGGCCTGATCCTGTTGGTTGCCATGGTCGGTGCCATCGTGCTGACCCTGCGCCACCGGTCGGATGTGAAGCGTCAGGATGTGGTCGCCCAGATGATGCGCGACCCGGCCACGGCGATGGAGCTGAAGGACGTCAAACCGGGGCAGGGGCTCTGATCCTTGAATACACGGTGCGCATATCTGGCAGCGTTCGTCGCGATGCTTGGCGGTGAGGCTGTGGCCCTGTCGTTGACTGATTGTGACCGCACCACGCACATCTCGCACGGCGGCGAAGCAGATCATGTCGATCTGGGCGAGGGCCGCGTGATGTGGCGCGACTGGTGGAGCCAGGAGGGGACTGCGACCTCGTTCACCCTTGTGGATTGCGCGCCGGGCGCCGCTCTGACCTTCCGAACGCAGGAAGAGAACATGGGCAACCGCCTGCCCTTCGACCGGACCGACAAGGCGTTGGCCATTCTTAAGCGCCACGAAAGTGGCGCGCGAGCCTTTGCCACATTCGACCGCATAGCCGCCGACCTAGACGGCGTCGCGCGGGATATCGAGATCACCACACTGGATGCAGAGCCTTGCGCCTGCGCCGCACTCTACCCCGAGGCTCGGGGGGAGAAGACAGAATTCATGCTGGGCTGAGGCCCCGTAACAGACGACAAGCGGGGACACGCCCCGGAGGGACGACATGATAGGACTTGAACACTACCTGACGGTCGCGGCGACGCTGTTCGTCATCGGCATTTTCGGGCTTTTCCTGAACCGCAAGAACGTGATCATCCTGCTGATGAGCATCGAATTGATGCTGCTTGCAGTGAATATCAATCTGGTTGCGTTCTCCAGCTTCCTGGACGACCTCGTGGGGCAGGTGTTCACCCTCTTCGTATTGACCGTTGCGGCCGCCGAGGCCGCCATTGGTCTGGCCATCTTGGTCTGTTTCTTCCGCAACCGCGGCACCATCGCGGTTGAAGACGTCAACGTGATGAAGGGCTGATCGGATGAGCCTTGCAATGTGGATCGCGATCATAGTGGCCGGCGTCGGTGGTTCGGCCGCTGTGCTGTATTTCGCGTGGCCTGATGTCGCCGCCAAAAAAGAAAATAAGGGTTAGCGCACAATGGAAACCATCATCCTATTTGCCCCGCTTGTCGGCGCGCTGCTCTGCGGCTTTGGCTGGCGTGTCTTTGGTGAGGTCGCGGCCTGCTGGATCGCCACGGGTCTGCTGTTCCTGAGTGCCATCCTGTCGTGGATCGTGTTCATCACGTTTGACGGCACGACCGAACAGATCCAGATCCTGCGCTTTATCGAAAGCGGCTCGCTCAGCACCGATTGGTCCATCCGTCTGGACCGGCTGACGGCGATCATGCTGATTGTAATCACTACGGTGTCGAGCCTCGTCCACCTGTACAGCTTTGGATACATGGACCACGATCCGCAATGGAAAGAGGGCGAAAGCTACAAGCCGCGCTTCTTTGCATACCTGTCGTTTTTCACATTCGCGATGTTGATGCTGGTGACGGCAGACAACCTTGTGCAGATGTTCTTTGGCTGGGAAGGCGTGGGCGTCGCATCCTACCTGCTGATCGGGTTCTACTACCGCAAACCGTCGGCCAATGCGGCCGCCATCAAGGCGTTTGTGGTCAACCGCGTGGGTGATTTCGGCTTTGCGCTCGGCATCTTCGCGCTGTTTTTCCTTACCGACTCGATCAAGTTCGACGATGTGTTTGCTGCCGCACCTGAGCTGGCGCAGACGCAATTGACCTTCCTGTGGAGCGAGTGGAACGCGGCCAACCTTGTGGCCTTCCTGCTGTTCATCGGCGCAATGGGGAAATCGGCGCAGTTGATCCTGCACACCTGGTTGCCCGACGCGATGGAAGGCCCGACCCCTGTGTCGGCGCTGATCCACGCCGCGACTATGGTGACGGCGGGTGTGTTCCTGGTCTGCCGCATGTCCCCGCTGATGGAATTCGCGCCCGAGGCGATGGCGTTTGTCACCGTGCTGGGGGCCCTGACTGCCTTTTTCGCCGCGACCGTTGGTCTGGTCCAGACCGACATCAAGCGCGTGATTGCGTATTCGACCTGCTCGCAACTGGGCTACATGTTCGTGGCTGCTGGCGTTGGTGTCTATTCCGTTGCCATGTTCCACCTGTTCACGCACGCCTTCTTCAAGGCGATGCTGTTTCTTGGCGCGGGCTCGGTCATCCACGCGATGCACCATGAGCAGGACATGATGAACTACGGCGGTCTGCGGAAAAAGATCCCCTACACGTTCTGGGCCATGATGATCGGCACGCTTGCCATCACTGGCGTGGGCATTCCGCTGACCGGCTGGATCGGTTTTGCCGGGTTCGCCTCGAAGGACGCGGTGATCGAAAGCGCCTATGTCGGGTCCACCTTTGCCTTCTGGGCGCTGGTCATCGCGGCGCTGTTCACATCGTTCTATTCCTGGCGCCTGATGTTCCTGACTTTCTACGGTGAGGCGCGTGGCGACAAGCACACGCATGAGCACGCGCATGAAAGCCCGATGGTCATGCTGATCCCGCTGGGTGTGTTGAGCTTGGGTGCGATGTTTGCCGGGGCGATCTGGTATTCGTCCTTCTTTGGCAAGCCGAACGAGGTCATCAAATTCTTTGGCGGCCACTACGAGGCGCCTTCGGAAGAGATCAAGGATGCCGTTGCCGAACGCAGCCCGAAAGCGTCTGAGTTGAAGTATGTGATGGAGGACGGACCGGGCGAGGCCGGGATTTACATCGCGCCCGAGAACACGGTCCTGCACGAAGCGCATTACGTGCCGACCTGGGTCAAGCTGTCCCCCTTCGTGGCGATGCTGATCGGGTTCCTCGTGGCCTTCTGGTTCTATATCAAGAATCCGGCATTGCCTGGCCGCTTGGCCGAGAATCAGCGCCCGCTCTACCTGTTCCTCAAGAACAAGTGGTACTTTGACGAGCTTTATGACTTCATCTTTGTCCAGCCTGCCATGTGGCTGGGCAAGAAGCTGTGGAAGCGCGGTGATGGGGATGTCATTGACGGGACCATTAACGGCGTATCGATGGGCTTTGTGCCCTTCATCACGCGCCTCGCGGGCCGTGCACAGTCCGGCTACATCTTTACCTATGCCTTCGCCATGGTGATCGGGATTGCCGTCCTCATCACCTGGATGACGCTCAGCGGAGGAGCGAACTGATGGACAATATCCTTTCCATCACCACTTTCATGCCCGCGCTGGCGGCCCTGATCTTGGCCGTGTTCCTGCGGGGCGAGGATGAGGCGGCGCAGCGCAATGCCAAGTGGGTGGCGATGGCCACCACGGTGATCACCTTCATCGCGTCGCTGTTTATTCTGTTCGAGTTCGACCGCAACGACACCGGCTTCCAGTTTGTGGAAGAGGGCGAGTGGATCATGGGCCTGACCTACAAGATGGGGGTCGATGGGATCTCCATTCTGTTCGTGATGCTGACAACCT
This sequence comes from Tateyamaria omphalii, assembly GCF_019802125.1. GTDB lineage: Bacteria > Pseudomonadota > Alphaproteobacteria > Rhodobacterales > Rhodobacteraceae > Tateyamaria > Tateyamaria omphalii_B. The sequence continues at coordinate 904,024 of NZ_JAHVHT010000001.1, forward strand.
TCATGATGCCGCTGGTTATCGCGGCCTCGTGGTCGGTGACGGACCGGGTCAAGGAGTACATGATCGCCTTCTTGCTTCTGGAAACGCTCATGCTGGGCGTGTTCATGGCGCTGGACCTGGTCCTGTTCTATCTGTTCTTCGAGGCCGGTCTGATCCCGATGTTCCTGATCATTGGTATCTGGGGCGGGGCGAACCGCATCTATGCGAGCTTCAAGTTCTTCCTCTACACCTTCCTCGGTTCTGTGCTGATGCTGGTGGCGATGGTTGCGATGTATGCGGATGCGGGCACCACGGATATTGAAGCGCTCTTGAACCACCAGTTCGGGAACGAGACGTTCAGCTTGCTGGGTATTCAGATCGTGGGCGGGATGCAGACGATCCTGTTCCTGGCGTTCTTCGCCAGCTTCGCCGTCAAGATGCCGATGTGGCCGGTCCACACCTGGTTGCCCGATGCCCACGTACAGGCGCCGACCGCAGGGTCGGTCGTGCTGGCGGCAATCCTTCTGAAGCTCGGTGGTTACGGGTTTATCCGTTTCTCCTTCTCCATGTTCCCGGTTGGATCCGAGGTGATGGCGCCGCTGGTTTTGTGGATGTCAGCGATTGCCATCGTCTACACGTCGCTCGTGGCGCTCGTGCAGGACGATATGAAGAAGCTGATTGCCTATTCATCAGTCGCCCACATGGGCTTTGTGACTATGGGTATCTTTTCGGCCAATCAGCAGGGGCTGGATGGCGCGATCTTCCAGATGCTGAGCCACGGCTTCATCTCTGGCGCGCTCTTCCTGTGTGTGGGCGTTATCTATGACCGGATGCACACGCGCGAGATCGATGCCTATGGCGGTCTTGTGAACAGGATGCCAGCCTATGCACTGATCTTCATGCTGTTCACCATGGCGAATGTGGGTCTGCCCGGCACCTCCGGTTTCGTGGGTGAATTCCTGACGCTGATGGCGGTGTTCCAGGTCAACACCTGGGTGGCCGCGGTTGCGACAACCGGTGTGATCTTCTCTGCGGCCTATGCGCTGTGGCTCTACCGCCGGGTGGTGATGGGCGACCTGATCAAGGAAAGCCTGAAGTCGATCACCGACATGACAGGCCGGGAAAAGGCGATCTTTGCCCCGCTGGTGGTGATGACGCTGCTGCTTGGTGTCTACCCGGCGCTGATCCTCGACATCATCGGGCCGTCGGTGGCCGCCCTTGTGACACAATACGATACGGCGCTCGCCGCGGCTGAGGCTGCGACGCAAGTCGCGTCGAATGGGAACTGAGAACATGTCTGCTGATCTGACCATCATCCTGCCCGAGATCCTGCTGGCTGTCTTTGCCATGCTGGGCCTGATCGGGGCGGTCTACACGTCCAAGGACGATCTTGCCTCTCCACTCCTTTGGGCGACATCCGCCGTCTTCCTTGCCGTCGCCGCATGGATCGGGTTCACGGGTGAGGGGACGAACGTGGCCTTTGGCGGCATGTTCGTCGATGACGCCTTTTCGCGCTTTGCCAAGGTGACGATCCTTGTGTCCGCCGCTGCCGTTTTGCTGATGAGCGAAGGGTACATGTCGCAGCGCGGCCTTTTGCGCTTTGAATACCCGATGCTGGTGGCATTGGCCGCCGTGGGCATGATGACCATGGTGTCGGCGGGCGACCTGATGGCGCTCTACATGGGCCTCGAGCTGCAATCGCTCGCGCTTTACGTGGTTGCGTCGTTGCGCCGTGACAGCGTCAAATCAACCGAAGCCGGTCTGAAATACTTCGTGCTGGGCGCGTTGTCTTCGGGTCTGCTGCTCTATGGTGCGTCGCTGGTCTACGGTTATGCAGGCACCACGCTGTTCTCGGGGATCGTTCAGGTCGCGGAAGAGGGCGTGTCGCTTGGCCTGCTCTTCGGCCTTGTCTTCCTGATGGCGGGCTTTGCCTTCAAGGTCTCTGCCGTGCCGTTCCACATGTGGACGCCGGATGTGTACGAAGGCTCGCCCACGCCGGTCACGGCATTCTTCGCTACGGCGCCGAAAGTCGCGGCCATGGCGCTGTTCGCACGCGTGATGCATGACGCCTTTGGTGGGGCCATTGCCGACTGGCAACAGGTCATGGCGCTCTTGTCGGTGCTGTCGATGTTCCTCGGTGCATTTGCGGCGATCGGTCAAACCAACATCAAGCGACTGATGGCGTTTTCGTCCATCGCGCATATGGGTTACGCCCTGATGGGCCTTGCCTCCGGCACTGCGCTCGGGGTCGAGGCGATGCTGGTCTACATGGCAATCTACGTCACCATGAATATCGGCACCTTCGCTTTCATCCTGATGATGGAAAAAGACGGCCAGCCTGTGGTCGAGATCTCGTCGTTGAAGATGTACGCCAAGCGCGAGCCGGGCAAGGCGTGGGCCATGCTGTTTCTGATGTTCTCGCTCGCGGGTGTGCCGCCGATGCTTGGGTTCTTTGGCAAACTCTACGTGCTGCGCGCGGCCTATGAAGGCGGGCTTGTCTGGCTTGCCATTGCTGGCGTGATCGCATCCGTCATTGGTGCCTACTATTACCTGCGCATCGTCTACTACATGTTCTTCGGCGAGACGCAGGATGAGGGGCTGAATGGCGGCAAATCCCCGATCCTTTGGGCGATGCTGATGGGGTCGGCGGCTGTTATGCTATTCGGGATTATCAACATGTTCGGCGTGGACAGTGTGGCGGCGGCTGCGGCGCTCACATTGGTGAACTAGGCGCCCGTGGCAAATCGGCCCTTCGGGGAGGATTTTTTGGAACCAGAGAAGTCATGAGCGCTTGGCCTTCAGGCTATGGGCGGCGTGTTTTGCCATCGGTGGACTCGACGCTGAGCGAGGCGGCGCGTGTTGCCTCCGACCTCTCTGGCCCCGAGTGGATTTTGGCGCTGACCCAGACAGCGGCACGCGGTCGGCGCGGGCGGGCTTGGTCGATGCCGGAAGGCAACTTTGCTGGCACGCTTGTGCTGCCGTTGGACGAGGCGCCGGGTGTTGCCGCCTTGCGGTCCTTTGTCATGTCGCTGGCCTTGCGGGATGCGTTTGTAGCGGTGACCGGGCGCGAAGATGCATTCGCGCTAAAGTGGCCCAACGACGTGCTCTTGCGCGGCGGCAAGGTCGCGGGGATCCTTCTGGAAAGCATCGGCAGCGGCGCGCGCGTCACGCACCTTGCCATCGGGATCGGGGTCAATCTGGCTGCAGCGCCGGACGTGAGCGAGGTCGATGAAGGCGCTGTTCCACCGGCTGCGCTGAAGTCTGCCCTGGGCACTGTCATCTCACCCGAAGACTTTCTGGATCTTCTCGCCACGGCCTATGCCCGGTATGAAGATCAGTTCCGCACTTACGGCTTTGCGCCAATCCGGACAGCTTGGCTTGCCCACGCCGCGCGTTTGGGCGAACCGATCAAGGCCCGCACCACGCGGGACGCATACATCGGCACCTTCGTGGACGTGGACGCCGACGGCCAACTTGTTCTAGAGACGGCCAAAGGCCGGATGACCATCCCGGCGGGTGACGTTTACTTCTGAGGGGGCAGGCCATGCTTCTGACCATCGACTGCGGCAACACGAACACGGTGTTTTCAATCTGGGACGGGACCAAGTTCCTCGCGACCTGGCGTACCTCGACCGAGTGGCAGCGCACGGCGGACCAGTACTATGTCTGGCTGTCGACGCTGATGGAGTTTCAGAAGCTGGATGTTGAGATCACGGATGTGATTGTCTCATCCACTGTTCCGCGCGTGGTCTTCAACCTGCGGGTTCTGTGCGACCGCTATTTTAATTGCCGTCCCTATGTTGTGGGCAAACCCGACTGCTTGCTGCCGGCACCGCCGCGCGTGGACGAGGGCACGCAGATCGGCCCCGACCGGCTGGTGAACACGGCGGGCGCCTATGACCGCTGCGGCGGGGACTTGATTGTGGTGGATTTCGGTACGGCGACAACCTTTGACGTCGTTGCCTCGGATGGCGCTTATGTCGGGGGCGTGATCGCACCCGGCGTGAACCTGAGCCTTGAGGCGCTGCACTCTGCCGCTGCCGCGCTACCGCATGTGGACATCACCAAACCGCAGGCCGTTGTGGGCACCAACACGGTCGCCTGTATGCAGTCCGGTGTCTTTTGGGGTTACGTGGGCCTTGTCCGTGAGATATGTGCCCGGATCAAAGCGGAACGCGACCGCGATATGCGCGTAATTTCGACGGGGGGCCTGGCCCCCTTGTTCCAACAGTCCGAAACACTGTTTGACGACTTTCAAGATGATTTGACGATGCATGGCCTGACGGTCATCTATCGCTTTAACAAGGATAATAGCTGAGCTTATGAGCAGTGAACGTTTGATCTACCTGCCCCTCGGGGGGGCGGGTGAAATTGGTATGAATGCCTATGTGTACGGGTATGGACCGCAGGATGCCGAGCGGCTGATCGTGGTTGATCTGGGCGTGACCTTTCCCGATATGGATGGGACGCCGGGTGTTGACCTGATCCTGCCGGACATCACTTGGCTGGCCGAGCGTAAAGACCGGATTGACGGGATTTTCATTACTCACGCGCACGAGGATCACGTCGGCGCGGTCGCTCACACTTATGAGCAGTTGGGTGCGCCGATCTATGCGCGGCCTTTCACAGCCAACATCGCCCGGCGCAAGATGGATGAGTATGGCCATCCGGATGATGCCGTGCGTGTCGTGGCTGGCTGGCCCGATCAGGTGCAGGCGGGGCCGTTCAAGGTAGGCTTTCTGCCCATGTCCCATTCGATCCCCGAAAGCGCGGGTCTGATCATCGACAGTCCCGAGGGCCGGGTGATCCACTCCGGGGACTTCAAGCTGGACACGACGCCTGTGGTGGGTGAACCCTTTGATCCGGACCTGTGGGCCGAGGTCAGCAAGGATGGGGTGAAGGCGCTTATCTGCGACAGCACCAATGTTTTCTCCCAGCATCCGGGCCGGTCAGAATTGTCCGTGGGCCCTGAGATCGAGAAGCTGGTGCGCGGGCACACTTCCGGCATGGTTGTGGCGACGACCTTTGCGTCGAATGTAGCGCGGGTGAAGACGCTGGCAGAGGCGGGCGTTGCGGCGGGGCGCTCCATCGTGCTTCTGGGCCGCGCGATGCGTCGCATGATCGAAGCTGCGGTTGAGACCGGGGTACTGAGCGACTTTCCAAGCGTCGTAAGCCCGGAGGACGCCAAGAGCATCCCGCGCGAAAACCTGATGTTGCTTGTTACGGGATCACAGGGCGAGCGCCGTGCAGCCTCTGCCCAGTTGGCCAACGGCAAGTATATGGGGCTGGAGCTGAAGGAAGGCGACCTGTTCCTGTTTTCCTCCAAGACCATTCCGGGCAACGAAAAGGGTGTGATCCGCATCATCAACCAGTTGTCGGAAAAGGGCGTGGATGTGGTGGACGATTCCTCGGGCCTCTACCACGTGTCGGGCCACGCGAACCGACCTGATCTGGAACGCTTGCAGGACATCGTGAACCCCCAGATCGTTGTGCCGATGCACGGCGAGCACCGGCATCTGCGCGAGCACGTGAAGCTGTCGGAGGCCAGGGGGCGCAGCGCTGTACTGGCTGTCAACGGCATGATGATCGACCTCAGCGGCAACGCCCCGACGGTGGCCGAATACATCGAAACCGGCCGCACCTACCTTGATGGCGCGGTGCAGATCGGAGCGCTGGATGGCGTTGTCCGCGACCGGATCCGCATGGCGCTGAACGGTCATGTGCTGGTGACGCTGATCCTGGATGAAGAGGATGAGCCCTTGGGCGAGCCGTGGTGCGAACTCATGGGGTTGGCCGAGACCGGGCGGTCGAAGGCGGCGCTGGTTGAAGTGTTGGAAGAAGACCTGGGTCAGTTCCTTGGCCGGGCCGATGCCAAGACGCTGCGCGATGACGACAGCCTGACCGAGGCGCTGCGTCGGATCGTGCGGAAGTCAGCACAGGACGAGATCGGCAAGAAGCCGGAAGTAACCGTGGTGATCAGCCGGATGCATTGAAAAAGGCGGACCAAGGTCCGCCTTACATGTCTATCACTGCCATAGCATTTTTCCGCAACACCTGGCCATCGCGCGTTTCGCAACTCCGCGCGGCGCTACGAGGCCATTCGCTCTTCGAAGCTCAGACCGATGAAGCTGGGAGTGTGGTCGCCCAGGCCTACAACCTTGTTTGAGCTGCGATCATCGCGCGACGTGGATGATCGGCTGCGGCTTGAGGAGGAGCGGCTGCGCGACGGTTTGGTGTCTTCGCTGGCCGCTGTGCTGTCCACCTTCTCTTCGGATTTCGAAGAGGACCGGCTGCGCGTGGACTTCGGTTTGTCTTCCTTCACCTCGGCTGGCTTGGCCGATTTCACCGGGTTGTCGAGGCGCGGGATTTCTTTCTGGATCAGCTTTTCGACCGCATCGAACTGTTTTTCGTCGCGCGGCACGCAGATTGTGATCGCCTTGCCTTCGCGCCCGGCACGACCCGTGCGTCCGATGCGGTGCACGTAGTCTTCGGGATGGCCGGGAACGTCGAAATTGAACACGTGACTGACCGATGGTACGTCGAGCCCGCGTGCAGCCACGTCGGATGCCACGAGAATGCGCAGCTCGCCATTGCGGAACCCCTCGAGCGTGCGTGTGCGCTGCGACTGGTCCAGATCGCCGTGGATCGGTGCGGCGTCGTATTTGTAGCTTTTCAAGGACTTGGCAACGATGTCCACGTCCGTCTTGCGGTTGCAGAAGATGATTGCGTTGGTCAGCTTCTCGCCTTCGGCGTCAATCAGTCCCCGCAATACCTTGCGCTTTTCGGTTCCTTCGCGGTCCTTGCGCGAGGCCTTGAACATGACCACGCCCTGTTCAATCGTCTCTGACGCGGTGGCCTGGCGGGCCACCTCGATCCGTTCGGGGTTGGACAGAAAGGTGTTGGTAATCCGCTCGATCTCGGGCGCCATGGTGGCGGAGAAGAACAGCGTCTGACGGGTGAAGGGGGTCAGGCCAAAGATGCGTTCGATGTCGGGGATGAACCCCATGTCGAGCATCCGGTCGGCTTCGTCCACGACCATGACCTTGACATCGTTCAGGATCAGTTTGCCGCGCTCGAAATGGTCGAGCAGGCGGCCGGGCGTGGCGATCAGCACGTCAACGCCCTTGTCGATCAGGATGTCCTGTTCCTTGAAGCTGACGCCGCCGATCAGGAGCGCCTTGGAGAGCTTCACATATTTGGCGTAGGTGTCGAAGTTCTCGGCCACCTGGGCGGCGAGTTCGCGGGTCGGACACAGGACCAGACTGCGCGGCATGCGCGCGCGGGCGCGGCCACGGGCGAGCGCCGTGATCAGGGGCAGGGTGAAGCTGGCCGTCTTGCCTGTGCCGGTCTGTGCGATGCCCAGCACATCTCGTCCTTCAAGGGCTGCTGGAATCGCGCCCGCTTGGATCGGTGTCGGGTTTTCATACCCGGCTTCGTCTATGGCTTTCAGGACCTTTGTGTTCAGGTTCAGATCAGAGAATTTTGTCATGTATGTCCGTAGGTTGCGGACACTGACTTGGCCCGCTGCGTCTGGTGATGTCGGCCCGATTGGCCCGAGTGGAGGCGACGTGCCTCGACATGCTGCGCGTGCATAGCAAAGGCACCGCGTCCCGTCAAACGGGCGCGTCGGGGAAGTGGCGTGCGACCTTGGCTGCCAGGTCCAGGTCTACGATGCGCAGCGCATCATGGGCGCGCAGACGGGCCCGGAGGTCGTCGCTATTGCCGATGACCTCGTCGTAGAAGGTGCGCAGGCCAGCCTCGCCTTGATCGGCCTCGAGCTTGCGCAGCAACGCGTGGAGCGAAAGCGTGCCTTGTGTCGCCGGTTTCAGTTCGGCGCGGTACGATCCCTTTTCAATCCTGTAAGCATACGCGCGGTGCCATGCGTCCCAGGACGTGGCGTGGCAGTGGGCGAGGTCGATCTCTGTGAGTTCGGCGGCGTCGGGGAGCATGGTGCCGTTCCGAAAGGCGTTATGGATACGGACTTCCATCTCGGGCAGGCCGGTGCGCACAAAGAGTTTGCCCGCGACATGGCTGAGGAAGCCGCCTTTGAGATGCTGGCCGAAGGTTGGGTAGATCGACTTGACCGCTTCGTTGCGCTTACGGCCGGGTGGCAGGAAGGTTTTGAAGGCGGTGTCTGAGCCACCGAGAAGTTCCATGGGGCGCACGCGGGCCGAAGTCGTGGTTGCGGGGAGTTCGGCGAGGGGTTCGGCCACGTTCGTCTGTGGGACCAGGAATTCGTCGACGTCCATGTGGATCAGCCAGTCGACTTCTGCCTTGCGCGCATAGGCGTGGGTTGCGTTGAGCGTTTGCCGCGCCTGATGCTTGACTGGCCGGTTCACGCCAAGGCGTTTCCAATGGGCCGTGTTGCAGGTCTGCACCCGCACTTTCGGGTGTGATTTCAGGGTGTTGAACGCGCTTAGGTTGTCGTCGTCGAGATAGATGTAGAGCCGGTGCGCGCCTGCGTCGAGATGGTGTGCGGCAAAGCGCAGGATCTCTGTCGTAGGTGCAAGGATGGTCGCGGACAGGCCCCAGGTGGTCACGGCTTACCCCTCCAGCTTGCCGAAAAAGCGGGCCACCTTGGCGTCAAGGTCCAGCCGTTCGGTGCGCAGCATGTCATGGGCGGCGAGCAGGTCAAGGCGCTCGGGCGTGGGCACGCACATCTCTGTATGGAAGCGGCGTAGAGCGTCCGGGTCGCGGTCGTCCATGAGCGCGCGGATCAGCCGACCCTTGGGGTTCGCGCGCCCCTCGCGGTCGTGGTAGCTGCCCTTGACCAATCGGTAGGTCATGTGCCGTTCGAAGGTGGCGAAATCGGGTGCGTGTGCGTGGCCAAGCTCGACCCCCGGAAGGGACCCGCCGCCCATCACGAAGTCCGAGAAGTGGCGCAGGGCGTGGATGCCCAGCCGCACATCGGCCAGGCCTGGTCGGGCGATGATCTTGGGGCTTTCGGTGCTGATGAAACCACCTGCGATATGGGTGCCGAAGGTCGGGTAGATGTCACCCCGCAGGTCCCCGGAGGCGAAGCGTTTGAAATGGCGTGGATCCGTGGGACAGTCCATCATTTCAACGGGTTGCAGGGCGACGTGGGTACAGTTTGGATCGACGGCAGCGAGCAGCTCGGTCATGGGCGTTGAGGTCAGAATGAACTCGTCCGCGTCGATATGGGCGAGCCAGTCAAGCTGCGTGATCCGGTACATGCGGGTGGCGTTGAAGACCTGCCGCATCTGGTGGGTGGAGCGGGCGCGGTTGGGTTTGCCCTGCCAGTAGCCGTCGTCGCATTGGGTGAAGCGGACCTTGGGATGGGCGAGCCGTTCAGCGATTGCAGGGTCGGGCGCGTCGAGGTGGATGTGGATGCGGTTGGCGCCTAGGTCGAGGTGAAAGGCGATGAATTCGGCCACTTTGCGCAGGGGCGCCTTGACCGTGGACACGATGCCCCAGCGCAGTTTGGCGGGGTCGGTTTCAACCGGCTGCGGGACCGGCAGGATCGGTCCGCGGGCCATGGCGTCAGACCATCATTTCCTTGGTCGCGCTCAGCGTCACGTCCGGATAGTCGCGGGCGACGCGGTCGATGTCCCATTGCAGGCGGGTCAGGTAGACGATGTCGCCATCGTGGTCGTGGCTGATATGCTGCTTGTTGCTTTCCGTAAACTTATCAACGGCTTGCTTGTCGCCGCTCACCCAGCGGGCGGAGGTGAATTGCGATTGTTCGAACCGCACTGGCAGCCCGTATTCCAGCTCGATCCGGCTGGCGAGCACCTCGAATTGAAGGGCACCCACGACGCCGACGATGAATCCGGACCCGATGGACGGTTTGAAGACTTTTGCGGCCCCTTCCTCGGCAAACTGCATCAGCGCCTTTTCCAGGTGTTTCGCTTTCAGCGGATCACCGGCGCGGACGCCCTGCAGCAGTTCAGGCGCAAAGCTGGGGATACCTGTAACACGCAAAGCTTCACCTTCGGTTAACGTGTCGCCGATGCGCAGTTGCCCGTGGTTCGGGATGCCGATGATGTCGCCGGCCCATGCCTCTTCCGCAAGCTCGCGGTCGGAGGCGAGGAACATGACGGGGTTCGAGATGGCCATGGGTTTCTTGGACCGGACATGGGTGAGTTTCATGCCGCGTTTGAAGTGCCCCGACGCCATGCGGAGGAAGGCGACGCGGTCGCGGTGCTTGGGATCCATGTTGGCTTGGACTTTGAAGACAAAGCCGGAAACCTTTGATTCCTCTGGTGAAATCTGACGCGGTTCGGCCGACTGGACCTGCGGTTCTGGGCCGTAGTTCGCGATGCCGTCCATCAGTTCCTTGACGCCGAAGGAGTTGATGGCGGAGCCGAACCAGATGGGGGTCAGTGTGCCTTGGAGCATGGCTTCTGCGTCCAGCGGGGGCAGCAATTCGCGGGCCATTTCCAGCTCTTCGCGGAGTTGGTTCAGTTGTGCTTCGGGCACGTGATCGGCCAGCTTGGGATCGTCCAAGCCGTTGATTTCAATGCTTTCCGCGACCTTGTTGCGGTCGGCGCGGTCCATCAGCTCGAGCCGGTCGCGCAGGATGTCGTAGCAACCGATGAAGTCGCGGCCCATGCCGATGGGCCAGGACGCGGGCGTCACGTCGATGGCGAGGTTTTCCTGAATTTCGTCAATGATCTCAAAGACGTCGCGGCTTTCGCGGTCCATCTTGTTGCAGAAGGTCAGGATCGGCAGGTCGCGCAGGCGGCAGACCTCGAACAGCTTTTGGGTCTGGCTTTCAACGCCCTTGGCCCCGTCGATGACCATGATCGCAGCGTCCACCGCCGTGAGCGTGCGATAGGTGTCTTCGGAGAAATCGGAGTGGCCGGGTGTGTCCACAAGATTGAACCGGAAGGTATTGGTTTTGCTTGTGAAATCGAACGACATGGCGGAGGCTGAGACCGAGATGCCGCGGTCTTTTTCCATCGCCATGAAGTCGGAGCGGGTGCGCCGTGCCTCGCCCTTGGCCCGCACCTGTCCGGCCATCTGGATGGCACCACCGAACAGCAGGAACTTTTCGGTCAGGGTCGTCTTGCCCGCGTCGGGGTGCGAGATGATCGCGAAGGTGCGGCGACGGGCGATTTCGGGGGGCAATTCGGGGCGGTTGTCTAGCATGAGCGCCCATATATCGGGGGCCGTCAAAGGGGGCAACACCGGGGTGTCACCCCCCGTGCACCATCCGTACACCCCCTGTGCACCGGGGGCGCGCGGTCGTCTCAGGATGCGTTAATGTTTTGGTGACACTCTTGCGCGTGACCGTCACGAGCCAACGTAGGAGAGGCAGCCATGTGGGGACCTCAGAAGAAAGCGCAGCTTGATCTGCAACTGACCCTGGACCGGCATCAGGATGCGATGCGCCGCACGCATATCGAGGAGTCGATCCCGATGGCGTGGAATGGGCTTGATAGTTTCGATGGCGTGGCGCCGCACAAGACACGGGTGACCATTCGCCTGGATGCGGACATGGTGAAGTGGTTTCGAAAGCTGGGTCCGAATTACTCGCAACGGATGAACGACGTTTTGCGCATCTATTGGTCTGCGCTGCTGGGCGGTCAGATCAGCGCGTATATCGGAGATGACCCGATGCCGCGCATGCAGTTGGAGATGAATGAGTTGAACCGGCGGCTGAAAGAGCAGAACGCCGAAATGGGGATCACCTGACGGTACTGCCAAAAACTGACAGTGGGGAGGCGTAGGTTGGTTTTGTCACCAAAGGAAAGGACACCCCATGTCACTGAATGATGTCGCCAAGGAACTGGTTGCCGGTTGCCGCGAGGGCCGCGAGACCGAGAACCTGGACAAGCTCTATGCCGCCGATGCGGTTTCGGTTGAGTCGCTGGATATGGGGCAGGGGCGCGAGACCCATGGCCTTGAGGGGATCCGGGGCAAGCACGCCTGGTGGGACAGCACCTTTGAGGTGATGGAAGCCAATGTGTCCGATCCGTTCCCGCATGGCGAGGATCGCTTTGCCGTGACCTTTGATGTGAAGGCAAAGAACAAGGAGACGGGCGAGGTCACCGACATGAGCGAGATCGCCGTGTACCATGTCGCGGATGGCAAGATCACCCGCGAGGAGTTCTTCTACGGGCCGTGATGCCCTTAAGGCCGCGCGATCAGCACGTCACAGGGCGGGTCGCGCATGAGGTCCGTGGCCAGCGATCCCAGCAGGCTGCGGGCCGACCCGACCCGACCGTGGGCACCGACGGCAATCAGGTCGACGTCGCCCAGTTCCACTTTGCTGCGCAGCATCGGCAGAGGGGAGCCAGGCAGGATTTCGAGGTCCGACATCTTGGACGTGGGCAGCGTTTCGGTTGCGAGCCAGCTGCGGGCTGAGGCTTCGGCTTCCTTGCGGAAGGACGCTTCGATCGCGTCGCCTGCGGCCTGGGTGCGCGAAAGGCGGCCAGCGTAAGGCACGTTCAGCGCGTGGACGGGATGGATGTCCGCTTCGGGCGCGATAGTGTGTGCGAGGCGCATCGCCGCGCTGCTGGCGGGCGAGAAATCGCAGGCTGAAATCACGTTGGCATAGTGATGGTCGGCCCTATCGGTCACCAGCAACACCGGGGTGGAGGTGTGCCGCACGATCCGTTGCATCGTCGTTTCTCTCAGAAGATCCAGAAAGGGCCGTATGCGGTGCGTGCCCATCACGAGCAGATCGACGTCTTCGGCGCAGGCGTGCAGGATGTCGGTCGTGGGGTCGCCCGGCTCTGCTTTGATCGTGACGTTGACCCCGACGCAGACCGAGCCCACAAACCGTTCCAGCGCAGCGCGCGTTTTGGCGTGGAGTGTGTCGATGACCTCGGCTGGCATCGCGTCGTCCATGACGGTCAGCACCGTCAGCGCAGCGCCGTGGGCGCGCGCGATATGGGCTGCCCGCCGCACGGCCCGATCCGAGCGTGTGGACAGGTCGGTGGCAACCAGGATCGAGGTCAGCTTGGTCATCGAAGTCTCCGTTCCAGATGGTTTCATCCGGTATGGAGCAAGCGCTGTTCAAGCGGCTTGATTTGGGTCAAGACCGCAGATTTTTCAACGGCTCGAGGCGCGTTTCAGAAGCTCGGCCGCGTCAGGTCTGTCAAGCAGACTTTCGGTCACGTCCAGGCCCGACAGCCCCGTGGCCGTATGGGCGGTGAGGCGGGATGACACCTCATCGGGGAGAACCGGTTTTGTGCGGGTGTCGATCAGCATGGATTCTGCCGCGATCCCTTCGGCATAGATGATCTGGTGGGTGTCGAAGAGCAGTTCGAAATAGTCGACAAAGCCGCCGTCCTGCACCGTCACGCTGTCGCCGTTCACGAGGTGTCGCGCTTTGACCAGAAGCTCGGAGCGGCCGGCCCCAAGCCTGTCCTTGCGCTGGTAGATGAAGAGCCGGTGGTCGGGGGACACGATCAGGTCCCGGTCGTTGTTGAGCGTGCCAGCCCGGATGCGGATGGGGGCGAAGTCACCCGTGGCTCGCACCGTCGATTGCCCGACCCAGCGCACCTCTTGCACACCGTCGTTGCGTGTCAGAACGCGGTCACCGACCTCGAGCTCTTCGATCGGTTTCTGGGCGCCGGACGCCATCGTAATGTGGGTGCCCCGTGTAAAGCGGGCGCACGCGAGGTGGGCGAACTTGGTCCGCGCCTCGTCCCGGTCGATGCCCACCAGATTGTACGGCGTGCGCGGCGCGAGGGCTGCCAGCGGCAGAAGGTAGATCTCGGCAATGTGGCCTGCGTCGTCGACCTCGACCAATACGATTGCGTCGGTGATTTGGCCGTCCGGTGACATGAGTGTCAGGGCGCAATCCAGATGGATCGCTGCACCCGCGGCTCCGCAGTCACTGCCGTCTGCCACGATCATATGCGTCGTGTCGCTTGCGTGCAGAGCCAGGCGAACCAGTTGCGCGTCTGCGGACAGGGCATAGATGTCGTCGAGCATCAGTTCATCGGCAACCGACAGGGCATCGCCCAGATTGGCCCCTTGGCTGACGACAAAGCCGTCGGCCCGAAAGACGGGCATGCTTTGCGCAGGCGTGAGAGCGGTGTCGGTCATGTGGAGGCTCGGTGTTACGTCTATGTGATTTAACGTAGAATTGTGGCGGGGGTCGGTCAACGGTTCGGCGATTTGCTGGCACATTGGTCAGCAGGTCGTTACCTGTTGGGATCAGACGTGAATGGGAGAGCGATCATGGATCTGGGAATTGCAGGCAAGCGGGCCGTCGTGTGTGCGTCGTCCAAGGGGTTGGGTCTGGGCTGTGCGGAGGCGTTGGCCGCAGCAGGCGTGCATCTTGTGATGAATGCGCGCGGGTCGGAAGCGCTGGAGGCGTCGGCCGAGGCCATTCGCGCGGCCCATGGCGTCGAGGTTGCGACCGTGGCGGCAGATGTGACGACTGCCGAGGGGCAGAACGCCCTGATCGAGGCTGCAGGTGATGCCGACATTCTGGTCAACAATGCGGGTGGGCCGCCCCCCGGCATGTGGCATGACTGGGATCGGGACGATTTCATCGCGGCCCTTGATGCGAACATGCTGGCCCCGATTGCGCTGATCAAGGCGCTGGTGCCGGGCATGATGGACCGAGGCTGGGGCCGGGTGGTCAACATCACCTCGCAATCGGTGAAAGCGCCCATACCTGTGCTTGGTCTGTCCAATTCGGCCCGTGCGGGTTTGACCGGGTATGTGGCCGGCACGTCGCGTCAGGTGGCGAACAAGGGTGTGACCATCAACAACCTGTTGCCCGGCATTCATGCGACTGACCGGGCCGATGCGCTCGATGGCGGCGTGATGAAGGCCAAGGGGATCACGCTGGAGGAGGCGCGGGCAGAACGTGCGGCCACCATTCCTGCCGGTCGCTATGGCACGCGGGACGAGTTTGGCGCGGCCTGCGCTTTTTTGTGTTCGCAGCACGCTGGTTTCATCGTTGGGCAGAACCTGCTGCTCGATGGTGGGGCAACTGTGGCGACCATATAGGTGTGGCTGATGCCAAATGCTGGCAGTGGCGCCGTGTACGCCTCTGCCCATTGATAGCGGTCGGTTAAGGAAAGACAGCATGGCCAAGGCGCAGCCGACGTTTTCGTTGAAGGATCAGCTTTTCAATTCTGATAGCCTGGGCGATCTGGCCGATGAATTTGCGGCGGGTGTGTCCGGATTTGACCGAGATGCTTTTCATGCTGCGGCGCTGTCCGGGATACCCGAGCGGTCGTTGATGGAGTGCCTGGACTGGTTTGCGGATTGTATTGAGCCGCATCTGGCGTCGGACTTTCCGACCATGGCGGACCAGTTGGAGGCGGCGATGCCGCAGCGGCTGGATCCGAGCCTGCGGGATGATGACTTTGGCCGTTTTATTCACGCGGTCCCCGGTGTGCTCGCCGTGCGCCATGGACTGGAGGCGCATCGGGAGCGGGCGCTTGACCTTCTCTATGAGGCGACGCAGCGGTTTTCGATGGAGTTTTACATTCGTGCCTTTCTGAACCGGTGGCCGGAGGAGACACTCGCCCGGCTGGAGGCTTGGGCCGCGGACGAGAACTATCACGTGCGGCGGCTGGTGAGTGAGGGCACGCGGCCCAAGTTGCCTTGGGCGCGGAAGGTGGAGCTGACGCTGGATCAGACCTTGCCCCTGCTGGACCGGTTGCAGGCGGACGGGACGCGGTTTGTGACGCGGTCGGTTGCGAACCATCTGAATGATGTGGCGAAGACCGAGCCCGGCGCCGTTTTGGGCCGGTTGGAGGCTTGGGAAGCGGACGGTTCGCAGGATGCAAAGGAGCGGGCGTGGATGCAGCGCCATGCGTTGCGGACGCTGGTGAAGGATGGGCATCCGGGGGCGATGGCGATGCTGGGCTACCGCGGGGATGCGCCTGTGGATGTGTCATGTGAGATCGCTACGCCGAAGGTTGTTTTGGGTGATGCGTTGGAGTTTGCTGTGACACTGAACGCGCCAGATATTCTGCCGGTGCTGGTGGACTACCGCATCCGCTTTGCCCGTCCGAACGGGAAGAGCGGGGAGAAGGTGTTCAAGCTGAAGGTGGCGGAGGTGAAGCCGGGCAAGCCGCTGGTGCTGAAGAAGGTGCACAAGCTGAAGGCCAACGCGACGACGTTCGAGCTGCATCCCGGTGTGCATGGGCTGGTCGTGCAGGTGAACGGAGTGGACCGGGCAGAGGCGTCTTTCGAGATTGTGTGAGGTCGGTCGGGTGCTCTGTTTTGCGCTGCCGCGCAAAAGGCGCCCACCCGCCGACACTTTAGTCCGTGCGCGTCGGTAGGAAGACTTCGATGGCGGCGACGGCCATGAGGGCCACATCGCCTGCGACCGGGACGTCGAGACCGCCTTTTTCCGCGATCACCTCGACCGTGCCGTAGGGCAGGAGGGCGGCGATGGCGTCCGTGTCCACGCTTTCGGGCCTTGGGGTCGCAACGTGGACAACCACGCGCATCGTGTTCCGATCCACGTCAAGCGTGCCGAAGATTGGCAGCGACGCGCCTTGCAGCGCCTGTTCGACCGCGCGGCGTGCGGCTTTCGTATCGTCGCGCCCGTGCAGGTCGACGCCTTGGGCCATTTCGATGATGAGACGTTGTTCAGGCATTGGGCACCTCCACCGAGACGATCAGCGCGGCCTGGGCCATCACCGTGGGGTTGCCGGTGCCTTCGGGGCGGGCGACGTCGAGGCCGCCTTCGGTCACGGTGAAGGAGGTTGTGCCGTAGGGGAAGACCTCGGCCAGAACGGAGGTGTCCACCAGATCGGGGCGGGCGCAGCCGATATGGACGTCGATCACCATGTCCTCTTTGCCGACGCCCATATATTCGGCGAGGTTGATCGAGTTGCGCCAGAGGGCGGCGCGGACGGCGCGGGCCGCGGCCTCCGTATAGCTGCCGCGGCGCAGGGAGGTGCCGAGGCCAAATTCAACGATCATCGGTCCGCTCATTCCGCGACCTCCTGTCTGGGAAATACATAGCATTTGTCGCGGCGCACGCGCAGCCACATCACGGTTTGCGGCTGGGGCAGGAAGACGCCGGGCACCGTGCATTTGATCAGTGCGCCGCTGTCGTCGAGGCGGAATTCGACGAGGCTTTCATTGCCCATGAAGCGTGCGCGCACGACTTGGGCGCGGGCGGCCGTGCCTTCGGTGGCCGTGGGGGCCGGGCCGACGCCAGCGCGGTCGAAGTCGATTTTCACGTGCTGGGGGCGGAAGACGATGTCCACGAGCGTGCCGTCTGCCACGCCGGGTGCGAGGAAGGGGCCAAAGGGCGTGACAGCGAGCGCGCCGTCCACCACGGCGCCGAAGCGGTTGGCGTCGGAGAAGAAGGCGACTGAGGCACGGTCCACGGGCCGCGTGTAGACGTTGTAGGGCGCGCCCTGCTGTACGATCTGCCCATCGCGCATGAGGGCGATTTCGTCGGCCATGCGCATGGCTTCTTCGGGCTCGTGGGTGACGAGCAGGACGGCTGTGTCTTCTTCCTTGAGGATGGCGAGCGTTTCGTCGCGGATGCCGTCGCGCAGGCGGTTGTCGAGGCCGGAGAACGGCTCGTCCATCAGCATGATGCGTGGGCGCGGGGCGATAGCACGGGCGAGCGCAATGCGTTGCTGTTCGCCGCCCGAGAGCTGGTGCGGGTACATGTCGATGAAGCGGGACATGCGCACGCGGTCGAGCATTTCCTCGACCCGGGCGCGTTTTGCGTCGCGGGTGCCGCTGAGGCCGTAGGCGACGTTGCCCTCGACACTCAAGTGCGGGAAAAGGGCGAAGTCCTGGAACATCAGCCCGATTTCGCGCCGTTCGGGAGGCACGCGGAAGCGGGTGTCGCAGATGAGCGATCCGTCGACATGGATTTCGCCGGAATCCTGCATCTCGACCCCTGCGATCATGCGCAGTGTCGTGGACTTACCGCAGCCCGAGGGGCCCAGCAGGCACGTCACCTGGCCCGGCAGGATCGACAGGCTGACGCCGTCGACCACACGGCGGCCACCAAAGCTGCGCACAAGGTTGCGAATTTCCAGCCGAGGCGTTGTCACGGCATCCCCATTCCCGATCAAAACAGTCGGGAGGTATCAGGCCCGGCGCGCGCCCGCAAGCACTGCGGCAAAGCCTGCGACATGAACGAACGCGAAAGCAGCACCGCGCTTTGATTTGGAAGGCTTACGGTATGTGCCGTCATCACCGGACGGGATCGGGTCGTGGTCCGCTTTTGCTGTCGGGGCGTGAGCGGTTCGTTTTCGGCGGCGTCGCTGAGTTGCCGCGTACCGTTTTGCGCCTTGTTTTCGTCGGTGCACCTTGCTGCGGGGTGACCTTGTCTTCACAGGTTCGGATCGTAGTCCGACAAACGCTTGCCCGGTTCGTCCACGAACATCTCGGGCAGCGCTTCGGCGCTTTGGATCAGGTCGACGCGGAAGACGCGGAAATCGCTTCGCAATTCGCACCATGAGGTGAGTGTCCAGACGCGGCCCCAGTATTCCATGTGCAGGGGCCGGATGGTGCGGGTGGTGATGCGGTCGCCTTTGGAATGGTAGGTCAGTTGCAGCTTTTGCTTGGCGCGAATGGCGGCGCGCAGGGTGGGCATCTGGGCGAAGCCGCGCACGGCGTCGGCAAAGGGGTAGACCGCGAATTTCCACTTGTCCGCCTCGGCCACGGTGCGTTCGGGCAGGACCGCGTCGATCTTGTCCGCCAGTGTGCGCGCGGCGGATTTGAGCGTATCATCCGCCGCTTCGGCCACGATGGCCATGCCGAGGTTGAGTGCCTCCAGTTCCTCGGTCGTGAGGGTGAGGGGCGGGAGGCTGATCGCCTCGGTGATCATGTAGCCCACGCCGCGTTCGCCCTGCACCGGCACGCCGGAGGCGACCAGCGTGTCCATGTCGCGGTAGATGGTGCGCACCGACACCTCGCAGACATCCGCGATCTCTTGCGCTTTGTGCAGTTTGCCGTCGCGCAGGATCTGGATGATGTCAAAAAGGCGATCGGTGCGGCGCATGTTATCCTTTTTGCATGTGAACCATGGCGTGCCGCATCTCGACCGTTGGGCCGTCGATCAGATCCCGCGCCGCCTGCGTTTCAGGCGCTTCCATGAATTGGGCTGCGAGGGATTGGGCGGCCTCAAGGCTTTCCCAAAGGATGTGATCCGTCCAAAGGCCGGTGTCATCGCAGGACAATGTGCGGCTGATGACGCCGCCGTGGCGGTCGACGAAAGGCTGCATCGTGTCCATCGCGGCGCGGAATGCGTCGGGCGTGGCCTCTGGTTTCAGTCGGAAGGTGACGATTTCGGCGGCTTTGGTCATGGTTTTGATCTCCATCAGGTTGCGATGGCGTGGGTGTGGCAGGGTACAACTGACATTAACCTGTCAGTTGAGTGTGTGCCATCGGAATTTTTCCGAAAAAGTCCCGACCTCGTGATCGTGTTGGGGCGCGTTGCCCTTTTCGCAGCCGCAGCACGTCCATAGAACAGGATGCGACAGGCGGCACTCCGTCGCCAGAGACATGGGAGAGACCAATGGGAATTGGAAATATCGGACTTCCGGGCCTGCTGCTGATCGCCGTTGTGGTGCTGGTGCTGTTTGGCCGGGGCAAAATCTCGAGCCTGATGGGTGAGGTCGGCAAGGGCATCACCAGCTTCAAAAAGGGCATCAACGAAGGCAAGGACGAGCTGGAAGCGGCCAAGGCGGAAGAAGCCAAGGACGTGACCCCCGAGGCCGACAAAGACAAGGTGTAAGCCATGTTTGACCTTGGCCTGGCCGAGCTGCTGATCATTGGGATCGTGGCGCTGATCGTCATTGGCCCCAAGGAGTTGCCCGTTGTCTTCCGCAATGTGGGCCGCTTTGTGGGCAAGGCCCGCGGCATGGCGCGCGAGTTTTCGACGGCCATGAACCAGGCCGCCGATGAGGCGGGCGTGAAGGACATTCAGCGCACCATCAACACCGCGACCAACCCGGTCAAAAGCGCGATGGACGGGGTGAAGGATGCGACGCGGGACATGACGTCGTCGCTTACCGACCTCGATCCCGAAAGCGAGACCGGCAAGCTGGCCGCCGAGAAGGCGGAACGTGCTGAGAATGCGCGGAAAATTCAGGCCGCGACCGCGCGTGCGCAGGCCGAGCGCAAGGCCAAGGAAGCGGCTGACGCGCTGGCCAAGGCTGAAGAATTGGAAGCGCAGGCCCCTGCGGCCCCGAAAGAGAGCTAGATGAGCCAGACCGAAGAGTTAGACGACAGCACGGCACCGCTGATCGAACACCTGGCCGAGCTGCGCACGCGGCTGATCCGGTCGGTGATCGCCTTTATCATCGCGATCACGGTGTTCTTCATCCCCGTGCAGGGCGAGTTCATCGCCGTTCACGTGCTGAACTTCCTGATGGAACCCATTGTCGAGACCCTGCGCGATCTGGGTGATCCGTCGCCGACGCTGCAATATACGTCGCCGCAGGAATACCTGTTCACGCTCTTCCGCATCTCCATGGTGTTTGGCTTTGCGCTGGCCTTCCCGGTGATTGGATTTCAGATGTGGCGCTTCGTGGCGCCGGGGCTGTACCGGCAGGAGAAGAATGCGTTTCTGCCGTTCCTGATCGCGTCACCCGTGATGTTCCTCTTGGGCGCGAGCTTTGCGCAGTTTGTGGTGACGCCGCTGGCGATGGCGTTTTTTCTTGGCTTCGCGGACGTATCGTCGGTGTTGGCGATTGTGTTTGGCAATCCCGAGACTTTGCCCGACGGTGCTGTGATCACGCCCGAGGCAGCGAGTGAGGGGCCGACGATTACCTTTTTCGGGAAGGTCAACGAAAGCCTTGATATCACGTTGAAATTCATCATGGCCTTTGGGCTGTGCTTTCAGCTTCCGGTGCTGTTGACCTTGATGGGCAAGGCTGGGTTGGTGAGTGCGGAGGGCCTCGCCAATGTTCGCAAATACGCGATGGTGGGTATTCTGGTGCTGGCCGCCGTTGTGACGCCGCCGGATGTCATCACGCAGCTTATTCTGTTTACCGTGGTCTATGGCCTTTACGAGGTTTCGATCTGGCTGGTGCGCCGGGTGGAGAACAAGCGCGAGGCAAAGCTGCGCGCCGAAGGGTATTATGACGACGAGGATGACCTTGGTGATCTGCCTGAGGAAGACCTGAAGTAGATGATCAACGACCCTCTCGACCGCATTGCAGCGGCGCTGGAGCGCATGTCGCCCGCGCCGCTGGACGCCCCGGATTTTAGCGCAGCCTCGGCTTTTGTCTGGCAGACAGGACCGGACCGGCTGGAGCCTGTGCCGCAGGTGAGCCGGGTGCCGCTCGATCTGCTTCTCGGGGTGGACCGGTCGCGTGATACGTTGCTCGCCAATACCCGGCAGTTTGCCAAGGGGTTGCCCGCGAACAATGCTCTTCTTTGGGGTGCGCGAGGAATGGGGAAATCCAGCCTTGTCAAAGCGATACATGGCGCACTTGAGGTGGAACATGATGCGCTGAAGATCGTCGAATTGCACAGGGAAGACTTGCCCTCGGTCGGGCGGTTGCTGGCCGTGTTGCGCGAGGCGCCGGATGCGCGGTTCATTCTGTTCTGCGATGACCTGAGCTTCAGCCATGATGACCAGCACTACAAATCGCTGAAGGCTGTGCTGGATGGCGGGATCGAGGGGCGGCCCGACAACGTGATCCTCTATGCCACATCGAACCGGCGCCACCTGATGCCGCGCGATATGATCGAGAATGAGCGCGGGTCCGCAATCAACCCGTCAGAGGCAGTGGAGGAGAAGGTCAGCCTGTCCGATCGCTTTGGCCTGTGGTTGGGCTTTCACGCCTGCGATCAGGATCAGTATTTGGGCATGATCCGTGGCTATTGTAACGCCTACGGCGTCGAGATCGACGACGATACGCTGTGGGCCGAAGCTATCGAATGGCAGGCGACACGCGGGTCGCGGTCGGGTCGGGTGGCGTGGCAGTATTTCTGCGATTTGGCCGGCCGACGCGGGGTTGCGCTCTAGGCCGCCAGAAGTTGCGCCTCGTAGCCCTTGAGGCAGGGGGCACACATCGGGCCGTAGCCGGTCAGGTCGGGAAACAGCCGTTCGATCTCGGCGCGCG
The DNA here is from genome assembly GCF_019802125.1 of Tateyamaria omphalii. Lineage (GTDB taxonomy): Bacteria > Pseudomonadota > Alphaproteobacteria > Rhodobacterales > Rhodobacteraceae > Tateyamaria > Tateyamaria omphalii_B. The sequence continues at coordinate 925,998 of NZ_JAHVHT010000001.1, forward strand.
CGGCGTCTCCCACGGCGCCCATGGCGACTGATCCGGGGTAGAGTGTCTCGCTCCATATGCCGTGGGCCTGCACGACGTTGTGTTGGTTCAGCAGGATATGATGGTAGGTCACGCGACCGCCGGTCTTGCGATAGACGCCGTCCATGCACAGAAGGTCCTTGGCCCGCACCAGCACCTCGTCCTGGCCGAAGAGCAACTCGGCCCGCCAGTCGGTCAGAAGGATGGCGTGCTGCGGGGACACCACCAGGTCGGCATCGTTGCCCAGCGTGCCCGCCGTGACGACGATGGGGGCGAGGTCGGCGATGGCGGCGACCGTGGTGCAGCCTGTCCACAGGATAGGCTGCGGCCCGGCGTCAGCTGTCAGAACCAGATCACCATCCCCCAACATTTCAATGGCGCGCGGCCCATCGGGAGTTTCGATCATCATGCCCGAGGCAAAGCACACAACGGTGCCACCCAGACTGACATGGGGCACCAGCTCGCCATTGTCCGTGATGCCGCCGATGGTCAGGTCGGTGTTGGGAGGCGGCATTCCGTCAGGGAAGACGAGGTAGTAGCCATCCTCGTCCGTTGCCGAGGCATCAGCGCCGTCATTCAGGTCGTTGTCATTGTTCAGGTCCACGTCGATGACGGCCACCTGCCAAGTCGTTGTCCCGTCGGTGACTGTGAACGTGTAGTCCCAGATCAGCTGCCGTTCGATCCCGTCGATGAACACGGTCTGCTGTCCGACCGCGCCAAAGCGTTCCTGGGCCTGCACTGTTTCATTGTTGGCGCCGTCCCCGTTGAAGTTGGTGGCACCATCGTTTTCGTTCACGACGAAGTAGGTGGTGTCGCCCGTATAGCGCCACGTGCCCGATGGGGCGAAGGCATAGTTGTTTGCCGATCCGTTGACCGTTGTCTGTATGCCGCGCAGGGCAAAGCTGTAACCGTAAAATACAGGCATGGGCCTGAACCAATCCAAGTTGTTTCGTTGGATTGTTTCTGTTCCCGCAACGGGGCGGTCTTAGGGCCATACGTCGGCGTTTTGGGAAAATTCAGGGAAAGTTTGCGGCAATTGCGGCGCGCCAACCCGCCTGGGTGGTAAACTGCCGCAATTGCCGCAACGGTGCCTTATTCGAAGAACCGGTTGGGATTCACGCTGTCGAACCCGTCGCGCACTTCGAAGTGCAGATATGCCGTGTCGGCCGTGTCGCGCAGCTTGGCGATGGATTGCCCGCGCGAGACGCTGTCGCCCTTGGCCACGGACACATCCGCGACATTGGCGTAGACGGTCAACAGGTTGTCCGGATGTCTCACGACGATGATCGGCACACCCTCGGCGCTTTCGGTGATCGCGGCGACAGTGCCATCGGCAGCAGCGCTCACGGTACTGCCGGGCGCGGCCTGGATGTCGATGCCTTCGTTCCGGCCCTTGGCATAGTCGCGAATGATGCTTCCCTGAAGGGGCAGGGCCATTGCGGTCGCGCTCGCGGGGGCGCTTGTCTGGCCTACATCGGCCACTGGCTCTTGCGGTGTGGTCGGTTCTTCGGTCGGTGCAGCGGTATCGTCGTCGGGCAGCGGTTGTGCCGAGCTGGGGGGGAGCGGCGTTGGCGAACCGGTGCCGGGCGCCGTGGTCGCGCTGTCATCTGCCCGGCTTGGTGCGGGGGCACGCGCGACGGGGATCAGCAGGAACTGGCCTTCGCGCACCGCAAAGTCGGCGCTCAGGCCATTCCATTCCGCCAGCGACTTGACGGGCACCTGGTAGAGCCGCGCGATGGTAAAGGCCGTCTCGCCCCGTTCAACCCTGTGACGCACAGGCTCTTCCCCGGTCTGTGGCTGGGGAATGCTGCCGGGTGTCTGGGCCACCGGCGTGGGGGCTGCGTTGTCGATCGCGTTGCCAGCGAGCGTGGTGACGTCGACCGCCCCGGGCTGGATCGGGCCCGTGCCCACGGCACCGGTTGCGGGCGAGGGTTCGGACACACGGCGTGGCAAGGCGATGACCTCGCCAGCCCGCAGCGGCACATCTGGTCCAACTCCGTTGAAACGGGCCAGTTCATCCGGCGGCAAACCGACGCGTGTCGCCACGTCCGATAGCGTATCGCCGCGTTCTGCCACGGCGACCTGGTAGTTGGGATAGGAGATGACGCCACGATCGTCCGGTTGCGGGCGGTCTGCGGTCGCATTCTGCACCGCAGGTGCGGTCGAGAACCCTCCACCGAGACCCCGAAGGTCGAAGTCCAGCGGCTCATCACAGGCGGCGAGCACCAGCAAGCCACAGGTTGCCATCATCAGGGGCGCACGGCGGCGCTGCTTTGTCGGGATCATCTGCGTCGTCCTCTGCCGGACCCCTCGTGGGTGGGGGCCTTGTCGGTTCGTCGTTAATTTACACCAGTTTCAGTCTTTGCCCAAGCCTTCAAGCAAGGGCACGAAGCGCACATCGCGCAATTCATCATATTCGAGGCCGTCCGGCGTCTTGTGCACACGGATCAGGCTTTGAACCGCGTCGGACTGGCCCACGGGCAGAACCATGATCCCGCCCTCTTTCAATTGTGCCAGCAGGGGGCCGGGCGGATCTTCGGCAGCGGCGGTGACAATGATGCGGTCAAAGGGCGCCTGGTCGGGCAATCCGTGCGAGCCGTCGCCGGTGATGGCGGTGATGGTGTGCAGGTTCAGCTCTTCAAAGATGTCGCGTGCTTCGCGCACCAACCGCCTGTGCCGGTCGATGGTGTAGACGCGGCGCGCAAGCTTGGCGAGGATCGCCGCCTGATAGCCGGAGCCGGTCCCGATCTCGAGTACCTTGTCGCGCGGTGTCACGTTCAGCGCCTGTGTCATCAGCCCCACAACCGACGGTTGGCTGATCGTCTGCCCGCAGGCGATGGGCAGGGGCATATCCTCGTAGGCGCGTTCCGCGAAAAGCCCACGGACAAAGGGGCCGCGGTCAATCTCTTCCATCGCACCCAGCACGCGCGCGTCCGTCACGCCCTTGGACCGCAGGGCGTAGAGGAACTGCATCTTGCGCGTGGCGAGATCGTCGTCGGTCATGTGGCGATGGGTCCAAGCTGATCCAGCATGTCATGGGCGGTCAGGTCCGCGCGCATGGGCGTGACCGAGATATAGCCGTCGAGGTTCACGGCAGCATCGGTGCCGGGCGCCGTCGGCACCTGCTGGTCGCCTCCGCGGATCCAGAGGAAGTGCCGCCCGTTGGGCGATTGCGTTTGTTCGGTGTGAAAGCCGACGCCGGGACGCAGACCTTGCGGCACGATCTTGGTGCCTTTGACCGACGTGGCCGCCACGGGTGGCACATTGACGTTGTAGAAGAGTTGGTAGCCGGGCTGCACAGCAGGTGTAGCGGCAACAATCCGCTCAATCAGGGCCTTGCAATGCGTGGCTGACGCCTCGAACGGGTCGTCGAGGGCGCGATTTTCGGGACCGAAGTACTGTGACAGGGCGATCGAGAGGACGCCTTGCAATGCCCCTTCGATAGCCGCACCGAGCGTGCCGGAATAAAGCGCGTTCTCGGCTGAGTTGTTGCCGCGGTTCACGCCCGACAGGATCAGGTCGGGTGGGCCGTCGAGCACTTGGTGCAAGCCAGCCAGCACGCAATCGGCGGGTGAACCCTCGACCGTGTAGCGATATGGGCCGATCTGCTGGAACATGAAGGGGCGCGCGTAATTTATGCAATGGGCCACGCCCGACTGCTCGAAGGCCGGGGCCACCGTGGTCACGTGGCCGTCCGGTCCTGCGACCTCTGCCGCGATCCGTTCCAGCACCGCCAGCCCGGGGGCCGAGATACCGTCGTCATTTGTGATGAGAATACGCATGTGATGCCCCTTTGCGCCTTACTATTGGTGCGCACCGCTCGGGGCAACTGTGGGAGCGCGCCGCGCAGGGTTTTTTGAAACAGGAAATGAGGACCGTCACGCAAAGGCCGCAGTGCAGCGACTGCTCAGGGGCGTCGCGCGATGTAGCCGTGTGACACGCGCGATGGTGGGCCACTTTTGAACGGGTGCAGCGTAATGTCGATGAAGCCTGCAGTGGCAAGCATGTGCCGTGCCGCGTCCGGCTTGAAGGCTGCGTTGCCCCAGCGCCAGCGGACCAGCGCCGTGCACCAGTGCGGTCGTGACAGGGCGAGAACGAGTGTTCCGCCGGCTTTCAGCCGGTCGAAGAGCCAGGACAGCGATGCGTGTGGATCATCGAGATGCTCGATGACGTGGGCGCACAGAACAACGTCTTGCGGAGGAAGACCGTCCATGGCAGCGCCAAGTGGGGCCACGACTGTGGAGGCATCCGGCAACCGCGCCCGTGCTGTGTCGAGCATGGCGGGCGAGATGTCGGTGAGCGTGAGTTCTGCCGGATCACCCTGCACATCCACCCATGCACGGGCAAAAGCACCTGTGCCGGTTCCGACATCCAACACGTGCGGGTGCGACGCGGGTGGCGGTACGGCCTGCATCAGTTCGGCATAGGCGGCGAGGAAGCCGAGCTTTGAAATTCCGTCCTGCCAGCCGGTGGCGGCCGTATCGTAGAGGGCCTGCAACGCCCCTGCGCGAGCAGGCGAGCGGGGGCGGTGGAACGGGATCAGGCGGGTCAACATCGCTCTATTGAGCCACGACCACCTGCACCGATCAACCGTTGAGTTCCGACATAATGCGCGCGGCTTCAACTGCGGGATCGCTCAGAGGGGCGCGATCCTCGCCCGGGTGAAAGCGGGCGCGGGTCGCTGTGGGCATCGGGTTCGGGGTGGCGATGTGGACCTTTGGTCCGGTCTTGACCGTTTCGGCCTGCCAGCTGCGGGCCAAGGCGATCTGAGCGGCTTTTGTCGCACCATATGCGCCGTAAAACGGTTTCCCGGACACAGGATCATCCAGGAACAGGGCCTGACCGTCGGTTCCCAGAAGCGGCGCGATGTAGGTGATCAGCGTGGCGGTGGCAGCGACATTCCCTGCAATGGACTTCGACATGTCCTTGTCACCAATCATGTTGGCCGGGGCCAGTGGGGCGGCGTGGATCGCACAGTGCACCCACAAATCAAGGCTGCCCCAGCGGTCGAAAATGCCTCGGCACAGCGTTTGCATTGCGGCGTCGTTGGCAATGTCCATGGGCGCGAGCGTGGCGGCTCCGCCGGCGTCCTTGATCCGGTCGTCCAGGTCTTCGAGTGCGCCGGTGGTTTTGGCCACGGCAATGATGTGGTGCGTGGGGGCAAGGGCCAGCGCCATGGCGGCGCCGAGGCCGCGGGATGCGCCGGTGATCAGGGCAGTCTGTGTCATGGCCCGGTCTTGCCTTGCGCGGGCCGAGCCGTCAAGCGGCGCTCTTGTCCGGCATGGGCAGGGTAAGCGTGCGTTGGCCCATACCGCCGTTCAGCACGATGCGATCCTCGCCAATGGCGATGACCGTTCCCTGGCGCAGGCTGTCGCCCACCTGCACCATGCGCGTCTGCCCACCAGCCGTGCGCAGCAGCGCGCGACGGTTGGTGTCGGATCCTGCCACGCCCAGCAATTGCAGATTGCGCAAGGGCAGTGCCCCGCGCTGGGTCGCCAGATCGGCGGTAAATTCGTTGGTCTCTTCGCTCATGCGTGGGTCCTGCGCTTTTGTCGAAGCGCGCCGCTAGCATGAGGTCAGGGCACGGTGAACAGGGCCTTCGGACGATGCGCAAAGCCTTGCCCATTGACGTGTGGGCAAGCGGCAACGCGGTGCTGATCAGCGCCCGCGTTTCGCCCTATGGTAGGTAAGTGTGAGTTGGGCGAGCTGCCATACTGCGTCTTCGTCCAGTGGCGTCTCAGTATCAAACCCAAGGGCACGCCGGCCATCATTGTGGAATTGACCGGGAAAACGCAGGTCCATCTGTGCCGCCAGGTCCGTCTTGCAATCCACAAAGGCCAGCAGCCGGTTCGGTGTTGAGGGCGACCAATCCACGCGCAGGGTCGACCCGGTGCGCGCACGTGTCGGCCGCCATGCGGGTTGGCCCCATTTCAGGCTTTCGTCAAGCGGGCCGATATCTTCGGAGGTGGCGACTTCGTGCACCAGCGTACGTGTGCGCAGGAAATGCGTTTGTGCAGGTGTGGGCCAGGTTTCAACGCGGGCGAGGATATCGGTCGGTGTCATGTTCATGGCGTCACCATGAGCGACACCCCTGTCAGGTTTCGGCAGCAGGCAGCTATTCCGCGGCCTTCATCTCGAAACCCTTTTCGATCATGTCGGCGGGTTCCACGGGGTATTCGCCCGAGAAGCAGGCGTCGCAATACTGCGGGCTGGAGGCGTCGCGACCATTCGCTTCGCCCACGGCGCGATAGAGGCCGTCAAGCGAGATGAACTTGAGGCTGTCGACACCGAGATGCTCGGTCATCTCTTCCTCGCTCATGGTCGCGGCCAGCAGCTTTTCGCGTTGCGGCGTGTCGACCCCGTAGAAGCAGGGCCAGGCTGTTGGCGGCGAGGCGATGCGGAAATGTACCTCTTTCGCGCCTGCATCAAGGATCATCTCCTTGATCTTGCGTGAGGTGGTGCCGCGCACCACGCTGTCATCGACCAGGATGACCCGCTTGCCGCGGATCAGGGCGCGGTTCACGTTCAGCTTCAGGCGCACACCCATGTTGCGGATCTGCTCCGTCGGTTCGATGAAGGTGCGGCCCATGTACTGGTTGCGGATGATGCCCATGGCATAGGGGATGCCCGACTCCAGCGAATAGCCGATGGCCGCCGGTGTGCCACTGTCGGGGACGGGGCAGACGAGGTCGGCATCGACCGGGTTTTCCTTGGCCAGCTCGCGGCCGATGGCCTCGCGGGTTTCATAGACCGAGCGACCGCCGAGGATGCTGTCGGGGCGGCTGAAATAGACATGTTCGAAGATACAGAAGCGGGATTTCTGCGGGCGGAAGGGGAAGCGGCTCTCGATGCCGTGGTCGGTGATGACCACCATCTCGCCCGGTTCGATCTCGCGCACAAACTCTGCGCCGATGATGTCGAGTGCGCAGGTCTCGGAGCTGAGTACATAGCCGGTGTCGAGCTTGCCCAGCACCAGCGGACGGACCCCAAGCGCGTCGCGGACACCGATCAGCTTGGTGCGGGTCATGGCGACGACGGAAAACGCGCCTTCGACCCGACGCAGCGCATCTTCCATCCGTTCGGGGATGTTGCGTTGTAACGACCGCGCCATCAGGTGAATGATGCATTCGCTGTCGGAGGACGACTGAAAGATCGAGCCGCGCTCGATCAACTCGCGCCGCAGGGCGTCTGCATTGGTGATGTTGCCGTTATGGGCGATGGCCGCGCCGCCCATGGCGAACTCGCCAAAGAAGGGTTGCACGTCGCGGATCGCGGTTTGTCCCTTGGACCCGGCGGTCGAGTAGCGCACGTGTCCGATGGCGAGCGAGCCAGGCAGCGTTTCCATCACGTCCTGGCTGGTGAAGTTGTCGCGCACATAGCCAAAGCGCCGGGCGGAGTTGAAGCCGTGGTCGGGATGGTGGGCGACGATCCCGCCCGCCTCTTGCCCCCGGTGTTGCAGCGCATGCAGGCCAAGGGCCACGAAGTTTGCCGCATCCTTGGTCCCGAGGACCCCGAAAATCCCGCACTCTTCCTTGAGTTTGTCGTCGTCAAAGGGGTGTGCTGGCGGCATGAGCGCTTGCGCGGCGAGGTCGGACAAGGGGCAGCTCCGAATCCGTGGATGGGATATGGGCGCGGTGTACCAAGCCCGGGTGCCCCTGTCACGAAAGGATCACAAACTGCGACCCTTTACGCAGCGACCGTGTCCGGTTGGCCAAATTTGCCTGCAGATGCGGCCAGCATGGCACGGGCATTGCCGTAGTCGAGGCGCGGAAAGAAGCTGTCGCCGGTGCTCGGGGCGGCATGGATCAGCAGGCCGGACTGGGCATAGACCATTTCCTCGTCCGCGAAATGCAGCTCTGCCAGGTCCGGACCATGAAACAGGGTGGGGCGGATACCGCGCCACCCGCTCAACGCCTTCACCGGGACCGAGACCACTGGCGCGTCCATCCAACCGGATGGTGTATGCAAGGCGACATGCGCGTCGGCAGGCAACGAGATGTCGGAGCAGGTGGACAGCACGCCGCCCGGAACATGCACCAAGGGTGATGTGCGACTAGGATTTTTGATCGCAGTGATCTCTGCAAATCCCCCGTCGAGGGTCGCGACCGCGTCACCGACCTGCAACGCATCGACGGTGCGCCATCCAGTTTCGGTTTCCAGGACGGTGTGCGCAGTCAGTGTCGCGCAGATGCTTGGGGTGGAAACAGGTGTGATATCGGCAAAGGCTGTGTCGTGATTCAGAAACATAGGGGGACCTCCGGGTCGGGACTGTGTGTTTGTTCTGGGGACCAGAACACTCCACAAATCTGCCGCTTTTTGGTCACAACCACGGCCAAAGCCGGGCGCTGTTTCGCCACAGTCACCAGTGGGTGCACTGGGCCCGATACTCTCCGCATCTGCGCGACGCGATTAACCGGGGGTTAACCATGATCCGCGCCTATCTGCGCCACGGACGCCCTCGAAATGTCTGATTCTCAGATGTGTTGGTGATCTATTCGCCGCACACGCCCACGAGGCTCTCGTATTGTCGGGTGATCCAGCCAAGCGCTTCTTCAGGGTTCTGCTCTTCGATCTGCCCAGTGAAGCGGCCGAAGACAGCTGCCGAGCGGCTTTCGTCGACGATGGTGAACTCCTGGCCCGTGATCACGGTGTCATAGACAAAGAACGCGATCGCGACGAGCAGGATGCCGCGCGCCACGCCAAACAGGAACCCAAGCCCCTGATCCAGACCACCCAGAGCTGAGCGTTGGATCAGTGAAGAAAAGAGCGGGGTAAAGAGCGACACCACGATCAAGGCCACGGCAAAGACAAGGGCAAAGGCGCCGATGATGCTCAACTCGCAACTGTCGGCGATGAAGTCACCGACGACGGGGATCTCGCGGACCAGCGGTTCGACCCGCGGTGCAAAGAGAAAGGCAAGGATCGCGGCGGCAATCCAGCCGGCGATTGCCATGGCTTCGCGTACGAAGCCCCGTCCATAGGCCAGAAGCGCCGACAGGATGATGACGACGGCCACGACGCCGTCAATGATGGTGAACCCTTCCATGGTCCTGCCCCTTTGTTCTGCCCCGTATGCGCTTACCCTGCGCCGAACACGTCACCTACAAATCCGGTCAGGTCGCTGAAGCGCTTCAGCGTCATACCGGGTGCGCCCTGGGCTTTGCCGCCCTTGGGTGCAATGGCGGATGAAAAACCAAGTTTTTGGGCTTCTTTCAACCTGTTTTCGGTTTGGGGCGCAGGTCTTAGCGCGCCAGACAGGCTGATTTCGCCGAAAACCACTGTGTCGGCGGGCAATGCGCTGTCCTCACGCGCCGACAAAAGCGCTGCCGCCACCGCCAGATCTGCCGCCGGTTCGCTGATTTTCATGCCGCCCGCAACGTTCAGATAGACATCGAGCCCCGCAAAGGGGATGCCGCAACGTGCTTCGAGCACGGCGAGGATCATGGCGAGCCGCCCGCCATCCCAGCCCACGACGGTGCGCCGCGCTTGGGAATGGGGCGAGGGGGCGACAAGCGCCTGCATCTCGCACAGGACGGGCCGTGTGCCTTCAATACCTGCAAAGACGACGGATCCGGGTGACGGCTCACCCCGTTCCGACAGGAACAGGGCGGAGGGGTTCGTGACCTCGGCCAGCCCTTTGCCAGTCATCTCGAACACACCGATTTCATCGGCGGGGCCGAAGCGGTTCTTCACCGCGCGCAAGATGCGGAACTGGTGGCCGCGCTCGCCTTCGAAATAAAGGACGGTGTCGACCATGTGCTCGACCACACGGGGGCCAGCAATCTGACCCTCCTTCGTGACGTGGCCAACAAGGATAATGCTGATGCCCTTACGCTTGGCGAATGTCGTCAGTTCATGCGCTGCGGCCCGCACCTGGCTGACAGAGCCGGGGGCGCTGTCGACGGTATCGAGCCACATCGTCTGGATCGAATCGATGATGGCGAGGCCGGGGGCCTCGGCCTCAAGCGTGGTCAGGATGTTGCGCAGGTTTGTATCAGCCGCCAATTGCACGGGGGCATCGGACAGGCCGAGGCGCTGTGCGCGCATGCGGACCTGCGCGCTGGCTTCCTCCCCGCTGACGTAGATGGTTTTCAGGCCCTTGCGTGCGAAACGCGCCGCTGCCTGCAAGAGCAGCGTGGATTTCCCGATGCCAGGATCGCCGCCCACAAGGATGGCCGAGGCAGGCACCAGGCCACCGCCCAGAACACGGTCCAGTTCTGCAACCTTGCTCTCGGTCCGTGGCGGCGGTGTCTCTTCGGTGCTGAGGTCGGTCAGCGCAACCGTCTTGCCACGCTGGGCACCGAGCCCCTTGCTCGACGGACCGGCAGACAGACCGGTGTCTTCCGAAATGGTGTTCCACTCCCCACAGCTGTCGCAGCGACCCGACCATTTGGAGAAAGTCGCGCCGCAAGCCGAGCAGGAATAGGTGGTCGTGGATTTCGCCATGCGCGACGGTCTGCCAGCGAGGGCAGGGGGCGGCAAGCCCTATTCGACGCGCATGGGCAGTTGTGTGACCTTGGATGGCTTGGCGGGCTGGTTGAGTTCCGGCAGCAAACGCTCCATCTCGTCCAGAAGCCGTTCCAGATGGGCGCGGGCCACGTTTTCCTCCAGATCAAGCCGATTGATCCAGGTCGAAAACTCGCCATGGATGGCCTTGGCCTGTTCGAGCCGCTCGTTGAACTGTGCAATCTCGAACTGACGCTGCTTGAGGAACGACCGCGCGCGCTCGACCTTTTCAGTAGAGTATGCCTCGGCCAGATCGCGGCTGATATGGGACATCTTGGCGGCCAGTTCCAACAGCTCCGGCTCCAGCATTCCCAGGTCCGGGTGATCCCGCAGATAGGCAAGCCTGTCCCTAGTGCTCTCGAACGCATCGCCGAGGTTGAACACCCCGTCTCGATCGCCGTGATGCGCGGCATGATAGGCCCGCGTGATGTCGTCCACACCAACGTTGAATTGCCTGTGTGAATTCTCAAGCTGCATGATCCGCGCGTTGGTCGGCAGAAAGAAACACAGCGCGACAGCAAAGACGGTTAGCCCGATCTGTGTCAGCATCCCGGCATGCGCCACATGCACGCCGTCCCACATGACGGGCAGATCAATCCAGGGCCACACCCCTGCAATTGCCAACCCCGTTGCCACTACAGAAAACAGCGCCAATCCAGCAAACAGGATCAGAGCCAACCGCCGCATCATTTCCGCAAACACGCGCGCGGCAAAAATCAAATGGTTCACCAGCCTTCCCCCCAGAAGACAAATTATTCCATCACCATAGATTTAAGCGTCGGAAAATACAGCCAAAAAGTTGTGGGTCGCGCGTGCAATCCGACCCTACTGTTTCCAGATGCGCAGAAATACCGCGAGATGGCCTGTATTATCCGCAAGACGTGCGGCGCGATCAACGCACTGTTTCAATGGGCCCCTCAGCCCGCCCATTGATGAACTGATCCAGGTAGGGATCGTGCGCTGCATCAATGTCGGCCACCGGCCCGGTCCACCGGATTTTCCCGCCATGCAGCATCGCCACATTGTCCGCGATGGTGCGGACCGAGGTCATGTCGTGCGTGATGGTCATGGTGGTAGCCCCCATCTCCGTCACGATCTCGCGGATCAGATCGTTGATCACCCCCGCCATGATCGGGTCGAGGCCGGTGGTCGGTTCGTCGAAAAAGATGATCTCGGGCTCTGCCGCAATAGCACGGGCGAGGCCCACGCGCTTTTGCATCCCGCCTGACAATTCGGCAGGCAACCTGTCAGCGACATCTGCTGTTAGCCCAACGCGGCGCAGCTTTTCGATGGCGATCTCGCGCGCCTCGTCCTTGGGTCGTTTCAGGCTGCCCCGCATCAGGCGAAAGGCGACGTTCTGCCAGACGGGCAGCGAGTCGAACAGGGCCGCGGCCTGAAACAGCATACCGAAGCGGGCGAGAAAGGCGTCGCGATCCCTTGTCTGCGTTACGTCCTGCCCGTCCACGGTGATCGTACCGCGCTCTGGCGTCACAAGACCCAGAACCGTCTTGATGCAGATGGACTTGCCTGTCCCCGACCCGCCGATGATGACCATCGACGTGCCACGTTCGACATGCAGATCGACACCGCGCAGCACGTGGTTGTCGCCAAAGGATTTGTGGACATCAGACAGCGTGATCATACCGAAAAGAACACCCCCGTCAGAACGAAGTTCGCTGCAAGGATCAGGACGGCTGCGGCCTCCACAGACCCTTTCGTGGCCCGGCCCACGCCTTGCGCACCCCGGCCCGAGTTCATGCCGAAATAGCAGCCCATCAGCGCGGCCAAACAGCCGAACACAGCCCCTTTGACCAGCGAGGACACGACATCGCGAAGCTCAAGAAAATCAACCGTGTTCTGGATATAGGCCGCTGCATTGAAGCCCAGCGTGCCAGTCGCAACGGCGTAGCCACCAAAGATGCCGATCACATCGCCCACACCCACCAACAGCGGCACGGCGAGCGTTGCGGCCAGCACACGCGGCACGGTCAGGTATTTCATTGGATGTGTCGACAGGGTGACCAGCGCATCAATCTGCTCCGTCACTTTCATCGTCGCAATCTCTGCCGCGATGGACGATGTCACCCGCGCGGCAATCATCAGACCGACCAGCACAGGACCCAACTCACGCACCATACCGATGGCGACGATCTGCGGCACAACCGCCTCGGCATTGAAACGCGCGCCGCCAGCATAGATCTGCAATGCCAACGCGCCGCCGGTGAAGATCGCCGTCAGGCCGACCACAGGCAGCGACAGCCATCCGATGTTCAAGAGGGCAAGCGCAAATTCGCGCGGATAGAACGGCGGCCGCACCAGATGCGTGAGTGTCGCGCCCAGGAACATCGCCACGCGCCCGATGGCCGCAAGCAGGCCGAGCGTGACAGCGCCGATCCCGGCCAGAAGCCTCATTGGACAAGCGCCCTGTGATAGCGCAGGCCGAGCGACGTCAGGATTTCATATCCTATGGTGCCTGCCGCGTCCGCGATAGTGTCGACAGACTGGTGCTGACCCATCAGCTGCAGATCAACCGGATCATGGCCCGCATCGGTCACATCCGCCGTGATCAGGTCCATCGACACGCGACCAACAACGGGGCAAGGCACATCCCCGGCATAAAGCGTGGCATTCGGTCCCATGGCGCGGATCAGACCATCGGCATAGCCACCGGACACGGTGGCGATGCGTGCATCGCGCGGCGCAATCCATGTGTTGCCATAGCCCACAGTCTCACCTTGCGCGACATCGCGCACCTGTATGACGGGCAGGTCGAGGGTCACAACCGGCGTCGCATCAACAAAGGGCAGCCCGCCGTAAAGCCCGATCCCGGGCCGGGTCATGTCGAAATGATATTCACGGCCAAGTATTGTGCCACCGGTCGCAGCCAGCGAGCGCGGCACATCCAGCCCGTCCGTCATGGCGCGAAACTCCGCCAACTGGTGGGCATTCATCGGATGGCTTGGCTCATCCGCGCAGGCCAGGTGCGACATGATCAGGGTAGGGCCCTGCGCCACTGCAATGTCGCGCACTGCGGACCATTCGGCAGGCTCCATGCCCAGCCGGTTCATGCCGCTGTCCAGTTGGATGCCAAAGGGATGGCCCGGCAGCGCCTCCACGTGGCGCAGCATCTGATCGACGGAGTTCAGGAGCGGGGTGAGCGCTGCCTCGCGAATGGCCGTGGTGTCGCCCACCATGTGCCCGGAAAAGACATAGATGGCAGGGCCTTGCCCAATAGCACCGCGCAGCGTGTTGCCTTCATCCGCTGTCGCGACAAAGAAGCTGCGCACACCGGCTCGCAAGAGCGCACGGCCGACGACAGGGGCGCCAAGCCCGTAGCCGTTGGCCTTGACCACAGCGCCGGTCTCGCCTTCACTCATTGCGTCAAGGGCCTGCCAGTTGCGCACAAGTGCGCCAAGGTCGATAGAGAGGGTCGCGGACGTCATGAGCGCCTGTTTGGCAGGACGGCGCGCATTGGTGAAGGGGGAAAAATGCGCGCAGCTTACGGCAGGGCAAAGATGTCGCGGTTCTGCTCCCAGATCTCTTCACCGATCAGACAATTGTAAGACGCGGCTGAGCGGACCTGTGCCTGCCAGAGCGTCGCGGGTTGACCAGCGATCTCAAGTACCAACTTGCGGCGCACCGCGTCTTCAAATTCAGACCAGTCCGTGACCGGAACGACAAAGGCGCCGGAGCCGCCAATGACACAAGCGGTATAGTAGACATCCAGATCGGGGATGTTCCAGCGGGCCATGATCCCTTCGTCCTGGGTCATCAGGGGCAAGCCGTTGATTGTGATCCCGCGCGCCAGCACCTCATCACGGGCGCGCGTGACCGGGACGCCCATATTGTTCGGCCCATCGCCGGAAACGTCGATCACACGGCGCAAGCCTTCGAAAGTGTTGTTATCGATACTTTCGGCGGCATAGGTAAGGGCGCTCGAAATCGAAGTGCGGCGCATCCCCTGGTCAAAATGCGCCGTGATCCGTCCGGCGATACGCGCTGCATCTTCGGGTGTTGCCAAGACGGTCCAAGGCACGATGGTGCGTTGATGGTAAGCGCCCGCCCATTCGACATAGGTGATCGCGATACGGCCCAGAAAGCCGCGGCCAATGGCGTCCTGTACCTCGGGCGATTGCAGAGCCGCCGCATAGCCACGCCGCTGTATTTCCAGCTCGTAAGGCTGCATGGACCGGCTGACATCGACTGCGAGGAACAGCTCAACATCAACCTCGACAAGGTTTTCGGCTCGAACAGAAGCAGCGAACCAGACCAGCAAAAACACCAGGAAGCGCATGATACAACCGTGCATTGCAGGCCGCGCCCTGTCCAATCAAAATCCGGTCTTGCTCTTCTTCTGGCGGAAAATACTTCGGGGGAGCCGAAGGCGGGGGCAGAGCCCCCTCAAAAATGGTGTCGCGACAGCGTCCGTTGGATCAGAACCCGGCCTCGCCACCACCGCCCTGCTGCCAGGGCTGCACCAGGTTGCCAAAGCGGGTGAACCGACCCTCAAAGCTCAGGTCGACTGTGCCGATGGGACCGTGACGCTGCTTGCCGATGATCACCTCGGCGCGGCCATGCAGACGCTCCATCTCTTCTTGCCACTTCGCCATGGCTTCCAGATCGTGATCGCCGGGTTTTTCGCGCTCCTTGTAGTATTCCTCGCGGAACACGAACATGACGACGTCCGCGTCCTGCTCGATCGAGCCTGATTCCCGAAGGTCGCTCAACTGCGGCCGCTTGTCTTCTCGGCTTTCCACCTGACGCGACAGCTGCGACAGGGCGATGACCGGAATGTTCAATTCCTTGGCGATGGCCTTCAGACCCATGGAGATCTCGGCAATCTCCTGCACCCGGTTGTCGGCCCCGCCGCGCACCAGCTGCAGGTAGTCCACCATCAGCACGTCCAGCCCATGCGTCCGTTTCAGCCGCCGCGCGCGGGCTGCAAGCTGCGCAATCGGAATGGCCGGGGTGTCGTCGATAAAGAGCGGGCAGGCTTCAAGCTGTTTGGCCGCATCCACGAAACGCCGGAATTCGGCCTCGGTCATGTCGCCGCGCCGGATGTTTTCCGACGGCACCTCTGCGGCTTCCGACAGGATACGGGCCGCCAACTGCTCCGCGCTCATCTCAAGCGAATAGAACCCCACAACGCCACCCTCGATGGCACCTTCGGACCCGTCGGGCTTCAGCCCTTTCTTGTAGGCCTTGGCAATGTTGAACGCGATGTTGGTGGCAAGCGACGTCTTACCCATCGACGGACGCCCCGCAAGGATCAGCAGGTCCGACGGGTGCAAGCCCCCCAGCTTCTTGTCCATGTCGATGAGCCCGGTGGAGATGCCCGCAAGCCCACCTTCGCGCTGATAGGCCGCATTCGCAACATTGACCGCGTCGGTGACCGCCTTGAGAAAGCTTTGAAATCCGCCCTCGGATGTGCCCTGTTCCGCCAGCTTGTAAAGCGCCTGTTCCGCCTCGACGATCTGTTCCTTGGGCTCGGAGGCGACATCGACCTTCGCCGCCTTGGCGGAGATGTCGCGGCCCAGCTGGATCAGGTCACGACGCACGGCCAGATCATAGATCATCTGAGCATAGTCGCGCACGGCAAAGGCGCTGATGGCCGCACCGGCCAGGCGGGCGAGATAGGCTGGACCGCCCAATTCTTTCAGACCCTCGTCATCCTCCATGAATGCCTTGAGCGTCACCGGGCTGGCGAGGTTGTTCTTGGCAATCCGCGCAGCCGCAATCTCGAAGATGCGGGCATGCACCGGGTCGTAAAAATGGGTCGGATTGATGATCGCGGCCACGCGGTCATAGATATCGTTGTTGGTCAGGATCGCGCCCAGCAGTTGCTGCTCGGCCTCGATCGAGTGGGGCATGGTTTCTGCATCCTGAACCGCCACTCCGGTTGGATTGATCGCCGCAATCTCGTTCATCGCCCCACTCTCTGCCCGTTGTTGTTATGTCCCCGTGGCGGGGGTCTTGCCACACGCGGTGCAGGCTTGGAAACCGGGGAGCAACTCTGTGGAAAACCCGGTGGATGCCGCAAAAACGTGGTTTACACGTCTCCGCATATGGTGGTCATGCCTGTGGACGCTACCACATCTGCGCAAGAATTGGCAAAGGAATCACGTTTGTGCACAGCCATCCACAGCCGCTATGGCGTCAGAAATTGACGCAACGGAACCGTATGGGAGGCCATTCGCCTATGTCCGGGCAGCTTGCCACCCGCGCGGGTCGTTCAGAAAGGCTTCCACTCCGCTCAAAGTTGCATCGTCGACGGACCCCGACGCCTTGGCCTCGGCCAGGACATCCCACCACGTGCACAGGTGGTGCAGCGTCACACCGTGATCGCCCAGCGTCTTTTCGGTGTTGGGGAAGATGTCGTAGTAGAAAATCACGGCGGTGTCGGCGCAGGTGGCCCCTGTCTCGCGGATGGCATCGACAAAGCTCAGCTTTGACCCACCGTCGGTGGTCAGATCCTCGACCAGCAGTACCCTCTGGCCCTCGGTCATCACGCCCTCGATCCGGGCGTTCTTCCCGTATCCTTTGGGCTTTTTTCGCACATATGTCATTGGCAGACCCATGCGCTCCGCCACCAGCGCACCAAAGGGCATGCCCGCCGTCTCGCCACCAGCGATGTTGTCGAATGCTTCGAAGCCGGCATTGCGCATGACCGTTACGGTCAGGAAATCCATCAGCGTGGTGCGGATGCGCGGGAACGAAATCAGCTTGCGACAATCGATATAGGTGGGCGAGGGCAGGCCCGAAGACAGGGTGAAGGGCTCGGCCGCATTGAAATGCACCGCTTCGATCTCCAGCAACATGCGGGCGGTCAGGCGAGCCATCTCTTCTTGTGTGGGGTAGCTTGTCGGGATCATTGTGCTTTTCTTTCTGGCGTTGGTGCGGACGGATAGGGCGGGAGCCTCCGGCGGGGATTTTTTGAACCAGAGAAGTTACTGGACGGACCACGTCAGGTCGAAACCGGGGTCAAAGACAGTGACGGCGCCATCCTCGGTGTCGATGTGACCGGGCAGGTCGGGTGCAGTCTTGGTCAGGGTGATGGTGTCCGCGTTCACCGGCAGGCCGTAAAAGGCGGGACCGTTTTTCGATGTAAAGGCTTCGAGCCGGTCGAGCGCGCCGTCCTCCTCGAACACCTGTGCCAGGATCGGCAGGGTGTTGGGGGCCGTGAAGCAACCCGCACAGCCGCAGGGCAACAGCTTGTTTGCATCCGTATGTGGCGCGCTGTCGGTGCCAAGGAAGAACCGCGCCTCGCCGCTGGTGGCCGCTGCACGCAGGGCCAGCCGGTGTTCCTCGCGTTTGGCCACAGGCAGGCAATAGTAGTGCGGCTTGATCCCGCCCGCGAGGATATGATTGCGGTTGATCACCAGATGATGGGTCGTGATCGTCGCGCCAAGGCTGTCATCCTGCGCGCGGGCGTAATCAACGGCGTTGGATGTAGTGATATGCTCCATCACCACGCGCAGACCCGGCGTCGCCTTGCGGATCGGGTCGAGTGTGCGATCAATGAACACCGCTTCCCGGTCAAAGATGTCGACATCATGGTCTGTCACCTCGCCATGGACGCAGAGTGGCAGGCCGATCTCTGCCATCCTGTCCAGCACCAGTCGGACGTTATCGAAATTCGTCACACCCGAGGCAGAATTGGTTGTTGCCCCGGCGGGGTACAGTTTGACCGCTTTGACCAGACCGCTGGCATGGGCTGCGGCCACGTCGTCTGCATCGGTGTCCTCGGTCAGATAGAGGGTCATCAAGGGCTCAAATGCCGAGCCTTCGGGCAGGGCGGCGAGGATTCGGTCACGATAAGCACCGGCCTGAGCGCCCGTGACAATCGGTGGTACGAGGTTCGGCATGATGATGGCGCGTCCAAAGTCGCGGGCGGTCCAAGGCAGAACGGCCCGCATCATGGCGCCGTCGCGCAGATGCAGATGCCAGTCGTCGGGGCGAGCAAGGGTCAGAGTGGTCATGGCCCGGCGTTAGCACGGGCACGCGTTGGGTTTCTAGCCCTCGTCGGGTTGTTCTGCGGCGATGCGCAGTGCCTCTATCTCGGCCAAGCGGCGCTGGAAGCGAGGAGCCTTTTTCATGCGTGAGACGACGTTGCGCGCCATCATGTAGCTCAGGTCCGTCCGGTCGTTGCGATCAAGAGCAGCCAACACCCGTCGCAAATAGCCCGGATAGGTGCGCCGCGCACGGTAGACCTTGGCAAACTGCAGGTCATTGAGCGTGCCCTCCGCGGCCATTTCCAGCAGATCAGGCAGCACATTCATTTGCATCAGGTCGCTCTGGATCGTGTCGCCCATGTTGCGCAAGCGATATTGCGTCACGCCGGCGCGTGTGAACAGGGCCGCGTGCATCGCATCCAGCGTTTCGACCGGATCGTAGAGGACGTAGGCCTGCGCACAGGCGTCCAGCATGTCGGGCGCGTAACCGTAGCGCGAGGTGAAATCCGTGCGCCGCATTTCAACAAAACGGTCGTCCCATTCGGTCACGCGCGGATCGAGTGTAGCTTGCGGTTGGATCACCAGCACCTGCGCCCCGGGGGCCGCGACAGAGTAGGCGGCAGCGGCGTAACCGCAGGGACCAGCGCCATAAAAGAGGACCGTTTCATACTCATCGAAAAAGCCGTCATCGATCATCTGGTCGAACAGGCCAATCACATGGCGGTCGCGGAACCAGGTGTCGCCATCTGACGCAATACAAAGATGCGACCAGTCGTTGTCCCGCACCATCGACCAGCCCAGAGGTTCGGCGCGCTCGGTCAGCGCGCGCATGCCTTGTACCGATTCGAAGGTGACGACCAACGTATCGCCGCGCCGGATATGCGCCGCGAAGTGTTTGCGCCCGAGCGGTTGAAAAAACCCATGCTCATCAGCGGTTTGGGCAAGCCGTGTCAGCCACTCAGCCTTTGGCAGATCGGCGAGGTCCGGCTCGAACGGGGGCACTTGGTCCTGCATCACTCTATCCTCACGTCCCGCGATTTGGATTGCGGGTTGCGGTCGGAATACCGCTGCAATGGGGCAGAAATGCGGAAAATTTGAGTGACTATTGCCCCGATTGGCGTGCCAGATTGGCATACCGGATCATGAACTGTGCTGCCTTCGGTGGCACGGGACGCGTGGGCGGGGTCATCAGGAGACGGCCAAACAGGGCGCGAAAGGGTTCTTGCTGCATCAGCGCATCGAAGCGTGCCTTGCGCCACGCGACCGCGTCGGCATGCAGTTTGGAAAGGGTGCCATCTGCTTTGAGCGCAGAGAGGTTGGCGTCGCGCGCATTCCTGTACCGTTCAATGCTGGTATCTTCATCGGTGCTGAAATTGCGTTCCACCCAGTAGTCGACGTCCAAGATGTCATCGGAGTGCACCGCTCGGCCACGGTCCGCCTTCAGAACATAGCTCTCCATGGTCCCGAGCGGGTAGTGGTTGAGCTGCGCCAGACCATAGTTCCGGCGCCCATAGTTGGAAAAGATGCGACGTGTTTTGAACTGATCGTCCAATGCACGGCCATGGCCGTCGAACCAGCGGGCTTGCTCCAATTTGGCCGCGTCGACGTCGCGAGGGCGGTGGACGCCCGGTTTGCGATAAGTGCCATCGTTCTTGTACAGCGTCTTGAACATTGATGCGCGCCAGGGCCAGTGGAGCACTTCGGGTGCAGCCTTGACGAATGTATCTGTCAGCGGCTGGTCCAGATACCGAACCTGGCCATTGTTGCCGAACAGACGCCAGGTCAGCGTGATGGCAGTGGCGTCGGGCAGGGCAGCATGCAGGTCGGTTAAGGTCCCATCGCCCACATGGATGTTCACGAATTCATCCACGTCCAGTGGCAGGATCCAGTCAGCTGACGTGACCTGTTCCATTTTCGCTGAGGCCTTGAGCGCCGTAAACTGGATGCCGCCCTTGTCATAGGGGCCGTCATTGCGAGCATGCGTCAGCCAACCCAACTCGGCCAGCCTGTCCAGCATCGTATCCGTGCCGTCATCGCAATCATTTGAGAAAACAAGAAAATCGTCAAAACCGACAGCCCGGTGATGGGCGAGCCATTCCAAAAGGAACGCCGCCTCGTTCCGGACGGTCAAAAGGGCAAGATGGGTCACTTCAGCGGCCAGGCCCTGCGGAACGTGACAATCTTCTGCGTTGACAGTTTCGGATAATAGGCCAGCCCAGCACCCATCAATGCCCCAAAAACCGCGTTCACGCCTTCGGGCCCGATCCACTGTGGATGCAGCTCAACCACAGCGGCGCGCAGGCTGCTCAGGTCCATCTCGGGCAACAGCTCCGCCTCGCCCCCTTCAATGTCGCAGACCAGAACGGTGGGCTTGATTGCTTTGGTCTGCTGACCCGCATTGACCACATCCACCGTTTCGGTCCGCAGCACAGCATCGCCATGCGCCTCGTCGGTTGACGACGCGAGGATGTTGCCCCGCACATGAAAATCCTTGGTGCCCTTGCGCTTGCCCAACATTGCGTGATGCACGGTCGCGTTTTCTACACCATTGGCGTCATGCACACGGGCGATGTATTCGGCCAGTGCGGCGTTTGCCTCGTACACATGGACATGCGCCGCTTCGGACCTCTTGGCGACAAGGGTCGAAATATAGCCAAGCCCGCCGCCCAGTTCGAGCACCACGTCGTTCGGTTGTACGATGCGCAGCACCGCGTCGCCTTCCTTGGTCTCGTAAATCCCGCGCCGCAAGCTGCCTGCAATGCGCGGCTTCAGCACCTCCATGTCGCGCGGAAACAGCAGGCCCCGCGGCGTTTTGATCATGGGTGTCTCCACCGGCGATCCGTCCATCTCAACTCTCCATGTCGAGAGCGAGGGCATAGGCCACCCGCTCGGTCTCGGTCAGTTTGACCTTGAGGGCCTGATCGAACAGGTCTTGGAACTCCGGATTGGCGTGGAGCTCATCCGCCTTGGCCCGGTGCCATGCCAGACCTTTCTCATGCCACTTGCGCAGCTCTTTGTCCGCCATCAGGGCGTCGTATTCCGTGCGCATGCGCGGCAGATTGCGCTTGATTGTGATGTCGCGGAAATCGGACCAGTCCATACGGATCCAGTAGTTGATGCCAATGGATCGATCCACGTGCAGCGCACGCCCACGCTGCCGCTTGATCAGAAACGATTCCGCAGACCGCAGGGCATAGTGATTCAGTTGAAGGAGATCATAGCCAATTGACTTTTTCGAACTTCTCCAGCCGTTCTCGGCCACTTCTTTAGTCATGTCCTTGCCGGATCCATTCACCCAGCGCACCTTCGACTTGAATTTCGGATCCAGCTTGTTCGGGCGGTGGCAACTGATCTTTTCATAGGCCCCGATATTCTTGAACATTGTCTTGAAGCCCCAGACGGTGTGGGGCTTGGGGCAGTATTTGGGCGCACAGTGATCGAATTGGTCGATGACAAAATCGTCCTTCAACTCGGTCACCCCGTTGTGGCCGAACAGCCGCCATGTCATTGCGACATTGGTTGCGTCGGGTACGGCGTCAAAGAAATCCTGCAACGTGCCGTTGCCGGTGCGCACATTCATGAACTCATCCACGTCAATGTGAATGATCCAGTCCGCATTCTTGATCAAAGGTTCCTTCAACGACTGGTTCAGGGCGTATTGCTGGGGCGAGTTTCCTTTCCAGTTGTCGTTGTTTCGATGTTGGATCACGCCCATCTCCTGGAGCCGATCAAGAATCTCGCTTGTGCCGTCTTCGCACCCGTTGGTGTAGATCAGGAAATTGTCGACACCCATGGCACGGTGATAGGCAACCCATTCTACGATGTAAGGCGCCTCGTTCTTCATGCAGCCGACGATGACATTGCCGGTTGATCCCTTGGGAAGCTTGCGATTTCCGATTGGGGTGTAGGCTGCGGCCAGGTCTTCCTCGTTCACCGCGCCCAGTTTGTTGTGCGGCGCGAACGAGGATGTGCGCAGTTTCTCGAAATTCTGCACAGCCAGGGGCGGCATCAGCTTGCGGGCCGTGTCGGTCAGCCCGTCATCGGCTGATGTGACTGCGGCAGAAGCTGAGGCAGGGGGCGCAGTTCCATTCAGCCGTGCCAGATCGGCTGCCTTGGTCTTCCGCTCTTCCTGCGTTGCCTTGTCGATGCGCCACATGAAGCCCAACAGGTATTGCGAGGCGCGAAAACCCCGTGTCGGGTCGGCTTCCTCCCATGCTTTCTTCGCCCGTGGCGCTTTGAACAGCGTGGCCGGAAGATCATGCCGCTTGGCGATCTCCCGATTCTGGTCCGTGAATGTCTTCGAGACTGCCGCGAGCGATGCAGGATCGATCGGGTCGCCATCCACCTTGATTTCGGTGACGAAAGACCGCCAGAGCTGGCGCGGCAAGATACGTTTCTCGTTTGCAAGGACCTTTAGGATCAACTCGTTCAACTGACGTCCACGCGCCAGCCATGCTGCCGAAGGCTCCCTGAATGCGTCGACCTTCGTCGCCTTGCCCATGGTCGGCTTAATTCTGAATGCCGCCCGGATTTCGTCTGTGACCGTTTCTGCGGCAAATCCTTCGGCATCGTACGCGCGGAAGGTCAGCGCGCCATCCCCGAACACAGCATTCCAATGCCGTTCAAGGGCAGTGTAGTCCAACCAGCAAGGCGGCGCCTGATTCTCAATAAATACGCCCGCCTGCGGGTTGATCCGTGGGGCTGCGGCCAATGCGTCCGCCCACCAGGTTTTGCTTCCGGCTATTGCAAGTTCCTGCGCTAGCGAGCTACCGCGCCCTTCCATGATCTGCTCGCTGTAGTGGCGGGTCAGAAGCTTCGCAGGCTCGTCAATATGCGCCACAACACGGATATCGCTGGACAGTGGCGCAAGAAGAGCTTTCAGACGTTCCAATTCCGACTTGGACACCAGGCTCACGCCCAGTTGAGAAGCAGACAGGATCAAATGATCGGGTGAAAACTGCGCGACCTCTTTGGCGAGGTCGGACGCCACAGTGTCGTGCAAAACCTGCTGTTTGTCGCCTGTGATATACCCTCGATTGTAGCGCAACGGGTCGATATGTGCAGGATCCGTCACCGCCATGTAGAGCCGGGTATGGTTCTTGTTGCCCAAGGCACGCGAGTACAGCACGCCTTTGCTGGTCAACTGATCGCGTTTGGCTGCCATCACATTTTGCAGACGGTCCGCGCCCACCTGTTCCAGACCGATATGCAGGTGAATTTGCATCACGCGACCTCGTTCAACTTGTTCACATTGGTCTTGCCCCACCAATGGATCGGGGTCTCAATGAAGCCTCCAATCAGATCCTTGGCATCCGGGTCGGCGACATCATATTCCAGAAAATCCTCGTCATCTCGGAAGATGGCGCGCAAATGGGCATAGTGCGCCTCGATCCATTGCATCCGCTCTACGCTGGTCTCACCAAACCCCTCGGGCAGGCCGGGGATGTTGCCTGCTGGCAGGCGTGCGGTGCCCAGATCGGACCACGCCAACATGCTTTGAGATATGTGAAACGGGTCCCGGTTCGAAGCCAGAAACCGTACCCCCGGATTGTGTTTGCGGATCGCCATGATCAACCCGAAATCCATCTGCGGCCACAGGGACCGGCCCTCCCGAAGTACGCTCATTTCCGAAATGGCATCGAAACCGTCAAAATAAAAACCTGGATCACCTGTCTCGAAGTATCCGCGGTAGAGCAGATCAGCAACAAACGCCTCGTGCAGTTCCGTATTCTCGGTCTGGCGTGGACGAATACGGTGGTCGGCCACATGCAGGCCTGCCCGCCGCAAGGCGCGCGCCAGCGTCGTGGTGCCCGTCTTGGGCAGTCCAAGGTTCACGACCTTCAGCGTCATTCAGCAGGCTCCATCAGCCCCAGCTCGATCAGCATCGCCTCTTCCTGCGGTGGCAGGGTTGACGCAGCACGCAACTGCGTCTGCATCGCCTGATATTCCGGCTTGGCCAGTAACTCATCCCGCTTGGCGATATGCAGGCGCACGCATTCTTCGTGCAGCGCCTTGATTTCCTTGTCTTTCTTCAACTCCGTCAGCGCTTTCTTCAGATCCGGCAGATACCGCTGAATGCTCTTGTCCTCCCAAGCAGGATCGTTCCGCTCGCGCCAATAGGTATCATCAAAAGCGCGATTTTCGCGGTTCACATCGCCCCGATCATTCTTGACCAGATAACTGTCGAGCGAGCGCAGGGCATAGTGATTGAGCGTTGCCATCTCCCGCGCTCCAGCTGCCGGAAAGCGCCTGATCCGGCGCGGGTTCGCGGCCACAAGAAACTTGTGCGGCACCTTGCGGCCCGACCCGTCTGTCCAGTCAGGCCGCGCCTTGCCCTTCTGAAACGGCCTATGCGCGCCATAATACTGCAGCGGAAAATCATGGCGGACGAGGGACTTCACCTCAATCGCTGCCTCCCCACACCATAGGTCCGGATTGTGTGACCGGTGAAACTGCTCGATCACTGGCTTGTCGACATACGCATCCACGCCATCACTGGCAAAGAACTGAAAAGACACGGAAATCGCCTGTGGATCATCGCACGCTGCGATCAATGCCGGGATCGTGTGATCGCCTACATGGATGTTCAGAAACTCATCGACATCGGCGATCCAGACCCAATCGGCCTCGGTCACGATGTCCTGACGGCGCGCATCCTTCAGGGCCTCCATCTGATAATTCCGGCCCTCGGCCGGGTTCGGCAGGTGCTGACACAGACCCCGATCCGCCAACGCATCCAGCAACGCATCGGTCCCGTCCGTGCAGTCATTTGAATAGAACAGGTGATCGGTCACCCCGATCAAACGGTTGAAGGCAACCCACTCCAACAGGAACGGTCCCTCGTTTTTCACGCAAGTCACCGCAGTTACGCGCATGTCACGCCCGCCTTGTCTGAAGGGTCCATCACCCGCCGCCTCTGTCCTCGGGTCCACGTGCCATATGCCGCAAACCTCTTTTTCATTGCGTTAACATCATGCCATTTCAAGCGAATCGCGTCAACGCGCACGACTTTAGCAGCCCTTGACGACGGCCCCAGACGATGCAGGTTGGACCCAAGGGAAGGACCACGCCATGCACACACCCACCTCCATCGATGCCGTCCAGTCCATGCTGGCGGAGCAAGGGTATGTCTGCGACCGCAGCCTCGGCACGGTGGTGTTTCTCAGCCTGTCGCTGGGCCGGCCGCTCTTCCTGGAAGGGGAGGCCGGCGTCGGCAAAACCGAAATCGCCAAGGCACTCGCCGCTTCCCTCGGCCGCCGCCTGATCCGCCTCCAATGCTATGAGGGGCTCGACGCCTCCTCGGCGGTCTACGAATGGAACTTCCCGGCACAGATGGTGGCGATCCGTACGGCCGAAGCCGCAGGCGGCGCCGACCGCAAGGCGCTGCAAACAGAGCTTTTCTCGGACGACTACCTGATCGAACGACCGCTCCTCGACGCCATGCGCCCTGACGAAAACGGCGCTCCGGTCCTGCTGATCGACGAGTTGGACCGCACCGACGAACCGTTCGAAGCGTTCCTGCTCGAAGCCCTCTCAGACTTCCAGGTCACAATCCCCGAGCTTGGCACGATCAAGGCCCCTGAACCGCCCATCGTTATCCTCACCTCCAACCGCACCCGCGAGGTGCACGACGCGCTCAAACGCCGTTGCCTCTATCACTGGGTCGACTACCCGAATTTCGACCGCGAGATGGAAATCCTGAGCGCCCGCGCGCCCGAAGCGGCCGCAGAGCTCAGCCGCGAGGTGGTGGCCTTTGTCCAGCGCCTGCGAACAGAGGACCTGTTCAAGAAACCCGGCGTCGCCGAAACCATCGACTGGGCCAAATGCCTGCTCGCCCTCGATGTGCTCACCCTCAGTCCCGAAGTTATCGCGGATACGCTCGGCGCAATCCTCAAATACCAGGACGACATCCAAAAACTGCAAGGGTCCGAGGCCAAACGCCTGCTGGACGAGGCCAAGGCATCCTTGGAGCCAGCATGATCCAACTTCATCTTGCCAGAAAAACTTCGGGGGTCCGGGGGCTGGCCCCCGGCATGGCAGATGCCTGAATATGCCCCGCTCGAACTGCCCGAAAACCCAAAGCTCGCGGGAAACATCACCCACTTCGCCCGTGCCCTACGGCGCGCGGGTCTGCCCATCGGCACGGGCCGGGTGATGGATGCTATTACCGCAGTCACCAAGGCGGGTTTTACCGAGAAACGCGACTTTTACTGGACGCTGCACGCCTGCTTTGTCTCAAAGCCGGAACACCGGGCGGTCTTTGCCCAGATTTTCCGCCTCTACTGGCGCGACCCGCGCTATCTCGAACATATGATGGCTGCGATGCTGCCTGCTGTGCGCGGCGTGCAAGAGGATCGCGGCGCACAAGCCGCCGAAAAACGCGCGGCCGAAGCGCTGCTTGACGGCGCGGGCGACGACATCGACCTGCCCGAGATGGAAGAGGGCGGCACCGAGATCGAGATCGATGCCTCGCTTACCATGAGTGCCGAAGAACAGCTCAAGACCCTCGATTTCGAACAGATGAGCACGGATGAGATGGCGCAGGCCAAGGCGATGCTGGCGCGCATGGCGCTGCCGGTCGATTCGATGCCCACGCGCCGCACGCAGGCCGCGGGCATGGGCCGTATCGATCCTGCCCGCACCCTGCGCGCTGCGATGCGTCAGGGCGGCGAGATGCGGGATCTGAAATGGAAGACCCCAAGGGTCCGCTATCCAAACCTGGTGGCTCTTTGCGACATTTCGGGCTCGATGAGCCAATACTCACGCGTTGTGTTGCATTTCCTTCATGCGGTGGCGAACGCCAAGGGCGCCGGCTGGGCACGCGTCCACGCCTTCACCTTCGGCACCCGGCTTACCAACATCACCCGGCACCTGCACCAGCGCGATGTGGATGCCGCCCTGAAATCCGCGGGCGCCGAGGCGCAGGATTGGGAAGGCGGCACGCGCATCGGTTCATGCCTCGAGGCATTCAACAAACAGTGGTCCCGCCGCGTGTTGGGGCAGGGGGCAGTGGTCTTGCTCATCACCGATGGCCTTGATCGCGACGATCCGGACGCGCTGGCCAGACAGATGGAGCGGCTGCATCTCTCCGCTCAACGTCTCATCTGGATCAACCCCTTGTTAAGATGGGAGGATTTTGCCCCTCGCGCGCGCGGCATCGCGGCCATGCTGCCCCATGTGGACAGTTTCCGCGCTGGTCACTCCATCGCGTCGATTGAAGAGCTTGCGCAGGTCATCTCCCGCCGTGATGACGTGGGCGACCGGGACCGCCTGCTCGGGATGTTGTGAAATTGCGCGCCTGACGGCGCATTACATTGTGATTGGGCGCTGCAGACTCACCATCCCAAAAAGCTGGAGCCGTCCTTGCCCGATCTGCCGCCTGACAGGGCATGGTCACCCGCTCAAGCAGAAATGCGGTTTCCACTTACAGGGACCCTCCGCATTTCAGCTGGATCGTGCGCCCATCCCCTGTCCGTTGCCGTTCAAGCAAGGACGGCTCCAGCCCGAGGCGATTAGGCGAAGGTGTTCGCGAAGGTAGTGCGATACATGTCGCGCAATTCGGCCAGCGGAGCGGACGAGTTGCCCATCCACACGGTATCGCCCGAGAATTTGCCCACAGACACGATGGGCACGCCCGCCTTGCCTGCTTCTATCATCAATGCTTCGGCCTTGTCGAACGAACAGGCCACCAGATAGCGCGCCTGATCCTCGCCAAAGAAGCTGCCCATTTCGCTTGCATCAATCCATACGCCAACGTTTGCCGCTTCCGCCAGTTCGAAGGCTGCAAGGGCAAGTCCGCCATCGCTCAAATCGGTGCATGCATTGATTAAATGTCTGTTTTCAAGAATAAAATTTCCGTTTCGTGTCTCGGCCTCAAGATCTACGTGCGGCGCGTCCCCGTCGGTACGCCCAAAGACCTCGGCCAGGAGCGCCGACTGCCCCAGATGTCCGCCGCATGTTCCCACCAGAAGGGCAACATGTCCTTCGCGCACGTCGCCGCCGATGATGTTGTCGGGGTGGTCAATCAGGCCGACGGCTCCGATCGTCGGGGTTGGCAGAATGCCGGCGCCGTCCGTCTCGTTGTAAAGCGACACGTTGCCGGAAACGATAGGCATATCGAGCGCTTCACAAGCCTGTCCGATCCCGTCGAGTGCGCCGACGAACTGGCCCATGATCTCGGGTTTTTCGGGGTTGCCGAAGTTGAGGTTGTCGGTGGTTGCAAGCGGCCTGGCGCCGACTGCGGTCAGATTCCGGTAGGCTTCCGCGACGGCCTGTTTGCCGCCTTCGACCGGGTTGGCTTTGACATAGCGCGGGGTCACGTCCGAGGTGAAGGCCAGCGCCTTGTCCGTCCCATGCACCCGCATGATCCCTGCACCAAGTCCGGGGGTGCGCGCACTGTCGGCCATGACCATGGTGTCGTATTGTTCATAAACCCATTGTTTCGCCGCGTAGTTGGGGCTCGCAAGCAGCGCCTTGAGCCCGTCGATGGGGTCGATGGCGGGGATGTCCCCGAGGGGACTGGCCTCTGGCGTCGGTTCCCACGGGCGGTCGTATTCGGGGGCTTCGGAGGCGAGTTTGGACAGGGGCAGGTCGGCTTTGACCGTGCCGTCATGTTCGATCAGGAAGCGGTCTTCGGCGATGGTTTCGCCCACGATGGCGAAGTCGAGGTCCCATTTGTCGAAGACGGCCTTGGCCTCAGCTTCAAGTTCTGGCTTCAGAACCATGAGCATGCGTTCCTGGCTCTCGGAAAGCATCATCTCGTAGGCGGTCATGTTCTCTTCGCGCACCGGTACGTCGTTGAGGTTCAGCTTGACGCCCAGCCCGCCCTTGTCGCCCATCTCGACCGCCGAACAGGTCAGGCCCGCGGCCCCCATGTCCTGGATCGAGATGACGGCGCCGGTTTGCATCAGCTCAAGCGTCGCCTCCATCAGGCGCTTTTCAGTGAAGGGGTCGCCGACCTGCACGGTGGGGCGCTTTTCCTCGATGGTGTCGTCGAATTCGGCCGATGCCATGGTGGCGCCGCCGACCCCATCGCGACCGGTCTTGGCCCCGAGGTATACGACCGGCATCCCGACGCCGGAGGCGGCGGAGTAGAAGATCTTGTCGGCATCTGCGATGCCTGCAGCAAAAGCGTTGACGAGGCAGTTGCCGTTGTAGGCCGGATCAAAGCGCACCTCGCCACCCGCGCAGGGCACGCCGAAGGCGTTGCCGTAGCCGCCGATGCCCTCGACCACACCGTGGACAAGCTGGCGGGTCTTTGGGTGGTCCGGTTCGCCAAAGGACAGGGCATTCATCGAGGCGATGGGACGGGCGCCCATGGTGAAGACGTCTCGCAGGATGCCACCGACGCCGGTGGCGGCACCCTGGTAGGGTTCGATGTAGCTGGGGTGGTTGTGGCTTTCCATTTTGAACACCACGGCCTGACCGTCGCCGATGTCGACGACGCCTGCGTTCTCACCAGGGCCGCAGATCACCTGGGGACCGGTGGTGGGCAGCTTCTTGAGGTGGATCTTGGAGGATTTGTAGGAACAATGTTCGTTCCACATGGCCGAAAAGATGCCCAGCTCGGTGAACGTCGGCTCGCGTCCGATGATCTCGAGAATGCGGTCATACTCGTCGGGTTTCAGCCCGTGACTTGCGATCAGATCTTCGGTGATTTTCGGCTCTTGCATATGTCGTCCCCCGGCTTTGGACCGCTCTTTAGAGCAGGGACGGGCGGGGATAAAGGGTTTGTCCCCGCGGGGACAGCTTGTGCGGTACCTTTGCGCTATTTTAAGCGCTCTGTGAACGTGCCGCCAAACCAATGGCTTGCCATTGCGCACGGTGATTTCATCGGAAATTAACCATAATTTTCCAGACTGACGCACGATCCGGTGCGGTCGTGCGCGTGGCCTGTGTTTCTGGCGGTGCGATATAGGTTGTCCTGGTCCATCCAACGGACGGCAAAACCGGCCAAAACCTGAGAACCGTCAGGCCTGGCCATCACCGTCATAAGGGCATGACAGCCGTCTCAGGTCAAAAGGAGGATGGTCAGTGCGCCGTCCTGATCAGAGGCTGGATTCTGCGCCTTGATCCGCAGACGCAGCGTGTCCGCATCCAGCACCAGATCATTGCCGCGACGGGAGATGAGGTCGGTCTTGGTCGTGACGATCACGTCGCGGCCACGCAGACGAAAGATGGAGCCGGACCGGGGCAAAAGAAACAGCCGTACCCGTTCGCCACTGACGCGCAGTCCATTTGTTACGCCGACGAAGTCGCCGTCGGAGGAGTAAACGCGCACACCGCTCTTGCCATCAAATGCCGCAATGTCTTCGGCGCTGAGATCGGCCTGGCTGCCAGTTGCGGCCAGAGTAAATGCGGCGGCCATGGTGAATGCTTTCAAGGTGGTCTGAAGACGGGTCATGGGGCAATCCTTTTGAAGTTGTTGCCCATCATGTGAGTGTGCGCGGCATACGGGAAAAGATGCGGTCACGGGTACGTGTCCGTGCGTTCGCTGTCGGTGAACGGGTGGTAGGGGCAGATGCGGTCGGCATGATCGAGGTCACCAAAAGGCATGTAAGACTGCCGTCCGCTGAACCGAAGATCCAGCCGGATGCACGGCGTGTTGGGAAGACCTGGAGAATGTGAGCGGGACAGCTTTCTACAGCCTAAATCTCTGGTCCAAGGGATTGGACGGCTGCCTTTTCGAGAATGGGAAAGTTGCGTGAGCCTGCAGGTCTCGGAGGCGCTGGCCCTGTGCGCTTGGAGCAAGCGAACTGCTCTTGCCAGAACGAAAAACCGCCCTGCGATTGGCAGGGCGGTAGTCTCAGATCAGCAACCCTATGGGCTGCGATACAGAGTTATTGGAAATCGATCTCAAGCGGACCGGCTGCATTGTTGCCGCCTGCGCCGATGGATGCGTACAGCTCATCATTGCTGGGGCTGATGGCGACGCCACCGTCAACAACTGTCACGTTGGACGGATCAATGGTCAGATCCATGGTGTCACCGTTGTAGCGCAGGCCTGCTTCGAGATCGATCATGATCTCGGCGCGGTCGCCTTCACCGATGTTGAAATCTTCGATCTGGCCCAGCAGGACGCCGTCGCTTGTCACCACGTTGCCGCCTTCGATGGCTGCGATGGTGGTCACGCGGTCGGTGTCACCGGCCAGAGTGTTGGCGGGGTCGAACTTCATGTTGGCGTAGTCGTCGGCCAGCAGGGGTGCGGCGGACAGGGCCAGTGCGGTCGAAGCGATCAGTGCAATCTTGCGTGTCATTGTCAGTCTCCTTTGTATTTGTCTGACTTCGGGTACACAACGGCACCGCATTGCAGATCGTTCCCAAAAAAGCTGTCAAAAAAGCCATAAAAATAAGGGAACCTGCGGAGTACTGGGGCGTTTGGTAGAGTCGTCCCGGACGTCCGGGAATGGGAGCGGTTTTCAAACCTTTTGATATGTGGGCCGCAACGAAAAACCCCGGCACATCGGGTGCCGGGGTTTCGTGGATGTATGGCGAGAGAGCCGTCAGATGCGCGGCAGGTGCACCGTGATCTGGTCGTCATCCTCTTTGAAGACTTTTGCCTTGGTGCGGACGCGCTGCGCGTTGGCGCTCAGGAAAAGCTGTGTGCCCTGGAGCGACAGTTCCGTGGTGTTGGTGCGGATGATGATGTCCTTGCCGCTGCGGCGCAGGATGTCGCCGCTGCCGGGTTTGAGGAACAGCGAAGCGCGGTCGCCGCTGATGGACGCGCCTTCCATCAGGCCGACGAGAGCGCCATCGGAGGAATAGACGGCTGTGCCGCGGAGCTTTTCAACCTGCGCGGCCTGGCTGGCTGTGAGATCGGCCTGCGCTGTTGTAGCGGCGAGGCCCAGTGCAAGCGTGGCAAGCGCGCGTTTTGTCAATTTGGCGAGATGTGTCATTTGAAATGTCCTTTTCAAGTTGTTCTGCCATGACAACGCGCGAGGGGCGCGGTTTATTCGATGGGATTTCTACGGTCCGAGCAAAAGGATGGTAATGGGCGAGCTGTCATCGGTGAAGGACTTGTTCGCCTTGATCCGGACCCGTTGCGCGTCCGCATCCATCACGAGGTCATTTCCCTGCCGTGTCAGCTTGGCCGGGGTGGTAGTGACCACGATGTCCTTGCCGCCGGTCCGTCGGAAGATGTTGCCACCCCGCGTCAATACAAAGAGCTTGGCCCGGTCGCCGGATATGCTGACCCCGTCGATGGTGCCCAGCACGGCGCCGTCTGATGCCAGGACACGGCCCTTGGGGCCGTTCGACAGGGCAGTGACGTCGGCAGAGGACAGGTCTGCGTGACCCGTGCCCGGTATTGCGATGGCCAGCGCCAGTGGTGCGATGTATTTGGCAAGGTGCATGGTCGTCTCCCGTGATCATCTCCAAGGGAGAAGGTGGCGCGCCCGCATCCAAAGGCAAAACGGGTCACGCCATCGTGTCAGGTCCGTGTGCGGGTCAGTCGCCCGGTTTGCCCGGTCCGGCCGGTGCCTCTGCCATCTCTTGTGCGGCTTCGGTTGCGGCGGCGGCGATGGTCGCCTTGTCCTCTTCCGTCAGCTTGTCGTGGTCGTCGAGCCCGGGGATCGCCACCCGCACCTCGCGTCGGGCAAAGTCGATGCCGGCCTCTTCGAACTTTTTGTTCACGCGGCTGAGCAGTTCCTTGCGGATGGTGAATTGGGTGCCGGGTTTGGCCATGAACTTGCCCCGCATCACGATGCCCACGTCGTCGAATTCCAACACGCCCTGGGATTTGAAGGGTTGCAGGAAGTCGTCCTGGAACAGCGGGTCCTCCATCATTTCGGCGCCGATGGACTTGAAGATCTTTTTCACCTTGTTTGGGTCCGTGCCGAATGGGACGGTGAAGCGCAGTTTCATGATGACCCAATCACGGGAGTAGTTTGTGATCTTGGGGATCTCGCCATAGGGCAGGGTGTGCACGGGCCCACGGTGGTGGCGCAGCTGCATCGACCGGATCGAGATTTTCTCGACCGTGCCCATGGTGCCGTCGACCTCGACATATTCTCCGGTGCGGAAGGCGTCGTCGATCAGGAAGAAGATGCCGGAGACAACATCCGTCACCAGTTTCTGCGCGCCGAACCCGATGGCGAGGCCGACGATACCGGCACCGGCGAGGAGGGGCGTGGTGTCGACGCCCGCGTTGCTGAGCCCCAGAAGCAGGAACAGGACCACGATCGCCGCTTGGCTGACACCAAGGATGAGGGGCAGGACCGTGGAGAGCCGCGAGCCGCCCGCGCCGCCGCCATCCCCGCCGCCGATTTCTTCGGCATTGGGGTTATAGCCGGATGCCGTCATTTCGGCCGCCAGTTTGCGGTTGATGATGAGCGAGACGACCTCGTAAATCAGATAGCCGATGGCGATGATCAGCAGGAACTCCATCAGGCTGGCGGCGAACCGTTCGCCGACGCCTGCGCTGGCCAGCCTTGTCGGCGACATGCCCCAGAACGAGGCGACCGCCACGAGAACAAGTCCGAACACCAGTACCCGGCCGATGCGCACATAGGAGCGCCGGGTGGAGACGTAAGCGCGTTCGGCCACGGGCCCTTCGCCGGTCATGGGAGGCGCGAGGTGGCGGACCAGGCCCCGGATGGCGGTGTCCATGGCGGGGGCGAAGGTCAGGATGGCGAGGGTCTTGTACTGCGGCACGCCATCAAGCAGGCGGAAGTTGCCGTAGCTGACGACGACGTTCACGATCCACCAGGTGGCTATGGCCACGCCGATGCCGAAATAGGGGTAGATGCGGGCGATCCAGTCTTCGGCTGGACTGAGGTCATCGTAGCCACCGCGCATCATGTCGATGGCTTCATCCCAGTAGCGCCAGAACAAGAGGGCCACATACAGGTGGACCGCAAAGTTCATCCAGGCCCCGATGCGGGTTTCGCCCACAGGGACACCGTTGGCTGCGTTGAAGGGCACGATCACCTGGCCTATGCCGATCACCATGCCGAGCCAGAACATGTGAAACACCATGGCGCGCGCCGTCTCATCGCTGGCGGTCACGATGCGGTAGTCGGGTGCGTTGGGGGCCATGAAAAAGCGACCAACCGCCGCCGACATGCGCGGCAGACCAATGAGCCATGGGCCCACCAGCATAAAGAAAGGGTGGTAATAGCCCGGCACCGCATGGCGCGTGATCTGGGCGGCCGCAAACATGAAGATCGCGACCGAGACGATTTCACTGGTCAGCCGCTTGGCCAGCGGCACCACCGCCTGTCGGATACTTTGGGAATCCTCGCGTTTGGGTGGCAGGACCAGCCAGCTTCGGATCAGGCGCCGGAAGGCAAACTCGATCGCAAAGGCCCCAGCGAGAACCATCAGGAAGTACCCGGCGATTGCCAATAGCCCGTTTGCTCCGACAAAATTGCCGAAGGTCGAAAAGGCGCGTGCCTGCTCGGTAAAGAGGAGGGGCAGGCGTTGGATGGCTATAGCGGTCTGTTCAACGGCACCGAATGTGAGGTGGTAGATGAAGTCCTCGATCTCGGCGGCTTCCGCCTCGGCATCCGTAGTGGCTTGCGCGTTCAGTTGCTCCAGCAAGAGCGCGCGCACCTCGCTGTCACTGAGCCGTGAGAGCAGCGCATTTGCCGTCTCTTCGGTAAGCGGTTCTGGCAATTCCGCGACCGCGGCCTCGCTGTCGTCGGGTGATGTTGAGAGCAGCGATTGCGCCTGAACAGGTGCGGTCAGCATGCAGACCGCCAATGAAACAGTGAGCACGCAGCGCCAGATGGCGCGCAAATCAGGCTTTGTCATACATGTCCCCGGACGTATTTTATTGTTTTCTCACACACTGCGCGTGTGCAGGACACGTTGCAAGGAAAGCCGGTGGTCCGGGTGGATAAAAAAAGGCCGAGCATGAAGCTCGGCCAAGTCCAACAGGGAGGTATGAAGATGGCGCATCAGCGCCGTGTCTCTTCATTAGGCGAGGTAGGGGCGCATTTGCTGCCAATCAAGGCATTTTCCGCACGCGCGAAAGCATGGCAGGTATGCGCCAAATGCATGTCTTAGGGATTTTCCTTTTGCCTCAGTATCTTACGGTAGGCGATGATCTCTTCCTGGACGAAGTCCCGGAAGGCGGCGATCCGCTTGGATTGGCGAAGTTCCTCTGGATACGCCAAGAAAACAGGCACATCTGCGGACTCGATCTCGGGCAGTACCCGGATGAGTCGCGGATCATCCAGCGAAACGTAGTCTGGCAGGATGCCAAGGCCGAGGTCCTGCAACACGCCTTGCAGCACACCGAAGTAGTTGTTCACCGTCAAAAGTGACCGGATTTCATATGTCAAAAGATGCTGGACGAGGCTGCTGCCCGCGCCGACCTGGGCCGAACTGACATTTTGACAGATCAACCGATGCTGCGCGAGGTCGTCGAGTGTTTCGGGCGTGCCGTTCGCGTCCAGGTAGGCTTGCGTTGCAAAGACCTGCATCTTGACCGTCATCAGCCGCTTGCGGATCAGATCGGCCTGGCTGGGTTCTTTCATGCGGATGGCCACGTCGGCTTCGCGCATGGGCAGGTCGAGCACACGTTCTTCGAGCATCAGGTCCACGCGCAGGTCCGGGTATTGTTCGTAGAGTTTGACCAGACGCGGGGCGAGCCAGAGCGTGCCGAAGCCGATGGTGGTGGTCACGCGCAGGTCGCCGAACACCTCTTCCTCGCTGTCACGGATGCGTGCGGAGGCGGTGTCGAGCCGTTTGTTCATCGCCGTCGTGGCGTCAAAGAGCAGCTCGCCCTGTTCGGTCAGGATCAAACCACGCGCGTGGCGGTGGAAGAGGGTGGCGTTCAGCGATTCCTCAAGCCCACGGATCTGCCTGGAGACTGCTGACTGGCTGAGGTTCAGCTTGTCTCCGGCATGCGTCAGGCTTCCCGCGTCTGCCACCGCGTGAAATATTCGTAACTTGTCCCAGTCCATGCGCACCACTTTTATAATGTTGCCGTCAACATAAGCGAAATCTTCGTATTTCATATGCTTGGCTTTGCCGGAACCGTCAGGTGACAAAAATTTTTGTGGCAAGGTCAGCATGTGTGACCTATTATTGATTGAAAGATATGCAAGACTGATCACGGCAGGGGAGGCCAGCGATGAGCACGCAAAAGATTTCCTTGAACGACCGCTATGATCTGGAAAAAAGCCCTGTTTTGCTGAACGGCACGCAGGCGCTGGTGCGGCTGATGCTGATGCAGAAAGCGCGCGATGTGGCGGCGGGGTTGAACACGGCAGGGTTGGTCACGGGCTATCGCGGATCTCCGCTGGGGGCCGTGGATATGCAGATGACGCGGGCACTCAAGCAGCTTGCCGCGCATGATGTGACGTTTCAGCCCGGCTTGAACGAGGACCTGGCGGCGACGGCGCTCTGGGGATCGCAGCAGGCCGAGTTGCGGGATGAGGGGCGCTTCGATGGCGTCTTTGGTCTTTGGTACGGCAAGGGACCGGGCGTGGACCGGTCGGGCGATGCGTTCAAACATGCTAATATGGCCGGGTCTTCCAAGCACGGTGGTGTGCTGGTTGCCATGGGAGACGATCACACGGGCGAGAGTTCTACGGTTTTGCACCAGTCGGAATGGGCGCTGATCGACGCCTATATGCCGGTTGTGTCGCCTGCCGGTGTGCAGGAGATCATGGACTATGGCCTGTATGGCTGGGCGCTGAGCCGGTTTTCTGGGCTTTGGGTTGGTCTGAAGACCATGAAGGATACGGTGGAGGCCACGAGCGTGGTCGATGGCGATCCGCACCGCTTGTCCCTGACTGTGCCCGATTATGCGCTGCCCGAGGGTGGGCTGAACATCCGTCTGGTCGATACGCCGACGGAACAAGAAGCGCGGATGATCGACCACAAGCGCTTTGCCGCGGAAGCCTTCAGTGCTGCCAACAAGATGGACCGGCGGATGTGGGGCAAGCCCGGGGCCAAGATCGGCTTTGTGGCGGCGGGCAAGAACTGGCTGGATCTGGTTCATGCGCTGAACTTGCTGAACATTGATGAGAACGAGGCGGAGCGGCTGGGTATCACGACCTATAAGATCGGGCAGACCTTCCCGCTGGACATGCAGGGGTTCCATGACTGGGCCGAGGGGCTCGACCTGATTGTCGTGGTCGAGGAAAAGCGCAAGCTGATCGAGGTGCAGATCAAGGAGGCGATCTTTGACGACCGTCGGGGGCGTCGGGTCTATGGCTGGTACAAAGGTGGTGCCGGTGGGATGCACCGTGAGGAGCTGTTCCCGACCCGTGGTGCCCTTGATCCGATCCTGATTGCCGAAAAGCTGGGTGGTGTTCTGGTCGAGGAAGGCCGCAACACCGATGGGATCAAGGCGGGGCTGGCCAAGCTGGACGAGGCGCGCCGGTCCGACAATGCCGAGGATATCGCCGCGCGGTTGCCGTACTTCTGTTCGGGCTGCCCGCACAATTCATCGACCAAAGTGCCTGAGGGGAGCCGTGCCTATGCGGGCATTGGCTGTCACTACATGGTGCAATGGATGGATCGCGAGACCATTGGCTACACCCATATGGGGGCTGAGGGGGCGAACTGGATCGGTGAAGCTCCGTTTTCGAAGCGGGATCATGTGTTTCAGAACCTGGGCGACGGGACGTATAACCACTCGGGCGTGCAGGCCATTCGGGCCGCTTTGGCCGCCGGGACGAACATCACCTACAAGATCCTCTACAACGATGCCGTCGCCATGACGGGCGGGCAGGGGAACGAGGGGGGGCTTGATCCCTACCGCATCGTCGATGAAGTACGGGCGATGGGCTGTGAGCATGTAGCCGTTGTCTATGACGACAAGGAAGATGTGGATGTGTCGCGCTTTCCGTCCGGTGTGCCGACCCATGAACGGGCCGAGTTGCAAGTGGTGCAGGAGCGCTTTGCCAAGACCGAAGGCGTTTCGGTCATAGTCTACGTTCAGACCTGTGCCGCAGAGAAGCGGCGGCGGCGGAAGCGTGGGACGTTTCCGGACATCGACAAGCGGGTGTTTATCAATACCGACGTCTGCGAAGGCTGCGGTGACTGCGGGGTGCAGTCGAATTGCGTGTCGATCGTGCCCAAGGAGACAGAGTTGGGCCGCAAGCGGGCGATTGATCAGTCGTCCTGCAACAAGGACTTTTCGTGTCTCAAGGGGTTCTGCCCCAGTTTCGTGACGCTTGAAGGCGCGCAGGTGAAGAAGGCGGCGACGACCGAGTTGCATTTGCCGGACCTGCCGATGCCGGAGTTGCCGGCGATTGATGGGACCTGGAACGTGGTCATCACGGGCGTGGGTGGTACGGGTGTCGTGACCATTGGTGCCGTGATGGCGCAGGCGGCCCATATCGACGGCAAGGGTGCAGGCATGATGGAGATGGCGGGGCTGGCCCAGAAGGGTGGGGCCGTTCACATCCATTGCCGGATTGCCAATGATCCTGCCGATATCAGCGCCATTCGGGTTGCGACGGGTGAGTGTGATGCGCTGATTGGTGGTGATCTTGTTGTTTCTGCCGGGGCCAAGACGTTGGGCCTGACCAGTGCAGGCCGGACAGGCGCGGTTGTGAACAGCCATGAGATCATCACGGGTGACTTCACGCGGAATACCGAGTTTGCGCTGCCATCCGAGCGGCTGTCCCTGGCGCTTGAGGCGCGGCTGCGAGACCGGGTGGACATGTTCGATGCGTCCGATCTGGCAAAGGCCACGATGGGCGACAGTATCTTTTCCAACATGATGATCTTTGGCGCGGCGTGGCAGGGGGGCCTTGTGCCGCTGACGCTGGACGCCATCCATACCGCGATCGACCTGAACGGCGCGGCCGTCGAGCGGAACAAGCGCGCATTCGACATCGGGCGCTGGGCGGTGCTGCATGCCGAGGAAGCGGCGCGGATTGCGGAACCCAAGGTGATCCAACTGCCGAAGTCGCTGGAAGAGAAGATCGCGTTCCGCGCTGATCATCTGGTGAAGTATCAGTCCAAGCGGCTGGCGAAGCGGTATCGGAAGCTGGTGGACAGCATTGAGGACGCGGCAGTGAAAGAAGCTGTGGCGAAAGGCTATCACAAACTCTTGGCCTACAAGGACGAGTACGAGGTGGCCCGGCTGCATCTGGAGACGGAAGCCAAGGCGCGGGAGCAGTTCGAGGGGGATTTCCAAATGAAATTCCATCTCGCCCCACCCATGCTGAGCAAGGACGGTCCGGATGGGCGGCCTGTGAAGAAGGAATACGGCCCCAGCATGATGCGCAACTTCCGCATCCTTGCGAAACTGAAGGGGCTGCGCGGGACGCCATTGGATCCCTTTGGCTATACGGCAGAGCGTAAGATGGAGCGGGCGCTGATCAAGCAGTACGAGGCCGATCTGAAAACCGTGCTGCCCAAGCTGAATGAAAGCACGCGGGATGCGATTGTGGCCTTTGCGGCGCTTCCGCTCGACATCCGTGGATTTGGCCCGGTGAAGCAGGCCAATGAAGCCAAGGCCGCGAAACGGCGCGAGGAATTGCTATCGGTCATCCGCACGGGCGGACCAGAGCAAGCCAAGGCCGCTGAGTGATCGCGTCACACCTGTGTCATATGGGCTAGGCAGGATTGCGCGCACCCCGTAAAACGGGGTGTGTACAGCAGTCAGGCAGCCCTCCATGCCCAGTCGCCAACAACGCGAAATTACGCGCGAGATCAGCTATTCCCACTCGGCCGAAACCAAGGGCGGGCGGGCTTTGATCCGTATACTCGAAAACACCACGGGACGCTTGCGTTTGATCAAGCGGGCCGAAGGGTACGAACATGAGGTCGCGGCGGGCCGTGACTTCTGGGCCGTTATGGTCGAGCGATATGGGCTGTCTCTGAATGTGGTGGCCGGGAGCCTCGACAACATTCCACGTGACAAGCCGCTGATCCTGATTGCAAACCATCCCTATGGTATCCTTGACGGGTTGATGATGGGCCATATCCTGTCAACCGTTCGGGGTGACTTTCGGATCATGGCAAACTCAGTCTTCAAGAAGGCCGAAGAACTGAACCGCGTTCTGCTGCCCATCAGCTTCGATGATACGCGCGAGGCGATGGCGCTGAATGTTGCGACCCGCAAAGAGTCGCTGCGCTATCTGGGCGAGGGCGGAGCCATTGGCATCTTTCCCGGGGGCACCGTGAGCACAGCGGCCAAGCCGTTTTCCAGACCGATGGATCCGGGTTGGCGCAGTTTTACGGCGCGCATGGTTGCGAAGTCCGATGCGACTGTCGTGCCGCTTTACTTTGATGGATACACTAGCCGCCTGTTCCAGATTGCCAGCCATCTGCACAACACGCTGCGCCTTGGGCTGCTGATCAAGGAGTTCAAGAAGCGGGTGGATACGCCCGTGGACGTCGTTGTTGGCGATCCCATCGGCAGGGATGTGCTGAAC
Source organism: Tateyamaria omphalii (assembly GCF_019802125.1). Lineage (GTDB taxonomy): Bacteria > Pseudomonadota > Alphaproteobacteria > Rhodobacterales > Rhodobacteraceae > Tateyamaria > Tateyamaria omphalii_B. The sequence continues at coordinate 966,820 of NZ_JAHVHT010000001.1, forward strand.
CCCATGGCGCAGCACCCCAAACAGATGATGGAATTCCTGCGCAAAGCCACGTATGAGCTGAATCCAAACCCGATCAAGGTGTTTGATCTGGGTTATGAGTTCGAAGAGCGGCACCGTACCTGAAGCCGCAAGAGGCGCGCGATGGCAGTTGGTATTTTCGATTCCGGTTTGGGCGGGCTGACCGTGCTGGACGCCGCGCAGAAGCGGCTGCCGGATGTGGATTTCATCTATCTCGCCGACAGCGCCAATGCGCCTTATGGGGTGCGGACGGCGGACAACATCTATGACCTGACGACGGCGGCGGTGCAGCGGCTGTTTGATGCGGGTTGTGATCTGGTGATTTTGGCCTGCAACACGGCCTCGGCTGCTGCGTTGCGGCGGATGCAGGAAGGTTGGGTTCCCACCGACAAGCGGGTGCTGGGTGTCTTTGTGCCGATGATTGAGGCGCTGACGGAGCGGCAGTGGGGCGACAATTCTCCGCCCCGCGAGGTCGGAGTGCAACACGTGGCGTTGTTTGCCACGCCTGCGACGGTGGCCAGTCGCGCGTTCCAGCGCGAGTTGGCATTCCGGGCCATTGGTGTGGATGTGGAGGCGCAGGCCTGTGGCGGTGTGGTTGATGCTATCGAAGACGGTGACATGATCCTGGCCGATGCACTTGTGCGGTCCCATGTGGATGCGCTGAAGCGCAAGATGCCGGAGCCTCAGGCGGCCATTCTGGGCTGTACGCATTACCCGCTGATGCAGGACGAGTTTCAGGACGCGCTGGGCGCGGATGTGGCTGTGTACTCGCAGGCCGGGTTGGTTGGGGAGAGCTTGGCCGATTATCTGGACCGTCACCCCGACAAGATGGGCGGGGGCGCGCCTGGATTTCTGACGACGGGCGATCCCAAGACCGTCAGCCAGCGCGCCACGCAGTTCTTGCGACGACAGATCACGTTTGATGCCGCTTGATCTGACACCTTATCCAAGAAGACTGACATGACCTATAACATCGCTATTCTGGGCGCTTCCGGCTATACGGGCGCTGAACTGATCCGGCTGATTGCCGGACACTCTTCTATTGAAATCAAGGCTTTGGGCGCATTCTCCAAAGCGGGGCAGACGGTTGCGCAGGTTTATCCGCATTTGCGCCATCTGGACCTGCCGCCGATGGTTGCCTTTGACCAGATCGACTGGGCGGGGATTGACTTGTGCTTTTGCGCGCTGCCGCACAAGACCAGCCAGGAGGTGATCTCTGGCCTGCCGCGGGATCTGCGGATTGTGGATCTGAGTGCGGATTTCCGGCTGCGTGATCCTGAGGCCTATCAAAAGTGGTACGGCAACCAGCACTCGGCAGTCGAGATGCAGGGCGAAGCGGTCTATGGCCTGACCGAGTTTTATCGGGACGAGATTGCTGGTGCGCGGTTGGTGGCGGGCACGGGCTGCAACGCGGCGACGGGGCAGTTTGCGCTGCGGCCTTTGATCGCGGCTGGGGTCATCGACCTCGATGACATCATTCTGGATTTGAAGGCTGCTGTGTCCGGCGCGGGGCGGGCGTTGAAGGAGAACCTGCTGCACGCAGAGCTGTCCGAGGGGTACCATGCCTACGCCACCGGCGGGTCGCACCGGCATCTGGGTGAGTTCGATCAGGAGTTTTCCAAGATCGCTGGGCGGGACGTACACATCCAGTTCCAGCCGCATCTTATCCCTGCAAACAGGGGGATTTTGGGCACTGCCTACGTCAAAGGCGATGCACAGGCGGTGTGGGATGTGCTGACGGCGGCCTATGAGGGCGAGCCGTTCATCGAAGTGCTGCCCATGGGCGAGGTGCCGTCGACCCGGCATGTGCGTGGATCGAACTTCTGTCACATCGGCGTGGCGGCGGATCGGTTGCCGGGGCGTACCGTTGTGGTCGCGGCCCTCGACAATTTGACCAAGGGATCGTCCGGGCAGGCGTTGCAAAATGCCAATCTGATGTTAGGTATTAACGAGGTTGAGGGGCTGATGATGGCCCCGCTTTTTCCGTAGCATACGCCCATGAAAAGCCTGAAGAAGCAGCGTCGGATCCAGATCATCGCCCTCGCGGCGGTGGCATTGACGGTTTCGACGGTGCTGATCGGCTATGCGATGCGCGATGGGATCAACTTCTTCCGCGCGCCAAGCCAGATCATGGCGGAGCCTCCGGGCCCGACCGAGGTGTTTCGCATTGGCGGTTTGGTGGCTGAAGGGTCGCTGGTTCGTGGCGAAGGCGCTTCGATTCGCTTTGAAGTGACCGATGGGGGCGCGACGGTGCCAGTCGTGTTTACCGGCGTGTTGCCTGATCTGTTCGAAGAAAATCAGGGCATGGTGGGCACAGGTAAGTATATTAACGGTGTCTTTGAAGCGTCTGAAATTCTTGCCAAACATGACGAAACCTACATGCCCGCAGAGGTCGTCGATGCGCTGAAGGAGCAGGGCGTCTACAAAGACCCCGAGACCTAGCGTACGGTCGCGTTAGGACCCGTTAACGCACATCGCTGACGTTTTGCCCCATGGGACACCATGAGGGTGAAGATATGCAGGACGTACGTCAGATTGCCGAAGACATCGTGGGCCGCGAGGGCGGCTTTGTGAATGATCCGGATGATCCCGGCGGGGCCACGAATTTCGGCGTAACCATTCACACAATGCAGCGGTTGAGGCTCGACCTGGATCGGGACGGGGATGTGGATGTGGGCGATGTACGACGTCTGACGCGGGCGCAGGCGGTGGACATCTTTGTGCTGCACTACTTCGAACGGCCGCGGATTGCCGAGTTGCCGGAACCGCTGCACGCGACGGTGTTCGACATGTATGTCAACGCGGGCGGCAATGCGATCAAGATCCTGCAGCGGCTCCTCAACTCCATGGGGCAGAGCGTGACTGTGGATGGTGCGCTGGGACCGCAGAGTATCGGGGCGGCGCGCGCCGCTCATACCGCTGCGCCTGATCATCTGGTGGATGCCTACGGGATTGCGCGGCGCAATTACTACTTCCGCATTGCCGACAACCGTCCGGCCAGCCGCAAGTACGCCCGCACGCGGGCAGGCGGTAAGGGTGGTTGGATCAAGCGGGCCGAGGAGTTCATCGCGCCGCGCTTTCATCTGACTGAAGCGCAGTTTCGGGAAAGGGTTGCGGCATGGGGATGATCAACGGATTGCTGGGGCTGCTGTTTGGCGGCGACCGGAATGTGGTGCGGGACACGGTTCAGGTGTTTCGCGAGAATGCAGAGGCCGGTTCGGCCCGTGCGCACGAGGTGCAGATGACGGCGATGCGCGAGTTTGGCGCTGAATTCGCCGTGCCGCGTCAGGGATGGTTCGATCGGTTTATGGACGGGATCAACCGGTTGCCGCGCCCTGCGCTGGCACTGGGCACGCTGGGGCTGTTCGTGTCGGCCATGGTATCGCCCTTGTGGTTTGCAGAGCGGATGCAGGGGATTGCACTGGTGCCGGAGCCGCTATGGTGGCTTTTGGGTGTGATCGTGTCGTTCTACTTTGGTGCGCGCCATCAGGTGAAGGCGCAGCAGTTTCAGCGCGAGATCGTGCAGACGATGGCGCATGTGCCGCAGGTGATGGAAAATGTCTCGGCGCTCAGGAAGTTGCGCCATGACGGGATCGGTGTTGCGAGCACGGAAGGTGATGCGGTTTTGACTGTTGCATCGCTCAAGCCATCGGGAAATGCGGCGCTGGACGAGTGGCGCGCCGCTGCGTAATCCGACGGCCGCTGCGCGACGACATGCTTTGTTGGGGCTCTGCCCCAAACCCCGAAGTATTTCTAGCCAGAAGAAAGGGTATTCTGGCGCTTTAGTGATGCGACATAAACGGCAGGGGCATTGGCTGGACGTCCTGCGCGTCATATACATTCATTATGATTACAGAGCTCGGTCACTTCGCCCTCGTCCTCGCCTTTCTGATCGCCATCGTGCAGACGGTGGTCCCGTTGGTCGGGGCATGGCGACGCGACCAGAGGTGGATGGCCGTGGCCGAGCCGGCGGCGTCGCTGCAATTCATCCTGATCGCCTTTTCCTTTGCGGCGCTCATGTGGGCATTTATCGTATCCGATTTCTCGTTGCGGCTGGTCGTGCTGAACAGCCATTCGGCGAAACCGATGATCTACAAGATTTCGGGCACGTGGGGGAACCACGAGGGATCCATGCTGCTGTGGGTGCTGATCGTCGCCCTGTTCGGGGCCATGGCCGCATGGTTCGGGAACAACCTGCCGCCGACGCTACGCGCCCGTGTTTTGGCCGTGCAGGGGGCAATTGGCGTGGCGTTCCTCGCCTTTATCCTCTTCACCTCGAATCCGTTTCTGCGTCTGGCTGTTCCGCCCTTTGACGGTCAGGATCTGAATCCCCTGCTGCAGGACCCCGGCTTGGCGTTTCATCCGCCGTTTCTGTATCTCGGCTACGTCGGGCTGAGCATGGCGTTTTCCTTTGCCGTTGCCGCCCTGATCGAGGGGCGGGTCGATGCGGCCTGGGGGCGCTGGGTGCGGCCCTGGACGCTGGCGGCTTGGGTGTTTTTGACCATCGGGATCGCGCTGGGGTCGTGGTGGGCCTACTACGAGCTTGGCTGGGGCGGTTTCTGGTTCTGGGACCCGGTCGAGAATGCGTCGTTCATGCCGTGGCTGCTCGCTGCCGCGCTGTTGCATTCGGCCATCGTGGTCGAGAAGCGCGAGAGCCTGAAATCCTGGACCATTTTGCTCGCCATCCTTGCCTTTGGGTTTTCGCTGATCGGCACGTTCATCGTGCGCTCGGGTCTGCTGACCTCGGTCCACGCTTTTGCCAATGATCCCGAACGGGGTGTTTTCATCCTGATGATCATGGGCTTTTTCATGGGCGGTGCGCTGATCCTCTTCGCCTTGCGCGCTGGCGTGATGGAGGCGCGGGGCGTGTTCAGCATGGTCAGCCGCGAAAGTGCGTTGATTGCGAACAACGTGTTGCTGGCTGTGAGCTGTTTCGTGGTCTTCGTGGGTACGATGTGGCCGCTGGTGGCCGAGATGTTCTTTGACCGGACGCTGAGTGTCGGGCCGCCCTTCTTCAACATGGCGTTTACGCCGTTCATGGTGATCCTTGGATTGATCCTTCCCATCGGGGCCATGATCCCCTGGAAGCGCGGACAGGTGGCGCGTGCGATGCGACCCCTGCGCTATGTATTTGTGCTGGCGCTGGCCTTTGGTGGCCTCGCCTGGGCGATGAACACGGGCAAGCCGCTGACCGGGCCGCTTGGCGCGTTCCTGGGTGCCTGGCTTGTGATGGGGGCGATGGTGGACCTGGCCTCTCGCACCGGGCAGAAGTTTGACTTTGGTCGGCTGTGGCGTCTGCCGCGCGCGGACTGGGGCAAGACGGTGGCCCATGCGGGGCTGGGTGTGACCATGATCGGTGTGGGCGGGCTGACCGCCTGGCAGACCGAAGATATTCGCGTGGCCCAGATCGGCGAGCAGTTCAATGTCGGCGGCTATGACCTGACATTGGATGCGGTCGAGAATGTGGAAGGCCCAAATTACCTGTCGACCATGGCGTTCATCACGTTGTCGCAAGACGGCGATGAGATTGCGCAGTTGCGACCCGAGAAGCGGATTTACCCTGTTGCGCAAATGCCCACGACCGAGGCGGGGATCGACTACGATCTGGCGCGCGACGTGTATGTCGTGATCGGGGATGAGCAGGTGAACGGCGGCTGGGCCGTGCGCACCTATATCAAGCCGCTGACGAACTGGATCTGGATTGGCTGTGCGCTGATGTCCTTGGGCGGGCTCTTGTCCCTGAGTGACCGGCGGTTCCGTGTGGCCGTGGGTGCCCGCAAGACGTCGGGCGAAGCGGCGGTGCCGGCGGAATGAAACGGTTGGCGATCCTCTTCTCGCTGATCCTCAGCACCGCGGCGTTTGCCCTCGACCCCTCCGAAATGCTGGATGATCCCGCGCTTGAGGCGAAGGCACGAGAGCTGGATCATGCATTGCGCTGCGTGGTGTGCCAATCGGAGGCAGTGGCGTCGTCGAATGCGCAATGGGCCGTGGATGCGCGCCGTGTGATCCGGGAACAGATTGCTGCCGGACAAACGCAGGAACAGGTCGTCGATTTCTTTGTCGAGCGGTATGGCGAGTTTGTTCTGATGACCCCGCGTGTGTCTGGATCCAACTGGATGCTGTGGGCGGCTGGGCCGCTCATGTTCCTGCTCGCCATCGGGATCGGCATTGGCTACTTGCGTGGCCGGAGCCGCGCACCTGTCACGACCGATGCCGGTCTGAGCGAGGCAGAGACGCGGCGTCTGCGCGAGATTATGGACGAGTGACGGTCCTCGGGGCTTTTCTAAACTGATCGGTTTGGTATTGAGGGGCAGACCCGGAAAAGGACACTGGCCATGAAATACGACACCCTCACCTACGAGATGGATGATGGCGCAGCGATCATCACGCTGAACCGGCCGGACAAGATGAATGCGCTGACCACGCAGATGCGGGCAGAGATCGACGTGGCTGTCACCCATGCCGGACGCAATGCCCGCGTGGTTGTGCTGACGGGTGCGGGCCGTGCGTTCTGCTCGGGTCAGGACCTGGGCGATCGCGCCAATGCGTCGAACCTGGACCTCGAGCGGACACTGCGGGACGAATATGCTCCCATGCTGACTGCCATCGTGGAGTGTCCGGTGCCAACGGTCGCCGTCGTCAACGGCGCAGCAGCGGGCGCGGGTGCAAACCTGGCGCTGGCCTGTGACGTGGTGATCGCGTCGGAGAGTGCGTATTTCCTGCAGGCGTTTACGCGGATTGGCCTGATCCCGGATGCTGGGGGCACCTATGTGTTGCCGCGCACGATGGGCATGGCCAAGGCGATGGGGGCGGCTCTGTTTGCCGAGAAGATCACTGCACGGCAGGCCGATGCCTGGGGCATGATCTGGGAAGCGGTCGCTGACGAGAATTTCGAAGCCCATTGGAAAGCGCGTGTCGCCCATCTGTCGCATGGCCCGACCCAAGCCTTTGCTGCGGCCAAGCGGGTGATCCGGGCCAGCTGGAGCAATGACCTAGAGAACCAACTGGCGTCCGAGGCGGCAGAGCAGGGGGCCTGCGGCAAAAGCCGCGACTTCCGCGAGGGCGTTCTGGCTTTCGTGGAAAAGCGCAAACCCAGCTTCGAAGGTCGCTAGGTCCAAAAAGAAAACAGGCCGCGAGTGTCGCGGCCTGCCTTTAACACTTCCACCTTTTACAAATTGGCGTCGAAGAGTTCTGTTGCCAATGCACTGGTCACGGTGACGTCGGCAGCGGTGAGGGTGCTGGCCGCACCAACCACGACAGCCACCTCTGTGCCATTCAGGAATACCCGCGCCTCATCGCCATCTGCCTCGACGGTGATTTCAGGTGTCTCACTGCCATCCGTGTCGACAATGATGATCTGATCCTCGCCATCGGTGTAGTCGAGGATCGTGGCCGCACCGACCTGGTCCTTCGCACCCAGAATGGCAAAGGTGTCGTCTCCGGCGCCACCGGTTGCGCTGTCGCTCGTGCCTGCCACCAATAGGTCGGATCCGTTCCCTCCATCCAACGTGTCGGCCTGGTTGTCATCCAGGATGTCCAGCGTCTCACCAATCTCGACACCCGTCAGTGCGTCATTCAATGTTGCGCCGCCCTGAATGGCTTCGAGCGCGGTTGTGCTGAGAGGATCGGACAGAAGCTCGCCGCCAACCACGACGTCGTTGCCCTCACCGCCGCTCAACAGGTCAGCCCCGTTGCCGCCGATCACCGTATCGCCCTGCAGGCCTCCGTTGACCTTGTCGTCGCCGTCGTTGCCATCGACCCAGTCAAAGCCCCTGTTGCCGGACAGGGTGTCATCGCCACCACGTCCTTGCAGAAGATCATCATCTGCGTTTCCGGTGATCACGTCAAAACCTGCCTGGCCCTGCACGATGTCCGAACCGTCACCGCCTGCAATTGTATCGTTGCCTGCGCCGCCTTCGATCTGGTCGTTCGCGCCGAGACCGTTGATGATTTCATCTGCGGCAGTACCAGCGAGTGTATCAGCATTCTCTGTGCCGTCGATCACCGGCGTGGTGGACGGATCTTCGGGTTGCAGGATTTCGATGTCGGCTGCGGATAGTGTGCCCGCTGCACCCGTCACGCGTGCCAGTACTTCGCCGTCATAGCCGACAAGTGCGTCGTCGCCGTCGTCGGTGACGGTGATGGCATCCTCGTTCACCGTCTCATCTGCGCGGAAATAGAGGGCGAGGCTTTCGCCGTCCGGGCTGTTGAAATCGCTGATCGTGGCCGGACCGAGCTCGCTGTCCGCCGCGTCGGCGATCACGGCAAAGGCGTCGACCTCACTGCCGCCGGCAGCAACATCGCCGGAACCCAGGATCATGAAATCTGAGCCACGGCCACCAAAGATCTGGTCGGCCGCGCCATCGTCACGCAGCTCGGCAAAGGGCGGCGTTTCCTCGGTGAAGATGTCGTTGATCGTGCCGCCATCGCGCAAGATGCCCAATTCGTCGGTCGTCAGTGGATCGGCGTTGAATTCGCCGCCGACGATCACGTCGTCTCCGCTGCGCCCATCGACGGTGTCTTCGCCCTTGCCGCCGATGACGACATCCGACCCGCCGCCGCCACGCACGAGGTCATCGCCGTCATTGCCATCGACCCAGTCATCGCCGGAGAAACCCTGAACCGTATCGTTGTCGCCACGGCCCTGCATGGCGTCGTTGCCTTCGCCACCGATCAGCAGGTCGTCTCCGTTCAGGCCCTGGATGACATCGTTGCCGCCGGGCCCGCCATCAAGCGTGTCGTTGCCCAACAGTCCGATGATGTCATCATCACCTTCACCGCCGGTGATGGCGTCGTCGCCAATCGTTCCGATCAGCAGTTTGCCGTCTTCGTCTTCTGCAAATGATGTCTGCTCATCGACGTCGTCGTCGGTGACCAATCCACTGGTTAAAAGGGCTGGAAACAAAGAAAGAAGAAAGAGCATGGCGGATCCCCCAGGACACGAGCGCAATTTGTTAAAGATTGATTAAGAGTGTCCAAGCGGGCCGGTTTCGAGTCAATCCGCGGCCGCTAAATGCAACTAAAGCAAGAAAAAAAGGGGCTCGGGCCGGCTGACTGTCAACCTTGCCGGGACAATGCTGCGCGTTGCGGTAGAACTGACCACAACGCGCAACAGATGCTCTTACGGGCGGGGATCAAGCAAGCCCACAACGATTCCCGTACCGCCGCCGATATCGGCCGATTCGATTTGGCCGGCGGCTCCGACGAGAACCGAAATCGGGGTTCCGTTCACGGTAATGATCGCGTCCCCATTTTCATCCACGACGTCCACGACGGGATCTACGGTCTGGTTGGGATCCACCAAGATCACCAAGGCGTCTTCTTCGCTGTTGAAATCGGTGATTGTGCTTGGACCGGCGTCCGAGTCCGCCGTTTCAGCCAGCAGCGCAAAGCCGTCTTCGCCTTCACCACCGGTGCCAATGTCGCCTGCACCCAGCACCAGTGCATCGTCGCCATCGCCGCCGTTCAACACGTCAGCAGCGTCATCATCCAGCAGCGGAATGGCAGTTTCAGCGTCCAGGTTCAGGATCGTTGTCAAAGCTGTGGTTCCATCACGCAGCGCTTCAAGATCTTCCGTTGCAAATGGGGTTCCCGACAGTTCTCCACTGATGAGAATGTCGTTACCTCCTTCGCCGTTCAACGTGTCCGCTCCGTCACCGCCAAGGATCGTGTCATTGCCAAATCCGCCGGATGCGCTGTCGTTGCCGTCATTGCCTTCGAGCCAGTCGATTCCAAGGCTGCCGTTCAGCGTATCGTCACCGCCGCGACCCTGCACAAAGTCATTGCCGGACCCCGCGGCTGCCACATCATTGCCACCGCCAGCGACGATGACGTCGTCGTCCGCCTGGCCCAGCAGCCGGTCATTGCCGCCGTTGCCTTCCAGCAAGTCATCTCCGGTGCCGCCTTCCAGCGTGTCGGAGGAGGCACCGCCGCTCAGCGTGTCATCCTCTGCACCGCCTGACAGCAGGTCCGTACCGTCCGTACCATCGATCGTGTCGGCATCGTCCGTCCCGTTGCGTACAACACCTTCCGGTTCTGATGCGGCCGCCGTTTCGTTGTCGTCATCATCGTCGAAAATGCTGACAATCAGGCCAATGCCCAATAGCGACAGCAATGCAATTCCAATACCCATGTCCAATTCTCCGCTTGGCTTTTGAACCACCGTCTATCGCGACGCGGAATGGCGTCAAGTTTGACGTTGCGATTGTAGACAGCGGGGAAACGGTCGCTGGTATCTGTCACCATTGACACGAAAAACCCCCGCGTCGTGCGGGGGTTTATCTGATTTAGCGTTTTTCGATATCGACGTAATCGCGGGATGTCTCGCCCAGGTACAATTGCCGCGGGCGGCCGATCTTGTTCTGTGGATCGGCGATCATTTCTTTCCACTGGCTGATCCAGCCAACGGTCCGCGACAGCGCGAAGATCGGCGTGAACATCGAGGTGGGGAAGCCCATCGCCTCGAGGATGATACCGGAATAGAAGTCCACGTTCGGGAACAGCTTTTTCTCCGCGAAATACGGATCTTCCAGCGCCTGCTTTTCCAGCTCCTTGGCGACTTGCAGAACCGGGTTGTTTTCGACACCCAGAAGCTCCAACACCTCGTCGGCGGACTGTTTCATGACCGTCGCGCGGGGATCGAAGTTTTTATAGACGCGGTGGCCGAAGCCCATCAGGCGGAACGGGTCGTCCTTGTCCTTGGCGCGTGCGATAAACTCGGGGATGCGATCGACGCTGCCGATTTCCTTGAGCATCTCGAGGCAGGCCTGGTTTGCGCCGCCGTGTGCCGGACCCCAAAGGCATGCAATCCCAGCGGCGATACAGGCAAACGGGTTCGCACCCGAGGACGACGCCAGCCGCACGGTCGAGGTCGATGCGTTCTGCTCGTGGTCCGCGTGCAGGGTAAAGATGCGGTCCATCGCACGGCTCAGGATCGGGTTGACCTCATAATCTTCGGCCGGCACGGCAAAGCACATGCGCAGGAAATTCGACGCATAGTCCAGATCGTTGCGCGGATACACGAAGGGTTGTCCGATGGAGTACTTGTAGGCCCAGGCCGCGATCGTCGGCATTTTGGCGATCAGCCGGTGCGAGGCGATCTCGCGCTGGTGTTCGTCGGAGATGTCGGTGCTGTCGTGATAGAAGGCCGACATGGCACCGACCACGCCGACCATGATGGCCATCGGGTGCGCGTCGCGGCGGAAACCACGGAAGAAATTCTGCATCTGCTCGTGCAGCATCGTGTGCAGCGTGATCGTCGTTTCGAACTCTTCCAGCTGCGCAGCCGTCGGCAGAACGCCGTAGAGCAGCAGATAGCACACTTCGAGATAGTGGGACTTCTCCGCCAATTGGTCGATCGGATAGCCGCGGTGCAAGAGCACGCCCTGGCCACCGTCGATATAGGTGATCGTGCTGTCGCAGCTTGCGGTCGAGGTAAAGCCTGGATCGTAGGTGAACACGCCTGCCTGGCCATAGAGCTTGCGGATGTCGAGCACATCAGGGCCTGCGGTGGGCGAGTAGATGGGCAGGTCGTAGCTGTCGTCACCAATTGTCAGGGTTGCGGATTTTTGGGTATCGGCCATCAGGGTCGTTCCTTTCGTCGCGTGGCGGGCGCACCCGCCTGGGCACACGGAAGGCCCGCGTGCCCATCGTTAGACTGCGCACCGTGAACGATTTATGAACCGCGTCAGGTGGCAGCATCCTCAAGCCTGGCAAGGGTTTCGTCACGCCCCAGCACCAGCATCATGTCAAAGACCGAAGGCGTGACTGCCCGACCCGCGAGGGCGGCCCGCAGCGGGCCTGCCAGCTTGCCGAATTTCGTGTCCTGTGCGGCAGCAAAGTCGTTCAGGACGGCCTCCAAACTGTCCCGCGACCAAGTAACGGTTTGCAGCTGCGGCGTCAATTGCGTCAGTATACCACGGGATACCGTATCAAGAGCTTTTGAGGCCTTTTCATCTGGCGTGATAGGGCGGTCTGTCAGAACAAATCTTGCTTTTTCAAGGAGTTCTGGAAGTGTCTTTGCGCGCTCTTTTACAAATGGCAGCGCCGCGAACAGCCCATCTTTCTGTGATTGCGTCAAAGGTTTTTCACCCGCGGCAGCCAAATAGGTCTCGATTTCCTGCTGCAACGCAGCGTCATCTGCTTGGGCAATATGCTGTCCGCTCAGGTTTTCGAGCTTTTTGACGTCAAACCGCGCAGGGCTTTTGCCGATGCCGTTCAGGTCAAACCACTCGCGCGCCTGCGCGTCGGTAAAGAATTCGTCGTCCCCGTGGCTCCACCCCAGTCGGGCCAGATAGTTTCGCATCCCCGCCGCCGGATAGCCCATCACCTGGTATTCCTGCGCCCCAAGCGCGCCGTGACGTTTCGACAGCTTCTTGCCGTCGGGCCCGTGGATCAGCGGGATATGCGCCCAGACGGGTACGTCCCACCCCATGGCGTCATAGATCATCATCTGCCGCGCGGCATTGTTCAGGTGGTCGTCGCCCCGGATTACATGAGTGACGCCCATGTCATGGTCATCGACCACCACGGCCAGCATGTACACCGGCGTGCCATCGGCGCGCAGCAGGACCATGTCGTCGAGTTGGTCGTTGCGGATGGTCACGTCGCCCTGCACTTCGTCCTTGATCACGGTCGCGCCGTCCTGCGGTGCCTTGATCCGCACGACGAAGCGCGCGTCGGGGTAGGTCGATGGGTCCGCATCACGCCATGGCGAGCGGAACAGTGTGGACTTGCCTTCGGACCGCGCGGCCTCACGGAATGCCGCGATCTCATCCTGTGTGGAAAAGCACTTGTATGCCTTGCCTTCGGCCAGCAGCTGATGCGCCACTTCGGCGTGCCGATCAGCGCGCTCAAACTGGCTGAACACCTCTCCATCATGGTCGAGGCCGAGCCACGCCATGCCGTCCAGAATGGCCTGCGTCGCTTCGGGGGTGGAGCGGGCGCGGTCTGTGTCCTCGATCCTGAGCAGGAATGTGCCGCCGCGGCCACGGGCATAAAGCCAGTTGAACAGCGCCGTGCGCGCGCCACCGATATGCAGAAAGCCGGTGGGCGAGGGGGCGAAACGGGTGACGACGGCTTTGGACATGGGACGGATTTACCTTTGCTTAACCACGACGGGTCTACGGTTTCGGCTCCTGATACTCACCGCGAGCGAGAGGGGCAAGCATGGGGCTGGGGCACGCGATGCTGATCCAGCGCGGGCACCTGTTTGGCTGGTGTCCGGTGGGTATGGCATGCGGGATCGCCCTGTTCTTCGGGCTGAAGTTCGAACCCTCCGTCACCCTGATCGTTAGCATCGGCGCCCTCGGCGTGCTCATGGCCATCGTGGCCCGACGGATGAGCGAGCTGACCTCGCCCATATTCGTCTTGGCCGCCATGATCGCGCTCGGCTTCGTTCTGGCCGGTTGGCGCGCGCATTCGGTTGCGGGGCCCGTGCTGGACTGGCGGTACTACGGCCCGGTCGAGGGGCGGATCGTGGGCATGGATCGCAGCGCATCGGACGCGGTGCGGCTGACCCTTGATCATGTCAAACTGGACCATGTGGCGCCTGCCGACACGCCCACGCGGGTACGCATTTCCCTGCACGGCGACAGTGCCTTGGGCGTCGCGCCCGAGCCGGGACTGCGCGTGATGACGACCGCCCATCTGGGCCCGCCCGGCGGACCGGTCGAGCCCGGTGGCTTCGATTTCCAGCGCCATGCCTGGTTCGCCGAGCTTGGGTCGGTAGGCTATACCCGTGTGCCACTGGTCGCCATCAGCGTGGCCGAGTTTGACCTGCGCCAGACGATCTTTCGCATCCGCATGGGTGTATCCGCCCATGTGCAGGACGCTTTGCCAGGCGATGTCGGTGGTTTTGCTGCGGCCGTAACCACGGGCGATCGCAGCGGGATCAGCCAAGACGCGCTGGAGGACTTGCGCGCCTCCAACACAGCGCACCTGCTGGCTATTTCCGGGCTGCATATGGGGCTGCTTTCGGGCTTCGTCTTCGGCCTCCTGCGGCTGCTCTTTGCGTTGATCTCGCACGTCGCCCTGCATTGGCCTGCGCGCAAACTGGCAGCCCTTGGTGCGTTGATTGCTGCGGCGGTCTACCTTGCCTTGTCAGGCGGAAATGTCGCCACCGAACGCGCCTTTGTCATGGTGGCCGTCGCGCTTTGCGCAATCCTCGTCAACAGGCGGGCCATCAGCCTGCGCGCGGTCGCAATGGCGGCCATCATCGTCCTGACGCTCCGGCCCGAGGCGTTGATGGGGCCGGGCTTCCAGATGTCCTTTGCCGCCACCACGGCGCTTGTGGCTGTGTTCGGCTGGATCAGGAATATGGAGTGGACGCTGGGCCCCAAATGGCTGCAACCCGTGGTCGGTGTGGTCATCTCGTCCGCTGTGGCCGGGTTGGCGACAGCGCCCATCGGGGCCGCACATTTCAACACGATGGCGCATTACGGGCTGATCGCGAACCTCGCGAGCGTGCCGCTGATGGGGGTTCTTGTGATCCCGGCAGCTGTGCTGGCTCTGGTACTTGCGCCGGTTGGCCTCGACATCATCGGGTTGTGGTTGATGGGCGCGGGTTTGCGTTGGATCCTCTGGGTGGCCGATACGGTATCTGGGCTTGACGGGGCGCAAGGCTACGTGGCCGGACCGAGCGCGGTCGTTCTGCCCCTGATCGCCATGGGCATGCTCTTTGTCATTCTATGGCAGGGGCGCGCGCGTTTTGCCGGTGTGGTGCCAGTGATCCTGGGCCTTGCACTGTGGCAGGCGGGGTCGCGTCCGCATGTCTTGATTGCGGACACGGGCGGCCTCGTGGGGCTGATGACCGAGGACGGGCGCGCACTCAGCCGACCGAAAGGGGCGGGGTTTGTCGCGCGCAACTGGCTTGAGAATGATGGGGAAGGGATCGATCAGGCCACGGCGGCCAAGCGCTGGGACAGCGCGCATCTGGTGCAGATCATTCACCTCAGTGGCAAGCGCGCGGCTGCGGGTTTCACCGGATGTACCAAGGGAGAGATCGTTGTCAGCAATACTGATCTTACAGACGCGGATGACATGCCGTGTCTTGTTTTGACACCCACCTTGTTGCGGCGCACCGGCGCCATTGCGATTGTAGGTGATGCAGACAAGCTGCGCATTCGCACGGCCAGGGATATTGCGGGCGACCGGATGTGGTCGGGCTGGACAAAGTCATCGGCCCCGGAGATCGGCTTTGGCAGCCTGCAATTGCAGCAACTGGTGAAGAAAAAGTAAGGCGGACCTGTGGTCCGCCCAAGTCTTCGTAGAATGTGCCGCGCGATCAGTAGGTTCGGATCAACCCGACCAGACGACCTTGCACCTTGACCTGACCCACCGGGAACACCCGCGTTTCGTAAGCCGGGTTCGCCGCCTCCAGAGCTATGGTATCGCCCTTGCGCATGTAACGTTTGAGGGTCGCTTCGTGATCCTCGACCAGCGCCACCACGATGTCGCCATTGTCGGCCGAGGATGTTTCGCGGATCACCACGACGTCGCCGTCGTTGATGCCTGCGTCGATCATCGAGTCGCCCTTGACCTCAAGCGCGTAGTGGTCGCCCTGGCCCGACAGCATCTGGCCTGGCACAGCCACCGAATGAGAGACCTCGGAAATGGCAGAGATCGGTACACCAGCCGCAATCCGGCCCATCACGGGCAATTCGACGGCGTGGGTCGCTTCGACCGGACGGGCAGAGGCAGGGGGCGGCATGTCCGGCTTGTCACCGTCGATCACCTTGGGTTGGAAGCCGCTGGGCGCGCCGCCAAGGCTCTCGGGCAGGCGCACCACTTCGATGGCGCGTGCCCGATGGGCGAGACGACGGATGAAACCACGTTCTTCCAGCGCCGTGATCAGCCGGTGGATGCCTGATTTGGAGCGCAGGTCGAGCGCTTCCTTCATCTCGTCAAAGCTGGGCGGCACGCCGTCCCGTTGAACCCGTTTGTGAATGAATTCCAGCAGATCGAGCTGCTTCTTGGTCAGCACTGTTCGTCCTCCAAACCCTGTTGGTTTGGGTTTGTTCTATGGACGTTCCCGTTTTGTGTCAACTCTTTAGGTCAGGGGGACCACATCCACTACGTCACCTGTTGCACGTGCCGGGTCGCTTGGGGGGCGCACGATCAGTGCGTTGGCGTTGGCAAGCACGCTCAAAAGCGAGCTGTCCTGAAGCCCTGCATCGGCCACCGCACCGTCTTTTGTCATGGCGCGCATGTAGTGCTCGCGCGGGCCATTGGAGGCGAGCGGTGCCGACAGTGGCATCTGAATGCGCGGCGCGGCTTCCCGTCCCAACCCCTGCATCGCGCGGATCATGGGCGTCAGGAACACAGTGCCACAGACCATGGCCGACACGGGGTTGCCGGGCAGACCGACAAGGGGCACGCCATTCAGCCGCCCCGCCATCAGCGGTTTGCCGGGGCGCATCGCGACCTTGTAGAAACTGCGGTCCATTCCCAATTCGCCCGCGACATGCCCCACCAGATCGTGGTCGCCTACGGACGCACCGCCAATGGTGACAATCAGGTCGGCACCTTCGGTAAGGCCAAACACAGTTGTCAGAGATACCGCGCTGTCGCGCGCGATTGGCAACAGGCGGGGTTCCGCGCAGATGCGACGCAACATGGCGGCAAGGCCGAAGCTGTTCGATGCAATGATCTGGTCCGGGCCCGGGTTTTCACCCGGCATGACCAGCTCATCCCCCGTTGCAATCAGCGCAACCACCGGTTTGCGCCGGACGGGAACAGTTGCCACGTTCATGGAGGCGAGCAGGGCAATGTCGGCAGGCCCCAGAACGCGCGGCGCGTCCAGCGTGTCGCCAGTTTCAAAGTCGATGCCAGCGGCACGGATGTTGTCCTTCGCACCCGGCTCGTCCGTGATGGTGATCAGGTCGCCGGTCCGCGTCACATCTTCTTGAATGACAACCTTGTCGGCGCCCTCGGGTACGGGTGCCCCGGTGAAAATACGCACGGCCTGTCCGGCGCCAACCGTGCCGGACCAACCATGACCTGCCGCTGCTTCGCCCATCACCTTGAACTGCGCGTGCAGGTCCGCTTCGACGCCTTTGAGCGCGTAACCGTCCATCGAGGAGGCGGCGAAGGGAGGTTGCGTTCTGCGGGCGGCCACCGGTTCGGCCAGAATGCGGCCATCTGCCTCGAGCAGTGGCACATGTTCGACCGGCATCTCGTCTGCGAGGGCAAAGAGATGGCTCAGCGCCTCGGCAACCGTGATCATGTCGCCTCGTAACGCCCTGATTTTCCGCCGTCCTTGAGCACGACGCGCAAACCGCCGATCTCGATGCCCTTGTCCACGGCCTTGACCATGTCATGCACTGTCAGCGCGGCGGTCGAGGCGGCGGTCAGCGCCTCCATCTCCACCCCGGTCTGGCCTGTGGTCTTGACGGTCGCGGTGATACGCAGGCCGGGAAGGTCGTCATCAGGCTCCAGATCGACGGACACCTTCGTGATGGGCAGCGGGTGACAGAGCGGGATAAGGTCGGCGGTGCGCTTGGCGCCCATGATGCCCGCGAGGCGGGCGACACCGATCACATCCCCTTTCTTGGCACGACCTTCGGTAATGATCTCAAAGGTTTCGCGTTTCATCTTCACGTAAGCCTCGGCCACGGCAATGCGGTCGGTGACGTCCTTGTCGGACACATCAACCATATGGGCCGCACCCTGATCGTCGAAATGCGTGAGCCCCATCTACATGCCTCCCCCGGAGGTAAGCGGATTGGCCAGCAGCGCCCGTGTGGCGGCGGCCACATCATCCTGCCGCACCAGGCTTTCACCGATCAGAAAGGTGCGCGCGCCATACATCGCCAGATCCGCCAGATCTTCGGGCGTGTTGAGCCCGCTTTCGGCAACGATGGTGCGATCCGCGGGCACCTGTTTTGACAGGGTGCGGGTCGTGTCCAGCGTCACCTCGAACGTTTTCAGGTTCCTGTTGTTGATCCCCATCAGCGGGCTTTTGAGCGCCGTGGCGCGGGTCAGCTCTTCTGCGTCGTGGACTTCCAGCAGCACATCCATGCCCCATTCGAATGCGGCTTCCTCAAGCTCATGCGCCTGCGCATCGCTGACCGACGCCATGATGATCAGGATGCAATCGGCCCCCAGCGCGCGGGCCTCGGCAACCTGGTAGGTGTCGTACATGAAATCCTTGCGCAGGGCGGGCAGGGCGCAGGCGTCCCGGGCCTGGGTCAAGAATTCCTTGGCCCCCTGAAAGCTGGGCGTATCGGTCAGCACCGACAGGCAGGTCGCACCGCCGTCTTCATAGGCTTTGGCGAGCGTAGCGGGATCAAAGTCCTCGCGGATCAGTCCCTTGGACGGGCTGGCTTTCTTGATCTCGGCTATTAGGCCATATGCCTCGCGGTTCGCCATCTGCAGGGCTTGGGCAAAGGGGCGCACCGGTGAAGCTTCACGCGCTTCCGCCTCCACCGCTTCAAGCGGTTTGGCAGCCTTGTCGGCGGCAACCTCTTCGAGCTTGTAGGCTTTGATCTTGTCGAGGATCGTATCTGTCATCTATCGCGCTGTGTTTAGCGGCGGAACCGGGGGCCAGCCCCCGGACCCCCGGGATTTTGGGAACCAGAGAAGGGACTAGGCCGCGCCCTGGGTGATGTCTGCTACCGCCTTGATCTTAGCCTTTGCGGCGCCGCTGTCGATGCTTTCCGCAGCAAGGGCGACCCCGTCCTTGAGCGTGTCGGCACGGCCTGCGATTTTCAGGGCTGCGGCGGAGTTCAGCAACACCGCGTCGCGATAGGCGCCGGGTGCGCCATCCAGCAATGCAGCAAAGGCTTGGGCGTTCTCTTCGGGTGTGCCGCCGACAATCGCCTGGAACGGGTGGGGCGGCAGGCCTGCTTCTTCCGGGTGCACTTCGAAATCGGTGACGGCCCCGTTTTCAAGGGCTGAGACCCAGGACACCCCGGTGATCGTCAACTCGTCGGTGCCGTCCGATCCATGTACCAGCCAAGCGGTGTCGGAGCCGAGCTGCGCCAGCGTCTCTGCCATCGGGCGGATCAGATCGCGGGAAAAGGCGCCGGTGAGCTGGCGTTTGACCCCGGCCGGATTGGTGAGCGGCCCGAGAATGTTGAAGATCGTGCGGGTACCCAGCTCGGCCCGCGTGGGCATCACATGCGCAATCGCGGGGTGATGCATGGGCGCCATCATGAAGCCGATACCAGCCCCGTCCAACGCCTGTTCCACCACGTCCGCGCCGACCATGACATTGATGCCCATCTGGGTCAGCGCGTCCGCTGCGCCCGACTTTGAACTGAGGTTGCGGTTGCCGTGCTTGGCGACCGTCACACCGGCCCCAGCTACGACGAAAGCGGTCGCGGTCGAGATGTTCAGCGTGCCCTTGCCATCACCACCGGTGCCCACGATGTCCATCGCCCCCTCGGGCGCCTTGACCTTGTAGCACTTGGCGCGCATGACGGCTGCGGCTGCCGCGTATTCGTCGACTGTTTCGCCCCGCGTGCGCAGCGCCATCAGCAGACCGCCGATCTGGCTCGGCGTCGCTTCGCCGTCAAACAGGATCTGAAATGCCGCCTCCGCCTGGTCCCGGCTCAGCGGGCCGTTGGCTGCGGCGTCGATCAATGGCTTCAGCGCGTCGCTCATGCGGGCACCGGCATCAGATCAAGGAAGTTTTTCAGCATCGCGTGCCCGTGTTCGGAGCGGATGGATTCGGGGTGGAACTGCACGCCGTGAATGGGCAATTCCTTGTGCGCGAGGCCCATGATCGTGCCATCCTCAAGCGCGCCGGTGATTTCCAGCTCATCCGGTAAACCCTCACGCTCCACGATCAGTGAGTGATAGCGGGTGGCCTCAAACGGCGAAGGCAGACCCTTGAACACCGATGCGCCGTCGTGGTGCATCGTACCCATCTTGCCGTGAACAATCTCGCCCGCGCGCACCACTTTGCCCCCGAACGCTTGTCCGATGGTCTGATGCCCAAGGCAGACACCCATCAGCGGCGTGCGTGTTTCTGCTGCTGCTTCTGTCAACGCGAGGCAAATACCGGCCTGATCGGGGGTGCCGGGGCCGGGTGACAGGAGGATACCATCGGGCTTGAGGGCCATCGCCTCCTGCACGTCCAAGGCGTCGTTGCGGTAGACATGCACATCCGCGCCCAGCTCGCCCAGATAGTGCACCAGGTTGTAGGTAAAACTGTCGTAATTGTCGATCAGCAGCAGCATGGTCGTATTCGATGTTCCAAGGGCGCGCGATGGCCGGTATAGTTGCGCCTACATGTTCAGGCTTGCCCGCCAGCGTCAAGGGGCGGGCAGGGCCGGAACAACGGGAAGAGCAGGCGGCGGCACATCGCAAAGCGGGGCTGCGGCGGGACAGGCAAAGAGGTCAGATATGGCACGGGGTTTTCTGAGCGGCATTTTGTGGGGCGGCGTCGTCAGTGTTGCGGGTGCAGCGGCGCTGTCCATCGCCAGCGACAGCCCGACAGGGCCCGATGCTGTGGTGCTCGCACCGGAAGGATCGGATGCGCCGCAGACCGGCACCGGTGCGACGCCGCAAACCACAGGCGACGCGGACCTTGTGCGCGATGGGGATGTGCCTCCGGTCGGCAGCCCCGAACCCGACGATGTAACAGCCGCCGAAGCCGCGGGCGCGGATACCCCGACCGTTCCACAAACAGGCGGTGCAGAGGGTCTGGGAACGCCCGCCGATGCGGGTGAGGGCGCGCGTATTGCCGTGGACAGCAACGCCCCGACCCAACCAAACGTTCAGGGCGACGCACCCACAGCGCCTACGGGCGAGACCGAGCTTTCCATTTCCACCGATCCTGCGCAACCGCCCGCACCCGATGTCCCGGATGCGCCCGGCGCCTTTTCCGAAGAGGCGTCCGTGGTGCCTGAGGGCACGGACACGCCGGGTGCCGAAGCGCCAGCGCCTTCCGCACCGGGGACTACACCTGCGCCGCAGGCACCCGAAGTGGCCGACAGCCCGGTCGAGGTTGAACCCGTCCCGGCCCCCGAACAGACACAGGACCGCGCGGCCGGTCTGCCCTCCGCGCTTGATCCGACAACCGATGCACGACGCCCAAGCATCGGGCGGCCCGCAACGTCGCTCATCGACCGCGACGACGCGCCGGACGCCACGACCGAAGCTGCGCCGACAGAGACGGTCGAGGTCACACCGGTCGGACCGCCGATGGAGGCTTTTGCAGCGCCCTTCGAAAACCCCGAAGACAAGCCGCTCATGTCCATTGTCCTGATCGACAATGGTGCGGACCTGACGGGCGGCAGCGTGGGCCTCGCCGCCTTGCAAAGCTTTCCCTATCCGCTCTCTTTCGCCGTCAACGCATCCCTCCCAGACGCCGCCGCGCGCGCCGCAGAGTACCGGGGGCAGGGGTTCGAGGTGGCCGTTCTGCTCGACATGCCCACTGGCGCCACCGCCTCCGATGCAGAGATAACGCTATCCGCAGCCATCGACGCGGTGCCACAGGCGGTCGCGGTGATGGAGGGCACGGGCATCGGCCTGCAGGAAAGCCGCGACGTGTCGGACCAGGTGGCGGCGGCAGTCCTCGCTTCCGGCCACGGGTTGGTGCTTCAATCCAAAGGGCTGAACACAGCGCAGAAACTCGCCGCCCGCGAGGGTGTGCCTGCGGGCCTGATCTTCCGCGACTTCGACAGTGCCGGGCAAACACCCACGGTGATCCGGCGCTTTCTGGATCAAGCCGCCTTCCGTGCCGGGCAGGAAGGGGCCGTGATAATGGTTGGACGGGTCCAGCCCGACACAATCTCGGCCCTGCTGCTCTGGGGTTTGCAGGACCGGGCCGAACGCGTCGCGCTGTCGCCCGTGTCAGCCGCGCTGAAAACGCTGGCCGAACAGCCGGAATAGATGATGCGGCCGGTCCTGGGCTCCGCCCATTCGGACCTCAAAAGCCATCCCACGTCGTGTGTGACTATGCGGACCGGTCCGAATTCCCTGTTTTAAAAAATCCTCCCCGAAGGGCCGGGTTGCCACAACCCGGACCCTAGACAGAGAGAGCACTACCGGTTGCCACCACCAAACCGCGCCGCATCCGCAGCTGCCCGCCTAATGGCACCGGACTTATGCACGGTTTCCATGAACTCGGCCTCCGGATCGCTGTCATAGACAACGCCACCACCGGCTTGGATATAGAGCTTCTGATCCTGCACCACGGCCGTGCGCAGCGCGATACACATGTCCATGTCGCCACCTGCGCTGAAATATCCAACGCCGCCGCCATAGACGCCGCGCTTTTCAGGCTCCAACTCGTCGATGATCTCCATCGCCCGCACCTTGGGCGCGCCTGACACGGTGCCCGCGGGCATCCCGGCAAAAAACGCATCAAGCGCATCCTTGCCCTCGGCCAGCTCGCCCACGACGTTCGACACGATGTGCATGACGTGGCTATAGCGTTCGACGATGAATTCCTCGGTCGGGCGCACGGTGCCGATCTTGGCCACACGGCCCACATCGTTGCGGCCCAGATCCAGCAGCATCAGGTGCTCCGCCAGTTCCTTCTTGTCGGCCAGCAGATCGGCCTCCAGCGCGCGGTCGGCCTCGGGCGTGTCCCCGCGGGGACGGGTGCCTGCAATGGGGCGGATGGTCACTTCGCTTCCAAAGACACGGACCAGGATCTCGGGGCTGGCGCCCACGACCTGAAAGCCGCCGAAGTTGAAATAGAACATGAAGGGCGACGGGTTCGTCCGGCGCAGGCTGCGATAAAGCGCAAAGGGCGGCTCGCGAAACTCCTGCGTCCAACGTTGGGCAGGCACGACCTGAAAGATGTCGCCTGCCTTGATGTACTCGCGGGCCTTCTCGACAGCAGCCTTGTAGCCATCCTTGGTGAAGTTCGACACAGGCTCAGCCACCTCTGACGCATCACCCAGATCGCGTGTTTCGACGGGCATCGCGCGTTCCAGATCGCGCACCGCATCCATCACCCGTTCGGCCGCTTGAGCATAGGCCGCGCGGGCAGACTGACCTTCGCTCACCCAAGCGGGCGACACCACAGTCACTTCACCCTTCACACCGTCCAGCACGGCCACAACGGAGGGGCGCAGCATCAGCGCATCGGGCAGGCCCAGAGGGTCCGGGTTCACATCCGGCAAACGCTCCACCAGCCGGATCATGTCATAGCCCAGATAACCAAAGAGCCCCGCGGCGGCTTGCGGCAGATCGTCAGGCAGCGCGATGCGGCTTTCGTCGATCAGCGCGCGCAGCGCATCGAGCGGATTGCCCGCCACCGGCTCGAACGCATCGGCGTCGTAGCGCGCCATCCGGTTGATCGACGATGCTTCGGCATCGCAGCGCCAGATCAGGTCCGGCTTCATCCCGATGATGGAATAGCGCCCGCGCACCTCTCCGCCCGTGACGGACTCAAGCACAAAGGCGTCCTTCTGCGCGCCCGTCAGCTTCAGCATCAGCGACACGGGCGTGTCCAGATCAGCCGCCAGACGGGTATAAACCACCTGGTTCTCGCCTGCCGCATAGGCAGCGGCAAAGCTGTCATAGTCCGGAACGAGGGCCATCAGGGAAAGTTCACATGCACGGCGTCCAGCGCCTGCTGATTGATCTGGGTGCCTGCGCGCAGAACCACATCCTCACCGAAGATGTTGAAAATCTCACCGGCCACGATCTGGCCCATCTCGGCACTCAGCGCTTCGGTTTCGGCCTGCGCTTCGGGGCTGTCTTCGATCGGGTTGATCCCGTCGAGCCGCACGATCAGCACGGCACCGTAGCCTGGAATGACACGCACATCGCCCGGCTCCATCTCGAAGACGGACGTCATGAACTCCGGCGGCGTGCCCTGGACAAAGGCGCTGCGGTCCAGCTCGGTTTCGACGATGGAATCCAGCGACTGGCTGGCAAAGCTTTCACCCGCTTCAAGCGCAGGCAACAGCGCCTCAGCCCGCTCCGTCAGACGCGCTTCGGTCTGCTCGGCCTCCCAATTGCCCTGCACATTCAGCTTGGCCTCTTCAAAGGGGGCAGGGCGCGGGGGCAGCAGTTCTTCCATCCGCATGGCAAAGATGCCGCCTTCGTCCAGTTGCACGATTTCGGGGAAATCATCTTGCGTCAGCTCAGCCGCTGCATCGCGGAAGCCATCATAGGCGGCCAAGCCTTCGCCGAGCGCCGGGTACCAGTCGATGGTGCCAAGCCGCATGTCGGTTTCCGCGTCCAGCTCTTCCAGCGTGGCGCCACCGGCCAGCATATTGTCGAATTCTTCGGCCAGAACCTCGACCTGACGGCGTGCGGCGGCCATCGACAGCTCCTGCTGCAACTCGGGTTTGGCATCCTCAAAGCTGATTGTCTGCGCGGGCAGCACGGCATTCACACGAAACAGCGCCGGACCCAGAGACGAGGGCAGCGGACCCACCACATCACCCACATCGGCGGCAAAGACGGCCTCGCCCGCCGCATCCAGTTGCAGCCGCGTAACATCGCCCATGTCGATGTCGCCCAGGTCCAGACCACGCTCGGCCACCAGGGCCTCAAACGTCGTGCCATCGACCTCAAGCTGCGCCGCGGCACGGTCTGCGGCCTCGGCATCCAAATAGACCAACCGCTCGACCAAGCGGCGCTCGGGCTGATTGTACTGATCCGCGCGCGCCTCGTACTCCGCCCGCAGCGTGTCCTCCTCGACCTCCATGGAGCCGACGATCATGTCCGGCAGCAGCACCGCGTAGGTGATGCGCTTGGTCTCGGGCAGTTCATAGTCGTCGAGGTTTTCCTCGTAATAGGCGCGCAGCACGTCATCGGAGGGGGCGGGCAGGTCGGTTTCAAGATCCGCCTGGCCCAGGCGGACCCATGTGAAATCGCGCGTTTCACCAAGGAAAGACACCAACGTGCGGGCATAGGTGTCTGGCATCTGCATACCCGAAACGATGGCGCCCTGCAGGATCGAGCGGGACACTTCCTCGCGCAGCGTGGTTTCGAAATCGGCTTCGCTGGTGCCCTGTTGGTCCAGCGCGAAGCGATACGCGTCGCGGTCAAAGGATCCGTCGAGGCCTCGGAAGGCCGGGATGTTCAGGATTTCGTCCCGGATCACCTCGTCACCCACGCTCAGCCCCATTTCACCCGCCTCGTAATCCAGCGCGCGGGCGCGCACCAGCTGGGCCAGCACAGCTTGATCCAGACCGATGGCCTGCGCGCGGGCGAATGTCAGCGGTTGGCCTGTCTGCTGGCCCACGGCCTGCATCTCGCGTTGCAGCGTGTTGGCATAGGTTTGCACGTCGATATGCTTGTCGCCGACCTTGCCCACGGTGCGGATCGTGCCGCCCAAGCCATCGAGGCCAAAGCCAAGGCTCAGGCCCACAAACAGCAGGCCCAAAAGGATCCAGACAGCGATTTTCGAGATGGAAGTCTTGCCCTGAGCCATGTGCGCCTTCTTGCGGGTTTTGTTGCGTTCCGGGGATGTCTAACGGCCCCGCCAGACACGGGCAAGGCCGGTTGAGGTCAGAGCGTGAGCGCTGACAGCCTTGTGTAGAGTTCCGCTATGCCTGCCGCGTCGAGATTGGCAAAGGCGATGCGCAGTTGTGTCCGGCCTTCGGTCGTGCCCTCGGGCCAGAACATGTTGCCCGGCAGGCACAGGATACCCGCCTCCTCGACAAGGCGCGGCGCGAGGTCGGCAGAGGACATGTCGAACGGATGCCGCATGTAGGCGAAGTAAGCGCCCAGCCCCATCAGTTCCCATCCCTTGTCGGCCAGCATCGGGAAGCCATCGGTGATCGCCTGTCTGCGCGCAAGAATCTCATCCCGCTCACCGGCAACCCACTGGCCGAGGTGCTCCAACCCCCAAAGCGCTGCATATTGGCCAATCTGCCCGGGACAGATCGCGACAGTGTCCAGAAACTTCTCTGCCTCTGCCAAGCGATCCGGCGACGCCACCAACGCCCCAACGCGGTGGCCGGTCAGCCGATAGGCCTTGGAAAAAGAGTAAAGGTGGATGAACGTCTCGTCCCACCCGTCCTGCTGGAACAGCGCATGAGGAGCGCCGCTCCGGCTGTCGAAATCGCGATAAGTCTCGTCGACAATCAGCGCGATGCCATGTGCCTTCGCCAATTCATAGAACCCCAGAACCAGCGCGTCCGGATATTCGACCCCGGCGGGGTTGTTGGGCGTCACAAGCGCAATGGCCCGCGTCCTGTCCGTGATCAGGGCCTTGGCGGCTGCCACATCCGGCAGCATCCCATCGCTCACCGGCAACGGAACCGAGGCCACACCCGCCATGTCCAGCCACATCTTGTGATTGAAGTACCACGGCGTCGGCAGGATCACCTCGTCCCCTTCATCGCACAGGGTCGCGATAGCGGCGGCAAAGGCCTGGTTACAGCCCGAGGTGATGGCCACGTTTTCGGCGGTGGTCGTCGCGCCATAGTGCCGGTTGATCTGATCCGATAGGCCAGCGCGCAGCGCGGGCATCCCGAGAACCGGGCCGTAGAGGTGCGCGTCATCGCGCATCAGGGCCGCATCGGCCATCGCCTGGCGCAGCGCATCGGGCGGCGGGTCGACAGGTGCGGCCTGGCTGACATTGATCAGCGGACGGTCGGGCGGAAAGGAGACCCCGTCAATCCAGCGCCGCGCCTCCATCACCGGCGGGGCAAAGGTTGATGCGGTGCGCGTCATTTTCATCGGGTTGCTCGGTTTGAAAGCGCCGGAGCCTCCGGCGGGAGTTTATCTGGCAAGATGAAGGAGCTTAGTCCTTGCCGCGATAGGGCTCCACATATTGCAGGGCCATGTCCCAGGGGAAGAAGATCCAGGTGTCCTGGCTGACACCGGTGATGAACGTGTCGACCATCGGCTCGCCCTTGGGCTTGGCATAGACGGTGGCGAAATGCGCCTTGGGATAAAGGTCGCGGACCACTTCCAGCGTGCGGCCCGAATCCACCAGATCGTCGATGATCAATATGCCCTTGCCATCGCCCATCAGGTCGGCATCCGGTGCCTTCAGCACCTCGACCTCGCCCTGGCTCTGGTGGTGGTAGGACTTGACGCTGATCGTATCGACAGTGCGGATGTCCAACTCGCGGCTGACGATCATCGCGGGCGCCATTCCACCCCGGGTAATGGCCACCACGGCCCGCCACGCACCATCATCCGGGCCATGCCCATCCAGCCGCCACGCCAGTGCCCGGCTGTCGCGATGGATCTGGTCCCAACTGATATGGAACCCTTTTTCGTGGGGGAGGCGGTCTGCCATGGTCTATTTCTCCAGGATCAGGCGCAGGCCAAGTGCGCCCAGCAAGGTGGCCGCGACGCGGTCAAAGATGGGTTTCAGGCTGACATAGCCGCGCCGCACATGGGGTGTGCTGAGCGCCAGCGCCAGACAGGTGTAAAAGATCAGCTCAAGCACCCAGTGGTTCAGCACGATCACCGCGATGTCGGTGGGGGCCAGGCCCTTGGGAAAGACCACCACGATCACGGCAGCGGCAAAGAGCATGGATTTTGGATTGCCGAAGTTCAGCAGCATCCCCGACAGAATGGCACGACCGCGCGCAACAGGCGCCTGGCCCAGCGGGTCGCGGGCATGGCGCCACGTCTGAACGGCGATCCAGATCAGGTAAAGCGCGCCGCCGATCTTCAGGGCCGTGTAGGTCCACGGAAACAGCGAAAACACCACTTCCAGCCCCAGCAGTGCGGCCAGGGTCCACATCGCGGCGGCCGTCCCCAGCCCGATACCTGTCGCAATGCCCGCACCCCGCCCGCCGGTCACGGTGGAACGGGTGATAAACAGCATCGCAGCGCCCGGCGACACGAGGGCCGCCAGCAATACGGTGTTGAAAGCGATCAGCTCGGCAACGGTCAGCGACATGGGCTTAGCCTTTCGAGATGTCGGGGGCGTCCACCGCCTTCATGCCCACCACATGGTAGCCGGCATCGACATGCAGGTTCTCACCCGTGGTGCCCGAGCCCAGATCGCTCAGCAGGTACAGCGCCGACTTGCCCACATCATCGATGGTCACATTGCGGCGCAGGGGCGAATTGTACTCGTTCCACTTCATGATGTAGCGGAAATCACCGATGCCTGAGGCGGCCAGCGTCTTGATCGGCCCCGCGCTGATGGCGTTGACGCGAATACCGTCCTTGCCCAGATCCTCGGCCAGATACTTGACCGACGCCTCAAGGGCCGCCTTGGCCACGCCCATGACATTGTAATGCGGCATGACCTGTTCTGCGCCGTAATAGGTGAGGGTCAACGCGCTCGCGCCTTCGCTCATCATCTTTTCGGCACGCTGCATCACGGCGGTGAAAGAATAGACCGAAATGTCCATGGTCAGGGCAAAGTTGCCGCGCGTCGTGTCGACATAGCGACCGCGCAACTCGTTCTTGTCGGAAAACCCGATGGCATGAACGATGAAGTCCAATCCATCCCAACGCTCTTTCAAGCTGTTGAACAGGGCATCGATCGATGCCTCATCGCCTACATCGCAGGGCAACACGATGTCGCTGCCAAGCTGTGCGGCCAGCGGATCAACGCGTTTTTTCAACGCCTCGCCCTGATAGGAAAAGGCCAACTCGGCCCCAGCCTCGCGCAGGGTGCGCGCAATGCCCCAGGCGATGGATTTGTCGTTGGCAAGGCCCATGATCAGACCCCGCTTGCCTGCCATCAGACCGCTCGCCATGTCACTGCCCATCCCGTACCCCACTTTCGGCCGTGTCGTCTGCCGGCCAGCTTTAGGCCATTGCCCAAGACGCATCAAGAGAGGCAGGTGCGGTTGAACCTCGATCCGGCGAACGCTAGCTGTCTGAGGACGAAAGCGAAGGAGACTGGCATGGCGGATCGGGATGGCAAGTTTGCAGGGGACAACCCCTTTGACATCGTACGCGCCTGGATGGCCGAGGCCGAAGCGGCCGAGTTGAATGATCACAACGCCATCGCACTGAGTACGGTCGATGCCGACGGGCTGCCCAATGCCCGTATGGTGCTGCTGAAAGAGGTCGAGGACAACGCCTTTGTCTTCTATACCAACTACACCAGCGCCAAGGCGGCGGAACTGGACCAGGCGGGCAAGGCGGCATTTGTCATGCACTGGAAGTCCCTGCGGCGGCAGGTGCGCGTGCGCGGTCTGGTTGAAAAGGAAGACGGGCCACAGGCCGATGCCTATTACGCATCGCGGTCCCTGAAATCCCGGTTGGGCGCATGGGCCTCGGATCAAAGTGCGCCACTCGACAGCCGGACAAGCCTGATGGCCAAGGTCGCGAAAGTGACGGCGCGTGAGGGCACGAACCCGTCGCGGCCACCATTCTGGGGCGGCTATCGGATCACCCCGGTCGAGATCGAGTTCTGGGCCGACGGCGCATTCCGGTTGCACGACCGCTTCCGCTGGGTACGCGAAAATGCGGCTGCGGATTGGACGATCACACGTCTCAACCCGTGAATTTCACGTGACGTGAAATGTAACCATCTGAAAAATATTCGATATTTCGTGCTTGAATTATCATGTGAAAATGGCGCAAGTCTTGGGGGCGGCAAAAAGCACTTAAAGAAAGACAAGTCGTGTCAGAACACTCATCAGATACAGACATGGTCACTGGAACGGTGAAGTGGTTCGATCCCGTCAAGGGTTTCGGCTTTATCGTGGCAAATTCGGGCGGCCCCGACATCCTTCTGCATGTCAATGTCCTGCGCAATTTTGGACAATCGTCGGTTGCGGATGGTGCCAATGTCGACGTGCGCATTCAGCACACGGAACGGGGCGTGCAGGCGGTCGAGGTGCTGTCGATCACGCCTCCCACCCATACGGATTCGTCGTCGTTGAGCGATCTGGCTCACATGGACGAAGCGGCTGTCGCGGATGCCCCCCTTCAACCGGGCCGTGTGAAATGGTTCGACAAGGGCAAGGGGTTCGGCTTTGCCAACGTTTTCGGCAGCACCGAGGACGTGTTTCTGCATGTCGAGGTTCTTCGCCGCTCGGGCCTGTCGGATCTGCAACCGGGCGAGGCGCTCGCGCTGCGCGTGATCAACGGCAAGCGTGGCCACATGGCGGCCGAAGTGCTCGCGTGGGAGGCAGCGCTGCCCAAGGAAGATGCCTAGGATGCGGCTGGTGCGCGGTTGCATCGCCATGCTGTTCGTCATGGTCAGCGCGCATCTTGCGGCGGCATCCTGTAGCGAAAACACCGTCTGGATTCGCGGAGACTTTGGCGAGGCGCGGTTCTCGGTCGAGATCGCGGACACACAGCGCAGCCGCGCCATCGGCTTGATGAACCGCCCCTCCATGCCGTCGAGCGAGGGTATGCTGTTCATCTATCCCCGACCGCAGCCATTGTCGTTCTGGATGCGCAACACGCTCATCTCTCTCGACATGCTGTTTGTCGACCCGACCGGCACTGTCACGCACATCCATCACGAAGCGATCCCGCTCGATGAAACGTCAATCTATGGCGGCGATGGGTTGACGCATGTGCTCGAAATCAACGGCGGGCTGGCCCGTTTGCTTGGGATCGAGGAAGGGGCGGAGCTGCGTCACCCCAGTTTTGATCAGAATAACGCTGCGTGGGCGTGCTGATCGTGCGCTTTGGGCTTTTCAATTCGAAACGCGCCGTCTAAGACAGCGCCACGGTCGGAGCGTGGCGCAGCCTGGTAGCGCACCTGTTTTGGGTACAGGGGGTCGGAGGTTCGAATCCTCTCGCTCCGACCAGTTCCTCAGCTTTCGGAAACACCACCCGTTGCAACCAGCAACTGGTCCATCAACTCGTCCAGCGCACGCTGCTTGATATAGATGCGCCGCGGGTTGCCCGACTTCTGCACCACTTCCGCGAAATAGGACAGCTCGACAACGTAGTCCCCGTTGGCGCGATCCGTTTCTTTCTGGACCACCAGCGTCGGCGCCTCGAGCGCGCCATCGTAGCGCAAGAGCAGAAACGCAGCCACATCCGGGGGCGGCAGGATACGGCATTGCACGACGGACCGGGACACATTGCGCAACTCATCACCCGGCGCGTTGCATGACGACCGGAACGCATCATCCAGCGGCGCGGGATTCGCGGCAAAGGTGGCACGGCGCACGGGCAAATCTTGTTCGTCCGTCACCACAGTCTCTACATATTGTGGTGCGCAGGCGCTCAACGCGACGGCAAAACAGGCTATGAATGGTCGCATTTCGGGCCTCATGTCAGGGATGGCCGAACATCACCACATTTTCCGCAGCGCGGCAAAACCTTTCTATATGACCGGGTGTTAACCTGTGGATAACTTCAGGTGAAGCATCCACAGGTGCCCCTAAACTGCACGAATACTGGTGATTTCTCGGGTCAGACCTCGGGATGATTTTTGCGGCGCGACACTCGGCGTTAACGAAGTGAATCGGCGCTATTCCGCAGGCCGCCATCGTCAAGAAAAAAGTTGTCAAAAAACTTCTAAAATGTCGTTGACGGACACCCTCCAGATACGCCACCTTGTGCGAGCCGGGCGGCTCACCACAACATTTAGTGGTCAACACTACGGGCGGGGCGCCAGGCACGAGGGACAGACTCAACCGCGCACAACGTATCAAACAGACCTGACACTCGGGTCTGCGCGCGTCCGGTTTTCCCCTTGTGTCGGCAAGACATCGGGGGGTCGCAAAACCAGGCACTCCGCACGGGAACACCAGCTGGGAATGAGGCAGCGCAATGAAAATTGAAAGACAGTTCACCAAAGCCGGTCAGGACGCCTATGCGGACCTTGATTTCGTGACCACAGCGTCCGAAATCCGCAATCCCGACGGCACCGTGGTGTTCCGTTTGGACGAGGTTGAAGTACCGGGCTCGTGGAGCCAGGTGGCAAGCGACGTCATCGCGCAGAAATACTTCCGCAAGGCGGGCGTGCCCTCCAAGCTGCAAAAGGTCGAAGAAAAGGACGTGCCCGAGTTCCTGTGGCGCTCCGAAGCGGCCAAAGACGCCGAGATGGGTGGCGAAACCTCCTCCAAGCAGGTCTTTGACCGTCTCGCCGGCGCTTGGGCCTACTGGGGCTGGAAAGGCGGCTACTTCTCGACCGAGGAAGATGCACGCGCCTACTACGATGAAATGCGCCACATGCTGGCCACCCAACGCGCGGCCCCCAACAGCCCGCAATGGTTCAACACCGGTCTGCACTGGGCCTACGGCATCGACGGTCCGGCCCAAGGGCACCACTATGTCGACTACAAAACCGGCAAACTGACCAAATCCAAATCTTCCTACGAACACCCGCAGCCCCACGCCTGCTTCATCCAGTCGGTCGAAGACGACCTGGTGAACGACGGCGGCATTATGGACCTCTGGGTCCGCGAGGCGCGTCTGTTCAAATACGGCTCCGGCACCGGCACGAACTTCTCCAGCCTCCGCGGCGAGGGCGAGAAGCTGTCGGGCGGCGGCAAATCCTCCGGCCTCATGGGCTTCCTCAAAATCGGTGACCGTGCAGCGGGCGCGATCAAGTCCGGCGGCACCACCCGCCGAGCGGCCAAGATGGTGATCGTCGATGCCGACCACCCGGATATCGAAGACTTCATCAACTGGAAGGTGATCGAAGAGCAAAAAGTGGCGTCCATCGTCGCAGGCTCCAAGATGCACGAGGAAAAGCTGAACGGCATCTTTGAAGCCATCGGCACATGGGATGGCGCCGAAGCAGACGCATACGATCCCAACAAAAACAATGCTTTGAAGGCGGCAGTGAAAGCAGCCAAACAGGTTGCGATCCCCGAAACCTACATCAAGCGCGTGCTGGACTACGCCCGTCAGGGCCACACCAGCATCGAGTTCCCGACTTACGACACCGACTGGGACTCCGAAGCCTACAGCTCCGTTTCCGGCCAGAACTCGAACAACTCGATCCGCGTGACCAACGCCTTCCTCACGGCTGTCGAAAAAGACGCCGACTGGGAACTGATCTCCCGCGTCGATGGCACCGTGACCAAAACGGTCAAGGCGCGCGATCTGTGGGAACAAGTGGGCCACGCCGCATGGGCCTGTGCCGATCCGGGCATCCAATACCACGACACCGTCAACGATTGGCACACATGCCCCGAAGATGGCGCAATCCGCGGCTCCAACCCGTGCTCGGAATACATGTTCCTCGACGACACGGCCTGTAATCTGGCGTCGATGAACCTGCTGACCTTCCTCAAGGATGGCCAGTTCCAGGTCGAGGATTACATGCACGCGGCCCGTCTCTGGACCGTGACGCTGGAAATCTCGGTGATGATGGCGCAGTTCCCGTCCAAGGAAATCGCCCAACGCTCCTACGACTTCCGCACGCTGGGCCTTGGTTATGCCAACATCGGCGGCCTGCTGATGAACATGGGCCACGGTTATGACAGTGATGAGGGTCGCGCGCTTTGCGGTGCGCTGACCGCGATCATGACCGGCGTGTCCTACGCCACCTCGGCCGAGATGGCAGGCGAGCTTGGGCCATTCCCCGGCTACAAGAAAAACGCCGACCACATGCTGCGGGTCATGCGCAACCACCGCAACGCGGCCTACGGTGCGACCGAAGGATACGAAAAGCTGGCGGTGAAACCGGTCGCACTGGATCACGCCAACTGCCCCGATCCGCGCCTGATCGACGTCGCCATGTCCTCGTGGGACGAGGCGCTTAAACTGGGCGAGGCCAACGGCTACCGCAACGCGCAATCCACCGTGATCGCGCCCACCGGCACCATCGGTCTGGTCATGGACTGCGACACCACGGGGATCGAGCCGGACTTCGCACTCGTGAAGTTCAAGAAGCTGGCCGGTGGCGGTTACTTCAAGATCATCAACCGCTCGGTGCCCGCCGCCCTCGAAAACCTCGGCTATGGCTCCGCCCAGATCGAAGAGATCGTCAGCTACGCAGTGGGCCACGGCTCCATTGGTAACGCACCGGCGATCAACCACACGACGCTTGCGGGCCACGGCTTTGGCGCCAATGAGCTGGCGAAGGTGGACGCAGCGCTGGAAAGCGCCTTCGACATCCGCTTCGTGTTCAACCAGTGGACACTGGGCGAAGAGTTCTGCACCGGCGTGCTGGGCATCCCGGCGGCCAAGCTGAACGACCCGACCTTCGACCTGCTGAAGCATCTGGGCTACGCCAAGGCCGACATCGATGCCGCGAACGACCATGTCTGCGGAACGATGACGCTGGAAGGGGCACCGCACCTGAAGGAAGAGCACTACCACATCTTCGACTGCGCCAACCCGTGCGGCAAGAAAGGCAAGCGTTTCCTGAGCGTTGACAGCCACATCACCATGATGGCCGCGGCACAGTCCTTCATCTCGGGCGCGATCTCGAAAACGATCAACATGCCCAACGATGCAACGATCGAGGATTGCCAACGCGCCTATGAACTGTCTTGGTCGCTGGGGGTGAAGGCCAACGCGCTCTACCGTGATGGCTCCAAACTTTCGCAGCCCTTGGCCGCAGCACTTGTTGAGGATGACGAGGACGCGCAAGAGGTTCTCGAAAGCGGCGCACCCGCCGAAAAGGCCGCTGTGCTGGCCGAAAAGATCGTCGAAAAGATCATCGTTAAGGAAGTGGTCAAATCGCACCGCGAGAAGATGCCTCAGCGTCGCAAGGGCTACACTCAGAAAGCCATCGTGGGCGGCCACAAGGTCTACCTGCGGACAGGCGAGTATGAGGACGGCAACCTCGGTGAGATCTTCATCGACATGCACAAGGAAGGCGCCGGCTTCCGTGCGATGATGAACAACTTCGCCATCGCCGTCTCCGTTGGCCTGCAATATGGTGTGCCGCTCGAAGAGTTCGTGGATGCCTTCACCTTCACCAAGTTCGAACCGGCGGGCATGGTGCAGGGCAACGACAGCATCAAGAACGCGACCTCGATCCTCGACTACGTGTTCCGCGAGCTCGCTGTCAGCTACCTGGACCGCACCGATCTGGCGCATGTGAAACCCGAAGGGGCCACATTCGACGATCTGGGCCGGGGCGAGGAAGAGGGCGTGTCCAACGTCTCCGAACTCTCCGAGACAGCGGCGTCCAAGTCCCTGGAAGTGCTGAAGCAGATCAGCTCGACCGGCTACCTCCGCAAGCGCCTGCCCCAAGACCTGGTGGTGCTGCAGGGCGGCATGGCCGAGACGACCTCCATGGACGCCGAAGTGGCCCTGCAAACCCTGGTGCCCGAAGTGGCAGCCAGCGGTGCAGCGGCAGTGTCGACCACGACCGTGTCGGCAACTGCGATGACCATGGACGCACGGACCAAAGCCAAGATGCAGGGCTACGAGGGCGAGGCCTGCGGCGAATGCGGCAACTACACGCTGGTGCGCAACGGCACCTGCATGAAGTGCAACACCTGCGGCGCGACGTCCGGGTGTAGCTGAGACATACGCTCCCCGGGGAAGGGGGGCGAGGGGGCCGGGTCGGACGATCAGATCCGGCTCCCGACGAGACGGGTGGGGCGGACGTTTGCTCCTCCCACCTTTTGAGGAGGCAGAGAGATCTGCCTCTGACACACGGGGCGGGTGCGCTCGCCCCCGACGACGTGCAGGCCGCAGGCAGAAAAGTACCGGGCGGTTAACATATTGAGCCTGTACGGCGAAACTATCAGGGGGGCCTTCCGGTCCCCCTTTTTTCTTGTCGCAGTGTCGGTGAGCGCTCTCTTTGCTGCGCAAATTCGCCCACCCACCGACCCCGACGGCTATGCGTCCTTGGCCAGAACCAGCCGCAACTTCGCCCGTGCGCGCGCCAGCCGTGACATGACCGTGCCCAGCGGCAGGCCCGTCGCATCCGACAGCGCGCGGGGTGAGGTTTCGCCCGAGACCACCAGATCCATCAGCTGACGCTGTGGTTTGGGCAGCTGCTCGATTGCGGCCAGCGTGTCCGCGCAATCCAGCCGCAACAGCGCATCGGGTTGGGTCAGCGCGTGATCCTCCTCCAACTCGTCCGTGGCCTCCATGCGCCAGGTCCGGCGCGCGCGGTTCGACAGGGTGCGCATCGCATAGGCGGGCAGATCGTCGATCTCGGTGCCGTCCTGCAGGCGCTGGCACAGGCTCAGGAGCGTGTCCTGCACCAGATCCTCGGCTTCGGCCCGCGTGCGGGACAGCCTGCGCGCCCGCCGCGTCAGCACGGGGATCAGCGGCACAAGGCGGGGGACGGTCGTGCGATGTGTCATGCGACATAGGCTGGGCGCAACCGAACCGCTTGAACACCCCGGGGGTTTTCGCCGACGCCGCAGGGCCGCCCTTTTTGGGCAGCCTGCCGCCCATCGTCGCGGCGCGGATCGGCAGGCGCTCGCGCGATCCGCATCCGTGCTGCAGCGCGGGGATGCAAAGCGGCAAAAGGTGCTCAATCTTTGTGAAGGCGCGTCAAAAGTGCCGCACAAAACAAAAACTCAAGTGGAGTTCACCCATGAAGAAGATTGCGTACCTGAGCTTTGTCGCAGCAATCAGCCTTCCCGTGATCGCCGTGGCCGAGATCCCCGCGGATCTCGACACCGACGCGGATGGCGTGCTGACCATCGACGAAGTGCAAGCGAGCTTTCCAGAGGTCACATCGGACGGTTTTTCCGCAATGGATTTGAATGCTGACGGCGTTCTCGACGAGGACGAAGTCACCGCCGCACAGGAGGCCGGCTTGATGCCGCCAACCGAAAGCTAACCCGAACACCCGGCTTTCGCTGCGTGTTGTAACGTCCGCGCAGTGGAAAGGTGGGAGTGTGGGGTCCGGTCTCCCCCCAGGGGCCGGGCCCCGTTTTTTTGTCTGCGTGCTTTATGATGTGGCCTGGGGCGTCTTGGCCAATCGGCCCTTCGGGGAGGATTTTTTGAAACAGGGAATTCGGACCGGTCCGCGCCAGCGGCAAACGCCGTGAGACGGCGTCCCTCTCGCGCATCGCTGCGCGATACGCTGCCGGTCATCGCGCGCCGCGTTGCGTCACGCTTGTTGAGGTCCGAATGGGCGGAGCCCCGGACCGTCCCTCTCGCGCGCCACGTCGTGGCACGCTGCCGGGCGACGCGGGCGAAGCCCGCTGGTCCGCCCAGATGGCCCGGCGCTACGCCTCCGGCAGATGGATCGCGAATTTTTCTCTGATCGCGCCGTCCAGCACAGGGTCAAAGGCCGCGGCGGGGCGGGTGGCGAGGATTTCGTCCTTGCGCGCCCTGGCCTTGGCGATCAGGTCCGGCTTGCCCCGTTCGACCCACTCCTTGGGCGACGTGCGATCACCAAATGTGGGATAGACGCAGTCCGATTGCATCCGCGACAGGGTCTGATCCGTCCCGAGATAGTGACCCGGTCCCTCCATGCAGACCTGCGCGATCTGGTCCAGCGCCAACGTTTCATCCGTCACCTCGATCCCGCGCGTGCAGCGCAGCGCCTGGCCGATGATGTCATCGCCAAGGATCAGGCTTTCGTGGCAGAACCCAAGCAGCGAGGCGTGCATGCCTGCGGCTTCATACACCATGTTCAGCCCCGACAGACCCGCCATCACGTTCGAACACATCTGTTCCCAACCCGCCTGCATGTCGGGCAGCTTGCTGTCGGTCGCCCCCGCCGCGGCCCCACCCGGCAGGTCGTAGAAGCGGTGCATCTGCGCGCAGCCCGCCGTCAGCAGTGCCTGTTCACCCGATCCGATGGACATGGCCCCGGTGCGCAGATCAAGGCCGAAGGGCCACGTGCCGAAGATCGCAGGCGCGCCCGGTTTGACCGAGTTCACATAGACAAGGCCCGCGAGGCATTCGGCCACCGCCTGCACAATGGCGCCCGCGATGGTCGACGGCGCCGTGGCCCCTGACATGCCCGCCGACAACAGCAGGACAGGCAAGCCCGCCTTGATACAGGCCTCCATCACCTGGCAGGATTCCGATGCGAATTTCATCGGCGGCACGACAAAACAGTTCGTGTTCGACATGAAGGGCCGCGCGCGCCATGCGTCTTCCCCACCGGCGATCATGTGCAGCATCTCGACTGCGGGTGCGACGCATTCCGGTTCGGAAAAGCTCATGCCGATATGTTTGGTCGTGCCGGACGTGCAGGCGTAGACCGAATTGTATTCGCTCTCGACCGTGTCGGGGATGTCGCGACAGACCATGGGCCGCTGGCAGAAATGGATGTTGTCGAGCACATCGCAAATGCGGGCGGCATCGTGCAGGTCCTGCACCGTGCTGTCGCGGTAATTCTGCCCGTCGACATCCACCATGTGCACGGCGGCCCCGGCGGTGCCGTAGTGCACGCGGCTGCCGCTGAGGTCGAGGTCATGCTTGCCGTCACGGCTGTGCAGCGTGATGGCGCGGTTTGCCTGTGCCAGCGTGTCCTCGACCAGCGCACGCGGGAAGCGGATCCGTCCGTCATCGCCCTGGATCGCGCCCGCACTGGTCAGATAGGCGACGCCCGACGGTGGGGCATCGGCAAGGCCGATGGTTTCAAGCGCATCAAGGGCCGCGTTGTGGATGCGCGCCACCTCGGCGTCGGTGAGCGGGTTGTACCGCCCGCCTTGCAGGCCGGGCCGCACCGGGCGCAGGTGGTCGGGCAGGGCGGTGGCGCGGGCGGCACGACGCGCAGCGCGTCCGCCTGAGCGGGAAGGGGTTTGATCGTTCATGTGTTTGGGTCCGCGGATCAGATAAGTGACAGGAATGGCGTGGTTCGGGCCAATTCGGGTCGCCCGCGCGCGGCTCGTCCGCGCTCTGCACCGATGGTACGTGTCACCAAACTGATCTTGCTGAAAGCACCCTGCACGTCGTGCGACTCCCCCATCGCGAATGTTTCAGTGTGTCGTCTGCTCACAGGATGTTGTGCAAAATGCCGCTTGTCTTGTCTGTTTGCGACAGGGGTCACGCGGCATGTTGCTGCCGCCGTCCGGCAATTTGAGCGATCTGCTGCGCAGGCACGCGACTGTGAAGGGCCGGGGCTGGAACACCACACCATAGTCGCCACTTGTTCCGCGGAAGGCGCGGGATCGCGTCTTGCCAACACAAAAGGAGCAGACTTATGAAGACGCGCATTCTTGCGATTGGCCTGGCCGCGGCGCTGGCAGGCCCCGCTTTGGCAGGCAGCCTTGAGCCTCCGGCGCCTGAACCTGCGGCGCCCGCACCACTGCCCCCCGCACCCGTGCAGACCTTTGGCGGTGACTGGACCGGTGGCTATGCCGGTTTGCAGTTGGGCTACGGTGACGTGGACGGCAGCGGCGCGGCTGACGGCGACGATTTCCTCTACGGTGCCCATCTCGGTTACCGCTATGATTTCGGTACGTTCGTTCTGGGCGGTGAGTTGGACTATGACTTTGCCGACATCGACCTGAACGGCGCAGCCGAGGTGGACAGTGTCGCCCGACTGAAGCTGCAGGCTGGCTATGACTTCGGTCGGACGCTGGGCTATCTGACAGCCGGTGTGGCTGAAGTGGACACGTCACTGGGCAGTGAATCGGGTGAGTTCTATGGTATCGGCGTCGCCTACCAGATCAACGATCGATACACCGTCGGTGCCGAGCTGTTGGACCACAACTTCGACGACATCAACGGAACCGGGGTCGATGCTGACGCAACAACCCTGACCGTGCGTGGTTCGATCAACTTCTAAGCGGCCCGCGCGCAGGTCTCGGCAAATGCCGTGAGCCTGCGCAGCGCCGCTTCAAATCCCGCGTCGTCAATGGTCATCGCGACGCGGACATGCCCGGCGGCAGCGTTCCCAAAGCTTTCGCCGGGCATCACTGCGATGTGGTGCTGATCCAGCAGCGCATTGGCAAAATCATCACCGCTCATACCCGTCGCCCGGATGTCCAGCATCAGGTACATGGCCCCCTGCGCCGGGATCATGCCGATGGTGTTCTGCGCCCCGAGCACCCGCTGCGCAATGGCCCGGCGGCGCAGGAAGGGGGCTGCGATCTCGGCTTCGAAATCGGGGCCCTGACCCAGGGCAAAGACCGACGCATCCTGGATAAAGCCGGGCACGCCGTAGGTGGTGTGGGTGGCAAAGGTGATGAGGTGCGCAATGACCTCCTCGGGCCCGATGATCCAGCCACAGCGGGACCCGGTCATGGCATGGCTTTTCGACATGGATCCCACGACCAGCGTCCGCTCCGCCATGCCCGGCAGGGCACGGGGCGAGACATGCGCGCCCTCCCATACCTGCGTGTCATACACCTCGTCCGAGATCAGCCACAGATCGTGCTCCATGCACACCTGCGCAATCCCGTCGAGTGTCGCCCGGGAATAGACGGTGCCGGTAGGGTTGTTGGGTGAGTTGATCAGCAGGCTTCGCGCGTCCGGCGCATGGGCGGCAATATCGGCTGCACGCGGCTGAAACGCATCCTCGGCCCGGGTCTGAACGGCGCGCGGCACGGCAGAGACGCCACGGATCGTGCCGGGATAGGTGGCATAGTAGGGATCGATATACAGCGCGGTATCTCCGGGATCGCACGCCGCTGCATGAGCCGTAAACAGGGCCGATTGTCCGCCGGGGGTGATCAAAACATTGTCGCGGGTCGTGGGCACGCCGGTTCGCTCGGACGTGCGCCGCGCCACCATGTCACGCAAAGCGTCCGTGCCGGGCACCATGGCATAACCGGTATGCCCACCCATCGCGCTGCGGTGCATGTCCTGCAGAATGGGGGCGGCGGTGCGTATGTCATGCTCACCAATGGTCAGCTCGACCACGGGCGTACCCTCGGCAATCATCCGGCGCGCCTTGAGGAACACATCCCACCCGTCCGATCCGCCGCCGGTCAGGGTTTGCATCCGTTGGGACAGGGTCATGCGCGCGCTCCTTGGCAGATGGTGGCGCCAAGGGGACAGAGGGGACGAGCGATGTCAACACGATGGACCGGGGCGCTGCCCCGGACCCCGTCGTATTTCCAGTCAGAAGAAGACCTAGGTGTCGTCCTGCCAGGCCGCCAGCTCTGCCTGCGCCTTCTTGGGCAGGCTCTTGCGGATCAGGCCATAGGAGGTGTGGATCCGGTCCTGCAAAGCGTCCACGCCGGGATGATCAAAGGGAATCCGCACCCAGGACCGGTGAAAATACTTCGCCTTTACTGCCGCGCCAATCTCGATCAGGAACTGCGCACTTTCAGGATCTGCTGTCTTGACCGAAATCCCGTCCAGCGCATGTCCGTAACAGGCAAACATCTTGTTACCCACCTTCCACGCCTCAAGCCCGCCCTCGGCGTTGGAGTGATACCAGGCGCCGGGCAGGGCGGCGCAGATGCGGTTCGCGTCATCGAGGGTCATGGTCAAGCCTTGTCCGGTGCAGCTTCGGGTGCGGAAACTGTTGTGCGTCTGGGCGCGCCTGTCAAATCCTGCGGTGCCTTGCCAGCCAAGAATCCGAGCCGCTCAGGCAGCCGGCCCCTTAGCCCGCATCGGCACGCTGACACAGACGATTCCAGCCAAAACAAGGACCAATCCAAGCGCGATGATGGGCCGAAACGGCTCTCCGAGCAAAAGGACAGCCAGCCCGATTGCCGCGATCGGATTGAGCGTGACAAAGATCGCCACCTTCGTGGGTGTCGTGCGTTGCAAGGCCCAAATCCAGAGGTAGAAACCGATACCACCCCCAAGCGTGCCGAGGAACAAGACCGCCAGCAGGCCGCTGGTCGAGATCGCAGGCAAGCCAACCATGGCAGCCTCGAAGGCGGCGAAGGGCAGCAGGAAAGCGGCACCCGACATCATCGACACCGTCGTGAACGCAATCGAATTGTTCCGCTGCAGGAATGGGCGCGAAAAGACATTGTAGATTGCGCCACACAGGGACGTGGCAAGCATCAGGGCTGCACCAATCCACAGATCGACGCCGGTCATACCGGCGAACGACCCGGGCGAGGCAACGGCTATGGCCACGCCTGCAAATGCCAAACCCGTTCCAATCAGCTTGTTCCGGGTGAGCGCCTCGATCCCCACGAGTGCGGCCATCACGAGCGTAAGAACGGGCATGGTGGCAAGAATGATCGCTCCGACCGATGCGGGTATGAACAGCAGGGATTGACTGAACAGCCACGGAAAAACCCCGAAAAACAGCGCGCCCAGGGCGAGCGTGGCGGGAATGTCCTTGCGCCGAATTCCGACCCCGGACGTGACAACCGCGATACTTGCGATACAGGCCGTGCCAATCGCGAACCTGAGGAATGCAAGGGTCACCGCGCCCGTCTCGCCAACGACAAACCGGGTTGCCACCACCGAAGCGCCAAAGAACAGCGCGGCCGACATGGCGGCAAGGGCTGGCGCTGCAACGCCGTTTTCGGTCTCAGTGGCCATGCCGTCATGCTACAGCCTTGCCGGGGCGGAGACCATCGAGCTGTCAGGCGAAACTGTCACCCATCTGCCGGGCAGCATTGGACAATCCGGGCTCAGACCCCACCTCCATCTCATGCGGTCGCCCCCCAACGCATATGTCCTCTCCAAACCCCGCACGGCCCCACGGCACTGCCCAGCCGCCGAAAAGGGTTGACCGCCGTCACCCGCCGCGCTACCCACAGCCCATGACCGGAACGATCTGCATTACCTGCTGCATCATCTGCTGATTTCTTCAGCGGGCCGGTTCTTTGTTTCCATGACATCTCAGAATTGCTAGGCCCGCGCCAAACCCGCGCCCGCGACGTGCATATCTGAGGCTTCGACATGACCATCCAGCTCCACAACACCGCGACCCGAGGGAAAGAGGCGTTCACGCCCATCGATCCGTCAAATGTGCGGATGTATGTCTGCGGCCCCACGGTCTATGACCGCGCCCATCTGGGCAACGCGCGGCCCGTGCTGGTCTTTGACGTGCTCTTTCGCCTGCTGCGCCATGTTTATGGTGAGAATGCAGTGACTTACGTGCGGAACTTCACGGATGTGGATGACCGGATCAACGAAACGGCACAGGCCCGCAAGGCTGCGGGCGCTCCGGGCACGTTGGAAGAGTTGATCCGCGACCGATCCGACGAAACCATCCACTGGTATCACGAGGATATGGATGCCCTCGGCGCGCTGCGGCCCAGCCAGGAACCGCGCGCCACGGAATTCATCGCCCAGATGATCGCCATGATCGAGGATCTGATCGCCAAGGGCTTCGCCTACGCCAACGACAGGCACGTGCTGTTCCGCGTCCGCGAATACGCCGACTATGGCAAGCTGTCGGGTCGCTCCGTCGACGACATGATCGCCGGTGCCCGGGTCGAGGTCGCGCCTTACAAGGAGGACCCGATGGATTTTGTCCTCTGGAAGCCCTCCGACGACGATCTGCCCGGCTGGGACAGCCCATGGGGCCGGGGACGGCCCGGCTGGCACATCGAATGCTCGGCCATGGCCTATGATCTGCTGGGCGACCGGTTCGACATCCACGGCGGCGGCAACGATCTGCAATTTCCGCACCATGAGAACGAGATCGCGCAGTCGAAATGCGCAGGCCACGGCTTTGCCAATGTCT
Organism: Tateyamaria omphalii; assembly: GCF_019802125.1. Lineage (GTDB taxonomy): Bacteria > Pseudomonadota > Alphaproteobacteria > Rhodobacterales > Rhodobacteraceae > Tateyamaria > Tateyamaria omphalii_B. The sequence continues at coordinate 1,010,084 of NZ_JAHVHT010000001.1, forward strand.
GGATGCACAACGAGATGTTGCAGGTCGAGGGCAAGAAGATGTCCAAGTCCCTGGGCAACTTCTTTACCGTGCGCGACTTGCTGGATCAGGGCGTTCCGGGCGAGGTGATCCGGTTTGTCATGCTGTCCACGCATTACCGCAAGCCGATGGACTGGACGGAGAAGAAGCGGGCGGAGGCGGAAAAAACTCTCCGCAAGTGGGCGGCGCTTTTGGCCGATCCGCCGCTCTGGACGCACCGAGGGCATCACAATGGAAAGCTGATACCACCTCCCGACGAGTTTGTTAGGGCCTTATCTGATGACTTGAACACGTCCCTGGCACTGAAATTACTACGGGACTATGCGTCCGAATTGCAAACTGGTGCGCTAGCCTCGGGGCTATACCTACTGGGTTTTGACCCAGAGCATCTGGTGCGCGCTTTTTATCCATTTCAGTTTCAATCCCGTGAAAACGAACAGTCTTCCTCGTGCGCTTCGCAAACGTGGGGGCAGGAAGAACACGGCCTGGGCGAGCTGGCACAACACCTAGGAAGTGAACTGGATCGATTGCGAAAACGGGCGAAGGAAACCAAGGATTTTTCAGAAGTCGATGAATTGAAGGCCAGTTTGCTAGCTGCAGGAGTCGAGGTTCGTATGACTCAGGAAGGTGTCGAATTGGTGCCCGGCCCAGACTTCGACGCCACCAAACTGGAGGCGCTGAAATGAGACCGAACCTTACCAACAGGTTAAAACACCTCTGTAACCCCTTGAAATCGTGTCGCTGCACAGGCGTCCCAGCAAGGGACAAGACATGACCCGCGAACGCCTCTACCTTTTTGACACCACATTGCGGGACGGCCAGCAAACCCAGGGGGTCCAATTCTCGACCCCCGAAAAACACCAGATCGCCCAGGCCCTCGATACCCTCGGCATCGACTATATCGAAGGCGGCTGGCCGGGTGCCAATCCCACCGACAGCGCCTTTTTCGAGGACGCCCCCAAAACCCGCGCCACCTTCACCGCCTTTGGGATGACCAAGCGGGCGGGCATCAGCGCCGAAAATGACGATGTTCTGGCTGCGGTCCTGAATGCGGGCACGAAGGCCGTCTGCCTGGTCGGCAAGACGCATGATTTTCACGTCGAAAAGGCGCTCGGAATCTCTCTGCCCGAAAACACCACCAACATCTCCCAAACCTTCGCCCACCTCGCGGCCCAGGGGCGCGAGGCGATCTTTGATGCCGAACACTTTTTTGACGGGTTCAAAAGCAACCCCGACTACGCCCTGGAGGCCATCCACGCTGCCCACGACGCAGGCGCGCGCTGGATCGCTCTCTGCGACACAAACGGGGGCACGCTGCCCCATGAAATCCACGAGATCACCAAGGCCGTGATCGCATCAGGCATCCAAGGCGACCGGCTGGGCATCCACACCCACAATGACACCGAAAACGCTGTCGCGGGGTCTTTGGCCGCCATCGACGCAGGCGCGCGGCAGATCCAGGGCACCCTCAACGGGCTGGGCGAGCGCTGCGGAAACGCGAACCTGACGGCCCTGATCCCCATCCTGCTGCTCAAGGAACCCTATGCCAGCCAGTTCGAAACGGGCGTGTCGCAAGAGGCGCTGGCAGGGCTGACGCGGACAAGCCGGATGCTCGACGACATCCTGAACCGTGTGCCACAGAAACAGGCCGCCTTCGTCGGCGCATCGGCGTTCGCCCACAAAGCAGGGCTGCACGCCTCTGCCATCCTCAAGGACCCGACGACCTACGAGCATGTCGATCCGGCCACGGTCGGCAACACCCGCATCATCCCGATGTCGAACCAGGCCGGGCAGTCGAACCTGCGCAAGCGCCTGGCCGAGATGGGGTTGGAGGTCCCGCCGAAGGACCCGGCTCTGGCCCGTATTCTGGACCGGATCAAGGCGCGCGAGGCGGAGGGGTATTCCTACGACACGGCGCAGGCGTCCTTTGAGCTGCTGGCGCGGGACGAGCTGGGGCTGCTGCCCGAGTTTTTCGAGGTCAAGCGCTACCGCGTGACCATTGAGCGGCGCAAGAACAAGCGGGACCAGATGGTGTCGCTGTCCGAGGCGGTCGTGGTGGTGACGGTCGACGGGCAGAAGATGCTGTCGGTCAGCGAGTCCATGGACGAGGCAGGCACCGACCGTGGCCCTGTGAACGCGCTGGCCAAGGCCCTGGCCAAGGACCTGGGGCGGTACCAAACCTATGTCGAGGACATCCGCCTGGTCGACTTCAAGGTGCGCATCACCCAAGGCGGGACCGAGGCAGTCACCCGTGTCATCATCGACAGTGAAGACGGGCAGGGGCGCCGGTGGTCCACGGTGGGCGTGAGTGCGAATATCGTGGATGCGTCCTTTTCCGCCCTGCTGGACGCTATCCGATGGAAGCTGGTGCAGGATGGCGTGACATGACGGGCCGCCAAGTTGCTTGCGGTACGACGTGCCGGACATGAGCCTCCCCGACGCAGTCGTTCCTTCTGCCCGCATCGTTGAACAGGGGGACCCGGACCGCTTTCGCACCGTGATGGCAGCGCCGGTTCCAGCCCGGGCCGTCCTCTTTCCCCTTTACGCCTTCAATGTCGAAGTGGCCCGTGCCCCTTGGGTGACGCAAGAAGCCATGATTGCCGAGATGCGCTTGCAGTGGTGGCGCGACGCGCTTCAGGAAATTGCCGAAGCGCGCGCGGTGCGCAAGCATGAGGTCACCACGCCCTTGGCTTCTGTTTTGACGCAGGCCGCTGCGCGCCGTCTTGATGAAGCTGTCGCCGCGCGCCGCTGGGACGTGTACCGTGATCCGTTCGAAGATGAGGCCCATTTCGACCGCTATCTCGACCAGACCGCAGGGCATTTGATGTGGACCGCCGCCGAGGCCTTGGGCGCGCCCGCGGATCAGGAACAAGCCGTGCGCTCTGTGGCGGTAGCTGGCGCTCTGGTCGCCTTTTTGCGGGCCGTGCCCAAGCTGGAGGAGGCGGGGCGCATACCGCTGCTGGATGGAACGCAGGATGGTGTCGCAGCACTTGCCCGGCGCATCAGGATGCGCCTTACAACGCCGCGCCTGCCTGCGGATGCGCGCGCGGCGTTGTGGCCTGCTTTGGGATCAAGTCAGGCTTTGAAACAGATCGAGCGCGCTCCGGGCATGGTCGCGGATGGCGCAATACCTGCGCCAGTGGCTCCGTGGCGTTTGAGCGTGGCGGCTTTGACCGGGCGCGCGATGCTGTAAGGCGGATCCGGGTCCGTCCGCTACGCTGTCACGGCGCGCTGCCGCATCACCAGCCAGATCAGCGATCCACCCGCCAGCACCAGGAATGGCACCATGGCGATGTTCACCGCCGCCCAGCCCTCGACCGCGTCACCGCCTGCACAGTTCATCAACCCGCCCGAGGCCAGCGACGCCAGCGTCACGCCACCAAAGACAATCAGGTCGTTCATGCCCTGCATCCGTCCACGCTCTTGCGGGCTATGTGCGCCTGCCAGCATCGTGGTTGCGCCGATGAAGCCGAAGTTCCAGCCCAGACCGAGCAGGAACAGGGCCCAGTAGAAGTTCTCCAGCTCGACACCTTGCAGCGCCACCACGCCCGCAAGGCCGAGGATGGCAAGGCCAAGGCCCATGATCCGCTCAACTCCGAACCGCGAGATCAGGTGCCCGGTGAAAAAGGACGGGGCGAACATGGCGAGCACATGCACGGTGACGACGTTTGCCGCGTCTGGCTCGGTGAACCCGCAGCCGACGACGGCCAAAGGCGTGGATGTCATCACAAGGTTCATAAGGGCGTAGGATACTGCGGCACAGATGACGGCCACGGCAATGCGCGGATCGCGCAACAGCTCTTTGCGTGAGCGGCCCGGTCCGTCCGTGGCTGAGGGTGCGGGCGGCTTGGGGATGTCGAGCAAAAGGAACAGCGCCATGCCCATCAGGTTGAACCCCATCGCGACCCAGTAGATCGGGATGTAGCGCGCGACGGTTGCGTCCGCCGTATCCGCCGTGACGTAGCCCACCACTTGCGGGCCGATGATGGCCGAGAGCAGGCCGCCTGCCATGACGTAGGAGATTGCTTTGGGCCGGAATGCATCTGATGCGGTGTCGGCGGCGGCAAAGCGATAAAAGCCCTGCGCGGACATATAGATACCCGTCATGTAGCTGCCCACCAGGAACAGCCAGAAGCTGCCGATGCTGAGCGCCCAGACGCCAATTGCGGCCCCCAGAAGCCCGCCAAGGGCGCCCACGATGAACCCGGTGCGTCGGCCAAAGCGCTGCATGACGTTTGACAGCCAAGGTGCCGCCGTCATCGACCCGAACACGATAAGAGATATGGGCAGCGTGGCGAGGCAGACAAATGGCGTGAGTTGCTGTCCCGCAAGCCCCGCCACCACGAACATCATGGTAATCTGGCTGCCGAGAAAGGCCTGCGCCGCCACGAGGACGGCCACGTTGCGCTTGGCGCGTGTATCGTCGATTTGGGTCATGGGTGTTGACTATCCCCACGGCACGCGCCCGACAAGCGCGCGTTTGAGCACAGGTGCTTGCGCGCGGGGTGAACAGGGGTAGGGTGGCGCCATGACACGGCTTCTGATCCTTGGTGGTTCGGCGATGACCGAACCCGCGCTGCATGCGCTGGCCGGGGCAGGGTATGATGTTTCGGTCTATTGGTCGCGCGATCCGATGCAGACCGATGCGCCTTGTGTGCGCGATTTGCGCGATGGTTTGCGGGGGGCAGATGCCATTGTCGATACGACCCATCCGTTCGACGATGCCGTGCGCTCCATCGCGGCGCGTCTGGCGCCTGACCTACCGCGCGTGCGCTTGCGTCGCCCCGGATGGGCCGCGACGGCCAAGGATCAATGGCAGCACGTCGCCACGCTGGCCGATGCTGTGGCAGTGCTCCCGCCTAATGCGCGCGTCTTTGCAGCATCCGGTCGCGACAGCGCGGAGGTTCTGACCCATCATGATGGTCCCGTTTTTCTGCGCCAGTTGCATCGCCATGATGGTGCTGCACCATCGGGGTGTACATATGTCTTCGGCGCTGGACCCTTTGATGTGGACGATGAAATCGCTTTGTTCCGGGAGATGGCAATCGACGTGGTTCTGGTTCGCAATATCGGGGGATCGGGCAGCTTTCCGAAACTGGCCGCAGCGCGGGCATTGGGTTTGCCGGCGGTCCTGATCGATCCGCCTGATAGCGGTTTTGACGTACAGGTGGATGACTGCGATGCGTTGCTGGCCTGGGTGAATGCCCTATGACAGCCGGGCGCATCATTGCAGCTGATGCTGATGTGGCAGAGGGGGCGGCCTGGCTGGCTGCGCGCGATCCGGCGCTGGCAAAAGCGCTGGATGTGGCGGGGCCGCTTCCGCTGCGCCGCAGGCCTGACGGATTTGCCGCCCTTCTGAACGCGATCATCGGACAGCAGGTCAGCACGGCGTCGGCCAACGCGATCTGGGGCCGGTTGGAGGCGGGCGGCATGACAAGCCCGGCCCCTGTCCTCGCTGCGGGCGAAGAAGGTTTGCGGGCAGCGGGGCTCAGCCGTCAGAAGATCACTTACGCCATCGCGTTGGCCGAGGCGGGGATCGACTATGAGGCTTTGCGCGCTGCGCCCGATGCAGAGGTGATCGCGACGCTGACGGCCGTGAAGGGGATCGGCGTCTGGACGGCCGAGGTCTATGCCATGTTCGCCCTCGGACGCGCCGATGTCTTTGCACCGGGTGATCTGGCGTTGCAGGAAGCAGCGCGCATGATCTTTGACCTGCCTGAACGGCCCAAGGAAAAAAACCTGCGGCAAATGGCCGAGGACTGGTCGCCCTGGCGGGCGGTTGCTGCGCGGCTGTTCTTCACCTACTACCGGGTCGCAAAGGGACGAGAGGGGATCACATGACGCGGGTATTGCAGGCAGGGCGGGTCGAGCCGCGGTCGGGGGAATTGCGGTCTATCGTCGTGTTCCTGCATGGCTACGGTGCCAACGGCGCGGACCTTCTGGGTCTGGCAGAGCCGCTTGGTGAACACCTGCCGGACACGCTGTTTGTGGCACCTGATGCGCCCGAAACAATTCCGATGATGCCAAGCGGCTATCAGTGGTTCCCGATCCCCTGGATTGACGGGTCGTCCGAAGAGGAAGCAGAGCGCGGCCTGCGTGCAGCTGCGGAGGATCTGAACGCCTTTCTCGACGCGCTGATGGTGGATGAGGATGTGTTGCCCGAACAGGTCGTCCTCTTCGGCTTTTCACAAGGGACGATGATGTCACTGCATGTGGCCCCGCGACGCGAAGATCCGGTTGCGGGGATCGTCGCGTTCTCCGGTCGCCTTTTGAACCCTGAGGTGCTGGCGGACGAGGTTGTCAGCCGTCCGCCCGTCCTGCTGATCCACGGCGATCAGGATGATGTCGTACCTCCGCAATCCCTGCCGCAAGCTGCAGAGGCCTTGCAGGGTGCAGGTTGGAAAGACGTCTATGCCCACGTCATGAAGGGCACAGCCCATGGAATCGCGCCCGATGGGCTGAGCGTTGCCTTGGCTTTCATGCGCGATAAATTGGGGCTCTGACGCGAACAATACTGCCAAATCGGCTACTTTTTTCGCGGTTTCCCTTGATCTGGTGCCGCATCGGCACATTTGGTTTGCCCCATCGCCAAATCTGTGGCGCACTAATCGCATAATAACAAAGTGCGACACAGGGGGACGCGAAATGAGGATGGCGCTGGCTGGGGGTATGGCCCTCGCCGCGGCAGTGCTGAGCATGAGTTTGACGGCACCCGCCACGGCCTTGAACATAGACGAAATGCAAACAACATCGGCTGCGGTCGACACGGAACTGGACCGCTCGGTTGTCTTGCGTTCGGTCCGGATGCCGGGTGCTTTTGGCAAGCTGCTCTTGGACATGGACGCAGACGCCGGCCTGATTGACCGCAAACGCGATGTGGACAACCTGACCGACGCGGATGTGTGGGTGGTCGGGCTGAAAGGGTGGTCTGACACCGATTGGTTGGAAACCAGCCCCCTTCACAAACTCTTCGCGGCCCAACTGCATGCTGCCTCTCCGGTGCAGCGGTTCAAATCCTTTCAGTGGAATGTGCGGGGCGGCCAGATGATGGATGTCCATTTCGTCAATCTCAGCCGTGCGTCCGAACTGTCCGAAGCCTGCCTTGCCGAGCTGGTCTACCGCTTGTCACAGCGTGCCGTCACCAGCAGGCGGGTGGCCGATCTGTCGCTGGTCAGCCCGCGGGCCGAACCGCTGGTTGCGCTGGCCGAAGGTCCAGCGGATGCGGGGCATTGCAAGTAGCGATGCACCCTGTGGATAACCGTCACATGGCTGTCACGAACCTGTCCTATCCGACCTGCGACATCTCGTGGTTGTCTCGGCACTTGTCAGACGCTTTCCACAAGATATAGTCACCATATAAAGCCGGGGCGGGTTCCCCGCTCTGGTGCCGATAACGGGCAGACAGGGCGAAGACGGAGTCACGAATGGACGGCGATTTCAGGACAGAATTCACGCGCAGCCCCTCTGCGTTGAAACAGCACCCGGCGCTGGTGCTGAACGCGGACTACAGGCCGCTCAGTTACTATCCGCTGTCGTTGTGGCCGTGGCAGGAAGCGATCAAGGCCGCGTGGCTCGATCGGGTGGACATCGTGGCCGAATATGATGAGGTCGTCCGCAGCCCGAGTACCGAGATCCGAATACCGTCAGTCGTTGTTCTCAAGGACTATGTCAAACCTCAAAAGCGCGTGGCCTTCACGCGCTTTAATTTATTTCTGAGGGACGAATTCCGTTGTCAGTATTGCGGGGCTAAGGGCGATCTGACCTTTGACCATGTTGTGCCGCGCGCATCGGGTGGCGTGACAAGCTGGCAGAATGTGGTGGCAGCTTGCAGCCCCTGCAACCTGCGCAAGGGGTCCAAACCACTGCATCGGACCGGCATGGCGTTGCGCAAACCGCCACGTCAGCCCGGGGCAGAGGAATTGCGCAATATGGGCCGTAAGTTCCCACCCAACCATCTGCATGAAAGCTGGATGGACTTCCTTTATTGGGATGCCGAGTTGGAGGCATAAAAACACGGGAGCCAGTGGCTCCCGTTACTCGTTACAGACTGTTCAGTTTGAGCGTCATTGCAGCTTCTTGACGACGTTGTCGGCGAAGGCGGCGATGATCGCCTGGTAGTAGATGTCGCTACCCAGCGTCAGGTCTGCCATCACGGTGCCGTCCGGGAAGTACTGTTGCGCCTGATCCGTGGTCACAGTCAGTGTGTAACGCTCGTTGTTGGCCAGGCCGGGCACCTTGATCTTTACCTCACCGGACAGAACCGAGTCGGCCGTACCGATGCTTTGTTCAAAGCTGTTGGCCAATTCCACCTCGTCGATGTCGATTTCAATCTTGGCACCACGCTCTTCGATCTGTGGTGCAAGACGTTCGGCCAAGGCGGTTTCAAGGTCTGCATCAAGGCCAGACCAGACGGACGCGGCCTTTTCATTCTCGACTGCGGTCAGATCGGTTTGAACGTCGATTTCCCCGACCGGAGTTGCCGCCAAGGCGGCTGTGCCAGCCAGTGTCAGGGCGGCGGCGGTCGTCATCAAGAAGCGTTTCATGTCGTCTCTCCTATCTTTCCGCACGCATTTCTGCGTGCTTGGGAGATACAACACCGTAGGCCCGAACTAGTTCCCAAGCGTTGTCAGGCGGCGAGGTCGACCCATACTGGAACGTGGTCCGACGGCTTCTCTTCTCCTCGCACGCCCTTGTCGATCTGGCAGTCGGTCATCAGGTCCGCGCAGGTCGGGCTGAGCAGGAAATGGTCGATGCGAATGCCGTCGTCCTTGTTCCATGCGCCGGCTTGGTAGTCCCAGAATGAGTAGTGCCCCGGTCCGAAGGTACGGGCTCGGAACGCTTCGGTGAGGCCCAAGTTCAAGAGCCGCCGAAATGCGGTGCGGCTTTCCAGGCGGAACAGCGCGTCGTCGCGCCAATCATCGGGCCGCTTGGCGTCTTCGGCCTGCGGGATGATGTTATAGTCACCCGCCATAAGGAAGGGTGTTTCTTCGGCTAGTAGCTGGAGAGCACGGACACGCAGCCGCTCCATCCAGGCAAGTTTATAGTCGTATTTCGGACCCGGCGTCGGGTTGCCGTTTGGCAGGTACAGTCCACAGAGGCGAATGGCCTGCGTGTCGCCCATGACGGTCGCCTCGATGTAGCGCGCTTGTTCGTCGGTATCGTCGCCGGGCAGGCCGCGGGTCACATCCTCGAGCGGCAGCTTTGACAGGATTGCGACCCCGTTGAAGGACTTCTGGCCATGCGTTTCAACGTTGTATCCCCGATCCTCGAACAGTTCGGTGGGGAAGTTCTCATCCACGGACTTGATTTCCTGCAAAAGCACGACGTCGGGCTGTGCCTCGTCCAGCCAGCGTGGCAAAGCCTCGATCCGGGCCTTGATGCCGTTGATGTTGAATGTTGCGATTTTCATATCCACCCCTTGCGCCGCTCCCTCCGACATGTCGCGCATCCTATCCGCAACGGCAAGCCCCTCGAACTGACCGCTTGAAGGGCGTAAATTAACTATTTCTTAACTATTCGATTCGCGCTAAAAATGACTAACCACATGCTGTGATGTGAAAAAACGCATTGAAATCAGGGTTGTGGATAAGTTTTTTTGTTCTGAAACGTTCTGGTTTGAAGCTGGCCGCGACCAAATGGTTCTGCGGCTTTCCTTATGTGGATAAGTTCCCAAGAACTCGCCTCTTACAAGAAAAATCCTTTTGTTAATCGCCTTTAACGGGCAACGCTTTTGATGTCTCAACTCAAAGGCGAAAGGAATTCAGCCATGACAGCCCAACGCAAAATGAACCTCGCTCTCGACACCTCTGCATTGGGGGGATTGCACGCTGGTGAAGGTGTCGAAATGTTCTCGACCAGTAGCGCACCAGGCGCGATGGAAGCCATTCTTGGTGACGGTGTCGAGATGTTTTCGACCAGCAGCGCTCCTGTTGCGACCGACGTAACCGTCGGAGAAGGCGTGGAAATGTTCTCAACCAGCAGCGCACCGACCGCGACAGACGCAACGATGGGTGAGGGTGTGGAAATGTTTTCAACCAGCAGCGCACCGACTGCCAAGGACGCAACGATCGGCGAGGGCGTCGAGATGTTTTCGACCAGCAGTGCGCCAGCAGCCACCGAGATTACGGCGGGCGATGGTGTGGAGCTTTTCTCGACCAGCAGCGGCCCGACGGCTTCGGATGTGACAACCGGCGATGCGACCGGTGCGTTTTCTTCCGGCTCGGGTCCAGTGACAGGCACCGTCACGCAGCGTGATGTCACCGGCCTGTTCTCCTCGGGCTCCTGACCCGCGTCGGCGGGACATGATCACAGCACGTGAAAGGACACACCCATGTCAAATATCATTGCGCTCAATGTCCCGCCGCGCCGTCAGCGCCTGGCCGAACGGACGGACAGGCTGATTGACCTCTTTGCCACGCAACGTCGGCTTCCCGATGATGTGCATTGGTTGAAGGAAAACGCCGAATTGCTCAGCATCCTGGAATGTATCGGGATGCCGATCACCCCGGCAGCGCTGGATCCACATGTGGACTTCTACGTCGGGTTGAAGGAGCGTTTGCAGTTCTTTCCGCAATACTACCGCTTCCTGCTGTCCATTGGTCTCGATCTCGAAGACCTGGGGCTGACGGGAACGGGCGTCGATGGCCAGATGGAGGATTTGTGTCACTGGGTTGCAGGGCAGGGGTTGCCCGATGCCGAACTCAGCGATCTGCAACGCGCCGAAGCGCGTCGTCTGCTGGCCCGTCGTGGTGTCATATGTACTGCCGCAGACCGGTACCTTGACGAACGTCTGCGTGCTTTCATTGGCCGGTCACAGACCTTTGCCTTGCCCAACAAGAAGGCAGCATATGAACTGACGCACATCGTTTTCTACCTGTCAGAATACGGACGGCGCGACCCAGCCCTGGACGCTGGCGCGCTGCGGAGCCTCGAATACGTCGGTATTCTTGCCCATATGGACCAGAACATCGACCTGCTCGCTGAGGTGTGCATCGCGCTGAATCAGGCGGGTCAGCAGCCCAACGCTGTTTGGGTCGACGCGGTGCGAACCGCCATGGGCACATTCGTTGTCACCACGGACGACACTGTGGCGGCGGCTGATGATTATCATGAATATCTGGTGGCAAATTGGGCAGGTCAGGTTCTGGGGTACGATGACACAAGCGCTGCCATTCCGGTAGGCCGCGCACGTTTCGATCAGACCGAGTACAGGCCGAGTGCGTTGCGCGGTGTGTCAGGTGCGCTGTTCGCCGCCGCCCAAACCAGAAGCAACGAGTGGCATCACATGTCTGACTATGTATTCAGTTTGCTGGAAGATGACGCCGCATTGTTGTTGGAGGCGACAATCGCTTCCACTACGGAATTTGATGCATTCTTTGACGTGTTCGCGCGGGCCTGAGGCTACATCGAGAACGACGTGCCGCAGCCGCAGGAACTGGTGGCGTTCGGGTTGTTGATCACGAACCGGGCGCCGATCAACTCTTCGGAAAAGTCGATCACGGCGTCGGAAAGGAAGGGCAGGCTGATGCTGTCCACGACAACTTTTTGGCCCGCGCCTTCCAATACGAGGTCGTCTTCTTTTGGGTCGTCCAGCGCGATCTCATACTGAAACCCGGAACATCCACCCCCTTCCACGGCCACACGCAGGGCCTGTCCCTGATCGGCGGCGCCAATCTCGGCCAGGCGTTCAAAGGCGCGGTCGGTGACTTTGGGTGGCATTTGCATCTGCGTCTGCTCCGAACGGTTTTCATCGTGCTGCGTCTGCAATATATGCGCGACACGAACAGGCGACAAGGATTTGGCAGATGTCCGCGCCCTATGCATCGGATCCAGCCCGCGCACGGGGACGGCGCTGGCCGGAAGAGGAGATGTCATTCCGCTCGCCATTTCAGCGGGACCGGGACAGGATCATTCATGCCTCGGCCTTTCGGCGGCTGAAGCACAAGACCCAAGTGTTCGTGGAACATGAGGGCGACTATTACCGAACGCGGCTGACCCATTCGATCGAGGTAGCTCAAGTGGCGCGCACCATCGCGGGTGCCCTCGGCCTGAACGATTGCCTGACCGAAGCCGTGGCACTCGCCCATGATCTGGGCCATCCGCCCTTCGGTCATACGGGCGAGGACGCTTTGCAATCGCTCATGGCGCCCTATGGCGGCTTCGATCACAATGCCCAGGCGATCAAGATCGTGACGCGGCTCGAGTGTCACTATGCCGACTTCGACGGGTTGAACCTCACCTGGGAAGCCCTTGAAGGTATTGCAAAACACAATGGTCCTGTCGTCGGTGAGCTGCCTTATGCGCTGGCTGAATATGACGCGGAACATGATCTGGAACTGGGCACCCATGCCAGTGCTGAGGCACAGGTGGCGGCCCTGTCCGACGACATCGCCTACAACAATCACGACCTGCATGACGGATTGCGCGCCGGTTTGTTCAGCGAGGATAACATCTGCGACCTGCCCATGATCGGCCCGGCTTTTGCCGAGGTTGACAGGCTCTACCCGGATCTCGACCCCATGCGCCGGCGGCACGAAGGCTTGCGCCGCGTCTTTGCAGCCATGGTCACGGATGTGGTCGAAACTTCCCGCACCCTGCTCGCGGACAGCGGCGCGCAATCGGTGGAAGACATCCGCCATCTTGGTCGTCCAGTTGTGCGCTTTTCGGATGCCCTTTGGGCGGACCTGAAACAGATCCGAGCGTTCCTGTTTACCAATATGTACCGCGCTCCGTCCGTCATGGTCGAACGCGAGCGCGTCACGTGTATCGTCAACGATCTCTTTCCGCTTTTCATGTCCCGACCTGACCTGCTGCCGCAGGAATGGCGGCGCAATGTGGACGCTGGTGATGAAATCGCGCTGGCGCGCAGCGTCTCGGACTATATCTCCGGCATGACGGACCGCTTCGCACTGCAGGAACACACCCGTCTCACCGGCTAGTCCCGCTTGACGCTTGAGGTGCGCGTGATACACCGCGCGCACCCAATGAATAGGCCCCAAATGAACCTCTTTGCCGACATCCGCGCCCTTGTGCTGACCAACCTTGCCGCCATGGTCGAGGCGGGCCAGCTGCCCGAAGGTCTGGCGACCGACAACGTCACGGTCGAGCCACCCCGCGATGCGGCACACGGCGATATGGCGACCAACGCCGCGATGGTGCTGGCGAAACCCGCCAAGATGAAGCCGCGCGACATTGCCGAGATGCTGGCCGAAAGACTGGCCGACGATACGCGGATCACCAGTGCCGAAGTGGCAGGCCCCGGCTTTCTGAACCTGCGGCTGGACCCGTCGGTCTGGCAAGGCGTTGTCGCTGCCGTCCTGCAAGCGGGCGAGGACTATGGCCGCTCTGACCTTGGCGCGGGCAAGAAGGTCAACGTCGAATACGTCTCCGCCAACCCCACCGGCCCACTGCATGTGGGTCACACACGGGGCGCGGTCTTTGGCGATGCGCTGGCATCTCTGCTGGATTTTGCAGGCCACGATGTCACACGGGAATACTATATCAATGACGGCGGCGCGCAGGTCGATGTGCTCGCGCGCTCCGTCTATCTCCGCTATCTCGAAGCGCACGGGCAGGAAGTGGCGTTCGAGGACGGCACCTATCCGGGCGACTACCTGATCGGTGTGGGTGAAGCACTCAAGGCCAAGGTGGGCGACGCCTTTGTCGACAAGGGCGAGCAGTTCTGGCTGGCCGAAGTGCGCGAGTTCGCAACAGAAGCCATGATGAACCTGATCCGCGATGACCTCGCCGCACTCGGCGTCGAGATGGACGTGTTCTATTCCGAAAAGTCGCTCTATGGCACAGGCCGGATCGAAGCCGCGCTGGATGATCTGCGGTCCAAGGGGTTGATCTACGAAGGCGTGCTCGAACCGCCCAAAGGCAAGAAGCCCGAGGATTGGGAGCCGCGCGAGCAGACCCTGTTTAAATCCACCGACCATGGCGACGACGTGGACCGGCCCGTCATGAAATCGGACGGGTCCTGGACCTATTTCGCGCCCGACATCGCCTATCACTATGACAAGGTGCAGCGCGGGTTCGACGCGCTGATCGACGTATTCGGTGCCGACCACGGTGGTTATGTCAAACGAATGAAAGCGGCCGTTAGCGCACTCTCGGACGGCAAGGTGCCGCTCGACATCAAGCTGACGCAGCTGGTGAAGCTGTTCAAGAACGGGCAGGAGTTCAAGATGTCCAAGCGGGCAGGGACCTTTGTCACCCTGCGCGACGTCGTGGACGAGGTTGGCCCGGACGTGACCCGCTTCATGATGCTGACGCGCAAGAACGACGCAATGTTCGACTTTGACCTCGACGCCGCCCTTGAGCAGTCCAAGGAAAACCCGGTGTTCTACGTCCAGTACGCACACGCGCGGGTGAAATCGGTTCTGCGCAAGGCGGGAGAGGCGGGCATCGCCGCTGATGACGCGACGCTTGCAGCCGCCGATCTGACCAAACTGGATCACGAGGCCGAATGGGCGCTTGCCGCCAAGCTGGCCGAGTGGCCGCGGCTGGTGGAGACTGCCGCCCGCACGAACGAGCCACACCGGATCGCATTCTACCTCTATGATCTCGCTGGTGTCTTCCACGGGCTCTGGAACCGGGGCAACGATCTGCCCGAATTGCGCTTTTTGCAGGACGACGCGGCCACCTCGCAGGCAAAAATCGCACTGGCCCGTGCCTCTGCCGTTGTAATTGCAGCGGGCCTTGGTATTCTTGGTGTGAAACCAGCCGAAGAGCTGCGTTAACGCTCCGCAAACGGGGCACACAGGCACACTTCCCAAGGCACGCGATCACGCGGGCGCTAACAGACAGATGACTTGCGCGGGCACGTATCCGCGCGGGCAATGAGGCAGAGATGGCAGATATGCACTACACCCACGAGATGGGTCACGGGGGCTATGATGCGCATGATGAAGCATCCGCGCCGCCTTCGAACGTTTTGAAAAACCTCACGAATTTCGCGGGAGCTGCCGTGTCGCTCGCGCTGATTGCTGGCGTGTCCGTCTGGGGCTACAAGCTGGTGATGCGCGACGTGTCTGGCATCCCCGTCGTGCGCGCCGCCGAAGGCGAAATGCGTGTGCGCCCTGAGAACCCCGGTGGGCAGCTGGCCCGCAACACTGGCCTGGCCGTCAACGAAGTGGCCGCTGCGGGTGAAGCCTCGGGGCCCGTCGATCAGGTCACGCTGGCCCCACGCCCCGTCGATCTGACAGAGGAAGATCAGCCGGTTCCCGCGCAAGCCGTGGCGCCCGTGCAACAACCCGAACCGCTCGACGTAGAAGCCAGCCTCGATGCGCCACAGCTGGACGTGGCAACAGCCCTTGCCGAAGGCAATGTCGATGACCTCGTGAACCAGCTCACAGCTGGCGTAGACACAATTGAAGCCGCCCCGATCGAAGATGCAGTTGCCGAAGCCGTGCTGGCCAGCGTCAGCGCAGCCGATCTGCCGGAAACACCGACGCCTGTGCCCGCGGTGGTCAAGGGGCCGGGGCCTCAAACCTCCGTGCGGCCGCAACTGCGCCCCGCATCCACCCCGAAAACGGTCACACGTGCACCGACGGAGGTTGCTGCAACGTCCCAAACATCCGAACTGGACGCTGCAGCCATCCCGACCGGGACGCGGCTTGTGCAGCTTGGCGCGTTCGACACCCCCGACATTGCCCGCGCGCAATGGGATCAGATGCAGGGTCGCTTTGGCGATCTGCTGCACGACAAGCAGCGGATCGTTCAACAGGCGCAATCGGGCGGTCGCACCTTCTACCGCTTGCGCGCGCACGGCTTTGCCGACCTCAGCGATGCGCGCCGCTTCTGCTCGGCCCTTGTTGCTGAAGGTGCCGACTGCATCCCGGTCGTCACACGATGAGCAATTTTGGCGCGACCATCCTCGACGCGGATGGTTTGCGTCTGACGCCGGATGAAAGGGCGTTCTTTCGCGACGCTGATCCGTTCGGTTTCATCCTCTTTGCCCGCAATATCGACACGCCTGATCAGGTCTATGGCCTGTGTTCGGAAATGCGTGATGCGGTGGGACGAGACGCGATCATCACCATCGATCAGGAAGGCGGGCGTGTGCAGCGTTTGCGCGGGCCGACCTGGACCGAGTGGCTGCCCCCGCTCGATTTCGTGCAGGCTGCTGGCGATGATGCAGAACGCGCAATGTATTTGCGATACAGGCACATAGCGTACGAACTTAAAGCATTGACCATTGACAGCAACTGCGCGCCCATGGCCGACCTGATCGTCACGCAGACCCATGATTTCCTGCGCAATCGCTGCTACGGGACATCCCCTGGCGACATTGCGGCCCTCGGCCGTGCAGCAGCGCAAGGGCATCTCGACGGCGGCGTGGTGCCGGTCCTGAAGCACATGCCCGGCCATGGGCGCACCGATCTTGACAGCCACTATGATCTGCCGCGCGTTGATGTCAGCCTCGACACCCTGCGGGAAAAGGATTTTGCACCTTTCCGCGCGCTGAACGACCTGCCCATGGGGATGACAGCCCATGTTGTCTATGAGGCCGTGGACGAAGCGCCAGCGACGCTGTCCAAAGACACGATGGACCTGATCCGCAGCGACATCGGCTTTGACGGCCTGATCATGACGGACGATATCGGGATGAAAGCGCTTGAAGGGACCGTGGACCTGATTACACGCCGCGCTCTCGACGCTGGCTGCGACGTCATCCTGCACTGCAATGCCCCGCTGGCGGCGCGCATCGCCTCCGCCAATGCCGCCGGTCCGATGACCGACGCGGCCCAAGCCCGCGCAGAAGCCGCGCTCGCGACGCGCAAAACCCCCGACGACATTGACATTGCCGAGCTCACCGACGAACTTGAGGCGCTTTTGGGCGGGGCAGGTTAAAGCGTGGGGCATGGCTGAGGACACATTCGAGGAAGACCGCATTTCGGTCGCCGACCGTCTCGCGGCGGAAGCGCTGATCGTCGATGTCGACGGGTTCGAGGGGCCGCTCGATCTGCTGCTGACGCTCAGCCGCACACAAAAGGTCGACCTGCGCAAGATCTCTGTCCTGCAACTGGCGCACCAATATCTCGCCTTTGTCGAAAAGGCCAAGCAACTGCGCCTTGAGCTTGCCGCCGACTACCTTGTCATGGCCGCCTGGCTTGCCTTCCTGAAGTCCCGCTTGCTTCTGCCGCCGGACCCGACCGAAGAGGGACCCTCGGGCGAAGAACTCGCCGCGCACCTCGCGTTCCAACTGGAACGTCTGCAAGCGATGCGCGACGCAGCGGCGCGGCTGATGGCGCGCGACCAATTGGGGCGCGACTTCTTTGCACGCGGTCAGTCCGAGATGGTGACGCGGGTCCGCAAGGTCACTTATTCCGCGACATTGCTCGATTTGATGCAAGGCTATGCCCGCATCCGCACCCGTGACGAATTCCGCCCCTTTGTCATGGATCGCGACGCTGTCTTTACCATGGAACAAGCGCTCGACCGGATGCGCGGCTTGATTGGCTTTGCGGGCGACTGGACGGACATCCTGTCCTACCTGCCCGAAGGCTGGGAAATGGACCCGGCAAAGCGCCGCTCGGCCACCGCTGCCACCTTTGCCGCCAGCCTAGAGCTAGTAAAGGAGGGGCACTTGGAAATCCGGCAGTCCGAAACATTCGCGCCCATTCAGTTGCGCAAAAGAGATGAACACCGTGACCGAAGCACCTGAAGAACAAGAAGAAAGCCTGTTCGAGGCGCCACCCATGGCAGAACAGGAACGCATGGTCGAAGCGATCCTCTTTGCCACTGCTGAGCCCGTCACCACCCGTGAACTCGAAGCGCGGATGCCCCATGGCTGCGATGCGGCGGAGGCTTTGGTGTACTTGCGCAAACGCTACGAGGGGCGTGGTGTGCAAGTGATGAAGGTCGGCGATGCCTGGGCCATCCGAACTGCCGCCGACCTAGGCTTTCTGATGCAGAAGGAAACGGTCGAGACCCGTAAACTGTCACGTGCCGCCATCGAAACACTTGCCATCATCGCCTATCACCAACCCGTCACGCGGGCAGAGATCGAGGAAATTCGCGGCGTCAGCGTCAGCCGTGGCACGGTGGATCAGCTTTTGGAACTCGAATGGATCCGGTTTGGACGGCGC
This sequence comes from Tateyamaria omphalii, assembly GCF_019802125.1. Classification (GTDB taxonomy): domain Bacteria; phylum Pseudomonadota; class Alphaproteobacteria; order Rhodobacterales; family Rhodobacteraceae; genus Tateyamaria; species Tateyamaria omphalii_B. The sequence goes on from NZ_JAHVHT010000001.1 coordinate 1,028,194, forward strand.
AAGATGACGCCCGGGCGGCCCGTGACCTTTGTTGTCACGCAATCCTTCCTCGATCATTTCGGGCTCGAGAACGCCCGCGATCTGCCGGGTCTCAAGGAATTGCGGGCTGCGGGGCTGTTGGAAAACCGGCCGCCGCCCGGCACTCTGCCTGGCCCGGAAACCGAGGCGGAAGACGAAAGCGGAGAGGGTCAATCCGAGCTTTTCGAGGATTGATCGGCGAAAGAGCCTGAAAAACGCCCCATTCATTGTTATGTTGCGCGCGAGCGAAACGGGAGGAGCAGTCCCATGAATGCAAATCAGATCATCAACATGATCATGCGTGTCATCATGCGCAAGGCGATCAACAAGGGCATAGATGCTGGCGTGAAACAGGCAACACGCGGTCGCAAACAACCGAAGGTCGCCCCGCCGCTTCCGGTTGATGATGCAGAGCACGATGGCCCGACCCAGGCAGAGATGCGCGAACAGCGACGCGCCCGCCGGGCCGCGCGTCAGGCGCGCCGCGCCGCGAGAGAAGGGCGCGAATAGCTCGGTTCGCCCTGTCGATCCAAAAGGGTCGGGAATACCACCGTTGCTTGAACATCGACGCTGCCGTAGCGTCACCTCCATTGATTAAAGTGGGGGATTTAAATCATGGCAGATCGCACACCCAGTCTGTTTGTCTCGTCCGTGTCACTCGGAGTGACCGTTATCGGGCTCTACATCGTCTTCGTGCTGTTCGTCACAATCGGCTTTGGCAGCTATATCTACCGCACTGCATGGCAGGCCGAACCGATCAGCGCGGCAACCCCGGACACTCAACCGCTTGCGGCGGATATCGACAACCTTCTGTTCATCATCAAACGCGAACAGGATCTCGAACGGGCCAAGACGCTGGTGAGTGAAGACATTCAGATTCATGCGGCAGCGATGTCGGACATCGAGACGCGGCACAGCAAATCTTTCGGTACGATCGCAGTGGCCAAGCGCGCACTTCGGGCAGAGGTCGATGCCACCCTTGGCAAGCTGTCGGAGTATCAATACGACCTCGCCGGTCCGCAGCGACTGATCTACGACACAACGCTGGAGAACCTGTACCTCACCGTGGCGGCCGAAGAGGTCAATCTGCGCGCGACAACAGCCAACTTGCAGCTCCGCGCCCTGCTGCGCACGCTCGGTGATGGGCTAGGGGACAGCGACGTCGATCTGGACACAACCGACCGCTATGCATCCTTTCATGACGACGCGATTGCGAAGCTGGATTTGCTATCCAAAGACGTGGACAGCGCCAATACAGCGTCCTTGGGAATCAAGGCCGAAAAGGAGGCGCTTCAGGCCCAGATCGACGAATTGCGACTGCGCTGGACAGCGCATGACGAACAGATCCTCGCGCTGCAAAACACACTTGGGCCAGGTGATCCGGCGCGGGCGCGGCTGTCGGCATTGTCGCTGAATTTCCCGATTTTTCCAGACATCCTGATGCGCTTCGTCAGCTTTCCCACCATCTTCCTGACCTTGATCGTGACCATCGCGGCAGGGGGGCTCGGCACCGTTGTGGCATTTTCCCGGCGCTACTATTCCGCCAAAAACGCGGATGAACTGACCCTATCGCGCCTCTTCGTGAACGTGGGCGAGGGGATTGCGGCCGCCATCGCGATCTTCCTGTTCTCGGGCGCGGGGATGCTGGCGCTGACGCAGGGCAGTGGCCCCGCTAACGACGTGGAACTCAGCCCCTATACGGTCGCCTTCATCGCGTTCCTGTCAGGCTTCATGGCCGAGGATGCCTTTGCCTCGATCCAGTCAGCGGGCAAGCGCATCTTCAAACCCGATCCGCCCGCTGAAAAAGACGGTCAGACGACCGACGATAGTGCGCAGCCGGAACAGGCCTAGCCCTTCGGCACGGCGAAGTGTTTGGACAGCTTCAGGCCCTGACCCTGGTAATTTGAAGCGATGCCCGCGCCATACAGCTGCGCGGGCCGCGCACTCATGCGTTCATAGATCAAACGGCCCACGATCTGGCCATGCTCCAGCACAAAGGGCGCTTCGTGACAGCGCACCTCAAGCACCCCGCGTGAGCCGGTGCCACCGGCGGCGTCATGTCCAAAGCCGGGGTCGAAGAACCCGGCATAGTGCACCCGGAATTCGCCCACCATGGCAAGGTAGGGTGCCATTTCGGCGGCGTAGTCCGGCGGGATGTGCACCGCCTCGCGACTGACAAGAATGTAGAATGCACCGGGGTCGAGGATGATATGCCCGTCGCGCGCGTGCACCTCTTCCCAGAACTCTGCCGGGTCGTAGTGCCCGATATTGTCCAGGTCGATCACACCGGTATGCGGTTTGGCGCGATAGCCGACCAACGTGGTCTCGGGCAGGCGCAGATCGACGGAAAAACCGAGGCCCTCGTCAATGACTGCGTCTCCGTTCACCAGCGGCGTGTCCGCGTGCAAGGTGACAAGCGCCGCATCGTCCAGCACCGCTTGTCCCGCTCGGAACCGGATCTGGTTCAATCGCATTCCGGGTCGCACGAGAACGGAAAAGGAGCGTGGGCAAATCTCGGCATAGAGCGGGCCGGAATAACCCGGTGGAATGCGGTCGAACTCCACACCGCCATCCGTGATCGTACGGGTCAACAGGTCCAGCCGCCCGGTCGAGCTTTTGGCATTGGCGACCGCCTGCACGTCTTCGGGCAGGTCCAGCGCTTCCATCAAGGGCACGACATAAACGCAGCCCTTTTCAAGCACGGCACCACCGGACAAATCCACCTCATGCATCTGGAACTCATCCAGCCGGTCGGCCACACGTTGTCCATGCCCCGCCAGGAATGACGCGCGCACGCGGTACGCCACAGTGCCCAGCCGCAGATCTAGGCTCGCCGGTTGGATCTGTTCGGGAATGACAGCCGGATCGGCGGTGATCTCACCGCGGTCCATCATCGCCTGCAATTCTGTATCTGGTAAAACGCCGATCATATCGCCCCCTCTGTGACTGTCGTGAGGCTTTGTGTCAGCGGCCCCGTAGCGCCGGGGCGGTGTGTTATGGTCGGGCTAGCAGGACTCGAACCTGCGACCTTCCGTCCCCCAGACGGACGCGCTACCAGGCTGCGCCATAGCCCGACGTGAGGGGTGTCATACCCGATTTCTGGCCGGGGGCAAGGGGGAATTGGCACTGTTCGATCGGTTCTTTTTACCGCGGCTCGCGCCGGTTGTTGGCCATCTGATCACGCAAGGCGGTGAGCTGGGCGAGAAGGGGCCTGATCATGTTACGCTGCGCATCGCTCAACTGTGTCAGCGTCGCCGCCTTGCTCAGCGCAGAAGGGGACACGGCGATCGTGGTCGGATCAGGATCATCGGGGACATCAACGACACGCGCAACTGGAAGCGGGGCAGATTCGGGGGCAGGTTCCGCTTCGGGCAGAGCATCCTCGGGGACATCTGTCTCGTTGGCGGAGCCCCCACGGTCAGACAAAAACGTCGGCAGTGTTGGAGCGGCTGCCGGGCTTTCCTCAGCCCCTGCTGGGGGTTCTGCCGCCTCGGAGACCGCAGTTTCGTCAGCTTCAACTGTCTGAACAGTTTCAATCCCAGGTTCAGGCTCAAGTTGCGCGTCTGGATCAATGTCGGGCGCGTCGGCCCCGTCGGCTTCAGCAAACGCCTCCGGGGTATCTTCCTTGGCCGGGGCGGCGTCTGGCGTCGCAAACGGCTCGGGTTCGGCTGTCTGGCTGACCGCAGTGTCGTCATGCGCGTCAGTATCGGTTGCGGCGGCAAGAGGCAGTTCGGCATCCGCCTCGACCGCGGCGCTGTCGATAAGCTCCTCACCGAAGTCCATCATCGGCTCTGCCGCATTTTCCGTCTGCACATCGACGGCCTCTGGCGGCGTGTCATGCGGTACGAAACCGGACGGATCTTCGGCACGTTCCGGGGCGCTCTGCTCCTCCGCGGGCAGGGGCTCCTCGTCAAATGTCTCAGACGATGTATTAAAGGAAGATGCCGGTGGAACATCTTCGACAAGAGGCGGGTAGGGCAGGCCGACCGATGCGTCATCTTGCACAGAGTCTTGGGCATCCGGCGATGGCGTTGGCGTGCGTAGGAAGGATGGCAACGGCGCCATTTCCTCGCCCCTCACCGGAGACAAAGCCGGTTCGTCAAGCGTGGCAGGTGCCTCGGGTGGCGCTTGCTCTTCGGACGGCGCTTTTGTTTCATCCTGTTCAGGCGACGCTGCAAAAGGCAAGACCTCGGCCTCGACGGGCGGCTGCGCGACATCCTCGGCAATGCGCGCGGTCAGGTCGGCGTCAAGCTGTGCATCGGTTTCGGCATCCAGCGGCGGCGACATGTCTGCAACATGGGCCATGCCCTCTTCGCGCAGGATCTTCTGTACGCCCTTGATGGTCAGACCATCCTCGTGCAGCAGCTTGCGGATGCCACCCAAGAGCAGCATGTCTGCAGGGCGATAATATCGCCGCCCACCAGCCCGTTTGACGGGCTTTACTTGCGTGAACTTGCTTTCCCAAAACCGCAGCACATGGGTCTGAACCCCAAGCCACTCGGCCACTTCGGAAATGGTTCGAAAGGCGTCGGCGGATTTGGTCATGGGCTCAGGACTTGTTGCCTGCGGCCACACGGTCCTTCATCAGATGCGAAGGCCGGAAGGTCAGCACGCGGCGCGGGTTGATCGGCACTTCTTCTCCCGTCTTGGGGTTGCGTCCGATCCGGGCCGACTTGTCGCGCACCGAAAAGGTGCCGAAAGACGAAATCTTGACTTGCTCGCCCCGCACCAGGGCGTCGGACATGTGATCCAGCACGCTCTCTACCAATTGCGCGCTTTCGTTCCGCGACAATCCGACCTCACGAAAAACGGCTTCGCTCAGGTCCATGCGCGTCAAAGTCTTGTCAGTCATACGAACTCCCCTTTGGCAAACCATAGGGCGCGGTGAAATTCCGAGTCAATATCAAGAGCTTGGGCAAAGGAACGGAAGTCGGGTTTCTGCGGTGGCTCGCAGAATTCTGCCCGCATACGTTCCTCGATCGCACGGAAAACCGCATCCAAACGCAGTCGTACAGCGCAATCGGCGGAAAACCGCGAGAATCGCGACAGTTCTGTAACATTGTGTCAGTTCGCCAAGACCTCGGCGCGCGAATGGGGTAAATTCAACCGGCGATTACGCAATGGGAGGAACTGCCGTGCCGCATCATGCTGCCGAATTGAACCACCAATTGACCAATCTCGCACACGCGCCTCTGACGAATCCCTGCGCAGAGTTGAGCAGCCGGCAGGCTCAGGGACAGCATGATCATTCACTCAGCGGGCAAACCTACCAGCGCATCGTCGACTGGATGCGCAGCCGTATAGATGAGCCCATCACCGAGGACATGATCTGCGCCCGGTTCCTGATGGGTAAATTCGCGTTTCGAAACGCGTTTGCCGCGCATGCCGGCATGGCGCCGATGAACTATCTGACCTGGTTGCGCGTCGACATGGCCGTGCGTCTGCTGGTCGATACGCGCTTCGATCTGGACGAGATCGCCTTCGTCACTGGGCTAAAGGAAGAGAAGGGCCTGATCGCCGCCTTCGTGCGCACGCTTGGTGTGCGGCCACATGCACTGCGCGCCTCTGCTGCATGACAAAACAGGGATGAGGCGCGTGTCGCTCGGCTTTGCGGGTGAGTGACGGCTACCAGCGCAGGACGACAGAACCCCACGCGAGGCCTCCACCGATGGCTTCGGTGACCAGCAGATCGCCGTCCTTGATCTGACCGTTCTTGCGGCCGACCGACATCGCCAGCGGGATAGACGCAGCAGACGTGTTGCCGTGGTCCTGAACCGTGACCACGACCTTGTCCATGCCGATGCCCATCTTCTTGGCCGTGCCCTGGATGATGCGGATATTGGCCTGATGCGGCACGATCCAGTCGACCTCGTCGGCGGTCACGCCTGCGCGTTCCATCGCCGTTTCCGCAGTTGCGGCCAGTTTTTCAACGGCGTGGCGAAACACCTGATTGCCCTGCATCCGCAGATAGCCGCTTGTCCCGGTGCTCACACCACCGTCGACATAGAGAAGGTCGCGATGCCGTCCGTCTGAATTCAGATCGGTGGCCAGAATGCCCCGGTCATCGGTTGTGCCCGCACCTTCCTGTCCCTCCAGCACCAGCGCACCGGCCCCGTCACCAAAGAGTACGCAGGTGCGGCGGTCGGTCCAGTCCATGATCTTGGAAAAGGTCTCGGCCCCGATGACAATCACACGTTTGGCCTGTCCTGACACGATCAGCGCATTGGCGTTGGCCAGCGCATAGACAAATCCCGCGCACACGGCCTGCACGTCAAAGGCAAAGCCATGGGTCATGCCCAGCTTGTCCTGCACCATGGTCGCGGCAGAGGGAAAGGTCAGATCGGCGGTCGAGGTTGCCAGCACGATGGCGTCGATGTCCTCCGGCCCAAGCCCCGCATCCTCCAGCGCCGACTGCGCGGCAGCGGTCGCCATGGACGACGTCGTGTCGTCTTCGGTCGCAAAATGACGGCGTTCAATGCCCGAGCGCGCGCGAATCCACTCGTCCGAGGTGTCCAGCGTCGCCTCGAATTCTGCATTCTCGACCACCCGCGACGGCAGGTAGTGACCCACACCACGCACCACAGCACGAAGCGTCATCGCTTGCTCTCCTCTGCCAGCGCAGTGGCCCGGGCAACCCGGGCGGCCAGCTTGTCGTTGAAGCCCTGTTCGGACAATTGGGCGGCCAGCTTGATGGCCGCCGATATCCCCGTAGCATCGGCTCCGCCGTGCGATTTGACAACCGTGCCGTTCAGCCCGAGGAAAACACCGCCGTTTACACGCCGTGGATCAATGCGCTTGCGCAGACGGCGCATGGAGGTGAAGGCCAGCAAATAGGCGAGGCGGGACAGGGGCGTGAACTTGAACGCTTCACGCAAAAGATCACCAATCAGGCTCGCCGTCCCTTCGCCGGTCTTGATGGCGACGTTGCCTGTGAACCCGTCGGTTACAACAACGTCAACGCTATCGCCCTGGATGTCGCCACCCTCGACAAAACCGACAAAGTCGAACTCCGCCGCATCTGCCTGGGCGCCAATGAGCTCATAGGCTTCCTTCAGCTCGGAGCGGCCCTTGTGCTCTTCGGTGCCCACATTCAGCAAGCCGATTCGCGGTCGGGGCAGGTCCATCCCGTTCCGGGCATAGGACGCGCCCATCAGGGCATAGCGCAGCAAATCGTCGGCATCGGCGCGCACATCGGCGCCCACATCCAGCATCACGTTGAAGCCCTGCGGGTTCCGGCTGGGCCAAAGAACGGCAATGGCGGGACGGTTCACGCCTGGCAGCTTGCGCAGGCGGATCATCGACAGGGCCATCAAGGCGCCAGTGTTGCCGCAGCTCACGGCCACATCCGCATCGCCCGCGCGCACGGATTCGATGGCCGACCACATCGACGTGCCCTTGCCGTTGCGGACAACGTGGCTGGGCTTGTCATCCATGGTGACGACGCCCTGCGCGTCGCGGATGATACAGCGCTTGGCCAGGTTCTTGCGCTTGGCGACAAGGCGCTCAAGTTCGTCCCGCGGGCCGTGCAGGATGAACCCCAGCTTGGGGTTCTTGCTCGCGGACGTCGAACAGCCAGACACGACAGCAGCGGGGCCCAAGTCCCCGCCCATCGTGTCAATGGATACGATTATCGGAAAGGCAAGCTTCGCACTGGCATCGGCCGTATCGGAGGAAGGGGCCGTCATTGCGCGCTGTCTTGCCTTGTCGCTGGGGACGCCGCTCAGGCCGCGTCGTCTTCCAGTTCAACCTCTTCGGTCATCGGGACGATCTCGTTGTCGTCGTAGTGACCACATGCCGCGCAAATGTGGTGCGGGCGCTTCAGCTCGCCACAGTTGGGGCATTCGTTGGGGTTGGCGGGGGTCAAGCTGTCGTGGGCGCGGCGGTTGTTGCGGCGCGATTTCGACACTTTATTCTGTTGTACAGCCATTGAAGCGGGCCTTCGGTTCGGGCAGCGCCGCGTGCGTCACGCGGATGCGAGTTGTTTCGTCTCGCCCCTCTGGGGGCATTTCAGTTCAACCAAGTACGGGTTGAAGCAGCGTTTAGGCAAAGCGCCGCGACATGTCCAACCCAAAATCTCGTGAGGGCGGCAAAATACGCATCCTTCTCCAAGACGCAAGGGCAAATCCGCGCCAAATCAGCCGTCCTTGTCACTCTCCAGCTTGGATTTCAGATCGGCCAAACCGGCAAACGGTTTTGCCGCTTCATCGGTAAGGGGGGCAACGCCTGGTTCAGTCAATACCATCTCGCCCAATGCGGCACCCTCGGCGCGCGGAAAATCCGGCACGGCAAGGCTGAGTGCCTCAACCATAACGACCTCTGGGTCGATCCAGGCGCCGAGCTGTTCAACCTCATCGTCCTCCGGCATCTCGGCTTCGGGTGCCTCGATCTCTTTATAATCGCGCATGTACAGGCGACGGACGGGCGTATCGATGCGGGTGGTGACCGGCACAAGTGTAACGGCACAGGGCTGCGTCACGGTCGCTCCCAGCTGTCCTGTGAGCAGCCAGTCAGTGGCGCCATGGGCGGTAACTTGCCCCTCGAACCTCAGTTTCCGCAAACCGGACAAATCCAGTTCCTGCGCCAACGCCCGCGTGGTTTCGGAATCGGGCTGGATGACAAAGGGGTTCGGGGCATTCTGCGCCAGACCGCTGACCTTCAGAGCCGATGTCGAGGGAGGGGTCTGAGACATGGGGCGCACTTTCGTTTCTTGAACCAAGGCCAACACTTGAGTAAGTCGAGATAAAAGCACCACGCCCCCTGAGCAAGGGGCGACGCGTAACAAGGGGGGTCATATGGGGACCTTTACACCACTTTCCGCAGCGGGCCTGGCCCTGATTGTCATGATTGGCGTTGCGGGTTGCTCCCCCACATTCCGCAACCACGGCTATGTCCCACCCGAAGAGGATCTGGCCGAACTGGCTGTGGGAATCGACACGCGCTCCACCGTCGAGGATCTGATCGGGCCGCCGACCGCAGGCGGCGTGCTGGAAGGGGGCGATTACTTTTATGTCCGCAGCCGGGTGCGCACATTTGGTCCCCGCCGTCCGGAGGTCATCGAGCGGCAGGTTCTCGCCATCACCTTCGATCAGGAAGGTGTGCTGCAGAACATCGAACGGTTCGGGCTGGAAGACGGGCGTGTTGTCGCGCTGTCGCGGCGCGTGACCGAAAGTGGCGTGACCGACACCACCTTCCTGCGCCAGCTTCTCGGCAATATCGGCCGCATCGGGCCAGAGGGCGTTCTCTGACCGGCTCCGCTTCACGCGACTGTCATGTGCTCCGTGCTAACGGGGCGCACAAGGGCATGAGCAAGGGGCGGTTCGCATGATTGGGCTCAGGAAAGGGCGTTACGCGGCCCGCCAAGCGCAAACATCGCAGGACGTCGCAGCCGCGCAGGCACTCAGGGCGAGGTGTTTTGGCCTCATGTCGGACGCAGACGCTTTTGACGACCGATGTACGCACATCCTGATCCACAGGGTCGCCGACGACGCCGTTGTTTGCTGCTTTCGGATGATGCCGCTAACGGGCGCCACGATAACGCACAGCTATTCCGCGCAGTACTACGAACTCAGCGCACTCGAAGCCTATGACGGTAAGATGGTCGAGATGGGACGTTTCTGCATCGACCCCGACGCAGCTGATCCCGACATCCTGCGCGTCGCATGGGGGGCCATGACCTCTTATGTCGACGAGGCGGGAGTCGAACTGCTCTTTGGATGTTCGTCCTTTGCAGGGACCGAGACGGCGGACTATCTTGACGCCTTTGCCATGCTCAAGGCGCGGCACCTTGCGCCATCGCGCTGGTTGCCGCAGGTCAAGGCGCCCAAGGTCTTCAAATACGCGGCCCGGCTGCGTCGCAAGCCCGATGCGAAAAAGGCGATGCTGCGGATGCCGCCCCTCTTGCGCACCTATCTGATGATGGGCGGTTGGGTCAGCGATCATGCGGTTGTCGATGACCAGATGAATACGCTGCACGTCTTCACCGGGGTCGAGATCGGATCGATCCCACCGGCGCGAAAGAAATTGTTGCGCGCCGTTGTGGGGTAGGGATTTCGGATCGGGGTGCCCCGATCCGACCGGGGGGGGGGGGGGGGGGGGGGGGGGGGGGCGACCCCCCCGGCTGGGGGGCCAGCCCCCCAGACCCCCCGGGATTTTTTGAAACAGGGAAGAAGATCTGTTGCGCGAAGGTACACTCGAGCGCGCGTTGGGGGTGCACAGGGGGGTACGCATGGTGCACGGGGGGTGACACCCTGGTTGACGGCCCTGAATTGACCCACTAGCTGCCCCGATATGGCGCGTGTTCCACTTCTTCAGCTTTCCGATATTTCGCTCACTTTTGGCGGCGATCCCGTCTTTGATAACCTGTCTCTCGTGGTGCAACCGGGGGATCGTGTGGCACTTGTTGGCCGCAATGGTTCGGGCAAATCCACGCTAATGAAAGTCATGGGCGGGCTTGTAGAACCGGACCGCGGAGAGGTCGTGCCAGGCCCCGGCGTGAGCGTCGGGTACATGGAGCAAGACCCTGACATGACAGGGTTTTCCACGCTGGGAGATTTTGCCATCCACGGTCTGGAAGCCTCCGATCTCTACAAGGTTGAACGCGCAGGCGAAGGCCTCAAGTTCGACCCGGCACGCCCGGTCGAGACGGCTTCGGGCGGCGAGCGTCGTCGCGCCGCCCTTGCGCGCCTGATGGCCGAAGCCCCCGATCTGATGCTGTTGGACGAGCCCACCAACCACCTGGATATCGAAGCCATCGCCTGGCTCGAAGCCGAGCTGAGGGCCACGCGCGCGGGCTTCGTCCTGATCTCCCACGACCGCGCCTTTTTACGTGAGCTTACCCGCGCAACCCTCTGGATTGACAGGGGAATGGTGCGGCGACAGGAGAAGGGATTCGAAGCGTTCGAGGCTTGGCGCGACACCGTATGGGAAGAAGAAGACACCGCGCGCCACAAGCTCAACCGCAAGATCAAGGCAGAGGCGCGTTGGGCTGTCGAGGGCATCAGCGCGCGGCGCAAGCGCAACATGGGCCGTGTGCGCGCACTGCAGGATCTGCGGGCCGAACGCGCAGCACAGATCAAGCGTCAGGGCGCGGCGGCCATGGCCTTGGAAAGTGGTCCAAAGTCGGGGCGTAAGGTTCTTGAAGTAAAGGGAATTTCCAAGTCTTTCGATGGAACGACGATCCTTTCGCCGTTCTCTTTGAAAGTCCAGCGCGGCGACCGCATCGCTTTTGTCGGGCCCAATGGCGTTGGCAAGACAACCCTTCTCAAGATGCTGATCGGAGAGGTCGCGCCCGATACCGGCTCTGTCAGCATGGGCACCAACCTCGAACTGGCTGTCTTTGACCAAACACGCTCGAAACTCGACCCCGATGCCAGCCTTTGGGACAGCCTGACCGGTGATCCCGAAATGCGCGTCAGTGGGAAAGCCGACCAGGTGATGGTGCGGGGTACGCCCAAGCATGTCGTTGGATATCTTAAGGAATTTCTGTTTGACGAGGCGCAGGCCCGCTCGCCTGTGCGGTCCTTGTCGGGGGGCGAAAAGGCACGGCTGCTGCTTGCCAAGATCATGGCGCGACCCTCGAACCTGCTGGTGCTCGACGAGCCGACAAATGACCTCGATGTCGAAACCCTTGATCTGCTGCAGGACCTGCTGGGCCAGTATGACGGAACTGTCCTCCTGGTCAGCCACGACCGCGATTTCCTCGACCGAGTGGCCGTGACCACGATCGCCATGGAAGGCGATGGTAAGGCGACCGTCTATGCGGGTGGTTGGAGCGACTACCAATCCCAGCGCGCCCCTCGGGCAGACGCCGTTGTTCAGGTGACAACTAAGAAAACGGTGCCCGCGTCCAAACCAAAACAGTCTCCCAAGGTCGGATTGTCTTTCACCGAGAAGCACAGGCTCGAAGCCCTTCCTGCCGAGATCGAACGGCTGGAGGCGGAAATGGCCAAGTTGCAAGAACTCTTGTCCGACCCTGATCTGTATTCCCGCGAACCGGTGAAATTCAAAAAGGCGACCGAAGCGTTGGTAGAACGCCAAGCCAAGCTGGAAGCCGCGGAGGAGGAATGGTTGCATCTCGAAGAAAAGGCGGAAGCCTGACACCCATTCGGGGTGTCGCATTTAATGCGTTTCCGGAACGATCGCCGCTCATATACTGTATCGGGCCTTTCTGAAACGAAGTGCGCGATACCTCATCAACCAAATGGGGATTTGTGCCTCTAGCGCCACTGCGATGTACGGCCGGTGGACAGATACTTCCGAGACTTTGATTGTATTTCAGCGGTTTAGCGCGCGGTGCTTAAGGCAAGGCAAAACCCGCACACGTCATTTGGGTTGTTCGATTTGGCTATACCCAAAGGCTTTACGCCAATGGCTCCGGGGTGGCGCTTATTCTGACATCAGGCCGGGGCAGTTTCTGCTGCATGGTCGGGTGATTGCGCGAACCGGTGGTCAGTTGAGTCTACCAATTCCTGGGTGCATGCGGCCTACGACGCTGGTGAAAACTTCAACGTCAGAACTGTGCTGCGCTACGGATCGATTGTTGGCGGCCCGCCACCTTGCACGGGTTTTGCCGGAATGCCGACGACTGTCGCGCCCTGCGACACGTCGCGGGTCACGACGGCCCCTGCGCCGACAATCGCTTCGGCCTCGATTGTCACACCAGGCATCACAATGGCGCCCGCGCCGATCCAGACATTCGCGCCGATGGTGACTGGGCGCGCGATCTCTATCCCTGCACGTCGCTTCGCGGGGTCGCGATGGTGATCGGCACACAGGATCTGCACGCCGGTCCCTATCATTGTCCCATGGCCGATATGCACCGGTGCGCTGTCGAGGATGACACAGCCACTGTTGATAAAAACCTCGGTGCCCAGATGGATGTTGCGCCCGTAGGAGCAGTGAAAGGGGACCTCTACCAGGCAATTGGTCCCGGGATCAGCAAACAGGCCGCATAGCGGGGCGCTCAGCGCGCGGCGTTCGGAAGGAGGCAGGTGGTTGTGAGCATGAACGGCATTCAGCGCCACCATTCGCAGCGCTTCGAGTTCGTCGTCGAGACAACTGTACCAGTCTCCCGCTTCCATCTTTTGCCGTTCAGAGACCATCATTGCATCCGCAAGGCACCGTCGAGACGGATCACTTCGCCGTTCAGGTATCCCATCTCGATGATGAATGCTGCAAGGCGCGCATATTCATCCGGATCACCCAAGCGAGGCGGATTGGGGACATCGGCGGCCAGAGCGGTCTGCACGTCCTCGGGCAATCCGGCCAGCATCGGCGTTCGGAAAATTCCCGGAGCGATGGTCATCACCCGAATGCCGGAGGAGGCCAGGTCGCGTGCCATGGGCAGCGTCATTCCCACCACACCGCCCTTTGATGCGGCATAGGCCGCCTGGCCCTTCTGTCCGTCAAATGCGGCGATGGAGGCTGTATTGATGATCACGCCGCGCCCGCCATCTGAGCTCGGCGCATTGTCGATCATCGCCGCAGCCGCGAGCCGGACCACATTGAAGCTGCCAACAAGGTTGATGTCGATGGTCTTCTGAAAGGCCGGCAGGGGGTGCGGCCCGTCCCGGCCCACCGTTTTGATCCCGAGCGCGATCCCTGCGCAATTCACGGCGGCGTTGATACCGCCCATCTTTGCACGCGCAAGATCGATGGCCGCCGCGACAGAGCGGTCGTCGGTTACATCCGTCTCGGCAAAGTATCCATCGATCTCTGTGGCGACCTGTTGTCCGCGATTCGAATCGCGATCCAGAAGGGTCACTTGTGCCCCGCGCGCCGCAAAGTGACGTGCAGTGGCTTCTCCGAGCCCCGATGCGCCGCCGGTCACTACCGCCATGGTTGTGTTGAGTGTCATCAGATCCTCCGCCTGTCGAATATGAACGTGCGTTCAGTTAAGCGGATCACCGGCATGCTGGCAAGGTGGGCTTAGCCCTTGTGGATCCACCCGCCGCCGAAGATGCGGCTGCTGTCGCGGTCGTAGAACACGCAGGCCTGACCCGGCGATACACCTGCTTCCGCCGCAGCCAATTCGACCGTTGCTTCGGTCGCGTTGATGGGACGGATGATGGCGTCGGTCGGTGGGCGGGTTGAGCGGACTTTCACGGCCACATGCCATTCGTCGCGGCTGTCGAATCGCGCATCGCCCAGCCAGTTCACTTCGCGCACCTGTATGGTTCGCGTCGCCAGCATCTCTTTGGGGCCGACAACAACCTGCCGATTTTCGGCGTCCAGTTTCACCACGTACAGAGGGTCCGCCAATCCGCCGATTCCCAGGCCGCGCCGTTGCCCGATAGTGTAGTTTATCACACCGTCGTGCTGTCCCAGCACGCGGCCCTTGTGGTCGACAATATCGCCCGGGGCAGCAGCTTCGGGCCGCAGTTTCCGGATAACGGACGCATAATCGCCATTTGGGACGAAACAGATGTCCTGACTGTCTGGCTTGTCTGCCACGCTCAGCCCGTACTTGGCAGCCAGCGCACGGGTGTCGTCCTTGGACGGCAGGTGGCCCAGCGGAAAGCGCAAATAGTCAAGTTGCTCGGAGGTGGTCGAGAACAGAAAATAACTCTGATCGCGGTTGGCGTCGGCAGCGGCATGCAATTCGGGGCCGTGTTGCCCCATCTTGCGTTGGATATAGTGACCGGTGGCCATGCAGTCTGCCTCGAGATCCTTGGCGGTTTCGAGCAAATCCTTGAACTTCACACGCTCATTGCAGCGAATGCACGGTACCGGCGTCGCGCCGCCCAGATAGCTGTCGGCGAATTCATCGATCACGGCATCGCGAAAGACGTTTTCGTAGTCCAGCACGTAGTGGGGGAAACCCATTTCCTCCGCCACGCGGCGCGCATCATGGATGTCGCGCCCGGCGCAACAGGCGCCTTTCTTGGCCAGCGCAGCGCCATGATCATAAAGCTGCAAGGTCACGCCAACCACATCATATCCCTGACTTTTCAGTTCAGCAGCCACAACCGAACTGTCCACGCCACCCGACATGGCAACGACCACGCGCGTGTCGGCAGGGGCTTTGGGAAAGCCCAATGAATTGAGCGGACCGGACTGGTCAAGCATGGCAAATCTCCGAGGGAATTGAGCGCATATATATGAAAATGCGAGACAGTCTCAAGGCCTCGCTTAACTGCACATTAAACGCAAAAGTTCACCGTGCCGCAAAAGCGAAGAGCGAGCGGTGAAATGTATCTGAAGAAAGTCAACGGCCCCCGTGCGGTGACAATGCCCGATGGCACTGTGCTGACCCAGGCGGACCTGCCCCCGAATACGACGCGACGTTGGGTGGCCTCGCGCAAGGCAGCCGTTGTGCGCGGTGTCCTTTACGGTCTGATCACACAAGAGGCAGCGCTTGAACGCTACGGGCTGAGCGAAGACGAGTTCCACGAGTGGGTGCGCGCCGTATCGATGCACGGTGAGGACGCGTTGAAGGCAACAGCATTACAAAAATATAGACAACTTTAAGTTGTTAAGATAAGTTTGCATCAAGGGTAACGTGTGGTTAACCTTTTCGGTTCACGTTTAGTTCAACACCCGAACACCCCCAGTGTGGAGACCGAAAAATGCGTGTGCTGCTTGTAGAAGACGACCCGACAACCTCCAAAAGCATTGAACTGATGCTGACCCATGCCAACCTGAACGTCTATGCGACGGACCTGGGGGAAGAGGGGATCGATCTGGCGAAGCTGTATGACTACGACCTCATACTGCTCGACCTCGACCTGCCGGACATGAACGGTCACGAGGTGCTGCGCCAGCTGCGTCTGGCCCGTGTTGAAACGCCGATCCTCATTCTGTCCGGCGCCGATGACACGGAAAACAAGATCAAGGGATTTGGTTTCGGTGCCGACGACTATCTGACCAAACCGTTCCACCGCGAAGAACTGGTGGCGCGCATTCACGCCATTATCCGTCGCTCGAAGGGGCATTCGCAGTCGGTGATCGAAACCGGCGACATTTCGGTGAACCTGGATGCCAAGACGGTCAGTGTCGACAACAAGACAGTGCATCTGACGGGCAAAGAATACCAGATGCTGGAGCTGCTTAGCCTGCGCAAGGGCACCACGCTGACGAAAGAGATGTTCCTGAACCATCTGTATGGCGGCATGGACGAGCCGGAGCTGAAGATCATTGATGTTTTCATCTGCAAGTTGCGCAAGAAGTTGAGCAATGCCACGGGTGGTCAGAACTACATTGAGACGGTCTGGGGCCGCGGTTACGTGCTGCGTGATCCGGAGCCGGTTGAAGCGGCGGAAGACCGACCCATAGCGATTGGCGCATAACGACGCAAAATCCCTCTGAAAAGACCGGCGCGACGTATTGCGTGTCGGTCTTTTTGCCTTTGTGGCCATTCCTGTGTGACCAATGACTGGACCGTGCCGGTCCCGGCTTTTATCTCTTGGCGCATGACGGACAGGGGATGCGTCGTGACGGACACAATCGAAGTTAATGTGCTGACGGAACAACAGGCGAAAGCAGAACTTGCGCGCCTGGCCGATGCACTTGCAAAGGCCAACCTCGCCTATCACACTGACGACGCACCTGAGATCAGCGATGCGGACTATGACAGCCTCAAGCGCCGCAACGCGGAGATCGAGGCGCGCTTTCCCGATCTCAAACGTGATGACAGCCCAAGCGATCAAGTCGGTGCACCGGTGGCAAGCGGCTTTTCCAAGGTGACCCACGCAGTGTCCATGCTGTCGCTTGCCAATGCCTTTGAAGACGATGATGTTGCTGAATTCGACACCAGGATCAGAAAGTATCTTGGTCTGAATGCGGGTGCGCAACTCAGCTACACGGCGGAACCCAAGATTGATGGCCTTTCCCTGTCGCTACGGTATGAAAATGGCGCGCTGGTTCAGGCTGCCACTCGCGGCGATGGTACCGTTGGCGAAAATGTAACAGCAAATGCGCGGACCATCGACGACGTCCCTCAAACCTTGACCGGAGCGCCGGAGGTGCTTGAGGTCCGCGGTGAAGTCTACATGTCCCATCCAGACTTCGATGCGCTGAATGCGCGGCAGGAAGAGACCGGGCAGAAACCCTTTGCCAATCCGCGCAACGCCGCCGCTGGATCCTTACGTCAGCTGGATGCAAACATCACACGAGCACGTCCGTTGCGATTTTTTGCTTATGCATGGGGCGCATTGTCGAACCCTTTGGCGGATACACAGATGGGTGCCATCGAAAGACTGGCTGAGCTCGGGTTTCAGACCAACCCGCTGACGACACTGTGTGCCGGGCCCAAAGAGATGGTCGCGCACTATCGACGGATCGAACAGGCGCGCGCAACGCTTGGCTATGACATTGATGGCGTTGTTTACAAGGTCAATGACCTCGCCCTCCAGGGCCGCCTTGGCTTCAGGTCGACGACGCCGCGTTGGGCTGTCGCGCACAAGTTTCCTGCCGAGCTGGCGTGGACCCGGCTTGATGCCATCGACATCCAGGTGGGGCGCACGGGTGCGCTCAGCCCCGTTGCGCGTCTCAGTCCCGTCACGGTTGGCGGAGTGGTGGTGTCGAATGCGACACTGCACAACGAGGACTACATCGCCGGACGCGACAATAAGGGCGGCATCATCAGGGACGGCAAGGACATTCGTGTCGGCGACTGGGTACAGGTGTATCGCGCCGGTGATGTTATCCCCAAAGTTGCCGATGTGGATCTTTCGAAACGGCCAGCGGACGCGCTGCCGTTTCAATTCCCGTCTCAGTGTCCTGAATGCGGTTCTGACGCGATCCGGGAAGAGGGTGATGCAGTCCGGCGCTGTACGGGTGGTTTGATCTGCCCGGCGCAAGCGGTCGAAAAGCTCAAGCACTTCGTGAGCCGCGGCGCATTTGACATAGAAGGACTGGGGGCAAAGCAGGTCGAAATGTTCTACCATGACGACCAGTTGCCGATCCGAACCCCGGCGGACATCTTCTCTCTCAAGGCGCGTGATGCTGGGAACCTGAGCAAACTCGCGAACCGCGATGGCTGGGGCGAAACCAGCGCTGGCAACCTTTTTGATGCTATTGATGAAAGGCGCGACGTGCCGCTTGGGCGTTTGATCTTTGCCCTTGGGATCCGTCATGTGGGTGAAGTTGCAGCAAATGATCTCGCGCGGCACTACCTGACTTGGGACGCCTTTGCCGAGGCGATTGACGCCGCGGCCCCGGCGGCGGAGTGTCATTTGCAGGCAGATGCAGCAGAGGCCGCAGAGCGCAAGGCTGCTGCGGAAGAGGGACGGCGCGCGCGGATCAAGCCCGTGCGCGACAATGTGTGGGCGGAGGTTGACCCTCACGCGCAGGCGGCTTGGGCGGATCTGACCGGCATAGATGGCATTGGTGCGTCGGTTGCGACTGCGCTTGTGACCACGTTTCAGCAACAAGCCGAGCGCCGCTCGATCGAGGCGCTTGTGTCCAATCTGCAAATAGAGACGACTGAAGCCCCGGCTGCGGCAGACAGCCCGGTTGCCGGCAAGACCGTCGTGTTTACCGGGACCTTGGAAAAGATGACGCGGGCCGAAGCAAAAGCGCGTGCCGAGGCCTTGGGCGCCAAGGTTTCGGGATCGGTGAGCGCCAAGACCGACTTGCTGGTCGCCGGCCCGGGGGCTGGCTCCAAGGCGAAGAAAGCCGCTGACCTTGGGATCGAGACCATTGATGAAGATGGCTGGCTGGACCTGATCGGGGCGTCATGAGTCGCCCTGAAATCCTGTTTCCCCTTTTTGCCGACCTCGAAACGCTCGAAGGTGTCGGACCCAAGACGGGGCAAAACCTTGGTCATCTCGGCATTCAAGCGCCGCGCGACCTGCTGTTCACACTGCCGCACACCGGTATCGATCGGGCATTGCGAGAGACTGTCGAGGGCGCGCCGCTTCCTACGACGCTTACGGTCCGTGTGCAGGTTGGCGCACACTATCCGGCGCGCAACCGTGGCGGCGCATATCGCATCCATGTCGAGGATGCCGAAACCAGCTTTCAACTGGTTTTTTTCCACGGTCGCAGTGATTACCTGAACAAGGCTTTGCCCACCGGCAGCGTCCGCATCGTCTCCGGCAAGGTCGAACTCTTTGACGGCATTGCCAACATGGTTCATCCGGATCACATCTTGCCCGAAGCGGATGCGTCGGACATTCCGGCGTTTGAGCCGGTTTACCCGTTAACCGCCGGCGTCACGCAGAAAACCATGTTCAAAGCATCACGAGCGGCTTTGACGCGCGTGCCGACAATGGCCGAGTGGATTGATCCGTTGCAGCTTGCGCAAGCGGGTTGGCCGGATTTTCGGACCGCGATGGACAGTGTTCACAGTCCAAAGTCGCAAGCGGATATGTCGCCGGATACGGCGGCGCGAACCCGTCTTGCGTATGATGAATTGATGGCTCACCAGTTGACCTTGGCTCTGGCGCGTGCGTCGGAACGGCGGATTGCGGGAACAGAGACGGCTGGAACCGAGCGATTGCAGGCGCGCGTGCGCGCCGCTTTGCCATATGCCCCGACGGCGGCACAGGAACGCGCCATCTTTGAAATCGGCGCAGACATGGCCGCGCCCGAACGCATGAACCGCTTGCTGCAAGGCGATGTTGGTGCTGGTAAGACGCTCGTAGCGTTCATGGCACTGCTGATCGCGGTCGAGGCAGGCGGGCAGGGCGTTATGATGGCGCCCACCGAAATACTGGCGCGACAGCATCTTGAAGGGTTGCAGCCGCTGGCCGAAGACGCGGGCGTCGTGTTGGAGATTCTGACAGGCCGTGACAAGGGGGCGGAGCGCCAGGCCAAACTCGACGCGCTGGCACGCGGCGATATTCAAATCCTGGTCGGCACCCACGCGGTTTTTCAAGCTGACGTCACCTTTGCCGATCTGCGGCTGGCAATCGTGGATGAGCAACACCGGTTCGGTGTTCGTCAACGTCTTGCCCTTGGCAAGAAAGGTGGGTCCGCCGATGTGTTGGTGATGACGGCAACACCGATCCCACGCTCTTTGGCCCTTGCACAATACGGCGACATGGATGTGTCCGTGCTGGACGAAAAACCGCCCGGTCGCAAACCGATCAAGACAGCGATGGTGAGCACCGGGCGCATGGATGAAGTTGTCGCACGCTTGCGCGCAGCCATGGATGAGGGGCGGCAGTGCTACTGGGTCTGCCCGCTGGTAGAGGAAAGCGAGGTCATGGACCTGACCGCTGCCGAGGAGCGGTTCAAACGTCTGCGCGCTGTACTCGGAGACGATCGTGTCGGACTTGTTCACGGCCAGATGCCTCCCGCGGAAAAGGACGCGGCGATGGCGAAGTTCCAGGCTGGTGAGACGGGTGTACTGGTCGCGACGACGGTGATTGAAGTGGGTGTCAACGTGCCCAACGCAACGATCATGGTGATCGAGCGGGCAGAGACCTTTGGTCTTGCGCAACTGCACCAGTTGCGGGGGCGTGTCGGACGGGGCGAGGCCGCATCAACCTGCCTGCTTCTGTATCAGGCGCCGCTTTCGGAAAGCGGGCAAAAGCGGCTCGAGGTGTTGCGTGAGACCGAAGACGGTTTTCGTATTGCCGAGACGGATCTGCAGATGCGCGGCTATGGCGACCTGATTGGGACCGCGCAATCCGGCGTGCCCCGGTTTCAGGTGGCTGACATGGAGCGGCAGGCGGGGTTGATGGCCGTTGCGCAATCCGACGCGCGAAAGCTCCTGGCAGATGATCCCACACTTTCGTCTCCGCGGGGGCAGGCAGCGCGCGTGCTGCTCTGGCTCATGAGGCAGGACGAGGCGATCCGTTTGATTTCAGTGGGTTAGGCTGTTTGTTCCGAAAAGTTCGCAAATGTTCTCAAAAAGTTCTTTACCAATGGTTAAGAATATGAGAACAAAGAGGCAACTCGAAGACGGAGACGCTGACATGACCACGTTGCGCCACATCAAGGACATAGCCACCCGCGCCGAAGCTAATTTGCTTCAGGATGCAATGGGTGTTGCGGCCCTGACCGTGATGCTGGTGGTTGGTTTGCATCTGCCGACTTTGATCTGAGTTCTGCCTGCGATCTTGCTTGATCCCATACCGCGCCCGTCCCAGGTGCTGTTTCCGCGTCAGTCGGCTCTGCCTGCCGAAGTTGACGCCCCCGTTTGCCTCGGGGTCCCCGGATCTGTCCCAAGCAAGAGACGCTTTCCTCGCGCCGCCATCCGCCCGGATGTGCGGCGCTTTTTTTTAGAAGGTGTAGGCGAGGCGCAAGCCGCCCCAGTGCCGTCCATGCACAAAGATCGGTGCCGAAAGGTCTTTCATCATCTTGAATGTGCCGCCGCCCATGTTCCGGCGGTAGACTTGAAGCAGGAAAGGTGCGGTGTTGCGCCCGGCTTTCAATCCCACCCGGTCATCAAAGATCCTGCGGTTCCGGCAATGTGCGGTATTCCAGACCTCGTCGTCCGATTGTGGGCGTGAGAACTTGGTATTGTGCGTGGGCAGATAGCCGTTGATGTCAACAGCGGCGCAAAACACAACCCGGGCATCAAGACTGAGCGCCGGTTCCTGGATCGGTGGAAGGATGCGATCCAGCACTGCATTGTACGATGTGACAACCTGCAGGGGTCGCGTGTCCGGCACGGCGACATAGGTACGATCGAACAGTGAGGTCTCGGTCAATTCTTCTTGTGCCAAGGCGTGTTCAAAGGCGGCACCAACAGAAACTGCGCGCCTGCGCACATCGTCGATAAGGGGTGCATCGTCCGTCATCCCACCCAAGGCGGCCGTTGACTGAACGATTTCCTCGGATGTGTCGACCATGCTCTCGATCCGCTCATGTGCCTCGATGATGCCCGCGGCGGTTTGGGCGATACTGCGCTCAATCTCTTGCATGTTCGGAGCAAAGGCGGTGGCGGCTTCCTTCACCTGCACGGAATGAGCAGCGATGCGTGCGGCTTCACCCTTTGTTTCGTTTACGGATTGCTCCATCCGACCCAGCGCGCGATCCGTTTCAGCACTTTGTGAGATAACACCCATGGCCTGCTCTGCCACGTCATCAGCTTCTGTTCCCAACGCCGCGATCCATTGTGTCAGCGTTTCTATGTTGGAAGAGATTTCTGCAGCGGCACCTTTGGTCTTTTGCGACAGTTCGTTGATGGCCTCCGCAACCACGGCAAAGCCGCGACCCGCGTCGCCAGCACGCGCGGCCTCGATCTTGGCATTGATGGCAAGTGTGTTGACCTGCATGGCGATGGCGGCGATCTGGCTGTTGTTGGTCGTCACCGCCGCCAGTGTCTTGCCGACAGCTTCGCTGCGGTCCGACAAATGCTGTACCCAGGCGGCCACTTGGCGGGAGCGGCTGCCCAGTTCGCGCATCAACTCGACCGAGTGCCCTACATCTTCGTAGGTGCGTGCCACGCTTTGCACCAAGTCAGTTGCGACGGCATCGACTGCGCCATTCGCCAATTCAACATCCCCGGCGCTGTCGCACAGCGCCTTGAGAGCTATGCGTTGATCCTGTGCCTGCCGCTCGATCATGTCGAGGAAACCGGCCAAGTCCACGATCTCGTACCCGAGGGTCGACGCGGAACGCGCCAAACCATTCAAATGCGGCATTTCCGGGAAATCGGGCTGAGCCGTCATGACAAAACCTTCAGCGAATGCGGAATGTCAAAGGACTAGCCGGGAATCGTTCACACTTTCCTAAGCCGCAGCCTCACGCGCAGTCGGCTTGGATCGCTTGTTCCATTGCCTCGGCCGTCGCTTCAATGCTGAGCAGGATGGAGGCGTGACGGTTCTTGTAGTCGCGCGCCGGTTCCAGCACCTCAAATCCGTCAAAAGGAGCCGCTGGCACGGGCCCGCTGGATTTGAGCATGGCGCGCAACGCCTCGCGCCCGTTCCTTACGTCCTCAAGTGTCAGCCCGATCACCGCACTGCCGGTTACTGCTGCTGCGGCTTGTCCCAATGCACAGGCTTTGACATCCTGGCCAAAGCCTGTGATCCGACCGTTTTCAACCTGCACGTCGACCGTGACGGTCGATCCACAGAGCGGCGAGCGTTTCTTGACCGTTGCATCGGGAGCATCCAGCCGCTTGTGGTGCGGAATATCGGCCGCGAGCCCAAGGATGCGGTTTGAATAGAGCTTGATCAGATCCGTATCGGCGGGCATGTCGCCTCCGCACTGGTGTTGCATTGCTTTTGGCCATACTTAATCGGCCTGACCCCAGATGCAAAAGGTTTTGCCATGTCGGCGTTTGATCCCAATAGCTTGAAATTCAACGATCAGGGGCTGATCCCTGCAATCGCGCAAGACGCTGAGAGCCATGAGGTTCTGATGATGGCATGGATGAACGTCGAAGCGGTGGTGCGAACTCTGGAAACGGGCAGGGTGACCTATTGGTCTCGGTCACGTCAGGCGTTCTGGATCAAGGGAGAAACATCGGGCCACGTGCAGGAGCTGGTATCGATGCGCGTGGATTGTGACCGCGATTGCCTTTTGGTGCTGGTCCGACAAACCGGTGCGGCCTGCCACACGGGCCGGCGCACATGTTTTTACACGGATGTCACCGATGGGTCCGAGGTCGAGTTGATGGCGCCGATGGCGTAAGAGCGTTCTGCCGCCGTGGCCCTGTCCGGGTCACCCCTGCGCGGCTCTCTCGAACTTTGGCGCCAACCCAACCATCTCGCGAATGTCCGCAGGTGTCGCACCGTCAGCCCGAAATTTCGCGATGGCCCTCGCATCATCGCGTTTTGCCAGGCGCTTGCCGGCATCGTCGCGGATGAGGCGGTGATGGTGGTAAACCGGTGTCGGCAAGCCCAGCAACTTCTGCAGGACGACCTGCAGCGGTGTGGTATCAAACAGGTCTGCGCCCCGGATCACATGCGTGACTTCCTGTGCGGCATCGTCGATCACGGCGGCGAGGACATAAGACACCGTCTCTATCTCCTTGCGTCCCAGCACCGCGTCGCCGGTTTTGTTGAGGAGCGCATCCATGCTGACCACTTGGGAACCGCAGTGCAGTGGACCGACCTCCATAAGTGTGGCTGGGGCGTCCAGATGCTCCAGTGCGCGTGCCATGTGGAGGCGCAGGGCGTCGCCCGGTTTGCGCGATGACATGGGGCGGCCGCGGCAGAGGCCGGGATAGACAAGCGGTGCCGTCACGCCTTCCTGTGGTGCAGATAACGCTGCGCGAATGTCGCTGCGCCGACATGAACATGGATAGATCAGCCCCTTGTCGGCCAGACTCATCAAAACCTTGTTGTAGCGCTCCAGATGTTCCGACTGACGCAGGACAGGTGTCTGCCATGTCAGGCCGAGCCAGTTCAGATCGTCGTAGATCTGCTCTTCCCACGCGATGCGCGCCCGGCTTGTGTCCGTATCCTCGATCCGCAACAGGAACACCCCATCGGCCTCACGTGCCAGATCATGCGCCAGCAGGGCGGAATAGGCATGGCCAAGATGCAGTGGTCCCGTAGGTGACGGCGCGAACCGGGTGATGAAGGTCATTGCTTTTCAAGCACGTAGACGTTGGAGTTGAGGTTGATGCCCGGCAGGTGCGGCCCATGCTCTTTAACCAGCAAACGCGCGGCACCACAGTCTGTCCACTCCGCGACGCCAGCCTCGTGCGCCGGGTCTTCGAGCGCGTGATCGTTGAAGGAAAACACGAGCTTGCCTGTCCGTGGCAGGGCGCGCATCAAGATGTGCAGCACGTCGATCGGGGCCGCTCCTGCGCCGATCACGCCGATGGCTGCGATCGCGGTGTAGTCCGCGTCTGGCAGCGCGCCACCCGCTTCGATCTTGTCCAGCCGACGATACACACCCTTGCGACGCGCGCCGTCCAGCATTTCCGCGGACAGATCCACGCCATCAATGATCTCGAATCCGGCGAGTTTCAGAGCGAGACCCGACAGTCCGGTGCCGCAGCCGAAATCGAGAAGAGGCGCCGACATGTCGTTGACATGTGTTTTAAGGGCTTCGGCACAGCGGGCCGGTGTGGCATAGCCGTTCTCGCCGACCTCCGCGTCGTAGCTTGCGGCCCAATCGTCGTAGAGTTCTCGGGTCGAGGCCGCGTCGCGCGCCCTGTAGGCCTTGTCCAGAAATCCGGTCATGAAGCGACAGTAGCGGGCTGTGACTGTGACCGTCCAGTGCTTATGCGGCAGCAGCTTGCGGCGCCAGCCACGCACGCCAGTCCGCTTTTGCGCGGTCGGTATAGGCCTTGTAGCGGTCCTTTCGACCGCGGCGTCCTCCGCGCAGACCGTCGACCGGGGGGAACAAGCCGAAATTCACGTTCATTGGCTGGAACGTCTTGGCATCGGCGCCGCCCGTGATGTGGGTGATCAGCGCGCCCATGGCGGTGGTGTTCGGGGGCATGTCCAGCGTGCCTCCGAGGATCTCGGCCGCAGCGGCGCGTCCTGCCAGCAGGCCCATGGCGGCGGATTCCACATAGCCTTCAACCCCGGTGATCTGTCCCGCGAAGCGGATATTGGGCCGCGATTTCAGGCGCATGTCGGCGGTCAGCAGCGTTGGTGCATTCAGGAACGTATTGCGGTGAATGCCGCCCAGCCGGGCAAAGCGCGCATCTTCAAGGCCGGGAATGGTTTTGAAAACATCAGCTTGCGCGCCGTACTTCATCTTGGTTTGAAAGCCGACGATGTTATAGAGCGTGCCGAGCTTGTTGTCCCGCCGCAGTTGGACCACCGCATAGGGTTTGACGTCAGGCTGGTGCGGGTTGGTCAGGCCTACGGGTTTCATCGGGCCATGACGCAGGGTCTCGCGGCCGCGTTCTGCCATGACCTCGATCGGCAGACAACCGTCGAAGTAGCCCGCTGTCTCGCCCTCGTGAAACTCGGTCTTGTCTGCAGCCAAAAGCGCGTCGATGAACGCCTCGTACTGATCTTTGTCCATGGGACAATTCAGATAGGCGGTGCGTTCTTCCTCGGTTTCGCCCTTGTCATAGCGGGACTGCATCCACGCCTTTTCCATATTGATCGAGTCGAAATAGACGATGGGCGCAATGGCATCGAAAAAGGCCAGCGCTTCGGCCCCGGTCTCGGTGGCTATGGCCTCGCCCAGGGCGGAGGATGTGAGCGGACCGGTGGCAAAAATCCAGTGACCGCTGTCCGGCAGGTCAGTGATCTCACCATATTCAACCGTCACATTTGGATGCGCCATTAGGGCATCAGTCACCGATTGGGCGAACGGATCACGGTCGACCGCCAGAGCACCACCCGCGGGCAGGCGGTGTTTGTCGGCGGTCTGCATGATCAGGCCGTTCGCCTGCCGCATTTCCCAATGCAGAAGACCCACAGCGTTTTGCTCGCTGTCGTCGGAACGAAACGAGTTCGAGCAGACCATTTCGCCCAGCAGGCCGGTCTCATGCGCAAAGGTGCCGACCTGCGGGCGCATTTCGTGGATCACCACCTCAACGCCCATGTTTGCGGCCTGCCACGCGGCCTCGGAGCCGGCCATGCCGCCGCCCACGATATGAAGTTTTTCTGCCATGGCGCGGATGTAGGGCAAGCGGCCTGTCTACGCAATGGCGCGAACTGATCTGGATCAAGGCGGGGATGCAAGGTGCTGCTAATTTCGCAGTATTATTGGAACAAGGAAGAAACGACGATGAACGCGAAGACTGCTCTGATGCTTGTGGCCCTTCTCTTTGCTGCGGCTTGCGGGGACCCCGACAGCTATCCGATTTCGGGCGAGGCATGTTCTCCCGATGATCCGGTCCAAGATCTGCAAGTGGATATGTGCGCGCCCACGCCATAGGCTTTGCGCGCGCCACCGATCTAGACTGTCACAATTCGGGGAGTTTTGGGGTCGCCGCTGCGGGGATGGTCGGTCAGAGAGAGGCTGACCTGGAGGGACCTTCCGCTCACGGCGACCCAAAATCGTCATCGGTTTGTTAACCGTGTCTAATTTGTGCCTCATTTGCGCCCAAATTGCCAGCGGTGATTTGGAAATAGTCGGGTGACGATTTGGAAACAACCAAAAGTCCTATCAGATTTTAGCAGTCTATTGTGACCAATCCGGAGGGCGTTTTTCGATGAACGCGTCGATGCCTTCGACCGTGTCGGGGTTCAGCATGTTGGTGACCATCACTTCGCCCGTATAAGCATAGGCTTGCGCCACCGGCATCTGCAGCTGTTCATAGAAGGCCTGCTTGCCGATCTTGACCGCGCTGCCCAGCTTGGCTGCGATGCGGTTTGCGAGGTCCTGCGCGGTGCTGTGCAGCGCGTCATGCGGTACGGCATGGTTAACGAGGCCCAGCTCAACGGCCCGATCCGCTTCGATGAATTCACCGGTTGTTAACATTTCGAACGCCTGCTTGCGCGGTATGTTGCGGCTGAGCGCCACCATGGGGGTCGAGCAGAACAGGCCGATGTTCACACCATTCACGCCGAACCGTGTGCCGTGGGCTGCGACCGCCAGGTCACAGGTGGCCACCAACTGGCATCCGGCGGCGGTTGCGATCCCATGGACCTGCGCGATCACTGGTTGGGGCAGGGACTGCACGCGCGCCATCATGGCCGCACAGCGGTCGAACAGGTCCTTGAAATAGGCGGCCCCACCATCGGCAGTCTGCCGCCCGGCCGTCATCTGTTTCAGGTCGTGACCCGCACAGAACGCCTTGCCGGCGCCGGACAGGATCACTGCGCGAACCGCGCTGTCCTCGGCCACATCGTCCAGCGCGCCGTGCAATTCTGCAATCATCTCGTCCGACAGGGCATTCAAACGATCCGGCGCGTTCAAGCGCAGATGCGCCACCGCGCCCGTGACCTCACGTTCCAGAATTGTCATCTTGCCCTCCGCGTTGTTTGCGGCTCACCCTAGGGCAGGGACAGGGGAAGGGAAAGCATGGCCATTGTGATGACCGCGTCCGATATGAACGCGTTTCTGCAAAAGGTGTTTCTTGAGGTCGCGGGGGAGTTTCACGTCGAAGAAGTGACGGAAGACGGCGTGGTGCTGCGTCTTCTTGTGTCGGATCGGCACCTGCGCCCGGGCGGTACAATCTCCGGTCCCGCGATGTTCGGGCTGGCGGATGTGACCGCGTACATGGTGACGCTCGCGCATATCGGGCCGCGTGCATTGGCCGTGACCACGAATTGTTCCATTGACTTCATGCGCAAGCCCAGGGCTGGCGTCGATCTGATCGCCCATGGGCGGCTCTTGAAACTTGGCAAGCAGCTTTCGGTCACGGATGCGCTCTTGTTTTCGGAAGGGGACGACAAGCCTGTCGCCCGCGCCAGCCTGACCTATGCCATTCCGCCGCAGGGCGTTGATATTCCGGTCTAAAAAACGGCCGGATCAGGTGCTACCTGAATCCGGCCGCAGGAAGAGGTCTGGCAGATGCCACGGGGATGTCACATCCGCCAGAACACGCGCCGCGCTTCAAAGTCAGCCTCGGCGGGTGTCACTCCAATGTCGCGCAGAAGGTGCGGGTCCAAGTGACGCAAGGACAGCCGTGTTCTGCGGCGCATGGCCCATTTCGACAGCAGCACTGCAACGCGCAGCGCGAAGACCGAGGCGGCCGGAATGCGGTTTTGCGCAGTCAGGTAAGCCAGGTGCGAAGCGGGCGATTGCATGTGGTGTGCCATGGGAATCTCCTAAATTGTATTGACACAATATGGCAAAATTGCCATGATCAAGTGATACAATGCAAATTCAGATAACGCTACGGAAACATTGTAATGGGTACAATTTGGTCGCCAGAGTTGCTGGATGGACAAGGGCCGAAATACAAGGCGGTGATGCAGGTTATCCGCCAGCGCATCTCGGACCACGATTTGACGCCGGGGGACAAGCTGCCGCCCGTTCGGGACCTCGCCTGGAGCCTTGGCATCACACCGGGCACCGTAGCGCGCGCATATACACTACTGACCGATGACGGTACCTTGCTGGCCGAGGTCGGGCGAGGAACGTTTGTCGCGCAACCCGATGAAAAGGGGCCGCTTTATGCTGATGTCCCGATCGAGGTGGATAGCACCACGCACAATTCCCAGGCACAGACCTGGAACGTCAATCTGTTCTCGCCGCATCTGCCAGATGTTGGTCAGGCAACCCTGATCCGCAAGCTCTTGGCCGAGGTGGCACAGGACCCGCCTTCGGGCATGATGCACTACCCGACCCGCGCTGGCGGTGCGCCTGCGCGCACTGCCGCTGCCGCATGGATCGCGGGCGCCCCCATCGGGTCATTCAGTCCAGATGACATCGTGCTGGCGAATGGGGGGCAGAACGCGATTCTGCTGGTGTTTCAAGCGCTTATCAAGGGGCGTCGTCCAGCGATCCTTGTCGAGGATCTGGCATATCCCGGATTTCGGCGGGCGGCAGAACTGCTCCGGGCGGATGTGATCCCTGTCGAAATGGATGCACATGGTGTGATCCCGGAGGCATTGGAGGCCGCGGCGAAGGCGCATGATGCCCAACTGTTCTGCACCTCACCCGAAGTGCACAATCCGACCTGTGGTTTCACGTCGCTTGAGCGGCGGGAAGCGTTGGCCGAAGTGGCCAAGCGGCAGGATCTGCAGATCCTGGAAGACGATTGTTACAGGTTGGGCCAGGCGCAGGCCCCGAGCTATCGCATGATTGTACCAGAGCGTACTTGGTACATTTCATCGATCTCGAAATCCATCACGCCGTCGCTTAGGCTGGGCATCGCCGTTACCCCGAAGGACAAGGCGAACATTTTACGTCGCACGGCCGAATACTCTTTTTTCGGCCTCGCCACCCCAATGACGGACCTGTTTGCGTCGCTGCTTGTGCACCGTGATCTGCCGGGCTTGATGGCCGATGCGCGCAAGGGGATCGGCACATATGTGCAGCGCGCGGTGAACGTGCTTGGGGGCTATGACATCATCTGGCGCAAGGATGTGCCGTTTCTATGGTTGCACCTGCCGGAAGGCTGGCGCGCCGGAGCCTTTGTGCAGGCGGCGGCACAACAAGGCGTCGGTATTCGTGCGGCGGAGGATTACGCCTGCCGAGATGCGCGCACCCCGCATGCCGTACGCATCGCCATCAATGCGGGGGTGAGCCTGCAATCCTTCGAGGCGGCCATCGAACGATTGCGTGACTTGCTGGACAATCCGCCAGACCAGATTGGCGTCTAGAGCAATCCGCCGGCCCCCCAGGCCAGACCGAATGCGATGGTGAGTGCCGACAGCACCGCCGCGTAGGCGGCCAGTTTCGGCCAGGAGAACGGACGTTCACCATAGGTGCGGCGCTGCATCCCGCAGACGACAACCTTCATCGCCTCGCCATTGTATTGGTAGTGCAGGATCCAAACGGGCAACAGGATGCGCCGGTATCGTACCCCCGTGGTGTCGGTGGTGTAGCGCACATCATGCACGCCCGATTTGTTCACGTGCCCTTTGATCCGGTTTCGGATCAGCAGATCCTTGTCGTCCGCATTTCCCTTCAGACCTTCGGTGACGGACTGATGATGCCGTTCTGCTCCAAATCCTGCGAGGTAGCCGGGGCGGTAGGGCCGCAGGCGGCGCGGTTCGAAATCGTGCAGAATGCCGTCGCGGATCAGTGGCGTGACATGGGTTGATGCAGGAACCAGAAGATCATCAAACCGGATGCGGAAGGCTCCGGACGTTCGCCGCGTCACACTCCGTTTGTTGCGCCTGACCGTGTACTTTGCCCAGTAATTCACCGCCTCTTCACTGTCGAACGTCCAGAAGGGGACGTAGATACCGGCAACGCGGGCCTTGGATACCACCGATTTCAAGTCCGATGGCGCCGCCCACCGACGTGCCACCCAATCAAGGGCTGCCACCTGAGCGTCACGTTCCGGCACGCGGAAAGGAATCAGTGCCTTGGTCCGATACCCCGTGTCGCTGGTCGCGAGTACCACCGGTCCATCGCAATAGGCGCACCGTTCCGAAAGAGTTTGACCGACAAACACCACGTCGCCCCCACAGGTCTGGCAGTGATGTACGCGGGTTTCTTCGATGACAGGTGGGTCAACATCGGGGCCATCCGGGTTGAAGTCGAACTCGCGGGCGGCATCGTCGTCATTTTCGGTTTCCAACCCGTACCGTGTTGCGCAACTGGTGCAGACCAAGGCTTGCTGGGCGGGATCGTAGACGCATTGACCCGCGCAGTTGGCGCATTGCAGTTCGGATTGTGCGGCGCTCAGATCGTCCATCAATCGGACTCCATGATCGCCATGGCAATTTCCAGCAGTATGCGCAGCCGGAGCCATCCCCGGTCGATGGCGGCTTCGAGATCGCCGTTCACGGCCCAGTCGCCAAAGATCGTCGCGATGAACCATGTGGTCATAAGCCAGAAGGCGACCATGGACCAACCGCGTAGCGAGCGCAGCCAACCTGCCGAGCCATGCTTGAGCTCGTGCTTGGCCTCGTAGACGATGATCAGCTTGCGCATGGCCGGGATGCCAATCGCGCTTGCGGCGATCAACAAAGCCAGAGTTGCGAGCGCGGGGGCCGCCAAACTGGTCAGCATGGCTGTCCGCCTGTGGGGTAATATGATACCTTATTTTCAAGCATATGATTTTGCTTTATAAAAACCGTTCTTACGCTGTTGACGCGATTTGACCCTGCTGTATAACCGCGCAATCTGAATTTCCACCCTTCAAGGGATTCACCGCAATGAAAACCTATACCGCAACTCCTGCGGACATCGACAAGAAATGGATCCTGATCGACGCCGAGGGCGTTGTTCTGGGCCGTCTCGCCTCGATCGTCGCCATGCGTCTGCGTGGCAAGCACAAGCCGTCGTTCACACCCCACATGGACATGGGCGACAACGTGATCATCATCAACGCCGACAAGGTGCAACTGACGGGCAACAAGCGTCAGGAACACCACTACTGGCACACCGGCCACCCAGGCGGGATCAAGTCGCGCACCAAGGAACAGATCCTTGAGGGTGCACATCCCGAGCGCGTCGTGACCCTCGCGGTCAAGCGCATGCTGCCCGGCAACCGCCTGTCGCGCCAGCAAATGACCAACCTGCGTGTCTATGCCGGTGCCGAGCACCCGCACGAGGCACAAAGCCCCGAAGTTCTGGATGTGAAATCCATGAACAAGAAAAACACCCGGAGCGCATAAGCATGGCTGACGAAATCAACACACTCGAAGACCTGCAAGCTGTGGCTGGCGACACCGCCCCGGCAGAGGTCGAGCTGACGCCCCGCGAACCCGTTCGCGACGAGTTTGGCCGCTCGTATGCGACCGGCAAACGCAAAGACGCGGTTGCCCGTGTCTGGATCAAGCCCGGTTCGGGTAAGGTCACCGTGAACGGCAAGGAAATGAATACATACTTCGCGCGCCCGGTGCTGCAGATGATCCTGCGCCAGCCGTTCCAGGTTGCGGGTGTCGAGGACCAGTTCGACGTGACTGCCACGGTCAAAGGTGGCGGCCTGTCCGGTCAGGCCGGTGCGGTCAAGCACGGCATCTCCAAGGCGCTTCAGCTGTACGATCCCGCCCTGCGCGGCGCGCTGAAGGCCGCTGGCTTCCTGACCCGCGACAGCCGTGTGGTCGAGCGTAAGAAATACGGTAAGGCCAAGGCGCGGAAGAGCTTCCAGTTCTCCAAACGTTAAGTCCTACACGATGCTTTCAAGAAGGCCGCTCTGCTCAGGGCGGCCTTTTTGTTGGTGTCTTGCGCGGTTTCTGGTTTTCCGATTGACCTTCCAAGCGCTGCGGGCAGGGTGGTGCTGCGGGCACAACGTGACAGGCGCCATGAAGACTGACCTTTCCTTCCCCAAGATGAACCGGGCCTATAACGCGACGTTCCAACCCGGCCGTCTGAGTATCGGGTTGTTTCTGCCGATCGAAGAATACGGGCCGGAAGACATCCCCACATTGCAGCGGCATATCGAGCGGGTGCAATTGGCAGAAACGCTTGGCTTTTCCGCTGTCTGGCTGCGCGACGTACCTTTCAATGTGCCCGCCTTTGGGGATGTCGGCCAGATCTTTGATCCCTTTGTCTATCTCGGGGCGTTGGCGGCATGCACGTCGCGGATTGGTTTGGGTGTGGGCAGTGTTATCCTGCCTTTGCGCCATCCGGCGCATGTGGCGAAGGCCGCCGCCTCGGCTGATGTTTTGTCCGGGGGGCGGGTTATGCTGGGCATCGCATCCGGCGATAGGCCCGAAGAGTACCCGGCTCTCAACATGGGCTATGACGACCGTGGCGCGCGGTTCCGGGACAGTGTGAACTATATTCGGACCTGTTCTGAGAGTTTTCCCAAGCTGGATGCAGCACAGGGTCGTTTGAACGGGCATATGGACATGCTGCCGAAGCCCGTCACGGGCCAGGTGCCATTGTTGATCACGGGGGGCAGCCAGCAAACACCGGAATGGGGGGCGGAACACGGGGATGGCTGGATCACCTATCCCCGAAATGCCGAAAACCAACGGGATCTGATCAGCTCATATCGCCGCCACGTGGCCGCTACGGGTCAGGGGGACAAGCCGGTGATGCAATCGCTCTATGTTGATGTGGTGGACAAGCCCACGGCCCCCACGCGCCCAATCGTTCTCGGGTATCAAGCGGGCACGCCCTTTCTTCGCGACCATCTGCGTAGTCTGCAAGAGATGGGCGTGAACCATGTTGCCCTCAACCTGCGCTACAATTTCGATGACGTCGAAGATACGTTGAAGCGGATCGCGGGCGATCTGCTGCCGCATTTCCACATCACTTAGCCGTCGGGTTTGATCAGGCCAAGGCCACGCAGATAAATCCCGATCCCGGATTCCAAAAGATCGTCGGGCGGAAAGGGCGATGCCTTTCCGGGTGAATTGCGCGCGAACAATTCCACCACGCCGTGGCTCAATGCCCAAATATGCGCGGAGAACATGGAAGCGGGTGGCCGTTTGTCTTCCGGAATATGCTCGGACAGGTCTCCCGCCGCTTTTTCCAGGACCATGTTGGCGCGGCTGACCACATCGGCGAGCTCCGGTGTGCGATTTGTGGAGATGCCACTTTCGAACATGGCGATGTAGTGCCCCGGAAAACGACGGGCAAAGGCCAGATAAGCACGCCCCGTCGCCTCAAATGCCGCAAGGGCCGAGGGCTGTCCGGACTCGTAGGCATGTTCCATCAGGTCGGCAAAGATGCCGTAGCCTTGGCGCGCGCATTCCGCGATCAGGTCCTCGCGACCCTCGTAGTGGCGATACACAGCGGCGGGTGTCACGCCCGCCTGTTTGGCCGCTTCGGACAGGGTAAAGCCGGTCGGACCCTTTTCTTCGATCAGCTTCAACGCTGCTTCGATCAGGGCCTGACGCAGATTGCCGTGGTGATAGCCGCGCTTAGGCATCCCAGATATCCGGCCCGCCGCAGACATCTTTGTTTATCTTCCCAATGGCTTGCGGGTCCTTGTTCGTGTAGTCAAGCCCATGCAGCAGCGTGCGGATGGCGTTCAGGCGTGCGCGCTTCTTGTCGTCGGACCTCACGATGGTCCACGGCGCATGGCTGGAATGGGACCGGTCCAGCGTCTCGCGGATGGCATCCGTGTAGTCATCCCACCTTTTCAATCCTTCAACGTCGATCCAGCTGAGTTTCCACTGTTTGAGCGGATCGTTTTCACGGGCGAGGATGCGGCGCAACTGCTCGGCACGGCACACGTTCAGCCAGAACTTGAAGACATGCACGCCGTCATCGACCAGCATCGATTCAAATGGTTTGGCCTGAACAAAAAACTGTTCGCGTTGGGCGGGGGTACAAAAGCCAAAGACATGCTCGACCACGCCGCGGTTGTACCAGCTTCGGTCAAAGAACGTGACTTCTCCCGCTGTGGGCAAGTGCCTGATATAGCGTTGAAAATACCACTCGGCGGCTTCCTTTTCAGTTGGCTTCGACAGGGCGATGACACGAGCGCTGCGCGGATTGAGGTTCTCGCGGAACCGCTTGATCGTGCCGCCCTTGCCAGCCGCATCGCGCCCCTCGAAGACGCAGACAACGCGCGCGCCGGTCTCGGTCACCCATTTCTGCATTTTGACCAGTTCGATCTGCAGCGCTTCAATCTCTCGTTCGTATTGCTTGCGCCCCATCCGTTCCTCGTACGGATAGGTCGGGGTCAGGATGTCATCCTTGTCCGCCGTGCTGATCTTGTCACGAATATCATCCGGCGCGCCGGTCTCGAAGAATTCCGTGATCGCGCCGTCAAAGGGAAGGCTCATGGTTTTGGCCTCAAGTTACTGCTCTTAACATCCAATATGGGTCAGAGAAGCGATTAACGCAAACCCGCACGTGCGGCGACACGGTCAATTGCGTCAACAACCGCTTCGGGATGGGTGTGTTGTGGCATATGCCCCACGCCCGGCAGAACAGTGACATTGGCCCCGTCAATCTGTCCTGGCAACTTGGCCGAATGCACGTCCAGAGGCACGATGGTGTCGGCATCCCCATGCACCACTTCGACTGGCACGGTGATGCTGCGGTATTTCTGTGACATCTCAACCACATGCGGGCGCAACCAGTTCACCTGCCGCGCATTGGCGCGCATTGAGGCCCGACGCAGGATCAGGGCGGGGCCTACGTGATCTGTGTAGCCCGCAGGCGCAGTTTGCGGGGCAAAAATACTTGATACCGCGGTGTCGATGTAGCTTTCGGGCAGGAAAGCCGACAGGACCGGCACCATCAAAGCGCCGCCCATGGTTGAACCGTTCACCTGATAAGTCCAATCTAACTCTCCCGGCCATGGATTGGCGACGCCCGCCACCGATACGATCCCCGCAAGGTCGTCGAACTCCAGCGCCCAGGCGAGCGCGACAATGCCGCCGAAGGAATGGCCAAGCACAATCGGCCGTTCGACACCCAACTGATCTGTTGCCGCCTTGAGCAGGCGGGCCTGCTCGGTTGGATTGGCATGTGTTGTGGTCCAGGCCGAACGGTGCCGCGGCAGAACCTGATCTGTCCAGCCCAGCCCGGGGCGGTCGAGGATTGTCACCCGGTAGCGATCCTTGACCCGGTCGGCGAACGCAAAGGTGAAATCGCGCGTGTTCCCGGAAGCCCCATGGATCAGGACGAGATCGGGGCCGTTGCCCATCTGCTCGACATGCACGCCAACGCCGTCCACGTCGATGATCTGCCCGGTCGGGGGAAAGGCGGCAGCCGCGTCCCGCTCGCGCTTTGCTGCCAGTACCTGCACCACCACAACGCTCAGGACCACGAGGCCCAGAACCACGTAAAACGATGTTTTCATTCCCTTACCCCCGCAAGTCGGTGCGGTCCTGCCCGATCCGTTCCATGTCGTACGGGGTGGTCAGATAAATCTCGCTCAGCCAATTGCCATAAAGAAGATGGGCGTGGCTGCGCCAGCGGTTGGTGGGGGTCCGTGTTGGATCATCATCCGGGAAGTAATCGACAGGCAGGCCAATCTCGGCCCCGTCGACCTGCACCGAGGCAAGGTCGCGGTCATATTCCTGTTTCAACGTGTCACTGTCGTATTCGAAGTGGTTGAGGATATAGAGCGCACGGTGGTCCGGGTCTTCGATCAGGCAAGGGCCGGTCACGTCCGAGCCCAAGAGGATCGGCAGGCCCGCAGCTTCGACCTCGGGCGCGCGCACTTCGGTCCAGCGGGAGACAGGTACCACGCAGTCGTCCGAAAACCCGCGCAGATAGGGCGAGGCGGGTGACATGTTTGTGTGCCGATACGTACCAAATTGCTTCGATCCCAGAAGGTGTTTGGGCACCTTATGAAAGTGGTGCAGCATCGCCATGCCACCCCAGCACACGCCAAAGGTCGAATGCACGTTGGATTGGGTCCAGTCCATGACCTCCTCCAACTCGCCCCAATAGTCGACATCTTCAAAGTCGAGATGTTCGATGGGCGCACCGGTGATGATCAGCCCGTCGAACTTCTCGGCCTTCACGTCCTGAAACGGGCGGTAGAAGCTCTCCATGTGCTCGGCGGCGGTGTTCTTGGTCTCGTGCTCCGACATGCGGATCAGGCTCAGCTCGATCTGCAGGGGCGTGGCCCCGATCAGGCGGGCAAACTGTGTTTCCGTCTGGATCTTCTTGGGCATCAGGTTCAGAAGCCCGATCTTGAGCGGGCGGATGTCTTGATGCGCGGCCAGTTCTTCGTCCATGACCATCACGCCCTCGTTCGTCAGAACGTTATAAGCGGGCAGGGTGGATGGCAATTTGATGGGCATGGTTCTGGTCCGATTGACGTGTGAAGACCGGACTTAGGCTGACACGGGCCGACGCTCAAGAGCCGTAGCGACAAGTTGGATGAAATCCGCTTCACCTTTGAGCGAGGCAACCTCGTCCGCCGTGACGGTCACGCCCCAGCGCGCCATGGCTTCGTAGCGCGGTTGGCGATGCGCGAGCGCGCGCGCGTAGGTCCAGCGCACAAAGGCGTCCGGATCGACCTTGTCTTCGGCCGTACCCGTTTCGACCAGATAGTCGGTCCAGCAGGACAGCAGGAATTCGGGTTGATAGGCCATCGGCTTTGGCGCCTTGTCGAACCGTGTGATGAGCGCCGCCGTGTGCGCCTCATCTCCCTTGATCCAGATCGGCAGGGCGACAGCGCTGAGCGTTGTCATCAGCGGATCATGATCATTCGCCGGATCGACCCATTCACAGATCGAACCGCCCGTGTCGCAGATGAAATGCGGATAGCCATAGAGCTGTTGTGCTCGCTCCGCGAAATGGCCGGTGTCGTTCAGTGCTGCGATCTCGGATTGGCGGAACTGTTCCTGGCGTTTGCGATATTCCGCAATGGGCAGACCACCCTTGGCTGGGTCACCTGGCTTGCCCAGATAGGTCGAGACGGGGCTGAGATTGTGGAACGTGATGTTCGAACCGATATAGATGCTGTCGGACATCAGGAGATCCCGCAGGAACGGGACCTTCATCGCCTCGGCCTTGGCATTGTCGGTGATGCGTTCGCCCATGTAGCGGGTGCCGATGCGGTAGTCGATCGAGTAGTGAAACCAGTTGCCGCTGTCGCGCACCGTCGTGGACATGTGTGTCTTGCCCAGGCCCGACATGCCGAAAACGAGCACGCGCTTGGTTGGTGCTGCGCGCCACGCGTCTGCATCGCGATAGAGCAAAGTGTTCATGGTCCCCGTATCCCCGTTTTGGGGCTGTCCTAGCTGCGCGGGGTAGGTCGGTCAACGCTCGCGCGTCTGAGAACAGTCAGGATGCGACCATCAAGTATGGCGAGCCCAAGGGCCAAGAAGGCGAAGCCGACAAAAGCGTTGGGCGACAAGGCCTCGTCCCGCACCAAGGCGCCGAGGATGATGGCAACGGGCGGGATGACAAGTGTGACCAGCATGAGGTTTCCCGATCCCGCCATGGCCAGCACGCGGTAGTACAGCAGGTAAGCACCAGCCGTGGCGATGAGCGCGTAATAGGCTATGGCAAGGATGGTATCGCTTTGCAGGTTCAGGGTGATCGGCCCGTCCACAAACCACGCGAGCGGCACCGTGATGATCGTCGATCCGGTCAACATTCCAGCTGCTGCGATTTGTGGCGGCAATCCACCCAGAAAACGCCGTGCCCACACGCTGGCGAGAGCGTAGCTGATTGTCCCTGCGACCACGGCCAGTTGCGCGAGGCTTCGCAAGTCGAAGGATCGGAAGTTGTCGAGCCCAATTGCAATTGCGACACCGAAAAAGCCCAACAAGACGCCCATGGCCTTGCGCATGGTGATGCGCTCGTCTGCGAAAAACAGGGCGGCTGCAATGACGCCAAATATGGCTGTCGCAGCGTTCAGGATCGACGTGAGGCCGGTTTCGATGTGCAGCTGACCCCAGGCCATAAGGACAAAGGGAATCACGTTGTTCAAAAGCCCCATGCCGATGAAGGCGACCCAGATGCGCGGATTGCGTGGGACAGGAATGCGCCAGGCCAGTACAATGATCCAGAGCACGCACATCGCCCAGAACGTGCGGTGCGCAACGCTCGTGAGCGGGTTGATTTCGTCAAGGGCGATGCGGATGGACAGGAACGAGGCGCCCCAGATGGTGCCGAGCAGGATCAACTCGACCCAAGCGCGACCGGATAATGTCTTTTGCGATGTCATGGCTGCACAGTGTCAGGCGTGAGGTGACCAAGCCACCCGGAACTTGCGCAAAGAAAAACCCCGCCCGAAAAGGGGCGGGGTTTGATGATTTGTCCCCGCGGGGACAAAGATCAGAAAGTGAAATCGATCTTGAAACCGACAGCCAAGGATGAATTGTCGGTGAAGGATGCGACGGGTCGGCCAGCCACCTCGGGGCGGGCATCGCCCAGCCACGAGTAGTTGATGCCACCCGAGATCACCATGTTGTCCTGCGTGTACCGGCCACCGATAGAAATGCCGAACAGACCGTCGGTTGGACCAAGGGGCGAAACCAGATCGTCATCACCCTCGGGCTCGTATGACAGTGTGAGGGAGCCTGAGAAGTTCTCTGTGAAGCGGCGGCCCACGCCCAGGGTGAAACGTTCACCGTCGTCGAGGTTCACGAGGTCCGATTGCAGCGCAGTGGGGACCAGATCGACCGCGTCGAAATCAGTCCAGCGGTACGATGCTGTCAGCAACGTGTCCTTTGCGATACCGGTCTGGAAGTCGATGTTCACCGACTCTGGTGTTTCGAAATCGACGGTTCCGAAAACGGTGTTGCCCAGGATTTGTTCTGTGGTTGTGGCCGTGTAGTCGATGGCTGCGTGATATGTGACAGCCAAACGCAACGCGATTTCCGGGATTTCGTAAGCGCCGCCGATCAACCAGCCGTATTCTGTTTGGGCATCCTGGCTGTAGCTGTACCCGTTGTCGACATCGAAAGCGCCCTGCGCAGCCTGCACCTGGCCGCCCAAAACGAGCGGGTTCAGCCCGGCACCGACCAGCGCGGCTTGTGCATTTGGGTCGCCCTGTAGCGCAGCACCAAGTGTCGTTGCGCTGGTGCCGTTTGCCCGTGCAACGGCGGCGACGGGGATCGCGCCCCGATACGCCTGACCATTCAGATTGACACTCGCCCGGACAGTTTGTGCCTGCACGCCGCCGAACAGGCTGAAGCGGGGGGTGAACTGATACTTTGCCACCAGTTTGTAGGCTTCGCTCGACAGGTCCGCGCCGGTTCCGCCCAGCGTGCTGGTGTTCGGGTCGGCGTTGTAGAATACGTCGGCACCAAAAGGCTGATCCGTGATGAAACCAAGGGTGAACTTATCCGTGATGTCCTTGGTAAAGCTTAGAACCGTCTGTTCGTAGCTTTCGCCGACATCATAGCTTGAACCAAGTGCGTCGGTTCCGGTCACGTCGGGCGACACGTGCGAGAATGTAAAGCTGAGTGTGTTGTCTTCGGCAAAGATCGAAGACACGTTCTGGAACGACCGGTCAAGACCAGCCGCATAGACGGACGTGGATGACAGCAACAGGGCTGCCGCCGCAAGAGCGCGGGTTTTCATGTTGTTTCCTCCCAAAGGCGCGCGGCATTGATGTCGAGTGAGTGCGCGTTGGGAACCTATAAGCCGGTTTCAAGGGGGGTGCGTCAATATTGACGCTAGGGCAGA
Source organism: Tateyamaria omphalii (assembly GCF_019802125.1). Lineage (GTDB taxonomy): Bacteria > Pseudomonadota > Alphaproteobacteria > Rhodobacterales > Rhodobacteraceae > Tateyamaria > Tateyamaria omphalii_B. The sequence continues at coordinate 1,068,598 of NZ_JAHVHT010000001.1, forward strand.
CCGTGCCATGTGACGGAGCGTCACAAGTCTGTGACATTCAGGTCACAGCGCTTTGGACCCGCGCGATTCCACCCAGATGTTCACGTAATTGCCCGCAAAAATGATGGCTGCACCGACAAAAACCCAGATGTCGATCACCTCGCCATAGACCAGCATGCCGATCACCGCGATGGTGGGCAACCGTATGAAATCTATGGGCACGACCACTGTCGCAGGTGCGATGGCAAGCGCATGGGTCAGGCAGTAGTGCGCCAAGAGGCCCGCGCAGCCGATCAGGAACACCCATGGCCCGGTTTGCCAATCGGGCAGGGCGATGTGCCCGTCATATCCCGCCATGATGACGCCCATGACCAGCTGCATCGTTGTCAGCCAAAAGAGAATTGACGTGATTCCTTCGTGCCGTGTCAGGCGCTTGGTCAGCATGATTGTCAGGGCAAAGAAAATCGCGGACGACGCGGCGGTAATGACACCCGCATTCAGGCCTGCCATGTCGGGCCGCGCCACGATCAGGATACCGATGAACCCCATGATCGCGGCCAGCGCGCGCACCGCCGTCAACCGTTCACCCAGCACCAGCGGGCTGAGCACGATCACCCAGATGGGCGAGGTGAATTCAAGGGCAAAGACCTGCGCAAGCGGAATGACCGTGACCGCGTAAAACCACAGATTTTGGCCCGTGAAATGGGCGAGGTTGCGCACCAGATGAATACCGGTCCGATCGGTGCGAATGCTGCGCCAGGCCCCCGTCGCTATGGCCAGAGTGCAGACCACAACCACGCCGACAAGGCTGCGATACATCATGATCTCGAAGGTATCGAGGCTGTCTGACACCTCGCGCCCGGCCACGGCCATGGTCGAGAAAGACGCGATTGAGCCGGTCATCCACAAGGCGGCCTTGAGAATTGGGCTCATGGCACGCCTGTAACGGTGTAGTCGCGTGCGATCCCTTGTGTCTCTCGTGCCCAGTCTGATGCGCATGCGCGCGCCTGATGTGCCTCAAAAGCGGCAGGGTCCACGAACTCTTCCGAAACGGCCCATACAAGCGGGTCATCAGTGGGCGTGACATCAAAACGGATGCACCCCGGTTCGGCGCGCGTTAACTGCACATGCTCTGGCAAAGCGGCCCGTACCCGAGCAGCTTCGTCTTCTGAGGCACAGCGTAGAAACCCCTCCAGTGTCACTCCCATTCAATCGTGCCCGGAGGTTTCGACGTGATGTCATAGGTCACCCGGTTGATGCCCGGCACCTCATTGATGATCCGTGTTGCCGTTTCGCCCAGGAATTCATGGCTGAACGGATAATAGTCGGCCGTCATACCATCGACCGACGTCACTGCGCGCAGGGCGCAGGCATAGTCGTAGGTCCGGCCGTCACCCATCACGCCCACGGTGCGCACCGGCAGGATCGCGCAGAAGGCTTGCCAGATGTCGTCATAGAGCCCGTGTTTGCGGATCTGGTCTATGTAGACGGCGTCGGCCTCCCGCAGAATGTCGAGCTTGGCGCGCGTGATTTCTCCGGGGCAGCGGATGGCAAGGCCGGGTCCGGGGAAGGGATGACGCCCGATGAAGTGGTCGGGCAGGCCAAGCTCGCGGCCCAAGGCGCGGACTTCGTCCTTGAAAAGTTCTCGCAGCGGCTCGACCAGTTTCAGACCCATCTTTTCCGGCAAGCCGCCGACATTGTGGTGCGATTTGATAGTCACGGATGGTCCGCCCGAAAAGCTGACGCTTTCGATAACGTCCGGGTAGAGTGTGCCTTGGGCCAGGAATTCGGCCCCTTCGATCTGGTCGGCGTATTTCTGGAAGACGTCGATAAAGAGGCGCCCGATGATCTTGCGCTTGGTTTCGGGGTCGGACTGGCCTTCAAGCTCGCCCAGGAACAACTCAGTTTCGTCCGCGTGGATGACCTGAAGATTCATGTGATCGCGGAACATGCCCACGACCTCTTCAGCCTCGTTCTTGCGCAGAAGGCCATGGTCGACGAAGACGCAGGTCAGTTGGTCGCCGACCGCTTCGTGGATGAGCGCTGCGGCGACGGAGCTGTCGACACCGCCAGACAGGGCGCAGATGATCTTCTTGTCACCGACCTGTTCGCGGATACGCTCCACGGCTTCCTCGCGATAGGCGCCCATAGTCCAGTCGCCAGAGAAGCCGGCAAGCCGCACGAAATTCTCGTAAAGCTGCGCGCCCTTCGGGGTGTGATGCACCTCGGGGTGAAACTGAACCGCGTAGAAGTTGCGAGACGTGTCAGCTGTGATGGCGTAAGGCGCGTTGGGAGAGGTGCCGTACACCTCGAAACCCGGGGCGAGTTTCGACACGTGGTCACCGTGGCTCATCCATACTTGCTCTCGACCGTCGTCAAACCATCCCTGAAGCAGGTCAAGTTGTCCTTCTGGTGTGACAAAGGCCCGACCAAACTCGGCGGTCCCGCCGCCGCCCGAGATCTTGCCGCCATCCACCTGACCGCCCAGTTGCTGCATCATGGCCTGCTGGCCGTAGCAGATGCCCAGAACGGGAACGTTCATGGTCCAAAGTGCCTCCGGCGCACGGGGTGAGCCGGGGCGTGTCACGCTGTCTGGGCCACCGGACAGAATCACCGCCTTGGGCGCGATGTCACGCAGGGTGTCGTCGGTGACATTTTGGTAGGGGTGGATTTCGCAGTAGACGTCGAGTTCGCGCAGGCGACGCGCGATCAGCTGCGTTACCTGGCTGCCGAAGTCGATGATAAGGAGGCGGTCGTGGCTCTGGTCGGTCATGGGGTTGCAATAGGCCCGTGTGCGAAGGGTGGCAAGCGCCTGACTGGGGCGCTGCCCCAGACCCCGTCGTATTTTTGGTCAGAAGAAGGGTGCATGTCGCTTTTTTCCCTTGGGGGGCGCTATGGGCCTGCGCGGGATGCTGCGATGCGGTAATCACAAGTGCACCCAGTCACATGGAAAAGAGGGGATAGGTCATGGCCGAGGCAGCGACACGCAGACGTGGACGTGGGGGCGGTGGTGCGGCCCGGCGGGCCGAACGCAGTGCCGTGTCCTTCGAGACTGCCCGGTTTATCGAGCGCAATATCCCCAATTTTGAGGTCTTGAGCGAAGAGGCGCTTGAGATCATCGAATACAATGCCGAGACGGTCCTGGAAGAAATCGGTGTGAATTTCCCCGACAACCCTGCTGCCCTGGACCGGTGGCGCGACGCCGGAGCCGATGTGAGCGGAGAGCGGGTGCGCATTCCCCGCGGGCTGGCACGGAAGCTCTGTGCGACGGCACCGTCGTCCTATACCCAACATGCCCGCAATCCGGCCCGTTCCGTCGAAATGGGCGGCAACAACCTGGTGTTGGCGCCGGTATATGGCCCGCCGTTTGTTCGCGATGCCGATGGTGGGCGCCGATATGCCACCATGGAGGATTTCCGCAACTTCGTGAAGTTAGGCTACATGTCCAAATGGTTGCACCATTCCGGGGGCACCGTGTGCGAACCCACGGATGTGGCGGTGAACAAACGGCATCTCGACATGCTGCACGCCCATATGACCCTCTCGGACAAACCGTTCATGGGGTCGGTCACGGAACCCAGCCGTGCGCGCGACTCCGTCGAGATGGCAGAGATCGTTTTTGGCAAGGACTTCGTCACGCGCAAGACCGTGATGACTTCGCTCATCAACATCAACTCGCCCATGACGTTCGACGATGTGATGATGGGCGCGCTCGAGGTCTACGCCCAGGCAAATCAGGCCTGCATCATATCGCCCTTTATCGTTGGTGGAGCCATGGCACCTGTGTCGGTTGCCGGCACCTTGACGCAGGTCCTGGCCGAGGTGTTGGCGGGCATTGCCTATTCCCAGCTCTGCCGGGAAGGGGCCCCTGTCATCATGGGGGCCTTTGTAACCTCGATCGACATGAATTCGGGCGCGCCGACGTTCGGTACGCCCGAGGCGGCACATATCACATATGGGGCAGGGCAACTGGCGCGGCGGCTTGGGCTGCCATTCCGCTCGGCGGGATCGTTCTGTGGCTCGAAATTGCCGGATGCGCAGGCGGCCTATGAAACGGCCAACTCACTGAACATGGGGCTGTTGGCCGGGGTAAACTTCATGCTCCACGCCTGCGGTTGGCTGGAAGGCGGCCTTGTCAGTTCTTACGAGAAGTTCGTAATGGACGCAGATCAGCTTGGCACGTTGCATCATCTGGCCGCCGGTGTGCAGGTTGACGAGAACGCGCAGGCGCTTGACGCGATACGTGAAGTCGGGCCCGGGGGGCACTATCTTGGCTGCGCCCATACGCAGGCGAATTTCAAAGAAGCGTTCTGGAAGTCCGATCTGCTGGACTACAAACCGTTCGAGACGTGGGAAGACGAGGGCGCGCGCGACACTGCGCAGCTTGCCACTCTTCGTGTCAAAAAGCTGTTGGCGGACTATCAGCAACCGCCCATGGACCCCGCCATACGCGAGGCCCTTGACGCTTACATCGCCGAAAAGAAGGCGGCGGAGCCCGACAGCTTTATGTGATCAGGTGGCGGGCTCGGTTTGCGCTGCACGCAGAATCCGAGCCTCGCCCACAATTGCGATCAGAATATCGATGTGGCGCAACAGGCTGTAGGACGAATCGTCCGTCATCCGTTGCGCGTTCAATTCACCCTCAATCTCGATCAGGCGCATCAATGCCGCGCCGTGACGTGGCAGGTTTCCGTATCCAAGAAGGCGCGGAAGGTGCGCGCTGCGGCGGTAGTCTTCAGCACCGATTCGTGCGGCACGCATCAGCAGGCGTGGGCGGCGCAGGGTGCTGAGCATGGTCAGAATATCTTGCATTTCCGGTCTCCTTTTTTGCTGCGTCGCCCTTTCCCCGAGAGCGGCGTTGCGGGAACCATTGCACAACCTGAAGATGTGTTGCGCGTCCTCAGAGGAGCGCGCACGTTCGTTTAGCAACTGTTTATCTTTTAGAAACAATGCTGCTCATCACGACGAATGTTAACGATCCAGTAATCAATGCAGCTTTAGGTTGTGTGGACTATTCTGTGGACAACCCGGTGCGAATATCACGACACACGGGGCCCCGAAGGGAAGAAGGACGGACATTACCGATGCGCAACAGCAATGCATTCTGCGCCACGGACCTGAACCTGCCTACCTGGGTTCCGGACGCGGCCGTACACTATTTGGCTCATACCGAAGCGGGGCTGCCGATTCGCGAACTGGCGCGCAAGTCGGGCTGTCATGCCTCGACCGTCTTGCGCCAGATTCGGCGGTTTGAGACCCGCCGGGATGATCCGCTGGTGGATGCCGTTTTGCGCAAGCTGGGTGCTTCTCTTGATCGTTCCCGTTCGTCGGCTGACCATCGGCCCAAGAAGGATGACGCTGACATGCTTACTGCTCGCGCACTTGATCACGACACGCCCCCCGAAACCGCCGCCATGACCCAGGACATGGTGCGCATCCTGCGCCGTCTTTGCGAAACCGGCGCTGTTCTGGCCGTCGCGGTCGACATGCAAAAAGCGGTCGTTGTGCGCGATGGTGTCACCGGCAGCAGCACCCGTACTGCGGTGGTCGACCGCAAGGTGGCCGAAGCAATGGCACTGCAAGACTGGATCGTCGCAGATCAGACCGGTCGCATCACCCGCTACAAGATTACCCCAGCCGGTCGCACGGCCCTGGCCGACATGATGGGCGAGGTGGAGCAGGAACAGCCCGGCTTTGCCGAGGCGGCCACGCCATTCGCCGATCAGCATCGGCAATGGGGCGAACGCACGGTGCGTGACACCGAAACGGGTCAGCCGCGCAAGGTGCGCTACAACCTCGCTGAATCACCACTCACTGCGCTGGCCCGACGGCGTGACAAGGGCGGGCAGCCTTTCCTGTCCGACGATCTCGTCACTGCAGGCGAGCGACTGCGCGAGGATTTCGAGCTTGCCCAGATGGGTCCACGGGTGGCCCAGAATTGGGATCGTTTCCTGACCGGCGGCGGCCGTGGCAGCTTTGCCATGGACAGTGGGGTTGGCAACGGACCCGAGGGCGCGCGCAATCGTGTTGCCGCAGCGTTGCGGGATCTTGGGCCCGGTCTGTCCGATGTCGTTCTGCGCTGCTGCTGCTACCTGGAAGGTCTTGAGAGCGCCGAAAAGCAATTGGGATGGTCCGCGCGGTCGGGCAAGATTGTTCTGCGCATCGCGCTGATGCGGCTTAAGCAGCACTATGATGATACGACAGGACCGGGCGGCGGAATGATCGGCTGATCGGCACGTCTGGTGACTGTACATGGCGCCGCGTTCCTCCCGCGGCGCCATTTTTTGTGCGCGGATGGCAAGAAGACGTCAGCATTTGCGCTCGGTCAAATACCGATGCGCTGATGGGGGCCATAAGACGAGAAGGACCAAATCGTTTTTACAAAGAGGCATTGTCCAGGATGCAGAGTTTTCGAGCGTTGGCGCAATTAGCCGCAACGGTCTGCCTCCTGATATGTCATGCACCCGTGGCACATGCCGAGTGGACCGTGCACGGCTCTGTCGTGCTTGGCACGATGACCGAGGGCAGCTGGCACGAGACCGTAAACCCAAATCGCCTGCGTTTCGCGGGGTCGCATCTTGTGGGGGGTGCGGTTGGTGTCGACCGGCCGCTTGGCAACAGCCGTTTTCGTCTTGGCGCCGAAGCGCAATTGGTGGCGCATTTTGGTCGACAGGATCACTTCGAATTGAGTGTGCCCATTGTCTTGCGCTACCAACCCAAAGAACCGACCGTGTTGTCGTCACTGGCGGCGGGGCTTGGACTGTCCTACGCGACAAAGGTCCCGCAGGTGGAGATTGACCGCAATGGCGCGTCGCAGCGGTTGTTCGTTCACTGGATGGCGGAGATCGAGTTTGATTTGCCGGATCCTGCGCTCACATCCTTCCTCCGGTTGCATCATCGTTCAGACGGCTACGGGATATTCGAAGTTGATGCCGGGTCGACCGGGTTCGTCTTTGGGGTGCGAAAGCGGTTCTGATTGAAGCGCAGCGCTCCGCGTGCCGACCTTCCGATATTGGAATGTGCATAGCGGCCATGCGCCGCGTGGTGTTTTTCATTGCGTTACCTATGTTAGAAACAAGTTTAACGCTGAACCAATTGGCAGAGACCCATGCGCGACCTGAAGATCCCCGAGCAGAGGCACCCCGAAAAGGCGCGTCGGCCTGACAATCCGCAGCCCAAGAAACCCGATTGGATCCGGGTCAAGGCGCCGGTCAGCGAAGGGTACAAGGAAACTCACAAGATCATGCGGGACAACGGCCTTGTCACCGTATGCGAAGAGGCTGGCTGCCCCAATGTCGGCGAGTGCTGGAGCCAGGGTCACGCCACTATGATGATCATGGGTGAGGTCTGCACACGTGCTTGCACGTTCTGCAACATCGCGACAGGCAAACCGCCAGAGGCGCTGGACGCCTTTGAGCCCGGACGCGTGGCGCACGCGGTCGAAAAGCTGGGCTTGAACCACGTGGTGATCACCTCAGTGGACCGAGACGACATCGAGGACGGCGGTGCGGAGCATTTTGCGCAGACCATCCGTGCCATCCGTCACCGCAGCCCGGGCACCACGATCGAAATCCTGACTCCTGATTTCATTCGCTGCGACCCATCCGTTCTTGAGGTGGTGGTCGAGGCACGACCCGATGTGTTCAACCACAACCTTGAAACCGTGCCCGGTCTCTATCCGGAAGTGCGCCCCGGCGCCCGGTACTTCCACAGCCTGCGTTTGTTGCAGCGGGTCAAGGAACTGGACCCAACGATGTTTACCAAATCAGGCATCATGGTCGGCTTGGGCGAGAACCGCCAATCCGTCATTCAGGTGATGGAGGACATGCGCGCGGCCGACATCGACTTTCTGACCATCGGTCAGTACCTGCAACCCACGCCCAAACATCACCGTGTGGACCGTTTCGTGCACCCCGATGAATTCGCCTCCTACGAAAAGGCCGCGTATGGCAAAGGGTTCCTTATGGTATCCGCGACGCCGTTGACCCGCTCCTCCTATCACGCGGGCGATGATTTCGCGCGTTTGCGCGCGGCACGGCAGGCAAAATTCGGATAGGTTCTGGGCGGACAGGAGCGCGTTGAGAGCGGCATACCGCAAGTCGCGCTCCTGTTTTTGCGATGCGCAGACCAACTTCTTTTTCAACGCATAGTTTTGCTATCTCAGCTTGCCATAAGAACGGTTCTTTGCCAGAGAAGTGCGCATCCCAAACATCCTCAGATCAATCTGAACTAAAGCCTTAGTACCGTTTTTCGTGTGGTTTTACAAAGGGATACCACCCTAGGGAGAGGCAATTCTTCTTGACAGTGTTGGCCCCCGCGGCGCATAGCGTGAGCGCGGGACAGACACCAAGGAGTGCGCCCCATGACCGACCCGGCGGAGACCATCACCTTGCTCGAAGCGCTGATCGCTGGGCTTGATCCGCGCAAGAACGAGGTAGCCATTGCGCATCTGCAGGATGCCATTGATGCGCTTGATGCAACGTCTCACGGCGGCGAAACCCGCTATGCCAAATCGGGTCGTATCGTGGATGGACAAGTGAAGAAAAAGGGCAAAGTTCGCCTGTTCAAGTGAACCGTACCTTGCCGATAAAGGGCAGGTTGCGATTGCGCTGCGCGTAGTCGATGCCGTACCCCACGACAAATTCATCCGGAATTTCAAAGCCCGTCCAGTCTGCCTTGACCTCGACCTCACGGCGGCTCGGTTTGTCCAGCAACGCGATGGTCCGCAGCTTGGACGGTTTGCGCCCTTTGAGCAGTCGAATGACGTGTCGCATGGTGAAGCCGGTGTCGACTATATCCTCGACAACCAGTACGTCACGCCCCTCGATCGCCCCACGCAAGTCCTTGAGAATGCGCACTTCCCGGCTGCTTTCCATGCCATCGCCGTAGGAAGACGCCTCGAGGAAATCGACCTCGATCGGCAGGTCCAGCTCGCGGACCAGGTCGGCAATGAATACAAACGATCCACGCAACAGGCCCACGACAACCAGCTTGTCCGTGCCGGCAAACTCGCTCTGGATCTCGTCACACAGATCCTCGATCCGGGCCGCGATGGCCTTGGCCGAAATCATCTGGTCTATGACATATGGCCGCTCTGACATCTGCGTCCCCTTGATTTCATTGGGCGTTCGGGACACATGCCAGCAACACGTGTTCCAAGGTCACCTCTATCGCAATGCCGACCCATTCCGAAACCCGCTTCCTGCCTTACACTCCGCAACAGATGTATGATCTGGTCGCTGATGTCGGACAGTACCCCCAATTTCTGCCCTGGTGCGCGGCGGCCCGCGTGCGCAAGGTTACGCCCAAAGGCGACAGCGAGGTGATGGAGGCCGATCTGGTGATCAGCTTCAAGGTGTTTCGCGAGCGTTTCGGGTCCTGCGTGGTGCTGTATCCGGAGGCGAAAAAGATCGACACCGAATATCTTGATGGCCCGTTTCGCTACATGAAGTCCAACTGGGGTTTTTCCGAGGCCGATGGCGGCTGCAACGTGTCATTTTTCGTGGACTTCGAGTTCAAGAACGCGATCCTGCAGGGCATCATCGGCGTGGTCTTCAACGAGGCCATGCAGCGCATCGTGAGGGCATTCGAGCGGCGGGCGGCGGAGCTTTACGGCTAGGGGACGGTTTTGTTGCCATCCGGCCCTTCGGGGAGGATTTTTTTGAACCAGAGAAGAGTGGACATCACCGCGTTGCTTCTGGCCTACGCGCAAGCGGAACCGCCAGAAGATGTGCGCGCCGTGATGCGGTTGTCGGCGCTGGATTGGGCCGCCTGCGGGATCGCCGGGCATCGGGACGGGGCGTTTGACTGTTGGGCTGCGACAATGACCTCAAAAGGACCTGCGACGCGCTTTGACGGGCGTGGCGGTACGTTGGCCGACGCGGCGTTGGTGAACGGGACGCTGTCACATGCACTCGACTATGACGACACACATTTTGCACATATCGGGCATCCGTCCGTCGCGGTCATCCCGGCGACCTTGGCTGTTGCCGAAGCGCAGGGCGCGAGCATTGAGCAGATGATTGATGCAGCCGCCGTTGGCGCAGAGGCATCCGTGGCTGTCGGACTGTGGCTGGGCCGCGATCACTATCAGGTGGGATTTCACCAGACTGCAACAGCAGGCGCTTTTGGTTCGACCGTGGCTGCTGGCCGGCTCCTGGGTCTCTCCGCCGATCATATGCGTGCAGCCCTTGGCCTTTGTTCGACCATGGCGTCTGGCTTGAAGTCGCAATTCGGGACCATGGGCAAACCGTTGAACGCCGGACTTGCCGTGCGCACCGGGGTCGAGGCCGCGATGTGGGCGCAAGCAGGGCTGACATCGGCGGAAGACACTTTGGCCGGACCGCTCGGCTTTGGCGTGACCCATCATGGGGAAGGCGCGGATGTGCCCTTTGGCTGGCGCATGGGATCGGTCAGCCACAAGTTCCATGCGTGCTGTCACGGTCTGCATGCGGCCTTGGAGGCCGTTCGGGGCGTGGATCTGTCTGGTGCAAGGCAGATCACTGTTCACACCCATCCGCGCTGGATGACCGTGTGCAACCAGCCGTCACCGGATACCGGTCTGAGCGCGAAGTTTTCGTACCGGCACGTTCTGGCGATGGCGGCACATGGCTGCGACACAGGCGACATCACTGCTTTCTCGGATGCCTGTGCAAGGGATCCGGCGCTTGTGGCGTGGCGGGACCGGGTAGAGGTCGAGGCCGACGACACCCTGACCGAAATGCAGGTGCGTGTTGTTGTCGATGGCGTGGCCCATATTCACGACCTAGACGCGCCTTTGCCCTTTGAAGTGCGACAGAAACGCATTCATGCAAAAGCTCGCGCGCTGGTGGGCGCACGGGCGGATGAGATTGCGCAAGCCATCGATGACGATGACTTGCCGTGTTTCGCTCAGCTGCTCACGTCGTAAGCGCGTTCGCCATGGACGGCGAGGTCAAGGCCGTTCACTTCAGTTTCTTCATCCACGCGAAGCGGTGTGATGACGCGGACAACCAAGATTAGCACAACGGTCACAACGGTGGTGAAGACACCCACAATGACCAGCGATCCGAGCTGTGCCGCCCATGATCCCGCCCCAAAGGCCGCGATCATGATCGTACCAAAGATGCCGCCGACACCGTGTACGGCAAAGACGTCCAGCGTGTCGTCGATTTTAAGCACATTGCGGATCAGCGTGACCGCTTCCTGGCAAAGCACACCCGCGACAGCGCCGATGATCAGTGCTTCAACAGGTCCTACAAAGCCGGAAGCGGGGGTGATCGAAGCGAGACCGGCAATCGTACCGGTGACCATGCCCACGAGCGACGCCTTTCCGAACTTGATCCGCTCCCACAGCGCCCAGGTCAGCGATGCGGTCGCGGCCGAAATGTGTGTGACCGTCAGCGCCATCGCTGCACCGCCGTCAGCGGCCAATTGCGATCCGCCATTGAAGCCGAACCAACCGACCCACAACAGAGCGGCACCCATCATCACCATGCCCGGGTTGTGTGGTGGCGTGGTCTGGTTCCTGCGTGCGCCGAGGAAAACCGCAAGGATCAACGCCGCGATCCCAGCGGTTTCGTGCACTACGATACCACCGGCAAAATCACGCACGCCTGTCTCGCCAAAGATGCCGCCATCGGCCAGCATACCACCGCCCCAGACCCAATGCACAACCGGCGCGTAGCACAAAAGCATCCAAAGCGCCGAGAACAGAAGGACAAACCCAAAGCCGATCCGCTCGACATAGGCGCCGACGATCAGGGCAGGGGTGATTATGGCGAAGGTCATCTGGAAGGCAAAAAACAGCACTTCCGGCAATGTGCCTGACAGGCTGTCGGCATCCACGCCACTCAGCAGCAGCTTGTCCAGGCCACCCCAATAGCCCGAGCCGCCGCCGCCAAAGGCGATGGAATAGCCTGCCACAAACCACAGCACGCTCATCAGGCAGGCGATGGCATAGCAATGCATGAAAACGCTCAACACGTTGCGGGCGCGCACAAGGCCCCCGTAGAAAAGTGCAAGGCCTGGCAACGTCATCAGCAGTACCAGTGCGGTCGCCACGATGATCCAGGCGGTATCGGCTCCGTTCATTGTCCCCTCCGGATTTTTATGTGGGTGGGGCTGTGGAGGAGGAGGGCTGCCAAAAAAAGAGGCAAGTCGCGTCAATGCTGCCTTTCCTGACGGCATTTTTATATTTGCGCAAAGAGTAGGCGGTTTTTATGGCGTTCTGCCTAAAAAAGCATCTAAAGCGAAAGCGGGTCACATCGCCGAAAGGGCGCCCCTGAGCAGAGCCAGCGCATGGTCCCGTGCGGCGATCCGCACCTTGTCGCGCCCCAATGCCCCGAACTCGACCGTTTCGGTGCGTGGAGCGTGTTCGCCCGTGATCCCAAAGCAAACGCGGCCTTCGGGTTTGAACTCGGACCCACCGGGACCCGCGATGCCCGTGATCGACACCGCCAATTGAACGGGCGCATGCATCAGTGCCCCATATGCCATTTCCGCGGCCACCTGTTCGCTGACGGCACCATGTGCGTCGAGCGTGTCGGGACGTACGCCCAGCATCTCGATCTTGGCCTGGTTCGTATAGGTTACGAACCCGCGTTCAAATGCGACGGATGCCCCCGGAACATCTGTCAGTGCGGCAGCAACCAGACCGCCGGTACAGCTTTCGGCCGTTGCAAGCATCACTTGATTTTCTTTCGCAAGATCAATGATTTCCGATGCGCATGTCATCCCATCAATACCCCATGGGCAAGCGCGGCAAGGGCAATGACGCCGATGGCAGCGAAGACACCCGCGATCACGTCATCCAGCATCACGCCAAGTGGATCGCCACGCCGGTCGGCCCATCCGACAAGCCACGGCTTCCAGATGTCGAACAACCGAAAAAGAACAAAGGCGGCAACCCAGCCAGGCCACATCGCAAGGATGTCGATGCCCCGGTTCCACGCCGCATAGCTGAGGGGAAATAGCGCAATCCATTGGCCCACCACTTCGTCCGCGACAATCTCTGACGGGTCGTGATCGGCAGTGCCGGTGGTCATTTCCTTCGTGGCCCACCAAGCGGCCGCGAAGTACACGACTGCGGCAAGGGCCAACACGGGAAATCCTCCGAGCATGTGCAGAGCCCATCCGACAGGCAGGGCCGCCAATGACCCCCATGTTCCAGGGGCGGGTCTCAAGTATCCCACGAAACAGGCCGTGCCCAAAATCCGGGCAATCATTGTCTTGCCAGCGCCGCTGTCGCGATGCAGGCGATACCTTCGCTGCGCCCGGTGAAGCCCAGCCGCTCCGATGTTGTCGCCTTGACCGATACGCGATCTTCGTCGAGCCCCATGATTTCGGCCATCACACTGCGCATCTGTGCGGCATGAGGGCCGATCTTGGGCTCTTCGCAGATCAGCGTGCAGTCCACGTTGCAAATTTCAAACCCGAGTTCGGCGGCCAACCCTACGGCATGACGAAGGAATATGTCGCTTGGCGCGCCTTTCCATTGCGGATCGCTCGGTGGAAAATGTTGACCGATGTCCCCACGCGCCAGCGCGCCATAGATCGCGTCGGTCACTGTGTGCATTCCAACATCCGCATCCGAATGGCCGATCAACCCGCGATCATGTGGCACCTCGACCCCGCACAACGTGACGTGAGTGCCAGGCCCGAAAGCATGTACGTCAAACCCATTGCCCAGCCTAATGTCCATTGCGCCCTCTCAAGATCCGGTCCGCCCGCGCGAAATCTGCGGGCAAGGTGATTTTCAGATTGTCTTCGTCTCCGGGCACAATCGCAACGTCCAGTCCATGTGCCCGCGCGACTTCTACGTCATCCACGGCGCCACCGGGATGCGCTGCATGCGCTGCGCGGATGGCGTTGAGTTGAAATCCTTGCGGTGTCTGTGCGCGGTACAGGCCGGTGCGATCCTTCATACCAGTGACCTGACCATTCGCGCCGGTCCAGAGCGCATCCGTAACCGGTACCGCCGGTGCTGCACAGGGTGTTTGGTGCAGGGCGGCGATCACGTCTGAGATGGTTTTTGCAGTGACCAACGGTCTTGCGACATCATGGATCAGCACGGCTTCGGATCTGCGCACGGCATCCAGACCGTTGCGCACGGATCCGGCCCGATCTGCACCGCCTGCGACATATGTCATGTCGTGCAGTTCCAGTGCGGTCAGCCTGTCCTCATCTTGCGGGTTGAGGACCAGGACGACCTCCGTAACCTCCGGATGTCTGGCAAAGACCTCAAGCGTGTGCGCGATAACGGGCCGCCCTTGCAGCATTTGCCATTGTTTCGGCATATCGCCACCCGCGCGGATGCCGCGACCCGCTGCGACGATCACTGCAGCAACACCATTCATCGCGGATGTTTCCTATTCATGCACGTTCTCTAGGCGCAGATAGACAGCCTGTCCATGACTCTTGAATGTGCACAAATAATAGGCGATTGCCCGCCGCGTTGTTCCCAAACACGTTTGAGACAATTGAGAAAACCCCTCTGCTGCAGTACCAATAAGCAGCGCACAAGTATTAGGCATTAAGCATGGCCGCAGGCCCCCTCGACATGATTGCACCTGTGATGTTGGCCCCGATGGCTGGAATCACCGACCTGCCGTTCCGGTCCTTGGTGGCACGGTTCGGTGCAGGCATGGTTGTGTCCGAGATGGTCGCGAGCCATGACATGCTCAACGCGCGCCCCGGTAGTCGCGAGAAAGCAGAGCTTGGTCTTGGCGCCGAAGGGACTGCCGTCCAACTTGCTGGGCGAGAGGCCGCGCCGATGGCCGAGGCTGCCAAAATGGTAGAAGGACAGGGCGCGCGCGTTATCGACATCAACATGGGTTGCCCCGCCAAGAAGGTGGTGAATGGCTATTCCGGTTCCGCGCTGATGCGCGATCCAGACCACGCGCTAACCTTGATCGAAGCGGTTGTGAATGCCGTTGATATCCCGGTGACCCTGAAAACCCGGTTGGGTTGGGATGGCGCATTGATGAACGCGCCAGACATCGCTGCACGGGCCGAAGCGGCGGGCATCCGCCAGATTGTGATCCACGGTCGCACACGATGCCAGTTCTACAAGGGACGGGCGGATTGGGCGGCGATCCGGGCTGTTGTCGAGGCCGTCGATATTCCCGTGATTGCGAATGGTGACATAGTCGACACCGCGACTGCGCGCCAAGCGCTCGACCGGTCGGGTGCGCATGGCGTCATGATCGGGCGTGGCGCGCAAGGCAAACCGTGGCTGTTGGCAGAGATTGCTCATGCGCTCTACGGCACGCCCGCACCGCAGATGCCGCGCGGCGATGCCTTTGCCGAGATGGTGATGGGCCACTACGACGACATGCTGAAATTCTACGGTGATCTTCTTGGCCTGCGCGTTGCGCGCAAGCATCTGGGTTGGTTCATGGAGACTGCGGGCACGCCCGCCGATCTGCGCCGCGCCGTTCTGACCGCCAAGACGCCCAAAGCCACGATGGAGCTTCTGCCCCGCGCATTGTGCCCCGAAACCGGGATGGCAGCAGCATGACGGGGGCAGGGGATCTCTGGGCGTCGTTGCCCGTCCCGGTCATCATCATCGGGCCGCAGGACGATATCGTGGACATCAATTCCGCAGCCGAAGGGTTCTTCAATTCTTCGGTCAAGACGATGAAGGGCCTGCCGCTTTGGGACGAATTGGCGGTCGACGCGCCGCTGGAAGACAACCTCGCCCGCGCCCGCAAGAATGGTACTCCGCTTTTCGTCAATGACGTGGACGTGGGCCACGGCCAGCGCGCACCGCTGCAATGTGCGCTGCAGATCGCACCGCTGATCGGTGCCCCGGATCATATGGTCCTGATGATCTCGCCCCGCGAATTATCGGGCCGGATGACCCAAAACCATTCGGTTAAGTCAGCAGCCAAGTCAGCCATCGGCATGGCCGAGATGCTGGCGCACGAGATCAAGAACCCGCTCGCGGGCATCACCGGCGCGGCACAGTTGCTGAGCATGAACCTCAAGCCTCAGGACCTGGAACTGACCGACCTGATCGTGGAGGAGGGGCGGCGTATCGTAAAGCTGCTCGAACAGGTCGAACAGTTTGGCAATCTGTCTCCGCCGGACCTGAAGGCCGTGAACATCCACGACGTTCTGGACCGGGCGCGCCGCTCCGCGCTGCTGGGCTTCGGCGCGCAAATGAAGATCATCGAAGACTACGATCCGTCTTTGCCGCTCGCCTATGGTGATCCGGACAAACTGCTGCAAGTGGTGCTCAACCTGCTCAAGAATGCTTCGGAAGCGTCGGGCGACAGTGGCGGCACGATCCGCCTGCACAGCTATTTCGAGCATTCCTTCCGCTTGCGCCGCGCCGATGGGTCGGGCCAGTCGCTTCCCCTGCAAATCGAAATCATTGATGACGGCCCCGGTCTGCCCGAGGCCATCGCCGCCGACATCTTCGACCCGTTTGTCTCGGGCAAGGAAAACGGCACTGGGCTGGGGCTTGCGCTGGTGTCCAAGATCATTTCCGACCACGGCGGCTGGATCTCCGTCACCTCCGTCCCGGGCAAAACCGTTTTCCGCCTTTCGCTGCCCCGCGCGCCGAAGGCGGCGCAACTTCATTCCGACCAACCAAAGGACTAGCACATGGATGGCACCGTTCTTGTTGCCGATGACGACCGCACGATCCGCACCGTTCTGACTCAGGCGCTCACCCGCGCCGGGTGCAAGGTCCATGCGACCTCCAGCCTTACAACGCTCATGCGCTGGGTCGGCGAGGGCAAGGGCGACGTGGTTATCTCGGACGTGATGATGCCCGACGGCAACGGGCTCGAGATGCTGCCGAAGATTTCCGAAGATCGCCCCGGATTGCCGGTCATCGTCATCAGTGCTCAGAACACCATCATGACGGCCATCCAGGCGGCCGAGGCCGAAGCATATGACTACTTGCCGAAACCGTTCGATCTGCCCGACCTGATGAAACGGACGGCCAAGGCGCTGGAGCAAAAGGCCCACGCGCCTGCGCGCGAAGAAGAGGTGGACCGCCCCGACGAGCTGCCGCTCGTGGGCCGCACCGCCATCATGCAGGCGCTTTACCGTGTCGTCGCGCGGGTCATGAACACCGACCTGCCGGTCCTGATCTGGGGCGAAAGTGGCACCGGAAAATCGCTGATCGCCCGCGCCATCCACGACTTCTCCGACCGGCGTACACTGCCGTTTGTCACGGTGACCGCATCTGAACTTCAGGACCTCGAAGGCCCGGCGCGCGTGCTTGCACGGGTCAAGGGCGGCACGCTTCTCATTGACGAAATCGGCGACATCCCCGAGGAAATCCAGGCCCGCATCGTCCGCATGATGGACACGCCCGGCGAATATGTTCCACGCTTTCTCGCAACCTCGCAAACCGATCTGACCGCAGCGATGGAGGCAGGTCAGGTGCGCAAGGATCTCTACTACCGGCTCTCCGGCGCCACGCTCAATGTGCCCGCCCTGCGCGAACGGGTCGACGACATCCCGCTTCTGGCCGAGCACTTCCTGCTCAAGGGCGAAAAGACGGGCCAGCCGCGCCGCGTCCTCTCCGAAGCGGCAGCCGAGATCTTCCGCACCTATTCCTGGCCCGGCAACGTGCGCCAATTGGAAAACGCGGTCCGCCGCCTCGGCCTCACCAGCCGTGCTGTCGAAATCTCGGCCTCCGAAGTCGAACAGGTGCTCGGCAGCCAGCCCGAATTGGAACCGATCCGCAGCGCAGGTGATACAGAAAAACTGGGCGCATCGGTCGCACGCCACCTCAAACGCTATTTTGATCTGCACGGAAACATGCTGCCGCCACCAGGGCTCTATCAGCGCATCTTGCGCGAAGTCGAAGCGCCGCTGATCGAAATCGCCCTCGACGCCACCGGCGGGAACCAGGCAAAATGCGCTGACCTGCTGGGCATCAACCGAAATACATTGCGCAAGAAAATCACAGATCTGGATATTGAGGTGACACGCCGCCGCAAGTTGATGTAATACTGCCACACAACCCGTGGCATCTGCGCCGCAACGGTGCAGCCGATCACGGGATATGGCGGTAAGGCACTTTTGTGCCACATCATCGAGGGCGCACGAAGTGGCATCCGGAACACGCACCAGCTGGTGGCTGACGCTGGGTCGATTGCGAAGACGCAGGCGCGTGCGCAATTTTGCGACGCTGGGGCTGGTCCTATTGGGCCCGGTGTTGGCGCTGGCAACTTTCCTTGTACTGGGCTCGGTTGATCAGGGTGCGAACGCATTGTCGCTGCGGCTCGTTCTGCTGGCCGACCTTGTCTATGTGCTTTTGGTGGGCGCGCTTGTCCTATCGCAGATCGCGCGGCTGATCGCGGCACGACGGGCCAAATCCGCAGGCTCGCGCCTGCACCTCCGTCTCACCGGCGTGTTTGCCCTTCTGGCCCTGCTTCCAACCGTGACCGTCGCGGTCTTTGCCGGTCTCACGGTCAATATCGGGCTTGAGGGCTGGTTCTCTGAGCGTGTCAGCCGCGTGGTGGGCGCGTCACTTGCTGCCGCCGAAGCCTACGAATTCGAACAGCGCGAAGATCTGATCACGGATGCCCGCGCGCTCGCGCGCTACATCGATACGGTACGTGGCGCCCAGATCGTGAGCGACCGCGAGGTGCTGACAGAAGGTCAGCTTCAGGTTCAGCGCGGCCTTCGCGAAGCCTTTATCATCGACGGCACCGGCGACATCCGTGCGCGGGGCGACCGCTCGTACCTCTTTGATTTCGAACAACCTTCGGCGGATCAGATCAAACAGTCGCGTGATGCCGGTGGGCTTATGATCCAAGACTGGGACAACAACGAATTCCGCGCGTTGGTGCCATTGGCCAGCTACGTGGATCGGTTCGTCTATGTCAGCCGCGATGTGGACGGTGAAATCCTGTCGCTGTTGGATGAAACCAAGGAAACCGTCCGCCTGTATCAGCAGCTTGAAAGCGAGCGCGGCACGGTCCTGTTCCAATTTGGGCTTTTGTACCTTGGGTTTGCTGTCATCCTGATCCTCGCGGCAATTTGGTTGGGGCTTTGGTTCGCCGAACGGCTGTCCGGTCCCGTCGGTCGACTGACTGGAGCGGCACAGCGCGTCGGCGCGGGCGATCTGGACGTGCAGGTGCGTGAGGAGGAGGGCGACGACGAAATCGCCATGCTCGGGCGGTACTTCAACCAGATGACCAAGCAGCTCAAGGGCCAGCGCCAAACACTGCTCGCCAACACGGAACAGATCGAACGCCGCAGGCGCCTCTTCGATTCGGTGCTGAGCTCGGTCACCTCCGGCGTTGTCGGCGTGGACTCCAAGGGCTGCGTGACCTTCGTCAATCCATCCGCCGCGCGACTGCTGGATTGGCAGGAGGGGCGCGAGGCCGTTCCGCTCGCGGTGGCTGTCCCGGAATTCGCGGCGCTCTTTGCGTTGCTCAGGGCCGGACCGCAAGAGGTGGCGACGGGTGAGGTCAAAGTGACTCGCAACGGCCATCTGGAAAACCTGCTGGTCCGTATGGCAACCCGCCGCAGCGTGGAAGGCACGCTCGAAGGGTATGTGGTGGCCTTCGATGACGTGACCGATCTCGTCTCGGCACAGCGCATGGCGGCGTGGGGCGATGTGGCCCGGCGCATCGCGCATGAAATCAAAAACCCGCTCACGCCCATCCAACTCAGTGCCGAGCGTATCAAGCGCAAGTTCAGTCCCAAGGTCGGAGAGGAGAGCGACAGCCTCGAACAGATGACCGATGTCATCGTGCGCCAGACCGGCGATCTGCGCCGCATTGTCGATGAGTTTTCGAAATTCGCGCGCATGCCTGAGCCGGAGCGCAAGAGCGAGGATCTGACCCAGCTTGTTCAGGACGCTGTCCTATTGCAGCAGTCCGGCCAACCCGACGTGCAGATCGTGGCGGATTTGCCGGACATGGCGATACATGCGGAGGTCGATGCCACGATGATCTCTCAGGCGCTGACAAACTTGGTGAAGAACGGCGGTGAAGCCATTGAAATATTGAAGCAAAAAGGTGTTCCTGAAGGACACTCTCCGCGCATCGAGGTCGCGATGAAGACGGACCCGACCGGTGCCGTGATCACGATTTCAGACAACGGTGTCGGCCTGCCGGAGGATCGCGCGCGCTTGTTCGAGCCGTACGTCACCACCCGCGACGAGGGCACCGGTCTAGGCCTGCCCATCGTCAAGAAGATCATCGAAGAACACGGGGGCACCTTGACCCTCGAAGACGCGGCCCCGTTTGCGGGCCAGACCCATAGCGGCGCCATGGCGGTCATCACATTGCCCGTCCTGGCACATGCACCAGCAGTTGAGGAAGAGGAAGCGGTATGAGCGACATTTTGATCGTAGATGATGAGCGTGACATCCGGGAACTGATCTCGGACATTCTCAAAGACGAAGGCTATGCCACGCGGCTTGCCGGAAATTCGGATGATGCGATGGCGGCGATCAACACGGCCGAACCGGCGCTCATGATCCTCGACATCTGGCTCAAGGATAGCCGGATGGACGGGATCGACATTCTGAAGGCGGTCAAGCGGGACAATCCGGGCGTGCCGGTGGTGATCATCTCGGGCCACGGCAACATCGAGATTGCGGTCGCTGCGATAAAGCAGGGCGCCTATGACTTCATCGAAAAGCCCTTCAACATCGATCAGTTGCTCGTCGTCATCCGGCGCGCGATGGAAACATCGCGCTTGCGCCGCGAAAACCAGAGCCTGCGCCGCCCCGAAGTGGCCGAGGCCAAGATGATCGGCGCCTCCGCCAGCTTCCGCGCTTTGATCTCGCAGCTCGACAAGGTCACCAAGTCCAACGGTCGCGTGATGCTCACCGGTCCGGCGGGTTGCGGCAAGGAGGTGGCGGCCCGGTATATTCACGCAAATTCCAACCGCTCCGACGCGCCCTTTGTCACCGTGAATTGCGCCGGTGTCGCGCCCGAGAACATGGAAGAGGTGCTGTTCGGGAAGGAAAGCGCGGATCGTGGGGTTGAGCCGGGGCTTTTGGAACAGGCGCATGGCGGCGTGATCTATTTCGATGAGGTTGCGGACATGCCGATCGGTACGCAATCGAAGATCCTGCGCGTTCTGGTGGATCAGCAGTTCCAGCGGGTTGGCGGGACAGACAAGGTGCGCGTTGATCTGCGTGTCATCTCCTCGACCAACCGCAATCTGGAAGAGGCCATTGCCGCCGAGACCTTCCGTGAGGAATTGTATCACCGCCTGAATGTCGTGCCGATTGCAGTGCCGAGCCTTGAGGATCGGCGGGAGGATATTCCGGTTCTGGCCTCGCATTTCATCATGGAATGCAACGCGGCCCAGGGGCTGCCGAAGCGGGAGTTGACCGAGGATGCCGCAGCCCTGATGCAGACGATGGTCTGGCCGGGAAATGTGCGGCAGCTCAAGAATATGGTGGAGCGGGTGCTGATCCTGGGCGACGGGACGGGGCCGATCGATGCCAAGGAATTGCCCGGCTCGGAGGAGCCCGCGGGTGAGGAAGGGCGCGTGGTTCTTTCGGGGGCTCTGGCGACCCTGCCCCTGCGGGAGGCGCGGGAGGCATTTGAACGGGAATACCTGCTGACCCAGATCAATCGCTTCGGGGGCAATATCAGCCGGACGGCCAATTTTGTGGGGATGGAGCGGTCGGCGCTGCACCGCAAATTGAAGTCGCTGGGGGTGGTGACCTCTTCGAAATCGGGGGCGCGGGTGGCGCATCTGGATGAGGAGGAGGCGCAGGCGTCCTGACGTGTCCCAGCGTGGGACACTTTCCAAAACGCTGCAATACCAAAGGCTTAGACTGCGCCCAAATCCTTAATTTAGTTAACCTTTGCGCACCTCAAGCTGTGCCAGCACGTCGAGGCCCTGCATGTTCAGAAAGTGCAGCATGTCGATGAAGACCCAGTTCTCGGCCAGCTTGTCGCCGTCGCGGCGGTAGATGTCGACCACGCGCATGTCGGCCTTGCGACCCGAGGGCGGCAGGCCGAGATAGGGGCCGGTGCATTCCATCGTCAGGTTGGGCCAACCGAAAAAGCCGCCATAGGTGCCCTCGGCCATGCGGCAGATATGGCCGTTGAACGTCCGTGCGCCCAATTGGGTGCGGAAGGGGCGCTGGTGCTGTTCGATGTAACGCTCGATGGTGTAGGTGGCACCAATCCCCGTGGGACCCCACCACAGCATGTCGTCGTGCCAGTGCTGGCGCAGCTCGTCCCGCGGGTCCGGTGGGGTATCGGTGGCGTTCACGGACGAGATCATGCCGATCATTGCGTTGATCAGGTCAAGCGTCGCCGCACTCTGTGCCGGATCCTGTGCGTCCGACAGCACGCCATCCTGCGTCATGGGACCGGGCTGCACCAACTGTGCGCCGGTCATGCCGGGAAGAGGGTACTGACCGGCCTGCGCCATGAGGTGCAACAGGTCGCAAAAGAAAGCCTGTTCGATGATGCGCCCCTCGGACACGCGGCTGAATTCGGCAAAGCGCAGCATGACGATCTTGCCCGTGGGCTGGATGCCCAGAAACGGCGCATCAAAAAGCGCGAGGATATGGCCCATGGCGCAGACCCATGTGCCCGGCGCGCCATCGAGGCTGTTGTCGCCGGCAAAGAGCACGTCGACCCGTCGTTGGGGGCGGTGCAGCGCGGCTGTCAGCGGTGTCCAGAACCGATCCGCCACGGCGGCGATGCCGCGTTGATCGTGCCAGGGGTGCATCCCGCGCCAATGCACATCCGGTTCCATATGCAGGGCGAGGGCCTGCCGCATGTCGCCGCCGCGTGCGGCGTCCGCGATGGCGGCGTGATGGGCCAGCACGATGCTTTTGGCGTCCTGCAGGCGGGTCGCTTCTTCCGACAGGGGGGCTGCGTCGGGCGTGTGTGATTTGATCGTGTGGGGCATTTGGGTCTCTTGCAGGGGCGGGGCAAAGCCGGGCGGTGGTGTTATCCTTGGGTGACGACGCGGAACCGGCCATCGCCGGTCCGTATGGCGCAGCTGCGCGCGTTGAGCCGGGGCAGGGTGGCCGAGGGGCCGGGCGGGGCCGCTTGCGAGACACCTTGCGGGCAGGCGGGGATCTCGACGGGGCGGTAGCCCAGATCGCCCATGCACTGCCCTTTGACCCGCGCGCGCAGGTTGGCGTTGACATCGACGGTATAGACCTCGCCCGGTACCCAGTAGCCGCCGCGTGTGAAGCATTCGCCATAGGCGTTGCAGACCCGGCGCGGCACGTAGCGCGGCGCACCCTGGCGCACCTGGTTGGCCACGGGCGCATCGCGCAGCGCACGGACGTCGCAATTGGTGTTGTCCCGTTCGAACTGCGCAAAACTGACCCCCTCGGCATAATAGGTCGAGAGGGGCAGGCAGCCGGACAAGGCCACCGGCAGGGCAAGGAGCAAGAGCGCACGCATCGCCGAGACAGTGCCGCAGCGCGGTGGATTTGGCAATTGGGGTGTTGAGTTAATGGCGGGTTAGAGCCCAACATGCCCATTCTTCAGCGTTCAGCGAATAACCGAAATCCAATTGAGTATTTCCAGCGACCGGGATAGCGTTTGTATGTGGCCTTGCTCGGGCCTCCCCCCTCCACTGGGGCAGCATCTGACATGCGGAGCCACACTATTTCGGACCTATCCTGTTCGAGCACGCGCATAAGGAGGGATTGCAGAGACCGCTCGCAATGGAGGTTCAAGATGAGACTATCATCACCAATCTACACACTTAAGCGCCAAGCAAAACGACTGGCACGCGGCAATGGCATCAAGCTCCACGAGGCACTCAACCAGATTGCCACCAATGAGGGCTTCAAGGACTGGAGCCATTTGGCGTCCAGCTACTCCACAACTACACCAGCCAAGGAAATCATGAGCCGAGTCAATTCAGGCGATATGGTGCTGATCGGTGCGCGTCCCGGTCACGGCAAAACCCTTCTTGGGTTAGAGTTGGCCGCATTGGCTAAGGAAAACAGTCGCAAAGGGTATGTTTTCTCTCTGGACTACAATGACAAGGATGTGTGGGATCGGTTTGAAAAACTTGGTTTAGACCCAAAGGAACATGACAGCTCAATCGTCGTTGATACCTCCGACGCTATCTGCTCAGCTTACATCATTGAACGGCTCGCGATTGCCCCAGATCACGCACTCGTCGTTGTCGACTACCTCCAGCTTTTGGATCAAAAGCGCAGCAATCCCCCGCTTGAAGAACAACTCCTGGCGCTGAAGAAATTTGCCATCGAATGCGGATCGGTTGTGGTTCTGATTTCCCAGATTGACCGCGCTTTTGAGCTGTCGTCCAGTAGCATGCCGGCTCTTGCGGACATCCGATTGCCAAATCCCGTCGACCTCTCGCTTTTTGACAAGAGGTGCTTCTTACATGACGGCCAGATACAGATAGAGCTGGCGGCATAACGCCAAGCGGACTTTGCGGACGTTCGTCGAAGTTCCGCAAAGTCCCGAAAGCCAACACCAAGCCGATCCAACACAAGCCCGTGGGCTGGTGTAACGCCGGCAGTTCGGCAGCGCTTTATGGCAGCCAAACACATCTCACAGAAATTCGGTTCGCTACAGTATCCAAAACACCAGCCCACGGGCTTGTGTTGGACCGGCGCCTTCGGCTTGATTCCGGTCCGGTCAGTACTTGGAGCCAACGTCCGCTTCGTCCCGCAAAGCTACCGGTTGTCAGCAAATGCCATTCATACCCCCAAGGCGCCGACGCCCGCGCGTGCCGTCCCTCACCACCCATGACGTAGGGCCAAGCGTTGACCGCTTGGCCCCTGTCTGTCATGCAAAGGGGCCGAGTGTGCCGCGATGCGGCGCGTCATCACGGGGACATGGATGAAGGTCATCATCTGCGGTGCAGGCCAGGTGGGCTGGCAGATTGCCCGCCACCTTTCGGGCGAGCGCAATGACGTGACGGTGGTCGACAATGACCCCGATCTGGTGCGGCGCGCCACGGACACGCTGGATGTGCAGGGGGTGGCCGGTTTTGCGAGCTACCCGGATGTGCTGGACCGTGCGGGTGCGCGCGATGCCGACATGGTCATCGCCGCCACCTATTCGGACGAGGTGAACATGGTCACCTGTCAGGTCGCCCATTCCGTTTTTGGCGTGAATCGCAAGATCGCGCGGCTGCGCAGCCAGTCCTATCTGACCGCCATTTATTCCGACCTCTATCGTCGCGATCACATGCCGATCGACGTGGTGATCTCGCCCGAGAAGGAGGTTGCGGCGGCCGCCTTGCAGCGGCTGAGCGCGCCCGCGTCCTTTGACACGGAGTTGTTCATTGATGGTCAGGCCCAGCTGCTGGGCATTGCACTGGATGCTGATTGCCCGGTGCTGAACACGCCGCTGCGCCAGTTGACCGACCTGTTTTCGACCCTGCGCGTTGTTGTTGTCGGTGTGCGCCGCGAGGGGACGCTCTTTGCTCCGGAAGCATCGGACCAGTTGTTTGAAGGGGACGAGGCGTATGTCTTTGCCCATGTCGATGACGTACCCCGCACCATGGAAGTGTTTGGCAAGACCATGCGCAAGCAGGAGCGGGTCGTTTTGGTCGGCGGGGGCAATGTGGGCCTGACCGTGGCCCGCACGCTGGAACAACGTGCCAGCCGCGTGCGCGCCAAGGTGATCGAGCGCAACCGCCGTTGTGCGGAGCTGGCCGCCGAGGGGCTGGAGCGCACCATCGTCCTGAACGGCGATGGTCTGGACGTGAACCTGCTGGCGGAGGCGGGTGTGAGCCGTGCGGATGCGATGCTGGCCGTGACCGACGACGACAAGACCAACATGCTGGCCGCCGTGCGCGCCAAGTCCGAAGGTTGTCCCTATGCCATTGCGCTGATCAACGATCCCACGCTGGTACCGATGATGGGGCCGTTGGGCATCGACGCCTATATCAACCCGCGTGCCACCACCGTCAGCTCGATCCTGCGCCATATTCGTCATGGCAGGGTGCGCTCCGTCTACTCCATCGGCGACGCCGATGCAGAGGTGATCGAGGCCGAGGTGCTGTCGACCTCGCCGCTCGCCGGCAAGAAGATCAACGAGATCGACTTTCCCGAGGGCGTCCTTGTGGGGGCGATCCGCAAGGGGGGGGAGGTCATTCGCCCCGTGGGCAGCACCCGTATCGATGAGGGCGATGTCGTTGCCATCTTTGCCCTGGCCACCGATGTGCCCGAGGTGGAGCGCCTGATGCAGGTGTCCATCGACTTCTTCTGATGCCGGACCGGGTGCAACCCCGCCAGCCGTTCTGGGCGTCTGTCCTGCAACTGCCGCTGTTTCTGCTCCTGGTGGGTGTGTTTTCGGCCGCGATGCTTGTGCCGGCGGTTTATGGTGGCGTGGTGCGCGATCTCGATGCGGCGCGCGCCTTTCTTTATGCGGGATTGCTGGGGGTGGTGATCTTTGGCCTGATCGGGCTGGCCCATGCGGGTCGTGATCCGAACCATGGCACGCTTGGGCCGCTGCTGTCACTGTTCAGCGCTTTTACCGTTCTGCCGGCGATACTTGCCGTGCCGTTCTATGAGGGTTTGGGCACCACGACCTTTCTGAACGCCTATGTGGAGATGGTGAGTGCCATCACCACCACCGGCGCCACGATGTTTGATGATCCGGGTCGTTTGAACGGCACTCTGCATCTGTGGCGCTCCATGGTGGGTTGGCTTGGCGGCCTGCTGATGTGGATTGCTGCATCGGCCATCCTGGCCCCGCTGAACCTTGGTGGGTTCGAGGTGACGGCACGGGCCGAGCCCGGTCGGAGTGCCAGCCGCGACATCGGCATGTCGGCCGAAGAGGTGCGGAAGCGGGTGCTGAAAGTGTCGTCCGTGCTGGTCCCCATCTATATGGGGCTGACGATGCTGCTATGGGTCTTGCTGACCGTCGGCGGCGAGGTGGGCCTGGTCGCCCTGTGCCACGCCATGGCCATCGTTGCGACGTCGGGGATCTCTCCGGTTGGCGGATTGGACGGGGCAGGATCCGGGATGGCGGGCGAGGCCGTGATGTTCCTGTTCATGCTTTTTGCCCTGTCTCGCCTGACCTTTTCTACCGACACCACAACGGCTGAATCCGGTGGGCTGTGGCAGGATCCGGAATTCCGCATCGGTGCCGTGGTGGTGCTGGCCGTGCCGATCTTCCTGTTCTTGCGGCACTTCCTGGGCGCTTATGACGTCGCAGCCGAACGCGATCTGGCCAGCGCCGGACGGGCCTTGTGGGGCAGTGCCTTTACCGTGCTGTCCTTTCTGACAACCACGGGGTTCGCATCCGCGCACTGGGTCGACGCGCAGTCGTGGTCCGGGCTTGAGACACCCGGGCTTTTGCTGATGGGGCTGGCCTTGGTCGGTGGCGGCGTTGCCACGACGGCCGGAGGAGTAAAGCTGCTGCGTGTCTTTGCGCTCTATCGGAACGGTGTGCGCGAGATGGAGCGTCTGGTGCATCCCTCGTCCGTCAGCAGCGCGGGGCCGCGTGCGCGGCGTTTGCAGAAGGATGGCGCGTTCATCGCGTGGATTTTCTTCATGCTGTTTGCCCTCAGCCTTGCGGTGCTCACGATCCTGCTCGCTCTGACGGGCCTCGCCTTTGACACCGCGCTCGTGCTGGCCGTTTCGGGGCTGTCCACCACGGGACCGCTTCTCGAGGTGGCCAAGGATGCCCCGATCACGCTGACCGAGTTGAACGCGGGCGCCAAGGCCATTTTTACGGCTGCCATGGTTCTGGGGCGGCTTGAGACGCTGGCCATCATTGCCCTTTTCACCCCCGATTTGTGGCGCGGGTAGGCGGGGCTTCGCGGTAGGTCCGTAACGGACTGTTTTTTGGGGTGGAATCTTTCTAAACCCCGCGACATACTCCGCCCGGAGGGACGGTCTGATCCGCAGGCCTAAGCAAGAAAAAAAGGGTTAACCGACATGGCTTCGGACCGACAGAATTTACAAGATGCATTCCTGAACCACGTGCGCAAGACCAAGGTGCCCGTGACGATTTTCCTGATCAATGGCGTGAAACTGCAGGGGGTTATCACGTGGTTTGACAATTTCTGCGTGTTGCTGCGCCGCGATGGTCAAAGCCAATTGGTCTACAAGCACGCGATCTCGACCATCATGCCAAGCCAGCCCATCAGCCTGTATGAGGGCGAAGACGCCTCTTGATGGGTGAGATGCCGGAGTTCACCCGCGCCTGGGTTCTCCATCCTGATATCAAATCCGACCCGGACCGGCGCGAAGCGAGCTTTGCGCTGGCCGAAGCCGTGTCGCTGGCCCATGCCTTGCCCGAGTTGGAGGTTGTCGGCAGTGAGATCGTCCCGCTGCCGCGTCCGCAGGCCGGTTTGCTGTTCGGTTCGGGCAAGATCGAGGAACTGGCCGAGCGGTTGCATGATGCGGAGGTCGAGCTGGTTCTGATCGACGGACCCGTCACGCCCGTGCAGCAGCGCAACCTGGAAAAAGCCTGGAAGGTCAAATTGCTGGACCGGACAGGGCTGATCCTTGAAATCTTTTCCGACCGTGCGGCCACACGCGAGGGTGTGTTGCAGGTCGAGATGGCCGCACTCAGCTACCAACGGACGCGGCTGGTGCGTGCCTGGACCCACCTGGAACGTCAGCGTGGTGGTCTGGGGTTTGTCGGTGGTCCCGGTGAAACCCAGATCGAGGCCGACCGCCGTGCGATCGACACGCAGCTTGTGCGCCTGCGTCGGCAGTTGGACAAGGTGGTCAAGACCCGGACCCTGCACCGCGCAGCGCGGGCCAAGGTGCCGTATCCCATCGTGGCGCTTGTGGGCTACACGAACGCAGGCAAGTCGACGCTGTTCAACCGGCTAACCGGTGCGGATGTGATGGCCAAGGACATGCTCTTTGCCACGCTGGACCCGACCATGCGCCGGGTGGAGTTGGAGAACGGGCCCGAGATCATCCTGTCGGACACGGTTGGGTTCATCTCGGCCCTGCCGACGGAGCTGGTGGCAGCCTTTCGGGCGACTTTGGAAGAGGTCTTGGCCGCCGATGTCATCCTGCATGTGCGCGACATCTCGCACCCCGAGACGGAGGCGCAGGCCGAAGATGTGCGCACCATCCTGGCCGATCTGGGCGTGGGTGAGGACCGCGAGATGGTCGAGGTCTGGAACAAGATTGACCTGCTGCCCGACGACGAGGCCGATGCGGCCCGTGCGCGGGCGGAGCGGGACGAGGGTGTCTTTGCCATGTCGGCCATCACCGGCGAGGGTATCGATGCGCTGCTTGCCGATGTGGCCGCCACGTTGCAGGGCAGTGTGAGCGAAGAGACGGTTCTGTTGCCCTATGCCGAGGGGCGCAAGCGCGCGTGGCTGTTCGCGCAGGACGTGGTGCAGGCCGAGCGGCAGGGCGAGGACGGGTTCGAGTTCGACGTGCGCTGGACGGCGATCCAGAAGGCGCGGTTTGACGGTCTATGAACGGCGCCGGAAATTTACAAAATTTCCGGTCCGTTTTCTTTGTAAGAAAACGGTGTCAGGTTCGCCCCCAGTCTTCTTGCTTCAAATTGCACAGTCTGGCACGTCCTAGATGCGCTCATGGTGCGCGTTTGCGTCACGTGCATTGCGGCATCTCAATTCAAGGACGGAACGCCACTTGAAAGACGATGTAACCTTTGCGCGCTTATCCAGCGTCGCACCTACCGAGATTGTGGCCCACATGTCTGACCCGCGGGTGGCGAAGCATATGCCGCTCCTGACCATGACGTGGGATGCAAAGACTGTTGCGGAATTTGTCGCAGCAAAGGAAGAATGCTGGTCGCGTGATGGCCTTGGGCACTGGGCTTTCTTTTCGGAAGGCCGATATGTCGGATGGGGTGGATTTCAGAAGGAAGGCGCTGAATGGGATTTCGGCCTTGTCCTGAGACCCGACGACTTTGGTCTTGGGACGCGCATCTCAAGACAAGCAATTGAGTTTGCCATCGCCGACGACCGCATCCCCTACGTTACATTCCTTTTGCCGCCTTCTCGCACGAAGCTTGGGGCGCTCAAAAGGATGGGCGCAATATATGTAGGCAACGTCAACTATGATGGTGCCACTTTTCTTAAGTATCGCCTCGAGACTGAATGACCGTCTGTCCCGTAGAGCTGTTGCCGACAGGTGCGCAAAAGACTTGGCTATGCGCGTCGCCAGTCTCCTGGCGCGAGGGGGCCCAGGGTCCATTCTCCAATCCGGACCCGGACCAGGCGCAGCGTAGGAAACCCCACATGCGCTGTCATGCGCCGGACCTGTCGGTTGCGCCCTTCCGTGAGCGTCAGTTCCAGCCAGCTGTCGGGGATGGATTTGCGGACCCGGATGGGCGGGTCGCGCTCCCAGATGTCGGGCGGTGCGATGGCCTGTGCCTTGGCCGGTTTGGTGGGCCCGTCCTTTAGGGTGACTCCAGTGCGGAGGTGGTTCAGCGCGTCTTCGGTGATCGTTCCTTCGACCTGGGCCCAGTAGGTTTTGGGCGCCTTGTATTTGGGGTGCGCGATCTTGGCCTGCAAGCGGCCGTCGCTGGTCAGCACCATCAGCCCTTCGCTGTCGCGGTCGAGGCGGCCTGCGGCATAGACGCCCGGTACGTCGATGAAATTGGACAGGGTCGGGCGCGGGGAGCCCTCGGTGCCCTTGTCCGTGAACTGCGAGAGCACGCCGTAGGGTTTGTTGAAGAGGATCGTCGTCACTGGAGCGGTTCGAGCCGGGTGATGCCGACTGCTGCGGCGCGTGCGAGCCCTTCGTCGAGCGACATGGGGATGTATTCGCCGCGCCGCCAGAGCTGTGCCAGGTCGTCGTAGTGCCGCGACAGGAAGTGCCCCGATTGTCCGGTTGAGATCACGAAGACCGAGCTGTTGGGGTCGGCAAAGTCATAGACGCCCCGGTAGCCCGCGCCGTGGACATTGTGGAACGGGTCGGGCCCGGTGCCTTGGGTCAGCCCGCGCAGGAGCGTGTTGTCGCCGCCGGACGTGCTTTGCCGGATGTTGACGAAGTAGCGCAGGATCGGCACGTCGCCCAGCACCTGGTGGTCGTGGGTGGCCTGGTGTGCATCGCCCCAGCGCAGGGATTCCAGTTGGCTGCCCCATGTTTCGTTGATGTCGAGCAGCGCGTCGTCAAGCGCGAGGCGGGCCATGTCGGCGCAGGTTTCCACCGGGGCCGATTGGCGGACGTCGCACCATATTCCGGCCCCGTCGACATTGCGGAAGACACGCTCGATGAAGAGCGGTTCGGGGTGGGTGAGCGTATCGGCCATGGGGCCAAGTTCGTCCCGGATGAGCCGGTCCTGCAGCTTGCGCAGCCAAGCCGCGTAGATCAGCGGCTCGGGCCAGTGTTCGTTCATCTCGCCGTTCCATTCGGCGAGCAGCGCGAGCGCGCGTTGGCGCTGGCGTTCGGGTGTGCCTGCGGGGGCGGCTTCGCCTGTGAACCACAGCTCGGCCCCGATGAGGGGCAGGAGCGAGCGGGCCGTGAAGCTGACCGTGTCGAGTTGCGCCTCGATGAAGCTGTCGCGGGTATGCACCTCGCGCGCCTGCATCAGCCTGCGCCAGCGTTGGACCCGTTGCGTATCGCCCCAGACAAAGCTGATGTGGTTGGGGAAGGGGCGGTCCACCGTCTTGTTGTTGGTGTTGCCGAGGATGCCGCCAACGGGCGACACGAAGCCGGGATTGGAGGTGTAGGGCATACGGCCCTGCCAGCGGTTTTCCGGGCGCCAGCCCAGCGAAGGCAAGCGCCCCTGGCTTTGGTGTGCGGCATTGCGATTGGGCACGGCGCCGATGGTTTTCATCGCAATTGCGCTGCGATCGACCAGCGTGATGTTCTGGGCAGGTGCGATGTAGCGTTCGCCTGCCGTGATCGCCTCGGCCACGTTCTGGGCCTTCATGATGCCCATGGCCGCGCTGACCGAGGTGTCATTGGGGCTGAGCACCGTCCAGCTGAGGGCGGCCACGTGGCCGGGCGGTGTCACGGTGCCGAGATTGAGGACGCTGCCGGGCAGCACCGGGCCGTTGTCCGTCCAGCGCAGGGTGAGCGTGACCGGGTCCTGATCCGCGATTTCGAGGATGGAGTCGCGGGTCTCAAAGTCCTTCCAGCCCGTTGGCGTGCGGTACTGTCCGATATTGTCGGGGTTCAGTTCTTCGATGAACACGTCCTGATCATCGACATAGGCCGTCGTCAGCCCCCAGCCGAGCAGGTCGGAGCGGCCTGTCAGCACCACCGGCATGCCGGGGATCGTGCCACCGATGACGCCGCCGGTTTGAAGTTCGAGCCGCGCGAGATACCAGATGGCGGGGGCGGAAAAGCCGAGATGCGGGTCATTGGCCAGAAGCGTGCCGCCCGAGGCCGAGCGGGCGGCGGCGGCGGCCCACGCGTTCGATGCGCCTGCAAAGCCGCGGGGGCGGAAGGGCGAAAGCGGGTGCGGGTCGGGTTCAGCCGCGGCATATGTCGCCTGAGTTCCCGGCACGAGGGTCGCGTATTCCGGCAGGCTTGCGATGCCGTCGCCCGGCACGTCCGGCAGGATGTCGGCGAGCCGTGCGGGATCATCGAGTGCGAGCGACATGCGGGCGCGCAGCACCTCTTCACTCAGATGGCCGGAGAGCTGCAGGCCCATGAGCTTGGCCACCGCAATGCTGTCGGCGGGGCGCCAGGGCGCGAGGGGCGTGTTGAAGAGGAACATTTCCGGCGCGCCGCGCCCCAGCGCCTCGGCGTTGATCTGGTCGAGGCGGGCGTTCACGCCGGAAGCGTAGGCTTCGAGCGCAGCTTGGGTTTCGGGGTCCTGTGCTGCAACGGACTGGACCGAGAGGCGGTAGATGTCGAGGCGGCGGACAAAGCTGTCGACGTCCACCGTCGTGGTGCCGAACAGCTCGCTCAGGCGGCCTTGGGCCGTGCGCCGCAGCATCATCATCTGCCAGAGCCGGTCCTGCGCGTGCGCAAAGCCGAGGCCGTGGAACACATCGGTGTCCGTTTCGCCAAAGATGTGGGGCACGTTGGCATTGTCGCGCACGATCTCGACCGGGGCGGAGATGGCGGGCACGCGCACGCGGGCGTCGTAATTGGGCAGTGAGCGGGAGGCGAGGTAATACACCATGCCGACCGCCAGCACCGCCAGCACGATCAGTGCTGCCGTCAACCGTACCAGCCATTGAAAGACCACTGCCATGCCGTGTCGCCCTTATCGTCGCGCGTTGACCCTTGGGCCACGACTGTTAGGTAGGCGGAGACGGAAGCGCAAGCCAAGGGCAGCGCAAAACACGAGGAGCGATCACGGATGGCGAAGCTGGCATTTCTGGGGATGGGTGTGATGGGCGCACCGATGGCGGGGCATCTGTTGAAAGCGGGCCATGACGTGACCGTCTACAACCGCACGGCCACCAAGGCTCAGGACTGGGTGAGCGACCATGGTGGTGCGATGGCCCGCACGCCGCGTGCCGCCGCCGAAGGTGCGGATTTCGTGATGGCCTGCGTTGGCAATGATGATGATCTGCGCTCGGTCTGTCTGGGCGAAGACGGTGCCTTTGCCGGGATGGGGAGCGGCACCGTTTTCGTGGATCACACCACTGTGTCGGCCAAGGTGACGGCGGAGCTCTATGCGGCGGCGGATGCGGCACAGATCAGCTTTGTCGATGCGCCGATTTCAGGCGGGCAGGCGGGGGCCGAGAACGGCCAGTTGTCCATCATGTGCGGCGGTGATCAGGGCGCCTATGCCCGCGCCGAGCCGATCATACAGGCCTATGCCAAGCTGTGCCGCCGCATTGGCGAGAGCGGCGCGGGCCAGATGACCAAGATGTGCAACCAGATTGCCATTGCGGGTGTGGTGCAGGGACTGGCCGAGGCGCTGCATTTTGCCGAGAAGGCGGGTCTGGACGGGCGTGCGGTGGTCGAGGTGATCAGCCAGGGTGCTGCCGGGTCCTGGCAGATGTCGAACCGGTACGAGACGATGCTGGATGATCATTTTGATCACGGCTTTGCCACGGACTGGATGCGCAAGGACCTGGGGATTTGCCTGGATACCGCGGACGAGAATGGCGCCAGCCTGCCGGTCACGGCGCTGGTCGATCAGTTCTACAAGGATGTGCAGAAGATGGGCGGCGGGCGTTGGGATACGTCGAGCCTGTTCAAGCGGTTGCGGAACATCGGATAGGATTGCGTCGGTGGGCGGCTCTGTTTGCTGCGCAAAGGCGCCCGCCCACCGACCCGATTGGGGCTGCGCCCAGGTGCTCCACGGTGTGGCTGGCAGCTTTTTCTTTGAAAAAGCTACCCTTGCCACTTAGTGCGTCTGTCTGCGCAGCCGCACTAGGGAATGATGCGGGTGTATTTTGTGCCTTCGAGCGTGGCGCCGATGCGCAGGCCCGCGCGGGCGAAGACTGCCGCCAGCACCGGGGAGAGGGCCGTTGTGGTATCCGCCGCGACACTGTCACCTTCGTTCGACACAACGTATTCGACATCCGCGCCTGCGGCCCAGCCGGCGCCGCGGCGAAACTCGCTCAACGCCTCTTCGGTCATGAAGAAGAGCACGTGGGCCGATTGTTGTGCGCCGATCTGCAGCCCGCCTGAGCCCTTGACCACCGAATAGTAGTCCACCGTCGCGTTGTTGACGCGCAGGGCGCCGCGCCCGTAGGAGCCGCCGAAGACAAACCCGGCCTCTGTCACCAGCGGCATGACCA
This sequence comes from Tateyamaria omphalii, assembly GCF_019802125.1. GTDB lineage: Bacteria > Pseudomonadota > Alphaproteobacteria > Rhodobacterales > Rhodobacteraceae > Tateyamaria > Tateyamaria omphalii_B. The sequence continues at coordinate 1,103,116 of NZ_JAHVHT010000001.1, forward strand.
GCATGCCGTTGGCTTTCTGCGCAAGCTGCACAGTGTTGGGGTAGCTGCGATACATTTCGTCCAGCGTGGCGTCGACGCGCGCGTCGATCATCGATCCGCCGCTGCTGCCCACTCCGTTTCCGCATGCTGCCAGCAGTCCGGTGCCAGCCAATGCCCCTGCGGCGAAGGCCCGCCGCGAGATTCCGTTCGATTTCATTTTGAACCGCCTGTGTTGCTCTTTGTCGTGCCCGGTTTCTCCGGACTTCGTGCGCAGATATACGCCGATTGCTGTGTTCTGTCACTACACAGCGTGCATTGCGCGGCTTTCTGCCGGCGTTTTTGGGGGCTCTGCCCCCGGCCTTTGGCCTCCCCCGGGATTTTTGGGAAACAGGGAAGGTGGACCGTCAGGTGCTGCGCTGTGCCAGCAGCCGTGCTGCGGCCGGAGCGAAATAGGTGAGGATGCCGTCGCAGCCTGCGCGTTTGAAGGCCATCAGGCTTTCCATCATCACCCGGTCATGGTCGATCCAGCCATTGGCGCTGGCCGCTTCGATCATCGCGTATTCGCCGGACACCTGGTAGGCGAAGGTGGGCGCGCCGAACGTGTCTTTCACCCGGCGGCAGATGTCGAGATAGGGCAGGCCCGGCTTGACCATGACCATATCGGCGCCTTCGGCCAGGTCCCGTTCGATGAGCCGCAGCGCCTCGTCCGAGTTGGCCGGGTCCATCTGGTAGGTTTTCTTGTCGCCTGTCAGCGCGCCGGATGCGCCCACCGCATCGCGGAACGGGCCATAGAAGGCCGAGGCGTATTTGGCGGCGTAGCTGAGGATCATCACGTTCTGGTGGCCCGCACCCTCGAGCGCTTGCCGGATCGCACCGATGCGCCCGTCCATCATGTCTGAGGGCCCGATGATGTCGGCGCCTGCCTCGGCCTGGCTCAGTGCCATTTTGACCAGTGCCTCGACCGAGCGGTCATTCACGATCTCGCCGTTTTCGACAAAGCCGTCATGGCCGTTGATGTTGTAGGTGTCGAGGGCGACATCGGTCATGATCGCCAGCTCCGGCACGGCCTGTTTGATGGCGCGGATGGCGCGGTTGGCGTTGTTTTCGGGGTCCCAGGCGCCTGCGCAATCCTCGGTCCGGTCCTCGAGCCCGGTATAGGGGAAGATGCAGATGGCCGGGATACCCAGATCGGCGGCTTCGCGCGCGGCCTCGACCACCTTGTCGACCGAGCGGCGGACGACGCCGGGCATGGAGGGGATCGGCTCTTCGATCCCTTCGCCGCTGCGCACGAAGATGGGCCAGATGAAGTCATCGACCGTCAGCGTGTTCTGCCGGACCATGCCGCGGATTGCGGGGCTTTGGCGGGTGCGGCGCAGGCGTGTGGCGGGGAAGGGAGCTTGGGTCGGGCGCATGGCAGGTGTCCAGTTTGAGTGACAGTGCATGGGTGGCACGGTTTTTTGCCGTTGCCAACCCTAGGCACCGCTGCGTGCGCGCGCTAAGAGGGGCGCCAACCGAGGCAAACATGGCCCTGCAGGGGGCGACGGGACAGGCGTGGACTGGTACGACACCATTTTCGAGCTCATCGACATGCGCTCATTCTCGAACCTGTGGTTCTGGATTGCGCTCGCCGTGGTCTGGTCGACGGCCAGCCATTGGGTGCTGGGTGTGCCCTATGACATGGTGGCGCGGGCGCGGCGGCATGGGGGGCAGGCGGCGGAGGACCTTGAGGATCTGATCCGCATCAACACGAACCGGTTGCTGTTCATCGGCTCCGTTTCGGGTCTGTGGCTGTTGGGTATCGCCTGTTTTCTGATGACGGGCCTTGTTCTGCTGGGCTTTGTCTATGGCGTCGAGTTTGCACAGGCCGTGTTCCTGTTGGGCTTTCCCATGAGCATCGTGGGTGCGCTGAACCTGTCGACCGCCCGGTTGATCCAGGATGAAGGGGCCACGGGCGAGGCGCTGTGGCGGCGGTTGACCCGGCACAGGACCATCGTGCAGGCCATCGGCATGGTGTCGATCTTTGTCACGGCGCTGTGGGGGATGTACCAAAACCTGGCTGTCGGACCCTTCCCCGGTTGACAGCGGCCTGCAAAACGCCAAGTTACGCCCTCTTGGTTTCCGAACATCTGCTGATCCATGTCCAACGCCCAACACATCACCGTTTCCGGCGCGCCCGAGGGGTTTGATGCCCGACTGATCCTTGACGAAGTGGCCAAGGGTGGTCCGGTCTGCCATGTGGCCCGCGACGACAAGCGGCTCGCGGCGATGCAGGCCGCTTTGCGGTTTTTTGCGCCCGACATGCCGGTGCTGGTGTTTCCGGGGTGGGATTGTCTGCCCTATGACCGCGTATCGCCCAATGCCGACATTTCGGCCCAGCGGATGGCGACGTTGGCCGCACTTGTGCATGGGATGCCCGAGCAGTTTGTGCTGCTGACCACGCTGAATGCAGCGACGCAGCGGGTGCCAGCGCGGGATCTGCTGCGGGAGGCGGCATTTTCGGCCACGGTGGGCAATCGCGTCGATGAAGCGGCGCTGCGCAATTTCCTTGTCCGCATGGGGTTTGTGCAGAGCCCGACGGTGATGGAACCGGGCGACTATGCCATTCGCGGCGGCATCATCGACATCTACCCGCCGGGTGATCTGGGACCGGTGCGGTTGGACCTGTTCGGGGATGTGCTGGACGGCGCGCGGCGGTTTGATCCGGCGACACAGCGGACGACAGAGAAGCTGGATGTCGTTGAACTGGCGCCCGTGTCCGAGGTCATTCTGGACGAGGCGGCGATCACGCGGTTTCGGCAGAACTACCGTTTGGGGTTTGGCGCAGCAGGCACGGATGACCCGCTGTATGAGGCGGTCAGTGCCGGGCGCAAGCATCAGGGGGCCGAGCATTGGTTGCCACTGTTCCATGATGGGTTGGACACGTTGTTCGACTACCTGCCCGGTGCCACGATCACGCTGGATGATCAGGTCACACCTGCGCGGCTGGCGCGGTGGGAGAGCATTGAGGACCAGTTTGAGACGCGGCGCCTCGCCATGGAAAACCGGTCCAAGATGGACACGGTGTACAAGCCGTCGAAGCCCGAGGGGCTGTACTTGGACGACGCCGCGTGGGAGGCCGCTGTGGCCGGGTTCCGCGTGCTGTCCTTTGCCCAGTTGCCGCAGGCGACAGGCCCCGGCGTCACCGATGCGGGTGGGCGGATCGGGCGCAATTTCTCACCCGAGCGTCAACAGGAATCCATAAGCCTTTTCGGGGCGTTGGCGTCGCATGTTAAGGCGAAGATGGCGAGTGGGCCGGTTGTCATCGCCAGCTATTCGGAAGGCGCGCGTGAGCGTCTGACCGGGCTGATCGAGGATGAGGGGTTGGCCGAGGTCATTCCGATCCCGAACGCGACCCGCATCGGCAAGTGTGGCCTGCATCTGGCGGTTTGGGCGCTGGAACACGGGTTTGAAGCGCCCGGCCTGACGGTGATTTCCGAACAGGATGTGCTGGGTGATAGGCTGATCCGGCAGCCGAAGAAGAAGCGCCGGGCTGAGAACTTCCTGACCGAGACGCAGTCGCTGTCTCCGGGTGATCTGGTGGTGCATGTCGATCACGGGATTGGTCGATATCAGGGGATGGAGGTTGTCACCGCTGCCGGTGCGGCCCATGAGTGCCTGCTGCTGGAATATGCGGAACGGTCGAAGCTGTACCTGCCCGTCGAGAACATCGAGCTGCTGTCCAAGTATGGGCATGAAGAGGGCCTGCTGGACCGGCTGGGTGGTGGCGCGTGGCAGGCGAAGAAGGCGAAGCTGAAAGAGCGCATTCGCGAGATGGCGGATCGGTTGATCCGGATTGCGGCGGAGCGTGCCTTGCGCAAGGCGCCCATTCTGGAGCCGCCGCCGGGGATGTGGGACGCCTTTGCCGCGCGGTTCCCGTATCAGGAGACGGACGACCAGTTGAACGCCATTGCTGCTGTGATGGACGACTTGACCGCAGGACAGCCCATGGACCGGCTGATTTGTGGTGATGTCGGCTTTGGCAAGACGGAGGTGGCGATGCGCGCGGCCTTTGTTGCGGCGATGTCGGGCGTGCAGGTGGCGGTGATTGCACCGACGACGCTGCTTGCGCGGCAGCACTACAAGAGCTTTGCCGAGCGCTTTCGCGGCTTTCCCATCGAGGTGCGGCAGCTGAGCCGTTTTGTCAGTGCCAAGGAAGCATCGGCCACGCGCGATGCGATGTCGAAGGGGACGGCTGATATTGTCGTGGGCACCCATGCGCTGCTGGCGAAGGGTGTGAGGTTCCAGAACCTTGGCCTGCTTGTCATTGATGAGGAACAGAAATTCGGGGTTGGTCACAAGGAGCGGCTGAAGCAGATGCGCTCGGACGTGCATGTGCTGACGCTGACGGCAACGCCCATTCCGCGTACGTTGCAATTGTCGCTCACCGGCGTGCGCGATCTGTCGATCATCGGCACGCCGCCGGTGGACCGACTGGCGATCCGGACATACGTGTCCGAATTTGACGCGGTGACCATTCGTGAGGCGCTGTTGCGTGAGCATTATCGTGGTGGGCAGTCGTTTTATGTCGTGCCGCGCATCAGCGATCTGCCTGAGATTGAGGAGTTTCTGAAAGAGCAGTTGCCGGAGCTTACTTACGTCGTGGCCCATGGGCAGATGGCGGCGGGTGAGTTGGATGACCGGATGAACGCCTTTTACGACGGCAAGTTCGATGTGTTGCTGGCGACGACGATTGTGGAAAGCGGCCTGGATATTCCGACGGCGAACACGATGATCGTGCATCGGGCGGACATGTTCGGTCTGGCGCAGCTTTACCAGATCCGGGGCCGGGTGGGGCGGTCGAAGACGCGGGCCTATGCCTATCTAACCACGAAGCCGCGCGCCAAGCTGACAGCGACGGCCGAGAAGCGTCTGCGTGTTCTGGGCTCGCTCGACACGCTGGGGGCAGGGTTCACGCTGGCGTCCCAGGATCTGGACATTCGCGGGGCGGGCAACCTGCTGGGCGAGGAGCAGTCGGGCCAGATGCGCGATGTCGGCTTTGAGCTGTACCAATCCATGCTTGAAGAGGCGATTGGCAAGATCAAGGCGGGCGAGATGGAGGCGCTGACCGACGATGACGGGCAGTGGGCGCCGCAGATCAATCTGGGCGTGCCGGTGCTGATCCCCGAAGACTACGTGCCCGATCTGGACGTGCGGTTGGGGCTGTATCGTCGCCTGTCGGAGCTGAGTACGAAGGTGGAGCTTGAGGGCTTTGCCGCCGAGTTGATCGACCGCTTTGGTAAGCTGCCGAAGGAAGTGAACACGCTGATGCTGGTCGTGCGCATCAAGGCGATGTGCAAGCGGGCCGGGATTGCGAAGCTGGATGGTGGACCCAAGGGGGCGACGTTGCAGTTCCATAATGACAAGTTCGCCTCGCCCCAGGGGCTCGTTGAGTTCATTCAGGACCAGCGCGGCATGGCCAAGGTCAAGGACAACAAGATCGTCGTGCGCCGGGATTGGGCCAAGGACAGCGACAAGATCAAGGGCGCTTTTGCCATCGCGCGGGATCTGGCGGAGAAGGTTGTGGCCGAGAAGAAGAAGGCGAAGGCGGGCTAGGCCACGGCCTCTTCCGCGCGGCGCATCTGCTGCATGAGGATGGAGGCCACGATACAGGCGATCAGGACGGTGGCGACCAGCGCCATCGGCGTGCCGTCGAACATCAGCCCGATGGGCGAGGCGAGGGCGGCACCCAGCACGGTGGAGATGGCACCGATGACCGAGGCGGCCATGCCCGCGATATGCCCCATCGGCTCCATCGCGATGGCGTTGAGGTTGGCCACGGTCAGCCCGCCCTGGAACATCACGCCCCACTGCCAGAAAATGTAGAACCAGAACAGACCCGGCATATCGGCGATCATCCACATCACGAAGATGGTGGAGATCACGAGCTGCGCGCTCAGCGCCCAGGTCACCATCCTGCGCATCCCGAACCGCCCGACGATGGCGGCGTTCAGAAGGCTGGAGACGCCGGAGGCCAGCGCGATGGCTCCGAACCAGATCGGAAAGGTTTCCGCCCTGTCAAACGAGACCTCAAAGATCGGTTGCACCATCGTCAGGATGGAAAACAGGATCATCAGCATCAGGGTCTGCACATAGATCGACAGTCGTACGGTGCGGTTTGCAAACATCTGTCCCACCGCGTCGACCATCAAGGGCCAGCGCAGCGGGCGACGGTTCTCGCGTGGCAAGGTTTCGGAGATCCGGGTTGCGAACCACAGCAGAATGATCAGCGCAAAGATCAGGAACGCGGGGAAGATCGCGCGCCATCCAGCGGCGTCCATGATGATCTTGCCCATCAGGGGAGCGATGGCGGGCACGAGCAAAAACACCATCATGGTCAGCGACAGGATGCTGGCCATGGCGCGCCCGGCATAGAGATCGCGGATGATGGCCGCCGATACCACGCGCGGCCCTGCGGCACCCAGACCCTGCAGGACTCGCGCGGCAAGCATCAATTCCAGCGTGGGTGCAACCCAACTCAGCACGGCCCCCAGTGCGTAGACCGCGAGGCCCAGATACACTACGGGTTTGCGGCCAATCGCGTCGGACAGCGGGCCGGTAAAGAACGTCCCGGCCCCCATACCGATGACGAAGAAGGTCATCACCAGTGCCGCCTGTGCCACACCGCCCTCTGGCGCGATGTCATTGGCGATGGCGGGCAAGGCGGGCAGCATCGCGTCGATCGAGAACGCAATGGTCGCAAACATCATCGCCATCAGCGCGATGAATTCGGCTTTGCCCAGTCTTTGTCCCTCTGGTTCAGTCACGATGAGAGTGGTTTGTCCGGCTGAATGTGACGCTGTTGCGCGGCACCTTGCCGATACCAACGCGACTTGGCAACGACTTACGGTTGAAATTCGACCGAATGGTTAAATTGTGATCGTTTGACGCGGTCAGGCGGCACCTTGCCGCAGCTCTTCGATCACTTTTGCCCAAAGCTCGGGCGGCTGCGCGCCCGGTACGGCGTGCTGGTTCGCGACGATGAATGTGGGAACGGAGCCGATTCCCATCTCGCGGCTGTGTGCGTCGCGCGCGGCGATGTCTTCCTTGTCTGCGTCAGAGGCCAGCAAGCGCAAAACCACGCTGGCGTCCATGCCGATCCCGTCTGCAATGTCTGCCAGCACTTCGGGATCGCCGATGTCGCGCGTGTCGACGAAATAGGCCTTGAACAGGGCCGACACCGCCGCTGTCTGCTTGCCCTCGATCCCTGCCCAATGGATCAGCCGGTGGGCGTCCATCGTGTTGGGGGTGCGTTTCATGCCTTCGAAGTCGATTTTCAGACCTGCCTTTTCCGCATGTTCCACGACCGGTGCATAGGCCCGGACCGCGCCTTCCTTTCCGCCGAACTTCGTTTCGAGGTATGCGCGGCGGTCCATGCCGTCCGCCGGCATATCCGGGTTCAGTTGGAACGGGTGCCATTCAATCACGAAAGGGTGGTCCGGGTTCGCCTCGAGCGCGCGATCCAGATGCGCCTTGCCGATGTAGCACCATGGGCAGATCGGGTCGGACATGATGTCGAGTTTGATAGGGTCGGGCATCAGGTGGCTTTCGTTGTTTGGGGCCAGAACAGGGGCAGGCGCCGCCGGACCAGCTTGCCGTTGGCGCCCGTAGGCAGCTTCGGCACATGAATATACGCGCGGGGGTGTTTGTATCGCGCCAGCTTCGGCTCGACATAGGCACGCAGGGCGGTCTCGTCCAGTGGGGCGGAGGATGTGTAGAACGCGGCGATGATGAACACGCCGGTTTTGACCTCGATCTGGGTCACGCCAACGCCGGTCAGCCCGGGCGCGTCTGCAAGGGCTGCTTCAACCTCGATCGGGGACACGCGGTAGCCGCCCGCATTCATCATGTCGTCGTCGCGGCCGAGATAGGTGATTTGTCCGTCTTCATCCATGACGCCCATGTCACCCGTCATAAACCAGTCGCCTGCATATTTTGCAGCCGTTTCCTCGGGCGCGTTCAGGTATTCGCGCATCAGACCGGGATCCGAGCGGTGAACGGCGATTGTTCCCGGTGCGCCCCGTTCCGTGGGCGCTCCGTCCGCCAGGATGGCAATGTATCGACCGGTCTGCGGCTGGCCCAGGGCACCCTGTTTTGCAGGATGGGCGGGGCTGGATGAGATGAAGGTGGAGCATTCCGACATGCCATAGGCTTCGAAGATGTCGGTGCCTGTCGCCTTGCGCCATGCGGCCAGCGTGGTTTCGGGCAGCTTCTCCCCGGCGCTCAGCCCGTGGCGCAAGGAGGGCACATCGGGCATGTCGGCACGTGCCAGCATCTGGCGATAGACACCGGGTGCTGCGGCAAAGATCGTGGCGCCATGGCGGCTGAGCAAGCTGCCAAGTGCATCGGGCCCTGTACCGGGCGCCGGGATGAGCGCTGTTGCGCCGACAGACCACGGGTCCATCAGCCCGGTGCCCAGGGTGTAGGTCCAGTTGAACGCACCTGCGTGCATGAGGACATCATCAGACCGCAGGCCGTACCAGCCGTCATGCATCATCTGGCGTGCCCAGATCGCGCGATGCGCGTGGGCCACGGCGCGGGGCTGTCCTGATGTTCCGGATGTGTAGATGATGTATCCCAGACGCTCGGGGTCGCCCATGTGCCAGTCCGCGGGCGGATGCGCGCGCAGTGCGTTCAGGGTGGCAAGCCCGATTTCGGGCGCGCCGGGGGCTGACGACACGTTCGGATCCCGCAGGGTCAGGCGCGGTCTCAGATCCGCGATGATCCGCGCCACTTCGGGTTCTGTCAGGGCAGCCGATGTGGGCACGGGCACAAGTCCGACCGCCAGCGCACCCAGATAGGCGATGGGAAAGTCGAGTGTGTTTCCAAGGCGCAAGAGCACGATGTCGCCGGGCACGCAGCCTGCCGCGCGCAAGCCCCCGCCTGTGCCCAGAACCGCGTGCTTGAGCGCCCGGTAGGTCAGGGTGGTGGCGTTTGCAGTGTCCACGACAGATACGGCCACCTTGTCCGGCAGCCTGTCGGCATGGGCAAGAACATGGGCCGCCATGTTGAACGGCCTGGGGCAGGGTGGCAGCGGGGTGCTGCGGACAACGCTCAGCACGGGGCTCGGCACGGGCGACGTTGCATGGTCGCACCACGCGTCCTATAGAGATCGTCATGCAAGGCAAAGACCCCAAAACGCTGATCCAGATCGCCCGGTCTACGGGCCGGGACGAGACCGCGGAACCTCTTGATCTGGGCGCCCGCGTGCGCGAGTTGCGCAAGGCGCGCGACTGGACGCTGGAACAGGCGGCCAATCAGGCCGGTCTGGCCCGTTCGACCCTGTCGAAGATCGAAAACGGGCAGATGTCGCCGACTTACGAGGCGCTCAAGAAGCTGGCCGTTGGCCTTGAGATCAGTGTGCCGCAGCTGTTCACGCCGCCGGAAAAGGGGCAGATCAACGGGCGTATGGTGGTCACCCAGTCGGGGCAGGGCAACGCGCAGGCCACGGTGACATATGAACACGAGCTGTTGGCCGAGACGCTGACCAAGAAGCAGATGCTGCCCTATCGCGCGCGCGTGCGTGCGCGGTCCATGGATGAGTTCGACGGGTGGGTGCGGCACGACGGCGAAGAGTTCCTCTATGTGCTGACGGGGGTCATTCGCCTGTATACTGAGTTTTACGAACCGGTCGACATGCGGCGCGGTGACAGCGCCTATTACGATGCCACGATGGGGCACAACGTTGTGTCTGTCAGTGATGAGGATGCGCTGATCCTGTGGGTGACGTCGCTCGCTTAAATGCGTGCGTGCTCAAGCTGTTCGAAGCGCTTTTTCGTGTTGTGACAGGAAGGCGTCGAAGGCGTCCTGCGCCTCTTTCAGCGACATGTCGTGGGTTGCGGCAAGATAGCTTTCGAACCGGTCCTGATCAGCCTTGAGAAACGGCATGGCACTGGGTTCGAGTTTCGGGAATTCCTGGCGAAGCGCGCGATAGTTGTCCGCCCAGTTGCGGGTCAGGTCATTCCAGTTCATGCGTACCCCCGAGGTTTCAGCTTGTCCCATGTGCTGAACGCGTGTCCGCCTCCGCCTCCCACCAGCGGGTCAGACATCCACCACGCGGGGGACAATATTGCATTTTCTTAACAGATCAACTGTTGACCGCAAACAGTCGACGGAGTGTCGCATGTGCGACACCTACAGCCATAAGTTGAATCGCTATGAAGGCCGGAATGTGGCCCGGGTAAATGCCTGCAAACGTGTCAGAAAATCCACGCGCGATGGTGACCGCAGGGTTTGCAAAACTGGTCGAGGCGGTGAACCAGTACGCACCGGTGATATAGAGCGCGACCAGGGTCGGTACGGCGTCCGGTCGGCTGCGCAGCCCACCGAAAATGACGAAAAGCAGACCAAAGGTTGCAACGCCTTCGGACCACCACTGGGCCAGTCCGGTCCGGTGCATTGTGGTCGATGTTTGCAGAAGGGAGAGGTCGAACATGGCGTGCGTTGCCCAGACCCCGAGGATGCCCCCGCTGACCTGCATAATAACGTAGAGCAGCGCGAGACGCGCGGCGATCTCCCCCCGCAGCCAAAAGGCGAGTGTGACCGCAGGGTTGAAATGCGCGCCCGAGATCGGCCCCAGAACGGTGATGATAACATAGAGCATGCAGCCCGTGGCGATGGCATTGGCAAGCAGCGCAATGGCCACGTTTCCACCCGCAAGGGCATCACCCATGATGCCGGAGCCGACGACGGCCACGAGGAGCAGGGCCGTGCCCAGCCCCTCGGCCCAGAGTTTCTGCATCATTTCAATCGTCCGAATGCGGTCAGTTCGCGTCCCACCACCAGAATTGTGGCATCCAGTCCGGCCCGTCGCCGTAAAGCGGGATCACATCCGGGTGCTTCATCTCGGACACATGGGCGATGCGGCCCGTGGTGAACTGCCAGAACGGAACCACGTAGCGGCCCGCGGTCAGCAGACGATCAAGTGCGCGGGTTGCGGCAAGGCTGTCCTCGCGCGTGGTGGCCGTCAGCATCGCCGTGATCATTGCGTCGATTGCGGGGTCCTGCACGCCCATCAGGTTGCCGGACCCTTCCTCCTCTGCTGCTGTGGAGCCCCAATAGAACCATTGCTCATTGCCCGGGCTGAGCGACAACGCGCGTCGAATATACGCCATGTCGAAATCGTAGACGTCTTCTCGGGCTGTGAATTGCGCGCCATCCACAAGGTCCACGCGCGCGTCGATCCCCAGTTGTTCAAGCGCCTGGATGTAGAGGTTCGCAATGGCGCGATCTTCGGTCCGTTGCTGATCGAGCAGGATGGTAAAGGCCATCGCCTGCCCATCTGCATTGCGCAGCTTGCCGTCCTGCGTGGTCCACCCGGCTTCTTCCAGCAGACCGATGGCACGCCGCAGACCCCGGCGGTTGCGCAGCGATCCGTCGCTTTCAGGCAGGGCATAGCCTTCCATCACGCCCGGCAGCAGCTTGCCATTGAACGGCGCCAGCAATTCGGCCACCCGGCCCTTGGCAGGACCCGGTTCCATCGCCAGCGGCGAGTTCGAGAAATAGGAGGTGATGCGCGGCTGCGCCCCGCCGGTCAGCGTGTCGTTGATGTACTCGAAATTGAATGCGGTTATCAGCGCCTCGCGCACGCGCCAGTCGTCAAAGGGCGCACGGCGGGTGTTCATGACGAAGCCGGTGATGCCGGACGGTTTCTGGTGCTCGATCTCCGTCTTGATCACGTCGCCGGCTTGCACGCGCGGAAAGTCGTATTCGCTGTTCCATGTCTCGGCGTTGAACTCGCGCCAGGCCGAGATTTCGCCGGCCTTGAACGCCTCCAGCACCACGTCGCCGTCGCCGTAGAAGTCGATGGTGATCTCATCGAAATTGAACGTGCCGCGGCGGAAGTTCAGGTCATTGCCCCAGTAGTCGGGGTTGCGCGTCAGGGTGACGTAGCGCGATCCTTCAAAGCTGCTGACGACATATGGGCCGGAGCCGATGGGCACATCGTTGATCGTGGCCGCGGCGAAATCCTTGCCTTCCCATTGTGCTTTCTGAAGGACGGGCCGTATGGCGGCAAGTAGAGCAAGCTCTCGGTTCTCGGTATTGAACGTGAACTTGACGCTGCGCGGGCCGGTCTGCTCCATCTTTTCGATCTGTGACCACAGGCTGCGGTAGCGACCGTGCCCTTGAGTGCCCAGGGTCTCATAGGACCACATCACGTCTTCGACGGTTACCGGGCTGCCATCGGAAAAGGTCGCCTCTCCGCGCAAGGTAAACTCGACCCATGTGCGGTCTGGATCGGTCTCAATTGATTCGGCAAGCAGGCCGTAAAGTGCGAAGGGTTCGTTGCGGCTGCGGCCCATCAGGCTTTCGTGGGTCAGAAACCGCAGCTGCCAAGGGACGTTCCCTTTTGCGATGTAGGGGTTCAGCGAATCAAAACTGCCCGTGCTGGCCAAAGTGATGGCACCACCTTTGGGTGCATCGGGATTCGCGTGCGGAAGAGACACAAAATCCGGTGGCAGGGCAGGGTCGCCATACATAGCTATGCCATGTTGTGGCTCTGCTTGTGCCATCGCGGCAAGGCCAACAACACCTGCAAGAATCACGGCCGCGCGGCGTTTTTCGTTGAGTCCGGTTTGGAAAAAATGCCTGCTCATTTTGTAAACAATCCTCGATCGCCCTTGTTTTGTTAACAATAGCGGCCCCGGGACATTTACGCATTATCAAACTTTTAGCTTGGACTCTTCGGGCGGGTTTGCGTATAACAAGGGCACTGCTCGATAGGTTTCTTGCCTGTATGAAACCTGCCTCAATAACTTAACGCCAGCCTCGTGCTGGCGTTTTTTTTGGTGGTGATGCAACCGATCGTTGGGCAGGACCATTCCTTTCGCAGGTGCAGCATGACAGGATGCGCACAACTCTGGCGAAAGGATCCCAGCAATGGCTTTTGAAATCTCTCTCAGCGGCAAGACAGCGGTCATCACCGGTTCCAATTCGGGCATCGGATTGGGCATGGCCTGGGAACTGGCGCGTGCAGGGGCGGATGTGGTGCTGAACTCGTTCACTGACAATGACGAAGATCACGCCATCGCCAAGGAGATCGCGGATGAGACGGGCACAAACGCCCGCTATATCCAGGCCGACATGTCCAAGGGCGATCAATGTCGCGCGCTTGTGGAAAAGGCAGGCGCCTGCGACATCCTGATCAACAATGCGGGCATCCAGCATGTGGCCGGCATCCCCGAGTTTCCGGTCGAGAAATGGGACGCCATCATCGCGATCAACCTCAGCTCGGCCTTTCACACCACCGCTGCGGCTTTGCCCATAATGCGGGATGCGGGCTGGGGCCGCGTGATCAACGTGTCCTCGGCCCATGGACTGACAGCGTCGCCCTATAAATCAGCCTATATCGCTGCTAAGCATGGTATCGTCGGTCTGACCAAGACCACAGCGCTGGAGACCGCCGAAGAGCCGATCACCGCCAACGCGATCTGCCCGGGCTACGTGCTGACCCCGCTGGTCGAAAGCCAGATCCCCGACACGATGAAGGAATATGACATGGGCCGCGAAGAGGTGATCAAGAACGTGATGCTCAAGCGCCAGCCGTCAAAGGAATTTGCCACGACAGAGCAGATGGGCGGCACGGCCGTTTTTCTCTGCTCGTCCGCTGCCGACCAGATCACCGGCACGACGATCAGTGTCGATGGGGGTTGGACGGCGCTCTGATCCGTCCTTCATCTTGCCAGAAAAACTCCCGCCGGAGGCTCCCGCAGTCTTCATCCAAACCGGAGGTCACCCAATGACGCGCAAGAAGATCAACGTCGCCCTGCAAGGCGGAGGGGCGCACGGCGCTTTCACCTGGGGCGCGCTCGACGTGCTGCTGGCCGATGACCGGATCGAGATCGCGGGCGTGTCCGGCACATCTGCGGGCGCGCTAAACGGCGCTGCGATCAAGGCGGGCCTTGCCTTTGGCGGCGAGGATGCGGCGCGCGAGAACCTCGATTGGCTCTGGGCACAGGTGGCCGGGGTGCAGGATATGCGCATCGCAACCTGGATGGCGCCGTTTGGCCCCGCGCAGATCTCGCAGGCGCTGGAATACTCGCTGCCCTACGCCATCGGGGACGCAGTCGGTCGCATGGTGTCGCCCTACACCTACGGCCCGTTTTACCGCAATCCGCTCACCGACATCGTGTCGAAGTTCAACATGGACAAGGTGTGCTGCGATGACGGTCCGCAGCTTTTCATCAACGCCACGCGCGTGCGCAACGGCAAGCTGCGTGTCTTTGGTCAGGCGGAGGTGACGCCGGATGTGATCATGGCGTCCGCCTGCCTGCCCACGCTGTTTCAGGCGGTGGTGATCCACGATACCGAAACAGGGCAGGAGGAGGAGTTCTGGGACGGCGGCTATACCGGCAATCCGGCGCTCTTTCCCTTGTTCGACGCCTCGCTGCCCAACGACATCGTGGTTATCAATATCAATCCGCTGGAACGCGATCACCTGCCGCGCACACCGCAGCAGATCCAGAACCGGATCAACGAGATCAGCTTCAACTCGTCACTGCTGCGCGAGATGCGAGCGATTGCATTTGTGAAGCGGCTGATTGACGAGGGCACGATCAAAGAGGGCCAGATGCGGCGGATCAACATGCACATGATCGCGGACGATGCGCTGATGAATGATCTGAGCGTGGCAACCAAGGTTGTGCCAAACGGCTTTGTTATGGGCCGGTTACGCGACGCAGGCGCGAGGGCGGCCCAACATTTCCTGGACACGCATTTCGACCAGATCGGCAGATGTGACACCATCGACATGCGCGAGATGTTCGGCTAGCGGGCAAAAATCCGACACGGATTTTTGACAAGATTTTTTGTAAAAATCTTGTCCCCGTCAGGATGGTGGAACGGTCGGGTCCTTGCCGTTCGGATAAACGAGGCCCGCAGAAATCACCAGCTTCGCTGCGTCCTCGACACTCATGTCCAACTCGATCACGTCTTCGGCCGGAAAAAACAGCAGGAACCCCGATGTCGGATTCGGGGTCGTGGGCACAAACACGCTGAGCAGCGCGCCCGTGTTCCCGGCACGATCGCTCACCTCGCCCTTGGCGGTGGTCGAGATGAAGCCGATGGCCCAGATGCCCTTGCGTGGATACTCGATCAGGCACGCCTTTTCGAAGGACCTCTCGGACTGGGCAAAGATCGTCTCCGAAATCTGTTTGATGCCGGAATAGATGGACCGCACCACCGGTGTCCGTTCCACCAGGCTTTCGGCGTAGCGGATCAGGGACCTGCCAATGAAACCCTTGGCGATCCAGCCCACGAGGATCGTGAACAGCAGAAAGACGATGACACCCACGCCGCGCACATTCACCCTGATCCAGTCCGGGTTCGGCACACGTGCGCCGTTCTGGTCGATGAAACGCGGGTTGTTCAGAAAGTAGTTTACAAGGGCATCGGGTTGCCATGCGGACGGCACGAGTGGCCAGACAAACCCATCGACCCAACCAATCACCGTCCAGATCAGCCAGACAGTCAGGCCAACGGGGGCAATGACGACAATGCCGGTCAGAAAGGACGCGCGCAGCCGCGAGAAAATACCGGGGCGCCGGGGTTCTTCTGGATCAAAAGGGGTGTTCATCTTGGTCCCGGCACATCTTTACAGGTTACGTAAGGCAACGCTTTCGGCACTACAATGGTTTGTGCCTTTTGTTCAGGCATGCGTGGCGCGCTTGCCCAATTCGGCGGCGATCTGCGCGGCGAGGCGTGCATTGTTGCGAACAAGCGCGATATTCGCCGTCAGTGACCGACCGTCGGTCAACTCGAAGATGCGTTGAAGCAGGTAAGGGGTCACGCCCTTGCCACTGATTCCGTGCGTTTCCGCGTCTTGCGTGGCCTGCGCGATGATCGGCGCGAGGGTCGCGCGGTCGATCTCGTCCGTGTCCGGGATCGGGTTGACCACAAGCTGCCCGCCGGGCAGGCCAAGGGCCGCGCGCTGCACGTGCGCGGCGGCGATGTCAGCGGCATGGTCCATCCGCAGCGGTGCCATCATGCCAGCACTGCGCGACCAGAAGGCAGGCATGTCATCCTGGCCGTAGGCGATGACCGGCACGCCTTGCGTTTCCAGCACTTCGAGCGTCTTGGGAATGTCGAGGATCGCCTTGGCCCCGGCGGCCACGACCGTCACCGGCGTTTGGGCCAGTTCCAGCAGGTCGGCAGAGATGTCAAAGCTGTGCTCGGCCCCTTTGTGTACACCGCCAATGCCGCCGGTGGCAAAAACCGAAATGCCCGCAATCCGCGCGGCGATCATCGTGGCGGCGACGGTTGTGGCACCGGTGCCGCCGGTGGCCATGCACACGGCCATGTCTGCGCGGCTGAGCTTCGCCACGTTTTTTGATTGCGCCAGAGCCTCAAGCTGCGCGTCGGTCAGGCCGACATGCAAGATCCCTTCGATCACGGCCATGGTTGCCGGAACGGCACCGCCCTGGCGAATATCATCCTCGACCTGCCGCGCGACCTCGAGGTTTTGCGGGTATGGCATGCCGTGGGTGATGATCGTGCTTTCCAGCGCGACCACGGGCGTGCCGTTTTCCAAGGCCGCAGCCACGTCGGGCGAAGGGGTGAAGAGCGTCATGTGGGCGTCTTTCCTGAAACATAGATGGCCGCAGCCTCAAGCGCTGCGTGCAAAGCGTCCGAGCGGTTGGCCCCGCGCAGTTCGGCGGCCATATGGGCCGCCATGAAAGTGTCGCCAGCGCCTGTGATCCGCGTGACCAGCACCTGTGGCGGTGTTTCGCTGACCAGACCTTCGGCAGAGCCTTCGGTGGCGGTCTTGCCGCCGTCGGTGACCAGAACGCGGGATGCGCCGCGCTGCAAGAGCCCGTCTGCCGCTTCGACCGAATTGTCGAAGCCGCGCTGACAGAGCAGTCCGGCTTCTTCTAGGTTTACATAGAGCGTTCCGCGGCTGTGGGCGAGAAACGGACCCAGTCGTTCGGCCTTGCCCGGTGAGGCGGGTGCCACGCGCAGATCGGCTTTGGACAGGACTGGGCTGGTTGCAATCTCGTTCAGCAGATCCAGTGTGAGGTTGCCATCAAGGGCTGCAAGCCCTGCATAGGGGTCCTGCGGGGTTGCGAGCGTGCCGTCGGTCAGGGGGCGCAGGATCTTGGCCCCCGCGCTTTCCAGCGAATGCGCATCCGCGATGGCGGCGATCAGGCCGTTCGCACCTTCAACCGCCATGTACTGGTCGGTCGGCAGATCCTCCGACCGGTAGACGGTGTCAGTGACCATGCCCCGCGCCTTGCACGCGGCGATCAGCTCTTCGCCCTCTGCGTCGCGCCCGATGGCGGTCAACAAGGCCGGTGTCAGGCCGAAGCGGGCGAGCGTCATGGCGATGTTCATGGCAACGCCACCGGGCAGGCGGGTGATCCGGCCCGGCACGTCCGATCCCTGACGCATCGCCAGCGGCGCGCGTCCGATCACGTCCCACAGCACCGACCCGATGCACAGAATGTCAGGTGTTCGTGTCATGCGCGTCTTGTGACGCTGCGTGACGCAAGAGGCAAGGGCACCCGTTACTCAGGAACGGCAAAGGTCAGTGCCGCCCAATACGTGTCCCAAACGGCGTCGGTGTTTCCGTCCGTTGTGGGCGCGATGGCCACTGCATCGAACAGGTAGTCGTGGCCGGGCGAGACAGGGATGGCAGCGATGCCGCTTTCATCAGTGCGGTGCAGCGTGATCGTGACGCTGTCATCCGGGGCGCGGTCAAACACTTCGACCTGCACATCTGCGCGCACGTCGCCGTCCAGGGTGACCTGCACCTGCATGATGCCATCGAAATCGGGCGCATAGGGGTTTTTCAACGCGATGAATTCGGTTTTCAGACCCAGCGCGCGGTCCATACCAATCGCGTCGCCCACCGCGATCAGGGACTTTGCATGGCGCGTATAGCGCTCCTTGAATGGCGGTTCGGGAAAGCCGTTGGCGGCGTGGCGCGCGGCGATGTCCGGGAAACCCTTGTGATCGGCAAACTTCTGGAACTTGGCCCATTCCCTGTAGGTCAGCAGCGACGGCCTGGTCTCGTGCACCACGATCACAAGCCCTTCGACAGGCCCCGGCACATCAAGCGCCGGATTGTCGCCCATGCGCGCCTCGACCGGGCGGATGGTATCGCCCACCACCACGTCAAACCGTGCGATGCGCCGTTCGAAATAGGCAAGGTTCACGCCCTCAAACTCTTCCCCATTCTTGAGCCGCGCCACAATTTGCGCCGACGCGGGCACTTGATAGCGGTCCGGTTCGATCCAGAACTCATGGGCGGTTGCGCTTGTGGCATAGATGGCGCACCAAAGCGGAACGATCAAACGGGTGAAAAACATGCAAGCTGCCTTCTCTAGCGTCATTCAAAAGCTGCCGCTTTGGACTGTGATGTCAACTCTTTGGTGTAGCCTGTGCGCCAGTATGGCCGCCGCGCATGAGGTTGTCCCGACGATTGCCGACCTGACAGTGGCAGACGGCACCGTCCGTATTGAAATGCGCGTGAATGTCGAAGCGCAGATGTCCGGCATCGACCTGGATTTGGTCGAGGATACCGACAACGCTGAGAATGCCGCTGATTATGACGCACTGCGCGCCCTGAGCGGTGCCGAAGTTGAGGCAATGGTGCCTTCCCTGGTCGAGACCCTGAATGCGGTGCCCTTGCTGAGCACCGATGGCAACGCCGTGTCCCTTGCGCTTGACACTGCGGTCGTACCGCAAGTGCCGAATGAGGAGCTGGCGCGCATCACCGATGTTGTCCTGACCGGAGCTGTCCCCGCGGGGACAGATGTTGTTGAGGTGGCCTGGCCTGCAGGCGCTGGGGATCTGGTCCTGCGGCAACAGGGGGTGGATGCGCCCTATACCGGCCTTGTGTCCGGCGGGGGCAGCAGTGGTCCGATTGCCGTTGCGGGTGGCGGTGCTGTGTCTGGATGGCAGACCTTTGGTTCTTACGTTCCGGTGGGATTTGACCACATTCTACCCAAGGGGCTCGATCACATCCTGTTCGTGCTGGGCCTGTTTTTCCTATCCACGCGGCTGGGGCCGCTTCTGTGGCAGGTCACGGCCTTTACCCTCGCCCATACCGTGACGCTGGCGCTTGGCGCGCTGGGGATCGTGAACCTGCCGGGCAGTATCGTGGAGCCGCTGATTGCGGCCTCCATCGTCTATGTCGCGGTCGAAAACATCTTTGCCCGCGGGCTGAACCCGTGGCGTCCTGCCATCGTGTTTGGCTTCGGTTTGCTGCATGGGCTTGGCTTTGCCTCCGTCCTCGGGGAATTCGGATTGCCGGAGGGGCAGTTCATCCCCGCGCTGATCGGCTTCAATGTCGGGGTCGAGATCGGTCAGTTGACCGTTATCGCCCTGGCCGCGATTGCGCTGTGGCTGGGCGTACGTGCGGCGCGAATGTCCGACCTTGAAGGACAGGAAGAGACAATCACCGACTACAACGTGATGTTCCGCGCCTGGTCGATGACGGGTTCGCTGCTTATCGCGGTGATTGCGATCTACTGGGTGATCGAGCGGACGCTTCTTTAACTGATCGGGTCCATCAGGCGGGCGAGGGCGGCGGCGGGGTCGTCGTCGGCCCAGATTTCTTCACCGACGCCAAAGAAATCGGTGATGGGGGCAAGGCGCTTGACCGTATCGAGCGTCAGGCCCCCTTCGGCCACCACGGGCACTTCGATCATCTCGGACCACCAGGCAAAGAGGTCGTCCTCGGCTGTCGCCTCGTCCCCCACACCGGCGAGAGGGCCAAATGCGACATAGTCGGCACCGGCTTCGCCCGCCGTCATCCCGTCATGGCGCGAGGTGCCGCAGAAACTGCCGACGATGGCATCGGGTCCCAGCGCCTTGCGCGCGTCGCGCACCGATTTGGCGGCATCGCTCAGGTGTACGCCATCGAGACCCAGCCGCTCGGCCAGGCTCACATGGTTGTTCAACACGATGGCGACGTCGTGGGCGTGCGCGACCTCGCGGCAGGCATCGGCGGCGCGGGAAATGCGGTCTTCGTCTTGCGTGGCGAGTGCGAGGCGGATGCAGGCCACGTCATGTGCTTCGAGCACGGAATTCAGCTGTCCCGGAAAGACGGACAGTTCGAAGACAGGCGGGGTCAGGAGATAGATCTGCGGCTGCTCGGCGGCACTCATTGGCGTTGTCCTTCTGCTCTGGGTGCCGCTCTAGCCGGAAAAGGCAGGGCTTGAAAAGATTTATGCCTCCGGCGGGCATATTTTACGAACAATGAAGGGATTGTCGGGCGTTGTGGGGCGCGGTAGACGGCGCGCCATGACACCGACATTTGTGCTGACACGGCCCCAGATGGGCGAGAATATCGGGGCGGCTGCCCGCGCGATGCTGAACTTTGGCGTCGACCGAATGCGCATCGTGGACCCGCGTGACGGCTGGCCGAACCCGGCTGCCGTTGCCATGGCGAGCGGTGCGGGTCGGGTGCTGGATGCGGCAACCGTGCATCCGGACGTGGCGGGCAGTGTGAGTGACTGCACCTATGTCTACGCAACGACGGCCCGGATGCGCGACATGACCAAGGACGTGCTGAGCCCCGAGGCGGCCATGCAGGATGCAGCGCGCCGTATTGCAGAGGGGCAGCATGTCGCCGTGATGTTCGGGCCGGAACGGGCTGGGCTGGAGAATGAGGATTTGGCGCAGGCCAATGCGCTGATCACTGTGCCGGTGAACCCTGAGTTTCCGTCCCTGAACCTTGCGCAATGCGTGCTGCTCGTGGGCTATGAATGGCGGCGTGCCAGTGCCGATATTGAGCATCGCGTGACGGAGATGGCGGGCACGGAATGGGCTGACGGCAATGAGATTGATCATCTTGCCCGTCATTTCGAGGAGCGGCTCGAGGAGGCCGGGTTCTTTTTCCCCGAGCACAAGGCCCCCAGCATGAAGATGAACCTGCGCAATCTGTGGAGCCGGATGCCGCTGACCCGCGCCGATGTGCAGACCCTGCACGGGATGCTGCGTCAGATGGTCCGGTGGGCGAACCGCCAGTGACGCTGGACGACCCCGCACGGCGGACTTAGGTTGCGCGGTGAGCAAGGACCGGAGCCAAGATGGCAAAGAACCGTAGTATTTTCGAAGAGGTTGGGACCACTGAAAAGCAGGTGGTTGAAACAGGGGTGATCGACAAGGGCAGGGGTGGCGCGCGCGGTGCAATCCGCGTGTGGCTGATGATGCTTTTTACCCTGGTGGTCGTGATGATTGCCGTGGGCGGTCTGACCCGTCTGACCGACAGTGGGCTATCCATCACCGAGTGGCGTCCCTTCACCGGGGCCATCCCGCCGCTGAACCAGGCGGATTGGGAGGCTGAATTCGCCCTCTACCAGCAGATCGACGAGTTTCGTCTGCAGAACGCCTGGATGACCATGGCGGATTTCAAAGTCATCTACTGGTGGGAGTGGGGTCATCGGCAGCTTGGCCGTGTGATCGGGCTTGTCTGGGCCATCGGCTTCTTCTGGTTCCTGATCCGCCGCCAGATCCCGACCGGTTGGACGCCGCGTCTGCTAGGGCTCGGTGTTCTGGGCGGTTTGCAGGGCGCCATCGGTTGGTGGATGGTCGCCAGTGGCGTGACGCAGGGCGAGGGGATGCTGGATGTGGCGAGCTATCGGCTTGCCACCCATCTGGGCCTTGCCTTCGTCATTCTGGGTTTCATTGCCTGGTACACCTATCTGCTGGGCCGACCCGAACGGGACTTGATGCAGGCGCGGCGGGACAAGGAAGCCAAGCTGTTTTCCATGTCCACGGGTCTGATGCACTTCGCTTTCCTGCAAATTCTGATCGGCGCGCTGGTGGCGGGCATTGATGCCGGGCGCAGCTATACCGACTGGCCGCTCATGGGCGGACAGGTGTTCCCGGCGACTGCCTTTGTCTTCGAGCCATGGTGGCGCAATTTCTTTGAGAGCCCCGGTCTGGTGCAGTTCATCCATCGCGTCACCGGCTACCTGCTTTTTGCCTTTGCCATTGTCGTCTGGCTGCGGGGGCGCAAGTCGGCGCATGAACGGACGCGCTTTGCGTTCAACGCGGTCTTTGCGGCGATGAGCCTGCAGATCGTGCTCGGCATTGTCACCGTTCTTTATGGCGCGCCGTGGCAAGTCGCGATCCTGCATCAGTTCCTGGCCGTTGTCCTGTGGGCGCTCATATTGCGCGCACGCTTCCTCGCTGCCTATCCCATTGCCACGTCCATCCGGGGGACATCTTGATGAGTGCCTTTGACGATCTTCTTGCCCATGACCACACGACGCAGGCCCTGGGCCAGGTCGCCGGTCGCCTTGGCTGGGATCAGGAGACGATGATGCCCCGCGGTGCTGCCGCTCAGCGCGGTGAAGAGATGGCCGCCATGGAAAGCGTGCTGCACGCGCGGCGCACCGATCCAAAGGTCGGCGACTGGCTGGCGGCGATCGATGCGGGCGGACTGGACGCAATTGATGCGGCGAAGCTGCGCGAGATCAAGCGCAGCTATGACCGTGCCTCAAAGGTGCCTGCGGAGTTGGCGGCCAGGATCGCGCGTGTGACGTCGATGGCCCAAGGCAAATGGGCCGAGGCGCGGGAGGCGGATGATTACGCGGCCTTTGCCCCCGTGCTGGCAGAGGTCATTGCACTCAAGCGCGAGGAAGGGGCCGCGCTGGCCAATGGCGGCGGCATCTATGATGCGATGCTTGAAGACTACGAACCCGGCACGACGGGTGCGGATCTTGAGGCGATGTTTGGCGCGTTGCGTCCCGCTTTGACCGAACTGCGGGCTGCAATCCTCGACAAACCAGCACCTGCGGAGGTTCAAGGGCCGTTCGACGAAAGGGCGCAACTGCAACTCAGCACGGTTCTTGCCAAAACCTTTGGCTATGATCTGGGACATGGGCGCATCGACAAGGCGGTGCATCCGTTCTCCTCCGGCTCTGGCAATGACGTACGGATCACCACGCGCACGAACCCTGACGATCCGTTCAACTGTTTCTACTCGACCATCCACGAGGTTGGGCACGCCTGTTACGAGCAGAACATCGACGATGCCTACCTGCTCAGCCCGCTGGGCCGGGGCGTGTCGATGGGTGTGCACGAAAGCCAAAGCCGTATCTACGAGAACCAGCTGGGGCGTAGCCGCGCCTTTACCGGCTGGCTCTATGGCCAGATGCGGGATGCATTTGGTGATTTCGGGATTGCGGACGAAGATGCGTTCTATGCTGCGGTGAACCGCGTCTCGAACGGCTATATCCGGACCGAGGCGGACGAGGTGCAGTACAACCTGCACGTTCTTCTGCGCTTTGACCTGGAGCGCGCGCTCATGTCCGGTGATCTGGATGTTGGAGATCTGGAGGCCGCGTGGAACGACCGGTTCGAAGCCGACTTCGGCTATGCCGTCGACAAGCCGTCAAACGGCGTTTTGCAGGATGTGCATTGGTCGGTTGGCCTGTTTGGATACTTCCCGACCTATTCGCTGGGCAATGTCTATGCCGGCTGTTTGCATGAGGCGTTGCGGGCGGCTGTTCCCGACCTCGATGCACAACTGGCGCAAGGCGATACGGCGGCGGCGACAGGTTGGTTGCGGGACAATCTGCAGGTTCACGGCAGTCTGTACGAACCGCGTGAGATGATCGAGCGGGCCAGTGGGCGAGCGCCGGGGCCGGAGCCACTGCTGGCGTATCTAAAGGACAAGTTCGGCGGTATCTACGGGCTTTAAGAAAGGTGCGCCCAGCGGGCACACCCTACGCGATCCCGTAGCGTGTGCAATAATTGCGCACCGCTATTCCTCAGCTTCCCCTTCGCCCTGATCCGCGATCCAAGCGACACTGACCACTTCCTCGCCCTTGCCGGTGTTGAACACCCGCACGCCGCCCGCGCTGCGGGAGCGGAAGCTGATGCCATCGACGGGAACGCGGATCGACTGGCCTTTGGAGGTCGCCAGCATGATCTGGTCGTCCATGTCGACCGGGAAGGAGGCGACGATGTCACCGCCGCGCATGGCCTTGTCCATGGCCGCAACACCCAGGCCGCCACGCCCGCGTACCGGGTAGTCGTGGCTGCTGCTGAGCTTGCCCGAACCGGTGGCCGTGATCGTCAGGATCAGGTTCTCGGCCGCTGACATTTCGGCATAGCGCTCAGGCGACAGGTTGCCGGGCGCGACGTCATCCTCATCGCCTTCGGGCTCTTCGGTGACACCGGCCATTAGGCGGCGCTGTTTGAGGTAGGCTGCGCGTTCTTCGGCATCGGCGTCGAAGTGACGGATGATGGACATGGATACGACGCGGTCGGACCCGCTTAGCTTGACCCCGCGCACGCCGACGGACGAACGGCTGTTGAAGACGCGCACATCGGTGGCTGGGAAGCGGATGGCGCGGCCGGAGTTGGTGACCAGCATCACGTCATCATCATTCGACGCGATACGTGCATTGATGAGGGTCGTGTCGGCGTGTTCATCCTCGAACTTCATGGCAATCTTGCCGTTGGATTTCACATTGGTGAAGTCGCTCAGCTTGTTGCGACGCACTGTGCCGGCGGAGGTGGCAAAGACGACCTGGAGGTCATCCCAATCTTTCTCATCCCTGTCCACAGGCATAATGGCGGCGATGCTAACCCCCGGGGGGATCGGCAGAATATTGACGATCGCCTTGCCCTTGGACGTGCGACCGCCTTGCGGCAAGCGCCAGGTCTTGAGCTTGTAGACCATACCGTCGGTGGTGAAGAACAGAAGCTGCGTATGTGTGTTGGCGACGAAGAGGGTGGTGATCACGTCCTCTTCCTTGGTCTGCATACCGCTCACACCCTTACCGCCGCGCTTTTGGCTGCGGAAATCAGCCAGCGGTGTGCGTTTGATGTAACCACCCGACGTCACGGTCACGACCATGTCCTCGCGCTCGATCAGGTCCTCGTCTTCCATGTCGCCGGACCAGTCGACGATTTCCGTGCGGCGCGGCACGGCGAACTGGTCTTTCACCTCAGTCAATTCGTCCGAGATGATGCCCATGATCCGTTCGCGTGACCCAAGGATTTCCAAGTATTCCTTGATCTTTGCGGCGAGTTCTTCAAGTTCGTCTGTGACTTCCTTGACCCCGATCTGGGTGAGGCGTTGAAGGCGCAGGTCGAGGATGGCACGGGCCTGAATTTCAGTCAGGTTATACGTGCCATCGTCATGCATTTTGGACAGCGGATCGTCAATCAGACGCAAGTAGCCTTCGATCTCGGCGGCGGGCCAGCGCCGTTCCATCAGCTTGGCACGCGCCTCGGCAGCGTCTGCAGAGGAGCGGATGGTGGCGACCACTTCGTCCACATTTGACACAGCAACGGCAAGGCCACACAGAATATGGCTGCGATCGCGCGCTTTGCGCAGGTCGAATGCTGTGCGCCGGATCACGACTTCCTCGCGGAAGTCGAGGAAGGATGTCAGGAAGCGGCGGAGCGTGAGTTGCTCGGGCCGACCGCCGTTCAACGCCAGCATGTTGCAGCCAAAGGACGTTTGCATCGGTGTGAAGCGGAACAGCTGGTTCAGCACCACTTCCGCGGTGGCGTCGCGCTTCAGCTCGATGACCACGCGGACGCCGTTGCGGTCGGATTCGTCCTGAACGTGGCTGATCCCTTCGATACGCTTTTCGCGCGCGGCCTCGGCGATGCGTTCGATCATCGTGGCCTTGTTCACTTGATAAGGAATCTCATCAATAACAATGGCGTAGCGGTCTTTCCTCAACTCCTCGACGCGCGTCTTGGACCGGACGATAACGCTGCCGCGCCCCTCTAGATAAGCTTTGCGCGCGCCGGAGCGGCCCAGCATGATGCCGCCCGTGGGGAAGTCGGGGCCGGGGACGTAGTCTATGAGCGCTTCGGACGACAAATCCGGGTCTTCGATCAGCGCAAGGCAAGCGTCGACGACTTCGCCCAGGTTGTGGGGCGGGATGTTGGTGGCCATGCCGACTGCGATGCCGCCGGCACCGTTGACGAGCATGTTGGGGAAGCGGGCGGGCAGGACGGTGGGCTCGCGGTCCTTGCCGTCGTAGTTGTCCTGGAAATCGACGGTGTCCTTGTCGATGTCGGCGAGGACAAAGGCCGCCGGTTTGTCCATGCGGACTTCGGTGTAGCGCATGGCGGCGGGGTTGTCGCCGTCCATGGAGCCGAAGTTCCCCTGACCGTCAAGTAACGGTAAAGACATGGAAAAATCCTGTGCCATGCGGACGAGCGCGTCGTAGATCGCGCTGTCTCCATGGGGGTGGTACTTACCCATGACATCGCCCACCGGACGGGCGGACTTGCGGTAGGATTTGTCGTGCGTGTTCCCGGTTTCGTGCATCGCGTAGAGGATGCGGCGGTGGACGGGTTTCAGGCCGTCGCGCAGGTCCGGGATGGCGCGGGAGACGATGACTGACATGGCGTAATCCAGGTAGGACGTGCGCATCTCGTCTTCGATGGAGACCGAGGGGCCGTCGTACTCGGGCCGTTCGGGCCGCATTTCATCATCATTTTCAGGGGGTTGTGGCGTGTCGTTCACGTGGCTCTGCCCGTTCTGTCGCGTGCTCTATATCTTGGGTCTGTTTCTATCAGAAACCGCATATAGGGTGCAATGGCTGAGGGTGTGCGGTTGTTAGCACTCTGGCCTGATCGGTGATAGGTTGTTGTTTTCATTGAAAATTAATCGGTGATAGGCTCTGCTGCGAGGAGAGCAGAGCAAAAAGGGGCGCGATATGGCCGAGAGCGAGACCGAATTGATGCTGAAAGGATACGGGCTGACCACGGCGGAGATGTTCTATCACATGCCGGACTATGTGCATGTTTTAAATACATTTATCTGGCAGGACTACGACATTGCGCCGGACCATCCGCGATTGTTCAAGTTCATCGACTTCTGGCGGGCCGAGATCGAGGGCGCGCTGCATTCCGTGCGCTTTACCCATCGCAAGATGATCGCGCCCGGCGAGTGGCGAAATGTGACCGGTGAGTTTACCGTGCATTGAAGTATTAATGCGCCGTACGGTGGGGTGAAGCGCGGCGCGTTGCGGCGAAACTGCATGTTTTCGACGGCAAACTGCGTATTTTGCCAATGCGATTTTGGGCTTTTTCTGACGGCAATTCGGGAAAGTGCATATTTTCGGGGTGAAACTGCGTATTTCGCTTCGAGAGCGTGATTTACAAATTGGTAAGACGTGCTGCGCTGTTAACCTTTGTCTATTTTGGTCCGTCGGGTGCACTCTTTGCCCCGGCAAATTCGCCCACCCGCCGGACCCGGGTTGCGGCGCAGGTTGGCATTGCTGAGGGGGGCGTGACGCCTTTGCGGTGATCGACGCACTCAGCATGTGATCGGTTTGCCGGGCCGTGGTGTCCGATCTGTTCCGATCTGTCATGCGGGAGCGGCGCTTGCCGATGTGGACTGCTTCCATTTGAGCGGCGACCCATTTCCGCGCACCGCCGGGTTGAGACAGCAGGTCCGGATCATTCTGGAGAACCGAACTGTGGTCCCCTGACGGCTTTATGATAGAAAGATGCGGCTCAGTGCTGCACGTGCAGCATCTGGCGTTGAGTATCTGTTTGAATCTGCTAGTGGTAGCGCAAACATTTCGCAGGCACGGAAAAAGGGAGCCCTTGCCATGGTATCGCGCGTCATTCCGGTGGACCCTTTCGATCTGGTGATTTTCGGAGGCACAGGTGATCTGGCCCGGCGCAAGATCCTGCCCGGTCTGTTCCGCCGTTTCTGTGCCGGTCAGATGCCCAATGGGTCCCGCGTGATCGGGGCCGCGCGGGGAGAGATGGACAGCGCGGCCTATCGTGAGTTCGTGGCTGAGGCGATTGCCGAGTTCGGAGGCGAGCGCGCCTGTGAGGATGGCACGCTGGACGGGTTTCTGGAGCGCATGGAGTTTGTCACCATAGATGCGCGCGGGGAAAATGGCTGGTCCGATCTGGTTGAACTGATGCGCGATGATGTGGTTCGTGCATTCTATTTTTCGGTCGGGCCGAGCCTGTTTGGCGACCTGGCGGAGCGGCTGACCAAGCATGGGCTCACGGATGCAGACAGCCGCATCGTGGTCGAGAAGCCCTTTGGTCGTGATCTGGATACGGCGAAGGCGCTGAACCGGGACCTCGCCAAGCATTTCGACGAGCGCCAGATTTATCGGATCGACCACTATCTGGGCAAGGAGACGGTGCAGAACCTGATGGCTGTCCGCTTTGGCAACATGCTGTTCGAGCCGTTGTGGAACAGCCAATATGTGGATCACATCCAGATCACTGTGGCCGAGACCGTCGGCGTTGGTGGTCGGGGCGAATATTATGACAAATCGGGTGCCATGCGCGACATGGTGCAGAACCACCTGATGCAGCTTTTGTGCCTGATCGCGATGGAACCGCCGTCGAAATTTGACCCGGATGCCGTGCGCGATGAGAAGCTGAAGGTGATCCGTGCGCTGGATCCGATGGTGCCGCATCATATCGTGCGGGGGCAGTATGAGCCGGGTGAGGATGAGCCGGGCTATCGCGAGGCTGTCGGGGATCCACGGTCGCGGACCGAGAGCTACATTGCCATGAAGGTTGGGATTTCCAACTGGCGGTGGGCAGGGACGCCGTTTTACCTGCGCACCGGCAAGCGGCTGAAGGCGCGGTCGAGCGAGATTGTCGTGGTGTTCAAGGAATTGAACCACTCGATCTTTGGTGAGGCGGGGGAGCATCGCAACGAGCTGTCCATTCGCTTGCAGCCGAATGAGGGGATTACGCTGGGCGTGACCATCAAGGAGCCGGGCCCTGGGGGGATGCGGTTGATGAATGTGCCGCTCGACATGTCCTTTGCCGAGGCATTGGGGGCCGATGGCGCGGATCAGACCGATGCCTATGAGCGCTTGATCATGGATGTGATCAGGGGCAACCAGACCTTGTTCATGCGGGGCGATGAAGTCGAGGCCGCCTGGGCCTGGACCGATCCCATCATCCAGGGCTGGGAGGCGCGCGGAGATGTGCCCAAGACCTATGATGCCGGTAGCGAGGGGCCGGTGGATGCCGTACAGCTTCTCGCACGCGACACCCGCGTGTGGAGGAAAGTGGCCCCATGAACATCGTCGAGTATCCTGACCGCGATCTGCTGGCCATTGGGTTGGCGGATGCGTTGGCGAGCGAATTGAAGAATTGTCTGCTGGTGCACCCTTCGGCGTCTTTTGTGGTGCCTGGGGGGACAACCCCTGGTCCGATCTTTGACAATCTGTGCGCGGCCGATGTGGATTGGTCGAGCGTGCATGTGATGCTGAGTGACGAGCGTTGGGTGCCCGAGGATCACGAGCGGTCGAATGCGAAGCTGCTGAAGAGCCGGTTGTTCCAGAGCCGGGCGGCGGCGGCGCAGTTTGTACCGTTCTATGTCGACGGGCAGACACCCGAGCAGGCGGCGCCGGATTTGTCGGCGCAATTGGCCGAAGAGATGCCTATCTCGGTTCTCTTGCTGGGCATGGGGGCGGATATGCATACCGCCTCACTGTTTCCAGGGGCCGTGGGGCTGGCGGATATGTTGGCTGATGATGCGCCGCTGGTGGTGCCGGTGTCGGTTGAGGGGCAGGAGCCGCGGATTTCTTTTTCGGGCCCTGCGCTGGCCGGGGCCATGGCGAAACATTTGGTGATTTACGGGGCCGAGAAACGGGACGCTTTGGAGCGGGCCGAGGGTTTGGACCCTACGGAGGCGCCGATCAAGGCGGTGATGAGCGGCCTCACGGTGCATTGGGCGGAGTAATTTCATGTGGACTGAATTGAAGACGAAGGCCGCCGCGGTAGCGGATCGGGCCATTCTGGACCTGTTTGATGATGCGCGGGCGGATGAGTTTGCCGTGCAGACGCAGCATATGCGGTTTGATTATTCGAAGACGAATTTGGATGCCGACACCCGCGCGCTTTTGCTGGCGCTGGCGGGCAGCGCCGATGTGGCGGCGCGGCGTGATGCGATGTTTGCGGGCGAGAAGATCAATGAGACCGAGGGGCGGGCGGTGCTGCACACCGCCTTGCGCAACATCGATGGTGGGCCGGTGCATGTGGATGGCGCGGACGTCATGCCGGGCGTGCTGGAGACGCTGGCGCGGATGGAGGCCTATGCCGCGGAGGTGCGCGGGAGTGCCATCACCGATGTGGTGAATATCGGGATTGGCGGATCGGACCTTGGACCCGCGATGGCGGTGCAGGCGCTGTCGCCGTATCACGATGGGCCGCGTGTGCATTTCGTGTCGAACGTGGACGGGGCGCATATTGCGGACACATTGCGGGGGCTGGATGCCAAGACGACGCTGTTGATCGTGGCATCGAAGACTTTTACCACCATCGAGACCATGACCAACGCGCGCACGGCGCGGGCGTGGATGCTGGATCAGGGCGGTGATCCGTCGGCGCAGTTTGCAGCACTTTCCACGAACCTTGAGAAGACGTCGGACTTTGGCATTCCGGCCGAGCGCGTCTTTGGCTTCGAGGACTGGGTTGGTGGGCGCTATTCGATGTGGGGGCCGATCGGGCTGTCACTGATGATGGCAATTGGGCCTGACGGGTTCCGGGCGTTTCTGCGGGGTGGGCAGGAGATGGACCGCCATTTCTGTGCCGCCGAGGGGGCCGAGAACATGCCGCTGATGCTGGCGCTTGTCGGCATCTGGCACCGGCAGGTGCTGGGTCATGCGACACGGGCCGTGCTGCCCTATGACCAGCGGTTGGGGCAGTTGCCCGACTACTTCCAGCAGCTTGAGATGGAATCGAACGGCAAGTCCGTGACCATGGATGGCGGTGTGGTGTCGGCTGAGAGCGGGCCCGTGGTCTGGGGTGCGCCGGGCACGAACGGGCAGCATGCGTTTTATCAGTTGATCCATCAGGGGACATCTGTGATCCCCTGCGAGTTCATGGTGGCCTGCGAGGGCCATGAGCCGGAGTTGCGGCACCATCACGATCTGCTGGTGGCGAATTGTCTGGCGCAGTCCGAAGCGCTGTTGCGTGGCCGGACGCTGGATGAGGCGCGTGCCAAGATTGCGGGTAAGTTCGAAGGGGCGGAACTGGAGCGGCAGGCGGCGCATCGGGTGTTTGAAGGCAACCGGCCGTCGATCACGCTGATCTATCCCAAGCTTGATCCGTTCACCCTGGGTCAGATCGTGGCGCTCTATGAGCATCGCGTGTTTGTCGAAGGCGTGATCCTGGGCATCAATTCCTATGACCAGTGGGGTGTTGAGCTGGGCAAGGAACTGGCGACGGCCTTGCAGCCGGTTGTCGAGGGAACGGCCTCCGCCGAAGGCAAGGACGGATCGACCCGCAGCCTGATTGCGTATTTGCACGCGCACCGTTCATAGCTGCTGTTGAAAGGTGCGCCTGACGGCGCACGCGATTCATTTTCTCTGACGAGGGGGCTGTCTGCCCCCTCGCGCTCCCCCGAAAGTATTTTGAGCCAGAAGAAGGCGATACTGCGTGTGCGCGGATTATTGCCGATGCGGGTGCGTTTGGTCGGGAATATCTGACCTGACTTATGGTTGAAAACGCAACATTGTTGCGCAGGGCGTCCAATATTTTTTGCCCTGTTTCTTTTAACATGCACCGGAGGCCAATATTATGGCTGGCACACAACACGGGCTGACACGGCTCGATCAACTTTTCAAAACGTGTATTCATGGCAAGGGACCGGCGCGGCCCTTTGCGCAGACGCTGGGGCGGGTTCTGCCTGCGAACCCGGTTCACATCAGAAACATCACCCATGCCGACGTGATTGCGACCCTGCATGAACTGGCGGACTCCATGGGGGCTGTCGAGAACGAGGACGGGCCTGCGGATGCCGGCATGACCTTTCTCGGGCAGTTCGTGGACCATGATGTCACGCTCGATGCGACTTCGGCCCTGGGGACGCGGATTGATCCGTCGACCATTCCCAATGTGCGGACGCCGAGCCTTGATCTCGATTGCGTCTATGGTGCGGGTCCGGAGGCGTCGCCGCATCTGTATGGGGCCGGTGAAGCCGAGCAGTTTCTTGTGCACGGGCGCAAGGACAACCCGCGGGATCTGGCGCGGACCTGTGCCGGCAAGGCGCTGATCGGTGATCCGCGCAATGACGAGAATATCCTCGTGGCGCAGGTGCAGTCGGTGTTCATCGAGTTGCACAACATCCTGATGAGCAAGCGGGTCGAGGGTGGTGATGATGCCAAGGACATCAGCGTCTGTGCCCATGAGGGCCTGCCCAAGCATGTCTGGCATGATCATGTGAGCCCGAAGCTGGAGAATTTCGAAGAGGTCCGCCGCTTTATCCGGCTGCATTACCAGTGGATCGTGTGGTGCGAGTTGCTGCCTGCCTTTGTCCAGCAGGAATGCCTGGACTGGGCGCTGGCGAATGATCCGTTTGGCTGGGACGCGCCGGTCATGCCGGTGGAGTTTACCGGGGCTGGATACCGCTTTGGTCACGCGACCACGCAGTTCGAATATGCGCTGACGGATGGCGCGGCCCCAAGAGGGCTGTTTGCGCTGCCGGGCTTTGGTCCGCGGCCTGTGGATGGCAACATTGATTACGCCATGTTCTTCGGCATGAATGGTGGCGTGACTTCGCAAAAGGCGCGGCCTGTGGCGCCGAAGCTGGGCACGCCGTTGCTCAATCTGCCCTTCGTCCATGCGCCGATTGAGCTGGCGGATATCGAGGAGACGCTGAGCCTTGCTCAATCGCGCAACCTTGCGCTGCGTAACATGGTGCGCGACCGCTATACCTATCAGCTGGCGAGCGGGCAGCAGCTGGCGGCGCATCTGGGCACCCATGTGCTTGACGCGCCTGCGATCCTGAAGGCCAAGGGCATCACCAAGACGCCGCTGTGGTTCTACTGCCTGCAGGAGGCCGAGGAGAAGGGTCACGGCAAGCTGACCGGGGCGGGGGGCCGTCTGGTGGCGTCCGTCTTTGCCAACCTGCTGAAGCGTGATCCCACGACCTTCCTGCATGTGCCGCATTTCAAGCCGTGGCACGGGTTCAAGGGGCAGCCGAGTGTGATGGCCGGGCTGATCGCCTATGTGGAGGCGCATCGCGGCCACATCGCCCATGCCGAGGATTTGCAGTGCGGCTGAGCCGATTGCTGTGAACGAGAGAGGGCCGGCCGTTTGGTCGGCCCTTTTCTTTGCGTCAGCCATCGCACGCTGTGCTTGCATGGCGCGCCGCCCCTTGGCAGGGTTGTGACAAGGGAGGAGCGCGCGCGGTCGGGGAGGGCCGTGCGGACAAGGCGTTGCTCTGACAGGAAAAACGGGAGGCGCCGATGCTTGGCCAAATGATGAACTATCCCCTGACCATTTCGTCCCTTGTGGACCATGCGGCGCGATATCATGGCGAGACGGTCATCACCTCCGTCAACACCGGTGGCGGGGTCGAGGAGACCACGTGGGGGCAGGTCGGTGCCAACAGTCGGGCATTGGGTGATGCGCTGTTGAAGCTGGGGCTGGAGCCGCAGGCGCGCTGTGCCACCATTGCGTGGAACAACCGGCGCCATCTGGAGATCTACTTTGGCGTGTCGGGCGCCGGGCTGGTGTGCCACACGATTAATCCGCGTCTGTTTCCCGAGCAGCTGATCTACATCATCAACCATGCCGAGGATCGGGTGCTGTTCATCGACCGGACCTTTGTGCCGTTGGTCAAGGCCATCCGCGACAAGATCCCCGGTGTGAAGCACATCGTGTTGATGGAGGGCCGGGACGAGGCGGCGGCGGCCGAGATCGACGGTTTGGAGTTTTATGATGAGTTGGTGGCCGGTGGGTCGCCCGACTTTGAGTGGCCCGAGATTGACGAAAACACCGCCTCATCACTGTGCTACACGTCCGGCACGACGGGGAACCCGAAGGGGGTCCTCTACTCGCATCGGTCGACTGTCTTGCATGCGTTTGCGTCGAACACGCCGGATTGCATCGGGTTTTCGGCGCGTGATGTGGTCCTGCCCGTGGTGCCGATGTTCCATGTGAATGCGTGGGGCACGCCTTATGCCTGCGCGCAGGTGGGTGCGCGGATGGTGTTGCCGGGGCCGGGTCTGGATGGGCCGTCGCTGGTGAAGCTGATTGATGGGTGCAAGGTGTCGATTGCGCTTGGCGTGCCGACGATCTGGTTGGGGCTGCTGGGCGAGGCGGAGGCGTCGGGGTCGCAGCTTGCGAGCCTGAATCGGACGGTTGTGGGCGGGTCGGCCTGTCCGCCGTCGATGATCGCGGCCTTCCGCGAGAAATATGATGTGGAGTTGATCCATGCCTGGGGCATGACGGAGATGTCGCCCTTGGGCTCAAGCAATCAGCCGTTGGCCAAGCACGCCGATTTGCCGCTGGAGGCGCAGCACAAGCTGCGAGAGAACCAGGGCCGTCCGCCCTGGGGTGTCGAGTTGGAGATCATGGATGATGACGGCAATCCGCTGCCCCATGATGGAGAAGCGCAAGGCGCGCTGATGGTGCGGGGGCATTGGATCCTCGACAGTTATTTCCTGAAATCACAGGACGAGACGTTGACCAATGGCTGGTTTGATACGGGCGATGTGGCGACGCTGGACCCCGATGGGTACCTGTCGATCAAGGATCGGTCCAAGGACATCATCAAGTCGGGCGGCGAGTGGATTTCATCGGTCGATCTGGAGAACATCGCCATTGCGCATCCGGCGCTGGCCGACGCCGCCGTGATCGGGGCGCGGCACGAGAAATGGGATGAACGGCCCGTGTTGGTGGCCGTGGCCGCTGAGGGGCAGAGCCCGTCGGAGGCGGAGGTGCTGGAGGTGTTCGATGGCAAGATTGCCAGGTGGCAGGTGCCGGACAAGGTCGTGTTTACCGATGTGCTGCCGCGCAATGCTACGGGCAAGGTGCTGAAGCGGAACCTGCGCGATCAGTTCGGCGACGTGTTGGTGGGCTGAGGACGCGCTTGCGTCTGCACCTCGTCGGGCCGACGCTCCGCCCGCGGCAGGTACAAGCGCACGGTTGTGCCCCGACCGGGCTGGCTGTTGATTTCCACCTCACCGCCCGATTGCACGGCAAAACCGCAGACCATGGGCAGCCCCAATCCGCTGCCCTTGCCGACGCCCTTGGTGGTAAAGAACGGATCCCGGATGCTGGGCAATATGTTCGCGGGTATGCCCTGACCGGTGTCCGTGACTTCGAACGCGATATAGTGCACGCCATCGGCCAGTTTGAGCGCGGCGGGTGGGCGTGCGGGATCGATCAGCCGGATGCTCAGCTTGCCGCCGTCCGGCATGGCGTCGCGGGCGTTGATCACCAGGTTCAAAAGAGCCGATTGCAGAAGGGTTTCGTCGGTCAAGATGCACGGGTGCGAACCTGTCGCGCGGATGCTGAGCACGATGTTGGCGGGCAGGACGCGGCGGGCCATCTCCTCGAGCGTGCGCAGGATGTCTTCGGGTGCGACGTGGCGGGGCCACAGTTCGGCCTTGCGCCCGTATGATGTCAATTGCCGGGTCAGCTGTGCGCCGCGCTGTGCCGCGGTCAGTGCGGCGGTCAGGAATTCATCGCGATCTTCGTCATCTGGATAGCTTTCTAGAAGTTCAAGATTGCCCTGTATCACACTGAGAAGGTTGTTGAAATCATGTGCGACACCGCTTGTTAGCGTGCCGAGCGCTTCGACTTTCTGTGCTTGCAGGAACTGTTCGCGCGTCTCCTTCAATTCGCGGTTCGCGCGATGGGCTTCGAAGAGACAGACACCAAAATACACCGCGAGGCACGCGCTGAGCACAATGGCGGACCAGAAGGCTGCGCCGCCATACGGTGCTTCGAAAAAGCTCGCGGCCAGCCAGACCACCGCTACAAGGATCGGGGTCAGGTACGCGGCCCCGAGCACCCAGTTCCGTGCCCGCAGCAAAAAGATGTTCAGGACGGCTCCCACCAGCAGGATGCCGGTGCCGAATTTCCAGACATCGCCCTCGAGCGACCAGATATGGACGGGAAGGAAGGCGTAGATGCTGGCCTGGGCGAAACTGACTGTCCAAAGCAGAGCGAATGCCTTGTGTTCGCGCCCTTCGACCCGCATGTGCAATGCAGATTTTTCAAGAAAAACAAACGTATAGTAGCAGACCAGCCAGATAGGCAAAATGGTCAGGTCGAGGAAGTACCATCCACATGAGCCTGCAACCATAACGAGAACAGATCGGATCAGGAATTCTGTACTTAGAACACGTTCGGAGTGTTTCGCTTCCTCAAAAACCGTTCTGATGCGGGCGGCGTAATCCAATCTCGACCGTTTCAAATTCCATATTGAGCCAAGACACGGCCCGCAATTACGTCACGTGCACCATCCGCTGGTGCCAGACGCAAGCGTACTGGAGCGGGACCTGTCTGTCACGAATTTGTGTCAGGTTTCGGTTTTGTCGGGCACATGCCTTTGTCTGGCGGGACCGCGGTAGTTCTGCGTCAACCGCGGTTCGACCTCGGACCCGTCCTTGAGGTGGATCAGGATGCCTTTGCCGGTGGAGGCGCCGCGCATGGCCTTGATCTGGTCCTCGGACCGGGTGGTGCGCTGTGACATGCGCAGGCCCCAGTCGTGCAAGTGTGCGAGCAGTTTGGCTTCGATGTCTTTGTGCGCATCCGTTTTGGCGAGGTCGTGCAGCTCGTTGGGGTCGCTTTCTAGGTCGAAGAGCATGTTTCGCAGGCCGGGGGCTGCGCAGTGCATCAACTTGTAGCGTCCGTCGAAGACCATAAAGAGGCGGCAGTCTCTGGGTTCTAGCCCCAGTTTTACGGCAACGGGGGTTGCCGAGAAGTCGTATTCTGAGATTGCGTATTTGCGCCAATCAGGCGTTTGGCCTTGGAGCCAAGGCAGGAGGCTGCGCCCTTCTATGATGTGATCGGGCACCGTGCCGCCTGCCGCCTCAACGAAGGTGGCGGCGAGGTCTATGGACTCGACCAGCGCATCGCAGGTGGTGCCGCGTGTGGTGCTGGCGTTGCTGCGCGGGTCATAGACGATCATGGGCACTTTCACCGAAGGGTCATGGAACAGGTTTTTCTCGCCCAGCCAGTGGTCGCCCAGATAGTCGCCATGGTCGGATGTCAGCACGATCATGGTGTCTTGCATGCGCCCCGTGGCTTCGAGGTGGTCGAGCAGGCGGCCGAGTTGGTCGTCGCATTGCTTGATCAGGCCCATGTAGGCGGGGATCACTTTCTGGCGCACGTCTTCGTCCTGGAAGGCGCGGCCGACGGGGCCGTTCATGAAGGCATCGTAGACCGGGTGCGCGTCCTTGGTTTCCTCATCAGCGCGGGTGGCTGCGGGTACGTGTTCGGGCCCGTACATGGAGTGGTAGGGCGCCGGGACGATGTAGGGCCAGTGTGGTTTGATGTAGCTGAGGTGCGCGCACCATGGTTCTGTCGCCTGGTCGATGAAGCGGATGGCTTCGGAGGTGAGCCAGGGCGTTTCGCTGTCTTCCTCGCGGATGTTGGCGGGCAGGTCGGTGTTGTCGAAGAACCAGCCGGAGGCGATTTGGCCGTCCTTGACGCCTGCATTCGCGTAGTCGGCCCACGGGTTGGTGCCGTCGTAGCCTTGCGACTTGAGGTATTCGTTGTAAGGGCTTCGTCTTTCATCATAAAAGCCGTCCGGTCCTTCGGCCCAAAGCCCGTCGTCGCGCACCCAGGGATCGAACCCGCATTCCGAGGTGCGCACGCCGATCAGGCTGTCGGGGTCGAGGCCCAGTCGTTCCATCCCTTCGGCGTCCACGGTCATGTGCGTCTTGCCGATCAAGTGGCAGGACATGCCGATCTTGCGCAGGTGGTCGCCCAGCGTCTGCTCGCCGACGCGCAGGGGGAAGCCGTTCCAATGCGCGCCGTGGGAGGAAGCGTAGCGGCCTGTGTAGTAGCACATCCGTGAGCCGCCGCAGATGGGCGATTGCACATAGGCGTTGGTGAACCGCACGCCCATGGCCGCCATGCGGTCGAAGTTCGGGGTGTGCAGGTGTGGATGTCCTGCGCAGCTGAGGTAGTCGAACCGCAGCTGGTCATACATCACAAAGAGAATGTTCAAGGTCGGTCAGTCCCCGAGGGTTTGCAGCCGCTCCCGTACGGCCATGACCGAAGAGTAGGTGGAGACGGAATAAGGCACAAGGAAGGTGAGTGCGCATTTGGCCCATGCCACGCCGTCCATGGTTCCGGAGGAGATCCGGTCGCCGTGGTTGATCATGGCGATGATGACGCCCACGACAAAGGCGATCTTGGCTGCGCGTTTGACGACTGTGCGGTCGGTGGCGATCTGCAAGGCTGTGGGATGTGACATACGGCGTCTCCTCGGTCCAGAGGTGGACCGATTGGTTCCGAAGTGCAATGGGCGCGTCGGCGGGTGCACGGAACTGTGAAGGAGGGGTGGAGCGGGTAACGGGAATCGAACCCGTAACTAAAGCTTGGGAAGCTGCCGTGATACCTTTTCACCATACCCGCGCTCGAAAGTTGGGATAGGCGTGGGGGCCGCTGGCGTCAAGCGGGTTTGCGGGCGGTGTAGATGTGGATGCAGGCGGGGATGCGCAAGCCGAGGTCGGTGTCAAACTGGGCGATGGCGTCGGCGACGGCCTCCGACACTTGCGCTGTCGTCGGTTCGTCTGCCTGGTGATAGTCGAGCGCTCGCTGGGCGGGTCCGATCTTGAGCAGAAGGGCGGCAGTGTCCGTGGCGTTTCCGGGGGGCGTCAGGTCGAGATGCACTGTTTCGACGCTCGGGTCGGTCAGTCCGGCCCTCGTCATCATGTCCAGCACACGCGCGCTGTCTTCGAACGCGAAGGGGCCGGGTAGGGTGCGGTCAACCTTGGGCATCTCGCCCAGTACACCCACGGCTGCCTTGGCGGGAACCATGAAATAGGGGTTTTGCGGGGCGGGCCCCCAGGCGGCAAAGGTCATGGTGCCGCCGGGCGCGAGTGCGGTGTCGAGGTTGGCGAAGGCGGCGACCGTGTCGTTGAAGAACATGACACCGAAGCGGGAGATCATGGCGTCGAAGTGGGTGTCGAACCTATGTGTTTGCGCGTCCGCTTTGAGGAAGGATGTATTTGCCGCTGACGTCCTCCGTGCCGCCAGATCCAGCATGGTCTGTGAGATATCGAGGCCCGTGACGTGCCCGGACGGGCCGACATGGCGCGCCGCCTCTGCCACGCTGACACCGGTGCCGCAGCCGATATCCAGCACGCTGTCGCCCGGCATGAGCGGCGCGCGGTCCAGCAGAAGGTCGAGCACGGGTGCCAACAGCGCGTCCATGCTTTCCTGTTCCGACACCCAGTTCGGGCCAGCGTCCGAGGTCCAGAATTCTTCCTGCTCGGCGTTGCTCATGCGCGTCTCCGCCGGCGGCGTCCACCTTCGGCGTCGCCGCCCGTGTTGAAGCTGACATCGGGCAGGTCGACGATGCCGTTCAGGATGGGGAACGGGTCGGCGGAGTTGGGGATGGCGGAGGCGTTTACGAAATGCTCTTGGAAGCGAGGTTCGATCGCCGTTTCGATCTTGTGGATGCGGCGCACGGTCTCTTCGATCTCGCCCCGCGCGTCGCGGTTCAGGAGCGCGATGCGTGCGCCGGTGCCGGCGGCGTTTCCGGCGGAAGTGACCTTGTCCAAGGGCGCATCGGGGATCATGCCTAGAACCATGGCGTGTTTTGAGGAAATATGCGCGCCGAAGGCTCCCGCCAGCACGACCCGGTCCACGGTATCGACGCCGAACTTGTCCATCAGCAGCCGCGCGCCGGAGTAGAGCGCCGCCTTGGCCATCTGGATGGCGCGGATGTCGGGGTTGGTGATGGTGATCTTTGGCCCGCCGGAGGCAGAGCCGTCGTGTAACACATAGGCTTGGGTGCGTCCGTCCGGTACGCAGCGCGGGGTACCGGTCTGTTCGGCGCTGCCAATCAGGCCGGAGGCGTCGAGCAGCCCGGCAAGCCGCATCTCAGCAATCGCTTCGATGATGCCCGAGCCACAGATGCCGGTGATGCCGGTGCCCGCTGCGGCTTGTTCAAAGCCGTCCTCGTCCGACCACATGTCGACGCCGATGATGCGGAACCGTGGCTCCTTGGTCGTGGGATCGATCTCGACCCGTTCGATGGCGCCGGGGGCCGCGCGCTGGCCTGCGCTGATCTGCGCCCCTTCAAAGGCGGGGCCGGTGGGCGACGAACAGGCGAGCACCTTGTCGCGGTTGCCCAGCAGGATTTCGGCGTTCGTGCCCACGTCCACGACCAGCATCAGGTCATCGGATTTGTCAGGTGCTTCACTCAGCGCCACGGCGGCGGCGTCGGCACCCACGTGGCCCGCGATGCAAGGGAGAAGGTAGATACGCGCGGAGGGGTGGATGTTCAGGTCCAGATCATCTGCGCGCAGGCGCAGGGCGTTCGATGTGGCGAGCGCGAAGGGGGCCTGTCCCAGCTCGAACGGGTCGATGCCCAGCAGCAGGTGGTGCATGACCGGGTTGCAGACGAAGACAGCGTCCACGATCAGCCCCTTGTCGATCTCGGCCTCGGTTGCGATCTGGGTGAACAGGGCGTTCATCCCCTCGCGCACGGCTGCTGTCATTTCTGCGGCACCACCGCTGTTCATCATGCCGTAGCTGACGCGGCTCATCAGGTCTTCGCCAAAGCGGATCTGTGGGTTCATGATGCCCGATGACGCGACCACATCACCGCTCGTCAGGTCACAGAGGTGGGCCGCGATGGTGGTGGACCCCAGGTCGACGGCGAGGCCGTAGACAGCGCCCTCGTAATATCCAGGCCAGATATGCATGATGCGTGGCGCGTTTTCGTCGTCACCAAGGTGAATGGCGACGGTGACCTTCCAGCCGCCCTTGCGCAGCACCGGTTGAAGGTCCTGCAGGATGTGCAGATCGGCGTGGATGTTGGTGATGCCCCAGTCGGCCTCAATGGCAGCGACCAGCCTCTCCAAATCGCCGGACGGGTCGTGCATGTCGGGTTCGGCCACTTCTACATAGTAGAGCTTGGTCGAGGGGTTCATGACGATGTCCCGCGCCTCGGCCCGTTTGCGCACGACCTGCTTGTGGACCTGGCTTTCGGGAGGCACGTCGATCACAACGTCTCCCTGCACGGTGGCCTGACATCCAAGGCGACGGCCGTCGATGAGCCCGCGCTTGGACTTGTAGCGTTCTTCGACGCTGTTCCATTCGGAGAGTGCGTCCTGGGCGACCGTCACCCCGTGCTTGGGAAACTCACCATAGCTTGGCGTGATCTGGCATTTCGAGCAGATGCCGCGCCCGCCGCAGACAGAATCCAGATCCACGCCAAGCTGCCGTGCGGCGGTCAGGATGGGCGTGCCGACGGCAAAATGGCCGCGCTTGCCGGAGGGGGTGAAAACGACGAGTGGATCGGTGCTCATGGACGCCTCGGATGACTTGCTTGCGCATACCATAGTGGCCGGGCGGGCAGGGGAAAGGTGTCAAACGACATGAGCCGATCCCATGGCGGCAGATTGCCCCTTTCTTCTGGCTGAAAATACTTCGGGGGTGAGGCGCATCGCGCCGAGGGGGCTGGCCCCCTACACCCTATCCATTGGCGCGGGCGTGGAAGATGAAGCCCAACAGGTTCATCAGCAGCTGAGCTGCCAGAATGGCGGTCGATCCGGTGGGATCGTAGTCGGGCGCCACCTCGACCAGATCAATGCCCACGATGTCATGTCGCTTGGCCGCCGCTTGCAGCATTTCCAGCACGTCGTAGTAGAGAAACCCTCCATGGCTGGGCGTGCCGGTGCCCGGCGCGATGGAGGGGCAGAAGGCGTCGATGTCTATGGTGACGTAAAGCCGCGCGCCTGCCGGGATGCGGTCGATCACGCCTTGGGGACCAAGGGCGCGGGCCTGCCGCACCGACAGGATGTCGGAGCCCATGGCGCGGGCGTCATCGTAGCCTTCCTTGGCCGTGGAGCTGACATTGCGGATGCCGACCTGGGTAAGCCCGGTGACATAGGGCTGCTCTGCTGCCCTTCGCATGGGGTTGCCGTGGCCGTGCCGGACACCGTGGCGTTCATCGACGAAATCCAGATGCGCGTCGATCTGCAGGATGTGGATGTCACCCTGGCCGTCGAAGGCGCGAATGCAGGGGATGTTCACCGAGTGGTCGCCGCCGATGGTGACGGGCAGGGCGCCTGCGGCGAGGGCCGCGCGCACGCCTGTTTCGATGTTGGCGTGGGAGCCATCGGTGTCGGTGTGGATGATGTCGGCGTCGCCCATATCCACGATGCGGACGGTTTCGGGCAGGTAGGTCGCGTCGTCCTCGTGATCGTAGGCGCCTGCGTGGCCGAAGCTGAAGAGCGTCGACGCCTCGCGCACCGCCCGCGGCCCGAAGCGCGCGCCGGAGCGCCATTGGGTGCCTGCATCAAAGGGGGCGCCGAGGATTGCGACATCGGCGGCGATGCTGCTCCAATCCTCGACATAGGGCCTCTTGCCAAAGGTGGAGATGCCCACGAAGGGCAGGTTCAGGCGGCCGGTGTCGTAGCTGTTTTTCATCGCTGCACTCTGCGCAGAGCCGGTGGCCCGCGCAAGCCGCCGATTTGCCCCTTTCCATTTTTGCCGCCCCGTGAAATAGGGAAGCGTCAAACGAACCCTTCCAAGGAGACCCCCATGGAGATTCGCGAGGCGCTCACCTTCGATGATGTTCTTTTGGTTCCGGCCGCGTCCAACGTGCTGCCCACGACTGCGGATACCCGCACGCGGGTGACCCGCAGCATTGCGTTGAACATCCCGCTGCTCAGCTCTGCCATGGACACGGTGACCGAGGGCCGCATGGCCATCGCCATGGCGCAGGCCGGTGGCATGGGCGTCGTGCATCGCAATCTCGATATCGAGGCGCAGGCGCAGGAGATCCGGCGGGTGAAACGCTTTGAAAGCGGGATCGTCTATAATCCGATCACGCTGAGTGCCGATCAGACCCTCGCTGATGCCCGAGAACTGTCTGACCTCTATGGCTTTTCCGGGTTTCCTGTTGTTGACGAGAACCGGCGTGTCGTGGGCATTGTGACCAACCGCGACATGCGGTTTGCCGAGAATGACAAGACGCCTGTGTCGGTCATGATGACGACCAAGGATCTCGCAATCCTTCACGAGCCCGCAGACCGGGACGAGGCGATCAGCCTGATGAAAGCGCGGCGGATCGAGAAGCTCTTGGTGACGGACGCCGACGGCAAGTTGACCGGTTTGCTGACGTTGAAGGACACGGAGAAGGCCGTATTGAACCCGACGGCCTGCAAGGACGATCTGGGCCGGCTGCGTGTCGCCGCCGCCTCGACCGTGGGCGATGCGGGCTTCGAGCGGTCGGAGGCGCTGGTGGACGCAGGCGTCGACATGATCGTGATCGACACCGCCCACGGGCACTCCGAGGGAGTGGCAGAGGCTGTGCGCCGGGCCAAGAACCTGTCCAATGAAGTGCAGATTGTTGCTGGCAATGTCGCGACAGGCGAGGCGACGCGCGCATTGATCGACGCAGGCGCGGACGCGGTGAAAGTTGGCATCGGTCCCGGTTCCATCTGCACTACGCGCATGGTCGCTGGTGTCGGCGTGCCTCAACTCACTGCTATCATGGATTGCGCCGCTGCCGCGGGTGACATTCCGGTGATTGCCGATGGCGGTATCAAGTTCTCTGGCGATTTTGCCAAGGCCATCGCCGCAGGCGCGTCCTGCGCCATGGTCGGCTCCATGATCGCGGGCACGGACGAAAGCCCCGGTGAGGTGATCCTGTACCAGGGCCGCAGCTTTAAATCCTATCGCGGCATGGGCTCGCTGGGTGCGATGGCGCGCGGCTCGGCCGACCGGTATTTCCAGAAGGACGCGGCCAGCGACAAGCTGGTGCCCGAAGGGATCGAGGGGCAGGTGCCTTACAAGGGATCGGCAGGCGCCGTCATTCACCAACTGGTGGGCGGTCTGCGCGCCGCAATGGGCTATACCGGCTGCGCCACCGTCGACGAGATGCGCAAGAATTGCAATTTCGTGAAGATCACGGGCGCGGGTCTGAAGGAAAGCCACGTGCATGATGTGCAGATCACGCGCGAGTCCCCGAACTATCGCGTTATGTGAGATATCAAGGTGTTCTGGCGGCTTGTTGATGTGGATGTGATCGCATGACGCCGGGGGCACGTGTAGCGGCAGCCATAGACATACTCGACGCAATTGCTGCCGGGCAAGCCGCCGAACAGGCGCTGAGCAGGTGGGCGCGGGCCAGCCGGTTTGCCGGGTCAAAGGACCGGGCCGCCATCCGGGATCATGTGTTTGATGTGTTGCGTCACTGGCGCAGCGATGCGTCGCGCGGCGGGGCTGATACGGGGCGCGGCAGGATGATCGGACGGTTGCGTGCGCAGGGAATTGACCCCGATGCGCTGTTTGATGGCCAGGGTCATGCACCCGCGCCGCTCTCCGACGCTGAACGCGGTCGCGGCGCGCCGCCAAGCGATCAAGGCGCTGCCTGGGATCTGCCCGACTGGCTGGTCGCGGTATTCGAAGACAGCCTTGGTGCGCAAGCCGAGGAAGCCGCGATTGCCCTGACGCGCCGTGCCCCTGTGACCGTGCGGGTGAACATTTCGCTGACAGACATTGCGGGCGCACGCGCCAGCCTGGCCAAGGATGGCATCGACACCGTGCAAAACCCGCGCGCCGATACCGCACTGACCATAACCGACGGCGCGCGCCGCTTGCGCAACAGCGCGGCCTATCGACAAGGTCACGTTGAGATACAGGACGCATCGAGCCAGGCCGCCGTCGCGG
This sequence comes from Tateyamaria omphalii, assembly GCF_019802125.1. Lineage (GTDB taxonomy): Bacteria > Pseudomonadota > Alphaproteobacteria > Rhodobacterales > Rhodobacteraceae > Tateyamaria > Tateyamaria omphalii_B. Next base: position 1,147,705 of record NZ_JAHVHT010000001.1, read on the forward strand.
CTCTGAACGGTTCGGGACGGGCGCTTGACCTGTGCGCAGGCGGCGGCGGCAAGGCCCTGGCGCTGGCGGCGCGGGGCTGGTTCGTGACGGCCAGCGACATTGATCCCAAGCGGATGAAAGACCTGCCGGACCGCGCGGCACGGGGGCAGCACCGGATCGACATCTGCCCTTCGGATCAACTGGACGGATCGGCGCCTTTCGATCTGGTCTTTGTCGACGCCCCGTGTTCCGGGGCCGGCACGTGGCGGCGCACGCCCGAAGCCAAATGGGCGCTGACGCCGGATCGATTGGCAGCATTGTGCGCCATGCAGCGCGATGTGTTGACCAGGGCCGCGCCGCTTGTCGCGCCCGGTGGGCTGCTGGTTTATGCGACATGCTCTATCCTTGAATGCGAGAATAGCAAGCAATTGGAATGGTTTGCTGGCCGAAATTCACTCTTCGACGTCACTGCCGAGACGCATTGGGCCGTCGATGATTGGGGTGACGGGTTTTACAGCGCGCACTTGACGCGCATGGGTTGAGCGGGCTTTACTCAACCTCAGGTTTATTGTGGCCAGATGTTTCGCTTTCTTGTAATGACATCCATTGCCGGAGACGGGCGCCAGTTAAGCGGTGATTAACCGTTTTCCTCGCAGAAATGGCGCAACGAATCGCAAAGGTGAGGTGTCTGGTGTCCGACAGCGTGCAAACGCCCTTTCGCTTGAGCCGCCCGGAACGGGGCGGATCGCACCGTGCCGTAAGCCTTCTGGGGGCGTCCGCCCTTCTGGGGGTAATGGGTGCACTGGCGCCGGAGCGTTTGATTCAGTTGGGTCTGCTGGCTGCTGCGCTGACGTTTTTCGGTCTCGGCCTGACCTTCATGCTGTCGGATCGGCGGTCGCGGGCCAGGCAGGACACCGCCCTGGCCAACATCGGTGCGTTCATTGAAAAGGATGCCTCGCCCAGCTTTGTCTGTACGGCGGATGGAGAGGTGCTGCGCGCCAATGCCGCCGCGCGGCAGGCCTATGCCACGCGGCGCGGCGAGACATTGGCCGGCACGTTGCGGAACACTTTTGCAAATCCCGGCGGCATCCTGTTTCGATTGAAAAACCAGGCGGCGACGGACGGTGCTGCCCGCGAGGACATCGTGACGCGCCGTGGCCACATGCGCCTGGCCGTGCACCACATGGATGATGATACACTGCTGTGGCGGCTCGAGGCTGCGCCTGATACCGGGCAGGGGCGTGGTGTGGACGGGCCGGGTTTGCCGATGCTGATGGTCGGGCGCACTGGTGCGATCCTGTATATGAACGAAAGTGCGCGCAAGCTGATCGGGTCGCGGGTCAAGACATTGGAATCGGTGTTCGATCGTGTGCCCGTGGCATCCGGCGCTGTGAGCGCGTTGACCACGAATGATGGCCCGGTAGATGTGCTGGTGACGCAGATCGAAGCCGGGGCCGGGCGGAACGCCTACTATCTGCTGCCGCCGCCCGAAGACGGGGTCGGGACAACGGGAAGCTGGGCTTCGTTCGAGGATCTACCCGTCCCTCTGGTGCGCTTTTCGCCTGAGGGAGAGGTGCGCAGTTTCAACCGCAGTGCGGCTGATCTGATCGGTCCGGCCCTGGTGGCGGGCGAGCATATTTCGGACCTCATGGCCGGATTGGGCCGCCCGATCACGGATTGGCTGGAGGAGACCGTGTCGGATCGCGCCGTGCAGCAATCGGAATTTCTGCGTCTGACACGGGCGGACAAGGAGATGTTCGTGCAGGTCGCCCTGAACCGGATGCAGGAAGATGGCGAGGTGTCGATCATCGCGGTGCTTGCCGATGCAACCGAGTTGAAAACGCTCGAGGCGCAGTTTGTGCAAAGCCAGAAGATGCAGGCGATCGGGCAGCTTGCCGGCGGCGTGGCGCATGATTTCAACAACCTGCTGACGGCGATTTCGGGGCATTGCGACCTGCTGCTGTTGCGGCATGATCAGGGCGATCCGGACTATAGCGACCTGGTTCAGATCAACCAGAACGCCAACCGGGCCGCGGCCTTGGTCGGGCAACTGCTGGCTTTTTCACGCAAACAGACCTTGCGTCCTGAGGAACTGGACCTGCGCGACACGATGTCCGATCTCACGCATCTGTTGAACCGGCTGGTGGGCGAGAAGGTGACGCTTACGCTGTCGCACGATCCGGTTCTGAAGCCGATCCGCGCGGACAAAAGGCAGTTGGAACAAGTGTTGATGAACCTGGTCGTAAACGCCCGCGATGCGATGCCCGAGGGCGGCGAAATTCAGATCCAGACCGAAAGCATGACCCTGACCGAACCTTTGGAGCGGGACCGCGTCAACGTGCCCGCGGGCGAGTACATCTGCCTGCGCGTTGTCGATCAGGGGGTCGGGATATCGCCGGACAAGCTGCAAAAGGTGTTCGAGCCCTTCTACACGACCAAGAAGACGGGCGAGGGCACCGGTTTGGGCTTGTCCACCGCCTACGGCATCGTGAAGCAGACCGGCGGGTTCATTTTTGTCGACAGCACCTTGGGGCAGGGCACGTGTTTTTCCATCATCTTCCCGGTCCTCGAGGCCCCGGCGGTCAAAGCGCCCGCACCCAAGGCGCCCGCGAAGGTGGTGGAGCCCAAACATGGCGACGGGGTGATCCTGCTGGTGGAGGATGAAGCGCCGGTACGTGCCTTTGCCAGCAGAGCATTGCGGCTGCGCGGATACACGGTGCTGGAGGCGGATTCTGCCGAGGCAGCGCTGAAGACGCTGGAGGACGCGACGCTGAACGTGGATCTGTTCGTGACGGATGTGGTCATGCCGGGCAAGGACGGTCCATCCTGGGTGCGTGAAGCGCTGCAGGACAGGCCGGATGTGCGGGTCGTTTTCGTCTCGGGCTATGCCGAAGACCGGTTGAGCGATCAGCAGCGCGAGATTCCGAATTCCGTGTTCTTGCCAAAACCGTTCTCACTGAACGATCTTGCCGAAACCGTGCACCAGCAATTGCACTGACCGTCAGTCGGTCGGGATACTGTCATAGAGTGCGAATTCTTCGGCGAATTTGCGGCGGAACCGCCGTTCGACATCTTCCGACAGTTCCACCGGCCGCGCCGGCGAGACGTTCTCGCGCCCCAGCTCGAATGTCACACCAAGCCGCTCATTCAAAAAGGATTGCAGGCGGTCTTGGTCTTCGTACCGGAACAGGTGGGTCACGCCGGTGCCGTTGGGTTGGCGTTCGAGAAACTTGAACTGGCTGCCTACATTGGCAAATCCGGGGCGTTGACCTTTCATGTAGGCCAGCACGAAATCGTCGAAGCTGATGTTGTGGGTGGCATTTGGCTTTCCTTCCATGAAGGGTCGCTGGCGATATCGCCACCAACTGCCGAGCCAGCTGATGGGCTCGCGCATGACCGCCATCACCTCGAGCTCGACATCGCAGACCTTTTCGAACATGGGGCGGATGAACCGGTTGTAGCGGTAGACCGGTGCGTGTTTCAGATCCGGCGGCTCTGAAATGACGAGATCCGCATGGGGCCGCAGCGCTGTCTCATAAGCCGATGTCCCTGTTTTGGGCACCGACAGGAAGGCCAGTCTGGCCTTGTAGAACACCATCATATCCCGCCCCGATCATTTTTTTGTCGTCCTGTTGGCGCGTAAACTACTCTTTAACCGCTCGTCGCAAAAGGTGGACGTGTAGAAATTTATTGAAATGTTCCCGGTTTGATCTCATAAGGAACGCAAGGGGAACATCGACGCAGCCGCGGCAGTGATTGCCGCCCCCCGGCGGGTATGACACAAAGGACCAAAGCAATGGCAACGGCAGACCTTTTGACCATGACAGACAAGAAATCGGCAGACAAACAAAAGGCGCTCGACAGCGCGCTGGCCCAGATCGAACGGCAGTTCGGCAAAGGGTCGATCATGAAGCTGGGCGATGAAAACGCCATCCAGGACATCAAGGCGAGCTCGACCGGGTCGCTGGGTCTGGACATTGCGCTTGGCATTGGTGGGCTGCCGATGGGCCGGATTGTCGAGATCTATGGTCCTGAATCTTCGGGTAAAACCACGTTGACGCTGCATTGCGTGGCCGAGCAGCAAAAGGCTGGCGGTGTATGTGCCTTCGTCGATGCAGAGCACGCGCTGGACCCGCAGTATGCCCGCAAGCTGGGTGTGAACCTCGATGAGTTGCTGATTTCGCAGCCCGATACTGGCGAACAGGCGCTTGAGATCACCGACACTCTGGTGCGGTCCGGTGCCGTCAACATGGTCATCGTGGATTCGGTTGCGGCGCTGACGCCCAAGTCCGAGCTTGAGGGTGACATGGGTGATTCCAGCGTCGGCGTGCAGGCCCGCCTGATGAGTCAGGCAATGCGGAAGCTGACCGGGTCGATCAGCCGCTCGAACTGCATGGTGATCTTCATCAACCAGATCCGGATGAAGATCGGCGTCATGTTCGGCTCGCCCGAGACGACGACAGGTGGCAACGCGCTGAAATTCTACTCCTCCGTCCGGCTCGACATTCGCCGCATAGGCGCGCTGAAGGATCGTGACGAGGTCGTCGGCAACGCCACCCGTGTGAAGGTCGTCAAGAACAAGGTGGCGCCGCCCTTCAAGCAGGTCGAGTTTGACATCATGTACGGCGAAGGCATCTCGAAAATGGGCGAGTTGCTGGATCTAGGTGTGAAGGCGGGCGTTGTCGAAAAGTCCGGTTCCTGGTTCAGCTATGGTGATGAGCGCATCGGGCAGGGGCGCGAGAACGCCAAGACCTTCCTGAAGGAAAACAGCCGCATCGCGCTGGATATCGAGGACAAGATCCGTGCCGCACACGGGTTGGATTTCGACATGCCGCCGCATGAACAGACCGAGGATGATGATATCCTCGAGGCCTGACCGGTCGGGCACAGGGGACCAGGCCCGGAACGTCCCCGGCGTGCCAGACGTGGCGCGGACAATACTGGGAACGGGGTGTCGCGACGGCGGCGCCCCGTTTCGTTTGTGGACACCGCCGCGGCGCAGCGCTATGTCAGTGCGACCAATCAGACGCCCGGACCCACGCCCATGCCATCGCTCAACGACATCCGCTCGACCTTTCTGAATTACTTTGAAAAACAAGGGCATGCGGTTGTGCCGTCCAGCCCGCTGGTGCCGCGCAACGACCCGACGCTGATGTTCGTGAACTCAGGGATGGTGCAATTCAAGAACCTGTTCACCGGGTTGGAAAAGCGCGACTACACCCGGGCGACGACGGCGCAGAAATGCGTGCGCGCGGGCGGCAAGCACAATGACCTCGACAATGTGGGCTATACGGCGCGCCACCACACGTTTTTCGAGATGCTGGGCAACTTCAGCTTTGGCGATTACTTCAAGCACGAGGCGATCCCGTTTGCATGGAACCTGATCACGGGCGAGTTCGGCATTCCGAAGGATCGGTTGTATGTCACCGTCTACCACACCGATGACGAAGCGTTTGATATCTGGAAAAAGGTGGGTGTGCCCGAGGACCGGATCATCCGCATCGCGACGTCCGACAACTTCTGGCAAATGGGCCCAACCGGTCCCTGCGGTCCGTGTACCGAGATTTTCTATGATCATGGCGATCATATTTGGGGTGGTCCTCCCGGTTCCCCGGAAGAGGATGGCGACCGGTTCATCGAGATCTGGAACATCGTGTTCATGCAGAACGAGCAGTTCGAGGATGGCTCGATGGTCGATCTGGATATGCAGTCCATCGACACTGGGATGGGTTTGGAACGGATTGGCGCGCTGCTGCAGGGCAGCCACGACAACTATGACACGGATCTGTTCAAGTCGCTGATCGAGGCATCTGCCGATGCGACAAGTGTAGACGCTTATGGTGATCATAATGTTCATCACCGGGTGATTGCGGACCACCTGCGCTCGACCTCGTTCCTGATTGCCGATGGGGTGATGCCGTCAAATGATGGGCGTGGCTATGTGCTGCGACGCATCATGCGGCGCGCCATGCGCCATGCGCATCTTCTGGGCGCGAAGGACCCGGTCATGTATCGGCTTGTGCCAGCGCTGGTGCAGCAGATGGGCGCGGCCTATCCGGAGCTGGGGCAGGCGCAGGCGCTGATCACGGAAACACTGCAGGCGGAAGAGACGCGGTTCAAGCAGACGCTGGATCGTGGTCTGAAGCTGCTCGATGACGAGGTGGCCGGGCTGGGTGAAGGTGCTGACCTGCCGGGTAAGGCGGCATTCAAACTGTATGACACCTACGGCTTTCCGCTGGATCTGACGCAGGATGCGTTGCGCGAGAAGGGGCTGGGTGTCGACACGGATGGCTTTGACGCGGCCATGGCCGAGCAGAAGGCCAAGGCGCGTGCTGCCTGGTCGGGCTCGGGTGAGGCGGCGGATGCGACTGTGTGGTTCGACGTGGCCGAGGCCAGTGGTGCGACCGAGTTCTTGGGCTATGACAGCGAAACGGCCGAAGGGCAGATCGTGGCGCTTGTGGTCGACGGTGCGCAGGCTGACACGGCTGGTGACGGTACCAAAGTGCAGATCGCAATGAACCAGACGCCGTTCTATGCCGAAAGCGGTGGGCAGGTTGGCGATACGGGTATCATCCGCACCGAGAGCGGTGAGGCGCGTGTGACCGATACACGCAAGACGGCGGATGTGTTCGTACATGTGGCTGAGGTCACAAAGGGAAGCCTTTCCAATGGGGAAGCGGCTGTTCTTGAAGTAGATCATGCGCGCCGGACAAACATCCGTGCGAACCATTCGGCCACCCACCTGTTGCATGAGGCGCTGCGCGAAGCCTTGGGTGATCACGTCGCCCAACGGGGCTCGCTCAATGCGCCGGACCGGCTGCGCTTTGACTTCAGCCATGGCAAGGCGTTGAGCCTTGACGAGTTGAACACCGTCGAGGCCGAGGTGAACGCCTATATCCGCCAGAACGCCCCGGTCGAGACGCGGATCATGACGCCGGACGATGCGCGCGCGCTTGGGGCGCAGGCGCTGTTTGGTGAGAAGTATGGCGATGAGGTGCGCGTCGTGTCGATGGGCACGCAGGCTGGCTCGGGCAAGGGTACGGGCGGTGACACCTATTCGCTGGAACTGTGCGGCGGCACGCATGTGCGCCAGACCGGTGACATCGGCGCATTTGTCACGCTCGGCGACAGCGCGTCGAGCGCCGGTGTGCGCAGGATCGAAGCGCTGACCGGGCAGGCGGCGATGGACTATCTGCGCGGCCAGGACCATCTGTTGGCCGAGACGGCGACCGAGCTGAAGACGCAGGCGCAGGATGTGCCCGCGCGGGTCAAAGCACTTATGGATGAGCGCAAGGCGTTGGCCGCTGAAGTGGCGCAGTTGCGCCGGGATCTCGCCATGGCGGGTGGTGGTCAGGCCGCGCCGGAGGCTGAAGAGGTGAACGGTACGCCGTTCCTCGCCCAGGTTCTGAACGGCGTGACGGGCAAGGATCTGCCCGCGCTCATTGACGAGCATAAGAGGCGCATGGGCTCCGGGGCGATCCTGTTGATTGCAGATGCGGACGGCAAGGTTGCCGTCGCTGCTGGCGTCACGCAGGACAAAACAGAGAGTGTGAACGCCGTCGATCTCGTCAAAGCTGCTGTTGTCGAACTCGGCGGCAAGGGCGGCGGTGGTCGGCCCGATATGGCGCAGGGCGGCGCCAAGGATGCAAGCAACGCGGACGCGGCCATCGCGGCGGCCAAAGCGGTTATGGGAGGGTAAGATGCCAGCACTCTGGATTGCGCATGTCACGGTGACGGACGAAGAGGCGTACAAGAAATACGCCGCAGGTGCGACGGTCGCCATTGCAGAGCATGGCGGTACGTTCATCGCCCGCGGCGGGCGTTACGTGCAGCTTGAGGGCAAAGACCGTCCGCGCAACGTCGTGGCCCGGTTTCCGGACGTGGAAACGGCGGAACGCTGCTATCATTCGGACGCATACCAGGCGGCGCTCGAACACGCTCGTGGCGCATCAGAGCGCGAGCTTCTGATTGTCGAGACCACGGAATAGGTCTTCTTCTGACTGGAAATACCACGGGGTCCGGGGCAGAGCCCCGGTTTTGCCTTAGGACGCTCGCGCCATCCGTTTGCGTTCGTGCGGGTCCAGATACCGCTTGCGCAACCGCACCGCGTTCGGCGTGACCTCGACCAGCTCGTCGTCGTCAATATAGGCAATCGCTTCTTCCAGTGACATGGTGACCGGCGTGGTCAGCCGCACCGCTTCATCCGAGCCGGAGGCGCGCACGTTGGTCAGCTTCTTGCCTTTTAGCGGGTTCACTTCCAGATCGTTGTCGCGGCTATGCTCGCCGATGATCATGCCGGTGTAGACGTCCGCCTGCGCGCCGATGAACATGCGCCCGCGCTCTTCAAGGTTCCACAGGGCGTAGGCCACGGATTGGCCGTTCTCCATGGAGATCAGCACGCCCGCGCGGCGGCCCGGGATGGGGCCCTTGTGCGCGGCCCAGCCGTGGAAGACCCGGTTCAGCACGCCGGTGCCGCGTGTGTCGGTCAGGAACTCGCCGTGATAGCCGATCAACCCGCGCGAGGGGACGTGAGCCACGATACGGGTCTTGCCTGCGCCTGCGGGCTTCATCTCGACGAGTTCGCCCTTGCGTGCGCCGGTCAGCTTTTCGATGACCGCACCCGAGTATTCGTCATCCACGTCGATGGTCGCCTCTTCGATGGGCTCCATCCGCTGGCCATCCTGCTCCTGGAACAACACCTGCGGGCGCGAGATGCTCAGCTCGAACCCTTCGCGGCGCATATTTTCGATCAGGACACCCATCTGCAATTCGCCACGACCGGCCACTTCGAATGCTTCGCCGCCGGGGGTGTCGCTGATGCGGATGGCGACGTTCGATTCCGCTTCTTTCATCAGCCGGTCGCGGATGACGCGGCTTTGCACCTTTTTGCCGTCACGGCCCGCGAGCGGCGAGTCGTTGATGCCGAAGGTGACTGTGATGGTCGGCGGGTCGATGGGTTGGGCGGGCAGGGCCTCCGACACCGATGTTGCGACGATGCTGTCGGCCACGGTGGCCTTGGACATGCCTGCCAGCGAAACGATGTCACCCGCTTCGGCCCTGTCGATGGGCTGCTGTTGCAGGCCGCGGAAGGCGAGGATCTTGGTGCAGCGGAAGTTTTCGATCAGCGTGCCGTCACGCGACAGGGCTTTGACCGTCTCGCCCGGCTTCAATGTGCCGGATTCGACGCGGCCCGTCAGGATGCGTCCGATGAAAGGATCGGCGCCGAGTGTTGTGGCCAACATGCGGAAAGGTTCGCCCTTGGCTTCCAATTGCTTGGGGGCGGGGACGTGGTCCACGATCAGATCGAAGAGTGCCGACAGGTCCTCGCGCGGGCCGTCCAGCTCCATGTCGGCCCAACCGGAACGGCCGGAGGCGTACATGGCCGGGAAATCCAATTGGTCGTCATCGGCGCCGAGATTGGCAAAAAGGTCGAAGCATTCATCAAGCGCGCGATCGGGCTCTGCGTCCGGCTTGTCGACCTTGTTCAACACCACGATGGGGCGCAGGCCGAGGGCGAGCGCCTTGGACGTGACGAACTTGGTCTGCGGCATCGGCCCTTCGGCTGCATCGACGAGCAGAACGACGCCATCGACCATCGACAGGATCCGCTCCACCTCGCCGCCGAAATCGGCGTGGCCGGGGGTGTCCACGATGTTGATGCGTGTGCCTTTCCACTCCACCGACGTCGCCTTTGCCAGAATGGTGATTCCGCGCTCGCGTTCCAGATCGTTGCTGTCCATCGCCCGTTCCGTCGTGGCCTGGTTGTCGCGGAAGGTGCCCGACTGTTTCAGCAGCTCGTCCACCAGCGTGGTCTTGCCGTGGTCGACGTGGGCGATGATGGCGATGTTGCGCAGATCCATAGAACGGGCCTCATGAGTTGTTGCCCGGCCCATATAGCGCCGCAGTGCAGAATGAAAGGTCTAGTGTGTCGCTGTCTTCGAGAAGAGCTGTATGACCACGATACCCCCGATGATCATGGCAAGGCCCAGCACCGCCGGCAGGTCGAGCCGTTGACCAAAGACCGCAAAGCCAATGAGCGCGATCAGCACGATCCCAAGCCCGGACCAAAGCGCGTACGCGATGCCGACGGGGATGTATTTCAGAGCAATGCCCAGAAAGTAGAAGGCAAACCCATAGGCGACGATCACCAGCACGGTCGGTCCAGCCCGCGTAAACTGGTTGCTGGCCTGCAGGGCGGTCGTGCCAATGGTTTCCGCGGCGACGGCCACGATCAGGTAGATGTAGTGCAACGGCATGAGGTCACCGTGGGAAGAGGATGCCCGTCCATGTCGGCGGGCATCCCCAAACGTGTCAAGCGGCAGGTATCCTACATCACCAACAATGCTCGCTTCCCTGTGGTCTGATCCAGACCCGAGAACATCAAGCTGAGGGTACACCCGCGGTGATGTCACAAGGGCAGGGCGGTGCTGTCCTTGATCTCTTCCATCACGAAACTTGCCGACACGTCGGCGATTGGCACCTGTTCTATCAACTGCTGATAAAGCGCATCGTAGCCATCCATATCCGGCACGCGGGCGCGGATCAGATAGTCGAGGTCGCCAGTCATTCTGTATACGCTGAGTATACCCGGAATGACGCGTGTCGCGCGGTTGAACTTGTCTTGCCATCCCGGGTCGTGACTGTGCGTCCTGACCTGCATGAAGACCATGAGGCCAAGACCCACAGCCTTCGCATCGACCAGGGCTACACGGGAGGTAATAGCCCCCGATTCCTCAAGCGCTTTTACCCGACGCCAGCAGGCGTTCCGGCTGAGGCCGACATCGGCCCCCAGCGTTTCAAGCGACTGCCCGGCATCGCGCTGCAGCGCATTCATAATTTTTACGTCGATCGCATCAAACGTCATCTTACTTCTCCGAACCATGGGAGTATTTTACATAAAAACTGCTCTACTCAGAAAGATTTGGGAACATGTACCACGCATCGCGCCGTACGTTCATGTCAGATAAGCACGAGGTCCCATGATTACACGTATCTTTCTGACTCATCCGCGCAGCGTCGATGAAACCTATGCCGAACATGCCGTTTTCGCAGGTAGATTCGCCTTTGAGTTGCTGCTGGCCGCAGGCGCTGCGGCAGTGCATGCAGTGCTTCCCTGCCTCTTTGAAAAGACGGCAAGCCGTATGATCGCCGACATGTATGCCAGGACCCATAACAGGGGAAAAAACTAGGTTGCGATGTAGCGGTCGCGTCGGTGGTTGAAGGTGATGATCATATTCAAAATGACTGCGCCCAGCAGTGACCATGCCACAACAGTCAAGGGGAAAAGGAGCGCCGCGATGGTGAAGATCACGGCGTCGGACAAGAGCTGAACATATCCCGCCTTGAACCCCGTTGTGTCCTGCACAAGCAGGGCAACCACGCCGAGCCCACCGAGTGAGCCGTTGTGCCGGAACATGGCAAGCAAGCCGGTACCCACCGTTGCACCAAAGATCGCCGCGCCAATTGCCGGGTGCAGGCTGTCGATCGTGAAGCCAAGCGGCAGAAGGTCCGTCAACAGCGACAGCGCCGTCACCGAGATCAGGGATTTTACGGTGAATTCCAGTCCGAGCCGTTTGTAGGCCAGCGCATAGAACGGCAGGTTGATGACGAAGAAAACCGCTCCGAACGACCAGCCTGACAGGTAGCTGATGATAACAGCTATGCCCGCCGTCTGACCGGTGATCAGGCCGGCATGGGTCAGGAACTGCATCCCGACGCTGCACAGGAATACGCCCAGACCCAGACCCTGCGCGTCGTCCAGCGGTGTGTGCGCCACTTTGGTTTCGTCGATTGTCACCATGGTCGCGGGTTATGGCGGCGAGACTTGCAGCGCCAGCCATTTGCCTACGAAACGGGCCCGTCCAAGACGGGCCCGAGTGTCATGCTTGGATTTTGGGCGTTTCAGCCCGCCAAAGCGGCGTTCAGGTTCTCATCAATTTTTTCGAGGAAGCCCATGGTCGTAAGCCAGCCCTGATCAGGCCCGACCAGCAAGGCCAGGTCCTTGGTCATGTGGCCGCTTTCGACGGTTTCGACGATCACACGTTCCAGCGTTTCGGCGAAGTTCTTCAGCGCGGCATTGTTGTCGAGCTTCGCACGGTGCTTGAGACCGCCGGTCCAAGCATAGATCGACGCGATAGAGTTGGTCGAGGTCTGCTCGCCCGCCTGATGCTGTCGGTAGTGGCGGGTGACGGTGCCGTGGGCGGCTTCGGCCTCCACGATCTTGCCATCGGGCGTCATCAACTGGCTGGTCATCATGCCCAGGCTTCCGAACCCTTGGGCGACCACATCCGACTGCACGTCACCGTCGTAGTTCTTGCAGGCCCAGACAAAGCCGCCATTCCACTTGATGGCACAAGCCACCATGTCGTCGATCAGGCGGTGTTCGTACCAGATTTTCTTGGCCTCGAACTGCTCTTTGAACTCGGCGTCATAAACCTCTTGGAAGATCTCAAGGAACCGCCCGTCATATTGCTTGAGGATGGTGTTCTTGGTCGAGAGATACACCGGCCAGCCCAGGTTCAGGCCGTAGTTGAACGACGCGCGCGCGAAGTCGTAGATGGATTTGTCGATGTTATACATCGACATGAATACGCCTCCGCTGTCGGCCTTGTAGACCTCGTGCTCTATCTCGGTCCCGTCATGGCCGACGAATTTCATGGTCAGCGTGCCCGCGCCAGGGAACTTCATGTCGGTGGCCTTGTACTGGTCGCCAAAGGCGTGACGGCCCACGACAATGGGCCGTGTCCAGCCGGGCACAAGGCGGGGTACGTTGCGGCAGATGATGGGCTGGCGGAAGATCACACCGCCCAGAATGTTGCGGATCGTACCATTGGGGCTGCGCCACATCTTCTTGAGGCCAAATTCTTCCACCCGTGCTTCGTCTGGCGTGATGGTCGCGCATTTGACGGCGACGCCGACCTCCTTGGTCTTTTCGGCCGCATCGATGGTGATCTGGTCTTCGGTCCGGTCGCGTTCCTCTATACCCAGATCGTAGTAGAGCAGGTCGATGTCCAGGTAGGGTTCGATCAGCTTCTTCTTGATGAAATCCCACATGATACGGGTCATCTCGTCCCCGTCCATTTCGACGATGGGGTTCTCTACCTTGATTTTGCTCATGGGGAGGGTCCTTTGCGGCACTGCAACACTTTGCTTCGCGATTAGCTCGTTCAATCAGAATTTGAAAGACTGTATACGGCGGTATACCGAATTTCGCGCAGTTTAAGTGCGTCCGTTGAAAAAAGCGTCAATGCGGGCGCGGGCATAGTCCCACAAAGCGGGCGCGCCGCGCATTATGGAGGGCGCGACACGCGCTTCGATCTTTTCCGGCGTCACGTTAAAAGCGGCCCAACTGACGCCGCCCGATGCCAAGTTTTGCATGGGTGGCTGAAATCGGTCGAGCGCCTTGGCGAATTGGGCAGAGGGGGTAAGAGCTGCTTCGAACTCTTCCCAGACCCCGCGCAACTCATCGCGTAGATCAGCGGGGAGCAGTCCAAAGATGCGGTCGGCGGCCGCATCTTCCTGTGCCTTGATCGCATCCAGATCCGCGTCGCCAAAGACAGGATGATCACCTGCGTCGATCTCAACCAGATCGTGCAGGATCAACATCTTGACGACGCGGCCTATGTCAACGTCCGGCCCTGCCTGATCGGCAAGAACCACCGCATAAAGACACAAGTGCCAGGAATGTTCGGCGCTGTTCTCATGGCGGCTCGCATCCACCAATGTCGCCGCGCGATTGACCGATTTCAGGCGGTCTGCTTCGACCAGGAAGGCAACCTGCTGGTCGAGCCGCGTCACTCGGGCGCCTGCGCTGCCCGGTGCGTTTTCAGCTTTTGGGCGAGGAAGCGGCGGCCCTGGTCGTTGGCCATGCGTGTCCTGATCGCCGTCAAGAATGCCTCTTCCAAAGTTTGCGACGACGCGCCCAGCACGTCGCCGACTTCCATGAATAGCCGGTCGTTGCCGATCTCGTTCTGGACGGCGAGGCATTCCTCGGCCAGCTTGTTGGCCATTTCGACAACAACGGGATCGGCCATCTTAGCGCGTCGTCTCAGTCAGACGGCGTTTGACGTAGTCGGTGGTGTGCCCGATCAGCGTGTCGAGATGCGGCTCTTCAAAGAAGTGACCGGCGCCCTCGACTTGGGTGTGTGTGATCGTGATGCCCTTTTGATCGTGCAGCTTTGAAACCAGCGCCTCGGTATCCGCGGGCGGGGCCACGCGGTCATTCGTACCGTTGATGATCAGGCCCGAAGACGGGCAGGGCGCGAGGAATGAAAAGTCGTACATGTTGGCGGGGGGCGAGACCGAGATGAACCCGGTGATCTCGGGCCGCCGCATCAGTAGCTGCATCCCGATCCAGGCGCCAAAGCTGAAGCCCGCGACCCAGCAATGCTTGGAATTGTTGTTCATCGACTGCAGGTAGTCGAGGGCGGAGGCTGCATCGGAGAGCTCGCCAATGCCCTGATCATACTCGCCCTGGCTGCGCCCCACGCCCCGGAAGTTGAAGCGCAGAACGGTGAAGCCCATGTTGTAGAAGGCATAGTGCAGCGCATGCACCACCTTGTGATTCATCGTCCCACCGAATTGCGGGTGCGGATGCAGCACAATGGCGATCGGGGCGTCACGTTCTTTTTGCGGGTGATAGCGGCCTTCGAGACGGCCTTCGGGTCCGGGAAAAATGACCTCGGGCATATGCGATACTGTCCTTGTCGCGTCTTTTCGGCTTCCGATTTCTTGACGGAATTGATCGGTTACCTTAGAACGGTTCTAACTTAAGGCGCAGGCATACATCCTGCAGTGCGTTCGGATGTATGGGTTTGGGCGGGTAACGTCAATTGGGGGCTTTGCGATGAAACTGTCGACAAAGGGACGCTATGCGATGGTGGCGCTGGCAGACATCGCCATGCAGCCCGCAGATCAGCTTGTGAGCCTGAGCGATATCTCCGGCCGGCAGGACATCTCATTGCCGTATCTTGAGCAGCTTTTTGTCAAGTTGCGCCGGGCAGAACTTGTGGTTTCGGTGCGTGGCCCAGGCGGCGGCTACAGGCTTGCGCGGTCGGCGTCCGACATTCGCGTGGCGGATGTTCTGGCGGCTGTGGATGAGAAAGTGGACGCCATGCATAAGGGCGCCGGTGCGTCCGGTGCCGCGTCGGGGTCCAAGGCGCAATCCCTGACCAATCGTTTGTGGGAAGGGTTGAGCGCGCATGTTTACGTGTTCCTGCATCAGACGCGGCTGTCTGATGTGATCGGAAACGATTTGGCGCCCTGTCCGGCGGTACCCAGCCTGTTCGCGGTGGTCGATGATGCCTGATGTCGTTGGGGGCCAGCCCCCGTCGCTGGCGCGACTCCCCCGGGATTTTTGGGAAACAGGGAAGTGATGGACCGGGTCTATCTGGATCATAACGCAACGACACATCTTCGCCCCGAGGCGCGGGAAGCGATGCTGCGTGCCATGGATTTGGTCGGCAATCCGTCATCGGTCCATGCCGAGGGGCGGGCGGCGAAGGCGATTGTCGAGAAGGCACGTGCGCAGGTGGCAGCGCTGGCGGGCATTGATCGCAATGAAGTTGTGTTCACCTCTGGCGCAACAGAGGCCGCGGACCTTGCCTGTGCAGGGCATGAGGTCGTCTGCGCAGATGTCGAACATGACGCCGTGCGCATACATCAAGCGCACATGTTGCCTGTGGATCAGGGCGGTGAAGTGTTGCCCTGCGAAACGTTGGCCGGTGATTTGCTTGCCGTGCAGGGTGCGAATTCGGAAACCGGTGTTCTGCAAAACAACTTTCGGTGGGCGCAAGTGGCCTGGCGTTCCGGTGCGCATGTCCTAGTGGATGCGGTTCAATTGGCGGGCAAGGTACATACGTCTGTTGGCGAACTTGGAGCCGACTACCTGATGATGTCCGCGCACAAGCTGGGCGGACCCAAGGGTGTCGGTGCGTTGTGTCTGAAGCTGGGTGTGGACGTCCCTGCGCAGATCAAGGGCGGTGGGCAGGAGATGGGCCGACGGTCGGGCACTGAAAACGTCGTCGGAATCGCCGGATTCGGTGCGGCGGCTGAGGCGGCGCAGCGTGATATCGCGGACGGAAAATGGGACCGCGTGGAGAAACTTAGAAATATTCTAGAAAACGCTCTTGCTGCTGCCTCAAAGACAACTATTTTTGTCGGGAAAGAGGCGCCACGGCTTCCAAACACCTCCTGCTTCATCACCCCGGGATGGAAGGGTGAGACGCAGGTGATGCAGATGGATCTGGCTGGATTTGCCATCTCGGCAGGCTCGGCCTGCTCTTCGGGCAAGGTCAAGGCGAGCCGGGTGCTGGGGGCCATGGGGTATTCGGAGCTCGAGGCATCATCCGCGGTGCGGGTGTCGCTGGGGCTAGAGACGACAGAGACGGATGTTTTGCGCTTTGCCGATGTTTGGGCGCAGAAACTGAAGAAACACGAGGCGCGGGCGGCGTGAACCGTCCTGATGCGAGAGGAAAGTCTGACATGGACAATGTTGCAGAAGATGTGGTCGTCAAGGAAGGCGTCGATCAGGAAACAGTCGATGCCGTACGGGATGTCAGCACGTATAAATACGGCTGGGAAACCGACATCGAGATGGAATATGCTCCGAAAGGGCTGACCCCGGACATCGTGCGCCTGATCTCGGAAAAGAATGAAGAGCCGGAGTGGATGACCGAGTGGCGTCTGCAGGCCTATGAGCGTTGGCTGCAAAAGGAAGAGCCCGATTGGGCGATGGTCGACTATCCCGAGATCGACTTTCAGGACCAGTACTACTACGCGCGCCCCAAAAGCATGGAAGTGAAGCCGAAGTCGCTGGACGAGGTCGATCCGAAGCTGCTTGCCACCTATGAAAAGCTGGGCATTCCGCTGAAAGAGCAGATGATCCTTGCCGGTGTCGAGGGGGCCGAGGATGCGCCCGCCGAGGGCCGCAAGGTGGCCGTGGATGCGGTTTTCGACTCCGTGTCAGTCGGTACGACCTTTCAGGCTGAGTTGAAGAAGGCTGGCGTGATCTTTTGCTCGATCTCCGAGGCGATCAAAGAGCACCCGGAGTTGGTGAAGAAGTACTTGGGCTCGGTCGTGCCGGTGTCCGACAACTTCTATGCCACTTTGAACAGCGCCGTGTTCTCGGACGGCTCGTTTGTCTACGTCCCGCCGGGCGTCCGCTGCCCGATGGAGCTGTCGACATATTTCCGCATCAACGCCGAAAACACCGGTCAGTTCGAACGCACCCTGATCATCGCGGACAAGGGCAGCTATGTGTCTTATCTCGAAGGGTGCACGGCCCCGCAGCGCGACACGTCGCAACTCCACGCAGCGGTCGTCGAGATCGTCGTGCTCGAAGATGCCGAAGTGAAGTATTCCACCGTTCAGAACTGGTATCCCGGCGATGAGAACGGCAAGGGCGGCATCTACAACTTCGTGACCAAGCGTGCCGATTGCCGGGGCGACCGGGCCAAAGTGATGTGGACACAGGTCGAAACCGGCTCTGCCGTGACATGGAAGTACCCATCCTGCATCCTGCGCGGCGATGACAGCCAGGGCGAGTTCTACTCCATCGCCATCGCAAACAACATGCAGCAGGCGGATACCGGCACCAAGATGGTGCACCTGGGTAAGAACACCAAGTCACGGATTGTGTCCAAGGGGATCAGCGCGGGCAAGGCGCAGAACACCTATCGTGGGCTTGTGTCCATGCACCCCAAGGCCAAGGACAGCCGGAACTACACGCAATGTGACAGCTTGCTGATCGGTGACAAATGCGGCGCCCACACGGTTCCGTATATCGAGGTTAAGAACAACTCGTCCCGCGTGGAACACGAGGCGA
Organism: Tateyamaria omphalii; assembly: GCF_019802125.1. Taxonomy (GTDB): domain Bacteria; phylum Pseudomonadota; class Alphaproteobacteria; order Rhodobacterales; family Rhodobacteraceae; genus Tateyamaria; species Tateyamaria omphalii_B. The sequence continues at coordinate 1,165,508 of NZ_JAHVHT010000001.1, forward strand.
CGACGTCCAAGGTGGATGACGACCAGCTGTTCTACTGCCGCAGCCGCGGCATGGACGAGGAAGAGGCGGTGGCCCTTGTCGTCAACGGCTTCTGCAAGGACGTGTTGCAGGCGCTGCCCATGGAGTTTGCCATGGAAGCGCAGCAGCTTGTGGCGATCTCGCTTGAAGGCTCGGTGGGGTAGTTCATGGCGGCGGAACAGAAAAATCGATCCGCATTCGCGACGATGTCTTTGTCCGTTCTTGGCGGCGCTGTTGTTGGCGGGGTCATTGGCGTCACGCTGCTTCCGCATTATGCGGCAGCATTGGCCATTGGCGGCGCCATGACCACCGGCGCCATTGCCGTAGCTTGGATGTTGTTTCGAGATGAGTGACGGTGGTGACAACACTGAGTGGCATGCACGCATTGGCCCCCCCGATCAGTGGGCGCAGAAAAAGGCGAATGCGTTCTACGGTGCTGCAGTCTTTGGAACTCTCGGTGCCCTTCTGTTTGCCTTTATCGGCCATCTACTTTTGCCTGATTGGTTCGTCGAGTTTGGCTTTTTGGGTTTTCTGGCTGGCGCCGCGGGATATGTGAAATTGGCCGCTCGCTTTGCGAAGCGGTTCAGCAAGGACGAGTATGCCAAAGGTAACAGCCGGACTGATGAAGAAGTCCGGCAAGCCCTTGCAGATATTCAGGCGAGACGAAAATGAACGATCTGACTGAAGCCAAAAAGATCAAGCGCCACACAGTCTCTGATGCCGATGGCACGCAGCAGGGCGGGCTCGCTTTTGTCATCGCGGTTATCGGCGGAATGATCGCGGCGGCATCCTTTGCCCCCGGCGCGCTCACGTCGTTTTGGGTCTGGTGTGTACTTCTGATGATGTCGATAACCGTTGGCCTAGGGGTCCAGCACCTCTTTGCCCATGAAACGGCTGAGGACACAGAATGACCTTTGCCATCGATACCACGAACGGAACCTGACGCCATGGCTCCCGACACACCACGCAAATCCAGCGATGTGCGCATTCGCTTTGGTCATCCCTGGCGGATGATGCAGGAAACACGGGCCCTCACAATGCTGATCCTCGGGCACGTGATCGTTTTCCTGCTTTCGATCGGGCATGACGAGATCGTGGAAGAGATGGTGGCAGATGGCTGGATCTTCGCCCGCTACGCAGAACAGATCGAACTGCTTTTCGGCTTTGTGCTGTTTGTTTGCTGGGGTGCGCTGACCTACCGCCTGATGAGGATGCTGCAAAGCGCACGGACGGATGCGTGCATATGTCCCCGCTGCAACCATCAATGCGGGACTGCCGAATGATCATGACGACGACCTCGACCGTGGAGGGGTACAAGATCACGGACTATCGCGGGATCGTCGTGGGTGAGGCGATCATGGGTGCCAATGTGGTACGTGATTTCTTCGCGGGCATCACGGACATCATCGGGGGCCGCTCGGGCGCGTATGAATCCAAGCTGCAAGACGCCCGCGACACCGCCATGGCGGAACTGGAACATCGTGCTGCGGCCCAAGGGGCCAACGCTGTCATCGGAGTCGACCTCGATTATGAAGTGGTCGGAGATTCAATGCTTATGGTCAGTGTTTCGGGCACGGCCGTCGTTATCGCGTAGGGTGCGCATCCACTGCGCACCGCACCTCGAATAGGGAAAAGAAAAATGCTGAACATCAAAGACTTGCACGTACAACTTGAAGAAGAGGAAAAGCAGATCCTCAAAGGTGTCGACCTGACCGTCGAAGCGGGCAAGGTCCACGCGATCATGGGCCCGAACGGGTCGGGCAAGTCTACGCTGTCCTACGTCCTGTCCGGTCGCGACGGCTATGAGGTCACCGGCGGCGAAGCGACGCTGGATGGTGAGGATCTGCTGGACATGGAACCCGAAGAGCGCGCCGCTGCTGGCCTGTTTCTGGCCTTTCAGTATCCTGTCGAGATCCCCGGCGTCGGCAACATGACCTTCCTGCGCACGGCTGTGAACGCGCAGCGCAAGGCGCGCGGCGAGGAAGAACTGAGCGCCGCAGACTTCCTGAAAACCATCCGTGAACGTGCCAAGGCGTTGAAGATCGATGCCGATATGCTGAAGCGTCCTGTGAACGTGGGTTTTTCGGGCGGTGAGAAAAAGCGCAATGAAATCCTGCAGATGGCGATGCTTGAGCCCAAGATGTGCATCCTGGACGAGACCGATTCCGGCCTCGACGTTGATGCGATGAAGCTGGTGGCCGAAGGCGTGAACGCGCTGCGCAACGAGGGCCGCGGTTTCCTTGTCATCACGCACTACCAGCGTTTGCTCGATCACATCAAACCGGATGTTGTGCACATCATGGCAGACGGCAAGATCGTGAAAACCGGTGGACCCGAGCTGGCGCTCGAGGTTGAGAACAACGGCTACGCCGACATTCTGGCCGAGGTGGCATAATGGGCGAAGCTGCGACCAAATCGAACCCAACCGAAGACCGGTTGGCGACCCTGTCCATGCCGTCGAATGGCTGGGCGGACGATGCGCGCAAGGCTGCTGTCTCGCGGGTCCGCGAGATGGGTCTGCCGGGCCGTCGTGACGAATACTGGAAGTTCACGCGGCCCGACACGCTTGTGCAGGCCGACGCACCGCAGGCGGCGCTGTTTCACAGTGACGAGGCGCCGCTCTTTGACGAAATGGACCGTCTCAAGATCGTTTTTGTCGACGGTGTGTTTGACGCTGAGCAATCCGACGACCTTACCCTTGCGGGTGTGCGCATCGACCGGTTGGCCGACAGTGCGGATATCCACTGGGCGTCGGACCTTTATGGTACGCTGGAAGGGAACGGCCATTATGTGCCGCGTCCGTTGGCTGCGCTGAACACGGCCTATGCGACGGACGGCGTTCTCATCCACGTCACGGGCAAGGCGGAAAAGCCGATCAATTTCATTTACTTGCACGAGAATGAAACGTCGGATGCGATCTTGCATCACGTCGTGAAGCTGGATGCAGGTGCGGAACTGACACTGCTTGAAACCGGTCCTGCTGCTGCGCGTTTCAACAAGTGCATGGAAGTTGATGTCGCTAACACTGCGACCTTCCATCACGTGCGTGCGCAGGGTCGCGACCATGAACGCCGTGCCGCAACACACATCTTTGCGCGGCTCGGTACGGAATCCGTGTTCAAGACCTTTACGCTGACCGTCAACGGGCGTCTGACCCGGAACGAATGCGTTGTCGAACTCACCGGTGACGATGCGGTGGCGCATGTTGCGGGTGCTTGTGTGGGCGACGGCGACTTTCACCATGACGACACAGTGTTCGTGACCCATGACGCCCTGCGCTGCGAAAGCCGCCAGGTGTTCAAGAAGGTCCTGCGGAATGGCGCAGTCGGTGTGTTTCAGGGCAAGATCCTGGTGAAGGAAGGTGCCCAGAAAACGGACGGTTACCAGATCAGCCAGTCGCTTTTGCTGGATGATGACAGCCAGTTCCTCGCCAAGCCCGAGCTTGAGATTTATGCCGATGATGTCGCGTGTTCCCACGGCTCGACCTCGGGTGCCATCGACGAAGAGGCGTTGTTCTATCTGCGGTCGCGCGGTGTGCCCGCTGACATTGCAACGGACCTGCTGACACTGGCGTTCCTTGCAGAGGCGGTCGAAGAGATCGAGGACGAGGTGCTGCGCGACGCATTGGTGGAGCGCCTGCAGGGCTGGTTGGAGCGGCACCGGGGCTGAACCATGGCGGTCACGCGGAACATTGGGGCCACGTATCGGGGGCCAGGTCGTGTTGTGCGGCACCTCCTGTCGCTGGGCGAGCGGGAGGACCGTGCGCTTGCGTATCTTATGGCGTCCTGTGTTCTGATCTTCATCGCCCAACTGCCACGGCTCGCGCGTGAGGCGCATTTGAACGGTGAAGACCTGAACATGCTCATGGGCGCATCGCTCATGGCGCTGATCTTCATCGCTCCTTTGCTGTTCTACGCCATTGCACTCCTCGCGCGGGTCGTCGGCCGGGTATTAGGTGGCAGTGGCACCGCCTACGGCGCACGGTTGGCCTTGTTCTGGGCTCTGTTGGCGTCATCCCCGCTGATCCTGTTGCATGGTCTGGTGTCGGGGTTTGTCGGGCCGGGGGTAGAGAAACAGGCCGTTGGCTTGATCTGGTTCCTCGTCTTCATGTGGTTCTGGATCGGCGGCTCCATCGCGCAGGAGCGCGCGGAATGAGCGCCGTTTCGGACCTTGCCATCGATACGCTGCGCGACCCCAAACAGGTCGCCCGGCAGATCATCAGCTGGCAGCTGGACCGCGCGACGCTCTACATGGCGCTCCTTGCTGTGGCCGCGGTGAATACGTTGCTGGCGTCTGCGCCGGTTGTGCTGTTGGAGGGCGAGATTGATCCCGCGGCGCGGTCCGCTGTGCCGATCCTTGGCCTGCTCGAAAGGCCCTTGGCCCTGTTTGCCATGATTGCGGGCGGTTTGCTGGTCATGGTGCACGGGCTTGTCTGGGCCGGGCGCGCCCTGGGCGGGCAGGGTGATTTTGCCGACATGCTGGCGCTGCTCACGTGGCTTCAGGCCCTGCGCGCTGCGGCGCAGGCTCTGGTGCTGGTGTTGAGCCTGATTGTTCCCGCCATTGCCGGGCTGGTGGCGTTGATCGTGGCCATTGTCGCCTTTTGGCTGCTTTTGCATTTCATCAGCGCTGCCCTACGCTTTGACTCCCTGTTTCGTGCCTTTGGTCTGCTTCTTGTGGTGCTGGCGGGTCTGTTTATTGGAATGATGATGCTTGTGACGCTGACGGGCGTGACGGCAGGAGGATTGTGAGATGTATGATGTGAATGCCATCCGCGGGGACTTTCCGATCCTTTCGCGCGAAGTGAACGGCAAGCCGCTTGTCTATCTCGACAATGGCGCGTCTGCGCAGAAGCCACAGGTTGTCATTGACGCCATTTCCAAGGCTTATGCCGAAGAATATGCAAATGTTCACAGAGGCTTGCACTACCTTTCCAATCTTGCGACCGAGAATTACGAGGCTGTGCGCGGCAAGCTTGCCCGCTTCCTGAACGCGGGTTCCGAAGACGAGATCGTGATGAACTCGGGCACGACCGAAGGCATCAACATGGTCGCCTATGGCTGGGCGATGCCGAGGATGGAGGCCGGGGACGAGATCGTCCTTTCGGTCATGGAGCACCACGCAAACATCGTGCCCTGGCACTACCTGCGTGAGCGGCAGGGCGTGGTCCTGAAATGGGTGGATGTGGATGCAACGGGCGCGCTTGATCCGCAGAAGGTGATTGATGCGATCGGCCCCCGGACGAAGCTGGTGGCTGTGACGCATATGTCCAACGTTCTTGGCACCAAGGTCGACGTCAAGACTATCTGCGAGGGAGCCCATGCCAAGGGCGTGCCGGTTCTTGTTGATGGCTCGCAGGCGGCGGTTCACATGCCGGTGGATGTGCAGAATCTGGGCGCGGATTTCTATGCGATCACCGGCCACAAGCTTTACGGGCCATCCGGGTCCGGCGCCATCTACTGCAGGGCCGAACGCATGGCCGAGATGCGCCCGTTCATCGGTGGCGGCGACATGATCAAGGAAGTGTCGAAAGACGGCGTGATCTACAACGATCCGCCGCACAAGTTCGAAGCGGGCACGCCGGGCATCGTGCAGATGATCGGGCTTGGCGTTGCGCTGGACTACATGATGGGCCACGGGATGGAGGCCATCGCCGCGCATGAGGACAGCCTGCGCGACTACACGGTTGAGCGTCTGGGCGGATTGAACTGGCTGCAAGTGCAGGGCACGACGCCGGACAAGGGTGCGATTTTCTCGTTTACTTTGGACGGGGCAGGGCACGCGCATGACATCTCGACCATCCTCGACAAGAAGGGTGTGGCGGTCCGCGCCGGTCAGCACTGTGTTGGGCCGCTGATGGAGCACATGGGGTTGAACGCGACCTGCCGTGCCTCGTTCGGGATGTACAACACCAGGGAAGAGGTGGATGTGCTGGTGGATGCGTTGGAGCTGGCGCACGATTTGTTTGCGTGATGTGTTTCGGCTGAAACAAGGTTTTCGCGGCCCATGCGGCATCTTCGGCAGCTGTTGAGAACGGTGTGAACCGGTGCGGTAGCTGCTGGCACAGTCCGTCACGCAATCCTCACAAAAACAGAGGCCAAGTTCATCTGTCATCGGCCGATGGTATCGCAGTATGTGGTCGTGTTTTCATCTGCGCCCGACCGTCATATAGATGGCGCACGCTTTCTTCCCAACCTTTGCGCCGCTCAGTCTGGATTTCATCAATGCTCAAGACGGCGATCACAGACAGGCTGCTCCGGGTTGCCCTGATCGGTTTGATTCTCATGGGGGTCGGTGCGGCTTCGGTAGGGCCGCTCCAGTCCATCATCGGCATTGAAAAGATTGGTTTTTCCGACGCGGGTTATGCGTTGATCGTGACGGGTGGGGCGCTTTTCAGCGTTGTTGCGTCGGTGTTGGTTGGGATCTACACTGATCAGTCAGGGCGTTTTCGCGAAGCGCTTTTGGCCGCTTTGGCGGTGGGCGCCGCCGGGGGGCTGTTGATGTTCCTTGTTCCATCCAAGGTCGCCTTCCTTCTGGTGCATGTCGTGCTGTTCCCGGTGGGGGCTACGGCCTTCACGCAATACTTCGCACTTTCGGTGGTGGCCGCCCGCGAGAACCCCGAGCTTGACCAACCCTATGCGGCGACTCTGTCCCGCGCGACCTTCTCCGGTGCTTTTGCCCTGACGCCGGTGATCTGGGGCTACGCGCTTGTCAAAGGCGCCGATGTGCTGGCGGCCTATGTCGTCATCGCCTGTGCCAACCTGCTGGCGTTGGCCGCAGTTCTGACACTGTGGCGCCGGGACCACACGGTCTCGCAGACCGTTAAATCGGGAAAAGGTCTGTTGGCATCGTTGTCCGAACTGACAGCACCTGGCCTGCTGGTCCGCCTGGTCCTGATATGCGTGATCACGGCCACGAATGGGCTTTATAACATCCTGTTGGGACTGCTGATCCTCAACAATCTGGGCGGTGCCGAGTCTGACGTCGCGCTTTTTGCGGGCCTGATCGCGTTTATCGAGATCCCGGTGATGATGCTGACTGTTCGGTTTCTAAGGGTGATGTCCGCTTCGGCCCTGATCCTGGTCGGCGTTTCGATTTATGGCGGCTTCCTTGCCGTGCTGGGGCTGATGCCGTCCATTGGGTTCGCCTGGTGGCTGGTCCTGCCCGCCGGGATCGGTGCGGGTATCATCCTGTCGATCCCGATTGGTTATGTGCAGAACCTTGTCGCGGATCGGGCAGGGGCGGGCAGCTCACTGCTGTCTGTCAACCACTTCGGCGGCGCGATCATTGCATCCGCGATCTTTGCCGCCGGGTCCAGTATCACGGATTATCAGGGCGTGGCGATGATTGGTGCAGTGATTGCCATTGCTGCGTCTGGTGTGCTGTTCACATTGGACTACCGCCGCGCGCGGGAAATGCGGTCGGCCAAAACGGCGGATCAGAGTTGAGGGCAGAGCGTAAGCGACTGCAATCAGATGACACCCAGCCACAGCGTCGTGACGCATCCAGAATGAAGGAAAACGATGAATGGCGGACCGTAGAGGATTCGAACCTCTGGCCTCTGCCTTCGGAGGGCAGCGCTCTATCCAGCTGAGCTAACGGTCCACTGGGGCGCGGTATAGCGGTGCCATCCGCGCCCTGCAATTGCAAATCGTCAGGCGCAGGTGTGCTGCGCCGTGGACGTCAAAGCGCGATGCGGAACTGCGCAAATCCATCCGGACCGTCGCCCGCAGGTTCGATGGTGACCCCTTTGACGTCGTCGATGTAATCCTTGGCCTTTGGCCCGGTCTCAAAGAGAACGCTTGTGCCTTCAAGCGGCGCAAAGGACCAGTTGGCATCGGCACGCGGGCTGATCGTGCCCTGTTCCACGATGTAGCGCACGATCACGTCGCGGTTGGTGTCGGGGGCCTCGAACACGATGGTGTCGCCTTGCGCACCGGGGAAGTTGCCGCCGCCGCCTGCACGGTAGTTGTTGGTCGCGATAATGAATTGCGCATCAGGGTCAATGTCTTCGCCGTTGAACTTCAAGTCCGTGATGCGATTTGCATCTGGATTGATCAGGTTGCCCTTGGGGTCGAATTTCGATGGCTGGCTGAGATCGATCTGGTAGGTGACCCCGTCCATGACATCAAAATTGTAGCTGGGGAACTCCGGGTTCAGAAGCGGTACATCAGTGCTGCCGGGCTCTACCTGATTGAAAATCCCGGCGGAGCGTTCAAGCCAATCCTTCACTTCCGCTCCGGTGATCAGCACGGCGCGCGCGGTGTTCGGGTAGAGATAGAGGTCCGAGACATTCTTGATCGCGACATCACCCTTGGGCACGTCGGTGAAGTATTCCGGCCCACCGCGGCCTCCGGCCTTGAAGGGCGCGGCGGCGGACAGGATCGGCAGACCCTCGTATTCCGTGCCCTGCATCATCTGGGCGATATACCAGCTTTGCGCAATCGACACGATCTGGACTGATGGGTCGTCGGCCACCAGTGCGAAGTAGCTGTGCAGGGGCGCATCCGTTTTGCCAACCGCGCGGCGTACATAGGCGAGCGTTGCGTCATGGTCGGCTTGCACGCTGTCGAGCACCGGTTGGTGGTCCTCGACAAGGGCGGTGATCGAGCGGTCTTCGTTCCGCTTGGAGATCGGGCGCGCTTCGGAGCCGTGGCCGGTGATGCGCCAGCTTGAGCCATCGCGTTCCAGCATCAGGTCGATGACACCCAGATGCGAGCCCCAGAAGCCGCCCATGGCGGCCGGTTTGCCGTGGATCGTACCGTTTGCCACGTCAACGGCAGGAAGGTCGGCATAGGTTTCTGACGGGAACACCTGGTGATGGTGGCCGGTCAGGATGGCGTCGATGCCGTCCACTGCAGCCAGTGGGACGGAAGCGTTCTCCATACCATCGCTGTGATCTGCCGCGCCAATACCCGAGTGGCTGAGTGCGATGATGATGTCGGCGCCTTGTTCCTTCATCAGCGGGACAAGGGTTTTGGCTGTCTCGACAATGTCGCGTGCCTGCACGTTGCCTTCAAGGTGGCGGCGGTCCCAGTTCATGATCTGGGGCGGGACAAAGCCGATGAGGCCGACCTTGATCGGATGCGTTTCTCCAGCGCCATCCGTAACCGTGTGGTCAAGGATTACGAAGGGCGGCACCAGTGTCGTGTCGGCGGCGGCATCTGCCCCTTGTGCCTTGGAAACGTTGGCGCAGACGACCGGGAAATCAGCGCCAGCCAGCGATTTCATCAGGAAGTCGATGCCGTAGTTGAATTCGTGGTTGCCCAGCGTGCCTGCGTCGTATCCCATCGTGTTCATCGCGGTTATGATGGGGTGGCTGTCGCCTTCTTTCATGCCCCGTTCATAGGCGATGTAGTCGCCCATTGGGTTGCCCTGCAGAAAGTCACCATTGTCGATCAGCAAGGAGTTCGTGGCCTCCGCCCGGATGCCTTCGATGATGGACGCGGTTCGGGAAAGGCCGACCGTGTCGCGCGGCTTGTCGGCGTAGTAGTCGTAGGGAAACACGTGGACGTGCAGGTCGGTGGTCTCCATGATCCGCAGATGCGCCTGATTGGTGCTGGCGCGCAAGGAAAACGGATGCATGGCGGCAAAAGTGGCGGTCGTCGCCAGAAAGGTGCGGCGTGAAATCAGGTGTGTCATGTGAATCCCCCGGGAATGTAATCTATCCATAACGCTAGGCGGGTAGGGGCGGCTTGTCACAGTTTCATGTCAGTCCGGGCGGAAGATTGCGCAAAAAAGTGATCCGGCGCGGGAACCTGATGCCGGTTTGCGCAGTTTGCCAGCTGCAGTTCACGGGAACTGTCCCATCGGGTGGCGCGCATTTCCTCCCCTTTGAGTGCGCCACACGACACAAAAAAGGGCGCCGAAGCGCCCTGAATTTACATCTGTATCGAGCCCGAGAGGTTACCGACCCCAGGACCGCACGACGCCGCAATCCATGTGTACGAAGTTCGAACCGGAGTACTTGCCGACGCCGCCACCGCGGCAGGCTTGCGCTGCGCGCGCCATTTGGCTGACGGAACGGGAGGAGAGGCGCAAATCGGCGGCCTGGCCCTTCATGTGCAGAGAGTTTTTGGCAACGCCGCGGCTACGGGAACGAAGCATGGCGTTTGTTTTCGGGCTGCGGTAGCCCGACAGCAGCATGTACGGTTCATCGGTTTGCATCAGGTTGTGGGCGGCCGCCATGATGTCGACATTGCGCAGGTCCATGGATTTCACGTCATCGGTGCGCCAGTCGCGCATGAAGTGGTTCACTTCACGAACAGCGTCCTTGATGTAGTTCCCTTCGATCCAGTAGATCATGTCGATCCGCTCGCCCGTGCGACCGGAGTACATACGAAGCCGTCTGATATCGCCAGCCCCGCGAAGAAACCCTGCTGCGTTTGAGAAAGTTGGTGCCGCCGTCACTGCCGTTGCCGCGAATGCGCCAAGTATGGCTCGGCGGGTCATGCCCGTAGAGGTGTTGTTCATATCACTGCGCCGTCCCGTACGCCTGCCTATCCGTGATGTTACACGGGTTCTGCCATCTCATCCCCAGATGCAACACTTCTATGGCATAGCTCGATTCGTTTACCAAGCGCTGAATCCGGTCCAAGAACCCTCGCAAGTGAATTGGGCAGATTTTTGCGCAAATTTTGGCTCATGTGGCGCAAAGGTCTCGGGGCGATGCATGGGCGCATCAGCGACCGGCTTCTTGCGGGACTGGCGTCAATGTGAATAGACAGGCTCCGCGCGCGCTTGGGATACTCCAAACCAGCGCAAAATTTATAACAACAGGTGCGATATGACGGTGAATATTTTTAGATCGTGGGTGGTGGCCTTGAGCCTCCTTCTTGTAGCGTTGATTTGGTCAGCGCCGCAGGGTGCGTCGGCGCAGGTCACGGCGTTCAAACAGGCGGTCGCCGAAGCTGCTGCACGCGACGCCGACATTGCTGCGTTTTACAAAGCCAACGGTTACGAAAGCCTCTGGACCGGTCGATCGGGCCGCGAGCGTCAGCGCCGTGTCGCACTTTTCAAGGCGTTGGATCAGGCAGGCAACCATGGGCTACCTGCCGCGCGGTATGACGCGGCTGGGCTGCAAGCCAAGATGAAGGCCGCCAAGACCCAGCGCGACCGTGGGCTGGTCGAAGTCGAGATGAGCCGCACCTTCCTGCAGTATTCGCGTGACCTGCAAACGGGTGTGCTGGTGCCATCCCGAATTGACCGCGCTATCGTCCGCCAGGTGCCTTATCGCGACCGCACCTCGTATCTGGTGAATTTCTCGAAGTCGTCGCCCTCGGGGTTCTTCAAGGCGCTTGCACCAAAAACGATGGAATACACCGCTTTGATGAAAGAGAAGCTGCGGATGGAACGGCTCCTGGCGCAGGGCGGATGGGGCCAGCAGGTGCCTGTCAGTACGCTTAAGCCCGGCCAAACTGGCGATGCCGTCGCCATCATGCGCAACCGCTTGATCGCGATGGGTTTTCTGAAACGCACCAATACGCAGACCTATGACGCGGCAATCCAGTCGGCGGTGCAGCAGTTCCAGCTTGCCCATGGTCTGACCGCTGATGGTGTAGCCGGACAAGCGACAATTGCCGAGTTGAACACGTCGGTGCAGGCGCGTCTGCAATCCATCATCGTCGCCATGGAGCGTGAGCGTTGGGTCAATCAGGAACGTGGCAAGCGTCACATCCTGGTCAATATCCCGGACTTCACCGCGAATGTCGTCGACAATGGCAAGGTCACGTTCTCAACGCGGTCCGTAGTGGGTGCGAACAAGGATGATCGTCCGACGCCCGAGTTTTCGGATGTGATGGAGTTCATGGTCATCAACCCGAGCTGGTATGTGCCAAGGTCCATTGTCACCAAGGAATACTTGCCGGCGCTCAAGCGTAACCGGAATGCAGTTCGCCATATTGAGATCACGGACAGCCGGGGTCGCAAGGTGAACCGCTCGGCGGTGAACTTCAGCCAGTACACGGCCAAGACGTTCCCCTTTGCCATGCGTCAACCGCCGTCAAAGGGCAATGCGCTGGGTCTGGTGAAGTTCATGTTCCCGAACGTGCACAACATATATTTGCACGACACACCGGCCAAGAACCTGTTTGGTCGCGAGGTGCGCGCCTACAGCCACGGCTGCGTGCGTCTGGCAGACCCGTTCGACTTTGCCTATGCGTTGCTCGCCAAGCAGGAGGCGAACCCGCAGCAATATTTCCAGTCGGTTTTGGCCACCGGGCGCGAGACCCGCGTGGACCTGAAGGCGCCTGTACCGGTGCACATCATCTACCGCACGGCGTTTACCACGCCCAAAGGACACACGCAGTACCGCCGCGACATCTATGGCCGCGATGCAAAGGTGTGGCGGGCGCTGTCTGAGGCAGGGGTGGCACTGCGCGCAGTTCAGGGTTAAATCGCACCCCTGAGCTATGTGCCAAGGGGGCCCCGCCATGCGTTACACCGTTGCCGAGATTGCATCTGCACTTGAGGCGGAGGCTGTCGGCGACACAAGCGCCATTGTGACGGGCTTGGCAGAACCTGCACAGGCCGGTGCCGATGATCTGGCACTGGCCAGCAACCCTAAATATGCTGGCACATTGTCTCAGGGGGCGGCACAGGCTGCGCTGCTCTGGGAAGACGCAGATTGGCAGGCATTTGGGCTGCGTGCCGCGATCCTTCCGAAACGCCCGCGCTTTGCCATGTCGCGGCTGACGACGATGGCTGATCCCGGGCACGCATTTGGCAGCGGTGTTCATCCAGGTGCAATCGTCGATCCAACCGCCACGCTTGGTGCTGATGTGACCATTGGTGCCGGCGCGGTGATCGGACCCGAGGCGCAGATCGGCGACGGATCTGTTATCGGGCCGATGTCCTTTGTCGGGTGGCGTGCCATGCTGGGCCCAAACGCTTTTTTGCGTGAACAGGTCAGCATTGGTGCGCGGGTTCAGATAGGGGCGAACTTTATCGCCAACCCTGGCGTGCGGATCGGGGGGGACGGCTTTTCATTTGTCACGCCGGAAAAGAGCGGTGTTGAAAACGTGCGCGAAACCCTGGGGGAGCAGGGCGATGCGGGTGGGCAGCCTTGGGCGCGGATTGCGAGCCTTGGCGCCGTGGTTATCGGCGATGATGTGGAGGTCGGCACCAACACGGCCATCGACAGCGGCACCATCCGGCCCACACAGATCGGCAACCGGACGAAAATCGACAACCTTGTACATATTGGCCACAACTGTGTCATTGGCGAAGACAACCTGATCTGCGGTCAGGTCGGGCTGGCCGGATCGGTGACCGTCGGCAATTTCGTCGTCATGGCTGGGCAGGTGGGTGTTTCCGACAATCTGACGATTGGCAACAACGTTGTGTTGGCCGCCGCGTGCAAGGTCATGAGTTCTGTCAAGGACGGCAAGGTCATGCTGGGCTATCCTGCGAATGAGATGAAAACAAATCTCGACATGTACAAGAACACCAAGCGCCTGCCGCGCATACTGCGCGACGTTGCGGAGTTGAAGAAAGCTGTTTTCAAGTCGGATGGCAGTGACTAAATCAACCCCAAGTCAGGCACGGGCAAGGGGGCAGGCGTCGTGAGCATCAAGGACAAGGTTATCGAAATCGTCGCGGAACAGGCGGTGCTGGAGCCTGCGGATGTGGGGCTGACCAACACGCTTGAGGATCTGGGTATCGACAGCCTGGGCCTTGTCGAAAGCATCTTTGCCATCGAGGAAGAGTTCGACATCCAAGTGCCCTTCAATGCGAACGCGCCCAAGGAAAGTGATTTTGACATTTCCAACGTGCAGTCGATCATTTCCGGCATCGAGCGGTTGATCGCAGAACAGAAAAGCTGATGCACCGCGTTGTCATTACCGGGGCGGGCACCGTCAATGCCCTGGGTCACGACGTGCCCGAAACCCTTGAAGCGATGCGCGAGGGGCGCTGCGGCATCGGCGAGCTGGACTTTCAGGACGTGGATCGCCTCGCCATCAAAATCGGCGGCCAGGTGCGTGGGTTCGAGGCAGAGGGGCGCTACAACCGTCAGCAGATGAGCCTTTATGACCGGTTCACGCAGTTCACGCTGGCGGCCGCGAAGGAGGCGATTGAGCAGTCAGGCCTGAGCTTTGCAGGTGAAGAGGCGGCGAAATCGGGTGTGATCCTTGGCACGGCTGCAGGTGGTGTCAGCACGTGGGATCAGAACTACCGCCTCGTCTATGAAGAGGGGAAGAACCGGGTCCACCCCTTTGTCGTGCCCAAACTGATGAACAATGCCGCCGCCAGCCATGTGTCGATGGAGTGGAACCTTAAGGGGCCGTCTTTTACCGTCGCGACCGCTTGCGCGTCGTCCAACCATGCCATGGCACAAGCCTTTCAGATGGTGCGCAGCGGCATGGCGCCCGTGATGATAACGGGCGGGTCGGAGTCGATGCTGTGTTTTGGCGGAGTCAAGGCGTGGGAAGGTTTGCGGGTGATGTCGAAGGATGCCTGCCGCCCGTTTTCCGCCAACCGCAACGGTATGGTGCAGGGCGAGGGTGCGGGGGTCTTTGTGTTTGAGGAGTACGAGCACGCGCGCGCCCGGGGCGCCGACATTCTGTGCGAGGTGGCGGGTTTTGCTATGTCTTCGGATGCTGCCGACATCGTGATGCCATCCAAGAACGGCGCGGCGCGGGCTATGGCAGGTGCGTTGACCGATGCGCGGGTGAACGCAGACGAGGTTGGCTACATCAACGCCCACGGCACAGGCACCGCGGCCAATGACAAGACGGAATGTGCCGCGGTGGCTGACGTCTTCGGGCCCCACGCGGACAAGCTGATGATTTCGTCCACGAAGTCGATGCACGGCCACTTGATCGGTGGAACGGGTGCAGTTGAGCTGCTGGCCTGCATCATGGCGCTGCGGGATGGGATCGTTGCACCGACCATCGGGTACGAAGAACCGGACCCCGAATGTGCTTTGGACGTGGTGCCCAACGACGCTCGCGAGGCACAGGTGAGTGTCGCACTTTCGAACGCCTTTGCATTCGGTGGCATGAACGCCGTGCTGGCACTGCGCAGAGTTTGACAAAAAAAGCCGCCCGAAGGCGGCTTTTTGATGGATTGGCTGATCCTTAGAACTGTGCGACGGATGTCTTGTCAAAGGCGGCGGTGAAGCCGCTCAGCGACATGTTCAGCTCAACCTTCTGATCAGGCGCGAGGGCCGGAACGATGGTCAGTTTCGCGTTGGCGCCGCGCCGGAATTGCGCAACTTCGTCCGCGACAAGACCAACCCGCGAGTAACACCCGATCGGGTTGCAGAACGCATAGGGGTAGCGACGCGCCTGACCGCCATCGACTTCCATCGTCAATTGCTGGGGTAGGGACGTTTCAAGAGGCACGATAATGGTAGCACCTGCCACAGCGCGCCCGCCTTCGGGCAGGCGGAAGATCGAGATCTCGGCGACGGGCGTGCCCTCTTCATCCTGCATCAGCTGATACATCTGGCAGGGTTCTTCCTGACCTTCTTCGGCCTTGATGCAGCGCAGCTCCCAGTCACCGATGGTCTCTGCCGTGTAGGTTTGACCGACTTGCGGGGCGGACGCATCCTCACCCAGGCTCAATTGATCCTCGATGGCGTTTCCAACATTGGGACCGTCTGTGGCTTGTTCAGTCTCGGTCGTGTCTTCGGGTGTCGTTTCCGCATCTTGTGCCATGACGCTAATTGGCATCAGCAGGGCGACGGAAAGGGCAATCAGGGACGTGCGCATATCGGTTCCGCTCTTGTTTCATTTCGCAAACTGCTAGCATGGACTGCAACCAGTGTCAGTGCCAAAGCGCAAAGTTTTCGTGACAAGCGGCAAACAGCAAAAAAGGGGACCCCAAAGCCCCCTTTTCCACGTGTCTTTTTTCTCTCCCCGTCGGACTGGCCGACTTATGCGCGAGACGTTACGAAAGCAGTTGGCGGCGGTCAACAGGGAATATGTGAAAAAGAAAACATTGTGAAATCAGGAACTAAACCAGACCGTTCAATTGGACAAAAAAAGGCCGCGCACGAAGCGCGGCCCAGTCTGACAGGGAGGAAGTGTTCCGCGCCAGGAGGACTCTCGGCGGGAACAAAAACACTATGGCACCCAATGGTTAACTTTGTATGGTCGCGCCGAAGGCCCCAATGGACAAAAGGTTAACGGCATGAACGATCATATTTTCATCGGTGGTGGCGGGGTCGACTATGCCGAAAAACAGGGTCTGACGCTAAAGTACGCCAACCGACACGGTTTGATTGCAGGTGCGACCGGAACAGGCAAGACGGTGACGCTTCAGATTCTGGCCGAAGGCTTCTCGAACGCGGGCGTGCCCGTGTTTCTGTCGGATGTAAAAGGGGATCTTTCCGGCCTCGCGAAATCGGGCACAGCCGAGCACAAGTTGCATGGTCCATTCACCGAACGGGCGGAAAAGATTGGTTTTTCCGACTACACCTATCACGCCTGCCCGGTGACCTTCTGGGACATGTTTGGTGAACAGGGACATCCGGTGCGCACAACAGTGTCCGAGATGGGACCGCTGTTGCTGGCTCAACTCCTTGAGCTGACCGATGCACAGGAGGGTATCCTGAACATCGCCTTCCGCCTCGCCGACGAGGAAGGTATGCCGCTTCTGGACCTCAAGGACCTGCAGGCACTGTTGGTCTGGGTCGGTGAGAACGCCAAGGACCTGTCGCTGCGCTATGGCAACGTGTCGACCCAGTCCATCGGCGCGATCCAGCGCCGCTTGCTCGTGTTGGAGAACCAGGGTGCAAGCCAATTGTTCGGAGAGCCTGCGCTGGAATTGTCCGACCTGATGCGCACGGATGCGGCAGGTAAGGGCATGGTCAACATCCTCGCTTCGGACAAGTTGATGGGCGCGCCGAAGCTTTATGCCACATTCCTTTTGTGGCTGTTGAGCGAACTGTTTGAAGAGTTGCCCGAAGTCGGCGATCCGGACAAGCCGAAGCTGGTCTTTTTCTTTGATGAGGCGCACCTGCTCTTCGAGGACGCGCCCAAGGCGCTGGTGGACAAGGTCGAACAGGTCGCCCGTCTGATCCGCTCCAAGGGCGTGGGCGTCTACTTTATCACGCAGAACCCGGCGGATGTGCCCGAGGACATATTGGGACAGTTGGGCAACCGTTTTCAGCACGCCTTGCGCGCCTTTACCGCGAAGGACCGCAAGGAACTGCGCATGGCTGCAGAGACGTATCGGGAGAACCCGCGCTTCGAAACCGAAGAGGCTATTCGCGAGGTGGGCGTGGGTGAAGCCGTAACGTCGATGCTGCAGAAAAAGGGCGTGCCGGGGATCGTCGAACGGACTTTGATCCGGCCTCCTTCCTCGCAATTGGGACCAATCACCAGCTCAGAGCGTAAGGCGCATCTGGTCGCCAGCGACATGGCCGGCAAGTATGACGAAGCGATGGATCGCAAGTCGGCCTTCGAAATCCTGAAGGCGCGTGCCGACAAGGCAGCGACCGAGGCAGCGGAAGCCGAAGAAAAGGCCGAGGAGATGGAGCCGGTGCTGCGCGAGTTCAACGCCGGTCGCCGCTATTCCGGGGCGCGTGTGACACGCTCATCGTCACGTACCACTCGACGCGGAGCCAGCTTTGGCGAAGCCATGACCAAGATGGTCGTGAAAGAGCTGACCGGGACGACAGGTCGTCGCATGGTGCGCGGTATCCTTGGCGGGCTCTTCAAAGGACGCTGATCTGCGCCCATATCTGTCCGGACGGCGCGGCATTCGCGCGACGACACAAGGTTTATCGACCATGCAGGATGAGGGGCGACTGCGGCATGTCGTGTTTTTCCGTGCGAAAGAGCGCGACGATGTGGAGCGTGTGTTCGAGGGGCTTTCGATCCTTGAGGAGAACCCGCATGCTGACGTGATTTCAGTCCGCAAGAACACCCATAGCGATGCGCTGTCGGACGAGGTTGATGTGGTCGTCTACGCCGAGTTCCGAGATGGCGACGCCTTGGCTGCCTACAAGGCGCATCCGTTGTATCAACAGTCCATCGACATCGTGCGGCCTTTGCGGGACATGCGCGTGGCCGCTGATATCTCCTTCTAGCGCCGAGAACGCCGTGGACCGTAAAGGCACACCCTACGAACTGGCGTAAGGGGTGTGGTCACCCTGCACCCGCTGTTCGCGCCGCAGCCACCATTCCAGCACCAGAATGTAGGGCAGATAGAAGGCAAAGAGGTTGATCTGGTCGAAGAGGCCCGAGAAATCCGGTTCGGCTGCAATGCCGCATAAGGAGTCGCTGAGGCTGCAGGTGGTGCCATACCAAAGCCCGTAATGCAGCCGGTAAAGCCAAGACCCCAGTCCCAGCACAATCAGGCGCAAACCCCAGCGCCGGTGTCGTGCGTAGTCCCGTGCCATCGCAAAACGCGGTGTCTGGATGGCGGCAATGATCATCAGAGTGCCGTAGAGGCCAAAGGCGATGGACATAGGCAGCCCGCCAACGGTGCCGCTGAGTGCGATGTAAATCAAGCCGCCTACGCCCGTGATGAATGCCAGACCCGCCAGCACGCGCCCCGAAACCCGGTGCACACGCGGCCACCTCTGCCTGATGGGCGCGGCCAGCTGCACCACTGACAGAAGTGTGACGACCGCGCCCGTCACCATATGGGCAAAGAGTGCCGCAAGACTGAACTGTGGCCCGGTCAGTCGTTCAATGGCAGATGTGTCACCACTCAGCCCCAACATACCGCGCTGTGCGGAGTGCCAGACGAACCCGAGGACCAACACGAACAGCAGCACGAGGCCCGCAATGCTCCATCGCGTGCGGGCGGTGCTGCTTGCCATCCTATTTCTCCGGTATCAACCCTCGGGGGCTGAAGCGTAGCACCAGAAGCAGCACAATCCCCATGGTCAAAAGTCGCATGTGGGCGGCGCTGTCGAGCAGGTGCTCGCGCAACCAGAAGCCGTCGGCCATGCCGGAAGTGACAACCTGCATGACCCAGAGGCCAATCGGCTCGACCATCACCCAGAGCCACCAGATCAGGAACCCGCCGAGGACCGCCCCGAGGTTGTTGCCGGACCCGCCCACGATCACCATGACCCAGACAAGAAAGGTGAAGCGCAGGGGCTGGTAGGTGCCGGGCGTGAGCTGCCCGTCGAGCGTGGTCATCATCGCGCCCGCGATGCCGCAGATGGCCGAGCCGAGGACGAAGATTTGCAGGTGCCTTGCGGTCACATCTTTACCCATGGCTTCGGCTGCCACTTCGTTGTCGCGAATGGCGCGCATCATACGACCCCAGGGCGAGTGCAGCGCGCGTTGGGCGAGAATGAAGAGGATTAGCAGGACGACGGTGAAAAGGCCCGCATAGATCGCCTTGACCCAAAGCGTAGACGCCGTGACCGGGTCGATGCCGAGGCTTGTTGCCCGTTCGACAAAGGTTTCGCTGTTCTGAAGGTTGATCTCGTAGGGCGCAGGACGGGGGAGGCCGACCACGTTCTTTACACCACGCGCCAACCAGTCCTCGTTCTTGAGGATGGCGATGATGATCTCGGCGATGCCGAGCGTGGCGATGGCGAGATAGTCGGAGCGCAAGCCAAGAGCGGTCTTGCCGATGATCCAGGCGGCGCCGGCGGCTAAGAGGCCACCGACGGGCCAGGCGAGCAGCACAGGCAGACCCAAGCCACCAAGATAGCCGGCATTGGCGGGATTTACGGCTTCGACGGCCTGCACGCCGCCGTCAAAAACAGCGCGATAAATGAAGAAGCCAGCGACGAGGATCACGATCATGCCGAGCGTCCGCATCCGGCCCTTGGGCAGGGCGTTATAGGCTAGAATGGCGCCCACGATGGTCGCAGCCCCAAGGATCAAGGCGAGGATCACCCGCAAACCTCCTGCTGCCCAAGCCTCACCCACTGGGGGCATAGATATCAGCACGGTAGCAAGGCCGCCCAGAGCAACAAAGCCCATGATGCCTACATTGAACAAACCTGCGAAGCCCCATTGCAGGTTCACTCCCAGCGCCATGATGGCGGAGATCAGGCCGAAGTTCAGGATCGTGATGGCAAGGTTCCACGACGTTATGATCCCGGTGCCGATGAGCAGCGCGGCGATAAAGCCAAAATAGACGAAGTTGCGTGTGGTGTCGGTCATACCGCTTTCCCCGCGAACAGGCCCGTGGGCTTGAACAGAAGCACGATCAGCAGGATCACGAAGCTGACGGCGAACTTGTAGTCAGTGGACAGAAGCTGGGCGAGGCCATCAGGCGCCAACGCATCGGGCAAGGCATAGCCTGCGACCTTCTTCCAGGCGTAGGTGATCATCACCTCGGAGAAGGCGATGGTGAAGCCGCCCGCGATCGCCCCCAGCGGGTTGCCGAGCCCACCCACGATGGCAGAGGCGAAGATGGGCAGAAGCAGCTGAAAGTAGACGAACGGTTTGAACGACTTGTCGAGACCGTAAAGGACACCCGCGACTGTTGCGAGTGCTGCCACGATCAGCCAAGTGACCATGACGACCCGCTCCGGATTGATGCCGGAGAGGAGTGCGAGATCTTCGTTGTCCGAATAGGCCCGCATGGACTTGCCCGTGCGCGTGCGATTCAGGAAGTAGAACAGCAGTGCGACGACGATGATGGCGGTGACGACGGTGATCCCTTGGGTCGTCTTGATCGCCAACCCTTCGTCGAGGCCGGTGAGGGCTTTGAACTGGCGCACGGAGATGATGAAGCGTTCGCCGTCGGAAAAGCGCTGATCGTCCGGGCCGATGATGAAGCGGACAAGGCCGTTCATGATGAACATGACGCCAAGAGAGACCATGACGAAGATAATCGGTTTCGCCTTTTGCCCGCGATAAAATCGGTAGACGCCGCGGTCTGTGGCGAGGACCAGCAGGGCGCACACGCCGATGCCGAAGGGCAGGGCGAGAAGCGCGGTGGGCAGGGGACCGGCGGAAACGCCCAGGCCCTGGAAGGCCCATGTGATGAGGATGGTCGCCATTGTGCCAAAGGCCATCGTGTCGCCATGGGCGAAGTTGGAGAACCTGAGGATGCCGTAGATGAGCGTGACTCCTAGTGCGCCAAGGGCGAGTTGGGAGCCGTAGGCGATGGCTGGGATAAGGACAAAGTTCGAGAGGGTGATGAAGGCGTTGAGGAGGTCCATTACTCGACCACCTCGCAGGTCCCTGTCAAAACCCATTCGTGTTCGTTTACCGAACCTCGTGCCATCTGACGCAAATCAAACCGTGTCTGTATGCTTTCGTTGTCGAACCTCAAATTCACCAGCCATCTGTCATGTGTTGCACCAGCTTGGTACCAATCGAGATCAGAGAAATAGGGTCGCGCTTCCTTTAGCGTCAATTTCAAGCTGTCTCCGTCCAAGTGAATTTTGCGTCTGTGCGTGGTCGCCTTGAAGATGTCGCTGCTCTTGCCACATATTTCGGTCGGTTTTTCTTCCAGGTATGCATCTATGCCGCTGCATCCGTCCGCTTTCTGACAAACGCAGAGTTCTACGCTCATACACGTATATGTGTCGGCGATTGCAGGCCATGGTCCCATCAAAACGGCGGCCAGCGTTGCTAATGTGATCTTCACCGCTACCCCCCCAAAAAACTCTTGCGCACTTCTGGATCGGCCAGCAGCTCCCTGCCCGTCCCCGTGTACGCGTTCCGGCCCTGCACCAGAACGTAGCCTTTGTCTGCAATCTCAAGCGCTTGACGGGCGTTTTGTTCGACCATCAGGATCGGGATGCCGGTGCGGGCGACCTCGATGATGCGGTCAAAAAGCTCGTCCATGACGATGGGGCTGACCCCGGCGGTGGGCTCGTCCAGCATCAGCACCTTGGGTTGGGTCATCAGCGCGCGGCCCACGGCGACCTGCTGGCGCTGGCCGCCCGACAACTCGCCGGCCGGCTGGCGGCGCTTTTTCTTGAGGATCGGGAACAGGTCATAGACCTGCGCCATCGTGTCCGAGAAATCGTCGCGCCGGATGAATGCACCCATTTCGAGGTTTTCCTCCACCGTCATCGAGGTGAAGATGTTGGACGTTTGCGGCACAAAGCCCATGCCTTTTGCCACCCGGTCTTGCGGCGAAAGGGCAGTGATGTCCTCTCCATCCAGCCGCACGGAGCCTTGGCGCACGTCGAGCATCCCGAAGACAGCCTTCATCGCGGTGGATTTGCCTGCGCCATTCGGTCCGACGATAACGGCAATCTCGCCCGGTTCCACGGCCACCGTGCAGTCGTGCAGAATGTCCGGCCCGGCGCCGTATCCACCTGTCATGGTGTCGCCGATCAAGAAGGGGTCAGACAAGATCCGCTCCTTCATCTTGCCAGGTAAACTCCGGGGGTGTGGGGGCTGGCCCCCACGCACATTTGCCAATCATGCGCCCACCTTGTCCTTATTCTTGAGACCTGTGCCCAGGTACGCCTCGATCACCTGCTCGTTGGCCTTGATCTCGTCCAGCGTGCCTTCGGCCAGTACCTTGCCCTCGGCCATGCAGATGACCGGGTCGCAGATCTTGCCGATGAAATCCATGTCGTGTTCGATCACGACAAAGGTGTAGTTGCGTTCCTTGTTGAGCCGCAGGATCGCGTCTCCGATGGTGTTGAGAAGCGTACGGTTCACGCCTGCGCCGACCTCGTCCAGAAAAACGATCTTGGCGTCGACCATCATTGTCCGCCCCAGTTCGAGGAGCTTTTTCTGCCCACCCGAGACCTGTCCCGCCTTGTGATCGGCCAGATGTTCAATGGTCAGAAACTCCAGCACTTCGTCCGCCTTGGCGGCCAACGCGCGTTCGTCGTCGGCAATACGCTTGCGCCCGAACCATGTGTTCCAAAGAGTCTCGCCCGATTGGTCGCCCGGCACCATCATCAGGTTCTCGCGGCACGACATCGATGAAAACTCGTGCGCGATCTGGAAGGTGCGCAAGAGACCCTTGTGAAAGAGCGTATGCGGTGGCAGGCCGGTGATGTCCTCGCCATCCATCGTCACGCGACCGGATGTGGGTTGAAGAACGCCTGCGATCACATTGAAAAGAGTTGTTTTTCCTGCGCCGTTCGGACCGATCAAGCCAGTGATGGACCCGGGCGTGATGGACAGCGACGCGCCATCGACGGCGTGGAACCCGCCAAAGTGTTTGTGAATGTCGTCAACGACGATCATGTGCTTCCCCGTGCT
Organism: Tateyamaria omphalii; assembly: GCF_019802125.1. Classification (GTDB taxonomy): domain Bacteria; phylum Pseudomonadota; class Alphaproteobacteria; order Rhodobacterales; family Rhodobacteraceae; genus Tateyamaria; species Tateyamaria omphalii_B. The sequence continues at coordinate 1,188,625 of NZ_JAHVHT010000001.1, forward strand.
GCCTTGAGACAGTCTTGGCAAATTGAAACAGCCCGAGGATTGCGCCCCGGGCTGTCTGGTCAAGTCAAATGACGCTTAGCGGTACTTCGCCGTGGTGATTTCGCCACCTTCGATGACGATCTGGCGGTAGTTGCCTGCAGATTCACCGGCACCGATCAGTTCGACGGCGGTTGCGCCGACATAGTCGATGTCGCCACCGTCCTTGAGGATCTGCAGTGCTTTCGCCAGCTCACCGGGGAAGATCTGTTCACCCGGTGCGTTGGCCACGTCCATCACGTGCTCTTTGAAGTCGTTGCTGTCCTTGGAGCCGGCCGCTTCCATCGCCAGCATGATCAGGGCAGCCGCATCGTAGCTTTCGGGTGTGAAGGGCGAGGTGGCGTCGAAAGCGTCGCCCACCATTTCGGCAAACATCGAAGCGCCTTCACTGTCGGTGCCCGGGTGCTGGCCGGTCGATCCTTCGATCTCGTCACCGAAGTTTTCCTGCAGCTTGGCGCCGATCATGCCGTCGGGGAAGTGGAAGGTGTCGAATGCGCCCGAGTCGATGGCCGCACGCACAATACCTGAGCCGCCCTGATCCACGTAACCGGCCACAACAAGACGTTCACCGCCCGCGGCTGCAAGTGCGCCAACTTCGGCGGAGTAGTCAGCCTTGCCGTCTTCGTGCGCGGCGTTGATGGTCACGCTGCCGCCCGCGGCCTCGAATGCCGCCTGGAAGCTGTCGGCCAGGCCCTTGCCATAGTCGTTGTTGGTGTAGGTGACCGCGACTTCCTTGATGCCTTCTTCCATCAGCACTTCGGTCATCACAACGCCCTGACGTGCGTCAGAGGGTGCTGTGCGGAAGAACAGGCCGTTGTCTTCATTGTCGTTGTGCGACAGGCCGGGAGACGTGGCGGAAGGCGAGATCATGACGACACCGTTGGCGACAGCCACGTTGTTCAGGATCGCGCCGGTCACGCCCGAGCAATCCGCGCCCATGATCGCGTCCACCTGATCCGAAGTCACCAGACGCTCGGCCGCGGCTGTTGCAGCGCCTGCGTCCACGCAGGTCGAATCCGCACGCACGGAGGATACGGATGCGCCGTCCAGAAGCAGGCCGCTGTCGGTCACTTCCTTCATCGCCAGTTCCGCGCCATCCGCCATCGACGGTGTCAGCGATTCAATTGGTCCGGTAAAGCCAAGGATGATGCCGATCTTGACGTCTTCTGCAAAGGCTGTTCCCGCCATCAATGCCGTTGCAGCCGTAGCCGTAAGCAGTTTTTTCATGTGTTTACTCCCTGTGGATCTGCTGTCCTGCGGCGAAGCCTAAGCGCGGCTTTCAAAAAAGAAAAGGTGAATAGTCGGCCTTCACGCACGGGAATGTGGGTGGCATGGGACGTTGACGTGCCTACGTATCTTGCAAGCCATCTAGGAGGATGCCCCATGCACCGTTTCGTCACCTTAGCCCTTGTTCTATTTCCCGGTGCAGCGCTCGCACTTGATACCGAGCGGGGCGCTGTGACCGTAACCCCGGTTGTCACGGGTCTTGATGAGCCGTGGGGTGTTGCCGCGCTTCCCGATGGTTCGTTTCTGGTAACCGAACGCGATGGCCAACTCATGTTGGCGCGTGGCGGGGAAAATCGGGAGGTGTCGGGCGCGCCTCGGGTCGTTGCGCAAGGGCAGGGCGGACTGCTGGACATCACACTTGCCCGCGACTTTGATACGACGCGCACGCTGTTTCTGACCTATTCCAAACTGCAGGGTCGCGGATCCGGCACCGCCTTGGCCGCAGCAGAACTCAGTGCTGACGGCACCCGGCTTGAAAACCTGCGCGACCTTTTCGAGAGCGCACCGGTTGGGCGCACGGGCCGCCACTATGGCAGCCGCGTGGTCGAAGCGCCGGACGGAACACTCTTTGTGACCACGGGCGATCGTGGTGATCGTCCCTCGGCGCAGGATCGCAGCAATCACAACGGGGCGATCATCCGGGTGACTCGCGATGGCAATGTGCCCGCGGACAACCCGTTTGTCGGTCAGGACGGTATCCAGCCGCACATCTGGTCCTATGGGCACCGCAACCCACAAGGGGCGGGGCTGGATGCCGACGGCGAGCTTTGGACGGCTGAACATGGCGCACGCGGCGGCGACGAGGTGAACAAGGTCAAGAAGGGGGCGAATTTCGGTTGGCCTGTAATCTCGTACGGTGTCCACTACTCAGGTGCCAGCATCGGCGAAGGCACGGCGCAAGAGGGAATGGAGCAACCTGCGTTCTACTGGGACCCGTCCATGGCGCCATCGGGTCTGATGATCTACCAAGGCGACATGTTCCCCGAGTGGCAGGGTGATATGTTCGTTGGCTCGCTCAAGTTCAGCTATATTTCACGCCTCGACATGAACGGTGAAACGGTGCGTGAGGTCGAGCAGATCGAGGGCGACGAAACCTTGCGCGTGCGCGACATCGTGGAGGCGCCCGACGGTAGCATCCTGTTCATTTCGGTGGGCAACGGAACTGTCTATCGGATGACGCGCTAGCTGATCGCCGCTAGGGTGCCCCCCGGAAAGAGGAGGACACCATGACGATCACGCGTCTTGATCATGTAAACCTGAGGACCACCCGGCTTGCTGAGATGATCCAATGGTACGAGGAGATCCTTGGCCTTTCAGCGGGTGTGCGACCGGAATTCAATATGGATGGCGCGTGGCTCTATGCTGGCGACGTCGCCGCCGTCCATCTGGTCGCGGTCGAGGATGATGGCGCGGCGGGTTCCGAAACCGCACTGAAGTTGGAGCATTTTGCCTTTCGTGCAGATGGTGATGCCGACGTGTTTCAGGACCGCTTGCAGAAGCGTGGTGTGTCTTATCGGCGGTCAGGGATCGAAGCGATGGACCTTGTCGCGTTCAACATCTGGGACCCGGATGGCAACCATATCCATGTGGACTTCATAGACGACTAAAGGTCGTCTTGGTCATTGCGCGCCATGCGCGTCAGTTCATTGGTCAACTGTTTGGAGTAGCGGCGCTGTCGTCGCCTTGCCTTGGCGGCGGTCGCGCGCCAGCCTTCGCGCTTGTCGGTGACGACATCGTCCAGATCATCGGCCACTTCAATACGCTGCGCATCCCTGGGTGACGTGCGTTTCGGCATGGCCTAGGCCCCATTCCGCAGTTTTCCGCGCCACGCAAGTGACTGCCGGTTCAGGGCGTGAAGGTCGACGCGGCCGGCAATGATATCATCGCAAACCGCCACCGCGCGCTGCGCCTGTTGCGGGGTGAGGTGTTTGTAAGCGGGGCGCGCCAGATGGTCATACCAGACACCACCGCATATCGTGTCCAGTACAACACGCTGAAAGCAATGGTCGTTGCGGATCGGCCATGCGCACCCGGGTTCAGCAGCCATGAGCGGCATAACCTGGCGCGTGAGCACGAGATAGCGCGTCGTTGCATCCGTCATGTTGCAAGGCCAGCGGGCAGTATGGCGACGCCCATGTAAATGATGGCCTTGCTTGGCAGAGGGCCAAAAATGAAATCGAGTTGGCGGTTGAGACCGCGAGGTCCAAGCCCGCTTTGAGCACCAACTTCAAACCCTGTTCGGAGCAGCATGTCACGCAGCTCTGCAGGCTTGATGAACATCTCGGGATCGTGCGTGCCCTTGGGCAAGAGACCGATCACATCCTCCGCGATGGTGATGGTCACGAATTTCGCGAGCGGATTGCGGTTGATGGTGTCAAACAGGAACATGCCGCCCGGTCGCAGCACCCGCGCGACCTCTGCCAGAACGGTTTCAAGATCTTCGACATGTTCGAGTACATCCACGCAAACCACCGCATCGAAGCTGTAATCGGGGTAGGGCAACTTTTCTCCCACCCCCACGTCATATCGGATGTCCCTGGCCATTGCCTTGGCGTGAATGCGTGCCGCTTCTATCGCCTGCGCCGCCGGGTCAATGCCGGTGATCCGTCCACCCCGTTCTGCCAGCGCCTCGGCCATGAAGCCCCCGGCGCAGCCCAGATCGAGTACATCCTTTCCCGCCCAGTCGATATGTGTATCAAACCATCTGAGCCGACCGGGCACCATGTTCCTGAGCGTACGCACCCATTTGACGTTACCCGTCCACCAGTCGGCGGCGACATTGTCATAGATCTGAAGGTTGTTGCGGTCTGGTTGGGCCATCGGATCGGATGCATCGAACAGGAAGGGCATAGGGCACCTGTGCCCTGTATGCGGCGAAGCGGTCGCCGTAGCGTGCCGAGAAACGGCGCTCCTTCAAAAGCGGGGCGAACAGGCAGTACGCGGTGAGGGTTGCAGCGACAACCAGTTGGTCAGGTGTCCATGTTGGGACGGTCCAGGTTGTCATCGCAAAGGACACATAGATGGGCTGCCGCACAATGCGGAACAGACCGCCCGTGGGCATGTCGGGAAAGGCCGGTTTCTTGTCCTGGACAAGCGACATCCAGCCCAGCGCGCCCGATTGTACTTCTGCCCCTGCGTCGTAGCTTGCCTTGACCAGCAGCGCCCAGCTCGCGGCGTAGGCGACGCAAAGGGCGACGAACCCGGCCCCCTCGGCGTGCCACCAGACCACGCCGCTCGGTGTCCACAACGCGAATAGTAAAATGAGCTGTCCGGACGCGATAGTGGCGTAGGTTGTCGTAGCCAGCGTGCCGCCGTGTGGCGACGGCGCAAGCTGCGCAAGACGACGAGCGCCGCGTCGTGTCAGCAGAAGTGAGTGAAGGAGGGGAAACTGCAGAAGCAGAATTGCGTTCGCGACATATGACCATGGGGCGGGCAAGGTTCCAAGACTGACGCTCATGCCAAAGAACATCGCCACAATCATGGACAACACGGCGATCGCAAACAGAATGTGGCACATGAGGCCGTAAACAAGCGCCAAAGCGATCCGCCCGCGCCCGGGTGGAGGCCGAAACGTGCCAACAACCAAGGTCAGGAACCGCTGGAAAGGGGAAGTATGGTTTAATCGCATGGTTGCCGACCTAGCCAGCCATGCGTTCATTTCCATGCCGCCGTCAAAAAGTCGCAAGGGCGCCGATGCTGTTTCAACAATTCAGTCGATCAGTTGTCGTGATTGCGGATGTTGGGAAACAAGGCACTGATAAGTGTCATCAGGAATGCGGTGCTGATGCCGAATGTCAGCAATCCTGTTACCGCTGCAAATGTCGCAAAAATCCGCAGGCCTTCGTCCAGAACAATGTCGCCGTAGCCCAGCGTGGTATATGTCACCATCGAAAAGTAAAATGCGTCCGCAAAACCGCCGAATGCACCGCTGATCAGAAAGACAAATGCCCAGGACCAAACCTGGATGGTGTGCGCCATCAGGATGACGATCACTCCGAAGATCAGGAGCAGCAGCGCGCTGAATATTGCATTTGTTCGCCCGAGGAGTGTCGCAACGCTTGAAATCAAGGGTATGGCGCCAGTGACAATCCCGACGTGAACAATGGCGCAAAGGATAAGCAGGGCACTTCCGAACCCGATCTCGGCCGCTGTGGTCATCGCTATGATCTCCTGCACATTGTCGCCTTGGCATGGCACCTGTTTCTGCGGGCAAAGGCAATGGGCCGGACAAGAGGTTGGTCACAGAACGCCGATGTTGATCTCCAACGGGGCGGTTGCCACGCTGCCACAGCGCTGCGCATCTTGGTAACAGAGCGGCTGTCCTGCTTGGTTGTTCAGCAACTTGTTTGAAGGGATATGGCGGAGAGACAGGGATTCGAACCCTGGGTGGGCTTGCACCCACAACGGTTTTCGAGACCGCCCCGTTCGACCACTCCGGCACCTCTCCGCGGGGGTCTGGTGCGCCCAATTAGAGCGAAGCGTGCCTGCGCGCAAGGCAGTTTTTGCGCAAAGCGCGCCACACAGGAAATTTGATGGACGTGTAGGCAAAATCACATAACCTTACACCAGAGAACAACACACGAGCAGAACAAGCGAAAGGAACACCATGCGCGCCCTAAGAGCGGGACTTGCAGCCCTTGTAGTGACCATGGCCATGCCGGTGATGGCATTGGCCGCCGACCGGGCAAAGTTGCAGGACTTCCTTCAGGTGACAGGCTTTGATGTCGCCCTGGAAAGTATCCGGTTGTCTGCCGAATCTGCGCCACAGATGCTGGGGATGCAGGCAGAGGATTTCGGAACTGAATGGACACGCCTGACCACGGATGTGTTCAAAACTGAAACGATGCATGACCTTGCACTCAACATTCTGGAAAGAACGCTCGAAGACGATATGCTGAGCCATGCGGCTGACTTTTATGCGACAGATCTGGGTCAGCGCCTGGTTGAGGCCGAAAATGCCAGCCACATGAAGGAGGACGACACGCTCAAGCATGAAAGCGGTGAAGCGATCGTAGCGGGGCTCGAGCGGCTTGAAAGCCCCCGTTTGGAGTACCTCAAGCGGATGAATGAGGCATCGGACACGGCCGGTGTCAGCGTGCGGGCAATCCAGGAAATCCAGGTACGCTTTCTCATGGCTGCGGCAGGTGCAGGTGTGATCGAGTTGCAGTTGGACGAGCCCGACCTGCGCGAATTGCTGTCCAGTGACGAAGATGTCCTGAAGGAAGAGGTGGCTGCCAGCGCCCTGACAGGGGCCGCCTACACATACCAGTCTTTCTCGGATCAGGAGGTTCTGGAATACACCGAAGCGCTGGAGCATCCAAAGATGCGCCACGTCTATGATCTAATGAACGCGGTGCAATACGAGATCATGGCCAACCGGTTCGAGGCGCTCGCACGCGCCATGCAATCCCTGCAACCAAGCCAGGAACTGTAAATGCGCCTTGCTGCTGTGACCTTGTCCTTCGGTCTGATGGCCCAGGCGGCACTTGCAGATGTCGACCGGCTGCTCGACGCTATGGGGGTGCCGCAACTGATCGAGGCTTTCGTCGCCGAGGGGCGCGATGCAGGACAGTCCATAGACAACGCCTTTCTCAACGGGCAGGGCGGTGCCGTCTGGGCCGACACGGTGACCCGTCTTTACGATCCGCAGCGCATGGAAAGTGAACTGCGCTCTGTGATGGCGGAAGAGCTTGATGCAGGCATTGCCGAACAGGCGCTGCTGTTTTTTGAAAGCGAATTGGGCACACGGATCATCGCGCTTGAAGTCGAAGCGCGGCATGCCTTCCTGAATGATACGGTCGAGGAAGCGGCCAAGTCAGCACCAACCGCATCGGGCGAGATGGTGTCGGACTACCTCCTGACCCGTAACCTGATCGAACGAAATGCCGACGTGGCTGTGGCGGCGCAGGCGGCGTTTCTGGATGGAATGGCCGATGCCTCTGGCCTGTCCGACGATCCGCCCGATATGGAACGGCTGCGTGCACGGGTTCTGGTTGATACGGAAAGCTGGCTGCGCGGTTACAATGCGTTGGTGCAATCCGCGCTCAGCGAAGATGACATCGCCATCTACATTTCGTTCTGGAAAACGGAAGTAGGTGCAAAGGTTGATGACGCGCTTTTTCTCGCCTTTGGTCAGAGCTACACAACGCTGTCTTACGCACTTGGTCAGGCCGCGGGCCGCCTGTTGCCGCAAAACGAGTTGTGAGGTCGTTAAGCGCTCGCACACGCGCCAGTTAAGCATTGACATCCCCTCGGCCATCGCTCAGAAAGCGGACACACGCCGCTGGAGTCTCTCCGGCGGTGCTTTATTTCGCAATGACGCCCCATGCAGGGCGCGCTGTTCGAGGCGGCAAATGCCAAAACACCGGGCAACCGGGGCCACAGAACGCGGCAGACAAAGGAAGAACGCAATGTTCGCGGTTATGAAAACCGGCGGCAAGCAGTACAAGGTTCAATCGGGCGACACGCTCCGCGTTGAAAAGCTGGCCGCAAATGCAGGTGACAAGGTTCAATTCAACGAAGTGCTGATGGTTGGTGGCGACAGCCCCGTCGTTGGTTCGCCCGTTGTTGCGGGCGCTGGCGTGCAGGCCGAAGTCATCGAACAGATCAAAGGCCCCAAGACGATCAACTTCGTCAAGCGTCGTCGGAAGCACTCGTCGAAGCGCACCAAGGGTCACCGTCAGCAACTGACACTGGTCAAGATCACCGAAATCCTCGCCTCTGGCGCAGACAAGTCCGGTGTGATGGCAGCCGAAAACGGCGCAGGTTTTGGCATCGCCGCAGCACCTGTTGCTGCCAAGCCCGCCAAAAAGAAAGCCGAAGCGCCCAAAGCTGAAGCGAAGGCAGAGCCGAAGAAAGAAGCCAAGAAAGCCGCGCCCAAGAAGGCCGCAGCCGAAGGCGACGATCTGAAGCAACTGTCCGGTGTAGGCCCCGCGCTTGAGAAGAAACTGCACGAGGCTGGCGTCACCACCTTCGCGCAGATTGCAGCATGGACCGAAGAGGACGTTGCTGCTATGGACGAGAAACTGTCGTTCAAAGGCCGGATCGAGCGTGAAGGCTGGATCGCTCAGGCCGAAGAACTGGCCAAAGGCTAAGGAGAGAGACGCATGGCACATAAAAAAGCAGGGGGTTCATCCCGTAACGGTCGCGACTCCGCGGGCCGCCGTCTTGGCGTGAAACTCTATGGTGGCCAGGCGGCCATCCCAGGCAACATCATTGTTCGTCAGCGCGGCACCAAGTTCTGGCCGGGCCAGGGTGTTGGCATGGGCAAGGACCACACGATCTTTGCGACCGAAGAAGGTTCGGTCACATTCCACAAGGGTCTGAAAGGTCGTACATTTATCTCGGTGCTTCCGGTCGCGGAGGCTGCTGAATAAGCCGAACCACAAACGGGTTTTTCGAAATTCAGGGGGATCGGCGGAAACGTCGGTCCCTTTCTTCGTTTCCGCCCCCCGCAAACAGCGAGGACGGTCCAATGACAGACCACATCACAACCGAACGCCTGACCCTGCGCCGCCCCGAGATGGCGGATGCGGCAGCGATTGCCTCGCTTGTGGGTGATGTGGATGTGTCGCGCTGGTTGACCCGCGTGCCTCACCCTTACGGTCTGTCCGACGCTTACGGGTTCATTTCGGCTGTCCAGAATGGCAACGGAAACACCTTTGTCATATGTGTTGGCACACAGCTTGTGGGGTGCGTCGGTATCGAACGTGAGCTGGGCTATTGGTTAGGCAAGAACCATTGGGGCCGCGGTTACGCATCGGAAGCCTGCCGCGCGATGGTTGCGCGCCATTTCGCGCGAAGCGCTGAGGACTTGATCAGCGGACATTTCACGGACAACGGCGCATCGCGTCATGTGCTGGACAAGCTGGGTTTTGTGCAGACGTCCCAAGAGCAGGCGCGGTGCCCCGCGACCGGCGATTGCCACGTTTTGCAGAGGATGGTTCTGACACAATCGGCTTGGGGGGCAGGGGAATGACCACAATGACCAAGCCAATCCTGCGTGGTCCACGTGTCACGCTGCGCGATACGGTGCCGGGTGATGTTGATGCACGCTATGCCCTGGGCAATACGCCCGACATCGTCAAGATGTTCGGCGGCGATCCTGGTCAGGTGCGTGACATCACCCGTGACGCGGCAGAGTCGTGGGTGAAGACCGTAGCCGACGACAGCCATGCCTGGATCATCGAGGCCGGAGGGGCGTTGCTTGGTTCGCTCCGGCTTCACCTTATCAACTTTGCCGATAAGCGCGCATTGATAGGCATCGGCATTCTCGATCAAAACGCCCTCGGGCATGGCTACGGCACAGAAGCCATGCAGGTGCTGGCGACCCATGCCTTTGACACCATGGGCCTGCACCGGCTTGGCTGCCGGGTGCTGACATTCAACGAACGTGCGATTGCGGCCTACAAGAAGGTGGGCTTCGTGGTCGAGGGGCAGGAGCGGGAATCGGCCTTTATCGACGCAGAATGGCACGATGATCTGATCATGGGTCTGCTCGACCGTGATCTGGTGCGGTTGACATGAGTGTTGCCGCCGCCTCCTTTGCCGTCTTCGCGGCCAGCCAGGTTGGCACGCCTGGACCGGCGAACATGGCGCTGTTGGCGACGGGTGCGCGCTATGGGTTCACCGCGGCGTTGCCGTTCGTTGCGGGCGTGGCACTTGGCAAGCAGTTCATCATCTGGCCCGTCGGCTTCGGTCTGATGGAACTGGCAGAGCAGGCGCCATGGGTGTTCGAGATGCTCAAATGGGTCTCTGCTGCCTACATCATCTGGCTTGCTTGGAAAGTATCGCAGCTGCGGCTTGGCCCATCCGATCATGCGCCCAAAGCGCCGGGTTTTGTCGCGGGCTTGATCGTGCACCCGTTGAACCCCAAGGCGTGGGCAATGATCGTTGCGGGCTTCACGGGCTTCGTGACCCCCGGCACCGATCCTGTTATCGCAACAGCAACCATTGGCGGGATACTGCTGGCCACACAGGTGGTTTTGCACCCGCTTTGGACACTTGCGGGTGATCGTATTGCGCGCACCCTCGCAGGGACGGCGGCGGAACCTTATCTGATGTATTGCCTTGCGGCGCTTACCGTCGCATCGGTCCTGTTTGTGTTGTTCGGAGGAGGGATATGACGATGGAAATGGAGAAAATCGTGACCCAGGATGTGATCGAGACCGAGCGCTTCGTGCTGCGGCCTTTGCGCAAATCCGACATGGGCCTGATCGAAATGTATGCCAGCGACAAGCGCGTGGCTTGTATGACGGCGTCTATTCCACATCCCATGCCGCCGGGCTCAACCGAAGCGTTCGTCACGCGCGCGATGGCCGATGAACGCGACGAAGACGTGTGGGCGATGGATGGTCACAAGGCTGGCGGTACTGAGGTGATGGGCCTTATCTCTCTGACTCGCATGGACCGGAACCAGTCCGAAGTGGGCTATTGGGTCGCCCCGCCATTCTGGAATACGGGCCTTGCCTCGGACGCTGTGCAGGCGCTGGTCGAGGCAAACCCGATGGGCAATGACACCATGTTCGCCAGCGTGTTTCAGGACAACCCGGCCTCGGCCCGTGTACTGACACATTGCGGGTTCGAGTATTTGGGAGACGCCGAAAGCTTCTCGGTCGCGCGGGATGCGACGGTGCCTACTTGGACCTACAGCCGCAAACTCTGATTGCGGGGGACGCACCCCCGCGCTAGGACCACCCCATGAAGTTTCTTGATCTGGCCAAGGTCTACATCCGCTCGGGTGCAGGCGGGAACGGGTGTATTTCGTTCCGGCGCGAAAAATATATCGAATACGGTGGTCCTGATGGTGGCGACGGCGGCACGGGCGGCTCGGTCATTGCCGAAGCGGTCGACGGGCTGAACACGCTGATCGACTTTCGCTATCAGCAGCATTTCTTTGCCAAGAATGGCCAGCCCGGCATGGGGCGGCAGCGCACAGGCAAGGACGGTGACGACATCGTTCTGCGTGTCCCCGCGGGGACAGAAATTCTGGACGAAGACCAGGAGACGGTGATTGCTGACCTCGTGAACGTGGGAGACACGGTCGAGTTGGCACGGGGCGGCAATGGCGGCTGGGGCAACCTGCACTTCAAATCGGCCACCAACCAGGCACCGCGCCGCGCCAATCCCGGGCAGGACGGGGTGGAGCGGACCCTGTGGCTACGCCTGAAGCTGATTGCCGATGTGGGCCTGCTGGGACTGCCCAATGCGGGCAAGTCGACGTTCCTCGCCACCACGTCCAATGCGCGCCCCAAGATCGCGGACTATCCCTTTACCACGCTGCACCCGAATCTCGGCGTCGTGGGCGTGGACAATACGGAATTCGTCGTTGCCGACATTCCGGGCTTGATCGAAGGCGCAAGCGAAGGGCGCGGCCTGGGCGATCTGTTTCTTGGCCACGTGGAACGCTGCGCAGTGCTGCTGCACCTGATCGACGGGACATCGGAAACCGTTGCCGAGGACTACGCCACCATCATCGGTGAGCTTGAAGCCTATGGCGGTGATCTGGCCGACAAGCCGCGCGTGACCGTGCTGAACAAGATCGACGCGTTGGACGATGATCAAAGGGAAGAGGCCCGCAAAGCGCTGGAACAGGCATCGGGCGGCCCGGTCATGCTGATGTCGAGCGTTGCGCGCGAAGGGGTGACGGACGTACTGCGTGCCTTGCGCAGCCAGATCGACGACGACCGTTTGCGCCACAAACCCCAGGAAGAGGCGGAACCATGGCGTCCCTGACCACGGCCAAGCGGCTTGTGGTCAAGATCGGGTCGGCCTTGCTGGTCGACAGAACCACAGGCGCGCTGCGCACCGATTGGCTGGCGGCTCTGGCGCGCGATGTCGCCTGGCTCAAGGGGCAGGGAGTGCAGGTTGTGCTTGTGTCCTCCGGCTCCATCGCGTTGGGACGTGGTGTGCTGTGTCTGCCATCAACGGATCTGGCATTGGAACAATCGCAAGCGGCTGCCGCCGTCGGGCAGATTCGTCTCGCCCGTGCCTATGAAGAGGCCTTGGCCCCCCACGACATCACGACAGCACAGGTATTGATGACGCTGGAGGACAGTCGCGACCGGCGCCGGTACCTGAACTCACGCGCGACACTCGAGCAGCTGGTGGGTTTGGGAGTGGTGCCGATCGTCAATGAGAATGACACCATCGCCACCGACGAAATTCGCTTTGGTGACAACGATAGGCTGGCGGCACAAATTGCAGCCACCATTGGCGCGGACACGCTGGTTCTGCTGTCAGATGTGGACGGCTTCTATTCTGCAAACCCGGCGGTTGATCCCACGGCACAACGCTACACAACAATCGACCGCATCACGCCGGAGATTGAGGCTCAGGCGGGCGACGCAGGCTCTGGTCTGTCCAAGGGCGGGATGAAGACAAAGCTGATGGCCGCGAAAACGGCCACGGCAGCCGGATGCCGGATGGCGATCTGTCATGGCGCAGCGCTTCGGCCCCTGACGGCGCTGGAAAACGGCGCAAATGCCACTTGGTTTACGGCGACCCTTGACCCGCAAGCCGCCCGCAAGCGGTGGATTGCGGCGATGAAGCCGCTGGGTTCTGTGACGCTTGACGCCGGAGCGGCACAGGCTTTGCTCAATGGAAACAGCCTTTTACCTGCCGGTGTTCATGTTGTGAGCGGTGCGTTTGGACGGGGTGATCCCGTCTTGATCTCCGGCCCGGATGGACGCCAGCTTGGGCTGGGCCTGAGCCGTTATACTGCTGATGAGGCGCAGAAGATCAAAGGACACCGAAGCGCCGAGATCGAAGCGCTGTTGGGCTACCCGGGCCGCGCTGCGCTGATCCACAGGGATGATATGGCGCTGTGATCTTCTTCTGACTATAAATACGACCGCCGGAGGCATGGAAATCCTCTGGTGTACCGCCCGCAAAGGACGCGACACAATGAAAGACTTTGCTGACATTCCCACGCTAATGGCCGACATCGGCACGCGGGCGAAGGCCGCTGCCGCGACGCTTGCCTTTGCCAGTGCGGAACGCAAGCACGCTGCCCTGATCGCTGCTGCCGACCACGTCTGGAACAGCCGGGATGCTATTATCGTGGCCAATGACAAGGATATGGCCTTTGGTCGAGACAAGGGCCTGAGCGATGCCATGATGGACCGCTTGCGTCTCGACGAAGAGCGCATTCAGGGCATCGTAGATGGGTTGCGTGCGGTGGCGGAGCAAGCGGACCCTGTAGGGGAGGTCATGGCCGAATGGACGCAGCCCACCGGCCTCAACATCCAACGTGTCCGTACGCCGCTTGGTGTCGTCGGCGTGATTTATGAAAGCCGCCCCAATGTGACGGCGGATGCAGGCGCCCTGTGTTTGAAAGCCGGCAATGCTGTCATCCTGCGGGGTGGCAGCGAGAGTTTTCATTCGTCGGCAGCGATCTATGCTGCATTGCAGGCAGGCCTGAGCGATGCCAACCTACCCGAAGATGCCATTCAGCTGGTCCCGACCCGCGATCGCGCGGCGGTCAGCGAAATGCTGACGATGACCGACACAATCGACGTGATTGTGCCTCGCGGCGGCAAGGGGCTTGTCGGCCTGGTCCAGCGTGAGGCGCGCGTGCCGGTCTTTGCCCATCTTGAAGGCATCGTGCATATCTATGTCGACAAGGATGCCGACCCTGAGAAGGTTCTCAAGGTCGTTTTGAACGCCAAGACGCGGCGCACTGGCATCTGCGGGGCGGCCGAGTGCCTGCTGATCCACAAGGACATTGCGACGACCATCGGTCAAGGTGTGGTGAAGGCGCTGATGGACGCGGGCGTCCGGGTGCACGCGGACGTCGGACTGCAGACCATAGAGGGTGTACTGGCCGCATCAGAAGCAGACTGGGGCAAAGAATATCTGGACATGGACATTGCCGCGCGCATCGTACCTGATATCGACGCAGCCATCGGCCACATCCGGACCTATGGATCAAACCACACCGATTGCATTCTGACCGAGGATGCCAGCGCCGCAGCTCAATTCTTTGAACAATTGGACAGTGCCATCCTTATGCATAATGCGTCGACCCAGTTCGCCGATGGCGGTGAGTTCGGGATGGGGGCAGAGATCGGGATCGCGACCGGCAAGATGCACGCGCGCGGGCCGGTTGGCGCTGCGCAATTGACCAGTTTCAAATACCTCGTGCGCGGCGACGGGACCGTGCGGGCCTGATCGTCAGAACTGGATGGACAGACGTTCCGGCGTCACTTCAGTTTCGAGCGTTCTGTTGGCATCCCGGGCGACCTCATGCAGCAGGGCAAATTGAACGTGGGCGGGCGCCAACTCTTCCACGTCCTGCCCGGCGAGCAGTCCCCAAAGTCCGGCATCCACGCTTTGTTTTTCCGAATGACCGGTGATGTCCCAGGCGCCGTTGGAACAGGCAATCTCAATCCGGCCACCATAGGGCAGGCTGGTTTCCAAGCACTGTACTGCCAGAAACGCCATGCGCACGGCCCAGCGCGGCTGCGGGTCAAGCGGACCATAGACGACCTTGAGCCGTTCGCCTCGCATACTGTCGGATAGGATCGAAACAACTTCGGCCCGCCCGAGGGATTGATCGCTTGCGGCACCATAGGCGATGCGAAAAAACCGGATGCGCGCACTGGCGTTGCCAACGCTTTCGGAGATCAGGTCAAGCTCGGGCCCCTCACGCGCGTCAGACATGCCCAACAGTTCGAGCCCATTGTTGATCGCCCCGATCGGCGATATGAGATCATGGCAAATCCGGCTGCCAATCAGTGCCGCCAGGTTGATGTTACTTTGGCCCATCAGCGGCCCCCCAATTCAGAATTTGGTAAGGCCTCATCATGGAAGATCTGAACGCCATTCTGGCCCCCGGTATGTTCGTGCGTCATCCCCAGCATGAGGACTGGGGGATCGGACAGGTTCAAAGCAACATCGCGGGCAAGGTCACCGTGAATTTTCCCAATGAGGGCAAGGTGGTGATCGATGGGACGCGGGTTGCACTGATCCCTGTGTTTGATGCCTGAACATCCTTTCCGAATTGTTAACGTGTTGCAACCTGAGGTCGCATCTGGACCGGAATGCCTACCCAATTTCAAACGATCTCGCTAAACGGCCTGCGATGACCCTGACCCACGCGCCTGAATTTCGCGTCGCACTCGCCGACACTGACGCAGATCTGCGGGCTGCGCAGCGTTTGCGTTATGACGTGTTCGTCGGCGAATTGGGTGGCGGCGGGCCTCTGGTTGATCACGCGGAGCGCTTGGAACAGGACCGCTTCGACCCTTTCTTTGATCATCTTGTGCTGCACGACGATGCCGTAGGGCAGGTGGTTGCCGTCTACCGGATGCTGCGCGCAGAGCGGGCCGAGGCTGCAGGCCAATTCTATTCTGAGGATGAATACGATCTCTCACCCCTGCGCGCGACAGGGCGGCGGCTTCTGGAGTTGGGGCGATCCTGTGTACACGCGGACTATCGCGGCGGACCGGCGATGTATCACCTTTGGAACGGGCTGGCCGCCTATATCGAGAACCACGGGATCGAGATCATGTTTGGCGTCGCCTCGTTTCACGGAACGGATGTGCAGCGTTTGGCACAGCCTCTGTCTCTCTTGCACCACCGTCATCTTGCTCCGGAACATCTGCGTGTCCGTGCCCGCCCGCCGTATGCGGCTTCGATGAACCTTTTGCCGGAGACCGAGATCGACAGGCGCGCGGCGATGGTTCAGGTGCCGTCGCTGATCAAGGCTTATCTGCGGCTTGGTGGGGTTGTGGGTGAGGGTGCATATGTGGACCACAGCTTTAACACCACGGATGTTTGCCTGATCATGGACACCGCCGTGATGTCTGAGCGACAGAGGCGGATCTATGGGGCGCAGACATGAACATGACATGGGACGGAGCACCGCCGCCTGAGCATGTCGCGCGTGGCCCGCTTGCAATCCTACGCGTTTTCTGGCGCGGTCTTGGCATCCTTCTGATCATCCTTGGCGGGCTTGCGCTATTGCTGCCGTTGCGGCTGATCGAACGTCCGCTGTTCGGCCTGCACCGTCCTTGGACACCGTGGATCACGCAGTGCGTCTGCCGCATTTCGCTATTCTGGCTGGGGCTCGCGTACCGGCGTAGTGGCAAGCCAATGGAGGGGCAGGGGGCGATTGTGGCCAACCATTCTTCGTGGCTTGATATCTTTGTGCTGAACGCTGCGGACCGCATCTATTTCGTGTCGAAATCCGAGGTGGCGGGATGGCCCGGGATCGGTGCATTGGCACGCGCCACAGGCACGCTCTTCATCGCCCGGGACCGGCGCGAGGCCAAGGCGCAGACGGACCTGTTCGAGGAGCGGTTGCGGGCCGGTCAGCGGCTGCTCTTTTTCCCTGAAGGCACCAGCACCGACGGACTGCGCGTGTTGCCTTTCAAGACAACACTCTTTGCATCCTTCTTTGCCGATGAGCTGCGCCCGCACGTATCGGTCCAGCCGGTCACGGTGGTTTATCACGCGCCCCGGGGTCGCGACGCGCGGACCTATGGCTGGTGGGGAGATATGGAGTTTGGCACCCACCTGCTAGCCACGCTTGCGTTGCCGCGTCATGGCCATGTCGAGGTGATCTACCATCCGGCGATTTCGGTGTCGGATGTCGCGAACCGCAAGGCGCTGGCCGCTGCGGCAGAGGGGGTTGTACGCAGCAGTCATGGCCTTGCCTCAGATGAACAGAGCGTTAACGAAAGCGCCGAGATTTAACCCATTGTTGCGCAATGGGTCCTCCTATCGTTCGCTGCGGAGTGTGCGCAATGCGTACACCCCCTGTGCACCCCCCGTACACCGGTTGTGCACCGGGCTATGTGTTTGATGGATCTTGCGCACAATATATAGAGTTGGCCGATCCAAAGGCCGCGCTGGCGCGCGACGACGTTTTTTAGGGGCTCTGCCCCGTCCTGCGGACTCCCCGAAGTATTTTCAGCCAGAAGAAGGGGCATTGCGATTGGAGGGCATTTGGGGCTTGTCAATTGGGGGCTGCTGCCGTAAGGCCCGCGCATCAATCCGCAATTCGGGGCGGGCAGATGGGGGAGACATCCCCAAATGTCCACCGGTTGGTGCAGTCGCGCTGATACCCCGGACGAGGCGAAAACCGGAAAAAGGATAAAGCACATGGCTCTTCCCGAGTTCACCATGCGCCAGCTGCTGGAAGCAGGCGTTCACTTTGGTCACCAGACACAGCGTTGGAACCCGCGTATGTCGCCGTTCATCTACGGCTCGCGCAACGGCATCCACATCATGGACCTGACGCAGACCGTTCCTATGCTGGACCAGGCGCTGCAAGCGATCCGCGACACCGTTGCCAAGGGCGGCCGCGTTCTGTTCGTGGGCACAAAGCGCCAGGCGTCGCAGCCGGTGGCGGAAGCCGCTGAGAAATGCGCGCAGTATTATATGAACCACCGTTGGCTGGGTGGCACGCTGACCAACTGGCAAACCGTGTCGCAGTCGATCAACCGTCTGAAGTCTATCGACGAGCAGGCCGAGACCGGGTTCGAAGGTCTGACCAAGAAAGAGCGTCTGGGCATGGAGCGTGACCAGAGCAAGCTGCAAGCCTCGCTGGGCGGTATCCGCGAGATGGGCGGTCGTCCTGACCTGCTGTTCGTCATCGACGTCAAGAAAGAAGCGCTGGCCGTGGCCGAAGCCAACAAGCTGGGCATTCCGGTTGTGGCTGTTGTCGACACCAACTGCTCGCCCGATGGTGTGGACTACATCATCCCCGGCAACGACGATGCGGCCCGTGCCATCGCGCTGTACTGCGATCTGGCCTCGCGGGCGGCGCTGGACGGCATGAGCGCCCAACTGGGTGCGGCTGGCGTTGACCTGGGTGCGATGGAAGAAGCGCCCGTCGAGGAAGCTGTGGCTGAAGAGGCCCCTGCCGCTGAAGAAGCTGCAGCCGAAGCACCTGCCGAGAGCTGAAGCGTCACGGAACTGACATATGCGGCGGGCTAAGCCCTGCCGCATCACACACCTATTTGAGGAGAGCCAAAAGATGGCAATCACAGCAGCATTGGTGAAAGAACTGCGCGACAGCACCGGCGCAGGCATGATGGACGCGAAAAAAGCGCTGACCGAGACCGGTGGCGATATGGAAGCCGCCGTGGACTGGCTGCGCACCAAGGGTCTGGCGAAAGCGGCCAAGAAATCGGGCCGTACGGCTGCCGAAGGTCTTGTCGCCGTTGTCGTTGACGGTGGCACGGGTGTCGCGGTCGAGGTGAACTCGGAAACCGATTTCGTCGGCAAGAATGCCGAGTTTCAGGAGATGGTGTCGGGCATCGCCAAAGCGGCCCTGAACGTCGACGATGTGGAGGCGCTGGTTGCAGCCGATATGGGCGGCAAATCGGTCGCTGATGTGGTCACTGACAAGATCGCGACCATTGGCGAGAACATGTCTGTCCGTCGTATGGCCAAGATTTCCGGAGGCACTGTTGTGTCCTATGTCCACAATGCCGCGACTGCTGGGATGGGCAAGATCGGCGTACTGGTGGCCATGGATGGTGGTGACGAGGCGTTTGGCAAGCAGGTGGCGATGCACATCGCGGCCGTGAACCCTGCCGCTCTGTCCGAAGCTGACATGGACCCCGCCGTGGTCGAGAAAGAAAAGCAGGTCCAGATGGACATCGCTCGCGAGAGCGGCAAGCCCGAGCAGGTCATCGAAAAGATGATCGTGGGTCGGATGAAGAAGTTCGTGGCCGAAGCGACGCTGCTGAACCAATCCTTTGTTGTGAACCCTGACCTGACGGTCGAGGCCGCAGCGACCGAAGCAGGCGCGACCATCACCGGGTTTGCCCGTCTGGAAGTGGGCGAAGGTATCGAGGTCGAGAAAGAAGACTTTGCTGCCGAGGTTGCGAAAGCTGCTCAGGGCTAAGACCTCTCTTGCATTCAATTGGAAACGGCGCGTCCATGGGGGCGCGCCGTTTTGCTTTGGAGGTGGTGGTCATGCTGGATGTTGGGGATGGTCACCGGTTGTGGTTCGAGCAGAAGGGGCAGGGCGTGGATGCGCTGGTTCTGCACGGTGGGCCCGGATCGGTATGCCGACCGCAGCACTACGATTTGTTTGATCTGAACCGATACCGCGTGACCTTGTTGGATCAGCGCGGCTGTGGTCGGTCGACACCGTCTGCATCCGAAACACTGGCTGCGCTTGCATCCAATACGACGACACATCTGATCAGTGACATCGAAGCCCTGCGCATCCACCTTGGTGTCGACGCGTGGGTGCTGTTTGGTGGGTCCTGGGGCACGACCCTTGCCCTGGCCTATGCCCAGGCGCACCCAACGCGCGTGCGGGCGATGGTGCTGGCCGGGGTCGCCACCACGGCAGCGCGCGATCTGCAATGGTTGTATGGTGACATCGGGGCAATGTTTCCCGAAGCCTATGACGCATTTTGCGAGCATGTGCCGGGGGTCGGTGACAGCCCGCTCAAGACGCCCATGAGGATCAGGGCTTACGCTGATCTGCTGCGCGATCCGGATCATGCACAAGCCGCGGCTGATGCCTGGTGCCAGTGGGAGACAGCCATTTTCGGCGGCGACATTGGCGATCCGGCATCCCGATATGCAGACCCCGCCTTCAGGTTGGGCTTTGCCCGCATTGTGACGCACTATTTTGCACATGGCGCCTGGCTGAGTGACGATGAACTGCGCGAGAATGTCGCGATCCTGGCGCATATTCAGTGCAAGATGATCCACAGCAGGTTCGATCCGTCCTGCCCCTTACGTGGTCCCTGGGCTCTTTCAAGGGAGTGGCCAGCATCAGAACTCCGGGTTCTGGGGGGTGCGACACACTCAGCGTTGGATACGGAGATGACGGTGGCAATACGCGCGGCGACGGACGCTCTGGGCGTTTAGGGGGAAGTTGGGCGGGACCGCGTTTGGGGTCGCAATCCCGCCCGTTTGTCGGCGTCCTTGGCCACGGGGATGAGACACGTGGACGCTACAAATCCGACTCACCTGTCGATGAATAAACAGGTGAGCCGGCTCCGGATAACCGGTCGAAACGAAGAGCCCCCGAAATAATGAGAGATTCGCCTCGCTGTTCCCTGGCTAAAGCCACCACTCACGGAACACGCATACAATGACAAATTTAAGCGGGATTGGCAAAGTGGGGGATTCCTTACCTAACGGTCAAAAATTAGTATTGACGTAAGGTTTGTTGCAATTTTGTTTCAAAAGGGAGTGCCGGACCGGGACGGGTCAGATGCAAGAACTCCATATTTTCATAGAGAAAAGTGGCTTTCCAGCGGCTCCCATTCCGTATTGATTTCAAGCGTTTCGCGATCAAACATGAGAAGATTTCCGCCACCGCCGGGGCCTTGATCGTAGGTGCGCGTGATGGGATATCCCTTTGCTGCACAAAAAAGCAGCGTTCCAACGGCACCGTGTCCAACAATCAACACATCACCCTCCGGTGCTTCGCGCAATGCGTGTTTAACGCTGCCGAGAATCCTTGATTGTGCATCGACTGCACGTTCCCACCCGCGAATGGATTCTTTTGGATTTCCGAAGAATGCGTCAGCAACCTCTTCGAATTCGCTCGGCGGCAGAAAACCGGTCGAGGATCGGTCGTTTTCATAACCATCGGCGGCAATTCGCATATCCAAGCCGAGTGCGCGCGCAATAGGTGCGGCAGCGTCGCGCGCCTTGCGTTCGGGGCTGGAATAGACCGCTACGGTGTCGGATAGCCTGTCAGTCGCAACAGCCGCGAGCGCACTGATGCGGCTTTGCCCCACGGCATTCAGTGGCCACTGGGTTATTTCGACATCCGGGTCTATCTGAACCTGCGGGTGGCTCAGATAACGCAAGACTGCATTTGGCATCGGCTTATCAGCTAGGCTTCGAGAATGAACATCTGGTTCGCAAAGGCCGCCTTGAGTACGGCCTGTGCTGTGGTTTCAACGGCCAGCGCCTCGCGTGCAAGCCGCAAATGCTTTTCGACCGTGGCTGACGTCAAACCCATCAGCACTGCAATATCCTGCATCGTCTTGCCATCACCAACCCATTCCAACGCTTCGCGTTGCCGTTTGGTCAGCGACCGGTTGGGCGCGCTGTAGGGCAGGGTGAGAATCTTCAGGTGGGCCACGTTATTCATCAGGTGGATGTCGCGGCCGTGCTCAGCCCAGATCGCATCGACATCTTCCTGGGTCATTCCCTCGCGCGCTGTCAGTGCGATCGCTCCCTTGGACCGCGCCGATACGGACTTGAAGCTGATTGTGTAGCCTGCGGTAACGCCCATGGAGTAGTTGAACTCCAATACACGCTGTTCCGATGGCGTGAGCGTTTGGGTCGATTGCATCTGTGCCAGGATGCCCCAGCTGCATGCACCTTCGTTGTTCAGGGCCCAATTGACCATCGGCGCGTGGACATAGTGCTGTTCGCCCAGAAAGGTGTCGGTGTATTCCTTGGCATGGTTTGTCAGGATAATGAAATCTTCGGGGTCGCCCAGCGACGTGCCCGAGCGGTAGCGCGTAAACCCGTAGATCAGTCGGTCGAAACCATATTCTTCCATCTTCCGGGTGTGGGCTTCCCACAGCTCTTCGATGGTCTGGCAATTCGACAACCTGTGCAGATAGCTTTTCACGTGCGTCCCCCAAGATGCCCGATCAATGCGTCAAGAGCCAAAGTATACCCAGCAACGCCGAAGCCGCAAATCATACCAACGGCCACGGGGGCGATATAGCTGCGGTGTCGAAACGTTTCACGCGCATGGATGTTGCTGAGATGCAGCTCGACCACGGGCAATTCAGCTCCGAGAATCGCGTCGTGGAGCGCGATGGACGTATGTGTATAGGCTCCGGCATTGAGCACGACACCGTCATGGGTGCCCTTGGCTGCGTGGATCGCATCGACAAGCGCACCTTCGTGGTTTGACTGTGCACAGGTCACGTCGAAACCGTTCGCGGTGCCGTGGTCACGGCATATCTGTTCCACCTCCGGCAGCGTGGTGGCGCCGTAGATCTCAGGTTGGCGTGTACCCAAAAGGTTCAGATTGGGCCCATTTAGAACCAGGACGGAAGTCATGGGGAATACCTTGATGTTCCAGTGGTGTTAGCGAGGTTTCACCACATATGTCCAGTAGTACGTTATGGCTCTGGCAGAAACAGGGCCAATCCAAGCCATTCTGCAACAAGTGCCGGGGTGTCGACATCTGCAATTTCAATGGTCAGTTCGAGCGTGCGCAGGATTTCCGTGTCCGTGCGCTTGGTTGTATTGATCAGCGTGAAGCGGCCCCGAACCCGATGTCCGGGGCGCACCGGGGTCAGAAAGCGCAACCGGTTGAAGCCGTAGTTAATTCCCATGTGTTGCCCCGGCAGAAGCGGGAAGCAATCATACGCGAAGCGTGATGCAAGGCTGAGCGTCAGAAACCCGTGCGCAATCGTGCCGCCCAGATCCGTTTCCGCTGCGCGTGCGGTGTCGACATGGATCCATTGATCGTCATGTGTCACCTGGGCAAACTGGTCGATCATGGTTTGGTCGATGCCAATCCACTTGGACACGCCCACCTCGGTGCCGATCTGCGCCGTCATGTCGGCAAGGGCGCGATCAATGCTCATGGATCGGCCCCGACCCGAACCATGCGCTTGCCCGTATTGTCGCCGCTGAGCAGGCCAATCAACGCTTGCGGGGCGTTTTCCAGTCCTTCAACGATGTCTTCGGTCACCTTGATCTTGCCTTGCGCGACCCAGGCTTGCAGGGCGCGGGTTGCCTTGGCGTCGTCACGGGCGAAGTCCATGACAATGAACCCCTCCATACGCAGCCGTTTGACCACGACCACACCCGGCAAGTTCCGCGGACCGGTCGGGTGTGTTGTGTCGTATTGGCTGATCGCGCCGCAGCATACGACACGACCCCGCTCGTTCATGAGCGCCAGCGTGGTTTCGAGGATCTCTCCGCCGACATTGTCGAAATAGACGTCGATCCCATCCGGACACGCGCTGCGCAGCGCTTTGAAGACGCCACCTGCGCGGTAGTCGACGCAGGCATCAAAACCAAGCTGGTCCGTCACGAATGCGCATTTCTCAGGCCCGCCCGCGATGCCCACGACCCGGCAACCGAGCGCCTTGCCGATCTGGCCCACGTAGCCGCCCACAGATCCCGCTGCGGCGCTGACCACGATGGTTTCACCAGCCAGCGGTTGCCCAATTTGCATAAGGCCATGAAAGGCTGTTTTGCCCGCGATGCCGTAGACGCTGAGCAGGTGGCTGATCGGTTGCACCTTGGGCAGTTTCTGCAGCTTATGGGCCGGGCGTATCACGTGGTCGGCCCAAACGCTTTCTGCCGCGACGATGTCACCAGGGACAAGGCGGGGCGACTTGCTCTCCATCACTTCGCAGATGGCGTATGTGGGC
Source organism: Tateyamaria omphalii (assembly GCF_019802125.1). Taxonomy (GTDB): domain Bacteria; phylum Pseudomonadota; class Alphaproteobacteria; order Rhodobacterales; family Rhodobacteraceae; genus Tateyamaria; species Tateyamaria omphalii_B. Next base: position 1,212,288 of record NZ_JAHVHT010000001.1, read on the forward strand.
ATGGCATCGCCCGCGTTGACTGCATCACGATAGGTGGCGCCCTGCATCCAGGAGCGGTTTGCCGCATCGATGCTCATCAGGATCGTACGCAGCAGCACCTCACCGTCTTGCGGCGTCGGCATGGGCACATCCTGCAACTCGAAATGTGAGGGTTCGAGCGCGCCTTGTGGCAGACTGGCGACAACAATCTGGCGGTTGGTCATTGAACGGCTCCTGTATATGAAGGGGTATGACGAAAGAGTATCGGCAACCTGTTTATGCGCCGCCTGTCGGGGCGGCAGATCTGTACTTGATCAGGCATGGCGAAAGTGCCCCCGCGCGACCGGGCGTGTCCTTTCCAATGAAGGATGGGCATGGGGATCCACCGCTTCACCCACAAGGCGAACGGCAGGCGGTTGCGGTCGGAGAGCGCCTGAAAAACGAAGCATTTGCTGCGCTTTACGTGACAAAGCTGACGCGAACGCATCAAACCGCAGCGCCGCTGGCAGCGCATTTGGGGCTGACACCGATTGAGAACCCGGATCTGCACGAGGTGCACCTGGGGGATTGGGACGGCGGTCTGTACCGGATCAAGGCCGCGGAAGGCGACCCGATCTATGCACATGTGCGGGAGATACAGGATTGGGCGCCCATTCCGGGTGCTGAGACGCGCGATGCGTTCTTTACCCGCGTTCGCAAAGGGTTGATGGACATCGCTCGCGCACACAGGGACCAGCGCATTGCAGTCTTCGTGCACGGAGGGGTGATTGGCGCGGCGCTTGCCGTTGCCTCTGGCGCTGAACCGTTTTCCTTTCTGGGTGCTGCCAACGGATCGATCAGCCGACTGGTCATCCACGATGAGCGAATGAGTGTGCGGGGGTTCAACGACACGCAGCATCTTTCCCACCTCTAGGAGTTCGTCAGCACCACTTTCCCCAATACCTTGCGGTCTGCGATCAGGGCCAGCGCCTTGGCCGCCTCCTGCATCGGGAAGCTGGCCGAGATGCGCGGTTTGACTTGCCCTTTTTCATACATATCAAAGAGCTCCGAGACGTTCTGCATGTGCGCAACCGGGTCACGATAGATGGATGCGCCCCAGAAGACTCCGACGATTTGGCATGATTTCAGCAAGGTCAGGTTGAGGGGGATCGACGGGATGCCAGCCGGAAACCCGACAACGAGGAAACGGCCGCCCCATCCCATGGAGCGGATTACCGGTTCGGCATAGTCTCCGCCCACCGCGTCATAGGCGACGTTTACCCCGTCAGGCCCTGCCACCTTCTTGATGTCTGCCGACAGCGCTTTCTGGGCATCCCGATCCATCTGGCGCGGGTAGATGATCGCGGCATCTGCGCCAAGCTCGCTGCAAAAATCGGCCTTCTCCTGCGAGCTGACCGCAGCGATCACACGCGCGCCTGCAGCCTTGCCCAACTCGATGGCAGCCGCCCCGACGCCACCCGCGGCGCCCAGAACCAGCAGAGTTTCACCCGATTTCAATTCTGCACGGTTTTTCAAAGCGTAGTGCGACGTACCGTATGTGAAAATGAAACATGCCGCATCCTCGAAGGGCATGTTGTCCGGTATCTTCACACACGCCATGGCCTGGGCACATAAATGCGTTGTGAAACCACCAAAACCGGTCATGGCCAGCACGCGGTCACCTACTGCGAGGTTGGTCACGCCTTCGCCCAAGGCTTCAACCACCCCCGCGACCTCGCCACCGGGAGCAAAGGGGCGGGGCGGCTTTACCTGGTAGAGATCACGTATGATCAGGGTGTCCGGAAAGTTCACGCCCGCCGCTTTGACGGCGATTCGCACCTCACCCTTCTTCGGTTCGGGCACTGGCCCCTCTGTCCATTCCAAGGTTTCGGGCCCGCCGGGGGCGGTGCTGAGCATGGCGTGCATATCGGGTCCTCCCACCCATGACGTAACGGCAGGGGTGCAAACCGTCTGCCTTTGCCACATCCTGCAGTTGAGGAGATGCTGCTGTAAAGCGGCAAGCCCGGGCGACGTAACGGTAGCCTGCGCAAGGGAGGATAAGCGATGGACCCCAAGACCCTGTTTTCGTTGGAGGGCAAGGTGGCCCTTGTCACCGGTGGTGCGACCGGCATCGGGCGGATGGCCGCCACCGGGCTGATGATGGCTGGAGCGCGCGTGCTGATCGCGAGCCGCAAGGGCGATGCCTGCGAAGCGGTGGCGGCCGAGTTGAATGCGTTGGACGCGCCCGGATCGGTCGAGGGTTTTGCAGGTGATCTCGGCAGCGAGGAGGGGATTGCTGAGCTCGTTGCAGAGGTCACGGGTCGCACGGACCACTTGCATATCCTGATGAACAACTCCGGCGTGACGTGGGGCGCGCCGATGGGGCAATTCCCTCATGCTGCGTGGGAAAAGGTGATGAATGTGAACGTCGCCGCGATGTTCCACCTGACGCAGTCGCTGCTGCCTGTCCTGATCAAAAGCGGGACCGCCGATGACCCTGCGCGCGTGGTCAACGTGGGCTCTGTCATGGGAGAGGTGCCGCTGGGAGACGGCGCTTATTCTTATGCCGCGTCCAAGGCTGCGGTGCTCCACATGACCAAGATCATGGCCAAGGAGCTGGCGCCACACAATGTCACCGTGAATGCGCTGGCACCGGGGCCTTTCGTGTCGAATATGACGGCGTTTGCGACGGCTGATGAAGACATGCGCGAAAAGGTCGGCGCCGACGTGCCGTTGGGCCGCGTTGGGCGTGACGAGGATATCGCGGGCTGCATGCAGTTCTTGTGCGGGCGTGGCGGCGCCTATTTGACGGGGGCGGTTCTGCCGGTGTCGGGTGGCGTTCAGGTGATGACCGGGCCAAACCTCTTCCGTGCGGCCCTGGGCGGATGATCCGCTTCGACGATCATGTTGCGATCGTCACCGGGGCGGGCGCCGGGCTGGGCCGGTCGCACGCGCTTGGACTGGCATCACGGGGTGCGAAGGTCGTGATCAACGACATGCACGCGGCGGATGAGGTTGTGGCTGAGATCGAGGGTGCCGGAGGCGAAGCGCTCGCTTTGCCGGCGGATGTCTCCGACGCACGTGCCGTCGCCGACATGGTCGCGCAGGTCATGGACCGCTGGGGCCGGATCGACATTCTGATCAACAATGCAGGCATCCTGCGGGACAAGACCTTTGCCAAGATGGACATGGCCGATTTCGCCAAGGTCATCGACGTGCATCTGATGGGCACGGCGCTGTGCTGCCATTCTGTCTGGCCGATCATGCGGGCGCAGGGCTATGGTCGGATCGTTCTGACGTCGTCCGGGTCGGGGCTCTACGGGAATTTCGGTCAGTCGAACTACGGTGCGGCCAAGGCGGCGATGGTGGGGCTGATGAATACGCTTCACCTTGAAGGCGCGCGAGACGACATCCGCGTCAACACGCTCGCCCCGACTGCCGCCACGGCCATGACGGAAGGATTGTTGCCAGACGCGGCCTTTGCGCTTTTGCAGCCGGAAACGATCACTCCCGGCGTGTTGTATCTTGTGAGCAAGGACGCACCGAGCCGCACGATTCTGTCGGCGGGCGGAGGCACCTTCGCCGTGACGCAGATCACCGAAACCAAAGGGGCGCTGATTGAGGGTGACATCACGCCGGAAGCTGTAGCGGCTGCATGGTCGACGATCACCGACCCGACTGGTGCCGAACCGCTAGAAAACGCATTTGCCCAGACCCGCAAATACGCGCTGCGCGCGGCGAAAGCGCAGGGGGTGACGCTTGACTGGTAGTCGCCGATCCTTCTTCATTTCGCCAAACAAACCGCGGGGTCCGGGGCAGCGCCCCGGTCCTGACTTCTCAACACACAAGGACATCTGATCATGCGCGACGCTGTTATCGTCTCCACCGCCCGCACGCCCATCGGCAAAGCCTATCGTGGTGCATTCAACGCGACGCCGCCCCAGACGCTGGCCGCACACGCCATCGAACATGCGGTCAAGCGGGCGGGACTTGAAGGGGCAGAGGTGCAGGACGTGATCATGGGTGCCGCGCTCCAGCAAGGCCACCAGGCGGGCAATGTTGCGCGACAGGCGGCGATCCGTGCCGGCCTGCCGGTGACCGTAGCGGGCATGAGCGTGGATCGGCAATGTGCGTCGGGCATGATGGCGATTGCCACCGCCTCGAAACAGGTGGTGCATGACGGCATGGACGTGGTTGTGGGCGGGGGTGTCGAGTCCGTCTCGATGGTGCAGACGCAGGAGATGCGGACCCATGCCGATCCGTGGCTGAAGCAAAACAAGCCCGAGATTTACATGACCATGCTGGAGACTGCCGAGACCGTTGCGGCCCGTTACGGTGTGAGCCGCGAGGCGCAGGATCGCTATGCGGTCCAGAGCCAGGCGCGCACCGCTGCCGCGCAGGAGGCGGGGAAGTTTGATGATGAGATCGTCCCGCTCTCCACGGTGATGAAGTTTCAGGACAAGGAAACCAAGGCCATCTCGGAGCACGAGGTGACGCTGGAAAAGGACGAGGGCAACCGGCCCGGTACAACCTATGAAAACGTCGCCGGGCTGAAGCCGGTTTTTGCGAACGGCATCCATGTGGAGCAGGGTGAATACATCACCGCGGGCAACGCCTCCCAGCTGTCGGATGGCGCATCTGCTGCTGTCGTGATGGAGGCGTCGATGGCTGAGAAGAAGGGGCTCACGCCACTGGGTCGTTGTGTCGGTGTCATGGCCGCTGGGTGCGAGCCGGATGAGATGGGGATCGGACCCGTTTTTGCCGTGCCGAAGCTGCTTGAGGCGCATGGGCTGGGCATGGACGACATTGGACTGTGGGAGTTGAACGAGGCGTTTGCGGTTCAGGTGCTCTATTGCCGCGATACGCTTGGCATTCCGGACGAGTTGTTAAACGTCAACGGTGGGGCGATTTCCATCGGGCACCCGTACGGCATGTCTGGCGCGCGTATGGTCGGTCATGCGTTGATCGAGGGGAAGCGGCGCGGTGCCAAACATGTGGTTTGTACCATGTGTGTGGGCGGCGGCATGGGTGCTGCTGGCCTGTTCGAGGTGCTGTGACCGTGGCGCGAGATATGATGGCTGACCGACAGTTGCCTGCCGCGTTGCAGGGCCTGCGCATTCCAATGATTGCGGCACCGTTGTTCATTATTTCAGTTCCGGAACTCGTTATTGCACAGTGCAAGGCGGGCGTTGTCGGGTCGTTTCCAGCTTTGAATGCGCGCGAGGCCGAAGGCGAGCCGCCGCTGCTGGAGGCTTGGCTGACGCAGATTTCCGAGGAATTGGGTCGGCACAATCAGGCAAATCCGGACCGGCCTGCCGCACCTTTTGCCGTCAACCAGATCGTGCACCGATCGAACGCGCGGCTGGATCGGGATCTGGAGATTTGCGTGCGTCACAAGGTGCCGATCTGGATCACGTCGCTTGGCGCAAGGGTGGAGGTGAACGAAGCCGCCCATTCCTGTGGCGGTGTTGTTTTGCACGATATCATCAACAACACCTTTGCCCGCAAAGCCATCGACAAGGGTGCCGATGGTCTGGTTGCAGTGGCGGCCGGGGCCGGGGGCCATGCAGGACAGCAAAGTCCCTTTGCCCTGGTCCGCGAAATTCGAGAGTGGTTCGATGGCCCTCTCGCTCTGTCGGGAGCCATCGCCAGTGGTGAAGCCTTGCTGGCCGCGCGTGCCATGGGGGCCGATTTCGGTTATGTTGGGTCCCCATTCATCGCCACGGAGGAGGCGAATGCGGTGCAAGGCTACAAGGACATGATCGTCGAAAGCGGGGCCGAAGACATCGTGTATTCTTCACTTTTCACCGGGGTCTGGGGCAACTACTTACGCGGATCCGTCGAAGCCGCAGGTATGGACCCCGACAACTTGCCGACGGCGGATGCCTCGTCCATGAATTTCTCATCAGGGTCGTCGAAACCCAAGGCGTGGAAAACGATCTGGGGCGCGGGGCAGGGCATCGGGGCAGTCAAATCCGTTGGCCCCGCTGGGGCCATCGTGGACCGCATGGCCGATGAATATGCCGCTGCCGGTGCACGGCTGGCACAAGAATTCCCGGGATAATCATGGACACTCAGACACTCGATACCGCTGCCGTTTCGCAATTTCTCAAAGGCAAATTGCCCGGGTTTGATAGTCCCGTTACAGCAACGAAGTTCACAGGCGGCCAGTCAAATCCGACATTCCTGCTGGAAACCGTGGCAGGCAATTACGTGTTGCGTCGGAAACCGCCCGGGCAGTTGCTGAAGTCCGCACATGCGGTCGACCGCGAGTTTCGTGTGCAGCGCGCTTTGTATGGCTCGGACGTGCCAGTCGCGAAGATGCATGTGCTGTGCGAAGATGCGTCGGTCATCGGGTCTGATTTCTACGTGATGGATCACGTGCCGGGCAGAAACTTCAACGAACCGACGATGGAGGGGCTGACGAACACGGACAGATCGGCTGTGATTGCCGACATGAACCGCGTTCTGGCGGCGTTGCACGAGGTCGATGTCGACGCGGTAGGGCTTGGTGACTATGGCCCGCCCGGGCACTATCTTGAACGGCAGGTCGGCCGCTGGACCAAACAGTATCGCGCCTCTGAAACGCAGGACATTCCGGCCATGAACCGTCTGATCGAACGGTTGGCGGCAGATATGCCGGAGGACGACGGTCAGCGTACGCTTGTGCACGGAGACTACCGGATCGACAACATGATCTTCGAAGCGGACGGTACTCGGTGTCTTGCCGTGCTGGATTGGGAGCTCAGCACCATCGGTCATCCCTATGCTGATCTGGCATCCGTCATCATGCAGTGGCAGTTGCCTGCCGGATCGGAAGGGCGCGGATTGATGGGGGTGGATCGGGCGGCTCTTGGCCTTCCCAGCGATGCGGAATTTGTGGCGGAATATTGCCAACGCCGCGGTTTGGAGCGCGTCGACCGGTTCGGTTTCTTCGTGGCATTCTGCTTCTTCCGCATGGGGGCGATCATTCAGGGTGTGCTGAAACGGGCCCTTGACGGAAATGCGTCGAACCCCAAACGGGCGATGCAGCTTGGCGCCTTTGTTCCGGTCTTCGCAGAGAACGGATTGAAAGCCCTTGAAGCCGATAAATAACAATTGATTGCAGACTATAGCTTATGTGACACATGAAGAGTGGTGTCGTCACATAAAGCTTGCGAACAGATTCAACCTAGACGCTTGACTTATCCTGTACCTGTGCAACGCTGGACCTATCCCGCCTCGCAAACTGGCCCGAAAAAGAGGTCGCTTGGCGGACCGCGTTCTAGGGAGGAACATCATGCGCACCACGACCATGCTGGGGCTGACGACAGCCCTGACCCTTGCTGCCAGTGCCTTTGCTGCCGGCGCCGACACCGTCAAGATCGCCTTTATCGACCCGCTGAGTGGACCGTTTGCCGGGACCGGGACGAACGGCTTGCACCAGTACGAGTTTGCAGCTGAAGAGCTGGTGAACAAGAAGGGTGGCGTACTCGACGGCGACATGTTCGAAATCGTCGCCTTTGACAACAAGATCAGTCCAAAGGAATCGCTGATCCAGCTGCAGGTCGCGATTGACCAGGGCATTCGGTACATCGCGCAGGGCAACTCGTCCGGCGTTGCCAATGCGCTGACCGAAGCCATCAACAAGCACAACCGCCGCAACCCCGACGACCGGGTGCTGTTTCTGAACTACTCCGCCGTCGATCCGGCGCTGACGAACGACAAGTGCAATTTCTGGCACTTCCGCTTTGACGCCAATGCCGACATCAAGATGGACGCGCTGACCGACAGCATTGTCAGCAATGACGAGATCGAAAAGGTCTACATCATCGGTCAGGACTACAGCTTCGGCAAAGCCGTGGCTGCCGCTGCGGTACGCTATCTGGGTGAGAAAGCGCCCGAGATCGAGATCGTCGGAAACGAGTTGCACCCCATTGGCAAGGTGAAGGATTTCACCCCGTATAGCCGCAAGATCGTGGCGTCCGAGGCAGATGCTGTCATCACCGGCAACTGGGGTGCCGACATGGTCGGTCTTGGCAAATCAGTGCTCGAGAACGGGTTTACCGGCCCGATTTACACCTACTACGCCGCTGCCGACGGGATCACAGCGGCCTTTGGTGATGCCGGCGTAGGTAGTTTGCGGCTCGTAGCCGAGGGGCAGTTGAATCCGCCGCCGAACGACCGCGCGTCTGAGTACATTAAGGCGTTCAAGGCGAAGTATCCTGACGGCAACCTCAGCCAGGCGCGTATTACCAACGTGATTGAGATGCTCGCTAAGGCCATCAACGAAGCAGGTACAGCCGATGATGTCGTGCCGGTTGCCTATGCACTTGCCGGGATGGAGCATGAAAGCCTGTGGGGCGGGAACTTGATGATGCGCGAGAGCGATCACCAGTTGATCCAGAACGTACACATCATGGAACACACCAATGATGTTGTATTCGACCACGACAATTCCGGCTTCGGCGTGAAGGTGGTCAAAACGGTCGAGATGGCCGCGGCAGACAGCCCGACCACCTGCGAGATGCGTCGCCCGTAACCAGTACGCACGGGGCGTATCCGCGCGCCCCGTGTTTCTTCCTTGGTACATCGGTGGGGAGTTTGAGGGGTGAACCCCTCATTCCCGGAACATGAATCGTGTCGCCGCAAGGCGTCCTTTGGATCACGTGTGATATGGACCTCATCCTCGTCAATCTCATCGACGGACTTGTCACTGGCCTGTTGCTGTTCATGCTGTCGGCCGGGCTGACCCTCATCTTCTCGATGATGGGCGTGCTCAACTTCGCTCATGCCAGCTTTTACATGCTCGGTGCATACTTTGCCTTCCAGATCAGCCTCTATCTCGGCTTCTGGATGGGCCTGCTGATCGCGCCGCTCGTCGTGGGCGTGCTTGGGGCAGGGGTCGAACGCTACGGGCTGAGGCGGGTACACCAGTATGGCCATGTGCCCGAGTTGATCTTTACATTCGGACTGGCCCTACTGATCGAGGAGTTGGTGCAGTTCATCTGGGGCAAGAACCAGATGCCCTACGCCACGCCTGAGATCCTGCAATTCACCGCCTTCTCCATCGCGGGCAACTCGATCCCGGCCTACAAAATTTTCATGATCTTCATCTCGGTCGCGATCTTTATCGGGCTGCTTTACGTACTGACACGAACGAGAGTCGGAATGATTATCCAGGCGGCACTCACCTATCCCAAAACGGTCGAGGCTTTGGGCCACAATGTGCCGCTCATTTTCATGGGTGTCTTTGGCGTAGGCACCGCATTGGCGGGCGTTGCCGGTGTGATCGCAGGCCCGGTCTTGGGCACTTTCCCCGGCATGGCCTTCGTTCTAGGCTCTATCGTGTTCGTTACCATTGTCATCGGGGGCCTCGGCAGCCTGTGGGGTGCACTGGTCGCTTCGCTTCTCATCGGCTGGATCACCACATTTTCCAAAGCGTACAATCTGAGGATGGAGGACCTCCTGACCTGGCTCGGGTTCACCAAGCCACAGCCGATCTGGGACAGCGCCTGGCGCGACCTGTGGTCCATCACCAGCCCTCAGATTGCTGACATCCTGCCGTACATTCTGATGGTGCTGATCCTGATCTTCCGACCCTACGGCCTCTTCGGAAAGCGTGACGCATGACCGATCAGCTGACCACCGACCCGACCAAACCCGCCCAGCGGATGCGTGCAGGATCTTTGACCATCCCGCTGATCCCGTGGGTGCTGGCCGCGGCGTTGGTGATGATCCTGCCGTTCATCTTCACCGCCAATTCCGCCATCACGATCATGAACCAGATGGCGATCACCATCATCTTTGCCCTGGCTTACAACATGCTGTTGGGGCAGGGCGGGATGCTGAGTTTCGGTCACGCCGTCTATGCGGGTGTGGGCGGGTTTGCCTGTGTTCACATCATGAACATGGACGACTTCTTTTCCCAGATCCCGTTGCCGCTGCTACCAGTTTTCGGCGGGTTGATGGGCATGGGGCTGGCGACAATCGTGGGCGCTTTTTCAACCCGCAAGGCAGGCACCGTCTTTGCCATGATCTCGCTCGGCGTGGGCGAGTTGATCGCCGCGTGCTCGGTCATCATCGTTGCCTTCTTCGGGGGTGAGGAGGGTATTTCCGGGGATCGCACCTACGGTATGCCGTTCTTCGGGGTCGAGTTCCTGCAGCAGATCGAGGTGTATTACCTGATTGCGGCGTGGCTGATGATCTCGGCGGCTCTCATGTATCTCTACTCCCGCACACCATTGGGGCGCATGGCAAACGCTGTGCGCGACAACCCGGAACGCGCCGAATTTCTGGGTTATTCGGCACGTTGGGTGCGCTTCTTCTCTTTCGTTGCGTCCGGGTTTTTCGCGGGCGTGGCTGGCGCACTCTTTGCGATCAACTATGAAATCCTGACCGAAGAGAATCTGAACACCACGCAATCCGGCCTAATCCTGCTTGCGACATTCTTGGGCGGCGTAGGTTTCTTCTTTGGGCCGATCCTTGGCGCCATCGTATTCACTTTGGTGCAGACCGTGCTGAGCCTGCAAACCGAACTCTGGGCATTCTATCTCGGCATCGTCTTTGTCGTGACGGTGATGTTCTTTCCCGGTGGTCTTGCGGGCCTCTTGATGATGCACGTGCCCGCGATGCGTCTCGGCAAGCTGGGTCGGCTGGGCGTACCGTACGTAAAGACGCTCGGGGCGGGTGCAATCGGGTGCCTCGGGGCTGCAGCATTGATCGAGATGACCTTCCATTTGCGCCATGCAAGTGCCGGTGATCACAGCATGACCCTGTACTGGATCACGTTTGAAAGCCACACGATCCTGCCTTGGATCGTGGCCATCGCTGTCACTCTTGTCGGCTTCGGCATTGCGCGCAGGACAGCACCAGCCTTGGCCGAGGCGTGGAACGACGCCAACACACCGGACGGAGCCCCGAGATGACTGCCGCATTGGAAATGGACGGGCTGAAGAAGTCCTTTGGCAAGACCGAGATCATTCGGGGCGTCGATCTGAAGATCGGCAAGGGCGAGCGGCACGCGATCATCGGACCCAATGGCGCGGGCAAATCCACGCTGTTCAACCTGATCACCGGGCGTTTCCCGCAGACGGAGGGTGCGATCCGGTTGCATGGGCAAGACCTTGCGGGCAAGGCCCCGTTCCAGATCAACCGCATGGGGCTCAGCCGGTCATTTCAGATCACCAACATCTTTCCCAAGATGTCGGTGTTCGAAAACGTGCGCTGTTCACTGCTGTGGTCGATGGGCTACCGCTACAACTTCTGGTCGATGGTCGGGCGGTCCCGCGCATTGACAGAGGGAACGGACGAGATCCTTGACCAGATCAACCTGACCGCCCGTCGCGATCTGCCTGCTGGCGTGCTGAGCTATGCCGAACAACGCGCGCTTGAGATTGGGATCACCATCGCGGGTGGCGCGAATGTTATCATGCTGGATGAACCCACGGCTGGCATGAGCCATTCGGAGACTGACTACATTGTCGACCTGATCCGTACCGTGACGGAGGGGAAGACGTTGATCATGGTGGAACATGACATGGGCGTTGTCTTTGGCCTCGCCGATCAGATCAGCGTCTTGGTCTATGGCGAGATCATCGCCACCGGCACGCCGGAAGCCGTGCGCGCCAACCCGAAGGTGCAGGAAGCCTACCTTGGCGAAGCATTGGAGGCGCACTGATGCTCGATGTCACTGACCTGCATGCCTATTACGGCAAGTCGCACATCCTTCAGGGGGTGAACATCCAGATCGCCGAGGGTGAGATCGTCGCCCTCCTGGGTCGCAACGGGGTGGGGCGCTCGACCACTTGCAAGGCCGTGATGGGAGAGGTTGAACCACACGGGTCCATCAAGTTCCGGGGGCAGGAGATTGCCGGCAGAAAAGCCTATGAGGTGGCCAATCTTGGCATTGGATATGTGCCCGAGAACCGCGACATCTTTCCGGGTCTGACCACACGACAGAACCTGATCCTCGGCCTCAAACCCGGCCAAAAGGACGGGCAGGGGCGCTGGTCGATGCAGGACATGTTCGACATGTTCGAAAACCTTTCGCGCCGCGCGGATGTAGAGGCGTCGGTGCTGTCGGGCGGGGAGCAGCAGATGCTGACCATGTGCCGGACTCTTATGGGGGATCCGGACCTTGTGATGATTGACGAGCCGACCGAGGGTTTGAGCCCGCAGATGGTTCAGCGTGTGGCGCAACTGCTGCAGGAGATTGCCAAGCGGGGCATCGCCACTTTGCTGGTTGAGCAAAAGCTGTCCATCGCTCTCGACATTGCCCACCGTGTCTACGTGATGGGCCACGGTCAGGTGGTCTTCGAAGGAACGCCAGCCGAGCTCAAGGCGCGCGAAGACGTGCGCAAGGAGTGGCTGGAGGTGTAGCTGGACGCCTACGCGGCGCCCGTGTGGTGTCTGACGTAGAAACCATTGGTCGCGTGGAAAGCGTGTCGCTTTCCATCCGGTCTTTGCGTCAAAGACCGGCGGCGGTCTGGTAGGCCGGGCGCGCTTCGAGCCGTTCGATGTAGGCGGCCAGATGTGGCATCTCTGACATGTTTATGCCGATACCTTTGGCAGAGATCGCCGCTGACCCGGTCATGATGTCGGCTGCCGAAAATTCGCCTGCAAGATGGTCGCGCCCCTGCAGTGCCACATCAACCGACACCAGCATTTGTCCCATCAGCTTGGCCGCCCGCTTGGCATGCACCTCCGACCGCCGCTCCGGCGGCAAAAACAACGTCTCGACCATGTAGCTGTTCACCTGCGGCATGATCATACCCTCGGAATAGTGCAGCCATTGCAGATAGGCAGGGTAGTCCGGGCTGTCGGGCAGGGGTCGAAACCGTCCATCGCCGTGCCGGGTCAGGAGGTATTCGAGGATCGCACCGCTTTCCATGATCTGCACATCGCCGTCGACCAGCACAGGCACACGCCCCATCGGATGCACCTGCTCTCGAAAACCCGCGCTGCGCATGGTTGGATCGCCAAGCGCGTAGGACACAAGGTCGTAGTCCAACCCCATTTCTTCCAGCAACCAAGCAACGCGGACCGCGCGGCTGCGCGGAGCAAAGTAGAGTTTCAGCATGGTGTCCTCCCTTGCGTCGGATGCTACCCACGGTGGATTTGGCTTGGCAAGGCCGCACAGCCCCGTATCGTGGAGCGATGTCACTCACCCTTGATCCCGCCCGCCTGTCCCGCATTCAACGCTGGGCCGACGGCTACACGCAGTCCGAGAGGTTTGCCGGGCTCTCGGTATGTGTCCAGCAGCATGGCAGGGAGGTTTTGTTTGCGCAGTCCGGCGTGCGGGACCTTGATCGCGGCGCACCTTTCGACCGGGATACGCTGGTACGCATCTATTCGATGACCAAGCCCATCACGTCCATGATCCTGATGATGTTGGTCGAAAAGGGGCGCCTGCATCTTGATGCGCCCCTGTCCCGTTTTCTGCCCGCCTTCGGAGAGGTGCGCGCCCTGCGCTCCGATGCCACGGACATCACGCAAACAGAGCCTTGTGCGACGCCAACGCTGCATCAATTGCTCACGCACCGGTCCGGGTTCAGCTACCCGTTCAACCCTGGAATTGTCCCAAAGGCGATGGAAGATCTGGACCTGCTCTTCAAACCCACTGCAGGCACCTTGGCTGAGCAATCCGACCTGCTGGCGACATTGCCTCTGGCCTTTGCGCCCGGTGCGCGCTGGGAGTATTCCGTCGGGATCGATGTCATTGGGCGGGTGATAGAAGTCGTAACAGGCGAAACCCTGGATCAGGTGTTTCGCACCCGTGTCTTGGGACCGCTTGGTATGGTCGATACCGGATTTACCGTTCCCGACAGCGCACTCGACCGATTTGCTAGCCTCTATACGCCCCTGGCCGGCGATGCGATGAACCTGAATGCGTCTGCGGAGGGCGACACGACTTTGCGCATCTTCGACAATTCGACCGGATCACCTTTCCGGCGCACCACCTGTTTCAGCGGCGGAGGGGGACTGGTGGGTAGCATCGACGATTACATGACCTTTGCCGAATGCCTGCGCTTGGGCGGGCAGGCGCTGATTTCTCCTTCCACTGCCGAGTTCATGATGTCGAACCACCTGCCCGGGGATATCGCAAGCCTTGGCCCGGCCAGCTTTGCCGAACAGCCGATGGAGGGGATGGGTTTTGGCATCGGCGGCGGCGTTGTGATCCATCCCGCGCGCAGCCGCGTGCCGTCTTCGGTCGGGGATTTCAGTTGGGGCGGTATGGCATCCACATTTTTCTGGGTGGACCGCGTAAATGATTTCAGCGTGGTGATGTTCACGCAGCTTAGCCCTTCGTCCAGCTACCCGGCGCGGGCAGAACTAAAGGCGCTGGTGCATGGCGCGTTGATGTGACAGGACAGCGCCCATGACAGATGCACATCAAACCTTGCTGGACCTGCTGGCCGTCGAACGGCTGGAAGTTGATCTGTTCCGCGGCACGGGGCAGGGGGGCGAGACCCCGACACGCATTTTTGGCGGGCAGGTGATCGGACAGGCGCTGGCTGCAGCCTATCGCACGGTCGAAGACCGTCTGTGCCACTCGCTTCACGCCTATTTCATTCGTCCGGGCGATCCGTCGATCCCGGTGATCTACCAGGTGGACCGCGCCCGGGACGGCGGCAGTTTCACCACCAGGCGGGTCGTCGCGATCCAACACGGGCGCCAGATCCTGAACATGTCAGCGTCGTTCCATGCTGACGAGGACGGCTGGTCGCATCAGCACCCGATGCCCGAGGTCGAAGGGCCGGAGCATCTGCGTGACCGCAAGGAGCTGCGTGAAACAGTCGTTGACCGCATTCCCGAAAAGTATCACGAAGAATTCCTGCGCCCGCGCCCCATCGACATCCGCGAGGTGGCGCCGCGCGATTTCTTCACGCCGGAGCCGATGGACGACCGCAGCCACCTGTGGTTCCGCATGGCGGCTGCACGCGGCATCAGTCCGCAATTGCAGCATTGTCTGCTGGCCTATGCGTCCGACCTGAACCTTCTGGGCACGGCCTTGCGTCCGCATGGGCAAACCTGGTTCACAGGCCGCGTGATGGCCGCCAGCCTTGACCACGCCATGTGGTTTCACGCACCCGCATCCTTTTGTGACTGGCATCTTTACACGATGGACAGCCCATGGTCCGGCAAGGGCAGGGGCTTTAACCGCGGGATGATCTACGACAAGGACGGCAGGCTTGTTGCCTCGGTCGCGCAGGAAGGCCTCATTCGCCCGATCACACCCAAGGATCAGCCGGAATAGGCACGGTTCAGTTTTTGCATGCCCGCAATCCAGCGGTCATAGTCAGCGGTCTTGAGCTGCATATACTTGCGTACATTGGCGTGCGGCAGGACCAGAAACTCTTCGTTTCGAATGGCCTCGATACAGGCGTTGGCCGCGTCTGCGGGTTCAAGCATTCCGTCGATCGCAGCGACGTGGTCCTCGTGCCCTTCTGTCATGGCTGTGCGGACGGCTTGCGGGCACAGAACGGACACCTTGATGCCTGCATCGCCATGCGTGATTGCCAACCATTCCGCCAGACCGACCGCCGCGTGCTTGGTCACGCCATAGGGCGCCGAGCCAATCTGGTTCAGCAAACCTGCGGCCGACGCGGTGTTGAGCAGGTAGCCGCCACCGCGTTTGAGCATCAGGGGCACGACGTGCCGGGCGGCCCAGACATGCGCCATGACGTTGATGTCCCAAAGCCGCTGCCATTCGGCATCCGGTGCTTCCGCACCACCTTCAACCAATACGCCCGCGTTTGAACAGAAGATGTCGATTGGGCCGACCGACTGCTCGACGTCCGCAATCAGATCGGCAATCTCGGCTTCTCGGGAAACATCAATTGTCTTGGCTATCCCATTGATTGAGCGTGCCGTTTCCTTTGAGCCATTCGCGTCAATGTCCGCACAGACAACGGCACGCGCACCCTGATCCGCAAAGGCTTCGCACAGCGCGCGACCGATACCTGCGGCCGCACCTGTGACGACGGCAATCCTGTCCTTGATGTCCATTGGTTTTCCCTGACCGACGACGTTTGCTGGACTCAAGCCTAGGATGCACGGGAAGACGTGCCAAGCGACGAGGGCATCCTGTTTCAAACCTGACGGAACGTCATAGGGGTAGGGAGCGACAACGATTATTCCCCTGTCACTTCAACTTGCAACGATGTGGGGCGCATTGTTCCTCACGATCGGCGTTGCCAATAAAGGCCGCAAATTAGTCGCTTGACTAATTTAGTCAGCCGACTAAATTTTTTGATCATGCCTGCATCCGATGCCAGAACTGCACTTATCGAAACCGCTCTTGCTGATCTGGCGCGGGTTTCACCATCCTTCGGTGCGCGCGCTGTCGCCCGAAAGGCTGGGGTCAATCACGGCTTGATCCCATACTACTTCAAAGATGCCGAAGGATTGCTGCTGGCGAGTATCGAGGAAGCAACCGCGAAATACCTTGAAGCGTTCGCGGAATTGATGAACGGCAGATCCGACCCGGTCGAACGACAAGGACCCGCACTGGTCGACACGATGATCGACTGGGCGCTCACGGTCATCCGCACCGACCCGGCCCACTTCGCCCGCAAACGGAACATCTGCAGCCTCGCCGCTGACAACCAGAACGTGGCGCGATACGCGCAAAAGCTTGTTGCGTCCGAAGTCGCCATGACGAGCAACTTTATTGCGTCCGTTCGCGGCCGTAAGGTCTGCACGCAAAGCGACGAAACCACTGCACATCTTCTGATTGCCTTGTTCGATGGGATCGCGGCGCAAGCAGCGATCGGCGTTGCTGTGGATACCGCTGCGGTCACGGCGACTGTTTGGCAGATGCTTGTGTTGCCAGAGGGGGGATGATCCGGATGACGACTGTTGGCTCGCTGATGGGTATGGGGCAAAACGATCTTGCTGCTTTCGACAAGGCAATCCTGATCACCGGTGGGTATGGTGGCATTGGCGCGGAGGCGGCCCGCCTTCTTCATGCAACGCATCCTGATGCACTGATCATCGTGGCAGGGCGCAATGCCAATAAGGCACAGGCATTTGCAGCCTCCTGTCCGCCAAATGTGGCGGGGGCGAAGCTTGATCTCGCTTCATTACCTGACGTGGGCCGGTTCGCGCTGGAGTACAATGTTCTGGTGTCAACGGGCGTCGTTCCGCCACTGTCAGCGTTGATTTGCAATGCAGGAACACAAGCCGGGCCGGGTGAGATGCGTGTTTCCGAGGATGGGTTCGAAGAAACCTTTGCCGTTAATCATCTTGCCCACATGCATCTGACCCTTGCGCTACTCCCGTCTTTCGCAAATCGGGCTCGCCTCATCGTGGTGAGCAGTGGCACACATGATCCAAACACGATGGAGGGGCGTTTCAACAAGCCGATACTGCGAAATGCCTCTGTCCTCGCCAACCCGCTTGATCCCCAGACCAGGAACACCAACGCGATCGTACGGTATTCGACGTCAAAACTCTGCAATCTTCTCTTCGCTTACGAGTTCGCGAGACGGGCTCACGACCTTGCGCCGAACAAGGTGATTGATGTTTTGACCTATGATCCGGGCGGCGTTCCGGGCAGTGATCTCATGCGAAATATCAACCCGTTGACCAAACGGATACTGACCGCTCCGTGGCTGATGCGCTTACTGCGGGTCACAACGCGCACTCCGAAGGACGCCGGGCGCTACTTGGCCGCACTTCTCACACAAGACGTGGATCATGAACCTGCATATTGGCAGGGCCCCAATCGTTCTCGATCATCAAAAACATCCCTCGATCCAGAGCATGCACGGGCGCTATGGGACGGCAGTGAAACGTTGATCCAGAAAGCGCTTCGCTTGAAGGATCAGGACGGCAGCAAGAATTTTCTTGACCCATAAGTCTTCACTTATATTTATGAAGCCATAAGTGATTACTTATGAAGATGCCTGATGTTCAAACCGCTCATTGCAACCGTCACCGCGGGCATGACCCTGTTTGTTTGGGGCGGGGTGACACAATTGTTCCCATGGGGCCCATCGTCTGCCCACGTCATTTCGACCGAAAAATCGCCCGAGCTTGGTGGTTTTCATCTGCGAACACCAATTGTCAAAGAGCCCGGTTCAATCGGGACGGCGGCATTTGATGAAGCCTTTTCCGGCCGGCTGGGCCTTTTGTTCACCGACAACACAGTGTCGTGGATTTCGTCTATGCCGATCGACTACTACGACGGCGCGGCATATCTGACGCGGCAAGCCGCCACACAGGCAGTCGTGGCGGCTTTGATTGTTGTGCTTTTGATGCTCCTGTCTCCACTTGGACGCGGGCGAAGCCTTGCGATCATCGCACTCGGCGCAACCGCCGGTTCAGTTGCCACTTACGGCGTATTGTCCAACTGGTGGGGATTGGCACCGATCTACGCCATTGGCGAAAGCGCGAACCTGATCGTGGGCTGGATGCTCGCCGCCATCGCAGCCTCGTTCGTATTGCGGCGTGGCCCTCGCAATGCTTCGACGGATGCGACGCATGGATAAGGAAAGCCAAGTTTTCCGCGCTCTGGCGGATCAAAACCGGCGCATCCTGCTCGACCTGCTGCTCGAAAGCGACCAGTCGGTCGGGGATCTCAGCGACAAGCTCACAATTTCACAGCCAGCCGTATCTCAACACCTTCAAATCCTGCGCGAGGCGGGGCTGGTGTCGCACCGCAAGGAAGGGCGACAGAACATCTACAGCGTCGATGCTGAACCCCTGCTGAGTGTCGCAAGCTGGTTGTCGAAATACGACGCGTTCTGGGACGGGAAGCTGGATGCGTTCGCCGGGCTTATAAACAGAAAGAGGAACTGACCATGGGTACGATCCGAAAAAGCATTGACCTGGCATTTCCCCGCCTCATGGTCTGGGAAACGCTGATCAACCCCCAGGATCTTGCGACCTGGTTGATGCCGAACGACTTCAAGCCGGAGGTCGGCCACAGGTTCACCTTTCAAACCGATCCAGCCCCGGGCTTTGACGGCACAGTGCATTCCGAGGTGCTTGAGCTGGACCCGCCATCAAGGCTGGTGATCGCCTGGAAGGCGGGTGGGCTTGATACGACCGTAACGTTCACATTGACCGAGACACCGACGGGCACGCGGATGGATCTGAAACATGACGGCTTTGTCCTTAGACAACTTCCCACCCGCACCATCCTCTCGGTCGGTTGGGGACGCATCCTACGCAAGAAACTGCCCGCACACCTGACTTCGAAAGGAGCCGCACAATAGCAATGCGGGCTCAACTGCGGCATTCGACAAATGCAACCAAACCTCTTGCTTCTGGCCAAACAGGAATGATGCCGGAATGGGGGGACATACCGATGGTGCGAGTGAGCTCATATTGACCGACCGCTCCATTCTGCTCGAATGACTACCGTGAGTTAGACATCGATGGACATCGCTTGGTACTTTGCGCGTGGCCGGATCATCGTGCCCGACTTTGCTTGTTCAATTGCATGTGCAGCCCAGCCCGCGGTTCGACCAACTGAAAAAATCGTGGTTGCTGCTTCATCTGGCCATTCGAAGTGGCGCATCGCAGCTGCCAACGCGATGTCAATGTTCGCTGGCAGCGAGAGGCGCTTGGATGCCTCCGCCACAGCCTGACGCACTGGCGAGTGCCGCGAAATGAGATTGAGCAGATAGGCGGCTCTCGGGTCGCCCCCGGAATAGAGCGGGTGACCAAAGCCAAACGAATAGGGAGGATGATCGGCATTTTCCGCGAGGAACTGCTCAAATCGACCTTCTAGCGTCGTATGCAAGGCTTGGTTGGCCAGCGACGCGACGCCTCCGTGGCGGGGGCCACTCAAGGTTGCAACACCTGCGAGCAATGCCGCCGCAAGGCTGCCACCGGTCGACGCGCAAACGCGCACGGCAAATGTCGACGGATTCAGTTCATGATCGCTGAGCAATACCAATGCCTGCCGGACAACGTTGACGGCTTCGGGCGTAAGGCCCCATTTGGCTCCGATACGCACATGAACCGGTCCTGATGAATGTCCCGCCAAACAGGCATCGGTTATCAGTGACAGAGCGCGTCCAACCTCCCGCGACATATCCGACATGTCTCGACCGGCGAGCGATGGCGCGCCATCAGCCTCTTCCGCAAGGGTTTTCATCGCCCGCGCAAAGAGCGATGTCCCTGAAATCTTGGCCCGCGTTTCCGGAAGAGTGACGTGATCGAAACCGCACAGAAGGGCAGCGGTTTCTTCGAGTGTCATATTTCTAGCACAGTCTTCAATCGCATGTTCCCGCAACCAGATCGTCCCGTCTCGGACCTCAGAGATGGACGTAACCAGAACCGGGTCACCCCACCGGATGGCAGCCTGAGCAACATCGGCTCGCGCTCTTGGGCGCCGGTTCTGACGGAGCAAACGATCCAAGTCGGGCAGAAAGTACAGACTTTGCCGCGCATCGCGCGGATCGGTCTTCAGACGAATGCGGTGCCGGGAAACATAGGCATAGAGCGTCTGAGCCTTTACTCCCAGCAACGCGCACGCTGCCTGTGTGTCGATCCAATTGCCGTTCTTCATGTTGATTATATTGATCAAGATTTACTTTCGATCAAGGAATCGCACTCTGGCCGCACTCTTTGCAGGAGCATCCATGGCCGACACATTCCTTTCCCAGATCGAAGCTGTTCTTGATCCGTCCGATAGGTCGACGCCCAATGTGATTGTCACAGGTGACGCTGAACTGCCGTCTTGTTTCGCTGTGACGGACCTTGCCGTATCGACTATGCGTGCAGCAGCAACACAACTTGCGGCTCTGACTGGCGCGCGTGACGTCACCGTTGACCGACGCCTCGCATCCCTTTGGTTCGATATGACCTTGCGGCCTCAAGGATGGGTGTTGCCGGATGCATGGGACGCCATTGCCGGGGTCTATCAAACAGCCGACGGGTGGATACGACTTCACACAAATGCGCCACACCATCGAGAGGCCGCATTGCGTGTTCTGGACTGTGCGGCCGACAAACAAGCTGTGGGAGCGGCCGTGAGCAGATGGCACAGGTCGCAATTGGAAGACGCCGTCGTTTCGGAGGAGGGGGCTGCGGCGGCGATGTACAGCATGGCGGAATGGGCGGCACATCCTCAGGGGCAAGCGGTCGCAAAAGACCCCCTGATTGCCTGGGAGGAAGTTGCCGAAGGCATGTCAAAAGTGGCGCTACAAGACCTGAAGGTTCTGGATCTCACGCGTGTACTGGCCGGGCCGGTGGCTACTCGATTTTTGGCCGGGTACGGCGCGCGTGTTCTGCGGATCGACCCGCCATGGTGGAATGAACCCGGGGTGGAGCCGGAGGTCACCCTTGGTAAAAAACGGACGGGTCTTGACCTGACACAGCCTGACGATCGGCAGGTCTTTGAAGGTCTCCTTGCGCAGGCAGACGTTCTTGTTCACGGATACCGGCCAGGTGCCTTGACCGGGTTGGGCTACGACCCAAGGCGTCTGCGCGCAATCTCTCCGCACATCATCGACGTTAGCCTTTGTGCGTATGGATTGCGCGGACCCTGGGCCGGTCGGCGCGGATTTGACAGCCTTGTACAAATGAGTTGCGGGATTGCCCATGAAGGCATGATCCGGAAGAAATCGGCACATCCCGTGTCGCTGCCGGTGCAAGCCCTTGACCATGCGACAGGCTATCTGCTGGCAGCAGCCGTCTTGCGCGCACTCCGAGTTCGCAATCAAACCGGGCGTATTCTGTCCGCGCGTTTGTCTTTGGCACGCACCGCGGAACTGCTCATATCAGAAGGCGCGCGCGGATTTATCGGGAGGGATTTGACCGAAACTGCAAATGACTTGTCAGAAACGAAAGAAATGACGAGTTGGGGTTCTGCGCGGCGGCTGCGTTTTCCGATCCTCATAGATGGTGCGGAACCAAAATGGCAGCTTCCGGCAGGAAAATTGAGAATGGACGCGCCAGCTTGGTGAATAATGAGAGGCGAAGCCCGCTGGCGGACATTGGCGCGACTGCTGCGAATTCTCATTCGGTCTTGCACAGGAGGTCGATCCAGACCGGAGGCCGTGCAAGTTGCGACCGTCGCTCAACGCCGGCCCTCGACCAACTCTGCAGCCAGTCGGGCAAGGTTCTTGGGAGAGCGGTCATCCAACGTGTCGGTCGATATACGGCCCTCTGCAGCAAGAGAGGCAAGGCCATGCACGATCCCCCATGCGCCGAGTGTTCGCTCTTTCCGCTCGACCTCCGTCGCCGCTGGAAACACGGCCTCAATGGTATCGCGAAGCATGTCGTAGGCCGCGCGGGACACCTGACGAAGCTTCTCGTCGTCTTCAAGACGCGTGCCTGTGGCGAACATGAGCCGGTACAAGCCCAGATTGCTTTTGGCAAAGGCCATATAAGCTTCCGCCAACGCAGTAAGGTCAGTTCGGTCACGCCTTGCTGCTTCCAATTCCGATGCAAGGAGTTCGAAGCCGCGCACCGCGAGAGCCGTCATAAGGTCAGATTTCGTACGAAAATGCGCGTGCGGAGCCGTGGAACTGACACCAAGCTTCATAGCCAGCGCTCTAATGCTTGGTATCTTGTCGGGTGTGCGGCGTAGATCGTCTTCGGCGGCATCCAGGAGAGCGCTGCGCAGGTCTCCGTGATGATAAGTGTTTTCACTCATGGCATTTCCAATCTAAGCATTGCAAAGTTAGCGCTGCATAGTTACATGTGTGGCAGAGGCAACACGAAGGGTCAAACCTATGAACGCCACTAAGCTACGCACCTATTTACGCTGGTTCCACATCGTGGGTGGACTGATCATCGGCACTTACCTTTATTCCCCTTGGTCCGCGAACGTCGCGTTTACGTCGCTGACCTTGTACGTGGTGACGCCCGCTCTCGTTCTCAGTGGGCTTGCGATGTGGAAGCAGGGGGCCTTGACGCGGTTTTTCCGCCGCGATGTTTAGGCGTTTCTGTATGAGGATTGAACAACACCCGCGCGACCAGACGTTCATGCTCGGCATCGCTAAGACCTTGTTTGTTCGCGGTGTGCCAGTTCGGGTATCGGATGTCGGTTCTGGGCTGTGTGCCCGGATAGTGTGACGCGCTCTTGGTTGAGATGCTGCGCTGCCTTCCAGAGTCGCCATGAGTCCTTTGGTGCCGACTGCTGAATTTCGCAGGAATGGCCGCTAGCCAATCTCAGAGTTAAGGCGTTTGGCGAGGAGGCCAATCAGGATCATGGCAACAACCAGAAACACCGCGCCGACCATCCAAGCCGTAGGTGTGGAATAGACCTCGGCGATGGCTCCCGCCAAGATCAGACCCAAAGCTCCTCCGAGTTGCTGTATCAGCGACCTCAGAGACAGCATTGTGGATCGCTGGCGGTCGTCTACGGATCCATGCAGGATGCTGCTGGCTGGCGTTTCAGAAACGCCAAGGATGACAGAATACAGGATGAAAGCCGTCACAAAGCCGACGATGCCGCTTTGTAGAGCCAAGGCGATCTGAACGCCGGCCATGCAGGCAAATGCTGCCGCAAGCGTAACCGCATGCCGCCTCTTGAAAATGCGGCTGATGCGTGGAGAAAGCCACGCACCGAATGCAATTGAGAAAAAGTAGGTCGCGGTCAGGACACCGATGATTGTATTTGCATAGCCTTCTTCCAACATTGGCTTTGCATGGGTCGGCCAAATCACCTCAACCGGATTGGTCGCCATCAGGAAAAACGCCAGAGCTGCCAAAAGCACTGACAACGCCGGATGTCTCAGAGCGAGAAGACCTGCGTCTTTGATCACGAGAGGTACAGTTGCAAAACCCTGTTTCAAAGCTTGAGGGTTCAGCGGGCGCGGCTTTTCCTCGATAACGACCAAGGTGTAAACGAACACACCAAGCATCACTGCCAAGCTCGCCGCATAAGACACATCATAGACGCTGAAACCCGGTCTCTCTGCCAACGAACCTAGAAGATCGGGCAGAAGCCCCCCCAAAACGGCGCCCACAGCCAAGCCCATGGCGTTGGCCCATTGTGCTTTTGCAAGAGCGGGTTGAACATCCACATTCGGGGCCGTGGCTTTGAACGTCTCAACGAACCAAGCGTCGAGCGTGCCCGACCGCAGCGCACGTCCAAAACCGATGAAAGCAAATGAGAGCGCGAGAACATAGAAATCGCTTGTCGAAAGAAAAAGTGCGAGTGAGACCAAACTGGCGACGACCGCGGCCAGAAAGACCGGCTTGCGTCCGATGTTGTCGGCCAATCCGCCGAACGGGAGCTCCATTGCCATGGTTGTAAGTGAGTAAATCCCAAAGAGCAGCGAAATCTGGAAAAGGTCCATACCTCGATCCGTCAACGCAAGCGCAACGACGGCAACCGTCAAACCCATCGCAAAACGATCGAGAAACTGGTGGACCTGAAACACCCGAATGTGCCGTCTCGCCTGAACGGTCAGCGCAGCGATGGAGAACTCTAATTCGGTTGCCATGGTCGCACCTTCGTCGTTGCAGGCAACTTGCACAATACCTCGGCGGAGCCGAGGCACGTGGCGCGCACCAAACCAGTCGTTCGAATCTGATTGGGGCAGGGGACTGATTGGTGGTACTTTGAGGCTATCGCTGTCTTCTCGCTCCGGAGCATTTCTCTCAGCCTAGCCGAACACAAGGCCGCATCCGCATTGGTGCAACCGGACGTGTCTCCGGATCCGCACGACACATGTATCACCGCTCAGCGTTCATTGACGGAAGGGCGTTCACATCAAAGGCGTCGTTGACGCAATTTTCTGGCCGAAAGTGATATTGAAAGCATCATGATAAGAGCGGCCGACACCACAACCAACCTGGCACTCGGGATTTCAACCGTATTCGGTGCATCGCCAGAGTCACGGATAGAACTCCAACAGAGCCATGATTTACCATCGATAAAAATAGACGACCGGCTTCAGGCGGGGTTGCGTCGGAGTGTCCCTCACCATGGCAATCAATAGCTACGGCAGTCCGGAATAGGAATGACAGAGAGCCGGTTGTTCGCCGGATCGGACCATTGCGGCAAGCCACTTGAATGCCAACGTGGTCAGGCCGACACAGTTTTTTCGTTGAGACAGCTCAGGGTTCCCCAAACCGCCAAATCGCAACGATTTCATTGGGGAGAGAGGCTTATCCATTCAGTCCCAAAGTATTGAAAATCCCACAGCGTTTCATACAAGCATCTCAAAGCCTTATAATCCACATTATGTAATTTAAAAAACGGGTGAAAATGACTTGAGTCAGTGATTTACAATGCACAGTTCATCCCAGTGCGTATCCAGCCCCACGTACAGTCCGCACTGGATCTGTTCCACCAAAATACGTCAATGCTTTGCGCAAGCGACCGATATGCACGTCCACTGTCCTCGTGTCGACATAAATGTCGCGCCCCCAGACACGGTCGAGCAATTGCTCTCGGCTCCAGACCCGTCCCGGTTTTTCCATGAACGTGCTGAGCAAGCGGAACTCCGTCGGCCCAAGTTTCAACTCGTCCGTGCCGCGCGTCACCTTGTGGCTCTCGGCGTCCAACACGATATCGTCGAATTCAAGCCGTTGGCCAACGGTCGAAGGACGCACGCGGCGCAATTGGCTTCGCACACGCGCCATCAGCTCGATCACGGAATACGGTTTGACCACATAGTCATCGGCACCCGTTTCCAGCCCACGCACCTTATCCACTTCCTCTGACCGCGCCGACAGCATGATGACCGGAATGCTCCGTGTCTCTGGTTTGATCTTCAGCCTGCGACACACTTCGATCCCTGACAGGTTCGGCATCATCCAATCCAGGACGATGATGTCCGGCATGTCCTCATCCACAAGCAGCAAGGCTTCGTCACCATTCTGCGCGCGGCTGACGGCAAAGCCTTCTGCTTCGAGGTTATACGCAAGCACTTCGCGTTGTGCGGGTTCATCTTCGACAACCAGAACACGGGGCTGATCGGCGGGCATGGGACTGTTCTCCTAGGCCTGAAGCGAGGTTTTGTCCGCCTTCTGGCGGTTTTCATCGGGCGTCGTTCCGGTAACCAGATACACGACCTGTTCGGCGATGGATGTGACGTGATCGCCCATCCGTTCGATGTTCTTGGCGATGAAATGCAGGTGCATACAGGCCGTGATGTTGCGCGGATCTTCCATCATGAAGGTTAGGAACTCGCGGAAAAGCGCGTTGTACATCTGGTCGACTTCGGTGTCGCGGTCGATCACATCCTGTGCCAGTTCTGCATCGCGCGCGACATAGGCATCAAGCGCGTCTTTCAGCATCCTCTCGACCTCTTTCGCCATCCGGCGCAAAGCGGCAGCACTGTCGTTCACGGGCGCCATCTGCGACAAGACGCTTGTGCGCTTGCCCATGTTTTTTGCATAGTCTCCAATGCGTTCCAGGTTGGCGCTCACCTTGATCACGGACAGCACGAGCCGCAGGTCAATGGCCGTAGGCGCACGCAGCGCGATGACGCGAGCGGCTTCTTCGTTGATCAACTCCTCGAGCTCATCAATCGCCTTGTCGCCCTTGCGGACCTGCTCTGCACGCTCTTCGTCGCGCGTCTCCAAGCTGATGGCGGCTTCCAGAATGGCGTTCTCGACCAGCCCGCCCATCTTCATGATCTGCGCCTGGATCGCTTCGAGGTCCCGGTCAAAGGCCGAGGCGATGTGTTGGTCTTGCATGTCTTCTGCTCCTTAGCCGATACGGCCAGTGATGTAGCTTTCGGTGCGCGGATCGTTCGGGTTGGTAAAGATCTGACCCGTCTCGCCATATTCAACAAGGTTGCCGAGGTGGAAGAAGGCTGTCTTCTGGCTCACCCGCGCCGCTTGCTGCATGGAGTGCGTGACGATCACCACCGAATAGCTTTGGCGCAACTCGTCGATCAGTTCCTCCACCTGTGCTGTTGCGATGGGATCAAGCGCTGAGCATGGCTCGTCCATCAGCAGCACCTCTGGTTCCGTCGCCACAGCCCGTGCAATGCACAAACGTTGCTGCTGACCACCAGACAGACCCGTTCCCGGCGCATCGAGACGATCCTTAACCTCGTCCCAGATCGCACCACGACGCAGGGATTTCTCAACCAATTCATCAAGTTCTGCCTTGTTCTTCGCAAGGCCGTGGATGCGTGGGCCGTAGGCCACATTGTCATAGATCGACTTCGGAAACGGGTTGGGCTTTTGGAACACCATCCCGACCTTGGCGCGCAGCTGTACCGGATCGACCTTGGGGTCATAGATGTCTTCGCCGTCGATCAGGATATTCCCTTCCATCCGGGCAACATCAATTGTGTCGTTCATCCGATTGATACAACGCAGAAAAGTCGACTTACCACAGCCCGATGGACCGATGAATGCCGTCACCGTCTTGTCGTCAATCTCGACATCCACGTCCTTGATCGCGTGATTGTCCCCGTAGTAGACCTGCACGCCTTTGGCCGCGATCTTGACGTCGTTTTGATCCAAGTCTCTCTCCACAATTCTCATGTCGTTCATGGGCTTGCCCCTACCAGCGGCGTTCGAACCGGCGCCGCAAGATCACGGCGATGGTGTTCATGGTGACCAGGAACAAGAGCAGCACAATGATGCCGCCCCAGGCCTTTTCGGTAAAGACCGCGTCGGAGCGCGCGGCCCAGTTGTAAATCTGCGCCGGCACGGCCGAGTTCGGCTCAAGGAACCCTTCCACAAATGTGTCCGGATAGCGCGCCACGAAACCGACCATCCCGATCAGCAGCAGTGGCGCGGTTTCGCCCAACGCCTGCGCCAGCCCGATGATGGTGCCGGTCAGGATGCCGGGCGCCGCCAGCGGCAGCACATGGTGGAACACAGCCTGCATTTTCGAGGCACCTACCCCAAGTGCCGCATCCCGGATTGACGGTGGTACGGCTTTGAGCGATGCGCGGGTCGAGATGATGATCGTCGGCAGCGTCATAAGCGTCAGGACCAGACCACCAACAAGCGGCGCCGATTGCGGCAGATGCGCGAACTGGATGAACACGGCAAGGCCCAGGATACCGAAGACGATGGATGGCACGGCGGCAAGGTTGGCGATGTTGACCTCGATGAAGTCGGTGAAGCGGTTCTTGGGTGCGAATTCCTCAAGGTAGATCGAAGCGGCGACACCAATCGGCAAACTCAGCACCAGCACCACAAGCATCATGAAGAACGAGCCCAGCACAGAGGCGCCAATGCCAGCTCCGCCTGGGTTGTCCACGCCCGTATCCACGCCGGTGATGAAGTTCCAGTTGAACACCTGTTTGACCAGACCCGCCTCTTGCATGGCGTCGATCAGGTCGAAATCTTCCGGCATGAAAAAGCGGTTGCCACCTTGCAGGTCCTCACGGGTGAAGGTCCCCTTCAAGTAGCGATCCACACGCGAAGAGGCCGCAAGCTCGAACCCGATCTGCTCGCCGATCTCATCCTCGTTGTCGCGGTAGTAAGCGCGGAGGTCGCCACCGACTTTCCCGAGCAGACGTTCAACGGCCTTGTTGTCGAACTCGATCTCGACCCCTTCGGCTTCCATCGTGTCCGACAGCGATGTGATGAAGTAACCGGTGTAGATCGCCGTCTTCAGCATCGCCTCTTCGGCTTCGTCATACTGTTCTTGCGTCAGTGTGAAGGGCACCTCGACCACAGCCTGGCGGAAGGCGGGCAGCCCTGCGCTCAGGATCGCCGACAGAAGGGCCAGCAGGAAAAACAGGCCGGTGCAGATGGCTGCAATCCCATAGGCGCGGAACCGTCGTTCAGATGCGTTGCGTTTCTTTGTCCGCGCATCTTCCTGCTTCAGCGACTTGGGTGCGCGTGCGTTTTCGGGGGTCATGGCTGCGTCAGTCATTACTCATATTGCTCCCGATATTTGCGCACAATGTAGAGGGCGAGGACGTTCAGCCCGAGCGTCATGATGAAGAGCGTCATGCCAAGAGCGAAAGCCACCAAAGCTTCGGGCGAGGCAAAGTCGCTGTCGCCGGTCAGCTGCGATACGATCTTGGCGGTCACGGTGGTCATGGCTTCGAATGGGTTGAGGCTGAGCCGGGCCGCGGCCCCTGCCCCAAGCACCACGATCATCGTCTCGCCAATGGCGCGGCTGGCCGCCAACAGGACTGCGCCTACGATACCTGGCAGCGCGGCTGGTAGCACCACCTGCTTGATGGTCTCGGATTTGGTCGCACCCAGGCCGTAGGATCCGTCGCGCATGGCCTGCGGGACGGCGTTGATGATGTCGTCGGACAAGGAACTGACGAAAGGGATCAGCATGATGCCCATGGCCAATCCAGCCGTCAGAACCGCGCGTTGCCCTTGCATCCAACCCAGACCGTCATTGCCAAAGACCGACAACAGGATCGGCCCGATGGTGAGCAATGCAAACAGGCCGTAGACAATGGTCGGGATGCCGGCGAGCACCTCAAGAAGCGGCTTGGCGATGCTGCGCATCCTGGGGCCAGCGTATTCCGACAGATAGATGGCCGCAAACAGCCCGATGGGCACGGCCACGAGCAGAGCAACGAACGAAATGTAAAGCGTGCCCCAAAGAAGCGGGATTATCCCAAGGCTCGAGGCTCCGCCCCGACCCGAGAAGCTGGGTGCCCATTCGAGCAGGAAGAAGAATTCCGATGCGGGATACAGTCGGAAGAATTCGACAGTGTTGAAGATGAGCGAGAGTACAATTCCGACCGTCGTCAGGATCGCGACAGAGGCGGCAGCGATCAGCAGCGCCAGAACACCCTGTTCCACAGTGTTTCGCGCGCGAAAGGTTTTTTGTCCTTCGCTCGCTCCCCATGCCGCGCCTGCGAGCGCAACGATCAGCACTGCAATTGTCATCAGCAGATTGGAGGTTCCGCTCATCGCGCGATAGGCTTGTGCGGCTTCCAAAACGGGCTGGGTGATCTGGCCGGTTACCACCTGGCCCGCGTCGCGCAGCACCTGTGTCAGCTCGGCGACATCGGATTGGCCGTTCCGCGCGGCATCATTGTCCAGCAAACCGGCGGCTACTGCGTTCTCGAGACCATCGGCGGTCCGGCGCACTTCGGCCATGACAAGCCCGATGTTCGAACCCTCGGCAATCTCGGCCTCGGGGATCATTTGAGCGATGCGATTGTCGATGAACAGCGGCTGCGCCAGCAGCCAAAGGACCATGAGGCCAAAGGCGGGCACGACCGATTTCATGAGGGCATTCGAGCCGTAGTAGATAGGCAGCGAGTGCAGGTTGCGGCTGTCGCCACCCGCGCTGGACAGCGCGCGTCGGCGCCCCAGGACGAACCCCACAACCGAGATCGCCAGCACGATCAGCGTGAGCCAAATGACAGGCATATGTCCCCCAAAGTGCAAAAGCCGCGTCTCAAGCGGTCTTGAAAGCCGAAAACTGGGCGGCAATGGCACCGCCCAGTCAAGTGTCTTGGCATCGTATGATGCAAGGTCAGATCAGGATCCGTTACCCATGGTCTGCTCGTCCGCGATCATGGACTGCGTTGCCGCCAGTTCCGGATCGGACACCAGACCGTAGGAGGCCAGCGGGCCATCCGGGCCTGCCAGAGCGTCGGACACGAAGAACTCCGCATATTCCTTCAGGCCGGGGATCACACCGATGTGGGCCTTCTTGATGTAGAAGTACAGCGGACGCGACACCGGATACTCACCGGATGCGATGGTCTCCGTCGAGGGCGCGACACCCGACATGGTCGCCACTTTCAGCTTGTCGGTGTTGTTCTCGTAGAAGGCCAGGCCGAACACGCCGATGGCGTTTGCGTTTGCGTCGATCGAGGCCAGCGTTTCGGTGTAGTCACCGTCGATGTCGACCGAACGACCGTCGGTACGCACGCTCAAGCAAGCATCTTCCGCGTCATCCTCGGACATGCCGCCCGCGATCATGGCTTCCATGGCGCCTGTGGCTTCACAACCAGCCGCGATCACCTTCTCTTCGAACACTTCACGTGTGCCGTGCTTGGTGCCGGGGATGAAGGCGAGAATGTCGGCCGCGGGCAGGTCTGCGTTGAAGTCGGACCATTGCGTGTGCGGGTTGTCGACCAGTTCTCCGTCGACCATCACTTGCGGTGCAAGGGCGTTGAAGATGTCGGACGGTGTGAAAGCGGTGTATTCGGGGCCAGCGATCTGGCTGGCAAAGACAATGCCGTCATAGCCGATGCGCACTTCGATGATGTCGGTCACGCCCGCTTCGGCACAGGCCTGGATTTCCTTTTCACGGATCGCGCGCGATGCGTTCGCGATGTCCGTGTGCTCGGTGCCGACGCCCTGGCAGAAGCGCTTGAGGCCAGCCGAGGAGCCGCCTGATTCCACGACCGGTGTCGGGAAGTCGGTGTTGTCGCCAAAAAGCTCGGCCACGATGGAGGCGTAAGGCAGAACGGTGGACGACCCGGCCACTTGAACCTGGTCACGCGCCACAGCGGCTGTTGCAGCCATGGCCGAGAGGGCCAGCGCCGATGTGGTGAGTTTCACGAAGGACATGAATGTCTCCTGTCTGAACATTTCTCGTGATCCCCCCTATGAGGACCTTGGCGCCCGTCTAGGGCTCGCGCGCAATGCTTTTGTGACAGATACGTAACAGTTTTATGACAGACTGCGGAGTGCCCCGACGTCAGCGCAGGTTTTCGTGCATCGGCAGAACGACGGTAAAGGTCGCCCCCTCCCCCAAGGTGCTTTCAACCCGCAGGCGTCCACGGTGCCGGTTGATGATATGCTTGACGATGGCAAGGCCAAGGCCAGTGCCGCCAAGCGCGCGACTGCGGTGATCATCGGCGCGGTAGAAGCGTTCGGTGATCCGTGGCAGGTGGACCGGATCGATTCCGGGGCCATAGTCCACGATCTGCACCCGCACACCCGGTGCGCGCAGCGCAGGCTCTCGGCCACTGGTGGTGACACGGACAGTGACACGCCCGCCAGAGCCACCATATTTGATAGCGTTTTCAATGAGATTGGTGAAAACCTGCTTCAACTGGTCCGCGTCAGCCATGATGTGTACGGGGTCTCCGTTGAACTCCCGTTCGAACGTGACACCCGCCTCTTCGGCCAAAGATCGAAGGGTGCGCAATGTCGAGTCGAGGATGTCATTCAGCACCACAGCCTCGGTCGGGCGCACACGCTCGTCGCCTTCGACCCGATTGAGCGACATGAGGTCGCCCACGAGCCGGTTCATGCGCTCGGCTTCGTCCTGCATGATGTTCAGGAACCGCTCTGCCGCCGCCGCATCGTTTCGGGCCGGGCCGCGCAGGGTCTCGATGAAGCCCATCAAGGCCGTCAACGGTGTCCGCAATTCGTGGCTGACATTGGCCACAAAGTCGCGCCGCATCTGGCTGGCTTGCTCGACATGGGTGATATCCTCGAACACCAGGATCGCTGCCCCTGCCGCATTGCGTCCCACGCCAGGCACCGCTCGCACACTGACACGGAACGTCGTATCCTGCGCGCCGTCATTGCCAAGGTAACTGGTGCCGCGCGACTGTCCGTCTTGCAGGGTGGCCTCTATGGCGTCCAACAGCGCAGGTTGCCGCAGCATCGTGACATAATTCCGCCCCAGCGCCTGCTGGCCAATCAGCGTCAGCGCTTCCGTATTTGCGGCGATGATGCGCTCGGTGCCGTCAATGGCCAGCGTCGGCAAAGGAAAGGCTGAGAGCAGCGCGTCCAGAACATCGTTGCCCATGGGCTTGCTCCTTCAGCCGGACGCCGCCGCGACCGCTCGGCTGAATACCTCGCAAAGTGTCGTAGGGTCTTCGAGGCCGACCGAGACACGGAAGAACCCTTCGGACATGCCAAGCTCCGCCCGTTTCTCCGCCGTCAACGCGCGGTGCGAGGATGATGCTGGGTGCGATATCGTCGTGCCCACATCCCCAAGCGTTGGGGCAAAATTCAGACCTTCGGCCCCGCGGGCAAAGGCGTTCGCCGCCGCGCGCCCGCCGTCGATTTCAAAGCTGACCATGTTGCAATACTGGCCCTTCAGCAGCGCCTCGGCCCGCGCGTGATCCGGGTGGTCCCGTCGCGCCGGATAGATGACGCGCTTGACGCCCGGCAGACCCGCCAAGTGTTCGGCCAATACGGCGGCCGTTGCCTGTGCCCGGTCATAGCGCAGATCGAAGCTGAGCAGTCCGCGTTCGGCCAGCCAGCAATCAAACGGGCTGGGCGTCATGCCTGCGGTCACGGTGAATACACGCAGGCGGTCGTTGACCTCTTTGTCCCTGGCCGCGACGTAGCCCAGCATCACGTCGGAGTGGCCCGACAGCAGCTTTGTCAGCGAGTGGATTACGATGTCCGCCCCGTGATCGAATGCCTTGAACGCGCGGGGCGTTGTAAAGGTGTTGTCGATGACGAACAGAATCCCGGCTTCCTTGGCAAGCGCCGAAAGACCCAGCACATCGGCGACGCGCAACGTCGGGTTCGAGACAACCTCGACCAGGATCATCTTCGTTCCAGGGCGCAGAGCGACCCGTACAGCCTCGACATCGCCCGGATCAACCATCGAGGTTTCGATCCCCAATCGCGGCAGATCCTCGGCCATCATGCGCAGGCTGCGCCCGTAGAGCTGGTTGCCGCCAATCACGTGATCCCCGGACTTGAGCAGGCCCAGCAGAACCGCAGATACGGCCCCCATGCCCGATGAGGTCAACACACCTAGATGCGGTGCGCCTTCCATCCGGTCGATGGCTGCAGCTACGACATCCGCATTCGGGTGCCCTTCCCGGCTGTAAGTGTAGCCGTGCAAGTCGCCGTCGTATTGTGCATCGAGCATGTCGGGTGTGTCCGAAGCGTAAACAACCGACGGGCTCAGCGCTGTGACCACCGGGCGCGAGGCACTTTCAGGCAAGGGCGTGGGACGCATCAGCGACCCCTTGGTGTTCGAGGTCATTCCAGGAACTCCGTAAAATAGGTCTGTGAACTGAAGGTGATGTCGACGCTCAGCCAGCAAGGCCGCGGCAAATGGGCCGAGATCACGTCGACCAATTCCTTTTGCAAGGCCGCGGTAAACGCCGCGCCACGGTGCGGTTTCGCCAGCAGCGCAACGGATGCCTTCAAATGCGTGTGCAGAAAGTCCGGCGCGGGATAGGCACGGCCCTTGGTCTCCCCGGCCCCATCGTCGTGGCGCAGGATGCAGGCTTCGACCTCTTCCAGAATGGCCTTTGGATCAAGGTCCAGGTCACTGGAATAGCTGAGTTCGCAATGCGGCATCAGCCCATCACCTCGACCATGGTATCGCGGAACTTGCGCATGTTTTCCTGATAGTGCAGCGCCGACGCCCGCAGGCCCTGAACGGCCTGTTCGTCCAGCTCGCGCACCACCTTGCCCGGCACGCCCATTACAAGTGATCCATCCGGGATCTCCTTGCCCTCGGTTATCAGCGCCCCCGCCCCGATCAGGCAATTCTTGCCGATCTTGGCGCCATTCAGGACCGTAGCCCCCATACCAATCAGGCTGTTTTCCCCAATCGTGCAGCCATGCAGCATGACCTTGTGCCCGATCGTGCAACCCGGCCCGATGGTGAGCGGAAAACCCGCGTCGATGTGCATGACACAGTTTTCCTGCACGTTTGTACCTGCCCCGATGCGGATGTCCTCGTGATCCGCACGGATGGTGCAACCAAACCAGACGCTCGCCCCCTCTTCCAATATGACTTTGCCGATCAGATTGGCATCCGGGGCGACCCACGTGTCGTCGGCTATCTGTGGGCGGTCATCGCCAAGTGCGTATAGGGTCATGTCAACTCCTCGAACTCGGATTGCAGGGCGCGCACGTGGCCGGTCAGTTGTGGCTGCTGCAAACGCCGAAGCCGGGTCGCGCTGATGATGGTTTTCAACTGGTCCTCGGTCGCGTCGAGATCGTCATTGACCAGAACATAGTCATAGCCACCCCAATGGCTGATTTCGTCCCAGCTTTTCTGCATCCGGCGCGAAATGGTGTCTGCATCGTCTTGCGCCCGTGTTTCCAACCGCCGGCGCAGCTCGGCGATAGAGGGCGGCAGGAGAAAGATCGACAGGGTATGCTGGCCCAGGACCGAGTTGGTGATCTGCTGCGCGCCTTGCCAGTCGATATCGAACAGTACATCTCGGCCCTGGTTGATCGCGGCCTCGACCGGCCCCTTCGGCGAGCCGTAGAAGTTGCCGAAGACATGTGCGTGCTCCAGCATTTCGCCCCCGGCGACGTCACCCTTGAACTCCGCCTCGGTCACGAAACGATAGTGCTCGCCATCCACTTCGCCCGGACGCGGCTTGCGGGTCGTGGCCGAGACCGAGAAGCTCAGCCCCGGATCCCAGTCGCGCAAACGGCGGGCCAGCGTGCTCTTGCCCGCACCGGAAGGCGAGCTGAGTATGATCAAGAGACCGCGGCGTGTCGGGGCATCTGTCATTGTCTTATTCCACGTTTTGTACTTGCTCGCGCATCTGATCGATCAGCGCTTTCAGTGCCAGACCTACTGCAGTGAGGTCAGAGTTCTGGGCCTTGGAGCACAGCGTGTTGGCCTCGCGGTTGAACTCCTGCATGAGGAAATCAAGTTTCCGGCCCACCGGCCCGCCATCGCCTATAAGCGTTCGTGCGGCCAGAACATGGGTGTGCAGCCGATCAATCTCTTCGGTCACGTCAGCCTTGACCGCGAGCAGGGCCAGTTCTTGGGAAACGCGATCCGGATCTGCTCCATCTGTTTTTTCCAGAACGCGCGCCAGGTTCCGCTTGAGTGTCGCGGCCACCTCATCCTTGCGTGCTTCGGCAAGGGTCGCGGCTTGCCTGGTCAGCGTCTCGACTTCGGAGAGTTGTCCCAAGAGAACGTTTTGCAATGCGGTCCCTTCGCTGCGGCGCATGTCGTCAAAGGCATCCAGCAGTGCCGGTACTTCGCCAACCAACGCCGCACGCAGAGGAGCCGGGTCGTCTTGGGCAGGTCCGGTGTCCATGACACCGCGCATTGCGGCGATATCCGTGGCGCGCGACGGGGCGAGCGACAGTCCACGCTCCATGGCTTCTGCTTCGATCTCAAGCAGGTTTTGGACAACCGCCTGCATCACATCCGTATTCAGTGATAGCCCGACCGCGGCATCGTCCCGCGTGATCCGCAGCGACAGCGTTACGTTGCCCCGCTTTGCTCGAGCCGCAACCAGGGGGCGCAAAGCGGCTTCAAGACCATCGATCCAGTCCGGCACACGGAGCCGCAGATCGAGCCCCTTGCCGTTTACACTGCGGATATCCCAAGCCCAGCGAAACGGTTGGGACGCGCCCGTTAGAGCCGCAAACCCTGTCATCGAACGCAGGACGCCTTCGTGTTGTTTTTTCGTCATGCCCAAGCGTTTAGGCGTAAGTGGGGGGCTGGGCAAGCCACCTGCCCCATGCCCGTAGAGACAGCTTGAGGTTAACCAATCGTTAGCTTTCTGCGCGCGATGCCAATCAAATTTGATATGTTTTGCATCAAAGGCACTGCATTGCGTGCCGAAGACGAAGTGAGAGTATGTACAGATGGACAAATCCGAGCTGAACCCGCACAATGTGTTGGCTATGACAGAGTTTCGTGCAGAGATTGGTTTTTCCGCGATTTCCCAGGTTGAGGCCTATTGGGAAGGACTACGCGGTGCCCGCGTTATGCCCAAGCGGTCCGAGATTGACCCAAGGGGCATAGAGTCTGCCCTGGAATACACCTTTGTCCTTGAGCGGATTGCACCCGGCATGGCACGCATTCGCATTGCCGGCAGCCACCTGGGCGACCTGATGGGGATGGAGGTACGCGGAATGCCGCTTACATCGCTTATCACCCCGCCCTGTCGCCGTCAGATTGCTGATGCGATCGAAGATGTCTGTCAACGTCCTGCGGTGTGTGAGTTGCGCATGAGCGGCGAGACCACGATCTCGAAGCCGCAGATGGACGCCAGATTGCTTCTGCTGCCGCTCAAGAGCGATTTGGGCGATGTCAGCCGTATTCTCGGCTGCATGGTCGCTCATGGAGACATCGGCCACACGCCAAGGCGCTTCAATGTGGTTGGCGCTCGTATACGGCCCATCTCGGCACCATCGACCGCACCTGTACCGGTAAAACCCGTGGCCCAAACGGATACGCAGAATGCCAAGGTCGATGGGTTTGCGGAGAGCCAGAAGAATTTTGAAACGACGACACCGCGGTCTGACGTTCCCTATCTGCGCCTGGTGAAATCGGACGACCGCTGAACAGAGCGACCAGCTGATGTATGCGCGCCGAACCGGAAGGTCCGGCGCGTTCTCTTTTGTCAGCTTGCGGCGCGCGCCTTGGACCGCGTGGACCGCAGTTGCGAAAGCTCTTCGGCCACGAGAAACGCCAGTTCCAGCGACTGCGACGCATTGAGGCGCGGATCGCACGCCGTGTGGTAACGGTCGCTCAGGTCTTCCTCGGTCACGGCGCGGACACCACCGGTGCATTCGGTCACGTCCTGTCCGGTCATTTCGAAATGTACGCCGCCTGGCACCGTGCCTTCGGCCGCGTGAACCCCAAAGAATTCCCGGACTTCCCGCAGCACGGAGTCGAAAGGTCGGGTCTTGTAGCCGGTCGACGATTTGATCGTGTTGCCGTGCATCGCGTCGCAGACCCAGACGACATCCGCGCCCTCTTCCTGCACGGTCTTGATCAGGCGCGGCAGGTGTTCGCCAACCGAACCGGCGCCGAAGCGCGCGATCAGTGTCAGGCGACCGGCTTCGTTTTCCGGGTTCAGCTTGGACATCAGAACCTTGAGGTCCTCGGTCGTCATGCTTGGCCCGCATTTCAGACCGATGGGGTTTTGAACGCCGCGGGCGAACTCGACATGTGCGCCATCGGGTTGGCGGGTGCGATCGCCGATCCAGATCATGTGACCGGAGCCCGCCAGCCACTTGCCAGTCGTCGAGTCGATGCGCGTCAGTGCTTCCTCGTATTCCAACAGAAGGGATTCATGGCTGGTGTAGAACTCCACGGACGAAAACTCGTGCGTGGTGTCCGCGTCAATGCCAGCTGCAGCCATGAAGTCGATCGTATCCTGAATGCGCGTGGCAATTTCGCGATACTTCTCGGTCCCCTGCCCGTCTGCAAAGCCGAGGGTCCAGGAATGCACCATGTTCATATCGGCGAAACCACCGGTCGAGAACGCGCGCAGCAGGTTCAGCGTCGCTGCGGCCTGGGTGTAGGCTTGCAGCATCTTCTGCGGGTTCGGAATGCGCGCCTCAGACGTGAAGGCGAGATCGTTGATGATGTCACCGCGGTAGCTGGGCAGTTCCACACCATCCACAACCTCGGTCGGGGCCGAGCGCGGCTTGGCGAACTGACCGGCCATACGGCCGAGCTTGATCACGGGTACCTTGGCGCCATAGGTCAGCACCATTGCCATCTGAAGCATGACCTTGAACGTGTCGCGGATGCTGTCAGCGCTGAATTGGTCAAACGCTTCGGCACAATCGCCACCTTGCAACAAAAAGGCGTTGCCACGGGATGCATCGGCGAGATGAGCCTTTAGCCGCCGCGCCTCGCCTGCAAAAACAAGCGGAGGATACTTGGAAAGCTGCGCCTCGACCGCGT
The DNA here is from genome assembly GCF_019802125.1 of Tateyamaria omphalii. Lineage (GTDB taxonomy): Bacteria > Pseudomonadota > Alphaproteobacteria > Rhodobacterales > Rhodobacteraceae > Tateyamaria > Tateyamaria omphalii_B. The sequence continues at coordinate 1,250,653 of NZ_JAHVHT010000001.1, forward strand.
TCAATGCCGCAGTGTCGGTATAATCGGGCATCTGGATCCGGGGCTTGGCGCGCCAGTCAGATTTCGTCCAATCGCTCATCTTATCTCTCCGCAATAAGCTGTTAGCGGTCACGTGACCGTAGGCCTCTATACAAAAGGTCTCTGACGGACACCATATCACAATTGCAGCCTCTTGACGTGGCGTTTGCGCCGTGATCAGGCTGACGAAACACCCGGGTTACACTCGCCCGGCAATGACAACAGGATGCGCGCCGCGATGTCGCTTTCACGCTCGGCCATGGAGACCCGCAAAGAGGTCGACAAACCCAAACGTTTTGTTTTTGTCCTGCTCGACAATTTCACGATGCTTTGCTTTTCCGCGGCTTTGGAAAGCCTGCGGATCGCCAATCGCATGGCCGATAAAGATCTGTATGCCTGGAAGATCGTAGGTGAAGGCGGTGATGTGGCATACTGCTCGGCAGGGACCGGTTTCAAACTGGATGACGATCTGGACGAGTTGAGCCGTGATGATGTGGTTATGGTCTGCGGCGGTATCGACGTTCAGGCGGCAACCACCAAAAGGCTCCTGGGATGGTTGCGCCGTGAGGCGCGGAAAGGTGTGCCCATGGCTGGCCTGTGTACGGCTGCCTACACGCTGGCCAAGGCGGGGCTGTTGGATGGAAAGCGTGCCACCATTCACTGGGAAAACCAGGACAGCTTTGCCGAAGAGTTCCAGGAAGTCGAGCTGACCAAATCCGTCTTCGTCATAGACGATAAGCGATTGACCACTGCGGGGGGAACATCCTCCATCGACCTGATGCTGAAGCTGATTGCAGACGATCATGGCGAGGAATTGGCAAATGCCGTGGCAGATCAGTTGATCTATTCCTCGATCCGCACGGACCAGGACACCCAGCGCCTGTCGGTGCCGACCCGGATCGGCGTGCGTCACCCCAAGCTGAGCCAGGTCATCCAGATCATGGAACAGAACATCGAAGAACCGATCAGCCCCTCGATCCTGGCGAAGGATGTGGGCATGTCCACCCGACAGCTCGAACGTCTGTTTCGCCGCTATCTGAACCGTAGTCCGAAACGCTACTACATGGAGCTGCGCCTGCAAAAAGCGCGCAATCTCCTGATGCAGACGGATATGAGTGTGATCAACGTCGCGCTCGCATGCGGCTTTGCGTCACCGTCCCATTTTTCGAAGTGCTACCGCGCGCACTACGATACGACCCCCTATCGGGAGCGCGGCACACATGCTGCACGGTTGTCGATTTGAGCGTTGGAAATGCCCTTTCCTTGCCACGGGCCGTCCACAAATAAGCCGGTTTTGTCTGTCAGACCCGCAACATGTACCGTTTTTTCAATGATATTCCGCGTCACACGCGCCTATTTGAGCTGATGCGCCAACAAAGGCTGGCCAAGGTTGCGACGTCCTATCCTGTTCGCGCGCATAGCACTTCCTTGGATAGTCTGCGTGCAACGGCGGTGGCGTCACTAAAACGCTAAGCATTGCTACAACGGCGTAAAACCGGAGCAGGTACAGCAGCGCCCCATTCGCATGCGTATACTTCTGTTGAATTCACGAGCAAGGTGCCTGACGATCCGGCTGTTAACTCGACAGCATTCGCCTAGCCGCCCACCATAGATGTCCATGCATGATCCCAGTTCGCCGCGCCATCGCCGCGTTTTTGAGCTGCTTCGGCAGCGCGATAGTGCGGTGGTCGCGACAGGGGATCAGGTTACGCGCATCAATGCGCAAGATAGCTCTGCCGACCTTGAAAAAATCAAATCGACTGCCCTGCAATCCTTCGATCGTACGGAATCAATCCGGATTGCCGCGAAATCCCGTCGCAACCACAAACTTTTCTGAGCTGTCCGCCCGCGATGATGGCGGCTTGACGTTCGCCACTTTGGCGAAGCGCTGCTTGAGCAGTTTTTGCAGGCTGCCTTCCGCCCCGCCGGCAAGAACCTTTGCGACGAAAGTCCCGCCATCATCCAGCACGTCGAAGGCAAAGTAGGCTGCCGCTTCGCAAAGCGAGATGATGCGCAAGTGGTCAGTCCGCTTGTGACCGGACGATGCAGCGGCCATGTCAGACATCACGACGTCTGCCTTGCCATCCAGCCACTCCTTGACCTCCAGGTCGGCGTCGTCCTCCATAAAGTCCAACTGGTGCAATTCGCAGCCTGCGATCGGTTCAATCTCCTGCAAGTCAATGCCGAGTATCGTGCCGACGGCCTTGCCCGACTTCTCTCCCAATGCGTTCACGCGCTTGACCGCGACCTGGCACCAGCCACCGGGGGCTGCACCCAGATCAACGACGCGCGCACCGGGAACAAGAAAGCGAAACTTGTCGTCCAGTTCCATGATCTTGAAGGCCGCCCTGCCCCGGTATCCTTCCGCCTGCGCGCGCTTGACATAGGGATCGTTCAACTGCCGTTGCAGCCAGCGGGTGGAAGACAGTTTGCGCCCGCGGGCGGTCTTGACCTTGACCTTCAGGTCGCGCTGCCCGCGTCCTGAGGTGTTCTTTCCTGAAGGTGTCTTGGCCACGTCGTCATCTCATCCTTTTGCCGCCGCGATACCCTGCCGGGCCGTGCGCATCAAGAGAAGGTCAATATAGTCGCTGTTGTGCCGAATTGCAGGTTTCGTGCCCGCTTCTGCCCTGTATCACGCGGTCTGATCCTCCAGAACGCCATCGGCGCTCATCTGGGCATACAGCAGCCCTTCGCGCAGGCCCCGGTCGGCGACCGAAAGCCGATTTGTCGGCCAGCAGCGCATAAGAGCCTGCAAGATCGCGGCCCCCGACATGATCAGGGCATGCCTATCCGACCCGATCCGCGGATCTGCGCGCCGCCCGCCTGGTCCCATGGCGAGGTAGGAACGGATTACGGTATCGATCTGGCCCGACGTCATCCGCAACCCGTCCACCTTGGTCCGGTCATAGCGTTTGAGACCCAGATGGGACGCGGCAACGGTCGTCACCGTTCCTGATGTCCCGATGATCTGGAACCGCTCGGTCGGCTCAGTCGCGTGATAGGGGGAGAAATCGGACAGGTTTTCTTCGAAAAACCAACTCATGAGCGCAAAGCGGGCTGAATCGTCGTCCACGTCATTGAACTGCTCACGCAGTGTCGCGACGCCCAGCGGAACGCTGATCCAGTCGACAACCCGCGCTTCCGGAATATCCGATGCCGCCTGCTTGAACCCAGAATGCAAGCGCATGATCGCTTGCGGTCGGTCTTCCCGCGCAACCGCCGACAGATCAAGCCAGACCAATTCGGTCGAACCACCGCCAATGTCGACCACCAGCAGGTTCTCGGTCTTTGGACTGACGAGTGGCGCGCAGGAGATCACGGCGAGACGCGCCTCCTCCTCCGGTTCAATGATGTCGAGCCGCAAGCCGGTCTCGTGATGCACACGCTGTACGAACTCGCGTGCATTGACCGCGCGGCGGCACGCTTCGGTTGCCACCAAACGCATCCGCTTGACCTTGTGGCGTTTCAGCTTCTGCTGACAGATGCGCATCGCCTGAACCGTGCGTGTCATGGACCCGCGCGACAGCTTGCCCGACTTTTCCAGGCCCAATCCCAGCTGCACGGATTTTGAGAAGCTGTCAACGACATGAAACCCCGCGCCTCGCGGCTCGGCGATCAACATACGACAACTGTTCGTGCCCAGATCAAGCGCGGCATACAGCTCGGGCGATCCTGGGGCACGCGGCACGGGCTTGCCCCCCATTCGAGGGGCTTTGGTCTTTGTCGCGCCCGCACCTTGGGGACGCTTTGGCGCCATCATTCGCGCCTTTCATAACGGGTTAGCCTGACGATATGTCGTGCGACGCATTCGTGCAAGTGGCTTGAAATGCAGCGGCAATCAGGCGACTGCGTGGACCCGTCCGCGGTCAAATGGATTGTCGTAGTAAGGCGCAAGATGCGCGTATTCATCCTCAAGTAGCACTTCCAGCACACGCTGGGTTTGCGGCGCAAGATCACCGAGATCCAGGCGCCGGTCGCTGGAGTTGAAATGCGGAATTGCGACGTCGCGTCCGGTGTGATTGCTCAGCGCATCGCCAAGCTGCTGCATCTCGCCGGTCCGGTAGACTTTGGTAAATGCAGACCAATCGGTGCCGGTAAACAACGCCGTGGGCAACGTGTGGTGTTTTATGTCGGACGAGGTTGCAACGTAGGCGCTGAGATTTTGAAAGAAGTAGTCCGGATCGGGTTCGGTCGGCAGATGCACCCTACCCCGGCGGATTTTTCGACAATGAGTCAAGATTTCCAATCCCTCCACCCGGTTCGTGTAAACAGCCAAAAGCCGCTTCAATGGATCGCGCACCACGGTAAATTTGAAGTGGTTCTCCAGGTAATCCCAACGATGCTTTCGAAATCGCATGGTTGGATAGATTGCATGAACCTGCTTCTGACCAAGATCCTCGGCGGATTGCTGCGATTGCAAAGGATCCAGAACGGCAAGCGCCGCCTTCACCGACGAACACGCAGCCTTTGGCACAGCCATATAGGCCAGCCGATGGGAATCGACCCGAATAACCATAATTTCCTGCCCGACATTTTTTGTCTAATTGTCGACACATTACCGCAACTGCCGCACGGCCAAACACGAGCGTATGTGAAAGTGGCCATCTGTTGCATTTCCGACTCACCTCTGCGCGCGCGTCGCAAGTGCAGCGTCCTTTGTCGAAAACGGGCCGCAGCGTGCCTATGTCGTCGCGTATGCAGGGCGCAACATGTACGGAGGAATCACATGCCTGACGTCACAATCGTTTACTGGCGGGACATCCCCGCGCAGGTAATCGTCGGCAAAGGGCGTCGTGGTGCCAAACGCCAGCTTGAAGAGCGGTTCGAACAGGCCATTGATCGCGCGGCAATGAAAGTGAACGCGAAGGACGCCGACGCCTACCTTGCCGAGTGGCGCAAGGCGGCGCCCTACCCGGTCGACGGAGATCCGGCCGAGGTGGCCGAGGCCGAGGCCGTGCGGCTGGAAACGGAATATGATCAGGCCCGTATCAAGGCGCTGATCGACAACGAGGGGTGGGCCTGATCCCGGGCCCCAGCATCTGGGAGGTGCCGCCATGGCATTGCTGAACTTCAAACGCGTTGACGGCCCCATCGCCGGCACCCTTTCGCCCGAAGTCGAAACGTTCTTGCAGGGGTATTCCATCGAGGTCATGCCGCGCACTGCGCAGAAGGTCGACGATTTTCGTGCAATCTTGCCTGCAGGTACACGCGTCTACATCGCCCACATCGAAGGCACCCCGATCGAGGACATGGTTGCCACAGCCAAGCGCGTCGCAGCCGAGGGTTTTCCGGTCATGCCTCACTTTCCGGCGCGTATCATCAAGGATCAGGCGACTCTAGAAGACTGGGTTGCCCGTTACCAGGGCGAGGCCGGCGTCGATCAGGCCCTGCTGCTGGCCGGCGGTGTTGATCAGCCGCATGGCGATTTTCACAGCTCCATGCAGCTCATGGAGAGCGGTGCCTTTGATCGCGCGGGCTACAAACGCCTTCACGTTGCCGGACACCCTGAGGGCAACAAGGACATCGATGCAGACGGCGGCATGAAGAACGTCGATGAAGCCATTCAATGGAAACAGAAATTCTCCGAACGCACCGATGCGGACATGGCTATCGCAACGCAGTTTGCGTTCGAGGCCGACCCGATTATCCGATGGGCGGATTCTCTAAAGGCAGCTGGCATTGACCTGCCGATCCACATTGGCATTGCGGGTCCTGCCAAGCTGCAGACCATGATCAAGTTTGCCATTGCATGTGGTGTCGGCCCGTCCCTGCGTGTGCTGCAACGTCGCGCCAAGGATGTAACCAAGCTGCTTTTGCCGTTCGAACCAACCGAGGTGGTCTCAGAACTTGCTGCGCACAAGGCTGCGAACCCCGATTTCAACATTGAACAGGTCCACTTCTTTCCGCTTGGCGGCATCAAGACAAACGCCAATTGGGCCATCGAGAATGGCGGTGCCTCGGCCGTTCCGGCGGCCGCAGGATAAACCTGCTCATAACAGTCCTGAAAAGGTTTCAATCCCGGCACTCTCGCGCAGATCATCTCTGCGCGGTAGGTGTCTTATCCAATTCGCGAGATGTCGTTTTGACCGGCGCAGCTGCGCCGGAATCGGATCAACACTTCGCCGAACCCATGCACAAAGGCAGCGCCCATGACCCGCACAGTCATCGAATCCAAAACCAAGACCGCGCTTATCGGTTTTGACCAACCCTTTTGCGTGATCGGTGAGCGGATCAACCCGACGGGCCGCAAGATCCTCAACGAAGAACTGGAACGCGGCGACTTCAGCCGGGTGCAGTCGGACGCATTGTCCCAGGTGGCGGCGGGTGCCACAGTGCTCGACATCAACTCCGGTGCCGTGTTCTCGAACAAAATGGCCGAGGACCCGCGTTACGCCGACAACAACTTTGTCGAGCCTGAGCTGATGAAACAACTTGTCGAGACTGTGCAAGCCGTCACCGATTGCCCCCTCTGCATCGACAGTTCGGTGCCGGGTGCACTGGAAAACGGCCTTGCTGCCGCCGAGGGGCGCCCCCTGCTCAACTCTGTCACCGGTGAGGAAGAGCGGCTGGACCTCGTCCTCCCGCTGGTCAAGAAATACAACGTGCCCGTCGTGGCGATTTCCAACGACGATACCGGTATTTCCGAAGACCCCGATGTGCGCTTTGCAGTTGCCAAGAAGATCGTCGAGCGTGCCGCTGATTTCGGCATTCCGGCCCATGACATCGTGGTCGACCCGCTCGTGATGCCCATTGGCGCCATGGGCACTGCTGGCCTCCAGGTTTTCACACTCGTGCGACGCTTGCGCGAAGAGCTTGGTGTCAATACCACCTGCGGTGCATCCAATATTTCATTTGGCCTGCCCAACCGTCACGGCATCAACAATGCTTTCCTGCCCATGGCCATGGGCGCAGGCATGACCTCTGCCATCATGAACCCGGTCGCCCTGCCCATCGGGCAGAAGAAGATCGCCGAGAAGCGGGCCGAGGTGGAAGCGGCAGGCATTGTGCTGCCCGACGGGATGGAGGACGAACTCTTTGTCCAGATGTTCGGCATGGGCTCCACCAAACCCCGCGCGGGCAAGGAAATGGAAGCGATACGTGCCGCCAATTTTCTGACCAACAACGACGAAGGCGGCGGCGAATGGATCAAGTTCAACCGCGTGCCGCCCAAGGCCGGTGAAGAAGGGCGCGGGCGCGGTGGGCGCGCCGGTGGGCGCCGACGCCGCGGCTGACAATCAAGCGCTTTATTGCATTCACGCTCCGCCCGGCAAATGTCCGGGCGGTTTTTTGTTCGGACGTTGGCGGCTGACAGCGCATTTTCGGTAACCCGGTCTTAACGGAGCGTCCGCTACACGGCAGGAGCAGTCGCTTACCGGAGAGACAAGATGAGCCGTCAATTGCCAACAGCTTGCCATGGCCGCAATGAATGACGTGATCCCCCTGCCCGCGCGGCTCGACGCGGTGGCAGCGCCCATACTCGCCGCTGACTTGCTCACCCGCGATCTTTGCAACGATCTTTGCCTTGATGCCAGCGAAACGGTGCATATCGGCGCCATGGCTGCGCAGGTTCTGCTGAGCTTGCGTCGTACGGCTGATGCCAATGAAATTTCGCTTTCGATAGACAACCTTCAACCACGCCCGCGCCAACAGCTTCAGCTTATGGGCCTGACCGAATTGACGACCCGGAAGGATGCGACATGAGCCTTGAGATCCTGGCGGTAGACGACAGCCGCACAATGCGAGACATGATCCGACTGGCGCTGGAACCTGTGGGGTTCACCGTACACACGGCCGACGACGGCGTGCACGGCACCGAGGTTTTGGAAGACATCGATCCCGATGTGATCATAACCGACATCAACATGCCACGCATGGATGGGTTTGGCTTCATTGACGCTGTTCGCGATGGCAACAGGCACAGAACCACACCAATCTTGGTGTTGACGACCGAGGCAGCGCCGGAAATGAAAATGCGCGCGCGCAGTGCTGGCGCAACGGGCTGGATCGTAAAGCCGTTCGATCCGACCAAACTGGTCAAAGCCCTGCAAATGGTTGCCGGTTAACAGCGTCCATGACGGCCTCCGACCCTCTGGCGGACATCCGCGCCTCGTTTTTCGTGGAATGCGAAGAGTTGCTCGAGGCCTTGCAAGACGGCCTATATGCCCTTGAACATGGCACAGGCGATGGCGAAACCATACACGTTGTGTTCCGTGCAGTGCATTCGATCAAAGGCGGTGCAGGTGCATTTGGTCTCGAACATCTGGTACAATTTACGCATCAGTATGAGACGGCTTTGGATGCTGTCCGCAGTGACAGGCTCGCTGTCACCCCCGATCTGCTGAAACTGTTCTTTCGGGCCGCAGACCACCTGTCGGATATCATCCGGTCAGCCCGGGAAGAACAGCCCTTTGCGACATCAATCAGTGCTCCCTTACTGTCTGAATTAACCGCGAGAGTGTCCTTGGAAGCCAATCAAGAAGCGGCAGAAGACATTGATTTTGCGCCGATTGCCGTCAATTTGGACTTTTCAGAAGATCCGCTGTCCGCCAAAGGCGCACAACTCAATCACTTTCAAATCTCATTCACTCCGGAGCCGGAGCTTTTCGATACCGGCAATGATGTACCCCACATTTTTGCAGCGCTTGCGGATTTGGGTGAGCTGGATGTGCAATGCGACACCAGCCGCTTGCCTACCCTGCATCAACTTGCGCCAGAGGCCGTCTATCTAAGCTGGTCGCTGTCGCTTGCCACGGTAGTTGAAGAGGCAGAGATCGCTTCGATCTTTGAGTTTGTGGAGGGGCTTTGCGAGTTGGACATCTCGCTTCGCGTTACGAGTGACGCGAACGCGCTTGGGTCAGAACCAGTCACTTCAGACGCAATGACGCCCTCGACCGAACCGGTTGATGCCGAACCACAATCCAATCCGCAGCAGTCCCACCGGGACACAAGACAACAAACAGTTGTGCGCGTAGATATCGAGCGCGTTGAGAGACTTGTTAACCTGGTCGGCGAGCTGGTGATCAATCAGGCCATGCTGTCGCAAAGCATGCAATCGGCCGGTATCTCGCCGCATTCCGAAGCCATGAACGGGCTTGAGGAATTCCAGCGCCTTACACGCGACATTCAAGACAGCGTAATGATGATCCGTGCGCAGCCAGTGAAATCGTTGTTCCAGCGTATGTCGCGGATTGTACGGGAAACGTCTGCGTCGGTGTCCAAGGATGTGCGGCTGATCACGGATGGTGAAACCACGGAAGTCGACAAAACGGTCATCGAGCGGCTTGCGGATCCACTGACGCACATGATCCGAAACGCCGTTGATCATGGGATTGAGACACCTGCGACGCGCCTGGCACATGGAAAACCGGAACAGGGTGAAGTGCGGCTTAGCGCTTCTCATCGTTCCGGCCGCGTGGTGATCGACGTGTCTGACGACGGCGGCGGCATCGACCGTGACAGAGTGCTGCGCACCGCCAAGGACAAGGGTCTTGTACCGCCGGACGCGAACCTTGCCGACACCGAGATCGATAACCTGTTGTTCATGCCTGGATTTTCCACGGCATCCAATTTGTCTGACCTGTCCGGGCGCGGTGTTGGAATGGACGTGGTGCGCACGGCGATCCATGCGCTTGGTGGCCGCATCACGATCAATTCGGAGCCAAGACAAGGCACGTCGTTCAGCATTTCACTGCCACTGACGCTCGCCGTTTTGGACGGAATGGTCGTTGACGTTTCGGGTGAAACCCTTGTCGTTCCCCTGAACGTGGTCTCGGAAACACTGACGCTGACCGAGAACAACATAGAAATGGTAAGCCCTGGTCATTGGGTCGTTCGCAATCGAAACGGCTTTCTTCCGCTTTTGGACTTGAGTGCCGTGCTCGGATATCGGGCCGAACGCGCGGACTTTACTGACCGGATCGCGTTGCTGCTGACACTCGAAGACGATGTGGGCGTCGCATTGGTCGTGGATGAAATTCACGATCAGCGACAGGTCGTAATCAAAGGGCTGGATGACAGTTTCTACCGCGCGCCAGGTATCGCGGCAGCAACAATTCTGGGTGACGGTCAAATCGCACTGATCCTTGATCCGGCCGATATCGTGGCACATGCCTGTTCTTTAGGCGCGCACCCCCCGGCACATCATAGAATGGAGGCTTGAAAAATGAGCGTCATGGACGCGGCACGGCCCGTAGAATTGCTTACGTTCAAACTCGGAGATCAGGAATACTCGCTTGATATCATGAGTGTCCGCGAAATCCGTGGCTGGACCCGAGCGACACCCATGCCGCTCGCTCCCAGTTTTGTGCGCGGTGTCATCAATTTGCGTGGCACCGTCCTTCCAGTGATTGACCTCGCTGAACGGCTTGGTTTGCAAAAATGCGGTCAAAACAGCCGAAACGTGATCATCGTTGTAAAGTGCCACGGCCATATGACAGGGCTGCTGGTTGATGCTGTCTCGGATATTGTAGCGCTGCAGCCAGACGAGATGCAGGATCCGCCAGATACGGGGACATCGGACACGCCGAACGTCGTCAAGGCGCTTACGCTCATTGACGATCGTATGATACGGGTTCTGGATGTCGCACAGATCGTCACTCATGCCGAAAGTGACGCGGCTTGATGCGTCAGACACCTGTCCAACCTGATATGGATGACCAGCAATTTGAACGGATTGCTGCAGTCACCTACCACGAAAGCGGCATCAGGCTGGTGCGTGAAAAGAAACTGATGGTGCAGTCCCGCCTTCGTCACCGGCTGCGCGCGTTGAACATGGACGCATTTTCCAAATACGCAGATTATGTCGCATCAATGCAAGGTGTTGGCGAACGCCGGTTCATGATCTCTGCGTTGACGACCAACGTGTCACAGTTTTTTCGTGAAGCGCAGCATTTCGATTTGCTGTCCAACACGTCACTGCCCGCATTTCGCGAGCGAATCCGGCAAGCAAAACGCATACGAATTTGGTCAGCGGGCTGCTCAAACGGCCAAGAGCCATACTCCATTGCAATGCACTTGCTTTCGAGGGAGCCGAAACTGCGCGAAGCAGATTTCAGAATACTGGCCACCGATATTGATCCACGGGTTATCGCCCATGCACAAACAGGTCGCTATACCCGGTCACAGTTGAGTGGAGTCCCTGCGGAACACCTCAAACGCTTTACGGTCGAACATCCGGATGGGAGCGAGGACCGCTCCGTCAACGAAACGCTAAAAGCGATTGTTTCTTTTCGGGAATTGAACCTGTTTGCCGATTGGCCGATGCAATTTCAGTTCGATGCTATCTTTTGCAGAAATGTGGTCATCTATTTTGATCAGAAAACGCAGGAGAGACTCTGGTCGCGCTTCAATAGGGCGTTGTGTCCAGGGGGGCTTCTCTTCCTTGGACATTCCGAACGCATTGCCACCCCCGCAGCCCATGGCTTTCGATCAGTGGGCCCAACAACATACACCAAGCCCGGCAGCACCCCTGTGAAGCCGCATTAGGAGACCGGCATGGCCTTGCGAGATCAAATTCGAATCATGGTTGTTGATGACATGTCGACAAGTCGTGGCCTTCTGGTGCAGGCGTTAGAGGCGTTGGGCGTGCGCCATGTTTTCAGCGCTCCTGACGGCGCGAGTGCGATCCAATTGTTGTCCAAAACACCGGCGCATCTTGTCATATCGGACTACAATATGCCGAACATGGACGGGTTGAGACTGCTGCATACGCTGCGCAGTGGTGAAAAAACCAAGGGGGTCGGTTTCATTCTGATCACGGGTCGGGCCGAACAGCAAATCATCGATCATGGCCGAAAGCTGGGAATGAACAACTACCTCAAAAAACCTTTTGAAGCCGTTCAGTTGCGCCAGTGCATCGAAACTGTCGTTGGTCCTCTTTAATGCAGGCGAAGCATGATCAGGATGTTGCAATCAGTCGGGCGTTGTCTCGGATGTCCTGCATTCTGAACCAAATGAACGGTGACATGTGTCGTGTTACAAAGCTGGTGTCAGATTTGTCGGTGGCTGGTGATACTGCACTGAACGATATGCAGATTTCGCAACTGCAAATGCTCGACCGTATGTGCCAATCGCTGAGCGATCTGTCGATCATCTCGCAGGTTTTGGCATCTGGACAAACCTGCATGTCGGATCAGTCGGCCCGTCTGCAATTGCCGGAGACCCGCGCAATCCTTTCGACTGACTGTGAAACGAATGTCGCAGCCGCGGCAGGGTCAGTCGAACTCTTCTGACGGTCCAAGCGTCCAGCCTTAGAAAAGCTCCAACCCGTTTCCGGCTGGTATCGGCAGTGTCGCTTCAGTATCGCGGACCGCGGTATCCGTCATCTTCTGCATGGCGCGCCCACTGCCCGGCCAGAACCGGATGTTACGCGCCAAATTCCCGCCCAGTGAATGGGTGATGAGCGGAATTTCCTCTTGAGCCAAATAGTCCAGCGTAAACTGCACATTCTGCGCCCCGATATCTGACAGTCCAGTTACCATCCGTGCTCCGCCAAACACCTTGGCACAGAGACGGCTGCGATCTGCTCCGAGTTTTACTAGATCGTTGATCAACAATTCCATGGCATTGATGCCGGACAGTGTTCTGCGCGCATCGCGCCCCGCCGCATGCGCCAGAAGCATGTGGTTCATACCACCGACCCGGGAAACCGGGTCCCACAAACAACATGCAACACATGATCCCAGAAGCGTTGAGATCACGATATGCGGCCCCGTACCCGTCGCGTGTTCGCCCTGAGTGATATGAAGACTCTGATCGGTCATGGAGATGGTTTATCCGGAAACAGCATTTCCATCATGCGGACGGAAAGGTCGCAGAGGTCCCGCTCCTCCTCGATGGCATCCATCGCAAGGGCGGCCGCGGGCATGCCATAGACCGCGCAGGTCCTCTCTGATTGGCCCAGCGTGCGCGCGCCACCGCGGCGCAACATGAGCATACCCTTGGAACCGTCACTACCAAGGCCGGTCAAGATCATCGCACCGACTTGCGCACTCCACGACGCGGCTGACCCGAAAAGGACATCAACGGAAGGACAAAAGAGATCTTCTCGCCCCCGTTTGATCATCTGAACGTGCCATGCTCCGCTGTGCCACATCAGTCCGGTCTGCATGTCTTGTGCCGGCGCAAGACGAACTTGCCCTGCCGCCAGGCGTTCTCCTTCACTGGCGAAATCCACACATTGCTTCAGTTGCCGGTCCAGACGTTCGATGAAACGTTCAAGAAATGCTTGCGGCATATGCTGAGCGATGACGATAGGCGGTCCATTCGCGGAAAATTGCGGCAACATGCTTTCCAGCGCGGTTACACCGCCGGTCGACGCGCCAATCAATATGATCTTGTCTGACGCGAGCGATGTCTCTGCACCATCCGTCACATCATGGCGCGCCGCGGCAACAATGCAGTCGCACAGCCGTGCCAGTGCTTCCGGCGTCGGCAAAGACGGTTTTGCAAGACACATGGCCGCACCCAAGTCGCGCGCGCGTCTGGCCTGCTGACCATTCTTGCGCATCTGATTGCTCAGCATCACGACAGGCATCGGACGCAAACGCATCAAATGTGACAGAAATTCAATCCCGTCCATTCCCGGCATTTCTACATCCAGTGTCAGGACGTCGGGGTCAGTCTGCTTGATCACTTGCCGCGCTTCTTCCGCCGATGCCGCGGCGCCAGCCAATTCAAGCCTTGGGTCGCCGGAAATCATACTCCCCAGCCATCTTCGCATCACCTTGGAATCATCAATCACGACGACGCGATGCGGCGGTCCTTCCGGCACGTGATGTGCATGCTTGCCCGACACCTCACGATGTCCAAACTGCACGAAGCTGCATGCGTTCAGCTAAATTTGAAAGTGGTACGAACACCTATCCACCAAGAGGCCAACGCTGTGGTGTTCAGGTTAGGGCATGACGCGTGAACGCCATGTTAACAGCGGCGCCCACGTCCCGGTGAGCGCCGCTGCATCAAATCAGGCGCTTACGGCTTTCATGAACCGATCCTTGATGACCACCGGGTCCATCGTGATCACAGGCATCTTGGCGTTGCCGCTATCACATTTGACCACCATCACGGTCATTTTCCGGTCCGCAATCGCCTTTTCCAGCGCAGGGCCCGTATCAACGTCCATGACCTCAACAACATTCTCGCATCCAGCAGCACGCGCCATTCCCGCGAGCGATGTCTTTTTGCCCGTATAGGTCGGCTGATCCCCGGTCGATCCATACGATCCGTTATCGATGATCATGAGGATGTAGTTGTCGGCCACATTGTTGGCGATTGTCGGCAACGTACACAGGTTGGTCAGAACGGAACCATCCCCGTCAATGGAGATCACGGTTTTGTCCTGAGCTAGCGCAAGTCCCAGCCCGATGGAGGATGCCAGACCCATTGTACCAAGCATATAAAAGTTCGTTGGCTGATCGTCGATGGCATGCAATTCTTGGCTTGGGATGCCGATATTGCAGACCACCAGTTGGTCACGAAGAATGGGAGCGATTTCCTTGAGGATTTCAGAACGGATCATTGGTCGCCATAGCCTCCCCAGAAGTTGGCGTCGGTCAGGATCGCCACGGGTTTGTTGCACATGAAGGTGTATTTCAGGATCATATCCAGTTCCTCCACGTCCTTCTGATGATGGAAGTGGTAGGTGGGAATGTTCATCTGCGCGAGCAGCGCCTTGGTATGCACGGCCATCTCGACCTGGCACGCCACCGGTTCGCGAAGCTCACCGCGATATGAAATCAGCATGGGCAGCGGCATCCGGTAGTACTGGATCAACGTCGCCAGCGTATTGATCGTCACGCCGATCGCGGTGTTTTGCATGATGATGGCCGGGCGCTTGCCCCCCATCCAGGCTCCTGCGCACAGGCCCATCCCCTCGTCTTCCTTGTTCGACGGAATGTGGAAAATGTCATCACGGTTGTCGATTTCCTCGATCACCCCGGCCAACTGTTTGCAGGGCACGGTGGTTACGAATGAAATGTCATTCGCGACAAGGTCATCGGTTATCTTTTTGTCTATGTCCATCAGTGTGCAGTCTCCGGCATCAGGGGTGCAGAATAATCTTTGGTGCTGCGACGCGTCCGGCGCGCAGATCGGCAAAGGCCATGGCTCCGTCAGACAGGTTGCGCTGTTCGGTCCAGTCGAGCGGACCCAGACGGCCATCGAAAATGGCGACGCAGGTGTCACGGAAGTCTTGGGGTGTGTAGGTATAGGTTCCTATGAACGTGATCTCTTGCAAGGTCATTCGGCGGATATTGAGGCCGCCAAGATCCTCGCCCAGTCCGATGTGCACGATCACGCCGCCCGGTTCAGT
The DNA here is from genome assembly GCF_019802125.1 of Tateyamaria omphalii. Taxonomy (GTDB): domain Bacteria; phylum Pseudomonadota; class Alphaproteobacteria; order Rhodobacterales; family Rhodobacteraceae; genus Tateyamaria; species Tateyamaria omphalii_B. Next base: position 1,265,981 of record NZ_JAHVHT010000001.1, read on the forward strand.
GAGTGATGAGGCGATGTCGCGGGTTGCCGCATAGCCAACCGCGTCAACGACCATGCCGTATTCACCTGTCCCCGCGGGGACAGACGGGATAAGGCATTGATTTTCAACGAACTGGCGTCGCGTTTCGTTGGGTTCTGCGATCGTCACGTCGTCCAGTCCCTGCGCCTTGAGCGCAAGCGCCGCTGCGACCCCGATAGCGCCGCCCCCGAGCACAAGTGCGGTGCGGGCAGCGCCCGTGTCCAACGCAGCCAGACCTAGCCGTATGGAGTGCCAGCTGACGGCCAGAGGTTCAGCAAGTGCTGCCTTGTCGAAGGGTACGTGATCCGGCACCGTGACCAGATTTTCGGGCCGCATGGCGACGAGTTCGGCAAAGGCCCCTTCGCGCGGGGGCATGGAGATGATTTTGCGGTCCGGGCACAGGTTGTCGCGCCCCGAGGTGCAGTAGCGACACACGCCGCATCCCACCAACGGGTTGATGGTGACCCGTTCGCCGTCACGCCGCCCGCCGACAATCGTGCCAGCCGCTTCATGCCCCAGGATCAGTGGCGCCGGACGCCGATCATCATGCCCCAGATAAGCGTGCATATCCGATCCACAGATGCCGGACGACGCGATGCGCACCAATTCCTGATCCGGCGCGGCACTGGCATCCGGCACGTCCCTGAAATTCAGGGTCTCCACCCCGTCATAAACCAGCGCTTTCATGTGGCAGCCTCCCGCACGCCAGCATAGCAGCGTGTCGAACCGCGTGAACCGGCGTCACTCATTGGCGCTGAGGTCAAAGTTTTCACCAGGGAAGTACTTTGCGAGGCGCACATCGGCAGCCCGTGCGTGACCTTCCATCCCTTCAAGCCGTGAAATCCGTGCGGTAGCCTCAGCAACCCGTTTTGACCCTTCGCGCGTTGCACGCTGCCATGTCACGATTTTCATGTATTTATGGACAGACAACCCGCCTGTGTAGTTCGCTGCACGCGATGTCGGCAGAACGTGGTTCGTGCCGGACGCCTTGTCGCCGTACGATACCGTGGTTTCTTCCCCCAGAAAGAGCGACCCGTAGCACGTCAATCGGTCGAGCCACCAATCCAGGTCTTCCGCCTGTACCGTCAGGTGCTCGGGCGCGTAGTCGTCCGAACACGCCGCCATCTCTTCACGGTCTGCGCACAGGATCACCTCGGCATAGTCGCGCCAGGCAGCCGTCGCGTTCTCTCGGTTCAGCTCGGGCAGATCGTCGATGAGCTTTGGCACCATGCCCATCACGGTCTCGGCCAGATCACGGCTGTCGGTGACCAGCCAAACGGGCGAGTTGTAGCCATGCTCGGCCTGGCTGACCAAATCGGTTGCCACGATGTGGGCGTCGGCCTGGCTATCGGCAAGGATCAGGCTATCGGTCGGACCTGCAATCATGTCGATGCCAACGCGGCCAAACAGGATGCGCTTGGCTTCGGCTACGAATTGGTTGCCCGGACCGACAAGGATGTTGGCTTTGGGCAGTCCAAAGAGACCGAAAGTCATGGCCGCCACGCCCTGCACACCGCCCATCGCCATGATCTTGTCTGCGCCACAGATGTGGGCGGCGTAAACGATGGCCGGGGCCACGCCCACGCCGGGCCGCGGCGGCGAACAGGCCGTGATGTGCTTGCAACCCGCGACCTTGGCCGTGGTCACAGTCATGATCGCGCTCGCCACATGGCTGTAACGACCGCCGGGCGCATAGCAGCCCGCCGCATCGACCGGGATTGCCTTTTGACCCGCGATCAGACCCGGAACGACCTCCATCTCGACATTCGCGACCGTCTGCTTCTGCGTTTCGGCAAAACGGCGCACGTTGTCGTGGGCAAACTGAATATCGGCCTTCAGCTTCTCGGGCACGAGGGCGCATGCAGCTTCGATCTCTTCGTCGGTCAGAAGAATATTGCCGTCGTACTTGTCGAATTTCGCCGCGTATTCCAGCGCTGCCTCGTCCCCGCGCTCTTCGATGTCGTTCAGGATGCCGGTCACAATGTCGTGGACATCGGACGCACCGGACGTTGCCGTGAGTGTTGCTTTCTTGAGGTATTCGCGTGCCATTTGGTGCCCTGATCAGCCGGTCGTTGGGCGCACGCTAGGGCGAGGCCACCGGCAGGTGCAAGGTCCGCGCGGGGCGCTTCATTGAGTTTCAAAAACAGGTCGGCCCATCTTTCGAAATTCAAAAGATGGGCCGCTGTTTTGTCTCATTTTTAGCTACTTTGCAGTTGCAGCATTCACATCCTGAATATTGGAGGTGGACGGACTCAGCCGTCGATCAGGGCATTCAGGGTAGCGGACGGGCGCATAACGGCGGCGACTTTCGCATCGTCCGTGTTGTAGTAGCCACCCAGATCCACCGCAGCACCGCGACCTGCCATCATCTCGGTCGAGATGGTGTCAGCCTGCCCGCCCAATGCAGTGGCCAACGCGGCGAAGGTTGCCGCCAGCTCTGCATCATCGGTTTGTGCAGCCAGCGCTTCGGCCCAGTAAAGGGCAAAGAAGAAGTGGCTGTCGCGGTTGTCGGGCTGGCCGACCTTCCGGCCCGGCGATTTGCCCTCGCCCAGCAACTTGATAATGGCAGCATCCGCCGCATCGCCCATGATGGTGGCCTTGGTATTGCCATGCGCCTCTCCAAAGAAGCGCAGGCTTTCTGCGATGGCGCAGAATTCGCCAAGCGAGTCCCAGCGAAGGTGGTTTTCTTCCATCAACTGCTGCACGTGCTTGGGCGCAGAGCCACCTGCCCCCGTCTCGAACATGCCGCCGCCGTTCATCAGTTTGACCACTGACAGCATCTTGGCCGAGGTGCCGACCTCAAGGATCGGGAACAGGTCGGTCAGGTAATCGCGCAGCACGTTGCCGGTGATCGCGATGCAGTTGTCGCCTTTGGTGATCACCTCAAGCGCGTGGCGCGTGGCGGCAGCCGGTGCCATGATCTGGAAGGTGTCCGTCTTGCCCTTCTCCGCCAGGATCGGCGTGATCATCTTGATCAGTTCGGCATCGTGGCCGCGCGTTTCGTCCAGCCAGAAGACCGACGCGTAGCCTGTTGTCGCTTCGCGCGAAATCGCCAGATCAACCCAGTTCACAACGGCTTCTTTGCGGGTAGACGCCATGCGCCAGATGTCACCCGTTTCCACGTCGTGGCTGGTCAGCACGTCGCCATTGGCCGCGATCACCTTCACGCTGCCGGCGGCGGGAATTTCAAAGGTCGTCGGGTGCGACCCGTACTCTTCAGCCTTTTTCGCCATCAGGCCGATGTTCTGAACGGTGCCTGCTTTGGTCACGTCCAGCGCGCCATTGGCTTTGAAGAAATCGACCGTTTCGGCATAGACCGGGGCATAGGAGCTGTCGGGGATCACGCAGTTCGTATCGCCTTCGTTGCCGTCCGGCCCCCAACCCTTGCCGCCCGCGCGCAGCACGGCGGGCATTGAGGCGTCGATGATCACGTCCGACGGCACGTGCAGGTTGGTGATGCCCTTGTCGGAATTTACCATATACATCGGCGGACGGTCGGCCATGACCGCGTCGATCTCGGCCTGGATCTCAGCGCCCTTGTCCATGCCTGCGATGACTTCGAGCATGGTGCCAAGACCCGAGTTCGGGTTCACGCCCGCGGCGGTCAGCTCCGCCCCGTACTTGTCGAACACTGGCTTGAGATAGGCGCGCACGGCGTGGCCGAAGATGATCGGGTCCGACACCTTCATCATCGTGGCTTTCATGTGCAGCGAGAACAGCGTGCCGTCAGCCTTGGTCTCGTCAATCGCTTTTGCAAGGAAGTCCATCAGCGCGGCGCGGGACATGAAGGTTGCGTCGACAATCGCGCCCTCGGGCATGTCGATGCCGTCCTTCAGCACGGTGACTGCGCCGTCGGCGGCGGTGTGCTCGATCTTCAACGCGCCGGCTTGGGCGGCAGTCAGCGTTACCGATTTTTCGTTCGACCGGAAATCGTTGGCGCCCATGGTGGACACCTTGGTCTTGCTGTCTGCTGTCCATGCACCCATCGAATGCGGGTTGTCCTTGGCATAGGCTTTGACCGCGGCAGGCGCGCGGCGGTCAGAGTTACCTTCGCGCAGAACCGGGTTCACGGCCGAGCCCTTGATCGCGTCATAGCGGGCGCGGATGTCCTGCTCTTTGTCCGTCGCCGGTGCTTCGGGGTAGTCGGGAATGTCGAACCCCTGCCCCTGCAATTCCTTGATCGCGGCCTGAAGCTGCGGGACCGAAGCCGAGATGTTCGGCAGTTTGATAACGTTCGCCTCTGCCGTTTTCACCAGCTGGCCAAGAGCCGCCAGATCATCGCTTTGTGCCTGTTCGGCCGTCAGCCGTTCGGGGAACGTTGCAAGAATGCGCCCGGCCACCGAGATATCGCGCGTCGACACGTCGATGCCCGCAGCGGAGACGAACTTGCGCACGATGGGCAAGAGCGAGGCCGCGGCGAGTTGCGGTGCTTCGTCAGTGACGGTGTAGATGATATCGGGTGCGGCGTCTTGGGACATGGGGCGATCTTTCGCTTGTTTCGGGTTCTTGGCGCTTGGCGTGTCGCTCTGCACACCATTGTATACCGTGCACATAACGGCTCGCGTCCAAAGGCTCAATGCCAGTCACGCAGGCGCGACAATTCTATCCGATCTTCCGTACTTGCGCGCGCAAATTGTGTTCAAGCCAACTGCCCGAGCGCAAAGCATCCACTGTGCCAGCTTGAGGTTCTAAAATCCTCGGAATGGTTGAAACTACTCAAAGTTTTCACGTTGCACAGTTGACGGACATGCTTCCTGGCGCAATGCTCAAGAAATGAGCGGAATGAAAACGATAATCGCCGCCGGAGCAGTCGTAGTGGGCATGGCAAGCGCCGCCGTGTCACATGATGCACTCGCCTACACATTTGCCGAGTGCACCGGACGCTTCTCTGCGGAAATGGAACATGCATGGCTGATGAACGACCCTGGCGCGTCGGATCACGAAACCGACCGGGCGTCCTTTGCCTTACTCACATCTGCGACGATGGCGCCCGGCGAGGGGCGCAGCATTCTCAACCACCGGATCGAGGTGAAGCTGGCGCATGCAGCGCTCTTGCAGCAGGCATCGTTTGGGACCACACCGAAACGAGCCCACTCTGCGCAACAGGTTGCTCAGCGACATATAGCGGCCTGCCGCACTCTGCTTCTGGGCAGCTAGGCCGCTACGGCGCACGCCAGTTGCCGACCCAATTGTCGTGGCGCGCATATTCGGCACGGCGGTGCCGGTCTCCCAGATGCACGAGGTCGATATGATCGATCATGCAGCGCAGAACGGCGAAGCGATCTCGCTCCGGCGGTTTGTCGTAGGCGTGGACATGTTCGATTGGCGTGCCGGGATCAGGCACAGTTCCATACGACACGCGCGAGGACGGCGGCACCTTGGCCCAGGCATCTTCAACGCCCTCTCCGCTCAGGATTTCAACCCTGGTTGTGAGCCGGATCTGCAGGTTCGATTTCGGGATCCAGATGTGGAGCGCTGCGATGGGCGAAGCGCGCAAGGCTGTCACCTTGGGCGTGACGATGTCCGTATGAGCCTCAACCACTGCCTCTTCCTGCGACGCGCGCCTTAACGCAACCGTCCGCGCCTCGGGCACACCCGCAGGAGATACAGTGGCAAAGGTCGGGTAGCGTGCCGGCGACCTGCTGTCGGCCACACCCCTGCGCAAGAGCTGCCACGCATCATTCAGAAAGGCTGCAAGATCGTTGGGATCACTCATAGCCTGTCATCTCCAAGTATCCTACTCCGCTGTGGCTGCCGGAAATCGAAACGGGTCCTTCCCAATATGGAATTGTCAACGGCATCCAAGCCGCGCCGTTCAGTGCGGCGACATGTGCATCCACCCCGCGATCCGGCAGACGCACGCGCCATCTGGTGGGCACGTCCCGTCCGGCCACGGACGTCACACCGAGCGGTTCAGCAGTGAACGCACCGTCGGGATAGGCGGTGGTCGTCCCATCGGCAGCAATCCAGGTGGAAGCCGTGAATTGGCTGCCATCTCGCTGACGCAATTGAAACCCCATCATCTTTTCCCCATTGTCGAAGGACAGCGAAAACCAGTCCCACCCGGTCTGCGTCTCGGACAGGGGTTGGGACGACCACTCCCGGTCCAACCAAGCGTGCCCCGTGACCTCGACCGGCCCGGTTGGAAGCTGCAATGTGCCTGTGATCTGGTAAAAGGGCTGTGAATAGTAGTAGCTGGATTGCCCCTCCGCCGACTTGACCGAATACCCGCCCTGCCCCTGAAAGACCAAGGGACCCTGCGCATCCAGCACCATGTCATAGGCAAAATCCGGTCCCTGCGCGCGCAGTGCAAGCTTGTCGATGCTGGGCCCTTCCATGGCCCATTCGTCGATCCACGCCCGAAACGGCTCTGCCACAACTCCGGCCACGCCCGTTCCACCGCGCGCAAACCGTTCGGTCGCAAAATGCGCGTTGGGCGTGGTGACTGCGGCGTGGGCAAACCAGACCTGAGGCGATTGCCACCCCTCATCCTCGCCGGGTGCAAGCGCGGACCGGAACAGTGTCCATTGCAGCCCGTAGGATGTGCCATTGGCGTCGGTCAGGTTCGCCGTCAGATACCACCACTCGATCCTATAGTCAGGATGTGGCCCGTGATCGGCCGGGAAATCGAATTCCGGGTCAGGCTGCGGAATGGCGAAGCCCTCGGCGTCACTCCCGAGACCCGCAAATCCTTGGGCGAAAGACGCGAAGGGCCACAACAAAAGGAGCAGGGCGATCCTAACGTTCATGGGCAAACACCTTGAGCAAAGCGTTGGGCGGGGTGCGCATCAAACGCCACGCCGGCCAGGCCGCTGCTGCGCTGGCAGCAAGAAGGGCGTAGATCCCGAGCCGTCCATAGTCGACCGGAAACAGGAACATGGGCAGACGCCACCCAAATGCCTCGACATTGATGATCGCCAGCAGAACCCAGGCCAGGCCCAAGCCCACCGGTATCGCGAACACAAACACGACCGCAGCAAAAACCACGGTTCGCAAAAGCTCCAGCCGCCCGATACTGCGGCGTGTCAAGCCAAGCGCCCAGACAGGCGCGAGTTGCGGTATGCGCAGATCGGCGAGGGTCAAAAGGCTCATGAGCATGGCGAAGCCTGCAACGCCGAGGGTCAGGACATTCAAGGCGGCCGTGACGGTAAAGGTGCGTTCGAACACTTGAAGCGAAAACGCCTTTAGCGCGGCCTGGTTGGTGATGGCACTTTCAGGCAGGTTCAATTGGTCCGTCAGAATTTCGCGCACCCCTGCCGCATCGTCGGTACGAATACCGAACTGACGTGGTTGCACGTCGGGATAGAGCATGCCGAACAGGCTTTCGCCCACGATCACCTGGCCCTTGGGGTTGCCGTAATCCGCGACAATCGCCGCGATGGGCAGGGAGCGGCCGGGCGTGATTTCGACCTGATCATCCAACCATAGTCCGGATCGGCGTGCCAACTGCTCGTTCACAACCACCGCAGTCCCGGCCGCAACAGCATCCCAGGCCTCTGCCCGTTCATCCAGAAAGATCCAATTGTTGCGATAAGTTGGCCCAACGCGCACCCCGAACAAGCGGGCTGGTTGGTTGGCGACTTGCATGTCAACCACCAGCAACGGCAACACATCCGCCCCAGCAGAGGTCAGTCGCGCTTCGATCTCTTGAGCGGCTGCAGCACCGTCCGTTTGCACATAGAGCTCTGGCGCAAGGCGCTGGTCGAGAAAGGATACGAATGTCAGGCGGAAACTCGACACCATCGTCGCCACGCCGATATTGGCCGAGATAGCCAACAACAACGCCATGAGCGCAAGGCTGAGCCCCGGCAATTGCTGCCGGGTGTCAGCCCAGAACCAACGTGCCACGGGCGACCGTGCGCCATTCTGCGCAAGCCGCAACAGGGGCGAAATCACAACGGGAAGGATCAGTGCCGCACCGATCAGGAAACATCCCAGCAAAGCGAAACCAGCCAGCAGCCCCTGCCCGAACCCTGCCAGAAAGCCGGCCGCAGCAAAGAGCACCAGTGCGCAGCTCCCCTGTACCAAATGACCGCCGCGCGATGTCATCGCCCATGCCCGAGGGCGTGCGCTGGCCAGCAACGGCATACGGGCAATCCGCCACAGGCGTGCGGCAGCGGCGGCGAGCGCACCCAGCACAGCGATCGCGAGCCCGGATCCCCACCAAGAGAGCCGGAATTGCAAACTGCCCGACACCTCCGCTCCGTAAAGTCCACGCAACGTGATCGCGACATCCGGCAGCAACGCAGCAGCGACAACGTAGCCCAAAATGATACCCAACCCGGCACCGATCAGGGCAAGAAGCAGAATTTCGATCACCATGAGCACGATCAACTGTGGCAACGGTACTCCGAGCGCACGCAGCGTCCGCACCACCCCCCTGCGTTGTTCAAAGGCGAGGCCGATGGTGCTGTACACGATGAACAGCCCTACCGCGAAGCTGAGCAAGCCAAAGGCCGTCAGGTTCAGATGAAAGCTGTCAGTCAACTCGCCCACATCAGCAGTCTGGCTGGCGGGTTGCAACCTCAGATGCGGTGTCACGTCTGCCAGATCTGGCCGCACAAGCGGTTGAGCAGGCAGCACGAGCAATCGGTTCAGGTCGTCCCGGCCAAGCAACCGCTGCGCAACTCCGATATCCGTCACAGCCAGGTTCGGTGCAATGCCCGTATCGATATTCACAGATATGTCGGGCGGTAGGTTTGCAGCCGTTTCTTCGCTCGCAATCACCTGCACATCGCCGAGAAGAAGGGTCGGATCCCCGCCTTGTCCCGTTCCGAAACCAGCCGGCGAGGACAGCGGATCGAACCCCAGTATGCGCACGCCATCAAGCCGTCCCTCGATGACCGGAGCCACCAACCAACCCGCACGTCGCAGCGTAACAAAATCCGCCTGCGCGATACGGTCACCGCTTACAGGCACAATCTGATCATACTGCCCTTCACCCAGTGTAGCGGCCGCTGCATCATAGCTGGCTCGGGCCTCGGCATTTATGGCCTGCACGCCCGACCAGAGTGCCGTCGCAAGAGCCAGTCCAGCCAGAAAAGCAAAGAGCTGGAGCGGGTTGCGCCGCCAATGCGACATCAATGCCGCAAGACAGGCACGCGTCACGCCAGTTGCCCCCGGCTGAGATGCAGGCGACGATCCATGCGGGCGGCGATGCCCGGCGAATGGGTCACCAGCAAAAGGCCCGCCCCCGTGTCCGCAACAAGAGCCAGCAACTGTTCCAGCACCTCATCGGCCGTGCCTTCATCCAAATTACCGGTTGGTTCATCTGCCAACAAAACGCGGGGACGCACGGCCAGTGCACGTGCGATGGCAACACGCTGTTGCTGACCACCCGACAATGCCTCAGGGTATTTTTTCAACTGCTCGGACAGGCCCAGCTTTTCCGTCAAATCGTCAATGAACGGTGCATCCACTCGCCCTGCAAGCCGCGCTTGAAAGGCGATGTTGTCGGCCACGTTCAGCGACGGGATGAGGTTGAATTGCTGAAAGACCACGGCCAGCTCCTTGCATCGGACCGCGGCGCGCTCAGTGTCGGACATGGGCACAAGATCCTTCCCCGCAACCAGAACCTCACCTTCGTCCGCCGTCTCCAGACCGCCGGCGATGTGGAGAAGCGTGCTTTTCCCACTGCCGGACTCGCCTGTCAGGGCAAGGGTCTCTCCGGCCGAGAGGTTCAGTTCAATGCCCCGAAGAACCGGCACCGGACCATCCACACCGGGAAACGACTTTGCTACCCCTGCCAACTGCAGGATGGGCCTTGTATTCGTCATGCACGCCCCGCATGTGGGGCGATCAAATCGGCGACCGGTACACGCGCGTTCAGACGACGCGCCAAAAGGAACATGCCTGCAACCTTGCGCTGGACATACAGCAGATCCATCGGCACCGGCGGGGGCACAAACCCGTCCCGTGCCAAGGCTTCGCCCATCTGTTGGAGCCGAGACGACAGGTCGGATACGCCGAGATCCAGCAGCGGATACCGGCGCAATTCCTCGAAGACGAGCATGATCATGTCGAGAATACGTGTGCGAAATGGAGCGGCCACACTGCGGGGCACAAGGCCCATTTCCGCGACAATCTCCGACACATCGTCACGCGCGTCGTCAAATCCCGCCCTGATCAGATCGCGCATGTGCACGGCAAGCTCCGAAGGCACGGCGCGGGTCGCACCGAAATCAAGCAGAACGATACGACCCGTCTCTGGGTCAAAGCGATAGTTGGCAAAGTTCGGGTCCGTTTGCATCACGCCGAAGTCGAACAGCTCACGCAGAACGAGACTGCAGAGGTCGCGCATCACCCGATCCCGAACCTCCTGTGAATCCTCCACCACACTTTCGATCGCTTCTGACCGTATATACGTCATCGCCAGCACGCGCTTGGTGCTGAGCGGCGCATGAACCCTTGGCAGCACAAAGCAATCATCGGTGCCCAAGAGATCTGAAAAATGCTCAAGATGCGCGGCTTCTGCTTGGTAGTCTGCCTCTTCTCGCAATTGCGCGCGGGCTTCATCCAGGTACGGATCAAGGTCGAATCCGTCTGGCAGCAGACCAGAAAGGCGGATCAGACGGGCGATGTTGGCCACATCACTGTCAATGCTCCGGGAAATCCCGGGATACTGCACCTTGATGGCCAATTCGGTTCCGTCCGGAAGCCGCGCCCTATGCACCTGCCCGATGGATGCTGCCGCAATGGGACGCACGTCGAACTCGGCAAAACGCGCGCGCCAACCAGATCCCCATTCGGCATCAAGCACATCGCGCAATTGCTTGGGGGGCATGAAATCCGCATCCGCCCGCAGCCGCGCCATAATGTCAGCGAGCTCAGGAGGCAGCACATCGCCTGTGTCCATGGATACAAGTTGCCCGACCTTCATTGCTGCACCACGCATCCGCGCCAATTCGTCCGCGATGCGGTGCATGTTGGCCGGGGTCAGAAGCAGATCACGAGCGTTGGGACGTGTTCCCTGTCCCAAATGTCTCGCTCCGTCCAATGCCATGCGCCCGGCTACACCTGCCGCCATCGCCCCCATACGACCGAAGCGCGACAACCGGCCTGCTGGCACCGCCAGCGGGCGGGAAAGGTTGGAATGATCTGCCATCTGTCTCTTTTGTCCTTGCCTTGCCCGAAAGCTAAGCGGCGCAGGGCGGAAATCAAACACAGACATGCAAGATGTATGGGTGCCTATGTGACGCGCATTACCATCGGGTTGAGCTGAGGAATGGTGGCGGACAGGAAGGGATTCGAACCCTCGAGACGGTTTCCCGCCTACGCACTTTCCAGGCGCGCGCCTTCGACCACTCGGCCACCTGTCCACCGCCGTCTCTATCGAATGAAGGCACTGGGATGCAAGCAGGTTCGTGGCGAAAATTCTCAGCTGTCGAGATGCAGATAGACCCGGCGGTTCATCCGGCCCTTCTTTTCGATCTTGCCGATCCGCAGCGCACCAATCTCGCCCGTCCTGGCCACATGGGTGCCGCCGCAGGGCTGCAGATCGATAGTGTCTTCCGTCTCACCGATGCGGATCAACCGGATCTTGCCGGCGCCCCGGGGCGGTTTGACCGACAACGTCTTGACCATGTCGGGATTGGCATCAAGCTCGGCTTCGGTGATCCATTCGGAACTGACCCGCGCATCCGCAGAAACATGTTCGTTCAAGTAGGCCGCAATCGCCTCCTTGTCGTCCGGTGCGTCCGCCATATCGAAGTCAAGTCGCCCGCGCCCCGCCGAAATCGATCCACCGGTAACGCCGAAGGGCAAGGCAACAGACAACAGATGCAGTGCGGTGTGCACGCGCATATGCGCAAAGCGCCGTTCCCAATCCAGCGATTGCACCACATGGGTCCCGACAGGCGGCAGGGCGCGAGGCTCCGCCGGAACCAGAATGATGTCGTCACCCTCCCCCTTCACGGTGGTCGCGATGGTCAATTCGGCAGTGTCCCAAGCGATCGATCCGCTGTCCCCAGGTTGTCCGCCACCGGTCGGATAGAACACGGTCTGGTCCAGCACGATGCCACCCTCTTGGGTATGGCCCGTGACCACGCCCTGCGCGTCCCGCGCATATGCGTCATCCCGAAACAAGGGCTTGGTCATCTGGCATCTCCATCGCTGTCTTCTGCCGGTGGGTCCGGTTCCAGGTCTTCTTCCTGCATGTGTTCCGTCGAAGGCGCCTCGACCGATGCAGGTTCATTTGCGGGTTTGGATTGCAAGACCTCGGGGTTCCGCAACCACACATCCCGTTGGGCAAAGGGTATCTCGATCCCCTCCTGCTGAAAGCGCTCGTTGATCTGATGGTTGATCTCGTTCTTGACGGACAGCATCCAGTTCACGTCGCGCAGAATGATCCTGATCTCGAAATCAAGGCTGTCGGCCCCGAAGCCCATGAACAGGACGGCCGGCGGAGGGTTCGCCAGTGCCATGGGATGGGCCTCGGCAATCTCTTTCAGGATCCGTTCCACGCGCCGTGTATCTGTTCCGTAGGCCACACCGACAGGAACAATGGCCCGCCCGACAGTATTGCCGCGCGTGTAGTTGGTTACGGTGCCCGAAATCAGGTCTGCATTGGGAACGATCACATCCGTCCGGTCAAAGGTCTCGATCCGTGTGGAACGCACGGAGATCGAACGGACGTAGCCCATCTGCCCGCCAACCTCGATCCAGTCGCCCTCTGAAATGGGGCGCTCGATCAACAGGATGATGCCCGACACAAAGTTCGACACGATAGTCTGCAAACCAAAGCCGATGCCGACCGAAAGTGCACCCGCCACGATGGCCAGGCTCGACAGGTCGATGCCGGCAGAGGTGATGGCGATCAGCGCGGCAAGAAAAATCCCGACATAGCCCAAACCGGACACAATCGCGACCTGCCCGCCCGGATCGAGCTTCGTCTTTGGCAAAACGGATGTCTTCAGCGCGTTCTGCACCGCGCGGGTCAGCACGTACCCGATGCTGAAAACGATGATGAGGGTAAAGAAACTGCCGGGCGAAATCGTCACGTCACCGATCGTCAGACCAGAGCGCAAGGCGGCCCAAACCTCGGTCAAGTCGGTGACGCGAGCCCCCCAGATCAGTGACAAGGGGATGATGGCGATCAGGACCAGCAGGAAGCTGATCAGGGTCGGCACCAGACTTTCCCGCGCACCTTCACCGGGGCGCAACGCGGCGTAGACATCGCGGACAAAGCCCTGAAGCAGAACGACAGTCCCGATCAAAGCAAGCGTCAGGATCGTCGGATAGATCAGGAACTTGGATGCCGCACCAAAGCCGAACGCGGCGAGGAACGGGGCCAGCAGCCCAACGGCAACTACGCCTCGGCCGATCGTGCCTGCGATACGGTCACCATATGCAACGGTTTGCTCCGGGTCCTTGCTGCGTTCGCGCACCTGACGGCGCAACAACCATCCCAGCCGCACTAGGATAAGACTCGCAACAATGACCAGCGGGAAGTGCAGAACTGCGTCTGATCCTGCATCGTAGCGATCAAAGTCGGACACGCCGGTCAGCAGGACGGCCAGACCAAAGACGCAGGCCAGGATAACGGCGTAGACGCGCCCTTCGCCACGGCGGTTGTCCGGGATGGCGACGGGCAGGCGCAGCGCATCATCCTGCGGGAACAAACGGCTCGCCAGCCAGCGCGAGAAGAACAGGACAAGGCCAAATATCTCCAGGCCATCCAGCAGCAGATCGCCTCTTGGTCCAAACAGTTCTGTCGCGCGGACCGCGCGGATAAAGGCAAACAGGCCCAGCATGGGCAGAATGATCTGTCCCAGCGATACCACGAAACTTGCGACCCCGGCGCTTGATCCCGTACCACCACGTTGGATGCGCATTGCCAGCAATTCTGTCCAATGGCGCGACCGTACCAGCAGCACACCGCCAACAATCAACAAGAACAGGACAAGCGGAAGGTTGTCGCTTGCGTTGGATCTGCGCGACGGGTTTTGCCAGGCTTGGCGCGTGCCCGAGACAAGCGCCGTCAGGGATTCATGGGCATGTCGCAAGGCGGCGGGCCAATTGTTCGGGTTGACCGGCCACGGGCCCATGTTCAGCAGCTCTTCGGTCTGCCTGTCCCGCAGGATACCGTCGATTTCGGCAATGATCCCGTTGGCCCGGCTAAATGCCTCTTCCGCTGTGCGCCTCGGCGTGCTCAACCGTTCGCGCTGTTCGGTCAGTTCCGCACGACGGTTGGCAATCTCAGGCGGCTCCTCCTGCCCCTCTTCCGGCGCAGGTCCCAACGCAGCGATCTGGTCGCGCAAAGTCTGCAGTCGGCTTGCATTGGCGTTGAGTTGGTTCTCAAATCGAATACGCCAGTCAGCCACCTCGGCGCGCAAGGTTTCGAACGCCTGGTTCGAGGCCTCGGCAACTTCCACCGCCCGTTCAGCCCGCGTCGCTGTGTTTTCCCACGCCTCGTAGTCCGGCCCGTTGTTCTGGGCGGCAGCAAGACCGGCAAACAGAACGACGAAGGCCGTCAGAAGCGCCGTGCGCAACCACGCCAAACGCATCAGACGTCCTCGAACACACCGGGAATGCTGGACGGTCCCTGTTCCAGCCACTCCGGCACCGGCAGATCCTTGCTGCGCAGGAAGTCCGGGTTAAACAGCTTCGACTGATAGCGCGTGCCGAAGTCGCACAGTATCGTCACGATGGTATGACCCGGCCCCAGATCCTTGGCGAGCCGGATGGCACCCGCCACGTTCACGCCGGATGACGCGCCAAGGCACAAGCCCTCGTGCTCAAGAAGATCAAAGACAATCGGCAACGCCTCGGCGTCCGAGACATTGTAGCTGTAGTCAGGTGTGAAACCTTCGAGGTTCTTGGTGATGCGCACCTGTCCGATGCCCTCGGCGATAGAGCCACCCGCCATCGCGATCTCACCCGTGGTGTAATAACTGAAAAGCCCAGCCCCATCCGGGTCTGCCAAGCCGATCTTGACCCCTTTGGGCTGCAACACCTCGGCCACGCCGGCCAGTGTGCCACCAGAGCCGACAGCGCAGATGAACCCATCCACCTTGCCATCCGTCTGTTCCCAGATCTCCGGCCCGGTCGTTTCCACATGCGCCTTGCGGTTCGCGACGTTGTCGAACTGGTTGGCCCAGATCGCACCATTCGGCTCCGTCTTGGCAAGTTCTTCGGCCAAACGCCCGGAATAGCGCACAAAATTGTTCGGGTTCCGATAGGGCGCCGCTGGCACCTGCACCAGTTCGGCCCCGGCAAGGCGCAACATGTCCTTCTTTTCCTGGCTTTGCGTCTCGGGGATCACGATGACCGTCTTGAACCCCATCGACGCACCCACAAGCGCCAAACCAATACCGGTGTTGCCAGCCGTGCCCTCGACAATCGTACCGCCGGGGCGCAATGCACCGCTCGCAACAGCATCCTGAATAATGGACAGCGCCGCGCGGTCCTTGACGGACTGGCCCGGGTTCATGAACTCGGCCTTGCCCAGAATGGTACAGCCCGTCTCCTCGCTCGCCCGCCGCAGCTTGATCAGGGGCGTATTTCCAATGGCCGCGGCCAGATCAGATGCGTAGCGCATGAGGCGTTCCTTCCGTCGTTCGTTCAAAGGTGTAGCGATGCAATGAAGCGACCTCAAGCCGCGTCCGGTTACGATCCGCTGCGCAACCGATCACGATGTCGGTGCAGCCAGTAGGTCAGCATGCCCAACGGCGCATTGGCAATGTAGCGGTCGTCGGCCATGGCAAGCAGAGCCTCAAATTCCATGACTTGACTGCGGATATTTTCGCCCTCAGACACTTCACCGCCGATGCCCGCAACGCCGTCGGGCAGATCACACAAACCCACAAACATGTGAAAGAAATCCGTGGTCGCACCGGGCGAGGCATAGCATTCGCCGACGGGTTCCAGCACAGCAAAGTGCAAGTTTGCCTCCTCCAGCCCCTCACGCCGAGCCGCGTCTGCGGGAGTTTCGCCCGGGTCAACCAGCCCGGCCACCGGCTCCAACTGCCAACGCACAGGATCATCACGGCCCACAGGCCCCATGCGTATCTGCTCGACCAGCAGCACCCGGTCCCGCACAGGATCGTAAGGCAGGACGAGGGCCGCATCCGAGGACACGAACACGCCGCGATCCACCGGTTCCGACATACCGCCGTCAAATGTCTCGTGCCGCAGCACGACATCTTCCATGGCAAAGAAATTTACATAGCCCTGCTGCCGCGACACGATCTCGACCCGACCATCCAGGACATCGCGACCATGACGACCCGATTGCGCCAGAACCTTGCTCCAGGCCCGCGCGCGGATGCGGGGAAAGCGTGCCGCAATCTCGTCCGGGCTCAGGTGACCATAACCCGCCATGACCTCGCGCGCCGCCCACACTGTCATATCGGCCCACTTCGCCCGCCAGACATCAAAATCCCAGAGCGTTTCTGCGGCCGATACACCCTGCCCCGGCACATAAACACGTGCCTCGTCCCCCGAAGAAAGGCGGACAGATTTCAGATCGTAGTCGAAGCCACCCTCGTAGTAATTCAGGCGCGCAAGCTCATCGTCCGTGATGCCGCGCACGACGACGCCCTCGGTCACAGCATCAGCCGCCTCGATCAAAACGGGGTACAGACCATCCAACGACGCACGCGCAGCGTATCCCGGCAGTTCTGCCGCCTCAAAATCACCTACGCTTTCACCGCGTCCGAGCACGCAATCCAACAGAGGCACGTGTCGCAACGTGCCGTAAAAGAACAATGACTTCATCGCTTTACCGCCAGGTGCGCCAAGCGTACTCGGTCAGAACACCGGTAATGACCCCACCCGCCAACAACGTCGCCCAGATCGGGATCGTCGCCATCAACAGCGCCCATTCCGCGCCAATCTGAAAGATCGCGACGATCGCTTCAAAGGCACCATCGTAACGGTTCTTCATCGCAATACGCACCATCTCGTTGCAGGATTGGATAAACAGCGCCCAGAACACCATCACCACCGGCCCGGTCAGTCCAACGTTCACCGCAGATGTCATACCACGGCCTGCGCGCCCGCCGATCACCATCCAGCCAGATATGAAGCCGACAGCCACATTTACATATGTGAACCAGCCGAAATTGGTGTCTTCCTCGAAGAGTGGCATGATCATGCCAGATACGATGAACGCAAGGATCGCCAAGCCCAAGCCACCGACAAGTTTGGCTGCGTCAGGCATCGGTCAGGTCTTCCATATCTATCCGGGTCGTTTGATCGTGATCTGCGTTACGTCGCAGTTGGCACTTTCAAAGGTCGCCGCGCAAGAGGTCAGGTAAAAATTCCACATCCGCCGGAAACGGTCATCAAAGCCCATCTCGGCAATCTCGTCCCACTTCTGGTTGAACGTCTCGTGCCACCGGCGCAGCGAGATGTTGTAGCTCTGGCCGAACTCGATGGACCGCTCAATGCCCAGACCCGCCCTTGTGATCTGTTGGCGCAGCACCGTGGGGCTGGGCAGCATCCCGCCCGGAAAGATGTACTTCTGAATGAAGTCCACACCGCGCTTGTAGACCTTCCAGCGTCGGTCTTGCACGGTAATGATCTGAAGCGTGGCGTTCTTGCCAGGCTTCAGCCGCGCCTTCACCGTCTCGAAATAGACGGGCCAGTATTTCTCGCCCACAGCTTCGAACATTTCGATCGACGCGATGCCGTCATAGGTGCCACGCTCATCGCGGTAGTCCTGCAACTTGAAATCCACCAAGTCGGAAAGTCCCGCTTTCTCAATGCGTTCCCTGGCATACTTGAACTGCTCTTCGCTGATGGTCAGCCCCGTAACCCTCAGACCGCGCTCTTTCGCGGCATATTCGGCAAAGCCACCCCACCCACATCCGATCTCGAGGATATGATCGCCGGGTTGCGCCCCCATCTGGTCCACCATGCTGGCGTATTTGGCGCGTTGCGCCGCCTCGTGGCTTTCCTGTCCCGTTTCGAACAGGGCCGAGGAATAGGTCATCGTGTCATCCAGCCACAAGCCGTAGAAGTCGTTGCCCAGATCGTAATGGTAGCTGATGTTCTTGCGCGCTTGCTCGCGGTGGTTGCGCTGCAGCCAGAACCGGAACTTCTCGAAGCGGCGGACAAGCCCCATTCCCGGAAAGCCGTCATAGATGTCTTCATTGTCGGCGTGGACCCAATCCATGAAAGCCTGCAGGTCCGGCGTGCTCCACCATTCGTCCAAATAAGCGTCGCAAAACCCCAGATCACCTTCGCGGATCAGGCGTGCAAACAGGTCATCGTTGTGGATGTGCACCTCGGCCACCGGGCCGGGGTTCGGACCCTCCGCGCGGAAATGGCGGCCATCGGGCAACACGAAGTCGACCCGTCCATTGTTCATCCCCTGCGCCATGTCAAAGACACGGGCGAAATAGCGCGGCAAGTTTGACTGGCCGTCAGTTGTTGTCAGGATCATACACGCTCCCCGTTCGCGTTTTTGTCAAGTTAGCTAGACACTTCGCACCGCGCAACCATGCGCACGCGGTTGTCATCAGAAATCACGGTTTTCATAAGCACTTAGCGCCCGTTTGCGCCCTTCATCGGCAGGAACGATCGGGTCGGGGTAGTCGTCATCGGGCGCCATGTTCCACGACCGCGGGATCGCGTCGAAATAGGACAGCGCCTCAGCCGCCTTGTTGCTGCGCCCTTCGGCGATCCAGCGGCTGACGTAGTCGCGGTTCTTGTCAAACTTGTCGAGCTGGGTGACCGGGTTGAACACCCGGAAATAGGGTGTCGCATCGGGGCCGGAGCCCGCTGACCACTGCCACCCCATCGCATTGCTGGCCGGATCCCAATCGATCAGGCAGTCCTCGAACCACTTCTGCCCGATCCGCCAGTGACACATCAGATGCTTGCACAGATACGATGCCACGATCATGCGACCCCGATTGTGCATCCGGCCGATCACATACATCTCGCGCATGGCGGCGTCGACGAACTGGATGCCGGTACGGCCCTGTTTCCAGGCTTTGACTTCGGCTTTCCGCTCGTCCTCGTTCCAGGGAAACGAATCCCAATCCTCTTTCCAGTTCTGATCCACGATACGCGGCGTGTGGTGCATCAGGTGATACGCAAATTCGCGCCACACCAGCTCCTTGAGGAAGGTCTCGGCCCCCGCCTTGCCTTCGTCAAGCGCGCGCACGCTCGCGTGCCAGCACTGGTGCGGGCTGATCTCCCCAAGCGCGAGATTTTCCGACAGGTTCGAGGTGCGATCTTCGGCCGGGATGTCGCGCCCGTCATCGTAGCTGGCAACTTTCGAGGCCATGAAAGCGCCCAGCCGGGATTGGGCCGCACTTTCACCCAGCCGCACATATGGGCGGACAATATCCGCACCGCGGTTCATCGCAGCGCCTAAGTTCCACTCATCGAGCGCCTCACTTTCCGGCCAGGCATCCGGCTTGGCAATGCTGCCGGGCGTGGACACGGGCGCATCGACATCGCGATCCTTCACTGACCGCCAGAAGGGCGTGTAAACCTTGTAAAACCCGCCCGTTTTCGTCTCGGCTGTCCAGGGCTCGAACATCAGGTGCCCGCCATAGCTGCGCGCGTCGATGCCTGCATCCTTCAGTGTCTGCTTGATCTTTGTATCACGCTCCACGGCCTGCGGATCGTATAGCCGTGACCAATGGACGGCCCCTGCCCCCGTTTCCTCGATCAGCTTTTGCAACACGTCCAGCGCGTCACCCGAACGGAAAATCAGCTTGCTGCCCTTATCGGCCAGCGATTGTGAAAGGTGCTCGACCCCCAGCCCCCAACGCCATTTCGGGGCGGCGCCCAGATCATCGACGCTATTGTCCCGGATCACCACCGGGATCACCGGTCGGCCACTGTCGCAGGCGGCTTTCAAGGCGGGATGATCGCTGAGCCGCAAATCGCGACGAAACCACATGATGATCGGTGTGCTGCTCAACGCCGCATCCTCTTTTTCTTACCGGGACTTACGTAGCCCGCGTGCAGTTGGATCAAGATGTCGCAGGGTGCCTTTGCGTCAAAGAACGGCGTCGAGGGCTGTCAGCAGTTGGTCGATCTCCGCATCGCTCGTGTAATGCGTGAAACTCAAGCGCAGCACGCCGCGGTCCGGGTCGACACCCATGGCTTGTAAAGCGCGCACCGCGTAGAAGTCACCGCCACCCGCCATGATGCCGTGCTCTGCCAATTCCGCAGCGACAGCCACAGGGTCGCGGCCCAGATCCAGCGCTACTGTCGGAGCGCGCGCAACCGCGTCGGTTGGGCCGATCACGCGCAGGTCGTTTCGGTCTTTCAGGGCGGCCATCACGCGGGCGAGCGCCTCAACTTCGCGGGCGCGCATCAGGTCGTGAACGGTTTGTCCCCGCGGGGACACTTGTGTGCCACCCCCACCTATATGGTGATCGTAGAGGTCATCCACGTAATCTGCCATGCCTGCACAGGCCGCGACCTGTGCGTGGTCAGGGCCTGCCGGGGTGAACCGCTTGTAGAGCGTTCCCGCGTTGAAATAGTGACCTTGGTTCGGCAAGAGCTCTCCCAAGGCGCGGCGGATGACCATCAGGCCCTGGTGGGGGCCGTAGGTCTTGTAGGCCGAAAACAGATAGATGTCGGGACCAAGTGTGCCGACATCGGGGAAGCCGTGGGGCGCGTAGCTGACGCCGTCGACGCAGACGAAGGCCCCGGCGGCGTGGGCCAGTGCGGTGATTTCGGTCACCGGATTGATCTCTCCCACCACGTTCGAGCAGTGGGGAAAGCAGACCAGCCGCACCTTTTCATCCAGCAGGTTTTCCAAAGCGGCAGGGTCCAGATGCCCGGTACCGGGATCGACCTGCCATTCGCGCACCTCGAACCCACGTTCCGCAAGACGGCGCCAGGGGCCGGAGTTCGCCTCGTGATCCTGGTTGGTGACGATGATCGCCTCACCCGGCTGCATCATCCCGGCAAATGCATTTGCCAGCACGTAGGTGTTTTGGGTGGTTGAGGGGCCAAAGCTCAGCTCATCCGTTTCCACACCCAGAATGGCGGCCATACGTGTCCGCGCCTCGTCCATCTCCTCACCGCCCAGTCGCGACGCCTCGTAGTCCGCGTAAGGCTGCACCTTGCGCTGCGTATAGAAGCGAAAGAGCCGGTCGATGACCTGTTTGCAGGTATAGCTGCCGCCTGCATTCTCAAAGAACGCCTGTCCTTGCAGGGAGGGTTCGGAAAACGCCGGGAACTGGGCGCGGACGAAATCTAGATCAAGGGACATGGGCGGGCCTTTCAACGTCACGCCCAGAGTACGAAAAAGGCCCCGGCACGCAAGCGCCGGGGCCCATGATTTACGCGTGTGACTGCGTGCTACTCGGCAGGCGACAGCCCGTTGCCCGTGGCGCCCGGAATTTCCGAGTGCACGGCCGGGACGCCTGCAGCCTCGCGGCGACCGTCATTGTAGATCGCCTTGATCAGGGCCAGACACATCAGCGCCATTACGATCGAGAACGGCAGCGCCCCGATCACCATGGCGGTTTGGATGGCCCCGGTCCCGCCGGAGATCAGCAGACCCGCCACCACAAGACCCAGGGCAGAACCCCAGAACAGGATGTGCGGACGTGCCTTTGGACCTTCGTCACCGGCAGCGTTGATCGTGTTCACGATCAGCACAGCGGAGTCGGCGGACGTCACGAGGAACGTCATCAGCAGGACAACGATCACGACCGCCATAGCCCAAGCCAGGAACTGCGCGATGGGCGCCAGCATGAACTCGGTCATGGCAAAGATCTTGTCGCCATTGGCCGCGTCCAGAATGACACCACCTGCATCGCCGTTCAGCTCGAGGTCGATGGCGGTGCCACCGGCCCAGGAGAACCAGACAAAGCACATCAGAGACGGCACGATCATCGCACCCAGCACGAACTCGCGGATGGTCCGACCGCGCGAGATGCGCGCCAGGAACAGGCCAACGAAGGGTGCGAACGCGATCCACCAGGCCCAGTAGAACACCGGCCACCAGCCCTGCCATTGCGCCAGCAGGAACGCTTCGGAGCCTTCGACACCGTCAGAGGCGTAGACGTTGAAGCTGAGCCACGGCAGCGCGATCAGGTAGTCCCAGATGCCCACAAAGAAGGCCGCAGCACCAAAGAACGTCGCCCCGAACAGGATGAAGAAGCCCAGCAGGAAGATGGACAGCACCATATTGATGTTGGACAGCCATTTGATGCCCTTGCCCACGCCGGACAGCGCCGACAGGGTCGAGGCGCCCATGATGACCAGAAGGGCCACGATGATGCCGAGTGTGGTTGCGGAACCGCTTTCTTCCATCAGGCCACCGATGCCGATCCGGGTCAGGCCAGCCACGAACTGCTCAACGCCGAAGCCGAGCGTTTGCGCCACCCCGAGGATGGTCGCCACAACGGCCACGATGTCGATCAGGTTGCCCAAAAAGCCCGAGAGCTTGGCACCGAAGAGCGGTGTCAGCGACGAGCGGATCGTCAGGGGCAAACCGCGGCGGTAGCTGAAGAACGCCAGCGCCAAACCGGCGATGGCGTAACAGGCCCAAGCGCCAAGACCCCAGTGCAGGAACGACCAGACATAGGCCTCGCGCACGTTGTCCGCACCCAGCGCTGTCGTGGTGCCTTGGATGACGGACGGGTTGTTCTTGAAGTGTGCCACCGGTTCGGCCACGGCCCAGGTCAGCATGCCCACGCCGATCCCGGCGCCGAACATCATGGAAAACCACGAGAAGTTACTGAATTCAGGCTTTTCACCAGGTTGGCCGAGGTTCAGCTTGCCTGCGGTCGGCCAGATGGCAAGGCCAAGGCAAACCAGCACGAAGAATGTCACCACCCAGATGTACCACGCGGCGAAGTTTTCGAGGATGACGCTGTTCCAGTCGCCTAGGATCGTGCCAGCCTCGGTTGGCCAGACGATACACCAGACGACAAGTAAACTGATGATGATCTTACTGATCACCGCAACATTGACGCTGAACCCGCGATAAAAACCGCTGTCGGCGGTCTTGATCGGAAGCTCCGTCAAAGGAGGTTGAATAGACATGGTTACCTTCCTGTTGTCATTTTTATGACAATAGAAAAGCATGGGTCCGCGCATTGGCGAAGGGTTAATTGCTGCATTCGGCGTCGTAATTGGCGCAAGATCGCCGGTTTTGTGTCGTATATGAAATTCGAGTAGGCAATTTCAGTCTTCTTCGCCAAGACACGCTTAAGAATGCGCCTGATCCGGCACTGTCCCCGTTGCGTTTGTCTCATTTTTTCAAGATTCGGACGCAAAATCGGTGTTTGACCGACAAAAAACGTCAAATACCAGCGGGCTGCCGTCGCAGAATCACCAGTTTTCGCAAGCAACCCTGCCACCCTTATGCACGTAGCGCGCGAAGATGCGTTTCAATGTGAGCGACGTGCACATCCACGAGAGTTTCGCCCGCAGATTTGCCGGTCAGACAGACACCGGATCAGACAAAAAAATCACAGGGAGCCAGTTCAATGGCGATACGAGAACCGTTTACGGATCTTGAGATCAACACTCAGGATTCCGGATTTTACAAAGGACATAGCCTGCCCATCGCGCTGATCTCGAAAGTCACGATGGTGGCTTTGGTACTGTGGGCGATCCTTTGGCCTGTTACGGCCACCCAGACGCTGGATGCGTGGAATTGGGCCACGCTGCAGGATTTCAATGCCTTCTACATCATTTCGGTTGGCTTCTTTGCGTTTTTCCTTTTCGTGCTGGCGGCCCTGCCCGTCGGCAAACGCAAGCTGGGCGGCGAGGACACGCAGACGGAATTCACCACCTTTTCATGGTTCGCGATGATGTTCGGCGCGGGTTTGGGCGTAGGCCTGATGGTCTTTGCCACGGCAGAGCCGGTGGGTCTGTGGGGCTCGAACCCTGTGATCCTGGCGCAAGGTGCCGATCCGAACAGTGCCGACGCCGTGCAATCGGCGTTCCGCTATTCGTTGCTGCATTTCGGATTTCATGCCTGGGCTATCTACGTGATCACCGGGCTGAGCCTGGCCTACTATGCCTATACCCGTGACATGCCCCTCACGATCCGGTCGGCGCTGACCCCGCTTCTGGGCCGCTTTGCCAATGGATTTCTGGGCCATGTCGTCGATGTGCTGGGGGTTGTGGCAACGATCCTCGGGGTTGCGGTGACCATCGGTTACGGGGTGAGCCAGTTTGTCGATGGTGTTTACAACGTGACCGGGATGGAGTGGTTGATGGGCGATGCGGCGGAGGGTGCAGCCCCCAAACCCTCAACCGTGGGACTGCTTGCAGCCCTTGGCATCATCATGGGTATGTCGATCCTGTCGGCGGTGTCTGGTGTCGGGCGCGGGATCAAGTATCTGTCGAACCTCAACCTCGTTCTGTCGATGCTGCTGCTCCTGACCTTCGTTGTCTTTGGTTCGTTCCTCTTTGCGCTCACGACCTATGGCACAGCCTTGGCGGACTACCTTTGGAACTTCATCCCGCTCAGCTTCGAAGCCTACAGCCCCCTGTCGCAAGAGGCGTTCACAACCGCCCTGCCCGCCCAGGCCGAGCCGCTTGCCGGCGCACTCTACGCCGGGGCCACGGATGCGTGGGGCAGCTATGATGGCTTTGTCGCCGGGCTCGAGGGCGAGGCAGCATCGCTTGATCCGTCCGCTCAGGCCGCAGCCTATGAGGCGGGTGCCCAAGGGCGCCTGTTTGGTTGGCAGTCGGGGTGGACGACGTTCTACTGGGCGTGGTGGATTGCCTTCTCGCCCTTTGTCGGACTGTTTCTGGCACGCATTTCCAAGGGGCGCACGGTGCGCGAGTTCATCCTGGGCTGTGTCATCGCACCGTCACTGGTGTGCTTTGCATGGCTGACGATCCTTGGTGGGACCGCGGTCAACAACGAGCTGCAGGGCGTGGCCGATGGTGCCATCATTGCCGCCTCAAACACCAACAAGCTGTTTGTGTCGCTGGAGATGATCCTGCCGGACTGGCTGTTGGGTGCTGTGATCCTGATGTGCGTGGTACTGATCATGACCTTCCTCGTGACATCGGCAGACTCGGGCATTCTGGTGATGAACACGATCATGTCCGGCGGTGCGCAGGAAACGGGAATCCGGCACCGCATCGTCTGGGGCCTGATCCTGACCGGTGTGATTGCAAGCCTGCTGATTGCAGGTGCGATTGATCCCAACAATGCCGACGCGCTTGCGCCCCTTCAGGACGCGATGATCGTGGGCGCCCTGCCCTTTACCTTCGTCATGGTGCTGATGGCGGTGGCGTTGGCAAAGGCGTTGATCAACGACAGCCGCCGGGAAAAGGCGGATGACGCGGTGGGCCAACCTGCCGAGTGATGCCGTAGGGTGCGCAGTTAATGCGCACCCTACAGGGCTGCGCTGATCTTTTCGGCGTGGCCCTTGATCACATCCATATCGCCCATCGTGCCAGGTGGGCGCATGGAGACACCTTCGTGCCGCGGGTGAATGTGGAAATGCAGGTGAAAGACCTCTTGCCCGCCTGCCGTTTCGTTGAATTGCTGAAGGGTGATCCCGTCGGCATCAAATGCCGACTTGGCTGCATTCGCCACTTTCTTGACCGTTGACATGACCGCCGCCAATTGCGCGTCGGATGCGTCGAGCACATTGCGGCACGGCGTCTTGGGGATCACAAGGCAATGCCCGTCCGTGCGTGGCATGATGTCCATGAAACACAGGGTGTCATCATCTTCATAGACCTTGAAGCATGGGATCTCCCCCCGCAGGATCTGGGCGAAGATATTGTTGTCGTCATAGGCGGTCATGCGGGTCTCCGAATGGGTGGTCGAAGACCCGTTTAGACCGATCAGGCGTTCACGTCGACCACGACGCGGCCCTTGACCTGACCTTTCAGAATGTCTGCCCCCAGTTGCGGCAGGTCGGACAGGGTTGCGGGCTGCACCATGGCCTCGAGCTTGTCCATGGGCAGGTCCTTGGCGATGCGCTGCCACGCGCGGACGCGGTTGTCATAGGGCTGCATCACGCTGTCAATGCCCAGAAGGTTCACGCCGCGCAGCAGGAAGGGAATGACGGTGGCGGGAAGGCCTGCGCCTCCCGCAAGGCCGACGGCCGCAACGGATGCACCATACTCCATCTGCCCCAGCACGCGCGCTAGCATCGCGCCACCGACGGCATCAACGCAGCCGCCCCACGTTTCGGACTCCAGCGGGCGCTTGGTGGTTTCGTTAATCTCTTCCCGCGCGACGATCTGCGTCGCGCCGAGAGAGGTCAGGTAGTCCGCCGTCTCAGGCCGACCGGTCACGCCAGCGACCTTGTGGCCGAGGTTGGCCAGGATCGCGGTGGCTACAGAACCGACCCCGCCAGCGGCGCCTGTGACCAGCACCGGTCCCGGCTTGATCCCGTGATCTTCCAACGCCATCACGGCGAGCATCGCGGTGAACCCAGCCGTGCCCACGGCCATGGCTTGCCGTGTGTCCAGCCCGTCGGGCAGCGGCACCAGCCAGTCGGCCTTCACCCGCGCCTTCTGCGAGTAGCCGCCCCAATGCGCCTCACCGACGCGCCAGCCTGTCAGCACGACCTTGTCGCCGGGCTTGTAGCGGTCATCGTCCGATGCCTCGACGGTGCCTGCAAAATCGATGCCCGGCACATGCGGATACTTGCGCACCAGACCGCCTCCTGGGCCAATGCACAAACCATCCTTGTAGTTCACGGTCGAGTATTCGACCGCCACGGTCACCTCAGCCTGTGGCAGATCGTCCAGCGACAGTTCGGTCACCGCAGCGGACGTCTTGCCGCTTTCCTCATCCTTGTTGACCACCAGTGCATTGAACATGTCGCTCTCCATGTCGCGAAGGGTCCACCCCTTCTCTGTTTCAAAAAAATCCCGGGGAGTCTGAGGGGCTGGCCCCTCAGTCCCGTACTCTAAATCCAGAACGCCTCTTGCACCGTCGCGCGGCGCATGCCGTCCAGGGTCTCAACTTCCAACTCCGTGCCCGGATCCCAATGTGTCATGCGCACCATACCGATGGAGACGTTGGTCTTGAAGTCGGGCGACCAGGCGGCAGAGGTCACCTGCCCCACCCGCTTGCCACCGGCATAAAGCGGCCAGGGTCGGTCGCATGTCGGCACAGGCTCACCGTGTATGGAAATGGCCCGTATCTGTTGCACCGGACCCTCCTTGGACACGCGCAAGAGCGCGTCACGACCGATACAGCCGATCGCGGTCTGGGTGTCGCAGAAGCGTCCCAATCCACACTCGTGGGGCGTGTTGTCGTCGGTCATGTCGTTGCCGTATGACAGAAGCCCGCCTTCAATCCGCTCGATCGCGTTGGGACACCCTGCGCGCACCTGAAGGTCTGCCCCTGCGTCAAAGAGTGCGTTCCAGAGCGGCATTCCCAATTCGCCGTTTTCGACATAAATCTCGAAGCCGCCCTGCTTGGAATAGCCAGACCGCGCGATGGCAAGATCCGCGCCTTCGAACTGGAACATGTCGAAGCGGAAAAAGCGGATATCCCGGATGCGATCCCCGAACACACGCGCCATGAGCTCATCGGCTTTCGGTCCCTGAATGGCGAGCGGTGACACGTCCGGTTCGTCCACCAGCACATCCAGACGGTAGCCATTGGCAATGCCCTTGACCCACAAGAGCAGGTCGCTGTCGGCAATCGAAATCCACCAGCGGTCCTCGCTGAGCTTCACGGCGACGGGATCGTTGAGCATCCCGCCTGTCTCGTCCACGATGGGCACGTAGTAGCATTGCCCGGGCAGCATCCGGCGCAGGTCGCGCGGGGTGAGCATCTGCATCAAGCGGCCGGCATCGGGGCCACGCAGCTCAACCTGCCGTTCAACGGACACGTCCCAGATCTGCACGTGATCCTTGAGATGGCGGTAGTCCGCTTCCACACTTTCGAAGACCGTGGGCAGCAGCATCCGGTTGTAGATGGTGTAGGCTTTGACGCCTGCCGCCTCGACCCCGTCGGAAAACGGTGTGCGGCGCAGGCGGCGCGAGGGGGATATGACAGCCATTACTCGTCCTTTGGCATAAAGACCAGATCGCTGACCGGTGCTTGCAGCCCTGCTGCGGTCATCATGGCGTGGATCTGGCCACGGTGGTGGGCTTGATGGTTGAAGAAATGCGCGACACAGGTTTCGAGAGGCGCCTGGAGCTCGCGCTGCGTCATGCCGGAATACCAGGAAAGTTCGGTTTTCAGGTCAACGGTATCGAGACCGTCGGCCCAGAGCCGGATCGTGCCATCCATGCGGAACCGCTCGGCGCTCCAAACCGCAAAAGTAGGGGTGAATTCCCTGTGTTTTTCTGCCGGTACCGAAGGTGGGGCCACATCCGGGGTGAACCGGCTCATCCAGATCGTGTCGCCCCACAGGATGTGGTTCAGGGTCTCCATGATTGAGCCGAAGAACGCGCCACGGTCCTTGCGCAGCTCGTCATCCGGCACGCCCGTCAGCATCTCCGTCAACTGGCGGTTCTGCCAGGCGTTGTAACGGGCCATGGTGCGCACATAACCCGCGTCGATCACGGCTTGGGACCTTTCCAGTCGATCGGGCAGATTTCGGCCGACTTGCCGCCAAAGTCCCAGATGCGGCCGTAGTCACGCACCTTCGATTTCACGCCGCGCGCCGCGATGATGTCGGGGCCCATCCAGTACTTGGAATTGGAAATCATCACAGGGTGATCGGGCGACTTCCCGTCGATCATCTCGATCTCGCCCTGGATCTTGCGCCCGATATAGAGCCCGCGCTTCTTGCCGTCGCGCACGATCTCGACCTTTTCGCGCTCGGCGCCCACGATGTCGCTTACGAGCATTGTGAACAGGCCTGTCGTGCCGCCCGCAGCGCCCGAGAAGATCTGAAGGATACCGTTGTATGCCTTGCCGCTCGCCCGCTCGTCCACATAGGCCGCGACGCGCCAACCGCCCTCGCCCATCCGGCCAGGGATGTCGACCATTAGGCCCACGTTCAGGCCGCTGAGGTCCTCGCCCTCGAAATGCCCCTCGTCGATGGCGATGGCCATCCAGGCGTGGCAGTGTCCTTCGGTGGGTGGGTGTGCGCCCAGCGAGACCACGCAAGGGCAGAAGACCTCGCACGAGCAGTTCAGGAACAACTCGCCCTTGATGGCCCATTCCGTGGGCGACATCTGGCGGCGGCCCGGGTTTGGCATCCGGCTGTCGATGCGCTGACTGACGGGCAGTTTGTCCGCGTCGGGGCGTTTCTTTACGGCCATTCTATCCTCCGTTCACAAGGGGCCAGACCAGCACGGCCAGCCCTGCAAGGGTCAGCACGACCCCCATGGGTTTGGTGACGACATGCCCGACCTGGGGCAGCTTTTCGATCACCATGAAGAGCGTTGCGAGGCCCATCCAGAGCAGGCTCATCACCCCACCGACAAATCCGAGCGCCATAAACCCCCAGCAGCAGCCCACGCAGAACGCGCCAAGGCCGAGGCCCATACGCAGGCCGCCCGCAAAGCCGGTGCGCCAGTGGCCAAGAAAATACGTCATGGGGCTATGGCAGACGCCATGGCAGATTTCCTTCGCTCGGGTGAATTGAAACAGACCGACGGCCAGCAACAGCAGGCCCGCAAATGTGGTGGTCTTAGGTATGCCCAGCATGTCGATGATACCACCAAAGAGCAAAGCAAGCTGCACACCCGCGATGAGGGCAGCGAAGAGCACCCAAACAATGAAATACCCAACGATTACGCCCAACCACCCGGCGCGCGTTCCCGTGGCACTGACCATCAGGTCCTCGTAACTGCGCAGGGTCGGCACCAACGTCGGAAGCATCATCGCCGCCATCATAATGGCCCACATCGCGAACAGCGGTCCGAAATTCGCCATCGGCATATACATGGGCATACGCGGGTCCATGGCAGCCATCCGGGCGCCCATCTCGCCGGGCCGTCCGATCAGGTCGACATCCATGTCTACAGACATCGAATACATGACCCACCAGGACGCCAGAATGGCACCGAAAAACCCGAGCCAAAGCGTGGACCTTACAAGATGCGGCATGTGTCCTCCCCGACTGAACCGCGACTCAGTGCTTGCCAGATTAAATGTCAGACAATAAAATGTATGACAAATGAAAAAGTGCGCGCATGAAAATTGATCCCGACAGCGCGGTGGACCTGTCGGCCCAGATTGCCAAGGCGATCCGGGACGCGATCATTGCGGGCGACCTTATCGTAGATCAACGCCTACCGAGCGAATCCGAACTTGCCGATCACTTTGATGTATCACGCCCGACGGTGCGCGAGGCCCTGAAACGGTTGGCCGCACAATCGCTGATCCGGACGCAACGCGGCGCATCGGGCGGCGCCTTCGTCAACCGCCTGCGGTTCGAAGATGCCTATGCCCAGCAGGTCACGACGTCGACCCTGCTGCTGTCGATGAATGCTGTCAGCTTCGATGTCGCCTGCGAGGCACGTTATGCGCTGGAACGGGCCTGCGCCCCGCTCTCTGCACAGCGCCGGACACCGGATCAACTGGCAACCATGCGCGCCGAGATTCACCGGCAGGGGCAGCCGGGTCTCACGGACGAGGCTTTCTGCGCCTCCGACGTCACCTTTCACCGCGCCCTTGTCGATGGTGCGGGCAACAAGGTGCTCAGCTACCAGCTTGCCGGTGCGGTCGAGGCGATGCAGCCTCTGATGAACATGATCACCTTCACCGCACGTTCGCGGGAAGAGATCGTGGCCCTGCACACGGATATCGCTGACGCGGTCGAGGCACAGGATGCGCCCACCGTCGACGCAACACTGATCAAACTAGAAGCCTACACGCGGCTCTTGGCGCATTCTGTCGTCAAGTCCCGTGAAAACCGGGCCGCAGAAAAGGAGCACAAGACCGCCTGATCCCTCCCCAATCAAGTCGCAAAGGCAGCCGAGGGGCCGGGCACTGACAGACACACGCTTCAGGGAGGAAGCCTATGAATTTGAGACCTGATCCAACATTTTACCCCTCGCCCAATGATGCGATCCACGCGCCGGTCGAGAAGTTGGCCTTTACGCTCATGCTCAGTCCGGATGGATCCAAACCCGACGGCCTCGCCGTGGTGGATGTTGACCCGGACAGCAAGACCTATAGCCAGATCGTCCATGAATTATACGTGGACAACCTTGGCGACGAATTTCACCATTTCGGCTGGAACGCCTGTTCCTCGGCCCTGTCGCCGCTCACCGGCCACGCCTTTCTCGAACGGCGCTACCTGATCATCCCCGGCATCCGGTCCTCGCGCATCTACATCATCGACGTGAAGGAGCCGCTGCAGGCCAAGGTTCACAAGATCATCGAGCCCGAAGAGCTGATGGCCAAAACGGGCTACTCCCGTCCCCACACCATCCATTGCGGCCCTGAAGGCATCTACGTCTCGACCCTGGGTGGCGGCGGCGAGGATGGCACAGACGGACCGCCCGGCATCTTCATCATGGATTGCGAAAGTTTCGAGATCTTGGGTCGCTACGAAATGGACCGCGGTATACAGGACAAGCACTATGACTTCTGGTGGAACCTGCCCCGCGACTACATGGTCAGCAGCGAATGGGGCCTGCCGCCGCAGTTCGAAAACGGCGTGGTGCCCGAGGACCTGCTCAGCAACAAATACGGCCACACAATCCACTTCTGGGACTTGCGTGGGCGCAAGGTCGTCAAGTCGCTGGACTTGGGTGAAAATCACCAGATGGCGCTGGAAATTCGCCCCGCCCACGATCCGGTGAAAGAGTACGGCTTCTGCGGCGTCGTGGTAGACACCACCAACCTGCAAGGCGCGATCTTTACCTGGTGGCGCGACGAGGATGGCGAATGGCAGGCCAAGAAGACCATCACCATTGATCCGGTGCCCGCCGATGCCGACGACCTGCCCGAGTTGCTCAAAGGGTTCGGCGCTGTGCCGCCGCTGGTCACCGACATCGACCTGAGCCTTGATGACAAATACCTCTACGTCGCGTGCTGGGGGCTGGGCGAGATGCACCAATACGATGTGTCTGATCCGATGAACCCGGTTCTTGCCGGCAAGGTCGAGATTGGCGGCATCGTCGCCAACCACAAGCACCCCAACGGCAAGGCATTTGGCTATGGCCCGCAGATGGTCGAGGTCAGCCGCGACGGCAAACGCGTCTACTGGACCAACTCGCTCTATTCCACGTGGGACGACCAGTTCTATCCCGGTGACCGAGGGGCGGCGATGGTCATGGCACGTGTGGGTGATGATGGTGGCTTTGCCCTCGATCCCGACTTCTGGATCGACTTCCCCGAAGGCTACCGCAGCCACCAGATCCGGCTTGAGGGCGGCGACTGTTCGACCGACAGCTTCTGCTACCCGTCGGTGGGCTAATGGACATGACAACCGCGGCGGGCCTCTGGCTCGCCGTGATCCTCTCCGGCCTCTACCACGGCCTCAACCCCGGCATGGGCTGGCCCCTTGCCGTATCGTCGGCCCTGTTCGAGCGGCGGCGCAGCGCGCTTTGGCCCGCGCTGGGGGCGCTGTCGCTCGGCCACTTCGCAGCGATGCTTGGCATCCTGCTGCCCTTTTCCATGATGACCCTGCTCATCGACTTTGAAAGCGAGATCCGCATCGGCGCGGGCGTTCTGGTCATCGGTATGGGCCTCTACCTCGCCATCACGCGCAAACACCCCCGTTTTCTCGCCCGTATCCCACCGCACAAGCTGACGCTCTGGTCGTTCCTCGTGGCCCTCGCCCATGGTGCGGCGCTCATGCTGGTCCCCATCTATCTCGGCCTCTGCGCGATCGAAGAACTCGACGCGGGCCACCGCGCCGCCTCCGCCCTGATGGCAACCACCGTGCTCGCCCTGGCGGTCGCTGTCCTGCATACTGTGGCCATGATGGGCTCCGGTGGTGCCGTCGCCTACGCCGTACACCGCTGGCTCGGCCTCAACTTCCTGAAACGCGGCTGGTTCGACCTTGAAATGGTCTGGGCGCTGAGCCTGATCCTCGTGGGCGGCATCGGCCTGTGGACCGCCTTCTGAGAAAGGCGTTGACCTAAGGACAGCCGGGCGCGACTGTCGGCGCCAGTACGAACACTCAGGTACATCAAGGCATGGTGCGGTTCATCGACAACACGCTCGGCAAATGGCTGAGACACTTCTTCTTCGCCATCGTGCGCACCTATTTCGCACTGTTCTACAACGTCAGTTGCTCAGGCAAACACCTGCTTCAGGACACGTCCGGCGCGCTTATCCTGGCGACCCACGTAAGCCGCTTCGACGGCCCGCTGATCGCGGCAATCCTCTATACCACCCAGCGCATCCGACCCGTGGTTCACTACAAGGAATACTACAACTGGGTGCAGTGGTTTCCGATGTTCGTGGCCCGCGCCATCCCTGTCAGCTCGCCCAAAAGCTGGCCCGCCGAAAAACGCCAGGCGCAGAAAGAGACCAGCATGGCCCGCATCTTCGCAGCGCTCGACCGCGGGGAAAGCATCCTGCTGTTTCCGGCAGGCCACACGCGCAAGCAGGAACCGGAAATCATTGCACCGCATCTGTCAGGCGCCCGCGACATCCTGCAAAGAAACCCGGGCCGGCCCGTGTTGATCTTGCGTCTTGAGGGGTTGGGCAGGTTCCAGACGGCAAGCTACGACTATTTCTGGACCTTCATCGGACGCAGCAAGGGGCGGCGCCACATCTCGGTCGATATCAAGACGGTGGACGACTTGAACTCGAAGGCCGACCTCGCTGCCTTCAACCAGGATCTCGAAGACAAGTTGAACACACCCATCCGCAACCACTTCTGACCTTGCCTCGCGCGGCACAAGGCCCTAGTTGCCGACCATGATCGCCATCCTGAACATCGTTGCCGCCCTCTTGACCATCGCCTTCGGCCTCTTCGGCTTTCTGGCCCCCCGCTACACCGCGTCTGCGCTCGACCTCGCGCCAACCGAAAGCACCATGGGGCTCAGCGAAATGCGGGCCTCGGTCGGCGGGCTCTTCGTCGTGGCGGGCCTCGCGGCGATGTGGATCAATGCACCCCTTGGCTATGCCATGATCGGTTTCGCCTTTGCCGGAGCCGCACTCGGGCGCGGCATTTCCCTGCTTCTGGACAATCCACCGGTCAGAAAAGTCATGCTGTTTGGCGGAATAGAGGCAGCGCTCGCAGCATGGTTTATCGCGGCAAATCCATTTTGATCAATGCATTGCGCATCGAAGCTCACGTAACACACCCACTCTTCCCTGTTTCAAAAATCCCCGCCGGAGGCACCCGCCGATTGCAAAGCACACTGCGCTCGCATATGTACGTAATGTCCTTCGGGACTATGGACATAAACGCGCTCGCAATAAGCGGATCGGACCCGGGGGCGGTACCCGGCGGCTCCACCAAACATCCTGTCGTTTGCGGGATCATGGGGCCGAAACAGGATCGACGGACGTCTAAAGGGGTTAGCTTTGTCTCGGCTGTCTGCCACCGTTACCGGCGAAAACAGTACAATTGCAAACGACAATCGTGCTCCGGTTGCTATGGCTGCGTAAGCAGTCCTAGTCGAACCGACTTTAAGCCCTTGCGCCTAGCCGCGTAAGGCGGGGTCCGCAGGCACCTGGCAACAGAAGCCTGCACTTCTCCCCCTGTCTTTTTCGCACGGCTTCAATGGTTGTTAAGAACCGCGCGCTACCAGTTTGGCACAACGAAGCTGATCCGGAACAAAACATATGCCCGACAAGGTCAAGATCCTTCAAGGCTGGTACGACGAGGTGTGGACTGAGGGAGACCTTGACGCGATCCCCAAATTCCTCGCCCCCAATGCCCGCTCGCGCGGGATCATGGGCGACATGCCCTTCTCGATCGAGGACTTGACCGAGCTGGTGACCATGGTCCGTGAACTCCTTGGGGACATCGAAATCACACTGCCGATCACGATGGAACAGGATGACTGGCTCTCCGCCCTGGTCGAGATCAAGAGCCATTCGGCAGACACCGGCGATCCCGTTCATGTCTTCGGTCAGGTGATTGCCCGCTTCGAAGGCGAGCAGATTGCAGAGGTGTATACCGGCACCGACTCCCTGACCCTGTTCGAGCAATTGGGCCTGCTGCCTGAAAACGCCATGGCCGTGATGCTCAGCGGCAACCGACTGCGCTAAGCGCCGACATGCGGCGCAACCTACCGGACTTGACCCGAGCCGTCGCGACCGGCTACGCAAGACGCGGGGACAAAGCGACGGCCCCATCAGGCGTTGCATCCGTGCTGGCCCAAATGTCGCATCCTTTTGTTGTGCTCAAAGGATGCCATCATGGACCATACGCCCAACGCGATTTCCCTTACCGAACTGTTGCCGCTTTTGGGCACGCACCGCATGCCCCAGTTGCTTGATGTCCGTTTGCCCGAGGATATCGCGCAAAACCCCCATCGACTGCCCACCGCGCGCCATGTCCCGCACAACCAGGTTGTCGCATTCGCGGACAGGTTGGACCGCGCACGTCGTGTCGTGACCATCTGCCACAAGGGCCAAAAACTGTCCCACGGTGCCGCTGCGCATCTGCGCAGCGCCGGGTATGACGCACATGTCCTGTCGGGCGGAAGCGAGGCGTGGCGTGATGAAGACTATCCAACCCTTGCCTCCGCCATGGGTCCGGCCCCAGGCGTCTCATGGGTTCTGTCTGCGACCAGAGATCGCCGCGCCGCGCTCGGCGCCTGGATCATCCGGCGATGGTTCGATGCGGGCGCAACCCTTCTTTGGGTTCCCGCCGATCATGTCCAGGATGTTGCAGACCGGTTCGACGCGCAGGCACTGCATGACAAGGCCACGCTGACATCGACCTGCGCGACGCTTGGTCTGACAGAGCCGGACCTGCTGGCCCATATCGACGCCATCGAGACCGGCCAGACGCCGGGAACGACGTGGATCGACACGTTGCCTCATCTTCATGAAACTGATGAAGACTTGGTCGAAGCCGCATTGCCAATCCTTGACGCTGCGTGGCTCGCACATCGCCAGTTGACCGGGCAGAATCGCATATGATGGAACAGAATTGGTCCCAGATGACCCGGGTCTTTGGCCGGATCGGTCTTTTGTCCTTCGGTGGCCCGGCCGCACAGATTGCGCTGATGCACGACGCGCTTGTGGACCGCGAAAGGTGGCTGAGCGAGGATCAGTTCCTGCGGGCCCTGTCGCTGTGTATGCTCTTGCCGGGACCAGAGGCGATGCAGCTTGCCACCTATGCGGGCTGGCGGCTGCGTGGTGTCGCGGGTGGCGTGCTGGCGGGGCTTCTGTTTGTGGTGCCCGGGGCAATGGTCATCCTCGCCCTGGCACTGGCCTATGTGCAATTCGGGGAGGTTCCGCTGGTGCAGGCCGCCTTTCTCGGGGTCAAGGCGGCCGTGATCGTCGTCGTACTCCAAGCGCTCCTGCGCCTCGGGCAAAAAGCGCTGACGGATACGGCGGCGTGGACACTTGCAGGAACGGCCTTTGTCGCCCTGTTTGTCCTTGGCCTTCCGTTCCCGCTGGTCGTTCTGGGCGCGGGCGTCTTCGGGGCCTTGCGTGCAAGGAACCGACCCGCGAACACGGCTGGACCCTCGCAAGGGCGCACGTTACCTGCCGTAGGTGCCTTTGCCGCGCTCTGGGCCGCGCCGCTTATCTTGCTCTGGTTCACGGCTCAGGATTTCCTGCTCGAGATTGGCCTGTTCTTTTCCAAGCTGGCCATTGTCACCTTCGGCGGAGCATATGCGGTGCTGGCCTACATGACGCAGGAGGTGGTGCAGGATCACGGTTGGATCACCACCGGGCAAATGATCGACGCGCTGGGCCTCGCCGAAACGACCCCCGGCCCCCTGATCCTCGTGACCGAGTTCGTGGCCCTGCTCGCGGGCTATGCACAGGGCGGCCTTGCCCTCGCGCTGGCCGCCGGAGCAGTGACACTCTGGGTGACCTTCGTGCCCTGCTTTCTGTGGATCTTCGCCGCCGGTCCCTATCTGGACCACATCGCCGCGCGGCCGCGCCTGTCGGCGGCTCTGTCCGCGATCACGGCTGCCGTTGTCGGGGTGATCCTGAACCTGTCGGTGTGGTTCGCACTGCACGTCGTCTTCGGCACGGTCACAAGCAGCACCCTTCTGGCACTGCCTCAACCCGATCTGTCCACGCTGAACATCTGGGCCTGCCTGCTGACCCTCACGGCAGCGTACCTGATGTTGCGGTTGCGCGTCGGATTGCTCACAACATTGGCAATGATGGCCGGCGCAGGTTGCGCTCTGTCCCTCCTGGGGGCCGTTTAGCGCGAACAGCGCCCGCGGCCCCTTCCCTCCCGGTCAAATTGGGATATGGTTGGACCAAGCACCACGGGGGATACCATGAGCCGCAGCATTGATTACGGCAACCTGATGCACGAGGCCATGCGGGGGCTCATCCGCAAGGTGCTCACCGATGTGTCCAAAAACGGCCTGCCCGGCGCGCACCACTTCTTCATCACCTTCGACACCAGCCACCCCGACGCCGAACTGGCCGACTGGCTCAGCGACCGCTATCCGGGCGAAATGACGGTGGTGATGCAGCACTGGTACGACAATCTCGACGTGGGCAGCGAAGGCTTCGCCGTCACGCTCAATTTCGGTGATGCACCCGAACCGCTCTACATCCCCTATGACGCGATCAAGACCTTCGTCGATCCGTCCGTGGAATTCGGCCTGCGCTTCGAAACCCAGGGGGAAGAGGACGACGCCTCCGCGCCAGCGACCCCGCCCGAGATTCTGCCCAGCCGCGCTCCGGCCGCCCCCAAACCGGCGGATGACGCCACGAGCGAAACCAAGGACGGCAAGGACGCCGACATCGTCTCTCTCGACAGCTTCCGCAAATAGCGGCCTAGCCGCGCTCCAGGAACGTATCAACCGCACGAAGAATGCGACCATCCCGGATGGTCTGAAAGCGAAGGTCCAGCCCGCCTTCGGTCAGTGTGCGATCATATTGCTGCAGACCGTATCCGCCATCGACATCGACAAACAGGGAAAAGACGGTCAGCGTGCTCCCGACGATCCGCGCCCAGACATAGGGTTCGCCTTTCATGGGATCGAGCTGCACCTCGTGCCCGAACACGTTCTTCTTCTGCGCCGCAGCATAGACCTGTCCCCGCCCGCTCGGCACGAAATCCACGGTATAGGACTTTTCCGAAACCTTGCCCGACGCGCGGTAGGTCACCGACGTCCACGTGACGGTGAAGCCATACCTGGACTGGCTGATCTCGACACTCATGTCGCGTGGAACCGTGGTCCCGTCGACCTGCACAACCTCCGCACTGCCGGTGTAGGATCCAACGAAAGGGGCAATATCCGCGCGCGCAGCACCGGCCAGTGCCAGGATGGCGATGCCCAGGGTCATCAGGGTGGTCAAGACACCCTGTGGCGACAAGCGGGTCATGCTGCGTGATACGGTCATGGATCGGCCCTCATTCTTTCGGCACCTGTTATATAGGGAGTGCAAAAGGCGGATGCACCCTCGGGTATGCGGCTTGTGATCACATGGCAGGGACATGCGCACCGCCTGCGCTTGTCTGGCAGGCATACGCCCGGTACATGCAATACACGAAGACGACATTGCGCAACAAGGAGCCGCTCCATGGCCGACACTCGCACCGAATCCGACAGCTTTGGCCCGCTGGAGGTCCCGTCCGACAAGTATTGGGGCGCGCAGACGCAACGCTCGATCATGAACTTTCCGATCGGCTGGGAAAAGCAGCCTGTCGCCGTGGTCCGGGCGCTGGGCGTGATCAAGAAAGCCTGCGCCATGCAGAACAAGGCGCAAGGCACGCTGGACGCCAAACGCGCCGATGCGATCATCGAAGCGGCGGGCGAAGTGGTCGCAGGCAAGCTCGACGACAACTTCCCGCTGGTGGTCTGGCAGACCGGCTCGGGCACACAATCGAACATGAACGCCAACGAGGTGATCGCAAACCGCGCCATCGAAATCCTGGGCGGCACGATCGGCTCCAAGGATCCGGTCCACCCCAACGATCACTGCAACATGGGCCAATCCTCGAACGACACGTTCCCGACCGCGATGCACATCTCGACCGCGATGACGGCGCGCGATGTTCTGCTGCCGGGTTTGGAAAAGCTGCACAAAGGGCTCGAGGCGAAGGTCGCCCAGTTCGACGGCATCATCAAGATCGGGCGCACCCATACACAGGACGCAACACCCCTGACGTTGAGCCAGGAGTTCTCGGGATACAGCCATCAGGTCGCCATGGGCATCCAGC
Source organism: Tateyamaria omphalii (assembly GCF_019802125.1). Taxonomy (GTDB): domain Bacteria; phylum Pseudomonadota; class Alphaproteobacteria; order Rhodobacterales; family Rhodobacteraceae; genus Tateyamaria; species Tateyamaria omphalii_B. The sequence continues at coordinate 1,305,103 of NZ_JAHVHT010000001.1, forward strand.
GGGTCAAGGACGCGCTGGGGCGCATCTATGAACTGGCTCAGGGTGGCACCGCCGTAGGCACCGGCCTCAACACCAAGGTCGGCTGGGCCGAAGCGGTCGCAGCCCACATGGCCGACATCACCGGCCTGCCCTTCGTCACGGCGCCCAACAAATTCGAAGCGCTCGCCGCCCATGACGCCATGGTCGAGATGTCGGGTGCGCTGAAAACCGTGGCCGCCTCGCTCTTCAAGATCGCCAACGACATTCGCCTGCTCGGCTCCGGCCCCCGCTGCGGTCTGGGCGAACTGGTCCTGCCCGAGAACGAACCGGGGTCTTCCATCATGCCGGGCAAGGTGAATCCGACCCAGTGCGAGGCGCTGACGCAAGTCTGCGCCCACGTGATGGGCAATGACGCAGCTGTGGGCTTTGCCGGGTCTCAGGGCCATTTCGAGTTGAACGTCTACAAACCCATGATGGCCTACAATGTGTTGCAATCCATGCAGCTTCTGGGCGATGCCAGCGTCGCCTTTACCGACAACCTGATTGACGGGCTGCAGGCGGACGAGACGCGCATCGACAAATTGATGCGTGAATCGCTGATGCTCGTGACCGCTCTGGCGCCAGAAATCGGCTATGACAACGCCACAACCGTCGCCAAAACGGCCCACAAGAACGGCACAACCCTGATTGAAGAGGCGGTCAAGCTGGGCTTTGTCACCGAAGAGCGGTTCAACGAGGTCGTGCGCCCCGAAAACATGATCGGACCCAAGTGATACAGCGATGACTGAGCCGATCAATCTGAACAAGGCCCGCAAGGCCCGAGCGCGCGCCGAGAAAAAGGCGCGCGCAGATGCCAATGCGGTGACGTTTGGGCTGAGCAAGGCGCAGAAACAGCACGCGAAACACGAAAATACGCGCGCGGCGCGAGATTTGGATGGCAAAGCCGCCGAAACACCCCCGTATGGTGCGAATGGGAACGACAAAAAGCCATAAACCTTCGCCATGATGTGCGCGTTAAGAGGTACAGGTGTTCCATGACCCAAGCTGACAAAAAGCGCATTCGCGCCTTGCGCCGCGCAAGACGTTACATCCGCGCCAATGAAGGCGCCCTGGCGCGTGTTCTGAACACGTATGAACGCATCGCCCGACTCGACCCATCGCGCCGCTTTTGGGCGGATCAGTGAGCGCGCGCCCACAAAAACACTCCCTCACCCTCAAAGGGCATCGGACAAGCGTGTCCCTGGAACCCGAATTCTGGGACGCATTTCGCACCATAGCAGCACTGAAAAACCGTCCAATCAACGACTTGGCGGCCGAAATTGATGCAACACGAGGCGATATCGGTCTGGCCTCGGCCATCCGCGTCTTTGTCTTGCGACATTTCATGGACCGTTAAGAACACTCGCGGCAGGCATGCGGCATGACCCGAACTGCCACAGCCTGATCGCTAGATCCCGACAGCTATATGCGCGACCTATTTCGATCCAAGGCTGTACGCGATGGCGCTGTCATTCGACGCAAGCCCGCGACACTGACAGATTGATTGGTCGTGAGCGGTTCCTGGCGGAACTGCAACGGCGGGGTTCCGCGCCGTTGAAATTGCGTGCCAGACCGTTGTCTTCTGCAACGCCGAACCGGTTCGGGTTCTTACGTAGCCGGAAAGCGACACACTTTCCGTAGGTTTTCCGGCGCGGAAAACCGAGCGGGTTCCGGAAGTCGCGCCGATTTCCACCCGGTGTTCGCGCCGAAAACCGTTCAGGCGATGGACGCCCGATAAATCTGGTCGATATTCCCGCCCAGGGCCGCATGAAACCCATCGTCGGTCATGTCACGCTGCAACCCTTCGGTCAGGGCCCGGCTGAAGCTTGCAATCATCTTGTGATTCTGCGCCAGCCGCGCGCTCGCATCATCGGTCGAATATCCGCCAGACAGTGCCACCACGCGCTGAACACGCGGATGATCCGCCAGCGCATCATAGATGCCGGGCTGTTCGGGCAGTGTCAGCTTCAACATGATGTCCTGCCCCTCGCCCAGTGTCTCGGTTTGTGCCATCAACGCCTCGGCCAGCATTGCTTCGGCCTCGGCCTTCGTCTCGGACTTGATGTTCACTTCCGGCTCGATGATCGGCACCATGCCCGCCGCGATGACCTCATGCGCCACCTCGAACTGGTTGTCGACAATGGCCTTGATCCCGTCCGCATTCGCGCTGTGCACGACGGACCGTTCCTTGGTCCCGTAGATCCCCAGCGGCTTGGCCGCGGCGAGCGTCTCCGCCAAGCCCGGGATGGGCTTCAGCAGTTGAACGCCGTCCGCCTCGTCCTGAAGCCCCTTGTCGATCTTCAGAAACGGCACGACACCGCGCTTTTCCCACAGATAGGAGGGCACCGCCTGCCCTTCGATCTGCTCGTGCAGCGTCTTTTCGAACAGGATCGCGCCGATCACCTTCTGGCTGGTGAAATCCGGGCTCAGAATGATGCGTGCCCGCATCCGCTGAATTTCGGCAAACATCTCTTCCTCGGACCCGTAGTCCGACGCATCCACGCCATACAGCGCCAGCGCCTTGGGCGTCGATCCCCCCGACTGGTCCAAGGCAGCGATAAAGCCGCTTCCGTTTTCCATCTGGTCCCGCATCTTGGCAAAGTCGGTCATCCCGTGCTCCAAAGTCATCGCTTCAATTGCGACAGACCTAACCCATTCGCCGCCCCAACGTCATCCCGCCAAGGTGCTGTTTGCGCTATCTTTTGGCAAGATTCAGCCAAATTCCATCCTGGGCGCGCACGGTCAGGTGCGCCACGGGCACAGGCACCCGATCTTCGACCGGAGAAACCGCCATATCCCGCAACAATCGCGCCAGAATCAGCGGGCCCTCGACCATGGCAAAGCCCGCGCCCGTGCACACCCGCGCGCCCGCAGAAAACGGGATGTAGGCATCACGCCCGCAAGCCCGACCATTCTCCGTCTGCCAGCGGCCCGGATCGAACGCATCGGGGCGCTCCCACAGCCGCGCGTGCCGGTGCAGGTGCCACGGGCTCAGCACCAGCTGGCTGCCCTTTCTCACGTCACGATCCCGAAACCGCTCAGGACATGTCGCCTCGCGCACCATCATCGGCACGGGCGGGTACAGGCGCAGCGTCTCCCGAAACACATCGCGGGTGACAGGCAGCTTCGACATCACCGCAAAATCGCAAGCCTCCAGCGCCTGCGCCTCCGCGGCCACCTTCTCCTGCCACTCCGGGTACAGCGCCATCAGGTACAGCGCCCAGGCCAGCGCAGACGCGCTCGTCTCATGCCCGGCGAGGAAAAAGATCGCCACCTGATCGACCATTTCCTCGGGCGTGAACGTTTCGCCCGTCACCGGGTCGCGGGTCGTCATGATCTTGGTCGCCAGATCATCCGGGGCCTTGCCTGCCGCAATCTCATCGGCCCGCCGATCCACCAACTGCCCGATCAATCCCCGGATGCGGGCCGCACTGGCGCGCGTGTCCCGACGAAACAGACGCGGCATCCAGCGGGGCAGAGGCACGAAAGCGGCCAGGTTCAGGATCGGCTGACTGCGCTGATAGGTGCGGAACTCGTGAAAAACGGCGGTCGCCAGCGCGTCCTCGATGGGAATGGAAAACAACGTGCGAAAGATCACATCCGCCGCCGCGTGGCTCGTCTGCTCCTCGATCTCGACCACGCCCTCCGGCAACCGTGCCGCCGCCGCCTCGGACGCGGCCCACATCGCTGGAAACGTTTCACGCAGTCGGCCCCCTTCGAAGGCAGGGTCGATGATCCGCCGCTGCCGCTTCCAAACCTCTCCGTTGGTCAAAAAGACGGAGTTGCCCAAAAGCGGGCGCAACCCCTCGCCCACGCGGTCGGACTTGGGAAAGTCGTCAGGCCGGTCCTTCAGCACCGTTTTCACCAGCTCCGGCTGGTTCATCAGATAGCTGCGGAAAAACGGCGTCCGAAATTCGGCCATCCACGCGCGATAAAGCCGCGCAGGCTGCGCCGACAGGATGTCCTGCCGGAAAAGCTGCATGTAGCGCCACAACGATACACGGTCCGGGCGGCTTGGGGGCTTCGGTGGGTTCATGCCGCCACGCTGGTGTATTTCGACACGGGCACATCGATGCGCGACTTCGACGGCGGCCGGTCAGCGTAGCGGTCGGCTAGTGTCATCGGTCCGGCGGTAATCTGGAAATAATCGTAATCCCTGGGCCGATCAAAGGCACAGAGATACTGGAAATGCAGACGGAAGAACCGCCAGCGCAACTCTTTCCACCGAGCGGGGCTCAAGGACTGCGTAAAGGCGGCAGAGAACACCAGCGGCCAGCGCTTGTCTTCAGGGGCCACACCCGACACCGACACCGGATCGCACAAGGCAAAGGCGCAGCCATCACCGGGTGCTGTCACATCCACCCAGGTCAGCTCATCACGCGCCGACAGATATTGCAGATCGGCCCGCAACCGATGCGCGTCGGGCAGGAAGGATACCATCGGCACAACCTGGCCAAGCGACAGGAAGGCAAGCGCCGGACCATCGGCCGGAACCCGTCCGGCACGGATAAGGTCGGCCAGGATCGACACCGCCAGATGCGCGCCCGAGGAATGGCCGACCACCAGCACCTCGTCCACATTGTCCTCAAGCGCTGCCGCTATGCTGTCCTGAAACGCACGCATACGCTCTTCCAATGCAGGCGGGTTGGCACCTTTCGAAGCAGCGGAATAGGCGTAGTCATGCATTAGGTAATAGGCAAAGAACTTGCCGTCCTTGGCCTTGAACCAACGGAGCAGCGCCACAAAAGCCAAAACACCTGCCACTGCGGCAATCACCTCGCCCGCGAGGCCAAGCCACGGCGCCAGCAACGCCTTGCCAAAGGCAAGGATGAGAGCACCTGCCACGTAGGCAATCAGCAACTGCAAGAGCAACATGCCGACAGGATACAGCGCCGCAATCACCGGCCCTTTGCGCAAACGCATCAATCGGCGCAACGCACCCGAGGCGATATAGGTCCATGCGGTGCGCACCAGTTGCAGGTAGGTGCCGGGAATGGACGCCTCCATACTGTCCCGCACAATGTCGGACCAGACCAGCACCTCGACATCCGCATGCACAGCCTGATCGCCGATCCGCGCATCGACCTGCCAGCCGAAATGCTCGGATTTGGGTGCGGGTGTCAGCGCAATCTCGTAGCCGGAAATGGCAGCCTGCGCTGCCCCCTCCTTGCGATAGAGCTCGCGGTAGCGGCGGGGATGAATCGGGTCATAGCCGGGAATATAGAACACCCGGCGCCGCGTGACTGGTTTTGGATGCGACCTGCTCATTCATGCACCTCTTTGGCGCACCCTAGCGTGGTTCTGAGGCCAAAGTAAGGCGGAGACCGACGCGATCTGCGCGGCAAAAACCGCTTAGCCGAGCGTCGCCAGTGCTGGAAACTGCTCAAGCAGCCAGAACGAAAATCGTGTAAACAGGCCAAACAACATGGCCGCGCCGACCAGCAATAGCAGACCGCCCATCACCTTCTCGATCAGCGCCATGTGCCGCTTGATCCGGTTCATCAGGCCCATGGCACGGCTCATGAACATCGCCGCCAGCAGGAACGGAATGCCAAGGCCCGCGGCATAGACGCCCAGCAGAAATGTGCCCCGCGTCACGGACGCCTCTGTCGCGGCCAACGTCAGGATCGCGCCCAGTTGCGGTCCGATGCAAGGTGTCCACCCAAAGGCAAAGGCAAGCCCGAGGATATATGCCCCAAAGGCCGACCCACCCTGGTCCCCCGCCTCCATCCGCGCTTCGCGGTCAAGGAAGGGAATGCGGAACACGCCCAGAAAGTGCAGACCAAAGATCATGATGATGACGCCGGAGATCTGCGCAAAGAGCACCTGGTTCTGCAGAAAAAAGGCGCCAAACGCCGAGGCAGCAAAACCCAGGAAAATGAACACCGTCGACAGGCCCAGCACGAAAAACAGGGCCGTCAACGTCGCGCGGCTGCGACCGGATTGATCGTCCGACATCTCGCCCACGGTCATGCCCGACATGTAGGCTAGGTAAGGCGGCACGATGGGCAGCACACAGGGGCTAAGAAAACTGATGATGCCCGCCAGAAGTGCCACGCTCATCGCGGGGATCAGGCTTGCGTCGATGATATCGATTCCGAACATGTATCCCACCTAACCGCCCTTGCGGCTCAGGTCACGGGGGCCATCGGTCACATGTCTGTGGACAGGATGTAACATCGCGCCTAACTCTGCCGGTATGGACGATAACACACACGAACTCGACGCCGTTGGGCTGCTCTGCCCCCTGCCCGTGCTCAAGGCACGCAAACGCCTGCAAGCACTGTCCTCCGGTGACATCCTGATCATCGCGGCTGACGATCCCGCTGCCGTGGTGGATGTGCCCCATTTCTGTGCCGAGGCGGGGCACACGCTCGTCTCTGCAGACACGGATGGGCCCGTCCAGCGCTACGCCATCCGCAAGGGATAAAGGGCGCGCCACCGGCACGCCCTTCGATCTTTCTTCTACTTGCCCAGCGACCACCAGCCGCGCTTTTTCGGCTTGGGCGGCTCGTCGGGCGCGGGTGCAGACGCCTCCTCTGCCACCGGTTCGGGCACCTTTGCCTCTTCGGCTGAAGCAGGCTCCGGTGCCGCGTCCGGCACGCTCGTCGGCTCCGTCGCAACCACCGCCACATCGTCTGTGCTGGCCTCCGCCGAAACAGGGGCCGGTTCTTCCGTCTTGGTGGTCTTGGACCGGGTGCTGGTGCTGCGTGAGCGGGTCGAACGGGTTGTCTTTTTCGGCGCGGCCTCGGCCTCGGTCTCAGCAGGTTCCGCCGAAGCGCCGTCGTCGTCTTTCGCCTCTGCCGGGGCGTCCACGACCTCTTCCGTCTTTGCCTTGGTCGACGAGGCACTGCGCGATCGCGTCAACCGGCTGCTGGTACTCCGGGTCCGGCTGCTGCTGCTGCTGCGCGTGGTCTTCTTCGGCGCGTCCTCGCCGGGCTCGGTTGCAGCGTCCGTATTCGCCGCCTCCGCAGCCTCCGTCGCGTCGCTTTGAGGTTCGGCATGTGCCGTTTCCGTATCAGACGCCTCCGACGCCTCCACCTCGGCCTGCTCTGTCGCCGCCTCGGCGGTCTCCGTGCTCGACGACTTGCTCCGGCTCCGGCTACGACGCCGACGACGGCGGCGCTTCGGCTTGGGTTCACCGTCCTCGGACGCAGGTGCCTCGGGGGCCTCGGCGACGGAATCCTCGTCCTCATCCACCTGATCCATGATGGACGTATCGACAGACACGACGGGCATATCGACCGCCTTCACCACGCGGGTCGCCGTCTTGAACTTCTCAAGCGAGAAGTCGGGGCTCACCAGATGCGGGTCGCCCTCGATGCGGACAGACAGACCGTAGCGGCCCTCGATCTGCGCTATATGCTCGCGCTTCTGGTTCATCAGGAAGTTTGCGATGCCCACAGGCGCCTTGATCAGCACCTCGCGCGACCGGCGACGGGTGCCCTCCTCCTCGATCTGGCGGAGAATGGACAGGGCCAGGTTGTCATCCGACCGGATCAAACCGGTGCCGTGGCACGCCTGACAAGGCTGGGTCGTGGCCTCGATCATACCGGGGCGCAGACGCTGGCGGCTCATCTCCATCAGGCCAAAGCCGGAAATCCGGCCCACCTGGATGCGGGCACGGTCGGTCTTCAACCGATCCTTCATCCGCTTTTCAACGGCCGAATTGTTCTTGCGCTCGTCCATGTCGATGAAGTCGATGACGATCAGACCGGCCAGGTCACGCAACCGCAACTGACGCGCCACTTCGTCGGCGGCCTCCAGGTTTGTCTTCAGCGCCGTCTCTTCGATCGACCCTTCCTTGGTCGCGCGGCCCGAGTTCACGTCGATGGCCACCAGCGCCTCAGTTACACCGATCACGATGTAACCACCTGACTTCAACTGAACGGTTGGGTTGAACATGCCCGCCAAATACGTCTCGACCTGGTAGCGCGCGAACAGCGGCAGAGCGTCCTGATACTGTTTCACGTTCTTGGCGTGGGACGGCATGATCATCTTCATGAAGTCCTTGGCGATGCGGTAGCCGCGCTCGCCCTCGACAAACACCTCGTCGATCTCGCGGTTATAGAGGTCACGGATCGACCGTTTGATCAGGTCGCCCTCTTCATAAATCTTCGCAGGCGCAATCGACTTCAACGTCAACTCGCGGATCTGCTCCCACAACCGCTGCAGGTACTCGTAGTCGCGCTTGATCTCCGCCTTGGTCCGCTTGGCACCGGCGGTGCGCACGATCAGACCCGCACCCTGCGGCACCTCGATCTCGTTGGCGATTTCCTTCAGCTTCTTGCGGTCCGTGGCATTGGTGATCTTGCGGGAGATGCCGCCGCCGCGGGCGGTGTTCGGCATCAGCACACAGTAGCGACCAGCAAGCGACAGATAGGTGGTCAGCGCAGCACCCTTGTTGCCACGCTCTTCCTTGACGACCTGGACCAGCAGGATCTGGCGAACCTTGATGACCTCCTGGATCTTGTAACGACGCGGGCGCGGTTTGCGCGGCGGACGGATGTCCTCGCTGTCATCCTCGTCGGCCACGGATTCGATGCTGTCATCCTTCGATGTCGCATCCGCACCCTTTGCCTTGACCTCGTCCTCTTCGTCATCGGACGCGTCGTCTTCCGGGGCTTCTTCGCCCTTGGCATCGGCATCCTCGACCGGCGCCGCATCACCGTCCGCAGACGCCTCCTCGGAGACAGAGGCTACATCAGCTGGTGCATCTTCGCCCTCTGCCGGTGCCTCCGCATCGGCCTCGGCCACCTCCTCGTCGGATTTCGGCGTCTCTACCGGGGTTTCCTTGACCGTCTCCATGGGGGATGCGGCCTCGCCCTCGGGCACGGTCACATCGGCGCCAGCCTCGGCGTCGGCATCAAGGTCGATGGTTTCCATCCCCTCGATCTCGGTCGTGACCTTGGCATCGGTGTCAGCGGCCTTCGACGCCTTGGACCGGGAACGGGACGAGCGGCTGCGCGTGGATTTGGGTTTTTCCTCTTCTTCGTCGCGCGCCTTCATCGCCTCGGCATAGGCGCGCTCTTCCTCCATCAGCGCCTCACGGTCGGCGACGGGGATCTGGTAGTAGTCCGGGTGGATTTCCGAGAACGCAAGGAAACCGTGGCGATTGCCACCATAGTCCACAAACGCCGCCTGCAGCGACGGCTCGACCCGTGTTACTTTTGCGAGATAGATGTTGCCAGCAAGCTGGCGCTTGTTTTCGGATTCAAAGTCGAACTCCTCAACCTTGTTTCCGTCCACCACCACGACGCGGGTCTCTTCCGCGTGGGTGGCATCGATAAGCATTTTCTTAGCCATAAAAGTCCATTGCGCGCGCCCAAGCGCCTCGCGCCAGGCGGCGCAAGAGTGTTGGGGGCGTGTCTTGTCTGGGCGATTGGAGACGCGCTGCAGATCGGGCCTGTTGGGCCGTCTGCCGGGATCAGTGATGTCCTCACGCGCGTCATCGCGGTTCTTCTCCGACACACGCACGAGTGGCCGCACGGTGTCCGTTCATACGCTGCGCCAGGCCTCGGCCCGCGTCAGCAACTCGTGGCCATTTCTGGCCCAATCGGTCTGTTGAAAGCGGCAGGGATCCTGCCCGGATCAATCAACAGCGAAACTCACATGAAGCGGTGCGCCTGCACCTTGCGCTTCAACCCCTAGATAAGAGCAAGGGGTGGCAAATGACAATGGGCAATCTCCGTCACCGGAAAATGACGCATGTTCCGGCCCGTTTTCCGACGCGGAAAACGGCGCATCGCGCATGGCAAACTGCGCCGGTTTCCCCACGGTTTTCGCACTGAAAACCGGACCTGTTCAGAACCGCAGTATCAGGGGCCTGTGATCCGACACCACCGGCTGTGCGGGAACGTCAAACTCCGCTGACAGCAACCCATCGGACACGAGCATATAATCCGCAAAACGCTGCGGCTTCTCGTAAAGTGCCGTGCGGGTGTCGGTGATGCCATGATAGGCGATCAGGTCATGCAGCCCCGCCTGCCTGAACCTGGGAAAGGCGGAACTGTCGGGCAAAATGTTGAAATCTCCGGCCAGGACGGCGTGCGGCCCACCGTCCCACACCTGTTGAAACAGGGCGACAGCACGCGTCGTCTGCGCCTCCCGCGCTGGCGTATCGCCCTTGCCGTTCGGATCACGAAGGCCGTGGAAATGCCCGACACAGATAGCCCGGTTGCGGCTCGGGTCCGCCACCCGCGCCACCTGCATGGTCCGTGGCACCGGTTCCGCCCCCCACCCGTCGGCGCGGTAGCTGCCATGCACGAAGTCCTGCACAATCTGCGTGACAGCCATGCCGCGACGGACCCACAGACCCAGCCCATGCTCCGACGGGACGGCCTCGCCTGCGTCATACGTCAACGTGCCGCGCGTGGCCGGCGCAAAGAACGCCTGGTGCTCCGGCAGCAGCGCCGAGACGTCTCCAAACAGATCGGCGCGTTGCGCCAGATCGCGGTAGGGATCAACATAACGAAGCCATTCCGGACTGGGCACCGGAGCACGTGTGACCTCCTGCAGGCACAAAACATCCGGCTCAAGCGTTGAAAGCCAAGGCCGCAACGCATCCCAGACCTGCCCACCCCAGGCATTCAGACTGACAATCTTCATGGCATATCCCGGATCATATCTGCTCAGCCAATCACCGCGCACGATCCTGTGCAAGCGATCCGGGCGCAAGGATCATTCGGCAACACTGCGCTGACCAAATGCCCCGACCATCTCCAGCGCCGCTGCCAGATCGGGCGCGACCAGTTGCCCGAGCGCAGGCAGAGGTAGGTCCGGTGGCCGCATATCCGGCACCTGCACCGCACGGCAGCCCGCATGAACCGCAGCAGTGATCCCGCGATCACTGTCCTCGAACGCGGCACACAGATCGGGCGCAAGGCCAAGGGCCGCGGCCGCCTCCCGATACGGCGCGGGGTCGGGCTTGCGCGCCGACACCTCATCACCACCCAGAACGGCCTCGAAATGATCGAGCAAACCAGCGCGCCCCAGGTGCCGCCGCGCGGCCTCGCCGTTGGTCGACGTGACAACCGCCATCCGCGCGCCCTGCCCCACGAGCCGCTCCAGACTGTCGCGCACGGTTGGTCGCAAGGGCACATCGGCGCCCACCCGCACGGCCACTTCCGCGTGCCAGGCGGCGTTGAAGGCATGCACATCCGTCTCCGGCCTCAGGAACGCTTCCAACCGGCGCACGCTCTCGGCCCCGGAACAGCCCACCATCGTCAGGAAAAATGCATCCACCGCCGCGGCCTCATAGCCCCAGGGCACCAGAATGTCCCGAGCCACAGCGCCATAAATCCGCTCGCTGTCGAGCAGCAGACCATCCATATCAAACAGGTATGCATATGGGGGCATGATGAAATCTCCTTGGGACCTATGCGTCCCTCATGCCACGGCCCCACCCCACATGAAATGACCGCCGGGGGCACCGGCGGTCACATGTTCCAACAGGCTGTTACAGAAGGGTCAGAGGTAGTCCGAACGCTGCAACCCGTACTTCGCCATCTTCTCGTTCAGCGTCCGACGCGGCAGACACAGCTCTTCCATGACGGAGGCAATCGAGCCCTTGTGACGCCGCATCGTGTTGTCGATCAGCATCCGCTCGAACGCTTCCACATACTCCTTCAGTGGCTTGCCCTCGGTCGTCATCACGGGCTGCATCTCTTCGTGATCGTTCATCAACAGGGACGCGATGGAACCGGTGCCGCGACGGGCCTGCAAAACAGCCCGCTCGGCGATGTTGATCAACTGACGCACGTTGCCCGGCCACGGGGCCTGCAACAGCTGGGCCGCTTCCTGCGCCGACACCTTGGGCGCCTCGCAGCCATATTCATCGGCAAACTGATCGCTCAGACGGGTGAACAGGGTCAGAATGTCCTCGCCCCGCTGACGCAGCGGCGGCACGGTGATCTTCAAAGCGGCCAGACGATAGTAAAGATCGGGACGCAACGCATCCTCACAGGTCTTGCCCGCCTCCTGCATGTTGCAGATGCCGACAATGCGCGTCTCGGCGGGGGTCCCCTGCTCGTTGATGACAGACAGCAACCGCGCCTGCAAAGCCTCGCTCAGCGCCTCGATGTCCTCAAGGACAAGCGTTCCGCCACGGGCCTCTTCAACGGCGGGCAGCGCCGAATCCTCGGGCAACATCGGTCCAAACAGACGCTTCGCCAGCGCTTCCTCTTCCCAAGCCGAACAGCTCACCAGCACGAATTTCTTGCCAGCACGGCTGCCTACAGCATGCAAGGCGTGAGCAACAAGGGTCTTGCCCGTACCCGTCTCGCCATCGATCAAAACATGGCCATCAGCCTGCCCGAGGTCCAGAATATCCTCGCGCAACCGCTCCATCACCGGGCTTTGCCCGATCAGCTTCTTCATCAACTGACCGCCATCGCTCAACTCGCGACGCAGCGCGCGGTTGTCCATGGTCAGCCGCCGCGCGCCGGTGGCGCGCTTGGCCAGCTCGCTCATCCGGTCGGGATTGAACGGCTTTTCCAGGAAATCAAAGGCCCCCACGCGCATGGCTTCAACCGCCATGGGCACATCCCCGTGGCCCGTGATCATGATGACGGGCAAAGCACTGTCATTGCCCATCAGTTTCTTCAAAAACTGCATCCCGTCCATGCCGGGCATCTTGATGTCTGAAATGACAATGCCGGGATATTCCGGCCCCAACACCTTCAGCGCGTCCTCGGCGCTGGCAAAGGTCTCGGTGTCATAGCCCGACAGGGCCAGCCACTGGCTGATGGATTGGCGCATGTCCTGCTCGTCATCGACAATGGCAATCTTCATGGCTTGGGTCATATATGCTCCTCGCGGGTCTCTATTCCGCCGCGCTGATCTTGTTGTTGTCACCTTCCGTGTCCTCGTCTCCGAGCACCGGAAGCTGCATTTCAAATACGGCGCCGCCCATCTGTCCGTTGCGGGCAACGAGCCGTCCGCCTAAATCGTTCACAATGCCGGACGAGATGGCAAGGCCCAGACCAACCCCGTCACCGGGCTGCTTGGTGGTGTAGAATGGCTCGAACAGGCTGTCCAAATCCTCGATCCCCGGACCATTGTCGCGCACCGTCAGGGTGGCCGTCTCACCTGCGGACAGGATGATGTCGACCTGCGGCTCGCGTTCCGACTTGGTGGCATCGATGGCATTGCGCAAGAGGTTCACCATCACCTGTTCGATGCGCATCCGGTCGCCCATGACCTCGATGGGTTCCGGGGGCACAACCCGGTTGATCAGCACCTGACGCTGACGCAATTGGGGTTCCATCATCGACAGACTAGACGCCAGCGCATCGCCCATGTTTACAGGGCTCAGCGCGTCCTGCCCCTTGCGGGCATAGGACTTGAGCTGGCGGGTAATGGCACCCATCCGTTCGATCAGATCATCAATGCGCCCGAAGCTGACCAGCGCCTCGTCCGGGCGATTGCGGCGCAGCAGCAGCCGCGCCCCGGCAAGGTACGTTTTCATCGCGGCCAGTGGCTGGTTCAGCTCGTGACTGACGGCGGCCGACATCTCGCCCAAAGCGGCCAGTTTCGACGATTGCTCCAGCGTCTGTTCGGCCTGTGCAAGGTCCTCCTGCACCCGTTTTCGCTCGGCGATTTCCCGCTGCAACTGGATGTTCAGGTGGCGAAGCTCTGCCGACTCTCGCGCAAACAAGGCGACGCGCAGGGCCGACCGACGGCTCATTGCATAAAAAGCGAGCGCCAAAAGAATGGCGAATCCCATGATTTCAAGGGCCAAGACCCCGTTCACCCGCTCGCGTACGGATTCGTATGTGGTGAACGACGTCATCCGCCATCCGCGGAAAGGGATGCGCGCCTCGAGCCGCATCACACCTTCACCCTGCAAATAGGCATCGGGCGGCAGCGCAGTCCAATCAGCGGTGGCCCGAATGGCACGTTCGATGGCACTTTGCGGGGTCTGGCGGGCCAACGCCTCCTCTTCGGTGCGACCGCGCCATCGCGGTTCTGTCGCCATGATGATCCGGCCTTCGCTATCAGTAACGAGAACGGCAGCCGAAATGCCCGCCCAGGCGCGTTCGAACTTCTGAAGATCGACCTCGACAGCAATGACACCCAAGACATCGCCGCCCGCCGCCACACGCCGCGAGTAGATGAAGGAAAAGCCACCGGCTTCGCGCTCGCTCACCGTGAAAATGGTGTTGTTTGACCGCAATGCGTCAATAAAATAGGACGCCGTGCGGTGGTTCGACCCCAGTCGACTACGGTCCGTCGCGGCCACCGTGCGCCCGTCGCTGTCCAGCAGGATCAGGTTGGCCGCACCGATCTCTTCCACGAACGAGATCAGGCGCTGGGTCGATTGCTGGTAATCCTGACTGTTCAACGCCCCGATCAGCGTGGGATCCCGGGCCAGAAGCTGCGGCACGATCTGGCTTTGGCGCAGCTCGCTCAGCAGGTTGCCGGAGTAAAGCGCCAGTCGAAGCTCGGCACGGTTGCGCGTGGTTTCGGTAAAGCGGTCGGTCAGCAACCTGTTGGTGAAAAAGACGGTTGTCACCGCCGCAATGGTCAGAACGACCAACGCGATCCGAACACGCCAACTGGTCGTCGACGTTCTCGGTTCCTTGTTACGCGCTGCAACTGACATGGCCGGAACCCTACGGCCTCGGCCGTGTCGGCTCAAGTCACGCTGAGGTCAGCTGACCGACCACTGCGCGGAACAGCGCCTGTCCGTCCGTTCCACCATGGCCGGCATCCGCCGCCCGCTCCGGGTGCGGCATCATCCCGAGAACCTTGCGGTTTTCCGACAGAATACCCGCGATGTCACGCTGCGATCCGTTTGGATTGTCGGTGTAGCGGAAAGCGACCCGGTCTTCGCTCTCAAGAGCATCGAGCGTGGCATCATCCGCAAAATAGTTGCCGTCATGGTGTGCAATCGGAATGTCGACCACATCGCCCGCATTGTAGCCTTCGGTGAACGCCGATTGCGAGGTCTCGACCCGCAGGCCGACGGTCTTGCAGATGTATTTCAGACCCGCGTTCCGCAGCAGCGCGCCCGGCAGGATGCCCGTCTCCGTCAGCACCTGGAAGCCGTTGCACACGCCAAAGACATAGCCCCCCTTGTCCGCGTGGGCTTTCACCGCCTTGCAGATGGGCGAGTTCGCCGCGATGGCGCCACAGCGCAGGTAGTCGCCAAAGGAAAAGCCCCCCGGAACCCCAACGATGTCGATGCCCCCGGGCAGTTCCGTGTCCTTGTGCCAGACCATTTCAACCTCTGCCCCGGCGGCACGAAAGGCAACAGCCAGGTCCCGGTCGCAGTTCGATCCGGGGAAGACAACAACAGCAGCTTTCATGTCACGCACTCCCTGAGCGTTAAGGTTCTGGCAAGATTTGGGAGAAAAATCGAGGTGAAGTATGACTTATAAATCACTGTTTCAAAGTGATTTAACCCATCATTAACCGTTCACATCTGTGAACTTCTCACCCCATCTCCACCCGGTAGCTTTCAATCACGGTATTGGCCAACAGCTTCTCGCACATGGCGGTCACATCGTCCTCGCTGGTGCCGTCGGCCAGGTCCAGTTCAATGACCTTGCCCTGCCGCACCCCGTTGACCCCGTCAAAGCCCAGGGCTCCCAAAGCATGGCGCACCGCCTCGCCCTGCGGGTCCAGAACCCCGTTCTTGAGCATCACATGCACGGTCGCTTTCATCTCGGCTGGGTCCTTCAGTTGATCAGGGTCGGTTTGGTGATGGGGGCGGCATTCTTGGGCATCACGCCCAGGCGCCGGGCCACCTCTGTATAGGCGTCGGCCAGGTTGCCGAGGTCGCGGCGAAACACGTCCTTGTCGAGCTTCTGGCCCGTCTCGATGTCCCACAGGCGGCAGCTGTCGGGGCTGATCTCGTCAGCAATGATAAGGCGCATGAAGTCGCCCTCGTAGATCCGCCCGATCTCGATCTTGAAGTCCACCAACCGGATACCAACGGCAAGCATGACGCCCGACAGGAAATCGTTGACCCGCAGCGCCAGCGACAGGATGTCGTCCATATCCTGCTGGCTGGCCCAGCCGAAAGCAGCGATATGCTCTTCGGTGACCAGCGGATCGCCCAGCTTGTCGTCCTTGTAGCAGTACTCGACGATGGGCCGGGGCAGTTGCGTGCCCTCTTCGATCCCCAACCGCTCGCTCATGGTGCCGGCTGCGTAGTTGCGCACGATCACTTCCAGCGGCACGATCTCGCAGGATCGCACCAGCTGCTCGCGCATGTTGAGGCGCTTGAGGAAGTGGGTCGGCACGCCGATCTGGCCAAGGCCGGTCATGAAGAACTCGCTCAGGCGGTTGTTCAGCACGCCCTTGCCCTCGATCACGTCCTTTTTCTGGGCGTTGAAGGCGGTGGCATCATCTTTGAAATATTGGACAATCGTGCCGGGCTCGGGACCTTCGTAGAGAATCTTGGCCTTGCCCTCGTAGATCTTCTTGCGTCGCGCCATGGGCGTCCTTTCGCATCTGCGGGCGGCTGAGTCTGCCCGCTGTTGCGCACCTCATAAGCAATAGACCCAATTGCCGCAAGCAATGGGGTTGCATGGGGCGCCCGTGCCTGCCTATCTGATAGGGAAACATTGCCAAAAAGGGGGGGCCGATGAGCACCTTTGACGAACGCGAAAACGCCTTTGAAAACAAATTCGCTCACGATGCAGAGATGCAGTTCAAGGCCGAGGCCCGCCGCAACAAGCTCTTGGGCCTGTGGGCCGCAGACCTGCTGGGCAAGACCGGCGACGCGGCCGCCGACTATGCCCGCGAAGTGGTCAAATCGGATTTTGAGGAAGCGGGCGACGAGGATGTCTATCGCAAGGTGTCCGGCGATCTGGGTGCCAAATCCGATGAAGCGACAATTCGCGCAAAGATGACCGAACTGATGGCCGAAGCCAAGGCACAGCTGATGCAGGAAATTGATTGATTTCAAAATTCTGACAGTTGAAGTTAATGTATTCTGGGCGCGCATCGTGCGGGATGGGCGCCCTTTTGAATTGCATTGTCGGCACTTGCCAAAGCCCCATTAACAGTTGAGTTACCACTGCGCCCTAGCCGTTGGTTTGGGCGTTCGGGAAAAGGGGTCACGAGTATGCACAGGTCACAGGCGGTGACCGTCGCGCGGGCGGCGGTGCGCATCAGCTTTCCCATCCTGATCCTGACCGGTTGCGCCATGCTTCTGGCCCGCCAGGTACCTATAGAGGTGGTCGCGACCCTGCCCCGTCAGCTTGCGGATATCTCGGCGCTGCAATGGATCGCCGCCGCGGTGCTGACAGCGGGCAGTTTTTTCGCAGTTGCGCAATATGACGTGCAGGCCCACCGCACCCTGGGCACCGGCGTCTGCGCACGGCGCGGACGGATCACGGGGGCCGTGGGCATCGCGATCGGACAAACCGTCGGCTTTGGTCTGTTCTCCGGCGCGCTGGCGCGCTGGCGCATGTTGCCGGAGATGGGCGTTGGTCAGGCCCTGAAACTGTCGACATTCGTATCGCTGACATTCGTGGTGGCCTGGGCCTGTGTCACTGGCGTGATCTGTGCGCTGTTGCCCGCGCCGCCATGGACCGTGGCGCTGTCGTTGGCCGCGTTGATCCTGCTGCCGCTGAGTGCGGCCCTGTTTTTCTGGTATCCGATGCTGCGCCTGGGCAAATTCGATATCCCGCTGCCCACCTTGCGCGTGTCTGGCGCGATCCTGCTGTGGGCGATGGTCGACATGGTGCTGGCGGCCGCGGCCCTTTGGGTTTTGCTGCCCGCAGGCACAATGGCGTTTTCGGCGCTCTTGCCGCTGTTCATGGTGGCCCTGGGGTGCGGGTTGATGTCGAACACGCCCGGCGGCGTGGGGCCGTTTGAACTGGTTCTGGTGTCCGCCCTGCCGCTCGGCGCGGAGGCAAGCGTGCTAGCGGCCATATTGGCCTTTCGCGTCGTGTACTACGCCGCGCCGGCCTGTATTGCGATGGGTGCGATGCTGCGCCCTCTGCCCGTTCCGGCGCCGCGCGCGGCCCTAGCATCCAACTGGAGCGAGATGCCGCGCAGCGAAGCACAGGCCCTGCGCCAAAACGGTGGACGGGTTGAGCACACCGCTGGCACCAAGGCGCCGATCTGGCGCACCGCGCAGACAGAAACCATGTTCACGGATGCAAGGACCGCATCGCCCGGCACCTTGTCCGGCCTGAAGCAACTGGCAGGCGAAAACGGACGTGTGCCGCTGATCTACAAGTCCGGCGCGCGGCTGGCGCATGTGGCGCAGCAGGCCCGCTGGGCCGTTCTGCATATCGCCAATGATGCGGTCATCGACCTGGCCGATTATGACATCGACAGCCCGGCACGGCGACGTTTGCGCCGCAAGCTGCGCGCGGCGGACAAGGCTGGGATCACGCTCCGCTCTGGGGTGCTGCCGGACGCGCGGGCGGCGGCACGCCTTGACATCGACTGGCAGGCGCGCTGCGGCAGGGCACGTGGTGGCAGCATGGGGCGATACTGCCCTGAATACGTTTCTGAACAATGGGTTGTGAGCGCTTATTCAGGTAACGAACTGATCGCATTTGCCACCTTTCATCGCGGCGCAAGGGATTGGTGC
Organism: Tateyamaria omphalii; assembly: GCF_019802125.1. Classification (GTDB taxonomy): domain Bacteria; phylum Pseudomonadota; class Alphaproteobacteria; order Rhodobacterales; family Rhodobacteraceae; genus Tateyamaria; species Tateyamaria omphalii_B. Next base: position 1,323,680 of record NZ_JAHVHT010000001.1, read on the forward strand.
TTGGACATCATGCGCCACGGTGCGGCGGCACCCGATGGCACCATGCACGCGCTGGTGCATCGCGCGCTGACAGAGGCGCAGGCGATCGGTGTCGTCCGTGTCAGCCTCGCCTCGGTCATAGCGTGCCCCGACCCGCACCGGGCGATTTGGCGTTGGGCGGCGGAACGTGCCGTGATCCAGGCGGGCGGGACCGGGCTGCGTCAGTTCAAATCTGCCTTCGCCCCGCGCTGGGTGCCGCGCTATGCAGCCGCGCCGACCTGGGCCGCGCTGGCCCTTGGACTGGCCGATGTCGCACGCACGATACGTGCGCCTGACCCGTTGCCCGCGGCCAATGCAAATCCTGCTCATCAAGAAGATGAGAATTATGAACTGGCTTCACGTTCAGTCGCATGACACATGACGGCATTCCCCGCGCGCGAGAGGTGATGCCCGATGTCCAATTCCGATCCGTTGACCGACCTGCTGACCGAGAAAGGCACGTTGCTGGCTGACGGTGCCACTGGCACGAACCTGTTTGCCATGGGCCTGATGTCGGGCGATGCGCCGGAGCTGTGGAACGAGGAGGAGCCTGCGAAGGTCCGCGCCCTGTATCGGGGCGCTGTTGACGCAGGCAGCGATGTGTTTCTGACCAACTCCTTTGGCGCGAATGCATCGCGGTTGAAGCTGCATGATGCGGGCCACCGCGCCTTTGAGCTCAGCAAGATCGCGGCCGAGATCGGCCGGGAGGTGGCCGATGCGGCGGGCCGGACGGTGTTGGTGGCGGGATCCGTTGGCCCGACGGGGGAGATCATGGAACCGGTCGGCAGTCTGACCCACGCCGACGCCGTCGAGATGTTTCACGAGACCGCCGCCGGTTTGAAGGCGGGTGGTGCGGATATCGGCTGGCTCGAGACGATCTCGGCCCCCGAGGAGTACACCGCCGCTGCCGAAGGGTTTGCGCTGGCCGGGTTGCCCTGGGTTGGCACCATGAGTTTCGACACCGCCGGTCGCACCATGATGGGTGTGACAAGCACAGACATGGTGTCTCTGGTCGCGGGTCTGGAGTTTCCCCCTGTTGCCTTTGGTGCCAATTGCGGGACGGGCGCGTCGGATTTGCTGCGCACGGTTCTGGGTTTTGCGGCGACGGGTACCGAACTGCCCATCGTGGCCAAGGGCAATGCGGGCATTCCCAAGTATCACGACGGGCATATTCACTATGACGGCACGCCGGAATTGATGGCCGATTATGCCGAGATGGCCCGCAATTGCGGGGCCAGGATCATCGGCGGCTGTTGCGGCACGACCCCTGCGCATCTCGAGACGATGCGCGCCGCACTAGATGAGCGGCCCGTGGGCCTTGCCCCGACGCTCGATCAGATCGTGGCAGCCCTGGGTGCGTTTTCTTCCGAAACCGATGGCACCGGCGATGACGGCGGGCGGCCCGTGCGCAAGCGCCGTGGTCGCCGTGCGGCCTAGAACAGGCTGAGTTGGGCGCTGTCCTTGCGCGGGGGCCGGAAGAGGTCCGTGCGCATGGGCGGTGCGGTTTCCCTTAACCCGAGGCGTTTGAGCGCGATCTTGAACCGATGTTGCACCAGTTCGGCATAGGCCCCTTCCCCCCGCATGCGGTGGCCCCAGCGCGCGTCGTAGTCGCGCCCGCCATGCATGTCGCGCAGCTTGGACATGATGCGGCCCGCGCGGTCGGGATAGTGCACGGCGAGCCATTCCTGCCAGAGCGGAGAGACCTCGCGCGGGAGGCGCAGCATGATCCAGCTGGCCGTGTCGGCGCCTGCATCGCGGCCGGCTTCGAGGATCGTTTCGAGTTCGGGATCGGTCAGCGCCGGCACCATGGGCGAGGCCATGACGCGCACGGGAATACCCGCCTGCGTCAGCCTGCGGATGGTTGCAAGCCGCCTTTCGGGCGTGGGCGCACGCGGCTCCATCTGGCGGGAAAGTTTCGGATCGAGCGTGGTGACCGAGATCCCCACGCGCGTCAGACCGCGTTGTGCCATACGGGCCAGGATGTCGATATCCCGCTCGATCAGCGTGCCTTTGGTGACAATGGCAACGGGATGGTGGCATTCCTCCAACACCTCGAGACAGGCGCGCATGATGCCGTGATCGCGGTCGATAGGCTGGTACGGGTCGGTGTTCGTGCCGATGGCGAGGGTCGCCACGCGGTAGCTCTTGCGCGCCAACTCGGCTTGCAAGACCTCCGGCGCGTCGGGGCGCGCCACCAGCTTCGTCTCGAAATCCAGTCCCGGCGACAGGCCCAGATAGGCGTGGCTGGGCCGCGCAAAGCAATAAACACAGCCGTGCTCACAGCCACGATAGGGATTGATCGACCGATCAAAAGGCAGATCGGGCGAGCGGTTGTAGCTGATGATCGACCGCGGCCGTTCGATGCTGACCTCGGTGCGCAGCGTTGGCAAATCCTCGTCAATGTCCCAGCCGTCGGCCTCCGCGTGACGGGTGACACTGTCGTAACGGCTGACTGTGTTGCTCACCGCACCGCGTGCCTTGGGTGTCCGGGTCTGAAGGTCGGGTTTCATCACCCGAATATAGAACACAACAAGAACATTTGCCAGTGCCATGCCGCGCCCACCCGTCAAAGCGCATACAATCGCACACAAAAACCACTGCCCCGCGTCGCACCAGAAGCGGGCCATGTCGCAATTCGGACAGTCCGCCTGCGACATTCTGAACGATACATTGGAAAATAGGCACCGGGTCCGGCACCCACGCATGAGGATTGCACCATGTCCGAAGAAGACGACATCATCCTGTCCGAGCTCGACGATGAAGAGCTGGTCCAGCAGATGTTTGACGACCTCTATGACGGTCTCAAGGAAGAGATCGAGGAAGGGGTCAACATCCTGCTGGAACGGGGCTGGCAGCCCTATGACATCTTGACCAAGGCACTGGTCGGCGGGATGACAATCGTCGGCCACGACTTCCGCGACGGCATCCTCTTTGTCCCCGAGGTGCTGCTGGCCGCCAACGCGATGAAGGGTGGCATGGCCATCCTGAAGCCGCTGCTGGCCGAAACCGGCGCACCACGCGTGGGCAAGATGGTGATCGGCACGGTCAAGGGCGACATCCACGACATCGGCAAGAACCTGGTGTCAATGATGATGGAGGGCGCTGGGTTCGAAGTGGTCGATCTGGGCATCAACAACCCCGTCGAAAACTATCTTGAGGCCATCGAACAGGAAGGGCCCGACATCCTTGGCATGTCGGCTCTGCTCACGACCACGATGCCCTACATGAAAGTTGTGATCGACACGATGGTCGAACAGGGCATCCGCGACGACTATATCGTTCTGGTCGGTGGCGCGCCCCTGAATGAAGAGTTCGGCAAGGCTATTGGTGCCGACGCCTATTGCCGCGATGCCGCCGTCGCGGTCGAGACGGCCAAGGAATTCGTGGCGCGCAAACACAACCAGTTGGCGGCGGGATAACCCTGTCGCCCCCCTGACGGAGGACGACATGCTGCTTAAAACGCCCGGCTGCGATTTCGGCGATCCTGCCCCGGACTTCAATCTGCCCGATGCTCACGGGCAGATGCACAGTCTGACCGATGTATCAGGGAAACACGGGGTTCTCGTCGCATTTATCTGTAACCACTGTCCGTACGTCGTGGCCCTGGCCGACCGGCTGGCATCGGACGCCAGGACCCTGCAGGCGGAAGGCATCGGCGTCGTCGCCATCAATGCCAACGACTACACCGCCTACCCTGCGGATGCGCCGGACAAAATGCCCGACTTTGCCGAAAAACACGGGTTCGGCTTTCCCTACCTGATCGACGAGGACCAGTCGGTCGCACGCGCCTATGGGGCCGTGTGCACACCGGATTTCTTCGGGTTCAGCGCGGACGGCCTGCTGCAATACCGCGGACGGCTGGACGACGCACGCATGGGCAATGCCAGTGACCGCACACCGGAACTGGTGAATGCGATGCGCAAGATCGCCGAAACGGGCGTCGGCCCGCGCGACCAGACGCCCAGCATGGGCTGTTCGATCAAATGGCGCTGAGCGACGCGGCTCTGACCGAAGACGGGCTTGCCGCCAAAGGCACGGGGCGCATCCTGCTGATTGCCTGCGGGGCCCTGGCGCGCGAAATCCTGGACCTCAAGGCCATGAATGGCTGGGACCACATGGATCTGACCTGCCTGCCCGCCAAATACCACCTCTACCCCGACAAGATCACGCAAGCCGTGCGCGACAGTGTAGCGAAACACCGCGACGCCTATGACACGATCTTTGTCGTCTATGCCGATTGCGGTACTGGGGGCCTGCTGCAGGCAGCCTGCGCAGAGATGGGCGTCGAAATGATCGCAGGCCCGCATTGCTACAGCTTTTTCGAAGGAAATGAACGCTTTGCCGCGCAAAGTGAAAGTGAAATCACCACCTTCTACCTGACCGATTTTCTCGTCCGCCAGTTCGAGGCGTTCATCATCAAACCCATGGGCCTCGACCGCCACCCAGAGCTGCGGGACATGTATTTCGGCAATTACGAAAAACTTGTCTATCAGGCCCAGACAGACGATCCGGCCCTCACGGAAAAGGCTCGCACTGCCGCAGACACGCTCGGCCTCACATTCGAACGCCGCTTCACAGGCTACGGCGACCTGCAAAAGACACTGAGCGCGCTCTAGTCCTTCTTCTGACTGAAAATACCATCGGGGGAGATCGAGGGGGCAGACAGCCCCCTCGTCAGAAAAAATGAATCGTGTCGCGCAGCGGCCTTTGGATCAGGCAGCGGCCACGGACTGGATCCGCTCAATCATCGCGCGCAACCCATTTGAGCGCTGCGCCGACAGGTGGTCATTCAACCCCAAACGCGCCATCTCGGCCCGTGCATCCACGGCCTGCACTTCGGCGAGCGTCAGACCGTTATACAGCCGACGCAGGACTGCAATCAGCCCCTTCACGATCATCGCATCGCTCTCGCCATCGAAGCGGAACACGCCATCCTCGACCTGCGGGTGCAACCAGACCTGGCTTGCGCAGCCGTCAACCTTTGTCGCCGGCACTTTCAGGGCATCAGGCAGTGGCTCCATCGCCTTGCCCTGCTCGATGACATAGCGATAGCGGTCTTCCCAGTCCTCAAGGAACTCGAAATCCTCGACAATCTCTTCGAAACTCGGCGTTGCCATCGGTTGCCCCCCGGGTGTGATCGTGTTTCTTGTGACGTATGCGCCCCCGTCCCAAAGGTCCAGAGCGGCAAAGGATGCTTTTCAACGGGCGCGGCTTCCGTTACCAACTTGCCAAAAGCAAAGACGCGAGCGGACGATGCCCAAGATCCTTCCAGCCCTTCTGGTGGCCACCCTGACACTGTCGGCCTGCGGCGCGGTGCGCGACAGCCGGGTGAACCCGTTCAACTGGTTCGGGGGCAGCCGGTCCGAGCCGGTGCAGCCCGATCCGCGCGCGGCGACCAACCCGCTCATTCCAGAGACAACCCGTGCCGGCCTGTTTTCCAACCTGCGCGAACAGTCGCAGGTCTACGTGGGCACCCCCATCGACCAAGTGACCGATCTGGTGATCGAGCGTGTGCCTGGCGGTGCGATCGTGCGGGCGACGGGCATCGTGGACGAAGATCGTGCCTATGACGTGCGCCTGACCACCGAGAGCGACGAGAATGTGCCCGTCGATGGCGTTCTGACCTACCAGATGCGCGCCGTCCACACCGACCGCCCGACGCGCACGCTCAGCCAGCGGGTGCGCACCGTCACCGCAGCCCGCCGCCTGACGGATCAGGAACTGGCCGAGATCCGGGTGATCCGGGTCGAGGGTCGTCGCAACGCGCAGACCACGACCCGTCGTTAAAGCCGGCTGTCAGTCGAGCGGGATGATCTGAACGTCGGCCCCGTTGGCCGTCAACGCCACCTGCCCATCACAGAGCCGCAATGCGTCGGTGCCGAACACCTCGGACCGCCACCCGTGCAGTGCGGGCACGTCCCGCACCCCGGCAGCGAGCGCATCCAGATCCGCCGCCGACGCGATCAGCTTGGCCGCCACGCCCGCGCTTTCGGTCTTGGCCTTGAGCAGAACGCGCAACAGGTCGGCAAGTGCCGGGTTCACCTGCAGCTTTTCGCGGGACCTGTCCGGGCGCGGCATGACGTCGGGATCCATATCGACCCCGCGCTTCACCGCCTTGAGGATGCCGTCCGCAATGTCGCCCTTGCGCGCTTCGCGCAGAAGCAGGCGGGAACGACCGAGGTCTTCGTAGGATTTGGGCTTGTTGCTGGCCAGCTCGACCAGCGCATCGTCCTTGAACACACGGTTGCGCGGCACGTTGCGGGACTGTGCGTGCGTCTCGCGAAACGCGGCCAGCTCCTTGACCACGGCCAGGAAGCGCGCGGAATTGGTGCGTGTCTTTACCCGCTTCCAGGCCTCTTCCGGCTGGATGATGTATGTGTCGGGGCTGAGCAGCGTCTGCAGCTCTTCCGAGACCCAGCGGGCCCGCCCGCTGTCGTTCAGCTTGGCCGACAGGAATTCGTAGATCTGGCGCAGATGCGTGACGTCCGCGACGGCATAGGTTTTCTGTGCGTCCGTCAGAGGCCGCCGGGACCAGTCGGTAAAGCGGGAGGTCTTGTCGAGCGACTGCTTGGCGATCTTGCGCACTAATGTCTCGTAGCCGACCTGCTCACCAAAGCCGCAGACCATGGCGGCCACCTGCGTGTCAAAGAGCGGCTCGGGAAAGACCTGCGCGTCGACATAGAAAATCTCGAGGTCCTGGCGCGCGGCGTGGAACACCTTGACCACGGACGTGTCGCGGAAAAGCTCGTAGAGCGGCTCAAGCGACAGGTTGTTTGCCAGCGGGTCCACCAGCACGGCACTGTCGTCGCCGTTGCCGGGCATGGCAAGCTGCACAAGGCAAAGTTTGGAGTAATACGTGCGTTCGCGCAGGAACTCGGTATCCACGGTCACATACGGGTGCGCGCGGGCCTGGGTACAGAATTCGGCCAGCGCATCCGTTGTCGTGATGGTTCTCATATGCGGTTCTTTTTGTTGCTTTTCACCGTCTGGTTGTTTGGTCCTACACCAACTCGCCGGACATGGCTAGAGCATCAGGGGTGCACGCTCTCCGGCTGCGAAGCGGCGCAGCACTGCCGGGTACAATTTGTGTTCCTGCACCAGAACGCGGGCAGCAAGTGCGTCGGGTGTATCGCCCTCTTCCACCGGCACCCGCGCCTGACCCAAAATCGGGCCATCATCCAGTTCAGGTGTGACCAGATGCACCGTACAGCCATGTTCCTTGTCGCCTGCCTCGAGCGCGCGGGCGTGGGTGTGAAGACCGCGGTATTTTGGCAAGAGTGAGGGATGGATATTCAGCATCCGGTCACGCCACGGCGTGACGAAACCCGCCGTCAGCACGCGCATGAACCCGGCTAGGCAGATCAGGTCGAGATCGTGGGGCAAGAGCGCCTCGGTGATCGCGGCCTCGAAGGCCGCACGGTCGCGGCCAAAGGGGCGATGGTCGACGACCGCAGTGGCAAGCCCCGCGTCTCGCGCCCAGGCGATGCCGCCCGCCTGTCCGTTGTTCGACAGAACGATGATGGGCTCTGCCGGGTGCGCGGCATCCATATCCTCGACCAGCGCCCGCATGTTCGAGCCGCCGCCCGAAACGAAAATCCCGACCCGTTTCTTCAAAGAAGGGAACCCGAATACGTGACGCCCTGCCCCGCACCGACCGCGCCGATCCGCGTGACGGTCTGGCCTTCGGCGTGCAATGCGGCGGTCACTTCGGCTTCGGACGCCGGGTCCGCAACCACGACCATGCCGATGCCCGCATTGAAGGTCTTGAGCATCTCGGCCTGATCCATTCCGCCCTGCGCCGCGAGCCACTGGAACACTGGTGGCAGCGTCCATGTGTCCAGATCGACACTCACGCCCAAGCCGTCGGGCAGCACCCGCGGCAGGTTCTCGGTCAGCCCGCCCCCGGTGATATGGGCAAACCCGTGCACGCCGCCTGCCTTGATCGCAGCCAGCGCGGCCTTGACGTAGAGCCGTGTAGGCGTCAGCAAAGCCGCGCCAAGCGTGCTCTCGCCCCATGGGCATGCGTCGTCCCAGCCAAGGCCCGAGGCGTCGACAATCTTGCGCACGAGCGAATAGCCGTTGGAATGGACCCCATCGGACGCAAGGCCCAAGAGGACATCGCCTTCGCTCACATCCGCTGGCAGGGCCGTGCCCCGCTCCATCGCGCCGACCGAAAATCCTGCAAGGTCGAAGTCGCCTGCCGGATACATGCCGGGCATCTCCGCCGTCTCGCCGCCGATCAGGGCGCAGCCGGAGGCTTCACAGCCTCGCGCGATCCCTTCGATGATGCGCGCGGCCTGATCAAGCTCCAGCTTGCCGGTGGCGAAATAGTCGAGGAAAAACAGCGGTTCGGCCCCCTGGCAGACCAGATCGTTGACGCACATGGCAACCAGATCGACACCCACGCCGTCCACGTTGCCAGTGTCGATAGCAATCCGCAGCTTGGTGCCCACGCCGTCGGTCGCCGCGACCAGAACCGGATCGACAAAGCCCGCCGCCTTAAGGTCAAAAAGCCCGCCAAACCCGCCAAGGCCCGAAGCGACACCAGGCCGTTTCGTGGCTGCAGCGGCCGGTTTGATCCGATCCACAAGCGCGTTGCCCGCGTCGATATCCACGCCCGCATCGGCGTATGTCATCCCGTTCTTGCCCTGCGCCATCGCTGTCCCCGTCCGCTGGTTGCGCACCTGCTAGACCAGTTGCGCTTTGGGCGCAACGGACGTCTTGACGCCACCGCGCGCGCCGCATACGCATCACGCATGGCGGGCCTGTAGCTCAATTGGTTAGAGCAGAGCGCTCATAACGCTTTGGTTGCGGGTTCAAGTCCTGCCGGGCCTACCAAAATTCCGCTAATCTCAGGCTTTGCGCACGTGCCAGCCTACGGTCATTGTTACGACCGTATCGCCCTCGCCATCGCGGATGTCGACGTTGATGTCGAAGGCGGTCTTGCCCACCTCTTGCAGTTCCTTGACCAGTTCCGGGCCCGGGCGTTCAGTTTTGGCGTGTGCTTCAAGTCGGCCCTTGGCGATCTTGACGTAAGAGATCTGCGCACCCGAGGCGACGGGCCGGGCCTGGAAGATCATCGGGCCGAAGGCACCGGCAAGCGCTGCGCCCGAGGCCGCCTCGCCCAGCGTGAACATGGCGCCCGCGTGCTGGGTCTGGATATGGTTTGACGTCTCGGGCCGTTGGTCCAGCGCCGCGACGCCCAGCCCGTCGCCCACTTCGATCAGCTCGACGCCCACGTGGTTGGCGAAGGGCACGGCCTTGCCCAACTGTTCGCGGATCATGTCGTATGGGGTCATTTCGGGCGCTCCTGTTCGTTTGTTTTGCGCAGCTAAGCCCGTGTCGCGCCGACCGGCAAGCGTGCCGCTGCGGCAGATCAGCGGGCGATGACGATGTCGGCACGCAGCCCACCCAGCCTGCTGCTTTGACCGAGCCGCAGGGTGCCGCCATGCGCCCGGGCGATATCCGTCGCGATGGCGAGGCCCAGACCGACCCCAGAGCCCTTGTCCTGATTGCGTGCGGGATCAAGCCGGGTGAAGGGGCGTTGCGCATCCGCCCGCTGGTCTTCGGGGATGCCGGGGCCGTCATCCTCGACCCGGAAGCGGAGGGACTTTTCGGTGATCCGCACCGACAGTTCGGCCTTGGCGCCATAGCGGACCGCGTTGGAGATCAGGTTGTCGAGCGCACGGCGCATGGCCAGTGGGCGCAGGCGGACGGTGCCCTGCCCTTCGACCTCTTGGAGCGTGACCGGTTGGCCCGCGCGCTGCGCATCCTCGACCAGTGCGTGCGCCAAGGCGATCGGATCGATGCGTTCCGGCTCGCTCTCACCGTCACCCTTTGCGAAGTCGAGAAAGGCGTCGATCATGCCCTGCATGTCGTCCACGTCCTGTTCGAGCGCGGCGCGGTCGTCATCGTCCAGCATCGAAAGTGACAGCCGCATCCGCGTGAGCGGCGTGCGCAGGTCGTGGCTGACCCCCGACAGCATGAGCGTGCGGGTCTCGATCTGCCGTTCGATCCGGTTGCGCATGTCGACAAAGGCCGTACCCGCGGCCCTGAGTTCGGTGGCTCCGCCAGGGATGAAAGGGATGTTGCGCCCGCGCCCGAAGGCTTCGGCCGCCCGCGCAAGCCGCCGGATGGGCCGCAGCTGGTTGCGCAGGTAGATGAAGGACACCATCGTCGTCAGGATCGAGAAGAAGACCATGTAGACCAGCAGCTGGTGCGGGTTGCGGGCCGAAATGCGCCGCCGATCGAAACTGATGGCAACCGGCCCTGTCCCGGCCTCGACCGCCAGTCGGACCGTCGCGCTGCTCGACAGATCAAAAGACCGGATCTCGGGCACCTGCTCGCTCAGGCGTCGGATGACCACGCGGCCCGAAAAATCGTCCCAGTCCCGCCTGTCGGGTGCCTCCAGGGCCGACCGGGGAATACGCTCCACCACCATGTCGAGCGGTTCGGCGACGTCAGCCGAGGCGACCTGCACATCCGCGCCACCCGGCAGGTCGGACAGGTCCTGCAACACCAGCCTGATCTCGCGTTCGACCGTGTCGGCCATCTGCACGGTGACGCCCTCAAAATGGCGCTGCGCAAAGAGGACGGAAACCACGATCTGCACCACGACGACGGGCAGCAGCAGGATCAGCGCCGCCCGTGCGTAGATGCCGCGCGGCATATAGTGTTTGAGCCAGGCAAAGGACATGGGCTAGACCCTATCTGGCCGCGAACGGGGACGAAAGACACCATGCAATTGCCAGATGATTTTGACCCTGCCATCGGCGTGGCCGAAGTGATGGAACCCGGCCTGCGGCGCATCGTGGCACCAAACCCTTCGCCCATGACCTATCGCGGCACGAACACCTACCTGGTGGGTGAAACCGCTCTGGCCGTCGTCGACCCGGGACCCGAGAGCAGCGCGCATCTGGAGGCGATCCTGCTGGCCATATGCCCGGAACAGAGCGTTTCGCACATAATCGTTACACACAGCCATCTCGACCACTCCCCGCTTGCAGGGCCCCTGTCGGAGGCGACCGGTGCGCCGGTTCTGGCCTTTGGTGATGCGACAGCCGGGCGAAGTGCCATCATGCAACGGCTTGCCGATGCCGGACTGTCCGGCGGCGGCGAAGGGATCGACGCGGGCTTTGCACCTGATCATCACGTGGCCGATGGTGACATCATCGCAGCCACTGGCTGGCAGCTGGAGGTCCTCCACACGCCGGGACATCTGGGCAACCATATCAGCCTCGGGTTTGGCAATGCGTGCCTGACCGCGGATCATGTCATGGGCTGGGCCAGCTCGCTTGTGTCGCCACCGGACGGTGACCTGACGGATTTCATGGCCTCCTGCGCGCGGCTGATGCAAAGAGACTGGCGGGTGTTCTATCCAGGCCACGGCGCGCCGATCACCGATCCGCGCGCGCGCCTCACATGGTTGGTGGAGCACCGGCAGGGGCGTGAGGCTGCCATTGTCGCCGCTCTGAACTCAGGGCCTGCCACCGCTGCGGAGATTGCGGGCAAGGTCTACACCGACACCCCGCCGGCCCTGCTGCCTGCAGCCGCGCGCAATGTGCTTGCTCATCTGATCGATCTGATGGGAAAATCACTGGTTAAACCGCTTGATCCACTGGGCGGAGAGGCCCGATTTGTCCGCATCTAACCGGCGCGCAAATTTTTCGCACCCACCACGCAAATCCCTCTGGACGACCTGAATCGCCCTTGCTATACGGCGCGAACCGTTCCGGCGTAGCTCAGCGGTAGAGCAGTTGACTGTTAATCAATTGGTCGTAGGTTCGATCCCTACCGCCGGAGCCAAAATCTTCCAACCCTTGCAGGTTTTTTGCGTGCAAAGGCCGTTGAAGATGCTCGTCTCTGACCAGACCAAGACCTGCATTTGTGGTCGCCCATTCTGACACATCGATGGTGCGGGTAGCGGAGACGCCCCGTGTTTTTGCGACATGGCGGTCAGCTTGTTTCACTCGAGCAAGCATCACATCGGTTTTAGGGCATATAAGGGTCCTAGCGTGTCTTGTGCTGACCATTGTCCCACGGAGTACGCGCCTGTTGCAAAATCGGGCTTTTCAAACCGTGCATCGCAGACAAGTCTTCCGGACCATCGGTCCCGCGTTTAAGATCTCACCGATACCTGTCATTCCTGCAATCCGCAGACGCAAAGCCCGGATTTGGCGACATTCCTTTTATCCATGGAGCCGATGACAGCGGTGCGGCAGCCTTGGATACAACCTTGCAAAACGGCTCATGCCAGATGTGCGGTTGCTTCGATCTCCACCACCGCGTCATCCTCGACCAATGCCGAAACGACCACCATCGACATTGCGGGGAAATGTTTGCCGAACACCTCCCGATACACCGTGCCAACCTCAAATTGCCGTTTTGCGTATTCCTGTTTGTCGGTCACAAACCAGGTCAACCGCGTGATATCCGTCACCTGGCCCCCGGCAGCCTCAACGATATCCTTGATGTTTTGAAGCGCCTGGCGCATCTGGCCGATGAAATCCTTCGACACGAAGGTCTTGTCTGCGTCCCACCCGATCTGCCCTCCGATGTAGAGCGTGCCGTCTTTTGTCAGCATTCCGTTGGCGTAGCCCTTTGCCGGCAGCCAGCTTTCCGGATGGATTGTCTTGTGGCTCATGCCGCTTCTTCCTTTTGATCTTGAAGTTTTCGACGCAATGCATCGGGCCAAGGTGTCGGTTTTCCGTTTGCGTCGACATGAACAAGCACGCCGTTGGCCTCGAACCGCAGCTCCGATCCTGCATGGGCTGTCATGTCGTAGCTCATCGAGGTTCGTCCGACGCGGTCGATCATGATGCGCAGGACAAGGATGTCACCGTGGCGGCTGGGAGCTGTAAACCGCGCCTTGATCTCGGCCGTCGGCACCCCGGCCGACAACAGCAGCCCCTCCCACGGCGTGCCAAGGCACTGATCAAAAAACGCTTCCAGACTGTCATTGATCATCTCGAAATAGCGCGGGAAAAAGACGATGCCCGCAGGATCGCAGTGCCGAAACAAGACCTTTTGATGCACCTCAAACGTCATAGTCGTGTGCTCTTTCCGATATTCCGGCACCCTCTTCCGGGCCTTGCCGAGGCAATCGACCCTTCAGAATGGCCGAAGCGTGTCGCACCGCTGACAGCCCACATCACGCACGCACCGCTTTCGGCTTCAACATGAACCGCTGTATCTTGCCGGTTTGCGTTTTCGGCAAAGCATCGGCGAAAACGATGGACCTTGGGTACTTGTAGGGCGCAATGGCCGCTTTCACGTGATCCTGCAGTTCCTTGATCAGCACGTCGTCTGCTGAAAAACCCGCGTTCGCGACGACATGTGCCTCGACGATGTGCCCACGTTCCTCGTCCGGGGCGCCGATCACGGCGCATTCGGCGACGGCCGCATGGCTCAGAAGGGCGGCCTCCACCTCGGGACCGGCTATGTTGTATCCCGCCGAAATGATCATGTCGTCATTGCGCGCGGCGAAGTGGAAGTATCCTTCCTCGTCCTGGGTGAAGCTGTCGCCGGTGATGTTCCAGCCGTCCCTGACATATGCCGTCTGCCGCTCGTCCCTGAGGTAGCGGCATCCCGTTGGCCCGCGCACCGCCAGACGGCCAACTTGCCCCAAAGGCGCTTCGGTTCCGTCCTCGGCCAGCACCTTGGCTTCATATCCGGTCACCGGCTTCCCGGTGCAGGCAGGGCGGTGGTCGTCAAAACGGTTTGAGATGAAGATATGCAGCATCTCGGTTGCGCCGATCCCGTCAAGCATCGGCTTGCCAGTCCTGACGATCCATTCGTCATAGACCGGCTTGGGCAACGTCTCACCCGCTGAGACCGCCGCGCGCAGGCTGGACAGATCTGCGCCCTCCTCCATGGCGCGCAGCATGACGCGGTAGGCCGTGGGCGCCGTGAAACAGACCGTCGCTTTGTACTTTTCGATGATCTCGATCATGTTCGGCGGCGTCGCCTGTTCGAGCAGTGTCGCCGTGGCGCCGAACCGCAGCGGAAACAGTGCAAGCCCGCCCAATCCGAAGGTAAAGGCGAGCGGCGGCGATCCGACAAAGACATCTTCGGGCACGACGCCCAGCACCTCCTTCGCGTAGCCGTCCGCGATGATCATCAGATCCCGGTGGAAGTGCATCGTCGCCTTGGGCTCACCGGTCGAACCGCTTGTGAACCCCAGAAGTGCCACATCATCACGGCTGGTCGGCACCGCCTCGAAGGTGACGGGTTTTTCCAGCGCCAGCCGATCCAGCTCCGCATCATGATTGGAGGTGCCATCGAAGGAGAGGACCTTGAGCGTGGGGCATTCGGCAGCGCAGCCCTCCATCTCCTCCATCAGGCGTGCGTCGCAGAGCGCAAAGCCGACCTCGGCCTTTTCCACGTATTTCCGGAGTTCGACAGCCCGCAGCATGGGCATGGTGTTGATGACAACCGCTCCGACCTTGGTCGCCGCGAGCCAACAGGCCACCATGGCGGGATTGTTCGCAGAGCGGATCATGACGCGATTGCCCGGCTGCACGCCCAGATCATCGACGAGGACATGCGCCAGCCTGTTGGTCCAGTCGCTGAGTTCCTTGTAGGTGCGCATGCGCCCGTTGCCGATCAGCGCCGTATGGTCCCCGAACCCTTTGGCGACCATCGCATCGGTCAGCTCGTATCCGGCATTGAGCACCTCGGGATAGTCGAACCCGTCCAGCAGGAAGTCAGGCTGATCGGTCTGGGCCGGGAGGTTGTCGCGGGCAAATGTGTCAACGTGAGCCGTCGCGCCTAGCATTGCGATCCTCCGTGATGAGCGGCCATGGTCTGGCGGGCGATGATGATCTTTTGCACATCGGAGGCGCCTTCGTAGATGCGCAGGGCGCGGATCTCGCGATAAAGCGTCTCAACCGGCATGCCGGAACGCACGCCATCGCCGCCGAAAAGCTGCACCGCCTTGTCGATCACCTGTTGCGCCTGATCGGTGGCAAAGAGCTTGGCCATCGCCGCCTCGCGCGTCACACGAGGCGCGCCGCTGTCCTTGGCCCAGGCGGCGCGGTAGATCAGCAGCGCGCTGGCATCGATGTCGAGCGCCATGTCCGCGATGTGCCCCTGCACCATCTGCAAGTCCGCGAGGGGTGCGCCCTGTACGTTTCGCGTTTTGACGCGGGCCAGAGCCTCGTCCAGCGCCCGCCGCGCAAAGCCGAGCGCTGCGGCCGCCACGGTCGAGCGGAAGACATCCAGCACAGACATGGCGATCTTGAACCCCTGCCCCGGCGCGCCGATCAGATCACCTGCCGGGACGCGCACATCATCAAATCGCAGCCGGGCCAAGGGATGCGGCGCAATGGTCTGCAACCGTTCGACAACCTCGAACCCCGGCAAATCGGGTGTAACGACGAACGCGGACATGCCCTTGGCGCCCGATGCCTCCTCCTCGCTGCGGGCAAAGACCGTGTAGACGTCCGCGATCCCGCCGTTTGAAATCCAGGTCTTCTCACCGCTGAGGACGAAGTGGTTGCCATCGCGCGTGGCGGTCATCGTGTTGTTGGCCACGTCCGAACCCGATCCGGGCTCGGTCAGCGCAAAGGCAGAGATTGCCGAGCCGCTTCGTGTCCTTGGCAGCCACGTCTGCTTTTGCGCGTCGGACCCAAAGAGCGAAATCGCCCCTGTCCCCAGCCCCTGCATTGCAAAAGCGAAATCCGCCAGCCCGTCGTGACGTGCCAGAATTTCGCGGCAGAGGCACAGGCCGCGCACATCGAGCACGCCGTTCTCACTGCCGGTATGCGCCAGCAGCCCCGCCTCACCCAATTGGGCAACCAGATGTCGGCAGGCCGCATCGGTGTCCGCGTGATCCACGGAAAGGCCCTGCGCAACCTCTTCGACGCGTTCTGCCAGAACAGCATGCTCGGGCGCAAAAAACGGCCAGGACAGGAAGCTCTGATCGCTCATCAGTTGCCCTCGAACACTGGTTTTTCCTTGGCAACAAACGCGGTGTAGGCGCGTTCAAAATCACCGGTCTGCATGCAGATCGCCTGGGCCTGCGCCTCGGCCTCGATGGCTTGCTCGATCGACATCGACCATTCCTGCGCCAGCATCGTCTTGGTCATCATATGCGCAAAGTTGGGTCCCGCCGCGATGCGTTCGGCCATCTCCTGCGCGGTTGTGGTCAAGCTATCCTGCGGCACAACCCGATTGTAAAAGCCCCAGGCCGCCCCTTCATCTGCCGACATCGACCGCCCGGTGTAGAGCAATTCCGCTGCGCGTCCCTGCCCGATCAGCCGCGGAAGTATCGCGCACGCCCCCATATCGCACCCGGCCAGACCAACACGTGTGAACAGAAAAGCGCATTTGGCCTCGGGCGTGGCGATCCGTAGATCCGACGCCATGGCGATGATGGCCCCGGCCCCTACGCAGACACCGTCAATGGCAGCGATCACCGGTTTGCCGCAGTTGACGATTGCCTTGACCAGATCCCCGGTCATACGGGTGAAGGTCAGGAGTTCCTTCATGTTCATCCGGGTCAGTGGGCCGATGATGTCGTGAACGTCACCGCCGGACGAGAAGTTGCCACCGTTGGACCCGAAAATGACGACATCAAGATCGTCGCGATAGACAAGGCCACGAAACCAATCGCGCAGTTCCGCATAGCTTTCGAAGGTCAGGGGGTTTTTCCGGTCCGGCCGGTCCAGCGCCACATGGGCAACGCGCTTTTCAATCCGACATTGGAAATGTTCGACGGGCTCAGTCATCACGGGCTCTCCTTGCGGTCAGGCTGGTCTCCAACGTCTGCAGGTCATCCGCCAATGCGCGCGCGGATTCCGCGTCAAACCCTGACAACATGTCGCTGATCCACGCCTCATGTGCGGCAGCCTGCCGGGCAAATTCCTCTTGTCCGCGCTGAGTGAGCCGCACCAGCGACGCGCGACGATCCCCCGGCACCGGAACCCGGATCAACAACCCTTCCTCGGCCAGCCGATCCACAATGCCCGTGACGTTGCCATTGGACACTTTCAGCACGCCCGAGATCTGGCTCATCTTCAGGCCATCGGCATATCGTGACAGGGCTGCCAGCACATCGAACCGCGGCAAGGTCGTGTTGAACTCCGCCTTGAGGTTCTCGCGCAGGGAGTTTTCGACAGAGCGGCTGGCTTTCAGGAACCGCAGCCAAAGGCGCAATCGCTCCTTGGAGGCGGTTTCCAAGGGGGCCTTGGACGGGCTTATGGTCATATTTCGCCTCCTGACAGGCTGAGCGCGTGGCCGTTCACGGCCTGGGCGGCTTCCGACAAAAGCCACATGACCGCGCTTGCCACTTCTTCGGTTTGGACAAAGCGTTTTTGCGGGTTGTTCGCGGCCAGCGACTTGGCCGCCTCCTCACGCGCCATACCCGTCTTGTCGACGATGTTGGCGATGGACCGGTCCAGCATGGGCGTTTCCACGAAACCCGGACAAACCGCGTTCACTGTGATCCCGGTGCGTGCAAGTTCCAGTGCCAGCGCGCGGGTCATGCCCACGACACCATGCTTGGCTGCGCAATATCCCGACACATAAGGATACCCTTTGAGCCCCGCAGTCGACGCCACTGCAACCAGACGGCCGGTCCCGGCCTCCATCATATCCGGAAGCGCAGCCTTCCAGAGGTGGAACACTCCGGCCAAATTGACATCCGTCATCGCTCGCAGGTCGCTGCCTGTCATCTTGTGAAAGGGTAAGGAGGTCGCAGCACCTGCATTGGCAATCGCGGCCCCTATCGGGCCCTGATCGTTGCGCGCAGCCATGCAGGCGGCTGCGACGGCCTCCTCATCGGTCACATCACAGATCTGGTAGGGAAGGTTTTGTGCGGCCAGCGAGGCTTCGGTCCGGCCGAGGATTGTCACTGCGTGGCCGTCGCGCGCGAGGGTTTGCGCGATCTCTGCGCCGACGCCCGTGCCGCCACCTGACACCACAACATGCATGATCAGACCCGCCCGGCCATTTCCATGGCCCGGTCCGCCAGCCGCCAAGCCTGGTCACGCCCGGCTTCATAGGGTTTGGGCCAGACCTCCTGCCGATCACCGATCTCGGCCGCGGCGTGCAGTGTCCAATAGGGATCCGACAGATGAGGCCGCGCGAGACAGACCAGATCCGCCCGGCCCGCCATCAGGATCGAGTTGACGTGGTCCGGCTCATAGATGTTGCCGACCGCCATCGTTCTGATCCCACGCTCGTTACGAATACGGTCGGAAAATGGGGTCTGGAACATGCGCCCGTAGACAGGCTGTGCCTGTGTCGAGGTTTGCCCCGCAGAGACGTCGATGATGTCGGCACCAGCGGCCTCGAAAGCAGCCGCAATTCTGACGGCTTCTTCGGCTGTCACCCCATCGTCCCCCGCCCAATCGCTTGCAGAGATCCGCACCGACATCGGCTTGTGCGCTGGCCATACCTTTCTCATCGCGCCGAAGACCTCCAGCGGATAGCGCAGGCGGTTCTCGAGGCTGCCGCCGTAGGCGTCGTTGCGGGTGTTGGACAGCGGGGAAATGAAGGACGAGATGAGGTAACCATGCGCCGCGTGCAGTTCGATCATGTCAAAACCCGCGCGCTCTGCCATCTGAGCCGCCGATACGAACTCCTCGCGAATGCGATCCATATCGTCGCGATCCATGGCCTTGGGCACGGCGTTTTCGTCCGACCACGGAATCGCTGATGCGGACAGAACCGGCCAATTGCCGTCAGGCAGAGGTTCATCCATACCGTCCCAGCCCAAGCGCGTTGACCCTTTGCGCCCCGCATGACCGATCTGGCAACAGATCTTGGCCTCTGTTTCGGCATGAACAAAACTCGTCAACCGCTTCCAGGCTGCCTCATGCTCTGGAGCATATAGCCCCGGACAACCTGGCGTGATGCGCCCATCGGCCGAGGTACAGGTCATTTCGGTGTAGACCAGCCCCGCGCCGCCCTTGGCGCGTTCGCCGTAATGTATCAGGTGCCAGTCGGTCGGACAGCCATCGACAGCTTTGTACTGGGCCATCGGCGAGACGACGATACGGTTCTTCAACTCCATCTCGCGCAACCGGAAAGGCGCGAACATCGGCGCGCGCGCCGGTGCGTTGCGCCCGGCACCTGCCTGTTCCATGAACCAGCTTTCTGCCGAGCCCAACCATTCGGCATCGCGCTCGCGCAGGTTTTCGTGGCTGATCCTCTGACTGCGTGTGAGCAGCGAATAGTTCAATTGCACCGGGTCAAGATCGAGATACCGCTCCACATCCTCAAACCACTCAACTGAATTTCGCGCCGCCGATTGCAGTCGTAGCACCTCAAGCCGGCGTTCTTCTTCATAGCGCGTGAATGCCGCGTCCAATGTGTCTTCGGACTGGATCAAGTCAGCGAGCGAAATGGCGCTTTCGAGGGCCAGCTTTGTGCCTGACCCGATGGAAAAATGTGCCGTGGCGGCCGCGTCCCCCAAAAGCACGACGTTTTCGTGATGCCACTTTTCGCAAAGAACACGCGGAAACCGCAGCCAGGCAGAGCCGCGGATGTGGTTCGCGTTGGTCATCAGCGGGTGGCCGTCCAGGTGATCGCGGAACACATCTTCACAGATGGCGATGCTGTCCTGCTGGCTCAGATTGCCGAAACCATAGGCGTCGAACGTCTCCTGCGTGCATTCGACAATAAACGTCGCCGTCTCGTCATCGAATTGGTAGGCGTGCGCCCAAAGCCAGCCCTTGTCGGTTTTCTCGAAAATGAAGGTGAAGGCGTCATCGAACTTCTGATGCGTCCCGAGCCATACGAACTGACACAGCCGCCGATCGATATCCGGCTGAAAGACATCGGCAAATTCCGTGCGGGTCTTTGAATTCAGCCCGTCGGCCGCGATCACGATGTCATAGTCTTCCTTGTAAGCGCTCGCGCTCTCGACCTCGGTTTCGAACTTCAGCACAACGCCCAGTTCTCGCGCGCGCTCTTGCAACAGCAGCAACAAGCGCTTGCGGCCGATACCGCAGAACCCATGACCACCGGACACAGTGCGCTTGCCCTGATGGACCAGCGCGACATCGTCCCAATAGGCGAAATGCGCGCGGATCGCATCGGCGCTGACCGCATCGTTTTGCGCAAGGTTATCGAGCGTCTCATCCGACAGAACGACACCCCATCCGAACGTGTCGTCGGGGCGGTTGCGTTCGATCACGACGACCTCCGCGCCGGGATCACGCAGCTTCATCGAGATTCCGAAGTACAAACCCGCCGGACCGCCACCGAGACAAGCAATGCGCATTTCAAGGCCCCTTTTTCGACTTCACGTGTTGACGGTATGGGGCGTTCACATCAATTTCAAGTACAAATATTTTATACTTGAAGTAAATGCATGAATGACTACGCTCCGCGGCAAATCGCAGAGGAGTGCCAAGATGAATGCCCCGACAGCCATGACAACCGGCCCCGAAATTGCCCGTACGAAACCTGCACCGCTCGCCTGGGACGATCCATTCCTGCTGGAGCAGCAATTGTCGGAGGAAGAGCGCATGGTGCGTGACGCCGCCCACGCCTATGCCAAGGATGGGCTTTTGCGCCGCGTGGTCGATGGCAACCGGCACGAAGTCTTTGACAGAGAGATCATGACCGAGATGGGCGCACTCGGCCTCCTGGGTTCCACCCTGCCCGAGGAATATGGCGGTGTGGGCGCGAACTATGTGTCATATGGTCTTGTCGCGCGTGAGGTCGAGCGGATCGACAGTGGCTATCGCTCGGCCATGTCGGTGCAAAGCTCTCTGGTGATGCATCCGATCTATGCCTACGGAACGGAACAGCAGCGGCAAAAGTATCTGCCGAAACTAGCAAGCGGTGAATGGGTTGGATGCTTTGGGCTGACCGAGCCCGATGCAGGCTCCGATCCAGCAAGCATGACCACACGCGCAAAACCCGTCGACGGTGGCTTCATCCTTTCAGGAGCGAAGAACTGGATCACAAATGCACCGATCGCGGATGTGTTCGTTGTTTGGGCCAAGTCGGAAGCGCATGACGGCAAGATCAAAGGTTTCATTCTGGAAAAGGGCATGACGGGCCTCCATGCGCCCAAGATCAATGGCAAGTTTTCTTTGCGCGCGTCGATCACGGGCATGATCCAGATGGATGAGGTTTTTGTACCCCAGGAGAACCTGTTGCCAGAAGTGTCCGGCCTTGCAGGTCCGTTTGGCTGCCTGAACCGCGCGCGCTACGGCATTTGCTGGGGTGCGATGGGCGCGGCAGAAGCGTGTTTCCATGCCGCCCGGCAATACACACTCGACCGCAAACAGTTCGGCAGACCGCTTGCGCAAACCCAGCTTGTCCAGAAGAAACTGGCCGACATGCAGACCGAGATCGCGCTTGGCCTGCAGGGTGCGCTGCAATTGGGTCGTATGCTGGATGCCCACACTGCCCCTGCAGAGCTCATCAGCCTGATGAAACGCAACAATTGCGGAAAGGCACTCGGCATCTCGCGGGAGGCCCGGGACATGCACGGCGGCAACGGGATCAGCGACGAATACGGCGTGATCCGCCACGTGATGAACCTGGAGGCCGTCAACACATACGAAGGCACCCATGATGTCCATGCCTTGATCCTTGGACGCGGGATCACAGGTTTGCAGGCCTTTCACTGACGACGATGTCCCTTTCGGTCATCTAGCGCCGTCTGTGACTGGGAGGTTTGCCAAATCGCGCTTTGTAGTCACGTGAGAACCGGCCCAGATGAGAAAAACCACAGCTGTAAGCGGCGTCCGTTACGCTGACCGGGTCCTGCCCCTGGATCAACATGTAATGCGCCATGTCGAGCCGTGCGGATTTGACATACTGCATCGGCGACAATCCAAAGTTCGCACGGAAACCGAGTTGCAGTGTGCGTACATTGACGTCGGCGGCATTTGCGATCTGGGTCAGGTCAATCGGGTCGATCAGGTTGGCATGTATGTAGTCGACCGCGCGTCTGAGCGCCGCGGGCAGGATCTGATCTCCTGACGCATCAATCATGTGCGTTATGTTGCTGCGTTGATGGGTCAGCAACGCAAGGGCGAGTTGCGTTTCAATCTGATGATCATGCCCCATCCTTGCCGGTGAAAACAGACGGCCCTGTTCAATAGCCATCGCACAGGACACCATCTGTCGACGGATCAGCGCTCCGCCAGCGCGCTGCATGTCCAATTCGGCTTCAAAGCGGATCGGGCCGGGCAGCTCGCGCCCGATCAGGGATTGCGCGACCCTTTCCAGATGGGCCTTGTCGATCTGCATAAGCAGCTTTGCGCAGTCGTGGCTCCACACCATCTGCGTGGTCCGATCCGGGTTCAGCACAGACGCAACCTGGGTGCTTGCAAACACGTCCGAACCGCGATGGCGAATGTGCGCCTGCCCCGCAACCGGCACTTGGACGAGATAGAATGTCCTTAGCGCGCCGGGGTCGATCAATACGTCCCCGCCGTAGCGGATATAGTTGAGAGACACGGCCCGGCCCGCCGCATGGTTGTGCGTGACGGAAAGAGACACCCTTTTGCCCAAAGGTTCCAACCGGTGATCACAGAACTTCCGTGCAACGGTCGCGCGCGCTTCGTCGACCGAAGAGGTCTCGAACAAGCGGTTCGCGCTTAGGTATTCAAGCGTATCCCTCAGAACATGTGTCTCCCCTCAATCAGCGTTCCAAGGATCGGGAGAAATTTCAAGCCTGAAGAAATTCCTTTCGTTTTTTGGATAAAGCCTTCCGGCAAACAGGTGCAGCATCCCTCGATCATCAAAAGGGGAGCGATCATGGACAGCGGAGTAGTCACCGCATCAAGCGGCATCGAAAACATCACGTGGAATGTCGTGGGCCAGACCTATGTGCCCAAACTCATCAGTCCCAACGCCTTTGTCTGGCACGCAATCATTCCGGCAGAGACGTTCGTTCCGCCGCATATTCATCCGACACAGGACGAATGGATCACGGTGCTGTCCGGCGACCTCGAAGTCGAATTCGGGCATGACGAAGGCAATGTCACCACCCACAATGCGACCGCTGGAGACATCGTGCGCATGCCAATGGGTAGATCGCACGGCATCTTCAACCGCTCTGGTGCCGAGGCGCGCTGTATCTTCGGTGTGGCGCCATCGCGTAAGCTGTTTGACCTGTTTCAGGCGCTCGACGGTGTCACCGATCCGGCCGAACTGACCCGCCTGTCCGCGCTGCACGAGGTCGATTTCCTCCCGCCCCCGCCCGACGCACAATAAGGAGACGGCAGCATGATAGAGCGCAAGAAGGTCGCCGTGATCGGCGGTGGTGTGTCCGGATTGGCTGCAGCCAAGGCCTTTGATGAACGTGGTCACCGGGTCGTGGGCTTTGAGCGCAGCCATGACTTTGGCGGCGTATGGGAGCCCAGCCGGTCCTATCCGGATGTACAGACCCAATCGCCCAAGGATCTGTATTGCTACACCGACCATCCGATGCCGGACAGCTATCCGGAATGGCCCAAAGGCCCTCAGGTGCACGCATACCTGCACTCCTATGCCGAGAAGCACAACACGGCACGGCTGTTCAAACTGAATACCAACGTCAAGGCGATGAACCAACGCTCCGATGGACAGCCAGGCTGGACGCTGACCCTGGAGGCTGGCAGCCATAGGTGGCACGAGGATTTCGACTTTGTTGCGGTGGCCACGGGCCAATTCTCGGACAAGAACATCATCCGCCATCCCGGTCAGGATGGCTTTGTCGCCGCCGGCGGGGCGGTCATGCACTCGTCGGAATACACAGACCCGGAGATGATCAAGGGCAAGCGGGTGGTCGTGCTGGGCGGGTCAAAGTCAGCGACAGATATTGCAGTCAACGCCGCCAACAGCGGCGCACGGTCAGTACATTGGGTTTATCTCGAACCGGTTTGGCGGGTGCCCTATTTCGTGGGCGGCATCAATTTCAAGCGCCTGCTCTACATGCGCGCGCAAGAGCAGCAGTTCAACGCCTGGGGCAAAAGCGCGCTTCAACGTGTCGTGGCGGCGGTGTTGAAACCGCTGGTGTGGGCAAACTTCCGGGGCCTGGAAACACTGTTGAAGACCCAGCTTGGCCTGAGGAAATACGGGCTCGTTCCGAAAGCTCCCATCGAGCGCGAAGTGTCTTGCTCGGTCCCGATCGTGACCCCAGGTCTGTTCGAGGCTTTGAAAGCCGGGAAGATCAAGAACATCGAGGGCACCTTTGACCGCTACGACGGGAAAACCATCCATCTTACCGGTGGGGAGAAGATAGAGGCCGACACCACCATCCTCGCCGTGGGGTGGAAGCTGGGCGTGCCCTATCTGCCGCAGGAGTTTCAGGACAAGCTGATTGAACCGGACGGCCAATACCGGGTCTACCGGCTGGCAGTGAACCCGGATTTGCCCGACATGGGATTTGTCGGATTCAATTCGAGCTTCTGTACGGTTCTGTCCGCCGAAATGATTGCAAACTGGCTGGTGCGCTATGCAGACGGTCAGCTGTCCAACCAGCCCACGACGTCCCAGATGAATAGCAACATCGACCTGATGCTGAACTGGAAGCGCGCCGAACGCCCCGCCGCCCAGATCTATGGCGGTCTGTGTTCCGCACCCTTCCATTTCAAGCATTTTGATGAACTGCTGGCAGATATGGGAGCGCGCAAGACCAAGCGCAGCAACCCCCTGGCCGAACAGTTCGGATATCCAAGCCACACGGCCTATGGTGAATTTTTGGCGTCTTGCCCGCAATACCAGGCCGGATAGCGGCAAGGGGCCGGCGCTTGGGCTAAAGGACGCGTTGGCACCGGGAAAGACCCCGACGTCGGGCGAGAGCGCCCGTGTCACACACTCGCAAAACGGAGAACGTCACATGAAAGATCTTGAAAAAGGCATCACCCGGAACGGCATCGGCTACAAGGAGACGACCTGGAACATTCTGGGTCAGGCCTACTATCCCAAGGCCGTTTGCGAGACGACCTTCGCGTTCGAGACGAACTCGAACCCGGGCGATCACGTGCCGGTGCACGTCCATCCAACCCAGGACGAGTTCATTCTCGTTCAGGAAGGTGAGCTCGACCTGAAACTCGACGGTGTCTGGACCAAGGCGAGAGCTGGAGACATCGTTCGAATGCCGATGGGCATTCCTCATGGCTACTTCAACAAGTCAGACAAACCCTGCCGCGCGCTGTTTTGGGTGTCTCCGACGGGCAAGCTCAAAGACCTTTTCGAAGAACTGGATGAGATGACGGATGTCGAACAAATCGTCAAAATCTCTGCCGCCCATGACGTTGATTTCCTGCCGCCGGAGGCAAATGAGTAGAAGGCACCAGCTTCATGATCTCCGGCCGCTCCTGCGCAAGCAAGTGAACGACACCCTGCATCCCGATGGGGCAGAGACTGCAAGAGAAAGCGCGGTTCTGTGTCGTTCGGCGTCGGGTACTTCGCTTCGGGCCAGAATCCGTAATGGCGAGCGGCCTGTAAAAATCACGGTTGAAAACATAAATCATATACGATTTACAAAATAGAGCATGAACGCTACTGTGCCGGTGAAAGGCGGTGCATTGATGCAAACCTCATCAAAGTCGGATGCTCTTTATGCCCAGATGAGAGCAGATATCCTGTCACTCGATCTGACACCGGGAAGCGCCCTGCGCCTCCCGGCCCTGTCCGAGCGATATGACGTCGGTGTGACCCCGATCCGGGAGTGCCTGAACCGGCTGAGCACTGACAAACTGGTTGTTATCGAGCACAACAAGGGCTTTCGCGTGGCGGACCTGGCGCTGGGGGATCTGCTGGATATCGAACGCGGTCGCAGCACGATCGAAGGTGCCTTGTTCTTGCGCGCGATCCGGAACGGAGGTGACGCTTGGGAGGCTGCGATCATAGGCGCCCACCACCATCTGGCCGCGACATCACCGGTATCGGTTCTGGGCACGCAAGACGAGCTGGACCGCTGGAACAGGCGGCATGCTGCGTTCCATGACGCCTTGATCGCGGGCGCCGATGCGCCGTGGATGCAGCACTTCCGCCAGCAACTGACCGACCAGCTTGGACGCTATCAGAAGTATATTCAGACCGGCTTGCGGGACCTATACGAAAGCCACCCGGACGCCGCTCCCAAAGCGGCCGAAACATATGCGACCGCATTGGCGATGAAACCGCATGATGAACTTTATCAGGTGGCCCTATTACGCGACGAAACCGCCGCGGAGGCCGTCTTTCAAAGCCATGTCAACTTGTCGCTTCATGCCTTTGAGAACCTCATGGCGCTGATCCCGGCCAACACGGCGATGGCCCGGACATTGCGCATACCGATGGTGGAGATCCAGATATGACAGCCTATGACCCATCTGCGGACGGTGCACAGATGTCCTTTGCCAAGGACATGTCCTACATCGACTACCTCGCGCTTGATCCCATCCTTGGTGCCCAGCATCGCAAGTCTGACGCGCATGATGAAATGCTGTTCATCATCCAGCATCAGACTTCCGAGCTCTGGATGCGCCTGGCGCTCCACGAGCTTGCCATCGCGCGCGAAGAATTGGCTGATGGCAACTTTCCGGCCGTGTTCAAGATGTTGGCACGGGTGGCGCGGATCTTTGAACAACTCAACAGCGCCTGGGACGTGCTGCGCACGATGACGCCGAGCGAATACACGGCGTTCCGGGACGATCTGGGCAAGTCGTCGGGCTTTCAGTCGCACCAGTACCGGCTTATCGAGTTCATCTTCGGCAACCGCAATACCTCGATGATGAAAATGCACGCGCACCGGCCCGAACTGCACCATATGCTGACGCAGGAAATAGGTCGCAAATCGATGTATCATGTGGCCCTGGATCAACTGGCGGGTCATCTTGGGGTGAACTTCGAACCGACAGCGTACAGGCTCGACCAACCCCACGAGGCGCATCAATCCGTGATGGACGCATGGACCGTGGTGTATGAAGACCCGGGCAAGCACTGGCCCCTTTACGAATTGGCGGAAAAGCTTGTCGACATTGAGGATTACTTCCGTCGATGGCGCTTCAACCACGTGACAACCGTTGAGCGCATCATCGGGTTCAAGCGCGGTACCGGTGGCACATCGGGCGTGAAATACCTGCGCAAGATGCTCGAGGTCGAGCTCTTTCCGGAACTCTGGCATCTGAGGGGACAACTATGAAAGACGCCGCTTACACTCTGCCCATGAAGGATCGTTTCGAGCTGCCACCGGGCATGATCTATCTGGATGGCAACTCCCTGGGTCCGCTGCCCAAAGGCACATCGGACAGGCTGCAGACAATGGTGGCCCAGGAATGGGGTCAGCACCTGATAACGGGCTGGAACCGGGACGGATGGATGGAACAGCCCGCGCGCGTGGGAAACATGATCGCCCGGCTGATCGGTGCGCCGGAGGGCAGCGTCACCATGGGCGACACGCTTTCGGTCAAGGTCTATCAGGCGCTTTCGGCAGCGCTCAAGATGCGGCCCGAGCGACGGGTGATCTTGTCCGACAGCGGGAATTTTCCGTCGGATCTTTATATGGCGCAGGGCCTGATCCGGCAGCTTGGCCAAGGATATCAGTTGCGCGTGGTGGCACCTGAAGAGGTCGGCGATGCCATGGACGACACCATTGCCGTCGCGATGATCACCCAGGTGGATTACCGGACCGGACGGATGCATGACATGGCGGAGATCACGAGGGCCGCCCATGCTGCAGGGGTCGTCATGCTATGGGACCTTGCCCACAGTGCGGGGGCGCTGCCGGTCGATCTGGCCACCGCCAACTGTGAATTCGCGGTGGGCTGCACCTACAAATACCTCAATGGCGGACCTGGGGCACCGGCCTTTATCTACGCGCGCAGCGACGTGGCCCCGATCATGGAACCGGCTCTGGCGGGGTGGCTGGGTCATGACGCCCCGTTTGCCTTTGAACCGGACTACCGCCCTGCCCCCGGCATCGCCCGCATGCGCGTCGGCACACCGCCGGTGATGCAGATGACCGCGCTTGAGCACGCTCTGTCGATCTGGGACGAGGTGGATATGAATGCCCTGCGCGCGGCATCCATCGCGCTCTGCGATCTCTTCATCAGCGAGGTCGAGGCGCGCTGCCCCGGCTTGACCCTGGTCAGCCCACGCGACGGTGCCGAACGGGGCAGTCAGGTCTCCTTTGCTTTCGAACATGGGTATGCGGCGATGCAAGCACTGATTGATCGGAAGGTTATCGGAGATTTTCGCGCGCCAAACATCATGCGCTTCGGTTTCACGCCGCTCTACATTGATGAGGGTGACGTGCTGAAGGCGGTGGATGTTCTGGAACAGGTTGTCCGGAACCGTCTATGGGACAATGCGGTGTATCAACGAAAGGCGCTGGTCACCTGAGGGCGACAGCCTCACCCATCTGCGAACCATTCAGGTGAAACGTCTTCCGGCGTGTTGTCCATGTCAAACGCCATCCGCCAGGTACCGTTTTCCTTGCGGAACAGCAGGAACACACGGCCGGTTGACCCCTCCTTGCCCGTCGCGGCTTCTTCAGCCGGTGGCTGGAAGTAGTAGGACCCGAGGATCCCCGCCAGATTGCCGGACTGCCAGGCCGCTTCCTCCTTGTGCAGCAGCCGTCCCTTGAGGTTCGGGATGGATCCCGCGTACCAAGGCTTCACCGCCTCAAGCCCGCGCCTCAACGGGGCCTTGGC
This sequence comes from Tateyamaria omphalii, assembly GCF_019802125.1. Taxonomy (GTDB): domain Bacteria; phylum Pseudomonadota; class Alphaproteobacteria; order Rhodobacterales; family Rhodobacteraceae; genus Tateyamaria; species Tateyamaria omphalii_B. The sequence continues at coordinate 1,352,293 of NZ_JAHVHT010000001.1, forward strand.
ATTCGCGTAGACACTGTCATCGGTGTAAAGAGCAAAAAGCGCGTCCAGATCCTTGCCGTTGAATGCGGCAAGCCAGTCTGTGAGGGCTTGCCGAGCGGCGTTCATCTCGTCCTGATTTTCGATCACCTCAACTCTCCCCTGTCTCGGCCACGAGGGCCTCGGCCTCAATCTCAACGCGGAAATCACCGACGAGCTTGCCAACGACAAAGGTCGTGTTGGTGGGAGGATGCGCCCCGAACACACGGCCATGGGCGCGGCTCACCGCTTCGACGTCCTCCTCATGCACAATGTAGGTTCGCGTTCGGACAACATCGCCCAGCCCCGCGCCGAGGGCTGTCAGCGTCGCTGCGATCTTGTCCAGAATGTAGGTGGTCTGCGCGCCGGCATCACCGGGGGCAATATCGTGATCATGACCGTGCGTTGCGGTTGTTCCGGACACCACGATGCGTGCGCCGTCGCGCAGGCCTCGGCAATAGCCCGCAATGGGTTCCCACTTCGATCCCGAGAAGGCGCGGCGGCGTCCGCGGTCATCCGTCTCTACTTCCAGAACCGATGGAATCTGGCTCAGATGATGTGACAAGTCACCACTCGCCGTCAGGAAGGGCGGCTGGCGGTATTCATCCCCGCAATCCCCGGGGATGGGCTGGGTCCGGGCAAATGCGGCATCAAGCAGCGCGTGATCCTCGGCATCAAGGCTGAACTGAAACAGCTTCAGATTGTCTGTGCGGTGCTCGGCCTCTCCCAAACGCGCGCCGATGATCACGCCGGCCACGTGGGCTTGTTCCAGCACCCAGCGGGATGCGACATTCGATACCGATACGCCATGTTTCCGCGCCACCTGCGCGGCAGCCCGCAGCACAGCCTGAAAGGCGTCCCACCCGCCCGCGGTCTCGATAAAGCGCATGTATTTCATCCGGCTCCAGTCCGGGATGTCCTCGGGTTTTGGCTGATCCAGCCATTTGTCCGTCAGAAAGCCACCGCAGAGGGTGCCATAGGCAAGCAGGCGGACGTTCCGCTCTCGGCACAGATCCGCCAGATGCCCGGCAGCGCGCCTGTCCACCAGAGAGAAGGACACCTGGTTGGACACCAGCGGGATCCCTTCGGCCAGCGCCAGTTCGAGATGCGCTGCATCAAAGTTGGTGACCCCCAGGGCCCGTATCAGCCCTTCCTCCTTCAGGGTCGCGAGTTCCCTCAAGGCGTCCAGCCAAGCCGGGTGCTCAAAACTCCACCAGTGAAATTGCAAAAGATCGACGGTATCGACGCCAAGGCGATCCAGGCGCTCCTGCACACCGGCGCGCACGATCTCTGGCGTCATGGGCCCGGGTTCAGGGCACCACTTGGTGAAGGCATGCGCCTGCGGCTCGCGGCGCAGCATCTTGCCCGCGATCAACTCGGCGCTGCCATAGTGATCGGCCATGTCGAAGGTATCGAACCCGGCCTGCGCATACTTCTGCAATGCGTCCGCTGCAGCGCTCAGATCCGTTTGCCTGCCGTCGCGTTCCTGATCTGCAACCTGCCAGAGACCGGTGAGAATGCGGGAAATGTTCAACCCTTCGGTCAGATCCGTTCTATCAGGTGTCATGGCGGGTCCCCAGATGTTTTGAGATGGTCTGGCGCTCCGGCAACAATCCCTGCGGGCGCCAGAGCAGCAGCAGGCAGAGCATCACGCCGATCACGACGATCTGCAGTGAAGCCGCACGCGCTTGCTGATCCGCCGGAAAGACTTCGGAAATCAGACTGCCGGACAGCGCCCAGATGGCCCACACCAGCACCGCGCCCAGGATGGCGCCCATGTTGTTGCCCGACCCGCCCACGATCAGCATCGCCCAGACCTGAAAGGTCAGCATGGGCAGGTAGTTCGGGGGTGAGATGAAGCCCACGAAATGCGCCTGCACTGCACCTGCGAGCCCCATGATCGCGCCACCCAGCGCAAAGGCCTGTAACCGCAGGGCCGCAGGGTTCTTGCCCAGCGATTGCGCCGCCGCTTCATCCTCCCGGACCGCGCGCAAGACGCGGCCCCAGGGAGAGCGGGCCAGATGCTCCAGCACCAGATAGAGCACCACGACCAGCGCCGCCGCCAGCGCCAGATTGGCATAGTTGAACAGCAGGGCATTCGCCTGAACACTGCCAAAGGCACGGGGGATGAACCCGACACCGAAGACACCGCCAGTCAACACCTCGATATTCTGAAAGCACAGCTGAAGCGCAATCGCGATCCCGAAGGTTGTGATCGCGAGATAATCGGACCGCAGGCGAAGCGTCAGCGCGCCCACCAGAAAGGAGACGACCGCGCTCACACCCGCCGCACCGATCCAGCCAACGGCAATGGGCAAGCCGAAGCCACCGATACGGTCCGGCGTGGCGGGTGTTGTCAGAAGAACCGACGTATAGGCCCCCACCCCCACGAACGCCGCGACACCGACGTTGAAAAGACCTGTCTGCCCCCACTGCACATTGAGGCCAAGGCAGATGATCGAAAAGGTCATTGCGAGTGTCAAAAAGAAGGCGGCATAGGCAAGGTATTCCATCAGGAAGGCCTCCCGAACAGGCCTGTGGGGCGCACCAACAGGACAAGGACAAGAACAATGAAAGCCACGCCTGCCCGCCATTCTGCCCCAAAGATCTGGACGGCGAATGCCTCTGCCAGCCCGATGATCAAGCCACCGATCACGGCACCCGGAATGGATCCGACCCCGCCCAAGATCGCCGCAGCAAAGAGCGGCAGCAGCAAATCAAAGCCCATGTAGGGCCTGATCTGGACCAAAAGGCCTGACATCACACCGGCGACGCAAGCCAGGCCTGCCCCGATGATCCAGGTGACACGAATGACACGCTGCACCTCGATCCCGTAGACACCGGCAAGGGCCGGGTTTTCCGAGACCGCCCGCATCGCCCGCCCCATCGGGGTGCGGGTGACAAACAGGTTCAGCGCCACGACCAGTACGGCCGTCAATCCGATCGTCAGCAACTGATCAGGCGTCGCGCGCATACCCAAGCCAAGTGGCTCTGCTATCTGCAATTCCCGGGTCAGATACTGGGGGTTCGCTGTGTAGATGAACTCCAGAAGCGAGCGCAGCGCCATGGATGCACCGAAACTCGCCATCACGATGATGATCGCGTCCGCACCCCGCCGTCGCAGCCGACCAAAGAGCAGCTTGTCGAGCGCCATCGTAAGGAGAATGGTCAACGTGATCCCAATGATAAGCGAGACAGGCAGTCCCCAACCGAAGCTGAACGGACCTAGCGGTGTGGTAACCCCCAAACTCGCCACCAGCCCACCGAGAAAGCCGGACACCGAAAGTGTCAGATAAGCCCCCCAGGCGAGGAAGTCTCCATGCGTGAAATTCGCAAATCGCAGGATTGAGTAGGTCAGCGTCAGGCCAATCGCCCCAAGGCCAATCGTTGTTCCCGCGATGAGTCCGTCGATTATCGCCTGAAAGCTCATGCCTGCGCGCGCTCCGGTGATTGGCCGAGAAAGAGCTGACCGAGTGTCTTGCCATCCCGCAGCGCCTCAGTCGGTCCATCATGGGCCAATGCGCCATCGACAAGCACCAGCGCCCGCGTCGTTATTTCCAAGGCTGCGCGCACATTCTGTTCCACCAGAATCAGGGTGACCCCCGTCTCGTGAATGCGCCGCAACGTGTCAAAGACTTGCCCGACAAGCTTTGGCGAAAGACCAGCGGACGGTTCGTCGAGCATCAAGACGGGCGGGTCCGTCAAAAGGGCCCGCGCTGCCGCAAGCATCTGGCGCTGACCACCGGACAAGGCCCCTGCGAGGGCGTTGGGTCTCTCTTTCAGGTCCGGGAACATGTCGAACATCTTGTCGATCTGATCAGCCCGCTTGCTTGCAGGCACCAGTTCTGCCGCGATCTGCAGGTTTTCGCGAATGGTCAGCTGTGTGAAGATGTTTTCAGTCTGCGGCACGAAACCAAGGCCGCGCCGCGCCAGCGCGTGAGATGGTGCGCCTGTAATGTCATCATCGCCGAGCTGAACGCGACCTCCCAAACAGATGACCTGCCCCGCGATCGCCTTTACGAGTGTCGACTTTCCGGCGCCGTTCGGCCCCACCACGGAGACCGCCTCACCCACCTGAACATCAAAGCTCACTCCTTTGACGATTGGTAGATCAGGGTCGTATCCGGCCTGAAAATCGGTAACGGACAAAGCGGTCATGACGGCATCCCATCCAGGTAGACGTCCACGACCTCGGGACGGCGCGTCACCTCTTGCGGCGCGCCTTCGGCCAGAAGCCGTCCAGCCGCCATCACCACCACCCGCGAACACAGCCGGGCGATCATGTCCATGTTGTGCTCGATCAGCAGGATAGAGATCCCGCGGCTATTGATATCGGCAATGCGGTCAATGATCAGATCAAGGAGCGCCGGGTTCACCCCGGCTGCAGGTTCGTCCAGGAGAATGACCTTTGGTTCCGTCATCAGGACCCGCGCAAGCTCGAGCAGCTTGCGTTGCCCGCCTGACAGGACGGAAGCTGGTCGGTCTTCCAGATGGCTGAGCGACACGAAGTCGATCAATGCGCGCGCCCGGGCCACGTTCGCGCGCTCCTGCGCGGCAACAGCCCCGGGACGTATCAACACCGACAAGACGTTTTCACCCACCTGCCCCTGCGCCGAGGTCATCACGTTCTCGAGGACCGTCATACGCGCGAAAGGTTTGGGAATTTGGAAACTTCTGCTCAAGCCACTGCCGCAGCGTCCCTGTTGCGACCGATCCGTGACATCCTCACCTGCAAGACGGATCACACCCGCCTTCGGCCGGAGCGTGCCAGCCAACAGATTGAACATCGTCGTCTTTCCGGCACCATTGGGGCCAATCAAACCCACAAGCTCGCCCGTCCCGACATTCAGAGACATGTCACGGACAACGTTATGGCCACCAAAGCTCATGCTGAGCCCATCGGCGGAAAGAGCGGGATTCGACACGCGACTTCCTTAACGTCTTTAAAAGTTGATCAACTATCAATAATCGATTATTAAGATGTCAAGCCCTATCGGCAGGTCCGTTGGGTTTGGGCGACGCAACACCCGGAGGTTTCCTTGAGCCAGGATCCCGTAACATTGAACGGTCTGTCAGGCCTCGCGCCTGTCGCGCGTGAAACGGCGCAAGATCTTGTTTATTCGCAACTTCGCAGATCACTGATCTGCGGCGGGTTTGACGCCGGCGATGTTTTCAAGCCCGCGGACGTTGCAAAACGCATGTCCGTCAGCTCCATGCCCGTACGCGAGGCATTGGCGCGACTGGTGTCTGAACGTGCGCTTGAAGCGATGCCCAACCGTCGGGTCCGCGTGCCCTTGCTCAACCGCGATCAGATGCGCCGCATCCTCCATGCCCGCAAATTGATCGAGGGCGATCTGGTCAAAAGCGCGCTGAACAACATAACCGCACGGGACATCACCAAGATGGAGCTGCTCACGGACGAGTACGAGGCCGCCTCAAACGAAACGGAGGTGGCACTGGCGAACCATGCGTTTCATTTCACCATCTACGATCAGGCCCAGTCCCAGGTTCTGTTGCCATTTGCCGAAAGCCTCTGGATGCAGGCGGGTCCGTACATCCGCGCCGCGTCGCGCCTCGTATCAACGCCGCTGTCGACATCTGCCACGAAGTTTCACCACGAGATTATAGATGCCCTCCGGAACAAGGACGGCGAGGCCCTGTTGACGGCCCTCTACAACGACTTGTCGGGGCCATTCGACATCCTTGAACACGCCCCTGAACCCGTTTGGGGAAAACCGCACCGTGCCTGACGATCAGTTTCAGCTATGGGATCTGCGGGTCGAGGTCGTGGCGCCCAAGGGCGCAACGTTGTGGTGCGGCGCCAAGGTCGGTGATTGGTTCGAATTGCAGGGCGAGATGCTGCATTTGCCGGACGGGCAAGGAATTTCAATCTACTCGCTGGCATCGGTCCTGCCACTCTTGGCAGCCAAACAGCGCCAGGCCGATCCCGCAGACTGGATGACCACCGACGCAGAGATCGCCTGCCCTGATCCAAATTGCACCTCGCGGCTGAAGATCACCCGGACAAAGCTGCGCACATTTCGTCACGGCGACACGACCGCCGTCCCCTTGAAAGGCACTCCATGACACATGTGCACCTCGGCGCCGGTCCGACCATGTCACGGGTCATCAAGGGTGGTTGGCAACTGGCTGGAGGCCATGGTCAAGTGGACCGGACCGAAGCCATCGCGGATATGATCGCATTTTGCGATGCCGGGATCACCACCTTCGATTGTGCCGACATTTACACCGGGGTCGAAGATCTGATTGGCGCATTCCGCACCGAATACCAAAATCTTCGCGGCGCGGAAGCAGCGCGCGCCATACGTGTCCACACCAAGTACGTCCCCAATCTCGAAAATCTGACGCGAGTGACACGCGCCGATGTCGAGGCGGCCATCGACACTTCCTTGACCCGACTCAGGACCGATCAGCTGGACCTCGTCCAGTTTCACTGGTGGGATTATGAGCTTGGCAACTTGCTGGAGGTCGCGGGTTGGCTGACGGACCTGCACAAATCCGGAAAGATCCTCAACCTCGGGGGAACCAACTTTGACACCGCGCACAGCCTCGCAATGGTTGAGGCCGGTATGCCGCTGGTGTCCATGCAAGTGCAATACTCGCTGTTGGACAACAGACCAACGCATCATATGGTCGACGCGTTTGCCCCGCACGACATCCAGTTGATCTGCTACGGTTCTGTTGCTGGCGGGTTGCTGTCCGACCGCTGGCTCGGTCAGCCCGAAATGACCACACCCTACGAAAACCGCTCTCTGACCAAGTACAAACTGATGATTGACGAGTTTGGTGGCTGGTCCCTCTTTCAGGATCTCTTGCAGGCGCTCCGCGACGTCGCTGACCGGCATGATACAGACATCGCCACGGTGGCAAGCCGAACCATTCTGGATCGCCCCGGCGTGGGCGCGGTCATCGTCGGCGCGCGCAATCGCAGTCACCTGCCGCGCAATCTCGAAATCACCACACTGACGCTGACCGATCAGGACCGGCAGGACATTCAGGCCGTTCTGGCGCACGCGCAACCCATTCCGGGTGATGTCTTTGACCTCGAACGCGATCGGTCGGGTCGCCATGGATCCATCATGAAATACAACCTCAACACGGAGTCCGCATAGTGGCCGATCTCCTTGCACTCGCCGAGACCGAAATCCGCAAGCGCCATGTCTTTTTTGTCGATTGGTATCGCGGAACGGCGGACCTGTCTGAAATGGACGTGACTGCCGCATGTTTTGCACCGGATTTTCGGATCATCTGGCCCTCGGGTGGGTATCTGGAGCGCGCACCGCTGCTGACAGCGCTGGCCAAGGCGCACAATTCAACCGGGCCTGAGTTTGAAATTCGGATCGACATCGATCACGCTGTCGCCCTGAGTGACGACCTCTGCCTGATGACCTTCGATGAATACCAAGAGACCGCAAACGGTCCCAATGCGCGGCGGGGAACTGCTGTTTTCAGTCGCGACGACAAGGCGCCGAACGGCGTCGTGTGGCGGCACTTGCAGGAGACATGGCTTACCCAGGAGTGACGCGCGCCAAAACCCAACAAGGAGAGATCACATGAGTTCAATGAAACATGCAGCCGGGGCGGCGTTTTTGTCGCTGATGGCATCAACCGCCATGGCCTGTGAAGTAACCGTCGGCGTTGTGCTGGAATTGACCGGGCCCGCAGGCGCTTTTGGTCAGGCGGGCGCGAAATCCATTGAAATGGCTTTCCGCGACATCAACGACGCAGGTGGGGTCATCGACGGCTGTACGCTTGTCACGGACACCCGGGACAGCCAAAGCCAGGGCAACGTGGCCGTCGATCAGGCGACACAATTGGTGAGCATCGGGAAGGTGCCAGTTGTGATCGGTGGCATCATCTCATCCGTGTCTGTTCCGGTTCTGACCTCTGTCACCGCCCCGGGAAAAATCGTGCAGATGTCGCCGGCTTCATCGTCGCCGACATTGACGCAACTTGGGCGTGAAGGAAAAACCGGCGGATACTTTTTCCGAACCATCACATCCGACGCGCTACAGGGCGTGGCGGCGGCAAAATATGCCCGTGACAACGGCCTCGATAATCTGGCGATTATTCACGTTAACAATGACTTTGGTGTCAACTTGATGCGTGAATTCACCTCTGCCTTCGAAGCGCTCGGCGGGACCATCAAATCGACAACACCCTACAACGAAAACCAGGCCAACTACGCATCCGAAGTCACCGCCGCCCTGTCAAGCGACCCGGAGACACTGTATCTCATCTCCTACCCCGTAGATGGGGCCACAATTGCGCGAACCTGGATCTCTCAGGGCGGGCCGCGGCAGTATCTGTTCAACGACGGCATGAACGCAGCCGAGTTCATCGAGGCGGTGGGCCCCAAATTCCTGGAAGGTGCCTTTGGCACGTCGTCCGGTACGACCGAGACGAAATCCACCGAGTACTTCTATGCCAACTACGGAGACGTCTCCGGCGGCTTTGAACCTTCGGCACCAGCGGCCGATCGATCCTATGATGCGGGTGCAATCGTTGGTCTGGCGATTGCAAAGGCCGGTGTTGCCGAAGCCGACGCCATCCGCGACGCCATCCGAGACGTTGTCGATCCGGCGGGTGAGCCGATTTATGCAGGGCCCGAGGAATTCGAGAAGGCGCTTGGCCTGATCGCCGAGGGCAAGGCGATCAAGTATGAAGGAGTGATTGGTCCTGTGGCCTTTGATGACTACGGCGACATCTCCGGCCCGTTCCGCCTATGGCAGATCGTTGAGGGCGAGGCCGTGACAACAGGGCAAATGACGACCGAAGAAGTTGCGGAAACGGTTGCTTCAATACAATAGCGCATCGTCTGGGGCCTGGTATCTCTCGGGCCTCAGACCATCTTCCCCAACGCGGCATGTGTTTCGGAAAGCAGCCGGGACACATCACTTTCAGACGTCACGATCCCCGGCGAAAAGCGCAGGATGTGATCCCGTCGGTCAAGCGCGAACCCCCGCTCCAAAAGCGCGTTCAAGAGTGTTTCCGCAGCCTCGACCTGAATCATGATACTTCCGCCGCGCGCCTCTGGATCGTCGGGACTGACGCATGTCAGACCCATATCCTGAAATCCGCGACGCAGACCTTCCCCCAACGCATACGTATGCTCACAAAGCTGCTCCCTGTCTTGCACCATATTCCATCGCAGGGCGGGTAAAGACGCAATCGCAGGAACGATCGCAGGCGTGCCGTGATCGAAGCGGCGGATGTCCGGCGCTAGGGCGAATGTCTCAAGATCCCAGCTGAACGGGTTGTCCTGACTGAACCACCCCCTAAGGGTCGGCTCACATTTGTTCAGACAGGATGGGGAAACGTAAAGGATTCCAGCTCCGGGCGTGCCGCATAGCCATTTGAGAGAGGTGGAGACAACAAAATCCACCTCGGGGCTGGTCACATCAAAGGTCAGCAACCCCGCCCCTTGAGTGATGTCCACACCGATCACGCTGCCCATCTGTCGGCCGTGCCCGATGAGCGTGTCGAGGTCGGACCGATGGGATGTTGTCGAGGTGATCCATGTCAGCAGGGCCAGTCCAACCGTTTCGTCCCAATGGCGGACAAAGTCCTCATCTTCGACCCAATGTGCACCTTGGCGCATGGGAACAGTTTCAAGCGTGAAGCCCAGCCTCGCTTCCAACCCGCGCAACAGGAAATGCAGCGATGGAAAACAATCGGCTGCGATCAGTACCTTCTTGCCGTGCAGATACCGTTCTGGAAGCGAACCCAGCAGTGAAGCAAACCCGGATGTCACGCCCTCCGTTGTCGTCAGACTGCCCGCCGGTGCGTTGATCAAGCCGGCCCAGAGTTCGATGAACTCCTGTCGCAACGGAAGCATCCGGTCCCAATGCCCGGTGTCCGACGCGCCAAAGCCTTCTGCAAATTCACTCAGGATAGCTGCGGTTTGACTGCCCTTCCCTGGATAGGTTCCTATGGAGTGATAGAGAAAGTACCCTGTGCTGTGTTCCGATGTGCTCATGTGGTTTCGGTCACGAAATCCGCGCGCAGGCTGACCTCGATCACTTCACAATCGGCGCTGGGGTTCGTGTATCGGCTTTTGAGGAAAGGCGGCAACACAAAGGCGTCGCCCGCCACAAGCTGATATGGATCTTCGCCTGTAACCTCGAGTGTCATGGTCCCCTCTTTCACAAATGTGAAAAGGATATCGGTGTCGTGGCTGGTCCACACCGTATCCGTGCCATCGGGGCGGGCGACGTGGACGCCCGCAACGTTTTGCGTCGCCTCCCCAATTCCCGTATCGCGGCTTTCCCAACCCGGAATGCGCCACGGCCCCCAAGTCGCTTCGGACACTTTGTGGTGGACGAACTTTGTCCCCTGCCAGTCGCGATCCGGGTTCACCGTGCCGTTGGGCAACTCCATCTCATGGTCGATCGTGGTGATGTGTTCAGCGGGCACACCGATCTCCAACACCTCGACATTCGCAGATGCCTCGAGAACACGGTGGCGGATCTGGGGGGGCTGGATGACGCAGCATCCTTCCTCCAGGACAAACGGCGCACCTTGGTCCTCGTAAACCAGCCGGACCCATCCGCGATAACAGAAAATCAGCTGAAATCCGACGGTGTGGTAATGCACCATATCTGGCACCGGCCCACCATCCGGAATGCGAATATGGCTGGCGATGATCGATCCGCCCAGCCGATCCGGGATCAGATCGCGGTAGCGCATCCCGGCCCGGCCAATGACCCAAGCATCGCTGTCACGTAAATGACGTACCATAAACGAGTGCTGTGTCTCTGGCATATCGAGGGGAGGTTTCGCATCCACAATCTCGATCACGTTGCCGCTGGGACTGGTCAGCGTGTCAGCACCGCCCGCAAAGCTGTCGGGTTCCAGGCACCGCAAGCGAAGTCGACCCGGCGGCATATCCGCATCACGGTCGAGCCGAATGCGCATCCCATGCCCAGATACCAATGCAACGGCCGGATCATCAGCTGGAAATATTTCTTCGAGGCGAAAGCCCAGCTGCTTGAGGAAGAACGGCATCTCGGTCTTCAGGTCATCGACGGGAAGATAGACCTCTGCGTGCTCGATCTTGCTGGTTTCGGTTGCGATGTCTTTCATTGTCAGCTCCTAAGGCGAGACTGCGTCAGCGGTTGTGGTCAGCACCAGGATCCGCGCCATCCCGCCCTCGCCGGCGAGATAGGCGTGCGGCATGGTCCCATCGAAATAGATGGAATCCCCCGCATCCAATAACAGCGGAGCGTAGTGAGCGGAGTGCAGAACGAGCTGTCCCTCCAGAACGTAGAGGAACTCCTCTCCCGGGTGGCCGGACAAGGTATCATCCGGGCCGAACCTATCGCGACTGACAACGTTGATGGCTGGATGCATCTGCTTTTTCGACAGATCACTTGCAAGGATCGTAGTCAGAAAGCGGTCCGTTTGAAGGTCGCGCCCCTGCCCCGCGCGTGAAACCGAGCGGATACCTGATTGCAAGGGATGCGCGGCATGGGAGTAGAACGCCGTGATATCGACACCCAGCACCTGTGCCAGAACATAGAGGTTATGGGCGGAAACAAGTGTCTTGCCCGTTTCGACCCGCGAGAGTGTCGCGTCGGAAATCCCCGTCGCAGCAGCCAGCTTGGCCAGAGACCAGCCCTGCTCCGAGCGAAGCTGCTTGAGACGCGCACCGATGTCAGGCGGTTCGGGAATACCGGGCTTTTCAACAACGTTGCTCATGTGTCGACCTCTCGAAGCGCATCCTGAATACCATGCTCAATACAAAATAAGCAATGATATTTCATATGTGTGATAAAATCCCATAAATGTCACGCCTTGCCTGGATGGATTTTGGCCGCGATAGGACCCGATGATTTTGGGAACGCCATGCTTTCGGGATCAGCCTGATCCGCCGCTGCTTTATAAGTAAATTTTTGACTTAAAAACTTAAGCAAGATATATGATTTTACATTTAAACGGTGCCAAGCAAAGCGACGCGCCGATAGAGATGGAAACGTGCCGGGCAATGCGGCAAAGGCAGAAATACGATGGCGTGGCGCTGGTCGCACCATACACGGAACCCTACGCGCGCTACTCCTCACATACGGCGCACTGGTGGATTGCGCGCGCTCTGCGCGGTTGCCTTCAGACAGCGGGGCTGAACAAGAACGCCCTGGACGGTTTCTGTGCCAGCAGCTTTTCTCTTGCACCTGATACGGCCGTCGGGCTGACACAGCATCTGGGGCTGTGCTTGCGCTGGCTTGACCACATCCCCATGGGCGGCGCCAGTGCGATCGTCGCGCTCAGACGTGCGGCCCGGGCGGTACAGGCCGGGGATGCGGAAATCATTGCCTGCGTGGCCGGCGACACCAACCATACTGACAGCTTTCGCAAACTGCTGTCAGGGTTCTCACGATTTGCGTCCGATGCTGCATACCCTTACGGCTTCGGCGGCCCGAACATGAGCTTTGCGCTGCTCACCGATCACTACATGAAAACCTACGGTGCCACACGGGCGGATTTTGGCAAGATCTGTGTGGCGCAACGGGACAACGCCTTGCACGCACCCGGCGCGTTGATGACGAAACCGCTAACGCTGGAGCAATATCTGAACGCCCGGATGATCTCTGATCCGATCGCGCTTTTTGACTGCGTCATGCCGTGCGCCGGCGCCGAGGCCTTTCTGGTCATGACGACGGACCGGGCAGTGAAGATGGGCCTGCCCTTCGCCCGGATCTCCGGCCTGATTGAACGGCACAACGCCCATACTGATGACCCGATCCAGTTCCGTGGCGGGTGGACCATGGATGTGGATGAGCTTTACGCAATGGCCGAAGCGACACCAGAGCAGATCGACCTGCTGCAATCCTATGATGACTATCCGGTGATCTCGATGATGCAGATGGAAGATCTGGGCTTTTGCGCAAAGGGCGAAGGCCCCGCATTCGTGCGCAGGCACGATCTGACCATCGACGGGTCCTTCCCGCACAATACATCGGGCGGCCAAATCTCCGGCGGCCAGGCTGGGGCCGCGGGCGGATATCTCGGCCTTGTAGAGGCCATTCGTCAGGTGACGCACACAGCAGGTTCAACGCAGGTGAAGGGTGCCAAACGGGCGATGGTGTCGGGCTTCGGGATGATCAATTATGATCGCGGCTTGTGCACAGGCGCCGCAATACTGGAGGCAGGCGACATATGAGCAGCCGCGCACACATGCCAAAGAAAGATCCACAAAAGCGGACAAACACGCCTACGCAACCGCCACCACAACGCAGCCGGGCAGCTCTCGGCCTCACAGCTGCAGCAGCCGAAGGTCGTTTCATGCTCCAGGTCTGTCCGGAATGCCGCGCCGTGCAATACCCACCGCGCGATGCCTGTGTCGATTGCCTCGACACGGCGCTGCAATGGCAAGACATCACTCCCACCGGCCAACTGCTTGCCGACACAACAGTTCGAACCTCCACCAACCTTTACTTTCGTGAACGAGGAGATTGGCGTGTCGGGACCGTGGAACTTGACGCCGGCCCCAAGATTGTCTGCCATCTCGCGCAGGATTGCAGCGCTCCTGAACGCGTCACATTGCTTGCACGGCTCGACCGGTCCGGCCAGGGCGTGTTGGTGGCGCAGCCGGAGAACAGCAAGACGCGGCTTGCCGATGACCCCCAACTGAAGGCTTTGACAAGCGATCCACGCCACGCACGGGTGCTGGTGACAGATCTCCGCAACGCCAATACTCCCGCACTTGTCGAGCATTTGCTTGCAGCGGGGGCTGAGACTGTTTTCGTTGGGGAAAGCGAGGCTTGGCGCAAGGACCCGCAACGCGATGCACTGGCAGCCATACCGGGTGTCGAAATCATGCCACTTGATGTGACGGACACAAATTCTGTCAGGCAACTCGCGGCTGAGATCGGGGGAAAGATTGAAATCTTGATCAATAATGGGCGCTTCTTGCGCCCTGCCCGCCTACCCTCAGGCGGCGATACGGTCTTTGCGGCGCAGGAGATGGACGTGAACTATCTGGGTTTGCTTCGGCTGGCCCAAGGCTTTGGCCCAGCTCTGGCATCGCGGACAGCGGATGGGCAACGCCAGGCGCTTGCGTGGGTCAACATCCTGTCGATCTTTGCGCTGAACCCAGTGCCTGGCTTTGACACGTTCGCAGCCTCACAGGCCGCTGCGCGATCCCTTTCACTGTCGATGCGCGCTACCTATCAATCTTCCGGGTTGCGGGTGATGAACGTCTACGTCGGTGCAACCGAGGATGTCTGGCATCAACCGGTGCACCCGCCCAAACAATCCCCTCGCGCATTGGCGCGCGACCTTGTTGCCGGGTTGCAGGATGGGCTCGAAGACGTCGTCAGCGGCGACACGGCCCGCGACCTGATGGAACGGTTTCGCGAGCATCCCGGCGTGTTTGAGCGCGAAGTGACCTTTGGAGAATGGGGCGTTTGATGAGCCACAGCCTTCTGACAGATGTGACGCAGGCGCTGACAACAGGCGTTTTGCGACTTGTGGACCTGACGCACACGCTGGACCCAGACTTCCCGGTCATTATTCTGCCGCCGGAGTTCGGTCAGTGCGCCAGGTTCCGGATGGAAGAGGTCTCTGCCTATGACAATCGTGGCCCGGCGTGGAAATGGCACAATCTGACGCTCAATGAGCATACCGGCACGCATTTCGACGCGCCCGCCCACTGGATTTCCGGGCGTGACGTGCCAAACGGAACGGTGGACGCGATCCCGGTGGACGCATTCGTCGGGCCTGTGGTTGTCATCAACTGCTCTGCGGGGGCGGCCACGAATGATGATTTCGAACTGACGCCCGACATCATTTTCGATCATGAAACTGCGCACGGTACCATTCCCGAAGATAGTTGGGTTCTGATGCGGACCGACTGGTCGAAACGACGTGGCGCGGATTATCTGAACATGCAGGCGGACGGCCCGCACTCACCTGGCCCCACACCGGATGCCGTTCGCTTACTGGTCGAAGAACGGAACATTCGTGGTTTCGGCACTGAAACCGTGGGCACGGATGCAGGCCAAGGCAGCCACTATACACCACCCTACCCGGCACATTTCATTCTGCACGGAGCAGGGAAATTTGGGCTGCAATGTCTGTGCAATCTCGACCAACTTCCACCGACGGGAGCCGTTCTGATCGCGGCGCCACTCAAGATCAAAGGCGGCACTGGCAGCCCATTGCGAGTGATGGCTCTGGTGCCGGGATAGGGATTTGCCGGTCATGGACAATGCTCGATCCGAAGGCACTTAGACAATCCTAAAACGACCTGCAAAGCGCATGCTAAATCGCCTTCTATTGGAGTTTTACACCTAAAATCCACGTATAGGTTACCCACAACGTCGCCGGGAAGCAGAGTTTGAAAGGCATTTCGCATGAGCCAGACTATTCCGACCTTCGCATCCGACCCATCAACAAGCGAGCTCGAGCGTAACAACCTGGCGGTGACGAACTTCGAATTCGCTGCGTGGCATCTCGCTTCGGCTTTTGCCAAGTGGCGGCGTGATTGCAGCGCCTCACTTCCCTACAACGACCTCAGTGGGTCGGAAACGTCGATCCTGCACATCGTACACATGAGCGGGACACCAAAGGGGCTTTCCGACATTGCACGCCTTTTGCATCGCGACGATACCGCAAACCTGCAATATGGGATCAAGAAATTGCTCTCAATAGGCTACGTTGAGAAAGCGGATGGTTCCAGTTCTCGCAAGCTGACACGATATCAGGTCACGGAGGAAGGTGAGGCACTGGTAACGGCGTTCCATCAGCGCCGTGAGGAAATCCTGCTGGAACTTACACAAGCGCTACCTGGTGTTTCCGACACGATTGAGAAAACAACAAACGTCCTGCACGTGATGGCCGGTCTGTATGAGCAAGCAAGTGAAATCGCACTGATGCGTTCAGTTCAGAGCCCATCTGAAGATTGAGCTCACCGCTCCTTCGGTGCCATAGTGCAGAAACGGGCCGTGATGACCCACGAATGCAGGGTAGCCGTCGCCAGTGTCGCTCACAAAAAGCTTTTGACGGTCTCTATCGCCCCATCAAGCGCATCACCATCCGGATCTTGCAAAGCAGCCTCGCGCAAACGCTGAACCCACGTCGCTGCATCGTCGCGCCCCTTCAAAAGCTCGGCGGCAGACATGACCTTCGTAAACTTGGTGAGACCACGCGCGTGGGTGTCCGAATATCCTTTGATCAGACGGCGGTTTTTGAACAGCTCAACGGCAAGTGCATAGTCTTCGGTGCACGCATCCCGGCACGCTGACAACCAGTCTGCCATATGCTGAACTTCAACGGCATGTCGACGGGTACGCAGGCGATACCTTTTGAGCCCGCCCAAGACATGCAGCATCAAGAACACCCGCAAAGTGTGTGTTCTCAGGCGACGCCCCTTGGAAAAGATGCGGTTCAGCAAGGCCATCCTTGCCGGGCTGGCCTCCCAACGGGCGCCCATTTTTGCAGGAAAGAGGCTCACCACCTCTTCCGCTCGCGGATGGAAGAACTCGGTCAATTCCAGAACCTTGTCCGCCGATGCATCCATTTCCTCGTGAATGCGCAACAAGCGGGAGGATCTGGTCTTGAGGTCCGCCACACGAATGATGTCGTCGTAGACCATTGCGTTGGCAATATACTTCGCGGCCGTCCGAGTTAGTTCCCAATCACGCTCGGGTCCGTCTTGGGTTTGAAACTCCGACAGCCGGTCCAAATACAGGGTCCCGTATTCGACATCTTGAAAGTCGACCACTTTCTTGAGCCCGGCGCTGGCTATGGGCTGGACCGGGTGTGCAAGGGCCGCGACACGGGTGGCGAGGTCATCCCAACCGCGCATCAAGGTTACGGGCCCAACCAACTTCCGCTCGGTCGACACAGTTTCATGTGCCACCGCAGGAGCAACACCAGCCGTCGCCGCCTCGAACCCGGCATTGAATGCACGCAGCGACGCGTCAACGCCCTTGCCGCTCCTGCGAATGGCATCCTCGAAAGCATCCCGCGCAAAGGGCAAAACCCCTGACCCTGCAAGAGCACCGAACAGGCTGGATGAGATCACGGAGCCCTGCTCGACCGCCAGTCGGTCCATATCAGCAAGGATCAGGGTCTGGGCTGCAATCTCCGCCGCCGCGCGCACCTCCTCTGAATTCGCTATTCCATCCCCGGGGGCGGTTTTCTCAGACACGGCGAGGGCGCGATGGGTCGAGCCAATCAGAACCGTCCGATCCGGCGTCACGAACCCACGCATGACCGCACGCCCGACCTCCATCATTTCAGCAGCAATGACCACATCCACATCACCCTCTGCAGGGGCAAGGGAAAAGACCGGTGTCTTGTCCGATGCGGGCATCATTTCGACGTAGTAGATCGTGGCGCCCGTCCGCTGCGCCACGCCCGCGACAGACGTGGCCTGACATGTGTAGCCCTGCGCACGAGCCAGGCTTTCGATCCAATTGGTCAGAACACCGCCGCCCTGCCCGCCAACAGCGATTATGGCGATCTTGAGTATGCGCCCCACCGCCGGATCCACCGGTTTTGGATCAAGCGCGAGGTTCATGCTGGTGCGTCCTCGAACCGCAGCCGCTTGGCGTCCCGCCTTTTCTGCAACCATCGGATTGTGCGGTTGCGCAACCCCGCCCGCCAGCTTTCGAACCCTGCCGGATTGTGAACCACGTCGGCGCGGTAGAAGGATGGGCAAAGAACGGCAGCATCGGCGACTTCACCGCAGTTGCCACACCCCACACAGGTCTGGTCAATATGCGCGATCGGGTCATCACGCAGCGGGTCATCGAGTTTCTTGAGCGAGAGTGAGGGGCATCCCGACAAGCGGATACACGCATGATCGCCCGTACAGACATCGGCATCCACACCGAAGCGCGGAACCTCGACACGCTTGCCGTCCTTGATGGCCGCCTTGCGGATTGGCTTTTCTCGGCGTTGCTTGTTCAGCATACACTCGGATGACGCCACGATGACTTTTGGACCTTTGAAATCGGTGGTCAGCGCCTCGCGCACGGTGTCGCGGACATGACCGACGTCATAGGTGTTGTCGATCTGCCTGATCCATTCCACACCAACCCCCTTGAGAGCATCGCTGATCGGATTGTTGGTCGCCTTGGTCTTGTTCTGCGCGCGAGACGACAGGATGTCCTGCCCCCCCGTCGCCGCAGAATAGTAGTTGTCCACGATCACGACGACATTGTCAGATTTGTTGAAGACCATGTTGCCGATGGAGGAGCTCAGGCCATTGTGCCAGAAGCCGCCATCACCAAGGATCGAGATCGCGCGCCGCTCTCCCCCTCCGTCGAAGGCCCCATTCGCGGCCGGCCCAAGACCGTAGCCCATGGTCGCGCCCCCTATCTCGAACGGGGGCAAAGACCCGAACAGATGGCAGCCTATGTCCGCGCTGATCTGGCTTTTGCCCAGCTCCTGTTCCACCAGTTTCAGACCTGCAAAGATCGGGCGCTCCGGACAGCCGGTACAAAAGCCGGGGGGTCGGCCGGGCACGGTCTGCGACAGGTCCGGGATGGCCGGTGCCTCCTGGTTGGGCGCACGGACTTGGCCGGGCAACAGATCTGGTGCTGCCTCTTTCAGGAAATCGGTGATCCCATCGAGCATGACCTGACCGGTGTATTCTCCGGCCATCGGCAAAACACCCTTGCCAAGCAATTTGATCTTGTGACCGCCTTTGTAGAGAAAGTTGCCCAATGCCTGTTCGATATGCTCGGGCTGCCCCTCCTCAACAACCAGAATATGGTCCTTGCCCGCGCAGAAATCGTCAAACTCAGATCGAACCAACGGATATGTGACGTTCAGACAATAGATGGCGATATCCGTTTCTCCGAAGACATCTGCCAGGCCCAGACGCTGCAAGGCTCGGATAACCCCATTGTACATCCCGCCCTGCACAACGATCCCGACTTTCGCATCCTTGGACCCAAAGATTTCGTTCAGGTCATTTTCAACAATGAACGCCTCTGCCGCTGGCCAGCGATGCTCGATCTTTTCAAGCTCGTGGGTGTAGCTTGCAGGTGGCAGAACAACGCGCTTGAAATCGGACTGCGGATTGGCGATGGCCTCCTTGACTGTCAGGGCCGGAGAAACGTTATCCCGTGTCTTGAAACTGCCGGTCACATGGCAGGACCGGATGCGCATCATCAGCATCACGGGTGTGTTGCTCGCCTCCGACAATTCGAAACCATCCTTCACGGCCTTCGTGATACAGGGCAGGTTCGGGCGCGGATCAAGCAGCCAAAACTGGGATTTCATGGCGAAGCCGTGGCTGCGCTCCTGCATGATCGAAGAGCCTTCACCGTAGTCTTCACCGACGATGATCAGCGCGCCACCGTTCACGCCAGATGAACACAGGTTTGCCAGCGCATCCGACGCAACATTCACACCAACCGGCCCCTTGAACGTCACGGCGCCCCGGATCGGATAGTGGACGCTGGCAGCGAGCATCGCTGCCGCTGCGGCCTCCGATGCGTTGGCCTCAAAGCGCACGCCAAGCTCGGTCAGCAGATCTTCGGCATCCGCGAGCACGTCCATCAGGTGGCTGATCGGGGCCCCTTGGTAACCACCGACATAGCCGACACCATTCTCCAACAGCGCCTTGGTGATCGCCAGAATCCCCTCGCCCGTGAAAACCTCGCCATCGCCTTTGCGCAGGTGCTCTACCTCAGCCTTGAATGACCGCTCAGCCATTGGTCCTCCTAGAAATCATGCTTTCTGATGTTGCGCAGCATGGTTTGAAGCGTCGCGACAAAGACCCTTTGGTCTTCTTCACTGATACCCTTGAACATGGCGCTGTAAGACGCCGCCATGCGCGGCCAGATCCGCTCGAAGGCATCGCGGCCGTCGCTCGTCAAAAATATACGCGTTCCGCGATTGTCCTGACTGTCAGCTTCCCGACGCACCAGGCCGCTTTGCTCTAACGTATCCAGAGCCCGGCTAAGCGTCGATTGCTCGGCTACCGCATAGACGGCCAGATCCCGGATCAAGGGACCGTCGATGACGGCCAAAACAGCAATCGCGCGCATCTTGACCGTTGTCAGACCCATGGCGGACATTTCGTCACGCAGCGACGCATTGTATCGCCCCATGATGCGGTTCATCAGATAGGGCGCATAATTGCCCAGACCGATCTCCCCAAGTGGTGCGGTCTGTGTTTCGACCTTGTCCTGTTTGTTCACGCGCCCAGCTCCTTTGCCACATTAAAGCCTGAGCCGCCGCCCAGGCCGGGCCCGGGATGGGTGGACGCGCCTATGTGATAAAGGTTCTTCACGCCCGTGCTGTAATTCGACTGCCCAGCATGTGGACGCCATACAAAAAACTGGTCCAAAGTGCACGCGCCGCCATAAGGGTCACCGCCCACCAGGTTCACATTCATTCGGGCCAGATCGGCAGGCGAATACGCGCGGCGTTTGAGGCGGATTTTCCGCCAGTTGCGGATATGTTGCGAAAGGATGGCTTCGACCCGGTCAGCGAATGCCTCGCGCACAGTTTCCGTCCATTCCGGCGTCGTGTCGATGCTGCCCGCTGCATCACCCTTGATCGTGCGCGGCGCGTCGGGGATCTGCAGCCAAAGGATTGCCTTACCCTCGGGGCAGCGCGTGGGGTCCAACCTGTGAGGCTGACCAACACATATCGTTGGCCTTTCGGGCAGCATTCCACGTTCTGCTTCGTTCGCGGATTTCGACACTGAATCGATTCCATCAGCCAGATGGATCAGAGCCACATCCTCAAGACCTTCGGCAGTCCAGTCGATCGGGCCGTCCAGAGCGAAATGAAGTTGGAAATTTCCACGCCCGTAGCGGTAGGACTTTACGTCCGGCTCATCCTTCTGGGGCGACAAGAGCCCGTCATAAAGCTGAGCTGGTGAAGTGCTTGCGATCACATTGGTTGCGTGCAGCACGTGCTTGTTCGTGGTTTCCACCCCGACGCAGCGGCCAGTGTCAATAATAGCATGCCGCGCCTCAATTCCGGTGCGGACTTCTCCACCGTGGCTCTCGATCACCTTGCGCAACGCTTCAGCCGCCTGTCCTGCGCCGCCCTTGACCACCGGCGCCCCCGCGGCCTCAAGGGCAAAGGCAATGACACGTCCCATCTGACCGGAATAGGTGGCTTCCGGCGTCAGCCCCACATGCAAGACCCAAGGGGCCCACAGCGCCTGCACATCGGCGCTATCATAGCTTGTTTCCAACCACCCGCGCGCGGGCTGCAATGCACGACCGAACCACGCCTTGAGTGGGCCGAGCCCGACCTTCCAGGCGCGCCGTGCCAGCAGCCATGCGATACGTCGTGACCACAAGGATTGGCCGAGCAACGCAAACAGAAACTCCGCATCCTGTTCAATTCCGCCCACATCGCGGGCGTGCTGGTCACCATCGCCATCTGCGCGCGCATTGAATGCTGCGACATTCGCTGACCGATCCGTGGTCAGCACCAGAGCCGATCCATCAGGTCGCAACACGGCCGTGGGATGTGTTCCGTTGCAATAGGCCATGCCATGCGCCGCCAGATCGTCCCCCAATGCCTGTTGCGCGGGCCCGGTCATGAACAAGACGAACGTCGCCGCCATCACATCGTGGTGGAACCCGGGCAAGGTGACGTCATCGGACGTGTAGAGGCAGCCTCCGATACGGTCTTCGCGTTCAATCACCAGAACACGCGCACCTGATTTCGCCAGCATTGCTGCCGCCACCAGTCCATTGATGCCAGAGCCAATCACCAAGTGATCGAAACGATCTGCAGTCATCCCTTGGGCACAAGCGCAAGCGCGCGGATCGGGCTCCCCGTCCCCTTGGCGATTTTCAATGGTGCGGCGATCAGAATTGCCCCCTTTGCCGGCAACTTATCGAGGTTGGCGAGCGACGCCAGCCCAAAACAATTGTCCCGATGCAGCAGGTTGTGTGCTGGGAATGGTGGTTCCATCCCACCGGCCTGCCCGGCATCAGTGCCGATGCATTGCGTGCCCCAGCCAACAATCCTCTTGCTGAGCAGATATTCGATGCAATCCGGCGTGGGGCCGGGCGAGTGCGGCCCATCTTCGTCGGCGTTCAGGAATTTTGCCTCATCCCCAACCCGGGCATCCCAATCCGTGCGCATGACAACCCACTCGCCCGCACCGATCTCACCATGTTCAGCCTCCCAGGCCTTCACGTGGTCGGCGGTGAGCAGGAAGTCCTCGTTCTCTGCTGCGTCCGTTGAGCAATCCAGAACGTTCACCGGAGCAATCAAACGCTGCACATCAATGCTATCGGTGTATCCGTCCTCAAAGTCCTTGCCCGTAATCCAATGATGCGGCGCATCGAAATGCGTGCCTGAGTGCTCACCCAGCACAAGCCAATTCCATGCAAAGAAAGGACCGTCTTCATCATATTCAGAAATCTTGTGTATTTCGACCTTGGGCGTGTTGCGCGCGAAGTCAGGCGGCAGTTGCAAAATGGGCGTCTCAGGTCCCAGCACACCAGAACAGTCAACAACCTCAACGCCGCCCGAGGCCAGCAATTCACCCAGGCTCCCTACTATGTCTTTCGCGCTCAATTTTTGATCTCCCTGAATATCGCTGCAACGCCTTCACTTGAATACGTCGATTCAAAGCTAGACAGAATTACATGCATTTGCAATTATCTTTCAAGGACGGAAGACAAGACAGCGATGAACAAGCAACCGGATGCCGTATTTGTAGGAGCAGGGCACAACGCCTTGGCATGTGCGTGCCATCTTGCAGATCGTGGCTGGCGCGTGGAGTTGTTTGAGCAGGCTACGACACCTGGCGGGGCGGTCAAATCGGGCGAATATACGCTACCGGGATTTCACCACGATTGGGCCGCGATGAACCTGTCGCTCTTTGCGGGATCCAAATTTCACAGGGAAAACGCAAGCAGTCTGGCCAGACACGGACTGACGTTCGCGCCGACTTCACATCCATTCGCATCTGCTTTCCCAAATGGGCGCTGGTTGGGAGTATCTACTGATGTCGCATTGACCACCGCCCGTATTCGCGGTTTTTCCGAGGCAGACGCACGAGCCTGGACAGAGCTGACAGAAGCATTCGATGGGCAGGCAGAACAGATCCTTGGCCTGCTCGGATCACCGATGAAATTCAGTGCGTTTGCATCTTTTGCGTGGAAGGCACACCGCAAACTGGGAATTGGCGGCGTTCTGGATTTGGCGCGGTTCCTTACAATGTCGCCACGGGCCTGGCTGGATGAGACATTTGAGACGCCACAGGTCAAAGCGATGCTTGCCGCCTGGGGCATGCATCTGGATTTTGCGCCGGACGTCGCGGGCGGGGCAGTGTTTCCCTATCTTGAAAGCATGGCCGGGCAGGCGTTTGGGATGGTTCTGGGCGCCGGTGGCGCGGACACCATGATCAACGCGATGGTGCGCTTGATCGAGGAACGCGGCGGTAAGGTGCATTGCAACGCAAGAGTGGCAGAGATCCGGCACATGTCCGGAGCTGCGACGGGAATTCTCCTTGAGGATGGGAGAGAGGTGCACGCCAGCCGCGCCGTAATTGCCAATGTTGCACCCGGTGCTCTCGTCAAGCTGACCGAGGGCACAGGTGACGCCGGGTATGATCGCAAGCTCTCCTCGTTCCATCACGCGCCGGGCACAATGATGATCCACCTGGCGCTGAGTGCCCTGCCCAACTGGACGGCGCCGGAATTGAAACGTTTCGCTTACGTCCACCTGGCGCCATCTCTTGACCAGATGGCTCGCACCTACGCTCAGGCGAAGGCCGGTCTTTTGCCCGATGAGCCGGTCATCGTCTGTGGGCAGCCGACGGTTGTTGATCCTTCTCGCGCGCCCGAAGGCAAACACATCCTTTGGCTTCAGGTCCGCATGGTGCCCAGCAAGATCAAGGGCGATGCAGGCGGCGCGATTTCTGCCAGAGCTTGGCCGGAGGCTGGCCCTGCGATGGCTGACCGCGTGATGAACATCCTGGAGCAATACGCGCCGGGCACCAGCGCACATGTCCTGGGCCGCCATGTGGTGACACCCGATATGCTGGAAGCCGACAATCCCAACCTGGTGGGCGGCGATCAGGTCTGTGGCAGCCATCACCTGCATCAGCATTTCCTCAACCGCCCCGCGCGTGGCTACGCCGATGGCACCACTCCGCTGCGCAATCTTTACCACACCGGCGCTGCCGTTTGGCCAGGCGGCGGAACCGGGGCTGGCTCCGGCATGATGCTGGCCGAAAAACTGGCCGGAAAATAATGACAAAAAATAGGGAGACTTTTTATGACACTTTCCAGACGAACACTTCTTAAAAGCACAGCAGCGGCAACAGTATTTTCGACAATAGGCTTACCGTCCCTTGCCGCGATTGATGAGCTTGTCATTGCCTACAACGTGACTCTGCCCAGCTGGGACCCAACGGTCGGTCCATCCGCGGTCAACCCCACCCTGCAAGGCTACTATTTGTCCGTCTTCGACCTGTTTATCCCGCAAAACCCCGATCTCAGCTTCGGCTCCGGGATTGTCACCGATTACGGCTGGACAGACGACAACACCAAGATTTTCCTGGATGTGCGCGACGGGGTGACCTGGCACAATGGTGACCCGCTAACGGCCGAAGACGTGGCTTGGTCGCTTCAGCGTGCAGCCAATCCCGACACAGGCAACCCCATCCAGTTCATCTGGGGCAAAATCAGTAACATCACGGTCGACGGCAGCCGGGTCACTGCCGATGTTGTCGAATTCGAACCCACGATTTTCAAGTGGATGTCGTTCCTGACCGGCTATGTCATGCCAAAGAAATACTACGAAGAGGTGGGCGCAGAGGGCTTCGAGGCTGCCCCCATCGGATCGGGTCCTTACAAGGTCGAACGATTCGAGCGGAATGCCTTTGTCCGTCTTGTCGCCAATGAAGACTACTGGGGCGGGGCGCCAGACTTCAAAACGGTCACCATCAAGTTCGTGACCGATGCTGCCAGCCGGGTGGCCGAAGTGGAATCCGGCAACTCTCATGTCACGCTGGAAGTACCCTATGAAGAGTATGACCGCTTGCGCGAACAGAGCGGTATAGAAGGCACGGCATCTCCCATTTCCGACATCGGGATGATCTTCCTCAACGATATCGAGATCATGCAGGACCCGAACGTGCGCAAGGCCGCGGCTCATGCCATCGACAAACAGTTGATCATTGACCGCCTCCTATCCGGCTACGGGATCGCAATCGATACCCTACAAACGCCAGACTACATCGCGTTCGACCCAAGCATCGAGGTTCCCTATGATCCGGAACTTGCAAAATCACTGCTCGCAGAGAGCGGTTATGGCCCCGACAATCCGGCGCGCTTCACGATCCAGACCACGCGCGGTTTCAAGCCAAAGGACTACGAGATGATTCAGGCCGTGGTCGGTCTATGGCGTCGCGTGGGCATCGAGGCCGAGATCGAAGTCTACGAGATCGCCAAGCACTTCGAGTTGCGCGCGGCGGATCAACTGGCCCCTGCCGCCTTTTACAACTGGGGTAACTCGGTGGGCGATCCCACCACGTCGACCGGCTTCGCGATGTTTGGCCCCTCCCCCCATTCGGTTTGGGATGGTGAAGACACATTTAACAAGATCCTGCCGCTCTGGGGCGAGGCAGACGAAGCCAAGCGCATCGCGGGCTGGAAAGACGTCGACCGCAGCATTGCCGAAAATGCCGAGGTCATCCCGTTGTTGCAGTATGTTCAACCGATCCTGCATGCCTCCGGCGTGAGGGTAACACCGCACCGCTCGGGCGCCCTGCTGCCTCATCTGATGACACGCGCCTGAATGGCTGCGTCTGACGGGGCCGCAGAGTGCGTGCTCTCCGGCTCCGTCACTCCTGGAATATTGGCATGATCTTTCTTCGCGCGCTCCTTACGCGACTTCTGACGATGGCCATAACGCTGTTCGGCGTGGCCGTCGTCGTGTTCTTCCTGATCCGCGTTGTGCCGGGAAACCCCATCGCCATGATGCTTCCCCCCGGTGCAACGGAAGAGGATATCGCGCGCCTGCAAGCGCTCTACGGATTTGACAAATCGCTGCTTCAGCAGTTCCTGATCTGGTCGGGCGATGTGTTGCGCGGGGATTTTGGTACCTCGATTTCCCTGCGTCAGCCTGTCTCTGAGCTTGTTCTGGGACGCTTGCCGGCGACGCTGGAACTTTCCCTTTTCGCACTCCTGATCGCGATCGCGCTCGGGGGACTCATGGCTTTCTTGGGGACGCTTTACCGGCATTCGGCAGCAGAGGCGGCGGTGGATGTCACCACCGGCACAGCCCTGTCCGTCCCGGATTTTCTCTGGGCGTTGGTTCTGATCCTGCTTTTTGGCGTGCTGTGGCCCGTCTTCAGCATTTCTGGCCGTGTGTCGCCATCACAGGCGTTCGAGTTCACCACGGATTTCTACATCATCGAGGCATTTCTGCGCCTGCGGTTCGATGTAGTCGCGCACCTGCTGTCCCGGTCGTTCATGCCCGCGCTGGCCCTTGCAATTCCATTGGCCGCCATCATCGCGCAACTGCTGAAACAATCCCTGAAGGAGACCATGCATCTGGACTATGTCACCCTCGCCCGCACCAAAGGATATAGCGAAACCTGGGTGATCCTGCGCGAAGCGCTGCCAAATGCGGTCTTGCCTACGCTCACCCTGATTGGCGTGCAGTTCACGTTTCTTATCGGCGGAACGGTCATCATCGAACGGCTGTTCAGCTATGAAGGCTTGGGCAACATGGCAATCGACGCGGTGATCAACCGCGACCTTCCGCTGATCCAGGGCATCGTGATCCTGTTTGCCGCCCTGTTCACCGTGATCAACCTGGTCGTGGACATGCTCTATGTCGTTCTGAATCCAAAGCTGCGCCATGCGTGACGCCCGTGCACACATCAGGCGTCCGCTAGGCGCGCGCCTTTGGCTCTCGGGCACTTGGTTGAGCATTCTGGCGCTGGCGGCCGTTTTTGCGCCTTGGGTGGCGCCGCATGATCCATTGGCACAGGACCTGTTTCTGGGCCGCTTGCCCCCTTTCTGGATGGACGGGGCCGAGCCCGGATATTGGCTTGGTACCGACAGTCTTGGAAGAGATGTACTGTCACGCATGATCCACGGTGCACGCGTCGCGCTTATGGTCGCACTGGTGGCAGGAACGCTGACCTGCATCATCGGCGCGTCGCTCGGCGTTCTTGCCGGCTTCTATCGCGGTTGGTCGGATCGCATCATAAGCCGTCTTGTGGACATCTGGATGGCCTTTCCGCCAGTGCTGTTTGCCATTCTGCTGATCGCAGTCATGGGCCCCGGTCTTGTGTCGATCATTCTGGCCATCGTGGTTATCGACTGGACGCGATTTGCGCGCGTCATCCGGGCTGAAACACTCAGCCAGGGTGCGATGGATTACGTCGCAAGTGCGCAGATCGCTGGGCGGACGCGGTTCAACACCATGATCGCAGAGATCCTGCCAAACATCTTGCCGACGGTGGTCGCATTGCTGACGCTTGAGATGGGCATCGCTGTGATCGTCGAAGCGATCTTGAGCTTTGTGAACCTGTCGATCTCGACCGACAGCCCAACCTGGGGCGGAATGATCGCCGAAGGCCGCACTTCCGTTCACCAAGCATGGTGGGTGCTGGTCTTTCCGCTGTTCACGCTGTTCCTGACTGTTCTGAGTTTTTCGCAACTGGGCGAAGGGTTGAAGGACCGCTTTGATCCGGTGCTGCGATGACCCAATTTCTCGACATCAGGAACCTGACCCTTCGCCTGAGGGGCGGACCGATCATTCTGTGGTCTGTCTCACTGAGGGTCACATCGGGCATGGTGCACGGCCTGGTCGGGGAATCCGGGGCCGGCAAATCAATGATCGGCAAGGCGGTGCTGGGCACCCTGCCCCGCGCCATCGAGGTGATGGGCGGGGAAGTCTGGCTTGATGGTGTTGACCTGCTTGCACTGCCGCCGCGCGACCGGCGGCGGCGCATCGGGGAAACGGCTGCGCTGATCCCCCAAGACCCGTTGACCGCCCTCAACCCGTCAAAGCGGGTTGGCCCTCAAATCACACGGCGTCTGATCGATATTCTGGGCTGGTCCAAGTCTGAAGCCGATCAGCGCGCCAGAACTCTTCTGGACGAGGTGCGTATACCTGACATCCCGCGCGTGATGCGCAGCTATCCGCACGAGTTGTCGGGCGGTATGCGTCAGCGCGTGCTGATCGCGTCGGCCTTTGCCGCCGAACCCAAACTGATCGTGGCAGATGAACCGACAACCGCCCTGGACGTCACGGTGCAAAAGCAAATCCTCAGGCTGATATCCGAGATGCGCATCCGCCACGGCACTGCGTTGCTTTTCGTGACGCATGATCTGGGGGTGGTGTCCAAGGTCTGCAATTCGCTTTCGGTGCTCTACGCTGGCAGAGTGGTGGAAGAGGCGCAGATGCCCCGTTTTTTCATGCGGCCCATTCACCCCTATTCCCGCGCCCTGCTGGCTGCGACACCGACATATCTGGACCCCGATGGCAGCCTGCAACCGGTGCCTGCCAATGTCATCGAGGACGTCGAAAACGAAAATCACCATCACGCGCTAAGGGCCGGATATGATGTATGAGATCCGTGATCTTCGACTGTCATTCCCGGACATGGCACACAAACCGTTTTTGGGGGCGCCGCCACAGATCGAAATCCTCAAGGGTCTGAGCTTCGACATCCCCAAAGGCGAGGTTCTGGGCATCGTCGGAGGCTCCGGCTCCGGCAAATCAACCTTGGGCCGGGCCATGTTGCGGCTTCTGGAACCGTCCTCCGGCACGATCCGCTTTGACGGCATCGACATCACGCACCGGTCTGAGCAGCAGTTGCGTCCCCTGCGCAAGAGATTTCAAATGATCTTTCAGGACCCCATGTCCTCGTTAAACCCGCGCAGGCAAGTCCGCGGCTTGATCGCCGGACCGCTGCGCTTGCACGGAATGGACAACGTGACCGAACGGGTCGCATCGGCGTTGGACAGGGTTGGCCTGCCCCAGCATTTCGCCACCCGGTACCCGCATGAGCTGTCCGGAGGACAGCGCCAGAGGGTTGGCATTGCAAGGGCGCTGGCGCTTGAGCCCGACTTCATTCTGGCCGATGAGATCGTGTCGGGCCTTGATGTCTCATCCCAGGCGCAGGTGCTGAACCTATTGGGACAACTTGTGAACGACCTGGGGATGACACTTGCGTTTATTAGTCACGATTTGTCCGTTGTACGGCGTCTGTGCACGCAGGTGCTTGTCCTGCATCATGGAGAAATCGTGGAACATGCCGAAACGGACGCGCTGTTCAACACCCCGCGCGCGGCGTATACGCAAGAACTTCTGGCTTCCATACCTCTGCCGGATCCCTATCAAGAATGGGCATAGCGACACCTGCAATACACACGTCATCAAGGCGTCCTAGATCGAAATCGCCCCGATGCTGGCTCCACCACAGACATAGAGCGTTTGCCCCGTGACAAAGCTGTTGGCAGGATCGGCAAAGAACAAGAATGCGTTGGTCACATCTCGCACTGTACCGATGCGCCCAACCGGAATGCGTTTGGCAAGGGCCTCTTGCTGAGGGCTATCCTTTTCCACGATGCCCCAGAAGTTATCAGTCAGGATCGGACCGGGCGCGACAACATTGACGGTTATCCCATGCGGGGCGAGTTCCAGCGCCCATGTGCGGGCCATACCAATCATCCCCGCCTTGGTCGCGCCATAGGCAGTCCGGGTCGGCGCCCCCAGAGCAGCGCGCGAGGCATTGAACATCACCCGCCCGAACTGCCTTTCCTTCATGTTGGGAAGAAAGGCCTGCAAGAGCGTGAGCGCCGCGCCCAAGTGAAGCTGGGCAAGCCCGCCGATATCTTCCGGCTTGGCATCTTCGATCAGGTTTGGCCAGATCAACCCGGCATTGTGAATGAAGTGGGTTACGTCGAAATGAGCCGCGATCTGTTTGGCCGCGATGTTCACGGCCTCAGGGTCCAGCAGATCGGCTTTGACTGAATGCAGTTTGGGGTGGCTGATCTCGGGGTTGCGCCGCGCGACCGAGATAACAGTATACTCTTGATCCAAAAGGCGTTCAGCCAAATCGGCGCCGCAGCCTTTGTTCCCACCCGTAATGACGGCTGTGTAGCTCATATCAATCCCACTGCCAGACACGGCTGGCCCTGTTCTGAAGGGGTGATGCGCGCACCTGAACCATCACACGCATCAGTGAGACCCCATTCGGCAGAAGATGCCGCTGAAAGCATCTGGCCGGTCGCCAGCGCTGCCATCATTGAGTACATACCCACCATCAAGCCAGCTGCCGTTTCTTGAGATGCACCGTTTTCACCGTTTCCGGTGCCCCAAGTAGATCAAGGGCCAGGGCCTTGAGCGCCGCGCGCTGGATCTTTTGCGTAGCTGTCAGCGGCAACTGATCAACAAAGGCGATGTAGCCGGGTGCCTTGTAATAGGCCATTTGCTCCAGGCACCAGTGAACAATCGCGTCCGCCTCGACTTCAGGATCGCAGTGCAGGCAGGCAAAGACTTCGTCCCCCCGCACGGCATCCGGCACCGCCGTCACTCCGGCTGCGTGAATGTGCGGGTGGCGCATGAGGATGGACTCCACCTCAACGGCGGCAATGTTTTCACCGGACCGGCGTATGACATTCTTTTTGCGGTCCACGAAAAACACGTTCTTGTCCGCCGTCTGGCGCACAATGTCACCCGTGTGAAACCACCCGTTTTCCCAAGCCTCGGCCGTGGCGTCGGCATCCTTGTAGTAGTGCGAGAAGAAACCGTATCGCGGGTTGTCCCCAGCCCGTCGCACCAGCAACTCGCCCGGCTCTCCAAGCGGAACGGGTGCTCCGGATTCGTCGGCAATCATGCAGTCGAGATCCGAGCCAGGTTTCCCGATGCTCGCTTGTCCCACCAGGCGATCTTTCGTCGACGCAGCGATCACGGCTCCGGCACCCGTTTCGGTCATCGCCCAAGCCTCGACCAGCGGAAAACCATAGCGCTCCTCGAATGCGACCTGCTTTTTGGGATCAACGCCTGCCCCGAAGCCAAATCTGACACTATGAGCGGTTTCAGCCGGGCTCCGCTCCAGACCCAGCAGCATGGAGGGCATGACACCCAGGTAGTGCAAGCACGTCGCCTCTGCATCGCAGACATCCTGCCACCAGCTGCGCGGATGAAACCGGTCCAACGCCGTAAGGCATCCACCCACCGCCACCATCGCCATGAACGAGTACGCCATCGCATTCATATGAAAGATCGGAAGCGGCGTGATCATGCGCTCGCCATCGTTGTACAGGGTGGCAATGCCACCGACCTGCGCGTACCAGCGGCCGGCCAAGAGAAAGTAGGCGTTGGGCAACACGCACCCCTTGGGCTTTCCGGTCGTTCCCGATGTATAGAGGATCGCACCCTCCCGCGCCTCACCACGCAACTGTTCCGCGACCACGCATTGAGGTCTCGGCGTCGGAGCACGTTCACCCAAAACAATGACCGGAACCGCCAATCCAGCCGCATCCGCCGCAGACTCAAGATCATCTCGCCGCGCCGGTATGGTCACGGCCAGAGCAGGCTCTGAATGTCCCATCAGATACTCAAGTTCCGCAGCGCGCAGGTCCGGGTTGACCGGCACGACCGAAGCGCCGATTCTGTTGGCAGCCAGCCAGTAGACAAAGAATGCAGGCCGGTTTTCCAGCAGAAGCGCGATGCGCATGCCTGCTTCATACCCACAGGCCAGCAGCTGCTCGGCAAGTGCATCAACCTCGGCCAGCGCCGCGCCGTAGCTGAGCGCACCCGCAGTGATACCGTAAACCTCCGCGGTGTTCGGCAAAACGTTCAATACGGGCCGATCCGGGTAACGCGCCGCGGTCGCGGCGAACGCATCATAGACGGTGTCCACATGCTCAGCGATCACGGCAGCAACTGAATACTGCCAAAAGCAGCGTCCGAATTCAGCAGATCAACGCGCTTGTTGGCGATGCGGAGCTGCCCCTCGACAACTCTCAACTCATGTGTCGCCACCAACGCCAGCAAAAACTGCTCATCCAACCGCGTCTCGACATAGTGCATGGACGTGTTGGTGACGATGCGCTCGGGCGTGAACTCGTCGATGAACGGGCGCTGGATCACATGGTGACAGCGGCTTTTGGGCTTCTGACTGAATGTGCGCGCGCCGTTCAACCGCTCAACCCGAAGCCGCAGCATGAAATTGTCTTCGTAAAGCAAGGACGTCACCAGATGCGGATCGGTCTGCTTGTAGTCCAGCGGCATCCAGTAGTGGCCATCGGGCAGCCAAAGCGCCAGCCATTCGTCGTAGCGGCCTTCATCCAGCATTCGTGCCTCATCATAGATGAAGTCGACTACCTGATCCTTCGTGACATCCGCGGCTTTGTCCAACATTACGCGGTCCCCATCGACACGGTCATGAATTTGACCCATGCGTCGAACTGGTTGCGCATCTGTCGTTCCGTGGTGCCGTTTTCCACCACCTCTTCGGAATAGTCCTCGACACCCGTCATCAGACGCTGGATGTCCACCCACTCCAACCCGTTTGAAACCAGGCCCTCCTGGGCGCGTTCGTACATCTCCAAATCGTCATGCCCGACAATCGAAGTCGGTGCATTGATCATGCGATTGTACATCGCCGTCCGTGCCAGCAACTCGTCCGGCGCATCAACGAGGCGGTAGATATAGCTTTCCACCAACGTCCTGTCCGGCCCGAGCGGGATGAAGTTCCGTAACTGCTGGATTGGACCTTTGATCATTATGTTGGGAAAGTAGACGGTGTTGTGGCGATTTTCGTTCAGGATTTCCTTTGCACGTTGTTCGCCATACGCTTCGCTCAGCGCCGGAAAATAACCCGGAACCTCTGAATACTCCGAGTGGATCGAATGATTTACCCCCGTATGGCCATGGCCATTGGGCCAGGTGCGGATGCCCATGTTTTCAAAGAATTCATAGGGCGACATGAAAGGCGCGATGATCTCCATTGCAGGTGGACGTGGCTCCGGGTTGCCCATCTCCTTCCAGATACCGACGGCCGTGCCCGCGCTGCTTTCATGCGCCACCATCGGGTGGCAGGTGTCAGTCTGGTTTTCGACCAGCATCTTCCAATTGCATTGATGCATATAGCGAAGGGGTGGACCCGCCACCTCCAGCCGCCCGGCAGGTGAGCGATCCACCGTATTGTCGATCGAACTCAGGCTATCGCCGAAGTAGTCCTCGAACGATATGCCCTCGTCCGCAAGCCGCGCAAAGACAAAGCCACGATAGACCCGCACCGCACCAACAGCTTTCATGCCCTTGGCATTTTCGGTCTTGTTCAACTCGGTGTCCTGGTAGCCCTTCTTCAGCGGGATCGCGAGCAGGCAACCGTCCGTCTTGAAACTCCACGCATGATAGGGACAACGAAAGAACTTTCCGGTGTTGCCGGATCGGTCGATGGCAATCTTTGTCCCTTTGTGCGGGCAGCGATTGTGGAGAACCTTGATCTCTCCATCACCGTGGCGCACCTGAATGACCGGCTGTGCGCCGATCTGCGTTGTGTAGTAGTCGCCCTTGTGCGGCGTCTGGCTTTCATGCCCCACGAAAACCCACGTATTCACAAAGAGATGGCGCATCTCCAGATCATAGACCTGTTGACTGGTGTACACATCGCGGTGGACCTGTGGCCCTCGAACCATGGCTGAAACATCACCGGCTGTGAGCATGGCTGATCTCCTCAAATGTCGAGAACAAGGCGCTTGGAGGTGGCGCGGCTGACACAGATTTGCATGACTTTTCCCGCGAGACGTTCCTCTTCCGAAAGAACCACATCCCGGTGATCAGGCGTGCCAGACAGCACATCGCACTGGCAGATACCACAATCACCGCGTTGGCAATCGTACATGACATCGACCCCTGCTGCCTCGAGCACCTCAATGATGGTCCGGCCAACCGGGACCTGAAAGACGCGGCCATCGTTGATTTCAACCTCGAAGTCCGTGTCGTCGGTTTTCATGTCGTGGGGCGCAAAAAGCTCGACATTGATATGGGTCAGTCCTGCCGCTTCGGCCGCGCGTCGTGCGGCGCTGATCATGCCGCTTGGGCCGCAGATGTAGAGTGCCGTGTTCTGCGGCTGGGTCGTCATCAAGTCATCAAGATCAAGTGGCTCCACATCGTCGAAATGGAAAACCGTCTGCTCTTTGAAAGCAGTTGTCAAAGCGCTCACAAAGCCCATCGCAGCTGCGCTACGCCCGGTATAGTGAAGCGCAAAACATCGTGTCGTCTTCGAAAGCGCTGTTGCCATCGAGATCATTGGGGTGATGCCGATACCGCCCGCAAGCAGGAGCACCGGAGCGTCCGTTACGTCCAGTGGAAAATCGTTGGCCGGGGCACTTGCATCCACAACCGCCCCAACATCAAGGGCATGCATGGCCTTCGAACCACCCGCGCCCTCGTCTTCGCGCTGGACCGCCACCACGTAGTCCTGCCGTGGGCCTGTTTGGGAATTCGGCCAGTCAATGAGAGAATAGGACCGCTGCCCTGCCACCCCCAAGTCAAACTCCACATGCGCCCCAGCCTCGTACGCTGGAAGGCGCGCGCCATCTGCCGATTGAAACCGAAAGACCCGAATACGCGGTGTCTCATCAACGATCTCTGTCAATCTGAGCGCAGTCATGGCTCCTCCTAGCCCGACTATTATATGAATTTTCATATTTATATGGTCAAGAGTTTTCTGCTTGTGAAGGCGGGGGAAATATGACCCAAGGGTCCAGGTTTTGAAGGAGGTCCCCGGTGAGCAAAGGATTTGTAAAATCCTACCTGTTGTATTTGCTCGCAGCCTGCAGCGAGACGGCCAGCGCCGAATTTCACGCCAAGGTCCGCAAATCAGGTCTGAGGGTGCCGGAATGGCGCGTTCTGGCGTGTTTGAACGACGAAGACGGGCAGATGATCACGCATTTGGCCCATGTGGCCCTTGCCGAGCAGTCCCGCCTCACACGCATTATCGACGGTATGGTCAAACGGGATTTGCTGGAGCGTCGCAGCGATAAATCCGACGGACGACGCGTGCGCATCTATCTGACCGATAAAGGTCGGGCGATTGCGACAGATCTGGTGGAACAGGCCAAAGCCCACGAGACGGATCTTCTCTCCCGTCTACCAGAAGCGCAGGTGAGTGCATTGAAGCCAGCGCTCACAACGCTGTTGGAGGTTCTGGAACAAAAAGAGGGCGAGACACACACCTAGGCAAAAGAACGTCCGAGCGCGACGAGGGTGGGGCCGCTGGGATTTTCTCGCATTAGGGTTCACATTTGCATATTTTGCGCATTGTCTTGCGAAAACCCACTCTCCAGTCTCGAGTATCTGAATGGCACTTGTCTTCACCACTGATCGCGAACTTCGCTTCGGAGATTGCGACATTTCCGGCACCGCGTACTTCCCGGCCTACGTCAACATTCTGAATGGCGTGAACGAGGAATTCTGGGCGCATATCGGATATCCATGGCATGAGATCATCTGGAAAGAGCGTTGGGGCACGCCAACCGTGCACCTGAGGTGCGACTTTTCAAAACCGTCTATGTTTGGCGAAACGCTGACATTCCACCTCGGCGTGATCCGACTTGGCCGGTCCTCGATGACCGTGCGCCACAAGATCAACTGTGGTGGCGAACAACGGTGGACCAGCACGCAGATCCTGGCGGCCAGTGATCTGGACAAGCACAGCTCGATCCCCTGGCCCGACGCCGTGCGCGACACGCTGCAAGACTGGCTCACCACGCAGGAAGAGCTGGGTTTCTGATCCTGACCAAGTCTACATCTGGCCCGGCAGAAACAGCACCAGCGCCGGTATCGCGAGCAGCAATATCAGCCGGATGATGTCCACGACCCAGAAGGGTGTAACCCCGCGGAAAATCGTTCCCGTCGACACATCGCCGACGACCCCCTTCAAGACAAAGACATTCAGTCCGACGGGTGGCGTGATCAGGCTGATTTCGGTCACCACAACGACAATGATGCCGAACCAGATCGGATCGTAGCCAAGCTGGATCACGATCGGAAAGAAGATGGGTACCGTCAGAAGCAGCATCGACAGGCTTTCGAACACACACCCCAGCAGGATGTAGATCACGAGAATGCAAGCCATGACCTGCCATGGTTGCAAATCGTATTGGGTCACGAACCCGCTCAAGGCACCAGGCAGCCCCGCAATATTGACGAAGTTCGAGAAGATCCAGGCGCCGATCAAGACGACAAACAGACCCGCGGCCGTCATTGCGGTTTCCTGCAGGACTTCAAGTGTGTCACGAAAACTCAGGCGCCGCCGCGCCAATGCGATCAGGAACGCCCCCATCGCACCCATGCCAGCCGCTTCGGTTGGGGAAAAGTTCAGGTTCAGCGGCGGAACATCAAAGATCCCGTAAAGCCCGCCGATGACCAGAAAGAACAAAAGCAACACGGCCCAGACATCGCGCAACGCGGCAAGCCGGTCTTTCAGGGACGTGCGAGGGCCTGCAGGGCCCGCATTCGGGTCACGATAGACAACAAACCGAACCGCGACGAGATAAAGAACAATCCCAAGCAGGCCAGGCACGATGCCTGCCACGAACAGCTTGCCGATGGAGGTTTCCGTCAACAAACCGTAGATCACCAGGATCACGGAAGGCGGGATCAGAATGCCGAGTGTGCCGCCCGATGCGATGGAGGCGGTCGAGAGACGATCCGAATAGCCAAAGCGGCGCATTTCCGGCATCGCGACCTTGGCCATTGTCGCAGCTGTCGCCAATGACGATCCGGAAATGGCGGCAAACCCACCGCATGCCACAATTGTTGCCATGGCCAGGCCGCCCCGGAAATGCCCAAGAAACGCGTTGGACGCCGCATAAAGCTCCCGACTGATCCCCCCCTTGTTCACGAAAAGGCCCATCAGAATGAACAGCGGTACGACCGACAGCCCATAGTCCTGAGAGGTGTCGATGATCAACCGCGCGACCATGGAAATCGCGGCACGAAAACTTGTCTCGAACATGAAGCCGATCATGCCGACACATCCCATGGCAAAGGCAATCGGGATGCGGACCAGCACAAGGACAAGGACGGCTGCGAAGCCAATCAGGCTCTCGATCATTGCCGTTCCTCCAGGTGATGCGGAGCAAAGGCAAAAACCAGACCACGTATGAGCAGGACCAGAGCCGTCACGGCGGTCATCGCCGCGATAAACCACCCGATGTAGAAAAGCGGCAGTCTCAGATACTCGCTTACATCACCATAAGACCGGCTGCGCTCTGCCAGAACCCAGACGCGCTGCGCGGGCCAAACAAGGAGCAATCCACAAAACACATTGCCCACGGCATCCCGCCACCGCGCCAGACCCCAGCGCCGGAATGGCCCGTCCAGAAGGTCCACGCTCACGTGTTGTCCCTTCCCCGAAAGTACGGGCAGCACGGAAAAGACCATGATCGCCATCAGCACCCGGGTCAGGTCCGCCGCGACCTCAATGGGCGCGTTCAGCATCGACCGAAGCATGACATCGGCAAATGTGAGCAGCATCAGCGCAAACAGAGCCGTGGATGCCAAAAGGCCGGGCAAGCGCGTTAGGAGTGAAAGCATGAGCAAGCCGGAACCTGGGAAGTGGCGATGGGATTTTCGGGGGTCAATGCTGCCGCGGGACGTACCTGCCAGCACAGTAGCTCGAGATGCGCGGGATACACTCAGTCCGCTGCCATGTCCGCCTTCACCTGGGCATAGGCCGCTGCGGCATCGACACCCGCGTCGCTAAGCTCGCTCAAGACCGCGGTGATCACGGTGTCCGCGATTTCGGCAAACGCGGCCTGATCTTCGGCAGATGCAACGACGACATTCACATCTTCTGCACTTTCGGAGGCCTCATAGCCAAGCTGATCTGACTTGTCCCACGCAGCTCCTGCCATTCGGCTCGCGGGCTCCCCGAAAACTTGTGTGTCCAACGCAACCTGAGCATCCTGCGGGAGAGCGGCGAAGGTCTCCTCGCTCATGATGATTGCAAACGAGCCGCGATAGAGGCCGCCCGGCATATCGTAGAGTGTCTGTGCGACCTCGTTCAGCTTAAATCCGATCCGCTCGCCAACATTCATGGCCACCGCATCGGCAGCGCCGGATTCAAGTGTTTCGTACACTTTCGGGGCAGGCACATTGATACCCACCAGTCCCAACGCTGCGCCCACATCGCCTGCGACACCGCCACCAATACGCGTTTTCAAACCAGCCAGATCGGACAGGTCGTTGACCGTACCGTTGATATGCATCTGGCCCGGGCCATGCGTGTTCAGCGAAATCAATTTGACGCCACGGTGCTCGTTCAACTGTGCAAGATGCGTTTCGTGCACACGCCAATACGCGACAGAGGCTTGCTCGGCATTGCCTGTGTACCCTGGCAATTCAATCAGCTTGGTACCGACAAAGCGACCGGGCTGATAGCCATGAAAGATAATGGCTATATCAGCTGCGCCATCAAGGATCAGGTCCATCTGCGCGGGTGGCGGCGCGAGGCCAAAGATCAACTCACCGGTCACCGCGCCACCGGTAGCGTCTTCCATCATCTCCACCAGGCCCGCGAAAATCTCGGTGTTCACACCATGGGTGGGAGGTAGCCATGTCGAGATTCTCAGCGTCGTGTCAGCGGCCAAGGCCGAGGCTGCGCTCAGGACGCCTGCCACAACGGCAGCCAGCAATGCATTCACGTTTTTCATACAATTTACTCCCGGTTGTGCTTTCATTTTTCAAAACAACATGAATTTTCATGTATTTTATGTCAAGCGTCATGATCGGGACGGAAGCCGGTGAAACGAGATTGGGGGCTGATCCTAACCCCTGCACGAAAGATCGGTGGCTGTTGACGACCTGCTTGTGCGACCGAGCGCATTCAGGACCGCGAGCGCATGTAGAAGCAGGGCGCAATCAGTGATCGAAAAGCGTTCAGCCGAGCCTTGCCGCAACAGCCAGCACCCCTCAAAGCACTAGAAACACGTGCCTTTCAGATCACCTTGCAGTGACCAAATCCCGCCCAAGGCAACACTGTTGCACACGCCGCCAAAACCGATGCGCAAGTTGGCTCGGGCGTCGGGTCTCCTTGCCTCGAGCATTCCGAACCTGTTTCAAAGCAAACCCAGGGACCCCGTATCGCGTTACACGACTTTCAAGGACCAGGTCGATCCGGCGCACCGTGATCACATCCCCGTAACCTAGCTTACATGTTTTCGTTTCGCGTTGCTTGCGAAGTGAGCATTCGGTACCGATCCCGAACAAGTTTGAAAACCGTGCCCAACCAGATGCTTGACGCCCATATCCGTCCACTGATTGATCCGCCTTTGGATGCGGCAGGACGTTATCTTGCAGCCAGCGGCATGACCGCAAACCTGGTAACGCTGGTCGGATTGGGCATCGGACTCCTTGCAGCTCTTGCGATCGCGTTCGGCTTTTGGCTCGCGGCAATCCTCTTGATCCTGATGTCGCGCATTGCGGACGGTCTGGATGGCGC
The DNA here is from genome assembly GCF_019802125.1 of Tateyamaria omphalii. Lineage (GTDB taxonomy): Bacteria > Pseudomonadota > Alphaproteobacteria > Rhodobacterales > Rhodobacteraceae > Tateyamaria > Tateyamaria omphalii_B. The sequence goes on from NZ_JAHVHT010000001.1 coordinate 1,391,759, forward strand.
AATCGCGCGCGCCACCGGCAAAACCGACTTTGGCGGCTACCTGGATATCACCTGCGACTTTCTGTTCTACGGCGTCGTTCCCATGGCGTTCGTGTGGGTGGACCCTGTCGGAAACGGAGCGGCCGGTGCCTGGCTGCTGGCCAGCTTCTACATCAACGGCGCAACATTCCTGGGGTATGCGATCCTTGCTGAAAAGCACGGTTTGGCCACAAGCAAGCATGGCGCAAAGTCGCTCTACTTTACCGGGGGCCTCCTGGAAGGCACGGAAACCATCATGTTTTTCGTCGCAATCTGTGTGTGGCCGGACTGGTTTGCACCGATGGCATGGGTGTTTGGCGGGGTATGCTTTGTGACGGCTGCGTCGCGCATCCTGCTGGCCCGTCAGGTGTTCGAACACACAAACGATAAGGATAACGGATGAAACAATTTCTGTGTGCCATGTCCATGGCCATGGCGGGGGCTGCGGCCGCAGATCCCGACCCGGCGGCATGGGACTCGGTTCTGAAAGAGGCCGAGGGACAGGTCGTCTACTGGAACGCTTGGGGCGGTTCCACGACGACAAACGATTTCATCTCTTGGGTCGGAACCCGTGTCTATGACGAGTTCGGCGTCACACTTGAACATGTGAAACTGTCCGACACCGCAGATGCGGTTGGCCGCGTGATTGCAGAAAAGTCCAGCGGTCAGGATGAAGGCGGTGCCGTCGACATGATCTGGATCAACGGCGCCAATTTCAGCGCCATGAAGGACGCAAATCTACTGTTCGGACCTTTCGCCGAGGCATTGCCAAACTGGCAATTTGTGGATGTCGAGGGAAAGTCCGTCACCCGGGATTTCACAGTGCCGACAGAGGGGTTCGAAAGCCCCTGGGCCATGGCACAAGTGGTTTTCATCTACGACAGCGCAGTGCTGCCTGATCCACCGAGGTCCGCAAAAGCAATCAGCGCATGGATTGCGGAGAACCCGGGCCGGTTCACGTTTCCGCAGCCTCCCGATTTCTTGGGCACGACCTTTCTCAAACAAATGCTGATTGAACTGGTTCACGATCCTGATTTGCTTCAGCAGCCCGTCGGCGATGACTATGCAACCGTGACGCAGCCTTTGTGGGAGTGGCTGGACACGGTCACGCCGCACCTTTGGCGAAGCGGTCGGGCGTACCCAAAGACCGGCCCGCTTCAACTGCAGCTGATCAACGACGGTGAAATCGACATGGCCATCAGCTTCTCCCCCGGAGAAGCCACGGCAGCCATCGCGAATGCGCAACTTCCCGACACCGCACGAACTTTCGTTCTGGATGGCGGAACGCTGGGCAATGCCAGTTTCGTTGCAATCCCCTACAATGCATCGGCAAAGGCCGGCGCAATGGTGGTTGCCAACTTCTTGATAAGTCCGGAAGCGCAACTCAGAGCGCAGAACCCCGAAATCCTGGGCTATGGCACTGTTTTGGACATGGGCGCGCTGCCTGAAGCGGATCGCGCTGCATTTGACTCGCTGGACCTCGGCATTGCCACACTGTCACCGGCAGAGCTTGGTTCGGCCCTGCCGGAACCGCATCCAAGTTGGATGACCCGGATCGAAGCCGATTGGGCCAAGACATACGGGGTAGGAAAGTAGCGTGAAGCCCGGTGTTGGTTGGGCCATGGCACCAACCGTGACCATCGTACTGCTATTTGGCCCGATTTTGGCCGGCTTGATCGGAACGATCCTGCCAGCCTTCGGCGGGCTGCGTGCGGACGGGTCGAATGCGTTTTCCGTCGATCCATGGCGGCAGTTGATGGTCGAGCCGGGTGTGTGGACAGCGATCTGGCTGTCGATAAAGACCGGGGTTGTGTCAACTTTGGGCGCCCTTGCGGGATGCTTCCTGTTGATCGCAGGATGGCATGACACCCGGGCCTTTCGCATGATGGAAAGAGTGCTGTCGCCTTTGCTGTCCGTACCGCATGCCGCAGCAGCACTTGGCCTGGCCTTTCTGGTGGCCCCCTCGGGATGGCTCGCACGTTTGACGACGCCCTGGTTGACCGGCTGGGACCGGCCGCCCGATCTGCTCATCCTCAACGACCCCGGCGGATGGACGTTGATCCTGGGGCTGCTCAGCAAGGAGTTGCCCTTCCTCTTGCTGGTTTCGCTGGCGGCCTTGCCGCAAATCCGGGCTGCGCAAAGCATGAGGGTCACCCAGGCGCTTGGCTACGGCAAGGTGCGGGGCTGGGTCCTTGCGGTCATGCCCTCCCTTTACGCGCAGGTGCGCCTGCCCGTTTACGCCGTGCTTGCCTATGCGATGTCAAACGTCGACATCGCCGTGGTGCTGGGGCCAAGCAGGCCCCCACCCTTGGCCGTACTTGTATTGCAATGGATGACGGACCCGGATCTCGGCCTGCGCGCACAGGCGGCCGCAGCGGCACTCGTGCAACTTGTGTTGGTTGTTGCCGCCATTGCCATGTGGCGCTGTGGCGAACGGTTTGCTGCCGGGCTTGCCACGCGGGCTGTCGAGAGCGGAGACCGTGGTGTCGGCGCGCGTGACTACGCATCACGGGGTGTCGGGCTCGGGATTGCAATGCTCGTGGGTGGCATCGTTTTCAGTGGTCTGTTCGCGCAATCTGTCTGGTCATTTGCCGGACGGTGGCGGTTTCCCGAGGCATTGCCGGACAGCTTCACCCTGATGGCATGGGCACGCCATGGGGGATCTGTCTTGGACGTCACCCTTGTCACCTTGGCGCTGGCATTCTCGACGGCATTCATCGCGTTGGTCCTTGTCATCGGATGTCTGGAGACCGAGATACGACGTGGCAAAACTGTCGGCAAAACCGCGCTTCTGACGATCTACTTGCCCCTGATCCTGCCGCAAATCGCCTTCTTGCCGGGTCTGCAAATCCTTTTGCTTCACATCGGCGCGGCACGGGGCATCGTCCCGGTCGTCTTTGCACATGTGGTCTTTGTGCTGCCCTATGTCTTTCTCACGCTTGCAGAACCTTTCCGTTCTCTGGACAGTCGCTACGCCACACTCGGCGCCACGCTGGGTGTCAGCGAAACGGGGGCGTTGTGGCGCATTCGGTTGCCATTGCTGTTGTCACCAATCCTGACCGCATTGGCGGTCGGAATGGCCGTGTCGGTCGGGCAATACCTCGCGACACTCCTCATTTCAGGCGGACGCGTCAGCACACTCACCACCGAAGCCCTTGCCTTGTTCTCCGGCGGGGATCGACGGGCCATCGGCGTTTGGACCCTCGCCCTGACCGGGGCGGCATGGCTGCCATTTGCCATCGCACTTGTCGTGCCTAGACTTGTCTACAGAAACAGAGGCGAAATGCGACATGGGTGATCGTGGGCTTGTTCTTGATCAGCTTGCGATCCGCTATGCCGATGGCACTCCGCTGCTGTCCATTTCGGCAGAGATTGCGCCCGGCCACGTGCTGAGCCTCATGGGGCCATCCGGCATCGGCAAATCGACCGTGCTGGCCGCGATTACAGGGACACTGCCCTCCGCGTTTCGCTGCGATGGGACAATTGCACTGAACGGTCGCATGCTGAACGGATTGCCACCACAAAAGCGCCGGGTCGGGATCCTGTTTCAAGACCACCTCTTGTTTCCGCACCTTTCGGTCGGCCAGAACATCGGGTTCGGCTTGCCCAAGGGGACACCCAACCGCAGTGACCAGGTACACGGGGCACTGACCGAAATCGGACTTGCGGGATTTGCCGATCGCGATCCCGCGACATTGTCCGGCGGGCAACGCGCACGTGTCGCCCTGATGCGAATGCTCCTGTCAAAACCCGAGGCGCTTCTGCTCGACGAACCATTTTCGCGCCTGGATATCGGTTTGCGGGCGCAGGTCCGCAGTCTGGTCTTTGAGCGTGCGCGCTCAGCCAGGCTTCCGGTGCTTATGGTGACCCATGACGCGGCGGACGCGGAAGCCGCAAACGGTCAGATCATCTCGCTGCCGATGCAGAATGGGCAATCTCTTCCACTTTGAACACAGGCCGCGCGTCTCAAACCGTGGCCAAATATGAGGCATCAGGACTTGCAACCACACCGAGCCAATGAAAACGATGCAAAGGCCCTCCGAACTTCACGGGCCGGCTGCTGCGCGCTGCAAAGTCGAATGAAAACGAGGTGACCAAGTGAACACGCCCGCATCCCCCCGCAAAATGCGCGATTTCGGTCTGGAAGTGTATTTCTCGAAGTGGGAATTCACAGCAAAGCATCACATGACCGCTTCGGACTTTGAAAGCATGACGCTATCCGACTTGCTGGCACTTGCATCGGCAGAGGACCGGGCCGCGTTTGATGATTTGTGGCTCGGCTACACCGAGACATGGGGCGCCCCTGCCCTCCGGCACGAGATTGCGGCCACCTACGAGACCATGACCGACAAAAACATCCTGTGCCATGCAGGCGCTGGCGAGGCCCTCTATGCAATCCCCCGTGTGCTGTTGGACAAGGACGATCACGTGATCGTACCGACGCCGAACTACCAGGGGGCGGAAACCATCCCGCTTTCGATCTGCGAGGTCACCGGTGTGCCGATGGATCACACCCCGGGTCGGAACCAGAAAGGGGGATGGCGGCTGGACATCGACCGCATCAAACATGCGATCCGCCCGAATACCAAGCTGATCTCGGTCAACTTTCCACACAACCCGACCGGATTGCTCCTGGCCCGAGACGATCTGGATGCACTGATCGCACTCTGCCGGGACCACGGTATCTATCTGCTGAGTGACGAGGTCTACCGCGGAGTTGAAATCGATCCCGAAGATCAGATGCCGCAGGTCGCGGATCTGTATGAAAAGGGCATATCGCTGAACGTGATGTCCAAGGCCTATGGCCTGCCCGGCTTGCGCATCGGTTGGATCGCATCGCAGGACACGGACCTTTTGCAAAAGGTCGAGCGGTACAAGCACTACCTGTCCATCTGCAACTCGGGTCCATCAGAAATGCTGGCACTGATTGCACTGCGGTCACGGGATGGGATCCTGAAGCGGAACCGAGCAATCGTGACGCAAAACCTCTTGGCACTCGAAAACATGCTGCTCGACTTTCCCGACCTTTTCGAATGGTCGCGACCAATGGGCGGTTGCGTCGCCTTTCCAAGGTATTTGGGCCCGGACGGAGGGGAAGAGTTTTGCCGCAAGCTCATTGAGGAAAGCGGTGTTCTGCTGCTGCCCTCATCGATCTATGCCAGCGATCTGGGCGACACACCGGCAGATCACTTCAGGATCGGGATTGGCCGCGACCAGGTCTTCAAAAACGGGCTCATCGCATTGCGTGCGCATCTCGACAAGCACTACGGCGACTATCGGACCTAGAAACCAGCGCAACAACAAAGCCGCTGTAAACAATGGTTTTAAGGTGTCTTGAGCACAAGAACTGCCGCCGCACGCACCCCTTCCCTGCCGGCGCAGCTTTCCGGCACACATCCGGCTGCATTTGCTGAATACATGGTCGGATGTCACTGGACCTGACGACGCGCTTGCCGCTACTATGGCGGGAACGTCCTGGGCGCCGGTCCTGGTTCCAGAGGCATTTCTGATCACAATCAATCGAGTGGCATGGATCAGCTTTCCACGAAACTACTGGATACCGTACCCGTACCGATCCTTGTGGTGAGCGAGGACGGCACAATCTCGTTTGCCAATGCCTCTGCACGGAGTCTGACAGGCTTTCCAGCAAAGAACCTGCATGGGAACAGCATTATCGACCACATTGCGACGGGTGATGAGACGCCCGTCCTGGATCTCTTAGACCGTGCAGAAGACCGTTTCGTGATCGAACGTGTCCTTGTGCGCCAGACATCGGGTCAGACCGTCCCTGCCCTGCTCAATGTCGAACGTTGGTCCGAAAATGGCAAGGTTCTTTATACCATAGCGGTGCGCGATCTGACGTCTCAACAACAGCGCGAAGATGAGCATCTGGCCGTGTTTGCACGATTGGACCACGCCGTACGCGGCGCAAATATCGGTGTTTTCGAGGTCGACGTCGTCAATCAAAAATCCATCGTGTCTGACACGTGGAAAGAGCTGATGGGTCTTGAGCCCGACGAGGACATCGACTTTCAGGCGGAGTGGGAAAGCCGGGTTCACCCCGAGGATCTGCCCCGCACACAGCAAGCGGATGCGGAATGCATTGCCAACCCCAACACCAGCACGCTGTCCGAGTATCGGGTCAAAAACCGATCCGGGACCGGATGGCGCTGGATGATGTCCGACGCAATTGGCATTGACCGTGATCAGTCCGGGCAGGCCAAAAAGATCATCGGCGCCCAGACAGACGTCACCGACCGGAAGAACGCGGAAGAGGCGTTGCGCTCCAGTGAACGACAGCTTCGCTCCCTGATCGAGGAATCACCCGTCGGCAAGGGCACGGTCAATCTCGAAGGACTGTACGTTCAGGCGAACAAGGCGTTGTGCCAATTCGTGGGTTACGAAGACCACGAGCTTATCGGCCAACCAGCCGGCGACATCATTCACCCTGACGATCTTCCCGAAGATATCAGGCAGGCCACCGAATTGCTGTCGGGGACCCAGTCCGTCTATTCCCGGGAAAAGAGATATATTCGAAAAGACGGCGCGTTCGTCTGGGGACTGGTGACCGTCAAACTTGTGCGCGACGTGCTGGGCGAGCCCAAGCATTTCATAACGCAGGTTTTCGACATCACAGAGCGTCGCTTTCTGCAGGAAATGAAAAAGGATTTCGTGGCGACCGTCAGCCACGAATTGCGAACACCCGTCACATCAATCCTCGCGGCGCTGGACCTGCTTGTGCCCGATATTCCCGCAGACGCGCCCGAGACGACGCATCGGCTTTTGTCCATAATGCGGTTGAATGGGGACAGGCTGAACGCGCTGATCAATGACATCCTGACCATGCAAAAGCTCTCCGCCGGAGAGATGGCCGTGCATTTGCAATCTGTCGACATGACACATCTGGTCAGGCAAGCCGCCGAACTCAATCAACCCTATGTCGACAAGTGCAATGTCACATACAGCTTTGACCTGCCGGAACAGGAAATGCTGTGCCGCACCGATCCCGCTCGGTTCCAGCAGATTGCCGCAAACCTCATCTCCAACGCCGCAAAATTCTCGGATCCGGAGGGGCGTGTCGAACTCATTGTAGCCGAAGCACAGGACCGCATACGGTTTACTGTTCGAGATCACGGCCAAGGGCTTTCCGAACACCAGCAACACCATATCTTCGAACCCTTTGCACAGTTCGAAACCCCGTCACCCACCATGCAGGTCGGAACCGGATTGGGCCTGAGCATTACGAAGCGCCTTGTTGAAATTCAGGGCGGGGCGATCTCGGTGCAAAGCACGCCCGGGCAAGGATCCGCGTTTTCCGTAGAGTTCCGCCGTACGACTTCGCATGATGCGACTACACCAGCTTAGCGCACGTTCCTGCGTATTTCGATTGGCCTTGGCGCGTCGATTATTTCCTTGATGCGCATGTCAACGCGCGCAGTGGTCCGGAACTTCAGATCTTCGAAATCAATATCGCCATTTGACAGCGGCGAAACGCTGGCACCAACAGCTATGTCGAGATCGATGGGCAAATCCTGCTCGGAGACGAGGTTCTTTTCATCCAATACGCCCTGTATCTCGCTCTCAAGCTCGATCGCAGGTCGGGTGTTCATCGCGGTTGAACTGGAAAGGAACACACCTTTGCCCAGATATGTCGTCAGTGCGTTGTAGCGCGACAGCACACCAAGAATGGTGTCCGCGGCATGGGAGATCGCATATTTGAAATCCGCCTCCGAAAGCGTCTCGTAGAGCTTTCGTGCGTTCGACACGCTGGTTGCGTGAAAAAGCGTCGCCTGCAAGCCGGATCGGGACAACTGGCGCACATAGTTCGAAAAGGCGAGCGGCTGGAGCAGCCCTTTGACGCCTTGCAATGCCACCGTGTTCTCGAACGAACACGCGGCGGGAATGCTGGCGGGTTTCGCAATTTCAACCCGGGAAGCCTGTCCATTGCGCGCCGTGACCTGCCGTATCCGAAGGCCAACCTCCGAAATGTTGAACGGCTTGGTCAAATAGTCGTCCGCTCCCGCCTGAAAGGCCTGTTCGACGAAATCCCGTTCGTTCATTGCTGTCAGCATAATGATGGGCACGTGCGAATATGCCTCGATTTCACGAATGTCGGCGCACAGTTCGACACCGCTTTGCTGTGGCATCTGAATATCGAGCAGAAAGCACTCAAACCGCTCTTCGGCCTCTGAAACGGCGCTAAGTGCCTCACTCGCCGATGCGGCAACGACCACGTTGTCGTACCCGACTTTCCCCAGAATCATCGGAAGCAATTCGCGGATCGAAGCGTCATCATCGACAGCCAATATTTTCATCTCTGAACTCCAAACGACATCGGATGCCGACAAGGCGCAGCAAAAAACAAGCTGAGGAAAGCAAGGGCTGAAGAACAATGTGAGATCAGCGCCGCTCGGTACAATACGGTAGGGTCTTGTTGCTCGTTATACGAGTATCGCAACGCGATGGAAATGTCTTTTACGCAAGTAAGTCGCCGTTTTTGTGTTGCTCGTTTGAAACAGCGCATGACATACCGCCCGTTCAGCGCCGTAGCTGACCAGTGATCGCAATCCGACACGGATGATCGCTTGCGCAGCGAAAAAAGCCGCCCGTTGCGCCCGAACAGGTTGCGGTCAGTGCCCGTCATTCACAGCCGCGTATTCCGGCCCCCGCCTCTTCCCATCAGTACCCGGTACGGTTGAGGACGAAACAGGTGGTGATCCCGGGGCCCGAGCCTCTGCTTCGCCTCAGTGATGCGGTCTGCCCGACGGCCCTTGGCCAGCAAATGGCAAAAGTCGCAACCAAGAGCGTTTCGGAATCGAGTTTCTGCTTCTGAATGCGCCCTATGTCGGGGGAAACAATCACGGCATCCGCCATGCAGACCAACCACTGCGATACAACACGCACACAGCGGCTCCCGGGTTTCACCAACCTGCACAGTGTCCTCGGCAAGTTTCTGCGTAGGACGGACCTCTGCCGCCTCTTCCGGTTCAAAACCGATTGAAGCAACGCGCTGCATTGATACAACCACGTCATATTCCCGCCGGATCAGATGGTCAGGCGCAATAGATCAAAACTGCTTGTAGCCATTTCCTCATAGCTCCGCCTCATCGGTTCCTATTGTCAGGCCCGACAATCGATACGCCATGCGGCATCGAACCCGGCGGATTGCCAAAACTACAAAACCGTTTTGCCACCCACCCTTCCCACATTTCGGAGTTTTCCATGCTCAAGCATGTCACTGTCTTTCCCGTCCTTGTCTGTATGGCCCACACATCAACCGCGGCGCCGCTGCGCCTTCCGATCACGGTCAAGCCATTCGAAAACGTAAGGCTGCTTGGGCCTGCACGGCAAAATCAGGAATTGCGTCTGGATTACATCGGTGACATCGGGAACACGGCCGCATTCTCCTGCTACCGGGACGGCGAACGCGTTGCAGGTCTTTCCGAACGGCTTCGATCCTATCGAACCAGCGCCGCAGATGTGGGCACACTGGTGGAATGTGCGCTTACCGACCCCTATAGCGGCTTTGAAATGCGCTCGCCCCCGGTCGGACCAATCCGTTCCGGCACGCTGGAGGCCGACAGCGAAACGATCACCACCGAAGTGCTGCATACCATCCCCGAAGGTTCATTTTCGACCGACGTGAAAAACCTGCGGCAAATGCCATCCGTGGTGACCTTCCGCGGCGAGACATATTTCGTCTACGTCGACGAAAACCTGTTTCCCATCATCGGAAAGGTCGCCCTTGACGGCACCGTGACCGAAGCAAGACTGGAACCCGATGACGCGTTCGAAGTCACACGAGATGACCACCACAATTTTTCAATCGGCGTGGACAGTCAGGGCTATCTCCACGTGGCCGGCAACATGCACCGCTACACCGGTCTCGGAAACTCGACCGCAGAACAGGAGCTGCCCGAAAAGTATCGCGGCCAGCGCATCCTGTTGTGGCGCAGCAACCAACCCGGCGACATCTCACAGTTCGACTTCAAAGGGCGCGCCAGTGACGGTGCACCGGACGGGACCGGGTTCACATACACCGCCTTCAAGTCCGGTATGGACGCGGAGCTCTATATGCGCGCGCGCAAGAACCTCGGTCAAACGACGCCCTTTCGCTATCCACTGAGTGCGTGGGGCCTTTATAAATACGATCCCGAAAGAGAAACCTGGACCGCGATCGAGGGCGACATCGATCAACAGGCATACAGCGCCTACTTCGACTTCACGCCGCGCGCTTTCCTGTGGGAAGACAATGGCAACGATGGCTTGGGGTACCAGGGCTATCTGTCTGGCATGATGATCGATTTCGACAATACGATCCATATCGCCAGCGCCGTGAACAACAACGACGGGCCAGCGGCGACGCATATCGTATACGCACGATCCAACGATGGCGGCGCCTCGTGGGAACGCAGCGACGGCAGCGCAATAGACGAATTGCCACTGCGGGTCGACCCCGGTCCGGGACAGGCTGACATCGTATACACCCTCGGCGACAATGCGGATGGTTTTTTCACTCAAGTCCACGTGTCCGCCAGCATGTCCGGGGCGCCAGTGATGACCAGCGGCACAATGAACACGATGACGGACTCCGGTTTCGACCGAGGAAGCTTTCGCCTCTACGATGATCGCATCAAGGTCTGGTCAACGGTTCAGCCCGATCCACTCGAGGCGACAAACGACACGTCCATCGTCACCGATGTGAACGGCATTACGACACTGATGCACCACAAGGGATACGGACAGGTGTATCGCATGTATTCGGGCGACATCACCGGATACAAAACGCAGGTTTTCCCGGATTATGGCCTGAGCGGTCACGATGAACGCGCATTGCGTGAAAAGGCTGCAATTGTCGGATTGGGCTATTGGTCCAACGCGGGCGACACATCGGCGGCGCATGATCTGAAACTGCTCAGCATCAAGACGGATGTGGCCGGCATCCCCCTGCCCGAGTTGGCCGAAACGGATGAGCAGGTTGACGGAGACTGGCGCTGGCGCCGGACACAGATCGGAGGTCGCCAGGGCACGGCGACAATTGCAAACAGCATTGTGAAACTCACGGGCACTGGCGCGGGTTTCGACGAGAACGGACTGAAAAGCCTGCAATTCACGAACAAGCTTGTCACCGGCGATTTCGAACTCCTCGCGAGGGTCATAAATGTCGATTATACCGGCCCTGACAGCTTTGCGGGACTGATGATCGCGAACGGCCCGGACAGCGAAAGCGACGCCGTCGCCGCCTACATCACAGCCAGCGCGAACCTGATGACCCACAGGCAGATCGGCGGAGTAAAGACGCCCCTGCAATCCGTGGCGCGCGAAGCCAGCGAATGGCTGAAAATTGCCCGCATTGATGGCCTGATCCGCGTCTACCATGGCTCAAACGGCAAAGACTGGACCATACTGTCGGAAACATTCGTGCCCTCTCTCAACCCGCAACTGCATGTCGGCCTGATCAACGGCGGTGGCGTCGACCCGAATGACGTCGGAGACAAGGAACCCAATGGCGTCACACGCATCGACAACATCCAGCTTTTCAAGATGTAGACAGGTCAAAAGCCAATTCTGAATGGTGGGCACGCAGCGTCAGCATCGCTGCGATGCCTGCCTCAGCCGCATATTCGTTTCAAGGCCGCTGGGACTGAGCCAATTGCTGTTACACACGCGCCCAAGCAGGCACCTACCGTGTCATCGCGACATGAAGCCCCGCCGGACCGTATGCCATTCACGGCAACCGCCCCCATCATGAACCACGCTTCGCTCCATCGGACGGAACGACCGAAGGCGCTTCGGCATGGTTCAGCCGCACCGGGTAAAACCCGTTTGCACAGGCATCAGATATCCGATTTCAAAACACATCTGAGCGGCCGGAGACCTGCGCATGTCGAAACACGCGACATCTGACGCACCCATCAATGTTGCACGGGACAGGATTTCCCTGTCCGAGGCACGACCGTTTCTCAAGCGCTGTTTCGTCGCCGCATACCCCGCTTTTGTCACCTCCGAAATGCTGGCGCATCTGGAACAGGTGCAGGCGGCGGACATCCTGGCCAATGATGTAGAGGATCGTATCCTCGTCACTGCGCGGCGCAACACACAGCTCTTCGGCATGGGCGTCGGGGTCCTGCGTCATGCCACTTTTTACGTATGGGGGTTCTACGTGGCGCCCGAACTGCAGCGCACAGGTCTTGGGCGTCGGATCATGGCGGTTCTATGCGCGGACCTGCCCGACGACACTGTGGTGGAGCTACATGTCTACACCGAAAGCCACGATGCCCTTGCCTTCTATGCCACGCTCGGGTTCCGCAAAACGGGTGATACACGGGCTGAATTGTTCCCCGGACAGATATGCAATCTCTCCATCCTGTCCGCCAAACGCACCGCGCTCCGCCTCTAGTCGGTACGTCGAAACAGCACCCGCTCCCTGTGTTTCAACTTTGAGCCACGATCCATACGGCCTGCACAATTCAGTTTCGGCCCACCAAACGTTCACCCGATCAAAGCGCCGACCCGGGCAATGTCCACTACCTGCTCTTCGCGATCAGCGCCTTGTACGCGGCCCGCAACTTCAAAAACACCGGCCCCGCAGCACCACCGCCGATCACGCGCCCGTCAATCTCGAACACAGGGGTCTGGGCGCCAAAGGTGCCAGTCAAAAACGCCTCGTCGGCCGCGTAGGTATCGACCAGCGAATAGTTCCGCTCGAACACCGGAATGCCCTCCGCCCGACACAGATCAATCACCTTCTGCCGCGTGATCCCGTTCATGCAGTAATCCCCGGTCGACGTCCAAACCGCCCCCTTCTTCACGATGAAGAAGTTGCAGGCATTCGTCGTGTTCACGAACCCGAACGGGTCCAACATCAGCGCCTCATCCGCCCCCGCCCGCACCGCATGGTTCAGGGCGATGATGCAGTTCAACTTCGAATGCGAGTTCAGCTTGGCGTCCTGCGTCAGCGGAAGGCCCCGATGATGCGGCACGGTGTGCAGGCGAATGCCGCGCTCCACAACGCTTTCATCAGGTTTCGAGTGCTCGGCAATAATGACGATGGTCGAGCCCCACAGGCTCAGGTGCGGATGCTGAAACGGTTTGGCCTTGCGCCCCCGCGTCACCATCAGACGCACATGAACATCGGTCTGCATCTCATTGGCCTGCAACGTTTTCCACACCGCATCCTTCAGCCCATCCCGGTCCAAGCCGATGTCGATCTCGGTATAGGCGGCCGCCTCGAACAGCCGATCCAGATGGTCGTCAAAGAACGGGATATGCCCGTCATAGAGGCGCAGACCTTCCCAGATCCCGTCCCCCAGCATGAAGCCGCTGTCATAAACGGACACAACGGCCTGATCGCGCGGCACGATCTGCCCGTCGACATAGATCAGGATATGATCGTTGCGGTCATCGGCGGCGGCGTCATGGGTAGAAATGGGCTTGTCTGTCATAAGCACCGTCATGCCACCCCGCCGCAGCACCGCGCAAGGCGCTTTGCACTCGGACGCGCCCTGCCCTAAACCTGTGCCGAACCCAGCGGAGCGGACGGACATGATCACACGGGATGGCACTCTCGACGACGTAGAGCAGATGAGCGCGTTCCTGCAGGAACTGACCGCCCTGGGCAAACGCACCAGCCCCGATGACCCAGACCACGTGCGCACCTACTACATCCTCGGCGAAAACAGGATCCGCCTGACCGTCGCCGAAGAAGATGGCACGATCCTCGGCTTCCAATCCCTGAAACTGGCAGAGTCCGGCAACCAATGGGGGGTCGAGCCGGGCTGGGGCATCATCGGCACCCATATTGCCCCCTCGGCCGCACGGCGCGGTGTTGGACGCACGCTGTTTCCCATCACACGGCAGGCGGCGCGCGATGCCGGTTTGTCCTCCATCGACGCCTCCATCGGCGCCACCAACGCCGAAGGCCAAGCCTATTACGAAGCCATGGGCTTCCGCACTTACCGTGAACCCGACGGACTGGTCTGCAAACGCTACGACCTCTAGGCACAGACCCGTTTGCATGGGCAAAAGACCTGCGCCATGGTGCGCCGATGACCAAGACCTACACGATCCATTCCGACCGCCTGACGGCCACGTTCGACCCCGACGGTGCAAGGATGCGCAGCCTGCAGCTCGATGGTGGACCCAACCTGATCCTCGACGTCGATGATGCGGTCACTCCAGCCCTGCGCGACGCTTATGGAGGTACCATAGTGGGACCTTTGGCAAACCGGGTGCGCGGCGGCAAGGTTCCCATGGGCAACGTCATCCACCAGATGCCCTGCAACGAAGTCGGGATCACAGCGCTTCACAGTGGGCCCGATGGCCTCGACCGGATGCAGTGGACGGTCACCGGTCAGCACCCGGCGCGCCTGTGTTTGCAATATCATCTGCCGGACGGACATGGCGGCCTGCCCGGCAACCGGGTCATCGACCTTGAATACTCCGTGTGGCGCAGCACGCTGACCGTCAACATCTGGATGCAAACAGACGCGCCTACCCCCGCCTCGATTGCCCATCACCCCTACTGGCGGGTCACCGGCGGCCACAGCCTGCGCATTCATGCGGATCAATACCTGCCAACGGACAACACCAACCTGCCAACAGGCGACATCGCAGATGTCGCAGGCACCCCGTTCGACCACCGCACACCGCGTGCCATCGACAAGGACACAGACCATAACTTCTGCGTGTCGACGACCCGCGCACCGGACCCGCGCCCGATGGCCGAATTGACCACAGCGCATTCCCGCCTGAAAATCGACAGCACCGAACCCGGGTTACAGGCCTATTCCGGTGCGTTTTTGCCCGACATCCCTCAGGCCGAGATCGCGCCGCTGTCCGGCATCGCGCTGGAGCCGCAGGGATGGCCCGATGCAGTCAACAACGCGCATTTCCCAAACGTGATCTGCGCACCAGATCACCGCTATTCACAAACCACCCGCTACACGCTGAACTCTGCCACATAATTGCCACATTTCAGCCACTGCCACGGCACAGTCCCGTGCTGGGCTGACAGTGCCGCGCAAGCGCGCGGCCAATGTCAAACGTAAGAGGTGAAGAAATGTCGAGCAAACAACGCCCACCGGACGCGCAGCAACCGCCGCAGCCACAACCCAAGAAAGAGGCCAAACCGGCCCCGATCATCACGGACTACGCCAGCATCTAAGTCCGCGTGACAGCACCCGGATGGCTGGATAAGGTCGCGGCATGAGCGAGCCTGTTTCCTCCATCCGCAACCTTGGCCCGGCCATGGACGCCGCCTGTGCCAAGGCAGGCATTCACGATGCCGAAACGGTCCGTTCGCTGGGCGCGGATGAAACCTACGCCCGCCTCCTACGCACCGGTGTACGCCCCCATTTCATAGGCTATTACGTGCTGGTCATGGGGCTTCAGGGTCGACCTTGGAACGACTGCAAGGGCGACGAGAAAAAGGCCCTGCGCAAACGCTTCGACGCGATCAAGGCGCAAGCCTTCGACAAGGACCTCAGCGCCTTCGAACGCACCCTGAACGAGATCGGTGTGATCGCCAAACCCTGATTTTTTGGGAACCTATACCCCTGTCGCCCTGTTGATTGTGCAAATGCAGCACAATCGAAAGGACGACATCATGGACCTGATCCGTATCATCCTCGCAGTCATTCTGCCCCCGCTGGGCGTCTTCCTGCAGGTGGGCATCGGCAAACACTTTTGGATCAACATCCTGCTGACCCTTCTGGGCTACATCCCCGGCATCGTGCACGCCGTCTGGGTGATCGCACGCACGCCTGAACATGCCTGATCGAGCGGCACAACTCGACCGGCTTGACCGCATCGCCCGCAGCATGGACAGGGCGATGCGGTTGCCTGTTGTCGGCGTGCGCGTCGGCTGGGACAGCATTCTGGGCCTGATCCCCGGCATCGGCGACGCGCTGACACTCGGCCCCGCCGGCTACATCGTGCTGCAGGCGCACAGGATGGGTACGCCCGGTGTCCTCAAGGCGCGCATGCTCGGCAATATCGGCATCGACGCGCTGATCGGGTCCATTCCGTTGATCGGCGACCTCTTCGACATCGGCTGGAAAGCCAACACCCGTAACGTGGCCCTTCTGCGAAGGCATTTTGAACGACATCCGGAACGAGCAGCGCACGGTGCGGTCACCTCCTCTTAACCCTCAATGGCCAAGCTTTGCCGAATACCACATCCGGTGGTTCTCCGGCCAAAGAGCACAAGGCCGGTGTACAGGGGGTGCACAAGGGGTGTACGGGTGGTGCATGGGTGTCACCGCCCCGAAATAAACTAAAAGTGCCTTATTTTCATACAGCTACCGAACGGTCTTGAACTTGACTGGGCGCAAAAACAACACCCGTTGCCCGCACGGCCCATTAACCATCCATCAACCAACAAAAAACCGGCGCACCCAAAGGGCACGCCGGTGTATCACATCTGCACGGAAAGTGCGGCAGGCTTAGCCCACCAACTCCAGCCCCGAGAAGAAGTAGGCGATCTCGACCGCAGCCGTCTCAGGCGCGTCCGACCCGTGGACAGAGTTCTCACCCACGCTCTCCGCAAACTCCGCCCGGATCGTCCCCGGCTCTGCATCCGCAGGGTTGGTCGCACCCATCACTTCGCGGTTCTTGGCAATGGCACCTTCGCCTTCCAGAACCTGCGCCACGATCGGGGCCGACGCCATGAACTCGCACAGCTCATCGTAGAACGGACGCTCCTTGTGCACGGCATAGAACTCGCCCGCCTGCGCCTTGGTCAGGTGGATGCGCTTCTGCGCCACGATCCGCAGGCCCGCGTCCTCGAACTTGGCGTTGATCTTGCCCGTCAGGTTGCGGCGGGTGGCATCGGGTTTGATGATGGAAAAGGTGCGTTCGAGCGCCATTGGATCTCTCCTGTCAGGGTGCGCCGGGACCGTCCCGCCGCGAAATTCTGCGCCCCCGTATCACGGGGTTTTGGGCTTGGAAACCCCTGTCTCACTTGTCTCCCAGGCCGCAGCCGCAAGTGCTGCAATCAACGCCAGAACCAGAGTGGCAAGCATCAAAGACAGCAGACCGTCAGCCGTCGCCCGCCCACTCAGCGCAGCCGTCGTCACCCAGCTGTGCGCCGCGCCGACAGCCAGCACAATCGCCCCGCCGAACCCCGACGCACTGCCCGCCAGATCAGGCCGCACCGACAGCGCCCCCGCATTGGCGTTGGCCAACGACAAGCCGTTGCCGATGCCCACGGTCACCGTGCTCAGAAACAGCGGCCAGACCAGCGCACCGCCACCCGCGTAGTAGGCAAAGGCCACACCGAGTCCCGCAATCGGCACCACGCGGCCCAGCAGGATCAACCGCATCGGCCCCACCCGCTGCACCAGCCGCGCCGATGCACCGGCACCCAGGATGAACCCCGCCGTCGTGGACCCCAGCCCGATCCCGATCTGCGCCGGGTTCAGACCGAACACATCCGCCGCCACAAAGGGCGCGCCCGTCAGAAACATGAAAAACGTCCCAACCCCAAGGGCTTGCACGCCGACATAAGCCCAGAACAGCCGTGCGCGCAGCAGCGCTGCAACCTCCATCCGACGTCCCGGCCCCGGTGTATGCGTCTCGCCCAAGTCCCGCGCGCACCACAAAAGCAGACCGAGTCCCAGCGCTCCATAAGTCACAAAAACCGACCGCCAGCCAAAGGCCGTCTCAAGCACCCCACCGACCATCGGCGCCAGCATCGGTGCAATCGCCATCGCCGACGCAATCAGTGACAGCTTCGCCGCCGCCACACGCCCGTCATACAAGTCACGCACCACGGCAGAGGCGAGTACACTGCCACCCACAGCCACCGCCTGCCCCGTCCGCGCAATCAAGAACAGCGTGATGTTTTCCGCCAGCAAGCACAGCACCGAGGCCACCGCGTAGACCACCAGTAGCCCAAGGATCACAGGCCGTCGCCCCACCCGATCCGACAACGGCCCGATCAGCACCTGCAGCACCGCTGCCGCCAGCATGTAAAGCGAGATGGACCGGCCCATCACCGCCTCCGACACCCCGAACGCCTCACGCATCGCAG
Organism: Tateyamaria omphalii; assembly: GCF_019802125.1. Lineage (GTDB taxonomy): Bacteria > Pseudomonadota > Alphaproteobacteria > Rhodobacterales > Rhodobacteraceae > Tateyamaria > Tateyamaria omphalii_B. Next base: position 1,409,811 of record NZ_JAHVHT010000001.1, read on the forward strand.
GCAGCGCAGGCAGGAACATGTTCAGCGTCAGCACACTCAGCGCCGTCAGCAGAACAAGGGTCACAAGATGGGGCGGCGTCCGGGTCATCCGCCGGGGCTAGCACGCCCCGCGACCCTCTGCTAGAGCGCGCCTATGCTGCGGATTTCAGATATCACCTACGCAATAGCAGGCCGCCCCCTCTTCGAAGGGGCCAGCGCCGTGATCCCCGAGGGCCACAAGGTCGGCCTTGTCGGTCGCAACGGCACCGGCAAGACCACGCTTTTCCGCCTGATCCGGGGCGAGTTGGCACTGGAATCAGGCGACATCGCCCTGCCCTCCGGCGCCCGCATCGGAGGCGTCGCGCAGGAAGTGCCAGCCTCCAACACCTCCCTGCTCGACACGGTGCTTGCCGCCGACACCGAGCGTGCCGCCCTGCTGGCAGAAGACACCGAAGACGCCACCCGCATCGCAGACATCCAGACCCGCCTCGCCGATATCGACGCCTGGTCAGCCGAAGCGCGCGCGGCCACGATCCTCAAAGGCCTCGGCTTCGATGACGAAGATCAGCTGAAACCCTGCGCCGACTTCTCCGGCGGCTGGCGCATGCGCGTGGCCCTTGCCGCCGTTCTCTTTGCCCAGCCTGACCTGTTGCTGCTCGACGAACCGACCAACTATCTCGACCTCGAAGGCGCGCTGTGGCTGGAAAGCTACCTCGCCAAATACCCCCACACCGTGGTCATCATCAGCCACGACCGCGGCCTGCTTAATCGCGCCGTGGGCAGCATACTGCACCTCGAAGACCGAAAGCTGACCTACTACCAAGGCCCCTACGACCAGTTCGCCCGGCAGCGGGCCGAAAAGCTGGCGCTGGCGGCCGCCCAGGCCAAGAAACAGGAGGCGCGACGCGCTCACCTGCAATCCTACGTCGACCGCTTCCGCTACAAGGCGGACAAGGCGCGACAGGCCCAATCGCGGCTCAAGGCGCTCGCCAAGATGCAGCCCATCACCACCCCGCAAGAGGCCGGGCTTAAACGCTTCGACTTCCCCAATCCCGAAGAGTTGTCGCCCCCGATCATCCACCTCGACGGCTCAAGCACAGGCTACGGCGAAACAACCGTTCTCAGCAAACTGAACCTGCGCATCGACCAGGACGACCGCATCGCCCTTCTGGGCAAGAACGGCCAGGGCAAGTCGACACTGTCCAAGCTGCTCAGCGACCGACTGCCGTCGATGTCGGGCAAGATGACCAAATCCTCCAAGCTGCGCATCGGCTATTTCGCCCAGCACCAGGTGGATGAGTTGCACGTCGACGAAACCCCGCTCGACCACCTGCGCCGCGAACGCCCTGCGGAAAGCCCCGCCAAATGGCGCGCGCGCCTGTCGGGATTCGGGCTGATGGCGGACCAGGCGGACACACTGGTGGGCCAGCTCTCGGGCGGACAAAAGGCCCGCCTGTCGCTCCTGCTGGCAACGCTTGACGCGCCACACATGCTGATCCTCGACGAGCCCACGAACCACCTCGACATCGAAAGCCGCGAGGCACTGGTCGAAGCGCTCACCAACTACACCGGCGCGGTGATCCTCGTGAGCCACGACATGCACCTGCTGGAACTCGTGGCCGACCGGCTGTGGTTGGTGTCGCACGGCACGGTCAAACCATTCGAAGACGATCTCGAAGCCTACCGCAAACTCCTGCTCAGCGATGGCAAGCCCGCCAAAACCAGCAAGGCGGACACGCCGAAACCCAAGAAACCCAGCCGCGACGCCATCCTCGCGCTCCGCTCCGAAGTGCGCAAATCCGAGGCGCGTGTCGAAAAGCTGAACCAGATGCGCGACAAGCTGGCGGACAAGCTGGCCGACCCGACGCTCTACGAAGATGAAAACATCTCGGAAATGGCAGTCTGGCAAAAGAAATATGCCGAAGTGATGGATGCGCTCGACCGCGCCGAAAGCATCTGGATGCAGGACCTCGAAAAACTCGAAACCGCAGAGCGTGCCTGAGTTTCTTCTGACTGAAAATACCACGGGGTTTGGGGCAGAGCCCCAATAAAGAATGGAACGCGCCAAAGGCGCTCAATGTAACAAGACCATGATCGACACCGCCTTCCTCATCACCGCATTCGTGACCATGTTCGTGGTGATCGACCCAATCGGGCTGGCCCCACTTTTCGTGGCCCTGACCCAAGGCGTCCCCGAACGCCAACGCCGCGCCATCGCGCTGCGTGCCTGCGCCATCGGCATGATCATCCTGATCGTCTTTGCCCTCTTCGGCGAAGCGGTGCTGGGTTTCGTCGGTATCTCTATGCCCGCCTTCCGGGTGGCGGGCGGCATCCTTTTGTTCCTCACCGCGCTCGACATGCTGTTCGAACGGCGCACCAAGCGGCGCGAGGACCAGTCGGAGGACACGGATCACGACGACCCGTCTGTCTTCCCGCTCGCCATCCCGCTCATCTCGGGGCCTGGCTCCATCGCTTCGGTGATCCTGCTCACAGGCCAGAAACCGGGGGTGGAAGGGCTGGCCCTTGTCCTCGCCATCACCGCACTGGTGCTGTGCGTCTGCCTCGTGCTTTTCCTCGCCTCCAGCCTCTTGGAACGCGCATTGGGAAAGACAGGCATTACGGTCGTCACGCGCCTTCTTGGCATGTTGCTCGCGGCGCTGTCGGTCCAGTTCGTACTGGACGGTCTGCGCAATTTCGGGCTGATGCCGGGCTGACACCCATACGCGCCCGACCTATATAAGCTCCATGAGCGGCGACAGCATTGCACAACTGATCTATCTAGGCACCTTTGCCCTCGTCCTTGGGGGCGGGTTTCTGCTGTCCTCGAAACTGAAACTCAGCCAGACCCTGCAGATGGCCGCTATCTGGGCTCTTATCTTCATCGGAGCCATCGGCGTGGTGGGCCTCTGGGGCGACATCCAGGACGACCTGCTGTCCAACCAAACCCGCTTTGACGACAGCGGCACGGTCACGATCCCGCGCAGTTTCGACGGGCACTACTATCTCACCCTAGACATCAACGGCCAGCCCACCGATTTCATCGTGGACACGGGCGCGACCGACATCGTGCTGAACCGCGCGGATGCCGAAGCTGCGGGTCTCGACCCCGCCAACCTGCACTTTCTAGGCCGCGCAGCCACCGCAAATGGCGAGGTGCGGACAGCGCCGGTCCGGCTGGACAGTGTCATCATCGGACCGCACGAGGACACGAATGTGCCCGCGGTGGTCAACGATGGTGAGCTTGGACAGTCCCTCTTGGGCATGGGCTACCTGCAACGATGGGGCCGCATCGAAATCTTCGGCGGAGAAATGACGCTGAGCCGCTAGGTCTCGGCTTTCTTCTCCCACCGCCCGCTTTCCTCGGACCAGTACTGCGCAGACGCGCCTGCATCCTTGAGCGCCTTCCACTGCGCCCGCGCGACGTTCAACGCCTCTGGATCGTTGCCATCAAAAAGCACGCAAACCCGGTCCAGTGCGGCCACTTCTTCGGCCGTCACCTCGGCCCCGTCGATGGTCATGACACAGGTTGCATTGTTGGCGGCCTCGCCTGTGGTCAACAGGATCGGCTGATCCGCATCATGCGGCTCACCTGAAAGCCCATGGGGCAAAAACCCCTCATCGGGGCCAAGCCACAGCTTTTCATCCAGCCACCCGAGCCGACCTACATCCGGCCCACGCACGGCCACACGCCAACCTGCCTGGAGGGCCTTGCCCAGCAGCATGGTCAGCGTGTCCTCAAGCGGGCGGCGCGTCAGGTGGTAGAAATAGGCAGCCCCCATGTCACTCCGTCTCGTATTCGTCGGCCACCAGCCGGTTCAGGGCCATCACACCCCAGCCCGTCGCCCCCGCAGGCGCCAGCGCCGTTGCGGATTTGACCGAAGCCACGCCCGCGATGTCGAGGTGGATCCACGGCGTGTCCTCCTTGACGAACCGCTGCAGGAACTGCGCCGCCGTGATTGAGCCTGCGGGCCGTCCGCCCACATTCTTCATGTCCGCAATCCGGGACTTGAGCTGCTCGTCATAGGCCTTGCCCAACGGCATCCGCCAGGCCCCTTCGTTTTCCTTGTCTGCCGCTTTCAGAAAGGCATCGCAGAAGTCGTCATTGTTGGAAAACACGCCCGCCTTCTCGTGACCAAGCCCAATGATGATCGCCCCCGTCAGCGTGGCCAGATCTACCATACCCGCCGGTTCAAACCGATCCTGCGCGTACCACATCACGTCACACAGAACGAGCCGCCCCTCGGCATCGGTGTTGATGATCTCGACCGTGTCGCCCTTCATCGACTTGACCACATCGCCGGGGCGCGTTGCGTTGCCCGACGGCATGTTCTCGACCAGGCCAACAAGGCCCACGACATTCGCCTTGGCCTTGCGCTTGGCCAGCGCGCGCATGGTGCCCGCCACAACACCCGCGCCGCCCATGTCCATGGTCATGTCTTCCATGCCTGCCGCGGGCTTCAGACTGATACCGCCTGTGTCAAAGACGACGCCTTTGCCGACGAGCGCAAGCGGCGCCGCGCCCTTCTCACCGCCGTTCCACTGCATGACGACGACCTTGGACGGGCTGTCGGACCCCTGCCCCACGGACAAGAGCGTGCGCATGCCCAGCTTTTCCAGTTCCGCCTCTTCCAGCACCTCGACCTCAAGGCCCAGATCCTTCATCTCGACCAGCCGGTTGGCAAACTCGGTGGTGGTCAGTACGTTGGCAGGTTCGTTGGTCAGGTCACGGGTCATGAACACGCCCTCGGCAATGGCCATCAGCGGAGCAGCGGCCGCCTCAGCCTCGTCCGGTTTCGAGCACATGACCGTCACGCCGGTATCGCTGTCTTTCGCATCTGTCTTGTGGGCGGAAAAATCATAGTCCCGCATCGCAAGACCAAAGGCGATTTCGGCCACGCGGCGGGCACCGTCAGCCGCCAGCAGAACCGCCTTGCCCCCGCGCGCCTTGCCCAAAGCGGCACCGGCCTTGCGTGCGTCCTCCACCGAGTGATTGCGCGCCAGGCACACGACATCCAGCGCCTCCGCCGCCATGCCCACAGGCCAGGCAAAACTGGTCACCTGCCCCGGCTTCACCTTCTCGAAACCTTCACTGTCCACAAAGCGCTGCACAGCGCCCTTGGTCAGTCGATTGGCGCGCCGCGCGCTCTGCTCCAGCTTGCCTTCGGGCGTGACGATGACCGCGACGCGGCCCTCGTGCCCGGCAATGGCATCAAGATCGGTGGCAATAAAGGTGACGGGGGTCAGGTCGGTCATGGGATGCTCCGAATATGTCATGGACCAAGACGTAACCCGGCACCGCCCGGGTGACCAGCGCTCGCGTCTGCTTTCGCATCAGTTTTGGAGTTTTCCCCGACCGCACCTTGGGGTAGGTTCCCGACAAACGCTGCCGCGTCCAAAAAGACGAACACACCACAACCGGGGGTCCCCTTGGTCAGATTTGACCGCTATATGTTGTCACAGCTCATGTGGCTCTTTGGCTTTTTTGCCCTCGTTCTGGTGTCCGTTTTCTGGATCAATCGCGCCGTTCAGTTGTTCGACCGCTTGATCGGAGACGGGCAGACGGCGCTGGTGTTTCTGGAGTTTTCGGCACTCGGCCTCCCGCGGCTCATAACGACGGTCCTGCCCATCGCAACCTTCGCCGCCGCGGTCTACGTCACCAACCGGCTGAACAACGAAAGCGAACTGACCGTGATGATGTCCACCGGCTCATCACCCTGGCGCCTGGCCCGGCCTGTTGCCGTCTTCGGTTTGATTTCCGCGCTGATGATGTCTGTTCTCAGCCATGTTCTCGTGCCGGCAGCGAGCGAACAACTGAACCAGCGCGAGGGCGAGATTTCCCGCAATGTCACATCGCGCCTGCTGACCGAGGGAACATTCCTCAACCCGACGCCGGGTGTGACCTTCTACACGCGGGCGATAAGCGAGGACGGCGTGTTGCAGGATGTGTTCCTCGCGGACCGACGCACGCCAAATGAGCGGGTCATATACACTGCCGCCGAAGCGTATCTTGTCAGAAACACCGACAACACATCCCTGATCATGGTCGACGGATTGGCGCAGCGTCTTTCGACAAACGACAACCGGCTGTCTACCGCCAAGTTTCAAGACTTTTCATTCGATATATCGCCGCTGATGACAGGGGATGACGAAGTTTCCCTGTCGCTGCAATTCCTGCGCACACCCGCCTTGTTGGCTGGTTGGAATGAAACCGCGAGAACGTTCGGCACCACACCCGGCGCCGTGGCTGAGGAGGTTCACAGCCGGTTTGCACGGTCGGCCTTTTGCTTTGTCACCGCGCTGATCGGATTCGCGACCCTCTTGGTCGGCGGCTATTCGCGGTTCGGCGCGTGGCGCGAGGTTGTGATCGCCTTCCTGCTGCTGATTGCCCTGGATGGAATGCGGAGCCCGCTCTCGACACCCGTGCTGGACGATGCGCGATACTGGCCGATCCTGTATACGCCGTCGCTCATTGGCCTGGGTCTGACCGTTGGACTGTTGTGGGTTGCGTCGGGCGGCGGCGCACGGTTGCGCAATATGCGGAGGCGCACGGCATGATCCTTCACGTGTATTTCGCCCGCCGCTTCGCGATCGCACTTCTCGGGATTGCAGCCGTGCTCACGGCATTGGTCGCGCTTGTGGACCTGATCGATCAGACACGGAAATTTGCGCAATTCGGTGTCGGCTTTGGCCAACGCATCGGCCTGACGCTGTTAAAAGTACCGGAAACGCTGAACCAGATCCTGCCACTGATCATGATCTTGGGCACTGTTGCGCTCTTTGTCTCACTGGCCCGATCATCGGAATTGGTGGTTACACGCGCTGCCGGACGGTCGGCACTTCGGGCGCTGACGGGACCGGTTGTCGTGTCGATCATCATCGGCATTCTGGCGACAACCACGCTTGGCCCCATGGTCGCTGCGACGTCCAAGCGCTACGCGACATTGGCGGAAACCTATCGCTCTGGCGGCGTATCGGCATTGTCGATATCAGAAGAGGGCCTGTGGCTGCGCCAGGGCAGCGAGGCCGGGCAGACCGTGATACGGGCGGCCCGTTCGAATGCGGATGCCTCCGTGCTCTATGGGGTTACATTCGTTGCCTATGCGCCCAACGGAGGTCCGATTCGGCGGATCGAGGCTGCAAGCGCTGCGCTGCGCGACGGCGCCTGGTCTCTACGCAGGGCCAAGGCGTGGCCGCTCACCGTCGGAATCAATCCAGAGGCAAACGCGGTCGAACACGAGCTTCTCGAAGTGCCCTCTACCCTGACGCTTGACAGCATACGCGAACGTCTCGGCACCCCGGCAGGCGTTTCGATCTGGGATATGCCCGAGTTCATCGCACAATTGGAACAGGCAGGTTTTTCAGCACGCAAGCACGTGGTCTGGATGCAGTCGGAACTGGCGCGCCCGATCTTTCTGATGGGCATGGTTCTTGTTGCCGCTGCCTTCACGATGCGCCATACCCGGTTTGGGGGGACCGGCACGGCAGTGCTGGCTGCGGTGTTGCTGGGGTTTGGCTTGTACTTCATCCGAAGCTTTGCACAGATACTGGGCGAAAATGGCCAGATACCGGTGTTGCTTGCGGCATGGGCACCGCCAGTTGCTTCGATTCTCTTGGCACTTGGTCTGCTCCTTCGGGCCGAGGACGGCTAGGATGCGGCGCAGTTTTGGACATGTTCTAGCGCTGGTTCTGCTCATGACGGGGTGGAGTGGTCCTTCTGCGGCGCAATCCCAGCCTGACGCCCCGGCCACCGAACCGCCGCCTGCGGTCCTGGTGGCCGACGATATCGAGGTCACGCGCGACCGACGCCTGATCGCACGCGGCAATGTCGAAGCATTTCAGGGTGCAACCCGACTGAGTGCGCAGGCCATCGAGTACAACCCCGATACAGGCGCTCTGACCATCACCGGCCCCATCGTCGTCGAAGAAGGCGACGACGTTCTGATCCTGGCAAGCCAGGCGGAGTTGAGCGAGGATCTGCAAAACGGCCTTCTGACCGGAGCACGGCTCGTGCTGAATGACCAGCTGCAACTGGCCTCCGTCCAGATGAACCGTGTCGGCGGACGATATACGCAACTCTACAAGACCGCGGTCACGTCCTGCCGCATATGCGAGGACGATCCAAAGCCCCCATTGTGGCAAATCCGCGCCAAGCGCGTCATCCACGATCGGGAGGCGCGCCAGCTTTACTTTGACGGGGCGCAGTTGCGGGTGCTGAACGTGCCCATCTTTTACCTGCCGAGGCTGCGGCTGCCTGACCCGACACTCGAACGTACGTCCGGTGTGCTGTTTCCGCAGATCCGGTCGAACTCGCGCCTCGGGACCGGGCTGGCCGTACCGTATTTCATCGCACTTGGGGATCACAGGGACCTGACACTGACCCCCTACCTGTCCAGCAGCACCCGCACTTTGGAGTTCCGGTATCGTCAGGCGTTCCGACGGGGAAACATCATCGTCCAGGGCGCATACTCCAATGACGATGTGCAGCCAGACGACACGCGCGGCTATCTGTTTGCCGCCGGTGAATTTGCGCTTGAGCGCGGCTTCGTCCTGGAATTCGATCTCGAGTCGATTTCTGACGACGCCTACTTCAACGACTACGGCTTTTTCGGCAAGGACAGGCTGGACAGCACCATACAGCTGTCGCGGACGCGCAGGGATGAGTTCATCCGGCTGTCCTATGTGAACTTCAAATCGCTGCGCGATGATGAGGATGATGACCTGCTTCCCTCGGATGTGATCGACGCGCTCTATGAGCGGCGGTTCCATCCGAACCTGATTGGAGGAGAGGTCAGACTGGCTGCCGAAGCACATGCGCATGAACGCCCGTCTGACGTCGATTTCGATGCCGATGGCGACGGGTTTGCCGATGGCACGGATGTCCTGCGGTTCAGCTTCGACGCGGAATGGTTGCGCACGATGCAGTTTGGCGGCTTGCAAACGCAAACAACGCTCGGGCTCGCCGCCGATGTCATTCGGGTCAGCGACGACGCTACTTTTGATGGCGGAGACAGCGGTCTCGCCCCCAAGCTCGGCGTTACCCTGCGCTATCCACTGGTTCGGCGCGGCAACAATGGCGTTCGTCAGTTCTTTGAACCGATTGCCCAGTTCGCATGGGTTGGCGGGGATGGTTTGCATGTTCCCAACGACGAAAGCACCCGGGTTGAGTTTGATGAAGGAAATCTTCTGTCTCTCAGCCGCTTTCCATCCGAAGACCGGCGCGAGCGCGGCTGGGCACTGGCCTATGGTGGCACCTGGGCGCGCCTGGATCCGGATGGGTGGTCGGCCAGCCTGACGATGGCACAGATCCTGCGCGAAGAGGAACAGGTGGATTTCAACGACACATCCGGCTTGTCCGGCACGACGTCCGACTTTCTGCTGGCCGGCAAGCTGGAGTTTGATGGCGGCTTGGCGCTTTATGGCCGCACACTGTTCAACGAAAGTTTTGACGTATCCAAGGCCGAAGTCCGTGGCGCCTGGAGCAGCAATCGGCTGCGGCTCGGCGGCAGCTACATCTGGATTTCCGAGGATGCAGATATCGATCTGGACTCGCCAATCGGCGAAGTGACGTTCGATGGCGGCTTCAAGATCGATCGGTTTTGGACGGCAAATGCGAGCTGGCGATATGATCTGGAGGAGGGCCGCGCCGCGACGGCAGGCGCCGAGATTGCATATACCAACGAATGCGTGACGGTGGGGCTGTCGGTCAATCGCAGCTTCGCGGACTCGACAACTCTTGAGCCCTCCACCAGTCTGGGGTTAACAGTGTCCCTGCGTGGGTTCTCGGTCAACACCGGGGAACGCGTGGAAACACGATCATGCGGAAAGCAGGCGACAAGATGAGCGGTAAGAAGTTTCGGCGAGCGGTCATTGCAACATGCGCCCTGATCCTGTCCACGGTGCAGGCTCCGGCGCAAGGGCTGTTCGACCCCGTCGCACAGGTAGATCAACGGACGATCACCGAATTCGAGGTGCAGCAGCGTCAGCGCTTTCTGCGCTTGCTCGGTGCCAGCGGCAGCAGCCGCAGCGAAGTGATCGAAGAGTTGATCCGTGACCGCCTGCGCGAAGCGGAAACACGGGCGGTGGGCATTGTCCTTGGCCCGGATGAACTGGCCGCAGGGCTCGCAGAGTTTGCAGGCCGCGCCGATCTGAGCACCGAAGAATTCGTTCAGGGCCTCGCCAGCGAGGGCGTGGCCGAAGAAACATTCCGTGATTTTGTGAATGCGCAGCTGGTGTGGCGTGACTATATCCGTGCGCGCTTCGGCAACCGGGTGCGCATCGACGATCGCGAGATCGACCGCGCCGTTCAGTCCGCGCGCGGCAATTCGGGTATCGAAGTCCTCGTTTCCGAGATCATCATCCCTGCACCACCGCAGGAAGCCGAACGGGTTCTGGAACAGGCCGAAATCATCGCCCAGACCAAGTCCGAGGCCGAATTCTCGAACTTCGCGCGCCGTTTTTCCGCCACCGCATCACGCGGAGCGGGGGGCCGCCTGCCCTGGACACCAATCTCGGACCTGCCGCCCGTGCTGCGCCCGCTTCTGCTGGCGCTTGGACCGGGCGATGTGACGGCACCCTTGCAGATCCCCAATGCCGTCGCCTTGTTCCAGTTGCGCGACATCCGCGAAACCGAAGCTCCGCAGCAGACATTCTCCGCCATTGAGTACGCGGCGTACTACATCAACGGTGGACGCACGCCGGAAGCGCTGTCGCGGGCTCAGTCGATTGCAGCCCGCGTCGACCGCTGCGACGACCTCTACGGTGTGGCACGCGGGCAGGATCCGTCGGTTCTCGACCGTGGCAGCTTGCCGCCGGACGAGATCCCCGATGACATCGCCATCGAGCTGTCCAAGCTCGACCCCGGCGAGGTGTCCACGGCCCTGACACGCGCAAATGGCAATACGCTTGTGTTCCTGATGCTTTGCGGCCGCACGCCGACACTGGAAGAGGATCAGGAAATCGACCGTGGCGCCGTCGCATCGCAGTTGCGCAACCAGCGCCTGAATGCCTTCTCCGAGACGTTGCTGGCCGATTTGCGGGCTGACGCCGACGTGCGCATCTTCGAATGACGGCACGGCCCATCGCCATCTGCTGTGGCGAACCGGCGGGCATCGGCCCGGAAATTGCGGCAAAAGCCTGGACAGAACTGCGCAATGACATCCCGATGGTCTTGCTGGGTGATCCACGGCATCTGCCGGATGGCACGCCTTGGGTCGAGGTTGGTGACGGTCGCCTGACAGGGCCGACAGACGCCCTGCCCGTTCTGCGCCACGACTTTCCCGCCCCCGCCACGGCGGGCACACCGACGCTGGAAAACGCACAGGGTGTGATAGACGTGATCGCCCGCGGGGTTGATCTGGTGACCCGTGGCGAGGCAGCGGCGCTGTGCACCGCTCCCATCCACAAGAAGGTGCTGATGGACGGTGCCGACTTTGCCTATCCGGGACATACCGAATACCTCGAAGCGCTGACCGGTGCTGCGCGCGCAGTCATGATGCTCGCCTCGGACGAATTGCGCGTGGTGCCGACCACGATCCACATCGCGCTTGAAGATGTGCCAAGCGCGCTCACACCCGATCTGCTGCGAGAGACGGTCCAGATCACCGCAAACGGCCTGCGCGATCAGTTCCACCTGCCCGACCCGCGCATTGCCGTGGCCGGTCTGAATCCCCACGCGGGCGAAGGCGGCGCCATGGGACGACAGGAGCTCGATTGGATCGCCGACCTGATCACGGACATGGCGAAGGACGGTCTGAACATAACCGGTCCCTGGCCTGCCGACACGATGTTCCACGCCGCCGCGCGCAAACAGTACGACGCGGCGATCTGCATGTACCATGATCAGGCCCTGATCCCGATCAAGACATTGGATTTCGACCGGGGCGTGAACGTGACACTCGGTTTGCCCATCATCCGCACATCGCCGGACCATGGCACCGCCTTCGACATCGCAGGCCGCGGCACCGCCAACCCCACAAGCATGATCGAAGCGATCCGGCTGGCGCACAAGATGGCGCAAGGCTCATGAGCGCCATTGACGATCTGCCGCCGTTGCGCGAGGTGATTGCAACGCACGGGCTGAGTGCGCGCAAGGCATTGGGCCAGAACTTTCTGCTCGACCTGAACCTGACAGCCAAGATCGCACGGCAGGCCGGTGACCTGAGTGGTTCCGATGTTCTGGAAATCGGTCCAGGCCCCGGCGGGTTGACCCGCGGGCTCTTGTCCGAAGGCGCACGCAAGGTCCTTGCCATCGAAAAGGATGCACGTTGCCTGCCCGCGCTGGCAGAGATTGCCGACCGCTATCCGGGCCGTTTGCAGGTGATCGAGGGCGACGCGCTCGAAATTGATCCGCTGGAGCACCTCACGCCGCCCATCCGGGTTGCCGCCAACCTGCCCTACAACGTCGGCACGGAGTTGCTGGTGCGCTGGCTCACACCGCAGACATGGCCGCCTTTCTGGCAATCCCTGACGTTGATGTTTCAGCGCGAGGTGGCCGAACGGATCGTGGCGCAACCGGGGTCCAAGACCTATGGCCGTCTCGCCGTACTGGCCCAGTGGCGGGCCGATGCAAGGATCGTCATGTCACTGCCCCCCGGTGCGTTTACCCCACCGCCAAAGGTGTCGAGCGCCGTTGTGCACCTGACCGCCCTGCCCCAGCCCAGGTTCGAAGCGCAGGCCGATGTGCTAAGCCGTGTCGTGGCCGCCGCCTTCAATCAACGGCGCAAGATGTTGCGCGCCGCGCTGAAGGGCACGGCTCCCGATATTGAAGATCGATTGATCGCTGCCGGCATCAAACCGACGGACCGCGCAGAACAGGTTCCGCTCGAGGCGTTTTGCGCCCTCGCGCGTGAAGTAGCAAAGGGCTGACACAGCACCTGGCACGCCAGCGGCAAGCGCCCGTACTACCGAGAACAAAGGAAGCGCTTACTCAGCCGCCTCGGACGCCTCTGGCGCTGATCCGTCGGCTTCTGATTGCGAAGCGGCTTCAGCCTGCTCGGCCACGGGTTCGGCCTTGGGCTTGCGCGGGGCCCGGCTGCGCGTGGATTTCGGCTTTGGTTTGGGCTGACTTTCGGGCGTTTCCACCAAGCCGCTGTCGCCATCGCTATCGACAACGTCAGGCTGCGGCGCCTGTGCGGGATCGGGATTGGCCTCCTGCTCCTGGCGGGCAGCGCGTTCGCGGTCACGCTCGGCCTGGCGTTCACGGTTCTGGCGATCCTGCTCCTCCCGGCGCGCTTCGATCTCGCGCTGCGCTTCGGCCAACATGCGCAGGTAGTGCTCCGCGTGCTGCTGAAAGTTCTCGGTCGCGACACGGTCACCAGACAGCTGCGCGTCACGGGCGAGCTGGTTGTACTTGTCGATAATCTGCTGCGGCGTGCCGCGCACCTTGCCCTCGGGGCCGGAACTGTCGAACACGCGATTGACGACGTTGCCGCCACCACCGGAATTGCGGTTGCGGTTGCTCTTGGACCGGGACCGTGATCTCGAAGACTTCATGGATGTGTTCAGCTCTCTGGCAAAATACTTTGGGATCGCCTGTGCCGCATCAGCCTGGTTGCGTGTCACAGTCTCTTGGCGATCTTGTGGATGGGACGCTGCTGCATGACCAAGGCCGCGCAATCTGCGTCTGATCCCGAATATGCACGCTCAGACCCGGACGACAAGGGTTAATGGGGCATTTTCGACACTTTTTGACCCACTCACGCCGGATTCCGCGCAATAAGGACCCTGTCGCGCCCGTCAAGATCGGGCAGGATGTCGACCGTGCCCCATCCACCGTTCTCAAAAATGGTGCGCACATCCGGCCCCTGCTGCCACCCTATCTCGCACAGGACGCGGCCTTGCGCAGTCAGATAGCTGCCCGCTTCGTTGGCGATGGTGCGATAAGCGTTAAGACCGTCGCCCTCGTCGGTCAGAGCCATGCGAGGTTCGTGATCGCGCAACTCCGGCGCGATCTCTTCCATTTCGAATGCAGACAGGTATGGCGGGTTCGCAACAATCAGGTCAAACCGCTCTTCGACCGGGTCAAACCAGTCGCCTTGCAGAATGGTCGCCCTGGCAGCAACTTTGTGCAGTACAGCATTGGCAGAGGCTTGCAGACAGGCTGCCTCCGAAAGATCGACACCGACGCCATGCGCTTCTGTCCGTTCCGCTAAGAGGGTAACCAGCAAGCAACCGGACCCGATGCCCAGATCAAGGACGCGCCCGAAATCCTCTGTCAGCGCCGCCTCGACCAGTGTTTCGGTTTCCGGGCGCGGGTCCAGCACATCCGAGCTGACCTTGAAAGCGCGCCCATAGAACTCACGCTGACCGATCAGGTGGCTGACGGGCACACGGACCGCACGCAAGGCGATGAGATGATCATACCTGTCGGCGATGTCAGGGGCGATGTCCTCGGGTGCGATAAGGGTCACGCGCGCCGCATCGACCTGCGCCGCGTGCGCAAGAAGCACCCGCGCGTCGCGCGCCGGATCAGGCACACCCGCTGCCCGCAGCCGCGCGGTGGCCGCGACCATGGCCTGTGCGGCCGTGGTCACGTGCCCATCTCGGCCATCAGCCGCGCCTGCGCATCCGCCGTCAACGCATCGATCACCTCGTCCAGATCGCCCTGCATCACCTGATCCAGCTTGTAGAGGGTGAGGTTGATCCGATGATCGGTCATGCGGCCTTGGGGGAAGTTGTAAGTGCGAATGCGCTCCGACCGGTCGCCCGAGCCAACCTGCGCCGCCCTGTCGGCGGACCGTTCGCTGTCCACCCGGCTGCGCTCAAGGTCGTAAAGCCGCGCGCGCAGCACCTGCATGGCGATCTCGCGGTTGCGGTGCTGCGACTTCTCGCTGCTGGTTACCACGATGCCTGTTGGCAGGTGCGTGATGCGCACGGCACTGTCGGTGGTGTTGACGTGCTGACCGCCCGCGCCGGAGGCGCGCATCGTGTCGATGCGGATATCCTGTTGAGAGATGTCGATGTCGACATCCTCGGCCTCGGGCAGCACGGCCACCGTCGCCGCTGACGTATGAATACGCCCGCCGCTTTCGGTCGTGGGCACACGCTGCACGCGGTGCACACCGCTTTCATACTTCATCCGGGCAAAGACGTTGTTACCGGTAATATGGGCCACAACCTCCTTGATCCCGCCCAGCTCCGTCGCCTGTTCCTCAACGATATCAAGCTTCCAGCCCCGCCCCTCGGCGTAGCGCTGGTACATGCGCAAAAGGTCGCCCGCGAACAGGGCTGCTTCGTCGCCTCCCGTCCCGGGTCGGATCTCAAGCATGGCGGGTTTTGCGTCTGCGGCATCCTTGGGCAAGAGCGCGATCTGCAAGGCTGCTTCGGCGTCTGGCAGAGCTGCCTTGAGGCGGGGCAACTCCTCTTCCGCCAGTTCTGCCATATCGGGATCGGACAACATGGCCTCGGCTTCTTCCATGTCGGCCACGATCTGCTGATACGCATTGATCTGATCCACGACAGGTTTGAGGTCGGAATACTCCTTGGCCAGCGCCGCAATGTCACCGGACCCGTCGGCCATGGCGGCCTCAAGATACTGAAAGCGCTGGGTGATCTGCAAAAGGCGGTCTTGGGGGATCATAACGCCGGTTTGATCCAAGCCCGACTATTGGTCAAGAGGCCGTCTGTGCTATACTCCTACTCATGCTGCGCAACACGTTGATTTTTCTGATGATGGCCAGCCCCGCGCTGGCAGATGTCACCTCACCCTCTGGCAAGACGGTCGAGTGCTACTGCACGGACAAGGCTGGTAGCAGGATCGAATTGGGTCAAACGATCTGCATGCAGGTGGATGGTCGCATGTTCATGGCCCAGTGCCAGATGTCGCTGAACTCGCCCATGTGGCGCGAGGTGCAGGAAGGCTGCATGAGCTCATCCCTGCGCGGCGGCGAGAAGCAACCGCTCCAGTCGTTCGCGGTTGACGCCAAAATCTGAGCGACCGAAACGCAACCGGGCATGCATCCTGAGCAGCCCATCGCTGTATTCCACCGTTGTGTAATCCGGAAAGCCGATCCATTTGGAGCGGGTCACGTATGTGATCCGCCCTTCTTCAACCGATCCGGCGATTGCATGCGTGCGCGGCAGGCTGCGCGCGGCTGCGTCAACCCGCGCCAACGCGTCAGGCTCCGCCGGCGCAACCCGTATGGCACCGCCCGCCATGTTCTGGTTGTTGGTTTCTGCAACCGGCCTGTGCCACTGGCCCACATCTGTCGGGGCGAGCCGGACAAAGGCGAGCAATCCGATAACAAAAACACAAGCAACGACAAAGAGATACATCACAAACCTCATTCCATGCTCTTCACTTTGCCAGATAAACCGCCGCCGGAGGCTCCCGCAATCTCAACGATAGGCCACGCCCGGAAGGACGCATAACAGTTCATACAGGATATTCGCTCCTGTCAGCGCTGTATTGCCGGATGTATCGTATGGCGGAGAGACTTCAACGAGGTCGCAACCCACAATGTTGAGACCGCGCAATGCCCGGATCAATTGTAGCGCCTGCGGCGTGGTCAGGCCAGCGATTTCGGGAGTGCCGGTGCCGGGCGCAAACGCCGGATCCAGACTGTCGATATCATAGCTGACATAGGTTGGAACATCCCCGATATCCCGCCGGATTTCAGCCCCGAGCTGGCTCAGATCGCGCCCCCACAACTCGGAGGCTGGAAAATGCTGAAAACCCCAACCCTGCGCCTCGGTAAAGTCTTCTGCCGAATAGCCAGTGCCGCGCAAACCGATCTGGTAGACCTTCTCGAGCTGGACAAGACCCTCTTCAAAGGCGCGGCGAAACACGGTGCCGTGCGTCTCCTTCTCGCCGAACATCTCGTCATTGACGTCTGCATGGGCATCCACATGCACCAACGCGACGCGACCATGGCGTTTGGCCATCGCCCGCAGAATGGGAAGCGTAATGGAATGGTCGCCACCGATGGCCAACGGCACTGCGTCGAAGTCGAGGATCGCCTCGTAACTCTCTGCAATGATACGCAAACTATCGGCCAGAGAGAACGTATTGATCGCAAGATCACCAATATCCGCCACCTGCAAACTGTCAAAGGGCGCAGCCCCCGTCTGCAGATTGTAGGGCCGGATCATCGCGGATTCGCTGCGCACCTGTTTCGGTCCGAACCGCGTGCCTGACCGCCACGAGGTCCCGATGTCCATTGGCACGCCAAGAACGGCCACATCCAGCTTTTGCAATTCGTTCGAAAACGGCAGGCGCATGAACGTGTTCGGCCCGGAAAACCGCGCCAGATCATTGCCGCTGATCGGCTGATTTCTAGGCGCCACTGCGCATCCTCCATCCCAGAAGCTGACAAATCTCGGTCGCCACATGCGCGCCCGCGATGGCCGTGGCACCGGTTGTGTCAAAGGGGGGTGAAACCTCGACCACGTCCCCGCCTTGAATGTTGATACCCGCCAGCCCACGCAGCAGCGCCGCCGCCTGAGCGGAACTGAGACCGCCCCACACAGGCGTGCCTGTGCCGGGGGCAAAGGCCGGGTCCAAACCGTCGATGTCGAAACTCAGATAAACCGGCCTGTCACCTACGATCTCCCGCGCACGTGCCGCCGCCGCCTCCGGCCCAATGCGATGGAATTCCGGCGCGTCGATGATGTTCACGCCCAGTGTATCCTCGTTCGTCGTCCGGATCCCGATTTGGACCGACGTGGCAGGGTCCACGATCCCGGACTTCACCGCCTTGTAGAACATTGTACCGTGATCGACGCGGGCCATGTCGTCATCCGCCCAGGTATCGGTATGGGCGTCGATCTGGATCAACGAAATAGGCCCATGTTTCTCGGCATATGCTTTGAGAATGGGGAACGAAATGTAGTGATCGCCGCCCAGTACGACGCTCGCTGCACCCGCGTCGAGGATACCGCGGACATGCAACGTCAACGTCTCTGGAAAGGCGGGAATATTGGCGTAGTCGAACGCCAAATCGCCATAGTCGACGATGACACGCTCGCTGAGCACATCAAATGGCCAGCCATAGGGCGCGTCCGGCGCCAGCAGAGACGACGCCTCTCGGATAGCGCGCGGGCCCAGCCGTGTGCCGGGCCGGTTCGTCACCGCCTGATCAAAGGGCACACCGGTCACCGCAATGTCCACGCCAGTCAGATCCTTGGTGTAACGTCGCCGCAAAAACGACGTCGCCCCGCCAAAGGTCAGCTCATAGGACGGCCCACGTGGGTCTTCGCGGGTAAAGGCATGATCGATCTGGTGTTTCGCGTCTTCCAACGCCATCCCGCGTCTCTCTTCTCTGTTTGAACAAAATCCGGGGGTCAGGTGCTGCGCGCCGAGGGGCAGCGCTTCTTACCGCAGTGGCTGTGCCGTCTCGACCAGTCGTGCGAAAAAGGACGCACCGATGGGCGCAATCTCGTCATTGAAATTGAACTCGGGATGATGAACGCCCACACCTTCGCCCTGCCCAAGCATCAGGTAAGCGCCAGGTCGCGCCTCGAGCATATAGGAAAAATCCTCTGCCCCCATCACCGGCTCAACATCCGCGTCCACTCCCGTTGCACCAGAAACCTCTGCTGCAACCTGAGCGGCAAAGGCTGCCTTGTCGCTGTCATTCACCGTCGGAGGATAGCCAAATTCGAACTCCAGCCGCGCCTCGCAGCCATATGCCGCGGCGGTCCCCGCAACAATCTCTTCCATCCGACGCACAACCATCGCCTGCACGTCCTTGGAGAAGGTGCGCACCGTGCCGTTGATATAGGCGCTCTCGGGGATGACGTTGTCGGTCGTGCCGGTATGGATCTGGGTCGTCGAGATGACCAGTTGCTCCAGCGGGTGATGATTGCGGCTGACGATGGTCTGAACCGCCGTCACGATGGCGCAGGCGGCGACGACCGGATCCACGCAATCATAGGGCCGCGCGCCATGCCCACCCTTGCCCGTGACATGAATGTGGAACGTATCGGCCGCCGCCATTATGGGACCCGCGCGGGTGTGAAACTTGCCGACATCACGGCCGGGCGAGTTGTGGATGGCATAAACCTCGCCGATGTCGAAACGGTCCATGATGCCCTCCTGCACCATGACCTCACCCCCGCCTCCATCTTCCTCGGCGGGCTGGAAAATCAACGCGACCTTCCCGGTGAAATTGCGCGTCTCAGCCAAATACTTCGCTGCGCCCAATAGCATTGCCGTATGCCCGTCATGCCCACAGGCGTGCATCTTGCCGGGATGAGTCGAGGCATAAGGCACGCCGGTCTGCTCCTCGATGGGCAGTGCATCGAAATCTGCGCGCAGGCCAATGGTCGGCCCCTCGCCCTGCCCCTTGATGATCGCCACGATGCCGGTCTGCGCGATCTCGCCATGCACCTCATCCACACCAATCTCGGCCAGCCGTTCCAGGATAAAGGCCGATGTCTTGGGGCAATCGAACGACAGTTCCGGGATCGAATGCAGATGCTGACGCCATGCGGCCATGTCGGGGGCAAGATCGCCGATGCGGTTGATGATGGGCATGGGTGGACTCCGGGCGCTGGGATACGTCACATGTCAGCAAACCTGAAACCGGCGGGGGCTGCAATGGGTGACGACCTGATCCATGACCAAAACGCAGGGATAGAGCGCCTGCTGGAAATCATGCGCCGCCTGCGCGATCCGGAGACGGGTTGCCCCTGGGATGTCGAACAGACCTTCCAGACCATCGCGCCCTACACGATCGAGGAAGCCTATGAGGTGGCAGACGCCATCGAACGGGAGGACTGGACCGAGCTTGAGGGCGAATTGGGCGACCTGCTTCTGCAATCGGTCTACCACACGGCCATCGGCGAAGAGGCTGGGCATTTCAGCTTTCATTCCGTGGTCACGAACATCTCGAACAAGATGGTGGACCGGCACCCGCATGTGTTCGGCGACGAATCCCGAGACAAGAGCGCCGAACAGCAAACCCGTGACTGGGAAGCGATCAAGGCCGCCGAACGGGCCGGCAAGGCCCAGAAAGGTGCGCTTGACGGCGTTGCGATGAACCTGCCCGCTCTCTTGCGCGCGGTGAAGCTGCAGAAGCGCGCGGCCCGCGTGGGCTTCGATTGGCCCGAAACTGCGCAGGTGATCGACAAGATCAAGGAAGAGGCCGCCGAACTGGTCGAGGCGCGTGATACCATGGGCCATGACGAGATGGTGGACGAGATGGGCGATCTGCTTTTTGTCGTCGCCAACCTCGCGCGGCATCTCGGGGTCGAGCCCGAAGAGGCGCTGCGACGCACAAACGCCAAGTTCACCCGCAGGTTCAGCGCGATCGAGGCCACCTTGGCGCAAGACGGCAAGCGCCCGCAGGACAGCACGCTGGAAGAGATGGACGCACTTTGGAACGCGGTGAAAGCGCAGGAGAAAGCTACACGAAATTGACGTGCGGCATCCATTCGATCTGCTTTAAGTCGGACGCGTAACGCGCTGCCAAATCAGCTTTTTCAATATCGGAAAACTCGGCAATACCGCGTGATGCACGATCCTGCGAATGTTCGTCGATGATCGCTGTCCAAGCAGCGCGCGACAATGACTCACCCGCTTGGTAGCGCGCTTGCAACACCTCCAGCGCCGCATCGGTTGCGCTTTTGTTGACCACCCTCGCGGGCTCTCTCAGCATATCGCGCGGCAAGTCCGGGACCAGTCTGTGCAGGAGGTCGACATTGGTGCCGCGCGCGGCATAGGGCACAACGGTCATCACTTGCGGCTTCAGCGCCTCATACATGCCAGCAACCAAGGCGGGCCACCCGCGGTCCATATTCATGTAGTGATCGCGCACCTGTGCAAAGCCGGGCATCGCATTGTCTTCGGCCCGCTTGCGATAGGCTGACACAAAAAGCTGATCGTATGGGCGCACAACAAGGAGAAGATGGGCAATCGGCCCCGTCCAGGCGGCGCGCAGAGCGGCGCATCGTTTTTCGGCAAAGGGATAAAACAGGCCCTGCATGAAGTGATACATGCGTCCGGTGATGTTTTCTTCGGACAGGATCAACGGACGGCCGTC
Organism: Tateyamaria omphalii; assembly: GCF_019802125.1. Taxonomy (GTDB): domain Bacteria; phylum Pseudomonadota; class Alphaproteobacteria; order Rhodobacterales; family Rhodobacteraceae; genus Tateyamaria; species Tateyamaria omphalii_B. The sequence goes on from NZ_JAHVHT010000001.1 coordinate 1,430,771, forward strand.
GCGATACTCTTCAAGCCCCTTACGGGCCTTGATTGCCGCCGCTTCTGGGTCGATCCGTGAGCCGGAAGGCAGTCTGAGCGCCAGCTTGCCCGAAGGGATGCCATCCCGACCGGGATAGGCTGTCGCCCAACCAAGGTCGCCCAGGATCTGGCGGTTTTCGTGCAGCCCAAGCTGAAAGGACGAAGTGCCCGTGCGGTGCGCACCTGCATGGATATAAATCGGGGCGTCGGCCATGGTGTCCGCTCTTATGTCAGCATTTCCGCCCCGTGCAAGGATTTGCGTATTGCGACGTGACGCTTCTGGACAAGGGGTGCCAAAGGGGCCACGGTGCGCCAAAATCCGAGCGGAGGCAGCGTGACAGCGCGCAAGATCATCATCGACACCGATCCCGGACAGGACGATGCCGTCGCGATCCTGCTGGCATTGGCCAGCCCGGAGGATGTCGAAGTGCTGGGCATCACCGCCGTCGCCGGCAATGTCCCACTGGACCTGACAGCCAAGAATGCACGCATTGTCTGCGAGTTGGCAGGCAAAGTTGATGTTCCCGTCTTTGCCGGATGCGACCGACCGCTGGGCCGCGACCTGGTGACGGCAGAGCACGTGCACGGCAAGACCGGACTTGATGGTCCGGACCTGCCCGATCCGACCATGCCGCTGCAGGATCAGAACGGCGTCGACTTCATCATCGACACGCTGCGCGACAACGATCCCGGCACCGTCACCCTGTGCCCGCTCGGTCCGCTCACCAACATCGCCACCGCATTTCAAAAGGCGCCCGACATCGTGGAGCGGGTGCAGGAGATCGTGCTCATGGGCGGAGCCTATTTCGAGGTCGGCAACATCACGCCCGCCGCCGAATTCAACATCTATGTAGACCCACAAGCTGCTGATATCGTGTTCAAAAGTGGGGCGCCAATCGTCGTCATGCCGCTTGATGTCACCCACAAGGCGCTGGTCACGAAACCGCGCAACGACGCCTTCCGCGCTCTCGGCACAGCCGCGGGTGTGGCCGTTGCCCAGATGACCGATTTCTTCGAACGCTTCGACAAGGAAAAATACGGCTCCGCCGGAGCGCCGTTGCACGACCCTTGCGTGACGGCCTACCTGATCCGCCCTGATCTGTTCTCCGGCAGGCACATCAATGTCGAGATTGAAACCACGTCCGAGTTGACGATGGGCATGACCGTCGCCGACTGGTGGGGTGTCACCGACCGTCCGGCCAACGCGCTCTTCATTGGCAACCTGGACGCCGACGGCTTCTTTGACTTGCTCACAGAACGGCTGGCCCGGTTGTGAGCGCGGCCCTCACCCTTGCCACGCCCGAGCATTTCGATCGGCTGGATGCGCTTGTCGCGGGCTTCCATGCCGAGGAGGGCATCGAGATGTCGGAGGAGGCGCGGGCCGCCGGCCTCAAACCCCTGCTCGACGGCATTCCGCACGGAGTGGCCTACCTGATTGGACCGGCCCGCGCGCCCATTGGCTATGTCGTCGTCACCTTCGGCTGGTCCATCGAATTCGGCGGGATGGACGGGTTCATTGACGAGATTTTCATCCGCCCCGGTGTCCGGGGACGCGGTATTGCCACCGAAGTCCTGCTCGCCTTGCCCCGCGCCCTCGGAGAGGCGGGCGTGAAGGCGCTGCATCTTGAGGTCGGGTCAGACAACACCGTTGCACAGCGTCTCTATGGCCGCGCTGGCTTTCGGATGCGCGACGGCTACCATCTGATGACGCGCAGGCTCTAGCCTTTGGCACCGTGCCCGCCTATCTCAAACGCATGAGCCTGCACATCCCTTTTGACAACAGCTACGCGGAACTGCCCGCGGGGTTTTACACGCGCCTGAACCCGACACCGGTCAAGCGCGCGGATATCCTTGCCTGGAATACGCCACTGGCTGAAGAACTGGGGATCGAAGGGACCGACCCGACCGTATTTGCAGGTACGACAGTCCCCGACGGCGCAGCGCCTCTGGCGCAACTCTATGCGGGACATCAATTCGGCAATTACAATCCGCAACTTGGCGACGGGCGCGCGATCCTGCTTGGCGAGGTGATCGACCAGACGGGCCAGCGCCGCGACATCCAGCTAAAGGGGTCCGGCCCTACGCCCTATTCGCGCATGGGCGATGGCCGTGCCTGGTTGGGGCCTGTCTTGCGTGAATACGTGGTAAGCGAGGCGATGCACGCCCTCGGCATCCCAACCACCCGTGCGCTTGCTGCGGTGGCCACAGGCGAGCCTGTCTACCGCGAACAGGGCGCTTTGCCCGGCGCCGTGCTGACACGGATCGCTGCCAGCCATCTGCGTGTCGGGACCTTTCAGATATTTGCTCACCGGGGCCAGATCGACGAACTTGGCACACTGACCGACTACGCAATTGCGCGACATCACCCGGACGCTGACGGCCCGCTGGGCCTGCTCAAGGCCGTATGTGCAGCACAATCGGACCTGGTCGCGGCCTGGATGTCCGTCGGCTTCATCCACGGCGTCATGAACACCGACAACTGCACGATCTCGGGCGAAACCATCGACTACGGCCCGTGCGCCTTCATGGACGCATATCACGAGGGGCGCGTGTTCTCGTCGATCGATCAGATGGGGCGCTACGCCTTTGGCAACCAACCGCGCATCGCCGTTTGGAACATGGCGCAACTCGCCACAGCCCTGATCCAGCTTTTCAACGACAAGGAACAGGCGGTCGAGGACGCCACAGCCATCGTCCACGCCATGCCGGGTCAGCTTCAGGCGGCCTGGTTGCGCCGCTTTGGCGCAAAAATCGGCTTGAACGATCCCACATCTGACGATCAGTCATTGATCGAGGATTTGCTGACCCTCATGCAAACGGACGGTGCAGATTTCACTAACACATTCGCGAACCTGCATACCGATCAGGCGCGCGACCAGTTCACGGACCGCGACGCCTTCGACGCATGGGCCGAACGCTGGCGCACGCGCGGCCCCGACATGGATCTGATGCGACGCACCAATCCCGAGATCATCCCGCGCAACCACCGGATCGAGGCGATGATCGAAGCGGCGGTGGCCGGTGACATGGCCCCCTTCGAGCGATTGATGATGGCGCTTGGCACACCTTTCGATCTGCCCGCAGACTTTGACGATCTGCGCCGCCCACCCACCGAAGCCGAAATTGTACCCGCCACCTTCTGCGGCACCTGATGCCGGGCGGAGGACACCTCCGCCTTACTTGCGATTGATCAGAACCAGGCCCACAGCCACCAGCCCAAGCGCCAGCCAGATCGTGCCGGATATGTCTTCGCTCAGGATCACCCATCCCAGCACAACAGCAAAGACCGGTGACAAGAAGCTGAACGAGGCCACTCCGGACGCCGGGTAAATCTTCATCAGGAAGAACCAGAACAGAAAGCCGAAGCTGGCAATGAACACGATCTGATAGGCCAGCCCAAGTACATGAATGGCCTCAAGCTCGCGCAAGAGCGGGCCAAAGGCCGGGGCCAGCAGCAAGAGCACCGGGGCGGAGATCAGCAATTGCCAGAACAATTGCTGCTCAGCCGGAATGCGCGACAAGGATGTCACCCGCACGCACAGCGCGATACCGGCCCAGCACAGCGCCGCACCAAGCGCAAAGATGTCACCCAGCAGATTGCCCTGCCCCGCATCGCGATCAACAAGCGCCAGAACGACGCCGCCCATGGCAACACCCAGTCCGATCAGGCGCACGCCCGTCAGCCGCTCCCCCGGCAGCAAGACATGCGCCGAAAGCGCCAGCCATACGGGCATCGAATAGAACAGGATCGACGTGCGCGCGACACTGGTCAGGTCGAGGGCCAAAAACAGACAGATGAATTCGATGGCAAACAGCAACCCAGCGACAATGCCACCGACACGCCCCTCGGCGGGCAGACGCAGTGAAATCCCCCGCGCCCACATCCACAGTCCCAAGAGCACCAGCGCCCCAAGCGACCGCAGCCCCGCCATGAACACTGGCTGAAAGCCCCCATTCGCCACCTTGATCACCACTTGGTTGAACCCAAGGTTCAGCGAAAACAGCGTCAGCGCGACGGCGCCGATCAGGTCCATGTGGGATTTGCGGGTCATCGGCGCAGAACGGCCCGTTTGCCGGTCAATGTCAATCGGGCCCGAACATTCCCCGCCGTTTGGCCCGCAATCTGTGTCAAGCTGACAGCCAACGAATCCCCGGGGAGATGGAGGAGAGAATATGAGCTTGATGAAAACACTGGCCAAGGTGGCCATCGGCGTGGCTGTCGCAAAGGGCGCCAGTGCCATGATGAAGAACCGCGCCGGATCGACCGGTGCAGGTGGCGGTCTCGGCGGTCTGCTTGGTGGTCTTTCCGGCGCTCAGGGGCAAAGCGGTGCAGGCCTGCAAAACATGCTCGGCGGTCTCATGGGTGGATCTCAGGGCGCATCCGGTGGCCTGGGCGGTCTACTGGAAGGGCTTGGCGGCTCCGGCGGACAGGGCCAGGGCCTGCAAGGCATGCTGGGCGGTCTTGCAGGTGGCGCGGGTGCTGCTGGTCTACTGGGTGCGCTTGGCGGTGCCGTTGGACAGCGACCTGCCGACAATGGCGCGAGCTTTGGGCAGGTCCTGAATTCCAATTTCGATCAGACACCCGAGGACCCCATCGAACCCACCGCCGATCAGGAAGCCGCCGCAGCGCTGATGCTGCGCGCTATGATCCAAGCGGCGAAATCCGACGGACAGCTTGACGACGCCGAACAGGAAAAGCTCATGGGTCAGCTCGGCGGCGACATCGACGCGCAAGAGGCGGCGTTTCTCAAGACCGAGATGCAGCGCCCTGTAGACGCGCAGGCGCTTGCCAATGACGTGCCGCATGGCATGGGACCACAGGTCTATGCTATGTCGGTTCTCGCCATCGATCTCGACAGCCAGGCTGAGGCACAGTACCTGCACCAACTGGCGCAGGCTCTCGGCATGGACGCGGGAACGGTCAATGACATTCACGCTCAGCTGGGCGTTGCGTCGCTCTACCAGTAACCCTTGAGTTGCGGGTGTGCTGCACGCCTATGTGCGCGGCCCCTTGGGCTTGGGCTTGCGCCGCCGCCGGTTCGACGGCTTGGACGTACCCGGTGCGCCCGGGCGTCCACCACCCGGCTTGCCACCGGGGCGCCCTCGCCCACGCCCGCGACCACCCGCAGGCTTGGCGTTTGGGTCCTGCATCGGCTCCCACGCACGACCTGACAGCACCGGGATGCTCAGTTTCATCACCTTCTGGATGTCCTTGAGGTGATCCATCTCCTCCGGCGCACAGAACGCCACGGCTGACCCGTCCTTGCCCGCCCGCGCCGTCCGGCCGATGCGGTGAACATAAGCTTCGGGCACATTGGGCAGCTCGTAGTTGTAGACGAACTTCACATCCGGAATGTCCAAGCCCCGCGCCGCCACATCAGTTGCCACCAGCACGCGCACCTCACGCGCCTTGAATGCGGCCAGCGCACGCTCCCGTTGCCCTTGCCGCTTGTCACCGTGAATGGCGGCCACGGCAAATCCCTTGCGCTCCAGCGTGCGCGCCAGACGGTCGGCCCCATGTTTGGTACGGGTGAAGACGAGCGCACGGTTTTCACAGTGTTGATCCAGCAGTTCGATCAGCAAAGCCGACTTCTCGGCCTTGGCAATGAAATGCACCCCTTGGGTCACCTTATCGGCTGCCTTGCCGGGCGGGTTCACTTCGATCCTGATGGGGTTTTGCAGATAGCTCTGCGCAATCTCGTTCATCTGCTTGGGCATGGTGGCCGAAAACAGCATCGTCTGCCGGTCCTCACCCATCAGCTCGGAAATCTTCCGCAGCGCGTGGACAAAGCCGAGGTCCAGCATCTGATCCGCCTCGTCGAGCACCAGAAAGCCCGTATGCGCCAGCTTGATCGCCTTGCGATCCACCAAGTCCAACAACCGCCCCGGCGTCGCCACCAGAATGTCCGCTCCCTTGGCCAAACGCTGGATCTGCGGATTGATGCTCACACCACCCACGACGATCTGCACCCGCATCGCGGTCAATTCACGCAGCACGGCTGCAATCTGCCCCGCCAACTCGCGCGTGGGGGCAAGGATCAAACCACGGGCCGTCTTGGGGGCCGCCTTACCGCCCTCCTCCATCAGCCGCGCAATCAGCGGAATGCCAAAGGCCGCTGTTTTGCCGGTGCCCGTCTGCGCCAAACCCATCACGTCGCGCCCGTTCAGCGCATGGGGAATCGCCTGCGCCTGAATGGGGGTCGGATCCGTCAGACCCATCTCTGCCACACGACGCGCCAGGGCGTCGGGCAGGTTCATCATGTCAAAATCACTCATGGCTCCCAGTGAACCCATCCCGGACCAGCGTCAACCGCAATTGCCCCTGCGTGAAGCTTTCGGTAAACGCAGGATCATGACCACCAAACGCGCCACCATCACCGACCGCAGCGAAGCCAAAGGGCTGCGTATGACGCACCCGCGTCGGGTGATTGCGCAGGTTCTGGAGGCATCCGACGACCATCCGGATGTGGAAGAGCTCTACAACCGCGCCAGCGCCGTCGATTCGGGTATCTCCATCGCCACGGTCTACCGCACGGTCAAACTGTTCGAAGAGGCAGGCATCCTCGACAAGCTGGAATTCGGCGACGGCCGCGCCAGATACGAAGACGCCGAGCGCGAGCACCACGACCACCTGATCGACATGAACTCGGGCGAAGTGATCGAGTTCGTGGACGAGGAAATCGAAGCCCTGCAGGAAAAGATCGCCGAAAAGCTGGGCTATGAGCTGCGCGGGCATCGGCTGGAACTCTATGGTGTGCCGCGCAAGCGGTAGCACCCGAAAGGACCCACATGGCCGACCGTGACCGCCCGCTGCTCGCCGTCCTGATCGATGCCGACAACGTGCCCGCCAAATTTGCCGACGCCGTGCTGCGCGAGGTGACTTCCATTGGCGAACCCGCCCTGCGCCGCGTCTATGGCGACTGGTCTTCCGGGCGGCTCAAGGCGTGGTCCGAACGCATCCTTGAACTGGGCCTCGTCGCCCACCAAGACACGTCGAACACCACCGGCAAGAACGCCAGCGACATCGGCCTCGTAATCGACGCAATGGACATCCTGCACGGGCGGCGTTTTGACGGTTTTGTCATCGTCTCCTCCGACAGCGATTTCACCGCCCTCGCCAACCGCCTGCGCGAAGACGGCCTCATGGTCATCGGCATCGGAGAGGCAAAGGCCCCCGAAGCGCTGCGGAATGTCTGCAACCGCTTCATCCTGATAGAAAACCTCGTGGGTGGCGGGGAACAGCCCAAGGGGCGCGCCGCACCCAAAGACGCCCTGCCCCTGATCGAGTCCGCCATGGAAAAGATCGACCAGGACGACGACTGGTATGCGCTCGGCCAGATCGGTCAGGCAATCCAGAACGCACACCCCGATTTCGACACGCGCACCTACGGTCATCGCAAACTCTCAGCGCTGGTCGAAGCGTTGAAAGGGGTCGAGACGCGCAAACAGGGCAATCAGTTGATGATGCGCCTCAAGCGAACGGGCTGACCCCATGGACAATCTGCGCGGCGCGGCCATCATGGTGCTGGCGATGCTCGGCTTCGCTCTCGAGGATGCGGTGATCAAATTCCTTGCCGGGGCACTGCCCGTCGGACAGGTGATCGGGTTTCTCGGCATTGGCGGCACATTGGTCTTCGCCGTCATCGCGCGGGCCAAAGGGCAAAGCCTGTGGGACCGCGCGTTCCTCTCTCCGGCGATCATGATCCGCAATCTGGCAGAAGTCGTCGGGCTGATTGGCTTTGTCACTGCCCTCTCCCTGATCCCGCTCTCCACCGCCTCCGCCATCCTGCAAGCGGCACCCTTGCTCGTGACGCTCGGGGCAGCTGTCTTTCTGGGCGAAGACGTGGGTTGGCGCCGCTGGGCCGCGATATTTGTGGGGTTCTTCGGCGTGATGCTGATCATCAAACCCGGCACGGCGGCCTTTGACTGGAAACTGCTGTTTGCGGTTGTGGGCGTGCTCGGTCTGGCGGCACGCGATCTGGCCACCCGGCGGGTCCCACCCTCGGTCAGTTCCGTCCAGTTGAGCTTCCTGGCCTTCCTTGTGGCCATCCCGGGGGCCCTGCTGCTGCTCTATCTCGGTAGCGACCGGATCGTTGCAACCACGCAGGCGCAGCTTGGCCTCCTGATCGCCTCGGTCGGCATCGGCTGCCTGGCCTATTTCGGCATCACCGTCGCGATGCGCGTGGGCGAGATCAGTTTTGTCACGCCATTCCGGTATTCGCGCATGGTCTTTGCGCTGATCCTCGGCATGCTCATCTTCGGCGAACGCCCCGATGCGCTGACCTTGCTCGGCGCTGCCATCATCATTCTGTCCGGCCTTTACACTCTTTGGCGCGAACAGATCAGGAAATCACCCGGTTTGGCGTAAAGCCCCTTGTTGCCAGCACAGCCGGCGGGCTAGACGCAGCGTAACTTTCCAAGACAGGAGCCCTCCTCCCATGAGCACGATCATCGACATTCACGCCCGCGAGATCCTCGACAGCCGCGGAAACCCGACAGTTGAGGTCGACGTGACCCTCGAAGACGGCACCATGGGCCGCGCCGCAGTGCCTTCGGGCGCATCGACAGGCGCCTACGAGGCGGTGGAAAAGCGCGACGGCGACAAGGCGCGCTACATGGGCAAGGGCGTGCTTGAAGCTGTCACCGCAGTGAATGGCGAGATCGCAGAAGCACTGGTGGGCATCGACGCCACCGAACAGGTCGAACTTGACCGCGCCATGATCGAACTGGACGGCACCGACAACAAGGGCCGTTTGGGGGCCAACGCGATCCTCGGCGTGTCAATGGCCGCCGCAAAGGCCGCCGCCGACTGGACCTCGCAACCGCTCTACCGCTACGTGGGCGGCACCTCGGCCCGTGTCCTGCCCGTCCCGATGATGAACATCATCAACGGCGGCGAACATGCCGACAATCCCATCGACATCCAGGAATTCATGATCATGCCCGTCGCCGCGGACAACATCCGCGAAGCGGTGCGCATGGGCTCCGAAGTGTTCCACACGCTGAAGAAAGAGCTGTCGGCTGCGGGTCTTTCCACCGGCATCGGAGACGAGGGCGGCTTTGCCCCCAACATAAACTCCACCCGCGACGCACTTGATTTCATTTTGAAATCTATCGAAAAGTCGGGCTACAAACCGGGCGATGACATCCATCTCGCGCTCGACTGCGCCGCCACCGAGTATTTCAAGGATGGCAAGTATGTTCTTGCAGGTGAAGACAAGACACTCTCCTCCGACGAAAACGTCGCCTATCTCGAAGCCCTCGTGAACGACTACCCCATCATCTCGATCGAAGATGGCATGGGCGAAGACGACTGGGACGGCTGGAAGGCGCTGACCGACGCCATCGGCGACAAGGTGCAACTTGTGGGCGACGACTTGTTCGTTACAAATCCCGCGCGTCTTGCCGACGGCATCGCCCGCGGCTGCGCCAACTCCATGCTGGTAAAAGTCAACCAAATCGGCAGCTTGACGGAAACTCTTCAAGCTGTTGATATGGCCCACCGCGCCCGCTACACCAACGTCATGTCCCACCGCTCGGGTGAGACGGAGGACGCCACCATCGCCGACCTCGCCGTCGCCACGAACTGCGGCCAGATCAAAACCGGCTCGCTCGCCCGCTCCGACCGGCTGGCGAAATACAACCAGCTGATCCGCATCGAGGAAATGCTAGGCGAAACCGCAGAATACGCAGGCCGCTCGATCCTGAAGTGACGGGCGCTTTCGTGAACGCCGTGGGCGGCAAGCTCGCCCACGTCACCGCATCGACCAACCTGCCGTCCATCAAGGCGACGGGCCTTTTGCCCGCCAGCAACTTGGCAACGGCGGCAGGCATCCCCCATGCAAACATCGCCCTGCGCAATCACCGGATGCAGGTCGGCCCGGCAACGTTGAACCACCAAAAACCGATCCTGCACGGCCTCAGAGCCGCCCACCGCGTCCTCGACGGCCACACACCGGAAAGCTGGGCGCACCAACTGGATCAACGGGTTTTCCTCTGGCCCGAACGCAAGGGCCACGCCTTCGCCGCCTCAATCAAACGCGATCTCGACATCACCATCCTCTGGCTCGACGCCACCAAACTGGCCGAGGCACTCCACGATCACATCGACCTCAGCCCCATCAACTCCGGTAACTTCACCCAGGGCGGCGCCCACGCCCGCCGAGGCGACTGGCTCTATGTCCCGCTCACCGCTGGCCTCGACACCTTCCGCCAAAACCGCTCAAAACGCGGGCTCAAACACACACCCGACAGCGTCACCGAAATCTCCCTCCGCTGCCCCATTGCACCTGACCTGCTGGCCGACGTAACGATAGGGCATGACTGACCTCACCATCCGCACAGCAACCCCGAACGACATGGCAGATGTCGCGCGGCTGTGCTGGGCCTATCGCGACCTTCTGCTCGACCGAGAAAGTGGCGCCGGTCTGCCCCCGATGACGGCCGCCTTCTACCCGGCAGAAACTTATCAGGCCCTGATCGACGACCTGCCGCGCATCCACGCCCGCCCCCACGGCGACATACTCTTGGCCGACATTGACGGGATCACGATGGGCTGCGCCATGTACTACCCCCTCAACGATCAGGGTGTGACAGAAATCAAGCGCGTCTACGTCGACCCTGCCGCACGCGGACAGCGGGCGGGACGCCGCCTGATCGAGGACGCGATGACCCGCGCCCGGGCAGACGGCTACACGCGCATGGTCCTCGACACCATGGCGTCGCTGACCGAGGCCATCGCGCTTTACGAGCGCATGGGCTTCACCCCGTGCGCACCCTACTATGACGAAGAGGTCGCACCGGAGTTCCTGCCGCATCTCCGCTGTTTCGACCACCCGCTGTGAGAGCCCGCATGACCGCCGACGACATCATCGCCCACCTCAACCTCGCCCCACATCCCGAAGGCGGTCACTACCGCCAAACATGGGTCGCAGAAAACGATGGCCGGCCCACCGGCACCTGCATCTATTTCCTGCTGAAAGCTGGCGAATCCAGCCACTGGCACAAGGTCGACGCCACCGAAATCTGGCTCTACCACGCAGGCGCGCCGCTGATCCTGTCGATGAGCGCCAGCGAAGAAACCCCCGCGCAGGATCACCTCCTGACCCCGGTCCTCACCCAAGGCGCACCACAAATCATCGTCCCCGAACAGCATTGGCAAGCGGCCCGGACCACGGGAGACTACACGCTGGTCAGCTGCACGGTCTCCCCCGGCTTTCAGTTCGACGGGTTCACGCTCGCCCCCGCAGGCTTCGACATCCCTAGGGATAGCTAAGTGTGCCACCACCTACAGAAGCCCGCACCCCGGTCGTCCCCGGACAAGACGTCGGCAACCCACGTGCCACCCGCACGGCAAGATAGGCAAAGGCCTGCGCCTCAAGCATATCCCCGTCCAACCCCACATCCTCAACGGGCCGCACGGGGCAGTCCAAAGACACATCCAGCATCTTCATCAGCACCGGATTGTGGCGCCCGCCCCCGGTGACCAGCACCTGCGACGGCAAGCGCGGACAATGCTGCATCGCCTCGGCCACCCCGGCGGCGCACATGGCGGTCAGCGTCGCCGCCGCATCCGCATCGCTCAGTTCGCTGACCAGACCAACCATCTCGGCAAAGTCATTGCGATCCAGCGACTTGGGCGGCATCCGGGCAAAGTAGGGTTCGGCCAGAAACAGCTCCAAGGCCCCGGTCTCAACCGTGCCCGACGCGGCAATGCGCCCGCCCTCATCAAAGGGCACCCCACGCCGCGCCTGCACTAGATCGTTCACCGGCGCATTGGCAGGCCCGGTGTCAAAGGCCAACAGCGCGCCCTCTTCCTCCGGCGCACGACGCATCGGATCCACCCAGGTGATGTTGCCCACGCCCCCAAGGTTCAGAAACGCAACCGGACCGGTCGCCTTCATCCACTTGGCACAAGCGAAATGAAAGAAAGGGGCGAGCGGTGCGCCCTCTCCGCCCAACTCCACATCCGCGCTGCGAAAATCCCAGACAACAGGCCGCCCAAGGGACCGCGCCAATGCCGCCCCATCCCCCAATTGCAAAGTCCCTTGCAAACGCGGCGCATGGGCCACGGTCTGCCCATGAAACCCAACCAGATCCACGCCGTCAAATGTCGACAACAGCGCCTCATGGGCCGCCATCACAACCTCGGTTGCCGGGTCCAACGTGGGGCCAGACCAATGCCCGAGGGCCGCACGCAACGCCGCACGTTCCTCTGCCGAATACTCCCGATACCCCTGCGGCCCAAACCCATGAATGGTCACGCCGTCGGTCTGCAACACCGCCGCATCGACACCATCCAAAGACGTGCCCGACATTGCCCCAAGGGCGGTTATGACCGCCCCTTTCTCTTTGACCTTATCCATGGCCTTTTCCTTTGCCCGTCCCCCGCTTATAGACTGCGCCGGAGCCGTTCCAAGGACAAGCCAAATGACTTACACCCCCCGATCCGATTTTGTGCACGTGATGCAAAGCCGCGGGTTTCTGGCCGACTGCACCGACATGCAGTCGCTGGACGAAGCATTGCTGGTTCCGGGTCAGACGGCCTATATCGGCTTTGATGCAACGGCTAAGTCGTTGCATGTGGGCTCGCTCATCCAGATCATGATGCTGCGCTGGTTCCAGAAGACGGGTCACAAACCGATCACCCTGATGGGCGGCGGAACGACCAAGGTGGGCGATCCCTCCTTCCGCGCCGACGAACGCCCCCTGCTTGGCCCCGAACAGATCGACGCGAACATCGCCGGCATCAAACAGGTCTTCTCGGCCTATATCGACTACGATGCCGGCGCGCAGATGCTGAACAATGCCGAATGGCTCGACGATCTGAACTACCTCGATTTCCTGCGCGACATCGGGCGACATTTCTCGATCAACCGGATGCTCAGCTTCGAGAGCGTGAAATCCCGCCTCGACCGCGAACAGTCGCTCAGCTTCCTCGAATTCAATTACATGATCCTGCAAGCCTACGACTTCATGGAGCTGAACCGCCGCTACGGCTGCATCCTGCAAATGGGCGGCAGCGACCAATGGGGCAACATCGTCAACGGCATCGACCTGACCCGCCGCGTGATCCAGAAAGAGGTGTTTGGCCTGACCTCACCTTTGCTGGAGACGTCGGACGGCAAGAAAATGGGTAAGTCCCAATCCGGTGCGGTCTGGCTGAACGCTGAAATGCTGTCGCCTTACGAGTTCTGGCAGTTCTGGCGCAACACGACGGATGCCGATGTGAGCCGCTTCCTGAAGCTCTACACCGAGTTGCCGCTGGATGAATGCGACCGCCTCGGCGCGCTCGAAGGGTCCGAGATCAATGAGGCCAAAGCGCGGCTTGCAACAGAAGTCACGACGCTCCTGCACGGCGCGGACGCAGCGGCAGCGGCGGCTGAGACGGCGAAGGAGGTCTTCGAAAAGGGCGGCGTCGGTGATGACCTGCCCACTCTGACGCTGAGCGCATCCGATGTAGGCGACGGCATCTCTATCGTGCAACTGATCGTGAAATCCGGTTTGGCAGGGTCAGGCAAAGAAGCCAAACGCCTCATCGCCGAAGGCGGCGCAAAGATGAATGACGCTCCTCTGACGGAAGCGGGCACCATGATCGACGCCGCCACGCTCGCCGAACCCATCAAATTGTCTGCAGGCAAAAAACGCCACGCACTGGTTCAAATCGGTTAATTTTCCACCGTACGGTCAAATCTGTCCCCGCGGGGACAGATCACCCCAACCGCATCAAAATCGCCCGCGCGGCGCGCACGCCCGGGTCCGCGCCACCGCGACCGAGCAGGTCCATGGTCAGCTCCATCGCGTCCCGTTGCGCCGATGGATCAGCCAACAGGTCCTCCATCGCGCGCACGACGTTGTCGACCGTGAAATCCTTGCCCACCACCTCCGGCACCACGCGGGTGTCGGAGACATGGTTGATCAGGCTGCCGGTATCGGTGGTCACCATCCGGCTGATGATGGCGCGGCTGAGCCAATGCAGATCATAGGCGCTGACCATCGGCGTACCTGCCGCCGCCAGTTCAAGCGAGACCGTGCCGGACGTCGCCAACGCCACGTCCGCCGCGGCAAAGGCAATCCGCTTTTCGGTGGCCGCTGCAGTCGGATCTTGCCCGGTCGGGTCCAGCACAAGCGGGCTTACAGGCCACTTTGACACTGCTTCACGCACCTGCGCGGCGACGGCTCCAGCCGCAGGCAGAACCATCTTCATGTCCGGCCTGCTCTGTGCCAGCCGCCCAAGTGCCGCACCAAAGGTCGGCGCCATCCGTTTGATCTCTCCGCGCCGCGACCCCGGCAGGACAAGGATCAGCGGCTCGGCCCCGCGCAGCCCATGACGCGCCCGGAAGGCCGCTGTCTCGGCCACGCTCGCCCGCGGTACGGTCGCCGCCGGGTGGCCGACGAAATCGCAGGCCATGCCTTCGTCCTCCATATAGGGCGGCTCGAACGGAAACAGCGCCAGAACATGGTCGATCATCGCTGCCATCTTCTTGGCCCGCCCCGGGCGCCATGCCCACACGGTTGGCGCCACGTAGTGCACCGTGCGAATATCGGAGCCTGCCTTGACCAGCTTGGCAACCCGCAGCGAAAAGTCCGGACTGTCGATAGTGATCAGAACGTCCGGTTTCTGGTCGATGACCGCTTGCGCCGTCTCGGCAATCCGACGCTTCAGATGACGGTACTTTGGCAACACCTCTGCAATGCCCATGACGCTGAGTTCGGACATGTCGAACCGGCTCACCAGCCCCTGCGCCTGCATCAGCGGGCCACCGATGCCGTCAAAGCTGACCTCCTGCGCCTCTTTCTTGAGCCCGGCCATCAGGGCCCCGCCCAATGCATCGCCCGAGGGCTCGCCCGCCACGACAAAGACCCTCAGCGTACCCACAGAAACAGCCCCTCCTCATCCAGAAGACGCACAACCTCGCCCCGGTCGAGCACCATGACCCCGCCGGCCTCCAACACCAGCCCATCCAGCCGGGCCGCGATTGCGGCACGCGCTGTGCTGGGGCCAATGGTCGGCAGGTCGATCCGGCGATCCTGTCCGGGTTTCGGCGCCTTGAAGAAAATCCCGCCGCTCGTTTGCGCACGCGCTTCGGCCACCGGGCCGGACAGCCAGTCGGCGGCATCGTCGAGCATGTCACCGACAAAATCCATCGCGGCGGCAAACGGATCGTCGCCCGCAGGCGGCATCGGTTTGACGGGCCTGTCGAGCAACCCGCGCAACATCGCATCAGTGCCTCGCGCGTCCTCGCGCGCGATCACCTGGCCTTTGCGGATCACGCAGGACTGACCTTCATCGGCGCGACCCTGCTCGATCGAAACCTCCTCGGCGGCCTTCACCTGCATGTCGATGTCATTCGGCACGGGCGTCTTGCTCAGAACACCGGATGTGGGCAGCAGGTCCGGCACCAGCTCATGCGCGCCCCGCACGGTCATGCCGCGCGTTTCAAACAGGCCGATGACCGCCCGCAACGCAGCGTCTTCGCCGGCCTTCACGGCCTTTGCGATGGTGGGCACCAACGGCATGGTCCTGGCATCAAGCCGCAATGGATTGAAGCTTGGACGCTGGATCGCCCCGCAAAAGCACACGTCCGTCACGCCGCGCTGCTTCAGCAAATGAAGCAAGGTGCCGATGGTTTCGATCCGGAACCAGTGATCGACCTCGAGCTCATCGGGCGCATAGCCTTCGAGCGCGCAGACCATGGGTGATGACGATTGCTCGCGCGCGACAACCGAAGGAAGCGCGCCTGTTCCCGTGATCAGTGCCAGCATCACCGCGGCGTCAGGAACGACCGGTCGCTGTCGCCCATCACGAACGCCACGATCTCGCGCACATACTCGCTGTCTGTTTCCTTGCCCAACCGCTCTGCCCGGTCGTGGAACGTGCCCTCGCCCTGCGCAAGCATCTGGAAGGCCGCACGCAAAGCGGTGATGTCGCTGCGCGCCACACCTTTGCGCTTGAGACCGACGAGATTGAGACCATCCAGGTCCCCACGGGGCGCCTGCACGAGTCCGTATGGTATCACGTCATTTGTGACCATGGTGACAGCGCCGATGATGGCGCCCTTGCCGATACGGACGAACTGGTGAATGCCGGACAGTCCGCCGACAATAACGTCATCCTCAAGAATGCAGTGGCCCGCAACAGCGGCCGAGTTCACGACGATCACACGGTCACCAACATGAGCATCATGCGCGATGTGACAGCCTGCCATGAACAGACCATCATCGCCGATGCGGGTCACACCGCCGCCACCTTCGGTGCCGCTGTTCATCGTCACATGTTCGCGGATACGGTTGCGTTTGCCGATCACGAGACGGCTCGCCTCGCCCTTGAACTTCAAATCCTGCGGTACTTCGCCGATCACGGCGAAAGGAAAGATCGTCGTGCCCTCGCCCACCTCGGTCTGGCCGGTCACAACCACATGGCTCTTGAGGACGACCTCCGGACCGATCACGACATCAGGGCCAATCACGCAAAACGGGCCAACCGTGGCAGTCGGGTCTATCCGGGCCCCCTGTTCGACGACAGCCGAGGGGTGGACGCCAGCGTCGCTCATGTTTTGGGAATATCCATCATAGCAGTAAATTCGACTTCGCAGGCCATATCACCCTCCACTTCGGCAACCCCGGCGAACTTCCAAACCTTACCACCAGGCTTGCCGCGAGTTGTAGTCAAATTGAGTTTCAAAACGTCACCAGGGATCACCATACGGCGGAATTTGCATTTATCGATGGACATGAAATAGACCAGCAGTTCCTTGTCGGCGAGGTCAAGTGCGACCCCAACCATGACCGCCGCTGTCTGTGCCATCGCTTCGACGATGGTGACGCCCGGCATGATCGGATGCCCCGGGAAATGCCCCTGAAAATGCGGCTCGTTCATCGTGACGTTCTTGATCCCGGTGGCACTTGCATGGCCGTCGATGTCGACCACCTTGTCCACCAGAAGAAACGGGTAACGGTGCGGGATGATCCGCTGGATAAGGCCGATATCAGCGGTTTTCAGTTCAGAGGTCATGTGGTGCTCGGCCCTTTTGTCGTTGGTCTGTTTTTGCCTAGCAATAGCAGCGCAAGCCCGCAAGCGCGCCTATTGCTGCGTCCCACCATCGCCAAGCGTCGCGTCCATCCGCTCGATCGCCAGATCGGTGATGTCGATGGCGTTGGCGCTGACAAAGACGCTGCGCTGTTCCAGGATGACGGCGGCGCCCGTATCGCGCATGATTTCTTCCAGCACTGGGGCAGCAGACATCAAGAATCGGTCGCGATTTTCCTCAAGCAGATCCGCGATAGCACGACTGCGCGCATCCCGATCTCGACGGATCACTTCGACGCGGGCGTCAAATGCATCTGCCAAAGCGCGAAATGCATCCGGCTCCATTTCGCCGCGTTGATCGGTCAGAAGCTGCTCTTCAGCCTCCAGTTCAGCCTCGATGCGACGGTTGTCTTCGGCCAGTTCAGAGGTGCGCGCCTCGATTTCGTTCAGCACGCGTTGGCCGAATGCACTGTCGCGATACAGGCGTTCACTGTCGATGGTCAGGATTGGGCTGCGCACGTCCTGTGAGGTGGACGCCGTGGCCCAAGAAAGGGCCATGGCGATGAGAGTAAGGGCGCGCGCGAGCCTGCCCATCGGATCAGAATGTGGTCGAGATGGTCAGGTCGAAGCTTTGCTCGCGGTCAAACTCTTCTTTCTTCAGCGCATTCGAGAAGTTCAAGCGAAGCGGACCAATGGCCGTGTCCCAGAGGATCGAGAAGCCGATCACGTGGCGGAACGACCCGCCCTCGCCCACGACATTGCCGCCCGACAGATCGACCGAGTCGAGATCCCACAGGTTGCCGACGTCGTAGAACAGGCCACCGCGAATCCCCAGTTCTTCGGGCAGGCCGAGCGGGAATTCCGCCTCGAACCGTGCCGCGACAAAGATGTTGCCGCCCAGAGGATCGGGGTCATCGCCTGCGGTGTTCAGGTCGCGCGGACCGATACCGCCCGGTTCGAACCCGCGGATGATGTTGGGGCCAAGGATGAACCGGTCAACGGTGCGATTGGTCCCGCCGTTCCACGCCAGATAGCCCGCTTCGAGGGAGGCGCGCAGCGTCACCTCTTCGTTGAAGGCGAGCCGCTGGCCGACAATGCGGCCCCGTGTCCGGATGAACTCGGCGTCACCACCGATGCCCGCGAAGTCCTGCGAAAACTCGAAGAGCACACCCGCATTGGGGTTCAGACCGCCCTCGCGAGTGTCGTAGGTATAGGTGTAGCCGATGGAGGACGCTGCCTGTTCACCCGCGTCGATCTCGCGTTGGACTATGGTGCCGTTCTCGACGGGGTCACGCGCGATCTGTTCGTTGGCGAGGTAATTGTAGTTGATCTGCAACCGCGCGCGTTCGCTGACGGGGAATGTCAGGCTTGGGCGGAACACCAGAGACTCGGTGTCGTAGTTGGCAAAGCTCGAGTCCGTTTCGCTGTATTGCAGGTTCAACCCGAAGGCTACGTCACGCCCCAGGAAAGCCGGTTCGACAAAGGTTATGCCGTATTGTTCCGATTCCTCGGCGGTTGAGAAGTTGAAGCCCAGCGTTTGACCGCGACCAAGGAAGTTGCGTTCGGTGAAGCTGACCAGCAGCCCGAACCCGTCATCCTGCGAGAATGCACCACCGAAGTTCAGCGAGCCGGTGGGCTGCTCTTCGACGTCGACGTCGATCACCACCTGCTCGGGCGTGGAACCCTCGCGTGCGTTCACGTCGGCGACCGAAAAGTAGCTGAGTGCGCGGATACGTTCTGCCGCGTCACGGATTTCGCGGGGGTTGAACGGGTCACCCTCGGCCACACGGAACTGGCGGCGGATCACACGGTCAAGTGTCGTGGTGTTTCCTTCGATGTCGATACGCTCGACAAAGACGCGCGGTCCGCGGCTGATCACGAATTCCACATCAAGCGTAAGCTCGCGATCGTTGCGGGTGATGCGCGGTTCGACCCGCAAGAAGTCTACGCCGTCGCGCTGGCCCTGACGTTCGAGCCGCGTGATTTCCGTTTCGACAAGCGTGGGCGAGTAGATGACGCCCGGGCGCACCCTGACGAGCTCCTGATAGGCGTCGCCATCGACGGATGGAATTTCGCTGGTCACGGAGATGTCGCCGAATGAGAACTGCTGACCTTCCTGCACGTTGAACGTCAGAAAGAAGCCATCACGCTCTTCGGTGAGCTGCGCATTGGAACTGACGACCCGGAAGTCCACGTAGCCGCGCGAATTGTAGAAGTCGGTCAGCACCTGCTGGTCGAACTGGATCCGATCCTCGACCAGCGTGTCGGTCTGGATCAGTGCGCGGAAAAAACCGGCCTGCTTTGTGTCGAGGACGCGACGCAGACGACGATCCGAATACACACGGTTTCCGACAAAGCTGATGCGCTCCACCTCGACCACGTCGCCTTCGAAGATTTCAAAGACGAGATCGACGCGGTTGTCTGTGCGGCGGATGATACGTGGTGTGACACGGGCCGCGACGCGACCCTGGCTGCTGTAGGCTTCCGCGATGGCGCCCGCGTCCCGCTCTGCCTGGGCAGGTGAGAACACACGGCGTTCCTGGCTTTGAACCGTGGCGGACAGCGCCTCATCATCGACGCGACGGTTGCCTTCGAACGAGATGCGGTTGATCGTCGGGAATTCTGTTACCGTGATCAGCAGCGTGCTGCCTTGCGCCGCAACCGAGACGGTTTCGAACAAACCGCTGTTTTCCAGGTTCTGGCGCGCGGCATTGACCTGCCCCGCGGTCAGCGTTTGGCCGGGTGCGATTCCTGCCCGCGCGATCACCGCGGCGTCGCCAACCCGCTGGTTGCCATCCACGACAATGCGCGAAAATTGAAAACTCTGCGCCTGTGCCGGGGCCAATGAGGCCACCCAAGACACTGACACCAGTACGAAAATTGCTGCTCTAAAAAACGCTTTGCGCCCGCACGTCTGTGCCTGCGCCATTACGCCCCTCAACCCCAGTCCCATGGTTTTGCCCCACGTGTTCAGACATCCAATACAGACGTGAGTAACGGCATTGCGAAGTGTTGTCAAAAGCGCAAAACCCCGTGGATCACCACGAGGCAGATAGCACATCTTGTGGATAAATACCTGTGGCTAGAGGCTGCCCAACCACGCGCCTGCAGCCAATGCACCGGCCAAAGTCGCACCATACAGGGCGCGATCCCAGTTCAGCATCATCAGCAGGCTCAGGCCCCGGTATCCGCTTTGCAGTGTTTGCATCGTTCCATCCTTTGACGGATGACGCATACCGGCCGATTACGGCAACAGATGGGGCCAATTGTGGCAGGATTGGGGCACTTGCCCCGACCCGCCCTACGGACAGAAAAGATCGTTGCCCACGGCAAACAGCATGAGACTCAGCACCAGCGTCAGGCCGAATGCCATCAACACGCGCAGAGCGCCATCGCTCGGCGGCTTTCCGGTTACAGCCTCATAGGCATAGAAAACCAGGTGCCCCCCATCGAGCGCCGGAATGGGAAAGAGGTTCAGAAGGCCGACGGCTGTCGACAGAACAGCGATGAACCAGACAAAACTCTGTGCGCCCTGGCTGGCCATTGTGCCGGACACCTGCGCGATTCCGATGGGCCCCGACAGATTGCAGGTGCTGATGGCACCGGTAACCATGTGACCGAGCCCGGAAATGGACCCTGTAATGATCCGCCATGTCTGAGCCACACCGCCAGTGACGGCATCCACAACGCCGGGCGCCTCGCTTGCGGGATCGAACGCATTGCCGCTGGCAACCCCGATCCGCCATTGCGTCACAAATCCGCCGCCGTCTTGCGGTTCGTCCACCCGCTTGGGCGCGAGGCTTTTCTCCAACGTCTCTCCGTCCCGCCACACACCGAGTTCCAAGGTCGCTCCGTTCGAGCCCTCGACGGCGTTCACCAGTTGGCGGAAGGCATAAACAGGTTCCCCATTGATCGAGGTGATCACATCCCCCTGCTCGAGCCCCGCGGCCAGCGCCGCACTGCGTGGCGTGACAGACCGCACCAGAGGTGGGCGCAGGTATGGGCCCTGGACCAGCATCCGTTCGCCTTCGCGCTCGACCGTGTAGTCAAGCTGTGGCGCGATGGGCAGGTTGTCGATCAAATCACCATAGGCCGGGTCCGAGAGACTGGGCACGGGCATTCCGTCGATTTCCAGCACCACGTCGCCGGGTTGCAGTTCCTGCACCTCGGTGGGAAGAGTATAGAGCTCTCCGACCGTCAGCGGATCGCGCGGCACGCCATTTGTGTAGCCGACAATGGCAAAAACCATGATCGATAGGGCAAAGTTGAACACCGGACCAGCCGCGACTGTCGCTGTCCGCGCCCAAAGGGGTGCACCATGCATCGTGCGACGGAATGCCTTGGGATCAGCGGCTGCCGCTTCCATCGCGGCCTCATCCTTGCCCGAAGCGGCATTGGCATCACCTGCAAACTTCACATACCCGCCGAAGGGAAGTGCGGCTATCTGCCACTTGGTCCCACGACGATCCATGCGGCTCCAGATCACCGGACCAAACCCAATGGAAAACACGTCTGCGTGGATACCGGACCAGCGGCCCACGATGTAGTGGCCGTATTCATGGATGGCGACGATCACACTGAGCGCCACAATGAAAAAGAAAATGGTCCAGGCAAAGCCGCCAAAGGCGGGAATCAAGGCCGAAATGTCCAAGGGTTTTATCCTGCTTTATGCTCGATCACGTCGCGGGCGGCTTGTCGTGCCATTTGGTCCACAGCGTGTACGTTATCAAGGGTCATTGGGGCATCAATATGGCCCGGATCTGTGTCATTCAGCACCTGTTCGACAACCTGTGCCATGGTTTGAAATCCGATCCGGCCCGCGATGAACCCGTCGAGTGCCGTTTCCTTGGCCGCATTGAAGACCGCCCCCGAGAGCCCGCCACGTTCCATCACCTCGCGTGCCAGACGCAGGGCGGGCCAGCGCACTTCGTCCGGCGGGCGGAAGGTGAGCGCGCCGATTTGTGCGAGGTCGAGCCGGTCAACCGGCAGCGCACGGCGATCCGGCCAATGAAGGGCATAGCCGATTGCGTGACGCATGTCTGGCGGCCCGACATGGGCCATCAGCGCACCGTCGGTGAAGCCGACCATCGCATGTATCATGGATTCCGGATGCACCAGCACCTCGATCTGATCAGGACGAACGCCGAAATACTCTCGGGTTTCAATGAGTTCGAGCGCCTTGTTGAACATTGAGGCACTGTCGATCGTGATGCGTTGTCCCATGTCCCAATTGGGGTGGGAAGATGCCTCGGCCAGCGTGGCACTGGCCAGCTTGTCCAGAGGCCAGTCGCGGAAAGCGCCGCCGCTGGCAGTGATGATGATCCGCTCAACCGCGTCCATGTCTTCGCCCACCAGTGCCTGAAAGACGGCGGAGTGTTCGCTGTCCACAGGCAAAAGGCGGGCGTCATTGGCCTTGGCGGTGGACAGAATCAACTGGCCTGCGCACACAAGCGATTCCTTGTTGGCAAGCGCGAGCGTCGCGCCCTGCTCGAGCGCGCAAATGCCCGGTGCGAGCCCTGCCGCACCGACGATGGCGGACATCACCCAATCCGCTGGGCGGCATCCGACTTCGGTTAGAGCGGCCTGTCCGGCGGCTGCCTCAATACCGCTGCCCTCCAGGGCCGTGCGCAGATCGTCGAGTTGCGTTTCGTCGGCCGTCACCGCGATATCGGCCCGCAGGCGCATGGCGTCTGATGCCAGTTGATCGATGTTGGATGCGCCCGTGAGCGCCACGACGTCGTAGGCGTCAGGGTCGCGCGCGATCAGGTCTATGGTGTTCTGGCCGATGGACCCCGTCGCGCCAAAGATCGACACGCGGCGCGTCACAGCACACCTCCGGGGAAGCCGGAGACCTGGCCGAGCATCAGCAGGAATACAGATGCGCCGAGCATCCCGTCGAACCGGTCCAACACACCGCCATGGCCCGGGATCAGGGCAGAGCTGTCCTTGACCCCCATGCGGCGTTTCATGGCGCTTTCGCCGATGTCGCCCATCTGGCTGGCCATCGACAGCGCGATTGAGACACCGACCAATTGCGCCGTCGCCTCGGTATTGATGGCAAAGACAGCACCGACGATCCCTGCCCCGATCCATCCCGCCACGGTGCCGGACCATGTCTTTTTCGGGCTGACACGCGGCCAGAATTTCGGCCCGCCAAACGCCCGGCCTGCGAAATAGCCCACCACGTCGGTGACCACGACAACCATCACAAGCCAGGTCATCCAGCCAAAGCCCAGATCATCGCGCACCTGCATCATGCCGAAGCCCGCCATCAGCACGAGCACGGTGAAGATCATGTAGGTGGAACGGTTCTGCGTGAGTTGACCCAAGCCAACCATGCAAGGCGCGAGCAGGATCGGCAGGGCAAAGCCCACGGGCAGATAGATCGCCAGAAGAGCAGCGACGCCCGAAACGGCGCCCAATTGGATGGCGAGACCGTCCTGAGTGGGCGACACCATACGCACCAGTTCCCAGATCATCAGACCGCAGACGAGGGCGACGAGGACGTGAAACACATCGCCACCCATCCAGATGCCCCAGATGCCGACCAGGACCATCAGCAGGCCCGAGCCCATGCGGGCGGCAAGGTCGGACCACTTCTCGTTCATCGTTTCAGACCGCCGAAACGACGTTCGCGTCCGCCATAGGACGCGCAGAGCCGGGTGAATTCCTCGCGGCTGAAATCGGGCCAGAGCGTGTCGATGAATTCATACTCGGCATAGGCTGATTGCCAGAGAAGGAAGTTCGAGATCCGCGCCTCGCCACTTGTGCGGATCACGAGATCCGGGTCAGGCAGGACATAGGTGTCCAGATATTTGGGCAGCGTTTCCTCGTCCACATCGTCGGGATGCAATTTGCCATTTGCCACATCTTGCGCAAGCCGCTGGGTGGCGCGCGCCACTTCATCACGACCGCCGTAGTTCAGCGCGATGGTCAGGTTCACCGTAGTATTTGGCGACGTCAGCTCTTCCAACTCGTCCATCAGGGAGATCAGCTTGGCATCAAGCCGCACCCGGTCTCCGATGAACCGCACGCGCGCACCAAATTCGTTCAGCGAGCGCGTTTCCTTGGAAATGTAGCGGCGAAAGAGGCTCATCAGCCCCGCGACCTCGACCTGGGTCCGTTTCCAGTTCTCGGTCGAGAACGCAAAGATCGTCAGGTATTCGACACCGATATCCGGGCAGGTTTCGACCACCTCGCGCACGCGGCGCGCACCGGCATGGTGACCGAACAGCCGCGGACGACCCCGTTGCGTGGCCCAGCGGCCATTGCCATCCATGATGATGGCGACATGGCGCGGACCGGTATGAGAGGCATCTGCGATGGTGTTTTCCTTGGAATCGTCCCGGCGATGGCCGCCATTTGGGGCTCCGCCCTTTGACACTCCAAACGCTCCCCCGGAGCGTTTGCCTGCACCAGAGGTGCAGGTTCGAATGTCAAACCTGCATGATCTCGGTTTGCTTGGTGTCGAGCGCCGTGTCGACGGACTTGATGAACTTGTCCGTCATCTCCTGCACTTCGTCTTCCCAAAGCTTCTGGTCGTCCTCGGACATACCATCAGCTTTGGCCTTCTTGATCTGGTCCATCCCGTCGCGGCGCACGTTGCGGATAGAGACGCGGGCGTTTTCCGCATACTGCCCCGCCACTTTGCCCAACTCGCGGCGCCGTTCCTCGTTCAACTCGGGGATCGGCAACATGATGATGGTGCCGTTGAGCTGCGGGTTGATACCAAGCCCGCTTTCGCGAATGGCTTTTTCAACCTTGCCGACAAGTCCATTGTCCCAGACGTTCACGGTCACCATCCGCGGCTCGGGCACGTTGACTGTGCCCACCTGGTTGATCGGCGTCATGGAACCGTAGGCATCCACCATCACCGGCTCCAGCATGGACGCCGACGCCCGGCCTGTCCGCAGGGATGCAAATTCGGTCTTGAGGTTCGCCATCGCGCCTTCCATCCGGCGCTCAAGGTCATCTGTGTCCAGCATGAAATCGTCAGACATGGTATTCCCCGTGTTTCTTCTTGTCGCCCAATAGGCGTTTGATACGCATATAAATCAAGCAGCGCGCCCATGACCAGCGCGAGTTGCGCGGCCTAACCCTGGACGCGCGTGAATGTGCCATTGCCTTCCAGAATTTCCTTAAACCCGCCAGGCGTGTCGAGCGGGAACACGATCAGCGGCAGATTGTTGTCGCGCGCAAGCGCGATGGCAGACGCATCCATGACGCCCAGTCGCTTGGCTAGCACTTCGTCATAGGTCACGACATCGTAGCGTTTGGCGTCGGGATGTTGCTTGGGATCCTTGTCATAGACACCGTCGACGCCGTTCTTGCCCATGAAGATCGCCTCGCAGGACATTTCGTTCGCACGCAGGGTCGCGGCCGTATCCGTGGTGAAGTATGGGTTACCCGTTCCGGCCGCAAAGATGCAGACACGCTTCTTTTCAAGGTGGCGCACGGCGCGGCGGCGGATGTAGGGCTCGGCCACTTCGTTCATGGTGATCGCGCTGATAACCCGGGTGAACACACCCAGCCCCTCCAGCGCGGATTGCATGGCAAGCGCGTTCATGACGGTCGCGAGCATTCCCATGTAGTCGGCGGTTGTCCGCTCCATCCCCTGGGCCGACCCTTGCAGCCCGCGAAACACGTTGCCACCGCCGATCACCATGCAGATTTCGACGCCCATGTCGTGAACAGCCTTCACTTCCTGCGCGATGCGTTCCACGGTCGGTGGGTGCAGACCAAAGCCCTGATCGCCCATCAGCGCCTCACCAGAGATCTTCAACATGACCCGTTTGAAAGTTGCCTGTGTTTCGGTCTCGGTCATGGTGCGCCCCCGCTCTTTGAATTTGCGCGCAACCTGTCCTAAATGCGGCAGGTTTTCAATGGACGACACGACATGATCCGCGACCTGATCGCTAAATTGCCCAAGGACTTGCCGGTTCTCATTGCCGGACCGACCGCATCAGGCAAATCCGCGCTGGCTTTGGCCATTGCCGAAGCCAAAGGCGGCGTGATCGTGAATGCCGATGCCAGCCAGGTTTACGACTGTTGGCGGGTGCTGACCGCCCGGCCTTCGGTCGAGGAAGAAGCCCGCGCGCCTCACCTCCTATATGGTCATGTTGCGTATGATGCGCCCTATTCCACCGGGCATTGGCTGCGCGACGTCACTCCGCTGTTGGACGGGCCACGCCCCATCATCGTGGGCGGCACCGGCCTTTACTTCAGCGCACTGACCGAAGGGCTGGCGGATATACCCGAAACACCCCCCGACATTCGGGCGCTGGGTGATACGCTGGATGTGCCTGCGATGCTGATGAACATTGATCCGGTCACGACCAGCCGGATCGACACAGCCAACCGCGCCCGCGTGCAGCGCGCGTGGGAGGTGCAACAGGCCACAGGTCGGCCCCTCGCCCATTGGCAGGATCAGACACGCGCGCCGGTTTTGAACGCGGGTGACTTTGTCGGCATCGTCATGGACAGCCCAAAGGAGTGGCTGACGCCGCGCATCAAGACCCGATTTGATCAGATGCTGAAAGGCGGAGCGTTGGAGGAGGCGCGCGCGATGCAAGACAGGTTTGATCCTGCCCTGCCCGCCTGTCGGGCCATCGGGGCGGCAGAGGCGATGGCAGTGTTGCGCGGCGAGATGGACCATGACACGGCGGTGGAGCGCGCAACAATAGCAACCCGCCAATATGCCAAGCGACAACGCACATGGTTTCGCGCGCGGATGGCGGATTGGCACCGGATTTCATCGCCCGACCTGGTTGCCACTTGACATATTCGACGCAACTGACGCCAGTGTTGTGGGGAATCGCGTCGCCGACTTGTCCAAAACGGACCATTGCCCATGTCCCTGCCGCCGGTCGAGATCAAGCCGTTGAGCCAACTGACCCTTGGTCAGGATTGGCGGATTGCGCTGGCCCATGACAGGCCACAGCATGTTGTCATCTGGGTGACCCGCGGACAGGGGCGGCTGCTGCTTAACGGGACTCGGCGCGGCGTGGGCACGCACAATGCCCTTACGATTCCGCCGCACACGCTGTTTTCGCTGGATCTGGGTCGGCAAGGTGTTGGGATGGCGGCGCTGATCCCAGATGGCACGGAGGTGCGCCTGCCTATTGGCCCCCGTCAGTTGCGGATACGGGATGTGGATGCCATCGGCGAGCTGACGGGCATCTTTGAAGCCGCACATCGGGAGACAACCCAAGGCAAGGCCCTGGCCCAGGACGCCATTGATGCGCAGATGTCGCTTTTGTCGGTCTGGCTCAGGCGCCAGATCGCCCTGCCGGAGAACCTGCCCGTCGCGATGAATGCCGCGGCACGCTTGAGCGCGCGGTTCTGCGAACGGGTGGCACGCGACCATGCAAGCGGGCTGTCGATGGCGGAACATGCGGCGGAACTGGGGGTCACTGCCACGCACCTCACCCGCGCCTGCAAGGCGGCGACAGGGCGCACCGCAGCCGACTTGCTGACGGAGCGCATCCTTTATGCAGCGCGGGTCGCGCTGATTGAAACCGCTGTTCCGGTTCAGGACATTGCCCGGCACCTCGGCTTTGGCTCAGCCGCTTATTTCACCCGATTCATGCAGCAGCACACCGGGCAAACACCCACGGCACTGCGCAAGGCAGCGCGATAGCGTGATCCGGCAAATCCTCCGCCGGTCGCGGGCGATGTCGCAAACAGGATAGGCAAATGTCGCAAACGTGTTCTGATTTTTGAAACCGCCCCGTTGACCTGTGTGCGTATCTGTTGCCTCATAAGGTCAGGGAACAACAAAGACCGCAGATGTGCACGAAGACGTCCGGCACGAACCGGACACACGCACGATGACCCGCCACCTGGGTCTGCTTCGGTCACTGGGGGCGTCAGTGTAGGCACAATCACAACCACTTCCATCTGTTGGCTCATCCGAGCCGTGCCAGAGACGTCGACCAAAGAACGTCCGGCAGCCAAAAGCGGCGGCACCTACCCGCCCGAAGCCACCCAACAGGGGCGATTTATGGGACTTTTCATACTCAGACGTTTGGGCGTGATGCTGCTGACGGCCTTGTGCCTGACCTTCATCGTGTTCTTCCTGACCAATCTCTATCCAAATCTCGAAAAGCTGGCGAAGACCCAAGGCAACTTCCGGATGACGGACGAAGCCGTGGCAAGCTGGCTGGACGACCGCGGATACATCGACAACACGTTCGTGAAATATGGTCGCTGGCTGGGTGTCGTCCCCGGTTGGGTGACAGAAAAGGAAGACGGCACCGTTACAGGTCAATGCTTTGCAGAGAATGCGCCGGTCGCGGAGCGCGCGACCTTTTGTGGCGTGTTGCAAGGCGATTGGGGCTTTTCGCTGGTGTTCAAGGATGAGGTCAGCAACATCGTCGCCACCCGGCTTGCAGCCACGGGCAAGTTGATGGGCTTTGTCCTGCTGGTCATGGTGCCGATGTCGCTGATCGTGGGCGTGCTTGCGGGGATGCGTGAGGGGTCGGGGCTGGACCGGTCGTTGTCCACCTTCTCTATCGCTACGACGGCGACGCCCGAATACGTGTCCGGCGTGATCTTCATAGCCATTTTCGCCTCCTCCGCCTTTGGCCTCAAATGGTTCAAGGGGTCGGCAACGCAGGCCATCGAGAATGCGACATTCGAAAACTTCACCCTGCCCGTGCTGACCATTGCGCTTTATGGCATGGGATACATCGCGCGAATGACGCGGGCGAGCATGACCGAGGTCATGACGGCGCAATACATCCGAACGGCGCGGCTGAAGGGCGTGAGTTTCGGCAACATCGTCCTCAAGCACGCTCTTCGCAATGCGCTCATCGCGCCCTTCACGGTGATCATGCTGCAGATCCCGTGGCTCTTGAACGGCGTTGTGATCGTCGAGACGCTCTTTAACTACAAGGGCTTTGGCTGGCTCTTGGTACAAGCGGCAGGCAACAACGACATTGAGCTTCTGCTCGCCGTGTCTGTCGTATCCGTCGTCGTGGTGCTGATCACGCAGCTGATCTCGGACATCGGCTACGTGTTTCTCAACCCGCGTATTCGCATTTCCTAAGGAGGCAGACCCATGGACCCTTTGACATGGACCGGCCCGCTTGGGCAATTTCTGGACCCGGTGCTGTATGTACTGTCCGCAATCTTTCTGATCGCCGTGCTGATCCAGATCGTGATGAGTGTGGCGACCGGTGGGTCGCGGGTCGTGACGAACCCGGATGGCACGCTCAGTTCGGCAGGCGGGGCGTATGACCTGTCCGCTACCGCGACGCGCTGGACGGGCGCGGCCCTGCTGCTGGTGGTCTTGGCGTATATCATACTCGGCGTTTTTGGTGGACCGGGCACAACCGGCATCATCGGCGGGATGAGCCAGCAGTTGATCCCGGTCTGGATCGCGCTGATCGCGACCTTCGCGCTGTCGATCACCTTTAAGCGCAAGCTGGGGCTTTACGGCAAACTCTTTGACTCCACTGTTGGCATGATCGGTTTCGCGCTGGTGATGTTCTGGGTCTATGCCGGTGCAATGGCGGGCCTGTTGGACTGGATCACCACCCATGACAGTCTGAGCCAAGTGTCCGGCATGAAGAACAAGGTGCCGGGCACGCCCATGCGCGGGGCCGAGGACGGCGAATACGCCTGGTACCTGCTGGGCGGAGACAACCTTGCCCGCGACGTGTTTAGCCGCCTTTTCAAAGGCGCTTGGATCGTGGTGCAGATTGCGCCACTGGCAACGCTCTTTGCCTTCATGGTCGGGATCACGCTGGGCCTGCCTGCGGGCTACTATGGCGGTCGGCTCGACACGCTTCTGTCGTTCCTTGCCAACCTGATCCTCGCCTTCCCCGTGATCCTGCTGTTCTACCTGCTGGTCACACCGGAAATCGTGGCGACGGGCATTCCGAACTACATGGCGACGGTGCTGTTCGTCTTTCCATTGATCTTTGTCGGTGTCCTGCTGAACTCGCGCTACTACACGCAGCCGAGTTTCCGCACGCCGCTTTTGATCATCGTGCTGGGGATCATGGGCTGGATCTACCTATCGCTGATCTCGGACGGCGGAACAAAGGTGGCGGTGCTGCCCGAGTTCCTCGACCTGTTCGACATCGATCCGGGTATCCTCGTGGTGTTTGTGTCCGTGGTCTTCGTCAACGCCCCTACGGTGTTCCGGATCGTGCGCGGCCTCGCCCTCGACATCAAGACGCGGGACTACGTGGCGGCTGCTCAGACGCGCGGCGAAGGGCCATGGTACATCATGCTGTGGGAGATCCTGCCCAATGCGCGCGGGCCGCTGATCGTCGATTTCTGCCTGCGCATTGGCTACACCACCATCCTGCTGGGCACCTTGGGCTTCTTTGGCCTGGGTCTTCAAAGCGAAAGCCCGGATTGGGGAACGACCATCAATGCCGGTCGGCGTTTGCTGTCGGTCTATCCGCATGCCGCCATCGCACCTGCTCTGTCGCTGCTTACCCTGGTGTTGGGTTTGAACCTGTTGGCGGATGGGCTGCGCGAAGAAAGCCTCAAGGATTGAGCGCAGGGCCTGACCCACACAGAAGAAACCTGGGAGCCAAACATGGCAAACGGAGCAACACTTTAGCAACGGAGGGACCGGGGGCCAGCCCCCGGACCCCCGTCGTATTTTTGGTCAAAAGAAGCCCGAAGGGCACGCACTGACTGGGAGAGATGAAGATGGCGAAACAGGACTATGATGCGGCTTACTCGGGGCCGATCCTTGAGATCGACAAGCTGAGCATTTCCTTCTTCACGCGGCTGCGGGAAATTCCTGCGGTCATGGACTTTTCGGTGACGGTACAGCCCGGTGAGGCGGTCGGGCTGGTTGGAGAGTCAGGTTGCGGCAAGTCGACCGTGGCCCTGGGCGTCATGCAGGATCTGGGCAAGAACGGGCGTGTTGTCGGTGGGTCGATCAAGTTCAAGGGCCGTGATCTGGGCGAGATGAGCATGGAGGAGCTGCGCGACATTCGCGGCTCCGAGATCGCGATGATCTACCAGGAACCGATGGCGTCCCTAAACCCGGCCATGAAAATCGGCAAGCAGCTCATGGAAGTACCGATGATCCATCAAGGGATGAGCGAGAAGGACGCTTATGACCGCGCCTTGCAGGTGGTCACCGACGTAAAGCTGCCTGACCCCAAGCGCATTCTGAACAGCTTTCCGCATCAGCTGTCGGGCGGGCAACAGCAGCGCATCGTGATTGCGATGGCACTCATGTCTGAGCCGTCGCTCCTCATCCTTGATGAGCCAACCACCGCGCTGGACGTGACGGTCGAGGCCGCCGTGGTCGAGCTGGTTAAAGACTTGGGCAAGAAATACGGCACCTCGATGCTGTTCATCTCGCACAACCTTGGCCTGGTGCTGGAAACCTGCGACCGTATCTGCGTGATGTATTCGGGCGAGGCCGTCGAACGTGGAAGCATCAAGCAGGTGTTCGACGAGATGCAGCACCCCTACACCCAGGCGTTGTTCCGCTCGATCCCCCTGCCCGGCGCGGACAAGAACGCGCGGCCGCTGGTCGCGATCCCCGGCAACTTCCCCCTGCCCCACGAACGCCCGCCGGGATGCAATTTTGGCCCCCGTTGCGACTATTTCGAAGAAGGGTTGTGCAACGAGGACAAGGCGATCCCGATGTTCCCAGCCAATGATGATGGCAGCCACGAAACGCGCTGCCTGAAGTTCAAGGAAATCGACTGGAATGCCCCACTGACCGTGGGCGAGCAGAAGCAAAAGGGCGAAGTCGGCGACGTTGTCCTGAAGATGGACAAGCTCAAGAAGTATTACGAGGTGGCCGCGTCTGCCCTATTCTCGTCCGGTGAAAAGAAGGTGGTCAAAGCCAATGAAACTCTGAGTTTCGAGGCACGCGAATCCGAAACGCTCGCCATCGTCGGCGAATCCGGGTGCGGAAAATCCACCTTTGCCAAGGTTCTGATGGGGCTGGAGACAGCCACCGAAGGGTCGATCACCCTTGGCAACAAGGCCATTCAGGATGTGCCGATCGAAGAGCGGGACACGCAGACCGTCGCTGACGTGCAGATGGTCTTCCAGAACCCCTTCGACACGCTCAACCCGTCCATGACGGTCGGGCGCCAGATCATCCGTGCGCTCGAGATTTTCAAGGTAGGCAAGAACGAGGCGGAACGGCATCAACGGATGCTGGAGCTGCTCGATCTGGTGAAACTGCCCCGCGCCTTCGCCGACCGGATGCCGCGACAATTGTCCGGCGGTCAGAAGCAGCGCGTGGGCATCGCCCGCGCCTTTGCTGGTGACGCGCGGATCGTGGTTGCGGATGAACCTGTTTCCGCCCTCGACGTGTCGGTGCAGGCGGCTGTGACCGACCTGCTGATGGAAATCCAGCGCGAGCAGAAGACGACGCTTCTGTTCATCAGCCATGACCTGTCCATCGTGCGCTATCTCAGCGACCGGGTGATGGTCATGTATCTCGGCCACGTGGTCGAATTGGGCTCGACCGAACAGGTCTTTGCCCCGCCTTACCACCCTTACACCGAAGCGCTTCTGAGCGCGGTGCCCATTGCTGACACGTCCGTCGAAAAACAGCACATCGTGCTCGAGGGCGACATTCCGTCAGCCATGAACCCGCCCCCAGGCTGCCCATTCCAGACCCGGTGTCGTTGGAAATCAGAAGTGCCAGGCGGTCTGTGCGAAAAGGAGGTGCCGCCCGTGCGCCATCTGGCCGAAGGACACCAGGTCAAATGTCACCTTGCCGATGACATCCTTGCTCGGATGGAGCCGGTGATCAAAATCGCGGCGGAGTGATCACACCACGTCGGCGGCGGCGGTGTAGTTTTCCATGAACTGCCAGAAAGCGGGTATTGCGACCGTCTCTGCCCAGTATCGCAGGTCTGTCGCATTCGTTGCCAGTGCCCCAAGGCAATAAGCGGTCCAGAACTGCCACGCCCGCTTGACGGTTCGGGACAGGATCAACGTCCAAAGAAAGCCAAGCGGCCCAATCGCGACAGCAGCAATGTACGCCGCCATCGTTATGTCCGCCGCCAGCAGACCGTACAATGTGACGTAGTCGAGCGTGATCAGAAACAGAAACCCGATATTCGACGCGAAAAGCGTTCCGGCAATCGCCCCAGCAATCCCACCTGCTGCCAGCATATCCAGGTGAAATCGGCGTGCGGACGGGCTTTGGTGGATCAGTTTTGGCTTCGAGACCACCACGTCTTCCGCGTTCAGCGTGCGCCCCTTGTTGATGCGCGCCAGCCGCTCGTCGAATGTGGATTGCCCCGGTTTCATGCCTGCCCCTGCCCTTTTTCTCGTTAAACGAGATAGTGGGGTCTCGTGGCAGGTTTGTGGCAGAAAACGCTCAATGGCGCGGCGCGGGTCAGCTGCCCCAGATCACCTTGACGTAGTTGCGTGTTTCGCGGAAAGGCGGCACGCCGTTGTACTTCTTCACGGCACCCGGCCCGGCATTGTAGGCAGCTAGGGCCAGACGCCAGCTTCCGAAGGTGCGGTACTGTTCCTTGAGATAGCGCGCGCCGCCATCGAGGTTCTGTGCCGGATCCTCGCGATCAACGCCGAGACTGCGCGCCGTTGCTGGCATAAGCTGCGCCAGACCATAGGCACCCTTGTGCGACTTCGCCTTTGAATTCCACCCACTTTCCTGCTGCACAAGGCGCAGGAACAGATCCTCGGGCACGCCATGACGCCGGGCCGCGTCCCTTGCCATGTTCAGGTAGGGACCCCGGTACTTTCCAGTAAACCGCTTGGTTTCGCTATCCCATTTGGTTGGCGTAACGACCTTGCGCGGCTGTAGCCGGACCGAGTTCGAGTATTGCTTCGCGGCGCGCGTGTCCAAGACCTTGGTCTGGGACTTGAACAAGTTGTTTCGGCTCTTCGAAGACAGGCTTTGCGCCATGCCCGCGTCCGCAACAAAGGCGGCGACAATCGCCCCGACCCAGAATGCCCGCATCTTCACCGTCCCCAGCTCGTACACTGCCACCGTTTCTTGGCGCGCAATATACGGCTTTTTCGCCAGTTTACTACCTCCGAGATTTAAGTCTGCGTTAACCAAGTGTAGTCTAGCCAGAACACAAAGGCCGAGGCGTGGAATCAGCCCGGCACGGGACAAAGGGAAAAGACATGGCAGGCTCAGTCAACAAGGTCATTCTGATCGGCAATCTGGGGCGCGACCCCGAAGTGCGCACGTTCCAGAACGGCGGCAAGGTGTGCAACCTGCGCATCGCGACCTCCGAGACATGGAAGGATCGCAACACGGGTGAGCGCAAGGAACGGACCGAATGGCACTCGGTCGCGATTTTCTCTGAACCGCTGGCGCGTGTGGCCGAGCAATATCTGCGCAAGGGGTCCAAGGTGTATCTCGAAGGGCAACTGGAAACCCGCAAATGGCAGGACCAGTCGGGCCAGGACCGCTATTCAACTGAAGTTGTACTGCGCCCCTACACCTCGACCCTGACCATGCTGGACGGTCGCGGCGAAGGCGGCGGCGGAGGAGGCAGCTACGGTGGCGGCGGTGGCGGCCAGATGGGCTATGACGACCAGGGCGGCGGTTATGGTGGCGGCAGCAGCCAGCCAAGCCCGGCGCCCAGCCGCGATCTGGATGATGAAATTCCGTTCTAAGTCGAGCGATCTGATTGCCAAAGGCCCGCCATTCCGGTGGGCCTTTTTCTTGGATCAATAAAGCGTGTTGCGATACAGATCGTCTACAGCCTCTTGATCTGTCCGCTCCTGCGGGATCGCCGTGTGATCGCGCAACATCTCAAGCAGGGTCGCGACCGGCCGCTGTGACGGCCATGTCTCCGGCTTCCAAAGGCCACCCCGCATCGGCGCCTTGCCGCAATGGGTGTAGATTTCATCGGCGTTGATACGCACCACCGTCTTGGGGCTGCGCCCGTTCACCTGGAACTGCTCACACAATGCGGGATCTTCGCTAATCTCAGCCGTGCCATTCACACGCAGGGTTTCGTCCACAGTGGGGATCAGAAACAGAAGCGCCACCTGCGGATGGGCCAGAATGTTCATCAGGCTGTCGATCCGGTTGTTGCCGGGCCGGTCCGGCAGCAGCAGCGTGGTATCGGATTCGACCGTCACAAACCCTGCCGGATCGCCCTTGGGTGACACGTCGAGCGTGTGCCCATCAGACGTCGCAAGCACCAGAAAAGTAGAATGCGCAATGATCTGGCGACAGTGGTCATCAAAGGATGTGATCACCTTGGCCGCGGCACGTTCATGCACATCGCCGTAGAGTTCGCGCAATCTCTCTGGGGTCATCACCCTGTCTCCTTTTCAAAACCGCCCTAGCGGGCTGCGAGGGCATCCTCCAGCACGGCCATCACCGTGTCGCGCGGCACGTCCGAGGTCACAAACGCCTCACCAATCCCGCGCGCGAGGACGAAATTCAATGTGCCGGCCACGACCTTCTTGTCCTGACCCATCAGATCCAGCAGCCCTGCCGCATCGGGCAGATCGCCGGGAATATCGGCCAGATCGGCCTTCATCCCCATCGCCTTGATATGCGCACGGACGCGGCTGGGGTCCTCCTGGCTGCACAGACCCAGACGCGACGACAGCTCAAAGGCCAGACCGCATCCGATGGCCACCCCTTCCCCATGCAGCAGCCGGTCGGAATATCCCGTCGCCGCCTCAAGCGCATGGCAGAACGTGTGGCCAAGGTTCAGCAACGCGCGATCCCCCTGCTCCGTCTCGTCACGGGTCACGATGTCGGCCTTCATCTCGACCGACCGCTTGACTGCGGCGACACGCAAGGCGACGTCGCCCGCCGCCATCGCCTGCGCGTTCTCCTCCAACCAGGCAAAGAAAGTCGCATCCCCCAAGAGGCCGTACTTCATCACCTCGCCATAACCCGCCAGAAAATCGCGCGGGCTGAGCGACGCCAGCACATCCGTATCGGCCAAAACCAGGCTGGGCTGGTGAAAGGCCCCGGCCAGGTTTTTGCCCTGTGCCGTGTTGATCCCGGTCTTGCCCCCAACCGAGCTGTCGACCTGCGCCAAAAGCGATGTGGGCACCTGAACGAAGCGCACGCCGCGGCGCAGGATGGCACAGGCAAAACCGGCCAGATCGCCAATCACACCACCACCCAGGGCCACGACCACATCCCGCCGCTCGATCTTCTGATCCAGCAGCCATTCGGTGGCCTGCGCCAGGTGCGCCCAGCCTTTGGTGCTCTCGCCGGGCGGCAGTTCCAAAGCGACGCACTCAATGCCCGCCGCAGCCAACCCGTTTTCCAGCGCGGCAAGGTGCAGGGCCGCCACGCGTTTTTCGGTCACAACGGCCACGCGCAGACGGGGGAGCATCGGCGCGATCAGTGTTCCCGCCTCGGCCATCAGGCCGGGCCCGATCACTACGTCATAGGCCCGATCGCCCAACGGCACGCGCACGGTTTCACGCATCAACTGTCTCCAACACATCAGGCCGTTCCGCCAAGAGCGTTGCGATCACCCGATCCACCATTTCTTCGATGCTGAACCCGGGCTCGGACACCACGCTCACATCGGCCAAGGCATACAGCGGCACACGCTTGGCGTAGATCTCGCCCAAAGTGGCGCGCGGATCAGGCGTGCGCAGCAAGGGCCGCGTGTCCTTGTGTCGAACGCGCTGCCAGAGCAGATCAAGATCAGCGTTCAGCCAGACGGACACGCCGCGCGCGGTGATGTTGGCCCGGTTCTCCTCGGCCAGAAACGCGCCGCCCCCGGTGGACAGAATACCGCGTTCCTCGTCCAGAAGACGCGAAATCACCTGCGTCTCCTTGCGCCGGAAGAACGGCTCACCATCGCGCTCGAAAATCTCGGGCACGGTCATGTTCGCAGCACTTTCGATCTCTGCATCGCTGTCCAGGAACGGGACATCCAGACGCAATGCGAGACCACGCCCAACAGCGGTCTTGCCCGCACCCATCATGCCAACCATCACCACCGTCTTCTTCAGTCGGTAAGTCGTGGCGATCACATTGTCCTGCTGAATTTCGCTCATATCGCTGTCAATGACGTGATTTTGCAAAAAAGGCCATATATGCTTTGGGCAAAACAAAGAACCACAACCAAGAATTCTGGGGCAGGCAAAAACATGATCCGTCTATTCAAGCTGTTGATCTTTCTCGCGATCATCGGATTTGTCGGGCTTGTGGGCTATGCCTATGTCGGCGAGTATTTCGGCGCCAACTTTTCGCCGCCCCAGGACGAGATGCGCCTGCCCGTGACTTTGGATGCGGAATAGACTTACCTCCCTGCTCGCCGCGCTCCTCTGCGCAGGCACCAGCCTCGGCGCGCAGAACGAGGCGACGGCACCGCTCAGCGTCATCGACTGGCTGGACACGCAAGGGGCGATCGATGCCGCCCTGCCGACGCCCGAAGAACCGGATGTGACCGACAGCGGGAATGTGCCACAGGTCACCGTACAACCCCTGCGCACAGACGCGGCGCAGCGCGTGGGGTTGGCCCCTTCGAACATCACGGGACTGCCCGACACCCTCTGGCAGAAAACCGACGCACGCACCCTGTCGCGGGCCATAAATGCGCTGCCCGACGCGCCGCTGCCCGCGCTGCAAAACCTGATCCTGACATTGCTTCTGGCCGAGGCGAACCCGCCTGCGGGGGAGGCACACCTGTTTGACCTGGCACGCGTGGACGCGCTGTCCCGGTTTGGCGCCCTTGATCCCGCCCTCGCCCTGCTGGAGCAAACCGCCATCGACAAGCGCGCTGCAAAGCTCGCGCGGTACATGGACCTCTCGCTGGTGTCTGGCGATCCCAGCACGGCATGCGGCTTGATCCTTGCCAATCCGAAATTGTCTCCCGGCAAAGCGCATGAGGTATTCTGCAACGCCCGAGCCGGAAACTGGGAGGATGCCGTCCTGGTTCTGGGCACGGCTCGTGTTCTGGAACTGATACCCGAGGACCAGGCCGCCGCACTTGAGCGTTTCCTCGATCCCGAATTGTTCGAGGGCGAGCCGCCACTGCCGGTCCCCGCCACCCCTGACCCGCTGACCTTCCGCCTGTTCGAAGCCATTGGCACGCCGATCCCGACGCGCACATGGCCGCTCGTCTATGCAAATGCGGACCTGTCTGCGAATGCGGGGTGGAAAGCACAGCTTGAAGCCGCCGAACGCCTGGCGCAGCGCGGTGCGCTCGGCGACAACCGCCTGCTGGGCCTCTACACCCAGCGCCAACCCGCAGCATCAGGCGGGGTCTGGGACCGCGCTGCCGCCATCCAGCGCTTTGAAACCGCACTCGGCACTGGCAGCCCCTCGGCGGTGTCCAAGACACTGCCTGCCGCGTGGCGCGCGATGGACGACATCGGTTTGAAAACCGTCTTTGCCAAACTGTTCGCCGAAGACCTGACGAAGCTGGTTCTCAGCGGCCCGACCGCGGATATCGCTTTCGATGTGGCATTGCTTTCGCCCGCCTACGAAACCGCGGAGACGCACTTTCCGTCGCGCGCCTTGCAGCGTCCAGCTATGGCGGCGGTGGCGCGCGGTGATGTGCCCGAGGGGCTGACATCGGATGGGGTCGAGGGTGCCGTTCTGGCCGCATTCAGCGACGCGGCGCCCGATCCGGGCATAGTCGCAGCCGCACAGGCGGGTGAATTGGGTCTCGCACTGGCGAACACGATCAGCCTGACACACGGCGGCGCCAGCGGCGACGTGGCGCGGCTCACGACCGGCCTTGCCACCCTGCGCGCACTCGGGCTTGAGGACGTGGCGCGGCGCACCGCGCTACAGGTTATGTTGCTGGGGAGCACGGGATGAGCCACCGCTGGATCTCCACCTTTCTTGACGCGCAAGCCGCAGAACTTGGGGCCGCGCGCAATACCCTGCTGGCCTATGGCCGCGACCTCAAGGATGCGGATGCGTGGTTGACAGGTCAGGGGGCGGATTTCGAAACCGCCGATACGGCGCAAATCGAAGCCTACCTGATCCACTGCGACGCCCAAGGCCTCGCCAAATCCACGCGCGCGCGGCGCCTGTCGGCCATCAAGCAGCTCTACCGCTTCGCCTTCGAGGAAGGCTGGCGCAGCGACAACCCCGCCATCCAGATCGCCAGCCCCGGCCAGGACAAGCGCCTGCCCAAGACCCTCGACGAAGAGGAGGTCGACCGGCTGCTCGACGCCGCCCGCAACTTCGGCCGCGGCGATCATGACAGGCTGCGGGACACTTGCCTGATGGAACTACTCTACGCCACGGGTATGCGGGTCAGCGAGTTGGTCAGCCTGCCCGTCTCTGCCGCCAGAGGTGACCCGCAGATGCTGCTGATCCTCGGCAAGGGCGGCAAGGAACGCATGGTGCCGCTGTCACCTTCTGCCCGCACCGCACTTTCCGCGTGGATCGCCTGCCGCGATGCGCGGCGCGAGACGGTAGAGGCCGATGGCGCCCCACCCTCCCGCTTCCTGTTTCCGTCACGTGGCGTTTCCGGCTACCTCACCCGGCACTGGTTCTACGCACGTATCAAATCGCTGGCCGTCCATGCAGGCGTTGACCCGTCAAAGGTCACACCGCACACCCTGCGCCACGCCTTTGCAACGCACCTCCTTGCCGGGGGCGCCGATCTCAGGGCGATCCAGACGATGCTTGGCCACGCCGACGTTGCCACGACCGAAATCTACACCCACGTGGTCGACGAACGCCTGACCCAACTTGTCCTGGATCATCACCCGCTGGCCAAGGACAAGCGCAAATAGCGCGATACGACACCCTCGGATGGCCAGTGGTCGCCGAACAGGCAGGGCGGCACATTTCGGTCAAAACGATGCTCAATGGCTCCGTGCCGGCAGTGCAGGTATTTCTGAACAACCGGTGTGCAAGCAGGCACCCATCCTTGCACAAGACACCCGAACGGCTTGCACAGCAGCGGTTGATCCGCTGCGTCCAGCCTGCCCGGCGGCTCGGACAAAGGTCACAAAACGACGGATCGCGGCCCTTCATCGCTGTCAGATCCTGCACGCGCATCCCTTGATTGCATCGCCTTGCGGCCCCATAACCCATGCAACACCAAAGGATTATCTCGAATGGAAGACCCCACCTCGACGCTGGATGCGGCGTTCTGGATCACCAGTGCGGTGATCCTTGGCCTCCTGGTCATGTCCGGCTTCTTCTCCGGCTCGGAAACGGCACTGACGGCGGCGTCGCGCGGCAAGCTGCGGGCGCAGGCGGACAAGGGATCGCGCGGGGCCGAACGCGCGCTGGAGATCACCGAAGACAACGAGCGGCTGATCGGCTCGGTTTTGCTGGGCAACAACCTCGTGAACATCCTCGCCACGTCACTGGCGACAGCACTTTTCACACGTGCCTTCGGCGAATCCGGTGTGGCCCTCGCGACGCTGGTGATGACCATTCTCGTGCTTGTCTTCGCCGAGGTGCTTCCCAAGACCTATGCCATCACCAATTCGGAAAAGGCCGCCTCCCTGGTGTCGCGCCCCATTTCGCTGGTCGTGCTGGTCTTCTCGCCCATCGTGGCTGCCGTGCGTCTCTTGGTGCGGGGCGTGTTGCGTGTTTTCGGCGTCAGGATCGACCCGGACAGCCACATCATGGCCGTGCGCGAGGAAATCGCAGGCGCCCTGCAACTGGGCCATTCCGAAGGGGTCGTGGAAAAGGAAGACCGCGACAGGATCCTCGGCGCGCTGGATCTGGGGGACCGCACGGTGGAAGAAATCATGCTCCACCGCTCCGGCATCGAGATGATCAACGCCGATGACGATCCGCAGGACATCCTGGAACAGTGCCTGAAGTCCAACCACACCCGCCTGCCCGTCTACCGCAAGGAACAGGAAAACATCATCGGCGCAATCCACGCCAAGGACCTTTTGCGCGCCATGTATCAGGTGATCGGAGGCCCGGAGGGAGAGGCCGCAGCGCTCAAGAATTTCGATATCCGGCAAGTGGCCATGCCACCCTATTTCGTGCCCGAGACCACAACGCTCGATGATCAGATGCGGCAGTTCCTACGGATGCGCACGCACTTTGCATTGGTCGTGGACGAATACGGCTCGCTTCAGGGCCTCATCACGCTCGAGGATATTCTCGAGGAGATCGTGGGCGAGATCACGGACGAGTTCGACCCCGATGACGAGGATGTCGTGCAACGCGGCGAAGACGGGCACTACTATATCGACGGTGCCATGACGATCCGCGACCTGAACCGCGCCACAGACTGGAACCTGCCCGATGACGAAGCGAACACCATTGCTGGCCTGGTCATCCACGAGGCGCAAATGATCCCTGAGGTCGGTCAGGTCTTCAGCTTTCACGGCTTCCGTTTCGAAGTCACAGCACGCGAGGGCAACCGCATCACCGCACTGCGCATTCGCGGACTGAATTGACCGGTTCAGGCCACTTCGCGCGTTTCGGCATGGTCATCCAGCCACGCGCGCACAGCCTCCAGACGCCCCCGCGCCACTGGCACTTTCTCACCGCAGGAAAGGGTCAGCTTTGAACCGGACAGGGATTGCGCCTTTTCGCGCGCAACCCAGTGCGAGCGGTGGGTCTGAATGCCATCCTCGGGGCGGACCTGTTCAAGGAATGTGGCCAGACGCTCGCGCAGGATCTCGACGCCATCCGGCGTGTAAATCTCAAGGTAGTGCTCCGCCGCCTTGACCCGCATGACCCGGTCCAATGCCATCGTACGCCCCGACAAGGTCACGGACCGCGTTTGCGGTGTCGTGGCCTTTCGGGCCCGCTGCGCGGGCAGCAGCCACATCAGTGCCGTCGTTTCGAACACATGGGCCACCAGCACATTCCGCACATTCATCTGCCAGGACATGCTCAGCAACGGAGGCTTGTGGGGCTCAAACAGATAGGTCAGCCCGACCGACGTGATGTAGGTGGCGGCCAATACGAGCGGCGATGACAACACGATCAACGGGATCGGACCGCCAACGATCGTCCGCCACACACGGCAGGCACCAAGCGAATACACCATCGACAGCAGCAGATAGACAAACAGCGCGATAAACCAGAACGCCAACCTGAGACCAAAGCTGTCGAATTGCGGCAGCGTCACCGGGTGACCCGTCGCCATGATCAGAAAACCGACCATCACGAGAACCCACAATTGCCAGGACCCGTAAAGCTCGTGCACTTCACGCATCGTGAAATGCGTCAGGCTGCCGTTCGAGACATAAACCTGCACTTCGTGATCATATGCGCTTCGAAACATGATATTTTCCTACCATGTGACGCTAAATAGAGTAAATGATTTCGCGGGCCTACTCGGGGTACGGACAGGCTTTGTAGTCGGTGTCAGTTACAGGCCTGTATCGATCAGTGTGCACGCCTGTCCGTGCCCCCGCCCATCTCGAACACAGCTAGCCGCGCAGCCTCGACCCTTCGGGATCGAATGGCGCTGAGCCAAGAATAGTTGCGTTATGGGAGCGCCCAAGCACCCTTACGTCAACCTTGTCGCCGGCACCTGCATCCCGCACGAAACCGAGCGCAAGGCTCATGCCAACGCTGTATCCATACGCGCCGGAGGTCACGCGACCAATGCCCGCACCGCTCCGAAAAATCGGTTCACCGCCCGTCGCATCGGCGCAAGACGCCTCCGTATCCGAATCA
Organism: Tateyamaria omphalii; assembly: GCF_019802125.1. Taxonomy (GTDB): domain Bacteria; phylum Pseudomonadota; class Alphaproteobacteria; order Rhodobacterales; family Rhodobacteraceae; genus Tateyamaria; species Tateyamaria omphalii_B. Next base: position 1,473,363 of record NZ_JAHVHT010000001.1, read on the forward strand.
TCCAGCCTCAACACCACAAGCGATTCGCGCGCTGGCCGCGCCATGACGTCCATCGCGGCCTGCTTGTTCAGAAAGTCCTTGTCCAATTTGATCAACCGGTCCAGCCCCACTTCCTGCGGCCAGTACTCCGGACTGTATTCCCGGCCCCACGAGCCGTACCCCTTTTCCACACGCAGGCTCATCAGGGCACGGCTGCCAACCGGCCCGATCCCCATTTCGCGGCCCGCATCGACGAGCGTCGTGTAAAGCTGCAATTGATCCTCGCTCCGGCAATGCAGCTCCCAGCCCAGATCGCCAGTGAACGACACGCGCAACGCCACCACGTCCACTCCGCCCAGAACAATCCGCTGCGACCGCATGAACGGGAAATCAGCCGTCTCAAGCGATGCATTCGTCAGCCGCTGCAACAGCGCCCGACTGTCCGGCCCCGCCACGTTGAACCCGCAGACAGCCTCGGTCCGACTTTCGAACACTGTCCCCTCAAGCAAAGGCACCTGCTTGAAGAATCGCTGGTGATAGCGCTCCGCCATCCCCGACCCGATGATCCAGAACTCCTCTTCCCCCAGCCGCGTCACGGTGAAATCGCCCGCGATGCCCCCGCGCTTGCCGATCAGCGGCGTCAGACAGGATCGGCCAACGGCCACAGGCATCCTGTTGGCAAAGACGGCATTCAACCAATCCTCTGCCCCCGGCCCCTTGCACACATATTTGGCGAAGTTCGAGATATCGATGATCCCGCCCCGGTCCCGCAGCATCCGCGCCTCGGCCCCGACGACGTCAAACCACGGCTGACGGGCAAAACCGGCGGTATCTTCGACATCATCGAAGTAAAGCGGATGCTCCCACCCATAGTTGAGGCCCATCCTGGCCCCCATGTCCACCTGCATGTCGTGCACCGGACGGGTGCGCACAGGCCGGCCTGCCGCCCGCTCCTCTCCGGGGAAATGGATCTTGAACCGGTGCGCATACTGGTCACCCACCCGCGCCTTCGTAAACGCCTTGCCGGCCCACACCCCAAACCGGGCCATATCCCAGGCGAACATGTCGTACTGCGTCTCACCCTCGACGATCCACTGCGCCGCCAACAGGCCCATGCCACCCGACTGCGAAAAGCCCGGAATGATCCCGTTGCAGCAAAAGTACCCCTGCAGTTCCGGTACCGGACCAAACAACACGTTGGAATCCGGCGACCAGATCATCGGTCCGTTGATGACCCGCTTGATCCCCGCCGTACCCACGACGGGTATCCGGTCGATGGCGCGCATCATGTTCTCTTCGATCCGCTCCAGATCATCGGCAAAGAGCTCATGGCCGAAGCCCTGTGGCGTGCCGTCCTCGGCCCAGAACTGGACATCCTTTTCATAGGCCCCGACCAGCAGCCCCTGCCCTTCCTGCCGCAGGTAATACTCGCCATCCCGGTCCGCGACCGACGGCAAGCGGCGATCCATCGCAGCCACTTCAGCAATGGTCTCGGTCACGAAATACTGGTGCTCGGTCGGTTGCAGGGGCAATTCAATCCCCGCCAAAGCCGCCACCTCACGACCCCAAAGCCCAGCAGCATTGACCACCCAAGGGGTCGCGATGTCCCCTTTCTCGGTCCGTACGATCCATGTGCCATCCGGCTGCTGCTCCGTCCCGATCACCGGACAGAACCGCACGATCTCCGCCCCGTTCTGCCGGGCACCCGCGGCATAGGCATTGGTCACACCGGACGGGTCCACATTGCCACCTTCCGGCTCCCACATGATGCAACGGATGCCGTCGAAATCGACCAGCGGGTGCAACCGCTCCGCCTCCGCCCGATCCACCTCGTGAAAGTTCATGCCATAGAGCGCGGCCTTGGCGGCCTGCAGGCGCAACTGATGCTCCCGCGCCTCGGTCTGCGCCAGGTACAGCGAACCGGGTTGAAACACCCCGCAGCCCTGCCCGGTCTCCTGCTCCAGCGCTTTATACAGCCCCATCGTATAGTGCTGGATCCGGCTGATGTTGGTGCTGTCGTGCAGCCCATGAATGTTCGCCGCCGCGTGCCAGGTCGAACCGGATGTCAGCTCGTCCCGCTCCAGCAGGATCACATCGGTCCAGCCCAGCTTGGTCAGGTGATAAAGGATGGAACAACCGATAACGCCGCCGCCGATCACGACGGCCTGTGCGTGGGTGCGCATGGGGATGCCTTTGCAAATGCTTCGCTGACCGCCACCCTGCGCGCGCCACATCGCACCCGGTTGCCCAAGCGCGACATCTCACGTCGCTTGGGGCAAAGGCTGCGGATTTAGTCGCGCAACCGCTTTGCCGCCTTCGCCACCAGCCGCTCCCGATCCGGCGCCCAGGCTATGGCCTCCTGCGCACGCTCCAGAAACTCGCCCCCCAAATCGCGGGCTGCCTCGCTCAAGCCGCTGTCCGGATGATGCATCAAGCCCGCCATCACGCGCTGCAGTCTCTGCTGGACTTCAACCTCGCTCGCCCCGTCGCGTGCAATCCCCCCGAAAGCATCAATGATCAGATCACGGGGATCGAGCGGTCGAATATGCAGCCGGTCATGCACAGGATCCGCGTCGCTGGCGGTTTCATCCTTGTAAAGCGACAGAATGCGGGCAGACCGGTTGAGAACGTCAATGGCCGTGCCAGGGTCATTGACCCCAGGCGACAACGCCTTGGACCCGATCTCCGACATCACGAGCAGGCCAAAGCGCGGATCCTGATCGTAGGTGCGCACATCCCCCGTCTCGGCAAGACGCTGCACATCTTCGATCAGGGCATCCCGATCCTCCGGCTCCCCCACAACCCAGGCCAACGGTTCGTTGACGAAAACAAAACTGCCAATGCTACAGGGCATGTATAGTGTCACATCGTGATCACATGCCGCCTGTTGCAAGGCTTCGGGGTAGAGGTATTGCAGGTAACCGCTGTCGCTGGCGGGTACACACCATGCCTTATCGGGGACCTCCCCGGTCCAGGGGCACGCCCCCAGGCAGGGCGTGTCCAGTCGCTCTTCAAATTGCTGTCGCGTGATGTCTTCCACCTGTCTGGTGGTGTCGATCAAAGACCCAAGGGTCTGCAAATGCAGGGTCCACCGGATCAGCGACCACACCACAAAGGCCAGAACCAGCACCGTCAGCCAGAACAGCACCAGAGCCCGGTCATCTACATAAACCCCAATCTCCCGCAGCACGATGGCCACAAGGGCATAGACATAAGCTCCGATAAACGCGGCAAGCGTGTTCTGCGTGACCGCGTCCTGCATGATCAACTGATGCACACGCGGCGTCCACTGGGTCGAAGATGACTGGTACACGCTCACCATCACGGTCAGAGAAAACGTGGTGACTGCCAGCATTGCATTGGCAATCACGTTCAACAGCCGGTCCGCCGACGACCCCGGCAGACGCGTTGCCATGTCCTCGGACACCAAAGGCTCGATCAACTGGGTCAGACCAAGCGCCACAAAGGCAAAAAGCCCCATCAGCGCCACACGCACCCACAGTTTGCGGGTGTATTTCCGGATGGAGCCAAGAATGGTCTTGGGCAGCAATTTCAGAAATTCCATACGCGTCAAACGCCCCAACGCGCCAGCCGTTCCCATTACCGACAGAACATGTCGCAGATGACCAGCCTTGCTCCTTCATCTTGCCAAATAAACTCTTCCCGAAGGGTCGGCCTGTCACCCCAAAGCCTAGGATCGAAACCATGCAAACCACCATCCGCGTCGCCGTGATCGGTGGCGGCGTCATCGGCGCTTCCGTCCTCTACCACCTGACGAAACTCGGCTGGTCCGACGTCATGCTGCTCGAACGTTCCGAACTGACCTCCGGCAGCACATGGCACGCCGCCGGCGGGTTCCACACCCTCAACGGCGACAAGAATATGGCCGCACTCCAGGGCTACACCATCAAGCTCTACAAAGAGCTGGAAGAGATCACCGGCATGTCCTGCGGCCTGCACCACGTGGGCGGCATCACACTCGCCGACAACCGGGACCGCTTCGACATGCTGCTCGCCGAACGAGCCAAGCACCGCTTCATGGGGCTGGAAACCCAGATCGTCACGCCAGAAGAGATCGCAAAAATCGCCCCCATCACCAACACCGACGGTATCCTCGGCGCGCTCTACGACCCGCTCGACGGCCACCTTGACCCCTCGGGCACCACCCACGCCTATGCCAAGGCCGCGCGGATGGGCGGCGCCACGATCCATACCCACACCATGGTGCAGGAAACCAACCAACGCACCGACGGCACATGGGACGTGGTCACAGACAAGGGCACGATCCACGCCGAACACGTGGTCAACGCCGCGGGTCTCTGGGCGCGCGAAGTGGGCGCCATGGCGGGCGTCTACCTCCCCCTCCACCCGATGGAGCACCAATACATCGTCATCGACGACATCCCTGACATCTACAATCGCGACACCGAACACCCCCACGTCATGGACCCCGCAGGCGAAAGCTACCTGAGGCAAGAGGGGCGCGGTCTCTGCATCGGCTTCTACGAACAGCCCTGCCGCCCCTGGGCCGTCGACGGCACACCGTGGAGCTTCGGCCACGAACTCCTCCCCGACGACTTCGACAAGATCGAAGACTCCATCGCCTTCGCCTACAACCGCTTCCCCGTGCTCGAAACCGCCGGGATCAAGTCGGTCATCCACGGCCCCTTCACCTTCGCGCCCGACGGCAACCCGCTGGTGGGCCCCGTGCCGGGCCTGCGCAACTACTGGTCCGCCTGCGGCGTCATGGCGGGCTTCTCCCAGGGCGGCGGCGTCGGTCTGATGCTCGCCCAGTGGATGACGACAGGCGAATGCGAACGCGACGTGACCGCCATGGACGTCGCCCGCTTCGGTGACTGGATCAGCCCCGGCTACACACGCCCCAAGGTGATCGAGAACTACCAGAAAAGGTTCTCCGTCGCCTACCCCAACGAAGAACTGCCCGCCGCCCGGCCCAACCGCACGACACCCATGTACGACATCTTCACCGACATGGGCGCTGTCTGGGGCCAGCAATACGGGCTCGAGGTCGCCAACTACTTCGCCCAAGAGGGCGAGCCGACCTATGAAACCCCCAGCTTCCGCCGTTCCGACGCCTTCGCCGCCACGGCCCGCGAGGTCAAAGCCGTCCGCGCCAGCGTCGGCATCAACGAAGTCCACAATTTCGGCAAGTACCGCGTGACCGGCCCGAACGCCCGCGCCTGGCTCGACCGCATCATGGCAGGCCGGGTCCCCCAGGCCGGGCGCGTCTCGCTCACCCCCATGCTCAGCGCCAAGGGCCGACTGATCGGCGACTTCACCATGTCCTGCCTCAGTGAGACGGAATTCCAACTCACCGCCAGCTACGGCGCACAAGCCGTCCACATGCGCCACTTCCAACAACATGAAGAAACCGGCGTAACCATCGAAAATATCAGCGACAAACGCAACGGCTTCCAACTCGCAGGTCCACGCGCCCGCGACGTCCTGCAAGCTGGCACCCGTACCGACATCGCAGACATGAAATTCCTCGACGTCCGCGAACTCACCGTTGGCATGACCAACTGCATCGTCCAACGGGTCAGCTACACCGGCGATCTGGGGTTCGAGATCTACTGCGACCCCATGGCCCAACGCCAGCTCTGGTGGACACTCTGGCGGGCAGGCCAAGCCCACGACATCACCCCCTTCGGCATGCGCGCCATGATGTCCCTCCGGCTCGACAAGTTCTTCGGGTCATGGCTCAGCGAATACTCCCCCGATTACACTGCAGCCGAAACCGGCCTCGACCGTTTCATCGCATGGAACAAGCCAACCAACTTCATCGGCCGCGCCGCAGCGGAAGCGAAGCGCGCAAACGGCACCGCCCGCAAACTCTGCGCCTTCCTCGTCGACGCAGACGATGCCGACGTGCAGGGCTACGAACCCATCTGGCTCAACGACAAGGTCGTCGGCTTCTGCACCTCGGGCGGCTATTCCCACCACGCGAACACATCCGTTGCCTTGGGCTTCCTGCCGACGGACAAGATTGCCGAAGGCCTGACAATCCAGATCGAAATCCTCGGCCAAATGCGAAACGCCAGTCTCACCACCACCCCGCTCTTCGACGTGGATGGCAGCAGGATGCGGGGGTAATCCCGCCGGGCACGAGAGTGGCCGAAGGCTCCGCCCATGCGCAGGCGAAACCCCGCCCCACGGCGTTTGCCGCTGCGCGGACCGGTCTGGGGCTCCGCCCATTCGGACCTCAAATGCCGTCCCACGGCATTTGCCGCTGCGCGGACTGGTCCGAATTCCCTGTTTCAAAAAATCCTGGGGGGAGGCGCAGCCGGGGGGCAAAGCCCCCCCTCACAATGTCGTCGCGCCCCCGCGCGTCCGTGTTGCAGCGCCGTTGTCAGAGACATACGCTCAAAACATGATACCGATCCTGATCCTCGCCGCTGGCGCGTCATCGCGTATGCGCGGCACCGACAAACTGCTTGAGGACGTGAACGGGCAACCGCTGCTCTCACGGCAAATCGGGATCGCAAGCACACTCACATCAGACATCCGGGTCGCCCTGCCCCCGGCGCCGCACCCACGGTACGCCTGCCTCGACAGCACCCCGGCTCAGGCCATACCGGTTCCCGATGCAGACGAAGGCATGGGCGCCAGCATCCGCACCCTCTTTGCAACGCTGGAGCCAACAATATCCCACGCCATGCTGCTGCTTGGCGACCTGCCGGACATCACTGCTGACGACCTGCATGCGGTGGAAAATGCAGTTCATACACATCCCGAAGCCCTGATCTGGCGCGGTGCGACGGATGACGGACGCGGCGGGCACCCGATCATCTTTGCGCGTGCGCTGTTTCCGGCGTTGTGCAAGCTCTCGGGGGATGACGGCGGACGCGATGTCGTTGCCGCGGCGGGCGACAAGGTACATCTCGTCCCTCTGCAAGGGACACGGGCGCGCCGCGATCTCGACACGCCCGAAGATTGGGCCGCCTGGCGGGCGGCCCGAAACTCTACTTGAGGCGATCCACCAGGATCTCGGCCTCGTGGCGCTTCAGCGCCACGCGCGCGGCACCGTAGCTGTCGAGACCCGCCAGCGTATCAAGCTCCGGGAACAGGGTCAGAACCTCTTCGCGCTGCTCCGCACCAATGCCGCGCAGGGAATGGTCGCCCGGCTGGAAGCTTTCCGACCACGCGCCATCGGCCAACACCACCTCGTGCTGATCGAACATCAGGTGCAAATAGCTGACCGAACCGGTCTGCACCTGATCCACACCGTCCAGACCGGTCAGATGCTTCGCGGCGATCAGAACCTCACGCTCATCGAACATGATCTCCGCCAGGTCCGAATTCACCAACATGCGGTGCTGCGGAGAGACCAGCATGTCCCGCTCAGGCAGTCCTTTGCCCAGCGCACCCTGACGGATCAGCACCGGCTGAAAACTGTCATTGGCGCGCATCTCGTCAGGCGTCAGGTCACGGCGGCCCACCCAGCGCAGGGTTTGCGCGCCGTTGTCACGGGTAAAGACGCGGTCACCCGCCTCCAGGCTTTCAACAGGAACTTCGCCCTTGGGCGTCGCGATGCGTGTGCCGGGTGTAAAGCAGATGATGATCTGCTCGATCTCGGAATAGGTGACACGGCGCGCGACGTTGCCATTGTCGTCCAGCAGTTCGACGGTCCCGGACTCCGAACCGGGCCCATCCGGCAGCACATTTGCGCGAACGCCGGTCAGGTCCAGAATATCGATGTCGGATCCATCCGCATCTTCGCCACCGACGATGTTGTGGTTGCCCAAACCGTCAAAGGTGAACCGGTCCGACCCGGTTCCACCCTCTGCCTGGTCATTGTCCGGTCCAAGGGTAATCAGGTCTTCGCCGTCACCGCCAAGAAGCGTGTCGTCACCGGTACCGCCCACAAGCGTATCGTTGCCTGCACCGCCAACCAGTTCGTCCTGGCCTTGACCGCCGTCAAGAACGTCATCGCCTTCGCCGCCGTCAAGCGTGTCGTCTCCCTGACCACCGGACAGACTGTCGTCGCCGCCCTGGCCAAAGATCGCGTCCTGACCGCTGCCGCCGTCAATCGTGTCGTCACCCGCTTCGATCGGGGTCACAACAGCATCGTCGATCAAATCGCCGGAGAAGGAGAAACCGGAATTGGACGACCGCGCCTCCAGCGTGAATTCGATGAATTCACGGTTTTCGAATGAGGCCGAAAACCACGCATCCTGATCGCTGGGCGTATTCTGTTCGCCCCCGGCTGCGGTCACCTGACCGCCATTCTGGGTGACGTTCAGCGACGTATCGCTGCTTGTTGCGAATGCCGTAAAGCTGTTTGCATCAATCGTGACGGCTTCCTGGTCACCGGGGCTGTTGCGGTCCAGGTCGTTCACGGTTGCAGTGGAATTCAGGGCCACAGCCGTCCCGGTGGTCGCATTCGGGCTGCTCGGGATAAAGAACTCCATCCGGAAACTGGCGGTATCACCGGTTCCGTTGCCGTTCATCAGGATCTCAGCGCCGGTCGAACCCGACAGGTCGACGGTCAGGTTCGGATCGGACTTCGACACCAGCACAATGCGTGCAGACACCTGCGTGCCATCCTCAAGCTGCGCCACGTTGCGGTAAACGGCGAAATCCCCGGGATCGTTATCACGATCATTGGGCGTGACGCGATTGGCCCGCGAAATGACCAACGGTGTGGCGTCATTGCCGGGAGCCGTTCCTTCGCCCACATCGCCGAACAGGGTGTCGTTGCCGTCCCCACCCAGAATGCTGTCGTCGCCACCCTCGCCCGACACCAGGTCCTGGCCGCCAAAGGCCTGAATCGTGTCGTCCTCATTGGTGCCCTGAAGGGTATCGTTGTTCGACGTTCCGTTGATATTTGCCATGGCAGCAGCCTCTACACTCAAACGAATTAACCGGGGCAACGACCTGCCCCCACAGATCTAACACCCGATCTTCGGTTTAATTCAAAACGTCTCGAAATTCAGGGGGAAAAGACGCAGATGATTAACTCTGACGTTTTTCCTGCACAAAGATGCCGCATTGCAGCACTATACGGATCCGTAGCGGAAACAATAGTGCCGTAGGGTGCGTATTGAACACAGGAAACGGGTACAGCCCCCTGCCCCGTTTCCTGCATCACCGCGAATCGATTCGCGGAGATGCTGCATGATTCTGTTGATTCGGCGCGTGGCTCTACTGCGTCAGCAGCTTCGCCTCGTGCTTCTTCAAACTCCGGCGTGCGGATGCGTAATTCGTGATCCCGTCAACCGTTTCCAACTCGGGGAACAGCTCGAGGATCTCGGCGCGTTGCGCGTCGCCCATGGCATTCAGTGTCATGTCGCCGGGCTGGAAACTCTCGGTCCAGGCCCCGTCGGACAGGATCACCTCGTGCTGGTCGAACATCACGTGGATATACGTCGTCTCCGACACCTCCACCACGTCGATACCATCCATCTGCGTCAGGTGCTTGGCCGCGACGAGAACCTCGCTCTCGTCGAAATACAGGGCCGTCTTCTTGTCAGCGACAAGCACACGGTGCTGCGGCGACACAAGCATGTCACGCTCCGGCAGCCCCTTGCCCAACGCACCCTGCCGGATCAGGACCGGACGGAGGTGTTCTGCATCGGCCAGCTCTTCGCCGGTCATCGCACGGTGACCGACCCAGCGGACCTCCTGGATCCCGTTGTCACGGGTGATCACACGATCACCAGGTTGCAGGTCTTCGACACGACGCTCACCCGTCGGGGTGGCGATCAGGGTGCCGGGCGTGAAGCAGGGAATGATGTTCTCGATGTTCTGATAGGTCAGCTGACCTGCCGGATCACCGTTCTGGTCGAAGTAGTTGACCACACCGCTTTCCGCGCCCGGGAAGTCCTCGACCACCTGCAGCGAACCATTGGACGGAGCCGACCCACGCAGATCAAGCGTGTCAAAGTCGATGCCGCTCGTGACCGCCTCGGAGCCATCGACGTTCTCGCCCGGACCGACATTGATGAACAGATCTTCATCTGCGCCGCCAACCAGATTGTCCTGACCGCCGCTGCCGTCCAGGGTGTCCGCGCCATCGCCGCCATCGAGGAAGTCATCCCCAGTCGAGCCGATCAGCAGGTCATTGCCTGCGTCACCGCGCAGGATGTCACCACCGGTACCACCCTCGATAACGTCATCACCTGCACCGCCCGACAGAGAGTCGGAGCCTTGACCACCCAAAATGGTGTCATTGCCCTCACCGCCATCCACGGTGTCCGCAGTGTTGCCGCCGTCGATAAAGTCGTTGCCCTCACCACCAAGGATGGTGTCGTTGCCCTGACCACCGAGCAGGCTGTCGTCACCGATGCCACCGTCGATGAAGTCGTCGTCGATCTCACCGTCGATGGTGTCATTGCCCTCCTCGCCGTAAAGCTCGTCATCGTCGTCGGCACCAAAGATCAGGTCGTTGCCGTCGCCACCGAATACCGTGTCCATCCCGTTGTCGGGACGCGGGTCCGCAGGGAAGAACGGGTTCGACCCGTCATCCTCGATGTTCAGCTGGTCAAGGCCCAGATCGGGATCGTTGCCGGCATAGATGGTATCGTCACCGATGCCGCCCTTGATCAGGTCGTTGCCTTCACCGCCAACGATGCGGTCCGTGCCTTCGTCGCCCGAGATCTCGTCATCGTCGATACCGCCGTCGATCACGTCGTTGCCGGTGCCGCCAACAATGGTGTCGGCATCGTCGCCCGTGCTGATCGTGTCGTCACCCGCGCCACCGTCGACAAAGTCGAGGTCGTTGTCGGGATCGTCGTCCGCCGCAAAGCCGAAGGGGAAGCCCGGAACAGGCGTACCGTCATCGTTCGGGAAGCCCAGGTCGGGCTTCACATCGCCATTGCCGGTGTCGATCAGGTCGTCGCCATCGCCGCCATCGACCACATCGTCGCCTTGACCGGCGATGACGATGTCGTTGCCGCCGCCTGCTTCGATGATGTCATCGTCAGCGTCTTCGGGATCGCTCGAGAAGATGTTGTCTCCGCTGTCGACCATGTCGCCTTCGGGATCGCCCGTGTAGTTCACGTCGATCAGCTCACCGTCGTCGGAGCCTTCAACGATACCGTCCAGCGGGTTCGGCTCGACCGTCACGGTGACTTGCGCGCTGTCAAAGCCGCCCTCGTCGTCCGTGATGGTGTAGTCAATGATCGCATCACCTTCGAAACCGTCATTGGGCGTGAAGGTCAGCGTACCGTCGCCATTGATCACCACGTCACCATCAGGCGACGTCGCCTCGGTCACGCGCAGGTCATCACCGTCAACATCCGTGTCGTTGGCCAGCACGGGAATGTCGACCGCAGTATTGAACGGCGTGGTTTCGGCATCATCGACGGCCTCGGGCGCGTCGTTGACCGGTGTGACCGTGACGACCAAATCGCCTGTGTCGGTGCCGCCGTTCCCGTCCGAGATCGTATAGGTGATCGTTGCATCGCCGTTGAAGTTCTCGGCGGGGGTGAACACCACCTTGTTGTCAACGATGTCCGCGGTGCCCTGCTCGGGTGGAACAACGGCCGAGATGACAGTCAGATCGTCACCATCCGCATCCGTGTCATTCGCCACGACGTCGACGGTAACCTGGGTGTCCTCTTCGGTGGTTTCTGTGTCATCGACAGCAACCGGGCCATCATTGACCGCACCAACGGACACAACCGCTTCGCCGGTGTCCTCGCCACCATTTCCGTCAACGACAGTGTAGGTGATCGTGGCCGGGCCGTTGAAGTTCGGTGCCGGGGTGAAGGTGACAGTGCCATCACCGTTGTCGACAACCGAACCTTCCGCCGGATCAACACTCAGCGACCCGATTTCCAGCGTGTCGCCATCGACATCCGTGTCGTTGCCCAGCAGGTCCACGACAACAGCCACGTCTTCGTCCGTGGTCTCGATATCATCCACGGCGACCGGATCGTCGTTCACGGGGTTCACGGTCACCGCAACTTCGGCCGCGCTGGTGCCGCCATTGCCGTCTGTGATGGAGTAGCTGATCGTCGCGTCGCCGTTGAAGTTCTCGGCAGGTGTGAAGAACAGCTTGTTGTCGACAATATCGACCGTGCCCTGATCGGCAGGCACAGATGCGCCCGTGATCGTCAGGGTGTCGCCATCCGGATCGGTGTCATTGGCCACAACGTCGATGGTGACGGGTGTGTCCTCATCCGTGGTCGCCGTGTCATCGACAGCCGTCGGACCATCGTTGACGGCGCCCACGCTGACAATGGCCTGGCCATCATCAGTGCCACCATTGCCGTCCGACACGGTGTAGTCGATGGTCGCCGTGCCGTTGAAGTTGGGCGCAGGCGTAAAGGTCACCGTGCCATCGCCATTGTCGACGACCGAACCTTGCTCCGGCGGAACCGAAACAGAGTCGAGGATCAGGGTGTCGCCATCCACATCGGTGTCATTGCCCAGAAGGTCGATCACGACGGCTTCGTCTTCCATTGTGTCGGCCAGATCATCGACCGCCACCGGATCATCGTTGACCGGGTTCACGGTCACAGTCACCTCGGCGGTGTCCGTGCCGCCATTCCCGTCCGAGATGGCGTAGCTGATGGTCGCATCGCCGTTGAAGTTCGGCGCAGGCGTGTAGAACAGCTTGTTGTCGACAACATCGACCGTGCCCTGATCGGCGGGCACCGACGCGCCCGTGATGGTCAGTGCATCGCCATCCACATCTGTGTCATTCGCCAGCGCGTCGATGGTGACGGCAGTGTCCTCATCCGTGGTTGCCGTGTCATTGACCGCGTCAGGCGCATCATTGACCGGGTTTACCGTGACGTTGACAGTGCCGGTGTCCTCGCCGCCGTTGCCGTCAGAAACGGTGTAGGTGATCGTGGTCGGACCGTTGAAGTTCTCGTTCGGCTCAAAGGTGATCGTGCCGTCCGCATTGATCGTCACCTCACCATCGGGCGAGGATGCATCGGTCACTTCCAGCGTGTCGCCATCCGCATCGGTGTCGTTGGCCAGGACAGGAATATCGACCGATCCGTCCTCGTCCACTTCGGCCGTGTCGTCATTGGCAACCGGGCCGTCATTGATCGGGTTCACGGTCACGTTGACGGTGGCCGTGTCTTCACCACCATTCCCGTCAGACACGGTGTATGTGATCGTCGTCGGGCCGTTGAAGTTCGGGTTTGGCTCGAACGTGATCGTGCCGTCGCCGTTGATGGTCACATCCCCATTGGGCGAGGAGGCGTCGATGACCTCAAGCGTGTCACCGTCCACATCCGTATCATTGGCCAGAACCGGGATGTCGACCGAACCGTCCTCGTCCACTTCGGCTGTGTCGTCATTGGCAACCGGATCGTCATTGACCGGGTTCACCGTCACATTGACAGTCGCCGTGTCCTCACCGCCATTCCCGTCCGAGATGGTGTAGGTGATCGTCGTCGGGCCGTTGAAGTTCTCATTCGGCTCGAAGGTCAGCGTGCCGTCCGCGTTGATGGTCACATCACCGTCGGGCGAGGTTGCGTCGGTCACAGTCAGCACATCACCGGCATCGGGATCGCTGTCATTGGCCAATACGTTGATATTGACGCTCCCGTCCTCATCCACGGTCGCCGTGTCATCCACCGCATCCGGACCGCGGTTGATCTCGTCGCCGATCACATCCTCAATCTCGGTGAAGTCGATGGTCAACCCGTTCGGATTGCCCGACCCGTCCACAAAGACAACCGTACCATTGATACCATTGCCGTTGCTGTCCGAGGTCACGTTGTCCAGATAGAACGGGCCTTGGCCGGTCAGATCCAGAACATCGCTGTCCGTGTTCAGCGCCGGATCGGCGTTGAAGCCACCCGAACCACCATCAACGGTGTCGCCCGCGCCGCCAAAGATCGTGTCGGCATTGGCGCCACCTTTCAGCAGGTCGTCACCGTCGCCGCCGATGATGACGTCATCGCCATCCTCGCCAAAGACCATGTCGTCGCCATCGCCGCCGTCCAGCGTGTCATTGCCGGTCTGGCCGTGGATCCAGTCGTTGTCGGCACCGCCGTCCACGACGTCGTTCCCCGATCCCATCCAGATCTCGTCATTGCCGTCGCCACCAAGACCGGTGTCGTTGCCCGACCCGCCGACAAGCACGTCGCGGCCTGCGCCGCCATCCAGCAGGTCGTTGCCCTTGCCACCTTCCAGACGGTCATTCCCGTCACCGCCGACCAGGCTGTCGTTGTCATCTTCGCCCTTCAGCGTGTCGTTGCCGCCCTCGCCAAAGATCGTGTCGTCACCGGCACCGCCCTGCAGCGTGTCGTCGCCATCGGCGCCTTCATCCAGGATGGGCGCGTCGAAATAGACGTCGGTGATGTTGATGCCCGAGTTGTTGTTGCCGTCCTGATCATGCTCGATCACGATGCGGGCAACTGGCCCCGGAATGCTGACCAGCACCGAATACTCGTCCGAGGTATCGTCGAGATAGCCACCGTTGCTGTCGGCAGTGTCATTGCCCGCCACGCCATCGGTGTCTTTCAGGGTCAGCTCGCTACCGCCCTCAAGGTTGACGAAAATCTGCTGACCGGCGGCATTGTATGCCTTAACGCGCACCACACCGTCGCCATCAATGTCATTGATACGGAAGGAGACATCCTCGACCGGGTTCGAGAAGGACAGCTCGTAGTCAGCCGAATTGCCCTTGCCGTTCAACACGTTGTCGAGCGAGCTGTTGTCGTCGACGTTGTTGCCGTCACCGTCGATATTCGACACGTTCTGATCGTCATCGGACTGGATCGTCTCGGACGCACCGGACTGGCTCAGGATCTTGAAGGACACGTTCACATTGCCGGTGTCCTGGGTGAAGTTGCCCAGGTCGTTGCCGTCACCGAACGGGGACTTCTCCCATTCAAAGACTTCGCGCTCGGACACACCGGCGCCCGGGCCTGAATAGTTGCTGTCGCCATAGATGACGTCGTCACCGTCGCCGCCCAACACGCTGTCATTGCCCGATCCGGCATAGACTTCGTCATCGGCATCGCCAGACTTGACGGTGTCGTCACCGCCCAAGGCGTCCACGATGTCATCATCCGGACCCTCACCCGGCAGCAGGGCATCGCCCGCATCGATCATGTCGCCTTCGGGATCACCCGTATAACCTGCATCGATCAGGTTTCCGTCATTGTCACCCTCGACCACACCGTCGCCGGTCGTGTCGAACACCAGGTTGTCGATGGCACCCGAGCCTTTCAGCTCGACTTCCATCCGCGTCACACCGGAAATGTCGAAATCCACGATCGACTGACCATTGTTGTCGGTATCGTCGATCTTCACCTTTTCGATCTGGTGGCCGTCCGCATCAAAGAACCGGACATAAGCTCCCTCTTCAATGTCGAGGAATGTCAGGCGGTTGATCGTCGAAGGATCGTCAAAGACAAAGTTGATCTTGCCGCCGCCTGCGTTGTCGTCGGGATCATGGCTGTCGCCATCTTCCGAAATGATCAGCGCCTTGCCCAGGTTGGTCGTGCGCAGGTCCGTGTCACCACCGGTCGGATGCGCGGTGTTGAAGATCATGGCCTTGTTCGACCCGCCAACGGCAGAGATGGTCACACCCTGCGCTGAAAACTCGTTGTCAACCACGGTCCCAGTCGCGAGGTTGTTGAAATCGATAAACTTAGTCATGGGTCAGGCCTCCTAGGCAGGGTTGCGCGCAGCACGCAACGCGACCGAAATCAATTCAGAATGAACAGTGGACACGGGCGCTCCCCGCCCGTTGGAAAACAGACGCGCATCCAAAACTCGCGGCGCCAGGCTGTGCATTGATCGGCACATGGAAACGTCTCCATCATTCACTCACTCTTCACCCGAGACGAGGCGACGCAGTCGGTAACTGGGCGATCCGCACGCACACCTGCCAGAAATGAGGGAGAATGACGGCCCGCGCCGATGCGCACGCGGGTAAGTGACCCGACACACGCATGTATCAGCGGTTGCTCAAGCAACGCAGCGAACACACATTTCCCGCACCTTGCCAGTGCGTCTTGTGCGGTCGCCCCCATGACCTACAGACATCGCCCCCCAGTTGGGCAAGAATGTTCTTACGGTCACGTTTGATGCAAACAAAGGGAAAAATGTCCGAAAAACGTCGGCATTGCCTCAATTGAGTCCGCTTTCCTCACATTCAACTGAACAATTTCACTACCCTTGGTTGAATGTATCTGCCGGACAAACCTCAACGTATGCGCGAAAATCCGCCTAAACATCTGTAGCGCAATAACTTCGGCGGCTTTCCGCGCACCACTTTATTCAACGTCGAGTTTCGTCGGTCGAAACAATTAACCCTAGGTCAGATCGCCAAAATCCTGCCGTGATCCGGATAACATACGTTCACGAACTGACACCAATCTTGAAAGATTTCAGCGAATGGTGCGCAGCGACGAACAAGGTCTCAAAAATGAACGAATCGGTCGGACCAACAGCCTGAACATAATGCGGATGCCGCCCGGCCATGTCGCTGCACGCAAAACGCGCCGCCCAACGGTGCTTCACGACATGCGCATCAAAATGGCAGTGTCGCCAGACAGAGCACTGAATTTGGTGAGGCTGGTACCCAAGGCCGGACTCGAACCGGCACGCCCGCAAAGGCGGGGGATTTTGAATCCCCTGCGTCTACCATTCCGCCACTTGGGCCTCGCATAGGCGGATACCGAACTGCTGCAGCAGGAGCAAGGGCAAAGCGACTTGACGTTGTCCTGCGCGCATGGTCTGCCGCCGCGCATGATACGTGGACTGTATGACTGGACCATGGGCTGGGCCAACCACCCCTATGCGCTGTGGGTTTTGGCATTTGTGGCCTTCATCGAAAGCTCGGTGTTTCCGATCCCGCCCGACGTGCTGATGATCCCCATGATCCTGGCCGCCCCGCACCGCGCCTTTCTGATCGCGGGTGTGGCGCTGGTGTCTTCCGTGCTTGGCGGGCTACTGGGCTATGCCATCGGCGCCTTCGCGTTCGAGACCATCGGCCAGCCCATCCTCGCGGCTTTGGGCAAGGCCGACGCGATGGAGGCGTTCAACACCCGCTTCAATGATGTCGGCTTCTGGGCGGTGCTCACAGCCGGGGTCACACCCTTCCCCTACAAGGTCATCACGATCATGTCGGGTTGGACCTCCATGCCGCTCGCCACCTTCGTCGCCACCTCGATCCTCGCCCGCGCACTGCGCTTCTTCATCGTGGCGGGCCTGCTCTGGGGCTTCGGCGCACCAATTCGTGATTTCATCGAACGCCGCCTGGGCTTGATGTTCACCCTGTTCATCGTGATCCTCATTGGCGGATTCTTGGCCGTGGGGGCGCTATGACACGACAGTCCTACGTGATCCTCGCCGTAGCCGGGTCGGCCGCCTTGCTGCTCGGCGCCTTCGCCTTTCAGCACCTCGGCGGGCTGGCCCCGTGCAAGATGTGCATCTGGCAACGCTACCCGCATCTGGCTGCCATCTTGCTGGGCGTATTGGCGTTCTTCGTCCCCCTACCCGTCCTCATCGTCCTCGGCGCAGGCGCGGCTCTCGTCACCGCAGGGATCGGCGGCTACCACGTCGGCGTGGAACAAGGCTGGTGGGAAGGCCCCTCAAGCTGCTCCGGCAGCGCCGTCGGCGACCTCGACCCCAACGCGCTCTTCGACCAGATCATGGCCGCCCCCCTCATCCGCTGTGACGAGATCGCCTGGCAATTCGCGGGCCTGTCGATGGCAGGCTGGAACATGGTGCTGTCGCTGGTGATCGCGGGTCTCTGGATCGCCGCCCTCCGCGTCAGGCCGACTTCCGCGTAGACAGCAGCAACGACGTCTCGCTCGCCACCACCCCATCAAGACGGCGGATCTTGAACAACACCTCGTCAAACCGTTCCAGCGTCTCCGTCCCGATCTCGACAATCACGTCCCAGCGCCCATTGGTCGAATGCACGGCCCGCACCTCGACCATGCCCTGAAGCTGGCGGATGATGCGCTCGGTCCCCCGCCCCTCGATCCCGATCATCATCAGCCCGCGCACCGGGTCCTGCGCCGTGTCCGCCTTCAGCACCACGGTAAAGCCCACAATGTCACCACGCGCTTGCAGTTTCTCGATCCGCGACCGCACCGTCGTGCGGGACAGGCCCAGCCGAATGGACAGATCCGACAGCGACGCCCGCGCATCATGGCGCAAGGCCGCAACCAACCGATTGTCTATATCGTCCACTCACACCTCCAATTTGAACAGTCAGGTTCCGATACGTCCACTTTGACCGCTTGTCCACGACACAAATTGATCAGACATCTCGGCCAAGCAGATGCGAGACCCCAGATGACACCCAAAACAATCGACCTGATCGGCGTACCCATGGACAGCGGCAAACGGCGCCGAGGCTGCCTCATGGGCCCCGACGCCCTGCGCACAGCGGGCCTCCACGCGGCCCTGTCGGACCTTGGCCACAGCGTCACTGACACCGGCAACGTCACCCCCGCCGCCTTCACCGAAACCACTGGCACCCACCTGCACGCACAACAGGAAACCATCGCCTGGACCCAGGCCCTCTCCGAACGCGCCGAAGCCACCGACCCGAACACCGTCCCGATCTTCATGGGCGGCGACCACGCCCTCGCCCTCGGCACCGTGCGCGGCATGGCAAACGCGGCAGCACGGGCAAACCGCCCCCTCTTCGTCCTCTGGCTCGACGCCCATACTGACTACCACACGCCCGCCACCACAGCCTCCGGCAACCTGCACGGCACACCCGTGGGCTATGTCACGGGCCGCGACGGGTTCGACGGCTTCCCGCCCGTCCCCAGCCCCGTACCCCACGAAAACATCGCCATGCTCGGCCTCCGCTCCGTCGATGCCGAAGAACGCGCCGCCATCGAAGAAACTGAAGTCACCTATGTGGACATGCGCCACATCGACGAACACGGCATCGCCAAACCGCTCGCTGCCTTCCTCGACCGCGTGACCCAAGCAAATGGCCTCCTCCACGTCTCGCTCGACGTGGATTTCCTCGACCCCTCCGTCGCCCCCGCCGTCGGCACCACCGTTCCCGGCGGTGCCACCATCCGCGAAGCGCATCTGGTGATGGAGATGATCTGCGACAGCGGCCTCCTGTCGTCGCTCGACATCGTGGAGTTGAACCCCTTCCTCGACGAACGCGGGCGCACCGCGCAGCTGATGGTGGACCTCACGGCCTCCGCCTTCGGCCGCCGCGTCTTCGACCGCCCCACCCGCGCCTATTAAGGAGACAGAAAATGCAAGAACCCTCCGACAAGGCCCTCGTCCCCTTCGTCTCCGTCGATCACATGATGCAACTGATCCACCACATCGGCCTGAAGGACATGCTGCGCGGGCTGGCGGGCTACATCGAAGCCGACTTCAAACGGTGGGAGCTGTTCGACAAGACGCCCCGCGTCGCCTCGCACTCCGCCGAGGGCGTGATCGAGCTGATGCCAACCTCAGACGGCGAAACCTACGGCTTCAAATACGTCAACGGACACCCCAAGAACACGGCCGACGGGCTGCAAACGGTCACGGCCTTCGGGCTGCTCGCGGACGTCGACACCGGCTACCCCGTCCTGCTCACAGAAATGACAATGCTCACCGCCCTGCGCACAGCGGCCACCTCCGCCATGGTCGCGCGCGCACTCGCGCCCAAAGGGGCCAAAACCATGGCGATGATCGGCAACGGCGCACAATCGGAATTCCAGTCGCTGGCCATGCAAGCCATCGCAGGCATCGAAGAAGTCCGGCTTTATGACATCGACCCGGCGGCCACCGCCAAATGCTCCGCCAACCTCGCAGGCACCGGCCTGCGCGTCACCCGCTGCACCACGGCCGAGGACGCCATCGAAGGCGCGCAAATCCTTACCACCTGCACGGCGGACAAGGCATATGCCACGATCCTGACCGACAATCTGGTCGGCGCGGGCGTGCACATCAACGCCATCGGCGGCGACTGCCCGGGGAAAACAGAAATCGCCCCCGCGATCCTCAAACGCGGCGACATCTTCGTCGAATATCCGCCCCAAACGCGGATCGAGGGCGACATCCAGCAACTGGACGGCGACCACCCGGTCACCGAAATCTGGCAGGTCCTGACCGGTCAGGCCCAGGGACGCACCTCCGACAAGCAAATCACCATCTTCGACAGCGTCGGCTTCGCGATCGAGGATTTTTCGGCCCTGCGCTACGTCCGCGACCAGATCGCAGGCACGCCTTACTTCCACCCGCTCGATCTGCTTGCCGACCCCGACGACCCGCGGGACCTGTTTGGAATGCTCACGCGGGCCAAGGGTTAAAGGGCGAATCAACCGGCTCGGGTTTCCGATACACGTCGTCATTCGTCAGATCGACGACGGATCATTTGCATCCATCGCGACTGAATGCGCGGCGTGGCCCGGCGCATTCCAGCCGCTTTTTCAAAATGAATCCGGCATCTGGCTGCCAGACAGTTCAATCCGGGGTTGCATTGTCACTTCGGTGCCGACCCTCGGAACCGCACCAAGCATCAATTTGCCCACTCAAAACAGCAGGTGAGGATTTGATGCGAAGCAGCGTCAACGCCCCCCAGTCTTCCCAGGCGAAGGTCATTCTTCGCGCACCAACACGTCATGATGCACTCCCAAAAGGAAGACCAAATGCCATTCGATGCAAACCACTCCGGCACCGATGAATTTCAGTTCAATACCACGTCGGAACTGTTCCAACTGCCCACCGCCACCACAGGTCAAATCGCGCTGACACAAGCACTCTTGAGCCGCGACATCGAAGTGTCCGAGCTGACCGACGCGCAAACAGAGACCTTCTCTGATTTTGCCGAGTTGCTGGACACGGCCTCAGCCGCCGACATCAACACAAGCGACCATGTGATCAACCTTTTGGGCGAAGATCTCGACATCACGTTCGTGGAAGACTTCCGCACCACGGACGGCCAAAAACTGGACGGTGCTGCGACAGAACACGGACGGATCTTCCTTGATGCCGATCTGACCGGCGCCT
Source organism: Tateyamaria omphalii (assembly GCF_019802125.1). Taxonomy (GTDB): domain Bacteria; phylum Pseudomonadota; class Alphaproteobacteria; order Rhodobacterales; family Rhodobacteraceae; genus Tateyamaria; species Tateyamaria omphalii_B. The sequence goes on from NZ_JAHVHT010000001.1 coordinate 1,494,267, forward strand.
CACTCAAAGCCACCCTCGTCGAAGAGATCGCCGAAGCCGCCTTCAACGAAGCCTTCGACAGCACATCTCAGGGTGACTTTGGCGCCGAAGTCGCCGCACGTCTGTCAGGAAAAACCGACCCAGCCGTACTGGCGGCGTTCAGTTCCGAGACCCAAGACGACACGGTGCAGACGGAGTTTGGGACAGCAGAAGCGGCAACAAGCAGTCCGGTGTCCGACCAGTTCACCTTTCCCTTCAGCCAGGACATCATCGGAGTGAACAACCTGGACGGGACCTACGACCACAAATTGACGACCTACGGATCGGGCGACCTACCTCCATTCGAACGGCTTGATGAACCGACACTTGTGACCCCGGGCGCCAGACAGATGAACCTGTCCAATATCCAGGGCAAATATGATCTGAACGGCGACGGTGTCCTGGATCAATATGCGATGAGAGCGGCCTATGCAGATGTGGAAAGGCCAATTTCGGTGCTTGGCGTAACGCCCACCAAACTGCTCCCGACATCGCAATCGAACTCCGTCCTGATCGGTCAAGGCGAGGCTTCGACGACCTGGGTCCTGAGAACGGAGCAACGGCATGAAACCTCAGCGGAGTTCAACTGGAACTCATCGGTTGCCACCACTTTGGAGGCATCGGGCGAGTTTCTGGGGATCGGCGCATCCGCATCCGTGACCGCATCGGTAGAGGCCGGTGGCTCCGTGAAATCGACCAACGCCTTTACCGTGGCAAACGAAGTTCGTGACACCTACACCATCCCCGCAGGCGCATATGAACCGGGCACCCTGGTGAACTACGGCTTCCACATGATCGTGGGCGACGTCGATGTTGTGCAACACACGTTGTACATCCTCGAAATCACCAACGCGGCATCAGGAACCGAGGATTTCATCACTTTCCAGGGCTACAATCGGGACACCATTCAAGACCACTATGCCGGTCTTGTCGTGACCGACTACGACGTCAACAATCCCCCCTTGGGCGAAGACATCATCGGTCTTGCGTAAATGGCCGAATGAGGTGGACAGAGCGAACATATCGCTCTGTCCAATCCATGTCTTGCCGAGGCATCAGAGCGCAAGGCGGCCGGACATCAACGCCAGCCCCGGCACTCGGGTGTCGACGGTCAGGTGCGGCGTGCCCACCTGGAGCCCATTGCAAGGTTGGTTCGCTTGAACGACCTCCAGACCAGAATGAAGCGGGGCGCCGCCTGCGCTGATCCTTTGCGCGGCACAACCATATCTGGTGAAAGGTGTATGAAATCTGCCACCCCAAAACGGGCCACGCTGCGCGCGCCGCGCAGAGACCACGGACAAGGTTTGCTTGTAACGTAGCGCAGAGGTTTCGGAAGAGTGAACGCGCCGCCTCAAACGTTAACGGGTCGCCATCGGTAAACAGACAGTAAACACATGCCCGGCATCAAAATGCGTAGTTTCACCGCAAAAATATGCAGTTTTGGAAAAAGCCCCTGAAATCGGTGGGTTTGGCGGGGCGCAAAATGCGCAGTTTTCCTGCCAAAATGTGCGGTTCGGGGCGAACGCCGCCCCGACACCTCAGCGTACGGTGCGTTAACGCTTAGTCGTCGCGATGGACCTTTTCACGGCGCTCGTGACGCTCCTGCGCCTCGAGGCTCATGGTCGCGATGGGACGCGCATCCAGACGTTTGAGCGAAATCGGCTCGCCCGTCACGATGCAATATCCGTACTCGCCTTCGTCGATCCGACGCAGGGCGGAATCGATCTTGGCCACCAACTTGCGCTGGCGATCACGGGTGCGCAGTTCCAGCGCTCGGTCCGTTTCCTCGGAGGCACGGTCGGCCACGTCCGGGATGTTGCGGGTCCCGTCCTGCAGTCCTTCAATTGTATCTTTGCTTCCTGCCAGAAGCTCAGATTTCCAGTTCAGCAACTTGCGGCGAAAATACTCAACCTGCCGGTCATTCATGAACGGCTCGTCTTCGGCCGGACGATAATCATCCGGCAGGAACACTTCCTGTTTCATTGGCTTCCCCTCAATACGACTGACGTTGGCCATAACGGCTCCCCAGTTGGTCCTGTGCTTGCCCCGACCATCTCCCTGCCGCAGCGTCTATCCGAGGGACATGGGATTGTCACTACCCATTCCCGCACCAGATTGGCTAAAAGCTGCGTGATGAAGAGATTGCCGCAAATGGGTGAACACACATGAAATTCCAGGGCACAGACGCCTACGTCGCCACCGACGACCTGACCATCGCCGTGAACGCGGCCGTCACACTTGAACGGCCCCTGCTCGTCAAAGGCGAACCCGGCACCGGCAAGACCGAACTTGCCAAGCAGGTGGCCCGCGGCCTTGGACTGCGGCTGATCGAATGGAACATCAAGTCGACCACACGCGCCCAGCAGGGCCTTTATGAATATGACGCCGTCAGCCGTTTGCGCGACAGCCAGCTGGGCGAGGACAAGGTCCATGACGTCGGCAACTACATCAAGAAAGGCAAGCTTTGGGAGGCGTTCGAAGCCGACGAGAAAGTGGTTCTTCTGATCGACGAGATCGACAAGGCCGACATCGAATTTCCCAACGATCTCCTGCAGGAACTCGATAAGATGGAGTTCTTCGTCTACGAGACCGGCGAGACAATCCAAGCCCGCCAACGCCCCGTTGTCATCATCACCTCGAACAACGAAAAGGAACTGCCCGACGCCTTCCTGCGCCGCTGTTTCTTCCACTACATCCGCTTCCCGGACATGGAAACGATGAAGCAGATTGTGGCCGTCCACCACCCGGGCATCAAGGAAAGCCTGCTGACCACGGCGCTTACCCAGTTCTTCGAAATCCGCGAACAGCAAGGGCTGAAGAAGAAGCCTTCGACCTCCGAAGTGCTGGACTGGCTCAAGCTGCTTCTGGCCGAGGATATGAGCGCCGAAGACCTGAAATCCGGCGGTGCCTCGGCCCTGCCGAAACTGCATGGCGCACTGCTGAAAAACGAACAGGACGTGCACCTGTTCGAACGGCTCGCCTTCATGGCGCGCGGCCAACGCTGACGTCACGGCCCGCTAAGTAAACCTCTGACCCAAAAGGCGAGTCTTTTGGGTCACAATCTGCGCGCGCACCGGAAACGCGTATGATTTGAGGACAAAAAACCTTTCTTTTGCCTGAATTGCTCCATACCTTGACCGTGATGAGAGGCGAAAACGCCCGCATCCAAAATGCTAAAAGGCAGGCAGGCAGTAATAATGACCGGTACAGACGCACTCAAAGTGCGCCCTCTTTTGTCGTCGGATCGCCCCGCGTGGGATGATCTGTGGAAAGCGTATCTCGCCTTTTACGAGACAACCCGCCCGCAAGAGATTTTTGACACATATTTCGACCGCCTGCAGGGCAATGATCCTCAAGACTTCAACGCAATCGTCGCCGAAGTGGACGGCAAACTCGTCGGGCTGGCCCACTACCTGTTCCATCGCCATGGCTGGAAAGTCGAGAATGTCTGCTACCTGCAGGACCTTTACGCCGATCCGTCTGTTCGGGGACAAGGCATTGGCCGCGCGCTGATCGAAGGTGTCTACGCCGCAGCCGATGCGGCGGGAGCGCCCTCGGTCTACTGGCTGACGCAGGACACCAACACGCAGGCCCGCAAGCTCTACGACCGTGTCGGCACCCTGTCGCCCTTCATCAAGTACGATCGGGGATAAGACAGATGCGCCGTTTTGTTTTGCCCTTCGTTCTGTTGCTCAATGCCTGTGTGCCCGTAACACCCGGCGACACGCCCACGCGCGCCCTGTCTGCCAGCAACGACTTGCCCCCGATGAAGACCTTTGGCGCGCCGCGCCCGGTCAAGCCAATCCGGTCCAACAACGACCTGGCACTCGATTTCATCGAACTCAGCTTTCAACTGGAATCGGGCCGTGAACTGCCCGTCTTCACCCGGTTCGAAGGCCCCATATCAGTCCGCGTGACCGGCGCTCCGCCCGCGTCACTCGGCACCGACCTACGCCGCCTGATGCACCGGCTGCGGAGCGAGGCGAATATCGACATCTACGAAGCCGCGCCCGGCAATCCGGCGAACATCACGATCGAGGCGGTGTCGCGCAAAGAGATCCGCAAGGCCCTGCCCCATGCCGCTTGTTTCGTCGTGCCCAACATCACGACCATCTCTGAATACAAGCCCAACCGCCGCACACCCCGCACAAGCTGGTCGAACCTGCGTACCCGCGAGCGGCTGGCGATATTCCTGCCCAATGACGCAAGTCCTCAGGAGGTGCGCGACTGTCTTCACGAGGAACTGGCGCAGGCCATCGGCCCGCTCAATGACCTCTACCGCCTGCCCGACAGCGTGTTCAACGACGACAATGTACACACGGTTCTGACCGGCTTCGATATGCTGATGCTCAAGGCGTATTATTCGCCCGAACTGCGCTCCGGGATGACGCGGGGCCAGGTGGCGCAACGCCTGCCGCAGATCTTTGCCCGCATCAATCCGGCCGGTGAGAATCTGCCCGCCAGATATGCCACGCGCACCCCCCGAGCCTGGAGCGAGGCCGTGCAAACCGCGTTGGGCCCCGGTGCGAGCACCGCGCAGCGCAAGGACGCCGCCGCACGCGCGCTCGACATTGCACAAGCGATGGGCTGGCGGGATCACCGCCGCGCCTTTGCCCACTACGCGAATGGCCGTTTGCTGCTTGCCAGCGATCCCAGCGCCGCGCAGTCCCATTTCCGCGCTGCCGACCAGTTCTATGCCGCGACCCCGGGGGCCGACCTGCACCGCGCCTATGTTGCCACCCAACTGGCCGCCTATGCCATCAGCCGCGGCGATGGCGACACTGCCATGATCACCCTTGCACCCCATATTGATCGCGCGGCCCGCAACGAAAACGCAGCCCTTCTGTCGACCCTTCTCCTGCTGCGCGCCGAAGCCCTGGACCTGCAGGGTCGCGCCGCCGAAGCACGCACGGTCAGGCTGGACAGCCTGGGGTGGGCGCGCTACGGATTTGGCTCTGACTGGGCGGTGCGGGCCAAGCTGCGGGAAATCTCTTCGCTGAGCCCGCTGAAAGGGTGAACTTGCCGCCCCAAGGCATTGAGAGGCAAGGCAAATGATAGTCATCGCAGCGGCCCTTCTGGGCGCTCTGATCGGCGGGTACACGGCAAGCAAGCGCAACGGCAACCGGCTCGACATCCTGCAATACGCTGCGGGCTATGCGCTGGCCTTTGTCATCGTGGGCATGATCGCCACCGTCCTGATCGACCGCGCGCTGCGGGGCTGACATGTTCCTGCCCTTCTTCGAAAGCCTGCGAAAGAACGGTGTGCCGGTCAGCTTACGCGAGTTCCTTGTCTTTCTCGAAGGGATGAAAGCGGGTCTCGCGACCTATGATGTCGAGGCATTCTACTACCTGGCCCGTGTGGCGATGGTGAAGGATGAGCGCAACATCGACAAGTTTGACCGCGCCTTTGCCGCGGCCTTTGAAGGGTTGGAACAGATCAGCATCGACCAGGTGCTGGAAGCCGTGGACATCCCGCAGGACTGGCTTGAGAAGCTGGCCGAAAAGCATCTGAGCGAAGAAGAGCGTGCGGAGATCGAAGCTTTAGGTGGCTTCGACAAGCTCATGGAAACGCTCAAGAAACGGCTTGAGGAACAGAAAGGCCGCCATCAGGGTGGCAACAAGTGGGTCGGCACCGCCGGCACCTCGCCCTTTGGCGCCTATGGCTACAATCCTGAAGGCGTTCGCATTGGCCAGAAAGAGAGCCGTCACCAGCGCGCGGTCAAGGTCTGGGACAAGCGTGAGTTCAAGAACCTGGACGACACCGTTGAGCTGGGTACCCGCAACATCAAGGTGGCGCTCAAACGCCTGCGCCGTTGGGCGCGCGATGGCGCGGCGGAAGAACTTGACCTGAACGGCACCATCCGGGCCACCGCCGAACACGGCTATCTAGACGTCAAAACCCGCCCGGAGCGCCGCAATGCGGTGAAAGTGCTGTTGTTCCTTGATGTGGGCGGCTCCATGGACCCGCATGTGAAGATCGTGGAAGAACTGTTCTCGGCCGCCAAGTCCGAGTTCAAGCATTTCGAATATTTCTACTTCCACAACTGCCTTTACGAAGGCGTGTGGCGCGACAACCGCCGGCGCTGGGACGCTCAAACACCCACGCATGAAGTGCTGCGCACATACGGCCCCGACTACAAATGTATCTTCGTAGGGGACGCCAGCATGTCACCCTACGAGATCGCCTATCCCGGCGGCGCAAACGAGCACTGGAACCAGGAAGCAGGCCAAGTATGGCTCGCCCGCGCGCGCGATCAATGGACCTCGAACCTGTGGATTAACCCGGTGCCCGAGAAATACTGGGGCTACACCCATTCCATTGGCATGATCCAGGAAATCTTTGGCGCCGACGCCATGGTCCCGATGACGCTCGAAGGGTTGAGCCGCGGAATGCGGGCACTCACGCGCTAGACCTTTTTGGTTACAAACGGCGCGTGTAGCGTCGTGGTATGTCCTCCGCGCCAACCATCCACATCGACCCCGCGACCTTTCACGCGGACCCCTACCCGACCCTTGCAGCCATGCGTCAAGACGCACCCGTCTGCTACGTGCCCGAACTCGGCGCCACGCTCTTCACCCGACGCGACGATGTCTTTCGCGAGGAAAAGCGCGTTGATCTCTTCTCAAGCCATCAACCCAACGGCTTGTTGACCAAGGTCATGGGCAGCAACCTGATGCGCAAGGATGGCGATGCCCACATGCGCGAGCGCAAGGCGCTGTTTCCCGCCCTCAGCCCACGCACGGTACGCGATGTTCTAGGTCCGAAGTTCCGCGAGATCGTGCAGGGCCACATCGACCGGCTGAAACCCTTGGGCGCGTGCGATCTGGTGACGGACTACGCCATGCCGGTCTCTGCCGACGCGCTGCGCCTGATGACGGGCCTGACCAACATGGAGGCTGCGGAAATGGACGCTGCAAGCCAGGCGATGCTGGACGCCGCCGCCAACTACCAGCGCGATCCGGAGGTGGATCGGCTTGGGTACGGCTATGCTGACCGCGTGCTGGAGTTGATCAAGGAGCGCCTGCCCCAACTGCGGGCGGCTCCCGACATGTCGATCATCTCTGTCCTCGACCAGGCCGGTCTGACCCTTGACGAGATCGCAGGCAACGTGCGCGTCATCATTGGCGGCGGGCAGAACGAACCGCGCGATGCCATTGCGGGCACGGTCTGGGCGCTGCTGAGCCATCCGGACCAATACACAATGATCAAGGATGGATCAGCCAGCTGGAACGCCGCCTTTGACGAATATGTGCGGCTCGTGGCGCCGATCGGCATGTCACCGCGCCGCGTGGCGCGCAACGACACCGCCTGCGGCGTCGACTTCGAAGCGGACGAGCTGATCTTTCTCATGTTCGGCTCTGCCTGCCGCGACGCAGATCATTTCGACAGGCCCGACACTTTCGACCTGACCCGCGACACAGGCCCAGCGATCCCCTTCGGTGCTGGTCCGCATTTCTGTGCCGGTGCCGCAGCCTCCCGCACCCTGATCGCGGGACACGCCCTGCCTATGCTGTTTGACCAACTGCCGAACCTGCGCCTGACGGATGAGGTGACGTTTGCAGGCTGGGCCTTCCGCGGCCCATTGTCCGTTCCTGTCACCTGGGACAACTGATCCGCTTGCCGGACGGCCCAAACGGCCCCATATCCAAGCCATGATCAAGTTTACCCCGATCCTGCTGGCCATCGTTTATGGGCTTGTTATGTACCGGTTCTCGGTCTGGCGCACGGCGCGCGAGCTGGACGCGCAGTCCACCGAACTGGCTGACCCGATGCTGCGCCAGATGTGCGACCAGATGGCCGCCGCGCTCGATCTGGAGCGGATCAGAGTGCACATCTATGAAATCGACCCGGTCAATGGCCTTGCCGCACCAGACGGCCGCATTTTCATCACGCGCGGGTTCTACAACAAGTTCCGGCAAGGGGCCGTATCGGCATCCGAAATGGCAAGCGTGATTGCGCACGAGCTGGGGCATGTCGCGCTCGGCCACAGCCGCCGCCGCATGATCGACTTTTCCGGACAGAATGCGCTGCGCACAGCGCTGGCCATGGTGCTTTCGCGCTTCATTCCCGGCATCGGCGTGCTGATCGCGAATGCGCTTACAACCCTGCTGGCCGCCCGCCTGTCGCGCAGTGATGAGTACGAGGCGGACGCATACGCCGCAGCCCTTTTGACCAAGGCCGGGATCGGGATCGGGCCGCAGATCTCCCTGTTCGAGAAGCTCGAGCAGTTGACCAAGTCGAACTCAGGCGCGGTGCCTGCGTGGCTGATGAGCCATCCCAAGACCACCGAACGGATCAAGGCGCTGGAGGCGCTGGAAGCGAAATGGGCGCAAGTGCCCGCGCCCTAACCGTGCCGTTCCAGCGCTTTGCCCAGGCGCGGCAGGCGCGCTTTCTTCATCAGGCTGCGCATGGTCCACGTGTCTCCGGAAAGACGTCTGGCTTCCGCCAGAACGGCATGGCCTGCGTGGGATACAGCCTCTGGCTGAGCCTCGAAACATCCCAGCAGAAACCCGTCAGGATCAGCGCGCGACAGCCCCTCCTCGGCAAGGATGTTGCGCGGAAAGTCCTTGGCATTCGATGTCAGGATGATGTCGGACGATCCGGCAATAGCGGCCGCCAGCACGTGCACATCCGCCGGGTCCGGCAGCCACAAACGCGCCTCCAGTTCCGGTGCATATCGCACATTGGCACGCCCCCACCGTGCCGACAACATTGCAATCTCACCCCGCGCCTGCGCCTCGCCCTCTGGCCCCAAACGTGCCGCGGCACGCGCCCATTCTTCAAGGATGCGGTCGGACCATTGCGGCTCGAACACCCCAGCCGCTGCCACACCCAACACCACCTCGCGCATCACGGTCGGGTAAAGCACATTCGCGTCGATCAGCACTTTCATAGGCGGAAGAACAGTGCCTTGAGATAGCCGCTCTCGGCCAGTTGCGGCAATTGCGGATGGTCCGGGCCGGCGAAGCCCGTGTAAACCAGCGCAGGCGACCGCCCTGCCCGCCCGATACCACGCGCGGACGCGGCGCGGAATTTGGCGAGGTCCGCCGCGTGCGAACAGCTGCAGAGCCCAAGAATACCGCCTTCTGCCACCAGCGGTGCCGCAAGCCGCGCAATCCGTTCATAGGCGCGCAGACCGGCATCAAGTGCTTGCTTGGACGGGGCAAAAGCCGGGGGATCACAGACCACCAGATCGAATTGCGCCCCTTCTTCCTGCAAGGCGCCCAGCACATCAAAGGCGTCGCCCTGACGGGTAGAGAACCGCTCGTCGACCCCCATCGCAGCCGCGCCTTGGGCGGCAAGCTCGAGCGCGGCAGCCGATCCGTCGACACAAGTCGCGTGGGCCGCGCCGCCTGCCAATGCGGCCAACCCGAACCCGCCCACATGGGAAAACACATCCAGCACCCGCGCGCCCTTGGCGACGGACTGTGCAAAGGCATGGTTCGGTCGCTGGTCAAAAAACAGGCCGGTTTTCTGCCCACCCGCGATGTCAGCCATATACGTGGCACCATTCATCGGCACGGCGATCGGTTCAGTCGGCATGCGTCCGGCCAGGACCTGGGTCTGGTCATCCAACCCTTCCAGCGCGCGTGTGCGTCCACCTGCATTCTTGATCACGTGCGTGACACCAGTGATGTCCGATACGGAGGACGCCAAATGATCCAGATGCACCTCGGCCCATGCTGCATTTGGCTGGATGACGGCCAGGTCACCAAACCGGTCGACAATGACCCCCGGCAAACCATCCGCCTCGGCATGGATCAAACGGTAATACGGCGCATCGAATAGGCGTTCCCGCAACCCCAGCGCTGCCCCGATCCGTGCATCGAACCATGCGCGGTCAAGTGAGGCGGCTGCATCCCGATCCAACAGGCGGCCAGCGATCTTGGACAGGGGATTGACCGCGACCAGGCCAAGCGGGCTGCGATTTGCATCCTCAAGCACGGCCAGTGTACCCGGCGCCAGTGCCTTGGTCCTGCGGTCCAGGACCACTTCATTGGCATAGACCCAGGGAAAGCCATGGCGAATGCGACGTGCATCGGTCTTGGGGCGCATCCGCAAAACCGGGCGATCGGACGTGAAAGAGGGCGCTGTCATAGCGCCCTCCTCTAATCCCAACGCTGTGCGTGGGAAAGGTCAGAGTTGGTTCATCGCCTGGATTAATCCGAGCTTGGCGTTGGTATAGCCCTCGACCGTTGTCAGTTCCTGACGGATGACCTCGGCCAAGTGATTGGTGATCCGCACCTTTTGCGTCAGGCCGCGTGCTTCGGCTTGCAGCGCTTGTTGGCCACCAAAGCCGTCGAGATCAGCGCGCACCTTGCGCGGCTCCGTCAGCAGAGCGCCGGTTTCCGGGTGGCGCAGTGTCAGTTCGAAGTTGATATTGTGCACACCACCCGTGGTGTAGCGCGCTTTCTCGGTCAGCGCGTGGAAGCGTGTCACCTTGATATCCAGAGCGACCGGCACGGCGCCGTCAAGTGGATCGGTTCCCCGGCGCATCGCGGTGTCAAAAATGGCTGCAACCTGGGCATGGCGATCGCCGATCGGATCTTCGCGCCAGACAATGTCGCCGCGCGGAATGTAGCGGTTCGCTTCCGACACGGTCAGACTGCGTGGCACACGGATGGTGACACCTTCAACGCGAACGTCGGTCAGCGGGGCCAGCAGCGGTGTCGCTTCAACTGCAGCAAACGACATTGCCGGCAGTACGGGCGCTTCAAACGGGACGTTGCGAGACGCCACGTTGGTGTTTGCACAGGCCGATACAAGGCCCCCCATCATCAACAGCACAACCAGTTTGATCCGTTTCATTTCCAGTCTCCAGTCCGGACGCCTACATTGCGCCCTGTCTTTTTTCTGGAGCTCTGTTTGAAACTGAACTTGGGCAGAATTTGGACAAATTCCGTTCAAATAAGAGATTGTTTTGCGGCGGGCGACAGTCCTAGGCGTCCCTTGGACGGCTGCGCCAGCCGCCTCGGCGGCGCGGTTGACCAATCCGTTCAAGGCCGTCCCTGAGCGTTTGGGTCATCGGATGAAGCGGGTGTTCGGCTTCATAGCGCTGCAAAAGCGCGGCGATCCGTTCGGCAGGGACATGTGTGCCCGGCACGCTCAGCGCCCAGTCCAGAAAGATCGTCCGGCACTCGGGGCCGGTGATACCCTCAATGCGGTATGCCTCGAAAATCAGGCCCTTGGGGTCAAGTTCGTCACCCTTTTGCATCAATCCGCTTCCGTCCCGGACACCGCCGCAGCAATGATTTGCGCTGCACCCTCTGTGGCGCGTGTGAGTCTGTCTTCAGCCGCCTCTCGCCTGTCACAGCCTACGGCACGTAGCAGAACGCCTTGCCCTCCCAGCCCCAGATTGTCGAGATCGACCGCTTCGGTGCTGAGCAGACGGGACGCAATCTGCATGGCCCATAATAGCGCGTGAGTGTCCAAGAGATGTTGCGCGTCAGCGTCGCTCAACACACCAGCGGCGACACAGGCCTGCAGCCCCTCACTCACGCCCGAGCGTGTCTCGCCTGTCAGCACGGCACCGGCTTGCGCTATCAATTCGATATCCTGCAAACGGCCCGGCCCGATCTTGGCATCCCAGATGGACGCCGGCTGTTTCGCCGCTGCAATCCGGCCGCGCATCTCGGCCAACTCCGCCATGACATGGGCGGTGTCCCGAGGCTGACGGATGATATCCTGCCGAAACTGCTCGATGTCGCGGGCCACAACTTCAGGCCCCGCCACCACAGTCGCGCGCACCAGAGCAAGATGTTCCCAAAGCCAGGCATCTTCGCGCTGGTAGCGCTGGAATGAGGGCCAGCTCGTCGCGACCGGTCCCTGGTTGCCGGAAGGGCGCAGACGCATATCTGCCTCGTAGAGACGCCCCTGCGCCGTCTGCGTGGTGATCGCCGTGATCATGGCTTGCGTGAGCCGCGCATAGTAGCTGCGGGTGAGAAGCGGGCGCGGCCCGTCGGATTGCTCTGCATCCAGCGGGTCATAAACGACAATCAGGTCCAGATCGGATTGCGGCGTCAGATGCCCGGCCCCGAGACTGCCCATACCCAGGATCACGCCACCGCGCCCCGGCGGGGGGCCATGGCGCTTGGCAAACTGCGCCTGCACTTCCGGCCAGAGCGCGGCAATGCTGGCGCGCGCCAGGTCGCTATACTGCTTGCCCGCTTCGGTTGCCGACGTCAGTTGGCGCAAGTGATGCACGCCCACCCGGAAATGCCATTCCTTGGCCCAGGCACGGATGGCGTCCAGCTTCGCCTCGTAGTCCGGTTCGTTGGACAGGCGCGCAATGGCCATGTCGGTCAGAGCCGCCTGCCCCGGCCAGGCAGCGAAAAAGCTGCCACCTATGACCGCGTCCAGAACAGAGGCGTTGCGCGACAGGTAGTGCGCCAGCGCAGGTGACGTACCGACAATGTCCACCAGAAGATCGACAAGCTGCGGGTTTGCCTCGAACAATGAAAAAAGCTGCACACCTGCAGGCAGACCAGCCAGAAACCCATCAAAAGCGGCCAGCGCCTCTTGCGGTTTTGTCGCCGCTCCCAACCGTTCCAGCAGCATCGGTTCAATCCGGTCGAACAAGGCCGCACCGCGCGCACTGCGCAAGGCGGGATAGTTGCGCCACCGTGATTGCATGGCCGCATCAATCGCGACGGCCTGGGCTGATACCGGTGCCTCAGGCGCAAAGAAGCCCTCTGTCTCCGCATGGACCGCAGACAGGCGCTCTCGCAATTCGGTTTCAAGGGCCGCGCGCTCGGCTCCCATCATCGCAGCCAGCCGCTCAAACCCCTCATCGCTGCCCGGCAGCTTGTGGGTTTGCGCGTCGCGCTGCATCTGCACGCGATGCTCGACCGTGCGTGCAAAACGGTAGTGGTCGATCAACATGTCGCGGGTGCCTGCCTCGACCCAGCCCTTGCTGGCGAGGCGTTGAAGGCCAGTGACGGTATCGCGGACACGCAGCTCCGCATCGCGCCCACCCGCGATCAACTGCCGGGTCTGGGTGAAGAACTCGATTTCCCGGATGCCCCCGCGCCCGAGCTTCATGTCGTGGCCGGGCAAGGTGATCGGCCCGCCAGTCCCCTTGTGCGCCCGGATGGCAAGGCGCATGTCATGGGCGTCCTGCACGGCGGCAAAGTCGAGATGACGTCGCCAGACAAACGGGCGCAGCTCCCTCAGAAACGCGTCGCCTGCAGCAATGTCGCCCGCACAAGGGCGTGCCTTGATGTATGCAGCGCGCTCCCAGGTCCTCCCAACACTCTCGTAGTAGCGTTCTGCCGCGCCCGAAGACAGCACAACCGGGTTCACGGACGGATCCGGTCTGAGCCGCAGGTCGGTGCGAAAGACGTAACCGTCCGGAGTCAGATCACTCAGGATCTTGCACATATCCTGAACCGCGCGCACACACGCTTTGCGCACCGCTGCATAGTCCGATGGGTCGTGGCGCGTCTCGTCGAACAGGCAAATCAGATCGATGTCAGACGAGTAGTTCAATTCAAAGGCGCCCATCTTGCCCATGGCAAGCACGAACAGGCCCACATCCGTATCCGGCAGCTTGCCACGCCGCACCTGCTCGGACAAAGCAGCCTCCAGCGCAACATTGCACGCCATATCAGCCAGTTTCGTAAGGGCATGTGTTACAGTTTCGAGAGACCAGGCGCCGGCAAGGTCCGCCAAACCTGCCAAAAGAGCCACACGTCGTTTGGCATGTCGCAATGCAGGTTTGAGCGTGGCCAGATCTGGCGGTGGCGGTCGCAGCGCATCCGAAAGTGCGCCGTCCAGATCGGTCAACGCATCGGGCAGCCATGCCGCGTCCTTTTCGATCAAACCCGCCAGATATGGGCTGCACCCGGCTACGCCGGCGATCAGATCTCGCAACTCGCCATCCAGCGTGGGAAGGGCGGCAACAACCGAAGCCCCTCTGTCTCTGTCGAAGGGACGCGGCATTCGCGTTATGTGGTCGGCCAAGCGCATGGTCGGTACCATCAAAGGCTCCCACGGGCGCGTCAATGCCTCTTGCGTCCGCATTCGCTGCGGGACAGGTTCCCTGCATGAGCAAAAGCCTGAAACGTGTACGCGCAGCCCTGGATGCCGCTGGGATTGATACCGAAATCATGGAAACGCCCCTCGCCCGCACGGCGGCGGATGCGGCATCCGCCATCGGCTGCGACATTGACCAGATCGCCAAGTCGATCATTTTCCGCGGTGAACACAGCGGCGCGGCCATCCTTTTCATCACAGCAGGCGGCAACACTGTCGACGCAAGCAAGGCAACAGCGGTTGCGGGCGAGGATCTTGGAAAGGCAGACGCAGCCCTGATCCGCGCGCAAACCGGGTTCGCCATTGGCGGCGTCGCACCGATTGGACACATCAATCCGATCCGTGCTTTTTTCGACCCCAGATTGACTCAATTTGGCATGGTTTGGGCAGCGGCAGGCACACCACATCACGTTTTTCGGTCGCAGCCCGATGACTTGCGTAGACTTTCCTGTGCGCAAGCATCTGATTTCACAACCTAAAATCACCTCATGTAAAAAACATTCACATCAGCCCTTGCAACGTGGCGCAACAACTCCAATCTTATTTGATGTGAAACGGCTTCACATACAGTCACACACATCACCGGGGCGCCGACCCCGCCTTTGTGAAAGGTTTGAAAATGACGTCCATGTCCACCACTGCCCCCGCCCAACACAGCGCTGGCGGCTGGTTTTCCAAGACCGAACGCTGGCTTGACGAACGCGGCAAGGGTGCCTGGATCGCGGCCGTGGTCCTCGGTTTCATCTTTTTCTGGCCCGTCGGCCTCGCCCTGCTGGCCTACATGATCTGGAGCAAACGCATGTTCTCGAAATCCTGCACCCCGCGCCGCATGGGCGGTGCAATGACCACGATGCGCTCGACCGGCAACTCGGCGTTCGACGCCTACAAGGCCGACACGCTGCGCCGGTTGGAAGAGGAACAGCACAACTTTGAGGCTTTCCTCGAGCGACTGCGCGAAGCCAAGGACAAGGCAGAGTTCGACCAGTTCATGGACGAGCGTGCCAAGGCAGCCAAGTCCGAGGAATAAGCAAACCTCTGTACGTCGGCCCCGGAAACAGTCCGGGGCCAAATCCATGCCCGCACGGAGCCTCCCATGCACCTCGCCGATCCGATCACGCAGCCGCAGTTCTACCGCGATGTCGCAAGCAAGCGGCTCATGGCGTGGATCATCGACACGATCATCATCGCCCTGTTCAGCTTGCTGATCGTTCCGTTCACCGCCTTTCTGGCGCTGTTTGTCTTCATGGGGCTCTACGCGGTCGTCAGCTTCATGTACCGCACCATCACGCTGGCGACAGGGTCTGCGACATGGGGCATGCGCCTGATGGCGATCGAGCTGCGCGATGCCGCCGGCGCCCGTTTCGATCTGGGGCAGGCCTTTCTGCACACTTTGGGCTACACGGTGAGCTGGGCGGTAGCACCCTTGCAGCTGATCTCCATCGTTCTGATGGCGACATCGAACCGTGGCCAGGGTTTGACCGACATCGTGATGGGCAGCGCGGCCCTGAATCGCCGCGCCCGCGCCTGAGGTCACGTTACACACTTGTCAGCACAATTGGCGCTGGTATCATCTGCCCGACACTCATTGGATACAGATGCGCCACACGCTTCCCCTTGCCCCGCAGTTTTACGTGACTGCGCCACAGCCCTGCCCGTATCTCGACGGGCGGATGGAGCGGAAGTTGTTTACGGCGCTGCAGGGTGAAAACGCCGAGAAACTGAATGACAGTCTGAGCCAACAGGGCTTCCGCCGCTCGCAGAACGTGCTCTACCGCCCCTCCTGCGCGGATTGCTCGGCCTGCCTGTCGGCGCGGATTGATGTGTCGGCCTTCAAGCCGTCCAAGAGCCAGAAAAGAACAAGCAAACGGAACGCGAATCTGGAGCGCCGCGCGACCTCGCCCTGGGCGACAGAGGATCAATACGCCCTGTTCCGGGAATATCTCGACAGCCGCCACGCCGATGGCGGGATGGCGGATATGGATGTCTTTGAATTCGCCGCGATGATCGAGGAGACCCCGATCCGCAGCCGGGTGATTGAGTATCTGGACAAGACATCGGGCGACCTGATCGGGGTCAGCCTGACGGACGTTCTGAGTGACGGGCTGAGCATGGTATACAGCTTTTATGCGCCCGACATGCAGCGGCACTCGCTGGGCACCTACATGATCCTCGATCACGTGAAAATCGCGCAGGAAGCCAACCTGCCCTATGTCTACCTTGGCTATTGGGTGCCGGGCAGTCAGAAGATGGGGTACAAGTCCAAGTTTTCGGGCCTTGAGGTTTACCTCGGCGGGCGCTGGCAGAAGATGCGGGATCCTGAGAATTTCAGCCCCGATACGCACCCCTTGTCGACCGATCCGATTGCGGAACAGGTGGCAAATATTTCCCTTCCGGACACGCGGCCGACCCATAAGCCTTGAGAAGGGCGTCCCATGCTGGGACAGCGGCGCGTACATGCAAAATCAAAGGCTTGCAGGGGCGGGTTTACCGTTTGTTAGGGATTGCAATGTCTACCGCTGCGCCTGTGGCTCCGGGGGCTCCGCCCATTCGCAAGCGAAACGCTCCCCCGGAGCGTTTCCGGGAAGCTTGCGAATTCCCTGTTTCGAAAAAATCCTGGGGGAGCCGCCATGGGCGGCGGGGGCAAAGCCCCCTCATAATGAAGCAAGGGCGGCCCTTGGGCCGCCCTTTCCTTTGGATCAGTTCGGGATCAGATCCGGGATGAAGGTCACGATGCTCGGGAAGGTCCACAAGAGCGCGAGCCCCGCCACCTGGATCAGCACGAAGGGGATGATCCCGCGATAGATGTGGCCCGTCGTCACCTCCTTCGGCGCGACCCCCCTGAGATAGAAGAGCGCAAATCCGAAGGGCGGCGTCAGGAAGGACGTCTGCAGGTTCACCGCGATCATGATCGTCACCCATTTCGGATCGAACGTGCCGCCATAGATCACCGGTCCGACGATCGGGATCACGATGTAGATGATCTCGAGGAAGTCGAGAACGAAGCCCAGCACGAACAGCACCAGCATCACGATCAGGAAGACCGTGAACTCGTTGTCGAAGCTCTTGAGGAACTGCTGGATGTAATGCTCACCCCCGAAGGAGATCACCACCAGGTTCAAAAGCTGCGAACCGATCAGGATGGTAAAGACCATCGACGTGACCTTGGCCGTCTCGCGCACCACCGGGCTCAGAACGCCGGATGTATAGAGGATCCAGCACGAGAACAGCAGACCGAACAGTGCGTAGAGATAGGCGGCGTAGGCGACGAAGAAGGCAAACCAGCTTTGCGCCGACACACCGGCCTGGTTGATCCGCAGGTCAAAGTTCACGCCCACCAGGATACAGACCACGATGGCCAGCGTGGACCAGATGATCACCTTGGGGCTGCGGTCCATGTCGGTCAGCTTGCGATAGGCCGCGAGCATGATCGCCCCACCCGCCCCAAGCGCCGCAGCAGGCGTCGGGTTGGTGATGCCGCCCAGGATCGAGCCCAACACGGCCACGATCAGGACCAGCGGCGGGAAGACCACGCGCACCAGTTCGTTCTTGGCACAGCGTTTCACGCCCTCGACCACGCCATACATGATCAGCGCAAAGGGGATCGCCATGACGAAGACATAGTAGCCCGCGCTGTTGAGCGGCCCGAGCAGGATGATGTCCGCAAGCAGCGCCAGCACGACCCCGATACCGCCAATAAGCAGCGGCTGGTTTTCGCGGCTGGGCGCGATGCCCTTGGCCGTGGTCAGGATCAGGCCGAGCATCACGAGCAGGATGGCCGTGCCGGTGCCGATGGGCGCCGCGTTCGCGACCTTGGCGTCGACGGCTGCGGCCACTTCTTCCTCGGTCAAACGCTGGGATTGCTGAATGCCACCGGCGGCGTCGATCTCTTCCTGTTGGGCGACGGCGTCGTCCCACGCCTCTTGCCCGTGCAGTTCGATCATCGACGCCTTGCACTCTTCGCCGACATTGGTGCGCAGGCTCGCCGCCTGACCGATGTCGGAGAAGTTGGACACGACCGTGGACTGGCTGCCCACGATGTTCAGGTTGCCCAGAAGGATGGTGCCCACGATGATCAGGACAGGTGCGCCCAGGAACCATGTGAAGGCTTCGTTGCGCGTGATCGGTTCGGCATTGGTGGCGCCCATTTCGACCGCCGGTGCTTTCTCAGGGTTCAGAAGCGCGTAGCCGAAGGCGTAGAGCGCATAAAGCAGTGCCAGCATGATCCCCGGCAGCAGCGCTGCCTGGAACAGCGTGCCGACAGATACCACCGCAGGCTCACCCAGATAGGTCAGCGCGTCGGTACAGCCCGCCACTTGTGCGCGGTTTTCCTGTGCCGCCGAATAAAGGTCACCGGCCAGCGTGCCCAAGAGAACAATCACGATGGAGGGCGGAATGATCTGCCCCAGCGTGCCGGAGGCCGCGATGACGCCCGTTGCAATCTCTGGCGAGTAGTTGTTGCGCAGCATGGTGGGCAGCGCGAGCAGACCCATGGTCACCACGGTCGCGCCCACGATACCTGTCGACGCCGCAAGGAACGCGCCCACAACCACAATCGACACCGCCAGACCGCCAGGCAGCGGGCCAAAGACGCGCGCCATGGTGGTCAACAGGTCGTTTGCGATCTTGGACCGCTCCAGCGTGATGCCCATCAGGACGAACATCAGCACCGCCAGAAGTGTTTCGATGGACTGGCCCGCAAGGACCCGTTCGTTCATCCGGTTGACGACAAAGGACACGTTGCGGTCCAGCGCCACTTCCCAGCCGCTGGGGAAGACCGGCTCGCCGATCCGCGGCAGCTCCGGGTATCGGAAGACACTGATCGTGTCGGGTTTGACCCCCGAATTGACCAGGTCGCGATAGGCTTGCGTGCTTTCGTCAATCGCCTGGTGGATCAGCAGCCCTGCACTGTCGAGGGCCGCGATGATCCCGAAGGAGATGACCCCTGCCCCCGCGATGGCGAAGGCCACCGGAAAGCCGGAAAGAATGCCGCCGAAGAGGCAGATAAAGACGATGATCAGGCCGATCTCTACGCCATCAAGTCCAAACAACATGGGTCAGCCCTTACTTTTGTTCTTGTGTGCGCGTGTGGCGCAATTTGGGTGTGTGAGCGGCAATCATCAGTGCGTCCCCTCGTAGGCTTCCTCGCCCTCGCCCAGCGTGTCGCGGTCGAGGTATTTGCCTGCGCTTTCCTCGCCTTCCTTCCATTCGAGGTAGGAGCGGTAGAAGAACGCGATGGCGTGCAGGAAGACGAGACCGGCAAAGGCCACCAGCAGGATCTTGAACAGGAAGTAGCCGTTGAAGCCGTTGGGGCTGAACCCGATGGTCTCAACATTCCAGCGGACTGCGCGGGCGGACCGTTCGGCCCGTTCGAGGTCCCAGCTTGCCGCCGGTTTCGGGGTGACGAGGTGCCGCCACAGGAAGTACCAGCCGTACATCCAGATCAGTGTCGCCGAGGGCGCCATGAACAGGATGCAGCCGCACATGTCGATGATCCGCTTGGTGCGGTGTTTGACCGCCGAGTAGACGAGGTCGACCCGGACGTGTCCGCCCTGCACAAAGGTGTAGGTGACACACATGCACACGACGAGCGCGTTGTAGAGCTTGAGCTCTTCCGCGAACCACGAGATGTCGAATTGCAGCGGGATGCCGAAGCCGATGGAGATGTCGGGCCGGGTGAAGATCCGTTGCATGAAGACGATGATGATCTGCTGGATCACCATGAGGAGCCCGGCCCAGGCAAAGAAGCGGCCCGAGGTGTTGGCGATCCCCTCCATCACCCGTACGCAGCCCCACATGAATTCGTTGCGCCAGAGCCCGATGGCTGTGACCACCAGGACGACCGCGAGGATGGCGAAGAAGAACTCGACCGAGCCGCCGTAGTAGACGAATTTCATCAGCGACAGCTTGTCTTCGTCGGTGTTGGCCCAGGTGACCCAGTCCAGCCACGACCCCGGGTGGGTGATCGCGTAGGCGATGTTGTAGAAGGCCATCGCGAGGCTCTGAAAGAACCACAGAACGCCGTCTATGATCGCTGCAAAGGTGCCCGCGGCTTCCGCCCCGTTCTCGTTTTCCATGGATGTGCCCCCTGCGATGCGGTCCTGTCATGGCCCGCGGATCGCCTCAGTTCCTCACGTGGACCAAGGGCCCCGATCATCGGGGCCCTTGGTTGATTTCAATAGTGTCGGCTTAGCCGCCCAGCACGCGCACGCGCTGTTGGACGTAGTAGCCGTCGGATTTGTTGATCCAGCTGGCCGAGTTGGCGAGGCTGGCTTCGAACGACTCGCGGATTTTCGCGAAGAGCTCGTCGCCCATGTTCTCGTCCATGACCTCTGCCGAGGCGGCGCCGAACGCATCCCAGACGTCGTCCGAGAATTGCAGCGTCTTGACGCCCTGCTGTTGCAGGCGTGCCAGGGCCGCACCGTTGTTGGCCAATGTTTCGGCCAGCTGGTAGTGCGTGGTGGCACGTGCCGCGTTGGTCAGGATGGCCTGATGCTGCGGTGTCAGGTCGTTCCAGACGTCGAGGTTGACGTTGGCGGCCAGCGCCGAGCCCGGCTCGTGGAAACCGGCGGTGTAGTAGACTTTCGCCACTTCCTGGAAGCCGGCGCGTTCGTCGGCCATCGGGCCAACCCACTCCAGACCGTCGAGAGCACCGGAGGACAGCGCCTGGTAGAGTTCGCCGCCGGGGATGTTTTGAACCGAAGCGCCCAGCTTGCCGAGCACCTTGCCGCCCAGACCGGGCATACGGAACTTCAGGCCGTTGAAGTCTGCGGCCGAGTTGATCTCGTTGCGGAACCAGCCACCGGATTGCGAACCGGAGTTACCGGCCAGCAGACCCTTGAGATTGAAGATTTCGCCCAGCTCGTCGTGCAGCTCCTGGCCGCCGCCGTGCTCGTACCAGTTGGTCACTTCCTGCGCGGTGCCGCCGAAGGGCACGGCCGTGAAGTAGGCGTAGCCCGGGTGCTGACCGATGAAGTAGTAGTCGGCCGAGTGGTACATGTCCGCCTGGCCCGACGACACGGCGTCGAACACTTCGAAGGCGCCCACAAGCTCACCGGGGGCTTTCTTTTCGATGGTCAGTTGGCCATCGGACATCGCGCCCACGAATTGCTCAAGATACGTTGCCGCGTCATCCAGAACGGCAAAGCCGCGCGGCCACGAGGTGACCATGGTCAGCGTGCGCTTGCCTTGCGCGTAGGCCGGTGCGGCCAGCGTCGTGGCTGCGGCGGCCGAACCACCCAGTGCCGATGTCTTTAGAAAAGAACGACGATCCATAGAGATACTCCTCCCAATTATGACACCCGTCCCCTCCCAGGGCAGGCGGATCGTTTCGAGTGCGGCCACATTAGTGATGAGGTCCGCGATGAAAATACCTAGTACTGCGTAGAAAGCTGGCAATTTTCCGATTTTGGTCAGTATTTTTCACCAATTTCGCCGCAGCATCGCACCCCTGACATGCCGCTGTCTTGCTGTTAGCGCGACCAAAACGTCCCCTGCCCCTTTGATTCGAGCAATATTCCGCGTATCGAATCAGACCGTGCGCCAGACCTTTTCCCATATGCGCCTCAGCTATGCGCAGAAGCTGTCCCTTGTGGCGGCGGTCCCGCTGATCCTGGCGGTGGCGGCCATTGCGCTGCTTGTGGCCATACAGTCGCGTGCGTTGGCCGAACGGGAGATACAGGCGCTCGAGTCGCAGCTGATCGAGGCCAAGAAACGCGAATTGCGCAACTACGTCACGCAGGCCCGCAACGGGTTCTATTTCATCTACGGTTCGGCCGCGCCGAACGATCAGGACGCCAAGGATCAGGTGGCCCAGATCCTGTCGGCGATGATTTACGGGGATGAGGGCTTTTTCTTTGTCTATGATTACGACGGCACCAACCTTGTGAACCCGCGCCAGACCGACATGATCAACCGCAACCACATGGACCTGACCGACAGTGACGGCACGCCGGTGGTTGGTCGTTTGATCGAGATTGCGCGTCAGGGTGATGGATACCTCACCCATCTGTGGCCGAAGCCGTCGAACGGGCAAGAGGCCGAGATGATCACCTATGTCACCTCATTCCCGTCGTGGCGGTGGGCGGTTGGCACGGGCGTGTTCATTGACGATGTGCTGACATCCGTGGCCGAGGCGCGCGCGGATGTGGAGACGCGGGTGCAGCGCACCTTCTACTATATATCTGGCATCACGCTGGCAGCGCTGCTGATGGTGTTCGGGTCGGGCATGGCGCTGAACATCCGCGAACGGCGTCTGGCGGATGCCAAACTGAAGAAGCTGACCCAGCGTGTGTTCGACGCGCAGGAAGAAGAGCGTGGCCGCGTAGCGCGCGAGTTGCATGACGGGATCAGCCAGATCCTGGTGGGTGTGCGCTACGCGCTGGACAGTGCGCGGCGGCGTCTGGACAAGGGCAATGGTGATCCGACGGCGCCGTTGACCCAAGGTATCGAAAACCTTGGCACCGCCATTTCAGAGGTGCGCAGGATCAGCCGGGACCTGCGCCCCGGTGCGCTGGATGATCTGGGTCTGGGCCCTGCACTCAAGGCGCTGGTGGAGGATTTCGCGGAACGGACGGGCGTGGAGACCGAGTTCAACACGGTGGTGTTCCGCAACCGTCTGGATCAGGACGCCAAGATCGCGCTGTACCGGATTGCGCAGGAGGCGCTGACCAATATCGAGCGTCATGCCGCGGCGACCTATGTGTCGGTGGACATTCGCGGGCACAAGCGCGGCGCCACACTTCGCATTTCCGACAATGGCGTCGGGCTGGACCGGAGCCTGAGCCGACGATCCTCGGGCATCGGGCTGCGCAACATGCAGGAGCGGGTGGAACAGCTTGACGGTACCTTGCGTATTCTGTCCGGTGCGGGCCCTGATGGTGGCACGGTGATCGAAGCGACCGTCCCCCTCACCCATCTGTTGCCGCCCGAGACCACGACGACCAAGAAGGAGCGCGCACGCGCATGACCGATACAATCCGCGTTCTCATCGTCGATGATCATCCGATGGTTGCCCAGGGCATCCAATCCGTGCTGGAGGATCAGGACGGGATCAGCGTTGTCGGCACGCTGAGCAATGGTCGGATGCTGATCGATCAGTTGGACCGCTTCGATCCGGATGTGATCCTGATGGATCTGAACATGCCCGAAATGGGCGGGCTGACCGCCACCGAGCTGGTGCTGGAGAAACGCCCCGGCACCCGCATCCTGATCCTGTCGATGCATGACAGTCCCGAATATATCTCGTCCGCGCTGAGCCATGGCGCGATGGGCTACGTGCTCAAGGATGTGCCCACGGACGAGATTGCCGAGGCTGTGGAGACCGTGATGAAGGGCGAGCGGTATCTGTGCACCGGCGCCGAGGGCGCCATCGCGCCGAAGCGGTCGGACGGGGCCGGTGCGTTGACCGGTCGCGAGCAGACGATCCTATTGCAGCTTGCGCAGGGGCTGTCGAACAAGGAGGTGGCGATCGCCCTCGATATTTCGGTCCGAACGGTCGAGACGCATCGCAAGAACATCAAGCGGAAGCTGGGCATATCCTCGACCGCGGGGCTGACGCGCTACGCGCTTGAGCATGGGGTGTTGCAGGGCACCGGAAACGCGCTTTGATCAGGCCGCACTAACGTTTTTTACATTCCTTGCTGGCAAGGGGAATGTATGGTGCATTCCCTGCCTCAAAACCCGCTGGTCGTCGAAACGGACGCGGAACGATTTGCGCAACGCAGGTTGGCGATTGATCTGATTGCAACGACCCGTGCGCGTGCGATCCGCTCGGCCCTTTTCGGCAGTTACATCTTTCGGGTGAACCCGCTGGGCCCAGAGAGTGCGGAAACACGCGCGCATTGGCGCATCGTCCTGCGCGAACAATACGACGCGATTGAGCGTGCGGCGGCTCTGGTTCAGGGCAGCGATCCGATGCAGATGATCCCGGACTGGGTGTGTGACTGGATCGGCCAGCATGGCGCAAACAACCCCCGATCCGTTGCCGCCTTTGTCGAAATGCGCGACCTGACCTACGACGTTGTTCTTGCGACCGAGGGCGATGACGTTCAACAGCTGCGCGATGCGTTGGCGGAACATCTGCGGGTTGGGCGCGGTGGCTTTTTCGAAAAGGTGACCGCGTTCTGCGACGGGCTTTGGGCCAACCTGGACGCCAAGCGGCATCAGGAAGTCGAACATGCGGCTGCTGCGGGTCAGGCGATCACCAAGACCCTGAGCCGTCTTGAACAGATCGGCAAACATGTGCGGCTGGTGTCCCTCAACGCCTCGGTCGAGGCGGCGCGCGTCGGGGATGCGGGGCGCGGGCTGGGCGTAATCGCCGTGGAGTTCAAGACACTGGCCGAGGAGATCCAGATGCTTGCGACGACAGCGCGCCGGGATATCGCAGCGATGACCGGCAATTCGGCTGATCTGGGGCCGTCAGAGCGGCGTTGAATTCGCTTCCTTTCCTGCTGTCGCGTGTTTGCGCAAGATAATTGCGCATTTTTCTTGTCGCGAGACAGATTTTTCGGGGATTCGGCTGTTGACGCCTTCCCGACCCACGCATAATGTCCGCCCACGCATTGAAGGACCGTCAGTTATGACACAGCTAGTCGTCATCGTAGTGGACACGCGCATGGGCCGGTAACGGAATTCCAGACCGACACCCATGCGCCCCCGAAACTCGGGGGTTTTTTTATGCGCGAAGAGAAACCGCAAATCGGAGCACGCGGAACATGACACGTCAAATGACCGGAGCGAAAATGGTCGTCCAAGCCCTTATCGATCAGGGTGTGGACACGGTATTCGGATATCCCGGTGGCGCGGTGCTACCGATTTACGACGAGATCTTTCAGCAGAACTCGATCAAGCATATTCTGGTGCGGCACGAACAGGGGGCGGTGCATGCCGCCGAAGGGTATGCCCGCGCCACCGGCAAGCCGGGTGTGTGTCTTGTGACCTCGGGCCCCGGGGCGACCAATGCGGTGACCGGGCTGACCGACGCGCTGATGGATTCGATCCCGATTGTCGTGCTGACGGGTCAGGTGCCGACCTTCATGATCGGCTCGGACGCCTTTCAGGAGGCGGACACCGTGGGCATCACCCGCCCCTGCACCAAGCACAACTGGCTGGTGAAGGAGACCGACAGGCTGTCGGGCACCATTCACGAGGCGTTTCATGTGGCGACCGCCGGTCGTCCCGGCCCGGTGCTGATCGACATTCCGAAGGATGTGCAGTTCGCAACCGGTACCTACCAGCCCGCCAAGCCGTCGACCTCGCATTACCAGCCACAGGTCAAGGGCGACATGGAGGCGATCACCGAGCTGGTTGCAGCCATCGAGACGGCCAAGCGGCCGATTTTCTATACCGGCGGCGGCGTCATCAATTCCGGCCCCGGCGCGAGCCAGCTTCTGCGAGAGTTGGTGGATGCCACGGGCTTTCCCATCACCTCGACGCTGATGGGGTTGGGGTGCTATCCGGCGAGCGGCAAGCACTGGATAGGCATGCTGGGGATGCACGGGCTTTATGAAGCCAATATGGCGATGCATGACTGCGATCTGATGATCAACATCGGCGCGCGGTTTGACGACCGGATCACGGGGCGCATCGACGCCTTCAGCCCGAAATCGAAGAAGGCGCATATCGACATCGACCCGTCCTCGATCAACAAGGTGATCAAGGCGGACATTCCGATTGTGGGTGACGTGGGTCACGTGCTCGAAGACATCCTGAAGGTCTGGAAATCGCGGGGGCGCAAGACCAACCAGTCGGCGGTTGCGCAGTGGTGGTCGAAGATCGAGGAATGGAAGTCCGTCGATTGCCTGAAGTTCGAACAGAAGGGCAAAACCATCAAGCCGCAGCACGCGCTGGCCCGGCTTGAGGCGCTGACCAAGGATCACGACCGGTACATCTGCACCGAAGTGGGCCAGCACCAGATGTGGGCCGCGCAGTATCTGGGCTTTGAAGACCCGAACCGTTGGATGACATCGGGCGGTCTGGGCACGATGGGCTATGGCTTCCCGGCCTCCATCGGCGTGCAGATGGGCCATCCTGAGGCGTTGGTCATCAACGTCGCGGGTGAGGCATCCTGGTTGATGAATATGCAGGAGCTTGGCACGGCCATGCAGTTCAACCTGCCGGTCAAGCAGTTCATCCTGAACAACGAACGCTTGGGTATGGTGCGCCAGTGGCAGGAGCTGCTGCACGGCGAACGCTATTCGCATTCCTGGTCGGAAAGCCTGCCTGATTTCGTGAAGCTGGCCGAAGCCTTTGGGGCCAAGGGTATCCTATGTTCGGACCCGGACGATCTGGATGATGCGATCATGGAGATGATCAACCACGATGGGCCAGTGCTGTTCGACTGTCTCGTGGAGAAGCACGAAAACTGCTTCCCCATGATCCCGTCCGGCAAGGCGCATAACGAGATGCTGCTGGGCGAGGCCGAGACGCAGGGTGTGATTGATGCCAAGGGAAGTGTGTTGGTGTGATGCGGACGTTTACTTTGTGCCTGACATGGGCCGTTCTGTTGATCAACACAGGTTTCGCTGTCGCCCTCGACGAAATTAAAGGGGGCGTTTTTCAACAGATTTCGGAAATTGAACTCTCCACAAAAGGCGAGCAAGAGTTTCGGAAATTTCGTAGTTCAAGAAATGGCTACGGCGCGATGTATGTATCCCCCGATGGCGTCAGAGGTGGCTGGCGAGACAACATGTTCAGTCTGCAATCAGCTGAGTTACTGGCCAAAACTATCTGCGAGGTAAATGCAAAGGTGGAATGCGTTCTGCTGGGGCGTATCGTCCCTCGAAATCAACCGGGTGAAGTCGCCATCCCTCAGCGCGCCCAAAGCGATTTCAGGAAGGCAATTCGCGAAACACGGTCCCAACGATTTGCCGCTTTCGCAATCCATGGTCTTGGCGGTTGGGGCTGGGCGAACAATTTTAATACAGTTGAAGAAGCGCGTGAAAGCGCAATCCTGAACTGCCAAGCATCTGCCGCGCGCGAGCGCGCGAAACTTGGTCGTGAGCGTCGCGCAGCCTTTGACCGCGCGAAACTTTTTGACTGTAAGGTCATCCATTCAGTGCAGAAAAGATAAAAGCAAGGTCGAAACATAATGTCCGCACTAAAGATCAAAAAAGGCTCCACCAGCCACTCCGCCTATAACCTACGCCCCACCTTCTCGGACGTGGAAGAACGCCACACGCTCGCCGTGCTGGTCGAAAACGAACCGGGCGTTCTTGCCCGGGTCATCGGCCTGTTTTCCGGCCGTGGCTACAACATCGAAAGCCTGACCGTGGCCGAGGTGGACCACACCGGGCACCTGTCGCGCATCACCATCGTCACCGCAGGCACGCCGCAGGTGATTGAACAGATCAAGGCGCAGTTGGGCCGGATCGTATCCGTACATGAGGTGCATGACCTGACGGTCGAGGGGCCCTCGGTCGAGCGCGAACTGGCGATGTTCAAGGTCGCCGGTCAGGGCGACAAGCGGGTCGAGGCACTTCGCCTTGCTGACATCTTCCGCGCCAATGTGGTCGACAGCACGCTGGAGAGCTTTGTGTTCGAGATCACGGGTGCGCCGGACAAGATCGACGCCTTTGCCGATCTGATGCGCCCACTGGGTCTGGTCGAGGTTGCGCGCACGGGCGTGGCCGCCCTGCCCCGCGGCGACTAGGCGAAGGGCTCGCCCACCTTGAGCAGGCGCCGTTCGAACGGCGCCAGTTCGTCGGCGGTGCAATACCCGGCCTTGCGTGCTGCTTCCTTGGCAGGCCCGAAGCCGGTGCCGAGGTATTCGTAGACCATGCGCACGATTCGATCGTCGCCAATCGCTTCCTTGATCGTGCGGGTCACATAGCCGACCCAGAAATTGTTCTCGAACGACGTGACGCGGCTGAGGTAGTTGAACGAGGCCGTATGGGCGCCCTTTCGGGAAATGAGAGCGCTGACACCATCTTCCTGACGCAGCACCAGGCCCCGGAACTCGCGTGCCTGCCGTGTGACTGACATGCCCTGCGTGCTGAGCGCTGCACGGGTTTCGTAGCCACGCACCACCGTAGCCCCCCCATCGCGAAAGACACGCACCAGGCCGGTCACGTACATATCCTGTTCCAGGAAACTGCGGCGCGAGAAACGGTAAAAGCCGGTCGGAAACATTCCTTCATCGACCGAGCCAACGCCAACGCCGACGAAATCCTTGAGAAACGGGCCCGTAAGCGGGTCAGCCCCGGACGCGATGTTCTGCACCGGCTCCAGCAGCACCCGGGCATCCACCTCGAAGAAATCGCATATGCGCGACAGGACATCGGGACGGGGAAAGCTCTCACCGGACAGGTAGCGATTGAACTGTGTCCGGTTGATCCCAAGTTGCCGTGACAGCTCGGAGATGGATGGATAGGCGTCGGCGAGAATCCGCAGATTTTCCCCAAACATGCTGCGCAATTCCGCCGGTGATCTGCGCATTTCGGGCATTGTCGTCTCTTTATTCGTGTAGTGTCTTGAATTCTGATCGTTAACCTGTCGCCACTTAGCGGCTATCAAGCGCGCATATGACGCTATTCAACGTCAACGGTGACGCCAAATTGCAACCGTACGATACTGTTGCGGACACAAAATGCAAGCGCACGTTGCTGACTTAACCATGTCACAAATGTCCAGAATTGAGTTTGATTAAAAGCGTCCAACTCTGGGTAGAGCAATGATTGGTGTCATACTTTGGAGCGATCCCGCAAAAGCGAAAGCGGTGATCTGGTGCGAGGATCACGGCGACCTCGCATTCTTGTCGGCTGACGACTGCCCCACCTTGCCGGACGTGTTCTTCGACGTGGGGGACATTGTCGAGTTCGATGTGTTCGCAGAAAAGAACATCCGCAAGGTACACAGGGCCAAAAGGTTGCAGCAGACGTTTGGCAAGCCTCTCGTCGACAGCCTGACACATACAGGCCGGCGGACCGAGCCGCAGGTCGATGTGGCCGATTCCGCAGAGATCATTCCGTTCCGGCTCACCCCTGCCATGCGCCCCTTGCCTGCTGCTCAACCGCAGCAACGCCGTCGCGGGTGACCCCAGGATTATGTCGGAGACAGCAAAGTGCTGTCGAAAATCCGCGCGTTTTTGGTGATGTCCTGCCTCAACATGAGGTGACACGAAAACGGGGAACGCGCGTATGGATGCCACTGATCTCACCGCGGTGAACCAGCCGATCACCTTGGCCAATGGTTTGCCCAATGCCCACTACACGGACAACCGCGTCTTTGACGAAGAGCGCGAGGCCCTGTTGATGTCCGGTTGGTCCGGCCTTGCCGTTGCGGCCGATGTCCCGACGCAGGGTGACGCTGTTCCCATCACGTTTCTGGGTATGCCACTCTTGCTGGTCCGCGACAGGACGGATCAGGTGCGCGTTTTCCACAACATATGTCGCCATCGCGGCATGATCCTGGTCGACGAGCCGCGAAAGATCGAAGGGGCCATCCGCTGTCCCTACCACAGCTGGTGTTATTCGACCGAAGGACGGCTCATATCGACGCCCCATGTTGGCGGGCCCGGCCAGAACACCGTGGACGGCATCGACAAGGCCTTGCTCGGCCTCGTGGAAGTCCGCAGCCATGTCTGGATGGATGTGGTTTGGATCAACCTGTCCGGACAGGCTCCCTCCTTCGAGGATGCCCATCGGGATTTGCTGGCGCGGTGGGCGGAGTTCGACAAGCCGCTGTTTCATGGAGGAGCCGACAGCCGCTTTGAACTGAGCGTTGCGTGCAACTGGAAACTGGCGGTCGAAAACTACTGCGAGAGCTACCACCTGCCGTGGGTGCATCCCGGCCTCAACACCTATTCCCGGCTGGAGGACCACTACCACATCGAGGCGCCGGGCCAGTATTCCGGCCAGGGCACGCTGGTCTACCGGCAGCTGCAAGGCGGCGACGGGCAGGTCTTTCCCGACTTCCAGAGCCTGAGCGACAAGTGGGACACGGCGGCGGAGTACATCACGGCCTACCCCAACGTCCTGCTTGGTGTGCACCGCGACCACGTCTTTGCCATCATTCTGGTCCCCGAGGCGCACGGACACACGCGCGAGCACGTTCACCTGTACTACGCGCAGCCCGACACGGACCCCGCGCTGCGCGAACGTAACACCGAACTTTGGAAAGGCGTGTTCGAGGAGGACATCTTTGTCGTCGAGGGGATGCAAAGGGGGCGCCATGCGCCCGGCTTTGACGGCGGGCGCTTTTCACCGGCGATGGACGGCCCCACGCACCTGTTCCATGCCTGGGTCGCCGATCGGATGATGGCGCATCGCGGGCAAAAGCAAGCGGCGGAATGAGCGACCTCGAAGCGCGATTGTTGGCTGCGCATGCGCATGGAGACAACGCCGCGATGGTCGAACTGTATCAGGAGGCCGCCAGCACCGCCCCAGACCCGGCCGAACAGGCGTTTTTTCTGACACAGGCCCATGTGTTCGCCATGGAAATCGCGCATCCGGATGCTGCGGCGCTTCGGCAGACCCTGGTACGGATGGGACGCGAAACGCCGCTCTAGCGCTCTCCCGCCGCCATCTGCGCGTAGATGTGCCAGGAGGCGTGACCAAGCCACGGCAAGACGATGATCAGGCCGATCAACCCGGGCAGCATAGCCAGAAACATCAGAACGACAATCAGGGCAGCCCAGGTGAGCATGGGGAGCATATGCGCCTGCACATGGCCCCAACTGGCGAGGATCGCCGTCATGTAGTCAACCTCGCGCGCCAGAAGAAGCGGCAGGCCCAGCACGCACATGGCGAAGAAGATGAAGGCAAAGATGCCGCCCACCACGGTGCCGAGCGCCATCATCATCAGGCCGTCGGGGGTCAGGAAAACTTCAAAGGAACTGGTCACGTTCACCAT
Source organism: Tateyamaria omphalii (assembly GCF_019802125.1). Classification (GTDB taxonomy): domain Bacteria; phylum Pseudomonadota; class Alphaproteobacteria; order Rhodobacterales; family Rhodobacteraceae; genus Tateyamaria; species Tateyamaria omphalii_B. The sequence goes on from NZ_JAHVHT010000001.1 coordinate 1,525,168, forward strand.
CGGCTTCAGCCCCAGAAACAGGGCAAAGATCATGTGGCCGAGAAAGAACCAGAACAGGAGCGCCACGACCATCAACATCGACAACCACGGCAGTTGCCGCCCGCGTTCCCGCCGCAACCGGGCCAGCACGTCGCCCACCCCGGCGCTTTCCCCGCGTCCGATGCGGCGCGACACTTCGTAGGTGCCAAGAGCGCAGAGCGGGGCGACGAGGGGGAAGCCAAAGACGGCGAGGATGAGCCAGAAGGTGTGCCCGGCCCATATGGTCAGACCCAGAAGGGCCCAACCTGCGATCACCGCAGAAAGGCCGGTCAGGATGCCAAAGCCCGGGGCCGCCCGAAAATCCGCCCAACCTGCAGCAAGTGCATTGCGAATGAAGTTCGGTTGCGGCGGCTGGAACGGCGGGACACCGGCGGGCAAGGCTGGGTATGGGTCGGCGGCTTGGGTCATCGTCACATCCGTTTTGGCGGGCGGCGTGAAGGCCAGTTGGTCGCATCGTGCCATGCCTGTGCCAGCCGAAGCAACATCGCGTCGCTGCCGCGTCGCCCGATCAATTGCAGGCCCATGGGCAAATCGTGCGGGCCGCCGAAGCCTGCAGGCACGCAGATGGCAGGCAGACCAAGCAGACTGGCGGGCACCACCACCTCCATCCAGCGGTGATAGGTGTCCATGTCCGTTCCATTGATGCTGCGGGGCCAGTCGATGGTCACGTCGAAGGGCCACATCTGCGCGGATGGCAGGGCCAACACGTCGAACCGTTCGAACAGTGTTGCCGCCGTCTTGAACCATTCGGAGCGGGTGACGCTGGCGCGGTGCACCTCCATCGCCGACAGGGCAAGGCCGCGCTCGACCTCCCATATGGCGGTGTCCTTGAGCTGGTCGCGTTTGCCGGGATCGGTGTGCAGTGCACCGAGGTTGCCCGCCACGGCCCAGCTGCGCAGGGTGATCCAGGACTGCCAGAGGGCGTCGCGGCTGAAGGGGGCATCCAATGCCTCGACCGTGGTGCCGAGGGTTTCCATCTCGCCAAGCGCGCTTTCGCAAAGGGCGAGGATGCCGTCTTCCATAGTCAGCGCGCCGCCCCAATTGCCAAGCCAGCCGATGCGCATCCCCTCGGCCCCGCCGCTGATCTGCGGCAGGGTTGGCGGCGCGTCGACCCCGTGCGGTTGTCGTGGGTCAGACCCGGCCATGGTGTCGAGCAGTGCGGCGAGGTCGGCAGGCGTGCGGGCCATGGGGCCGTTGGTGGAGAGCTGATGCAGGAAGCTGTCGCCAAGCGGCTCGGATGGCACGAGCCCCCAGCTTGGCCGCATTCCGTAGACATTGTTCCAGCCCGCCGGATTGCGCAGACTGCCCATCATGTCGGAGCCGTCGGCGACGCTGAGCATGGCGGTGGCGAGCCCCACCCCTGCCCCGCCCGATGACCCACCGGCGCTGCGCGAGGGGTCGTAGGGGTTGCGCGTGGGTCCGAAGACCGGGTTGATGCTGTGCGAGCCGAGGCCGAATTCCGGCGTGTTTGTTTTGCCGATGATGATCGCACCAGCGGCGCGAAGACGGGCCACCATGATGTCGTCGGTAGCCGCGATTTGGCCTGCAAACAGGGGCGAGCCCATGGAGGTGGGCAGACCGGCGGCATTGGCGAGGTCCTTGATCGCCATCGGGATGCCGTGCAGCCAGCCCGTTTTGGGGGCTGCGTCGGCAGCGCGGGCTTCGGCCATCAGCCTGTCGGGGTCGCGCAGCGATACAATGGCGTTGACGCTTGGGTTGACCGCATCGATGCGTGCAAGCGTTTTGGCCATGACCGCTTCGGCGCTGGTGTCGCCCGCATTCATATGCGCCCGCAATGCCAGCGCGCCCTGTTCGATCATCCTGTTGGCCTCCCTGTGTTTTGGCAGGCCGGTGCGCGGATTAGTCCGCCTGCGCCTCTGCCCGGGACTTGCCCGATACGTCCAAGGCTAGCGTGGCCGCCATCAGCCCATCAAGGTCACCATCAAGGACGCCCTTGGTATCGGACGTCTCGAAGTTGGTGCGCAGGTCCTTGACCATCTGGTAGGGCTGCAGAACGTAGGACCGGATCTGGTTGCCCCAGCCTGCGTCGCCTTTGTTCTCGTGCATCTCGTTCACGGCGGCGTTGCGGCGGTCAAGCTCCATCTGGTAGAGGCGACTCTTCAGTGCCTTCATCGCGATGTCGCGGTTTTGGTGCTGCGATTTTTCGGAACTGGTCACGACGATGCCGGTGGGCGCGTGTGTGATCCGCACGGCCGAGTCGGTCGTGTTCACGTGCTGGCCGCCTGCACCCGAGGAGCGGTAGGTGTCGATGCGGATGTCCGCCGGGTTCACCTCGATCTCGATATTGTCGTCGACGACCGGGTAGACGCCCACGGATGTGAAGCTGGTGTGCCGTTTGGCGGCGCTGTCGAAGGGGCTGATCCGGACGAGACGATGCACGCCGCTTTCCGATTTCAGCCAGCCGTAAGCGTTGGTGCCGCTGATCTTGTAGGTAGCGGATTTGATCCCTGCCTCTTCACCTGCGCTTTCGGATTGCAGCTCGACCTTGTAGCCCTTTTTCTCGGCCCAACGGACATACATGCGGGCGAGCATGGCGGCCCAGTCGCAGCTTTCCGTGCCGCCTGCGCCCGCGTTGATTTCGAGGAAGGTGTCGTTGCCGTCCGCCTCGCCATCGAGCAGCGCTTCGAGCTCTTTTTGGGCGGCGGTTTCGGCGAGCGCCTTGATCGCCGCTTCGGCGTCCGAGACGACCTCTTCGTCCTCTTCCATCTCGCCCAGTTCTATCAGCTCGATATTGTCAGCGAGATCCTGTTTGATCTTGGTGTGTGTGTCCATTGCGTCGACCAGCATCTGCCGATCGCGCATCAGCTTTTGCGCGGCTTCGGGATCGTCCCAGAGGTTCGGGTCCTCGACCCGCGCGTTGAACTCTTCCAGCCGGTGCTGGGCCGTGTCGACATCGAGCCGTTGGGCCAGCAAAGCCACCGACTTTTCAATCTCTTCGACGACGTTTTGAATCTCGGCGCGCATATCGAACCCTTCCCAACAGAGCCTTGGGGATAGCTCATGCCGGACGGGGCGACAAGATCAGTTGGTGCCGCTGGCCTAGTAGAGACCGCCGGAGCTAAGCGTACCGAAATTCGCCTTGGGGCCGACGACGGCCTTGCGACCCGTCGAGGTCGTCACCTGACGGCCGCCGCCGCCCACTTCCTCGAAGAGCGGCAGGTCGGCACCCATGGCAAAGCCACCGTCAAAGGTGATGCCGAAGGTCGGCTCGAACCCGTCGCGGAAGCATTCGCTGACCACGTTGGGACCCGAGGCGTCATTGCCGAGGCGCGCGCCCGAGAAGCGGTCTATCTTGATGAACATGCACTCGTCCGGCACGTCGAACGCGCCGCCGCCATATTTGGCAATCGCTTCGCGCATGAACGTGTTGAACACAGGGCCGCACATGCCGCCGCCCGAGGCGCTACGACCCAGGCTGCGGGGTTGGTCATAACCGATGTAGCAGCCTGCCACGATGTCGCTGGAAAAGCCGATGAACCACACGTCCTTGGCATCGTTGGTTGTGCCGGTCTTGCCTGCGATGGGTACGGGCAGCTTCACGGTGCCCGACGCCGTGCCGCGGTCTACCACGCCCTTCATCATCGAGGTGAGCTGGTAGGCCGTGACCGGGTCCATGATCCGCTCGCGGTTCGACACAACGCGGGGCGCAAAGCCCGGATCGAGGCTGGCCAATTGCGTGCAATCGCGGCACTCGCGCTGGTCGTGGCGATAGACCGTGCGGCCGAAGCGGTCCTGTACCCGGTCAATGAGGGTGGGCTGCACCCGCTCGCCACCGTTGGCGAACATCGCGTAGGCCGACACCATCTGGTAGAGCGTCGTTTCCTCGGCCCCAAGGGAGTTGGCGAGGAAGCGGTTCATGTTGTCATAGACGCCGAAGCGCTCTGCATAGTCGGCCACGATGTCCATACCGACCTCTTCAGCCAGACGAATGGTCATCAGGTTCCGCGACCGCTCGATCCCTGTCCGCAACGGCGTGGGCCCGTAGAACTTGTTGGACGAGTTGCGGGGCCGCCAGAGGCCCTGGGGCGTGTTGATCTCGATCGGGGCGTCCACGACGATGGTCGCGGGCGAGTAGCCACTGTCGAGCGCCGCGGCGTAAACGAAGGGTTTGAAGGACGAGCCGGGCTGGCGCTTGGCCTGTGTCGCGCGGTTGAAGACCGAGTTCTGGTAGCTGAACCCGCCCTGCATCGCGATCACACGGCCGGTGTTGACGTCCATGGCGACAAAGCCGCCCTGCACGCGCGGCACCTGGCGCAAGGACCAGCGGATGAACGACCCGTCATTGTCGGCGGTCATGGCGCGCACATGCACCACGTCGCCCACTTCGAAATTGTCAAAGAAGTCGCCGGCGATCCACTGGATGTCCTCGCGCGGCACCACTGGCGCAGGCTCCGCATCTGTCCACCCTTCGATCCCGAGGCGCAGTTGCTGATCCTCGATCTCGAGCACAACGGCAGGACGCCAGACCCCGTTCAGGTCGATGTCGCGCGCCACGGCCACGCCGCGCAGCGCTGCTTCCCAGTCTTCAAGCTGATCTGCCTCGATGCTTTTGCCGGTGCCGCGCCACTGGCCTGCCCCGCGGTCATAGGCTTCGAGCTGGCGACGAAGGGCGTAGGCCGCGACAGGCTGCATTTCGGCGTCAATGGTGGCACGCACCGTGTAACCGCCGGTGAAGAATTCGCCCTCACCGAAATCCTGGCTCAGCTGCCGGCGGATTTCATCGGTGAAATAGTCGCGCGGCGGCAATTCAGCCTTGAAGCTCTCGAAATCCCCGTTCTGGACCGAGCGCAAAGGCATGGCCTTTTCCGCCTCGTAGGTCGCCTCGTCCAGATAGCCGTTTTCCTGCATCTCCCTGAGCACGAAGTTGCGGCGGTTCAGCAAGCGATCCTTGCGGCGGACCGGGTGATAGTCGGACGGTGCCTTGGGCAGCGATGCGAGGAATGCCGCCTCGTGCGGCTCAAGCTCGCTGAGCGTCTTGTTGAAATAAGTCTGGCTGGCCGCGGCCACGCCGTAGGAGTTCTGGCCGAGGAAAATCTCGTTCAGGTACAGTTCGAGGATTTTTTCCTTACTCAGCGCCTCCTCGACCCGTGCGGCAAGGATGATCTCCTTGATCTTGCGTTCGGCCTGACGGTCGCCGGACAACAGGAAGTTCTTCATCACCTGTTGGGTGATGGTCGAGGCGCCGCGCACGTCGCGCCCGCGCGTCCGAACCGCATCGTATGCCGCTGCCCCGATGCCCCGCAGGTCATAGCCATCGTGGGTGTAGAAATTCTTGTCCTCGGCCGAAATGAACGCCTGTTTCACAAGATCGGGAATGGTCTCTGCCGGGGCAAAGAGCCGCCGTTCCTGCGCAAACTCGTCGATGATTTGCCCTTCACCGGAGTAGATGCGGCTGATCGTGGCGGGCTGATATTGCGCCAGCGACTCGTGGCTGGGCAGGTCGCGCCCGTACATCCAGAACACGGCCCCGATGGACAGCGCCACCATGGCAACGCCCATCGTCACCGTGGTGAAGATGCCGCCAAAGAAAGACAGAATGAACCGAAACATGACCGCTCGCACCTGTTATCAACGGTTGCTTTGGCACCCGTATACGCGAGGCAGCGAACAGGGTCAAAAGCCTGGCCTCGCGCGATCCCGCCGATGTGAACGATTATTGACGGATCAGCGGACGCATGGCGAGGTCGTCATCGCGCCATTGCAGGATACCGGTGGCAAGTGCCTCGACCATGACGGCGCGCCAGATGGGGTCGCGCAGATTCGCAAGGTCGCGCTGGTCGGACAGGAACCCGACCTCGACCAGCACCGAGGGGATGTCGGCGCTTTTGAGGACCGAGAACGCCGCTTCGCGCCGGGGGCGTCGGTTCATCGGGCCGCCCGCCGTGTCCATGGCGTCGATCAGGGCGGTGGCAAGCGTGTCGGTGCGCGGCATGGTTTCGGTGCGCGCGAGGTCCATGAGGACGGCCGCCACCTGATCGTCAGTGCCGCTGAGGTCCACACCGGCCAGGATGTCGGCTCGGTCGTGCTGGGCCGCCAGTTGGGCAGAGGCCGCATCGCTCGCCTCCTCCGACAGGGTGTAGACCGTGGCACCGCGCGCCTGTCCCTGGCTGAGCGCGTCGGCGTGCAGCGATACGAAAGCGTCCGCGCCCACCTGATGTGCCAGCGCCACCCGGCCCGTGAGCGACACGAAGGTGTCGGTGTCGCGAGTCAGCACAACCTCGACCCCGCCCGCCCGGCGCAGCGCGTCGCGCAGGGCGATGCCGATGTCGAGCATCAGTTCCTTTTCGCTGGTGGTCTCGCGCACGGCACCAGGGTCGATGCCGCCGTGGCCCGGGTCGATGACCACGACGAAACTGTCGTCCTGGCCAACCGGTGGCGGTGCGGCCGCCTCCACCGCCCAATTGGCGTCGGGTGGCGCGCCCGCCTGTGCGGCAAAATCCGCGTCCTCTGTACCGCGCAAGGCGATGTTAAGCACGGCCTGTCCGGAGGAGGCGTTCACAGGCATGGCAATTGTGTCCGGCACCATCGGTTCGGCCAGATCCATGACGAGACGGGACCAGCCGGGTTTGAACGCGCCGAAGCGGATAGCAGCGACCCGCCCCGATTCCGGCAGCAGCGTGTCTGGCGATACGCCGGAGAAGTCGACCTCACGAAAGTCGACAACCAGCCGGGCGGGATCGGCCAATGTAAAAACGCGGAAGGGCACACCCTGGCTGAGACCCAGCGTGATCTCTGTCCCGCCGAACCAGCCGTCGGAGATGGTGCTGCGCGCAGGATCGACCCGTGCCAGCCCCGACAGGTCCTGTGCCGCGACAGCCGTCGCGCAGAGCCACATCATCACAGCCATCAGGATCGCCCGCATCATCACTGCCCTTGTCGTTTTGCGGGCAGCTTATCGGGTTCGAGGGGCGCCGGGAATCCCTGTTCAGCGCGGCGCCATGAATTCCTTGAGCCTGCGCAGCCCTTCGGCGATGTCTTCGGTTGTGCGCGCATAGGAAAAGCGCAGGGTCTGGTGCCCACGGATCGGGTCGAAGTCGAGGCCCGGTGTGACGGCCACGCCTGCTTTGTCGAGAATCTCCGCCGCGAAGGCGCGACTGTCATTGGTGAGGTCCGACACGTCGGCGTAGACATAGAAAGCGCCATCGGGCGGCGCGATCTTGTCGAAACCCGCCTGCGGCAACCCTTCCAGCATCAGTGCTCGGTTGGCGCGGTAGACATCGAGGTTGGCTTCAAGCTCCTCGGTTGCGTCCATGGCCGCGAGGGCGGTGACCTGACTGGCATGGGGCGGGCAGATGAACATGTTTTGGGCCAGCCGTTCGACGACACGCACGTGATCCTCGGGTACGACCATCCAGCCGATGCGCCAGCCTGTCATCGAAAAGTACTTGGAGAACGAGTTGATGACGTAGACGTCGTCGCTGACATTAAGGGCGCTGACGGCTTTCGCCTCGTATTCGATGCCGTGGTAGATTTCGTCACTGATGAAGCTGGCCCCTGCCCCATGGGCTGCGCCGATGAGGTCGGACATGGCGGTATGGTCCAGCATCGTGCCGGTGGGGTTGGCCGGGGAGGCGACAAGCAATCCCTGCAGGTCGAGGCCATGGAAATCGCCCGGCACGGGTTGGTAGCGATTGTCGGCGCTGGTCGGCAGATCAACAGGCGTCAGACCGAGGCCGGTGAGGATCTGGCGGTAGCTGGGATAGCCCGGTGCGCCGATGCCGACGCGGTCCCCGCTGTCGAAAAGCGCGTTGAAGGCCAGGATGAATCCGCCCGACGCGCCCGAGGTCACGATGACCCGGTCGGGGTTCAGATCGAGATCGTACCATTCGCCATAAAGCTGCGCGATGCGCGCCCGCAGCGCGGGCAGGCCCAAGGCAACCGTATAGCCCAGCGGCCCCTCCTCCATCGCGGCAGCCAATGCGCGGGTTGCTGCCTGCGGAGCGCCTGTGCCCGGCTGGCCCACCTCCATGTGGATAATATGCCGTCCAGCGGCCTCGGCGGCGCGGGCGGCTTCCATCACGTCCATCACAATGAAGGGATCGACATCGCTGCGTCTTGAGGTTCGCATGGGGTCTCCTATGATCCGGCCCATGACCTTTCATACCCTGACGCGGGTGGCGTCAATCCTGATCGTGTCGCTTGCGCTTGCCCTGCCCGCGCGCGCCGTGACGCTGTTGCGTGACGCTGACATGGAGTACGCGCTGGCACAGGTTGCGGCCCCCGTGCTCAAGGCCGCGGGGCTGAGCGCATCGCGCACCAAGATCCTGGTGGTCGACGACAGCTCTCTCAACGCTTTTGTCATCAGCAATGATGCCATCTACATCCATTCCGGCCTGATCAGCCGCATGGACCGGGCGGCGATGCTGCAAGCGGTGATTGCACACGAAGCGGCGCATATCGCGAACGGGCATATCACGCGGCGGATGACCAATATCGGCAACGCCCGCACAGCGGCAGGGCTGGGCCAAGCGCTGGCCATCCTCGCCGCCGCGGCGGGCGCTGGTGAGGGTGCCGTCGCCATCGGGATCGGCACACAAAGTGCCGCCCAACGCGCCTTCCTGCGCCATACACGGGCCGAGGAAAGTGCCGCCGACCAATCCGGTGTGCGCTACTTGCGCAGTGCGGGCGTGGATGTGGGCGGCATGCTGGACGTGTTCCGGCTGTTTCGCGGTCAGGAGGCCCTGAGCGAGACCCGTCAGGACCCTTATGTCCGCTCCCACCCGCTGAGCCGTGACCGCCTGCGCGCCATCGAAGGTTTTGCGTCAGCCTATGGCACTGGCGGCGCAGCAGATGCTGCCGCATGGGACTACTGGTTTATGCGAGCCAAGGGCAAGCTGACCGCCTTTACCCGCAGGCCAAGCTGGACGCTGAACCGCGTGGGTGAAAGCGGCTATCAGGACATCGCGCTGATGCGCGAAGCGGCGGCACGGCACCGCAACTCGCAGACAAGCCGCGCCATCGCTGCCATCGACAAGGCCATCGCGCTGCGCCCGACCGATCCGTTCCTTTATGATCTGAAGGGACAGATCCTGATGGAAACGCGGCAATTCGCAGCGGCTGCCAACACCCATGCGCGGGCCGTGCAACTGCGCCCGAACGACGGGTTGCTACAGGCTGGATATGGGCGCGCACTGCTGGCCGCAGGCAATGTCCGCGCCGCCCTGCCCGCGCTGGAACGCGCCCGCCAGATCGATTTTCGCGACGGTTCCATGCTGCGTGATCTGAGCGTGGCCTATGCCAAGGCCGGTCAGCGCGGTATGGCGTCCTTGATCACCGCCGAACGCTACGCCCTGCGCGGGCGACTTGAAGATGCCGGTATTCACGCCAAGCGGGCCACGGGTCTGCTTGCTGTCGGGTCCGGCCCTTGGCAACGGGCGCAGGATGTGCTCCTTGCCTCTGAACGCGCTGAAAAGCAAAAAAAACGGAGATAGCCGATGCTCACTCGCACTCTTTCCTCTGCCGCGCTGGTCGCAGCACTTGCACTGCCCAGCTCTGCGCTGGACCTGAGCAACATGACGGATGAAGAGCGTCAGATCTTCCGTGAAGAAGTCCGCGCTTACCTAATGGACAACCCGCAGGTGATCATGGACGCGGTTCAGGTGCTTGAGGAGCGGCAGGCCGTGGCGCAGGCGCAGGCCGATCTGTCGCTGGTGTCGGACAATGCCGACGACATTTTCAACGACGGCTTCAGCTATGTTGGCGGCAATCCCGAGGGTGACATCACGCTGGTCGAATTCCTCGACTACCGCTGCGGTTTCTGCAAGCGCGCCCATGTCGAAGTGGCCAAGCTGCTTGAGACCGACGGCAATATTCGCCTGATCGTCAAGGAATTCCCGATCCTGGGCGAGCAATCCCTACTGGCGTCGCGCTTTACCATCGCGACCAAGCAGATCGCGGGCGATGACGCATATAAAAGCATGAGCGATGCCGTGATGGAGATGTCGGGCGACGTGTCCATGCGCACACTGCGCCGCATGGCGTCGACCTTCGGCCTCGATGCCGACGCGATCGAGGCACATATGGACAGCGAAGAGGTAACGGAAGAGATCCGCCAGACCCGCGCGCTGGCCCAGCGGCTTCAGATCACCGGCACGCCCACTTTCGTACTGCAGGACGAGCTTTTGCGTGGCTTCCTGCCCTTTGACGAGATGCAGGCGTTGGTCGACGAAAAACGCGGCTGATCGGTTTTGTGAGGGACCGGAATTTTTGAAAATTCCGGTCCGTTTTCTTTGTAAGAAAACGGCGCGCTACTCGGCTGCCTGAGCTTCGGCTGCGCTGGCAGCGTCAATCTCTGCCGCCTTCTTCTCAACCTCTTCGACGATGTGATCGACCATCTGGTCGTTGTCCATCCGGTGGCTCTGCTTGCCGGCAAGGTAGACCATGCCGTGCCCCGCCCCGCCGCCGGTAAAGCCCACGTCCGTCATCAACGCCTCACCCGGCCCGTTGACCACGCAACCGATGATCGACAGGCTCATGGGCGTCTTGATATGGGCCAGCCGTTCTTCCAGCACCTCGACCGTCTTGATCACGTCAAAGCCCTGGCGCGCGCAGGACGGGCAGGAGATAATGTTCACGCCGCGGTGGCGCAGGCCAAGGGATTTGAGGATTTCGTAGCCGACCTTGACCTCTTCCACCGGATCGGCGGAGAGGGACACGCGGATCGTGTCGCCGATGCCCATCCAGAGAAGGTTGCCCAAGCCGATGGCCGACTTGATCGTGCCGGAGGTCAGGCCGCCCGCTTCGGTGATACCGAGGTGGATGGGGGCATCCGTGGCCTCTGCCAGCTTCTGGTAAGCGGCGGCGGCCATGAACACGTCGGATGCCTTGCAGCTGATCTTGAACTCGTGAAAGTCGTTGTCCTGCAGGATCTTGATGTGGTCGAGACCGGATTCGACCATCGCGTCCGGGGTCGGCTCGCCGTATTTCTCGAGCAGGTGCTTTTCCAGCGATCCCGCGTTCACCCCGATGCGGATCGAGCAGTTGTGGTCGCGCGCGGCTTTGATGACTTCCTTGACGCGATCCTCGGAGCCGATGTTGCCGGGATTGATACGCAGGCAGGCGGCGCCAGCCTCTGCCGCTTCGATCCCGCGTTTGTAGTGGAAATGGATGTCGGCCACGAGCGGTACGGGGCTTTCAGCGACGATCTCTTTCAGCGCTTTTGACGATCCTTCGTCGGGGACGGACACCCGCACGATGTCGGCACCCGCCTCGGCTGCCGCCTGAACCTGCGCGACAGTGGCGGCCACATCGGTCGTCAGGGTGTTCGTCATGGTCTGCACCGTGATCGGTGCGTCGCCGCCCACGGGCACGTTGCCAACCATGATCTGACGGCTGGTCCGGCGGTAGATATTGCGCCACGGACGAATGTGGTTCAGCGACATGAGGGGCCCCGTTCGCATATGAAGTTGTCAGGAAAGATAGACAGTGCGCACCTGCCCGGCAATGGGGCAGCGGTGACTATTCGGTGTCTTGCGTCAGCGCTGCGGCCTTGGCCTCGGCATAGCGGACCAGACCTTCGTCCGTGTTGATGTCTACCGGCAGATAGGTTTCCTTGAGGCCCGCAATCTCAAGCGGCAGGTTCGAGGTCACGGCACCGGTCTGGCCGACCGGGCCATAGAACTTCTGGTTCATGGCGAAATAGATCGCGCCGCTTTCGCCGGTCCGCAGGGTCGGCGGTTCTTCGGTCAGGGGCGCTTCCCATGTGTCGCCGGCCTGCATCGTGGCCTCGAAAATCACGGTGCCGTCGGCCGAGCGCACGCGCACCCAGGACGGACGCACGGCCACCATGGTCAATGCGGGCGCGGCCTCTTCCACAACTTGCGGAACGGTCGGCGTCACGGCCTCGGCCAGTGCGCGGTCGATGCCTGTTATGGTCGAGCCACCGAAGGACGGCACGCTGTCTGCCGGTTCGGGCGCGGCAAAGGTCCCAATCTCGCGCGGGTCAAGTGTGGCGATGGGCGCGTCACGGGCCACCAGCACAGGCACATCAAGGGCCTGTGGGCGATAGAGCCGATCCAGCGCATCCGCGCGCGGTGTTTCGATGGCAGGCCCCTGCTCGACCTGCGCCGTGCTTGCGGCGCTGCCCAATGGATCAAGGTCGGACAGGACAACCGGCGTCTGATCAACCGGCGCCACCTGTACGCGCTGCACTTCCTGCAGGACGGAATACCCGCCAAAGCCGATGCCGCCGATCAGGGCCAGCAACACGAGCGACGAGCCGATGGCGCGGGGTTCGATGTGCGACCAAACAGCCTCGCCCGCGGGCACGAAAGGTGTGGCAGGTGCTGCAAAGATGTCAGCGCCGTGCGGCTTTTGCAGCCGCTCCTCGCGCGCGGCCTTTTTGACCACGGACGCTTCGGCCGACATGCCGTGCGCCACGGCAAAGCCGCTTTCCGCGCAGAAGGTGTTGAACGCGCGGTCGGGATCCATGTTCAGATAGCGGGCGTAGGACCTCACATAACCAGCAATGAAGCCAGGCGTGTCGAATGCGTCGGGATTGCAAGCTTCTATGGCGGCGATGTAGCTCGCCTTGATCCGCAACTCGCGTTGAACATCCAGAAGGGATTTGCCCATCGTGGCGCGTTCACCGCGCATGATGTCACCGAGACGCAATTCGAAATCGTCAAAGCCCTTTGGCTCGACGTTTTCTTCGATTTTGGTGCTACCGGATTTGCGCCCGATCATACCGCTGCCCCGTTGTCCCACGAAATTACGAACCGATCCCACTCGATTCGTCCCGCCTCTGTTGTTGAACAGACGGTACCACATGGCAACGCTATTTGCGAATTTTAGTGAATTACCCGGCGCTCTCGGCGCGATTTAGCGCACAGTGAGACCACAATTTGTCCATTGCGTGCACCAGCGCATCGATCTCTTTCGGACCATGCACGGGCGACGGCGTGAACCGCAGCCGTTCGGTCCCGCGCGGCACGGTCGGGAAATTGATCGGCTGCACGTAAATGCCGTGATCTTCGAGCAGCATGTCGCTGAGCATCTTGGTGTGGACCGGGTTGCCTACCATCACAGGCACGATGTGGCTGCCATGGTCGATGATCGGCAGCCCCATACCCTTGAGCCGCAACTTCAGCGCCTTGGCCTGCGCCTGGTGATCGGCGCGCAGGTTTTCCGCCGTTTTCAGGAACGCAACGGACGCAGCCGCACCCGCAGCAACAGCAGGCGGCAAGGACGTGGTAAAGATGAAGCCCGGCGCATAGGACCGGATCGCATCACACATCTTCGCCGATGCCGCGATGTAGCCACCCATGACCCCATAGGCCTTTGCCAGCGTGCCGTTGATGATGTCGATGCGGTGCATCAATCCATCACGCTCGGCCACACCCGCACCGCGAGGGCCATACATGCCAACCGCGTGCACTTCGTCGATATAGGTCAGCGCGCCGAATTCGTCGGCAAGGTCGCAAATCTCTTCGATCGGACCAAAATCGCCGTCCATCGAGTAGATGGACTCGAAGGCGATCAGCTTCGGTGCTGCCGGGTCATCGGCGGCCAGCAATTCGCGCAGATGCTCAACGTCATTGTGACGGAAAATCCGCTTTGCACCGCCGTTGCGACGCACCCCTTCGATCATGGACGCGTGGTTGAGCGCATCCGAGTAAATGGTCAATCCAGGAAAGAGTTTAGGCAGCGTACTTAAAGTCGCGTCATTGGCGATGTAGGCGCTGGTAAACAGCAGGGCGGCCTCTTTGCCATGCAGATCAGCGAGTTCCGCCTCAAGCCGTTTGTGGTAGACGGTCGTGCCAGAGATATTGCGCGTTCCGCCCGAGCCTGCCCCGGTCGCATCGATCGCGTCGTGCATGGCCTGAAGGACAATCGGGTTTTGGCCCATGCCAAGGTAGTCGTTTCCGCACCACACGGTGACCGGCGCCTTGGAGCCATCGGCACGCGTCCACTCAGCATGAGGGAATTGCCCCTTCTGCCGCTCGATGTCGATGAAGGTCCGGTAGCGGCCCTCGTCATGCAGGCGTTGCAGGGCGTCGTCCAATTTGGCGGTGTAGTCCACGCGAAGCTCCATTTTGGTCTTGATGCGATGTGGCTCCATCGCGCTTTAGAACGAATATAGATTGCGAGTATGCGCTTCAATGCTAATCGAATGCGCGTCATGTCGCAGGTCCGGTATTCCCGACCCGTGCCGCGAACACCTTGACCCAGATCAACCACTGGACACCGGCCCGGGGCATCGTAGTGTGGCCGCACCACTTGCACCCAAAGGACCCGCCATGACCCTCGACGCCGTTCTGTCCCGAATCGACAGCGATCTGCCCCACGCCACCGAACGGTTGATGGAACTGTTGCGGATCCCCTCGATCTCGACCGACCCGGCCTTTGCCGATCATTGCCAGACGGCAGCGGACTGGCTGGTGGCCGACCTGCAAAGCATCGGGGCAGACGTCGAAAAGCGCCCCACACCGGGCCATCCGATGGTGGTGGGCCATGTGGAAGGCGATGGCCCGCACCTGCTGTTCTACGGCCACTACGATGTGCAGCCTGTGGATCCTCTGGAGCTGTGGGACCGCGACCCGTTCGATCCGCAAATCGAGGACACTCCGGCGGGCAAGGTCATCCGCGGGCGCGGATCGTCGGACGACAAGGGCCAGCTCATGACTTTCGTCGAAGCCTGCCGCGCGTGGAAGGCGGAGCACGGCACCCTGCCCTGCCGCATCACCTTCTTCTTCGAAGGCGAAGAGGAATCCGGTTCGCCGTCCCTTGTTCCCTTCATGCAGGAGAATGCGGCCGAGCTGAAATCCGACCTCGCCCTGATCTGCGACACCGGCCTTTTCGAATCCCGCGTGCCCGCCATCGTGACCATGCTGCGTGGGCTATTGGGCGAAGAGATCACCATCACCGCCCCCGACAAGGACCTGCATTCCGGTATGTATGGCGGCGTGTCGATGAATCCTATCCGGGTGCTGACGCGCATCCTTGCCTCACTGCACGACGATAAGGGCCGCGTGACGGTACCGGGATTCTACGATGGCGTGCCGGAACTGCCCGATGACATCCGCAGTCAGTGGCAGGGCCTCGCCTTTGATCATGGCAAATTCCTGGGTGACGTGGGGCTTTCCGAACCAGCGGGCGAACAGGACCGTACCCCGATCGAGATGATCTGGTCCCGCCCCACATGCGACGTCAATGGCATCTGGGGCGGCTACACCGGCGCCGGGTTCAAGACGGTGCTGCCCTCGCAAGCGCATGCCAAGGTCAGCTTCCGCCTTGTCGGTGATCAAGACCCGCACGTGATCCGCGAAAGCTTCCGCCAGATGGTGCGTGACGCGCTGCCCGCCGATTGCGAGGTCGACTTCACCGGCCACGGCGCAGGCCGCGCCTCGGTCACGGAAACCACCGACCCGGCCTTCGAGGCCGCCCGCAAGGCGCTGACCGACGAATGGAACATACCCGCCGCCTATGTCGGTTGCGGCGGCTCCATCCCCATCGCGGGCCACTTCCAGAACATCCTTGGCACGACCCCGATGCTCGTGGGCTTCGGCAAGGACGACGACCAGATCCACTCCCCCAACGAAAAATACGACATGGAAAGCTTCCACAAAGGCATCCGAAGCTGGGCGCGCATCCTCGACGCGCTGACCTGATCTCCTTCACTTTGCCAAGAAAACCGCGGGGGGTGAACGGCGTCTTGCAAACGCTCTGGTAGAGCGTTTGAGCCGTGAACGAGCGAAGCGCCGGAGCGCGCCAGCGCGAGGGGGCTGGCCCCCTCACCCCGGCCATGTCAAAGGACAAAAGAATGGCCGAATTCACAACACCGGACGGCATAACCATTGCCTATGACATTGCAGGCGAAGGCACGCCTGTCCTGCTGCTTCATGGCTTTCCCCAAACCCGCGCCATGTGGCACGCCATTGCGCCCCGGCTCGCACAGAATTTCACTGTCGTCACCGCCGACCTGCGCGGCTACGGCGCCAGCACCAAGCCACCGCGGATGGAAGACATGAGCTTCCGCCACATGGCCGCCGATCAGCGCGCGCTCATGGCGCACCTGGGCTTCGACACCTTCCACCTTGTCGGCCACGACCGGGGCGGACGCACCGCGCATCGCATGTCGCTCGACAGCCCTGACGCGATCCGGTCGCTTACGCTCATGGACATCGTGCCGACGCATCTGCTGCTAAGCGAGGTGACGCAACAGGTCGCCCGTGCGTACTATCACTGGTTCTTCCTTGCGCAGCCCGAACCCTTTCCGAAACCATGATCGGCCATGACCCGGACGCCTATTTCGAAAGCTGCCTTGCGGGCTGGGGAGGCGGTATGGACGGGTTCGACAAAGCGGCCCTCGACGCATATCGGGTTTCCTGGCGTGACGCCGACTGCATCCACACGATGTGCAACGACTACCGGGCTGCGATCGACGTGGACTTCGATCTCGACAGCGCCGATCTGGGTCGCAAAGTCGACTGCCCGGCACTGGTGCTGTACGGCGCCGACGGCGTCATGGGCCGCGCCTATGACGTGCCCGGCACATGGGCGGACAGGCTGACACACATGCAGGCAAAAGGGCTCCCGGGCGGGCACTTCTTCCCCGACACACACCCCGACGAAACCGTGCAGGCGCTCTCAGACTTCCTGACCGCCCAATCGTAAGGCGCAGGTGCCCTGCGCCCAGGTCAGATCACACCGACAAACCGGTCGGGCAGCACATATTGGGTGCCGTAGTCAGGCCGGTCGAAATGGTAATACCCGGTGTCACCGCGCGGCTTGAACGTACGCTGCATCTTGCGGCGCAGGGGGCGCATGTCGAACTCCTCAACCATCTCCAGCTTGGCAAACTCCTCGAACACGGCCCGATCCTCGCCCCGCGCCTCGGCAAACCAATGGCGGCCGATTGAGGCTTCCTTGACCGACGCATTCACCTCGTCGGTCACGGCATTGCGATGGTCCATCACGCCCACATAGGCCCCGAAATCACAGAATTTCAGATGCAAGAGATACAGATCGTCCGGCGTAAACAGCTTGTCAGCCTGGGTAAAATGCCCGCCCCGCGCAATCTTCACGGGTGCGGAAATGATGCACGGCTTGGAATAGTGCGGCGCCGGGCGCACGTGGCGGCGCGGGCCGATGATGTGATCGGTGATTTCGTCCGGCTCCACATCAATGCGGTGAATGACCTCCAGGCCCAGGGGCGTCAGCACCCGACCTTCGGGCGCATCCTCCAGAAAATCCAACAAATTGCCGCCCGCCTCCGGGTCACGGACCACCAACTCGTCCACATCGCCCACGATCACGTGGCGATAGTAGCGCCGTAACCCACCGACAAGGTTGTTCAGCAAGCCCCAGCGCTTGATGTCGAAATTCTTGTGCGGATCGCCCGGAATACCGATGACATTGCACCCCGCGGCAAGCTCCGCCACCTCGGCCCCGCGCCCATGGTTGATGACATAGCAATTCTCCCGCCCGAACATCTCACCGTAGTGGCGCAGCCACGCCTTGAGGAAAAACGCGTCATCGCGCACCATGGTCACAGCGGCCACTGTCTGCATCTGCTAAGGTCCTGCCAAATGGGTTCTTTTTGCGCACCCTACCGCAAGCACCCTGACAAGAGAATCGTTAATTTGCCGCAAAGGCCGTGCATGACCCTGCCCCCAGACTTCGCCAAGACCGGACTGCATGTAGTGCGCGCGGGCGACACCCCCATCACGCGCTACCAGGTCATCGGCGAGCGGTCCTCCGGCACCAACTTCGTCAAGCGCCTGCTCGGGCGGAACACCGACCTGAAACCGACAGAGGCGCTCGGATGGAAACACGGCTTCCCGCACATGATGGCTGTGCCACCTGACATGGCCGTGATCCTCGCCGTGCGCAGCGCAGATACATGGGCGCGGTCGATGTTCTCCAAACCCTGGCACACGACGCCCGCCATGCAGGCCCGGCCCTTCTCCGACTTCATCCGCGCCCCATGGGACACCATCATCGACCGCCCACGCTATTTCGAAGGGTTGATCCCAAACGGCAGCATCGGCGCCCCTCTCCAACACGACCGCCACCCGGTCACGGGCGCACGCTTTGAAAACCTGTTCAAACTGCGCACAGCAAAACTGCAAGCCATGCTGTCATTGCTGGGTCGCCACTGCACCTGCGCCGTGATCCGCATGGAAGACGCCCAAGCCGAACCCGAAGCCACGCTGTCGTCCATCACCAGCGTATTCGGCACCGCAGCGCCAAACGCCGAATACCGCCCCGTCATCAAAAGGCTCGGCTCAAAGTTCAAAGCCGCCGTGCCAGACCGCCCTGCCTTGCCCGACACATGGGCCGACGCGGACATGAACCACCTTCGCGCAGAAATCGATAGCGACCTCGAAGCGCAGCTCGGCTACACCTACTGATCCCCCTTCATCTTGCCAAAAAAACTCCGGGGAGCGCGAGGGGCTGGCCCCTCGTTCCGACGCAAACCATCCAGCGATGCAATGAAAAGTGGCGCGGTTGACGGGGCTCGAACCCGCGACCCCCGGCGTGACAGGCCGGTACTCTAACCAACTGAGCTACAACCGCGCATTTTGCCTTTCGGCGCGCCCATTTCTCCGGGACCAGAGGGCAGCAGTGGCGCGGTTGACGGGGCTCGAACCCGCGACCCCCGGCGTGACAGGCCGGTACTCTAACCAACTGAGCTACAACCGCCCGCTGCGTTTGGCGGGTTTATGATCCGGCCCCCGCCCCGTCAAGCGTCTTTTCCGGGCTGTTCGCCAAAATCTGCAGCCAAAGCGTCGAAGGCAGCGCCAGACCATCGCATCGGCACCATCCGCACAGGTGCATCAAGCAAGGTATCGTCGGCCGCTGGCCCTTCCTGCCCGCCAAGACGACGATAAAATCGACGCGCGCCTGAATTGCCTTCCAGAACGTGGAGGAGCAGTTCAGTCACGCCTTCCTGCTTCAACCGCGCTGCTAGGCTGCGCAACAATCGTTCACCGATGCCGCCACCGCGCATCTCGGGGTCGACATGCAGGTTATCGACAATCGGCACGTCACCGCGTTCTGCCGCGACAAAGCCCAACACCTCTCCTGCCCGCTCGGCCAGAAGGATCAGGCGGTGCGCTGGCCAGGTGTCCCATCGCGCACGCATATTGGCTTCCAGCGGGGCCTCCAACACTTCAGGCGGAACAAACGGCGCGTAAGACGCGCGCCAGCTCCGTGCGTGAAGCGCAGCGATGTGAGGTGCGTCAGCTGGAACCGCATCGCGCAAAAACACCGTCATTTCTCGGGCAACGGAATGAACTCCTCGTCATCGCCTGGCGGCAGTTGGAACCGGCCATGGGCCCAGTCGCCCGCGCGCCACGCCTCTTTCGCCGCATCAATCCGGTCCTGCGACGAGGCGACGAAATTCCACCAGATGTAGCGCGATCCCTCCAGCGTCGCGCCGCCGAGCAGCATGAGCCGCGCGCCCTGATCACCAGCGGTCAAAGAGATTGCGTCGCCCGGGCGGAACACCATCATCTGGCCTGCCTCGTAGACGTCTCCGGCCACCGTGATCTCCCCGTCGACCACGTAAACGCCGCGATCCTCATGATTGTCGGGCAGTGGGATGCGGGCGCCCGCCTCCAACACGGCGTCGGCATAGAACATCTCTGAAAAGGTCTCGACCGGTGCACGCTCGCCCCAGGCATCGCCCAGGATCAGGCGCACCTCCTTTCCCTCGCCTTCCAGCACCGGCAGCGTGTCCTTGGCTGCGTGCTGGAAATCGGCGGGATTGTCCTCGGCACCCTTGGGCAGCGCGACCCAGGTCTGGATGCCGAACAGATTGTGCGGCTTTTGCCGGATCTCGCCATCGGTGCGTTCCGAATGGGTGATGCCATGACCGGCCACCATCCAGTTCACCGCCCCCGGTTCGATCCACTGGTCGGTGCCAAGGCTGTCGCGGTGATGGATCTTGCCCTTGTAAAGATAGGTGACCGTGGCCAGCCCGATATGCGGGTGCGGGCGCACGTCGATGCCCTTGCCGGTCACGAACTCCGCCGGGCCCATCTGATCAAAGAAGATGAAGGGCCCCACCATCTGGCGGCGCGGCGCGGGCAAGGCGCGGCGGACTTCAAAGCCACCGAGGTCACGGGCACGCGGCACGATGACGGTTTCGATGGCGTCCACGGCGTCGCCCTTTGGACAATCAGGATCGAGTGCAGGGTTCCAGCTCATGACATCTCCCTTCATGCAGTGTCACACAAAGATAACCGTGTCCGGGCCGACAACAACCACCACCTCAGCACCACTGTTGTGCGCAAAATCGGCGGTCCTAGGCAGGCCAGTGCCAGGCGGGTGCCTCTTCAGGTGTCAGGAGTCAGTAAAGCGCACAACGACGTGGCGAGGTGCGACGCTCATCTGCGCTGCCGTTGCGCACGACGACGCCAAGCTCAAAAGTGGTGGTGCGGATGTTCATGGTGGGTCGTGAGAGGCTCGAACTCCCGACATCTTCGGTGTAAACGAAGCGCTCTACCAACTGAGCTAACGACCCGTCCGACGCGCTTTTAGGACAAGCGGCACCGGGTCTGCAAGCGCATTATCACAGGCGGCGATGTACGCCGTTTTCGACGACATAAATCATACCCTGCCCGCCCGGCAAATCCCCCAGACTGGCGGATGGCTGGCCCAATGCGACCGTCCGCAACATGCGCGATGTGATCCCGTGGGTCACGCATAATGTCGGCGCCGTCAGGCTGCTTAGAAAGTCCACGCAACGGGCACGCAATGCGGCAAAGCCCTCACCCTCAGGCGCATGTTCGTAAAGGGCCAGTGGACCGTCCGGTGTATCGTCCTGAACGGCGCCGCCCGGGCTCACCTCAGTTCTCAGCTTGCCGGACCAGAGCCCGACACCAATCTCGCGCAGGCGGGCATCCGTATGCAATTCCGGAACCTGATGGGCCAGCGCAATGGCCGCCGTTTCAAAGGCGCGGCCCTGTGGGCTGACGCGCACGTCGAAACCATTCAGCTCATGTGCAGCCAATGTCTCGGCCAGCGCTTCGGCCTGCGCGCGCCCCCGCTCCGTCAACGGAGAGTTCAGCGCACCCTGAAACCGCCCTTCGGCGTTCCAGACCGTTTCACCATGGCGCATCACGTAAATCGGTTGAAAAGCCATGGCGCCACCTCCTGAAACGACAAAAGCACACCGGCGGGTGTGCTTTTGATGGTGGGTGATAAGAGATTCGAACTCCTGACATCTTCGATGTGAACGAAGCGCTCTACCACTGAGCTAATCACCCAAGTTCGCGCGTCTTAGCCAACTGCACGAACCCATGCAAGAGGTCCGCAGCCAAAAACTACTCGGCAGCCTTATCCGTCGCAGCTGCGGGCTCCGATGTGTCGGCCGAACCTTCCGAGGCGGCGTCGCTTTGACGGATACGCGCGACAAACATCCGGCCCGACGCGAGCTTCTTTTCGCGGTTGACCTTGACCTTTCCCAGCGGTTGGAGGTTCAGGGCCCGCCCATCCTTGAGCGCATCGCCCAACACCGCGAGCGTCGCCTCCACCGCCGGTTTGACATCTTTCTTCTTCATGCCGCTGCGCGCGACGACGGCGTCAACAAGTTCCTTCTTGCGCATCATCGGCCCGGCAACCACGGGCGTCGGCGCATCAACAACCACCGGCGACGCCGTGGCCGCCGCCGCCTTCGTTGTGGTCGTTGCAGTCGACTTCGACTTGGCCATCGTTGTGCGCGGTTTGGCAGCGCTGCTGCGCGTTGTCGTGGTTTTCGTGGTGGTTTTCGTTGTGCGGGTCGCCATTCTCGGGCCTCTTCATGTCGGAACTGCTTTCACCAAGTGTTACCGCGAAATGATGAATCGTTCTACATGCGCGAAACAAATCCTCGGGTACGGGTGACATTGTCGCATCTAAATCAACAATGACGAACATTCAGTTGACGGATCGACTGCATAAAGAAGGGCGCGCAAGCAACTGCTTGCACGCCCTTTTTCCGTCTTGCAACGCTTAGTGAGCCGTGGCGCCGGTACTCGTATCGCGTGCAGCCGCCGCTGCGGCAGCCGCCGCCTCTTCCGCAGCTTCATCCCATTCGATGGCATCCGGCGTGGACACCAAGGCGCGTTCGAGAACCTCTCTCACATGCGTGACCGGAATGATCTTCAGACCTTCCTTCACGTTGTCGGGGATGTCGGCCAGATCTTTCTCGTTCTCTTCTGGAATGAGGACGGTCTTGATCCCGCCGCGCAATGCTGCGAGCAGCTTCTCCTTGAGCCCCCCGATCGGCATCGCGTTGCCCCGCAGGCTGACCTCGCCCGTCATCGCGATGTCCTTGCGCACCGGAATGCCGGTCAGCACAGACACGATGGACGTCACCATGGCCAAGCCAGCACTTGGGCCATCCTTGGGCGTGGCGCCGTCGGGCACGTGCACGTGAATGTCGAGCCTGTCGAATTGCGGCGGTTTGACACCGATGTCCGGGCTGATGGACCGGACGTACGAGCTGGCTGCGTCGATGGATTCCTTCATCACGTCGCCCAGTTTGCCCGTCGTTTTCATCCGGCCTTTGCCCGGCAGCTTCAGCGCTTCGATGTGCAACAGATCACCGCCGACGGACGTCCAAGCCAGTCCTGTCACCACACCGATCTGATCATCCTGTTCCGCCAAGCCATAGCGATGCTTCCGCACGCCAAGGAAATCGTCGAGATTCTCGGAAGTTACAACAACTTCCTCAACCTCTTTCTTGACGATCTTGGTCAGCGATTTCCGCGCCACCTTGGCGATCTCGCGCTCCAGGTTCCGCACGCCCGCCTCGCGGGTGTAATAGCGGATGATGTCGCTCAACGCTTCATCGGTCAGTTCGAACTCTTTGGCCTTCAGGCCGTGGTTCTTCACCTGTTTCGCGATCAGGTGCTGCTTGGCAATCTCGCGCTTCTCATCCTCGGTGTAGCCGGCCAGCGGAATGATCTCCATCCGGTCCAGCAGAGGCCCAGGCATGTTGTAGCTGTTCGACGTGGTCAGGAACATCACGTTCGACAGGTCGTATTCGACCTCCAGATAGTGGTCCACAAACGTGCCGTTCTGCTCCGGATCCAATACCTCGAGCATGGCCGACGCCGGGTCGCCGCGGAAGTCCTGCCCCATCTTGTCGATCTCATCGAGCAGGATCAGCGGGTTCGTCGTCTTCGCCTTTTTCAGCGCCTGAATGATCTTGCCGGGCATCGACCCGATGTAAGTACGTCTATGGCCGCGAATCTCGCTCTCATCGCGCACACCACCCAAGGAGATGCGGATAAACTCGCGCCCCGTCGCCTTGGCAACCGACTTCCCAAGCGAGGTTTTACCCACTCCGGGCGGGCCAACCAAACACATGATCGGGCCCTTCATCTTCTTCGAACGCTGCTGAACGGCCAGATACTCGACGATCCGTTCCTTGACCTTCTCAAGGCCATAGTGATCGGCGTCCAAAATGTCCTGCGCCCGGCCCAGATCTTTCTTCACGCGGGATTTCACGCCCCACGGGATCGACAGCATCCAGTCCAGATAGTTGCGCACGACCGTGGCTTCGGCGCTCATCGGCGACATGTTCTTGAGCTTCTTCAGCTCGGCATCCGCCTTCTCGCGCGCCTCTTTCGACAGCTTGGTGGCTTCGATTTTCTCTTCTAGTTCAGCAACTTCGTTCTTGCCGTCCTCGCCATCGCCCAGCTCCTGCTGGATCGCCTTCATCTGCTCGTTCAGGTAATATTCGCGCTGCGTCCGCTCCATCTGGGACTTCACGCGGGTCTTGATCTTCTTCTCGACCTGCAGAACGGACATTTCCCCCTGCATCAGGCCATAGACCTTCTCCAAACGCTCGCTCACCGCCAGCGTCTCAAGCAGGTCCTGCTTCTGATCAACCTCGATACCCAGATGCCCGGCGACCAGATCGGCCAGTTTCGCAGGCTCGGTGGTTTCCCCAACGGCGGCCAGCGCCTCTTCGGGAATGTTCTTCTTCACCTTGGCATAACGCTCGAACTCGTCGGCAACGGACCGCAGCAGCGCTTCGGTCGTGGCAACGTCACCCGGCATCTCGGTAAGATACTCGGCGCGCGCCTCAAAGAAGTTGTCGTTGTCCAGGTATTCGGTGATGCGCACCCGCGCCTGCCCCTCGACCAGCACTTTGACGGTGCCATCGGGCAGTTTCAGCAGTTGCAACACATTCGCCAGCACACCGGCCTTGAAGATGCCGGCGGCTTCGGGATCATCCTCGGACGGGTCAATCTGGCTCGACAGCAGGATTTGCTTGTCGTCGGCCATGACCTCTTCCAGCGCGCGCACGGATTTGTCGCGGCCCACGAACAGGGGCACGATCATGTGGGGAAATACCACAATGTCGCGTAACGGCAGCACCGGGTAAGAGGCGTTGAGTGGCTCTTGCATGCTCAAAAGTTCCTTATCATTGGCAAGACAGCGCGGCCCCGCTTTGCGGCAACCAGTGGCTGTCTCCGTGTGTCGGACTGTTTGATCTGTGATCCCAGCCCATGGGTTTCAAGGTGTATCCTGCCGCGCAAGGGGCAAGGGTGCAATGGGGCCGGGCAAACTGTCCCCAGTTTTTTGGCACAAATTGTCGTGGGTCCACCGATCAAAACCGCAACATAACCGAATGCCAGCGCCGCCGTGCGGCAATCTGCGCGCGGACATGCTGCTTGATCCTTGGGCAGACGGCCTAAATCCCAGCGCTCAGGAGGATTTACCCCATGTCCACACTCGCCCTGTTGCTGACCGCCCTGCTTTTTGGCGGCATGACATTGTTTTCCTTCGGCTTTGCCGCCGTACTCTTTGCCATTTACGGGCCTGATGATGCGCGGCGCGGCATCCGAAACACGTTTCCTCACTATTATTTGTGGGTCATCGCCACCGCAGCCGTGACCGGAGCCGTTGCCTATCCGGTCAGCACGTTGGCCGCCTGGCTTTTGTTCGCCATCGCGCTCAGCACCGCCTATGCGCGGCAAATGCTGATGCTGCAAATCAATGCCGCGACCGACAGCGGCAACGCGGGCCGGTTCAAGATGTTGCACGGGGTCAGTGTGATGATTCAATTGGTGCAAATCGGTATGGCGGGCTGGGCGCTCGCGCTGGTGGCTGGCTGATCAGCGGGGATGGCACGCGCAATGCGCACCAACCCCCATCACTCACACGAGAGTGAGGACCGCCAAAGCGGATACTGAAAACCAAACAAACGAAAATACAGCAAATTGCATGGCGGTCCCCCCCAGGGTGCGTGACATCATCACCATAGCCGCAAGCGCATGCTCCAGCGATGGAGGTATTCCTGACCCCAAAGCACCCCGGGGTCAGAGCGGCTCGATATCCCCTTCGGCCCGTCCAGCGTGGAACGCTGCCTGCCACGCCTCAAACGTGCTGGCCGCAATAGCATCGCGCATCCCCTGCATGATCTCCTGGAAGTAATGCAGGTTGTGCCAGGTCAGCAGCATGCCCGAAATCATCTCCTGCGCGCGGAACACGTGATGCAGATAGGCGCGCGAGTAATTGGAGCAGGCGGGACAGGTGCACTCCTCATCCAGCGGGCGCGGATCGTCGGCATGGCGCGCATTCTTGATGTTGATCACGCCCCGGCGGGTAAAGACTTGGCCCGTGCGCCCCGACCGCGAGGGCAAGACGCAATCCATCATGTCAATGCCGCGGGCCACAGCGCCCACAATGTCATCGGGCTTGCCAACGCCCATCAGATAGCGCGGCTTGTCCTTGGGCAGCTGCTCAGGCGCGTAGTCAAGGCATCCGAACATCGCTTCCTGCCCCTCGCCCACAGCCAGACCGCCAATGGCATAGCCCTCAAACCCGATGTCCTTCAACGCTTCGGCGCTCTCTTCGCGCAGGTCCTGTTCCAGCCCGCCCTGCTGGATGCCAAAAAGCGCATGACCGGGACGGTCACCGAAGGCTTCCCTCGACCTCGCAGCCCATCGCATGGATAGGCGCATGCTCTCGACAATACGATCCCGTTCAGCAGGAAGCGCCGGGCACTCGTCAAAGCACATCACGATGTCCGACCCAAGCAGGCGCTGGATCTCCATCGACCGCTCAGGCGTCAGGGCGTGCTTGGAGCCGTCGATATGGGATTTGAAGGTCACGCCCTCTTCGGTCAGCTTGCGCAACCCGGCAAGGCTCATCACCTGAAACCCGCCGCTGTCGGTCAGAATGGGCCGATCCCAATTCATGAACTTGTGCAGACCGCCCAACCGGTCGATCCGCTCAGCAGTCGGGCGCAGCATCAGGTGGTAGGTGTTGCCAAGTAGAATATCGGCCCCGGTGGCCCGAACGCTCTCGGGCATCATCGCCTTGACCGTTGCAGCGGTCCCGACGGGCATGAATGCCGGGGTGCGAATATCACCGCGAGGGGTCGATATTACACCTGTGCGGGCACGACCATCTGTGGCCTGAAGATCAAAGGAAAAACTGCTCATGGCCCCTCATGCCGCGCGCGCAGGGAAATGCCAAGCCCCCGCACACCGGCCACAGAATGACCTAGCAAAGGACCAAGCGCGGCACATTTGACGCCCGGTTTTAGACAAATTGTACCAATAACCCTTCGCTATTCCCGACGCCCTGCCGCTCCGGCATGGGCAACACATAGCATATGAGGCCTCGCCATGAGCAGCGCAGGACTGACCCCCACGACCGTTACGGTCGAAGACACAGAGAACAAAAAGGGCTGGACGAGTATCACCAGCACATATGACGGCTTCGGATTTCTGGTGGCCAGAGCAACGGTGATGGATGACGGCAGCACTTTGTCGGAAACCTTCTTCGGCCCGCAACGGCTCAGCCTGACGGTCACCGACACCGCGGCAAATGACGCCAATTGGGCGACACGCACGACCGAGTGGAACTGGCAAGGCCAGAAAACCTCGCGCACCACGAACTACGACAACGGCGATCAAATGATTGAAAAATACGATGCCGTCACAGGAAATCGGATTGAACGGATCAGCTTCGACGGCAACGACGACAAGCCGTGGACGTCCGTAACCACGACATATGACAGCACCGGGACGGTCGTGATTGGATCGGAAAAGGTTCTCGACAACGGGCGCATCGAAACCCTGACCTTCGACGAGGTGACAGGCGTACGCACCAGCAGAACAATCGTGGACGGTGCAGACGACAAATCCTGGCACTCCAAATCTCTGACATATGATGCAGATACCGGCGAACTGACCGAACGTGAGATCATCAATGATGACGGCAGCAGCGACGTCATCACCTACGAAAACGGAAAGAAAGCCACGCAGCTTCTGACCGATGGCGATGCGGACACCTTCGAATGGGAGACATTCGAGAGCACCTACGATGCCAACGGACGCCTCGCGCTGACCGAAGAAACCCGTGACGACGGCGACCTGATCGTATCGTCCTATGCGGGGGGTCGTTTGACGGGTCAGACCACCTACGACAACTCCGGCGATGAGGCCTGGCATGTGGAGGAAATCTCGTACAATTCGGCCGGCGATGTCGTTGACACAACCTATTACGATGAATTGGGCAACATTCTCATCGTCTGACCTCAATATTCATCTTTGCTCAAAAAACAGGCACTGTCGCGGAATATGCGGCGGTGCCTTGCGCATTTGAGCCTGCTTCGAGCACGCCACACGCCGCTTTTCCATCATTTAGGCAAGGCCTCGCCGCCCCACCGGCAAGGCTCCGCTCGCACTTCGGACCCGCACTTGCTGACGTAAGGGCAGGCGTCGACTGTCAGTATGTGTTCAAACACCAAGATCTTTTTGAAACGTATTTTCGTAGGGAACATTGTGATGCCCAACAGTTTGTATGGTGAAAAAGACAAAATCATCATTGTTGGCAACCCGAACAATGGCACTGTCTATTTCGGGCTAGGGTCGTGGCGGTTGTCAGCCCTTCAAACTGAAACGTTCAACTCGGAAAATGCGTCGGTCAGTGGTGAACGAACACATCCAGCCGCAGCACAGTCACACATATTCCTCGGTTTCCCCGACAAACTCGTCGAAATCCCATCGAATACTGCGGCGACGCGAAGCCACTCACTGGTTTAACAGCCCTTTCCATACACTCACGGAGGGCGGGCGCACCTGTAACGGGTGCGCCCATTTTCTTCGCCGTAACTCTGCCGACCACTTTTCCCCCGCATCACCGTTTTCAGGTCGAAGGCAAGCCATTGATGCATAAAAACTATGACCAACTGAACGTCTTTCGATTGGTATTGCCGCCTCGCCTTCCCCACGTCCTGGTCACTGCGCCCAGAAGCGGGCGCCCTCAACCCAAGGAGAGCCGCATGCTGAAAACACTCACCCTCACCTCTGCACTCGCCCTGACCGCGACCACTGGCCTTGCTGACACGGCAACACTCACACCGGAGCAAGTGACCGAGTTCCAGACCGCCTGGGGCGACGGGATCGTGAACATCGGTCAGATCCACACTGATGGCGGCGACTACGAAGCCGCAGCACGCGAACACATCGAAACCTTTTATGCGTACGGAGAGGAAGAGGTGCTGTTCAAACCCACGCTCGCCAGCGCCGACCAGTTCCGCGGCACCTTTGACGAGGCACTCTCCTATTTCGTCGGCGGCAGCATCGAAGAGGATGGCGGCTTTGCCATCGCGCCCTACACCGCCGTGCGTTGGGAAAACGAGGGCACGACCATCATCGGCGACACCGCGCTGGCCATGGGCAACTACTTTTTCACCAAAACGGACGGCTCAGAAATCAAGGTAGAATACAGCTTTGGCATCCAGCAAATGGACGACGGCGAGCTGAAGATCGTCCTGCACCATTCCTCGATCCCGTTTACGCCTGAGGACCCCGCAGACACGTAAACTGGATCCTGGCAGGCGTGCCGGACCAGTGTCGGCTGGACCACCACAACGGCGGTTCAGCCGGCATCCAGCCCTTTACCCCTCGCACCCCTTTCCCTATATAAACGGTCAGGAACCAGCACGGGATCGCCATGAACCAGCCCACAGAACAGATGGAAGGCACGCCGCTGATCGCGCCGTCCTCCACAGACCACCCGCTGCACGAAGCGGTGGTCGAAGCGTGCCGCACGGTCTATGACCCCGAAATTCCGGTCAACATCTATGAACTTGGCCTGATCTACACGATCGACATCTCGCCCGAAAACGAGGTCAAGGTGATCATGTCGCTCACCGCCCCCGGCTGCCCTGTCGCTGGCGAAATGCCGGGTTGGGTCGCCGATGCGGTCGAACCGCTGCCCGGTGTCAAACAGGTCGATGTCGAACTGACATGGGAGCCGCCCTGGGGCATGGAAATGATGTCGGACGAGGCGCGCCTCGAACTGGGCTTCATGTAGGCCAACCGCGCGTCACTGATCGTTACAAAACAATCATCAGCGCATTGAGAAACCGTCACACGCAGGCGGCATCCTGACGGGGTAAAGACCCTTTCAAGGATATCCTCCATGCGTTTAACCGCCGCCTGCGTCCTGCTTGCCTCGGCACCCGCTGCCCTTCTCGCAAACGAAACCCTGCCGCCTGTCACCATCGACTACGGCCCCCGCCCCGCCTATCTGATCGACAAGCTGCCCGAGGGCGAACTGAAGTCGAAGCTGCAAAGCTGCCAGGGCCAGACACCGGCCAAATCCGACTTTTCCATCGGCCACCGCGGCGCGCCCATGATGTTCCCCGAACACACGGTCGAGTCCAACATCGCCGCCGCGCGCATGGGCGCAGGCATCCTGGAATGCGACGTGACCTTTACCGAGGATCACGAACTGGTCTGCCGCCACGCGCAGAACGACCTGCACACCACAACCAACATCCTGCTCACCGACTTGGCCGACACCTGCGTCACTCCCTTCTCGTCCGCCAGCGGCGACGCGGACGCGACAGCCGAATGCCGCACATCCGAACTGACACTGGCCGAGTTCGAAACGCTGATCCCCAAGATGGACAGCTCTGACGCCTCAGCCACCACAGCCGAAGAGTATCAGGGCGGCATCGCAGGCTGGCGCACCGATCTCTATACCGACGGCGCGCAACTGATGACGCACGCCGAGTCCATCGAACTCTTCAAATCGCTCGGGACCAAGTTCACCCCGGAACTCAAAACCCCCTCGGTCGAGATGCCCCATAACGGCTTCAGCCAGGAGGATTACGCCCAAAAGCTGGTCGATGAATACAAGGCCGCAGGCATCCCCGCCTCGGATGTCTGGCTGCAAAGCTTCAACCTCGAAGACGTGCTCTACTGGATCGAAGCCGAGCCGGAATTCGGCGCACAGGCCGTCTACCTCGACGACAGCTACGACATCGACGGCTTCGACGCGAACGACCCGGCGACCTATCCCGACAGCATGGCCAGCCTTTATGAGCGCGGCGTGCGCTACGTCGCACCTCCGCTCTGGATGCTGGTGACGATGGAAGACGGCCAAATCGTCCCCTCGGCCTATGCCAAGGAAGCGAAAGCCGCCGGCCTGAACATCATCACATGGACGCTGGAACGCTCCGGCCCTCTGGGTGCGG
This sequence comes from Tateyamaria omphalii, assembly GCF_019802125.1. Taxonomy (GTDB): domain Bacteria; phylum Pseudomonadota; class Alphaproteobacteria; order Rhodobacterales; family Rhodobacteraceae; genus Tateyamaria; species Tateyamaria omphalii_B. The sequence goes on from NZ_JAHVHT010000001.1 coordinate 1,555,670, forward strand.
GCGGCGGCTGGTATTTCCAGTCCATTGCCGAGGCGACCACGCATGACGGTGTCTACTACGAATTGCTGGATGTGTTGGCACAGGATGTGGGCGTCGTGGGCGTCTTCTCCGACTGGCCTGCCACGGTGACCTACTACGCAAACTGCATGGGCCTGTAACCCGTACCCCCGCGCCATCCCCGCGCGCCACAGGCTCGAAAGGGTCGCCGGTCCCCCCGGCGGCCCTTTTTTCGTCTTACAGGCGGCGCAAAACCCACATCAACGCCCGACGACGGCGCTGCTTGCGCTTGCGAATTTGCTCTTCGGCTTGCAATTTTGCAAATACGCGCTGCTCTTGCGCATAAAGGCTGTTCATTTCCAGAGACTTGTAAGGATGTTGCATAAGATGTCCTTTCGTTCTGAAACTTATATGGCGCAGCGCGATCCGCATTGTCAGACCCCGGTTTCGCACCTAGACTTGCAATCATGCAAATCACTGACTGGACAGATTACGGGCTCTTTGCCGCCGTGGCCCGCCACGGCTCGCTCGCCCGCGCCGCACACGAAACCGGGCTCAGCCAGGCCACCCTCTCGCGCCGCATGACGGCCCTCGAACAACGCACGGGCCGCAGGCTCTTTGCCCACGGGGCCGCGGGCTACACCCCCACGACAGAGGGGCGCGCCCTGCTGGAACAGGCCAAAAAGATGGAGGCGGCAGCCCGCGGCATCGCCCATTGGTCCGCGGCCCAATCCGGACCGCCCCGCGTCCGCATCTCGGCAGGCACCTGGACGATGCTCTACCTCGCGCGCCATCTCGACACTTATTGGAGCCAGGGCGACCGCTGGACGCCCGAATTTGTCAGCTGCAACCTCGACATGGACATCGAGCGGCGCGAGGTCGACATCGGCATCCGCAACCGCCGCCCCGATCACGACTGGCTCGCCGGTCGCCGCACCGGCTATGTCGAACACGCGATCTACGCCACTTCTGCGGACGTCAAAGGATGGATCGGCCCCAGCGACGACACCGCCACCCTGCCGTCCGAGGCCTGGACCATCGCCCACCACGCCGAGGACATGGTCGCTGTCTCGAACGATCCGCAGGTGCGCATGGCACTCGCGCAAAGCGGCGTGGGCCGTGTCGTCCTGCCGACCTTCGCCGCCGACACCGCACCGCGCCTCGTCCGCGTGTCGGGCATCGTAGACGCGCTGACGTCCGAAGAATGGCTCGTCTGCCACCAGGACACCCGCCACGACCCGGCGATCCGCGCCGCCCTCGACGCAATCAGCGCTTTCCTCAAACGTCCCCGACCCTTGCGTGAGGCCACCGAAAGCCCTACCTTATCTGTCGGATAACCCCGGAGGTTCCCCATGTTCTCCATCCCCGGCAAACAGGCCGTGACCATCACCGACCGCGCCGCCGCGCAAATCTCCAAACTGATGGAGAAACAGGGCCATTCCGGCCTCCGCATCGGCGTGAAAAAGGGCGGCTGCGCGGGCATGGAATACACCATGGAATATGTGGACGAAGCCGACCCCAACGACGAAACGGTCGAACAGAACGGCGCGCGCGTGATGATCGCGCCAATGGCTCAAATGTTCCTCTTCGGCACGGAAATCGACTACGAAACCTCGCTGCTTGAGTCTGGTTTCAAGTTCAACAACCCCAACGTGACCGACGCCTGCGGCTGCGGCGAAAGCATCTCGTTCAAGGACGTCGAAGAGCTGCAAGCCGAACAGAACGCAGGCTGACATGGCCCTCACAGACGAAGAGATCGACCACGTGCTCGACCTCTTCTCCGGCGTACCTGACCTCTCCACCCGCAAGATGTTCGGCGGCATCGGCGTCTACTCCGCTGGCACGATATTTGCCGTGATGATGCGCGACGGCCGCCTGATGCTGAAGGGCCAGGGCGACATGATCCCCCGCTACGACGAACTTGGCATGGAACGCTGGACCTACCAACGCCCGGGCAAAGCCGAGACCGCAATGCCTTACTGGATCATGCCCGACAGCGCCCTCGAAGACGCCGAAGAAGCCTCCGCCCTCGCCCGCGAAGCGCTAAAGCACCTGTAGGGTGCGCATTCACTGCGCACCGCAACGCGCCAGCAAAGATGCGCGATAAACGCACACCCTACACCCGCGCTTCCCGCGCTAACGTCTCCTGAAACACCCGCATAAACGCCACCCGCTCCTCCGCCATCTGGCGCGCTGGCGGCGTATTCATTGTCTCGGCAATCCCAAACAGCTTCACCTCGAAATGATCCAGCGCATAGGCCCGGTCATCCAGCGTCCGACCCTCGGCCAGCGGATCACCGCCATGCACCAGACCCGCGCCCATCTGCCCCGCCACGTTAAAGCAGCGCGCAATTCCAATAGCGCCCAACGCCTCCAACCGGTCCGCATCCTGCAACACCTGCGCCTCCAGCGTCTCGCACGGATGCCCGGCGGAATAGCTGTGCGCCCGAATGGCATGGGCGACGGCCTCCTGCCCGGGCAGCCCCCGCGCCGCCATCCACGCAACCGCATGATCGGCGGACATCTCAGCCGCTCGCACCCGGCGCGGATCGTCCTTCGGCACGTTCACAATGTCATGCAGATAGGACCCGATCAGAAGCACATCACGGTCGACAGACTTGTCCAATCCTTCCGCAATCCGCTGACAATTCGCCCACACCCGCCGCAGGTGCCAGATGTCATGCGCGCCATCGGTCTGGCCCCACCACACCCGCGCCACTTCAGCTTCAAGGTCACCCTGCAAGCTCATGCTTTATCTTGCAAATGCACGTAGGTCTCTTCAAACCGTGCCGACAAGTGATCGCCCGCCAACATCACCTGTTCCGACCCCTCCGGCGCCACATTCACATCATATGTCGGATTGAAAAACATCGGGATCGAAATGCGCTCGGCCACCCCCCCGACAACCCGATGCGGCGTCGCTTTCACCCGGCCTCCGGTCCAGAACTCCAGCATCTCCCCAAAGTTGATGATGAACTCCCCCGGCGGCGCGCTCACAGGGATCCACCCGCCGCCTCGCTTGCGCACCTCCAGCCCCGGCGATCCATCGGTCGCAAGCAGGGTCAAACAGCCATAATCCGTGTGCGTCGCGATCCCGAAATCCTTCGCGCCGGCCCAATCGGGCCGCGCCGGATAAAAGTTGCCCCTGAGCAGCGCCATAGGCGTATCAAACGCCCCATCAAAATGCGCCGCATCCGCCCCGATGGACCGCGCAATGGCCGTCAACAGCCCCCGCGCCACATCCAAAGCATCGCTGTAATATACAGAAATTACACGCTTAAACTCGGGATCCTCCGGCCACAGGTTCTGCGCATAAAACCGCTTGTCCCCAAGGGGATGTCCCACGGGCAACTGAAACCCCACATCAAAGAACTGCTTGTAATCCGGGTTCGCCTGCGGATCGACCTGCTCCGACCCCGGCGCGCCCCACCCCCGGTTCGACCCGGTTCGCGCCATGTCCACGGCCCGTTTCTCAGTCTCGGGCAAATGGAAGAACGCGCGATACGTCTCAATCGCCTCCTCCACCCGCGCTGCCGACAAGGCGGTGTTGTGAACGGTGGCAAAGCCCACCCCCGTGGCCGCCTCACCAAGCGCGGCCAGGCTCGCCGCATCGCCTGCCGCCAAAGCCGCTGCATCCAACCGTGGGATCATGTCACGCACTCCATTTTGGCGCAGCCCTAGCGCAAGGCGCACCCCAATGCTAGGACCAGCGGGACCACCAAAAGCGGAGACGGACATGCGGCGCAAACTGGCAGCAGGCAATTGGAAAATGAACGGCACACCTGAAATGCTGGCAGAACTGTCCACGCTCACCGGTGGCGAGAACGGCCCGCAAATCCTCATCTGCCCCCCTGCGCCCCTCCTGACCCGCGCCGCTGACGTCACGCTGGGCAGCCCGGTTGAAATCGGTGGCCAGGATTGCCATGCCAATCCAAAGGGCGCGCATACAGGCGACATCGCGGCTTCGATGCTCAAGGACGCAGGCGCCAGCGCGGTCATCGTCGGCCACTCCGAACGCCGCACCGATCACGCCGAGACCGACGCACAAGTCCGGGCCAAGGCCGAAGCCGCCTATGCCGCAGGGCTCACCGCCATCATCTGCATCGGCGAAAGCGAAGAAGAACGGCTCGGTCCCGACTGCCTCGACATCATCGCGGCACAACTCGACGGCTCCACCCCGGACACGGCCACAGCGGACAACACGGTCATCGCCTACGAACCCATCTGGGCCATTGGCACCGGCCGCGTCCCCACGATGGAACAAATCATCGAAACCCACGACATGATCCGTACCAAGCTCACCGCCCGCTTCGGCGACGCAGGCGCAAACATGCGCGTCCTCTACGGCGGCTCGGTCAAACCCACCAACGCGGCCGAGATCTTCGAAGCTGAAAATGTCGACGGCGCCCTCGTCGGTGGCGCATCCCTAAAGGCCGCTGACTTCCAGCCCATCATCGACGCGCTCGCCGCCTCCTAACCTTTCTTCTGGCCAAAAATACTTTCGGGGGAGCTCGAGGGGGCAGACAGCCCCCTCGTCAGAAAAAATAAATCGTGTCGCCAAAGGCGTCATTCAGGTCAGTTGATGATCACTTCCGGGCCCATCATCAGCGTGGGCAACCACGTCGAAATGGCCGGAATATACGTGACCATAATCAGGAAGACGAAGAGCACCGCGAGGAACGGCAACGCCGCCCGCACCACCCGCATCATCGGCATGCCCGCAACACCGGAGGTCACGAACAGGTTCAGACCGACGGGCGGCGTGATCATCCCGATCTCCATGTTCACCACCATGATGATGCCCAGATGAATGGGGTCGATCCCGAGCTCAATCGCAATGGGAAAAACCAGCGGCGCCACGATAACCAGCAGCCCCGACGGCTCCATGAACTGCCCGCCAATCAGCAGGATCACGTTCACGATGATCAGGAACACCACGGGGCCAAAGCCTGCATCCAGCATCGCCGACGCGATCTGCTGCGGGATCTGCTCATCGGTCAAAACGTGTTTCAAAATCAAAGCATTGGCGATGATGAACATCAGCGTGACCGTCAGCTTGCCCGCCTCAAAGAGCGCGTTCTTGGTGTCGCGGTGCACCAGCGCCGTGACAATCGCCCAAGGCTTTGTCAGCAGCGAATGGTTCCGCTGCCCCTCAGGTGTCGCCAGAGGTCCCATGTCCCGATAGACAAACACGGCAATCAGGAAAGCATAGACAGCAGCAACGGCGGCGGCTTCTGTCGGCGTAAAGATACCTCCATAGATCCCGCCCAGAATGATGACGATCAGGAACAGACCGCCCGAGGCGTGCAGCGCGGATTCCCAGACCTCACCCCAGCCCAGCCACTCGCCTTTCGGCAGGTTCTTGACCTTCGCCATGATATAGATGGTGACCATCAGCATGGTTCCGGCCATCAGGCCCGGAATGACACCCGCCAGGAACATCCGCCCGACGGAGACGTCAGTAGCCGCCGCATAGACCACCATCACAATCGACGGCGGGATCAGGATACCCAAGGTGCCCGCGTTGGCGATCACGCCAGCGGCAAAGTCTTTGGTATAGCCCACCTGCCGCATCCCTGCGATCACGATGGAGCCGATGGCGACGACGGTCGCGGGCGATGAGCCGCTGAGGGCGGCGAAGAGCATGCACGCGAACACACCAGCAATCGCCAGACCACCGGGGAAATGCCCCACGATGGCGATCGAAAACCGGATGATCCGCTTGGCCACCCCGCCCGTCGACATGAAGGTCGAGGCGAGGATGAAAAACGGGATCGCGAGCAGCGTGTAGTGCCCGGCCATCGCCTGGAACAACGTCTGTGCGATGGAGGCGAGCGATGTGTCGCTCAGCACCAAGAGAAACAGGATGGACGAGATGCCGAGGCTCACAGCAATCGGTACGCCGATCAGCATCAGCCCGATGACGAGCGCAAAAAGGATAGCGACTTCCATGGGTTCAGTCTCCGGCGTTCATGTGGCGGACGTCTTCGATGGCGTCCTCGGCCTCGTGGCTGACGATCAGAGCATCCGCCTGCCCCCGCCAGATGCGGACAAAGGCCTGCACGAAACGGAACAAAAGCAGCGTCATACCAAACGGCAGGATGAAATAGGGGATGAAGCGCGGGATCTTCTCGTATTCCTCGCCCTCGTTCATGAGGGGTTCGATCCAGCGCATCCACTCGGGCATGGGGATGTCGACCACCTCGTACCAGCCGCGATAGGACGTGCGCTTCATCTCCTCGAACCCCGTGGGGAACCAGCGCCCGGTGGTCTGCGGCAGGTTCGCGAAGTTGGCCCAGTAGTCCCACGCGCCTTTCAGCAGAAGGAAGGCATAGATGATGCAGATGGCGCCCGCGATCAGCGCGAGGATGCGGCGCACGGGCTTGGAAAAGAGGTTCGTGACCGCGTCCACGCCCAGGTTCGCGGTGATCTTCACGGCGTAGGACACGCCGAACAGGATCAGCCACGAGAACAGGAAGGTCACCATCTCGAGGCCCCAGATGAGCCCGGTGTTGAAGCCGTAGCGCAGCACGACGTTGATGAAGGTTACGATGGTCATGCCCGCCAGCAGCAGCGCGATCATCGTTTCTTCGAATTCATGGACAAAGCGGCCCACAGGCCCTTTGGGAACATACGCCCCGGACATCTCGAAACCCCGAATTTTTGTTGTGAGGAAAGCGCCCCGGAGCATGTGCTCCGAGGCGCGGGAACGTCAGGCGGTTGCCTTAGTTCGTGGCGGCGTTAAGCGCCTGTGCTGCGTCGATATTGTCCTGGCCCACGTCATCCTTGAACTGGTCCCAGACGGGTTTCATCACGGCCACCCACTCTTCGCGCTGTGCTGCGTCAAGGCTGCGGACCACGCCACCGGCGTCGATGATGGCCTGCTTGGCTTCTTCGTTCACGCGGGTCGACTCGCCGTTCCGGGTTTGTGTGACTTCGGACAGGATCGTGCCGAGCTGGTCACGCACGTCGTCAGGCAGACCATCCCAGAAGTCGGTGCCGGTCACGACGAGGTAGTCGATGATGCCGTGGTTCGTCTCGGTGATGCCGTCCTGCACCTCAAAGAATTTCTGGCCGTAGATGTTGGACCAGGTGTTCTCCTGCCCGTCCACAACCCCGGTTTGCAGAGCGCCGTAGACTTCCTTGAACGCCATGGGCTGGGGCGAGCCGCCGAGGGCTGCCATCTGCGCCTTGAGCACGTCCGAATTCTGCACGCGGAACTTCAGGCCGTTTGCATCAGCAGGCGAGTTCAGAGGTGTGTTGGCCGACATCTGCTTCATGCCGTTGTGCCAGAACTCGAGGCCTAGAAGACCGCGGCGCACCATGGATTCCTTCATTGCCTGACCGGTTTCGGAGGCCTGGAAGGCGTCGACGGCATTGATGTCCTTGAACATGAACGGCAGGTCGAAGATGCGGAACTGCTTGGTGAACTGCTCGAATTTCGACAGCGAAGGTGCAGCCATCTGCACGTCGCCTTGCAGCAGCGCTTCGAGCACCTGGTCGTCGTTGTAGAGGGTCGAGTTCGGGAAGACCTCCATGCACGCCTTGCCGTTCATTTCCTCGTTCACGCGCTCTTGCAGGAGCGAGGCGGCGATGCCCTTGGGGTGCTTGTCGGTGTTGGTGACGTGGCTGAACTTGATGACGATTTCGCCATCGTCACAGGCAGCGGCTACGGCGCCTGCGCTGACGGTCAAGGCCAGAGCGGCGGCGGTCAGGAATTTCATGGGTCTGTCTCCTCCCAGAGATCGTGTTTTTCTGATGTGTCCCCGCGGGGACAGCGGCATACAGAAAAGCAGACCGTACGGTGGGGTACACGTTTTCTTTTCGTTTACTTATGTGAATTTTATGATTTTTGTTTTATTTCATTTGATTATCTGTCAATATTGATGTTCTCAGGGTGTTGCGTGACGCGCATCTGTGCGGATTTTCGCACTACCCCGCGCAACACCGTGCGGAAAACCACACACTGTTAGCGCCGATAGTCTTCGGGGCGAATCCCGTATTTCTTGAGCTTGTCGTAAAACGTCTTGCGCGGCAGCTTCAGCGCCTCGGCCGCGGCCGAGGCGTGGCCGTTCTGACGACCGAGCGCGGCGACCAGCAAGGACCGTTCGACGCGCGCCATCTGTTCGGCGAGCCCGAGATCGACTGCTTTCGACGCATCCTCGGGCATCCCTAGCACAAAGCGCATGGCGGCACTCATCAGTGAGCGGGCATTGCCGGGCCAGTCCTGCGCCATGAGCGCGGCCATGTGATCGGGCGTCAGCGCAGGTGGGGTCAGGCCCGCCTGCTCGGCCGCTTGGGCCACGTAGTGTCGAAAGAGGATCGGGATGTCTTCGGGCCGTTCAGAGAGGCTGGGGATGCGGATCGGCATCACCTCGATCCGGTAGTAGAGATCGGCGTTGAGCGCGCCCTGCTCGACCGCTGAGCCCAGATTGCGCGTGCTGCCGGCGATCAGGCGGGGGCCATCGCCCGCCTCCAGCGCTTCGAGCAGCGCAAGCTGGCTGGCGTGGGGCAATTGAGTGATTTCATCGAGAAAGAGGCTGCCGCTTTTGGCCTTGTCCAGGGCGTCGGCCAGCGCGCTGGGACGCAGATCGGCGGCGGCGCGTTTCACAAAGGGCGCCTTGGAGCGGAGCGAGGACAGGTGGATGATCTCGGCCACTTTGGAAATCCCGCAGCCGGGCGCGCCGGTCACAAGAACTTCGTTCTCGAGCGGGGCCAGCAGGCGGACGCGGTCGCGCAAGCCTTCGGCCAGATCGGATTCGCCAAAGAGCATCCGGGCTGCCGGGTCGCCGCTTTCGACCAGTTGGCGGAGGCGGCGGTTTTCGAGAACGAGCGCGCGGGTTTTCAATGCGCGTTCAAGAACGGCCAGCAACTCATTGGGTGCGCAAGGTTTTTCAAGGAACCCAAAGGCGCCGTCCCGCATGGCCTGTACGGCCATGGGAATGTCGCCTTCGCCGGTGAGCAGGATCACGGGCAGGTCGGCGTCGATCTTGCGGGTGTGGGCCAGAAGGTGGAAGCCATCGCGGCCCGGCATGCGGATGTCCGACAGGATCACGCCGTCAAAGTCGGCGGTGATGTGATCCTTGGCGACGACAAAAGAGCCTGCCGGGATCGGTGTGCAGTCCGCCAGTTCCAGCGTCTGGGCCAGCGCGTCGCGCACGGCGGCGTCGTCATCGACCAGCAGGACCTTGGTCGTCATGCCGCCGCCTCTTGCGTCCAGGGCTGTAGGTCGACGGTGAAAACAGCGCCCTCTGCACTGTTTTGCCCGTGGATTTCACCGCCGAAGCCCTGAATGATGCCGTAAGAGATGGACAGGCCCAGCCCCATGCCTTCGGACGCGCCGACCTCTTTCGTCGAGTAGAACGGGTCGAAGACGCGGTCGGGGGTTTCGATGCCCGGGCCGGTGTCCGCAATGATGACAGATGTGTCTATGACCGTGATCGTGAGTGCGCGCCTGTCCTGCCCTGCCATGGCGTCGACGGCGTTCGAGATCAGGTTGACGAAGACCTGCCCCAGCCGCACCTCGCCGCCCGAAACCCAGACGGGGGTGTCGGGGGTCGAGAGGTGCAAAGTGACATCCTCGTTCCGGATGCGCGGTCTGGTGAGTTCCACTGCGTCCCGCACCACTTGCGCGAGATCGACCCGCACTGCCGGTTCGCTTTCCTGCCGGGAAAAGGCGCGCAGGTTCTTGATGATCCGCCCCATGCGGCGGGCCATATCCGCGATGCGCTTCAGGTTGTCGCCCGCGCGGTCCGGTTTGTCCCGGTCGAGGAAGGCTTGGGCGTTGTCGGCGTAGGTCTGGATCGCCATCAGTGGCTGGTTGAGTTCGTGGGAAAGCCCGGCGCTCATTTGTCCCAAAGCGCTGAGCTTGCCGGCCTGTACGAGGTCAGCTTGTGCGCGTGCCAGCGCGGCTTGCGCCTGTTCCCGCTCCTCAGCCTCGCGCCTCAGGCTTGCGTTGGTGTCCGACAGTTCGGCCGTGCGTTCCGTCACGCGGGCTTCGAGCTGTGCGTTGGCTTCTGCCAGGGTGCGGCGCCGTTCGGTGGCGAGGAACAGGAGCGCACCGAAGGCGAGGCAGAGCCCGGCGACCGCTGCGGCCTGCAGCGTGGCCAGGCGGCGTGCGGGGGCGACATCCACCAGCGCTTCGCCCGTCATGCCAATGACCGGGAGCGGACGGACAAGGTGGAGCGCGTTTTGCGGCAGGTACGGCCCCCACCCCAGCTGCCAGACCTCGTGCCGCCCAAGCTCGTAGCTGTCGAAGGGCAGCGCCGGTCCGTCCGTCGGCTTGAGCCCTGCCCCGGTTTCGGAGCGCTGCCAGTAGACGATTTCGGAGCGGTTGGTGATGAAGACCCGGTCGCGCGCGTCGGTGAAGAAGACCGCCGGGTTGGAGCCGACCCAGTCCCATTCGATGCCGGCAAGGTCTGCCGTGACGACCACCGTGCCCACCACGTCGGACCGGTTGTCGAACACGGGCGCGGCATAGGCGAAGACGCGGATGCCTTGCGCGGTGCGCCCGTTGCCCCAGCCAAGCGCCCCTTGCGCGGCGCGCTGGACCAGCGGGCCGATGTCGAGGCCCGGCACGTCGGGTCGTGCGGCCGCAAGGATCAGGCCACCCGCGTCCGTCAGGCGGATGTCCTGGGCCGCCGTCTTGTCCGCGATGTCCAGAAACAGTGCCTCGGCCTGGGTGATGTCCTCGCCCGCCAAAGCGGCGGCGACGCGGGGGTGGTCGGCCACAAGAACGGCCAGTTCGCGGTAGCGCTGCAGCTGCCCCGTCAGCCGGTCGGAGGCCAGCGCGAGGTCGGATTGCCCCTGCCGCGCCAGTTGGTCGAGTGCCTGGAAGTAGCCGTAGCGCCAGACCCCGGCCGCTGCTGCCGCGACCAGGGCGATGAAGCCCAGCACCACACTGATCCGTCTGACATATCCGTTCGACATGGCGCGCACCCTAGCCTTGCCCGTTGTCGCTTGCCAAGGCGGCGCGGGCCTGAGACATGTTGGTCCATGTTGATCCAGTCCCCCCATGACCCCGCCTTTGTTCAGGATCCCTATACCTTCTATGACCACGCGCGGGCCGAAGGTCCGGTGCTGTATTGGCAGGATTACGGGATGTACGCCGCCTTTGACCATGCGACGGTGCATGCGCTGCTCAGGGATCGTCGGTTGGGCCGTGCCGTGCCGGGGCGTGCGGCGGCTGCGCCGCATTTGGCGGAGTTCGATGCGGTGGAGCGGCATTCGTTGCTGGAGTTGGAGCCGCCGGAGCATACGCGGCTCAGGCGCTTAGTACTTCATGCCTTCACCTCGCGCCGGATTGCGGGGCTGGAGGGGGATATTCGGGCCATCTGTGCCGAGTTGCTGGCGGGGCTGCCCGACGGGCCGTTTGATCTGATCCCGACCTATTGCCAGCTGGTGCCGGTGCGGGTGATTGCGCGGCTGCTGGGGGTGCCGGAGGAGATGGGTCCGGACCTGCTGCGCTGGTCGTCGGCGATGGTGGCGATGTATCAAGCGGGTCGCACGCGGGCCATTGAGGACGCCGCGAACGCGGCTGCGGGTGAGTTTTCGGCCTTTCTGGCCGGCTACATCGAAGAGCGGCGCGATGATCCGCGCGATGATCTGATCACCGAGTTGATTGCGGCCGAGGACGGGGGCGAGACCCTGAGCCGGGAGGAGATGATCGGCACCTGCGTGCTGCTGCTGAACGCGGGGCACGAGGCGACGGTGCATAGCCTTGGCAATGCGGTGAAGGCGCTGGCGGAGCATGGGGCGCAGGGCGCGCTGGCGCAACCGGAACGATGTGTGGAAGAGGTCATGCGGTATGACCCGCCACTGCATATGTTCACACGGCATGTTTATGAGCCGATTGAGGTGGGTGGGCATAGCCTTGGACCCGGCGATGAGATTGCACTGATGCTTGGGGCGGCGGGGCGTGATCCGGCCGTGTTCGACAAGGCCGATCAGTTTGATCCGGGCCGGGTGAAGAACGCCCATGTGGCCTTTGGCGGGGGCCTGCATTTTTGCGTGGGCGCGCCGCTGGCGCGGCTCGAGATGCAGATCGCGCTGCCGATACTGTTCGAAGCGTTGCCAAACCTCACGATCGCCGAACAGCCCCAATACGCCGACAGCTACCATTTCCACAAACTCGACCGGTTGATCGTCACAGCGTGAGTCGGGACCGGGTCAAGGATGGCCGCAGGCCACCGCCAAAGGCGGCTTGTCCTTTACACGGGCGCGACTCACATCACCCTCGCACAGGTCCGTTTAGGACGCACTGCGCCCTAAACGACCTCTCAGCAGACTATCAAGAGCGTCCAATCTTGCGCAGCGTCAAAGGCAGAGCGTCGCCTCACCGCTGGCTGAATTAAAAATGCGCGGTAGCGCTCTTTCGGATTACGTTTCCAGCGGGAGCATCGTGGTGGACTTGATCTCTTCCATCGACAGAAGGGCCGTGACGTTGTGGACCCGCACCTCGGAAATCAGCGCCTGGTAGAAGGCGTCATAGGCACGCGCATTTTTCACCCGCACTTTCAGAATGTAGTCGATGTCACCAGCCAGCCGATGCGCCTCTTGCACCTCCGGGCGCTCCTGAAGCGCACGCAGGAATTTTGCCTGCCAGTCGGCCTCGTGCTCGGAGGTGCGGATGAGGACAAAGAAACAGGCCTCGAACCCCAAAGCTTCGGCATCCAGCACAACGGTCTGCTGGCCGACGACGCCCGCCTCGCGCAGTTTGCGAATCCGGTTCCAGACGGGGGTCTTTGATGATCCAACGGCCTTGGCGATATCATCCAGCGATTGGCTGGCGTCACGCTGCAGCTCGGCCAGAATTTTGCGATCCACGTCGTCGATGCGAACAGACATTCCAAAGGGCTCCAATTCGGGAAACAGGCGTTCTGCGCCTGCAAACAGATGGAACAATCGTCCTTATCTACGCCGCTGTCTAGCGCCAAAGGGGGAAATTTTCCTATATTGAGGGCCAGTTTTCGCGGATCGAGGCCCAGATGAACCACTTTCCCATCTTCCTGAATACTGCTGGTCGCCGGATCGTGCTGTCCGGTGGCGGCGATGCAGCGCTGGCAAAGTTGCGCCTTCTGATGAAGACGACGGCGCATATCACGGTATTCGCGCCCGAAGCCGATGACCAGATCAAGACATGGGCCGCGGACGGTAAACTGCGCCTGATCGACCGCGCGATGGAGCCGGGCGATACGCTGTGCGCTGCCCTGTTCTATGCCGCGGACGAAGACGACGCCGAAGACAAACGCACCGCCGCTATCGCGCATGCGGACGGCGCGCTGGTCAACATCGTAGACAACCTCGCCGACAGCCAGTTCATCACCCCCGCCATAGTGGACCGTGATCCGGTCACCGTCGCCATCGGCACCGAAGGGGCGGCACCCGTTCTTGCCCGCGCGATCAAGGCCGACCTGGAAGAACGCCTTCCCACATCGCTGGGGACGCTGGCCCGCATCGGCAAGGCATTCCGCAAGGCTGCAGACGCCCTGCCCTTTGGCCGTCCGCGCCGTGACTTCTGGCGCGACTATTACTTCAATGCCGGTCCCAAGGCGATGAGCACGGGCGAAGAGGCTGTGCAGCCTGCACTGGACGATCTGCTAGCCGATCACCTGATGCGCGATGCGCGCAAGGGCCATGTCGCCTTTGTCGGCGCAGGTCCCGGTGATCCGGAACTTCTGACCCTCAAGGCGCGCAAGGCGTTGGATGAGGCGGACGTGGTGATCTACGACCGGTTGATCTCCAAGGAAATTCTCGAACTGGCCCGCCGCGAAGCAACCATGATCGATGTGGGCAAGGAAGCCTTTGGCCCCTCCACCCCTCAGGAGACGATCAACGATCTGATCGTCGAACATGGGCTCAAGGGCAGCCAAGTTGTGCGCCTCAAGTCCGGCGATGCCACCGTCTTTGGCCGTCTGGACGAAGAGATCGAGGCCGTGACCGAAGCGGGCGTCGATTATCACATCGTGCCGGGTATCACTGCCGCCTCCGCTGCGGTCGCGTCCATCGGTCAGTCGCTCACGCGCCGGGGCCGCAATTCCTCCGTTCGGTTCCTGACCGGCCACGACACGCGCGGCTTTGCCGACCACGATTGGAAGGCGCTGGCCAAACCCGGTGAGGTCGCCGCCATCTACATGGGCAAGAAATCGGCCCGCTTCATTCAGGGCCGCCTGATGATGCACGGGATCGATCCCGAGACGCCGGTGACCTTCGTGGAAAACGCCTCGCGACCCGATCAACAGGTCCTGTCCACCACCGTAGCCGAGATGGAGCCGACGCTGACGGAAGCCGGTCTGGGCGGCCCTGCCCTCACCTTTATCGGCTTGGCACCCCGCGCCGCACTTGCCGCCGTTCCCGACATTCCAATGCCCCACATGCAGGAGGCACAGTGATGCCCAAAGCCTTCACCCCCAAAGTTGTCACTGCCAATCACCTGTTGGCGGGCGACGTGATCTACCAGACCGTCGATGGTTGGACCCGCAAACTGGATGAGGCCGAGGTGCTGACCGATGAAGCTGACGCCGACCTGCGCCTGATCGAGGCCACGCAGCAAGTGGACGAGGTCGTGGGTGCCTACCTGGCGGATATCGCGGTCGAGGACGGCAAACCCGTCCCCACGCACTTCCGAGAAGAGTTCCGGGCCAACGGCCCCAGCAACTACGCCCATGGCAAGCAAGTGGACCTTGCGCCGGGCGCATATGAGGACGCGAACTGATGTATAGCTATTCCGAGTTCGACACAGCCTTTCTGGCCGAACGCAACCGCCAGTTCCGCGCGCAGGTGGAGCGTCGGATTTCCGGCGCACTGACCGAGGATGAGTTCAAGCCACTGCGCCTGATGAACGGGCTGTACCTGCAACTGCACGCCTATATGCTGCGGGTTGCCATTCCCTATGGTACGTTGTCGAGCGCCAAGATGCGCAAGCTCGCCGAGATCGCAGAGCGCTGGGACAACGGCTATGGCCATTTCACCACGCGCCAGAACATCCAGTACAACTGGCCCGAACTGAAAGACGTGCCCGACATGCTGGATGCGCTGGCCGAGGTGGGAATGCATGCCATCCAGACCTCCGGCAACACGATCCGCAACGTGACGGCCGACCACTTTGCAGGCGCGGCGGCAGACGAGATTGCCGACCCGCGCCCGGTTGCCGAACTGCTGCGCCAGTGGTCCACGGATCACCCCGAGTTCCAGTTCATGCCGCGCAAGTTCAAGATCGCCATCACCGGCTCGCCCAATGACCGGGCCGTGACCAAAGCGCATGACATCGGGTTGCGCATGTTGGAACGCGATGGCGCGAAGGGTTTCGAGGTCATCGTCGGCGGTGGTCTGGGCCGAACCCCGATGATCGGCAAGGTTATCAACGACTTCCTACCCGAAGCCGATCTGCTGCCCTACCTTGAAGCGATCGTATCCGTCTGGAACCAGATCGGCCGTCGCGACAACAAGTACAAGGCGCGGATTAAGATCACGGTGCACGAGCATGGGATCGACGAAATCCGCCGTCTGGTCGAAGAGCGCTTTGTCGAGACGCGAAAGGCCTTCTCTGGTGTTGACCAGCAGATGCTGCGGGAGATCGAGGGGCATTTTGCGCCGCCCGCCTTCGTGCAGGCCGACACTGCGCCTTACACACAAGCGCTGCAGCACTACCCGGCCTTCCGCGCCTGGACCGACACCAACGTGACGCCGCACCGCGATGCGGACCACGCCATCGTCACGATCAGCCTGAAAAAACACGGGGCGACGCCCGGCGATGCGTCTGCTGCGCAGATGCGCCTGATTGCCAGCCTCGCGGAAACCTATGGCTACGATGAAATCCGCATCAGCCACGAGCAGAACGTGATCCTGCCGCATGTGCACAAGGCGTCGCTGCCGTCGATCTATTCGGCGCTCAAGGCCGAGGGGCTGGCGACAGCCAATATCGGGTTGATCAGCGACATCATCGCCTGCCCGGGCATGGACTATTGCGCGCTGGCGACGGCCCGGTCGATCCCGATTGCGCAGGAGATTGCAACAGCCTTTGACGATCTGAAGCGCGAGCACGACATCGGCCAGCTGAAGATCAAGATCTCGGGCTGCATCAATGCCTGCGGGCACCACCACGTGGGCCATATCGGCATTCTGGGCCTCGACCGTTCAGGGGTGGAGAACTACCAGATCACGCTGGGCGGGGACCATACCGAGACAGCCACCGTGGGAGACCGCGTGGGCCCAGGCTTCTCCGCCGAAGAGGTTGTACCGGCCATCGAGCGGATCGTGGACACCTATCTCGATCTGCGCACGGATGAGGATGAGGCGTTCATCGATACTTACCGCCGCACGGGCCTCGCCCCGTTCAAGGCCGCCCTCTACCCCGAGACGAAGGTGGCAGCGGAGTAGAATCCCATGCTTCATTTCGCAGAAAAAACCGCCCCCGGAGGACCCGCCCACCCGGAAGCCGAAGTGATGGTCAGCGCGCTGAACGCGCAACTGACCCATCACGGCGCCACCGACGTGCTGCGCGCGGCGTTCGAGGCGGTGCCGGACATCGCTCTGGTGTCGAGCTTTGGAGCGGAGTCCGTGGTGCTGCTGCACTTAGCGGCGATGGTGAAACGGGACGTACCGGTGATCTTTATCGACACCGAGATGCTGTTTGCCGAGACGCTGGTCTACCAGCAGGACGTCGCAGAGCGGCTGCGGCTGGAGAACATGACGGTGATCCGTGCGGATGACATTTCCGCCCACGACCCGGACGGCACGCTGCACACGCGCGACACCGATGCGTGCTGTGCGCTGCGCAAGACCGTGCCCCTGCAGAAAGCGCTGGCACCCTATGGCGGCTGGATGACGGGGCGGAAACGGTATCAGTCAGCGACGCGGACGAGCCTCGAATTTTTCGAGGTCGAGGAAGCGACTGGTCGGATCAAGGTGAACCCGCTGGCAAGATGGGCGCCCGAAGACGTGCGGGATTACATGGATGAAAATCGCCTGCCACGGCACCCGCTGGTGGCCAAGGGCTATCCCAGCATCGGCTGTGCGCCCTGCACCTCACCCGTGGCCGAGGGGGAAGATGCGCGCGCGGGGCGCTGGCGGGATCAGGACAAGGACGAATGTGGGATCCACTTCGTTGACGGCAAACTCGTGAGAGTAGGACAAGAGACATGACAATCGTAGTGACCGATCAGGGCTTTGGCCCGGACACATGGGATGCGGGCTATACCCCGCTGGGTGAGGCGGCGAATGATGCGGCAGCGCTGGATGTGCCCAGCGATGCAGACCCCGACCAGATCCCGCTGAACGCGGACATCATCCGCGTGGATTTCCCCAGCTTTGCCGATGGGCGCGGGTTCACCATTGCCCGGATGCTGCGCCTGCGCGGCTTTCAGGGCCGGTTGCGGGCCAAGGGGCATGTGATCTCGGATCAGTACGCCATGGCCCGCCGGTCAGGCTTTGACGAGGTCGAGATCAGCCAGGCGCTGGCCGCACGCCAACCCGAGGACCAGTGGCAGTTCCGCGCCGATTGGCAGAGCCATGATTACCAGGCCCGGCTGCGTGGAGCGTCCAATCACTAAGCCGATCTTTGATCCGAGCCGCTGACGTTCCGTCAAACTGACGCATATCAAGGCGCGCGACCATTCGCGCCCTTATCAATCGCAAAAAATCTTCCCAAATAGAGAGGCGCGGGTGTAAACCTGCGTTGACACATTCATGACCGAGCAAAGCCCCGTGAACGAGACAACCGCCGTCAAGGCCACGCCCACCCTGCCCGACGCCCAGACGGTGACAGAGATCGAACACTACACCGATCGCCTGTTCCGCTTCCGCTGCACCCGGCCTGCGTCCTTGCGTTTCCGCTCGGGCGAGTTCGTGATGATCGGCCTGATGGGCGACCCGCACCCTGAGACGGGCAAGCAAAAGCCGCTCTTGCGCGCCTATTCCATTGCGTCGCCCTCTTGGGACGAGGAGTTGGAGTTCTATTCCATCAAGGTGCAAGACGGTCCGCTGACCTCGAAACTGCAGCACATCCAGCCGGGCGACGAGATTATCCTGCGCCCGAAGCCCGTGGGCACGCTGGTGCATGACGCACTGCTGCCGGGCAAGCGCATCTGGTTCTTTGCCACGGGCACAGGCTTTGCCCCCTTTGCGTCGCTCCTGCGCGAGCCACAGACATACGAGGACTATGACGAGGTCATCATCACCCATACCTGCCGCGAGGTGGGTGAGCTGACCTATGGCCGCGACCTGATCGAGAGCCTCAAGCATGACGAGCTTCTGAACGAGGTGATCGGCGAAGGGTTCTGGAAGAAGATCAAGTATTACCCCACCACCACCCGCGAAGAGAGCCCGAAGATGGGCCGCATCACCGACCTGATGAAGTCGGGCGAAGCGTTCAAGGATCTAGGTGTAGAGCCGCTGAACCCGGAAAGCGACCGTGCGATGATCTGCGGCAACCTGGCCTTCAACCTCGAACTCAAGGAGATGTTCGAGGAATACGGGCTGGAAGAAGGGGCGAATTCCAAGCCCGCGCATTACGTGGTTGAAAAAGCGTTTCTCGATTAACGCGCTCTGCCCGCGTCACATGTCCTGATCCTGTGCAATCAGGGTCAGGAACGTGTCGATCAGTGTCATGTCCTTGGCCACGTCTGGACCAAAGACGGATTTATGCGTCCAGCTGAGCGACAAGGCACTGTAAGCCGCCGCCCATGACAGCATGTGGCTTCGGGTCACGTTCAGGGCAGTCGACCACTGTGCTGCCCGCCGCAGGATCACCGCAGGATCGGAAAAGAGAGCATCGGACCCGAGCGGGTTTCGAAAAGCGTTTGCCAGTTCGAAGGTCGGCTCACCCAGCACTCCCTTGGCATCGAAGGCGAGAAAGCCCCGCGCGCTGGCGCGCACGTTGTCGTGGTGCAAGTCGCCGTGCAATGGGCGGATATTCGTTTGACGGGCCAGTAGGTCCTTCGCCAGTTTGCGTGCAGCCTGCACGGTCGCTTGGACGTGAGATGGACAACCAGGCGTGAAGGTTGCCGAAAAGAGCGCCTTGAACCGGTTGGGCAGCGGATCGAGGCTGTGCGGCGGTGAATATTCCGCGCTGTGCAGCCGCTGCGCGACCTCACCCAGGATCCTCGTGGCCCCGGCATCATCACCGTTGCGCGCCATGTCGCCCAGCGAGGGCCCGTCGAGCCACTCCATCAGGATCGCGGCCTCGTGCCTTTGGTAGATGCGGACCGCACCAAGACCCGCTTGAGCCGTCAGCAGATCAAATCCGGGCGCCTCATCCCGCAGATCATCATCCTTGTACCGTTTCAGGCAGGCGAGCGTGCCATCCGCCCGCTTGACGCGCCAGATCGATGCGATCGGTGTGTCGGCCACATGTTCGGGTTCGGTGACGGCGAATTGGGCCAGAAGGCGGGTGTCGGCTTGCATGTCGCAGAGTTGGGCGGTCTGCATCATGTGCACAACCTGAAATGCGCTTGTACCGCATGAAAAAGGCCGCGCTCCGGAGCTGGGGCGCGGCCTTGAACGTGGTAGCAGATGGTGTGCTTAGAGGCCCATCGCCTGCTTCAGCTGATCCAGAAGCCCTTGCAGCACTTCGGGGTTGTTCTGCGCCTGTTCGATCCCGGCCTTGAGCGTGCTTTTCTGCACGACACTCAGCGCTTCGGAATTGTCGATCATCTCGGCCACGCGGTCGAAGTCGAAGCCTTCGACAGTCAGCAGATCCGCGATGCCGCCAGCGCTGGCGACGTCTTCCGTGCCGTCGGTTGCAGCTTCGGCAGCTTGATCGACAGCTTCTTCGGTTACATCCGAGCCGGTTTCGGCGGCGTCTGTTGCCGTTTCTGTTGTTGCGTCAACAGTCGCGTCTGCAGCGTCCGTAGCCGTATCAACGGCGTCGCTTGCTGCGTCTGCGGCTTCCGCGACCGTGTCAGTTGTCGCGTCAACGGCATCGGTGGCAGCATCCGTTGTTGCCTCGGTCGCGTCAGATGCACCTTCGGTGAGGGCGGAGACAGCATCGTTGACGGTCTCGGTTGCGTCTTCAACGGCTGCGCTGGCTGCGTCTGTTGCCGCGTCAACTGCTTCATCTGCCGCTGTCGCCGCATCCTCGGCCAGATTTTGAACGCCTTCGACAGCGTCGGAAGCCGCTTCGGATGCGGTGTCAACGGCCCCAGTGGCCGCATCTTCGACCGCGGTGGCAGCCTCTTCCCCGGCAGCGGTTGCGGCATCTACGGTGTCTGTCACCGCCTCTTCCGTTGCCTCAACGGCTTCACCCACTGCATCGCTCGCGCTGTCGAGCGCTTCGGGCGCGCTCACGGCATCTGCGGCCTGCGTCGCAACCTCTTGCGGGGTCTGGCCGGAATAGAGCAAGTACGCTCCGCCCGCGATCAAAACCGCCACGATAATCCAGATCAGATTTCTCATTGCGCTATCCTTTGTACGTCTCGCGGCCACCCCCCGTGACCGCCTGTTGGCTTTGGGGTGTCAGATGCGGAACGCGATGAAAAGGTTCAAGGGGGAAAATCGTAGATTTCGGCGCAGGATGGCCGATTCATAGGGTTGAAGAAAACCGGGCCAAGGGCTATTTTCCGGCCTCACATTTTTGAACGATCAAAGGACGACCACCATCGCTCGCAGACCCCACAACGCGCCGCCGCAACGCGACACCGGCCCGCGCGTCAACGACAAGATTCGTGCCCCCGAAATCCGCCTGATTGGCGCCGATGGCGAAAACGTAGGCGTCGTCAGCCCAGCCCGCGCCATGGACATGGCCGACGATGCCGGGCTGGACCTGGTTGAGATTTCGCCCAATGCCAATCCGCCCGTATGCAAGATCATGGATTTCGGCAAATTCAAATACGAACAGCAGAAGCGCGAGAGCGAGGCCCGCAAGAAGCAGAAGGTGATCGAGGTGAAGGAGGTGAAGTTCCGCCCCAACACCGACACCAACGACTACGACGTGAAGATGCGCAACGTCTTCAAGTTCCTCGAAAACGGAGACAAGGTGAAGGTCACCCTACGCTTCCGGGGCCGCGAGATGGCGCACCAGAACCTGGGCCGTGAGCTGCTGGAACGCGTGGCCGAGGACACGAAAGAGATCGGTAAGGTCGAAAACTTCCCCAAGATGGAAGGTCGCCAGATGGTCATGATGATCGGCCCGCTTCCGCAAAAGGGCTGACCAAATCCAAACCCATTCAGGGGGCGTTGCTACGGCAGCGCCTTTTTTTCTTTGCCAAGCCCCCCTGTAGGACTTCGTTGTGCCACAACCCGCCGACGAGGCGCCGGCGTGCAGCGGACGTTGGGCCTATACGTTGACGTTGTCGCTTGCCGCCTCGTCATCATCATTTTCGAACAGTTTCGAACTCATCTCGATCATCTTGCCCGTCTCGGCGCTGTACTGGTCCATTGCCTTTTGCAGAAACCGCATTTGCAATTGCTGCACTTCCGCCGGGGACTTGGCGTGCAGGAGCCCGTGTTGCAGTGCAACGTCTTCCCGCACACGTTCGGCCACGAAGGTCATCCATTCTGCCCCCATGTCGCCCATGCGTTCAATGGTTGACGCGTTGAACCAGTTCAACGCCCCCAAACCCGCCGCCTGCCAATTGGCCATTGCATCAATCATGGTGCCCGTGGCGTCGGATTTGTCCTTCGACCTGGATTTGGTACTGGTTGTCTGAGCCATGCTGTCTCCTCCACTGATGGTTGCAGGATAGCATGGACCGTCGCAATTCCCGTTGATCATGCTCAAAAGTGGCGACCCATGGCGGTGATTTGCTGACATCTTGTGCAATTGTCTGTGTCTTGACCTCTGCGTGGCGGCACAAGACAAGGTGGGGACGCATCAACCGGAGATGAGCCATGCCAGAATTCGCACGTTATCCCAGCCTTGAAGGCACGTCTGTGCTGATCACGGGCGGCGCCTCGGGAATCGGTCGGTTGACGGTCGAGGCGTTTGCGGAGCAAGGCGCCAGGGTTGGTTTTCTGGACCGGGATGCAGAGGCTTCAACGGACGTGAGCAGCGAGACCGGAGCGGCCCATGCGTTGTGCGACCTGCGCGACATCGACGCGACGCGGGCGGCCATCGCGGACCTTACAAGTCGGGTCGGCCCGTTCACCGTGCTGGTCAACAACGCGGCGCGTGACGACCGGCACAACTGGCAAGACGTAACGCCGGACTACTGGGACGAGCGGATGCAGACCAACCTGCGGCACATGTTCTTTGCCATTCAGGCGGTCGCGCCCGGCATGATCGATGCGGGCGGCGGATCTATTATCAACCTCGGGTCAAATTCCTGGTGGGAAGCTGGCGGCGGCTTTCCGGCCTACACCACGGCCAAGGCCGCCGTGCACGGGCTGACGCGCACCATGGCGCGGGACCTGGGCGACCACCGCATCCGCGTGAACACGGTGGTGCCGGGCTGGATCATGACGGATCGGCAGAAGGAGTTGTGGGCGACGCCCGAGGCGTTGGAGGCGCATCGCGCGCGCCAGTGCCTGCCGGATCTGATTGATCCGGTTTACGTGGCGCGGATGGTGTTGTGGTTGGCTTCCGACGATGCAGCGATGTGTACCGCGAACAACTTCATGGTCGAGGCCGGGTCGATCTGAGCCGCTAAGCCTGTGCGGCAATCGCCACGATTTCGATTAAGGTGGTGCCGTTGTCCCCGATATCCGCGCCCATGCACGCCCGCTGGGGCCAGTTCTCAGGTGGACCGATCCATGCGGTCCAGACGACGTCCATGTCCTGTTTCATGGTCATGTCCTGCAGGTAGATGGTGACTTGCAACAATCGCGATTTGTCACTGCCAGCCTCGGCCAGACGTTCATCAAGAAATGCCAAGGCGTTGGTGGTCTGCGCGGTGATGCCCTGCGCGGCGTCCGGGTCGTAGGCCACCGCGTAGACAAGCCCGCCATGCGCAACCGTCAGGCTCCGCGCCCGCACAGGCGCGTGCCAGCGTTCTATGTCCCTATGTGACGGCATCCGTGCCCCTTCCCAGACATGCAAAAGGCCCGGGACGCGCCCGAGCCTTTCGAGTTTTCCGAGCCCGTGTCAGGCCGCAGCCGCGACAGCCCGCTTGGTCATCACGCCACACAGGTGCGCGCGGTAATCGCCCGTGCCGTGCAGGTCACTGATCATGTCGTCTCCACTCAAGCTCAGCCCGTCAACGGCGTCGGGCGAGAAGTTGGACGACAGCGCCGCCTCGGCCTCCGTCCAGCGGAACACGCCGTCATTGCTGGCCCCGGTGATCGCGACGCGCACGCCGTCGGCGTATTTGGCCACGTAGACCCCGACGAGCGCAAAGCGCGAAGCGGGCTGGACGAACTTCTGATAGTTCGCCTTTTCCGGAACGGGGAAGCGGACCTCGGTGATGATTTCACCCTCGTCCAGCGCAGTCGTGAACATGCCCTGGAAATAGTCGTCCGCCGCGATTTCGCGCGTGTTCGTCACGATGGTGGCGCCGGATCCAAGCGCTGCAGCGGGGTAACAGGCGGACGGGTCGTTGTTTGCGAGGGATCCGCCAATGGTGCCACGGTTGCGCACGGCGGGATCCCCGATATGGGCCGCTGTGGCTGCAAGTGCCGGGTAGGCCCCCGCCTCTGCCGCGACGGTGGCGTGGCTGGTCGCCCCGCCGATGCAGATCGCGCCATCGTCGCCGGTGCAGACCCCCTGCATCTCGGCAATGCCTTTCAGGCTCACCAACTTCGTCGGCATCGCCAGACGCTGCTTCAGCGTTGGGATCAGTGTCTGCCCGCCCCCCAGTGCCTGCGCGTCATCGGCCCCGAGCGCTGCGACTGCATCGGCGACTGAACCGGGTTTTTCAAACTCGAAGTTGTACATCTTCAGTTCCTTCCTGTCGGCAACATGATCCTCTTCATCTTGCCAGATAAACTCCGGGGGTTCGGGGGCTGGCCCCCGATCCCGCCATTTCCATTCAGCTCCATTCAGCCGTTCATCGCCGCCCAAACGCGATCCGGCGACAATGGCATGTCGATATGGGTCACATCCTTGCCCGCCGATTGCAGCGCATCGACCACGGCATTGACCACCGCCGGCGGAGAGCCGATGGCCCCGGCCTCGCCACACCCCTTCACTCCCAACGGATTGTGCGTACAGGGCGTTTGCGACGAGTGATCCACGTCAAACATCGGCAGATCGTCCGCACGCGGCATGGCGTAATCCATGTAGGACGCGCTCAGAAGCTGACCGTTTTCGTCATAGGCGCAGTTTTCGAGCAGTGCCTGCCCGATCCCCTGCGCCAGACCACCGTGCACCTGTCCGGTCACGATCATCGGATTGATGATGTTGCCGAAATCATCCGCCGCCGCGAACCGTTCGATGGTCACCTTGCCGGTGTCCGGATCCACTTCAACTTCACAGGCATAAGCCCCTGACGGATATGTGAAATTCGACGGATCGTAGAACGCTGTTTCCTCCAGACCCGGCTCGATGTCTTCGAGCGGGTAGTTGTGCGGGACGTATGCCGCAAGGGTCACATCGCCCCAGGCCACGGACTTGTCGGTGCCAGCGACGGAGAACGCGCCATCCTTCAGCTCAATGTCCGCTTCGGAGGCTTCCAGAAGGTGCGAGGCGATCTTCTTGGCCTTGTTGATGATCTTTTCCGTCGCGCGGACCATGGCCGAGCCGCCCACCGCGATGGAGCGGGAGCCATAGGTGCCCATGCCCATCGGCGTGTTGGCGGTGTCGCCATGCACGATCTCGACCATGTTCTCGTCGATACCGATCATCTCGGCCACCACCTGGGCAAAGGACGTCTCGTGCCCCTGCCCGTGGCTGTGCGAACCTGTCATCACGACCAAACCACCCGTGGCGTTCACCCGAACAGTCGCGCTTTCATAGAGACCCGCGCGCGCGCCGAGCTGCCCCACGAGGTTCGACGGCGCGATGCCACAGGCCTCGATGTAGCAGTTCACGCCCAGACCACGCAGCTTGCCGTTCTTTTCGCTTTCCGCCCGGCGGGCTGCAAAACCGGCGAAGTCGCCCATCTCTTCGAGCTTGTCCATGGTGCCGTGGTAGTCCCCGGTGTCGTATTCGACTGCGACCGGCGTGGCATAGGGAAACTCGGTGATGAAATTCTGGCGACGCAGCGCGATGGGATCGACGCCCAGCTCGCGCGCGGCCTTGTCCACCACGCGCTCCAGTTGGAACGTCGCCTCGGGACGGCCCGCGCCGCGGTAGGCATCGACGGGCACGGTGTTGGTGAACACCGCCTTGACGTTCACGTAGATGAGCGGGGTCTTGTAGTTTCCGGCCATCAGCGTGCCGTGCAGCCATGTGGGCACGGACGGCGCGAAGGTGGACAGGTACGCGCCCATGTTGGCATGCGTCTCCGTGCGGATCGCGGTGAAGTTGTTGTCCGCATCCAGCGCCAGTTCGATCTTGGTCACGTGGTCACGGCCATGGGCGTCCGAGATGAACGCCTCGGTGCGCGAGGACGTCCATTTGACCGGACGGTTGCAGGCTTTGGCGGCGAAGGTGCAGAATGCTTCTTCCTGGTAGTGGAAGATTTTCGTGCCGAAGCCGCCGCCCACATCCGGAGCCACGACGCGCAGCTTATGCTCGGGGATGCCGAGAACGAAGGCGCCCATCAGGAGCCGGATCACGTGCGGGTTCTGAGACGTGGTGTAGAGCGTCGACTCGTCCGTGCCGCGGGCGTAGTCGCCGACGGCCACGCGCGGCTCCATCGGGTTGGCGACGAGGCGGTTGTTGACCAGTTCCAGGCTGGTCACATGCGCCGCGTCCTCGAACGCCTTGTTCACGGCGTCCTTGTTTTCTTCGACAAAGCCCCAGTCGTAGCAAAGGTTATTGTCGAGATCGTCGTGCACCTTGGTGGCGCCGTCTTGCAGAGCCGCCTTCATGTCCACGACGGCGGGCAGTTCGTTGATGTCCACGACAATGGCTTCTGCCGCATCGCGCGCTTCTGCGAGGCTGTCCGCCACGACAGCGGCGATGGGTTCGCCCACGTGGCGCACCTTGCCCTGGGCCAGGATCGGGTGGGCCGGTTCCTGCATCGGTTGGCCGTGCTTGTCGGTGACCTGCCAGCCGCAGGGCATGCCGCCCACGCCTTCGAAGTCCGAGCCAGTGAAGATGCGCACGACGCCGGGCATGGATGCCGCGGCACTCGTGTCGATGTTGGTGATCGTTCCGTGCGCAATGTCTGAGCGCAGGAAATGCACGTAGGCTTGCCCGTGCATGTTGATGTCGTCGGTGTAGTTCCCGGCCCCTGTCAGGAACCGCACGTCCTCGCGCCGTTTGCTGCTGGCGCCGATGCCTCCGTCTTTTGGCATGTTGTTATTCCTCCTGTTGGCGTGGCGCGCCTCCCCGCGCGCCTGCTGACTGACAGCCCGGAAGGATATCCGGGCTGCGGAATGCTTGGGTCTATTCGGCCGCGATGGCCGACACGTCCTGACCGGATGCCGCCATGATCGCCTTGACGATGTTGTGGTAGCCCGTGCAGCGGCAGATGTTACCTTCGAGGTATTCGCGCACCTCTGTCTCGGACGGCTTGGGGTTCTCTTTGAGAAGCGCTGCCGCCGACATCACCATGCCGGGCGTGCAGAAGCCGCATTGTAGGCCATGATGATCCTGAAACGCCTGTTGGATCACGTTCAGCGAGCCGTCGGCATTGGCCTGTCCTTCGATGGTCGCGACGTCGGCCCCGTCAGCCTCCATCGCCAGCATCGTGCAAGACTTCACCGCCTGCCCGTCCACATGCACCACACAGGCCCCGCATTGCGACGTGTCGCAGCCCACATGGGTTCCTGTCAGCATCAGCTGGTCGCGCAGGAAGGACGACAGCAATGTGCGCCCCTCAACCTCGCCAGACGCAGCCTTTCCGTTCACGGTCATCGAGACCTGTGCCATGGCATCCTCCCTTTTGGCATTCTTGTTTATGGGGAGTTAAGCATGGGCCACGGCACTTGAGAACAGAAATCTTCGCCGCATCCGCGAAGTGCAAGATGTTGCAGGGCTTTAGCCGTCGCGCGGGCGGGGCCGCGTCGGGATTTCCTTGAGCAGTCCACCGACCCCCATGCGAGAGATGTCCGCCTGCGTCAGTTCTACACCGCAGATCAACCGTTCCATCACCCAGTCGGCGCCATTCAGCGCGGGTGAGCGGGCGCAGCCCGGCAGACCAATGACAGGTTTGGCACCCAACGCGCCAAAGAACAGCAGGTTGCCTGGGTCAACGGGCATACCGTAGGCGGTGACGGTTCCCCCGGCTTCACGCACCGCATTGGGGGCAACGTCGTGGCTGTCGGAGGTGGCGGAGGCAGTCAGGATGAAGATGAAATCGCCCACGGCCTCTTCAACCGCTTGGGCCAGCGGCGCGTCGCGGTGGGGCACGATCACGCGGGAGCTGAGGCTTACGTTCAGTCGGTCGAGCCGACCCGTCAGAGCGGCGCGGCCTTTGCTGGAAGGCTCGGCATTACCGACCTGTGTTTCGATGAGTGTCGCGGTCGCATAGCGCGGGGGCAGAACCCGCATGGCATGAGCCGCATCCTGTGTTGCTTGGTCCAGCGCCGCTTCCGGCACGGCGTAGGCGATGATCTTGATCGTGGCGATCATGGTGCCTTTGTCCACGCGGTGGAACGGGGGCACGGTGGCGATCGTGATCATCGGATCGACACTGTTGATGGCCGCAATGCGGTCAACGTCGAGCGCCACAATGCCCGGCCCTGTCGCATAGAGGTTCACCCGCCCTGCCCCTGCTGCGCTGATGCGCAAGCCTTGAGCCTCAGGCTCAGGCGCAACGGCCGCAGCCAGCCTTTGGGCGGCCGTGTTTTCTTCGATGTCACCTTGATCCAGCGCCGCCACAATCAGCGTGTCGTGACCAGCCGCCTGCAAATTGGCGATATCATCCGGCGTCAGCACGGTCCCTTTGGGCACGCGGCCCGTGCCGCCTGCAAGTGAATGGGCGAGGATCGTGCCAGTCGCCCCACCTGCGGGCCGTGGGCCGAACTTCATGCGCCTTGCCTGAGGGTCGAAATCATCTGGGCGAGGATCGACACGGCGATCTCGGGCGGGCTCGCCGCGCCGATGTCGAGGCCGATGGGCCCCTTGATCCGGGCGATCTGGTCGGCACTGAACCCGGCTTCTTGCAGCCGTGCGACGCGCTTGGCATGGGTACGGGTGGAGCCGAGCGCGCCAATGTAAAATGCGTCAGAGTTGAGCGCGATGTGTAGCGCCGGATCGTCCAGTTTGGGATCGTGGGTGAGCAGGATCAGGGCGGTGCGCGCATCGACGCCAACCTCTTGCAGCGCCTCGTCCGGCCAGTCGTTGATCACTCGCTCGCCAGGGAAGCGGGCTTCGGAGCCGAAGGCGTCGCGCGGAT
This sequence comes from Tateyamaria omphalii, assembly GCF_019802125.1. GTDB lineage: Bacteria > Pseudomonadota > Alphaproteobacteria > Rhodobacterales > Rhodobacteraceae > Tateyamaria > Tateyamaria omphalii_B. The sequence continues at coordinate 1,583,986 of NZ_JAHVHT010000001.1, forward strand.
CGATAATGTAGGGGTCGTAACCTGCGAGTTTTGCCATAGGCACCAGCGCTTGCGCGATGTGCACACCGCCCACGATGGCGAGGCGCAGGGGCGGGTTGTGGATGGCGACGAAGGTTTTGCCGTCCTCCTCCATCCCCGTGCGGTCCTTTGCAAACCGGGCCGTGTGGCCGTCATGGTCCAGCCGCCGGTCCCATGTATCCGTGTCGACCACGTAGGCGACCTGGTCGCGACCCGCCCGCGCCTGCACTAGCGCTTCGAGCGTGTCCTGGGGCATGGCGGCACCTACGGGCTCTACGAGGATCTTGATCGTACCGCCACAGGCCAGACCGACCGCAAAGGCGTCGCCATCGCTGACGCCATATTCCAGCAAGCGTGGCGCGCCGTCCTCCAGCGCTTCCATCGCCTCGACCACCACAGCGCCTTCGACACAGCCGCCCGAGACGGAGCCCATCATGTCGCCCGTCCCCGACACCACCATCTGCGCCCCGGCCCGGCGCGGCGCGCTGCCCCAGGTCTCGATCACGGTGGCCAGGGCCGCGCCCTTGCCCGCCTTGACCCAGTCGAGTGCCTGTTCCGGTGCGGTCTCAACCGACGGCATGTGAGGCTCCACTTTTTGCTGATCTTCTCCCGCTTGAAAGGTAGTCATGCGGCCGGAAAGAAGACAACCCCGCCTAAAGCACATGTCCTTGCGCGCGCTTGTGCTTGCACGCCCCCGACCTGCGGCCTACATCTTGGAGCAAGACCTGCCGGAGACACCATTCATGCCCATGCAAGCGCAAGAGATCGAAGATTTGATCCGCGAAAGCTTTCCCGACGCCAAGATCACCATCACCGACCTGGCCGGTGACGGGAACCACTATTCTGCGGAGGTGATTGATGCGTCCTTTGCCGGTATGAACCGGGTGCAGCAGCACCGGGCGGTGACGAAGGCGCTCAAGGGCAAGATGGATGGCAGCCATGGGGAGCTGCACGCGCTAGCCCTTACGACGAAAGCGCCTTGATGGGGCTGTTCTCTCTCATCCAACGCGCGTTCACGCGCGAGGCGCGTCGGCCGCTGGCGGCGCGTCGACCCGGGCGAGATGAGATGGGTCAAGACAGGTCTGTGCCACTTGGCATGGAGGCAACGGACATGGCGTTGGTCGACCGCGTGAACCGCAAGAACGACGCATTGGAGCGTGCAAACACGGTGCGCACCTCAAACTCAAAACACGACACGTACACGGCGCACGCCAGCACCCATGTGAGTGCGATGCCCGAAGACGAAACCTATGCCGCGCGGTTCCACCGCGCCTTCCAGAAGAAAGGCAAATGACATGACCGACGCTGCAAGCCGGATCACTGACACGATCAAGGAAAACCCCGTGGTGCTGTATATGAAAGGTACCAAGTCCATGCCCCAGTGTGGCTTTTCCAGCCGCGTGGCGGGTGTGCTGAACTACATGGGCGTGGACTTCACGGACGTGAACGTGCTGGCCGATGAAGAGATCCGGCAAGGGATCAAGGATTTCTCCGATTGGCCCACCATTCCGCAGCTTTACGTCAAGGGCGAGTTCGTGGGCGGCTGCGACATCATCACCGAGATGACGCTGTCGGGCGAGTTGGACACGCTTTTCGACGAAAACGGCGTGACCTATGACAAGGACGCTGCCGACAAGATCCGCGAAGCCAACGGCTGATGCCGGGCCAGGCGCAGGGCACCTGCGCCTTACCAAGAATGAAACAAGCCGCGTCCCATCGGGGCGCGGCTTTCTTTTGGATCAGCGCTGATCGAGGTACTTAGCTGGCGGTCTTTTCCTCGACCTCAGCCGCCAGTGCTTCGGCCCGCGCGGCCAGCTCGGCCAGCGTTTCGGTGACGGCTTCGGGCACCACAGGCACCTCGATCCGCTCAGGCTCCGGCGCACCCATGGTGCGCAGACCTTCCAATTCAGCCTCGCGCTCTGCCAATTTTGCCTCGACCTCGGCCACGCGGTCCTCGACGCTTGCGGTCTTGTCAGCCAGCATCAGGCCCGCCATGAGCAGCATCCGCGCTTCGGGCATCCGGCCCGCCTGATCGGCCAGGATCTGGGCCTCGTCATCCAGCATTTTCGCGGCGGCATGCAGATAGCTTTCCTCGCCCTCCTGGCAGGCCACCTGGAACGGGCGCCCGCCGATATTGATTGTGACCTCAGGCATCGGCGTCCTCCTCTTCCGGGGCTTCAAGCTGATCAAGCAGCGGGGTCAGCGCAGTGATGATGCTGCTGGCCTCGGCCACGTCGGCAGCACGGGCGGCGCGCAGGCCCTCAAGCTCGGCCATCATGGATTTGTTGATGAGGTGCGGCTCGCCCACCCCTTCCTCGTTCGCGGTGCGGAGCGCGGCGTTCGACTCGCGCAATTGTTCGTTGGCTTTGCGCAAGCGTTGCAGTTCGAGATCAAGTTCTTCGACCTGCGCGCGGGCCGCGTTGGCGGCAGCCTTTGCTTCGGCGGCAGCACTCTCCTGGCTTTCGGACAGCTTGCGCACCCGTTCGGTCAGCTGGGCGTTCGCCACCTTTTCATCATCAAGAGCCGCCTGCAGCGCTGCCGTATCCTCGGCTCCGGCGGCATCCAGCCCACCCAGACCCGTCGCGATCCGGTCCATCGCGGCAGTGAGCCGCTGTTGCAATCCGTCGATGTCACTCATGTGCGGTGCCTGTCCCCTTGTTCTTTTTGCGCCCGGGGCGCTTTCCCATCCCCCAAGCGGTCAGCATCGAATCGATTTCCCGCCTGATTGCGCCCAAGTCTAGCCAAAGCGGTTCTGAAATGCGCCCCCCTTTGCGATCAACGACTTGGCAGGCGGCCTTGAAGTCGCACATCGCCGCCGACGCCCATGCGCGCGTTTTTGCCGGAACGGACCGGCTTGATCTTTGGTCTTTGCCTGATATGCAGCCCCAAACCCATATTCCAAAGGACGATCATGCCCCTGGATCTTACCGCCCTTCGCACCGCCCATCCCGACCACTGGTCCAAGGCCACAGCCATCCGCGCCCTGACCCTTGATGCCGTGGCTGCAGCCAATTCCGGCCACTCCGGCATGCCGATGGGAATGGCAGATGTCGCGACCGTCCTGTTTGAAAAGCACCTGAAGTTCGACGCCAAGGCACCCGATTGGCCCGACCGCGACCGGTTCATCCTGTCGGCAGGTCACGGCTCCATGCTGCTCTACTCCCTGCTGCACCTGACCGGTTACGAGGACATGACGCTGGAGCAGGTCAAGAACTTCCGCCAGTGGGGATCCATCACTGCTGGCCACCCTGAATATGGTCATGCCAAGGGGATCGAGACCACGACCGGCCCGCTGGGTCAGGGCATTTCGAACGCTGTGGGCTTTGCGATGGCCGAGGAGATCCTGCGCGCGCAATACGGCAAGAAGGTCGTCGATCACTACACCTATGTCATCGCGGGCGACGGCTGCCTGATGGAGGGCGTCAGCCAGGAAGCGATCACGCTTGCAGGCCGTCACCAATTGGGCAAGCTGATTGTCTTCTGGGACAACAACAACATCACCATTGATGGCCCCGTGACGCTGGCCGATACGACCGATCAGCCGATGCGCTTCAAGTCCGCTGGTTGGGCGGTGATCGAGATTGACGGCCACGATCCCGAGGCAATCGACGCCGCTATCACCAAGGCGAAGTCGCAGAAAAAGCCAACGATGATTGCCTGCAAGACCCACATCGCGCTGGGTCACGCGGCGCAGGACACGTCCAAGGGTCACGGCGCGCTGACCGATGCCGACCAGATGGCGGACGCCAAGTCTGCCTATGGCTGGACCACAGGTCCGTTCGACGTGCCTGCAGACGTCAAATCCGCATGGGAGGCCATCGGCACACGCGGCGCAGACGACCGCAAGGCTTGGGAGGAGCGCTTTGCCTCTATCTCCGGCGCCAAGCAGGCGCTGTTCAATCGTACCCTCGCCCGTGAAGTGCCCAAGAAGCTGTCGGCGACCGTCAAGGCGTTCAAGAAGCAGATGTCGGAAAGCGCGCCCAAGTTGGCCACGCGCGCCGCATCGGAGAAAGCGCTGGAAGTCATCAACCCGATCATGCCCGAAACCGTGGGCGGTTCGGCGGACCTGACAGGCTCGAACAACACAAAAACCGGTGATTTGGGCGTGTTCGACACCGACAACCGGTCAGGCCGCTATATCTATTGGGGCATTCGCGAGCACGGTATGGCCGCCGCCATGAACGGCATGGCCTTGCATGGCGGTCTGCGCCCCTATGGTGGGACGTTCATGTGCTTTACCGACTATGCCCGCCCCGCAATGCGGTTGGCGGCTTTGATGAAGGTCCCCACGGTCTTTGTCATGACCCACGACAGCATCGGTCTGGGCGAAGATGGCCCAACCCACCAGCCGGTCGAGCATCTGGCGATCAGCCGCGCGACACCAAACACGATGGTGTTCCGCCCTGCGGACGCCGTCGAGACGGCGGAAAGCTGGGAACTGGCGCTGTCGTCGACCGAAACGCCGTCGGTTCTATCCCTGACCCGTCAGGGCCTGCCCACCGTGCGCACCGACCACAAGCTGAAGAACATGACCGCACAGGGCGCCTATGTTCTGGCCGAGGCCGAGGGCAAACGTCAGGTGATCCTGATCGCCTCCGGTTCCGAAGTGTCGGTTGCAATGGACGCCCGCGCGAAACTGCAAGAGGCCGGGATTGGCACGCGGGTCGTGTCGATACCCTGCATGGAGCTCTTTGCGCAGCAGGATGAAAGCTACCGCCGCAAGGTGCTGCCTGCCGGTCCTGTCCGCGTTGGTATCGAAGCCGCTGTGCGCCAAGGCTGGGACCGCTGGCTGCTGGGCGAGCGCGGCAAGGCGAACAAGGCCGATTTCGTGGGTATGGACGACTTCGGCGCCTCTGCCCCGGCGGGTGTGCTGTTCGAAAAGTTCGGAATCACAGCAGAGGCTGCGGTCGAAAAAGCGAAGGCGCTCCTGTAGCGCCATGACCGGCAAGGGGACCGGAATTTTTCAAAAATTCCGGTCCGTTTTCTTTGTAAGTAAACGGTGCGCCATCAGATCGCCTTCGGCGCCACTGCACGCCAGATAGGCGTAATCATCTTTTCCCCGATCGGGATCAGCACAAAGCCCCAAGCCAGCCCGAAAAGCCCGTGAAGCAGTGCCTTGACGCCCCAGACAGCGGCTGCGGCGTCTCCACCCACGGCCTTGGCGATGCCATACACAACGTCTTCGGGCCCGTGCCATCCCATCTGGGCAAGCCCATGGACGATAATCTCTCCGCCCACCCATAGCATCGCTGCGGTACCGACGATGGTCAGGGTCTTCATGAAGCCCGGCATCACCTTGACGATGCCGCGCCCCAACGCTCTGATCAGACCGATGCCGCCGCGCTGTGCCATGGCCAGACCCACATCATCCGCTTTGACGATCAGCGCCACCGAACCGTAAACGGCGACCGTAATCATCACGGCCACGGCAGCAAGCGTTGCCGCCTCCATCCAGAAATTGCTTTCTGGAATCGCAGCCAGCGCAATCGTCATGATTTCGGCGGACAAAATGAAGTCGGTCTTGATTGCGCCCTGCGCCTTCTGTTCTTCCAAGTGCGCGGGATCTTCGATCTCGGTTTCCTTACCCTCGTAATCCTCGTGCCCGTGGCCCCATCCCATGACATGCGCCACCTTCTCTGCGCCTTCAAAGCAGAGATAAGAGCCGCCCAGCATTAGCAGCGGTGGGATCGCCCAGGGCGCAAAGGCGGACAAGGCCAGTCCGATGGGCAATAGGAAAACAAGCTTGTTCTTGAGCGACCCTTTGGCGATGCGCCAGATGATCGGCAGTTCACGATCCGCCGAAAACCCGGACACATATTTCGGTGTCACTGCAGCATCGTCGATCACGGCCCCCGCCGCCTTGGACCCGGCCTTGGCCGCTTGTCCGATCACATCATCGACTGATGCGGCGGCCACTTTGGCGATTCCCGCAACGTCATCCAAAAGCGCCAAAAGTCCGCTCATACCGCCTGTCCCTTCATCGTGTTGTTACGTTAGCGCATAACACAGCCCAAACGTTCCGCATACTGTTAGCGCGAACTGCATACGATGGAACACGTTTATCGCTAACACACTGATTTTCTGCCCATTTCCCCCTTCTCACGCTGCGGTGCGGCGGCTATCTAGCGGGCACAAGTTTAACTGCCCCAGCGGAAGGACAACCGGGACCATGACCATCAAAGTCGGAATTAACGGGTTTGGACGCATTGGGCGTTGCACACTCAGCCACATCGCCACATCGCTGCGCAACGACATCGACGTCGTCGCCGTGAATGCCACTGGCCCTCTTGAGACTGCAGCCCACCTGATCAAATATGACAGCGTGCATGGCCGGTTCCCGAACGAAGTAAAACTGACCAACGACACAATGGATCTGGGCCGTGGCCCCATCCGCATGATGTCGACCTACGACATGAACGAGCTGGACTGGACCGGCGTTGACGTGGTGCTGGAATGCACCGGCAAGTTCAACGATGGCGAAAAAGCCAAGGTCCATTTCGAGCGTGGCGCCAAGAAAGTCCTGCTGTCGGCCCCCGGCAAGAACGTGGACAAGACGGTTGTCTTCGGCGTGAACGACGAACAGCTTGCTGCGAATGACCGCATGATCTCGAACGGGTCGTGCACGACGAACTGCCTCGCCCCGCTGGCCAAAGTGATGGATCGCGCCATCGGCATCGAACGCGGCGTGATGACCACCATCCACAGCTACACCGGTGACCAGCCGACGCTGGATCGCCGCCACAATGACCTCTACCGCGCGCGCGCGGCCGCCATGGCGATGATTCCGACCTCGACCGGGGCGGCCAAGGCGCTTGGAGAAGTGCTGCCCAACCTCGCGGGCAAGCTTGACGGTACCGCCATGCGCGTACCCACCCCGAACGTGAGCGCCGTGGACCTGACGTTTGAGGCGGCGCGCGACGTGACCGCAGAAGAGGTCAACGCCGTCGTGGCCGAAGCCGCCGCCGGCCCCATGGGTCGCGTGCTGGCTTATGATGACGAACAGAAGGTCAGCATCGATTTCAATCATACTGAACACTCGTCGATCTTTGCCCCGGACCAGACCAAGGTCGTGGGCAACCGTCTGGTGCGTGTGCTGGCCTGGTACGACAATGAGTGGGCATTCTCGGTCCGCATGGCAGACGTCGCCGTTGCGATGGGCCGGCTGACCTGATCCACGTCACAACTTGCAAGCAAAGGGCGGGGCTGTCACAACGGCCCTGCCCTTTTCTTTTGTGACCCACTCCTGATGACGAACCGCATTGCCATTGTCCTTGCCCTGCTGATCATCGGCGCAATTACAGCGGACGTGATGCTCTACGGGATGGAACACCTCATTTTCCTTGGCAAGAAATTTGCAGAACTCCTGGAATGGATCGCCTTCTGGCGCTGATGCCCGCCTGACATGCTGCACGGGTTTGACCCGCATCGCCGGTTGACAATTGCGCTGCTTTGCCGTTGTTAGCGGTAACGGCGCAACCTCGACCCTCGGGGCCGCGTTCAGACAGCATTCTGACACCAGACATGGGGGACACCATGGCCATCAAAGTAGCAATCAACGGCTTCGGGCGCATCGGGCGCAACGTGCTGCGCGCGATCGTCGAAAGCGGTCGGACAGATGTCGAGGTGGTCGCGATCAACGACCTCGGCCCGGTCGAGACCAACGCGCATTTGCTGCAATATGACAGCGTGCATGGCCGCTTCCCTGCTCAGGTGAATGTCTCAGGCGACAGCATCGACGTGGGCCACGGGCCCATCAAGGTCACGGCAGAGCGCAACCCGGCGGACCTGCCATGGAGCGATGTGGACATCGTGATGGAATGCACCGGTATCTTCACCTCGAAAGAGGCGTGCCAGGCGCATCTGGAAAACGGGTCCAGCCGCGTGCTGATCTCCGCCCCCGGCAAGAATGCGGACAAGACGATTGTGTATGGTGTGAACCATGACGCGCTGACCGGCGATGATGTGGTTGTGTCCAACGCCTCCTGCACCACGAACTGCCTGACGCCCGTTGCCAAGGTGCTGCAGGACCAATTCGGCATCAAGCGCGGCTTTATGACGACCGTACACAGCTACACGGGCGACCAGCCCACGCTGGATACGATGCACAAGGATCTCTATCGCGCGCGCGCTGCCGCGATGAGCATGATCCCAACGTCAACCGGCGCGGCCAAGGCCGTGGGCCTAGTGATGCCGGAACTGAACGGTAAGCTCGATGGTGTCGCCATCCGCGTGCCCACGCCTAACGTGTCCTGTGTGGACCTGACGGTCGAAGTGGATGGCGATGTCACCGTCGAACAGATCAACGCAGCGATGACCGAGGCGGCGGCATCGGGCCCGCTCAAGGGCGTGCTGGGTGTGACGGACGCCAAGCTGGTGTCGATGGACTTCAACCACGACCCGCACTCGTCGATTTTTGCCACCGACCAGACCAAGGTGATGGATGGCAACATGGTCCGTATCCTGTCGTGGTACGACAATGAGTGGGGATTTTCCAATCGGATGGCCGACACGGCGGTCGAGATGGGCAAATACCTCTGACCGATTGAAATCGTTGCGAAAGGGCGTCTGTTCAGGCGCCCTTTTTCTTTGCGCGCCACTATGTGCATCAATTAATTTTCTGCTGCATACTTGCGATATGTGCAGCAAAAATATATTTGATGCACATGCTTATCCTGTCTCATTCCCGCGCAGCACAGGTTGCGTATCAGGACCTGCTGCGCCTGCATCTCGACGACCGCGCCGCCGATTTGGTCGGCAGCGTTGAGGCGCGCACCCGTAACGGGCGCACCTATCTCTATGATCGCTTCCGCCTCGGGACCGAGATGAAAGCGCGCTATCTGGGCGAGGACACGCCCGAGCTGCGCGCACGTCTGGACCGCGCCGCTGCGCTGAAGGCCGAAGCCGACACGCGGAAAAAGTCCATGGCCCGGCTCGCCCGGATGCTGCGGGCCGAGGGGTTCATCACCACCGATCGCGACACCGGGTCCCTTCTGGGCGCCTTTGCGCGGGCGGGCCTGTTCCGTCTGGGCGGTACGATGATCGGAACGGGCGCCTATGCGCTCTACCAGGGCGAGCTGGGCGTGCGCTTTGACACGGATGAATTGGCGCAAACCGGCGACATCGACTTTGCCAGTTTCGAACGACTGTCCGTCGCGCTTGACGATCGTGTCGAAGCACAGCCGAACGACATCCTGAGCGCGCTGAAATTCGACCCGGTGCCCGGTGTGACGGACACGCAGGTCTGGCGCTGGCGGCAAAGCCACGGCACAGCCATGGTCGAGTTCCTGACCCCCGCCTTCGGCGACGAAACGGTCAAGGCGCTGCCCGCGCTGGGTGTTAGCGCACAAGCGCTGAACTACCTCAACTACCTGATTTCAGACCCTATTCACGCGATTGCGCTCTACCGGTCGGGCATTCTGGTGCAAGTGCCCCGCCCCGAGAAATACGCCATTCACAAGCTGATCGTGGCGGACCGCCGCCGCGACGGGCCGGACCAGTTCAAGGCGCGTAAGGACCGCGCGCAGGCAGAGTTTCTGATTGACGTTTTGGCTCAGGACAGACCGGACGATCTGCGCGAGGCATATGAGGATGCGCTCGATCGCGGCCCCCGCTGGCGGCAACGGATCGACGCAACCCTGGCCCGTATGCCAGCCACAGCAGAGGTTTTACGGGATCTGGCGCACGCCTGAAGACTTCAGGCGAACCGCTCTTTCAAAGCGTCATTCACCAGCGGCGTCACGAATTCACTGACGTCACCGCCCAACCGGGCAATCTCCTTCACCAGCTTCGACGCAATCGCCTGATGCTCTGCTTCGGCCATCAGGAAGACCGTTTCGATGCTGTCATCCAACCGGCGGTTCATACCGACCATCTGGAATTCGTATTCAAAGTCAGCCACAGCCCGCAGCCCACGGAAGATGAACTGCGCACCTACATCGCGGGCGCAGTCGATCAGCAGGTTTTCAAAGGGGTGCGCGACAATCTCGGTGCCCGTCTGTGCGCTCAGCTTGGCGCATTCGGCTTCGATCATGGCAACGCGCTCTTCCAGTGAAAAGAGCGGTCCCTTGTCCCGGTTGATGGCCACGCCGATGACCAGGCGATCCACCATCGGGCTCGCCCGTCTGATGATGTCGATATGCCCCAGCGTGATGGGATCAAAGGTGCCAGGGTATAGGCCGATGCGCATGGGGCGGCTCCGTCAGTCGTCTTGGCCGCAATGCAGCATTTCGCGCCCGCGATTGCAACCCGACAGGACGCGCGCGTGTGGTCAGTGACCCATGATCATGCCTTGCAGGGCATCCTTCTCCATCGCAAGCTCGGTCAGCCGCGCCTTCACGACGTCTCCGATGGTGATCAGACCGACAAGCTGGCCATCCTCGACCACAGGCATGTGGCGAAACCGGCGTTCCGTCATGGTGGACAGTACCGCATCGGCATCGTCGTTGCGCCCGCATGTAACGAGCTGTGTTGTCATATGCGCGTCGACCGCATCCGACAGGACCGAGCCGCCCTTCTGCGCCAGGACCCGCACGATATCACGCTCGGACAGGATACCATCGGCCGTTTGCGCATTTGCCGACACCACAACCGTACCGATCTTGCGCTCGGCCAAGATCTTCGCCGCTTCCGACACTTTCGTACCGGGCGGGACGGTGACAACGGCATCATCTGATTTTAACTTGAGAATCTGGTGCACAAGCATGTCTTCGGACCTCGCAACTCTGGGCTGTAACCCAGCGTCCGCCGCGGACAGGCCATCTGTCAAGAGTATGAAGAGCCTGCGGCAATCTACCGCCAGTTGAAATTGTGCGGAATAGCGCGGGCGTCCAGACCAGACAGAAACATGAATTTCGACCTGTAAGCATCTGATTTCGTGTTAAAGACTTCCTTCCAATCGTCCAACTTCAGCCCGCACAGCTTGGACAAGCAACTCGGCAACACGGTTGAGCCGCGCATCCCGCGTATCTGACTGGTGCCGGATCAGGTAAAAGCTGCGTGACAACGAAAATACCCCGTCCAAAACGCGGCGCACACCAGGGGCAAACGGCAATGCAAAGTCGTGGACAACGCCTATCCCACCGCCCTGCCGCAGTATGTTCAACTGGACCGCAACCGAGTTCGAAGCGAGTGCAACCCGCGCCACCCCGGCGTCGGCCAGATAGTCCAGCTCGCGGTCAAAGATCATATCGGGGATGTAGCCCACGACCCGGTGATGCTGCAGATCCTCCAGCCCATTCAACGGCGGCGCCTGTTCGAGGTATGTCTCGCTCGCTGCGAAATGCAGTCGGTAGTCTGTCATGCGCTGCACGGTCAATTGCCCGGCTGTGGGTGCGCTCACCCCGATTGCCAGGTCCGCCTCCCGCCGGGAGAGGTTGAACACACGCGGCAAGGCGACAATCTGGATGTCGAGGCTCGGATGCGCGTCCGCGAGCGCGGCACACACCTGCGGCAGCACGTAATTGGCACAGCCGTCGGGCGCACCGATCCGGACCTGCCCGGTCAACCCCGCATCCACCTCTGCCTGCCCTGCCCCGCTGATCCCCTCGGTGGCGGCACGCATTGCGATCTCGGCCGCCTCGGCCCTGTCGCGCAACCGCACCCCCGCTTCGGTCAATGCGTACCCTTGCGGAGACTTGCGGAACAAAACGACATCCAGATCCCGCTCGAGCCGCGCCACCCGCCGCCCGAGCGTGGCAGCATCCTTGCGCACCGCTTTGGCCGCGGTCGACAGCGTCTCGGCCCGCGCGACTGCGAGAAACAGGCGCAGATCATCCCAATGCGGCAGCATCGCTCCTCCATCATGCAAAAATGCAGAACCGTTTTGCCCAACTGCCCCTTTTACACGGTATTTTGCAAGACTATCCTGCGCCCAACAACGATCAGGAGGATCCGATGCAAGAGCTTTCCCACTACATCGACGGCGCCCATGTCAGCGGCACGTCGGGCCGTTTCGCCGACGTGATGAACCCAGCCACAGGCGAGGTGCAGGCCAAGGTGCCGCTCGCCTCCACCGAAGACGTCGCCATGGCGGTCGAGATCGCGGCCAAGGCCCAACCGGCCTGGGCCGCCACCAACCCGCAGCGCCGCGCGCGTGTTCTGATGAAGTTTGTGGACCTCTTGAACCGCGACATGGACAAGCTGGCCGAAGCGCTGAGCCGTGAACACGGCAAGACGCTGCCCGATGCGGCCGGTGACGTGCAGCGGGGCCTCGAGGTTGTTGAATACTGCATCGGTGCACCGCACCTGCTGAAGGGCGAATACACGGACAGCGCGGGCCCCGGCATCGACATGTATTCGATGCGGCAGCCGCTGGGGGTGACCGCGGGCATCACGCCCTTCAACTTTCCAGCCATGATCCCGATGTGGATGTTTGCCCCCGCCATTGCCTGCGGCAACGCCTTTATCCTCAAGCCGTCGGAACGCGACCCATCGGTCCCGCTGATGCTGGCGGAACTGATGGCGGAAGCAGGCCTGCCCAAGGGCATCCTGCAGGTCGTGAATGGTGACAAGGAAGCGGTGGATGCGCTGCTGCACCACGACGTGGTCCAATCCATCGGCTTTGTCGGCTCGACCCCCATCGCCGAATACATCTACGCCACCGGCTGCGCGAACGGCAAACGGGTGCAGTGCTTTGGCGGCGCCAAGAACCACATGATCGTCATGCCGGATGCCGACATGGACCAGGCCGCGGATGCGCTGGTGGGCGCCGGCTATGGCGCTGCGGGTGAACGCTGCATGGCGATCTCTGTCGCAGTACCCGTGGGCGACGACACCGCCGACCGGCTGATTGAAAAGCTGGTGCCGCGCATCGAAAAACTGAAGGTGGGTCCCTACACTGCCGGAAATGATGTCGACTACGGTCCTGTTGTCACCGCCGCGGCCAAAGCGAACATCGAACGGCTGGTGGAAACCGGCGTCGATCAGGGCGCCGAACTGGTGGTCGATGGGCGTGACTTCAAGTTGCAGGGCTATGAGGACGGCTATTTCGTCGGGCCGCACCTTTTCGACAAGGTGACCAAGGATATGGACATCTACAAAACCGAGATTTTCGGCCCCGTCCTGTCCACCGTCCGCGCGCAAACCTATGAAGAAGCCATTGGCCTCGCAATGGACCACGAATATGGCAACGGCACCGCCATCTTCACCCGCGACGGCGACACGGCCCGCGACTTTGCCAACCGGATCAACATCGGCATGGTGGGGATCAACGTGCCGATCCCCGTCCCGCTCGCATACCACACCTTCGGCGGCTGGAAGAAATCAGTTTTCGGTGATCTGAACCAACACGGTCCTGATGCGTTCAAGTTCTACACGCGCACAAAAACAGTGACGGCGCGCTGGCCTTCAGGCATCAAGGAAGGTGGAGAGTTTTCAATACCCGTTATGGAGTAAAATGCCAGTTCAGTTCCGTATTTTGCCGGACCGCGGCCTTGTCGTGGTTCGGTACACCGGCCATGTGGCCATCGAAGACACGATGCGCGCCACGCGCGCCTATGTAAGCCATCCGCACTACGCCGCCGGGCAAAAGCAGTTGGTCGATTTCAGCGCAGTCACCGGCTATGAAAAGGACTATGTCCGCTTCATGACAATGCAGGCCGCGAAGGCCGGGCGCTTTACGAGTTCCGGCACACAATCGCTTGTTGTCTACATCGCCCCCACTGCAATCAGTCAGGAATTGGCATCGCTTTTCTTCAAGTCTTGGAATGACGTGCATGCCGTTGTCCCCATTGTTCAGGACTCCGAGATCGAAGCGCTGACCCTGCTGGGTGAGACGGACGAAACGGTGGACACATTGCTGATGCCAGCGACCGGGCGACGGGCCTTGCAATAGTCCTGCAAACATCGGAATTTAACGTGCGTTCAATTCAAGGCGTCGCAAGACGGGAGGAACCATGGACTTCGCACTGACCGAAGAGCAAACAGCAATCTTCGACATGGCGCACGCATTCGGCCAATCCGAAATTGCGCCCCACGCCCGGGACTGGGAAGCGGCCGGCACGATCCCCAAAGACCTGTGGCCCAAAGTGGGTGAGCTGGGGTTTGCCTCGCTCTATGTCTCCGAGGATGCTGGCGGCGCGGGCCTGTCCCGTCTGGATGCCACGCTCGTGTTCGAAGCGCTGTCGATGGCCTGCCCTTCGGTCGCGGCCTTCCTGTCGATCCACAACATGTGCGCCAAGATGCTCGACAGTTTTGCAGACGACGATCTGAAAGCGCGTGTCATGCCCGACATCCTGAGCATGAACACCGTGCTCAGCTACTGCCTGACCGAACCCGGCTCCGGATCGGACGCCGCTGCCCTGCGCACCCGTGCGGATCGCACGAACGAAGGCTACACGCTGAACGGCACCAAGGCGTTCATCTCCGGCGGTGGCTATTCAGATGCGTATGTCTGCATGGTGCGCACGGGCGAAGACGGGCCAAAGGGCGTTTCTACCGTCTATGTTGAAGACGGAACCGAAGGGCTGTCGTTCGGCGGGCTGGAGGACAAGATGGGTTGGAAAAGCCAGCCCACAGCGCAGGTGCAATTCGACAATTGCAACATTCCCAGCGGCAATCTGGTGGGTGACGAGGGCTCTGGTTTCAAATATGCGATGATGGGCCTTGATGGCGGTCGCCTCAACATCGCCGCCTGTTCGTTGGGGGCTGCGCAGTCTGCCATCGACGCGACGCTGGCGTATATGGGCGAACGCAAGGCGTTTGGCCAATCCATCGACCAGTTCCAAGGTCTGCAATTCCGCCTTGCTGATATGGAGATCGAACTCCAAGCCGCCCGCACGTTCCTCCGCCAGGCGGCATGGAAGCTGGACAACGGCGCCCCGGATGCGACGAAGTTCTGCGCCATGGCCAAGAAATTCGTGACCGAGGCCGGATCGAAAGTCGTCGACCAATGCCTGCAACTGCACGGCGGCTACGGTTATCTGGCGGATTACGGCATCGAAAAACTGGTACGGGACTTGCGGGTACACCAGATCCTCGAAGGCACGAACGAAATCATGCGCGTCATCGTGGCGCGCGATATGTTGAAGAACCGATGACTGACATCTCCATCCGTATCATTGGCCACGCGGGCCGGATCACGCTTCAGCGCCCGCAGGCGCTCAACGCCATGACCTACGAGATGTGCCTCGCCATCGAAGCGGCCCTGGACACCTGGCGCGACGATGACACGGTCGCAGTGGTTGTCCTGGATGCCGAAGGCGACCGCGCCTTCTGTTCCGGCGGCGACATTGCGGAACTCTACGCGACCGGCACCAAGGGCGACTATGCCTATGGCCAAAAGTTTTGGGCCGACGAATACCGCCTGAACCACAAGATCTTTCACTACCCCAAACCGGTCATCAGCTTCCTACAGGGTTTCACCATGGGCGGCGGCGTCGGCATCGGCTGCCACGGCTCGCACCGGGTCGTGGGCGACAGCAGCCAGATTGCAATGCCGGAATGTGGCATCGGCCTTGTCCCCGATGTGGGCGGGTCGCTCATGCTGGCCCTCGCACCGGGACAGCTGGGCGAATACCTTGGCACCACTGCGGCACGCATGAACGCGTCCGACGCCATCTTTGCCGGGTTCGCGGATCACTACGTGGACGAAGCGCATTGGCCCGCCCTAATAGCCACGCTCGAAGCAACCGGCGACACGGGCTGCATCTCAAAGGCGGCAACCTCCCCGGCCCCCGGCCCGTTACAAGCCGCGATGCCCGACATCGACCGCCACTTTCACGGCGTGTCCCTTGGCGACGTCCTGACCACGCTCAAGGGCGAAGACAGCGATTTCGCCCGCGACACCCTCAAACGCATGTCCCGCAACAGCCCGCTCGCCATGGCCTGCACGATCGAAGCGCTCAACCGCCTGCGCGGCCCTTCCCTCACGCTGGAAAAAGCGCTCGACCTCGAATACCGCTTCACGGCACGCGCGATGGAACATGGCGACTTCCTCGAAGGGATCCGCGCGGCCATCATCGACAAGGACCGCAATCCGAAATGGCAATATGCCGACGGCTCGGTCCCGCCCATGGCCGTCAGCAAGATGCTGATGCCACTCGGCAAAATGGCGCTAGACTTCGGAGGAACAGGCATGAAGATCGGATTTATCGGATTGGGAAACATGGGCGCGCCGATGGCTGCCAACCTCGCCAAAGCGGGGCATGAGGTGACCGGCTTCGATGTCGCGGGCACAACCGCAGAGGGCGTGACAAGCGCCACAAGCGCCGCCGAAGCAGCTGCAGACCAGGACATCGTGATCACCATGCTGCCCAATGGCGACATCCTGCGGGCCGTGGCGAATGACGTGATCCCTGCCATGAAAGCGGGGGCCACGCTGATCGACTGCTCCACTGTCGATGTCGAAAGCGCCCGCGCGGTGGCCGCGCAGGCCGAAGTGACCGGACTGGGCTGCGTCGATGCCCCTGTCTCCGGCGGGATCGGGGGTGCCGCGGGTGGCACACTCACCTTCATGGCTGGTGGCACGCAAGCCGCCTTTGACGCAGCCAAACCGCTCTTCGACATCATGGGACAAAAGGCCGTGCATTGCGGCGATGCGGGTGCGGGTCAAGCAGCCAAGATCTGTAACAACATGATCCTCGGTGCGACCATGATCGCCACCTGCGAAGCGTTTGCACTCGCCGACAAGCTGGGTCTGGCACGGGACAAGATGTTCGACGTGGTCAGCACATCCTCGGGCTATTCGTGGACGATGAACGCCTACTGCCCTGCCCCCGGCGTCGGACCAACCAGCCCGGCAGACAACGACTACCAACCGGGCTTCGCCGCAGAGCTGATGCTCAAGGATCTGGGCCTCAGCCAGCAAGCGGCAGAGGCGGTGGACGCAGATACACCGATGGGCCAACGGGCGCTGGAACTCTACCAGCAGTTCGTCGAGAACGAAGGCGGAAAAGGCAAGGATTTCAGCGCCATGCTGCCCCGCTTCTTTGCGCGTGGCCGGGGCTGAGCGCTACTTCCCGACCGTGATCAGCAGCAGAACGCCAAACATCACAGGCACGAGGCCCACAGCGACGATGATCAGCGCTGGATAGCCCCAGGTGGCGATGGCGAGCCCCCACAGCGTGACCAGCACAAGGATGGCGTAAAGCACACGCGCCTCTGTCCCGATCAGGGCCGGCGTGATTGTCTTGGCAACGTCGGCAACGGCGTTCAGCCCATCGCGAATAAAGGATCCGCGCGGCGGTATTTGTGTGGTTGTTGAAGTCATGGAATGGAGCTCTCCGTTCAGGTTTCGCCTGAGTTAAGAGCCCCAGTTCCGGATTGAATGCGGCATTCTGACCGAAAGCGCCGGATAGGTCAGACAGGTTGACGCAGGCAACGGCCGCAGCACATTTTCGGCATCATTTTTGATGATTTACGAGCTGGGCAAGCTCACATCACCGCCCGAGCTTTCAGTGATCTTGGCATCGACCGGAGCGCCGTCCACGTCAATGTC
Source organism: Tateyamaria omphalii (assembly GCF_019802125.1). GTDB lineage: Bacteria > Pseudomonadota > Alphaproteobacteria > Rhodobacterales > Rhodobacteraceae > Tateyamaria > Tateyamaria omphalii_B. The sequence goes on from NZ_JAHVHT010000001.1 coordinate 1,601,438, forward strand.
CGCCCCGCTCGACGCGCGTGCCACCAAAGCCCCCGTGACGTGAACATCGATGTCCGAGCCGCTTGATGCCTTCGCCTCGACATCCTTGCACTCGAAATCCTCCGCATCGATGTTCGACCCGCTCGAGGCTTCCACCAGAAGTGATCCACAGGCTCCACGCACGTCCATATCGGACCCGGAACTGGACGTCAGTATGACATTCCCCGCCTCCAAACCGTCGATATCGACGTCTGCACCGCTGCTTGTCTTAGCCTGGAATATCTCGGGAAAACTGCCCGATGCTTCGACATAGGCGCCACTTTTGGCGGTCAGTGCGGTCAATGCGGGCATGTGCACCGTCACCGTGTAGTAATCCGCCATCCCCATGAGGATCATGGACGACCGCCCCTTGCGCGAAATGACAAGCGTATCGCCGTCCTGCTCAACAACCAGTTTGTGCGCGCGGGCGGTGCCCGACACATCCGACACAACACTGAAATCAGAACCGGAAAACACCTCGACCTTCACATGATCTGAGGCAACGATTTTTGAAAACCCGGTCAGGTCATGCACCGTTTCGTGCGCGGCCACGGGGGAGGTCAACGCGACAGCGCACATGGCTGAGGCGGCTAAACAAGATGGTCTCATCTTCACTCTCCTGACGTGATTGTGAAGATGAGATGGTGTTAATCCGATTCACATTCAAGATGTGCCGAGGGAATTACTCCGCCGCAACCTTGCGCGGTGCCAACATCGGTTTGAGGTAGCGACCAGTGTGGCTTTCCGCGACCTCCGCCACATCCTCCGGCGTACCTGTCGCGACCACTTGGCCACCACCATCGCCGCCCTCGGGGCCGATATCGATGATATGGTCGGCGGTTTTCACCACGTCCAGATTGTGTTCGATCACGACAACCGAGTTGCCCTGATCCACCAATTCATGGAGCACTTCCAACAGCTTGCGCACATCTTCAAAGTGCAAACCAGTTGTCGGCTCGTCCAGAATATAGAGCGTCCGGCCAGTCGACCGTTTCGACAGCTCTTTCGACAGCTTCACCCGCTGCGCTTCGCCCCCCGACAGGGTCGTCGCCTGCTGGCCGACCTTGATATAGCCGAGACCCACGCGCATCAGCGCATCCATCTTCTCGCGAATGGACGGCACCGCCTGGAAGAACTCCTGCGCGTCTTCGACCGTCATATCCAGCACATCGGCGATGGACTTACCCTTGAACTTGATCTCGAGCGTCTCGCGATTGTAGCGCGCACCCTTGCAGGTCTCGCACTCGACATAGACGTCCGGCAAAAAGTGCATTTCGATCTTGATGACGCCGTCACCTTGGCACGCCTCGCAGCGCCCTCCCTTCACGTTGAAGCTGAAGCGCCCGGGCTTGTAGCCGCGCGCCTTCGCTTCGGGCAGACCGGCAAACCAGTCGCGGATCGGGGTGAAAGCGCCCGTATACGTCGCCGGGTTCGACCGTGGCGTACGCCCGATGGGCCGCTGGTCGATGTCGATCACCTTGTCCAGATGCTCCAGCCCCTTGATCGTCTCGCAGGGCGCAGGCGTCTGGCGCGCGCCATTCAGTTGCATCGAAGCGGTCTTGAAAAGCGTCTCAATCGTGAGCGTGGACTTGCCCCCACCCGACACACCGGTCACACAGACAAACTTACCGAGCGGAAAGTCGACCGTCACGTTCTGCAGGTTGTTCCCCGTCGCCTTCACGACCGTCAGCTTCTTCTTGCCCTTCTTGCCCTTGCGCCGCTCCAGCGGCACCGCGATCTCGCGCTTGCCAGACAGGTAGTCACCGGTGATCGACCCGCTCGCCGCCAGCTCCGGCGGCGTGCCATGGGCCACCACCTGCCCGCCATGCACACCCGCGCCCGGACCAATATCGAACACGTAATCTGCCTCTCGAATGGCCTCCTCGTCATGTTCCACCACGATCACGGTATTGCCCTGATCGCGCAGGTTCTTGAGCGTACCGAGCAGCCGGTCATTGTCACGTTGGTGCAGGCCGATGGACGGCTCGTCCAGCACGTAGAGCACCCCGGTCAGACCCGAGCCAATCTGCGACGCCAAACGGATGCGCTGGCTTTCGCCCCCACTCAACGTACCACTTGAACGTGACATCGTAAGGTACTCAAGTCCCACATTATTCAGAAACCCAAGGCGCTCACGGATCTCCTTCAGGATCGCCCGTGCAATCTCGTTGTTCTGATCCGTCAGATGCTTCGGCACCTCCTGGCACCAGGCGTAGGCTTCGCGGATCGACATCTCGACCACCTGCCCGACGTGCAACAGGTTTTCGGGATCATCCCGCGGCCCGATCTTCACGGCCAGTGCCTCTGGGCGCAGACGGTACCCGCCACAATCGCCACAGGGTCGGTTGTTCTGATACCGCTCAAATTCCTCGCGGATCCAGTTCGAATCCGTCTCACGATAGCGGCGCTCCATGTTGGGGATCACCCCCTCGAACACGCGCGTCACCTGATAGACACGCCCGCCTTCGTCATAGCGGAATGGTATCTCATCATCACCCGAGCCGTGCAGAAACACCTGTTTCACATGGGCGGGCAGATCCTTCCACTTCGTCTGCGGATCAAACTCGTAATGCTTCGCAATCGCCTCAATGGTCTGCAGGAAATACGGCGACTTCCCCTTCCGCCAAGGGGCCAAGGCGCCATCATAGACCTTCAGATTCTGATCCGGCACGACCAAGCGTTCGTCAAAGAACAGCTCATGCCCCAAGCCGTCACAGGACGGACAAGCCCCAAAGGGCGCGTTAAAGGAAAACAAACGCGGCTCAATCTCGGGAATGGTGAAGCCACTGACAGGACACGCGAATTTTTCGGAAAACGTCGTCCGTTCCGGATCACCCTCACTCGGCGCGGTCTCGAGAATGGCAATCCCATCCGCCAGATCCAAGGCAGTGCGCAGCGAATCCGCCAACCGCGTCTCAAGCCCCTCGCGCACCACAATCCGGTCCACCACCACGTCGATGTCATGGCGGAACTTCTTGTCCAGCGTCGGCGGCTCGTCCAGCTCATAGAACGACCCGTCCACCTTCACCCGCTGGAAACCCTGCTTGCGCAGCTCCAGAAACTCCTTGCGGTACTCGCCCTTGCGGTCGCGAATGATCGGCGCCAGAAGATAGGCGCGCGTCCCCTCCTCCATCGCCATGATGCGATCGACCATATCCTGCACCTGCTGCGCCTCGATGGGCTTGCCCGTGGCCGGTGAATAGGGCGTGCCGACCCGGGCAAAGAGCAGACGCATGTAGTCATAGATCTCGGTCACGGTGCCGACGGTCGACCGGGGGTTCTTCGACGTCGTCTTCTGCTCAATCGAAATCGCGGGGCTCAGGCCCGAGATGTGATCCACATCCGGCTTCTGCATCATGTCCAGGAACTGGCGCGCATAGGCCGACAGCGATTCCACATAGCGGCGCTGCCCCTCGGCATAGATGGTATCAAAGGCAAGGCTCGACTTGCCCGACCCCGAAAGCCCAGTGATCACAACCAGTTGGTCGCGCGGGATATCCACGTCGATGGACTTGAGGTTGTGCTCGCGCGCGCCACGCACCTCGATATTCTTTTGCTCGGCCATGTCAGCCCCCCGGATTAACGAGTTGTACATAGGTCAGATGGCCGAAACAGCCAACGGAAAAGTTAGAACAAGGCGTGAACATGTCGCTTGCTGCCGCAACCTGTCAGGAGCGGCGCGCCGCCATCCACGCGTGGGCTGCAATCCCGCACAAAAAGACGACGATGCAGGTCCACACCAATCCTGGGAACCCGGCCACGCTCAGCACCGCAAGCAAGGCAGGCGTGCCCAGCGTGTTGCCCAGATTGCCCGTCTGCGCCAGCCCGCCATAGGCCTGTGATTGATGCGCGGCGGTGTCGTTCAACTGCGGCACAGCGGCAAAGCTCGCGCCCTGCACCAGCCCCAATGCACCAGCCAGTGCCAAACAGGCGATGGGCAAACCAGGCGCCACCCACAGCCACAACAGCGATGCGATGCACAACGCAAACCCGATCTGCACCAGCATCACCGCCGAGATATGGCGCAGCATGTAGACCCCGAACGTGAGCGACACGCCAATCGACACCAACGGCATCGCCCCAATGACCCAAGCCCGCCATTCCGGCGCGATGTAGGGCGGCAGCACCGTCAGGATGGCCAGAAAACAGAAGGTGTAGAACATCCACCCTGCCCCCGGCGCAGCGATCCGGGGCGAGGCATAGATGGTCACGTGATCCCGCAGAATTCCGCCAAGCGTCAGCCGCCCCTCCGGCGGTACCTCCAACGGGCGCAGGAATAAGCCAAGGATCACGGCAAAAACTGCCAGCCAGATGGCATGCGCGACAAAGAGCGCGGGCAGACCCATTGCATCAACCAATGGCAGCCCCAGCACCACGAGCAGCGTGAAGGCGACAGAGAAAAACGTACTCCACAGCGTCAGGGTAAATCCGCGATGCCGCTCCGCGCTCAACTGCGCAATCAGGGTCGGCGCAGCCACCACCATCGCCAGGTGCGACACGCCCTCCAGCGCGCGGCTCACCAACATCCACGGCAGGCTCGGCAATGTTGCCTGGAACAGCGACAGCGCGGCCCCGGCCCAAAGCGCCCACAGCATCGCACGGCGATAGCGAATGCGGGCAACGACCAGCCCCGCAACGACGCCAAGCACGATGCCAACGAAGCCGACCAAAGACACGATGAATCCAAGCGCCGCACCCGCATCCGGGTACACCGCCGGAAGCTGATCAAAGATAACGGAAATCTTGGCGTATTGCCCCGCTGCACCAAGCCCCGCGCCCCAAAGGGCGAAGACAAGCGGGAAGGACGTGCGGTCGGTCATGCCCCCCGGCTACGCTTGAACTCGGGGGGCTGCAAGGCCGCGATATGTGCGCGGCCTGCGTCTTACATGTGGATCACGCGATCATAGGCATCGAGCACACTTTCATGCATCATTTCCGACAGCGTCGGGTGCGGGAAGACGGCGTGCATCAGGTCTTCTTCCGTGGTCTCCAGAGCCTGTCCCACGACATAGCCCTGGATCAGTTCGGTCACTTCGGCCCCAATCATATGCGCGCCCAGCAGCTCACCGGTCTTTTCGTCGAACACCGTTTTGATCATGCCCTCGGGCTCGCCCAAAGCGATGGCTTTGCCGTTGCCGATGAACGGGAACTTGCCGACCTTGATCTTGTAGCCTGCCTCTTTGGCCTTCGCCTCGGTCAGACCGACACTCGCGACCTGCGGGTGGCAATAGGTGCAGCCGGCAATCGAATTCGGCTTGATCGGGTGCACGTCGTTCTTGCCCGCGATCAGCTCGGCCACCATGACGCCCTCGTGGGACGCCTTGTGCGCCAGCCAAGGTGCGCCCGCGATATCACCGATGGCAAAGATACCCTCGACCCCGGTGCGGCAGAACTCGTCTGTCACAACGTGGGTGCGGTCCACCTTCACGCCCAGCTTCTCAAGGTTCAGCCCCTCGACATTGCCGACGATGCCCACGGCGGAGATCACAGTGTCAAATTCGTGCTGCTCGACCTTACCGCCCACCTCGATATGGGCCGTGACCTTGCCCTTAGCGCGGTCCAATTGCTTGACCATCGCCTTCTGCATGATCTTCATGCCCTGCTTTTCGAATGCTTTCTTGGCAAAGGCGCTGATTTCCTCGTCTTCAACGGGCAGCACGCGGTCCATCACCTCAACCACGGTCGTGTCGGCCCCCAGCGTGTTGTAGAAGCTCGCAAATTCGATCCCGATGGCGCCCGAGCCGATTACGAGCAGCTTTTTCGGCATCCGCGTCGGCGTCAGCGCCGCTTTGTAGGTCCAGACCAACTCGCCATCCGCCTCAAGCCCCGGCAACTCGCGTGCCCGCGCGCCGGTGGCGAGGATGATATTCTTGGCTGTCAGCTCTTCGGTGCCCTTGTCGGTCTTGACCGACACCTTGCCCTTGGACGGGATCGTCCCCTCGCCCATGATGACCGTCACCTTGTTCTTCTTCAGCAGATGCTGCACGCCACCTGACAGCTGCCCCGCGACCTTACGCGAGCGGTCAACGACGGCGTCCAGATCGTAGTCGATGCCATCCGCCTTCAGGCCAAACTCCTTGGCCCGGTGCATCAGGTGGAACACTTCGGAAGATCGGAGCATCGCCTTGGTCGGAATACAGCCCCAGTTCAGGCAGATCCCGCCCAGATGTTCACGCTCCACGACGCAGGTGCTCAGGCCCAATTGCGCGGCCCGAATGGCCGCCACATAGCCGCCAGGACCAGAACCGATGATCACCACGTCAAAGGATTTCGCTGCCATATCAAGCTCCTCGCCAAGCGCTGCATCAAAACTAGTTTACCGTTAAACTATTTTTGGACAAGCCACAACGAAAGCCAAGCGCGACAAATCGACTGACGCAGGGGAAAGCCCTGCGCCACAAACGTTTCAACGTTCGGAAAAGTTTCAGGCGGCTTCGGCTGCCTGCAATCCGCGCACCACTTCGCCGTAGCCACCGGCGTCCAGGTGCGCCTGCTCGGCGGCGGTGGTTGCCCGCCCCAGAACCCCATTGCGATGCGGGAACCGGCCAAACTGGCGAATGACCTCGCGATGCGCGCGGGCATGCAGCAGAAACTCCGCATCGTCCATCCGCTCACAAATCAGGCGAACGGCACGGTCCTGATCACAGGCGTTCTCCGAATGCTCGAGCGGCATGTAGAAGAACTGGCGCGCAGGCGCATCGATGCGCATGTCCCACCCTTTGGCGATGGCCGACTTGGCCGCGGCAAGTGCCGCCTTGTCTGTCGAAAAGGCCGCCGCATCATCGCGGAACATGTTGCGCGGAAACTGGTCGGTCAGAATGATGTAGGCCAGTGCGCCCGACGGATAGGTCAGCCACAGGGCAAACTTACCCTCGGTCGCTGCTTTCCATGTCGCGCCAAAACGATCCCGTATGACCTGGTCAAAATCAGGATCGGATTTGAACCAATCCTCCGGACCACATTCGTCCAACCAGAACCGCAATATTTCGTCCGGACCCACCATGGCTGTCTATCTCCCTGCCCATGTCCCGCCAAAAACCGTTACACAGTTTACCTTGGGTCCCAAATCACGAAATACAACAGGCACGACACATTATGCCGCCCGTGTGTCGTCTTCGCCCTCCAGGTCCGTCTCGATGGCATATTCTTGTGCAATTTCCATGGCGACAGGCGTGGTTGTTGCCTGCGACATGACCACATACGCCCCCGTCTCGTCCACAGGCACCGTGGCGCGCTGAGTCGTCCGGTAGGCGGCGTAGCCGACAAGCGCCGCAAACAGCACACCCGTGAACATGTAAAAGCCCGACGGCCCCACGCTCTCCATCAGAGCGCCCACGATCAGCGGGCCAAAGACAGCGCCAAGCCCGTTGATAAACACCAACCCACCCGAAGCTGCCGCCATATCGTCGTGATCCAGAAAGTCGTTCGTGTGGGCCAGCAACAGCGAATAGAGCGGGTTCGACATGCCCCCCACCACAAAGGCCGACACCAGCAGCATCGCAAAGTTGCCCCCCAACAGCAGACCAATCACCGACCCTAGCCCGCCAATGGCGGCAGCAATCAGGATCAGCACACGGCGATCCATCCGATCCGAAATCCACCCGATAGGATACTGCAGCACCACTGCCCCGATAAAGAACGTCGACACAAAGGCTGAGATCTGCGCCACGCTCAGCCCCGCTGCGGTGCCATAGACCGCCGCCATCCCGAACTGCGCGGCAAACACGCCGCCCAGCAGAAACATGCCCACGCAGCCCAGCGGCGAATAGCCGACAAGCTCGCGCAGCGTCATCGGCTTCGTCGTGTCAAAGGCCGGGACCGGGCTGATCGACAGCAAAATGGGCGTGATCGCCAATGACACGAGGACCGACGGAATAACAAACAGGATGAAGCCCGACGGATCAGCAGTCAGCAGCAGGTACTGGCTGACAACAATACCCGTCGTCTGCACGATCATATACAGCGACAGCGCCTTGCCCCGGTTCGAATTGTCGGCCGCATCGTTCAGCCAGCTCTCCGCCGTCACGTAGACGGCCGAAAAACAGAAGCCGATCACAACCCGCCCTACGGTCCACGCCCACGGATCGGCAAAGGTCGGGTACAGGATCATCACCGCCGAGATCAGGGAGGCCAGCGCCGCAAACACCCGCACATGGCCCACGCGCTGAATCATGCGCGGCGCCATACGACTGCCGCCCAGAAAGCCAAGGAAATAGGCCGACATCACGATCGACATCTCGGCGGTCGAAAATCCCTCGATCTCGCCCCGGATGCCCAGCAGCGTGCCCTGCATGCCGTTGCCGACCATCAAAAGGCCCATGCCAAACAAAAGCGCCCACGCGCTTGTCAGTACCTGGAACATCTCGCCAAACTCCTCAGAGGGGTGTGTTCAAAATTCGCCCGGCTCAGGGCCTCGTGTCGCAGATATGTGCGACGTTCAAATGTCGGTTTCCGGTGTCACGTTTGCGGCAACAAAAGCGACGCATCGCCGTAAGAGAAAAAGCGGTACTCGGATCGCACCGCGTGGTCGTAAATCGCCCGGATCCGATCCTGCCCCATCAGGGCCGACACCAACATCATCAGCGTGGATTTGGGCAGGTGGAAATTGGTCATCAGCCCGTCTGCCACGCCAAATGTGAAACCGGGGTAAATGAAGATGTCGGTCTCGCCGTCCCACGGGGCAATGCCGACATCGCGTGCCATCGTCTCGATCAACCGCAGCGCGGTCGTGCCGACCGGAATAACCCGATTGCCGCGCGCCTTTGCGTCGGCAATGTCCCGGGCCGCTTGCTCCGACACCTGCCCCCATTCGGCGTGCATCTTATGCTGGGTCACATCATCGACCTTCACCGGCAGAAACGTGCCCGCACCTACGTGCAAAGTGACATAGGTCGTCTGAACACCGCGCTCGGCCAAGGCCGACATCAGCGCTTCATCGAAATGCAGCGACGCGGTGGGCGCTGCGACCGCCCCGGAATTTTTCGCCCAGATGGTCTGATAATCGTTCTTGTCCTTGTCATCGGCGGGCCGCTTGGCCGCGATGTAAGGAGGCAAGGGCATCGCCCCCGCCTCAGCCAGCGCCGCATCGAAATCATCGCCGGTCAGATTGAACCGCAAATGCCCCTGCCCGTCTGCACTGCCATCCAGCGTGGCCGACAGATCAGCCGAGAAGCGTACAACCTCCCCCGGTTTCACCTTCTTCAACGGCTTGACGAGTGCCGACCACGTGCCATCTGCGCGCGGTTCCAGCAGCGTGACTTCAATCCGCGCTTCGGTTAGCCCCTGCGCACTTTCCCGTGCCCGCGTGCCAAACAACCGCGCCGGGATCACGCGCGTGTCATTCAGCACCAGCAGATCACCGGGGCGCAGCCAGGACACAAGGTCGGTCACACGCTGGTCATGGATCGCGTCGCCGTCCGCCACCAGCAGCCGCGCGGACGAGCGTGGTGAAGCGGGCCGGGTCGCAATCAGCGCGTCGGGCAGGTCAAAGTCGAAATCATCCAGTTTCATGCGCGCCCTGTAACGGTGCGCTCAACGTTCATCAACACGTTGCTGACGTTCCTGGCGCCGCCGCTCCGCGTCACTTGGTCCGGGGTCGACCGGGGCAAAGGCTTCGGGCACGACCGGCGCCGGGGTTTCCCCTTCGACGCGTGGCAAATCTGGCGGTGGCGCGCGGAAAATCTCGCGGAAAAGGCCGGGCGTCAGGGCGGATAGCGGATTGACCTGCACGCGCGGGTCCGCCGCAGGCCCGCGCAGGGTGTAGTTGAACCCGATCAACCCCTCGCCGCGACGGGTAAAGATGCTGCCGATCCCATTGATCAGGAACAGCGGCGAAATCACACCCTGCATGTTCAGCCGCCCTCCCGCCACGTCATAGACACCGTCCATCGACAACCCCATCGACGGTCCGGTCGCACTGGCTTGTGTCAGGGTCATGGTTGACGGCGTCAGCCGGAACGCTGCGTTCACATCCTGAAAGTGAATGCCGCTGCCGCCCATCTGTTCGAGCAGACCAACGACACTCAAGGCATTCAGCAGCGCCGCGATCGCGGGCGCGTCCTGAACACGTGTTTCCTTGATGGACAGCGTGCCATCGAAACCGGCGGCACCCACGGGCAGCAGGGTCAGATCCAGAGTCCCACCGCGCGCTTGTTTGAGAATACGGGCCGACGCAGCCACACCGCCTGCGTCATTCGCTGTGATGCGAATGGCACTGCGCCCGCCCTGCGGCAACACCTGGCCCCGGATCGGCGTGCCCGCGTTCACCCGCGCGGTGAACGTGCCGTCCAGTCCATTGCTCATGTTGAATTCACCCGACACGCCAATCAGCGCGATGGTGTCGGTGATCTGCAACCGGTCCAGGGTCAGGCTCAGCGGTCCGCCACCCTGCTGCCCCCCGGTGCCAGAGCCGGAGCCGCCAAAGTCGGCCTCGCGCAGATCAAGCGTCCCGCCACGGACAACCACGGCAGGCGGTACACCGCGACCGCGGCCCACCAGATCAACAGGCCCGTTCATCCAGTTGCCAACCCGCACCGCGCTGAAACTGGCGCGCTCGAGCCCCGCACCAGGTGTTGCAGTGATGGCCCCTTCAGCCTGTAAACCCGGCGCGTCCAGAACCAGCCGGTCAACACGCGGCGCTGGACCCAACGCCCCCGAAAGCGACAAGGCGGCCGGGCTGCCCGCAGGTTTTGACCACCCTAGGGGCGGCGAAGACAAGCGCACGCCACGCAGGTTCGATGACAGGGCAAAAGATGGCGCCGCCTCACCCACCGGCAACGTTATCTCGATATCGCCACTGCCCCGTCCCGACACCAGTCCGGCAGGCAGGCCGAGGTCAAAGGCGTCAATCGTCCGCTCGGACAACTCGATTGAGCCGCGCACCGTGCTGGGCTGCGGCCCCTGCCCCAAAGGTTGGGCCCAGGTCACGTCAAAGGGCACGCCATCCAGCGTGCCGGGTCCTGCGACCTCTACCCCCGTTTGCGACGCAACGACCGTCAACCGGTCGGCAGACAGGCGGCGCCCCTCGATCAGGGACGTGCTCAGCACATCGCGGGCGGTGCCTGTCGCGTCGTATTGAACGTCTTTGGGCTTCAGCCCTTTCTTCATCGCAAAGGCCAGCGTACCCGCGGCAGCGATCCGCCCATCAGCGATGGTCGGCGACAGCCCGGCCCGCTCCATCACGTTCAGCGGCGGCATGTCGAGAAGCGAGAGACCGGCCGTCACCGTTCCATCTGTTTCAAGCCGGACAACAGCGGGCACCTCATCGCGCGCGCGCACGTCCGGGATGATGAAGGACGACCCGCTCACATCGATACGGCCCCCTTGCGGCGCGGTCACATGACCCTGATCCACGGACACAACGAACCGGCCATCGAGCAGGCTGGCACTGCCCCGTGCCTCCTCGACCGGGGGCAACGTCTTGAGATATCGCACCTTCGCATCTTCATAGGCAAAGCTGGTATAGGCCACGACGGCCCCCGTCGGAGTGTCGCGCAAGGCCAGATCGAGATCACGCATCTGCCCCTCGAACAGGTTCTCCAGCACCCATTTGCGTGCCTTGGGGGCATAGCGCTCCGGCCACAGCTCAAGCAGACGGTCCGGCATCATGGCCTCCATCTGCGCGTCAAGCTCGTAGCTCCACCCGTCGGGGTCCGCCATCAGCGCGCCGCGGGCAATCAGGTCCTGCCCCTTGTCCTGAAACAACGCCTGCCCGATATCCAGGCGGAAAGGATCGAGGCTCAGCCGAAAATCGAGCTGCGCTGCTTCCATTTGAATGGGCTCGGGATACAGGGCGTCGGGATTGGCACTCAAGGATGTGGCGCGAAACTGACCAACCAGATCGTCCAGGCCACCCCGCTCATCGATTCCAAGCACCGCCTGCCCGTCGATCTGGGCCGTGATCCACGCACTGTCGACGGACAACTCGTCAAAGAGCAGAACAGTGCCCTCGGGATCGTAGCTGAAATAGCTGCGCGCCGACCGGAACGGCACGGGGCGGGTCGCATCGGTCGGTTGAATGACACCCTCGCCTATGTTCAGCGCAACATTGATCGGGGCCAGCGTGCCATCGACACCAAACACCCCGCGAACCGCCCCCGAGATAGGGGCGCGCAGAACATCCAGCCACTCGAACGCGGGGGCCAGAACAGCGATGTCGCCTGCATCCACATCATTGACCAGCACACCAAAAGTCGCAGCCGAGGCGCCCACGCGGCCCTCGTAATTCGCCTCCAGCGTCGCCACGCCCTGCCCGCCGCTGAGCAAGGCCAGGTCCGAGGTGATGCGCAGAACGTCGCCATCGCGGATCAGCCGCATCCGCCCACCATCGACCGTCCAGGCGCGGGCCGACCGGACATCCTCGATCTGCAGGGTCAGCGCCTGCACATCCGCTTCTGTCATGGCGGAAAGGCCGGGGATCGACACAAGATCGTCAATCCCTTCGATCAATTTGGCAAAGGTATCCGCTTGCTGCGAGGGCGCCCCCAGATCCAGACCGCCGGACAGGATCACAGACCCGTCAATCTCGCGGCGCAGCTTGGCAAAAACACCGGTCACGCCAATCTCTGTCGGGCGGAACGTCCCCTGCACAAGGTCCGTCAACGACAGACCGATCCGCATCTCGGAAAAACCGACAATCTCGACACCTGCATCATTCAGCAGCTGCACGTTGGTCATGCGCACACGTGGCTTTGTGCTGTCTTCAACCACCAGGTCCAGCGCATCGAAACGCAAAGATGCGGCCCCAAGCGCTTCGCCTGCACGAATTTCGATCCGGTCACGCAACCAATCCGGGGCCATCACCGGCCGCCCGATCAGCACATAGATCGCCGCCCCCATCACAGCAGCGAACATCAGGCTGAACAACATGCTCCCAAGCCCAAGGCGACGCCACAGGCTCTTTTTCCGCTCAGTCGGCGGATCGGTTACAGGGTCTGCACTGCTCATGTCTTTATTCTTGTCCGCTCAGCCCTATCATGCCAGTCACAACTTTCCCAAGAGTAATGAAAAGGCCAAAACATGCTCGACATAGCCTCCTCCGCCCCTGATTTCACGCTGCCCGACGCCGACGGCAATGATGTGACGCTCTCGGCGCTACAGGGCGGTCCGGTTGTGCTCTATTTCTACCCGCGCGACGACACGCCCGGCTGCACCAAGGAATCTATCGCCTTTTCCGAACACCTGTCCGAATTCGAAGCGGCCGGCGCCAAGATCTTCGGCATCTCCAAGGACAGCGTGGCCAGCCACGCCAAGTTCGCCAAGAAACGCGAGCTGACGGTGGGCCTTCTGTCGGATGAAAACGGCTCGGTCTGCGAAGACTACGGCGTGTGGAAGGAAAAGAACATGTACGGCAAGAAGTACATGGGCATCGAACGCACGACCTTCCTGATCGACGCAAATGGCAACATCGCCATGGTCTGGCCCAAGGTGAAAGTGCCAGGCCATGCCGAGGCGGTATTGGCGGCTGTGAAGGCGCTGTAGCAGGCTCTGGCACGCCGGAGTGTATCGAGACATCGCCGGACGCCATCCTGAACGCGCCCGGCGAAGCGCGTCGGTTTTGCGGACTTTGCTGCCGTTCGCTATTCTTGAGAACCTGGCGATGATGAGCTTAACTGTTATCGGCGCTCTATCCGGGATCAGCCAATGAGTAGTTTTGACGTAGTTACAGATTGGACGGCGGCGTATGAGCATCCTATCACTCTCGAAGAGGGTGACGAATTATGGCTGTCTGGTAAGTCCGACAATTGGGATGGTCACATTTGGGTCTGGGCAAAAGATCGAGCTGGTAGAGAGGGTTGGATACCGGACAACCTCGCCAAGCGTGTCGGTGGTAAGACATATGCCAGGGCGCCGTTTTCGGCTCAGGAGTTAACCTGTCAGTTGGGCGAGAAGCTGGACGGCATCGACGAAACGCACGGATGGGTCCTTTGCAGAAATACAAATGGTATGGTGGGGTGGGTTCCATCAAGAAGCCTTCGAGAAATTTTTGATTCCCGGGAAACCTAAGCGACAGTTTGGGCTCATAGCGGACCTCTCTCAGCAGCGTCGAAGGTGTATGCGACGCCAAACAAGCCTCTATTCGGCGACGCTGTCAGCCAAGTCGCTTTCGGCGATCAGTTCAGCCAATCAAACGTGAGGTGAATGGCAACGCTCGAACTTCGACGTTGTTGGATCGATTGTCCCGTTCAACCCTTGTATGGCACGAACGAACCATGGATACGTTTCAAACAGGGACGCCCTCGCAATACAACATGAGCGGCCCACCGCTGACCGAACCGTCAGGATCAGAACATATGCCACAGCTTGAAAACATCGACGCAACACGCCGGGCCGCCTTGCCCGCACTTGCCGCATGATACCGCTCGCCCAGATGGCCGAGGCCGTGCTGCGCACAGCCGACGGGCGGGAAAAGACGGCGCTCTCCCGCAAGCTCGCCGCCGAATGGAAAGCCGCACGCGCCGATGGGCAGACCCCAGAGATCGGCACCGCCAACCCGCCCATGCACCCTGCGCGCCCTGCGCAACCCGAACTGCTCAGCCCCCGCGATGTCCCCCGCCGCCGCCCCGGCAGCCCCGAAGGGCGGATCGCCCTCCTGCACGCCGTGGCCCACATCGAACTCAACGCGGTCGATCTGCACTGGGACATCATCGCACGTTTCACCCACGTGCCCATGCCCACGGGCTTCTACGACGACTGGGTCAAAGCGGCTGACGAGGAATCCAAGCATTTCAACCTGATGTGCGACTGCCTCGAAGAGCTGGGCAGCCACTACGGCGCCCTGCCCGCCCACGCTGGCATGTGGCGCGCTGCCGAAGACACTGCGACCGACTTCATGGGCCGCCTCGCCGTCGTCCCCATGGTGCTCGAAGCGCGCGGGCTCGACGTCACCCCCGGCATGATCGAGGTGTTCCGCAAAGCCAAGCTCGACAGCGCCGTCGCCGCTCTCGAAACCATCTACTCCGAAGAAGTCGCGCACGTCGCCTACGGCTCAAAATGGTTCCACTTCCTCTGCGGCCGCGACAACCTCGACCCAAAGGACGCCTTCCACCAGCTGGTACAACGCTACTTCCACAGCCCCCTCAAACCACCATTCAACGAGGAAAAGCGCGCCGAGGCCGGGCTGCCCCCGGACTTCTATTGGCCACTCGCCGTGGCAGACTGATCCGTATGGTCTGATGGGCGGTTTTCCGCCAATTTGACACATTTCCGCACCGCTTTTTGCCGGATCGCCACGTCAGACTTGCCGCCAAAGCGGTGTGACTTTATGCACAGGCGCTAGGTGCCGTGTTTGGGGATATGAGCGCCTGCAACGGGATGGGACAAAGGGACGAGGATTTTGCGGACACGCCTCGCGATCAAATGGCACGGCCTGCTGGAAAGGTATTTTCCCGAAAGGCGCGTATTTCTGAAATCGGACAACGACACCCGGTTCATCCGGCTCCGATCCGGGACTCAACTGATCGCATTCACTGGCAGTTCCTTCCTCGTGGCCTGGGCCATCATTGCCACGGCAATCCTCCTGATGGACAGCATCGGCGCGGGCAATTTCCGCGAGCAGGCCAAGCGCGATCAACGAACCTATCAGGCACGTCTCAACGATCTGGCGGGGCAACGCGACGCCCGCGCAGAAGAGGCGCTCGCAGCCCAAAACCGTTTCAATGCGGCCCTCGAACAGATCTCCGTCATGCAGTCCGAACTGCTCGCCTCCGAAACGCGGCGGCGCGAATTGGAGACGGGTATCGAGGTCATCCAAGCCACCCTACGTGGCACAATGAAAGACCGTGAAGCGGCCCGCAACCAGCTGGCCGCGTTGCAGGAAAAGGTCGAAACCGGTGGGGCGGGCACGGCGCTCGCCGCAAACTCTGGTGGGGCACCCATAGATTTCGTGGCCCAAGCGCTCGCCAAAACCGCTGCCGAACGTGACAAGATCGAGCGTGACGCGCAGGACGCGCTGCTCGCTGCCGACGAAATGGCGACCGAAATCGCGTTGATGAAAGAACAGAACGACCAGATCTTCCGCCAGCTCGAAGAGGCGATGACCGTCTCGGTCGCCCCGCTGGACAAGATGTTCCGCGCAGCTGGCATGCCCACCGACCGGATCATCGAAGAAGTGCGCCGCGGCTATTCCGGCCAGGGCGGCCCGCTCACGCCACTCAGCTTCTCCACACGCGGGGAAGAGCCCAGCCCCGACACCCGCCGCGCAAACCGTCTGCTCAACCAGATGGACACGCTCAACCTCTACCGGATTGCCGCGCAAAAGGCGCCGTTCGCAACACCGGTCAAGTCCTCCTTCCGCTTCACATCCGGCTTCGGCTTCCGCCGCGACCCCAAAACCGGCGGGCGGCGCATGCACAACGGCGTCGATTTCGCCGCCTCGAACGGCACTCCGCTTTATGCCACAGCCGACGGCGTCGTCACCCATGCGGGCTGGCAATCGGGCTACGGGCGACTTGTCAAAATTCAACATGAATTCGGGATTGAAACCCGCTACGCGCATCTCTCACGGCTTCGTGTGAAAGTTGGTCAAAAGGTCTCGCGCGGGGACCGGATAGGTGATATGGGAGCGTCCGGACGGGTCACTGGCGTGCATCTGCACTACGAAGTCCGCGTCGGCGGAAAAGCCGTCAACCCGATGATCTATATCAAGGCAGCCAACGATGTTTTCTAAGAGCAAAATCAACGAACCTGGCCCCAGCTCTGATGCGGCCAAACCCGCGGCACCGGCCGCCCCTGCCCCCGCAGCGCCCAAGCCGCAAAGCGAATTCAAGGCCAGCGCGCCCAAGGCGAAACCACCTGCCTCGCTGCTGTCGGCCGATCTGCACATCACCGGCAACATGAAAACCACCGGCGACATCCAGGTCGAAGGTACGGTCGAAGGCGACATTCGCGCCCACCTGCTGACCATAGGGGAAAGCGCCACGATCAAGGGCGAAGTCGTCGCTGACGATGTCGTCATCAACGGCCGCATCGTCGGCCGTGTGCGCGGTCTCAAGGTCCGCCTCACCTCGACCGCACGGGTCGAAGGCGACATCATCCACAAAACAATCGCCATCGAATCCGGCGCCCATTTCGAAGGCTCCGTGCAGCGTCAGGACGATCCCCTGAACGCCGGTGGCAACAAGCCGAAGCCGCAGCAACCGGCCCCAGCGCCGCAGCAAAACGGCTAAGTTCCTTACATGACAGATCAACGGGCGCCCCAGACACCTGCGGCGCCCGTTTTTCATGCGGGGTTCTGCGCGGAACGCAGCCGCCCCTATATCCTCGTTGCGGCTGTTCTTGCCACATCCATCGGACTGATAGACGGACATGTCGTCGCCATAGCCCTGCCCGCCATGCGCGACAGTCTGGGCGCCGATCTGATGCAGGCGCAGTGGATCCACAACGCCTATATGCTCACTCTGTCGGCCCTGATCCTTGTCGGCGGGGCCATGGGCGACCGGTTCGGACTGGGGCGTGTCTTTGGTCTTGGAATTGCGCTGTTTGTCATCGCCTCGATTTTCTGCGCCATTGCACCGACGCCATGGTTCATGATCATGGCCCGCGCGGTGCAGGGCATCGGGGCCGCCATCATGGTACCCGGATCGCTTGCCCTCATCGCGCGCGCTTACCCTCGAGAAAGCAGAGGCCGCGCCATCGGCATCTGGGCGGCCGCCTCCGCCGTCACGACCGCCGCCGGACCCATCATCGGAGGATTGGCACTGACCATTAGCGGCCCCGACATGTGGCGCTGGATCTTTGCCATCAACCTGCCTTTGGGTGGGCTCGCACTGTACATCCTTTTCCGCCATCTGGCCGAGGACCCGTCAAAGGACGAGGCCCGCGTGGACATCCCGGGGGCCCTCAGCGCCACTTTTGCCCTCCTCGCAATCGCTTGGGGCCTCACATCGCTTGATCACGGATCGAACGCCAGCATCTGGCTGATCGGCGGCTGTGCAATGCTGCTCGTCTTTCTTTGGATACAAAGCCGCAGCACGCACCCCATGATGCCGCTCGCGCTCTTCGCGTCCCGGCCCTTCTCCGCCGCCAACGCCCTCAGCTTTACGCTCTACTCGGCCCTATCGATGATGTTCTTCTTCATGCCCATGACCTTCATCGCCGGTTGGGGCCTGAGCGAGATCGAGACCGCCGCCGCCTTCGCGCCCATGTCCGTTTTCATATCACTGCTGTCGGCCCGCGCAGGTCAACTGGCCGACCGCATCGGGCCCGCTCCACTCCTCATGGGCGGATCGCTCGTCGTGGCCACGGGCTACGCCACCATGGCCCTCCTCGCCCCCGCACAGAACTTCTGGGGCCACATCCTGCCTGCAATGTGCCTCGTTGGTCTTGGCATGGCCGCCGTCGCCGCCCCCCTTTCGACAGCCGTCATGGCCGCCGTGAATGAGGCGCAATCGGGCATCGCGTCGGGCATCAACAACGCAGTGACCCGCATGGCGGGTCTGATCTCTGTCGCAGCCGTGGGTGGCATCATCGCTACGCTCTATGCAGGCGCAGGCGGCACCGCCAGTTTCGGCGTGACGAGCGATACGGCAGGGCATGGCGCGGCCATGACAGCCGCGTTTTCGGGCCTCGCCTGGATCGCCACCGCACTGGCGCTGATCAGCGCTGGCCTCGGCTGGCTGACCCGCGGCGTCACCAAATCTTAACCTTCGTTAAATCGCAGGTAAGGTGAGCGTCGGCCTGTAAAGGCCTGTCTTCACAACAAAAAAGGGCGCGGAAAATCCGCGCCCTTCAAATCTGTCCCCGCGGGGACAGATTTTCACTCTGTCACAGTGACCTTCGTCATCACATCCGGAGCGCCCTCGATAGCGCCCGACCGCGGATGCCCGCGCTTGATCTGATCCAGCACCTCAAGCCCAGACGTCACGCGGCCAACCACGGTATATTGCCCGTCCAGAAACGGCCCCGGCTGGAACATGATAAAGAACTGGCTGTTGGCACTGTTCGGGCTCTGCGACCGGGCCATACCAACGACACCACGGTCAAAGGTGATGTCCGAAAACTCCGCCGGAAGGTCCGGCTGATCCGACCCACCCGTGCCTGCACGACGCCCATTGTAGTCGGCGGTCGTGTCACCAAACTGAACGTCACCAGTCTGCGCCATAAAGCCGTCGATCACGCGGTGAAAGGCCACGCCATCATACTCGCCACCCTCAGCCAATGCCGTGATGCGCGCGACGTGCTGCGGAGCGGTGCCTTCGAGCAGATCGATGGCGATGGTGCCATTGGCCTCTCCCGTCACTTCGATCTCCAAGCCCGACGCCAGCGCTGTCCCCGCGGGGACAGCAAGTGCTGCGGCGGCAATCAGATTACGCCACATCGGCGGCCACCTTGACGCTGATCATGCGATCCGGCTCGGCAGGCGGCTCACCACGGGTGATGGCGTCGACATGCTCCATCCCTTCGATGACCTGGCCGTAGACAGTGTATTGTCCATTCAGGAAATCGTTGTCCTTGAAGTTGATGAAGAACTGCGAGTTCGCGCTGTTCGGGTTCGCCGAACGCGCCGCGCCCAGCGAGCCACGAGCGTGCGGGATCTTTGAAAATTCAGCAGGCAGATCGGGCTTGTCAGAGCCACCTGTACCCGCCATACGGATGTTGAACCCGTCTTCCATGTCGCCGTGCTGCACGTCGCCCGTCTGCGCCATGAAGCCGTCGATCACGCGGTGGAAGGCGACATTGTCGTACTCACCAGCGCGCGCCAGTTCCTTCATCCGTTCCACGTGCTGCGGGGCCACGTCGGGCAGGAGTTGAATGGTGACGGTGCCGCCCTTCAATTCCATCAGGATCGTGTTTTCGGGGTCTTTGATCTCGGCCATGTCTGCCTCTTTCCGTTCAGGTTGGGCACCTACCTAAGCCTGTGGGCGCCGAGGGACAAGTCACCCGGTTGACCCAAGGTGCATTTGCCGCGATGGAAGGGCCGACCGCTGAACAAGGGAGTATGCGAGATGGGCTGGAAATCGCTGGATGACATGGACCTTGGGGGCAAGCGCGTGCTGACCCGTGTGGACATCAATGTCCCCATGGAAAACGGCCGGGTCACCGACGCCACCCGGATCGAACGGATCGTGCCCACCATCACCGACATCCGCGCGCAAGGCGGCAGCCCCGTTTTGCTCGCCCATTTCGGGCGGCCCAAGGGCAAGCCCAATCCGGACATGTCGTTGCAACCGTTGGTGCCTGCCCTCGAAGAAGCATTCGGCTGCCCCGTCACCTTTGTCGAACGTCCCAGCCGGGACTTCATCGACGCGCAGCCGAACGATGCAGTGATCCTTGTGGAGAACACGCGCTTTTCCCCGATGGAGGAAGCGAACGATCCGCAGATGGCGCAGTTTTTGGCGACGCTTGGAGACATCTATTGTAACGACGCATTCTCGGCCGCGCACCGGGCCCATGCCTCGACCACCGGGGTCGCGCACCTGCTTCCCAATTGTGCGGGTCGCCTGATGCAAGCGGAGTTGGAGGCGCTGGAGGCGGCGCTCTCGACACCCAAGCGTCCGGTTGGCGCAGTGGTTGGTGGAGCGAAGGTGTCGACCAAACTCGACCTGCTGCAGAACCTGGTGAAGAAGATCGACGTGCTGATCATCGGGGGCGGCATGGCGAATACGTTCATTGCCGCGCAAGGTGCGGATCTTGGCGCCTCGCTGCAAGAGGCCGATCTGCACGACACCGCGCGGGACATCATGGCCGCAGCGGACGAGGCAGGCTGCAAGGTGATCCTGCCCACCGACGGTCGGATCGCGCGGGAGTTCAAGGCGGGTGCGGCGCATGAGGTGATTGCCCTTGGGCAAGACACCAGGCTCGCCGGGGATCAGATGGTTCTGGACGCGGGCGATGCGGCGGCTGAGACCATCGCGCGGTGCTTTGACGATTTGGAAACACTGATCTGGAACGGCCCTCTTGGAGCCTTCGAAATCGAGCCCTTCGACACCGCGACGATGGCCGCAGCCAAGGCGGCGGCAGAGCTGACCAAGGCGGGCAAGCTGGTCACGGTTGCAGGCGGTGGCGACACAGTCGCCGCGCTGAACCAGGCGGGCGTGGCCGACGACTTCACCTATATCTCGACCGCCGGAGGCGCGTTCCTGGAGTGGATGGAGGGCAAAGAGTTGCCCGGTGTCGCGGCGCTGACCCAATAAAGACTGCAGCCGCTTGGCGACGCGGCAACCGCGCCCCATATGACCCCGTATAGTAGAACAACGATACGGGGATCATCATATGGCGTGGACACTCATCACCGGCGCGTCCGAGGGCCTTGGCGTGGAATTCGCGCGCATCGCGGCCAAGGAACAACGCAACCTGATCCTCGCCGCCCGGTCCGAAGACAAGCTGAACGCGGTCGCGGACGAAGTGCGCGCGCGGGGTGTGGAGGTTATGGTCATCCCCGCCGATCTGTCGGACATGGAAGAGGTCGAGCGGTTGTGGGCTGAGGCCACCGATGGGCGTGAGATCGACGTGCTCGTGAACAATGCCGGGCTTGGCTACAACGGCCCCTTCGACGAAGGTCAGGGATGGGCGCGTGAGCTCAATTCGATCAACGTGAACATGCTGGCGCTGACGCGGCTGATGAAACTGGCCATTCCGCACATGAACGCCCTGCCCAAAGGGCGCATTCTGAACGTGTCGTCTGTCGCCGGATTCACGCCGGGGCCGAACATGGCTGTGTACCACGCCACGAAGGCCTATGTGCTGTCGCTGTCCGAAGCCGTGGCCGAGGAATTGCGCGGGTCCAAGGTGACCGTCACGGCCCTGTGTCCGGGGGCGACAGCGACGAATTTCTTTGACGATGCCGACATGGACGGCGTGCGCTTGTTGAAGCTGTCGAAGCCCATGAAAGCGAAAGACGTCGCTGAGGAAGGGTGGCTGCAATCGCGGATCGGCAAACGGATCGTCGTGCCGGGTGTTATGAACAAGGTCATGGCCTTTCTGCCTCGGATCAGCCCGCGCGGGATCGTGACGCGGATTGCGGCGCAGATGATGGGCAAGCACTGAACTCGGCGCATCACGATGCGCCTTACGTCGTAAGGTGGACGTGTCGTCCGCCAATGTCAGCCAATTGAAACAAAAGGGATTCACAGCGCGAATCACCTGTGCCATAGTGGTCAAAACCGCCCCGAGAGGCGGACCAGAGGCAGAGTAGTATGACCCGTACCGCACGTCCCGCTTTGGGCACATTCGTCTTTTTCTCGGTCGCGTTTGCGCTGGCGACCTATTTCACCTTTGCCGCCGTGCAGGGAGATTTCGGCGTGTTCCGCCGGGCCGAGATCGAAGCCGAGGCGCGCGACCTGACCCGGCAACTGGCCGAGGTGGAGGCGCAGGTGGCCGAGATGGAGAACCTGACCAAGCGGCTGTCGGATGATTTCCTGGATCTTGATCTGCTGGATGAACAGGCGCGGTCCGTTCTGGGCATGTTGCGCAGCGACGAGATCGTCATTCGCTAAACCACCCGTAAAACATGGCTGCCATGCATCAGCTTGCCGTTGCGGCAAATTGACTGTCGCGTATGGGAACCGAATCCTGTAGGGGATAGTTTAACGCTAAACTATTTCAGTTACGGGAGGTTGCCGCATGGCCGCGCGCAAAGCCGCAAGTAAACCGAACGTGTCGGCGGAGGAGTTGAAAGGCTACTACCGCGACATGCTTTTGATCCGCAGGTTCGAGGAAAAGGCGGGTCAGCTTTACGGCATGGGTCTGATTGGCGGCTTTTGCCACCTCTATATCGGGCAGGAAGCCGTGGTTGTGGGCCTGGAAGCGGCAGCAGAGGAAGGCGACAAGCGCATCACCTCCTACCGTGATCACGGCCACATGTTGGCCTGCGGCATGGACCCGAACGGCGTGATGGCCGAGCTGACGGGCCGTGATGGCGGTTACTCCAAGGGCAAGGGCGGCTCCATGCACATGTTCTCGAAAGAGAAGCATTTCTATGGCGGTCACGGCATCGTTGCGGCGCAGGTGCCGCTTGGCGCGGGCCTCGCCTTTGCTGACAAGTATCTTGAGAACGACCGCGTAACCTTCACCTATTTCGGGGATGGGGCCGCGAACCAGGGGCAGGTTTACGAGTCCTACAACATGGCCGAACTGTGGGATTTGCCCGTCGTGTTCGTCATCGAGAACAACCAATATGCAATGGGGACGTCGACCAAACGCTCGACCAAGTCGCCGAGCTATTGGGAACGTGGTGCCGCCTATGGCATTCCGGGTGAGGAAGTGGACGGCATGGATGTGCTGGCGGTGAAGGCGGCGGGCCAGAAGGCTGTCGCGCACTGCCGCGCTGGCAAAGGTCCGTATATCCTGGAGATCAAGACATATCGCTATCGCGGCCACTCGATGTCGGACCCGGCCAAGTACCGGACCCGCGAGGAAGTGCAGAAGATGCGTGATGAGCGTGATCCGATCGAAGCGGTCCGCTCGATGCTGCTGACCGGCAAGCACGCGACCGAGGAAGACCTGAAGGCCATCGACAAAGAGATCAAGGAAATCGTGAACGCCTCTGCCGAGTTCGCCAAGGAGAGCCCGGAGCCGCATCTGGACGAGCTCTGGACCGACATCTACGCCGAAACGGCGCCGCAGAACGCGTAAGGGGAGCAAGACACATGGCAACCGAAATTCTGATGCCCGCCCTGTCCCCGACGATGGAGGAAGGCACGCTGGCGAAGTGGCTGGTGAAAGAGGGCGATACGGTGTCGTCCGGTGACATCATGGCCGAGATCGAAACCGACAAGGCGACGATGGAGTTCGAGGCCGTCGACGAGGGGATCGTCGGCAAGATCCTGATCGCGGAAGGCACCGAGGGTGTGAAGGTCAATACCCCCATCGCCGTGCTGATCGAAGAAGGCGAGAGCGTCGACGATATCGAGACATCGAGCGCCCCTGCCCCGGCAGCGTTGTCCGATGAGGAAGGCAAGGCTGCCTCGCCCGCGACGGCCTCCACCCCCGAGACGCCCCCTGCGGCGCCCAAGGTGGACAACAGCCCCGACTGGCCTGAAGGCACGGCGATGAAGGAACAGACCGTCCGCGAGGCCTTGCGCGACGCAATGGCCGAAGAAATGCGCGCCGACGACACCGTATTCCTGATGGGTGAGGAAGTGGCCGAGTATCAGGGCGCGTACAAGGTGTCTCAAGGCTTGCTGGATGAGTTCGGCGCCAAGCGCGTGATCGACACGCCCATCACCGAGCACGGCTTCGCCGGGATCGGCGTTGGTGCAGCGTTCGGCGGATTGCGTCCCATCGTTGAGTTCATGACCTTCAACTTCGCAATGCAGGCGATTGACCAGATCATCAACTCGGCTGCCAAGACGCTTTATATGTCGGGCGGCCAGATGGGCGCGCCAATGGTCTTCCGCGGTCCCAACGGCGCGGCCGCCCGCGTCGGTGCCCAGCACTCACAGGATTACGCTGCGTGGTACATGCAAGTGCCGGGTCTAAAGGTGGTCATGCCATATTCGGCCTCAGACGCCAAAGGGTTGATGAAGACCGCCATTCGTGACCCCAACCCGGTGATCTTCTTGGAAAACGAAATCCTCTACGGGCGCACCTTCAACGTGCCGGACATGGACGACTTCACCGTTCCCTTCGGCAAAGCCCGCATTTGGCGCGAGGGCGATGACGTGACAATCGTGTCCTTCGGCATTGGCATGCAATACGCGCTGGAGGCCGCCGACAAACTGGCGGAGGACGGCATCAACGCAGAGGTGATCGACCTGCGCACGCTGCGTCCGATGGACACCGGCACGATCATCAATTCGGTGATGAAGACCAACCGATGCGTGACCGTGGAAGAAGGCTGGCCGCAAGGCTCCGTCGGCAACTACATCAGCTCGGTTCTGATGCAGCAGGCGTTCGACTATCTCGACGCGCCGGTCATCAACTGCACCGGCAAGGACGTGCCGATGCCCTATGCTGCGAACCTCGAAAAGCACGCGCTGATCACCACCGCCGAGGTGATCGAGGCCGTCAAACAAGTCACCTACCGCTAAGGAGCCGCAGACATGCCGACAGAAATTCTCATGCCCGCGCTGTCTCCGACGATGGAGGAAGGCACGCTGGCGAAGTGGCTGGTGAAAGAGGGCGATACGGTGTCATCCGGCGACCTTTTAGCCGAGATCGAAACCGACAAGGCAACCATGGAATTCGAAGCGGTCGATGAAGGGACGGTGGGCAAGATCCTCGTTGCCGAAGGCTCCGAAGGCGTCAAGGTGAATACCCCCATCGCCGTCCTGCTGGAAGATGGCGAAAGCGCCGACGACATTGGCAGCTCACCGGCGGCGGCACCCGCGCCGGAAGCGGCCCCGGCAGCTGACGCGGCCGGTGACGTGTCGGCGCCAGCCGCCGCCGAGAAGGCCGCACCCGCGCCAGCTGCACCGACCAAGGATGGCACGCGCATCTTTGCCTCCCCTCTCGCCCGCCGCATTGCAGCGCAAAAAGGTCTGGATCTGAGCGCGATCAAGGGCTCGGGCCCCCACGGTCGCATCGTCAAGGCAGATGTGGAAAAAGCCGAAGCGGCACCCGCGAAATCAGCCGAACCTGCGCCTACCGCAGCACCTGCACCCGCGGCTCCGGCAGGTCCGTCGGGCGATGCAATTGCCAAGATGTACGAGGGACGCGACTACGAGGAAGTCAAGCTCGACGGAATGCGCAAGACCATTGCGGCACGCCTGACCGAAGCCAAGCAAACTGTACCGCATTTCTACCTGCGGCGTGACATCAAGCTCGATGCGCTGCTGGAATTCCGTGGTACGCTCAACGGGCAGCTCGCGGACCGTGGCATCAAGCTTTCGGTCAATGACTTCATCATCAAGGCCTGCGCACTAGCCCTGCAGCAGGTGCCCGATGCAAACGCGGTCTGGGCCGGTGAGAAGGTTCTGAAACTGACCCCGTCCGATGTGGCCGTGGCCGTGGCGATCGAAGGTGGACTGTTCACCCCTGTTCTGCAGGACGCCCACCAGAAATCTCTTTCGGCCCTGTCAGCCGAGATGAAGGATCTCGCAGGTCGCGCACGGGACCGCAAACTGGCGCCGCACGAATACCAAGGTGGCAGCTTTGCGATTTCCAATCTTGGCATGTTTGGCATCGACAATTTCGATGCCGTCATCAACCCGCCGCACGGGGCTATCCTTGCGGTTGGTGCTGGAGTGAAAAAGCCGGTTGTCGGAAAGGATGGAAGTATCGAAGCGGCCACCGTCATGTCGGTGACACTGTCTGTTGACCACCGTGTCATCGACGGCGCACTCGGCGCGCAGTTGTTGCAAGCGATCGTCGAAAACCTCGAGAACCCATTGACCATGCTGGCGTGATGCCGGAGCGCAAACAAAAAAAGGCCGGAGCATCGCTCCGGCCTTTTTGCATTTCTTGTTTGCTCTATTGGTCCTTGCCCAACATATGGTTCATCGAAACCGATGGCTGATCGCAACCGGCCTCCCCGACGATACGGGCTGGAATGCCAGCAACGGTTTTGCACGGCGGTACCTCCGCAAGAACGACAGAACCTGCGGCGATACGGCTGCAATTGCCGACCCTGATGTTGCCCAACACCTTGGCGCCAGCACCGATCAATACACCATCTCCGATTTTCGGGTGCCGGTCCTCTTCCTCTTTGCCCGTGCCACCAAGGGTGACGGAATGCAACATCGATACGTTGTCCCCGACAACAGCTGTTTCACCAATCACGATCGAGTGTGCATGGTCGATCATGACGCCTTTGCCAATCCGGGCGGCCGGATGGATGTCGACACCAAAGATTTCCGAAACGCGCATCTGGAAGAAATAGGCCAGATCACGATGTCCTTCCGCCCACATGAAGTGGCCCACCCGGTACGCTTGTATCGCCTGATACCCCTTGAAATAAAGAATGGGCTGCAACAAGCGATGGCAGGCCGGATCACGTTCGGAAACGGCGACCAAATCGGCGCGCGCAGCTTCGACAAGGGCTGGCGACTTCCGGTATGCCTCCTCAACGACCTCTCGCACCACAACCATCGACATCTCATTCGAGGCGAGCTTGGCCGCAATGCGGTAGGACAATGCTTTTTCCACGGATTTATGATGCAGAATACATGCGTGCACAAACCCGCCGATCAACGGTTCATCCGACACCGCCTGTCTGGCTTCTTCCGTGATCTGGTCCCAAACCGGGTCGATAGAAGAGATATTTGTACGTGGGTCAGCCATGTAGCGTCCTTTCAAGACCTCCCTAAACTAGATAAGGCCACTTCGCCAAACGCAAACCCGTGATAACATACATTCCGGAAAGAGATCAGTGCACGAGGATCAGGCGCTTACCGTCAACATCATCAGCCTTGCCAAACAGCGCTCTTGAACGGACCCGGTCCGTATCGTGCAGAATTCTGCGCCACCGAGATGGAAAATGGACCCGCTACCCCGTCGGCCTGTTGCATCGCGTTTGTGTAGGACCAGCTTGGCGATGCAGTGGTCGTTTCTCGAACAACTTGATCTGCCTGAACGACCCTAACGGTGTAGCTTTCAATTTCCTCGGCCAAAGGCACATCAGGTAACTCCCAGTCGTCTCCGTCAAGCCGTGTTCGTCGGACCCAATGAGCGGTAACGCCATCAGCATCACCGGACATTGTAAGGTGAACGGGCGAATATGGACGCAACCCGTTGCCATTGAATGCGTGGATGGCCTCAGTGTACGACGGATCATCATAGCTGCGTTTTGCCGGCCCGATGCGGAAAGTCTGCGATATCCGACGCAAGGCGCGTAACAAACCTATCTGCGATGGTACACCGTTCATAAGCACGAACCACGAACCGATGGGCCATTCATCAGGCATCAATGCATCCGTGCCAGCTTGGCCACGCAATCGATGTGACAAGAGGTATTGGTTTTGCGCAATCAATTCCGCATCTCGGAACTGCAGCAATTCCCAGTTGTCAGCTGATCCATCACCAATCGCCACAAGGTTCCCACCGTTCAGAAAAGTGGTTTCAGGAATTGATTGAAGAGTTCCATGAACCATCCTCACATCCAAAGGTTCGCCGCGATCGATGACACCACTTCTCGCACCGAGTAGCGGTTGGTTTAGAAAACCAATGCTCGCACGGGCTGCAATGATCGAGTTCAGAACGAAATCCGACTCCGTGGATGATTGATAAACAGCAACACCACCAGGCCAGGGTGTTCCTGTCACCGCCAGATGCGGCGCATGTTCGACCTCATCACCAGTCAAAAGGGGTAAGTCCATAAACACTGACGTCAAAGGGACCGGGGGTACGAACTCGCGCACACCTGCCAATTCGTCGGATAGTTCGGACGGTGTGTAAACTTCGGGTTCGATCCGAACTGCTTCAAGTAACTGCATCTCGCCGTGTTCGACGCGATCTACGCGGTAGAGCCCCGGACCTTCCGACCCGTCAGCTGCCACTTCGATCACATCGCCAGCACCGACGCCTATCAAAGAAGGAGGTAGGGCCAGCTTCACCCCCTCACGCGCAATGCGTGCCTCGGCAAGCCAACGCTCAGCAACCTGCCGCCCCTCCGGGCGGGTCAATGCCATGGCGACTTCGCTTATTGAAACGGCGTGGGTAGCTTCATCAGCGAGAACCGCCTCTTCGGCAAGCACATCAAAGTTGCCGTCCGTCTGCACAAACCTCAGCCGTACACGCCCCGCAATGTCGGCTTCTGATTCACGAGATTGCTCCAATCGGCCATTCAAGTCCGTATGAAGCGCGAGTGCATCAGACGTGAGCTTGACTGCATTCCGTCCGGTGCGTGTGATGAATTTCAAAACACCATCCCGCTCGACGGCATCAAATGCAAAACGCAGCATCAAGGGCTGCAAAGCACTGCGGGCGTCTGTCACATCTTCAACCGTGTAACCACGAACAAAGCCGTAGAGTTCAGATGTGTCATAGTGCGTGAGGCCTGACCTCTGACAGATTTCACCAACAACAGATGCAAGAGAGCGCCCGGATGTACGACCATTGATCCAATGGCCCCTCGGATAGTTCTCGCCGTCAGACCAAATACGCAACGAATTTGGAAAAAACGGATACGGGCGCGCGTCCCATGCCCAAACGAATGCCCGCGACATATCAATCATCGGACCCGCATATTCATCGGATATCGGGTTGTTCTCTGGCGCGCGCCAGTGTGAGTGCATAGCGCGCAGGTACTGCTTCTGGATCAAGTCGTCGCGCCCGCCGTTGGAATACCTCGGCAAGCTGCTTTCAGACGATTTCCGGTCCAAGAACTTGTTCGGCTGGTTTGTGCCCTTGTCTACCGCCGCACAGCCGAGCTCCGTGAACCAAATGGGTTTGGATTGTGGAACCCAATCCGTCGGCATCTGCGAACGCTCTCCGCCTATCCGTTCGTAGTGCGCATTGCTCCACCAGTTTCGCAAATCCTTGAAGCGAAACATCCATGGCTCATCATGTGCACCATCGGTAATTGCCGTTCGCATCTGCGCCACACTGGCTTCGTCCGACGCATAGTACCAATCGTATCCTTCGCCGCCTTCAATATTGGCGCGCAGATAGTCGAGATTGTAGATGCTACCCCACTCGGCATCCGTGTGTTCGTCGCCGTCACGCCAGTCAGAGATGGGCATGTAGTTATCGATCCCGATGAAGTCGATATTGTCGTCTGACCAAAGCGGATCCAAGTGGAAGTATCGATCACCACTGCCGTCCTGCGGCTGATAGCCAAAGTACTCCGTCCAATCCGCTGCATAGCTGATTTTGACATCTGGACCTAGAAGCAGCCGAACTTGCGCCGCAAGTGCCCTTAGCTTTTCCACGGCATAAAACCGGTTCTGCGTTCCCCGGATTTGGGTCAGACCACGCATTTCAGAACTGATGCAGAACGAGTCGACGCCGCCTGCAGCACGACACAGTGTTGCATAGTGCAGAATGAAGCGGGACAAGGTCCACTCGTCAGGCCCGCTATAGTGAATTTCCGAGTCGATGGAGAAATCGGCCGCTTGCACCGTGCCAAAAAATGCATCGATCTCCGCTTCAGCGGCTGACGTCCCATCTGGCGAACCCTCAACGCCGGGTGCGGTCGACAACGTGATCCGACCTCGCCAGGGCAGGTGCGGCTGGCTCTCGTCCGGATTGTATGGGTTGGGCAGCGTGTTGCCTTCCAGCTGGTCCATGAGAATGAAGGGATAGAACATCACCTTCTTTCCGGCCTGAACCAAGGCGCGTATGGACTCTACTACCGATTTGTCCGACGGAGTTCCTCCATAGATTGGACGGTCATCAATGCGTGGCACGTCATAGGCCGCAGTCCGCACCAAACTGCTAACTGACCAACGCATGTTCTCACCGTCAGTGTTCCAACGCTCGACCTTTGGGCGGATCCGACATTGCCCGCATCGCAGATCACTGCCGAACCAGGAGACAATCAGTGACGCCGCTCCACAATTTGGCAGCTCAGTCTGCAAAGCATCCAGTGAAACCGTGAAGTCAGTCAGTCCTGCCGGCGTATTTATGTTTGCGCTCCAGCGGGCATTGTTGCCATCCAGATAGTTCACAGGTGTGGTCGCCAGTGTGTATTCACCAGTTCCAGGCATTATTGCTACGGCCTGAATGGCACGGGTCATTTCTTCGTCCGCACCCGCCTCGCCAGCCTGCTCCGGCCGCACAACTTCAAACGAGAATTGCGGTACGCGGTTTCCAAAACGGCCCAGCGCAAGATTCTCGATCACGACGTAAGCGGTTCCGCGATATGCAGGAACCAAACCCTGACCTTCAATGGCTTCGATCAGCGGATCGGGCAGTTGATCTTTTGAACCGGTGTAAACGCGCATATTGATGTCATTCAGCGCCACCTCCTCGCCATCTGCCCAGACGCGGCCAATTCGGGTAATCTCCCCCTCGCAAACAGCAAGCGCCAAGCTGACCGAGTACGAGTACTCGCGCCGCTCCGGCTCGGGCGGTGCAGACGGCGCACCCTTGCCACCCCCACCGCCTCCACCGCCGGTCACCGTTACTGTTTCCAGAAAGTCTGAGCTCCATATGACCTGCCCGCCCAGCCGCATGCGACCATAAAGCTGGGTAACCGGCGCACCTTCGCCCGAGTTGGACAACCGGAAACGATCAACTTTCCCATGTTCAACAACTTCAGAGCCTTGTCCCATGACGCGTTGATCGATCACGCGCCCAAGTGTTGCTCCCACGGCGCGTCCAATCGCAACGGAGGACAGGCCAAGAAAAGACCCGCCAACCGAGCCGCCAATAGCCGCGCCTGCGGCAGATAGTACAACGGTCGCCATCAGGTAGCCTCCACGTCAGGGAATTGAAAACGGGCAACGACACGGCGGGCCCATGGAGCACTCAAAGGGCTTTCGACGACGCCATGGCCGCTATAGGCGTGAACAAAGCGCGGCGCTTGGCCGACCTCTGATTGAATGCCCAAGTGTTTGGCGACAGCCCCGTCGCGCATCCGGAACAGGATAACGTCTCCAAGTGCGGGTTCTCCAAACTCCTTGGGTGACAAATGACGTATCGCCGCTCGCCACAGCAACTCCTGCCCCTGCGGCTCAGACCAGTCCATGCTATATGCTGGCGGCTGTTCCGGCTCGTGACCGACAACAGCGCGCCAGACACCACGCACCAGACCAAGACAATCTGTCCCTGCTCCGCGTGCCGCCATTTGATGAACATACGGTGTCCCAATCCAAGCGCGCGCTTCTCGGACGATTATCGACGCAGCACCACTCATCT
Organism: Tateyamaria omphalii; assembly: GCF_019802125.1. Classification (GTDB taxonomy): domain Bacteria; phylum Pseudomonadota; class Alphaproteobacteria; order Rhodobacterales; family Rhodobacteraceae; genus Tateyamaria; species Tateyamaria omphalii_B. Next base: position 1,633,133 of record NZ_JAHVHT010000001.1, read on the forward strand.
CAGGCTTCCCCCACTGTTTGCGCCGCCCGAAGTGGGATAGGCCATCATCCAGTCATCGCTGGGCAAATCTGGGAAGCCTTGAAAATTGATCAGGTTGTTGAACTTCAGGCGACAGGTCTCGAACCGTTTGTCGCAGCCGACAGTAAGGCGGACCTGATCGTCGGCGCTGATCTCACCGCGTATGGCTTCCCAAAGCTCAACGCGGCGTACGCCATCCTCAAACACGTCGCGTTTGATCATACCCCAAAGGCCACTTGCGGGTCCGGTCAGGACATCAAGCCGTCCGCGCATGAACCATTGCGGTTCAAACCCCGACAGATCATCCCACTCGAACACGCGGCTATCTATGACGCGGCTCGGTGTTCCGTCGTGCCTATATCCAGGCCGCTCCAGGTCGAACCCACAATCCGCATCGCCCACCACTGCAGTGCAAGGCTTCTGATAGATACGACCAAGCGGGCGGTTCAGCGCTTCGGTCAATCCCCGCAGTTCAGCATGAAACGCGCCGCCTGAGCGGCGCATTTCACCAATCGTTCCCCGAAACTGCAACCAGCGGACATCAGGATCAGACCAATTCACCAACCATGCACGTACTTCGGCATTGTCGAAACGACCTGCCTCGATCTCGTCCTCTCGTACCGACGCGTCGGTCAACGCGCCCAGCGCTTCAGTGTTGTCCACGCTCAAACCAGTGCTTTGAGCAAGGGCAGCAGCCGACAACCCCGTATCGGCACGGAACACAATCCCATCAAACGCCAGTTCGGTATCATGGTCGGTAAATCCGAACGTATTGCCATCCTTTCGCAATATCGCCCAGGCCCGGCACAAGGTTGTGACACCGGTAGCCGTATGCGCCAGGAATTCTTCGCTCTGCCCGCTCATTACACACGTACCTCGATGATGGGGACGTTCGGAACAGTACCGGCCTGAAAGCTTGCGACCGATGTCTGTATCTGGTCAGTGTCAAAGCGCACGGGAACATCGAACTCGAAACCGGCAGTGACTTCCTCATTCTCTTCTGGTGGATGTCGGAAAGTGATCAGCCCCGTCTCGAGCTCAACCTCGTAGTCCACGCCCTCCTGCATCTCGTCGCGACCCAAACCTACACGAACCGTGCCGGCGACGGGTTTCGTGATAGGCCGCGCGTAGGAAAACGCACCCGACCGATATGTCTTCACAAGGGGAAAGACCGCCTGAACACCATTTCCACTCGCGATGGTCTGATCCAGAAAATCCGGATCTACGCTGGCCGAACCCGACTTGTAGTCGGCCCAGTCCTTCCAACGAAACCCGTACATCTGCCCCATACGCGCCTCGAAAAACGCGATCAAAGTCTCGACATCGTCCAATGATCGCATACCCAATCCCGCATCATATCGACGGCGTGAGTGTGCCCATGGCGTGTTGCGCTCTTCGTACCCGTTGGCGAGGGTCACAACCTCTGTGCGACGCTCCGGTCCTCCGACCGAACCGAAGCTCAAGGACGCAGGAAAACGAACCTCGTGAAAATTCATGGCGTTTGCTCCCCTTCTGTTTCTTAACGGTTGCGATTTGCGCGGCTGAGCACGCGGTTCATCTGGGCGGCGATCTGGTTCTGCGAACGCGCAAAGCCTTGAACATCCGGTGTGGTGATGTTCATCACCACGGTGGGCCCGCTTTGCCCGCCCCCACCACGCACACCCAGCTTGCCATCTGGCCCGCGAGCAAGCGGCATGATGGCCTCGGGGCCCGCCTCTCCCATGACCCCCATACCTCCTCGCATACCGAAAGGCGTGGCCGAACTGACCACGCCTCCGGACGCAAAGGGCATCACGCGGCCCTGGCTGAAAGGTGCTCCATCTGCAAAGGGCAGGATCTTTTCAAAAATGTTGCCTGCACCGGTCGCCAACAGGCCACCAAAGTGATCCGTGACTGGCTTCATTGCGGCATTGTAGGTCGCATTGATCATCGAATTGGCCAGACCGTCCAGCGCATCCGACAGGCTCATCCCGTCAAAAACCAACCCGTCAAAGGCCTTGCGCAACCCGCGCGACAGCCCCTTTTCCAGCGTCGCAACGTCCTTGTTGGTCGCAGTGAGGCTCTCGCGCATCCGGCGCAACTCGCCGTCAAACCCGGTCACCATGTCCGCGGTGGCACTCAGAGAAAACCGCAGGCTCTCGCTGTTCTCTTCGAGGTTCTCGATCTCGTCGTTGTAGTCACTCATGCGGGATCCCCTTCCGACGTTTCGTCTGGCCAGGCCGCCATCAGTGCATCCAGGCCCTCGCTCAACAGCGGTGCGGCCTGGGCAGGTGGGCCCAGCATCATCTGCAATTCGGCAGGGGTCAGCCCCCAGAACGCCTCGGGCGTCAGGCGCAACCCCTGTATCCCGGCCCGCATCAACGCGGGCCAGTCAAGGCTTCGGCTCATGCGTCCGGCACCACAAAGGCGCGGGCAATCAATTCGGCCGCCGCGCGGGCAGCACCCATCGGCCCCCCGGCGATCTCGGCATGATCCAAAGCGTCCTGATCAAATCCAGCACCGCCGCCGGTCAAACCGGCCTTCAGGACCGCAAGGACATCCGCGCTGGAAAACCGGCCCTGTTCGAACCGCTCGACCAGAGCCACAAGCGACGGCTCAGCCAATGCAGCCTCAAGTCCGGCCAAAGCCCCAAGGGTCAGCCGCATGGTTTGCGGCTGCCCCTCGATTACCAAAGTGACCTCTCCCCTCCACGGATTGGTCATCAGGCCACGAGCGCCGTGAATGCGAGTGCGCCTGCCGACGCCAGTGACACCTCATAGGTGGCCTCGCCGTTGTGGCTGCCCGAGTATTCCAGCGACGTCACCTGAAATGGACCCTCGACGATCCCGAAATCAGGGATGATCACCTGAAAATTCGGCGTCTCCCCGTCAAAGAAGATCTGGCGCGCACGTTCATCCGTGCCTTCATCCTTGAACACACCCGCACCGGTGATGGCCGCCGACCGCACCCCGGCACCGGCCAGCAACTCACGCCACCCGCCTTGGCTCTCCAGACTGGTGACATCCACCGTCTCGGCATTGAAGCTGACGCGCGTGGCCCGCAGACCCGCAATGGTTTCGAACTGGCCGTCCGAGGTCATGTCGACCTTCAGAAGCAGGTCCTTTCCGTTCTGAGCACCCATGGGTTTTCTCCGTTTGAATTGAGTTGGTTAGTTGTCTTCCGTCCGCGCGCGGAACGTCAGGTCGATGCGGCGACCCGTGCCCTTGTCGATCTTGACGGCGCGGGCGCGATCAAATCGCAGGAACACCAAGCGGCCGCGATCCAGCGGCAGGTCGGCGTCGTGCAGCACGTCGCAGACAGCGCCCGCGACCTCCTTGGCCCTGAAAAAGCCAGGCACCTCGGTGACCACTGACACGACAAAGCGATGTTCGGCACCGCCGCCGGTCTTGTCGTCGGCGGCACGGACGGTCTCGGGACCGATGCTGACGTAAAGGCTGGGTAACGCCCCGCTGGGCAGCGCGTCATAAACGGCGTCACCCACGGCATCACTCACGGCAATATCGGCGGCAACGGCAGAAAAAACAGCACTCTGAAGCGCTGCGGAAACAGCATAGCTCATACCGCGATCTCCTCGTCAGCCATGCACACCAGATACCGGCCCTCTGGATCGCGTTCCGCGACACTGCGAATGTGAAACAAACGGTTGCCATCACGAAACCGCTGCTCTGCAATGGGCCGTTCCGGGTGGCCAGCAGGCGCGCCACGCACGACAATCTCGTAAGGCACGGCAGACACCGCAGCACCTGTTGCGACGGTCTCTCGGCCCGTCCTTGCCGTCAGCTCCGCCCACAACACACCAAGGGACGACCAGCTTTCGGAAAAGCCGCCCGCACCATCAGGTACACGCATCGGGCTCTCCAGGGTCAGGCGCCGGTTCAGGCGCGGCGTTTTCACCGGACACCCCCGCCCAAGCGGATGGGCTTGTAACGCTCAATCAGGCTGGTCACACCAAAGGGCATGCAGCCCTCGCTCAAACTGGTCTCATTCCTGAACTCGTAATAGTGAGCGGCCAACAGCATCACGGCCTGCGCCAGATCTGCCGGCACTTCGGACCAAACCGCGCCGTAGCCGGCGGTAAAGGACACGATCAACGCTCCCGCCGCCGGAATGGTCGGCAAAGCCGCACCAACGGACCGCACTCGCGGACGGTGCGCATCACGCTCAAGCCAATGCGCATCACCAGACACCGGCGCCTCAACGCCCGCCCGGTCCACCAACGCAGCCGCAGTCACCGCAACAACCGGTGCCACGGGCAAGGCAACCGCATCCGGCGCGCTCAAGGACGTCACAGACAAAACAAAATCACGGGCGATCAGCACCTTACCCGTCCGCGCCTCGATCGCAGTCACAGCAGCCCGCAAAAAGCTGATCAGCACTGCGTCCTGCACGCTGTCGTTGCCAAAGCCGCTGCCCAGACGCAGATGCGCCTTGAATTCTTCGACCGGCAGCGCGCCATCGGGCACCGTGGTCACCTCGTTCAACATCATGGAACATCTCCAGGAAAATTCTGCCCCTCGGCTCCAAAGGCCCGGGCGCGCGCCAGTCCGCGTTGCTCGGACGGAGGGGAGCAGCTAGACAACACGGCGCACTTGATCAGCGCGCACCCGGAACCGGGGGCAGTCACCCACCCCCGGCCACCCGCACCTGCCCTTAGGCGGTTGCGAATTTCAGCAGCTTGATCGCGGCAAAGTCGCTCACGTCCCCGCCCACGCGCTTGGTGGCATAGAACAGGACGTGGGGCTTGGCGCTGAAGGGATCACGCAGCACACGCAGGTCGGGGCGCTCGGCCACGGTGTAGCCTGCATCGAAGTCACCAAACGCAATCGCGTCGGCACCCGTACCCGCATCGGGCATGTCCTCGGCGATCAGAACCGGATAGCCCATCAGGGTCGCAGGCTGACCAGCCGCCAGACCGTCCGACCACAGGAAGCGGCCATCGTTGTCTTTCAGCTTGCGCACGATGCCAGCCGTCTTCGAGTTCATAACAAAGGTCGCGTTGGCACGGTACTCCGCACCCAGGGCATAGACGACGTCGATGATGGCTTCGGCCGTCACGTCGCCGTCCACACCGGTGGGCACATAACCAAGGTTGCCCCAAGCCCAGACGTCATTGTCGACGGTCGTGTGGGTCAGGAACCCCTTGGGCTTGTCCACACCATCGCCGTTGATGAAGGCCGCAGCCTCGGCACGGGCAAACTTGTCGGCGATGCGACCGGCCAGCCAACCTTCGATATCGAATGCGCTGTCATCCAGCAGACGCTGGGACGCCTTCGGCAGGGCCGACAGCTCATGCAGCGGAATGGTGATGCGGTCGATGGACGGCGTGTCGGTCTCGGCCTGGGTGCCGGTTTCGGTCGCCCAACCTGCGCCCACATCCGTGTGGTCGACAAGCACGTCGTACGATGTCGCCTCGACATTCACGACCGACGCGATGGAACGGATCGACGCCGTCGCGTTCAGAACCGATTTCACCGACTCCGAAGTGGCCGGATCGACGAGGTAGCCGCCATCCGAGTTCACCGCCGTGGACAGCGATTTGCCCTCCAGCTCCAGGCCGCGCAGGCCATCATCTTCGCCCGACCGCAGATAGGCGTTGAACGCCTTCTGGTGGGGGGCTTCCATCTCAACGGCACCAGCCAGAGGGGTGCGCGCAGCCGTCATGTTTTTCCGATCCAGCATGGTCAGTCGCTCTTCCGTTTGTTGAAGTTTGGTTTGAATGTCGGCCTTGAAGCCTTTCAGTTCATTGACGAAACCACTCATGGCCTCGGCAACGTCCTGGGCTGGGGACAAACCTTCCCCGGCCCGAGCCTTGATCTCGGTCTTGCTCATCAGCATGTCCTTGATGGTTGATGTGAATGGCTGCGCTCTAGCGCGTCGCCAACTCCGCGCGCGCAGCCCGTAGGGCCGCCGCCATGTCGCGCAAATGCACGTCCGCCTCCGAAGACAACTCTTCGGACTTGGCCGCCACCCGCGCACTGGGCAGCATCGGGAAGGTCACCAGCGACACCTCCCAAAGCTCCAGTTCGGTCAAGAGCCGCTGGCCCTTGTCATTCTTCGTGGCCTTCACGGTGCGGTAACCGATGGACAGCCCATCAATGGCCCCTGCCCCGATCAGCTCCGCCGCCTCACGGCCCTTGGCTATGGACGGCAAGAGCCGTCCCTTCACCCACAGCCCCTTGGCATCCTCGCGCACCTCATCCCACACACCGATGGGAAAGGCCGGATCATGCTGCCACAACATCTTCACGGACCGCCCCTCGGCAGCAATGGCTTTCAAGGACGCCGCATAGGCCCCCTTCGTCACCACATCGCCGCCCTGATCACAGGCACCAAAGAGGCTCGCATAGCCCTCAATGACGGTCCCATCCTGCACCTCGACACCCTCGCCAAAGCGCGCAAATTTCGTCTCCAGACCGGTCTCTGCCTGCATCTGCTCTCTCCTCGTATTCAATGCGGGATCGCCGCCATGATCGACTGAAACCCGGTCGCCAAAACCACCGCCACAACGCCGTAGACGGTCAGCCACAACCGCTTCTCCAACCGTTCCATCAACGTCTCCAACCGCGCCAAACGGTCGGAAATATTGGCAAAATGCACCTCGGTCAGCCGCTCATGGGCCTCCAACTTCAGACCCGGCCCACAGGCAAACTTCTCCCACAGCTTGGCATCATCCATCCGCACCGTCCTCGGCCACGGCGGGCAGCCCCAGCAAACGCCGCTTCTCCGCCACGCTCAGAAAATCGGCGGCAGCAACCCGCGCCCACTGCGCGTCCCGTTCGGCCGCCAGCGCCGGCACCTGATCCAAATCCGGAGCCAGGACCACATCCTCGCCCGTATGCGCACCCAACCACTCGGCCAAGGCAGCAGCCACCCGCGTCGCCAGGGGCAACACAGTCAGGCGATAGAAGGCCCGGTTCGCCTCCTGATAATTGGCGTAGGTCGCATCGCCCTGGATCCCCAGCAGCATCGGCGGCACCCCAAAGGCCAACGCGATCTCCCGTGCCGCGGCCTCCTTGGTCTTCTGAAACTCCATGTCCGACGGCGAAAAGCCCATCGGCTTCCAGTCCAGCCCACCTTCCAGCAACATCGGACGCCCCGCATTGCGCGCCCCCGAATGGTTGGTCTCGATCTCACTCACCAACCGCTCATACTGATCGCCCGACAGTTGCGACTGCCCGTCCGACCCGCGATACACAATCGCGCCCGAAGGCCGCGCCGCATTGTCCAGCAAGGACTTCGACCACCGCGACGCCGCCGTATGGACATCCAGCGCCATGGCCGCCGCCTGCATCGGCGAAAACCCGTAATGATCGTCCTGCGGATGAAAGCTTTTGATATGACAGATCGGGCTCACCGCCCCACCCGCATCAAAGCGATGCTTGGCCCCGCCAACCGCATACTCATAGGCCACAGGCCAGCCATCGGACCCCGGCACCACCGACATCCGATCCGACCGCAACACATGCAATTCCAGCGGCGCGCCACTCTCGCCAGACACCGCCTCAACATAGGCATTCCCCGACAACAGCAACTGCGCGTAAAGCGCTTCAAGCAACTCAGCCCGCCCCTGCCCCGGATTGGGCCGCTTGATCAGGCTCAGAATAGGATGCGCCTCAAACCGCTGCTCCATATCCTGCAAGACCAGGGGCAACGCCGCCGCTGCCTCCGCAATCAGCTTCACCGACCGAAACCCAACCGGGTTCCCCGAAAAACCCGCCCGCGTCAGGGACACAGCATCGCGCGGGCTCCACGCCACACGGCCCCCCGTCTGCCAGGCCACCACCTTGCCTGTCGCACTCGCCTTCTGTTCCGGCACATCCGCCTGCGCCCGGCTCCGAAAGAAATCAAACACACCTGTCTCCTTCACATGATCCCGAGAGAGGCCAATCCCCCGTCCGTCCAAAGAAAAAGGCGGCCCAAACCGGAACCGCCTCACCAACCGGGACACCGCCCCGATCCTTCATTTCGCCAAATAAACCGCCCCCGGAGGGTCGGTTTCAAACCACGCGCGTCTCACAAACTCCGCACCCCTGGCCGCCTGTAGGCATTCGCGGGCTCAATCATCAACTCGTGCAGCGCCCAAACGAGCGCATCCACCCGGTCGGGCGATCCCTCACCTACATATCCGGCCCGCGTCATCCGCGTCATCTGATCCTCAAGCGGGCCAAGGTTCAACGCATGGGTCACCCGGTCCTGCTCATAAAGCGCGGCAATGGGCTCCGCCCGCGCCACCTTGCCTTTCGAGGCATGGACCGTCTTCAGCGACACCAGCGGATCGACCTGCCGGATCACCTCGGTCACCAGCTGCCCGCCCTGGTTCACCTCAGCGACCAACCGGTCCGCCTTGTACGTGTCCATGGCATCAATCGCCGCCTTGGCCCACCCGCTCGGGCCGACACCCTGCACCGTGCAATCGGCGATCACATGAGCACGCCAATCCTGTGGCGGGCCATCCATCGTCACCCCCGCGACGATGATGCCGCAGGCGTCAGAGGAGCGACCGGCACTGACAGCAGGGTCCACCCCCACCACCACGCGGTCCAATTTCGGTTTCCGTTTGCGGCGCACGGCATCCAGCATCGCCGTGGTCCAGAACGCACCCTCTGCATCGCTCAGCAGAATGCCTTCCAACTCCTGCCGCCCCAACCGCGTCCCGGCATAGCGGCGCCGCACCTCGGCCAGAAACGATCCCGCCAGGTTGGCAGCGTTCGCCTCGGTCGGCGCGTGGGTCATCACGGTCGATCCCTGCGCCAGCAAATCCTTCAAAACATCCACGTTGCGCGGCGTCGTCGTCACGCAGCAGCGCGGATCATCGCCCAGCCGCAACGCGAATTGCAACATGTCCCAGGTCTCCTGCCCCTTCTTCCACTTGGCAAGCTCATCGACCCAGGCACAATCGAACTGCGGCCCCCGCAGCCCCTCCGGGTCATGCGCGGTGTGGATGGTCGCCACAGCCCCGTTCGGCCACTCCAGCATCTTGCGGCCAACGTGAAACTTCGGACGACGATCCGAGGGCGTACACGCCATCAGACCACTGTCGCCAAACACCATCACCTCACGCACCTGATCTATCGTCTCTCCGACCAGGGCCACGCGCCGGGCCTTGCCCGTGTCAAAGGGCATCGCGCCTTCCACCATCGATCTTACCCACTCGGCCCCGGCCCGGGTCTTGCCGGCCCCGCGCCCACCCATGATGACCCAGGTCCGCCAATCACTCTCGGGCGGCAACTGATGCTCCATGGCCCAGAACTCGAACAGAAAAGGGAGGGCGCCCAAGGCGCCCTCTCCCAACTCATTCAGAAACCGTTCCTGCGCCTCCACAGGCGCGGATGCGACCAAGCGCGCACCGTACCTCAGCTTCGGCAAGGTCAAGGTCAAAGGCATATCCGTTTTGGGCAATGCCGCTGCGGGCTTCTCTGAACTTGTCAAGTTTCTGCTCCGCTCCTTGAAGGGCCACCACCAGCTTCGTCATGGACGTCAGCTGGCCGTTGACCTCGGTTTCCTTCAATTCCTCCCCGGCACCAGCCTTTTCTTTGAAGGCTTGGATGGTCTGCCGCAATTCTGCGAGCGATGCCTGCATCGAAGAGACAAGCTCCTCGCTGCGGGCCTCTTCAGCCTCCGGGGTAATCAATGTCATATGGTATGACCTCTCATGCGTTGGGATTGTCTCCGCACGAGAGAAACGAAAAAGCGACCACCGGGTCACCCCAGGGCCGCTTCCCCACTTCTTCTAGCTTGTCACAAGTTATACGTGTGACCGTTCGCAAAGTCAAGCGAAATCGAATTGAGCTACGCCTGCTAACCGTACGGTACCATTAATAAAATCTTACTCGAGCGGTTAAGATGTGGTTAACGCGACGGGTAAGCCATTGAGATCGAAAAACAACCCTTGCGTGTCCCCGCGGGGACAAATGGGCGGAGAACACCTCCGCCTCACGATTGGCCCTCCCCACGACCGTAGGGTGCGCATTCACTGCGCACCGCTACCTGCGTCAACCGCCATCGTTCTGATTGGCCCGCTCCGCCTCGATCTCACGCCATCGCGCCACGTTGCGGTTGTGCTCGTCCAGCGTCTCGGCAAAGGCATGCCCGCCGGTCCCATCCGCCACAAAGAACACGAAATTCGTGTCTTCCGGCTGCGCCGCCGCCATCAGGCTCGCGCGTCCAGGATTGGCAATGGGTGTCGGAGGCAGTCCCTGAATGACATAGGTGTTCCAAGGCGTCGCGGCCCGCAACTCCGACCGGCGCAAACCACGCCCCAGCACGCCCTGCCCCTTGGTGATCCCGTAGATGACGGTCGGGTCGGTCTGCAACCGCATGCCGCGGTTCAGCCGGTTCACAAAAACCGAGGCCACCTGCCCTCGCTCCTCGGCCACCCCGGTCTCCTTCTCGATGATCGAAGCGAGTGTCAGCAACTCCTCCGGGCTCTCCAGCGGCAAAGCTTCGTCGCGCGCCTCCCACGCCGCAGACACCCACAATTCCTGTTGCTCCGCCATCTGCACAAGAATGTCTGCGCGGCTGTCTCCGCTGCGCACCTCGTAGCTGTCAGGAGCCAGCGCGCCCTCTGGCGGCACTTCTTCAATCTCGCCATCCAGCACATCCATGTTGCGCAGCGCATCCACGACCTGCCAGCTGGTCACGCCTTCGGCCAGGGCGATGCGATAGCGCGTGTCCGGCCCTGCGCGGACCTCGGTATATGCCGCAGGCGCCTCTTCTTCGCCGGGCTCAAACTCGGCCCGCTCAACAAAGCGATTGGTCGCGGGATCCAGCTCACGCACCTGCGCGCTCAACCGGTTCACCCCGATGCGATAGACCACTTCGGTGCCGCAGGTGCTTGCACCCCCACGGGTGACAACGTCCACGATCTCTTCCATCGACGCGCCCGGCTCGACCAGGAAACTCCCGGCCTTCAACTCACCCGTCTTGCCCGCGTAGTCCGCGCCAGTGCGGAAGATCCAGCCGTATTCCACGGCCCCCTGCTCTTCCAGATCGCGGCTCACCCGGCGGAAGTTCGACCCTCGATCCACCTGCACGCAAATGGCCTCGGTCAGTGGCCCCGCACCTTCATACTGGCCGCGCCCCCACAGGATCAGGCCGCCCAGCACGAACAAGGCGACAATCAGGAATGTCAGCGCGTTCGAGGCGATGGATCGCCACATCAGCTGACCTTTCCAAAGATCACGCTGGCATTCGTGCCACCAAAGCCAAAGCTGTTGGACAGGGCGTAGTCGACCTTGCGCTCCCGCTTGGCATTGGGCGCCAGATCAACGGGCGTCTCCACCGCTGGCTTGTCCAGGTTGATGGTCGGCGGACAGACCTGATCGCGGATCGCAAGGATCGAGAAAATCGCCTCGATCGCGCCCGCAGCGCCCAGCAAGTGCCCGGTAGCCGACTTGGTCGACGACATGGTCACATTGGCCGCATGATTGCCCAGCAACCGCTCCACCGCGCCCAACTCAATTGTGTCCGCCATGGTCGAAGTCCCATGCGCGTTGATGTAATCGATGTCCGAGGCTTCCAGCCCTGCATTGCGCAGGGCAGCCCGCATCGACCGCTCACCACCCTCACCATCTTCGGACGGCGCGGTGATGTGATAGGCGTCACCCGATAGACCGTACCCTTTGACCTCCGCATAGATCTTCGCACCCCGGGCGACGGCGTGCTCGTACTCCTCAAGCACCACGATGCCTGCACCCTCGCCCATAACGAACCCATCGCGGTCCTCATCATAAGGGCGGCTTGCAGATTGCGGATCGTCCGCACGTTTCGTCGACAGCGCCTTGCACGCATTGAAGCCCGCAATCCCGATCTTGCAGATCGCCGCCTCGGCCCCGCCTGCAATCATCACATCCGCATCGCCATGCTGGATCAACCGGCTCGCATCACCAATGGCATGTGCGCCGGTGGAACAGGCCGTCACCACCGAATGGTTCGGCCCCTTGAACCCGTATTTGATGCTCACCTGACCCGAGATAAGGTTGATAAGCGCGCCCGGCACAAAGAAGGGCGACACACGGCGCGGCCCCTTTTCTTCCATCATGACGGCGGTGTTCGCGATGGAGTTCAGACCACCAATTCCTGAGCCGATCAGAACACCAGTCCGCTCCAGGCTCTCGGTATCCTCGGGCATCCAGCCCGCATCCTCAACCGCCTGCTGAGCGGCGGCCAGACCGAACATGATAAAGGTATCAACCTTGCGCTGTTCCTTGGGCGCCATGTAGGCGTCACCGTTGAACGTCCCGTCAGAGCCGTCCCCGCGGGGCACTTCGCAGGCGTATGTCGTGGCCAGTCCCTCGGGATCGAACTGCGTGATCGGACCCGCGCCCGATTGGCCATCCAGAATACGGCTCCAGCTCGCTTCGACCCCGTCCGCCAACGGCGTCACCAGTCCAAGACCTGTCACGACAACTCTGCGCATCTGCTCATGCCCCTCTCTTTTCTGGCTCGCCTCTTACCGCGCCCGCTGGCACCTGTTCAAGTCCCGAGGGAGGAAGGCGAAGTACTCTATCATGTAGCTGATGGCTTTGGTAACCGGCACCCAGATACTCCACGGTGTGGCCGACAGCTTTGCAAGCAAAGCAGTCCTTGCCACTGGTCGCGTCTGCCTGCGCAGTCGCGACCGCTTTCGCTTTGGTGAGCCTGCAGCGCCAGATAAAGAATGTAATGCGCCGTAAGGCGCTCAATTGGATCACGCCTGGGGCGGAGACTTCCGCAGCTTCAACTGGATCGGCCCGTCATCATCTTCGGCCTCGCGCATATCCTCATAGCCCAACTGCTCTGCAATACGCGCCGACGCACGGTGATCCGGGTCCATCATGCAAACCACCGGCCCGGTCACGACCCGATCAAACCAATCATGCGCCGCCTGTGCCGCTTCAAGTCCCAGACCCCTGCCCTGCGCTTCAGGCGCCAGAACCCAACCCGCCTCGGGGATGGAATCGAAATCTTCGCCCAGGCCCCGCGCGCCGTAGAAAAAGCCCACCTGTCCGACAAGGCGCTGTGTGGCGTGCTCCTCAATGCCCCACTGACCGAAACCCGTGACCTGCCAATGTCCCGCAATGCTGATGAAGGACCGCCACGACGTATCTCGATCGCGTGGGGCGCCACCGATATAGACGGCGACCTCCGGCATTGCCCAAATCTCGGCGAAGCGATCGAACTCGCCCGGTCGCATGGCGCGCAATGTCACGCGCGCCGTGTTGATGGTCGGCACATGTCTGCCCATGTTTGTTGTCCTGCCCGAACATGATTTTTGGTTTTTCATGATCTTGTCCCCGTGGGGACATCAAAGGCAAGAGACCATCGCACGGACATGAAAAAACGGCGCCCTTCCGCGAAGAAGAACGCCGTTTGATCAGGCATACACCTGAATGACTTAAGAGGCTTTGGTGATGAAGCCCACTGCGTCGCCGAAGGTCTGGATGGTTTCGGCCGCGTCATCGGGGATCTCGATGCCGAATTCTTCTTCGAAGGCCATCACCAGTTCCACGGTGTCCAGGCTGTCGGCGCCCAGATCGTCGATGAAGGACGCGTTTTCGCTGACCTTGTCTTCGTCAACGCCCAGGTGTTCCACAACGATCTTTTTCACGCGATCGGCGATGTCGCTCATATGACTGTCCTCATTTTGCCGGGGCAGATAGTCACGCCCCCAAGTGGTGTCCCCGTGCAAGCAGGGCTCTGGTCTTGCCCCCTTGGGGCGGTGAGACATTGGGCCGAATGGTGGCCCGCTGCCGGAATCTGCGCCGCCTATAGCACATCCCGATAAGATGGCAATACGCAGCGTGTTAGCGCCTACAACATGGCCATGCCGCCGTTGACGTGCAAGGTGGTGCCGGTGACGTAGGCCGCCTCGGGGCTGGCAAGATACAGCGTCGCCGCGGCGATTTCATGCGCCTCCCCCATCCGACCGGCAGGGATTTGGCCCATGATTCCAGACTTTTGGTCGTCTGTCAGTTTGTCGGTCATCGCCGTGGCAATGAACCCCGGCGCAACAGCGTTCACGGTGATCCCTCGGCTTGCCACCTCGTAAGCCAGCGATTTGGACATGCCAACCATCCCAGCCTTGGACGCCGCATAATTCGCCTGACCAGGGTTGCCCGTAGCCCCGACAACCGACGAGATATTCACGATCCGCCCCCAGCGCGATTTCATCATGCCGCGCATCACACCCTTGCAGAGCTTGAAGGTGGAAGTGAGGTTCACGTCGATCACCGACTGCCATTCCTCATCCGACATGCGCATGAAGATGTTGTCGCGCGTGATCCCGGCGTTGTTGACCAGGATGTCCACCGCGCCCATGGCTTCGATGGCCTGTTTCGGCAAGGCGTCAACCGCCTCGGCATCGCTGAGGTTGCAGGGCAGAACGTGTGCCCGTTCGCCAAGCTCTCCGGCCAGCGCCTCAAGCGGGTCGGTACGTGTGCCGCTCAGCCCGACGGTCGCACCTGCGGCGTGAAGGGTGCGCGCAATCTCGGCCCCGATGCCACCCGATGCGCCGGTGATCAGCGCTGATTTTCCTGTCAGATCAAACATTTGAACCTCATTTCTTCAAGCTGTGGCGACATCCATGTAGACATCGCAGATATTCAGGGAAGAGTCTTTGGCCATGAACCGGTAGACCTCGCGCGCCCATCCGGTGCGGGTCAGGCCCTGCGCCTCGACCTCTGCCGAGAGCGCCTGGTAGACGCGCGGCAGCGTGTCGAAGGCGCCGTGATGGCGCACGTGCAGCGCCCGCGTTTCGGCCACATCGAACATTGTGAACCCCGGCAGGCGCTTGGGCAGGCTGACCCCGATCCGTATCTCCATATCATCCCCGTCTACCCGGTAGAGCGCCGTCTGCGGCCCAGCAAAGAAGATACCCGCCTGCCCCAACGCCGAATCCATCCGTCCGAACACATCCGGGATCAACTGGAAGCGTTTGGCAAATGGCAGGGTGTCGATCACACCGCCCAGCATCTGCGCCGGGAGGGTGACCAGATCAGCCATCCAGTGCGGCCTTTACATCGTCCGGCGTGCCCACGGCGCGCGTGGCGATGGAGCGATCAATGCGTCGGATCATCCCTGACAGCGCCTTGCCCGCGCCGACTTCCCAGATCTCGGTCACGCCCTCGGCAGCCATGTACATGACGCTTTCGCGCCAACGGACCGAGCCGGTGACCTGATCGACCAGATGGCGGCGCACGAGCGTGGCACTTTGGCAGCTCTGGGCCGTGACGTTGGGGATCACAGGCACGGCGGGGTCATTGATGTCCACATGGCTCAGCGCTTCGGCCATCACCGCGGCGGCGGGCTCCATCAGGCTGCAATGGAACGGGGCGGAGACCGGCAGCATCACGGCGCGCTTGGCACCCTTGGTCTTTGCGATCTCGACGGCGCGCTCGACGGCACCCTTGTGGCCCGAGACCACGACCTGGCTGGGGTCATTGTCATTGGCGGCCTGGCAAACCTCACCACCAGCAGCTTCGGTCGCCACCTCGGTCGCGGTTTCGAAATCGAGACCCAGAAGTGCCGCCATGGCGCCGACGCCCACCGGCACTGCCTCTTGCATGGCTTTGCCGCGCGTCCGCAGCAGTCGAGCCGTATCAGCCACACTGAGCGCTCCGGCGGCGCAGAGTGCGGAGTATTCACCCAAGGAATGGCCGGCCACGAAGCTGGCCTTGTTGATCGTGATCCCTTCAGCCTCGAGCGCGCGCATCGCGGCGATGGATGTGGCCATCAGAGCAGGTTGCGCATTCTGGGTCAGGGTCAGCGTATCCTGCTCCCCCTCCCAGATCAGCGCGCTCAGCTTCTCGCCCAGCGCCTCGTCCACTTCGTCGAACACAGCCTGCGCTGCGGGATAGGTCTCGGCCAATAGCTTGCCCATGCCCACCGTTTGGGCGCCCTGCCCCGGAAATACGAACGCCACACTCATGGCCTGCCCCCCTGTTTTTAGGTCCTGCTCCCCGCCGGGTGTAATGGCAGTGCCCGTGCCAGACAAGAGAGTGACGCACGGCACATGTGCGCCAATCGCAGGTTGTTCTATTGCGCGAATGCATAACATTGGCACCAAAGGTGTTACACCGATACACACGCTCGGAGACCGCACATGGCCCTCGCCAATACCGCTGACCGCTACGGCAGCCTGACCAAGACCTTCCACTGGCTGACCGCCCTTCTGATCATCACGCTGATCCCGCTCGGACTTGTCGCCAACAACATGGCCTACCAAATCCAGGCCACCACCGCACCGGCAGATGAATTGATCGCACGCGCGGCGTGGCTCTTCAGCTTGCACAAGACGTTGGGGATCGCTGTCTTCTTCGTCGCATTGGCGCGCATTGGCTGGGCGCTGAGCCAGCCCAAGCCCGGCCTGCTGCATCCCGACCGCAAGATGGAAAGCCTCGCGGCGGAGACGGTGCACTGGCTGCTGTACGGGAGCCTCGTGGTCGTGCCCCTGTCGGGCTGGATCCACCATGCAGCCGCCAGCGGCTTCGCCCCGATCTGGTGGCCGCTTGGCCAGAACCTGCCGCTGGTCCCAAAATCCGAAGCGCTGGCCGGTGCCATGGCTGGCGCGCATTGGGTGCTGACCAAAGTGCTGGCCGGAGCCCTGCTTCTTCACATCGCCGGGGCCCTCAAACACCACATCATCGACAAGGACGCGACCCTGAAACGTATGTGGTTCGGCAAGACGGACGTGCCCGCCACAGCGCACGAACACAAACACGCCGCCCCGGTCACCGCGGCTCTCGCCCTCTGGGTCCTGGCCCTGTCAGGTGGCGCTGCGCTCGGCGTCTATGCGCCACATGGGGACGTGGTGGCAGCTGCCGAACTGGAGGAGGTGCAATCCGACTGGCAGGTACAGGACGGCACGCTCGGCATCACGGTTACGCAACTGGGCTCTGAGGTCGAAGGGCAGTTCGCCGACTGGACAGCTGCGATCAGCTTCGACGAAACGGTCGAAAACGGCACTGCCGGCACGGTCCAGGTGACTGTGTCGATCGGCTCCCTCACCCTCGGCTCTGTCACTGATCAGGCGATGGGCCCCGATTTCTTCAACGCGACGGATTTCCCGACCGCAACCTACACGGCCGACATCGTCCCGGTCGTCGACGGTTACGAAGCGCAAGGTAACTTGACGATCAAAGGGCAGTCCCTGCCGATCACCCTGCCCTTCGGGCTTTCCATTGACGGTGACACCGCCTCGATGACGGGCGGGCTGACACTTGACCGCCGCGACTTCAACATCGGCAAAACCATGGCCGACGAAAGCTCGCTTATGTTTGCAGTGGATGTGAACGTGTCGCTCAGCGCGACCCGCGCAACACCCGAGTGACGGAGGCAACCAAGCGCAGTCCCCATGTTTCTTCTGACCCAAAATACGACCGCCGGAGGCATATCCCAGAAGGGTCTGAAAAGGCCCTTCTGAATAAAATCACGTCGCGCCGCAGGCGCGTCACTGCAACGGCAGAGACGAAAAGGGCCGCGCGAACGGATCGCGCGGCCCTCGTGTTCTGTGAGTGGTGAAACCTTATTCGGCCTTTTCCGCCTCGATCGAGATCTGCACCTGAACCTCGTCGCTCACTGCGGGGGCAAAAGCACCGACACCGAAATCCGAACGCAGCAGCGTCGTGGTGGCGTTGAACCCGGCCCAGTCCTTCTGGTTGAGCGGGTTGGCGCCCGCCTGGTTCAGCGTTGCGTCCAGAACGACCTCCTTGGTGACGTCATTCATGGTCAGATCACCGGTGATCTTCGCCGTACCCTCGCCCGTCACTTCGATGGCGGTGGAGGTAAAGGTTATCAGGTCCTCATCCGTAGCGCCAAAGAAGTCGTCCGACATGAAGTGTCCGTCGCGCTGCTCCCAACCGGTGAACATAGACTTGGTGGGCATCGACACGGTCACGCTCGAATTTGCGGGGTTTTCCTGGTCGAACATGATTTCGCCTTCAAAGCCCGAGAACATACCCCAGGTCGTCGAGAAGCCGAGGTGGTTGTAGGAGAACAGCACCTGGCTGTGGCTCGAATCGAGCGTGTAGCGCTCGGCCGCCGCGGCGAGGGATGCTGATGCGGCAAGCGCAGTAGCGAGGAGAAGAGATTTCATGGGACGTGCTCCGCAAGAGTTTCTGTGTGAGAACAAAATGTCGCAGATCGGCGCGGAGACAACTGCACATCGCTCAACAGATCGTGCGCATGGCTGAACATCGCCCATGCGCATAAAGCACAGCCCTGAAGTGTTAGAGTTTTCCGGCGTCGCGCAAAGCGCCGAGCATGCTGCGGCGCACGTCGGGGTCGGTCAACGACACCTCGGCAAGCACGTCGTCATCTGCGGATTTGAGCTGCACCGCATTGTCGCGCAGTTCTGCCTTGCTCAGATCGCAGATCGGGGCCCGGCCCGCGACCTTCCGATGACGGCCCCTTCCGGTGAGGGTGCGCACTTCCCGGCGCACCAGGTCGATCTCGACCTCAAAAGTATCATTCGCGCGGTCTTCCTGCAGGATCATGAAGCCGGCAAGGCACAGAACAAGCGACACGGCGAGCTTCATCGCGACAAGATCTGCACCGGCATGGGCGGTCGGCTCCAGCCAGACCCAGATGCCCGCGAGCGTCAGAGTTACCCCGGCGGCGCGTGTGACGAAATGTGCAACGGCGTCCATGTTCACTCCGGCGCGTGGCGCGTCGGATCTGCTGGTGTCTGTCGTGGCGTCGAAAGTGGCAGTCATGGCAGTGCTCCCAAGGTTGGTCGCACTTTTTCTGTTCGCAAAAGGTGACAAAATTGCGGCCCCTCCAAGGAAAGGCCGTGGACACGGCCGATCACCAATCCGCCCTTGCACCGCAGGCC
Source organism: Tateyamaria omphalii (assembly GCF_019802125.1). Taxonomy (GTDB): domain Bacteria; phylum Pseudomonadota; class Alphaproteobacteria; order Rhodobacterales; family Rhodobacteraceae; genus Tateyamaria; species Tateyamaria omphalii_B. The sequence continues at coordinate 1,651,962 of NZ_JAHVHT010000001.1, forward strand.
CAACGGTGTATACGGGCGCATCCCTGCAAACCCGTTTTGCCGCGCAGTCTCTCGTGACCGTCCCGCAGGGCCTTGATGGACCGGTCTATGAAATGCGCCTTGATAGAAGTGGAGACTATCCATGCCTCTTTATGAGCATGTGATGATTGCCCGTCAGGACCTGTCGAACACGCAGGCCGAGGGTCTCATCGAACATTTTGGCACCGTCCTGTCGGACAATGGCGGCACCCTCGTGGACAACGAGTACTGGGGTGTGAAGACCATGGCCTACAAGATCAACAAGAACCGCAAGGGCCACTACGCCTATATGCGCACCGATGCTCCGGCCACCGCCGTGCAGGAGATGGAGCGCCTGATGCGCCTGCATGACGATGTCATGCGCGTTCTGACGATCAAGGTGGACGAGCACGCCGAAGGCCCCTCGATCCAGATGCAGAAACGTGACGAACGCGACAGCCGTCGCGAGCGCCGCTAAGGAAAGGGAGCTAAACCATGGCCGCAAAACCATTTTTCCGCCGTCGTAAAGTGTGCCCCTTCTCGGGCGAGAACGCACCCAAGATCGACTACAAGGACACGCGTCTGCTGCAACGCTACATCTCTGAGCGTGGCAAGATCGTGCCTTCGCGCATCACCGCCGTATCGGCCAAGAAGCAACGCGAGCTGGCCCGTGCCATCAAGCGCGCCCGTTTCCTGGCGCTGCTGCCCTACGCCGTGAAATAAGGAGCGACTGACATGCAAGTTATCCTTCTCGAACGTGTGGCCAAGCTGGGCCAGATGGGCGACGTCGTTGACGTGAAGCCCGGGTATGCCCGCAACTACCTGCTGCTGCAGAAGAAAGCGCTGGTCGCGTCTGAGGCGAACATCGCAGACTTTGAGGCGCAGAAAGCACAGCTGGAAGCCCGCAACCTCGAAACCAAGAAAGAAGCTGAGACCCTCGGTGAAAAGCTGGACGGCCAGCAGTTCATCGTGATTCGCCAAGCCTCCGACGGTGGGAACCTCTATGGCTCCGTCACGCCGCGTGATGCCGCTGACGTGGCAACTGCCGAAGGCTTCACCGTGGACCGCAAGCAGGTTGTGATCCCCAACCCGATCAAGGAACTGGGCCTGCACGACGTGCACGTGACCCTGCACCCTGAAGTGGACGTGGTCATCAAGCTGAACGTGGCCCGCTCGGAAGAAGAAGCCGAGCTGCAAGCCTCGGGCAAGTCGATCCAGGAGCTGGCCGCCGAAGAGGAAGCCGCTGCAGAGTTCGAAATCCAGGAGCTGTTCGACGACATCGGTGCTGCCGCATCCGACGACGAAGAGCTGGCCGAGACCGCTGGCATTGCCACCGAAGAGGCCCCTGCCGAAGGCGACGAAGAGCCAAAGGCCTGATCGAGCCCTCTTTACAAGCATTTGAAGCCGCGCCCATCCGGGCGCGGTTTTTCTTTGCCGATGCGGTTTGACCTTTGTGGGTCCCACCGCCAGTCTGCGCCACATGACACGATACCTCGGCCTTTGCCTCTTTCTCGCTGCGGCCTGTGATGCCCTGCCCCCTGATGTAAATGTGGCCGACATCGTGATGGATCCGCGGCCCATCCCGCAAACAGCCACCGAAGTCGCCTTTGCCACCGACCTGTTCAACGAATTGCAGGTGCGGTCGATTGACGAAGGGCGCGAGTATTGCGGCTTGATCGGGATTGATGCGTCGGGCGACTACGTGGCGACCACCGCGCGGCGCGGGGACGCGGTAAGCTGTCTTCCACCACAAAGTGCGGGCCGCAATGTCACTGTGTTGGCGTCCTACCACACCCACGCGGCCTATGACCCGGAATACCTGACCGAAGTGCCGTCCTTTGACGACATGCGCACCGATATCGAGGACGGCACCGATGGATACATCGCCACGCCCGGTGGGCGTCTGTGGTACATAGATGCCCGCGCCCAAGAGGCGCGACTGATCTGTGGCGCCGGGTGTCTTGTGAGCGATGTCCGCTTCGAAGAGGACCCGGACTTTCCGGTGCGGAACCGTTACACGCTTTATGATCTGAGTGCGTTCTGACTTAGCCTGAAGTCTCCTCGGGCAAATGCACCACCATCTCGACTTCTATCTTGAGCTCCGGCATCGCGAGGGCGGCAACACCGATCCCGGTTACGCTCGGCCGTGCTCCCTGCAGGAACGCCGTGAGAGGTGGCATGGCGACCGACATCGCTCCGTCATCAAGGTCCGTCATGTAGATGCGCATCTGGGCTATGTCGTGCGGTGTCGCCGAAAGAGCCGCAAGCGCGTGGTTCAAGTTGTCGATGACCTGTGCAACCTGCCCGTCAAGCGATGACGGTGTCCCGCTTCCGTCAGCGGACAGGGCGACCTGACCAGACACGAAGGCCAGCCTGCCCGGACCGGCGATCGAGATTTGCGAATAGCCGAGGTCACTGGGATCCGGCAGCGTCTCAGGGTTCAGACGCGTGAGCGATGGGGCCATGTGCTGTCCTTTCGTAGTAAACACATGACCGAGATAGGCGCGCATCCACCTGTGCAACAGACGCAGCACATGGGCCTGCAAAATGCCGCCAATCCGGACCCAAAAGAAAAGGGCCGCACCAGTGGCGCGGCCTTATCCAATAGCATCTGAGAGAACAGCTTAGCTGTCTTCTTCTTCCAGTGCTTCGACGGCCTTTTGCAGATCGTCCTTGCTGACCTCTTTGTCGCTCACAGTGGCGTTTTCGACAATGTGGTCCACCACTTTGTCCTCGAACAGGGGCGCGCGCAGTTGCTGTTGCATCTGGGCGTTTTGCTGAACGAATTCAAAGAACTGGCGTTCCTGACCGGGGTACTGGCGCGCTTGTTGCATGATCGCCTGGCTCATCTCGGCGTCGGTCACTTCGACCTCTGCCTTCTGACCCAGTTCGGCCAGCAGAAGGCCCAAGCGCACGCGGCGCTCGGCCAGGCTGTTGTGCTCGTCCGTGGGCTCGATCTCGGGGTGATCGTGCCCTTCGACGTCCGGGTTTTCCTCGTGCCACAGCTGGTGGGCGATCTGCTTGGCTTCGGCTTCCACCAGCGAGGGCGGCAGGTCGAACTTGACGAGGTCGTCCAGCTGGTCCAGCAGCGCGCGCTTCATCACGGCGCGGGCGGCACCGGAATATTCGCTTTCCAGTTGCTCGGAGATGCGAGATTTCAGGCCGTCCAGGTCCTCCGCCCCGTATTTCTTGGCAAGCTCATCGTCGATCTCGGCGGCGACCGGCTTTTTCACCTCTTTGATGGTGCAGTCAAAGACAGCCTCTTTGCCTTTGAGGTTCTCGGCCTGGTAGTCTTCGGGGAATGTGACCGTAACGGCCTTTTCCTCACCTGCAACCGCGCCGACAAGCTGATCCTCGAAGCCGGGGATGAAGCTGTTGGAGCCCAGTACAAGCGGGTAGTCCTCGGCCGAGCCGCCTTCGAACGCCTCTCCGTCCACCTTGCCGACAAAGTTCATGACAACCTGATCGCCGTCCTTGGCCTTGGCGCCCTTCTTGCGGGCTTTGAAGTCCTGCGCGTTTTCCGCAAGCGACCCAAGGGTTTCTTCGACAGCGGCGTCGTCGGCTTTCACAACCAGACGCTCAAGCGACACCTTGCCCAGATCAACCTCGGGGATCTCGGGCAGCGCCTCGTAGGACATCTCGACGTGTACGTCATCGCCCTCTTTCCAGTCCTCGTTGGTCATCTTGACCTCGGGCTGCATGGCAGGGCGGTCGCCGCTGTCCTCGAAATGCTTGTTCATGGCGCCATCGATGCTTTCCTGCATCGCTTCGCCCATCAGACGCTGGCCGAACTGCTTTTTCAGCAGTGCCATCGGCACCTTGCCCTTGCGAAAGCCCTTCATCTCGACATCGGGCTGCGCCTCGGTCAGCTTTTCGTTGACCTTGTCGTCCAGCTCGGCGGCGGTCACGGTGATGGCGTAACCGCGTTTCAGCCCTTCGTTCAGCGTCTCGGTGACCTGCATGTGTGCTCCCATAGCATTAAAGCCCCCTGAGTGGGGGCTGTTCGTAAATTCGCGCCCTTCTATGCAGCGTGAAGCCTGTGCGCAAGGGCTTTGGGCCGCTGGTTCCTGCAAATTTGCGGTGGTGACGATCGCCCCCGTCCGAACGGGATAAATAAACTGTCGCAGGGCGTTTTTTGCAAAGGTATGGTGGGTCAGTAATTTATTTGCTAACATTATGTTCTAGCGCCCTTTGGACGGTGCGCCCCGTCGGTCAGGACACGTACAATGCAACAGCAAAAGAAAGTACTCCTGGTCGAGGATGATCAGTTCAGTCGCTTCATGATGAAGGAAGTGATTGATATGCTTGGTGTCGGTGTCGACATTGCTGAAAATGGCAAACAGGGGTGCGCTACGCTCGATGAACACCCGGAAGACTACGGTCTGGTGTTGATGGATCTGCACATGCCCGAAATGTCGGGCATAGATGCCGCGAATTACATTCGCACCCGCGTGCCGCCCAACGCCGTCCCGATCATTGCCGTGACCGCAGATGTGGATTTCCACGACAATGACGTGATCGAAAAGCTGGGAATGAACGGGTATGCAAGCAAGCCTGTATCACCCGGGCATTTGATGGAATTGATCGATCAGTATTGCCACGTGCACTAACCCAGCCATAGAGACCAGCGCATAGCCGCCACGAATACCCGAGGACTTGATGAGCGCGGATACGCCTGACCAGCCGACAGACCTTTCCACTGATACCACTGATACGGGAACGAACGAACCATTGCGTGTTATCGGCATCGCCGCTTCCGCAGGGGGGCTCGAAGCCGTTTCACTGCTCGTGCAGAACCTGCCGCAGGCTGCCAATGCCGTCTACGTCGTTGCCCAGCACATGTCGCCCACGCACAAAAGCGTCCTTTCGACGCTGATTTCGCGGGAAACAAGTCTGCCGGTCGTGGAACTCGGTCCGGAAACCGAACCTGAGCGTGGGTACATCTATGTCACCCCGCCCAACACGGATGTGGTGCTGGAAAGCGGCATTCTGCGCCTGCGCAACCCGTCCGGGCACGCGGCCTCGCCCAAGCCATCTGCGGACCGGCTGTTCAAAAGCCTGGCCAACGAGCAGGGCGAGAATTGCATGGGCATCGTGCTGTCCGGCACCGGTTCGGATGGCAGCTATGGCGTACAGGCCATCCGCGAGGTCGGCGGCATCACCATCGCGCAGGACCCGGCTTCGGCGAAATATGACGGGATGCCCACATCAGCCATCGAAACAGGCTGCATCGATCTGACCCTGTCGCCCGAACAGATCGGGACCCACCTGGAAAAGATCCTGGCACAACCGCGCAACCTTGATGGGTTGCGCAGCCTGCAGGACGAACCCAAGCCCTTGGGTGAATTGTTCGGCATTCTGCTCGCCCGGACCCAGGTGGATTTCGCCGACTACAAAGAAAACACCCTGAACCGCCGCATCGCGCGGCGCATGACGGCCCTCGGCATCCAGAACTACGACGACTATGTCGACTATTGCCGCACCAACATGCCCGAGGTCGACGCGCTGCACCGCGACCTGCTGATTTCCGTCACGCGGTTTTTTCGCGACCCGGATCAGTTCGACAAACTGCAGCGCGAGCTTGAAACCCAGTTGAATGGCCGCGAGGATGGCCCGATCCGTGTGTGGGTCGTCGGCTGTGCGACAGGTGAGGAAGCCTACACCATCGCCGTCATTCTGGCGGAGGTGCTGGGCGGGATCGAGATGCTGGCCCGGCGGAATGTTCAGATCTTTGCCACCGACATTGATCAGAACGCGATTGATGTGGCCCGCAAGGGCATCTACCCCATCGCGGCGGCCTCGGACATTCCGGTCAAGTTGCTGAACAAGTACTTCAGCGTCGGAAACACCGAGATCACGGTGCGCCCGGAACTGCGTTCCGTCACGCTGTTTTCCCACCACAACGTGTTTCAGGACCCGCCGTTCATCAATGTGGACATTGTCAGCATTCGCAACCTGCTGATCTACTTCAACCTCGCGCTGCAAGAACGTGTGCTGAGCCGCCTGCATTATGCCATGGCTGCAGGCGGCCTGCTGTTTGTCGGCACGTCCGAGACCGTGGGCGAAATGGGCGTCTTCTTTGAAGGGCGCCAAGGGGCGGACAAGGTCTATATCAAGCGTCGCGGCATCTCCGGCGAGTTGTCCATCGAACCGACTGTTCGTGGGTACAAGGGCGGTATGCGTGCCTATCCGGCAGGGGACAAGGCACAGTCCAAGACCGAGCAAAGCGAATATCGCGACCTGTCTCTTGCCCGCGCCGTGGCCCCGAATGGCATGATCTGCACGCAGAATGGCAACATCATCGAGGTGCTCGGCGATCTGAGCCCGTTCATGGAAATCCGCGCGGGTGCGTCAACCTCTTTGAACCTGAGGATGCTGATTGATCCGCTCCGCACCGAGGCAATGAGCCTCATGGCCGTGGCCATACGGAACAACGGCCGGCGAACCGGCAGATGGCACCGGGTATCGCTGCCGGTTGGCAACCAGGTGCAGTTGCAGGTGTTCCCCTTCATCAGCCAGCGCGGCGGAGAGCCACAATGCCTGATTGCCGTCAACGCCAAGTTTGAAGAGGTGACCGAGACACCGCTCGAGGATATCGCGGATCTCGACCATCGCGCCTATGTCGAGAAGATGGAACTCGAGATCAAGTCGACGCAGGAGGCCCTGCAACAGACGATCGAAGAGTTGCAGACGGCGAACGAGGAACTGCAATCCTCGAACGAGGAATTGCAGTCGACCAATGAGGAGTTCCAGGCCACGAACGAGGAACTGGAAACCTCGAACGAGGAATTGCAATCCACAAACGAGGAGTTGCTGACCGTCAACGAGGAATTGCAGATCAGTTCTGCCGAACGGCAGGCACTGGCCTCCGAACTCGAAGCGACGATGACCTCGGCCCCCTACGCTGTCGCGCTCGCGGATCAGGCCCTGATGGTGCGTCGCATGTCGCGCGTGGCGATGGAATTCTTCGGTGTCGGAGAAATTCCACCCACCGGCATCCACCTGAGCCAATGCAACATGCCATCGGGCTTTCCTGCCCTGGCGCCCATCGCGAACACGGTACTGCGCGTGCAGGAACCGCGCCGCCTGCCCGTCCTGTCGCACGGCCGCTACTACACCATGCTGATGTCACCGGTGCACGATGTGCATCGCAAGCTGATCGGCTTGTCGATCACGATCACCAAGGACGTGAGCGACCCGATGGCTCTGATCGTCGACATGATGAGCAAGGCCAGCAATATCGCCCACTGGTCCTATAACCTCGATACACTGGAACTGACCTGGTCGCCCGACATGTTCGCCCTGCATGGGCGCACGGATTCCGGCGACATGCCGACATGGGAAGACACAATACAAATGATCCACCCTGCAGATCGGATCGCCTATCGCACCATGATCGACGACCTGCTGGCGGAGGGCACCTCTCAAACATACGAGGCGCGGATATTTGGCCCCGGGGGCCGCATCGTAAAGACCACCGGCAGCATCACGATGATCCGGGATTCCGAAGGGGAGCCTGTGCAGATGGTCGGCGTTACGTGGGATTCAGCCGCCGGACATGCACGAGACATTCAACTGTCCAGCCTCGAAGCCGTTCAGGACGATCTGGGGATCGGGTTCTACTCCTTTGACATCGAGAACAATACCGGGCTGTGGAGCAAGGCGATGTACGAGATACTCGACTTCAACCCGGACCGGCATACCCCGTCGGTCGAAGCGTTGCTGACCCGTGTGATCGAAGATGAGCGCGAAGCTCTATCGAATGACTTTCAAACAGTGCTCGAGCGTGGGGATCCCTTTGACCGCACCGTGAGATTGGCCGGAGACACGGGCGTTCACATCGTTTGCACATGCCTGGGCCGGGCTCGGTCCGAGGAAGATGGCCGCATCAGTCATGTCTTTGGCAGTTTGCGTGTCCTGAACGAGATAGACTTGGCCGACACGCAGCCCGCCGCTCAGGACACGTCGACCGGTTAACTCTCCGTTCACCAACTCTGGTCAGTATTGAACGCATTGGAACCGAGTGGAACAGAACTCCATGAACATGATGCCTGCCGCACGCTTTGTGAAAAACCGGTATTCGCAGGATGTGGATCGCGCGCTGAACCTGCTGCCCGCCGATGCCGACGTGGACGCAGATACGTTGAGCGCTGCCTTCCTTGCTTCGCCATATGCATGTTTTCTGCTGGATCAGGAAGGCCGCGTACTGGTGTGCAACCGGCGTGCCGAGCGCATGTATTGCCCGCCGACACATGAAATGCCGGACGGGCTGCGCGGCATGGGTCTCCATAAATTGACCAAGCTGACCCATGAAGAGACGATGGAGACGCTGAGAAAGGGCGCGGCCCGCAGTTCGATGGAACTTCCCATGGTGACGTCGCACGGCGCAAACGCCGTCCGCCCGACCATGTTTCGGGTCGCGCTTCTGCGGTCCAGCGCATTGGGCCAGCGCCTGTACTTGCTGACACAGGACCATTTGAAAGCGGCAGCCGATGCGTTGAGCCAAATGAATCAGCGCCGCATCTCGGCCCGCAAGGACCTCGTCGAGATTGAAGGGCGCTTTGTCGACCTGCACGCATCCCTGATCGCCATGGAATCCTTTGCGCATCAGGCATCACACGATCTGCGCACACCTCTGAGTACGATTTCCGGCATGCTGCAATTGTTCGAGACGCGGTTTGGCGATGACTTGCCGGATAAGGCCCATCAGTATCTCGACGTCATGCGTCGTGCGGCCGAGCAGATGGACACGCTGACTTGTGACTTTCTGGAACATGCGCGGTCCGTGTCCGCCGAGGTGGCTGCCGAACCTGTTGATCTGCAGGTCGTTCTGGAAGACGTGCGACGGGACCTGCAGAACGGTATGGCGCCGAGCGAGTTCGACCTGAGAATTGCATGTCCCTCCTTGACCGTGATGGCGGAACCGACGCTTCTGCGGATGTTGCTGTCGAACCTGCTGGGCAACGCGATCAAGTACCGTCACCCCGATCGCAGGCTGCGCATTGATGTCGCCTTGCATACAGAGCCGGACGGCACGCATCGCCTAACAATTGCAGATACGGGCAGCGGTTTTGACCCAAGCGAAAGCGAAGCGATCTTCCTGCCGTTCCGGCGCCTGCATATGTCGATTGACGGGACGGGTATGGGGCTGTCGACTTGCGCCGAAGTGTGCCGCCGTCATGGATGGAGCATTTCCGCGTCGTCGGACGGGGAGAGTGGCGCCACTTTTACGTTGCTTTTTCCACACTTACAGCCATCGGTTTAGATTTCCTAAAATCTGAGAAAAATTCTTCGGCTACCTACTTCTTCATACATTGAACGCTGTGTTAAATGTTTTTTTAACCCCAGACGCATAGATGTCTGTCGTAGGAAGTCGGAGTTGTTCATGGCTGTAGTTCTGGTTCTTGAAGATGACCCCGGTTTGCAATTCACCTTCTCTGAAGCGCTGGAAGATGCAGGCCATGAAGTGCACATCGCGTCCGATAACGAAGAAGCCATGAATGAATTGCGCCGCTGCAGCCCTGACGTTCTTCTGCTTGACCTGATGGTGGATGGGGGATTGTCCACCGATGTTGCCAACTACGCGGGCTATTCAGCCCCCGACGCCGAGGTGATCTATGTCACCGGAAGCGGGTTGTTCGCAAAGGGCGAGTTGTTCACGATGACCCGAAACGCGCGCATGGTCCTGCGCAAGCCGGTCGATCTGCGTGAATTGATCTCCATGGTCGGGCATGTGGCTCCGGAGCCTATTCGCGTATCTGCAACCGCGTAAGCGGCGGCTACTCCGCCGGAGTGAAACCGGAAATCAACTGCTTCAGCCCCACGCTCGCGCCAATGAAGATGGCGACGAAGGCAACGGGCGCGCTGAACGCCAGCGTTGAAAACGCAGATATCCCCTGCCCCACACTGCACCCCACGGCGAGGATCGCGCCCGGGCCCATCAGCGCCGCCCCACCGATCTGACGCCGCAATTCTCGCGGGTCTTCGCAGGCTTCCCACCGGAAATGCCCCTTGGAATACGAGCCGAGTGCTGCACCGATCATGACACCAAGGACCGAACCCACGCTGAAGGAAAGCGTGTTGCCCGACGCGGTCATCATGTAGAACAGCGTGTCGCCGATGGGGGCCACGAAGCTGTGTGTCTCGATCGGTTCCGGCTCAAACCCTGTCGTTGTCACCCAATAGGTACCGAGCCAGCCCGACACCACCGCAAGGCCCACAACCGTGCCCCAAAACAGGTGCCGCGGTGACCGGCGCATCTGCGCGCTCGACAGGCCAGCCGCAACGACCAAGGCGCCGATCACGATCCCTGTCATGGCTGATGACAGGCCAAACTGCGCCTCGATCAACTGGCTCAGCCCTTGCGGGCTGCTTGCATCCAACTCAACCGGAAACAACCAGACGCGGGCGTGTGCCAATGGCCCTGACATCACGAAATAGGCCGACAGCCCCATCACAATCACGATCACAAAGGACCGCAAGTCACCGCCTCCAAGCCGCGCCAGAGCGCCGTAGCCGCAATTGCCGCTGAGTGCCATGCCATAGCCGAACACCAGCCCGCCAATGATGGTGCCCGCCGGGTTCCAGACGCGGTCGAGATAGGCAGCTTCGGAGGCTTCGAACAGGTCGAACATAATGGCCAGATGCGTGCCGATGATCGCAACACCGATGGCCAGCGCCCACATGCGCAGGCGTCTGTCGTCCGAGCCGTAAAGCACATCTTCGAAGGCACCCAGGGTGCAGAACCGCCCGATCCGCGCCGCAAGACCAAGGGCGATGCCGCCAAAAAGTCCAATCAAAGCAACGGTGTTCGCTTCTCCAAGCGCATCAAGCATACAGGCTTCCTCCCGAAGACCGTACGCGGGCGAAGCGTGCGGTCAGTCTTCCCTGCAGAACAGGTCGTAGACGACTTCCATGATTTGCTTGGGTCGGTCGTCTGTCAAGCTGTAGTAGATCGCTTTGCCCTCGCGGCGGGGCTTGACCAGCCCTTCGAGCCGCAGGCGGGACAGTTGCTGAGACACAGCCGCCTGCCGGGCCGACAGCAGATCCTCCAGCTCGGTCACTGACTTTTCGCCCGACACGAGGTGGCACAGGATCATCAAGCGCCCCTCGTGACTGATCGCCTTGAGGAAGTTCGACGCGGCCTGCGCGTTGCGCATCATCTTTTCCATGTCCTCGGGACACATGTCCGGGTCGAAGACAGGCAGGCGCGATGGCGTGTTGTTTTGCGTGTCAGGTTCCGTTGACATATCCAGCGACATACCGCGTTAACCTCTGTTTTCCAAGGGAATGTTCGCGCGTTCGAACATCATTGTGAGCAGGCCCCAGAAGAAGTCTTCTCCCGGATAGCCTTCGATCCGGCCCACCTCTGCCCCGTCTTGTACCAGGACGAAGGTGGGCGTGAAATGCACCCGCTGCGTGAACGCCACATCGGGCTTTTCGGCATGCAGATCATAGCGGTGCAGCGGGGCCGCCTGCCCCTCTGCGGTCTTGGGATAAATGTGCGCAATCTCTTCGTTCCACTTGCCGCACCAATAACATCCATCCTCTTCCGCCATCAGCAGATAGGTGTCCGCCCAAGCCCCCAGCGGCAGGCCCGCCAAGGCCGCCACTGCCATCATGCGTAAGAGTTTCAACAGACTGCTCCGATTGACGCCGTTCGACAATTAATCATAATCTAATTCTTGAATATCTCAAGACAAGGGACGCAGGGGCGATGTTTGATGTGACATTTTTGGGCGCTCTGCTGGCCGGTTTGCTGTCTTTTTTGTCGCCCTGCATCCTGCCGATCGTGCCGTTCTACCTCAGCTACCTCGCTGGCGTCGGCATGAACCAGATCTCGGCCGAGGCGGAGATTTCGCGCGAGGTGCGCATGCGCGCGTTTCTGGCTGCTTGCTGTTTCGCGCTTGGCGTCATCACGGTGTTCATGGGCCTCGGTGCCACGGCCACGGCGTTTGGCCAGATGGTCCGTGAATACTTCGATGTCCTGCGCTGGATCGCCGCCGCCATCATCATCGCGATGGGCTTGCACTTTCTGGGCGTCGTCCGGATCGGGTTCCTCTACCGCCAGTTCCGCGCGGATGCGGGCAACACATCAAATGTCGGGTTGCTCGGCGCCTTCGTCATTGGCCTCGCCTTCGCCTTTGGCTGGACACCCTGCGTCGGACCCGTCCTCGCCGCCATCCTGTTCACCGCCGCGGGGCAAGACACAGCGAGCCAGGGCGCGAGCCTGCTTTTTGTCTATGGGCTGGGCATGACCCTGCCCTTCATCGCCGCCGCCCTGTTCATCGGTCCCTTCATGTCGTGGATGGCCCGCTTTCGCCGGCACCTCGGCCTGATCGAAAAAGCGATGGGCGCGCTCTTGATCCTATTCGGCGTCCTGATCGCCACGAATTCCATCAACTACATCGCGCAATGGATGCTGGAACACGTCCCGTGGTTCAGCGCCATTGGTTAATCCTGGGAGGAGACCATGAAACACCTGATTGCTTTGCTGACCACACTTGCCCTCGCCCTGCCCGTCGCCGCTGCCGAACTGGGCGACGACGGGCTGCACAAGACACCGTGGATGCGCGACACGTTCAAGGATCTGACCGAGGATCTGGAAGAGGCCAATGCCGAGGGCAAGCGCTTGATGGTCATGGTCGAACAGCGAGGCTGCATCTACTGCACCAAGATGCACGAAGAGGTGTTCGTCATCCCCGAGATCGAACAGTATATCGAGGACAACTTCTTTGTCGTGCAGATCAACATGTTCGGCGATCTGGAAGTCACCGATTTTGACGGCACCACCCTGCCCGAGAAGGACATGGTGAAGCGGTGGGGTGCGCTGTTTACCCCGAACATCTATTTCTTTCCTGAAGAGGTCGGCGCCGATCAGAAGGCGAACGAGGCCGCCGTTGCCAACATGCCGGGCGCTTTTGGCCGCTGGACCACCTTCAACATGCTGAACTGGGTGGTCGGGAAAGGCTATGACAGCGACGAGCCGTTTCAGAAGTACCACGCCCGCAAATTCGAAGAACAGAACGGCTAGGCGTTGCTGCAGCTGCGAACGAAATCTTGCGGCACTTGCTGCGGTTGCGAACAGATACAAAAATTCAAGTAGTTGAATTTGATGTTGCGTACGCGAGAATGTGTACGATAGTGTGCAGGAAAACAAAGCCAAGAATCGACCAAGGGAGGGCGCATGAAACATGCACTTGGAGGGGTCTTTGCTGCACTGATGGCTGGAACGATGGCCATCGCAGAAGACGTGAAACCAACCGCTGTGGCGTTCGTCGACGGAACTGTCGAACAGTCGTTGACCGGCCAGCCCGGTGATGCAGCCGAAGGCCGCAAGGTGTTCGCAAACCGCAAGCAGGGCAATTGCCTCGCTTGCCACATGAACGCCGATCTGGCCGAAGAAAGCTTTCACGGCGAAGTTGGCCCACCCATGGACGGCGTCGCGGATCGTTGGACCGTGGCCGAACTGCGCGGCATCGTCACCAACTCCAAGATAATGTTCGAGGGCACGATCATGCCCGCCTTCTACGTCGATGCAGGCTACACCCGCCCGCTCGATGACTTTGCCGGCCAATCCATCCTGACCGCCCAGCAGGTCGAGGATGTGGTCGCCTATCTGATGACGCTCAAAGAGCTGTAATTTCCCGAGACCCGAGGAGACATGACATGAAACTGACACGGCGCAACCTGCTGATTATCAGCTCCGCCGGGGTGGCTGCGACGGCCATGGGCTCCCTGCCCGCCTTCGCCTCGCTGACTGATGACGCGATCAACGAACTGACGGGCGGTGCAGCCCTGGGCGAAGGGGCCATCACCCTGACTGCCCCTGAAATTGCCGAGAACGGCAACACCGTCCCGATCGAGGTCGACGCACCCGGTGCGGTCGCCATCACGCTCTTTGCCGACGGCAACCCGGTGCCCAACGTGGCGACCTTCAAATTTGGCCCGCTCAGCGCCTCGCGCAGCGCATCCACACGCATCCGCCTGGCCACAACCCAGAACGTCGTCGCCATCGCACAGATGGAAGACGGATCGTTTCAGAAGGCATCGGCCAACGTCAAAGTGACCATCGGCGGCTGCGGCGGCTGATCCCAGAGATGCGAGGAGTACAAACATGGCATCCGGCGTAAAACCCCGCGTAAAAGTCCCCAAAACAGCCTCGGCTGGCGACACGATCACCATCAAGACCCTGATCAGCCACAAAATGGAAAGCGGTCAGCGCAAGGACGATGATGGCAACGTCATCCCCCGCTCGATCATCAACCGCTTCACGGCTGACTTTAACGGCCAGAACGTCATCGACGTGACGCTCGAACCGGCGATCTCGACCAACCCGTATTTCCAGTTCGAAGCGGTCGTGCCGGAATCTGGTGAGTTCACCTTCACCTGGTACGACGATGACGGCGACGTCTACGACACATCGAAGAAGATCGAAGTCTCCTGATCAACAAGGGGACACGATCCAGCCAGGCCCGGACGGGTCAGCCAGGGAGGGATAACATGAACATGAAACCATGGATTGCAGTGGTGGTTGCAGGGCTTGCCAGCACCGCCGCAGCCCAAGACCAAAACAGCCTGAGCATCGAGGGTGAGGATATGGTGACCGAGGCTGCGGCCCCAGCCCATATGGAGAACCTCGACACCATCTACTCCGGCTGGCGCTTCCGCTCGGGCGAAACGCAAGCGCTGGAAACCGATGATTTCGACAACCCGGCTTTTGTCTTTGTGGATCAGGGCATTGATCTGTTCGACAAGGTGGATGGTACCGAGGGCAAGGCCTGTTCGTCCTGCCACGAGAATGTCGAGGATTTCGCGGGCCTGCGCACGCAACTGCCCAAGGTTCAGGACGGTAAACTCGTCGCGATGGAAGATCTGGTAAACGGATGCCGGACTGAACGTATGGGTGCTGAGCCATGGAAATGGTCGGGCGGCCAGATGACGGCCGTCACCGCCCTGATCGGTCTGCAATCGCGCGGGATGCCCATGGATGTTGCCATCGACGGTGACGCCGCCCCCTTCTGGGAGCAGGGCAAGGAGCTGTATTACACCCGCGTTGGTCAACTCGATATGTCCTGCTCGAACTGTCACGAGGACAATTACGGCATGATGATCCGAGCCGACCACCTGAGCCAGGGTCAGATCAACGGCTTTCCGACCTACCGTCTGAAAAACGCCAAGCTGAACTCGATCCACGGGCGCTTCAAGGGCTGCATGAAGAACATCCGCGCCACCCCCTTTGCCGAGGGCGGCGACGAGTTCAAGGCGCTTGAGCTCTACCTCGCCTCGCGCGGCGAGGGTCTGTCGGTCGAAACACCGTCGGTGCGCAACTAACCAATCAAAGGGCCTCGCGTTTTCCAGCGCGGGGCCTTTTCTTCGCGTATAAATTCAAACATACGCATATGTATAAAGGGATAGATCACAGATGATCTCGCGGCGTGACTTTCTGCAAGTAGGTATGGCGGCTTCGGCCCTTCTGGGCACATCGGGTTTCGGCAATTGGGCGCGGCTGGCAGCGCAACAAAAGCTGACGCAGGACCAGCTTTTGCAGTTCGACACGTTCGGCAATGTGTCCCTTATCCACGTCACGGACATCCACGCGCAGCTCAAGCCCATCTATTTCCGCGAACCTTCGATCAACATCGGCGTCGGCGGCAACAAGGGGGCCGTGCCCCATGTGACCGGTGCGGAATTCCGAAAACTCTACGGTATCGAAGACGGCAGCCCCAGCCACTACGCCCTGTCCTCCGGCGACTTCTCCGCCCTCGCCCAAGGCTATGGCCGCGTCGGCGGCATGGACCGCGTTGCCACAGTGATAAAAGCGATCCGCGCCGACCGTCCCAACGCCATCCTGCTCGACGGCGGCGACACGTGGCACGGCTCCTACACCTGCCTCAAGACCCAAGGGCAGGACATGGTCAACGTCATGAACGCGCTCGAACCGGACGCCATGACCTTCCACTGGGAATTCACCCTCGGCTCCGACCGCGTGAACGAGTTGGTCGAAAACCTGCCCTTCGCAGCGCTCGGCCAGAACATCTTTGACGTCGAATGGGACGAACCGACCGAGCTTTTTCCGCCCTACAAGATGTTCGAACGCGGCGGCACCAAGATCGCCGTGATCGGACAGGCCTTTCCCTACATGCCTATCGCCAACCCCGGTTGGATGTTCCCCGAGTACGCGTTCGGCATCCGGGACGAAAACATGCAGGCCATGGTGGACGAGGTCCGCGCCGCCGGTGCCGAATGCGTCGTCGTGCTCAGCCACAACGGCTTTGACGTGGACAAGAAGATGGCAACGGTCGTCAGCGGCATCGACGTGATCCTGTCGGGCCACACCCATGACGCCCTGCCCGAACCCGTATTGTCAGGCGAAACACTGATCTTCCCTTCCGGCTCGAACGGGAAGTTTGTGACGCGCATTGACCTCGATATCCGCGACGGTCGGATGATGGGCTACCGGTCCAAACTGATCCCGATCTTCTCCGACGTCATCTCTCCCGATGCCGAGATGGCCGCGCTGATCGACGAGCAGCGCGCACCGTTCCAGGCCGACTTGTCGGAGGTGATCGGCCAGACCGACAGCCTTCTCTACCGTCGCGGAAACTTCAACGGCACGTGGGATGACCTAATCTGCGACGCGCTTCTGTCCGAACGGGACGCCGAGATCGCACTCTCGCCCGGCGTCCGCTGGGGGCCGTCCCTCATCCCAGGTCAGGACATCACGCGCGAAGACATCTTCAACGTCACCTCCATGACCTATGGCAAGGCCTATCGCACGGAAATGACAGGTGAATTCCTGAAAATCGTGCTGGAGGATGTGGCCGACAACATCTTCAACCCCGACCCCTACTACCAACAGGGCGGCGACATGGTCCGTACCGGCGGGCTTGGCTACAGCATCGACGTCAGCCAGCCGCAGGGCAGCCGGATCAGCGACATGACCCTACTCTCGACCGGCGAACCCATCGACCCGGCTCGCAACTACGTGGTCGCCGGCTGGGCCTCGGTCAACGAAGGCACCGAAGGGCCGCAGATCTGGGACGTGGTCGAAGATCACATCGCCAAACTGGGCACCGTCACCGTCAAACCAGACAACAACAGCGTTACAGTCACAGGCGTTTAACCAAGGGATTCAACACCATGGATGACACATTTAAACCTTCCCGTCGGGCTTTCCTGCGTGGCAGTGCCGCGGTTGCCGCAGGCACAGTGGCCGGTGCGGCCACCGCAAACAGCCCCGACCCGCTGATCACCGAACTCCAGGACTGGGCGAGCTACACTGGCGTCGGCGTCGATGAGACACCTTACGGCATGCCGATCAGCTTCGAAAGCCACGTGGTCCGTCGCAACGTCGAATGGCTGACCGCCTCCCCCATTTCGTCCATCAACTTCACGCCGATCCACGCGCTCGACGGCACGATCACACCGCAGGGCTGCGCGTTCGAACGGCACCACTCGGGCGCGATTGAGCTGTCGAAACCCGACTACCGCCTGATGATCAACGGCCTTGTCGATCAGCCCTTGGTCTTCACCTATGACGACCTGATGCGCTTCCCGCGCGAAAACCACGTCTATTTCTGCGAATGCGCCGCCAACACCGGCATGGAATGGGCAGGCGCGCAGCTGAACGGCGTGCAGTTCACTCACGGCATGATCCACAACATGGAATATACCGGCGTACCCCTGCGGACCCTGCTGCAGGAAGCGGGCGCAGACATCAGCCCCGACAAGTGGGTCTATGTGGAGGGCGCCGACGCCTCCTCCAACGGTCGTTCGATCCCCATGGAAAAAGCCCTCGATGACGTGCTGGTCGCCTTCAAGGCCAATGGCGAGGCGCTGCGGATGGAACATGGCTATCCCGTCCGCCTCGTCGTGCCGGGATGGGAAGGTAACATGTGGGTCAAGTGGCTGCGCCGCATCGAAGTGACCGACATGGCCGTCGAAAGCCGCGAGGAAACCTCGAAATACACCGACGTTCTGGAGGACGGCACCGCCCGCAAATGGACGTGGGAGATGGACGCCAAATCCGTCATCACCTCCCCCAGCCCGCAAATGCCGATCACCCACGGCAAGGGGCCGCTCGTTATCTCGGGCCTTGCATGGTCCGGCCATGGCAAGATCACGCGCGTCGACGTGTCCAAGGATGGCGGCATCACCTGGGAAACCGCCCGTCTGGGTAAGCAGGGCGACACCAAGGCCCTTACCCGCTTCTATCTGGACATGGATTGGGACGGCGCGCCGATGCTGCTGCAATCCCGTGCCATGGACGACACCGGATATGTCCAGCCGACCAAGGCGCAACTGCGCGAAAAACGGGGCGAGAACTCCGTCTACCACAACAACTGTATCCAGACCTGGTACGTGAACGCAGAAGGGATCGCCGAGAATGTCGAAGTCTCCTAACCTCCTCCTTCCCGCGCTCGGGGGCACGGCACTGGTACTGGGCGTCGCCTTCGGCGTGATGAACCGCGACTACGCTGCCGACAAGATCGACACGCTGGAAACGCGGGTCGAACAGGTGAACGCACAAGCAAGTGCTGCCGCGGACAAGGCCAAAGCCGAAGCCACCCGCGCAGCCGAACTGGAAGCCAAAGTGGCCGAGATTCAAGCCAACGCGCAGGCGCAACTGCTGAACGCCAGTGCCACGCAACCCGCACCAAAGACCGACGGGCGCCTGGGCCTTGGTCGTGCGGCCTTGCCGGAAGAAATCGCCGCCTGGGACGTCGATGTCCTGCCCGACGGGCGCGGCCTGCCCGAAGGCAGCGGCGATGTCTGGACGGGCGAAGAGGTCTATGTCGAAAACTGCGCCTCCTGTCACGGCGACTTTGCCGAAGGGGTCGACAACTGGCCCGTCCTCGCGGGCGGCTTTGACACGCTGGGCGACAAGGATCCGGTCAAGACGGTGGGCAGCTATTGGCCGTACCTCTCGACGGTCTGGGACTACGTCCACCGCTCCATGCCCTTCGGCGCGGCGGGCACGCTGACCCCAGACGACACCTACGCCATCGTCGCCTACATCCTCTACTCCAACGACCTTGTGGACGATGATTTCGTCCTCAGCCGCGACACGTTCCTCAATGTGCCCATGCACAACGCCGACGGCTTCATCGTGGATGATCGGGCCGAACAGGAATACGCCGAATGGCGGACGGAACCCTGCATGGAGAACTGCAAGGAAGAGGTTGCAGTCACCATGCGTTCCGTCTTCCTCGTCGAAACCCCGCCCGAGGGGGGATCGAACTCGGTCATGAACCACGCGCGAACGGTCGATGACCTGCCCACCTTCTCGGCCGCCGGCCCGTCCTTCATCCCCGAGGCGGCACCGCAACCTGCTACCCCTGCCCCAACCGTGACGAAGGCAGCCGTCAGCGATGGCGACGCGCTGCTGGAACAAGGTAAAAAGGTCTTCCGCAAATGCTCCGCCTGCCACGCGGTCGGTGACGGAGCCAAGCACAAGTCCGGCCCCCAACTCAACGGGGTCATGGGCCGCGCCATGGGATCGGCGAATGGGTTCAAGTATTCCGACGTCTTCCAGGAGGCCAACGCCGAAGGGCGCACTTGGACGGCCGAAGAACTCGCCGCCTTCCTCGCCAAGCCCAAGGCCTACATGAAAGGCACGAAAATGGCCTTTGCCGGTCTGAAAAAGGAAGAAGACCTGACCGCCATCACCGCCTATCTCGAAAGCTTCACCGAGTGAGGACACTGGCCGCATATGTGGCGGCGGCGGCCTTCGCCGCATTGCCCGCGCTCGCAGACCCCGGCGACGTCGAAAAAGGCGAAAAGCTCTTCCAGCAATGTAAGGGCTGTCACCAGATCGGCGCAGGGGCCACGAACCGCAGCGGCCCGCATCTCAACGGCCTGTTTGGACGCAAGGCGGCAGGCCTCGACGGCTTCCGCTACTCCAAAAGCTTCCAGCGCGCAGGCGCAGGCGGCCTCGAATGGCATGCTGAAACCCTCGACACCTTCCTCGAAAACCCGCGCGCCATGACCAGCGGCACGCGGATGAGCTACCCGGGCCTCAAAAGCGCCGAGGACCGCACACACCTCATCGCCTTCCTGCGCCAATACTCCGACGACCCCGCCAACATCCCCGAGGCTGACCCGACTGCACAAGGCATCGACCACGACCTAGACCCGGCGATCCTCGCCCTCGTGGGCGACCCGGAATACGGCGCGTATCTGAGCGGCGAATGCACCACATGCCACCAGGCGGCAGGCAGCGATGACGGCATCCCGTCCATCACGCTCTGGCCCGAGGATCAGTTCGTCGTCGCCATGCACGCCTACAAGACGAAAAAGCGCAACCACCCGGTCATGCAGATGATCGCCGGGCGGCTGGGCGATGAAGAGATCGCGGCACTGGCCGCGTATTTCAAAGACCTCGAAAACTGAGGCGACACTAGGGAGGAGACTAAAATGACATTGAACAGAAGGACATTCTTGGGAACATCCGCCGTTGCGGCAGCGACCCTCGCAGCCCCCATGGTCCGCGCGCAGGGCAAACCGCGTGTCGTTGTGATCGGCGGCGGCGCAGGCGGGGCCACAGCGGCGCGCTACATCGCCAAGGACAGCAAGGGCGACATCGACGTCACGCTGATTGAGCCCACGCGCACCTACTACACCTGCTTTTTCTCGAACCTCTATCTCGGCGGGTTCAAGACGATTGACGAAATCGGGCACAGCTACGGTGGCCTTGCCGCCAATGGCGTGAACGTCGTGCACGATTGGGCCGTAGGCGTGGACCGCGACACCAAGATGGTGACACTGGCGGGCGGCGGCACCCTGAAATACGACAAGCTGATCCTCAGCCCCGGCATCGACTTTGTCGACATGGCCGTCCCCGGCTGGGACATCTCGGCGCAAAACGCTATGCCCCACGCCTACAAGGCAGGCTCACAAACCGAACTGCTGAAGGCACAGCTCAAGGCGATGCCCGAAGGCGGCACGTTCGCCATGGTCGCCCCACCCAACCCCTACCGCTGCCCCCCCGGACCGTACGAGCGCGTCTCGATGGTGGCCCACTACCTCAAGGTTAACAACCCGACCGCCAAGATCATCGTGGCCGACCCCAAGCCCAAATTCTCCAAAATGGCGCTCTTCCAGGAAGGCTGGAACAACCACTACGAGGGCATGGTCGACTGGATCGGAGAAGACTTCGGCGGCGGCAGTGTCTCCGTCGATCCCGTAGCGATGACGGTCACCATCGACGGGGAAGAGACCAAGGTAGACGTGGCCAACGTCATCCCCGCCATGAAAGCGGGCCGCATCGCGGACATCGCGGGCGTGACGGACGGCAACTGGGCCCCGGTCAACGCCGCCGACATGTCATCGAAGATGGACCCGGATGTCTACGTGCTAGGCGACGCCAGCCAACAGGGCGACATGCCGAAATCCGGCTTCTCGGCCAACAGCCAGGCCAAGGTCTGCGCCAACGCGGTGCGCGGCGCGCTGACCGGGTCCAAGGTGTTCCCCGCCAAGTTCTCCAACACCTGCTGGTCGCTGATCGAGACCAATGACGGGGTCAAGGTGGGCGCCACTTACGAGGCGACGGACGAAAAGATCGCCAAGGTCGACGGGTTCATCTCGCAAACCGGCGAAAGCGCGGATGTACGCAAAGCCACCTACGAGGAATCCGAAGGCTGGTACGCGGGCATCACTGCCGACATGTTCGGCGCAAAAGCCTGAGAATACCGCGGTGCATTGACACATCTCAGTGCCCCGCCGGACCCAGCATGCAACACTGCGGCACTGTCAGGAGGATAAGATGAAACAGACCATTCTTGCCATCTCGCTCGGCCTTGCCGGTGCCGCAGCCCACGCCGAAGACCCCATTGTCGTCCCCTTCGACGGCAGCTTTGACGACGCCACCTTTGCCGTCGAAAGCGCCATCGTCGATCGCGGGCTGGTCATCGACTACGTCAGCCATGTGGGCGACATGCTGAACCGGACAGGCACGGATGTGGGCAGCGACACGAAACTCTTCGACGCCGCTGACATCTTCATTTTCTGCTCCGCCGTCATCTCCCGCGAGGTGATGGAGGCCGACCCGATGAACATCGCACACTGCCCCTATGGCATCTTCGTGGCCGAACGCGAGGGCGCGGTGATGGTCGGCTATCGCGACTACCCCGAAGGAGAGATGGCCAAGGTCGAAGACCTGCTTCAAAGCATCGTCGCCGAGGCCGTCGAAAACTGATGAATTACCAAGACTTCTTCCGGTCCGCGCTGGACCAATTGCGCGATGATGGGAACTACCGCGAATTTGCCGAGCTTGAACGCCATCGCGGCGCCTTCCCCGCCGCCATCTGCCACAACGGACCGGGCGAGGTCACCATCTGGTGCTCAAACGACTACCTTGGCATGGGCCAGCATCCCGACGTGCTGGCGGCCATGCACAACGCCCTCGACCGCACGGGAGCGGGCGCGGGCGGGACGCGCAACATCTCCGGCACGACCCACGACCACGTGCAGCTTGAGGCGGAACTCGCCGACCTGCATGGAAAAGAAGCCGCGCTTCTCTTCACATCCGGCTACGTGTCGAACTGGGCCACACTCCGCACGCTCGGCGCCCGCATCCCCGGCCTGACGATCCTGTCCGATGCGCTCAACCACGCCTCGATGATCGAAGGCATCCGCCATTCGAAGGCCGCGCGGCGGATCTGGAAACACAACGACCTCGCCGACCTCGAAGCCAAACTCGCCGCCCTGCCGCTGAACGCACCCAAACTGATCGCGTTCGAATCCGTCTACTCCATGGACGGCGACATCGCCCCGATTGCCGAGATCTGCGATCTCGCCGACCGCTACAATGCGATGACCTATCTCGACGAAGTGCACGCGGTCGGCCTTTACGGCCCGCGCGGCGGTGGCATCGCGGAACGCGACGGGCTGATGGACCGGCTGACGGTGATCGAAGGGACGCTGGGCAAAGCCTTCGGCGTCATGGGCGGCTACATCGCCGCAAGCGCCGAACTCTGCGACTTCATCCGCTCTTTCGCGTCCGGCTTCATCTTCACCACCGCCCTGCCCCCAGCCGTTGCTGCAGGCGCAACCGCAGCCGTCCGACACCTGAAATCCAGCACCACCGAACGCACCGCCCATCAGGCCCGCGTGGCAGAGGTGCGCGCGCGGCTCGACGCCATCGGCCTGCCGCACATAGACAACCCAAGCCACATCATCCCGGTGATGGTGGGCGACCCGGTGAAGTGCAAATTCATCTCGGACACGCTGCTGCGCGACCACGGCATCTACATCCAGCCGATCAACTACCCGACAGTGCCCAAAGGCACCGAACGGCTGCGCATCACACCGTCGCCCGTGCACTCGGCAGCAGACGTCGACACCCTCGTCTCGGCACTGGAAACACTCTGGACCCAATGCCAACTCGCGCGCAGGCCCATCGCGGCCCAATAGGCTCAGGCAAACACAATCGCCGTCCCAATTGCAAAGACCATCGCGGCAAAACCAACCGCCGCGATAATCCAGACGAGGCGCGTCAGCAATCCTGGCACGTCTTCAAGCCAAACACCCGGTAGATCGGGCAGAAATTGACAAAGGCGGTACCGACAAAGATCGCACCGACAAAGCCCCAGGCACCGATGGTGCCAAGCGCTGCCAGCACGATCAGAAGGGCGCCGATGACAAAACGGGCGATACGGTCAATCTGTCCAAGGTTGCGGGTCATGTGAAGCTCTCCGGTTTGCGGTTACAGACTCACCGTGCCCTGCCTCGCGCTGCGCGTCTGTGACTCCGTCACACGCCGTCCTGCGCACCGTGCGCCTCCAGCGCGGCCGCATTCAGAACGGTGATCGTCCCACGCTCCACCGCAATCCAGCCCTGTCGCTCAAATGACTTGAGGGTCCGCGACACCACCTCGCGCGCCGTCCCCAACTCCTGCGCAATGTCCTGCTGGGTCCGCGAGACCGTGGCCGGTTGCCCACTCAACCACCGCGCCAGCTTCAGATCGGTGCGGTGCAAGAGCAGCGCATCAATCACATCCGTCAATTCGCCCACCCGCTGGGCAAAGCCGCGAAACACCAGCTCGCGAAAACCCGCATCCCGGCCCAACAGCGCCTGAAACCGCGCCGCACTGATCGCCACGGCCGTCACCGCCCCCTCCGCATATCCATACCCGGAATAAGGTCGCCCCGACAAAAGGCAGGTCGTCGTCAGCACGCAACTGTCGCCTGCCTGCACACGATATAGAACAACAGTCCGCCCCACCGCATTCGTCTGCTCCACCCGGACCACACCGGATTGCACGATCAGAAACGCCCGCCCCTCATCACCGGGCCGAAACAGGCACGCGCCATCCGGGGCGTCAATCGGATCGCCTTGATCTGCGTAATCCGCAAGGCTCTGCTGCGTCACTCGAATTCCATCTGCTCATAGACCCGCCCCGCATTCCGCGTGGCCAGTTCTTCATAGGTATCGAGATGTAGATAAGGCGTCTGATCGACATAGTAAGCGTCTGCCAGATCACCGCCCGCCTCCAGATGCGCACCGACAACCTCGCGCAGATGCACCAAGTAGTCGCGGGTATACCGCCGCACCTGCGCCATGTTGGTCGGATGGCCGTGACCGGGAATGACATAGGTCGCGTTCAACGCCTCGAAACAGCACTCCCATGTCTCGATCCAGTCGAGTACGATGGTGTCCTCGAAAATCGGCAGCATCCGCTCGTGAAAGGCCATGTCGCCGGCGATCACCATCCCCTGCTCGGGCAGCCAGACCTGCGTGTCGCCGGGACCATGAGCGGGACCAAGATGCAAAACCTCGATCCGGAAATCGCCCATCTCGATGATTTCCTTGTCCTCGAAGGTCCGCGTCGGCGGCGCGACAAATGTCCCCTCGGCCTTGTCGCGATTGTACCGCTTCATGTTCTCAAGAATGCGGTTGCCCCGCTCCTCAATTTCGTGCGCTGCGTCCACATGGGCGAGGATCGGCACGCCCTGCTCCGCCCAATAGGAATTGCCAAGCATCGCATGCCCCTGCCCGTTCTCATCAATGACCAGCTTCACCGGCTTATCGGTGACGACCTTGATCTCGTCATGCAGCGCCTTGGCCAGCAGATAGGCCGCCCCACCATTGATCACGACCACCCCGTCGCCCGTCACGATGAAGCTCAGGTTGTTGTTGTGCCCGCTGTTCTCGTAGGTCGGCGGCGCTGTGGCCCCGATGGCGGACCACACATGCGGGATCACCTCGACCGGCTTGGAGTAAAGAACCGAGCCCGGATACTGATCGGCAATGTCCTCGCTGGCGAACACGGGTGCGGCGCAAAGCGCCAAAGCCATTGCAACCCGCATCACGCACCCTCCGGCACGAACACGTACCCCTCCGATGTCCGGTCAACGCGCCCCATCCCGCCCTGCGGCAAGTGAAAGCCCACGATCTGCATCCGCTCCGAGGTGATCCGATCAAACAGCATCGCCCGCGTCTTTGCGGCCATCCCCCCATCCTGATCCGATCCGCTGATCCAGTCCGGCTTGTGAAAGGCGACGTGATGGTTGCCAATCGCATCGCCCAGGATCAGGGCGGCGTCGGACCCGTTCCGCAGCTCGAAACTCATATGCCCCGGCGTGTGCCCATGCGTGGCAACCGCCGCGATCCCCGGCAGCACTTCCTGCCCGTCGTCGAACAACTCCACGCTGTCCTCAATCACCTCCATCCGCCGCTTGGCCCCCACGGCAAAGGCAGCGCGCGCCTCGCCAATGGTGTCGACCGTCTCGGGGTTCCACCAATAGTCCCACTCTGCCCGGCCCATCATATAGGTGGCATCGGCAAAAAGCGGTTCGTCGAAATCATCCAGCAGACCCCAGATGTGATCCGGGTGCGCGTGGGTGAACAGAACATGGGTGATGTCTTCCGGCGTCAGGCCCAGGGCGTCAAGGCTGTCTGTCACCATCCCCGCCGTGGGCATGAAATCAGGGCCGGAGCCCACGTCGAACAGCACGGTCCGTTCACCGTCGCGATACAGGGCCAGATTGCACTCAGGCGTCAGTTGCGCATCCGACAGACCGTATTTTGCAAGGATCGGCTGCAACGCATCCTGCGGCATCGGTTCAAAGATGAAACTGCCGGGCAACGTCAGGCTGCCGTCGCTGACCGTGGTCAGGGTCGCTTGACCGACCTGTGCCTGTGCTATGACGGGCGACAGGCCCAGACACCCCGCAGCCATACCGCTCCGCATCAGAAAAGACCGTCGATCCATCTGCTTCCCCCCCCACATTCAAATTCTCATATCTGAATGTTTCTCAAGCAAATTCATAAATCAAGATGTTTCCCGCAACGACGCAAAAGCGCAGCGCGTGCCAAACATTTGAAAACCTGAAGTGAGGGAAGAAAGTGGTGCGCCCGTTCGAACATAGTTCAAACTCAATCAATGGATCGGACGCGTCAATCGACGTCAGGAGATTGGTGCGGCCGGCGAGACTCGAACTCGCACGAGTGTTACCTCACAGCGACCTCAACGCTGCGCGTCTACCAATTCCGCCACGGCCGCACGCCTTGACTTGGTGAGCGGGGTTTAGCGACGAACGCGCCCCTTGCCAAGCCGAAAACTCAAAGAAAAACCGGGGCCCGTAAAAGGCCCCGGTTTCATCACACAAAGCTGACCGAAACGGATCAGTCCGCCGCAATCCCGAATGTGGGCAGGGCCGCTGGTTGCACGGTCGGTTGCGCAGGTGCGAGGCCCGAATTGGACACGCCCAGTTGCAGCGACGCCGTGCGCAGCAACTCGATCCGCTCGGGCTGACCGGGGGCAAAGACCGCCTTGGCCCCGCCGTCCACGGCCTTCAGCCCTTCGGCATACCAGACACGCGCATTGTCCACGCGCGGCGCGGTGCCGAAGCCTTGCGCCAGGTGGTGCCCCATGATTTCGCCGTACACATGGTCACCCATGGCATACATCATCAGGGCCGAGCCAAGCGCCACATCCATGTTGTCAGTGCGGTAGCCGACCCCCATGCAGATCTGCGCGGTGCCCTTGAGCTGCGCAGGCGACATGCCGGTGGTCAGGATGAAGCTGGTGACATCCTGCACGACCTCGGGCTGCGATTTCAGCGCCAGCGCCGCCACATAGGGCTGCATGGCCGGGCCGAACTGCTCGCATTGCGCCGCGATCTGGTCGGGTGTGAAGCCCTGCACCTTGGCAATCATGTCCTCGCTTTTCGCGATGGCATAGGTCCGGGCGAGGCAGAACTGTTCGTTCAGCGCCACGTTCGGATCGGTCATCTTGTCCGCCGTGGTGAAGCCGCCATTGGTGTTGGTCAGCAACGACACCGTGTTGCAGTGCGAGGCCAGCGATTGGGCCGAGCCGGTGCCGCCAAGGAAGTTGGGCAGCGCCGACGGGGCTGCCGCAGCAACCGCCGTGGTGCCCGGCGACGCTGGGATCGCTGTCGCCACAGGCAATGTGGCCGACTGGACCTCTGGCAGCGTTGGCGCAGGCTGCGCCGGTGCCGGTGTCGCCGCGGCAAAGGTCGCCTCATCCGTCTTCGTGCAATTGCCACGCTGGCAGCTGAACATCGCAGGTGTCACGTTGAACGCCTGGAAGTCGTTGCGCTCATAGCCTTCGGGGGTCGAGGCGAACACACGCACCGCACAGCTTTGCGCGTTGCACCAGAACGCGCTGCCGGTGACGGATGTGTCGATGACATAGTCCGTCTGCCCATCGCCATTGATGTCCGCGAGCTGGATAAAGCCTGAGCGTTGCACAAGCTGCTGCGCGCTCGGGTCCGAGCTGCGCGCAATCTCGTTGACCGAAGCCGCCACTTCACGGGGCAGACCATAGGTGTTGCCGACCGTCGTTGTGGTGCTGCCACCGGCCAGCTCTGAGCGATACGCGATCAACAGGCCACGACTGCCCTGCCCCAGCGACGCGATCTGCTGCGACGCGGCCAGCGGGTCGGCCTGCGCGCGGTTGTAGGCCCCGGTCAGAAGACTTAGCTCGTAGGGCGTCAGCTGGCCCGTGGCTGGATACCCGAGAAAGACCTGGTAGGCTGAAATGGCGTTGCGGGACCGCTGGCCCAACTGACCATCGACACTGCCCGCATCGAACCCGAAATAGTTCAGCGAGGTCTGGATCTGTCGCCCTTCCTGCGTCGAGGGCAGCCGCGGCTTGTACGTCTTCTTGGTATAGCTCCGCGAGGACGTCGCCTTTTTCTTGCGATTTTGATTTGCAGCCGCACCCACAATGCCGCCAATAATGGCCCCGGCCACGAAGTCACCGGCATCGGCGGCAACACGTGAGGCAGGAACAACAGCGACGGACAAGGCAAGGACGGAAGCAACAATCGGCTTTCTGAACATGACTAAAAACTCCAAGTAATATGAAGGGAGTGTAACAGCGGACGAAGATTCGCGAAGTCATTAATTCCGGACCATTTGGAATTGGCGCATTGCCGAATTCGCGCAAACCGGGAATTGAACGAATGCGACGCGCCAAAAAGCGAAAAGGGAAATACAGATGACACTGTCGGATGACACCGGGGAAGACACCTCCGCCGTGGTGCAGGTCGAAATCATTTCGGACGTCATGTGCCCATGGTGCATTGTCGGTTTTCGTCAGTTGGAACAGGCCCTTGGGATGACGGGCATGGGGGCACGCATACGCTGGCACCCGTTCGAGCTGAACCCCGACATGCCGCCGGAAGGTCAGAACCTGACCGAGCATATTTCAGAAAAATACGGCGCCAGCCCGGAACAATCCGCGCAGAACCGCGCGCATTTGCAGGAGTTGGGAAAGACTTTGGGGATCGACTTCGCCTTTTCCCCCGACAGCCGCATCGTCAACAGCTTCGAGGCGCACCAACTGCTGGATTTCGGACTGTCCCAAGGCCTCCAGCACCCGCTGAAGCTCGCGCTCTTCGAGGCGCATTTTGGCACAGGCCGGGACGTATCGGACCGGACCGTGCTGCTGGAGATCGCAGAACAGGTCGGCCTCGACCGGAACGCCGCCGAAGACGTTCTGTCAAACGGCACCCATCGGGACCGCGTGCGCGAGCAACAGGCCTTCTGGACCTCTCACGGCATCTCCGGCGTGCCGTCGATGATCTTCGGCGGCAAATACCTGGTCACCGGCGCGCAGGGGGCGGACAATTATGCCCAGATCCTGCGCAAGACCGCGCAAGAGGCGGCGGCCTGACCCCATGGTCGAATGGATCACGACCCCGGGCCTGACCGACTACCGCAAAGCGGAAGCCTGGATGGAGGAGCGCGCGACAGCCATCGCGGACGGCAAAGCGGAGGAGTGCATCTGGCTCGTCGAACACCCACCGCTCTACACCGCCGGCACCTCGGCCAGGCCCGCGGACCTGACCGATCCCGACCGTTTCCCCGTCTATGAAACGCGGCGCGGCGGGCAATACACCTATCATGGGCCGGGCCAGCGCGTGGCTTACGTGCTGCTGGATGTGGGCAAGCACGGACGCGACGTACGCGCCTTCGTCCAGCAGCTCGAAGCATGGGTGATCGCAACGCTGGAGACGTTCAACGTGAAGGGCGAAATCCGCGAGGGCCGGGTCGGCGTCTGGGTCACGCGCCCTGAAAAGCCGCTGCAGCCGGATGGCTCCGTGGCCGAAGACAAGATCGCCGCCATCGGGATCCGGCTGCGCAAATGGGTCAGCTTTCACGGGCTGAGTATCAATGTCGAACCGGACCTGTCGCATTTCGACGGCATCGTGCCCTGCGGCATCGCCGAGCATGGAGTGACGTCGCTGGTGGACCTGGGCCTGCCGGTGACGATAGAGGACGTGGATCTGGCGCTGCGCCAGACATTCGACACCGTGTTCGCGCAGCAGCCGTGATCCAAAGGCCGCTCTCGCGACACCATTCTTCAGGGGGCTCTGCCCCCGCCCTGCGGGCTCCCCCGAAGTATTTTCAGCCAGAAGAAGGGCTTAGCTGAGCATTCCGGCCAAAGCGCGTGCCTCGTATCCTTTCATCACCGGGCGGACGCACCGGCTTGCGCACATCAGGAGTTCCGGGAACAACCGCGCGATTTCGAGGGCCACGGCCCCCTCTTCGGTGTCGCCGTATTCCGCTGCCTCGACCGCCTCGCGGGTCAGGTGGAAGCTCTCGGTCGGTGCGCCTTCGGCATAGATCACTTCGTGCCGGTCCATCAGGATATGGTAATAGGTCACATGCGGCTGCGGCGCCCGGTAGATCAGATCGCCCCGCACCAGGTTGACCGCGCTGACCAGCACCTCGTCCGCACCGAACAGCATCTGCGCCCGCCAGTCCGAGATCAGCATCCGGTGCGCCGGCGACACGATCAGATCCCGATCATTGCCCAAGGCACCCGCCGAGATGTGCACCGGTGCCAGGTCCCCCGACCCGTCGACCTTGCGCCGCAACACCGCACGCACCGGGCGGTCCCCATTGTCCCAGGTGCGCAGGCGCATGCCCCGGCGCAACGCTTCGACCGGCACCGGCCCTTCGGTCGTCTCGATCAGGGCCCCCTTGGTGAAACAGGCGACATTGGTGTTGTCAAAGGTCAGATCCCCCCCGGTCACGCCGGTCATGGTGATCGACCCGCCCAGACCGGTATTGTCGCCGAAATCGCCGACCGACTGGTTCAACACACCGTCATCGGCCAGGTCGGCGCGCAGTTCGAAGATGTTGGTGTAATACGAACTCAGGTCGATGAAATCGTTGTTGGTCTGATCGCCATCGCTGATCGTGCCGCTGTTGCCAGCATTGAAATCGGTAATGACATCGTCGCCATCGCCCGCATTGAACACATAGACATCGTCGCCCGCCCCGCCGGTCAGCGTGTCGTTGCCGGTACCGCCCTCAAGCGTGTCGTTGACCGCATCCACCCGCACGACCGAGAAATTGTCGATCGCGAAACTCTCGTTCGCGATGCTGGAATTCAGCGTGCTGCCGAACCCGACCGTCAGTTCGGCGGGCGCGTCCGTGATGGTGATCACGACATTCATGATCGTGTCTTGCGAGTTCGACACCGATCCGCCGCTCGTATAGCCCAGCTCGCCCGTCTGCGTGTTGGTGAAGTCGATGGTGTAGGTCGCCCCGTCGGCACCCACGAAGCTCTGGCTCGCGGGCGAGGACGTGTCACCGGCGAGGTGCGAGATCCGCACCTCCTCGCCGTTCAGCGTGATCACGAAGTCTTCGCCATCCCAACTGTCCAGCAGCAGGGCGTCAAACTCGACCTGCACTTCCTCGGAATCGGCCCCCAGTTCGAATGTACGTTCGGTCGCGACAAGGCCGTCCCCGGCGCCGAAACGGCCCAGCGAGCTGCCGAGATCGGGATCGGTTTCGGTCGAGTTGTCCGACCAGCCGCTGGCACCGGATTCGAAATCGTCTTCGAAGATCGTCGTGCTGTCGGACCCGTCGTCCCCCACCAGCACGTCTGCACCCGCGCCGCCGACAAGGCTGTCTGCGCCCTGCTGGCCCTCCAGCGTGTCGGCGCCATTGCCGCCTTCGAGCGTGTCATCACCCGTGCCCCCGGTGAGGCTGTCACTGCCCCCGTCGCCGGACATGGAATCGTCACCCGATCCGCCGATCAGCGTGTCCGCACCGCCATTACCGGCAAGAACGTCGTCGCCGGTGCCGCCATCGACACTGTCATTGTTGGCCCCACCCGACAGCGTGTCATTGCCGCCATCGCCGAAGATCGTGTCATCCCCGTCGCCGCCATTGATCACATCATTGCCTTCGACACCCGCAGGCGTGCCCGTCACCGAGTATTCCGGTCCCGGCGGCATCCCGATCATGGGCGAGGTCAGCAGGTTCTGGCTGGCACCACCCGTGTCCGGGCCGCTGATCGTCGCCGACAACGTGTCCCCACCGCGGTTTTCCCAATACCGGATCTGGATCGTGTAAGTCTCGTTCGGATCGAGTGTCACATCGCCGAAACGCGTCGTCGTGCCCTGGTGGAAATCGTTGTTCAGGTAGTCGAGCGTGCCACCCGTCTGATTGGCGAACTGGACAGGATTGCCATTGGAATCAAAGATCTGGATCGTCGAGCCGTCATCCGAAGACGTGGTCAGCCGGTATGTTCCGCCGGACGTGACATTGAGAGTGCTGGTATAGATGACCCCGAAGTCCTCGGGGTTGCCGGTGGTGCCCCGCACCGTGTTGGTCAGCCCGCCCTCGTTGAAATCCGTGACGTAGCCCGACCCGGTGCGCGTGCCGTTCTCGATATCGAACGCCTGCCCAGCCGCGGACGAGAAGTCGTAGTCGAATGTTTCGAAATGCCACGCGCCTTCCACCGGCCCGTCACCACGCAGGACATCGGCGCCCGCGCCGCCATTGATCGTATCGCTGCCAAAAGCGCCGGTCAGCGTGTCGGTTCCGGTTGTACCCGAGATGACCTGATCGCCTTCGGTGCCCGGATTTGTGTTGTCGTTCGTTGCCATTATTCTGCACTCAACCTTGGCGCGCATCAGCGCTTTGGGGTGAGGAATGGCGGCGGATTCGGGCTTAACGAGGGATGAACAATGCCTCGATTGGCCCGAAATTGTGACCATTCCACGTCTTCACAGCGTATTTGGAAACGACACAGCGTGTCGCACCCTATAGTTGCATATGCGGAAACGATGCGCGAGTCCCATCGACGTTCGAAAACCGAACCCAGGACGATGGATGCAGGATGTTTCACACGCGACAATTCATCCCGGCCATTTGGCGTATCTTCCATTGATGCGCGCGGGCCAAAACTTTAGAACCGCTCAAGAATCCGTGCGCGGAGCGGGAACCCCGTGCGCGAACCAAACAAACCAGCCAGGAGGCACCGCATGGCAGACGCAGCCATTCACGGGCACGAGCACGAAGACGAACGGGGCTTTTTCACCCGTTGGTTCATGTCCACCAACCACAAAGACATCGGTATTCTGTACCTGGTGACCTCGGCCCTCGTCGGCTTCATATCGGTCGCATTCACCGTTTACATGCGGCTCGAGCTCATGGACCCGGGCGTGCAGTACATGTGTATGGAGGGCGCGCGCCTGACAGCCGCGGCTGCCGGTGAATGTACACCCAACGGGCACCTCTGGAACGTTTTGATCACCGGCCACGGCATCCTGATGATGTTCTTCGTCGTGATCCCGGCCCTGTTTGGTGGTTTCGGCAACTATTTCATGCCCTTGCAGATCGGCGCGCCGGACATGGCATTCCCGCGCCTGAACAACCTGTCGTTCTGGCTCTACGTCGTCGGCACAACGCTGGCGGTCTGCTCGGTGCTCGCACCGGGTGGCAACGGACAGCTTGGCTCGGGCGTGGGCTGGGTCCTCTACCCGCCGCTTTCGACCAACGAACAGGGCATGTCGATGGACCTCGCGATCTTCGCGGTCCACGTCTCGGGTGCGTCCTCGATCCTGGGTGCGATCAACATGATCACCACCTTCCTGAACATGCGCGCACCGGGCATGACGCTCTTCAAGGTGCCGTTGTTCTCGTGGTCGATCTTTGTCACATCATGGCTGATCCTCTTGTCCCTGCCGGTTCTGGCGGGCGCGATCACCATGCTGCTGATGGACCGCAACTTCGGCTTCACCTTCTTTGATCCGGCCGGTGGCGGTGACCCCGTGCTCTACCAGCACATCCTGTGGTTCTTCGGCCACCCCGAAGTGTACATCGTGATCCTGCCGGGCTTCGGCATCATCAGCCACGTGATCGCGACCTTCTCGCGCAAACCCGTCTTCGGCTACCTGCCGATGGTCTGGGCTCTGATCGCCATCGGCGCACTGGGCTTCGTGGTCTGGGCGCACCACATGTACACCGTCGGCATGAGCCTCAACCAACAGGCTTACTTCATGCTGGCCACCATGGTGATCGCGGTGCCGACAGGGGTCAAGATCTTCAGCTGGATCGCCACGATGTGGGGCGGCTCGGTCGAGTTCAAGACCCCCATGCTCTGGGCCTTTGGCTTCCTGTTCCTGTTCACCGTGGGCGGTGTGACGGGTATCGTGCTCAGCCAGGCTGCCGTGGACCGCTACTACCACGACACATACTACGTTGTGGCGCACTTCCACTATGTGATGAGCCTCGGTGCCGTGTTCGCGATCTTCGCAGGGATCTACTTCTACTTCCCCAAGATGACGGGCCGTATGTATCCTGAATGGGCGGGCAAACTGCACTTCTGGACGTTCTTCATCGGCACGAACATCACCTTCTTCCCGCAGCACTTCCTGGGCCGCCAGGGCATGCCACGCCGCTACATCGACTACCCGGAGCAGTTCGCCTACTGGAACGCCTGGTCGTCGTGGGGTGCGTTCGTGTCCTTCGCCTCGTTCCTGTTCTTCTTCGGGGTCATGTTCTATGCCCTGCGCTCGGGCGCACGGGTGACGGAAAACAACCCCTGGAACGAATATGCGGATACGCTGGAATGGACCCTGCCCAGCCCGCCGCCGGAACACACGTTCGAAATCCTGCCCAAGCAGGAAGACTGGGACAAACAGCCCTCGCACTAAGCGTGGTCTGATGTGAAAATCCAAAGGGCTCCGGTGGCGACCGGGGCCCTTTTTTCAAAAGCAGCTGCCCTCACATGCTAACGCCGCCCTCAATCGACCTCTTTTCCCTGATATGCCTCGCCGTGATGGCGGGCGTCAGCCTCGAGCTGCATCGCAAAACCGTCCCCGCCCCGATGCACGCAGCGACCCTCGTCGCGCTTGGTGTCGTCAGCATCGGCGCTTCAATCATCTATAATACCGCGACGCTTTCAGGCCTGGCTGTCGATGGTATGGCAAACCAGATTGACGCTTTCGCAGGTACGGCCCCGCTGCTGATCACATCTATCACGGTGCCCCTTCTGCTGCTGGCGATCCTTGGACCGTGGCAGGCGATGACACAGAACTGGCGCGGCGCACCGCAACGCAGCACATGGTACATCCTGCACTGGACGCTGCTCGTGGGATGGCTGGTCGTCGCCCTGATGGACCCCGCCACCCTGTTCGCAAACACCCCCCCACTTGCAGAGCAATCGCCTGAGGACCGAAGGGACCTGATGGCCAATTTGAGCAAAGCAAGACAGACCTACATGATCGCGATCCTCCTATATGCGATCGCCACAACAGGGGTCTTCCTGCTCCCCGTTGTCGCGCGCTGGGTGAACCCGTGGCACAGCCGCACACCCTAACTCTGTGCACCCAGTCGCCAAAAACCCTCTTTCTTCTGGCTGAAAATACTTCGGGGGGCTTGGGGGGCTGGCCCCCCATCCCGCAGTGGATCAAGCACGCCAACACCCGCCCAAACCGCGGTACGACAGGCGTTGTTATGCAATATCACGTAACAAAACTGGGCCATCTCCCGCCCAAGACCCTTCCGAAACGCGCGATCCGCCGCCCACGCGCGCGCGAGGCTCCCAAACCATCTTCCCCGACCCGGCCCCTGCCCCATATGCCAATGCCATAGCTGCCTGTAACCCCGTGCTGCCCGAACATCCCGGAGCCAGGCGATACGAAGAAAAGGAGCAGTCATGCTGTCCAAAACAATCATCTCCGCCGCAATTGCGGCCTCGCTCGCCCTCGTACCGGCCACCCAGGCTGCCGCGGACAAGAAGGATTTCATCGCCGGCGCCATCCTTGGCGGCATCGGCGGCGCAATCATCAACAATGAGGTGCGCAAGAACAAGGAACGTCAGGCCGCGCGCAGCCGCGCCGTCGCACCGCGCACCACGACGACCACACAACGCGCCTACCGCGCACCGGCGAAAAAGACCTACCGCCCCTCGATCCCGGCCACGCCCGAAGGACGCGAGATCCAGTCCTCGCTCAACTATTTCGGCTTTGACGCCGGCACCATCGACGGCAAGGTCGGGTCCAAGACGCGCGACGCCATCGCGGACTACCAGCGCTACATGGGCTACGAAGGCACGGGCACGCTGACCTCGTTCCAGCAGCACCTGCTGACCTCGGCCTATTTCCGCGCCGAAGCCGGTGGCAACCGCACCTTCCAGGACATCGCCTCGCATCCCGACGGCACACGCGGCCTGCTCAAGATCTACCGCGATGACCTCGCCGCCGGTAGCACGCAGGAACGCACGCTGCGGCCCGAGCCGTCTTCGGCAACGACCGAGTACACCGACCTGTAAAAAAACACCGAGCAGGCGGGGCGACGCAGCTGTGCCGCCCCGCGACATCCTGCCCTTCGACTTCGCACGCGTCCGACATATAACGACGTCATGCCCTATCGTTGGACAACAGAACCCGATGCGCGGGTGCAGGAATTGCACCTCTGGCCGCACAACTCCCTTCCGCAGCACGGAATGGCGGCGTTTGTCCTCGCGACCTTTACCCTGATCCTGATCCCCGCCCTGCCGCTTCTCGGCTCCGTCGTCCTCTGGGGGCTCCTTCCTTTCGTGCTGGGTGCTGTGTGGGCAATGTACTTTGCCCTGCGCCGCAACCGCCGCGCGCGCCAGATCATCGAAGTGCTGACGCTGGACGCCGATGAAACACACCTCACCCGAACCGAAGCCGATGGACGGGTGCAGGCATGGGATTGCAACCGCTACTGGACGCAAGTGACCAAGTACGAGGACGATGGCCCCGTGCCGCATTACGTGACACTCAAAGGCAAGGGGCGCGAGGTCGAGATCGGCGCATTCCTCAGCGAAGAGGAGCGCATCGCGCTTTACGATGAGCTGCAACGCGCATTGCGCCGTTAACCCCGGTTAACGGCCACATTTGAGGTCTTTCACCAAAACACGCAGTTTCGGACTGAAAATGTGCAGTTTCCGGAAAACCGGCCAAAATCGACCCCTTTCAGTGGATCGAAAACACGCAGTTTCGGGCGCAAACTTCGCAGTTTGCTTGAGCACCGGCCGTCACAGGACACGAAAAAGGCGGGCATTAACCCGCCTTAACAAAGCGTGCGTTGCCCGGTCAGTGTGCCGCGCAGAGCCGGTCCTTGACCATCGGTCCAACCGCGCCAAAATCCATCTGGCCGGTATATTTGGACTTCAGAACGCCCATCACCTTGCCCATGTCGCGAATGCTGTCGGCACCCACTTCGGCAATCGCATCATCCACCGCCTTGGCCGAGGCTGCGTCGTCCAGTTTCTGCGGCAAAAACTCCTCGATGACCGCGATCTCAGCCACCTCACGCTCGGCCAGATCAAGCCGCCCGCCTTCTTCATAGGTCTTGGCGCTCTCCTTGCGCTGCTTGACCATTTTCCCAAGGATCGCAAGGACTTCACCCTCGCCCACCCCGTCATCCTGACCGGCGGCGCGGGCGTCGATATCCTTGTCCTTGATGGCGGCATTGATCAGGCGCAGCGTGGATAGTCGGTCTGCATCCTTGTCTTTCATGGCCTGCTTCAGCGCGGCCGAAATCTTGGTGCGCAAATCCATTTGATGTCCATCCCCATGGGCACGTGTTGAACTGTTTAAAATAGAGCATCAAGGGAGTCGAGGCAAGGGAGCGGAAGGCGGTTAAGACATTGTTTTCATTACACAAAGTAAATTGATGAACGGGCTTGACCAACACCCGCCTCCACACTAGTTTCCGCGCAATTTGCCTGCACTCACCTGTCTCTGCCGCATCAGGAAACCCTGCCATGACCCCTGCCACACCCACCGCCTGCCTCGCCCTCGCCGACGGAACTTTGTTTTATGGTCAAGGGTTTGGCGCCACTGGACAGACCGAGGCGGAGCTGTGTTTCAACACCGCCATGACCGGCTATCAGGAGATCATGACCGACCCCTCCTATGCGGGCCAGATCGTCACCTTCACCTTCCCCCATATCGGCAATGTGGGCGTGAACCCCGAGGATGACGAAACCGGCGATCCCGTAGCCTCGGGCATGGTGGTCAAATGGATGCCCACCGACCCGTCGAACTGGCGTGCCGCGCAGGACCTGTCCAGCTGGCTGGCAAGCCGGGGTCGCATCGCCATCGGCGGCGTCGACACCCGCCGCCTGACCCGCGCCATCCGGCAGGCAGGTGCACCACATGTAGCGCTGTCGCACAACCCGGACGGCATATTTGACATCGAAGCGCTCGTCGCCGCGGCCCGGGGCTTTGCCGGTTTGGAAGGCATGGACCTCGCCAAGGACGTCACCTGTGCCCAGTCCTACCGCTGGAACGAGAAACGCTGGGCTTGGCCCGAGGGCTACACGCCGCAAGAAGATCCCAAGTTCAAAGTGGTTGCGGTCGACTATGGCGCCAAGCGCAACATCCTGCGTTGCCTGGCCTCCGCCGGCTGCGACGTGACCGTGCTGCCTGCCACCGCCACGGCAGATGAGGTGATGGCCCACGAGCCCGACGGCGTGTTCCTGTCGAACGGCCCCGGCGACCCCGCCGCCACCGGTGAGTATGCAGTACCCATGATCCGCGACGTGCTGGACAAGGACCTGCCCGTCTTCGGCATCTGCCTGGGGCACCAGATGCTGGCGCTCGCCCTGGGCGCCAAGACGGTCAAGATGAACCACGGCCACCACGGCGCCAACCACCCGGTCAAGGATCTGGATACCGGTAAGGTTGAAATTACCTCGATGAATCATGGCTTTGCCGTGGATGCTCAAACCCTGCCCGAGGGCGTGGTCGAGACCCACACGTCGCTCTTTGACGGATCCAACTGCGGCATCCGCGTCGAGGGCAGGCCGGTCTATTCAGTGCAGTACCACCCCGAAGCCAGCCCCGGCCCCCAAGACAGCTACTACCTGTTCGAGCGCTTTGCCGAAGCGATGGCCTCCCGAGCAGGTTGAATTTGAGCCGCAAAGGCACAACCTTAATCACTTGTTAACCATGGATTGCCATGGGTGAAGGGCCCTGATTTCAGGACCTTTTTATGAGTGACCCGCTCTTACGTTTGTCAGCGCCGCAGCCCGTTGCGCGGCGGCCGCGTCCTGCAGTTCCTGTGGGCCGTCAGCTGGTGAACGCGGGGCTGATCAACCAGACGACCCTTCTGGATGCGCTGAGCAAGCAACACAGGATCGACGCGCCACTGGGCGAGATCCTTGTGGCGGACGGCCATGTCGACCCAAGCGATGTGCTGGATGCGCTTGCGGTCCAGCACGATGCCGACCGCATCGATCTGACCATCGACCCACCCGGCCCACTGATGGCTCAGGCCATGCCGGTCCATATCTGTCAAAGCTTTGGCGTGGTGCCATGGCGCTGGATCGGAAACACGTTGCTTGCGGCCACGACGCGCCCCGACCGCATGCCCGAACTGGCGCGCGCGCTCGACAAACCTGTTTGGGCCGTCTTGCCGGTGCTGTCCCCCATCAACCAGATTCATGACCAGATTACAGCGCTTTACGGCACGGCCCTTGCACACCAAGCGGCACACAAGGTGCCCGACGATCTGAGTTGCCGGACGTGGTCCTCGCGCCAAAGCGCCAGAACCATTATCCTCTACGTGGGTGCCGCGCTCCTATTGTTGCTGAGCGTCCTTTTTCCGGCATGGATTGCCACGGCGGCCATCGGCTGGGCGGTACTGACGCTTGCCATGACGACGGCACTCAAGCTGGCGGCCCTGACCGCGCGGTTGATGCATCACATTCCTGCACCTGCTGAACCGATGCCGCCACAATTGCCAACCCGCCTGCCGCGGGTTTCAGTCATGGTCCCCCTCTTCAAGGAAGAGCGCATTGCCGAGGCGTTGATCACTCGCCTGTCACGGCTCACCTATCCCAAGGCGCTGCTCGACGTGGTGCTTGTGCTTGAGGCGAAGGACAATGTCACCCGTGCCACCCTCGCCCGCACGGCGCTGCCCCGGTGGATGCGTGTCATCGAAGTGCCCGACGATGGCACCATCACCACCAAGCCCCGCGCATTGAACTACGCGCTCGACTTCTGTCAGGGCGACATCATCGGTGTGTGGGATGCCGAGGACGCGCCGGAAACCGACCAGATCGAAAAGGTGGTCGCGAAGTTCGCCGCCGCAGGTCCGGACGTGGCCTGCCTGCAGGGGATGCTGGACTACTACAATGCACGCCACAACTGGCTCGCGCGCTGCTTTACCATCGAATACGCAAGTTGGTGGCGCCTTGTCTTGCCGGGGGTGGAGCAGCTTGGACTGGTTCTGCCGCTAGGCGGCACAACCCTGTTTTTTCGGCGTGACATCCTTGAGGAATTGGGCGGGTGGGACGCGCACAACGTGACCGAGGATGCCGATCTGGGCCTGCGCCTCGCCCGGCGCGGCTACCGAACAGAACTGATCCGTACCGTCACCTATGAAGAGGCCAATTGCCGCGCCTGGCCGTGGGTCAAGCAGCGCTCACGCTGGCTGAAAGGCTACCTGATCACCTACTGCGTACACATGCGGAACCCCATGGCCCTGTTGCGCGATCTGGGGTTCAAGCGGTTCTGCGGTGTGCAGGCGATGTTCCTGGCCACCGTGTCACAATTCGCGGCCCTCCCCGTGCTTTGGAGCTTCTGGCTACCCGCCGCCGGCTTTTCGCATCCTGTCATTGTCACGCTTGGACAGGCGGTGATCTGGCCCATCGCGATCTTTTTCATATTTGCCGAGATACTGAACTTGACCATCGGAATGATGGCAGTCTCCGACCGCGCGCACCGCCATCTCGTGCCTTGGGTATTGACCCTGCCGCTCTACTTCCCGCTGGCAGCCCTCGCGAGCTACAAGGCGCTCTATGAAATGGTGTGCGCGCCGTTCT
The DNA here is from genome assembly GCF_019802125.1 of Tateyamaria omphalii. GTDB lineage: Bacteria > Pseudomonadota > Alphaproteobacteria > Rhodobacterales > Rhodobacteraceae > Tateyamaria > Tateyamaria omphalii_B. The sequence goes on from NZ_JAHVHT010000001.1 coordinate 1,692,538, forward strand.
ACTGGGACAAAACGCAGCACGGCACGGCGACAGGTGACATCGTGCGTCCCCTTCACAAAGAAGGGGATCAGGCCACGCCCTAGGCTTCGTCGCGGCGCGTTTCGGCGTCCTGCTTCAACCGGGTCATAAAGGCGACGGAGATGTGATCGCGCAGCGCCTTGCCCGCTTCATCCGCATTCTTGGCCTCGATCGCGCTGACGATGCGGTCATGTTCTTCCTGCGCAATACGGGTCCGTCCGTCTGCTGCCAGAGACGTGGTGGCCATAAGGGCCATGGTGCGATGCACAAGGTCCAGTTGCTGCACGAGATAGCGGTTGTGCGAGGCAAGGTGGATCTGGGTGTGGAACCTGCGGTTGGCGCGCGCCAGCGCGGGCGGGTCGTTGACGAGTTCGTTGTCCGCCTCCACCATCTCGCGCAGGATGCGCACCTCTTCCTCAGTGGCGTGTTGAGCTGCGAGCGAGGCCGCAAGCCCCTCAAGCTCGCGCCGCACCACGTAGAGCTCTGACATCTGGTTGTGGTCGAGCGACGCCACGATCAGACTGCGCCCATCCCGAGACAGCAGAGACTGCGTCTCAAGCCGCTGCAACGCTTCGCGGACGGGGGTGCGGGAGACACCGAACCGTTCGGCCAGCTCGCTTTCCACCAGCCGGTCGCCGGGGCGATAGGTGCCGATGTCAATCGCCTCGAGGATCATGGAATAGGCGTCGGTGTTGTTGGGACGTGGAGCAGGCATGGCATCTTCGCAAGTCGTTGAATTTCAACACCGTAGTGCGGGCACACCGCATGGCGCAACCCCAAGCCCTTGCGGATGTGCCCCACCCCGCCTATCCACACAGCCATGCCTGCCGCCGATTTCACACATATACGCACCTGGGTCTTTGACCTCGACAACACGCTCTACCCGCCGGCCGTACGGCTTTTCGATCAGATCGAAGAACGGATGAGGGCCTATGTGATGGACGCGCTGAACGTCACGTTGGCCGAGGCCGACCGGCTGCGCGTCTATTACTGGCACACCCATGGCACCACGCTGGCCGGCCTGATGCGCGAGCACGACCTTGATCCGTTGCCCTTCCTTGAGGACGTGCACGACATCTCATTCGATCAACTGACACCGGACACCGACCTGGCCGCACAGATCCGCGACCTGCCGGGGCGCAAGATCGTCTACACCAATGGCAGCGCCCCTTATGCCGCACGGGTGCTCGAGGCGCGCGGGCTGTCCGGACTGTTCGACGCCACCTACGGCGTGGAGCATGCGGATTTCCAACCGAAGCCCGAGCGCGCCGCCTTTGTCCGCGTCTTCGGTCGCGATGGGCTCACGCCCGAACAGGCCGCGATGTTCGAGGACGAGCCGCGCAACCTTGCCGTGCCGCACGACATGGGGATGCGCACGGTGCATGTTGCCCCTGCCCGCGCGGATGGTGAACACATCCATCACCACACCGACGATCTGGGCGCGTTTCTGGCGCGGCTTACAGGGTAGGACAGGATGCCGCCTTGGCCGCGCTGTGTGACAGCATAGGTTGGTCGGGCGGAGGCACGTTATGACCGAAACCTGTGACATTCTCATTTCCGGCGGCGGCATCGCCGGGCTTACGGCGGCCGCCGCATTTGGCACCGCAGGCTTCCATGTGATCTGCGTGGACCCGACCCCACCGGTGACCGACCGGGATGCCGATGGCGCCGACATGCGCACGACCGCCATGCTGCAACCGGCCCGCGCGCTGCTGGACCGCGCAGGCGTATGGGATGCCCTCGCCACTCATGGTGCGGCTCTTGACGTGATGCAGATCGCGGATGCCGCGACCGAGACGGGCGCTGCGCGCGAGGTCAAAGCCTTTCGCGCCTCCGACGTGTCGAACCTGCCCTTCGGCTGGAACTTCCCCAACTGGCGGCTACGCCGCGAACTGCTCGTGCGCCTCGATGAATTGGACACCGTCGATTTCCGCCCCGGCACCGCCACGACCCGTTTCCTGGGCCGCACGGCAGAGGCGCGTGTCGGTCTGAGCGACGGTACATCAATCAAAGCCCGCCTCGTCATCGCAGCCGACGGGCGCAACTCGCCCACGCGGCAGGCGGCGGGTATCGGGGTTACGACCAAACGCTATGGCCAAAAGGCGCTCGCCTTTGCCGTCACACACCCGATCCCGCATGACAATGTCTCGACCGAGGTGCACCGGACCGGCGGCCCCTTCACCCTCGTGCCCCTGCCCGATCACGACGGAATGCCCTGTTCTGCGGTGGTCTGGATGGATGATGGTCCAAAATCGGTCGCGCGGATGGCGCTGGACACAGAAGCATTCGAAGCGGAAATGACCGAGCGCAGCTGCCACATCCTCGGACCGCTGACGCTGGCGTCGCGCCGGTCGATCTGGCCCATTATCAGCCAGATCGCCGACCGGCTGAATGCAACCCGGCTGGCCCTGATCGCAGAGGCGGCGCATGTCGTCCCCCCAATCGGCGCACAGGGGCTGAACATGTCACTGGCTGATACGGCAACTCTGTTGGATCTGGCAATTGCCCACCCGGATACGGTGGGCGACGCCCAAATGCTCGACGCCTATCACGCCGCCCGTTACCGGGACATCCGGATGCGGGTGACGGGCATCGACCTGCTGAACCGCACCAGCCAAGCGACATCACCGCTAGCCCGCGACGCCCGCGCCATGGGGCTGAAAGCCCTGCACGAGATCGCACCAGTGCGCAAAACACTGATGAAACTGGGCCTCGGCGTTCAAGCGGCTGGTTAGGGCGGAGGACACCTCCGCCTTACGATTGCCTCAGAGTACCTGATCGACGACACGCTTCAGGCGCGCGACAGTGCCACCGACGTCATAGAGCTTGTCGAGACCAAAGAGCCCAAGGCGGAAGGTCCGGAAATCGGCAGGTTCATCGCATTGCAGCGGCACACCGGCGGCAATCTGCATCCCCTCCGCCGCGAAGCGTTTGCCCGTCTGGATGTCAGGATCGGCGGTGTAGCTCACAACCACACCCGGCGCGCCAAAACCGTCTGCCGCCACCGATGTCACACCTTTCTCGGCAAGCAGCGCGCGCACCGCGCCACCCAAGGCCCATTGTGCGTCCTTCAGCTTATCAAATCCATACGCCTGCGTCTCTTTCATCGTATCGCGGAAATCACGCAGCGCGTCCGTAGGCATCGTCGCGTGATAGGCATGACCACCGCCCTCATAGGCCTGCATGATCTGGTGCCACTTCTTCAAGTCAATCGCGAAGCTGTCCGAAGTTGTTTCCTGCATCCGCGCCACAGCCCGCTCCGACAGCATGACAAGCCCGGCACAAGGCGACGCGCTCCACCCCTTCTGCGGGGCAGAAATCAGCACATCGACGCCAAGCGCACGCATATCGACCCAGGCACAGCCCGACGCGATGCAATCCAGCACCATCAGCGCACCCACCTCGTGCGCGGCGGCGGCCATCGCGGCAATGTAGTCATCCGGTAGGATCACACCCGCGCTGGTTTCTACATGCGGGGCAAAGACGACATCGGGTTTCTGCTCGCGAATAGCCTCCACAACCGTATCAATCGGCGCAGGCGCAAAGGGTGATGGCGACGCATTCCCGGTCTGGCGCGCCTTCAACACGGTCGTGTTGGCCGTCAGCCCGCCAGTCTCAAAAATCTGGCTCCAGCGGTAGGAGAACCAGCCGTTGCGCACGACCAGCACATCGGCGCCGCGGCCAAACTGACGGGCCACAGCCTCCATCCCGAAGGTGCCACCACCCGGCACCACAACCACGGCATCTGCGGCGTACACCTCTTTCAGCATGGACGAGATGTCGTTCATCACACCCTGAAACGCGGCACTCATATGGTTTAGCGACCGGTCGGTGAAGACAACGGAAAACTCCTCAAGACCTTGCGGGTCAACGGTATCCAGCAATGCGGGCATGGTGATGTCCTTTCTCTTTCCGCTGCACATAGCGGCTTGGGCGCGCAGGAACAAAGCCTATCACGGTATACATTCGCGGCAGTGCGGCATGGCGCGGCGCCGATGGGAAACCCCGTCAGCCAATCGGCCCCGGTCGGCGCTCTTCGCTGAGCAGCACGTTGGCCTCCACCTCGCCCGCGCCGGGCAAGGTCATGATGCGCCGCCGCAGGACCCGCTCGAAATCCGGCAGGTCGCGGGCGACAACGCGCAGGCGATAGTCATAGAGGCCCAGAACATGCTCGACCGTCTGCACTTCGGGGATCGCCGACACCGCGCGTTCAAAATCCTCAAGGCTCACGCGCCCCTTGGTCGCCAGCTTAACGCCCAGAAAGACGGTCACCCCAAATCCCAGCTTCTCGGCATCCAGAACCAACCGCTGCCCCCGGATCACACCCGCCTCGCGCAAACGATTGATGCGCCGCCACGCGGCAGGCTGAGACAATCCACACGCCCGCCCAACCGCACCGGCCCCCTGCCCGGCCTCTTCAGCCAACAGGCGCAAAATCGCGAAATCGGTCGCATCCAGATCGATCACAGCGGCAGCCCCTCGTCGCTTTTGATCCGCGCGACCTGCATCAACGCCTCAATATCCGCGATATGCGGCAAGGTCAGGATGCGACTGCGATAGAGGTGCTGGTAGTGGCTCATATCCCGAGCAATGACCGACAGGCGCACGTCAACACGGCCCAGAAAGGTCTGGATCTCAATGACCTCCGGCACCTCACGCGCAGCCTCAATGAACTCGTCGAACGCGCGGGATTGTGTCTTGTCCAAGGTCACGCGCAGCGACACCTCAACAGCGTACCCAAGCGCCCCCCAATCAATGACCGCCTGCACACCCTTGACCAACCCGGCCTCGCGCAACTTGGCCTGACGTCGCGCCAACTGCCCCGGACTCACCCGCGCCCGCTCCGCCAGCTCGGCAGGTGCAAGTGAAGGGTCTGCCTGCCATTGACGCAGTATGCGCCGGTCAGCATCATCAAGCATGATATTTGCGAGTTTCCTGAATTTGACGAATGATCCAATCTTCATCTTGCCAAATAAACTCAAAATACAACGCTGACCAGAGGCAACATCGCCCGTATAACGCGCCCCAGACACAAACTCCGGAGGGAAAACCATGCGCGTTTACTATGACCGCGATTGCGACATCAACCTGATCAAAGACATGAACGTGGCCATCCTCGGCTACGGCTCACAGGGCCACGCCCACGCCCTGAACCTGCGCGACAGCGGCGCGAAGAACGTCGTCGTCGCTCTGCGCGAAGGCTCGCCCTCGATCGCCAAAGCCGAAGGCGAAGGCCTGAAAACCATGGGCATCGCCGAGGCGGCGGCCTGGGCTGACCTGATCATGTTCACAATGCCCGATGAACTGCAGGCCGAAACCTACAAGAAATACGTCCACGACAACATCCGTGAAGGCGCTGCGATTGCCTTTGCTCACGGCCTGAACGTCCATTTCGGCCTGATCGAGCCCAAGCCCGGCATCGACGTGGTGATGATGGCACCCAAGGGCCCCGGCCACACCGTGCGCGGCGAATATGTCAAAGGCGGCGGCGTACCCTGCCTCGTGGCCGTCGACAATGACGCCTCGGGCCGCGCGCTGGAAATCGGCCTGTCCTACTGCTCCGCCATCGGCGGTGGCCGCTCGGGCATCATCGAAACCAACTTCCGTGAAGAATGCGAAACCGACCTCTTCGGTGAACAAGCCGTGCTCTGCGGTGGCCTCGTGGAACTGATCCGCATGGGTTTTGAGACGCTGGTCGAAGCGGGCTACGCGCCCGAGATGGCCTATTTCGAGTGCCTGCACGAAGTGAAGCTGATCGTGGACCTGATCTACGAAGGCGGCATCGCAAACATGAACTACTCGATCTCGAACACTGCCGAGTACGGCGAATACGTTTCCGGCCCGCGCGTCCTGCCCTATGACGAGACCAAGGCGCGGATGAAAGCGATCCTGACCGACATCCAGACCGGCAAGTTCGTGCGTGACTTCATGCAGGAAAACGCGGTTGGCCAGCCCTTCTTCAAAGGCACACGTCGCATCAACGACGAACACCAGATCGAAGCCACTGGCGAGACCCTGCGCGGCATGATGCCGTGGATTTCGGCTGGAAAAATGGTCGACAAATCAAAGAACTAAATCTAGTTCTTCATGTTTCGGGAAAGGCCGTCGCAAAGGCGGCCTTTCCTTTTTGGGTCACCAGAACCGCACGGCTGCCCGCATCCCGCCGCATCCAGCCCTGATCCTCCATCCGGGTCAGCATCGCGCGGCCCAAAGACCCCGCGAGATGGTTGCGCCGCTCCGACCAGTCCAGACAGGTCCGACACATCCGCGCCCGCCCGGTTTCCAAAGCCGTCACATCAATTCCGAACCCGGTGACAAACTCGCGCCCGTCGCCAGTCAGCGCCACATCTTCGCCCTCTTCCGCAAGCAATCCGCGCCCGATCAGGCTGCGATACATCTGCACGCCCATCCGCCCGGCCAGATGATTGTAACACACCCGCGCCACCTGCATCTGCGCGTCCCTCGGCCCCGTCCGCACCCGCGTCGCCCCTTTGCGAGCGGCCAGCCCCATCAACGCCTCAAGCACGCCCGCGACCTCTGCGTCAGCCAGGTTGAAATACTTGTGCCGCCCGGACTTGCGTGGGGCGATTAACTCCGCCTCGGCCAGCTTCGACAAATGCCCGCTGGCCGTGGACAGGCCCACGCCTGCCTCCTCCGCCAATTCAGACGCCGTCAATGCGCGCCCATCCATCAGCGCGGTGAGGATACTCGCCCGCGCCGGATCACCGATCAACGCCGCGATATGAGAGATATCTGGACCTTCCTTCATAGTTCGACCGTAGCCGAAGCATTGCCGTTCGTCAAAGTGCTAGGACAAGGCCAGCAACGAAAGGACCAAACATGCTCACCTGCATCATCCAGTATCAAATCGACCCAACCAAACGCGCCGCCTTTGCCGAATACGGGCAACGCTGGGGCCAGTGTATCCCCCGCTGCGGCGCGGACCTCGTGGGATATTTTGCACCGCATGAAGGGTCATCGACCCTCGCCTACGGCATCTATCACGTTGAAAACCTTGCCGCTTATGAAGAATACCGCGCCCGCCTCGCGGCCGATCCGCTGGGGCGCGAGAATTACCTGTTTGCACAATCCGAGAAATTCATTCTCAAGGAAGACCGGACATGGCTGCAAAACGTGTCCGCACCGCAGGGAGGCTCCAAATGATTGCTGTCATCTTCGAAGTTTGGCCCAAAGACGGCCACCGCACCGCGTATCTGAACCGGGCTGCAGCGCTCAAGGAGCATCTGGTCGACATCCCCGGCTTCATCTCGATCGAGCGGTTTGAAAGCCTCGTTGAGCCGGGCAAGCTGCTGTCTCTCTCCTTCTGGGAAGACGAAGCTGCCCTCGAACACTGGCGCAAACTGCCCGAACACCGCAGCGCGCAAACGGCGGGCCGCGACATCCACTTCGACAACTACCGCCTGCGTGTCGCCGGGGTCATCCGCGACTACGGCATGACGGAGCGAGAGCAAGCGCCGGCGGACAGCAGGGCATTGCATGACCGCTAGCCCCAAGATCACGGGCGCAAGCTGGTTGATGGTTGCCATCCTGGGGTTCACCTGGGGTGGCACATTCCTGGTGACCGAAATCGCGCTGCGGGGCATCACGCCATTCTGGCTCGCCGCAGGGCGCATCTGCTTTGCCGCCGTGCTCATGGTTGCCATATGGCAGGCCACGGGTGGTCAGCTGTTCAAAAACAAAACGAAGCCATATACTTGGACGGCCCTCATCGCCATCGGCAGTTTCAGTTCGGCCATTCCGTTCATGCTGCTCGCTTGGGGCCAGCAATACGTCACGTCCGGCTTTGCGGGCGTCTCCATGGCGTCCGTGGCGTTGATCGTGCTGCCGCTGTCACACTTCTTCGTTCCGGGCGAACGCATGACATGGCGCCGCAGCCTCGGCTTTGTCATCGGCTTTGTCGGGGTCTGCATCCTGATTGGCGGGCAGGCATTCGAGACCAGCGGCGCGCAGCGCGAAACGGCCGGGCGCGTTGCCTGTATCAGCGCCGCGTGCTGCTACGGCATCTCATCCATACTGATGCGGCGCCTGCCTGCGGTCGATCCCATCGGCCTTTCGACAGTCGTGCTCCTCATCGCTGCCTGCATCACCCTGCCAGCAGCCTGGGTTGTTGAAGGGCCACCACCCCTGCCCGACACACAAACCCTGATCGTCATCGCCTGCCTCGGCCTGATCCCCACGGCAGCGGCCAATATGCTCCGGGTACTGGTGATCCGCAGCGCAGGCCCGGTCTTCATGTCGATCACGAATTACCAAGTGCCCGTCTGGTCGGTGGTCTTGGGCGCGCTGATCCTGAGCGAACCGCTCCCGCCCAGCTTGCTGTCGGCGATGGCACTCATTCTCGTGGGGGTCGGCCTCAGCCAATACGGCGCGCTACGCAGACTTTTCGCGCGCTGATCCCGCAGCTTCATTTCGCTAAGTAAACCGCCCCCGGAGGGCCGCTCTGCTTCAGGTGGCAACAGCCGCCTCGACTGCACTGACCACATGCTCAACACTGGCGTTCAACACTGCCTCGTCCTCACTCTCGGCCATGACCCGGATCAAAGGCTCGGTTCCCGACTTGCGGATCAGAAGCCGTCCGTTGCCGTTCAGCTGCCCCTCCGCTTCGGAAATCGCGGCCTTGACGCTGTCCACCTCAAGCGGGGTCTGACCCGCAGCAAAGCGCACATTCTTCAGAAGCTGTGGCACCGGATCAAAGACGTGCAGAACTTCGCTCGCCTTCTTACCAGATTGCACCAACTCCGCCAGGAATTGCAGCCCCGCCATCAGCCCGTCACCGGTCGTAGCATAGTCGGTCATCACGATATGACCCGACTGCTCGCCACCGAGGTTGAAATCGCCCTGCCGCATCCGTTCCACGACGTAGCGGTCGCCGACGCCCGTCCGCTCCAGCCGCACACCGTGGCCTTGCAGGAAGCGCTCAAGCCCGAGGTTCGACATGACCGTCGCCACAAGCGCGTTGTTCCGCAAACGCCCCTCCGACGCCCACCGGGCCGCCATCAGCCCCATGAACTGGTCGCCGTTTCCAACGCGCCCTTTCTCGTCCAGCAGGATCACGCGGTCCGCGTCACCATCAAGGCAAAGGCCCACATCAGCCCCATGCGCCACCACGGCTTCGGCCGCGGTTTGCGGATGCATCGACCCGCATCCTTCGTTGATGTTGTGACCGTTCGGCGACACGCCCACCGGGATGACGGTCGCGCCCAGTTCCCACAACGCCTCGGGCGCCACACGGTGGGACGCGCCGTTGGCGCAATCCACAACCACCTTCAGACCATCCAGCCGCATCTGGCGCGGGAACGAGGATTTCACCCGCTCAACATAACGGAACCGACCGTCGTCAATCCGCTTTGCGCGCCCGATTGTCCCGGCGGGGACAGGCTCAACCCCTTGAGAGACAAGGTTTTCTATTTCGGCTTCAGCCGCGTCGCTCAGCTTGTAACCATCCGGGCCAAAGAACTTGATGCCGTTGTCATGAGCGGGGTTGTGGCTGGCAGAGATCATCACGCCCAGATCGGCGCGCATCGACCGGGTCAGCAGACCCACGGCGGGCGTCGGCACAGGTCCCAGCAACAGAACATTCATTCCCGTACTGGTCAGCCCGGCTGTCAGCGCATTTTCGAACATGTAGCCCGACAGGCGCGTATCCTTGCCAATGACCACGCGGTGTACGCTGTCCCCGTCCCTGCGAAAATACCGCCCCACAGCTGCACCGATGCGCAGCGCCATCTCGGCCGTCATGGGGGCCACGTTGGCCGTGCCCCGGACGCCGTCCGTCCCGAAGAGTTTTGTCATGTCAGCGATGTGCCACGGATGCGCGCCACAGCGCAATGGCCTGCGCATGCTCGGCAACGTCATGCGCACGAATGATCTGCACGCCTTGAGCGATGGCAGCGAGGGCCACGGCGACGGAACCGGGTGCGCGTGCCGATGCGTCGGGCGCATTGCCAAGGGTGCCGATGAACCGCTTGCGCGACGCGCCCAGCAGGATCGGTACGCCAAGGCTGTGAAACAGACTGATCCGGTTCAAAAGGGCGAGGTTGTGGTCCAGCGTCTTGCCGAAGCCGATGCCCGGATCTGCGATGATCCTGTCCTTGGCAATACCTGCCGCCTGCAGCATCTCGATCCGTTCCGCGAGGAAGTCATACACATCCAGCAGCACATCATCATAGGTCGGATTGTCCTGCATCGTCTGCGGATCGCCCTGGGCGTGCATGACGCAGACCGGCACGCCACGCGCAGCACAGAGTGGTGCAAGGTCGGGATCGTAGGTAAAGCCCGACACATCGTTCACGATGCTGGCCCCCGCATCCAGCGCAGCCTCGGCCACCGCTGCCTTGCGCGTGTCGATAGAGATGGGCGTCGTGACGCCTGCCGCCCGAAGATCCCGGATCACGGGCGCGGTGCGTGCGATTTCCTCGTCAACGCCGACAGTCTGCGCGCCGGGTCGTGTGCTTTCGCCCCCAATGTCGAGGATCCGCGCCCCCTGCCCGATCAGAGCCTGCCCGTGCGCCACGGCATCTCTGCGCACGTTGTGCTGTCCGCCGTCCGAGAAACTGTCCGGCGTGGTATTCAGGATGCCCATGATCTGCGGTGCGTCCCAGGCACGGCCAAAAGACGCCCGTTCATCAGATGTCAGTTCAGACACCGGGAGAACCTGCGGTGCAGCCTCGCGCGACAGCAACTCCACATCGGTGAACCAGCATCCGCCACATGAGATCGCACCCGCCGGTCGGGCGGGGCCGACCTGCATCAACGGACGAATGTAGCGCATCAAAGCGTGGCCTGATCGACCGGGATCGCCCGCAGCGCAACGGGCGCATCTGTGGGACCATCATCGCCGATGACAAACATTTCGCGCACGTCGAACGTGGCCGCGAACCACGACGCCAGTGCAACCGCATCCGCCCCCTTGGCCGACGGGCCGTCAACGGCATCCAGAACGATCTTGGACGGCGCCCAGACACACGCCTGCCCGTTGCGCATGGCCCAGTCGAGTTCTGTCCGGGTGTCCACCACCTTGCACCGCGCGTCGCGCGCAGCGAGGACCCAGGCATTCTGTTCAATCGCCAACAGGTCGATGCGCCGTTGCGCCAGCGGGTGGCTGGCTTGCGGTGCGTCGATGTCCGCGGGACCAACGCAGAAGATGAGCGGACGGCCCATCGCTTCAAGTTGGTCAATCCAGCCGCTCAGATGATCCGACGCGATGGCCGCGTTTGACAGATACACCAGCTCGGGGTGCATCACGTCCTCTTCCATATCCTCTGCCGCGACCGGTCGCGATGTGCCCCGGCTGCGCACGATCTCGACCCCAAGCGCGCCGGGACCACGGTCCAGCTTTTCAATGCGGACAAAGACACGCATGGCCTGTGGTTCGATCAGGATGCGGTCAGCGACGCGCTCGGCCAGAGTTTCCAAAAGGTTCAGACGCTCTGCGGCCAACTCATAAGTGATGGCCTCAGTCACCTTGTCATAGGACAGGATGCGGTCGACATCGTCGTCGATAGGGCCGGTCAGTGGGCGCACCTCGACCACGATGTTGAAGCAGATACGCTGGGTCACACCGCGCTCGGCCTGGAACGCGCCGATCTCGACCTCGACCGTGTGATCGCGGACGGATATGCGGTCGAGCGGGGCTGAAGTTGCCGTCGCTTCGGACCGCTCGGACGGGTGGGAAAACGCGAGACGGATTTCGGATGCCATGGGTGCGTGGCCTTTGCAGAAGAACTCGCGCCCTTCTATCCAAGCTGTCCCCGCGGGGACAGGGGCAAAGACGCCGCGCCAGCGCCCGAAAACGTCAGTTCGAGGCGGTGCGGAACGTGTGCCGGTAGAACACGTGCACGCCGATGGATGCGGTTTTGGTGTAGACCCGGCTCCAGCGCGGACGGACAGCGGTGGTGTGATAGTGCGTTGCGCCCTTGGTCAGATCGGGTGCACGGCCATCAAGCACGGCACGGGCGACCTTGGCCACACGCTCGAACGCGCGGGGTTCGTGGATCGTCTCAGGGTTGCCGTCGCAGGTGTAGGTGAACTGGCACTGGTACCGTTTGCCCGTACCCTGGTTGATCACGCCGCAGACATTGTCGGGAAAGCGCGCGCTGCGCACGCGGTTCATGATGACCTCGGCCACTGCAAACTGGCCCTTCACCGTTTCTCCACGCGCCTCGAAATAAAGCGCTTCGCTCAGGCACTTCCAATGTGCACCACCCTTGGCGGTGGGCTGCGCGTCAAGCCAGCTGCGGGTAAAGGACAGGTCTGTCGCCTGTGCTGGTGGCGTCAGCATGTCGCTCAAAAGCGCTTGCGACACACCACGCAAGCCACGCGCCTCGGCCTTGCGCAGCGCTTCGCCGGTCAAGACAGAACCATCCGTATCAGCCGCAAAAAGTGGCGTGGCCGCACACAGGCACCACGCAGTAAGCGCCTTGACCAAACGTTGCATGGATCACCCCAGGATCATTGTCGATCAGCGGCATTTAGGGAAAAATGTTCAAAACGTCCAGTTTTTGGGCGTTTTGGTCGCACATGGCCGCTATGCGCCAGCGAGATACGGCTTGTGGTTTGGCCCAGAATACAGCGTCCAAACCGCGTGTAGCTACCCGATTTTGTGGGCGATCGCCAGTTGAGCAGAGGCCAGCCGCGCCACCGGAACGCGGAAAGGAGAGCAGGAGACATAGTCAAAACCTGCATTCCTGCAGAATGCAATTGATTCGGGATTGCCCCCGTGTTCCCCGCACATCGACAGGGTCACCTCGGGCCGCGCGGCACGCCCCCGTTCAGAGCCGAGTTGCAGAAGTTCACCCACACCATCGATGTCGAGGGAATGGAACGGATCCTCAACGAATACCTCCTGCCGGACATAATCCGACATGAAACGGCCCGCGTCGTCCCGCGACAGGCCATAGGTCATCTGTGTGAGGTCATTGGTACCGAAAGACAGGAAACTGCAGTGCTGCGCGATATCGCCTGCGCGCAGGGCGGCACGGGGCGTTTCGACCATGACGCCAAGCTTGTAGTCAAAGGCCTCGCCGGCCGTCATCGCAACTGTTGTTGCAACCGCATCAACGCGGGTGCGCACGAGCTCCACCTCCCGCTTGGCACTCACCAACGGGATCATGATCTCGGGCACGACCGGCTCACCATCGCGGCTGGCCTCGATGGTCGCTTCGAAAATGGCACGGGCCTGCATTTCGTAGATCTCGGGCACCGTCACGCCCAGACGGACCCCACGCAGGCCAAGCATGGGGTTGTATTCCATCATCGCCTCGATCCGGCGCGTCACGTCGGACAGGGGTAGATCCAATGCATCAGCCAACTCGCGTTGACCGTTTCGGTCGGTCGGCAAGAATTCGTGCAGGGGTGGATCAAAAAGCCGGATGCAGACCGGTTTGCCCTGCATGATCCTGAAAAGCTGGATGAAATCGGCGCGTTGCATAGGCAGCAGCCGTTCAAGCACCGCACGACGGTCATCGCTGGTGGCGGCAAAGATCATTTCTCGCATGACAGTGAGCCGCCCCGGCTCGAAAAACATGTGTTCCGTCCGGCACAACCCGATGCCCTGTGCGTTGAAATTGCGCGCGGTCTGCGCATCCGCGGGCGTATCCGCGTTGGCGCGGATGCCGATGTCGCGTTCCGCATCGGCCCAGTCCATCAGGTCTGTGAAGGCGTCATCAAGGGCGGCCTCCTGCATTTCAGGTGCGCCCAGCAGGATCGTGCCGTTGGTGCCGTCCACCGTGACAACGTCGCCCGCTTTCACGATCCGCCCATCCTGAGCCGTCAACTGCCCTTTTCGGGTCTGAAAGCGCATATCGCTTACGCCCACAACGCAAGGCAGGCCGATGCCGCGCCCGATCACCGCCGCATGGCTGGTGATGCCGCCCCGCTCGGTGATCACGGCGCTGGCGGCGTGCATGCCGCGAATATCTTCGGGAGAGGTTTCGCGACGCACGAGGATACAGTCCTCGCGACGGGCCGCACTGGCCTGCGCCTCATTCGCCGAAAACACCAAGCGACCGGTGGCGGCACCGGGACTGGCGGCGATACCGCTGCCAAGGATATCCCGCTTGGCATGCCGGTCCACCTGGCGGTGAAGAAGTTCGTTGAGCGTGCGCGGCTCAATCCGCATCAGCGCTTCTTGTCGTGGAATGATGCCATCGCGGGCAAGTTGCACCGCGATCCGGACAGCGGCCCGGGACGATCGTGCCACGCGGACACCATCAAGGATGTGCAGGTGCCCGTCCTCGATGGTGAATTCCACCTGCATCTCTTCACGCAGCTTGACGCGCATGAGGCGGGCATGTTCCACCAGTTGGGCAAAACCATCGGGCACCTGATCCTCCAGCGACGGGCCGCGCGGATCGCGGGTGATGAACAGGCTGTTGGCATCGCTGCGCAGGGCATCGCGCCCCTGGCTTTGGCGCAGATAGCGCCCCGTAATCTGCGGCATCCCGGTTTTGGACGACACGAGCTGCAGGACGCCGGAGCCGCTTTCGCCCTGCCCAACACCAAAGGCCATCTGCTGCACGACAAGGCCGAGGCCCGCATCCGCAGGCGCGCCCTTGGCCTGGCGCAGCAAGCGGGCGGAGGTTCCTTCCCATGCGCGGGCCATGGATTTCAGAACACCGGCAAGCTGTTCGGCGCGGGTGGCCGGAAACGGGGTTTCCGTTTCGTTTTCATAGGCTTCCAGCGTTTGCAGAAGCGCCTGCGGCCCCTCGCCTGTGACATCGTCAAACATGTCGGGGTCCAGCCGGTCCACATGGATGGCGTAGCTTTGTGCAAAGCGGGTGTAGAGGGCAGAGACGGCATCGACACCCAGCGTGGCGCACAATGTCTCGAACCTGGTATCGTTCATCCCGATGTTGAGGATGGCCGACGGCCCGCCCCAATCGGGGTCCTCGGAAGACGGACGCACGCAAAGCAGCGCATCCTCGGGAAACTGATCGAGAATCGCGCGGATGTCCGGCAGGTGCCCGCTGGCAATATCGTGCACCGCGCTGAAAGACAGGGCGACCGTCGTCGGCACCGGCAGGTCCAGCCGTTTCAGGCGTTGCAGGCACTTCGCGCGCCCCCCGTGCGTTTCCGTCGCGATGGGTGCGGTCGGTGTCACCAGCGTTGTGTTGGGATTATTCTGCACTGCGGCGATCCTTTCGCCGCGCACCATACCCTGTGACGGTGATGTGACAAGGATTTTGAGCGTATGTGCAGGTGTTTAGGCGGCGTAAGGGGGCCAGCCCCCTCGGGCTGCGCCCTCATCCCCGTCGTATTTTCAGTCAGAAGAAGGGCTTAGCCTTCGATCTTGGTCAGGTCCGCAACCGATAGGCAGAGCGTTCGGATACGGCTGAGCAGGTTGAGCCGGTTGCGGCGGACGGTCTGGTTGTCGGCATTGATCTGGACGGCTTCGAAGAAGGCGTCGATGGGGCCGCGGAGTGCCGCCATGGCCTGCATCGCCGTCGTGAAGTCCTGCGCGTGCATCGCGGGTGCGATTTTGGCTTCGGCTGTGTCGAGCGCTTCGAAGAGCGCTTTTTCTTCGGCATCCTCGGCGAATTTGATGTCGGCGCCATAGGAGTATTCGACGCCGTCGGCTTCCTCGGCTTGCGTGAGGATGTTGTTAGCGCGTTTGAAGCCCTGGATCAGGTTTTCGCCATCGTCGGTAGCGAGGGTTTCGGAGAGGGCACGGGCGCGTTTGACCAGCAGGGTGAGGTCGTCGTTTTGCGGCATCGCGATGCAGGCGTCGATAATGTCGTGGCGGATACCCTGGTCGCGGAGGTAGACCTTGAGGCGGTCGTGGAAGAAGGAGAGGAGGTCGAGAAGAAGCTCACTACCTTCACCTTTACCTAGGTTGTCAATGTAAGCTGAAATGTTTTCAAACGCCTGTTTCTGTGCGTTTTTCCCAATTGATTTAGTTTTCACTTCATCCAGCGCACTTTTCAAAAGATCTAGATCAAGGTTTTCTTGATTGGCAAACCCCTCAACATTCTTAGACGCACTTTCGTCAAACACCCGAATTGTATCTGCTATGTGCAAAAGTTTCGATCGCCCGGACAAAGACAACAAACTAAACGAAAAGCCGTTTTTGAGAGTAGTGCGAATAACACCCAATGCCGCACGCCTCAAAGCATACGGGTCCTTTGAGCCTGTGGGCTTTTCGCCCGCATACCAAAACCCAGTGAGGGTATCTAACTTGTCTGCCAAGGCCACGGCCACCGAAACTGGCGCTGTCGGCACATCATCCGACGGACCAAGCGGAGAGTAATGGTCTTCGCACGCCTCGGGCACGCCGTCATCATGACCCGCCGCTTCGGCGTAGTATTTGCCCATGATCCCCTGCAGTTCGGGGAATTCAAAAACCATTTCGGAGGCGAGGTCGGCTTTCACAATCCGGGCCGCTTCGGCGGCGAGGTCCGGCTTTGCTCCAACTACCGGTGCCAATTCGCGGGCGAGTGCTTCGATGCGCGCGACGCGCTCGGCTTGAGACCCGAGCTTGTTGTGGAAGGTGACGTCGGCCAATGGCTTTGCCATGCCTTCAAGTCCAACATAACGAACGGTGCGCAAGTCATTCTCCCAGAAGAACTTTGCATCCGCCAGTCGCGCGATCAAAACCTTTTCGTTACCTGCCAGAATGGTCGCGCCATTGTCCGCAGTTTCGCGGTTTGCGACCGTGATGAACCGTTCAATCCGGCCCGTCTTGGGGTTCTTCACGGAAAAGAACTTCTGGTGCTCTTTCATCGAGGTTTGCAGCACCTCGGGCGGCAGGTCGAGGAAGTCGTCACCGATCTTGCCCATCAGGACCACGGGCCATTCGACGAGCCCCGCGACCTCGGCCAGAAGGCCCTTGTCTTCAACCACTTCCAGGCCAGACGCAAAGGCAGCATTGGTCGCGTCGTGCCAGATGGTTTCAGCACGGTCTTCCGCGTTCAGCACCACGTGGGCATGCTTGAGCTTCTTCTCGTAATCCTCGAAAGAATTTACAGAAAAGCGGCCTGGCGCCATGAAGCGATGGCCTTCGGTCGTGTCGGTGAAGGCGATGCCGTCGACCTCGCCCGGCACCACTTCGGTGCCGGCCTCATCCGTCAGGATGCAGAGGATCGAGTGCAGCGGGCGCACCCATTTCAGGGCACCGGACCCCCAGCGCATGGATTTGGGCCAAGGGAAGGTGCGGACGGTTTGGGCCAGCACCTCGGCAATGATGTCGGCGGCGGGGCGACCGGGCCTTTCGATGACGGCGAAGAGGACGTTGCCCTTGGGCGTTTCACGCTCCTCGACCTGATCGCGGGTCAGACCTGCACCACGCAGGAATCCTTCGATTGCCTTTTCTGGTGCGTCCGCCTTGGGTCCCTTGCGCTCTTCCCGCGTGGTGGGCGACTTGTCGAGCAATCCTTCGACCGTCAGCGTCAGGCGACGGGGCGTGGTGAAGGCAGCGGCAGAGGCATAGGTCAGGCCCGCCTCGACCAGACCGTTTGTCACCAGTTTCTTCAGGTCTTCCCCGGCCCGCGTCTGCATGCGCGCGGGAATTTCTTCGGAAAACAGTTCGATCAGCAGGTCGGGCATTGGAAAGCTCTAGAGATTGACGAAGAATTGGATGGCGATGGCGTTCGCAATATCGACAAAGAACGCCGAGACCAAGGGTAGGATGACAAATGCCATGGGCGACGGGCCGTAGCGCTTGGTCACGGCCGTCATATTGGCGATGGCCGTGGGCGTCGCGCCCAGGGCAAAGCCGCCGAACCCCGCCCCCAGCACGGCAGCGCGATAGCCACCGCCCATGAGGGGGAACAGGACGAGGATCACGAAAGCCAAGGTGGCCAGTGTCTGGACCGCAAGGATCAAGCCGATGGCTGCGCCAAGCTCGACCAGGGTCCAGAGTTGCAAAGACATGAGCGACATCGCCAGGAACGCCCCCAGCGCGATTTCGGAGATGAGAGCCAGCGCCGGGGTCCGGGACACCGGCTCCGCCTTGGGAAACAGTCCCTCGCGCAGGTTTGCGATCACGATCGCCATGATCAGGCAGGGCACGAAAAGCGGCAGCTTTATCCCCGCCTCGATCAACGCGAGGTGGGCCGTATAACCGCCGATGATGGCGAGGTTCAGATACAGGAGCACGCGCGAGACGCTGATGGGATCGATCGGTGTCGTCGGACCATTGTCTGCGGGCAAACCGACTGTGAGCCCCTCGTCCGGGCGGTCCGGGGTAAGTGCCTTGCCTTCAACAAGATGGCGCGCAATGGGACCGCCAATGAGCGCTGCCAGCACAAGGCCAAGTGTGGCCACCGCAATCCCGAGCTCAGGTGCGTTTGCCAGGCCACTGGCTTCGGCCACTTCGGGCGACCAGGCAATGGCCGTACCGTGCCCCCCGATCAACGCAGCAGAGCCGAACAGCACGCCCGTCGCCGCCGGATAGCCCAGAAGCAAAGCGCCCGCTGTCCCGATCCCATTCTGTAAAAGGATCATCACCAGCGTTAGAACCAGCAGAATGGCAAGCGGTTTGCCACCGGCCAGCAGGTCTTCGAACCGGGCGTTCAAGCCGATCCCGGCGAAGAACAGGACAAGAAAGAAGTCTCGGACCTCCATTTCGAATGCGAACTCGACGCCGGTAAGAAGGTATAGAAACAAGCCGACGACGGCGGCAATCAGTCCGCCCGACACGGGTTCGGGAATATTGAACTGGCGCAGCACCGCAAACTTCCTGTTCAGCATGGTACCGAACAGGAAAACCGCCAGCCCCAAAGTGGCGGTGATGAAAGCGGGAACGACAAGCGTCATTGCGTGATCAGGTCGCGATCCGGGCATTCCTCGCCCACGATTGTGCCGTCATAGGCTTTTTCGCCGCAATCATTCAGCTCGTGCCAGATATAGCCGCGCCCGTCCTCGGTGATGGCGACGATACGGTCGACGCCGAATTCGATGTTCTTTTCGCCGAGAAACGGCAGGGCCGTGCCTGCGTCAAGCTCGGCTGCGATGCCGGCAGCGTCGAAGCAGTCGAACCAGCCGGGCGCGTTGCGCGGAGTGGCGTCGTCGAGACCCACATAGGTTTCCGTCAGGAGGGCCAGCGACATGTCGGTGGTAAAGCAGGCCCGGTAGCGGATGGGCGAGCTTTCGGCGTCGATGGCCTGGAAATTGTCGAAGGGGATGGGTTCGGGTGCGTCCGTGACGACCGAGACAAGCTGGACGTCGGCCAACTCAACCTCGTCATAGAAGCCGTAGACTTGCAGGTAGTAGAGGGCGGCGCCCGCGATGATCGAACTCAGCACAATGACAATCCCGATGATCTTTCCGTTCACGCTGCGTCCTCGCCCAGACAGATGACGTTGCCGTCGGGGTCGGTCACCTGCACCTCCCGCATCCCGTATTCGGTGACGGTTGGGCCAGAGACGGCAGTTCCCGTCGCAGCAATATGCGCGAGTTGGGCGTCGAGGTCCTGTGGGTAAAGATAGACACGCCAGCCATCATACGCGGCATCCGGCCCGTCCCATGCCATCAGAAAGATCTGCGCGGACCCGGCCCGGAAGATGCCGAAGCCCGTGACGGGATCGCCTGCTTCCTGCGTCACCTCGAAACCGAGGACGTCCATGTAGAACGCCTTGGCCCGCGCGTAGTCGGAGACGCGCAGGACTGGGGTGGCGTTGGTGTAGGTCACGCCGCATCCTCCGGCTGCCAGCCCCCTGCCCGCGTCTGGACGAAGGCATCGGCGCATTGCTTGGCCAGCGCGCGGACGCGGCCGATATAGGCTTGGCGTTCGGTGACCGAGATCACGCCGCGCGCGTCGAGCAGGTTGAAGATGTGGGACGCCTTTATGCACTGGTCATAGGCCGGGTGCGCCATGATGATCCGCTTGCCGGTTTTCGGATCGTCGTGTTCGGCGGCGAGGATCGCCTTGCACTCGTTCTCCGCCTCGACAAAGTGGTCGAGCAACACCTCGGTATTCGCGGTGTCGAAGTTCCAGCGGGCGTATTCCTCTTCCGTCTGCTTGAAGATGTCGCCGTAGGTGAGTGCGATGGGCGTTTGCGGGTCGTTGAAAGGCATGTCCATGACGTGATCAACACCGAGGATATACATCGCCAGCCGTTCGAGGCCATAGGTCAGCTCACCCGAGACGGGGTGGCAGTCATGACCGCCAACCTGTTGAAAATAGGTGAATTGCGACACTTCCATGCCGTCGCACCAGACCTCCCACCCGAGACCCCAGGCGCCGAGTGTCGGGCTTTCCCAATCGTCCTCGACAAAGCGGATGTCGTGCAGATCCATGTCGATGCCGATGGCGCGCAGAGAGCCGAGGTAGAGGTCCTGCAGGTCCGGTGGGCTGGGTTTGATCAGCACCTGGTACTGGTAGTAGTGCTGCAGCCGGTTGGGGTTTTCACCGTAGCGCCCGTCGGTCGGACGGCGCGAGGGCTGGACATAGGCCGCGGCCCAGGGTTGCGTGCCGAGGCTGCGCAGCGTCGTGGCCGGGTGAAATGTCCCTGCACCCACTTCCATGTCATAGGGTTGCAGTACGGCGCAGCCCTTCTCGGCCCAATAGTTCTGCAGGCGCAGGATGATTTCCTGAAAGGATTTGGGCGTGGTTACGGTGTCGGACATGGAAGGCTGCCATCGGTTGGTTCTGCGTGACTTACCTACGGCTCACCCCCGGAATGGTCAATTGCGCGTGGGGTGGCTTTTTTGCGGGTATTCCACCATTTCCATTGCGGCGGAATCCTGCTTAATCTGCGCCGCAGTACAAGTATGGCACCAAGACCAACCAAGGGGATATGGGCGGATGTTGAAGCGTATGATGCTGGCGTGGGTGATGGTGCTTGCGTCCGCTGTCGGGACCTTTGCGCAGGAGGATCCGGTCTGGATCCAGATCGAGGCCCAGCCGAACCTGAATGCTGCAACGGATCGTGCCCGTATCTATGCTGCCGAATTGCCTGACGTGAACGGCTTCTCCCTGGGTGGCGGATGGTATGGCATCGCCCTTGGACCCTATGCGCGTTCGGACGCGGAACAGGTGTTGCGCGTCTACCGATCCGAAGGCGTTATCCCCCGTGACAGCTATATCGCGCTGAGTTCCGCCTTTCGGCAGCAGTTCTGGCCGGTGGGCGCCAACGTGCTGAACCGCGGCGTGGTTGACGCGCCCCTGCCCGCAACACCTGCTGCACCTGAACCCACGGTCGAGGCCCCGGCCCCTGAGCCAGCAGACGAAACGCCAGCGCAGGCGCAGCGCAGTGAACGCCAACTGACCCGGGCCCAGCGCGAGGACCTGCAGGTGGCTCTGCAATGGGCAGGCACCTATCGCGGTGGCATCGACGGTGCCTTTGGTCGCGGAACGCGCAACGCGATGGCCGCATGGCAAGAACGCAAAGGCTTTGACGTGACCGGTATCCTGACCACGCAGCAGCGCGCCGTGCTGTTGCAGGACTATAACTCCGTGCTGGATGGTCTGGGCCTTGAGGTCGTCCGCGACGACACCGCAGGCATCGAGATGCTGATGCCCACAGAGGTCGTTGCCTTTGACAAATACGAGTATCCCTTCGCGCATTACAGTGCTTCGGGTGACATTGAGGCGACAGTGCTTCTGATCAGCCAACAGGGCGATCAAACAACGCTGTTTGGTCTGTATGACATCATGCAGACGCTCGACATCGTCCCCCTCGACGGGCCGCGCGAGCGAAAGGACCGGTCGTTTACACTGGTGGGCCAGGATGCAACGCGCGTGTCGGAGACCCGCGTCGCGCTCGAAGATGGGCAGATCAAGGGCTTTACCGTTGTCTGGCCCGCCGGTGACGAAGAACGCCGCACGCGCCTGATGGACGAGATGGAAAAGAGCTTTAGCCGGACCGAAGGCACCATTCCGGCCAGCGCCAGCACCTCTGAGCAGGCCATTGACCTGGTGTCGGGTCTGGAAATCCGCAAACCGCGCCTGTCGCGTTCGGGCTTTTTCGTGGACCGCCGTGGCACGGTTCTGACCACGGCGGAGGCGGTCAACAGCTGTACGCGCGTGACCATCGATTCCGATGTCGAAGCCGAGGTGTCGGTGCTGGATGATGCGCGCGGCGTTGCCGTGCTGAAACCCGAAACAACCCTCGCGCCCCGCGCCGTGGCACGCTTTGCCGAAGTGCAGCCACGTCTGCAATCGGAGGTCGCCGCAGCCGGTTTCAGCTTTGAAGGGGTGTTGGGGGCACCGTCTATGACCTTTGGCACGCTCAGCGATGTGCGCGGATTGAATGGCGAGCCGGACCTGGCGCGCCTGGCCGTGAACACCCTGCCCGGTGATGCGGGTGGCCCCGTGCTGGATGCAGGTGGCGGTGTGCTGGGGATGCTTTTGCCTGACGCGCAAACGGGCCGCGCCCTGCCTGACGGCGTGCGTTTTGCGCTGGACCGGGAAGCGTTGCAGGATGTTCTGGCGCAGGCTGGCATGGCTGCGGCCGGAACCAACAGTGCGGCACCAATTGATCCGGTTGATCTGTCCGAAGCGGCCACCGGCATGACCGTCCTTGTGAGCTGCTGGGACTGACGGCAATTCGTTAAAATCACGCACATTCCGAGGTGCCCCGTTAGCAGCCTGTTAACGGGAGCAGGGTCACTGTGACGCCAAGGCGTGGGGGCGCCGAACCGTGTTCAGTGATCGGAGTGTGTCATGTTCAAATCTCTTGTGAAAACCGTGGCTGCGGCCGCATTCGTCATCGTGCCAGCGGCTGAGGCCGTCGCGGCCACCGCCGTCGTCAAGCCGCCTGCGTCGCATCAGGGACAGTGGTGGACGCATCCTCTGGGCTGTGAATACAGCCGCGCCGGGCGCCCGGGTGAGACCATGTGGTTCCTGATCGTCAACACCCGCAAGAAAGGCTGCCCGAGTTATATTTCAGGCAAGACCTGGGGCGGTATCTACCGTGCCGAAGGGTCGAAGATGTGATCCAAAGGCCGCGTGCCGCGACGCGATGCTTTAGGGGGCTCTGCCCCCGCCCGTGCCGGGCTCCCCCGTCGTATTTTTAGTCAGAAGAAGACTATTTTGCGTTTGATATGTCCGGCGTGAGATAAATCAGCGTCGGGCCGTTGGCGTCGAATGCGGCGCGAACGACTTCTTGCATTTCTGACAACGTCTTGGGCGCGGTGGCGTATGCCCCAAATGCTTCTGCCAGTTTGCAGAAGTCGGGGTTGCGGGCGACGACGGCATTGGGCGCGATCTGGGCGCGGACCATGCTTTCCTCGATCTCTTTCAGCTTGCCGTTGTCCCAGAGGATGATCGGAAGAGGCAGGCCGAGTTCGACGGCGACACCCAGTTCCTGCATCGTGTAGTGGAAACCGTAGTCGCCGATGATGGCCATGGTGGGCTTGCCCTTGCGCGCGACCGCGCCGCCGATGGCTGCCGGGGTCGCGTAGCCGAGAGTGCCGAAACCCGTCGGGTGGTGCCAGTGGCCGGGGCGGTCCATGTCCCAGACTTCTTTCGCCGTGTAGGCGAACTGGGTCATGTCGGAGTAGATCATCGTGCCGTCGGGCAGGCAGTCGCGCAGGGCATCGCAGACAGGGACAATGCCGGGGCGTTCGGCGTCGACCTCGGCGCGCCAGCGGTCACGGGTTTTTGCAATATCATGCGGATCCCATCCTATGGCGGGCGTATGCCCTGCCACTTCGTCCAGAACTGCCTCCATGATCTCGTAGGCTTCGCCAAGCACCACCCGGTCCTGCGAGCGCTGATGCGTGGCAAGGACCGCCGGATCGATGTCCAGCCGGATCACCGGCGCATCACTGCCAAGATCTGCGCGCCACAAGTCAACCTCTGCCAACTCACAGCCGACGACGATGATGAGATCTGCGCTATTCAGCACGCGGGCTGACTCGGGCCGGGCCAGCGATGCACCAAATGACAAGGGATGTTCGGGCGGCATGATCCCGCGGCCTGCATAGCTGGTGAATACGGCAGCGCCGACCGCTTCGGCCAGTTTGGGATAGAGTGACGCGCCAATTGTCGCGCCACCGCCAAGGACCATGACAGGTTTCCGGGCGGCCTTGAGTGCATCTGCAACCCGACGGACAGCGAGTTCATCGCGCCTGATGTCGCCCGCGAGTTCCTGGTTGGCCGCGGGGGGCGGTGCTGCGGCCTCTGCCTCCAGCAAGTGGATTGGCACCTGAAGGTGCTTGGGGCGTGCGCGACGGGTGTCGAACTCCATCAAGGCCCGATCAATCAAGGCATAGGCTGCCCCCGCTGCCCGCGCTTCCTCCGACCAGTCGCATACGGTTTCAGCTGCCGCGCGCTGGTCCTTCATCTGGTGCAGCTGCCCTTTAGTCGCCGCCGTTTCATCCAGACAGCTTGAGATCACCAGCATCGGCACGCTGTCGCTGTAGGCCTGGCCCATCGGCGTCATGATGTTGGTCAGTCCCGGCCCTGTGATCACGTAAGCCACACCCGGCTTGCCGGTGGCCCGCGCATACCCATCCGCCATGAACCCCGCGCCCTGTTCGTGCCGGGCCAGCACATGGGTGATCCCCGCCTCTTCGATCCCTCGGTACATTTCCTGATTGTGCACGCCGGGAATGCCAAAGATCACATCGACCCCACGGTCCTTGAGCATGTGGGAAATCTGTGCACCGAGAGGGCGGGCCAAAGCCGGGTCATGCGTCATCACGCTCTCCAGAATTGAATGGTAAAGATCACGTAGACGGCCATCAGCTCCAGCCGCCCGATCAGCATGGCAGCGGCCAGCAGCCATTTGGCGGTGTCGTTGAGGCCCGCGAAATTGCCCGACGGGCCGATCTGCTCTCCGAAGCCGGGGCCGATGTTGGCGAGTGCTGTGGCCGCGCCCGAAAGGGCGGTCACGAAATCGAGGCCCGTCATGGCGAGCGCGACGGACAGAACCCCGAGTGTCACGACGAAGAACATGAAGAACGACATGACCGAGTTCAGGACGTCTTCGCCCACCGGGCGGCCCGCATAGCGTGGGGTGAAGATGCCATGGGGGCTGCGGGTTTTCTGGAGTTGCGCCTTGATCGAGGCGAAGAGCAGTTGGTAGCGAAACACCTTGATCGAACAAGCGGTTGAGCCTGCGCAACCGCCGATGAGGCCGGTGAAAAACAGGACCGCCACGGCAAAGCTGCCCCACTGGCCGTAATCGGCGTTGGCGTAGCCGGTGCCTGTCATCAGGGACACGGTGTTAAACAGGGCCGCGCGCACGGCCCCTTCGTTCACCGCGTTTTGCTGCCAGAGGTTCCAGGCGGCGATGACGGCGACGATGGTGAAGGCCGTGACAAGGAACACATGGATCTGCCGGTCCTGCAACAGCGGTTGTGCCGTTCCTGCGCTCAGTTGGACGAAGCGCACGAAAGGCAGCGCTGCGAGGATCATGAATACGGTCGCAACATATGACACGGCGGGCCCGAACGCGCCAAAGGACGCATCGTAATTCGCAAACCCCCCCGTCGCGATCGTTGTCATTGCGTGTACGGTCGCGTCGAAGGCGTCCATGCCAGCGGCAATATAGCAGAGGGCGCAGATCAGCGTGAGCGCCACATAGATGACCGAGATACGGCTTGCGATCTCAGTGGCGCGGGGCAGGATTTTGCCAAAGGTGTCAAAGGCTTCGGTGCGAAAGATCTGCATACCACCCACCCGCAGCTCGGGCAGGAACACCATGGCAACAACGATGATGCCGATGCCACCCAGCCATTGCAGGATACCGCGCCACAGCAAGAGGCCCTTGGGCAGAGTGTCTAGCCCGGACAGCACCGTGGAGCCCGTGGTTGTCAGGCCCGACATCGCCTCGAAAAATGCGTCGACAAAGCGCGCGTCGGTCTCGCCAAAAAAGAACGGCAGCGCACCAAAGATGGGCAGTGCCAGCCAGACACCGGTCGTCAGAAGGAAGGTCTGCTGGATTGTCAGCCCTTCACGTACGCCGTTCTGGCAGCTGAGGGCAATCATGCCTCCGGTCAGCACGGTGATCAGGGCACATTCAAGGAAAACCGGCCAATGTCCCCGCCCCTCCGCCACGTCGACGAGCATCGGCAGGATCATGGCCAGTCCAAGCACGGCCACAAGCAGGCCGATCACATATCCAACAGGGCGCAGGTCGATCATTGCGCTCAGCGTTGGCGGGGTGCGCGGGCGGTGTCAAGCGGGTGCCACCGCTCCGTCAGGTCAACCATCATGCGACGCTGTCGGGCGCCGCAAACGGGTCACAGGTGCATCATGTCCCGGAACACATAGGCCGCGATGTCTTCGCGGCGCAGGTTCATTGCAGCCAGTTCTTCGTCCGACTTGGCGCGCAGTGCCTCGATCCGGCGGAACCGGCTTTCTGCAGCGGCCGACATGGCAGCTGAATGACCCAAGGCAGCAAAGAACGCGGTCACGCGGTCCAGCAGGTTGCTTAGGATGGAAGAGTTTGAGTGGGAGACGTAAGCCATTGGAGTACCTCGCAAATCATGCGTAAATCAGTGTCCTCCCGTTGATGCGAATATAGGGTTTGGCGCCCGGACTTACCAATGCCGATACTGCATGGCCGGGTTGCATCTGCGCACGAAAAAGGCGCGCCCGGTCGGGCGCGCCTTTCAAATCGTAAGGCGGAGGTGTCCTCCGCCCAGCCCTTAACCTGTGTGGAACAGGGTCTGGAACATACGCGGGTCGATGCTGTCCGCTTCGAAGGTCTCACCTTCAGTCAGGACCGACACGGCGTCATGGCTGTGCAGGCTTTCCTGGTGGCTTGCGACGACCCGAAAATCCCCGATGCGCACATCTGCCAAAAGCTGTTCGCTGAAGAGCCGCGCGGCATCTTCGACAAAGATCGGGTTGGCGGCGTTCAACTCGGCAAAGGCCTGTTCATCTTCGCGCTTCACCATCACCTGCGTTTCGGTCGGCACAGCGCGGCGGCAGGCGTCGATCAGGTCTTCGAACCACAGGGTATCCGCATCGTCTTCGAGCGCCACGGAAATCCGCGCGACCGAGCGCTGCGAATGCGGTGTCGCCAGCTGGCCGCGAACAGCACGCGCGTGCTCGCTCAGTTCCAGCGAGCAGGGGCAGGTCGATGAATACACGTAGTCGAGATGCACGATGCGCTTGCGCACACCCGCCTGCTCTACCAGCTCCAGCGCGATGTCGTAGTACTGGTAGCCCGACAGGCCCGAGCGCAGGCTGTCCACCTGCACCGGCATGGAAAACCGCATCTGGATGCGTGCGTCAAAGCTGTCGAGATCCGCCTTGTAGTCGTCAAGCGCCGCCTCAATCACCCCGAAAGAGAATGTCTCCTCCGCGTGTTTGTAGAAGGACCGCATGATGCGGGACATGTTGATGCCCTTCTTGTCAGCCTCGAGGCTCACAGTGCCGGTCACGGATGTTTCCAGCGTCAGGGGCGCGCCATCGCGGCTTTCGACCCGCAGCGGCAGGCGGAAGTTCGAGATGCCGACATGTTGGATGCGCGTCTTGGCGCCACGGATCAGGCTCGACGGCCCGTTTTGCAGGTCGGGCAGCGTGTCCTTGTATTTCGCATCGACATGGAACCCTTCCGGGTAGTCGCGCGCAAAGGATGGGTAATCGACGCCATCACCGCCGGGCACAAGCCGTGCGACCGACGGGTCGAGTTCGATAATGTCTGTTGTCGTTGCGTTTTTGGCCCAGCGGCGCAGGACGTCCAGTGCTGCTTCGGCCTCGTCGCGCTCGGGTATTGCGGTGATGTCGGGCGTATGAATGTTCATAAAGTAGCCCCCCTTTCTGTCTGCGTGCCGCTTAGAGGTAAGCCCCGCGCAGCACTTTTCCAATATTGCTAACAGTTACGTGTGACGCTGCAACATGGATGACATTTAGATGGGGCTCCTGCCGCTTTTTCGCGGCAGGGTGACAATGTGCATTATTGTGCCTTTTCCAAGGCTTGCAGGATGTCGGCCACCAGATCGTCGCCATGCTCGATCCCCACGGACATGCGCACGAGGCCGGGGGTGATGCCCAGAATGTCCTTCTGATCCTGCGGCAAACGCTGGTGCGTCGTGGTGGCGGGATGGGTCAGGATGGACTTGGCGTCGCCCAGGTTGTTCGAGATCACCGGGATCGTCAGGGCATTCAGAAACCTGAACGCAGCCTCCTGCCCCCCGGCGAGGTCCAGCGACAGAACCGTGCCGCCGGGCCCACCCATCTGACGCGCCACAAGATCGTGCTGAGCGTGGCTGGCATGGCCGGGATAGATCACCCGTGCAAGCGCCGGATGCCCCTGAAGCGCATCGGCCAATTGCAAGGCCGAGGCCGCCTGCGCCCGGACCCGCAGCTCCATGGTCTCCAGGCCCTTGAGCATAACCCAGGCGGTGAATGGCGACATCGCAGCGCCCGTGTGCTTCATGTAAGGCTCAACCGTTTTGCGGATGAACTCTTGTGTGCCAAGGATCACACCGCCTAATGCGCGCCCCTGCCCGTCCACGTGTTTGGTGGTCGAGTAAATGACCACGTCCGCGCCCTGCGCGATGGCATCCGAGAACACGGGCGTGGCGAAGACGTTGTCCACAAGGACCGTCGCGCCGACCGCATGGGCCAAGTCAGACACCGCCTTGATGTCCACGACTTCCAGTGTCGGGTTCGAGATGCTTTCGAAAAACACAGCCGTGGTGCCGGGCGTGATCGCAGCGCGCCATGCCTCGATGTCGGTGCCGTCCACGAACTCAACCTCGACCCCGTAGCGGGTCAGCACCTCTTCCAGCACGTAAAGACAGGACCCGAACAGCGCGCGCGCCGACACGACCCGGTCCCCGGCCTTGAGCATTGAGGTCAGTGCCCCCGACACCGCAGCCATGCCCGAAGCGGTCGCAAAGCCGTCCTCGGCCCCTTCCAGCATCGCGATACGCTCTTCGAACATGCGCACGGTCGGGTTGCCGTACCGGGCATAGATGAACTCGTCTTCACCAAGCGTTTCAAACCGCTGCGCCGCCGCTTCGGCTGTGGGATAGACAAACCCCTGCGTCAGAAAAATCGACTCACTCACCTCGCCATACTGGCTGCGGCGGGTGCCGCCGTGGACAGCACGGGTGCGCGCATTCCATGTGTCGGACATGTTCAGTCTCCATCGTGGGCCTGGAATGGGGTCAGGCCACAAAAAACCCCCAGACGCGGGTCAAGCGAAAGGGGGGCTTTCATCCTGACCTTTTAGCGGAAATGTTTAACGTGGCCCGCAATCCGGTAACAAATCGCCACGGCGCATGGATTACGCCCGCCGCAGCGCAGCGTCAACACCGTCACGGTGCTGTAACCTAAAATTCATCGCCGCGTCATATGCCTGCGCCATAGGAGCCCCACAACATGTGGTAGGAGGTGCAGACATGCCCATCCTGAGACTGAATGCCGGTCCCGACGGATTGGTGCTGCACGGCTCCCCTGCGCCTGCTCTGCCTGCCCTGCGCCACGCGGCGCGCGGCAAGGGTCCGATCATCATCCTGATCCACGGCTTCAAATACGACCCGAGTGATGCGCGGTTCTGCCCACACGTCCGCATCTTTGGCCGCACCCGGCACCTCGACAACACGCATCGCCAGTGGCTGCGGCCCTTGGGTTTCGCTTGTGGCCACACGAATGAGGGGCTGGCGATTGCCTTTGGCTGGCGCGCACGCGGCAATCTGTGGCGCGCGCAGCGATCCGCCCGGATGGCGGGCGTGGCGTTGGCCCAGACCATCCGCACCCTCCGCGCCACGGCACCAGATCGGCCCATCCACGCCATCACCCATTCCATGGGCTCCGAAGTCATCTTCGAGGCGCTGCACCACCTGCCGCCCCACGCGCTCCAGCGGATCATCGCGATCACCGGGGCCAGCTATGCCAGTGTAGCGGAAACCGCTCTCGAGACTGTCGCGGGTCGCACGGTCGAGATGCTCAACATCACCAGCCGCGAAAACGACCTGTTCGACCTGATGTTCGAACGCCTGATCGCACCGGATGTCGCTCAGGACCGCGCCATGGGCAGTGGCCTGTCCGTGCCCAATAGCGTCAACATTCAACTCGACTGCACGCGCACCCTTGCCGCGCTCAACCGGTTCGGCGGCCATATCGACCCGCCACAACGGCGGATCTGCCACTGGTCCGGCTACACCCGTGGCGGCGCGCTCCGGTTCTACGCCCGCGCCCTGCGCCAAGCCGATGCTGTACCGCTCGATGCCCTGCAGGACGCCCTGCCCGACCATACTGCTCCACGCTGGTCACGCATCTTTGCAGTGCCGCACCTCCCCTCTTACTTGCCCGCCGGTCAGAAAACCGCAACATGATGTCCGGATTGCCCGGAGGACATGATGATCGACCTGTACTATTGGCCCACGCCCAACGGCTGGAAGGTCTCAATCGCGCTTGAGGAGTTCGATCTGACCTACAGGGTCAACCTGATCGACATCCGCGCCGGAGATCAGTTCAAGCCGGACTTCCTGAAAATCGCGCCCAACAACCGGATGCCCGCGATCACCGACCCCGATGGACCGGACGGCTCCCCGATCTCGATCTTTGAAAGCGGTGCCATCCTGCAATACCTCGCCCGCAAGACGGGCCGTTTCGGGGGCAAGAGTGAACGGGAGCGTGTTGCAGTCGATCAATGGCTGATGTGGCAGATGGGCGGCGTCGGTCCGATGGCCGGTCAGACGCATCATTTCCTGAAATACGCCCCGCAAATGGGGCATGACATCCCCTACGCCAAGGACCGCTACCGCAATGAAACAGCGCGGCTCTACGGCGTGCTGGACCGGCAACTGGCCGAGAATGAGTACGTCGCCGGTGACTATTCCATCGCTGACATGGCGATCTGGCCATGGGCGTCGCTGTGGGAGGGGCAGGAGCAGACCCTCGACGACAAGCCCAACCTCGCCCGCTGGCTTGATTTGGTGGGCAGCCGCCCGGCGGTGCAACGGGGCCACGCCCTGCACCTTGATCTGCGGACCACCAAGCAGGACAAGACATCGCAGGAAAACCTGTTCGGTCGCAAAGGCTGACGCCGCTTTTGACGCCTGACGTCTCAAAAAGTGCTTTGAGAATTAAGCCTTCCGGTCCACCCTGCGCGGCGGGGAAACGGGAAGACGAAAATGCTGAACGATGTGGTGCCGCCAGAGTGGATCGTGCTGGCCGCAGGTGTTGTGTTCACGCTGGGTTATCTGATCATCAACCAGGTGATCCTGCGGCTGATGATCCTGACCGGCACGTTGCTGTATATCTGGTACTACGCGGTGGCCGCCGATGTGCCCCTGTGGGAGGCGATCTATACCTCCATCGTGATGGGCGTGGCCAATGTGATCGGACTGTGCAGCCTGTTCTGGCGGAACTCTCCGCTGGCCGTCCCGCTGGCGCACCGCGATATTTACCCTCAGTTCGAAGGTCTGCCGCCCGGTGACTTCCGGGAACTGGTTGTGCGGGCCCGCCGCTACACCTTGGACGCTGACACCGACATCTCGACCGAAGGCGCGGCAATGCCGTCGCTGTTCTACGTCATCTCCGGTGCGATCCAGATCGAGAAACGGGGTGAGCGATTTGTCATGCCGCCCCGCCTGTTCGTGGGTGAGGTCGCGTATCTGTCGCAACAGCCCAGTGCCGCGACAACACGTTTGCAAGCCGGAGCAGAGGTGCTCGAATGGGACGTGACGGCCTTGCGTGCGCGTGCCGCGCGCAAGTCGCGGTTCAAGCTGGCGTTGGAGGCGATGATCTCGCGTGATCTGGCGCTCAAGGTCGCCTTCGCCGTGGCCCCGCGCGAAAGCAACTGGCAGCATGATGCGGAAAAGATCCGCAGCGCACGCGCCTAGGCCTGCGGACTTTCGTCTTCGTCTTCTGAAATCATGTGCTCTTGCAGCGCCGCGAATTGCAGGAAGATGAAAGCGATCATGGCGATGGGAAAGCCAAAGGTCTCGATTTTCACCCATGTGTCAGTGGACATGGTGCGCCATATGATCTCGTTGGCCACCGCCAGCGTGGCGAACATCGCGCAGAGCCGGCGGGTAAGGATCATCCACCCCTCGTGCCGCATCGGTACGGCATCGGCCAGTACGTAAGCCAACCAGCTTTGGCCGCGCAGAAGGCCGATCCCGAGCAGCAGGGCAAAGACGCCATAGACGATGCTGGTTTTCATCTTGAAGAACCGCTCGTCATTAAACCACGCCGTCAGCGCGCCGAAGAAGATGACCATGAAGGCGGTGAAGATCTGCATCCGGCTCAGCTGCCGTGTGAGCGCCCAGAGGACGCCCATGGCGATCAGCATGATGGGCACAAAGATCAGCGTGGCGACGATGAAGCCGGAGTATTCGGTGCCCGCAAATTCGTAGGTCTCGTCGCGGATGCGGAGGTAGATCAGGAAAAAGACCAAGGGCGGGCCCAGTTCCAGCACCTGTTTCAACAATGGATTGATCTCGCGCGCCTCAGCCATGTTCTGCCTCTTGTTACCCGCCCATCTCGACGATCACGGCCCCGGCGGCAATCAGAGCCATCAGGGCAATTCTGCGCGGTCCTACCGTTTCTTTCAGCACCAGCCAACCGATGATTGCGGCAAATACGGTCGATGTTTCCCGCAGCACCGCCGCCTCGCCCACCTTGTCCAGCCGGGTCGCCATCATGATGGAGCCGAAGGAGAGGAAGGCAACGATGCCGCCGATCACGCCTTTGAGCATGAGGGGCGGCAGTGCCGGTGGGTTTTCCATCCGCTTCCAGCGCATGTAGGCGACGGGCGGCATGAAGATGCCATCGATCATGAAAAACCACGCGAGGAAGGTGAAGGGGTTCTCGGTCGCCCGGATGCCGTAGGCGTCGTAGGTGGTGTAGAGGGCGACGAAAAGGCCGGTGACCACGGCGAGGCCCAGGGCCATGGGGAGCGTGTCGCGGTTGGTTTCGAGGTGGCGCAGGTTGTAGAGGGCGAGGCCGTAGATTCCGGCGAGGAGGACTCCCACGCCGAGCCATTGGATGAGCGTGAAGGTTTCGGAGAAAAGGAGGTAGGCACCGATGACCGTGAAAAGCGGGCCGGTGCCGCGGACCACGGGGTAGACCACCGTGAAATCGCCCTTGGTGTAGGCCCAGGCTTGCAGGACTTTGTAGGCGACGTGGATCAGGAAAACGACGCCGAAAATGGGCCACATGTGGGGTTCGGGCCAAGGGACCACGAAGAGGGCGAAGGGGGCGGCCATGAGGCCGTAGGAGGCGTCGATGGCGCCGCGGGTCAGCCAGGGGTCGTGGCGGCCCTTTTGGAGGGCGCCGAAAACGGCGTGGAGAAAGGCCGCAGAAATGGCCAGGTAGAGGGCCACCGTATGGCCCGTTTCGGTGCCTTCGATGCTGGCGAGCCAGTCGGTCATGTCTGGGGTGTCCCAGCGTGGGACATTTTGCAAGTCATTGAAATTGCTGGATCAAGAACCTTCCAAATTCGTTAACGCCGCCGCGAACTCTTCGGGATCGAAGGGCGAGAGGTCGTCGATTTGCTCGCCCACGCCGATGGCGTGGATGGGCAGGCCGAACTTGTCGGCGAGGGCCACGAGCACGCCGCCTTTGGCCGTGCCGTCGAGCTTGGTCATGACGAGGCCCGACACGTCCGAGACCTCCTGAAACACCTTGACCTGCGCCAGTGCGTTCTGGCCGGTCGTTGCGTCCAGCACCAAGAGCGTGTTGTGCGGAGCGCTTTCGTCTTTCTTGCGGATGACGCGGACGATCTTGGCGAGCTCTTCCATCAGGTCGCCACGGTTTTGCAGACGGCCCGCAGTGTCGATCATCAGAAGGTCGGCGCCATCGGCCTGCGCCTTGGTCATGGCGTCGAAGGCGAGGCTGGCGGGGTCGGTGCCTTCGGGTGCGGTCAGCACGGGCACCCCTGCCCGTTCGCCCCAGACCTGCAATTGTTCGACCGCCGCCGCACGGAACGTGTCGCCTGCGGCGATCACGACGGATTTGCCTGCGGCGCGGAACTGGCTGGCGAGTTTGCCGATGGTGGTGGTCTTGCCCGAGCCGTTGACACCCACGACCAGCACCACCTGCGGCTTTTGCGGATAGAGTGGCAGAGGTTTCGCCACGGGGTCCATGATCCGGGCGATTTCCTGCGCCATCAACTCCTTGATTTCCTGCACCGACAGCTTCTTGCCCATGCGCCCCTCGGCCATGTTGGCAGTGACACGGAGGGCGGTGTCGACGCCCATGTCGGCGGCGATGAGCAACTCCTCCAGCTGTTCCAGCATGTCGTCGTCCAGTTCACGACGCATGACGGGGGCCGCGTCACGGCGGCCCAGCAGGCGACCAAGAAGGCCCCGCTTGGGTTGGTCGGGTGCGGGTGCTGTTTCGACCAGTGCGGAGGGATTGACGACAGCGGCCATAGGGGCCGGTTCCGGGTCCACGGCCTGCGGCAGGTCCTCGACCGCTGCGGCGGGCGTTTCCATGGCAAGATCGGTTGGGCGCGGGGTGGGTTCCGGCTCAGGCTCAGGCACATTGATCGGCTCTGGCTCTGGCTCTGGCTCTGGCTCTGGCTCTGGCTCTGGCTCTGGCTCTGGCTCTGGCTCTGGCTCTGGCTCTGGCTCTGGCTCTGGCTCTGGCTCTGGCTCTGGAACGATGACCGGTTCGGGATCGGGCACAACAGGTGTTTCCACCGGTTCGGACATCGGCTCCGGATCGGAAATCTGTGGCATCTCCGCTGGCGCGGATGCGGGCACGGGGTCCGCGAGCGGGGGCATTTCTGTGGGCGTCGGCGCTGGCGTCGGGTCGGGTGTCGGAATGATCTCGGGATCGGGGGCTGCGGCCTCTTCCACGCCGCCATCTTCGACGATCGCCTCCAGCCCCTCGTCAATCTTGGACGAGGATTTGAACAACCGGTCCTTGAGTTTCTTGAAAAATGCCATGATGCCCCGATACTTGACCTGACCCTCACCTAATACGAGCGCGCTGGCATGAAAAGGTATGAGTTCTGGGCGGTTTTGTTGCTGGCCCTCGCGATGGCGCTGCCAATGCCGATGCCGGTGGCGGCGCGGTCACCGGGTACGTTGTGTTCGGACGGATCGCTGGGACCTGTGGCCTGTATCCGGCCTGAACATGCGGCGTTTGATATCTGCCAGCATATCGAGGATGCGAGCCGCAGGCATCTGCTGGATGCTGGGTTTTTTGCGCGGCTGTTATGGCAGGAGAGCCGGTTTGATGCCAATGCGCTGAGCCCTGCGGGGGCGCAGGGGATTGCGCAGTTCATGCCGGGGACGGCAAAACTGCGCGGGTTTTCAGACAGTTACAACCCGGCAGAGGCAATGGAGCGGTCGGCGCAGTATCTGGCCGAGTTGCAGCGTCGCTATGGCAATGCCGGGTTGGCGGCGGTGGCGTATAACGGTGGTGAGCGCCGGGCTGACGGGTTCATGGAAGGCGGCGGGCTGGCGCGAGAGACCATCAACTATGTCCAGATCATCACCGGCCTGACGGCGGAGGATTGGCGGGATGCGCCGCCCAAGGCCCATGATTTTGCGCTGGAGACGGACAAGCCGTTCATGCCTGCGTGCCTTGCCATAGCGCGCAGTCGGAAGGTGAGCAAGATCAAGGGGATACCGGGCAAACCGACCCTTCCGAAATGGGGCGCGCAGATCGGGTTTGGTGCGACCAAGGCAGCGGCGGAGCGCAAGGCGAAGGCGGTGGCGCAGTCCTGTCGTGCCCTTGGCGATGCGAAGGTGGACATCGTGTTTGTGAAGAACCGGGTGCAGGGGCGGCCCGGCTATCACATGGCGCGTGTGTCGGGGAATGACCGTGGTGCCGTGTCGAAGATTTGTCAGGATGTGCGGGCGCAGGGGTGTCCCTGCGCCGTTTACAAGAATTGGTAGGTCTTAGATTTCGTCTGCGAAGTGCTGGATCGTCAGTTTGATCGGGTTGGGGGCTGCTTGGCCGAGGCCGCAGATCGAGGCGTCGGTCATGGCGGTGCAAAGCTCGCCCAGCAGGTCCTGATCCCATGTGTCCGCCTGCATCAGCTTGACCGCCTTTTCGCAGCCTACGCGGCACGGGGTGCATTGGCCGCAGCTTTCATCCTCAAAGAATTTCAGCATGTTGAGGGCGGCGTCGCGGGCGCGGTCTTGGTCCGAGAGGACAACGACTGCTGCCGAGCCGATGAAGGTGCCGTGCGGTTGCAGCGTGTCGAAGTCGAGGGGGATGTCGTTCATGGAGGCGGGCAGCAGGCCCGAGGATGGGCCGCCAGGTTGGTAGGCTTTGAAGCTGTGGCCGTCGGCCATGCCGCCTGCGGCCTCGATGATGTCGGTGATCGTGGAGCCTGCGGGCAGCAGGTAGACGCCCGGAGTGGCGACACGGCCCGAGACGGAGTAGCTGCGCAGGCCGGTGCGTCCGTTCTTTTCGGTGCTGTTCAGAACCTCCGGCCCTTCGCGGCAGATGCGGGCGATCCAGTGGAGCGTTTCGACGTTGTGGACCAGTGTGGGGCGGTCGAAGATGCCGACTTGCGCCACGTATGGGGGGCGGTGGCGTGGGAGGCCGCGTTTGCCTTCGATGCTTTCGATCATGGCAGATTCTTCGCCGCAGATGTATGCGCCTGCGCCACGGCGGAGGTCGATATAGCCTTTGGGTGCGAGCCCGGCCTCTTCGATCCTTTGGATCTCATCGGCGAGGATTTTGAGCACGGCCGGATATTCGTCGCGCATGTAGATGAAGCAGGTGTCGGCCTCGACCGCCCATGCGGCGATGAGCATCCCTTCGAGGAAGAGGTGCGGTGTGCGTTCGAGGTAGTAGCGGTCTTTGAACGTGCCGGGCTCGCCCTCGTCCCCGTTGACGGCGAGGTAGCGGGGGCCTGCGTTGGCACGGACAAAGCCCCATTTGGTGCCGGAGGGGAAGCCTGCGCCGCCCAGGCCACGGAGGCCGCTTTCCTTGATTTTGGCCTGCACGTCTTCCCAGTTGCCGTTGGCACGGAGCTTGAGAAGTGCGTCGTAACCGCCTGTTTCGCGGTATTTTTCGAGCGTTTCGTATGTAGGGATGTGGGGGTGCGTGTCGTCTGCGGTGATGGCGGCTTGGACCTTTTCGACCGTGGCGTGGTCGATGTGGTTGTGGCCAAGCTCGAGCGTGGGGGCCGTGTCGCAGCGGCCCATGCAGGGGGCGCGGAGGACGCGGACTTCGCTCGCGTCGAGGCCGTCTTCGAGGGCGGCTTTGAGTTGTTGGGCACCCGCCAGTTCGCAGCTGAGCGAGTCGCAGACGCGGATGGTGAGCGCGGGGGGTGGGGTTTCGCCTTCTTTCACCACGTCGAAATGGGCGTAGAAGGTGGCGACCTCGTAGACCTCGGCCATCGACAGACGCATTTCTTCGGCGAGCGCGCGCAGGTGGGCGGCGGAGAGGTGGCCGTAGGTGTCCTGGATGAGATGCAGGAATTCGATCAGCAGGTCGCGGCGGCGGGGTTGGTCGCCGAGCAGTGCGCGGACCTCGTCCCAAGGCCCGTCTTCGAGCGCGCGGCCCTTGGGGCGGACACGGCCCTTGCCCTTGCCGGATTTCCAGACGCCTTTGCCCTTGGTCGATTGGTCCAGTGCCATTGCACACTCCTGCCCTGCGTGTTGAAGCATAGATACCAAGCGGTGCGCACCGCCATCAGCCCAAAAGCGACGCGTTGCGGATCAATCGACGCGCCTATCGTCACCATGTCGCCGCCAATCGGTCACGCTTTGGCAGCAAATGCCTGCGAGCTTGGCGCGGACGCAGGCCGTGCTAGGGTTTGCTGTCCTAAGCGTGAGTGATTCTATGACCATGCCAACGTTGACACCCTTTGCGATTGCGAGCTTTCTGCCGGGTCTGTGCCTGGCGGCGGCGTGCCTGTTTGGCGGGCCGTGGCCTGCTATTGCGGTGGCGGTGATTACGGTGGTCGTGTTTTTCCTCGACAAGCTGCCGGTACGGCCTGCGGCGACGCAAGCGACGGGGCATCGGTTGTCCGAGGTTTTGGGGCTGGCGCACTTCGTGCTGCTGGGACTGAGCGTGTGGGCGATGGGGACGGAGTTGCCGACGCTGGACAAGGGGTTGATCATCGTCGCGGCGGGGCTGTTTTTCGGACAGGTGTCGAACTCGAACGCGCATGAGTTGATCCATCGCGCCAATCGCTGGGCGTTTCGGCTGGGGGCTGCGTGCTACAGTTCGATCCTTTTCGGACATCACACGAGCGCGCATCGGCTGGTGCATCATATCCATGCGGCGACCGAGAAAGACCCGGCCACGGCGCTGCGCGGTGAGGGGTTCTGGGCCTATCTGCCGCGCACGTGGGTGGGGAGTTTTCGCGCAGGGTTGCGGGCGGAACGGCAGAGACATGGCGGGTCAGCGGTGCCCCCACCCTATTTGTTCTATGGCATCGGCGCGGCGTTGAGCTTGGGTGCAGCCGCGCTGCTGGCGGGTACTTCGGGGTTGGTGGGGCTGATCCTGATCAGCCTCTACGCGCAGGCGCAGTTGATGCTGTCGGATTACGTGCAGCACTATGGATTGTTGCGGAAAACAATGCCCGACGGGCGGCGTGAGCCAATGGGTCCGGCCCATTCCTGGAACGCGCCGCACTGGTATTCGGCGGCCATGATGCTGAACGCGCCGCGCCATTCGGCGCACCATGCGCGCCCCGCCACCGCCTTTCCACAGCTTGATCTGGACGCCGAACGGATGCCGATGCTGCCCCATTCCCTGCCCGTGATGGCCGTGCTGGCGCTCGTGCCACCGCTCTGGCGGCGCGTCATGGACAAGCGGGTGGATCGCTGGGCCAGTGCCGCGCCTCAAGGCGAGTTGATGCCGGAACCGGCCTGAGGCACTAGCGGGCGCCTCCAAGCTCTGACACAGTGCGCGCATGTTGTTTCGCATGTTGATCGCTGCCCTAGTTCTGTGCTCGGGCGCTGCGTCGTCCGAACCGATGAGTGCGGCGGAGTTCGAAGCCTATGTCACTGGCAAGACGTTGTACTACGGACGCTCGGGTGAGGCGTATGGCGCTGAAATCTATCACGAAAATCGGCGCGTGACGTGGTCTTTCCTCGATGGCGAATGCCGCGAGGGGCGGTGGTATGCCGATGGCCCGCTGATCTGCTTTGTCTACGAAGATCGCCCCGATCCGCAATGCTGGACCTTCGAGAAAGGGCCAGGCGGGTTGATCGCAACCTTTGCCAGCGATCCGACCAGCACGGAGCTGTATGAGGCGCAGGACATCGGGGAAGAGATGGTGTGTCTGGGGCCCAAGATCGGCGTTTGACAGGCGGACGACACGTCTGCCCTAGAACAGCGAGCCCTGTTCGGGCGTCTTGGCCGCTTTTTTCGTCGCCGTCTTGCCGCCACCCAGCTTGAGCCGCCCGTCGGCGAATTCGATCTCCAGCCCGCTGGCCTGTTCTGCCGCTGCCTTGGTCGTCAGCACGCCCCCGTCACCGCGCACGACCGCGTAACCGCGCGCCAGCGTCGCCTTGTAACTGAGTGTTTCGCGCAGGCGGTCCATGGCGTCGAGCTTGCGTTGCAGGCTATCCACCTGCCGCTGGCCTGCCGCGTGCAGGCGGGTTGTGACATCGTACAAACGGTCGGATTTGCGCGCCGCATCCTGTGCGATCCGGGCGGGTGTCAGGCGGGTGGCGCGGGTTTCAAACCGTTCACGTTTGGCAGCCGCCACGCGGGCGAGTGCGGGTTCCAACCGGGCCGACAGGGCCTGTAGCCGCCGTTTTTCGGCATCGATACTGCGCTGCAACGTGGCAGGGCGCAGGCTGCCGGACACGTCCGAAAGGCGCACCTTGCGCCGCTGCACCCCTGCGATGAGGGCCGGGCCAAGCTGCCCGCCGATCACGTCGAGCCGCTGGCGCGGCCCTTCGACCAGCGCGTCGGCGCGGGGCAATGCGCGGGCCAGGTCGCGCAAGCGCTGTTCGCGCCGTTGCATGGCGCTGCTGACGGCGCCGGTCATGCGTGCGCCTGCCTGTTCGACCCAGGCGAGCAATTCGTGGCGCACCGGCACCGCCATTTCCGCGGCCGCCGTGGGTGTGGGCGCGCGCCGGTCCGACACGAAGTCGATCAGCGTCGTGTCCGTTTCGTGCCCGACGGCAGAGATCAGCGGAATGTCTGAGGCGGCGGCGGCGCGTGCGACGACCTCTTCATTGAAGCCCCAAAGATCCTCGACCGAGCCGCCGCCGCGCGCCACGATCAGCAGGTCGGGTCGGGGCATTGCGCCACCGGGCGTGAGCGCATTGAACCCTTCGATCGCCCGCACGACTTCGGGGGCGCAGTTGGCCCCCTGCACGGCGACCGGCCAGATCAGCACCTTGCGCGGGAAACGGTCGCGCAGGCGGTGCAGGATGTCGCGGATCACGGCGCCCTGTAGCGACGTCACCACCCCGATCACCTCGGGCAGATAGGGCAGCGGCCGTTTGCGCGCGTCATCGAAAAGCCCCTCGGCCGCGAGCGCTTTCTTGCGTTTTTCCAGAAGCGCCATCAGCGCCCCCTGCCCCGCGATGGCGATCCGCTCGGCGTTGAGCGAGAATTTCGACTGGAAGCCCGAGGCGGTCATGCGCCCCTCGGCCACGACCTCCATCCCTTCCTCGGGCATGGTGCCGAGGCCCTGCACCTGCCCTTTCCACGTCATGCAGGACAGGACGTTGCGGTCATCCTTGAGGTCGAAATAGAGGTGGCCCGAGCGTGCCAGCACCACGCGCCCGACCTCGCCCTTGATCCGGACCCAGCCCAGTTCGCCCTCGATCAGCTTGCGGACCTTGCCCGCGATCTCGGACACCGAGAATTCGGGTGTGTTCGAGCCGGGAACGGGGTCGTCGATGAGGTCCATGGGCCGTCCTTTTGCCGTCCTTGTGCAGCGGGTCCGCCCAGCTTAGAACGCGCCCCAGCAAAGGCCAAGGAGCAAGCGATGAACATTCTGATTTTGGGCGGCGGCGGTCGCGAGCACAGCTTGGCCTGGGCGGTGTTGCAGAACCCCAAATGTGACCGGTTGGTGGTGGCGCCGGGCAATGCGGGCATCGCGGCGATTGCGGAATGCGCCGCTTTGGACATCGAGGATGGCGGCGCCGTGGTGGGCTTTGTCGAGGCCGAGAGCATTGATTTCGTCATCGTCGGCCCCGAGGCGCCGTTGGCCGCGGGTGTGGCGGACCGGTTGCGGGACGCGGGTGTGCTGGTCTTTGGCCCCAGCCAGGCGGCTGCACAGTTGGAGGCGTCCAAGGCCTTTACCAAGGCAGTTTGCGATGCGGCGGGTGCGCCGACGGCGGCGTATGGGCATTTCACGGAAGCCGCGGCGGCCAAGGAGTATGTCAGCGCGCAGGGTGCGCCCATCGTGGTCAAGGCCGACGGGTTGGCTGCCGGCAAGGGTGTGATCATTGCCGAAACGGTTGCGGACGCCCATGCCGCCATCGACGACATGTTCGGCGGCGCCTTTGGCGGTGCCGGGGCCGAGGTTGTCATCGAGGAGTTCATGGAGGGCGAGGAGGCATCGTTCTTTGTCCTGTGCGACGGGACCGACGTGCTGCCCATCGGCACGGCCCAGGACCACAAGCGCGTGGGCGAAGGCGACACGGGCCCCAACACCGGCGGCATGGGTGCGTATTCCCCTGCGCCGGTGTTGACGGATGCGGTGGCCGAGCGTGCGCTGTCAGAGATCATCCGCCCGACCATGGCCGAAATGGCCAAGCGGGGGATGCCGTATCAGGGCGTGCTCTATGCCGGTTTGATGATCAAGGACGGTGCGCCGCGGCTGGTGGAGTACAACGTGCGCTTTGGCGATCCCGAGTGCCAGGTGCTGATGATGCGGCTGGGTGCGCAGGCGTTGGACCTGATGCACGCCGCCGCAGAAGGACGCCTGGCTTCGGCGCAGGTCAACTGGGCCGATGATCACGCCATCACGGTGGTCATGGCGGCAGATGGCTATCCGGGCAGCTACGACAAGGGCGCCGTGATCGGCGGGCTCGATGCCCTGCCAGAGACGAGCAGCCAGATGGTGTTTCACGCGGGCACGGCCGAGACGGATGGCAAGATCACCGCGTCAGGTGGCCGGGTGCTTAACGTCACGGCCC
This sequence comes from Tateyamaria omphalii, assembly GCF_019802125.1. Lineage (GTDB taxonomy): Bacteria > Pseudomonadota > Alphaproteobacteria > Rhodobacterales > Rhodobacteraceae > Tateyamaria > Tateyamaria omphalii_B. The sequence goes on from NZ_JAHVHT010000001.1 coordinate 1,734,457, forward strand.
GTGGCCCGTCTCTACGCGAAGCTGCGGATACTGCATATGCCATGGTCGATGCCATCGACTTCCCCGGCGGCTTCTGCCGACGCGACATTGGTTGGCGGGCGTTGGACTGACGATCGGCGCGCAACGGGTCTGCGGCTCCGCCCATCCGGACCTCAACAAGCGTGCCGCATCGCGGCGCGCTAGCGGGACACTCCTCTGGGTGTTTACCGCTGCACCTGCAGCTCCGGGGCTCCGCCCATTCTTACCTCAAACGCCGCCCCCACGGCGTTTGCCGCTGCGCGGACCAGCGGGCTTTGCCCGCGTCGCCCGGCAGCATGCCGCGAAGTGGCGCGCGAGAGGGACGGTCCGCATTCCCTGTTTCAAAAAAATTCTCCCCGAAGGGCCCCTCTCCGGCTGCGCCAACGCTCAGGAGATGGGCGCCTGCGTGCAGGCCACAGGGTCTTCGCTGATCTCGACCACCTCCTGCACCTCGCCCAGATCGCCGGTTGAGGCCACGAACAGTCGTGCATCGCGCAGGAAGGGCACCCAGCAATGCGTGACACCCGGCGGATCATCGTCGTAGTCGAAACAGACCTGTCCTTCCTCCACCGTCACAAGGCCATAGGCGCAGGTTCCGTTGGCACGGGCCCAAACCGTACGGGAGCGGGACAAGAACTGCTCGATGCCCACCGGCTGACGACCGGGGAAGGTCGAGAAAGACGCCGTGCGCTTTTCGACAAGGTCAAGGAACTGGTCGGGGCTCAGCCGATCCTGCGCGGCCAGCGGCGCGGCCCACAGGCCCACAACGAGAGCGAGCCGGATCACTGACACGCCAGCGCGCGGGCAAAGGCAGGGCGCCGCGTGTCATCGCCGAGATATTCAAAGATGAAGGCCTCGCCATCCCAGGCAAATGCAACCAGGTCGGACCAATCCTCCGAGGCGAGGACAAGTTGCGGACCGTTTCCGCACTCCCGGATGCCACCGGCAATGTCGGTTTCTCCGATCCGGTGATTGGTGACGCCGCGCAAATCGACTGCATGGGTCAGCGTACTGTGCTGATAGCGCCAGATGCGCAGCGTCTTGGCCAGATGCGGGCGGTCCACATAGGCGATCTCGATCACGCCATCACCGTCCAGATCTGCCGCGCCGACGGGTGCCAGCCAGCGGTTGCGCGTGCCGATATGCGGGGTCTCGGTGATCTTGCCTTCTGCGCCGTAGATGGCAAAGGCGGCTCCAGCCGATATGTCGGCTTCGACCACCATAACTTCGGGGGCGCCGTCGCCATCGAGGTCGGCGAGACGCGGTGCGATGTCTTCAAACACGTGGTCGCGGGGCAGCACGAACCGGCGCACTTCTCCGTCCTGCATCACAAGTTCCAGCGTGCCCCACTCGATCGCGTCGCCCAGAACCCCGTGGGCATAGCGGTCGGTCGGATCGGCATAGCGCGCCTCCGCGATGACATCGGCCCAGACGGGTGCGACAGCCGTCATCACGCCCAGCGACATAAGCCAAAGGCGCGCCGGTTGCAGCGCGCCGCGGGCGGACGCGCACAAGAGGCGCGACAGCAGACGCGGCGCCACCGCCATCTTAAATCTGCTTCTCGGGCATCTGCACGACCAGACCGTCCAGTGCGTCCGTCACCTTGAGCTGGCAGGTCAGACGCGAGCGGGTCTCGTCCGGCTCGTAAGCGAAGTCGAGCATGTCGGTTTCCATGTCGTCCTTTTCGGGCAGTTTGCCGACCCAGTCGGGGTGGACATAGACGTGACAGGTCGAACAGGCGCAGGCGCCGCCGCAATCGGCCTCGATCCCCGGAATGTTGTTGTCGCGTGCGCCTTCCATGACCGTCAGGCCGTTGGCGACGTCCACGACATGTTCGGTTCCGCCATGTTCGATATAGGTGATCTTGGCCATTCTCGTGCCCCCTCAATTCCGCATTTCGCATATCTCTACCGGGCAGGAGATAAGGCTGCCAGCCCCTTTTGCGACCCCCCTCTTTTCCGCTTGCGACATGTGATATTTGTTCTATCTTTGTTCTCATGCAGATCTTTCAACCACCCAGAGTGCAGGATGTCCCACCGGCCCCGTCACGGGGGCCTGCCACTTGGCCCCGGCCGCCGTCCTGTATGCGCGCCTCGGAGATGGAGGCACCGCCCGTCAATGCGCGGATCGCGGTGGCGGGGCTGGTGATCCTGCGCCAGCGGCCCGGGACGGCCAAGGGGGTGATCTTTCTCACCCTCGAGGACGAGACCGGCGTGGTGAACATCATCGTCTGGCGCCACATTTACGAACGGTTCCGCCGGGCCGTGGTGGCGGGCCGGATGCTGAAGGTGACCGGGCGCCTGCAGCGGGCCCACAACGTCACCCATGTGCTGGCCGAAGAGATCGAGGATATTTCCCCCCTGCTCGACCAACTGCTGGCCGAGGGCACGGGGCGGCAGATGGGCCCCGAAGCGCGGACCGACACCTGGGACAGCCGTCGCAACGACTGAGGCGTGCGGGACTAGGCAGGGGATAAACGCGCCGCTATGGTGGCGTCAAAAGCCCATCCAGAGGCCCGAGCATGACAGTCAAATCCTTCTTTCCCGTTCTGGCGGCGGCCCTTGCGCTGGCAGCCTGTGCTCACAACGGCACGGTCACATCGGCGTCCAATATCGACCCGATTTCGCTGGCCACAGCACCCCCCGGCGCGGCCCCCGGCACCTGCTGGGGCAAGACCGTGAGCCCGGCGGTGATCGAAACCGTGACCCGCAAGGTTCTGCTGCAGCCCGCCCAGATCAGCAGTGACGGGCGCGTGCAGACCCCGCCGATCTACAAGACCGAGACCCGGCAGGAGGTCGTGCAGCCCCGCCGCGAGACCTGGTACGAGATCATCTGCGAAGACGACGTGACCCCGGATTTCATCGCCTCTGTCCAGCGCGCGCTGGAAGCACGGGGCTATTACCGCGGCCCGATCACGGGCGAGATGGACACCGCCACGCGCGCCGCCATTGGCCGCTATCAAAGCGCCGAGGGGTTGGAGAGCAAGGCGCTGTCCATCGCCGCGGCCCGCAAGCTGGGGCTGATCGCCGTCGCCCGCGACACCTGAGGCCGGGGCGCACCGGTCGGTGCGCCTTACGGTCGGCAGCCCCAAGAAAAAGGCGCCCCGCGGGGCGCCTTTTGTCATTCAGAGCGATCTGGGGTTACTCGGCGAGGCTGAGTGCCACGAACCGTGGATCCCCGGCACGCCGCACCAGCAGCAGAAGCGATTTACGCCCGGCTTCGCCGACCTCATCCAGGCGCACTTCGAACTCGCCGATGCTGTTCACACGCTGCTGGCCCGCTTCGGTGATGATGTCACCGGCGCGCAGGCCTTTTTCGTAGGCTTCCGAGGTCTCATCGACCTCGACCACGACAAGCCCTTCCTGATCCGCGTCGGCGCCGAGTTCCTCGCGCAGCTCATCTGTCAGCGTGCTCAGCGTCAGGCCAAGCAGGTTCGCGGTTTCGGCTTCAGCCGGCGCGTCCGGTGCGGGCGCTGCGGCAGGCACGGCGCCTTCGGCTTCTTCGCGGCGGCCCAGCGTCACACGCAGTGTCACCGTCTCACCCTCGCGGAAGACCACGACGCGCACCGTTTCACCAACCGGGCTGTTGCCCACTTGGCGCACGAGGCCGCGCGTGTCGGCCACATCCACGCCTGCAAAGCTGAGGATGACGTCGCCGTCCTGCATCCCTGCATCCTTGGCCGGGCCATCGGGCACGGAGGTCACGAGCGCACCCGCCACCGTTTCAAGGCCGATCGCTTCGGCGATGTCTTCGGTGACGTCCTGGATGCGCACGCCGAGCCAGCCGCGGCGCGTCTCACCGAACTCCTTCAGCTGGTCGACCACGCGGGTCACCACGTTGGAGGCCATGGAAAAGCCGATGCCGATGGAGCCGCCATTGGGCGACAGGATGGCCGTGTTCACGCCGATCACCTGCCCGTCCATGTTGAAGAGCGGGCCGCCGGAGTTGCCGCGGTTGATGGCGGCGTCGGTCTGAATGTAGTCGTCATAGGTGCCGCTGAGCGCGCGGTTGCGGGCCGACACGATCCCGGCAGAGACGGAAAAGCCCTGCCCCAGCGGGTTACCCATGGCGACGACCCAGTCACCCACGCGGGCGCTGTCGCTGTCACCGAAGGGCACGAAGGGCAGCGGGCCATCGGCTTCGACCTTCAAGAGGGCGATGTCGGTGTTGGGGTCGGTGCCGACCAGCTCAGCGGTCAGTTCATTGCCGTTGAAGAACTCGATATTGATCTCGTCCGCGCCCTCGATGACGTGGTTGTTGGTGACGATGAAGCCATCCTCGGAGATCACGAAACCCGAGCCGAGAGCCGAGGACCGACGTGGGCGGTCACCGGGGCCGTTGCGGTCCTGGAATTCGCGGAAGAAGTCCTCGAACGGGGAGCCTTCGGGCACGATGCCCTGCGGGCCTGTGCGACCTTCGACCACGGTCGAGGTGGTGATGTTGACCACCGAGGGGCTGATCTGCTCGGCCAGGGGCGCGAGGCTTTCGGGGCGGGCCTGCGCCATCAGCGCCTGCACCAGAACAAAGGCGAGGCTGAGCGCGCCGAGCCAGAGGGCGCGCATCAGGGGCGTCGGGGAAAACTGTCGTGAGACGGCGATTGCCTGTCGCTGCATCAGGTTACTCCTGCGTAATATTCTTGACCGTTTTGGTCATTTGCACACGGTCGTGCGCGGCTGCGCACAGCGTGCATGTAGGGTTGCATCCTTGCAACATCAAAGATGGATCAGCCCCAACATGTTTCAACAGACCGTGAGCATGTCGTGATCGGCGTTACGGCAAAGGCGTTACAATCCAATGAAAAAAGCCAGCCAGATACAGATCAGGCCTGTTACAAGAACGAGAGCGCCAAATTGCCGGCGTGCGCTTTCGGGCAGTGTGCGCAGCACCTCGAGCACCCGTTCGATAAGCGAAGGGGCCAGCACATAGGCCAGCCCCTCCACAAGCATCACAAGTCCGAGGGCCAGAAGGACCCAAGCCATCACTGCCCTGCAACTCCGGTCGCCGCATTGTTTCCGGTGGGCGACTTCAGGTAGTTGAAGAACTCTGAGTCCGGCGACAGAACCATTGTCGAATTCGAGCCCTGCAGCGACCGCTGATAGGCCGTGAGCGAGCGATAGAACTCAAAGAATTCAGGGTCCTGGCCAAACGCTTCGGCAAAGATCGCGTTGCGGCGGGCGTCCGCCTCACCGCGGATGATCTCGGCCTGACGCTCGGCATCCGAGGTCAGCTCCACCACGGTCCGGTCGGCTTGCGCGCGCACACGCTGCGCCGCCTCGCTACCCCGGGCACGTTCGTCGGTTGCTTCCCGTTCACGCTCTGCCCGCATCCGTTCAAAGGTCGCATCCAGGTTTTCCGGCGGCAGGTCGGTCCGTTTCACACGCACGTCGACAACCTCGATGCCCAGCGCGCGGGCCTCGGCGATAGCGCCGTTGCGGATGCGCAGCATCAGTGCTGCACGATCCGAGCTGAGGATGTCGTTGGACGACACCGAACCCAACACTTCGCGCAACTCATTCCGCAAGATACCGTCGATGCGGCGGTCGGCGGACGCCTCACCACCTGTACCAACGGCCTGCCGGAACCGGTTCACGTCCACGATCCGGTATCGGGCGAACGCATCGACCACGAGACGACGGTCATCAAGCGGTGTCACTTCGAGCGGTTCGACATCCCGGCTCAGGATACGGTCATCATAGCGGACAACCTCCTGAATAAGCGGAATCTTGAACGCCAGACCGGGGTCTTCCTTGACCGCGACCACGCGACCGAATTGCAGCACAAGGGCTTTTTCACGTTCATCCACGATGTAGATGGAGGACAGACCCACAGCGGCCAGGACCGCGAGGATGGGCAAAAGGAACGCTGACTTTCGCATCAGTTTGCCTCCGCTGTGTTACGGCGCAGTTCGTTGAGCGGCAGGTAGGGCACAACGCCCTGGCCACCAGCACCTTGGTTTTCATCGAGGATGATCTTGTCCACGCGGCCAAGCACCTGCTCCATCGTCTCGAGATAGAGACGTTTGCGGGTCACGTCGGGCGCCTTGGCATACTCTTCCAGAACAGCGGCAAAGCGGCTGGCTTCACCTTCGGCCTGGTTGACCTGCTGGGCGCGGTAGGCTTCGGCCTCTTCCAGAAGCTGCGCGGCCTGACCACGCGCTTCGGCGAGCACGCGGTTGGCGTAAGCGTCGGCCACGTTCTGCAAGCGTGTGCGTTCCTGTTCAGCGGCCTGCACGTCGCGGAAGGCCGCGATCACCGTGTCTGGCGGATCAGCGCGGTCAAAGTTCACGCGGATGATGTTGACGCCGCTGCCGTAGGCATCAAGCGTCTCCTGGATCAGATCCTGAAGCCGGCCCGCAATCGCGCCACGGTCCCGGTTCAGGATCGGGGCGAGGTCAGATTGTGCGATAATCTCGCGCATGGCCGATTCCGACACCGCCCGAATGGTCGGGCGCGGATCGCGCAGGTTGAACAGGAACTGGTCAGGTTCCGTGATGTTCCAGACGACCTGGAAGTCGATGTCGACCACGTTTTCGTCACCGGTCAGCATCAGGCCAGCATCACCGCCGCGACCGCCCACACCGATTTCCTCGGTCTGTTCGCGGGTCACCGGGATCACCTCGGCCGTGACAACCGGCCAGGGGGCAAAGTTCAGGCCCGGATCGCCGGTGCGGTAATATTCACCGAGAAACAGTTCGACCGACTGCTCTTCGGGCCGGACGGTGTAGAAGCTGGCCAGCCCCCACAGGATAACTGCGGCCAGAACGCCGAGGCCAACTGTCCCGCGTGTCAGGAACGGACCACCGCCGCCCCCTGCCCCACGGCCGCCACCGGCGTTGCCACCACCGCGGCCACCCATGAGCACGCGCAGCTGCTCCTGGCCCTTTTTGACCAATTCATCGATTTCGGGGATCTGCGGACCCTCATCACCGGGACCACGCCCGCCATTGCCGCGGCCACCGCCGCCGCGCGGACCGGTGCCGCGACCATCGTCGCCCCCGCCCGAGTTTCCGCCACCCCCCCAGGGGCCGCCTGTATTGCCAGCCATGTGGTATTGTTCTCCTCTTGCCGTGCAGCCTGTGCTGCACCTTGTGCATTACCTGTGGTTTTTACCAGAAACTTCAAGCAGTCCGCATAGGTGTCCGCATGGTCACGATTTCTTCAGACATCGTGGGGTGGACTGCAACCGTGCGATCGAAATCTTCCTTGGTGGCTCCCATCTTGATGGCGACACCGGCGAGTTGGATCATCTCGCCCGCGTCTGGTGCGACGATGTGACAGCCCAGCACCTTGCGTGTGGCCTTGGATACCACCAATTTCATCAAAACGCGATCAGGCTGACCCGCGAACGCGGTGCGCATCGGGCGGAACGAGGTGCAGTAGATTTCAACCTCTTCCTGTTCGCGCGCGTCTTCTTCGCTGAGCCCCACGGTGCCCATTTCGGGCTGGGTGAAGACGGCGGACGGGATCAGGTCGTGATCGACCGCTGTCGGATTGTCCTTGAAGGCCGTTTCGACAAAGGCCATCCCCTCGCGGATGGCGACGGGGGTGAGGTTCACCCGGTTGGTGACGTCCCCGATGGCGTAGACGCTGTCGACGGCGGTTTTGGAATACTCGTCGACAATGATCTCGCCGCGACGGCCGATGTCGATCCCGGTGTCCTCGAGCCCCATGTCGGTGCTGTTGGGATCGCGCCCGGTTGCGAAGAGAACCATGTCGAACACGTTTTCATGCCCCATGGTGGACTTCACCCAGATCGGGCCGGTGTGATCCGGATTGGAGGCGGTTTTGACACCGCCATGGGCCATTACTAGGTCCTGCTGCGCGCCCGCCCCCATCGCCGCATCCGACGCGGTCGGGGTCGCACCCGAATGATCGTCCGATGCTGGTCCCATCTGCACGATGTTGGTGCCCGTATGCAGGTTGATCCCCCGCTCTCGCATGGATTCCGCGATCAGGCCGCGTGCCTCGTCATCGAAGCCGCGCAAGATCTGGGCGCCGCGGTAGTACTGCGTCACCTCGACCCCAAGCCCGTGCAGGATGCAGGCGAATTCGCAGGCGATGTAGCCGCCGCCGATGATCAGGATGGATTTCGGCAGGGTTTCGAGGTGAAAGATGTCGTCGCTGACGATCCCCATATCGGCGTTGGGGATGTCGGGCCGGACGGGGTGCCCGCCGGTTGCGATCAGGATGGTTTTGGCCGTCTTGGTTTCGCCCGTGGACAATTCGACCGTATGGGCGTCCTTCAGCTTGGCGCGGGTGTCGAAGGTTTCGACGCCGGAATTCTTGAGCAGGCTGCGATATACCCCTTCGAGCCGGTCGAGTTCGGTGTTCAGGTGGTCGCGGAACTGTCGCCAGTCGAAGGTGCCCGGCGTCATGTTCCAGCCATAGGCGTTGGCCACGTCCGCCGTGCCCGAGAACTCGCTTGCGAACACCATCAGCTTCTTGGGCACGCAGCCCCGGATCACGCAGGTGCCGCCATAGCGGTCCTCTTCGGCCAGCGCCACCTTGGCCCCCGTCTCGCCCGCGGCCACACGGGCGGCGCGCACGCCACCGGAGCCGCCCCCGATCACAAAGAGGTCGTAGTCATAGTCCGCCATCGCGCCCGTCCTTAGTCTGCAAGATCGGTGAACAGGTTGTCGCTTTCGAGAAAATCGAGCCTGTCCTGCTCCACCGTGCCTTCATTGATGTCGCGCACCTCGACCCGGCCATCGCCATAGCCGATCACGACAGCATCACAGATATCGATGAAGAGCCCGTTTTCAACCACGCCCGGCATCTGGTTGATCACCAGGCTGAGCTGCCGTGGGTTGCCGATGCGTTGCAGGTGCAGGTCCAGGATGTGGTTCCCCTCATCCGTGACAAAGGGGCGGTCCCCGTTCATCCGCAACGTGGACTGACGGCCCAGAACATCCATGGAGACAAGGGTTTCCTCGACCAGCGCCTGCGTGGTCTGCCAGCCAAAGGGGATCACCTCGATCGGCAGGGGGAAAGCGCCCAGATGTTCGACCTCCTTACCGATGTCTGCGATCACCACCATTTGATCGGAGGCGGTCGCCACGATCTTCTCCTGCAAGAGTGCGCCACCGCCGCCCTTGATCAGGTTCAGGTCGCCATCGAACTCGTCCGCGCCATCAATCGTCAGGTCGAGCCACTTGGCCTCGTCCAGGCTGATCACCTCGATCCCGACCTCGCGGGCCAGGTCGGCTGTGCGGGTCGACGTTGGCACGCCCTGAAAGCGCAAACCGCCCTCGCGCACCTGCTCGCCCAGGCAGCGCACCAGCCAGGCGGCGGTTGATCCGGTCCCCAGACCCACGCGCATTCCGTCCTCGACATAATCGGCAGCGCGCTTGGCTGCGACGAACTTGGCCTTGTCGATGGGCGACAATTCTCCGGACATATGTGACGACTCCCCAAATAGTGTGGGGCTTATACGCATCGTGCGCGGTCGTTGCGACCCCAAAGGCAGCGAAATGGCACCGACAGGCCGGCGGAAGGCCGATCAGGCTGGCGCGCCCAACAGCTCCATCGCCTCCAAAACCTCGTCCAACACCACAAGATCGTCGCCATTCAGGTCGAACGTCATCATCGCACGCATTGCGGCGATGGCGCTTTCCGACATCTCCGCCTCCGCCCGTTTGGCGGCAAAGCTGCGCAACTCCGCCCAGCGCACCGTGCCGTCACCGTCGGTATCCGCAGCCCGGTGCCAGACCAGAAGCCGCCCCCGCATCGTGGCGGATGCGGCACGCACCAGCACGTCCAGTTCTGCGCGCGTGACGCTCAGGTCGTTGTTCAGATCCGCCTCCAGCAGGCGCCGCATCTCGCGGGCCCGCAGCCGGGCACGCTCTGCATCAATCGCCGTCTCTATATCTGCCGCACCCAGACCCTCAGGCCCGCCGTAACCGAGGATGAGGCCCGCAGCCTCCTGCACGAAATGGTCGGGGCGGTCGCGCATCCGGTCGAGGGTTGCGCCGGGGGTCCGGGCGACCAGCACATCGACCAGATCCTGCCCCGACAGCTCCTGCGCCAGCGCGGCACGCCATGGCATCAGGCAGGCCAAGACCGACATCAACACGATAATCCAGCGCATGGAACGTCCTCCTGCACTCCACACAAGCGCGAGTCGGTAAATGCGCAGTTAATCGTGGCCCATTCTCTGCCGATTTGGTCGTTTTGAGACATTGGATGATGCGCGCGGATGGCTACATAGCGCCCATGGCTTACGTTCTGCACTATGCGCCCGACAACGCCTCGCTCATCGTGCGGATGACGCTGGAGGAGATGGGGGTCGACTACACCACCGCACTTGTGGACCGCGCCGCGCGTGCCCAAAGCGGCGCCGCCTATCGCAACATCAACCCTGCCGGACTGATCCCGGCGCTAGAAACCCCGCACGGGGTCATGTTCGAAACCGCCGCGATCCTCCTGTGGCTCTCGGACACGCATGGGCAGATGGCGCCGCGGCAAGACAATCCCGAGCGTGCGCGCTTTCTCAGCATGCTCTTCTTCGTATCCAACACCTTGCACGCGCAGTTGCGCATGTTGTTCTACCCGGAGAAATACGTAGGAGACGATGCGCAGGCACAGCGTGCTATGCGCGACCGGCTCATATCGAACAGCGAAACTGCCATGACGTTGCCGCGCGCACTTGGTCTGGTCGATGCCTATATCGGCGCACAGTCTGACCTCGACGCGCCGTCGATCCTTGAGTGTTACATGGCGGCCATTGTCCGGTGGTGCGCCCTTTACCCCGCTGGCCTGACCGCGTGGTTTGACCTCTCCGCCTATCCCGCCCTTGCCACCATAGCCGCGCGGCTCGACACCCGGTCTACCACACGCGCCGTGGCCGAGGCCGAGGGGCTCGGCCACACACCATTCTCCCGCCCCGTCCTGCCCAACCCACCCGAAGGAACCGCGCTTTAGCATGTTTTTGTCTGTCTTCGAGATGTTCAAGGTGGGCATCGGCCCGTCGTCGTCCCACACCATGGGCCCCATGGTGGCCGCTGCGCGCTTTCTCGACATGATGCGCGCGTCGCCCTTCCAGTTTGCAGGTGTGCGGGCGTCGCTGCATGGCTCGTTGGCCTTTACCGGTGTGGGACATGCGACAGACCGGGCCACGATCCTCGGCCTCGCCGGGTTCGTGCCCGACACCTATGACCATGACAAGGCGGAAGCGACGCTGGCAGACCTTGCTAGCAGCCACACGCTACGCCCAGACGACCTGCCGCCGCTGGCCTTCGATCCCAAGGCCGACCTGATCTTTGATTACGACACGCCCCTGCCCGGCCATGCCAACGGCATGATCCTGATGGCCACAGACGCGCAGGGGGACGTGACACTGCGCCAGGTGTTCTATTCCATCGGCGGCGGATTCGTGATGACCGAAGAGGAGTTGGCCGCAGGCAAGGCCACCGACGAGGGCGCGCCGGTTCCCTACCCGTTCAAATCCGCTGCCGAGATGCTGGAGATGGCGGAAAGCTCGGGCAAGTCCATCGCCCAGATGAAACGCGCCAACGAGGTATCGCGCAATGGTGACGCGCATCTGCGGTCCGGCACCAAGCGGCTCTGGCAAGTCATGCGCGATTGCATCGATCGGGGCTTGAGCACCGAAGGCACCCTGCCGGGCGGCTTGCAGGTCAAGCGTCGGGCCAAGGGCATCCACGACAAGCTGCTGGATGAACGGGGCATGAACCTGACCGCGCCCCACACCATCAACGACTGGATGAGTGTCTACGCCATGGCCGTGAACGAGGAAAACGCCGCAGGTGGTCAGGTGGTGACGGCCCCGACCAACGGTGCGGCGGGGGTCTTGCCCGCGACGTTGCGCTACTACCTCGACCACGTGCCTGGCGCGTCTGAAGCACATGTGGAGGACTTCTTGCTGACGGCTGCGGCCATCGGCGGGCTGGTGAAATACAACGCCTCGATCTCAGGCGCGGAGGCCGGGTGCCAGGCGGAGGTCGGCAGCGCCGCCGCCATGGCGGCCGCCGGGCTGTGCGCCGTGATGGGCGGGACGGCGCAGCAGATCGAGAATGCTGCCGAAATCGCGCTCGAACACCACCTCGGCATGACGTGTGACCCCGTCAGAGGGCTCGTGCAGGTGCCGTGCATCGAACGCAACGGGCTGGGCGCGATCAAGGCGGTCAGTGCCGCGAGCCTTGCCCTACGCGGGGACGGCACGCATTTGGTTCCGCTGGATGCCTGCATCGAAACGATGCGGCAGACGGGGGCGGACATGAGCGAGAAATACAAGGAAACCTCGCTTGGCGGGCTGGCTGTGAACGTGCCCAACTGCTGAGCGCGTGTTGCGGGCTCTGCGCTTGCGTTGCTCGCTTTGCCACAGATGGAGTGCGCTTACACGGTCACGACCTGGAGCACCCAGCTACTCCACGGGGTGGCTGGCGGCTTTGCAAGCAAAGCCACCCTTGCCACTGATTGCGCCTGCCTTCGCAGTCGCAATCTCTTTGTCCTAGTGAGCCCGAAGCGAAGTCTTCCGGGTTGGTGGGTGGGCGAATTGGCTCTGCCAAGAGTGCACGCAACAAGCCGCCCCGTGTTTGTCTGACGCCAATGTGCGTCACCCACGCCTCAAACAAGCTGTTGCGCTCGGTCCTCCACCCGTTAGCGTAAACGCATGGCTCAGGACCGCCCTCTTCTCGGCATCCTTCTGATGCTGGGCTTTTGCATCGTGGCTCCGGTCGGAGACGCGGTTGCGAAAGTGTTGGGCCAATCTGTCCCCCTCAGTCAGCTCGTCCTGATCCGCTTTGCCGTTCAGGCCGTCATCCTTATCCCCATCGTCTGGGCAGGCGCACGGCTCTGGAGGATGCGCGGACGGGTCCTGTGGCTCACGCTGTTCCGGACAGTCCTGCACATCCTCGGCATCGGCGCCATGTTCACTGCCCTGCAATATCTACCACTCGCGGACGCCGTCGCCATCGCCTTCGTCATGCCCTTCATCATGCTGCTGCTCGGCAAATACGTGTTGGGCGAAGAGGTCGGCAGCCGCCGCCTCATGGCGTGCATCGTCGGCTTTGCAGGTACGCTGCTCGTGGTCCAGCCCAGCTTTGTCGAGGTGGGCTGGCCCGCGCTTCTGCCCCTGTTCGTGGCGGTCAACTTCTCGGTCTTCATGCTGGTCACGCGGCAGATTGCCAAGGAAACCGATCCGATCGGGTTGCAGGCGGTGAGCGGTGTGATGGCCGTCGTCATCATGGCGCCCCTCGTTTTCCTGCTGCAGGGGCGGGACATCCCCGGCATCGAACTGATACGGCCCGACAGCATGGAATGGACACTCCTGCTTGGCATCGGGGGCCTTGGCACATTGGCCCACCTGCTGATGACATGGTCGCTGCGCTACGCGCCCTCGGCCACGCTGGCGCCCATGCAGTATCTGGAAATCCCCTTTGCCACGATCATCGGGTTCATCGTCTTCAGCGACCTGCCCAACGGCCTCGCCGCGGTTGGCATCTGCATCACGATTGGGGCTGGGCTCTATATCGTTCTGCGCGAGCGGGCCATCGCGCGTCTGGCCCCGGCTGCAGCAGCGCCTGCGTAACAGCGCCCAGGCACCGACGCGGCGCAATCAGGATCATCGACGGTGCATTCATGGTTAACGTTACGGGCCCTACCGCCTCGTTCGACGTCCCGATCCGCTCGATCGGATCAAAATGCAGACCGTCGATCTGCCACCGCAATCCGGTCGAAGTGCCCTGAACCGGGGCGAGCGGCACGAGCGACACCACATCTCCAAGCTCGGTTCGCAAATCCAACCGAGGGGGGCACAGCATCACGATCTCGTATGGACCAAGCAGGATGCAGACGCGGTCCGGATGCCGCGCCAGCACGCTCAGGCAGCCAAGTTGATGGTCGACACGCCCCCCGAGAAACCCGACAGCCACCACGACGGGTGCCAAGATATGGCGCAACGCCTTGTCGAAATCTGTGCTGTCCTGTTCCGCTATGGGATGCTGCCGTGCGCTCGGAATTTGCGCCAAAATCTCGGCAGATATGGAATCGAAATCACCGATCACGGCATCCAGCGACAGCCCTGCCTGTACTGCCAGGGCTGCCCCGCCATCGGCGGCCACGAAACGGCTTGCAAGGGCTCGCACCTCGGCGACATCCGCGAAAGTGGCTTCTCCGCCGCCAAACAAGCCAACGGGGTCAGAACTGTGAACAATCGGGGATGTCATGGCGGATTAATGCAATTTTTGGAAACAGATCACAATGTCGCCCTGAAATGATACCCTTGGTGGCACAGATTCGGGCCGCTTTGGTCCGGTATCGCCCCTAGTCCAACCTTTGCATATCAGCAGAGGACGAGCATCCGATGATGAATAACAATAAGATTTTGACAGTATCCTACGGCACCTTCTCGTGCACGTTGGAAGGATTCGACGACAGCTTTGGCACGATGAAGGCGATTGCGGAGTATTTCCGCGATCTGGCCGCCGATGACAGATATTTTGGTGCCGAACCGCCGCAACCGGACGCAGAGATGCTGGCCCGCATCGCCGAGCGCGAAATCTCGCGCCGGGTCGAAGCGCGTGAACAGGAGGGCCGCATTGTCCTGAGCGCGGAAACACAGGCACCGAATGCAAGTGCCGCCTCGCCTGCCGCAATCGCAGCCGCAACGGCCGCCCCTGCCGTGGCCCGCGCGGCCGACAGCACGCCGGAGCCGCAAGCCGACGACGCGGAAGATGCGTCGGTGACGGAAGACAGCCCGGTCATGGTCGCGGATGAAGCGGCACAGGTTGAGGTCGTGGACGAGATGCCAGAGGTGGCTGAGGCCGCACCGGTCGAAGCCGAAGCCGAAGCCGAAGCCGAAGCCGAAGCCGAAGCCGAAGCCGAAGCCGAAGCCGAAGCCGAAGCCGAAGCCGAAGCCGAAGAATTCTTTGCCAGCGTTCAGGCAGACGCAAGCCCCATTGAGGACGAACCAGCCGACGCCGAGCTGGTGGCAGAACCTGTGACCGAAGACGCCCCGGCACCCGACAGCATCGCCGCGAAACTGCAGCGGATCCGTGCCGTCGTGTCGCAAAGCCAAGAGGAAGCCGAAGCAGAGGAGATGTTCGAGGACGAACATGCCGACGCCTTTGCCCCCGCGGCTGAAGTGGACACCGTTGCAGACGCGGCCGATATGGCAGCAGAACCGCAAGCGATCCTCGAAAACACCGCCCTTGAGTTTGAAGACGCGCTGGAAGAAGACGCCTCGCACAGTGTCGAGGATGAAGACGATGACCCCATCGCCGATATTCTCGCCCGGTTCGAAAGCGACACCTCCGATGCCGACCAGGCCGAAGACGCGGACGACGCCGAAACATCCGTTGCAGCGGAGATCGACGCTGACGCGCAGGACCAATCGGAGCTTCAAGCCGATCAAGCGGATGACGAGCTGGGACTGGATACTCTGGCCGCCCTGATGGCCGAGGATGATGGTGCGCAAACGACGGAAGAGGACAAGGATGACAACATCTTTGACGACGCCGCCGAAGAGCCCGCAGCCGAGGCCCCGGTCAAACCCCGCGCCCGCGTCATCAAGGTCAAGCGTGCGGACATCGACGCCGCCATCGCCAGCGGCGCTCTCGAGGAGGTCACGGACAGCGACAACCCCGCCGACAGCAGCCTGTCTGATGCAGAAGAGGCGGAATTGCTGGCCGACCTCGCCGAGGTTGAGGCGGAACTGCCACAGGTGGACGCAGCCGAATACAGCGACGTGGACAACGATGATGCCGTATCGGACGTGGCCGAACCGGTCGAGGACGCGGACGACACCCCTGCCGAAACCGAAGCACAACCCGTCAAGGACGACGACGTCCAGCGCCTGATGGCCGAAGCCGACAACCAGATGGAAGAACCCGAAGGCTCGCGCCGCCGGAATGCCTTCCAACATCTGAAGGCCGCCGTCATGGCGAAAAAGGCGGATGCCGGTATCGGGGAAAAGAACGACGAAGACGAAGGCGCGTTCCGCTCCGATCTGGCATCCGTCGTCAAACCCCGTCGGCCCGAACCGCGCAGCGACCGTGCCGCCCGTCCGGGCAGTGACCGCCCGGCCCCGCTCAAGCTCGTGGCCGAGCAGCGCGTGGATATCGACACGGCGCCCAAGGGCCCCGTCACGCCGCGCCGCGTGGCTGCCGTGGAAGAAGCGGCTGCGGAGGAGGCCGGCAGCTTTGCGGATTACGCATCCGAGATGGGCGCACATGACCTGCCCGCCCTGCTCGAAGCTGCGGCAAGCTATCTCAGCTTTGTCGAAGGCCGCGACCAGTTCTCGCGCCCGCAGTTGATGACCAAGGTCCGCCAGGTCGAGCAAGAGGACTTCAGCCGCGAAGACGGGCTGCGTTCCTTCGGCCAGTTGCTGCGCGCGGGCAAGATCGAAAAGATCAAAGGCGGCCGCTTTGCCGTCACCGGCGACATCGGCTACCGCCCGGACCAGCGCGAAGCGGGCTAAGTCCGAAAACGATACATCGCGAAAGGGCGCCCTTGCAGGGGCGCCTTTTTTCATGGCTGATGCAGGTATGGCATTTCCTGATCAACCCACACTGACCGGCCCCACACTTGTCATGCGCCCTCTCCAAGCGGACGATGAAACAGCGCTCACGCACGCGGCATCCGACCCACTGATCTGGGCAGTTCACCCGCAAACAGACCGCCATAAGGCGGAGGTGTTCCGCCCCTATTTCCAGATGCTCCTGACCGAAGGTGGAACCTTGGCGGCCACCTTGCGCGACACGGGCGAGATCATCGGATGCTCACGCTACTACCCGACCGACGAAGAACCGGGGGCCCATGGCATCGGCTATACCTTCCTGACGCGCGCTCATTGGGGTGGTACGGCGAACTGGGAAATGAAGAGCCTGATGCTCGACCACGCGGTCCAGCATCTCGACACGGTATGGTTCCATATCGGCGCAGACAACATCCGATCCAAACGGGCGACGGCCAAACTGGGGGTTCGCCACGTTGACACACAGATCAGCGACCTCGGCTCAGGCCCTTTCACCCATGATGTCTACAGGCTCGACAAATCTGTCTGGCAGGCGCGTCAGGAGTCCGGGTCAGCCTGACCGATCCCCTTGAACACGGCCTTGAGCGGAAATGCCCAGATCACGCCAAGCCCCACGTAGATCAGCAACTCCACCAGAAACGGTGGGCGCTCGAACAGACCCACCAGCGTCACCGCCGCCACGATATAGAGCGGCAGCGCCACGATCAGGATCAGCAGCGACAGTCGTTTTCGGGTCTTGTAGCTCAGCGCCATGGGGCCTCCCTAGTCGGCGAACGGGTCCCGGACAAGGATCGTGTCCTCGCGCTCGGGCGAGGTGGAAAGTAGGGCGACCGGGCAGTCGATCAACTCTTCGACCCTGCGGACGTACTTGATGGCGTTGGCCGGCAGGTCCGCCCAGCTGCGCGCGCCTTCGGTCGATTCCGACCAACCCGGCATCTCTTCGTAGACGGGCGTGCAGCGCGCCTGTTGGTCGGCTGCGGTGGGCAGGTAATCCAGCGTTTCGCCATCCAACTCGTAGCCCACGCAGATCTTCAGCGTCTCGAATCCGTCCAGAACGTCCAGCTTGGTCAGCGAAATCCCGTTCACGCCGCTCGTGGCACAGGTCTGACGCACAAGGCAGGCATCAAACCACCCGCAGCGCCGCTTGCGGCCTGTTGTGGTACCAAACTCATGCCCCCGCTCACCCAGGCGCTGTCCATCCTCATCTTCCAATTCCGTCGGAAACGGCCCCTCGCCCACGCGGGTGGTGTAGGCCTTCACGATGCCCAGCACAAAATCAATGCTGCCCGGCCCCATGCCAACACCCGTGGCCGCCTGCCCGGCAATCACGTTGGATGAGGTGACGAAGGGATAGGTCCCGAAATCAATGTCCAGAAGCGCGCCCTGCGCCCCTTCGAACAGGATGCGCTTGCCCGCCTTGCGCGCCTCGTTCATCACCTTCCAGACGGGTGCAGCGTATTCGAGGATGGCGGGCGCCACCTCTTTCAGCTTGGCAATCAGCGCGTCCCGATCCACCGGATCAAGCCCCAGCCCGCGGCGCAGCGCATCGTGGTGGATCAAGGCGCGATCCACGCGCAACTCCAGCGTCGTCTCATCGGCCAGATCCGCCACGCGCACCACGCGACGGCCCACCTTGTCTTCGTAGGCCGGACCAATGCCGCGCCCGGTGGTCCCGATCTTGGCCACAGAATTCTGCGACTCCCGCGCGCGGTCCAACTCGCCGTGGATAGGCAGGATCAGCGGCGTGTTCTCGGCAATCATCAGGGTCTCGGGCGTGATCTCTACACCCTGCCCGCGCAAGGTCTCGATCTCAGACACGAGGTGCCAAGGGTCCAGCACCACACCGTTGCCAATGACCGACAACTTGCCGCCCCGCACCACACCAGACGGCAGCGCATGGAGCTTGTAGACCTCTCCATCAATGACCAGCGTGTGACCCGCATTGTGTCCGCCCTGAAAGCGCGCAATCACATCCGCCCGCTCGCTCAGCCAGTCCACAATCTTGCCCTTGCCCTCGTCGCCCCACTGCGCGCCGACAACCACCACATTGGCCATTTGATGCCCTTTCAGAAAGCAAACCCGCGCCCGTATAACGATGCGCGGCCCGGAGGCAAACCGCTATCTCGTCTTCTTCTGACGAAAAATACCACCGCCGGAGGCTCCCACGGCTTGCAGCGCGCGCCACATCCGGTCCATCAAAGCGAGATTACGACCAAGGAACCGCACCATGGGCTTTCTCGCACGCTGGCTCTTCGCCTTCGGGCTCCTCGCCGCGACATACAATCCCACGGAATACAATTACGTGGTATGGGCCCTGCAATACGGGTCGGCCAACCTGTCCATCGCGGTGCTCTGCGGCCTCATCCTGCTGATCGGCTACATCATCTATCTGCGCGCTACGCTGCGCTCGATCGGCGGGTTTGGCATGGCGCTGGTGCTGGCGGTCGTGGGTGCAGGGCTGTGGGTGCTTTACGATCTGGGCCTGCTCACGCTCGACAACAACAGCGTCAACACGTGGCTCGGGCTTGTTGCCTTGTCGCTGGTGCTGGGCATCGGCCTGAACTGGAGCCATGTGCGGCGTAGGCTTTCCGGTCAGGCCGACATGGATGATGTCGACGAATAGGCCATTGGGGGCCAGCCCCCGTCGCTGGCGCGACTCCCCCGCGGTTTACCTTGCGAAATGAAGGATCAGTCGAGCGTGACCGGTGCGCCATGTGGCGTGCGAAGATAGGCTGCCTCCCACGCGGCGCGCATGTCTTTGAGCGCTTCCGCTTCCGCAGCCCCCGTTTCGGTGAGCAGCGTTTCCAGCGTGTCGAGCCAGGCCATGAAATAGTCGTCGCCGCCGTTCAACTCTCTCCCTAGCCCGTGCCGTTTCAGCGTTGCTCCAAACCGCTCCGCCCAGTCAGGCCAGGCAAAGTGACCCGCCTCATTCAGATGCACGGTCAGTGCAAAAAGCTGCGCGTGCCAGGGCGCCTCAAAAACCGGTTCGGGCCTCATGGTGCAGACAGGTAGCTTTGCCAGAGGTCGAGGATCACCTCGTCTTCGGGATGTTCCGGATGCGCCCAGATGTCCCGCGCCTTGACCGCGACCGCATAAAGCGGCTCGGGTGCCTCACCCAGCCGGTGCGCATTGCTGTCCGGCAGCACATGGGCGCCGTGCAACCGCACGATGGTCCCCGAGGCCCCGGCTGCATAGGACGGCAAGCGCGTGTGCCCGCCGGGCACCATCACGTTCTCGGGCATCGCGCGGATCGTAACAACATCACCGACGGCATAGAATGGGGCCAGATTGCTGTCGCGGGTCGCCGGGCCACCTTTCGCCAGAACGCCCGCGACCGCTGCTGCCACCAACCGCTTGTCGGCCAGATTACTCACGCTCTCGGACACACCCTGCTCCAGCTCTGCGCGGGTCACGGCCCCTGTTTCGACCAGCAAATCCGCCAGCGCAGCCATCCATTTTTCATAGTACGAAAACCGCCCGTAATCCTTGGGCGACAGGCTTTCACGGGCATGGCGCGAGACGTCGATATTCCACAACCCGAGCGTCCCACACGCCAGCGTGATGGCCAGCGCGCGTGGATGCCAGTCGGCGTGAAACTTGACATGCTCGGGCTCTGGGACGACAGGGCCATCTCCGAACCGTCCTCCCATATCGTGGATACGTGTCATGGGCGGGCCGCCAATCCACAGCCGATCATGCTGTCGCGGGTGACAAGCGCCATCAGCGCGGCCTCGTCCAAACCTTCCGTGCCCTCGGGCCGCTGCGGCAACACAAGGTATCGCACCTCTGCCGTCGAATCCCAGACGCGCACCGCCTGCCCTTCGGGCAAAGTCACCCCGAACTCCGCCAACACCTTGCGCGGTTCACGCACGGCGCGGGCGCGATAGGCATCGGACTTGTACCAGCCCGGCGGAATGCCCAGCAAAGGCCACGGGTAGCAGGAGCAAAGCGTGCACACGACCATGTTGTGAACGGCGTCCGTGTTTTCGACCACCACCATGTGTTCGCCTTGACGGCCATAATAGTCCATCTCGGCCAGCACCGGGTCTGCATCATCCAGCAAAGCGGCTTTGAAATCAGGATCGGACCAGGCCCGCGCCACGACATGGGCGCCGTTCTTTGGCCCGATCTTGTTTTCATAGGTGTCGATGATCTCGTCCAGCGCGGCAGGATCAATCAACCCCTTCTGCGTCAGGATGGTTTCCAGCGCCTTGACCCGCAACGCGGGGTCCGAGGGCAGCAGTGAATGCGGGTGATCGTGGTCGGAATGGTCATGTGGCATGGGCGGATCATGTGCCCTCACGTTCACAAATGTCCAGAGGCCCAAACCACACTTGCCCCGCATCCGAAACTTGCATAGATACCGCCCATCGCGCAGCAGAGAGCCAAACGCTTCCATGGAAAACGTCGTCCTGATCATCCACTTGATCCTCGCCCTCGGCCTTATTGCCGTGGTGCTGATGCAGCGCTCCGAAGGGGGTGGCCTGGGCATGGGCGGCGGTGGCGGCGGCGCAACCGCTGGGCGGCCCCCGGCGACGGCCCTTGGCAAAGTGACCTGGCTTCTGGGCATCGCCTTTACCATCACGTCGATCACGCTGACGATCATTGCGGCACAAAACGCCTCGGGCACCTCTGTCATCGACCAGCTGGGCATTACGCCGCCCGCACAGAACGTGCCGGGTGACGATCTGGTGCCGCCCGGCAGCGACCTGTTGCCGCCCAGCGCGGATGACAGCGCACCACTGGTGCCCAGCGCCGACTAAACAAAACCTTGCGGGCACAGGAAAAGCTGCAACATCATGTTGCGGCAACCTTGCCCCTTTGAACCGAATCCTGTTACACTGAGGTCCCGTGGGGAGTGCTTTGGGGCGCTCACTCACAGCGGCTTTGGGCCAGACTGAACCACGGGGGATGCACCGAACATGGCACGCTATATCTTTATCACGGGCGGCGTTGTGTCATCGCTGGGCAAGGGGCTCGCCTCTGCCGCGTTGGGTGCGCTTTTGCAGGCGCGCGGTTTCTCCGTACGGCTCCGTAAGTTGGACCCCTATTTGAACGTCGATCCCGGCACGATGTCGCCTTTTGAACATGGCGAGGTGTTCGTCACGGACGACGGTGCCGAAACCGACCTCGACCTCGGCCACTACGAACGGTTCACAGGCGTCGCCGCACGCAAGACCGATTCCGTGTCCTCGGGCCGCATCTATTCCAACGTCCTCGAAAAGGAACGGCGCGGCGATTATCTCGGCAAAACGATCCAGGTCATCCCCCACGTCACGAACGAGATCAAGGATTTCATCGAGATCGGCGATGACGAGGTCGATTTCATGCTGTGCGAGATCGGCGGCACCGTGGGCGACATCGAAGGTCTGCCCTTCTTCGAAGCCATCCGCCAGTTCAGCCAGGACAAACCGCGCGGCCAGTGTATCTTCATGCACCTGACGCTCCTGCCCTACATCGCGGCCTCGGGCGAGCTCAAAACCAAGCCCACGCAGCACAGCGTGAAAGAGCTTCGCTCTATCGGCATTGCCCCCGACATCCTCGTCTGCCGGTCCGAGGGGCCGATCCCGGAGAAAGAGCGCGAGAAACTGGCACTGTTCTGCAACGTGCGCCCCGACTCTGTGATCGCGGCACAAGACCTCAGCACCATCTACGACGCGCCCCTCGCCTACCACGCCGAAGGGCTGGACCAGGCCGTGCTCGACGCCTTCCAGATCAGTCCGGCGCCAAAACCGGACCTGACCAAGTGGGAGGACGTCTCCGACCGCATCCACAACGCCGAGGGTGAGGTAAAGGTCGCAATCGTCGGCAAATACACCCAGCTCGAAGACGCTTACAAATCCATTGCCGAGGCGCTGACCCACGGCGGCATGGCCAACCGGGTTAAGGTCAAGGTCGAGTGGGTCGATGCGGAACTCTTCGACAACGAAGACCCGGCACCGCACCTCGAAGGGTTCAACGCTATCCTCGTCCCCGGCGGCTTTGGCGAACGCGGGACCGAAGGCAAGATCAAGGCCGCCGAATTCGCCCGTACCCGCAAGGTGCCCTACCTCGGCATCTGTCTGGGCATGCAAATGGCCGTCATCGAAGCAGCACGGAACGTCGCGGGCCTCAAGGCCGCAGGCTCCGAAGAGTTTGACCACGAGGCGGGCAAGAAACGGTTCGAGCCAGTCGTCTACCACCTCAAGGAATGGGTGCAGGGCAACCACAAGGTCGAGCGCAAGGTCGGCGACGACAAGGGCGGCACGATGCGGCTCGGCGCCTATGACGCGACGCTCACGGACGGCTCACGGGTGGCACAGGTCTATGGCAAAACGGCCATCGACGAACGCCACCGCCACCGCTACGAGGTCGATATCAAGTATCGCGACAAGCTCGAAAAGGCGGGGCTCTGCTTTTCCGGCATGTCACCCGACGGGCGGCTGCCCGAGATCGTGGAATGGACGGACCACCCATGGTTCATCGGTGTCCAGTTCCACCCGGAACTCAAATCCAAGCCCTTCGATCCGCACCCGCTGTTCGAGGATTTCGTACGCGCAGCCAAGGATGTCAGCCGCTTGGTTTAAGCACGGCAAAGGTCCGCTATGAGCCCAATTTACCAGTTTTCTGCTTTGCAGCGAATGTCTGCTCCAGCCGCCAGAATTCGTTTGGTTTGGTGAATACTCATCCACAGCTGAGCTTTGTTTCGCGGCACCCTCAACTAAACAAATGGAGTAAGTTTCGGGGCTAATCCAATTTCAAGCGACGGAAAATTCGCGGCCATCCGTAAAACGATGCAACGAGCACTAGGAGAGAATTATGAAAGCCCTTTACACAACAACCGCTTTGACACTCATGGCCGCCAGTGCTGCGCAGGCCCACGAATTGAACATCACGATACAAGGCGATCAGCGATGTATCGTCTCGGACGGCATCCCTGACCATGAAGTTGGGACATGGCGTCCGGGTGCAGTCGTTGAACCACAAGACCACCTATTTTGCGTTGATGCGACGCCAATGGATACCGGCACCATTACGGACCGGGGGGTATTTATTTCCGGGATGACCCTGACCGGTATTCCTCTACGCCCAGGCACAGCCGAATGGTACAACCCGGATGCCGACCCCGACGCTGACCGCCCATGGACGCGCGACCGGTCATCGGGATGGAACGTCGAAGGCGTAGGCGGCCTGATCATGGACGCCCAAAACGCGCACGTTGATGGAGATGGAATGTATCACTACCACGGCATTCCCGAAGTGGTAGTAAGCAATCTTGAAGGAACGCTGTTTGCCTACGCGGCAGATGGATTTGAAATCCATTACGTCGGCGGAGACGTGCAATCATCCTACCAACTCAAAGAAGGTGAGCGTCAGGGTGACACTGCGCCAGAGGGAGTGCATGACGGCACCTTTGTGCAAGATTGGGAATACGTCGAAGGATCCGGCACGCTGGATGAATGTAACGGAACGGTGGTTGACGGTGTATACCGCTATTACGCCACAGATACTTTTCCGTTCTTCCCACGCTGCTTTCGCGGAAACGTGACTGAGGCTGCATTGGGCCGCGGTGGCGAGCGGCCGGAACCACCTGTTGAAAACGACGGATGAGCAAAGGTGGTCACGAACCTAATGCGTTTGGAGATGGCTGTATGAGCCAGTGATTCATAGTGCGTTTTCTCAAGCTGGGGCAGGTCCTAGACACCGCGTGAACATATTCCACTACTGCCCTGTCGGAATATGCGTATCTAGAAAGCAGACCTTGATGCGAATATCGCCAAAGGCAGCAAAGTCCGCTCCGCTGCCGTTCGAGGGGTAGCCTTTCGACCGCACCGAAACAGCAAAAGGGAGCCACGTTTCCGCGGCTCCCTGCTCAGCTGGTCTGATACTCATCTAACTGCTCAATAAGCTGTAACCTGATGTGGAGGATCAGGCGACCAGCGACAGCCCCGCGCCTTCACCCTGTTCGCGCTCGCCGTTGTCGACGAAGGGGATGATCGAGAAGGTCTGGCCACCGCGCTGCTCTTCATTCTGCACCGCGTTCACCCGTAGATCGCCGTCCGGAGTATTGATCAGCAGCGAAACATACTCGTTGCCGGTGCGCACGCTCTTCGCCATCCAGGCCGAACCAACGCGGATCGGCGTGCCCTTGGGCGAGCTGACCTCAATGCGGTAGTCAGGATG
The DNA here is from genome assembly GCF_019802125.1 of Tateyamaria omphalii. Taxonomy (GTDB): domain Bacteria; phylum Pseudomonadota; class Alphaproteobacteria; order Rhodobacterales; family Rhodobacteraceae; genus Tateyamaria; species Tateyamaria omphalii_B. The sequence continues at coordinate 1,759,129 of NZ_JAHVHT010000001.1, forward strand.
GGTCTCTTCCGTCTTGTAGCCATTCTCGATCAGCATGAACTCCAGATCGAACATCATATTGGCGATGTAGCCAGTGAAGGCGTTGTCAGCATCCATCGCTGTCAGCTCGCCGGAGATCGATCCGGACTTCATGGTGCCGTTGGAAACCAGAGGAATGATCTCGAACTGATCGGTCTGGGCCTCACGCGCTTCTTTCGACTGTACGGCGTTCACGCGGAATGGCCCGAGACCCACGTCGAGCTGCATCGAGAGGTAGGGATTGCCGGTCGTATTGCCTGTCTCGTTCCAGGCAGTGCCGATACGAACCTTGCGGCCGGACTTGTTGACGGCGGTCACGTCGAAATCCGGGCTGCGCTCGGACATCTTGGGCCGGGTCTCCAGCTGGATCGCGATGTCGAAGCGGCTGGAATGGATCATGCCGGTGTAGACGGCGTTTGCGGTGTCTGTGGTTTTAGTGAGGGTTCCTGCGAACATGGAATGTTCCTTTTCTGGGTTGCCCGGGCCCGTCTTCCGATCAGCGCCCGGTGGTTTGATTTTCGACCCCTCGTGGGATCACACCTTCCCAAAGCCCTCTTTCCTTTCCTGCCCGCCATCGCAGCTTGCGCCGCCGTGGGTTGCGATGTGCGACGCTGCCTCTCAAGCGAAGGTTTCTTCCGCTTGCCCACGGCACGCCATCCAGTCTTGCAGTCCCAGGATGGTACGACCGGACCTCACCTCCGCGATCCACGCCTCCCGTGGATCGCTACAAGGTTGACCTGAGCGCTGTTCGATATGTCCGTTCGCCATCCAGGGTTCAGGCGCGATGCGCTTGAACCAATCGGCGAGGCTCGGAATGCGGTCCTGGCAGTCTTCCTTGACGTGCTGTTCGCAAATCCAGCGGACCGGGATCACCCGGCCTGCGGAATTCGTGAGTGTCTGGCCGAAGACGCGCTCCGCCTCAAAGATGCCGTGGCTGTGATGCCGCAAGGCGCGATGCGTGAAGAGGGCGAGATGCTCTTTCGAAGCATCGAACCAGTCGTGGATGGTTTGGTAGTCGGCTGGTACACCGCCGAACTTGCGTGCTGAGCTTTCGGCGTGATGGAGGGGATGGGCCATGTCAAAGCCCCTCTTCGTAGCTGTGGGAACATTCGACGAAGCGATCGGCGTGATCGAGCGTGATTCTATCGGCGGCGATGTTCCAGGTCAGTGTGCCATAGCCGCCTTCGTTGTTCTCGAAGCCGGGATGCTTATTGTAAGCACCGGATCAGGCGAAGTCTTCGAGTTTGCGTAGGAGGTCTGCACCCAGAGGTCTGCACCCAGTGTCACGTCATTTGGCTGCAGCGTGATATCTTCGACATTGCCGGAATCGCCATAGCCCTCATATTCGGCAACCACTTCGGTGACGCTGAGCTTACGAAGCGCGGCGCGCAGGTCGGCCCGGGCCGTCTTGAACGCCGCCTCGCGCTCGATGCGCCACGTCTCGATCATTTCGGAGTAATCGGTTTGGGGCTTTGTCATTGGTCAGGTCCTTCTCCATGAAGTTTGACACGCGGGACAGCAGATCACCCTCCCACGCACCCCGACCCAGAGCCCGATTTCCCTTTCATGCGGCGCGATCCGCCACGTCGGAGGTCTCTCCGACGATCCGCTTCAGTATCGCGGCGCTGTCGACGCCATCCCCATGCGGCAGGAACACCCGTAGCTGGAAAGCGATGATTTCCGTGAAGAACCCGGCGGCCTTTAGACCGTCGATGGCGCCGCGATCCGCCCCTTCGATCTCGAACCGTACATCCCCGGCAACCCGGCGCCGGACCAGGGACAAGCCGCGACCGAGATCGACGGGCTTCGTCGATCTACGAACGGCGGTCAGCATGTCCTCGACCGATGTCGGCGCCTCGACCATGAACCGGGCGCGCAACGCCGCCGCGCCGTCTTCGCTCACCGTGCGCCCGATCATGCTGGCGCGGCTTGCCGGCGTGACGCGATAGATGCGCTCATTGCCCGACGGGATGTCTTTCCAGATCGGCAGAAGGAGGCCAGTAAGGAGGTAGAGGCGTTTCGTGGTGGTCTTGGGCAGACCATCAGCCTCACCGTCCCACAGGCGACGAAACTCGCCCTTGCCTATCTCTTCCCAGGCCGAGGCTTCGAACCTCGTCTCATCGAGATAAGAGGAGCCTGTCGGCCGCACAACTTTCCGCATGAGCGTGACGATGTCTTCGTCGTAGAATTGCATGGGCCGTGCCGAGAGGAGGGCCGCGCGGCCCGATGCCCGGTTCACCATCGGGACCTTCCCAGAGTGGCGATCCAGCGCCGCGTCGGCGCTCAGCACATGCACGGGATCGGTCACATCCAGCCCGATGATCCGCGTGACCGCTCCGGATTTCGGGCATGTCCAGAGATCCTCGGCCGAGACCTGTTCAATCCGCTCGCCCCGCAGGGTCTCGATACCAAGTTCGAGTGTGCCGGCGGCTCGTGCGCGTTCCGTCTGATCGCTGATGCGCGCCGTGAACTCCTCAAAGAGCGCGTTCTGCATATGGATCGGGAGGGCCAAGACTCGGTTCAGAAACCGCTGGATCGGCGGGAGGTCTTCGAGCAGCACACCGTCCTTGTCGATGAGACGCAGAGCGGTCCAGTCGGTGAAGGTCTCGTAATTCATTGCTACGGCTCGGCCGGTAGCAATATCGGCGTAGTAGCCGCGCAGCGCGGCCCGCGCGATCGGGCTTTCAAGATTGTCCTCCGAGCGGAACATGCCCTGCGCGCCGGTCTCGCGTTGCCCCTTGGTGAGCGCCCCGAGCTGGTCCAGACGCCTTGCGATAGTCGAGGTGAAGCGCTTCTCGCCATGCACATCCGACGTGCAGACCCGGAAGAAGGGCGCAGAGACCTGTGCCGAGCGATGTGTGCGCCCAAGCCCCTGGATCGCCGCATCGGCGCGCCAGCCGGGCTCAAGCAAATAGTGGCGACGGCGCTTCTGGTTCTTGGCAGTCTCAGCCGCATGGTAGGATCGGCCCGTGCCGCCCGCGTCGGAGAAAATCAGGATGTCTTTCTCGCCATCCATAAAGGCAGCCGTCTCGGACGAATTGCTGCTGGCCGCGCGTTTTTCGATGTAGAGCGCACCATCGGAGGATTTGAGCGGGCGGATCGAGCGCCCCGTGACCTCGGCTACAGTCTCGTCACCAAAGGCCCAAATGATCTGATCGAGCGCGGAGGGGATCGGTGCGAGGGACATGAGCTCGACCATCGCCTCTTCGCGCAGTTGCAGAGCTTCGCGCGAAACCACCAACTGGCCGTCCGCGTCGCGCAGCGGTTCGGCCACGATGTTGCCGTCGATCTCAACCAGCTTCTGGGCGTGGATCGGAAAGGCCTGCTCGAGATAGCTGAGCACATAGTCACGCGGTGTCAGCGCCCCTTCGACCAGCTCGTCTTCGGGATCCATTGCCTCGAGGCGGCGTTTGAGAAGGCTCTCACCGGTGGAGACCACCTGAACGACGCAGGCGTAGCCCGCCGCGCGGTCCGCGCCTATCGCCTCGATCACGCTCGGGGCCTTCATGCCCATCAGCAGGTGGTTGAAGAAGCGCTGCTTGGTGCTCTCGAACCGCGACTTGGCTGAGGCTTTGGCAGCAGAGGCATTCGTCTCACCCGACGCGTCGTTCACTCCGGTCGCGGTCAGGGCCGCTTCAAGGTTCTGATGGATCGTACGGAATGCGGCCGCATAGGCGTTGTAGATCTCAATCTGTGCCGGTGTCAGCGCGTGTTCGAGGACATCGTATTCAACGCCGTCGAAACTCAGCGCACGGGCGGTGTAGAGACCGAGCGTCTTCAGATCACGGGCAACCACTTCCATGGCAGCAACACCGCCGGCCTCCATCGCGGAGACGAAGCTCTCGCGGCTCGGAAAGGGATACTCTGCCCCCTGCCCCCAGAGACCGAGGCATAGGCGAGATTATGGACACTCGTGGCCCCCGTGGCGGAGATGTAGAACACCCGTGCCCGTGGCGCCGCGAGTTGGAGGCGGAGCCCGGCAAGGCCCTGCTGCGAAGGCTTGGCTCCCCGGCCCGCGTCAGACCCGGCGGCGTTCTGCATCGCGTGGGCTTCGTCGAACGCCAGCACGCCATCGAACGCGTCGCCCATCCAGTCGAGGATTTGGCTCAGGCGCGTCGTGCCGCATTTGCTGGCGGAACGCAGCGTCGCGTAGGTCGCGAAGAGTATGCCGTCTCCCATGCCAATCGGCTGATCAGGTTGCCATTTGGAGAGCGGCTGGATATCGGCGGGCGAGCCACCAAGATCGGTCCAGTCGCGGATCGCGTCCTCGATCAAAGTGGCGGATTTCGAGATCCAGATGGCTTTTCGCCGTCCCGCCAGCCAGTTCACGAGGATCAGACCAGCGCATTCGCGGCCCTTGCCGCAGCCGGTGCCATCTCCAAGGCAATAGCCAAGGCGATAGGCCTGCGCATCCGGGTCATCGTCTGCACGGGTCAGCTTCGTTTGATCGTCGTCGATCGTGAAACGGCCCGGTAAATCTCGCGCATGGGCGTCATTCGCCATTATGATCGTCTCAAGCTGCGCTTCAGACAGATGCCCTTCCTCGATGAGACGTGCCGGTAGGCGCAAGTCGCGGGCTTCGGTCGCCGTTGGCGCTGGCGGTGCGACCGAGGCCATCGCAATGCTTTCCACCAGTGGCGTGGGATGCTCCTGCGCGCCCGCGATCTCGATCCGTTGCGGGCGGTATCGGGCGTAGATGTCGGAGACCGGCACATTGTCCCGCGGTGCCGCAAGGGCAGCGAAGGAGAGTGGACAGACTACGTGCGTCGGCCGTTTGGCCGGCGCGAATGTCCCAATCGCACGTCGGGGCGCTGTCGGCTTTGCGATGCCCTGTGCCGGGAGATTCCGAGCCACTGGCGCGATCGCCAGTTGTGCCATCGGTGCCGGGCGGTTCAAGGCGATGTCGTCGACGTATCGCTGACAGTCCTGGAGGCTCTCGACGGAAGCGTGGATCAGCTCGACATCCTCAGCGAACTTGTCGAAAACCATAAACTGCGTGTCCACGCTTGTGCCAAGCTTGCGATAAACATGGCCCGGGATCGTGAGCGCAACGCGTGGGGTCAAGATCTGGCTTGCGCGGGCCCAATGCGCTGCATCGCGTTCTGGCGAGAAGCTGGTCGGCATAATGGCGACAAGCCGCCCGCCGGGTGCGAGTCGCTTGGCCGCTGCAATCAGATGTTTGGCCGCGATATGCTTATCACGCGAGCGATCTAATGAGGACGCGAAGGGCGGGTTCATCAAGATGACCGATGGTGAGATGGCAGGCGTCAGCAGATCATCGATATGTTCTGCGTCATGGCCGGTTGCCGTAGCTTCGAACACAGCATCCAGGAGCGTTCGACGGAAGGAGTCGACCTCGTTGAGCGCAAGCTGCGCGCCTGCCCGGACTGCAAAACCCGCGAAGGCGCCCGTGCCGGCGGACGGCTCAAGGACAAGCTCACCTTTGCGGATGCCCGCTGCCCGGACCGCCAAAGCGGCATAGGGCAGCGGTGTCGAGAACTGTTGGAGGCGGATTTGCTGCTCGGAGCGGCGTGTTTCTGTCAGGAGGCGCGACGCGAGAGTACCTGCCAAAATAGTGGCGTCGGCGCTCTGGTCCCAAAGGACCTCTGCGACCGCCGCGGCCTGCATCAGGTCGTAAGCCATGCGCCAGTCCCACGCCCCACTCGCATCGCTGCCGCCGAAGGTCTCGCGCATGATCCGGGCCAGTGCGGAGCTTTTCAGCGGGCCTCGTTGGATTTCCTCGCCGATGCGGGCAAGCACCGTCTTAAGAACTGGCTTCGTGGGAAATGGGTGTGTTGTGCGTGTGGCGGTACCAGCCATCGGCTTGTCCTCTCGTGTCAGATTGCAGGTCTGACAGGACAAAAAGCCCACTCTCCACTTTCCGGGAGCGTGGGCTGAGAGGCTCGAATTCCAATGCTGATAGGTAAGCCGTGGTCAGGGCCAGAGCTGTGCCGCATGAAGGACGCGCAGGATGGTCACGACCTCTGGGTTGTCGGCATACACGACGATGTAATTTGGACGGACCACCATCTCGCGCGTGCCATCGACACGACCGACGCGATAAAGCTGGGGGTTCATAGATAGTCCTGCGACCTTCTCTTCGATCTCGCCCTTGAGCGCCTGCGCTGCGTCCGGATTGTCGTCCGAGATGTAGTCGATGATTGCCAACAGGTCAGAAACAGCAGCGATCTTCCATTCAAGTCTTGGCACGTCGCTTTCCGTCAATCAGTGCTTGGGCTTCGGCCATGACTTGTGCATGTGGTCCGGCAGGGCGCGGATCGTCGAGCGCTTCCTGAACCTTGGCCCGGAACCAGGCGTCGTAGGCATCGGGATCGGCAGTCAGTCCAGCCGGTAAGCCACCTTCAGCAGCGACGCGGGTGAGCAAGATGCGAACCGCGTCGGAGACCGTCAGACCGACGCCTGCAAGGGCTTCGGACGCGTCGGTCTTCAACTGATCATCAACGCGCACATGGATCATGGAGGTCTGGGCGGGCATGGTATGTCTCCTTCCGTGCTGTCGTAGATGTATCTCAAATGAGATACGCAAGCAAGCCTCCGTTCACCTCATTCCTTCTCCTGCCCTGCAAAGAACTCCGCGAGGATTGGGCTCGCTTCCGCCTTGCTCGCACTGAGTAAGGTAGACCCGGCGAGCGACGCTTTGGACAGTCGGACCAAGCCGCCCGTTTCCTCGATCCGATAGCAACGTCGCTTCTGGCGCCCACGGCGATAATGTGTCGCCGACACGATCTGGCAGGTGCTGCCGTCGGTAAGCGTGACAGGCGTTGCGAGCCTGATCTTGTCGCCTTCATCGTACTCCGGAATGGCGGCCCAGTCGCGGCAGCGCTGTCGCCAGGCGTGGGCATAGCTGTCGGGATCCTTGATCTCGGAAAGCAGGTTCAGGATGCTCAGCGGAGCGCCGGATTCCACTGGCCCCGCGCTTTCCTCCATATCCTTGTAGCCCCAGCAACCATCGTCGTAGCGCGTTAAAAACACTGCCGCGAACGTGATCGAGCCATCCTTATCCGGCGTGTAGGTGCGATCTTCGACCGCAGTGCCGTCGAGGTTCGAGACCTTGACGGCCGCGTACCATGTTGATCCGACCTTGCAGGCTTTTAGGAGTTCCGTGCGACGGACGTCGCTGTCGAACGTACAAAGGCGGGTGATTTCCGCCTTCTCATCGGCGTAAGTCTTAACCCGCCGGTCAGTGTAGAAGAGCCAACCCACTATGCAGCCCTCCGCTCGTCGACTTCCATGAGTGCATCGAGCGGCACCCGATAGGGCAGCATCTCGTCGAAATCCTCGCAATTGCCGCAGTTCTGCACGGTCGCGACGGTGTCACAGGCATCCTTGAGGATAACCCGAAAGGTTCCGCCGAGCCCCGAGGGCACATCGTAGGTTCCGCCGATCAGAAAGTCCGATGCCCGGCGCACGAAGACGCGGATGCTGTGACCATCGGTGGCGAGCCGGATTGCCCCGTGCCCCCGGTCGATGAGCATTTCGACGTCTTCGAGGATGTCGGTGTAGAACTGGCCGGTCAGATCGCGGAACGCCATGCGGCGCTGCGCCATCCAATCGGTGTCGCGAAACGGGTTCATGCCATAGGCGAACGCGAAGGCGGGGTCAGACTGCTCGGTGGTGACGACGCGGGTGGTCGTGCCATCGATCCCGTTCGAGCGCAGGTGCACACCATTGCCGACGATCAGGATCAAAGCGGGCCTGTCCACCGGCCCGTTCCAGTTAGGCAGGAAGGTTTTGCAGGCGCGTGCATGGGTGATCTGCGCCGCGATGGCAGACGCAGAGAACTTGAGAATAGCCATGGGGATGTCTTTCTGTTGGGTGTTGGAGGGTCGACCCGCGCGGGCGAAATGCTGCACGCGGGTCGCGTGATGGCTCAGGCCGCTTGCGCGACCTCGTTTTCAGGCTCCGGGGTTTCCGCGATCGGTGCCGTTTCATCACGTGCCACCCCGGCGGTCTGCATCATCGGCGGGCACCAGGTGGCGACGGCAGCGCGCTGTGCGTCGGTCAGCGTCGCGAAGGGCTCGGAGAAGAGCTTGTCGCAGAAGGCGACGATCTCCTTCTTGCTTGACGAGGCCAAAGTGACGGCTTCTTGTGTGAGCCCCAGCTCCTCGCCGAGGATCTTCAGGAGACAAGCCTTCTTGAAGCGATTGAAGAGTGCAGCGTTCGGCGTCCAATGCACCCGAATGTCCGGCATCACCTCTATCTCAAAATCATGCATCAGGCTGTCGCGCTGCCGGTCGCGAGCGAAGCAGGATTGGGTGGTCGCCGCGGTCGCGTAGGCGACGAGCCTTGCCTTCTCGATGGGCTTCAACTCGCGGAACCGCGCGAAACGCTCCGCCGGGGAGATCGCCTCATCATTCCACGACAGGTTCAGCCCGTCATGGGCTACGGCCACCTGCTCGAGCGAGGTGCTGTCGATCTCGTCCATCTTCGCGTGATTGCGGTGCTCCTTGCGGGCATCGACCTTGATCGCGTGCGTGACGCTCATGCCGGTGCCGACGACATCGCTTACAAGCTTGAACAGCGTCAGGTCGAGCGTGGCCTTAGGATGCATAGCCATCGCCGCGCCAAGCGCCATCGCGCGCTCGGTCTTGAGGTCTTCTTGCAGCGAAGCCGGATAGGCGATCTCGTCACTGCCCGGGTTGTCATCCTTGGACGCAGAACCCGACGCTTTGCTGGTCGACTCTTGACGATCCTCAGGACGAACAAGCCCGACATGGAGCGTGACCTGGCCGTTCGACCAAGACGCGATCACGCCAGATCGCGCGAGATCGTCGGCGCCATAGGCTTCCTGTAGATCGCGTGCCTCTGCCTCGAGCGCATCGACTTTCTCGTAGAGCGCCTCATATGCGTCTTTGTCGAGGCTTTCGTCCTCCATCTCGCGTTCGAGTTGCTCAAGCTCCGCCGTGATCGTCTCGAGGCGCTTCTGGCCCTTGGCGTCGGGCTCAATCGGCCCGGGATAGACCCGACCATAGTCCGCCATCGCAGCGTAATCATAGCGGATCACGGCCTCCGCCCAGGCAAAGCCGATCTGATCGCGCGCCTCTTCCGCAGCGGCGGTGAGCTTTTCAAGAAGGATGGTTTCGACGAGCTCGGCGTCTTCCAGCACCGAGTGTTCTTCCAGAAGATCGGCGGCGATCGCTCCGCCGCGCGCCTCGTACTCTTCGCGCACGAAGGCTCCGATGTCGTCGCTGACCTGCACGCCGCGGGACTTAAGCGCTTGCCGCACGGTGTAGGCCTGCAGATAGCTGTCCTCCTTCGTGAGCGCCTCGAAGACCTCCTTCTGAACATCCTGGCTCGGATGGTCTGCGAAGGCTTTCATCGTGTCGAGCGTAATGGTTTTTGCGCGCGCGGCGTCGCGAATGTCGGGATGGATGAGCCCGTAGCGCAGACGGCCTTTGACGGCCGCGACGGTCGTGCCGAAGGTTTTGGCGATCGTCTCCGGCGTCTGGCCATCGACCTCCATCATTCGGGCGAAGGCCTCGAACTCGTCGATGGCGTTCATCGGGGCTTGGTTGATGTTCTCAGCAAGCGAGAGCGCGGTCGTCACATCGCAATCGTCGGGCACCAGTCGACAGTCGATCTTAGTGGTCTTGGTGAAGCCCTTGGCCGATTTGTCCGCGACAAGCTCCTGCAGCGCGGCGTGGCGGCGTCCACCGGCCAGGACGCCGAACTTCCCGTCGATCTTCTGGACGAGGAGCGGCTGCAGAAGACCAAGCACCGCGATACTGGCCTTGAGATTGGCGATGTTGTCCGATGCATAGGTCTCGGGTGATTTGACACGCACATTGGCCGGATGGGCAACGAGATCGCCGATGGCGACGGAAACGGGTTTGAAGGCTTGGGTCATGGTCTGTCCTTGTGGTTGAGGTGTGGGTCCCCGTCTGCTCGGACGGGCACCAATCCCCGGGGTCGAGGATCACAAAGACAAAGGGCCCACTTTCCCTTTGCGAGGGTCAGCGGGCCCGATGCGGACAGGTCTGGAGCGCCCTGCCCTACCAGTCTCGCGCCATCATGATCGTCAGGACTCGCGTGGTCGATTCGGGATTGTCGGGGGCTTCCGCACCGAACCGGAAATCGCTGTCGGCCTCATACAGATCGATCTTCCAAAACACTGTCTCGCCCCGGATCCTCACCGACCCGAAATCATGCCACCCGGCCGGATCGTTCTCCGGCTCGAAGGTGTCGAATGCACCAACGGCTTGAACGGCCTCGGTCACGAAGCCATCACCGGCCTCGCACATGGATTGCGTGACAACCATCCGACCTTGGATCGGCTCAGCAGGTCTCTCTCCAAGACAGGCGAACTTGCGGAAGGCGTCGTTCTGGGCGGCGATGACTGCCGGATCGGGCTGTTCTGGCGCAATGGAGATGGAAGAGCTCATGGGTCAGTCCTTTCAGGAGATGTTGAAACGACCCGACCCACAGCCCGCTTTCTCTTTCTCTCGAACAGAGGCGGTGTCAGAGGTCGAAGGGCGTCTTCGGCCGCCAGTTCGGATTTGGTATCCGTTCGATCCAACCCCCACGCTCTTCGACGGCCTCAATGGCGGCGGACAGTGGGTAGGACCCTTCCGACCGGCTCCACCAATAGGCACCGCGCCGGAAGGCGATGATTGTGCGCGTGCCGTCAGGCCAGCATGCAACGCGCAGTGTTTTCGGTTCTTTGCGGCTCATAGCTCACTCCTTTCCACTGCGATCACGCAGCTTCATTGGTTGCGGTCTTGCGGCCAGCTTTCGAAGCAGCAATGAGCCAATCGCAGGCCCGCTGCGCATCCGCGGCATGTTTGAAAATGGCCGTCTTGTCCGAGCGCAGAACGCGGAGCCAGTTGTCGAGATAGGCGGCGCTCATCTCGCGCGTGTGCGCCGAGAACCCAAGCTCCTGCCCCAGGAAACACGATGCGAGTTCAGCGACGATCTCTTCCCGGGCATAGGCCGTGTTGCCGAACCGCGCATCGCCGTAGGACCGGTTGAGCCGATGTCGCGCCTTCGTGGCGTGGGCCAGCTCGTGTGCCCAAACGCCATAGAAAGACCGCGGATCCTCGAAGAGCGAGATGTCGGGCATGTAAACCTTGTCGACGGCTGCCATGTAGTAGGCCTCCCGCCCGGTGAAGCTCGTCACGATCTCGATCGCGTCGAAGAAATCCTGCATGTGCGGGATCGGTTCATGGGGCGGATGATCCGGTTCCGGCGTAGGATCGGGATGAAAGCGGTCTGGCAAACCTTCAATCTGGTCCGCATTGAAAACGCGATACGCCTTCTGAAACCGGAAGCCGCCCGACGCGGTCTCTTCGGTCTGGTCGTCGGCCTCCTTGTCGTCCTCGCGCGAGGGCGCGTTGCCGTAGTAGACGACGACGGAAGATTTCTCGCCCTTGCGCACTTTCGCCTCGAGCGCGTTGGCCTGCCGGATCGTCATCCAGAACGGGGATCCGTAACCCGCGAGCTGTGTGCGCATGGTCAGCAGGAAGTTGTTGATGCCCTGATAGGGCTCGCCAGTATGGCGCAGCGGGCGTGTGCTGGTGCCGGCTGTCCACGGCTTGCGCCAGGGTAACACACCGCGCTCAATGACGCGAATGAGCTCGTTAGTAATCACCTCCGAAGCATCGAATTTGGACGCGCGGGATCGGGCCATAGCTGGCCTCCTTTCGTATGAGTTGGAGAGTGGGGTCAGAGATCGCGCTGCTGGCGCGGGTCGTTGGTGATCAGCGCGCCGAGCGGCTCGATCAGGTCGAAATACGTTGCGAGAGAAACGCGTGTCGGGCTGTGACCCGTGGCGTCCTCGTCGGACGGGCCGCGCACAATGCGCGGAAGCTTTGCCAAGGCGATGACATCAGTCACCGGTCGAATGCCGAGGACTGGCACCCCGAGGGCGACTGCCAGCGCCGCGAGTGGAAAACACTCAATTGGTGCGTAGGTCGACACTGTCGTCCAACCAAGGTGGATGAAGGTGCCACCTTCGCCGCAAACCACATGCGCGTTGGGCAAAGTCGTGGCGAGGCGAATATAGCCGAGGTCGCGGCGGATGGTTTCACGTTCGAGCCTCCGCGCGAGATCAACCTGACCTGTACGCCGCAGCTCCTTGTGCCGCCACCACGAGTTAGCGGTCGCGCGCAAGACGCGCAGAATTCGTGTTTGCATGGGAACGGTCTCAGTCTGAGATGTCAGACCGGAACCCGGCCCAGACCCGTCAGAAAGGCCCCCAAGGGCCCTCTTCCGTCAGTCCCAAAACCGTAAGAAAACTCTCACTTTTCCAGGTGCACGACCTGCATTCGACAGGTCTTGTCGGCACTTGGGCCCAAACGGGCCGGTAAGTACGTCATCTGAGCGGAACCAAGCCCAACGGATCACTTAAGCGGCCAACGTCCCTCTGGCGGACGGCTGGTGATGATAACCGAGAATTATCTTCCTTGTCTTCGCGTGAATTGATCAAAGAACTCCAGCTTTTAGACGAGATCGAACAGATTGAAGAAGACTATGAAGCGCAGTTCGGTCAGCTCCCTGTTAATGTCTCCACATGGGACCCTTCAGCAGACGTTGTGCAAGCCAGTTTGATGGCAACGATGCCTTCGGTGCAAGGAGCGGGCAAAGACTACATTTTTTCTTACATACTCAAAGACAACGCCGGTCTTCGGGAGGCACTAGGTTACAGAAACCCGCGTTGGCGAAGTTTGGTCGCACATGCAGGCTCTGCCAGCATCGTCATGACATGCAATTGGCTTCGAGCCTCCGGAGCGCAAAAGGTCCTGATTTTGGGCCCACGTTACTTCACTGTCCCACATTGCCTACAAGCATTTGGCATCGAGTTCGACACAGTGCATTTCGTGCGCAGTGAACTGGGTTTTAGTCTGCCGAAACTGGACGCCATCGCAGAATACGATGTGGTCTGGGTGACAAACCCGATCTATGGAACCGGCGTTTACATAGAACCGGCAGAACTGATCGACCTGCATCAACGCTGGTCGAGCAAAGGTAAGTTTTTCATTCTCGATGAATGCCTAGCTTCTCCAAAGCTGTATGCTGGACCATCCCTAAAGCCAAACGAGAGGACAGCTGTTGTCGCAGCCCCCCATAAGAGCGTCTGTGTGAATGCGTACAAGTTCGCTGTTTCGCTCATTGACACTTCACAGCTGGAGCATTTTGAACACTGGAGCGATGTATGGCTGGGTTGTCTTCCGCAATCCAGCAGTCAAGCCATCGAACACGTCAGAAGTGGAGGTTTTTCCAACTATCAAGCGCTCTTTGATGCGGCCATAGAAGAGCCGGTTGCAGCATTTCTGAAATTAACAGACCAAATCCAAAACGCGGAAACCGACGCCAGCGCAAAGGGTTACTTTCGAAGCGTTTACTTTCCAGATTTACCCGCTGCACTCGGTCTTGATCCAGTGTTCCTGAGGGATGCCACGTTCTCCACGGGAGCGTCTTTCATCCCTGGAATACGAAATGATCTGGACCCAAACGCCGGTCTTTCGTTTCGGGTAAACCTTGCAGCGTTCGGGCCAGAGGCTCGCGGAGCATACCTCCGTCTTTCCCGATGGTTATCATCTAGGCACTGAACTCTTTGACATCGATCACAAGTCCCTCGACTTCTTTGCGGCTCAATGCGGTGAGAGCTTCTTTTGCTTGAGCCTCTCCGGAAATTTGGGACATGAGGAGCTTCGCCAATATGTCTTGGTAGGGCTTTGGAAGTTCATGGGAGGGATCAGAAGCAGCCTGCAGAAACTTGTTTGGTAGACGTTTTGCCACAAGCTTCTTGGTGCGGGCACGTACCATGGTCAACTGGGCCAAGCAACCGTTCACCAAATAGAGACCTACATATAGCGCAAAGAGGCTTCCCAAGCTCATCTGTACTACTTCAATCCATGAGCCTGCCCTTGCCTCAAGTTGCTCAGGTCTGCCAGAGCGATCAGATAGAACCGCCTGAACGTCTGCCAGATACTCCACGGTTCTTACAGATGGTTTGTCTCTGAATGTCAGCGTGGCGACGATGGTAACTTCGGGCGACTGGTCAACTAGGGAGGAAGTAGCGTTCGAAAGTTGGTCATGCATACCGGAGGCCAGATACAAGGCCTGTTGCAAGCCGTAGTCGACCGCAGGCGCTTCAACGGTCAATCCCACTAGTTCCGATTGTAGCTCAGCAAATGCATCATGCGCGTAAATCGCAGCTGCAAAGGGCAATTGATCTTTCTGTTTCAGGTGGCTCATCACTCTGAACAAGAACTCGACATCATCCCTCTTAACTCCAGCTTGGCGACGCACTTGATCTGACAGTTCATCGATGAGCCCGATAAGTGCTTGAAGGCGTACCGCTGGCTTGAAGTTTAGAGCCAGCATATGAGCATGAAACAGCCATTTTCGGTCTCGGTATTGCTTGAAGAATTCATCAAGCCCAGGGCACACACCGGCCCCATAAGTCTGACCAAGAAATCCGAATTTCAGCTCATTGAGGTTCTTCTCGCTAAGTCCGAAAGTTATTCCGATCGCATCCGCATTGATCGTGACATCTTCGAAGGAACAGTCTTCGAAGATCGAATAACTTGATGTGCAATCCGAAAAAGAGAACCCGATCAGACTGGATGCGCCAAAGGTCGACTGAAGCCATGTGGAACGCCGGTTCTTTGAGCCCTTGATGGTACATCCTTGAAAAGTTGATCGCTGAACTGCAGCGTCTTCGAAGTCACAATCTTCGAGTAGACAGTCACTGAATAGGTTGTCGGAGCAGACTGCGGAGCGAACGGGACAAGTTTGAAGCTTGGTCTTTGCGAATTTGGTAGACCGGATGTCAGCGGTTTCAAAAGAAACATTCTTCAAATGACAGTTTTCGAACCGGGCTCCCTCGAAGTCACTTCTTGAAAAGTCAGCATCTGAAATCCTGCAATTTCGGAACAAGACGCCGTGGAAAAGGGATTGCCGGGCAACGACATTCTGTATCTCGACTCCGTCGAAAAACTGGTAGCTCAGGTCCGCACGCGACTGAAGTATCTTCTCAGCTGTTTCCTGCGATGAAATCGGTGATCCGGTCGACTGCAGTGGATTTGATGGCGAACCCTCATTTTCGGGAGCAGGCATAGATAATTCTCGGTTATCGTTACAGCGACCGAAAAGTCTGGCCACTTAGGTCAAGATCTTTCGACAGCCTACAGTTGCAACAGCCGTGAGTCACCATCCTTTATTGCTGATTTGACCGCTATCTGGCTGTTGCCAAAGCAATTTCCGTGGATTCCTCTACACCCTGGAAGGGGTTGAAAGCTGCTGGCAACTAGTAGTGGCCCCAAAACAATGACGAGGGCGCATGACCAAAATCAACATCAAGAAATTCGAAGAGTACTGCCGGGAACAACTGGGGCTGAGCAATCATAGTTTGAGGGCCTACCGGCAGGACCTAACCGCTTATGTAAAGTTTGAAGCAAAAGTAGGCCTCATCGATCAACCAACTGGACAAGATGTAATAGCGTTCCAAAAGGATCTCCGGGAGGGACAAGGCGCCAGTCCGTCAACCATCCGCAGACGACTCGTCACACTCCGGTCATACTTCAAATGGAGGGAAGACATTTGTCCAGATGAGCGGTCCCCATTTGATGGACTGCGGTTAGATTTGAAAATCCCAAAACGTCTCCCGCGCCCTGTGGATCGCCCAACCTTAAGCACTTTGTTCCAGTCGACGGAGCACATCATCGAACTTGATCCGAAGGTTTCCAAAGACCTTGGCGATGTTTCTCCAACCAAAGTAACTGGTCTCATAGCGCGACTGCTCGTCGTGACAGGGCTTAGAATTAGCGAGCTTACCTCTTTAAGAGTTCAGGACGTAACAGGCGCCGCGACTCGTATAAGAGTTCGAGGAAAAGGTGATCGAGAACGAACAGTCTATGTTGCCAATGACCGGCTTCAAAAGGACTTTCGCCATTACTGGCAGCGCAAGTTTGATACCTTAGGGTCGCAGGCTTGGCTTTTCGCCAACACCAATGGCGATCGTCTCACCCCACAAGCATATCGCAAGCGGCTCCGAACGTTGTCGCGGTCCCTCCGCATCGAGCCACATCTGACCCCACACCAGTTTAGGCATTCGGCTGCCACCCTCTTGATCGAAGAAGGCGTCGATATCCGTTTGGTGCAAAGGCTGCTGGGTCACGCTAGTATCGCAACCACAGAGATCTACACCAAAGTAACAGACAACTCGTTGAGTTCAGCGATTGTTGCAGCCGATACGTTGGCAACGGTTGATGCCTAGTTTCTCGATAAGCGGAAATGGATTGCGTTTGGCGCAGGTGGTACGGGACCTTAACAAAAAAGTGCGCCAGATGCATTGGATGTACACTTTTCGAACAAAGGGCCGAGCTTTGCACGCCGCCTTAGGTCGGCATCTCAGTGTTAGCAGCGCCAGCGATTGTCATGTAACCCAGTTCTTCGGCTTCCGAGGCGACTTTGGTAAGCAGCCGTTTTGCGAAGTCGTCGGAGCCGCGGTTGCGGCGGCTAAGTGCGTAGCTGAAAAGGGCGCTGAGTTTGCGCAGTCTCAGGCCGTTTTCGACGCTGAGCGCAACAGCTTCGGAAGCGAATTGGCCGGCGAGCGTGTAGTCGCCCTGATTATTCATCAGCTCGCTCAACGCGATCTTGGCGTCGATTTCAATCCGCGGGAGACCCATGGTACGTGCGTAGCCCATGGCGCGGTCGAGTAAGGGGGACGCTTTTCGCGACTGACCAAGTTCGATGAGCACGCGCGCACTGCTGACGGTGCATAGATGTTCAATATCTCGCTGCTCGGATCGCGAGGCGGCTTTCATTGCGAGGTCTGACAGTTTCAGGGCTTGGTCTAGCTCGCCCCGAGCGCGGCAGAGGTCAGCGTGGGAACGGCAAGTAATCGCGACGGCGCGAAACTGGTTTTTCTTCGAGAAGGTCTTTTGCAGTTTGGTGTAGGCGCGGCCGGCGCGCTCGAAACTGCCGCCGATATGGTCGCAGACAGCGAGGTAGAGCTCGGAGAAGGGCTTGATCTCGCTTGGAGTGGAGCCGCTGATTTGCAGGCTGCCGATGCGCAGGTCGGTCAGGACACGTTGGGCTTCGGCGACGCTGCCGCGTTCCAGCAGGGCGATACCCATGTTGAGTTGGATTCGGCGTTCGGCGGCGTGGAAGGCGTGGCTGTCGGATTCGGGCACGCGACGGTGGGACATTATGAAGGACGCTTGTTGTAGCAGCGGAAGGGCGTCGAAGACATTGCCTTGAGTCAGTGCTGTAAGGCCGCGTTCGTTGTAGAGCCATGCGATTTCGTCACGGTAGAAGGGATGGCGGAGGGTGGTGTGCTGGGTACGTTGGATCGCGCTGAGGCCAAGGTCCTGAGCGGCGCTGCGGATCGACTGTTCGGCGGCGGTGATGCGCGAAATGGAGGGGGTGTCGGTTTGTTTGTTTGGCGCTTCCGAGAGCCAGCCGCTGATTTCGTGATTGCCGGTCGTGCGGTCCTGGAAAGTGGTGCCGCAGAAGATGCGCTGAAATTCGAGTTGGGTGCGATCAAGGCTCGCGCCCGCATTGATGAGGCTTCGTAGCCAATTGCCATAGGCGTCGAAGGGGGTCGCGTTGCCATCTGCGGTGGAGGTGCGGACACTGGTCATGCGCGACAGGGAACCGATAGCAAAAGAGCCTTGCAGGACGCTGAACATTGCGCGCAGGCGTTGGGGTACGGCGTGAAGGCGACCGAAGCTGCCCCCAACTCCGTCGGGTGAGGCCCAGTTTTCGATGTGCAGCCCTTCGGCGACGGCGCTTAGCGCCTCATCGATCTTGTTGAGCGGGCCGTCTGCGACGGGTTCGGGGGCGAAGATGCGCCGGGCCAGGGCAAAGCGAAAGCGCCTGTCTTCTGGGGTTTCGTGTACAGTGTCCAAGCGCCGTTCGGATTGCTGAGCGGGACTAGTGGAGCGGATGCCAGTGTCGCTGTCCCAGCCTTCCATAATATCCCTGATCCGGGCCTGTTCGTGCCCGATCTGGAACATGGCGGCCAACGTTTCGCGGCAAAGGTCGATCTGGTGTTCGAGGATATCGCGTACCAATGCGTAATGCTCCTGGGTCGGCGAAGGCAGTTCGCGGGGCTGATCGCAATAGATCGACATGCGGTGATGATTAATATCCGCCCCATCATGCACGCCAAGCCGGATTGAGTGGGCGACGAACTGACGTATTTTGTTGTGTAGCGAGTAACGGGTGTGCAGGAAGGCCTCGGTGGCCATGTTGCTTTTATCGTCGTCCCACTCTGCGCGTTTGAATACGTCAGAGGCAGGGTGCACCCTCATCACCAGCGCCCGGCCGACAAGCGTGTTGAGCGCTAAGCGCAGTTCCCTAAGAACGAAGACCCGTTCAAGCCATTCCAGTCGGGCCAGATATCCTTGCCGCAGCGCTTCGTCTTTGACCTCGTCTACGTCCAGCGACGGAAGCCCGACGCCGTTTCTGCACCGCTTCTTGAACTCTTTCTGCAGCAAACTCAGAATGAGGGGGCATCCGACAAGCACCCAAGGTTCAACCGGCAGCGCGAAGACAACCAGATGGCGCAGGATCAGCGTGTGAAGTTCGGGGATATAGGTCGCGGACCCCGCAGCTGTATCTGTGACGTGGTAGCGTTGCGCGTCTACCCGTTCATAGCTATCCAGAACGTATTTCAACACGCCATGTTGCCCATCGCGCGCCGCGGTAGCATCGAGATCGCGCAGGAAGCTGTGAAAGCCGAAAGGAACGGGCGAGCGGCCGGACGCCTCGGCTTCGCGGGCCTGGAACACCCAAAGCCGCAGAACCCAAAGCGAGAGCGAAAGGTTTTCATAGAGCAGCCGGTGGATTTGGCTGGTTTCGTGCAGATCACCGATGTCGCGATGCGACAGATCGCTTTGGGTGGATTCTGCCCAAAGCAGAAACATAGCCGCGGCCTCCTCCGGGCCAGGCAGTTTTTGTACGCGGTCTTCCGTGCGCGGGTCTTTTTGGTATTTCTGTTCTTTGTCCTTGGCGTAGGCGAAGTGCTTTTCTTCCACCTTTAGGCCCAGCATGACAATGCGGCGTTCCCAACTGAGCGTTTGCAACTCGCCCCAGCGTTTGTACAGGCGTTTCGTCGCGCTTCGGTTCGAGTAGAGTTGCACGTTGCCGTTGAGCGGCGTTTTGTCCGCGTCGGATGCCGACTCGAATGAGGCGACAGGATCAACTTGCGGATCGAATTCCTTCGAAAGATAGGCAATAGGGGCTTCGGGCTTGCCCGCGATCAGCACGACATCGATTGGCAACCCCGAAAGGCCGTCTGCGATGAACGGATTGGTTTCGGTCCGCTCTTCGGTCCCCGTCAGGAGGCGGAAGAAGGCGCGATGTGCTGGATTATAGGCGTCGCCATTGGAATCAGCGATCCGATCCAGCCCGCTGAGGCAGACAAACAAACGGTTTTCGCCGCAGACGGCGGTGTAGTTTGACATCGCTTCGCGCAGCATATCGAGCCTGTGACGGCGCGGGGCGCGGCCCGGCCCGACGTCCTTCGTCAAGTTGGTGGCATCGAGATCGAAATCTGCGAGACCCATCGTATCCTGTTTCATCAGTGTCTGGTCGTCTTCCCAAGCGACGGCAACCAGTTCCTGCGCCGCGTGGGTCAGGTCGCCCCCGGTGAGCGCGAGTCCGTGATAAGCCTGCGGATCGGCCATGTAGGACTGAATCTTGGTCTTGAGCGCGCTATCGGAGCGCATGAATTTTGTCAGGCGGCGCAGGCGTTCAAACTCGCTGAGGCTGAGATCAGCCTGCCCGGATTGGGGGTTGAGGTAGCGTTTGGCATCCTCGACCTGGTGCGCAAACTTATCCGCTAGGTCTTGGTAGGCTTTAGCCAGACTGGCAGGTTTGGGCGGCGCTGCGTCCGGGTCCGCGAGGCATTTCGCTGTCCAATACGAAAAAAACCGCCCGAAGGCCTTGAGGACAGAGGTAAACTCCATCGAAAAGGACAGATGCGCAAGAAAGCCACCCGTGTGGAAGCTGCCATCTGGCAGGTCGAAAATGAACGCCTGATTTTCGCGGCGATGCAGCAGATTTGCAAAGGTCGCCTGCCCGGTACCCCGAGGCGCCGCGAAGCGCATAATACGTCGGTTATACCCGGCTTGGGTGAGGACCTGATCGGTCGCGACCTTGCGGGCGGAGTTAAGCTGCGGCCAGTCGGTCGCCTCGGTTTCGAGCAATTTCGGCTCCCAGATGCTGCAATGGCGGACCGAGAGGTAGCCGGGCGCACCGCTGACCCCTTCATCGGCGATATGATAGCGCGCACGCCGTTCATTGGGCGCGTGGCGGAGCGCATCCCACCAATCGCGGGACAGGCGGCCGAGCTCTTCAAGCTCATAGAGCATCGCGTTGGTGTAGGTTTCGGTTTCTGCCGCGTTGCGCAACGTGCGCAGCTCGGTCAGCCACGCTGCGCGGTCTGGCCCGACCGAGGTTGACTTCTTTCTGTCGGCGGCGAGGGCGTTCAGGTCGTTGAATGTCTTGTCACTTACCAGTTCCTTTTTGCCGCGACTGTCCGTCTTAGCATCTTCGGGCTTGCGGATGCGGAAATCGCGAATTTTGTTGAGTGCGCGCTCCAGATCGAGCGGTTCATGCGCGCCCTCCTCGCGGGTTTTCCAAGCCTTGTTGAGGCAGTTGCGAATGGCTTTCAGTGCCCCGAGCGTCTCGCGGAAGCGTTTGCCGCCATAGTGGATCGTGTAGATTTCATAGTCGAGCGCCCAGTCGATGGCTTTGGTGGCGTTCTTACGCTTGTAGTCGTCGCCGGTTTCGCTGGGCAGAAGCGCGAAGGTGCGCCGTGGGGCCTGATCGGCCTTGCGCCCGCGTTCCACAAAGCGGCGGAACGGCAGCAGGATGTCCGACTCGCCGCCGAAGCCGACCATGAGGACATCGTTGCCGGAGAACAGAATTTCTTGCGCGGCCTGGAAGGCTTCGGCGCTGGACGGGTCCTGAGCATAGACGCGGCGGTAATCGCTTTTGGACACGACCATATCCATCGGATGGTCAAGCCGCCCGTGCAGGTGAAAGATCTGATACAATTCGGAGCGCGAATAAGCTGCGAAATTGACCAGATCGCCGACATTGCCCGCGTCGATACTTGTTGAGGAGATCTTTCGGCGCAGGGAGCTGGAGACGGAAATGCGGCGCGGGTTGGGTTCAGAGTTTTCTGTGTCGTACTTGGGCAGCCGCTTGAATTGCAAATGTGCGGTGGTGCCCGGCTCGGACCGCAGGTTGCTTTCGTAAAGGAACCGTTCGAATTCAGCATCGTAATTCGTGGTTAGGATGCGGCGCGAGCGGGTGTGTTTGAGAATACGCCCGACGGGGTTGTTATCTATATCCAGATTTTCCCAAGGGTGGTCGCGTGAGTGGAAACTTTTGGCAAACTCGGCGCGCACTTTTGCGACGTGAATTGGTTGCGGCTCAACCTCATCCATTACATTGAGCAGTTCCTCGCACAAATCTAGTGCAATTCTGAGAGAATCTGTGTCGAGATCGCCTTGCGCTTCAAGCTTCGCCAGCCGGCCCCTGACCATGTCTTTCGCCGCGTCCGAGCTGCCGAGCGAATAGTGTTTTACGTCTTCGGTGCCGCAGAGTTCCATGATTTGATCGAACAGTCGAATTTGCCGCACGGGGAAGCGTGTGAAGGTTGTTGAGCCGTCCTCGTTTCGTTGTTCGTCGCGTGATGACATGCCGTTTTCGGCGAATTGCCGGGTCGTTAGAGCGATGAAATGTATGAGGGTTTGGTTCCAGGATTGTTGACCTAGGCTGATCGTCGCGCCGGAGCCGACGAGCAGGATCAGCCGGCGCATATTGATCGCGCGCCACAGGCCGATTCGGGCTTTGCGCCGTATAGTTTCTGCCCGCCGGTCGTTTGGCAGATAGGGCTGGAGATGCGTCCACATAAAGGGTTAGCTTGTCGGTGGTGCGACACCGAAGTCGAAAATGATTGATCTGACACCAGCAAGCGGGATGCTATCCAAAGCGTCTAGCCCCCGCCCCTTCTTGTCTTTCGTCTTCGGCTTTGTGAAGGAAACGCGCCATTTCCAACAGTTGCTGTCATCTGTGAAAGACTTCGCTTCGAAAACGCGTTTTCCTGTGCCTTTTGAAAAATCTCGTCCATATAGGCGGGAGACAGATACTGACTTCATGTAGCGCTCACCCTCGTACGCTTCGATTGTGTAATGCACAACGATGCCGAATTTATAGAGCTGTGCGCAGATGTATTCCATGACATCTGTCGCGACCGCCGTCGTGCTGGTGCCGTTTGGAAATTTTACATCGTCGGCACACAACTGAACATCTGCGCCTCGGATACACGGCTCCGTTTTTGCGTCACCAATTTCTATGGAAAGATCGAACGGCTCGAAGCCGATTTGAATATTTTCAAAGTTAGCCACACCAATACCCCAGGTAAAAATTCGAGCACATGGATAATCTGCGTCCTGCAAGGCTGCACGCCAGGAAAGCAAAGCGCAAGAAATAGTTTGCGCAGCGCTTCCTCTGGTTTTGCAGAAGTAGATTTGAGCAGCGCTCAAGCGTTGGTAGAGCTTTCGATTTAAGGTGTTCGGATGCAAGCGGACGCCCTAGGGCGTCCGGTTCTGGTCCGGTTGAACCTTACCAAACGAAGCCATCCTAGAGACTCAGTATGAAGGCGAATTCCTAGTTATCGATACTTCAACTTCACAACAACCATCGCCGACCATGCGCTTACTATCAAGACTCAAGCCCAATGCGCACGAATACAAAAGTGGCTCGAGTTCTTGGAAATCGCTATTGACCCAGAAGACGTTTTGTTCCCAAAACCTGTTTTCGGATCGAAATCGCCTTTTTTCCTTGCGAAATCACACGCCTGCGTACACGATCAAGAAGCATTTTTACTTCTTTTAGTTGAGTCTCCAGCAACCTAACACATTCCAATGAAACCAAATTCCTCTGAATATACCTTCGTCCGGGACGTCCAAGTATTGGAAAAAAGTGAAAGACTGTCACTGGAAGACGCTTTTGCCAAGCACAAAGGCACTGCTTCAAAGCCAAGTCTGGCCCAGTTCAAAATCTGGTACGGTTTGGTCGGAGCCACAGAAAAAGATGTTCGAACGCGCATCGAGGCAGAGCTGGAGCAAAGCGCGTTACAGCGGATCATAGGCTGGATTCGGGCATTCTTTTCTTCCGGGCTACTTTTTGTTGTTCTGGGCATCGCACTGATCGCTTGGGCGGATCATGCTCAGGACGAGTCGCACACGGCTTTCACCTTCGTTTATGTCGTGCTGGGCATCGCGATCTCGCTCTATGGCACTGGCACACAGGCAGCTGGCAGCATGCGGAGCGATCTTCTGACAAACGGCTGGTTCCAGGGGTCGATGGCCGGTGGTGCCGGCGTGCTGGCGTTTCTGGCCGGTTGGGCGATTGTGGAAAAACACGCCGAGATGCGGCAAGCTTTCGATCAGCAGACGAAGTATCTGAAGGTCTCGTTTGAGATCGGATCCCGCGACAAAACGATTGCAATCAGTCCTGATGAACATGTTCTTTCGGCATATCTTGAGGGGCTGCCTGTTCTGACCTCAACACTTGAGGATCAGTTCATCGTGCTGTTGCCAAAGCAAGCCAACTCTGACCGCTGCGCCTTTCCTGTCCATCTGGAATTTGCCGGCAGGGACGGCACACAACTGTTGATGGATAATGCCTTTCATTTTGTCGTAGACCCCGAGTGTGAAGAGGCGCCCACGCAAGGCGCGATGTCTGAGACCGTTCTAGTGGATCTGACGCCGCGCGAACGGGCAGGTGCGGATTTCGATGAATATGTCGCCACCAGAACAGTAGAGTTTGAGCAGCGCCTCATCGCTGCTGCGCCAAGGGCCGATCAGCCCGTGACCGTTGGCCAGAATGATATCAGCTTAGGGGCGTTCGAATGAAGCGTTGGCGATCATTTGCAGCAAGCATTGCATTTTGTTGCGCGGCGTCCGCGTCTCAGGCAGTTGCCCAGAACTGCAGCTTCATCAATGGCGTTATTCTTGAAGGAAAGGCACAGAGCCTTCCCATGCTAGAGTCCGTTCGCGACCCATTGTCCTGCATCGTACCGCAGATCCCCGAGTTTGAATTCCAGATTCGGAATAATGAGCGGAACACTGCTGCGATCGGCGCTTATCTGTCACTGACCGCTGCAGCAATTCTGCTGGTCGAGGACGAGTTCATCAACGTGACGCGGTTTCGCGAACTTGACTCGGCCGAAGTCGCGCAAGTTCTGGCAATAGGGGCGGGACATAAGGATCGTTCGGTTCGCGTCAACTCGGCGCGTTTGCTAGCCAGCGTCGTTGACAACAGCACGCTTTGCATTGTGCTGGATCATCTTCATCAACCCGTCCCACCACAAGAAGGCGGTGTCGCCGTCAATGCACGTGCCAATCTGCTTGGTATAGCTCGGGCCGCTGCAAGTTGGATCAGCATTGAGAACCAAACGGCCCTTGCGGCTACGCTCAGCTACACATTCCGAACGATCAGCCAGGAAGCAGGAGGCGATCTTTCAAAGACACGCGAACTTGTGACGGATATCGAGCGGCGCTTGCGCGCGAATGAAAGCGGCTTTGCATTGCAAGGAGAGCTGGACGACTGCCTTGATCCCAGCCTTTATCGATACTGGATCCCGCAAAACTTCCAGGATCAATTTACGAACATGAACCCGAACCCGTTTCTGGCGGGGCTGGAGTCACCCGTTCTTGAGACCGAAGTTGTAGATATCCGTTACTGCTATCAGGAATTCCGCGGGGACAGTGGCAACGACAGCTACCTTGTCGCCTGCCATACCTCACCGATTTTTTGCGAACAGGCCAAGGAAAATCCGCAGACGCAGTCATCGGAATGCGTTCCTTTGGATATGGAAACCACCAGCTGGGCTCCCGGTACAGACGGGCTTTTCGGGTCACTTTACCAATATAGCGCGACTGAATTCCCCGCGCCGTTTCCAGCGGTTCCAGATGAGTTCTGACACACATCGGCTGCGGGTCCGGACGACGTGGGGTGAGCGTTACGGTTAAACGCATGGACCGGGGATCAAAGGGAGGGGACGATGCAGATACTGAGAGCCATGTTGAAAGGATTTTGCGCCGTGGCGCTTGCGCTTGCGCTGGGTGGTTGCACCGCAGGCGTATCCGAGTTTGTTGCCTATGATGCCGCGTTTGACATCCAGCATAACCAGGGCAATCAGGTGCTTGATGACTTGGCTGATGCGGAGCGGCAACTGGCCCGCCGTGTCCTTGCCGAAGAACTTGATGAACAGTTTTTTGATCCGGATTTCGCGGGCTACTACATCGATGCCGGTGATGCGCCTGCAACGGCGTCCCTGCGTGCCAATCTTAATGCATTGCGCCTCTACAACAAAGTCCTTCTTGGAATCGCCAATGGCGACGGTGCCGCGTTGCAAAGGGCGCGGGTCACCGAGATGATTGGCACCTTTCGGGCCGGCGTTGCGCCGTTCAACGCAGAAGATCAAAGCGCGGACCCGGCCGCAAATGCAACCGCCAGCACCACCGCGGCGCGCGCAAAACTGACAGATCTCTGCGGTGCATGTGAGCTGACGCTGCAGTTGTCACAGCAGATCCTTCCGGGGCTTGAACAGGCCGTTGCACAGGTCAACTATCAGCGTTTCCGGGAAGAGGTCGTCAATCAGCAGCCCAATATGGCGGCGCTGCTTGATGCCTTTCGCGAAGGTGCAGCGCGGATGTATCGCACGATGGTGCGTGCCAACAGCGGGACGAGTTTCGGTGAAGGCACCGGCATTCGCGAAGCAGACCGCGCCCGGGTCGCCGCCTTTCGGCAAGAGCTCGCGAAGTGGGTTCTAATGATTGATGAAACCCAGATCGCTATGCAGGCCGCCGCTGACGCAGCCGCCGCAGGTGGCCGGGGAGAACTTTCAGCGCAGCGCCTTTTGCGACAATCCATTGAACTTGAACGTATTTCAGCGGCAACCAATTGAGACCGACAGGTCAGGGAGGGCATCATGGCTACCATGCAGGAGCTTGAGCGACAACTCGAAAGCATGCGCAAGACCCTACAGGCAGAATGGAATGAGGCCGACGATGCCCGCCGGGAAGAGATTGAGATCATTGGGCAGCCTGTCCTGGATGCCCTTGACCGCATCGCCTTCTTTTCACTGCACGAACTCGCAGCAGAGGTCGCACGACTTAGATCTGTGATTGATGGTTTTCTGGGGCCGAACCTGCCGGATCTCGAAGATGAAATGCAGGCACTGCGAGCAGAGACTGCCGAAATTTTGGACCTCTCCGCCGAAGAGGTCAACCTTACAGCCCCGGTCCCCGAAGAGACGCCGGTTGTCCCTTATGAAATCGTGGCAGAGGATCCCGGGGAGATCCCTACCGGTGCCGCAAACCTGACAATGACAGAGGCGCATCTGATTGCCCTTTGGAAAAGGTCTCAGTTCCCTTTGCCGACATCGGGAATGATCACCTTTGGTTTGCGCGGGTGCAGACCTGTCGATTACGCAGGCACACCCTTTGCTGCGTCACATGCGCTCGAAATGCGCAATGTGAATTACCAGACGATGAACTGCACGCTTGGGCAGTGGCGCCCGGGCAATGGGTTTGCCTTGTTCCCCGGCTCAACTGTCCCGTTTAATACGGTGGTTGAAGGCGGCATCGCCAAGGGCGGCAAGGGTGTGAACCAAATGGGGCGCGGGCGCTACAAGCGCTATGCGCCCGGCTGGCACAAGTTTTCTGAACAACACCAGGGGCATTGGGCACTTCGTCAGGAGAGTTTCATCACCCTGCAACGCACATCCGATGACGCGGATTACGATGGTGACGATCCGTGGTTCGCAACACTCGCAGCAGGCGACAATATCCATTGCGCGTTTTCGATGGGGATAGATAGCAACATTCCCGATGCGAAGTTCTCTTCCGCCGGGTGCCAGACGGTTGCTGGGAAGGTGAAGAAAGGCGTCAAAGGAAGCGAAAAAGGGCCCTGGAAAAAGTTCATCGCGCCCTTTCAGCAAGGGTTCGCGCAAGAGTTTGACCAGACCGAGTATGTTCTTTTTGATGCCGCTGAAATGCAGCAGATGGTCGTGGGGCGCGGCACCGGAAAATCCATTATTCTGCGGTTTGGCAGCGAAGGCCCTTTGGTGCGCCAACTGCAAGCCGCACTGAAGGCGGTCGGCCATGCGATCAAGGTTGACGGCGACTTCGGTCCCGGCACGTTCTCGGCATTGCGAGACTTTCAGATCGCAAAAGGAGAGGAGGTGGACGGCATCCTCGGCCCTGCGACGGCATCTGATCTGGGCTTCACGCTACCGACTTTCGATTTTGACAACGCGATCAGTGGTGGCCCTGGTTATGTGCAAGGCGGAGGGGATACACGCCGGGCAATTGCGTGGGGTGCGACGACTTTGAGCAAAGACAGCCACGGAGAAACCTTTAACCAAGCCGTCTGCGATATGTGCGAACGGCTGAACGTCGATCCAGATCACATGATGGCCGTGATGGCTTTTGAAACAGGCAGTACGTTCTCGCCAAGCAAGCTAAATAAGGCGGGCTCTTCCGCCATTGGCCTGATCCAATTCCTTTCATCGACCGCAGATGACCTCGGGACCTCTACGGACGATTTGGCAGATATGTCACCGCTAGAGCAGCTTGTCTGGGTTGAAAAGTACTTTCGTCGCGCAGCCGGCGGCCGGGTCTTGGCATCTTTGTCCGATGTCTACATGGCAGTCCTATATCCCAAAGCAATCGGCAAGCCAGAATCGTTTGTACTCTTCGAGCAGGGAAGCGACGCTTACACGCTCAATGTCGGCCTTGATACGGACAAGTCTGGCACGGTGACAAAGGTGGAAGCGGCAACGAAGGTTCAAAACAAGCTGCGCACAGGTCTCAAACCCAACAACATAGGATAAGAGCCGACCACTCTGAATGGATCTGAAGGTCCTCTAAGCTCTAGAGCCAAAGATAACCTAGGTAGTGGTCGAATTCCTCAGCTACGTTTTAAGCTTACGGAAGGTGGATAGCAGTGTAGCCCTTCCGTTTTGACGTGACACACGCACTTCTCTTTTAGCTAGTATGTTGATGCAAGATGAACTGGCTTAAATACAAATTCGCTGCACTATGCGGATAGTGGGTCCCATTATCGTAACCGCCCAGCCCGCTTGGCAGACACTGATCTCGGAGTAACGATAGTCCCGAGAATTAATCATTCGACATGGCCGCAGAAACCAAGACCGAGAAGCAAATCGCAGCAGTACGGGAGCTACGTTGTTTGCGCAGCATAGCGCCAGAAGAGCAACGGGCCAAACAGGTCGGGCACCCTGTAGGCTGGCAGGACTTTGAAAGAACCTACGGATATGAGCAGGCAAATTTCTGACGACCAACAGAATTGCTTCCCGCTGCATGCCTTAGATGGTGGTGTCAAGTAAGGAACAGAATCCGCTTTTCACCTAAAGAAGCTGGCAATATGCCCGCCATTCGTTGCTAAGGTTTCTTTGGCTTTCGCCGCTGCCGAATTTGACAACATCTCCAACGTCGCTTGGCTTGCATCGTCTAAGCGCACGGCCGTCTTCAAATCGACATCTAGTCTTTGATAGTTTCGTCCAAGCGACGCAGCGACTGCCAAGCTTGGTTTTAGCGACTGCATCTGCATTAGCCTGTCAATCAAAGATAGTCTTCCAAGCCATTGAAAGCTACGTGGGTTCGTCATCTGTGAGGTCATACTTGTCGGTGTAACTCGCCCTGTACCGAGTGACAGAATCTTTAGGCTTTCTTCAGTTCGAGAGAACTTCTTGGTGCCAACTTGATATGCTTCTAGGTCTGGATTGTTGCTGACGAGACCTCCATCCAAGAACATCTCCCGACCGATTGGGTGTGCTGGCAAAAAGAACGGTGCGGCCGAACTCGCAAGCGCCGCATCGACTAAGGTCGCGTCGTGGCATTCCTGCCCATTTACATCTCCCACGTTACCAAAATATGCAACTTGATTGGTCGAACCGCTTACTGAAATGAGCAGGATCCGCTTGTCCAATTTGCTGAGGTTCGTTTGTCTCTCATTGCCCAACACTTCTTCGACAACAGATCGCAAACCAACAGAGTCGTGCTTTGAACCCCGAACCCCAAAGGGATTTAGTCGTCTTGGGTGGCCGAATATCTTGTCAGCCTGTTTAAAGAAGATTTCATTTAACTCGTTTGCACTCCTACCGACAGCCAGTCCTAGCGCGAGGATGGCCCCAATCGACGTTCCGCAAAACATATCAAAAGCTTGGGATGCGTCGGTTTTAAGTTTCCGATCAAGCACCGCCAGAAGTTTGATAGACACAATACCTCTGACGCCTCCACCACTGAGGCTCAAGCATCTCAGATTTTGATGCGGATTCAGATGACTGAAGTCAGACATCTTTTAGCAGATGTCCCGCAACGCTAATCCTTTTCGCAAACAACTCGGCAAAGTCTACGTCTTCTTGATCCCAACACTGGTAAAAATATGCGTTTTGAATAGCGCATGCGATCGCGAACAACTCAAGATCATCCGCCTCATTTTCTTGTGCAATCTCGCTATATAGGTTCATCGAGATATGGGCGAAGGGGATCACAATCGTCGGGCTCAATTTGCTGTCGACGAAAGCGTTGAACTTTAATGATGGACTGAGTCCCTTCTTTTTCAGGTGACCTGGAAAATGAGAGCTTGCTCGAGTCAATGATGCTTGTGTCACTAGAATGCCCCCATTGGCTAGACTTTCGTCAAACCAATGGGTGAGCGTGCCTTCTTCTGCAGTCGATAAATTTAGGATGCTCCTCCAAGACAGAAGCAGTAACCTAGCTTGCGTCTTCTTGCTCAATGTCATCATTCTCCGCAGCGGCGCCTTGGAAAGCTTCTGGTGACGCTTCTTGTGCTTCAAGGTATTTCAGCTGCAGATCTAGGAAAAAGCGTGGATTCACGCCTAGCGCGCGCCCCAACTCTCTCGACAGAGCAACGTCAATTGCCTTTGTCCCTTTGATAAGTCGGTTGAGCTTAGTTTTTTCGATCCCATACTTGTCACTGAACTCGAGCTGAGTAAGCCCAGACGGCTCTATAAACCTGCGCCAAACGATTTGGCCTGGGTGTATAGGGGCGATCCGGCGCGCCTCATAGGTCGTGGTGGTGGGTTCAACTGCGTTGTTAGCATTAGTGCTCATTTTCTGTCCCTTTCTCGTCGCCTGATCCAAATGAAATATCTAGATCGATGATGCCGTCCTTGGACCAATTGAATGAAATCGAGTAAGCTTGGGTTCCGTCTGAAGAGGCGCCAGAAATCACAAATTTTCTAGTTCCATCAGTGTCCTCGCTCAAAATCCGCTTCTTGAAAGTAGAACTCAAGTCACTCTCAAGCCGCGACACTTCGATAAGGCGGAGGTCGATGAAGCATTCCTCAAGGATGTCCTCCGGAGTGTGTTTGACCAATCCATCCCACCTGCCTTCGAAGAGCTCTTTGGCCATGGCGGAAGCGAATGTGATGGTGCGATTCATGTGCTGCCTTTGTTAAGGTGAGTCGCTATATAGCCTAGAATTGCCGATTGCGCAATCGGCAATTGTGAGGTATGTACGTGTCATCTTTCTGTCTTACACAGGGAAGGGGAGGGAATTTGGTAGATGCACTTGACTACATCAGCGAAGAAGAATTCGACCTCCCCAGCGAGTATGTCGACGAGAAAGTTGCACTCATCACCACGCGGGACCTATCCATAGACGATCGGGTCAAGCTAGGTCAGTCGGTCTATCAATACATGACAGCATGGCGGAGCTCAGACGGCCTTCCAAGGTTGCTACAGCTCACATCGATTGCTGTCGCAGTTGACAACAGCAAGGCGTCCGAAGCGATCAACGAAGCCATACAACTTGTGATCCCAATCTTGCGAGATAACGATCCCGAGCTCATCGAATGTGCCGAAAACATTTTGTCGATATCGTCCGCCTATTTTCGAACGATTAAGTTCAAGGCCGAATACTCCGACTTTCGTGACCTCTTTGAAGCAGAGGTCATATCGGATCCTGTCCTTCTAGCTCAAGTAGCGTGCGTTCTGCTCGATCCAGAAAAGCGAGCAGGAAGCAGCATCACACTAAAGCAGGTGACCGACATCGCGTTCGCATCGACAGCTAACAGCATGACAGACGAAAAACAGCTCTATGCATTCTCAACCGAGCTGATCGCTGGCCTTCCCTTGAAGTACTGGGCAAGTGCCCTTCCCGATCTTAAACTGTCTTCAGACGAAAGTCGTGAATGTACCGCTTGCAGGTTTGTCCGATACATTTTCGCGCATGCAAGACCACTGCTTCTATTGTTGAACCTACGTGACAATGAGTGGCTTGTTCGAGCAACAGAGCTTCATCCCGACCTTAGCCTTTCCCCTGAAGAACTTGAGGACCACCTCAAAGAGATCGGGGAAGAGATGGTCTCGATTCCGCACCTACAAAGCGATCTCGTTGGGGAGGAGTTTTTCGATCGTATTGCCAACGCAAGGCAAACGTCCCTCGCCTTCATTGAAAAGTTTCGAAACAACGTTGTTCCCATATTTCCCGGAGTTTCTGTTGAAAAAATTGTGCGAGACAACGACGACGAAGGGGGGGATCAGTCATGAAGGCAAGAACCTTTACTCGCTCTCTTCGTGATTTTGCCGCCTTAATTCTGGATCTCCGCGAATCCGGCCAACACAGAAGTGACGCGACCCATCCAAACGGTACGGTATTTGCATTGGACGCGAACGTCATATGGTTTTTATTTGATACCTCCGGTCGAGAAAATGACCATGTCTCTGGATACGCCGCGAGACATTTAGGTATTGAACAGGTCGCAAGTCTGGTTCGTGGCTCAATCCAGTTGGATACAGGCTTCGAGAAAAGATATTCGATCGCAGACAGCCACTTGTATGAAGCTCGTTCGGCGTTCATCTCGTCAATGAGTCTGGACTACGACCGTATGCGGAGAGACCTAGACGCAGCATTTTCTCGTGTAATCAAAAAGAGTGACTTATCACCACGCCTTAGTAAGGAGCAGCTAGAGCGGGTGGTAAGAGTACTGCAAGACGAGTTTCAAGATAGTTTTGACCTCTTGCTAGATATTCGTCGTCAAGGGCCTCGACAAAGACTTGACTTTGAGAAGAGACTTAAGTCTCTAAGAAATAATGACAAGGCGAAGGTACCCTTGGGCCTTACAGAGACGCTAGAAAAGATTTCTCTGATTTTGTCCGAAGGCGATGAAAGATCAGGTTTCTCGATTGCACAGGATTTGCGGGCGTTGAGAGATGTCGCTTTGCAAAATGCTGGGCGTAATTCTCAAAATGTTGTCCTGCTGACCCTGGACCAAAAGTTAATTAACGTCGTCAGATTGATGCGATATCTGGAAGAGCCATGGTCTCAGTATATCCATGTTGAGAATTTCCAGACGTATTGGATGTGGAATGCCGGTCCTACTTTAGGCTTGGACAAGCATCATTCGCAGCTTTTCGAGGACTTAATCTTCGATTTTCGATCGAAGGGTGAGATGCTACTTGCATCAAGTCGTATGAATACCCAACCCGAGTTTTGGTTGTTCAATAAGTCTATACTATCAAAGGTCCTCGCATCCGAAGGACAGAATCGAGACTCTGAGCGCATGGATCGTCACAAGTCCTTTCTCGAGAGGTTGAAGTCATTGCTAGAGAGTGCTGGGGAATTCTCAAAGCCTAAAGATGGATTGAGTGACCTCGTCTCCTCAGCACTTGACGACTTCTTTAAGGAGTTTAGGCGACTTATTCCCAGCGTTAATCTCGCTTCCGCGCAGGTCGATGACCTGCACAACGAACTGTTCAAAGGTCTTATGGAGGCTGGATATAAGAAGCAAGACTTTATCGAGAGGTTGGAGAATGACATCGAGAGCCATGCCGAGCGTTCATTTGCAATCCTGAGTGCATCTTCGATTTTAGCTCCAAAAACAGTTAGAGCACTCAACACCTTCATGGAGAGTAGGCATCCCAATTTGGGAACCCGCCGTTTTACTCATAGGCTTCCCTTACCCATCCAAATAGGTGGAGCCGAGATGGCCGAGGTCCACGGATTGGTGAATGAAACGACCAAATCTGTAAAAATGCGTTATGATCGGCTGTTGAATATGCAGACCTGGAAGGGGTCCCTCGCCGATCTTACCATCGCTTATCTCTACGCAAGCTGTGGTATTGCGGCGGACGCGGAAGCCATATGTCGAGCTGTAATTGGACGCCGAGAGCGTATCAAAAGGTATGACGATTTCTATTTTGAAGCATCTCTCCTACTCGCTTCAATTCTCAGAATTCATCGAACATCGTTCTCTAAGCTTGACGAGTCGTTAAGTATACTGGAGGGCCTTCACCAAAAGGAATGGGAATTACCTACAACCTCTGCACCAGTACTACGCATCGAGTCCGAGCGTCTGGCCGCTGAAGTGAATCGGTTTTTGGTTGCAGAGTCTTTTGCAACAAGAACACTGTTCGTTGACCAGGAGCTAGGCACTGGAAGATGCCTGGTTTTGCAGAAGCAGCTTCTGGACCATCGCGCAGATGTGCTCAATCGCTTCGGGATCGATGACTACTTGAAGGTTAAGTTAATTGCCAACGTACAAGTCAATCTAATGCTTTTGGTTGAATTTGTGCTTACCGATCCCATGGAACAACCGTGCAACCCAGACGAAAATTACGTTGCCGTGCTTAGAGCGGTTTTGGAAGAAAGAGTGCTACAGGAGGATCTCAGGCTGTCCTTCTTTGAAGAAATTGTTAGTATTTTTTCTGTTCTCAGACATTCCAACCGGCTGGAACTTGATATTGGCGATGAGATGGAGTTAAGTGCACGCCTTTCGAGCCGGCTGGGTTGGGTTTCTCAACGTAGGGAGCGACTAAATAATTTCGAGTTTGCAGTTTGCGACTACGTAAGAGCGGAGATTAAGAGACTTGG
The DNA here is from genome assembly GCF_019802125.1 of Tateyamaria omphalii. Lineage (GTDB taxonomy): Bacteria > Pseudomonadota > Alphaproteobacteria > Rhodobacterales > Rhodobacteraceae > Tateyamaria > Tateyamaria omphalii_B. The sequence goes on from NZ_JAHVHT010000001.1 coordinate 1,793,065, forward strand.
TTTCAACTAGTGAGTTAATGCTTCACCTCAGAGACTGTAGTATTTGGACAGAATGGAACAACACAGGGAGACAGCAGGATATCGTATGTCGGGATAGACAGTCCCCATTCCATAGAAAAGGTCGAAGAAACTACGCACAGGAAGTGATAAGTTGTTGGGGCGACGAACAGCTTAACTCTTTGTCTAATATTATCGTTATTGGAGACGGCGAAGGCGACGTAAGGTTTTGGAGGCATCTTGGCCTAGAGGTCGGCGCACTAAACAAGAAGATTTCAGTAAGCGGGTTATTTCTAGATCATGACGACTTGGGGCAGTCACGAAACTTCGGGGGTACTCTTGAGTTTCTGCAGTCATGGCAAGCCGTCGCTCAGCGCACTTCTGAAGTACTACATGCCAGCGAAAATGCGATCGTTCTTGTTGACGTGGATAGGACCGCAATATTTCCGAGAGGTGTCTGTGATGTTGAGTTTGCTCAGGTACGTAGAGGAGCAATCCAATGCTATTTAGATCACTTTCGGACCGTAAGGTTCACTGACAGCAACCTGAAGAAAATTGACGAAGTTGTGGTTCGCCTGACGGAGAACATGTTCTGTTATGCAGATCCACATCATACACTTTGCCACAAAAACGAGGAAGCTATCGCGATTGGTACACTTTTAAGCGCTGTTGGGCTGATAGAAGAGAGTTGGGCGGACAAGGGGCTGGAGAATAATGACCTGGAGTCGCTGGTTTTGTACTCACTGCGGCATCTGAAAGAGAGGATCTGGTTGCCTGGTTTGGGAGAAGAAGATCCATCCAAAATTGCACATTGGAATGCTGATGCGCTAGAAGATCACCTGCATGGAGTTGCGCAGTCTATCAAGTTGCGCGGACCAGTTTTGACGGCTTTCTACAGACAGTGTGAAGCAGATCACATCGAGAAGGTGTTTTCTGCAAATTCGCAACTTCTCAATAAAACACTGCTTTCGGCGATCAAGTCCGCAAAAAACGCAAAGCTTGCGTATTTGTCAGATCGCCCGACTTCGTCACTGATTATGCCTAAACCAAAGGATGGCGATAAGTTGCAATTAGAAGCTTCGAAAGTGATAAGCAGCCTGTGCGGATATACATAAATGTAGACATGAATGGTGGCACTAGCCCAAATGTGGCACATTAACTTCGTTCGGTTTTTGACCTTGGTTTCGAATTTCCTTCAGAATTTCGCGGACTCAATCGGTTGACTTGGTCTTCCTCCACTGAAGTGGTCCTGTGACCTGCTCTCTGTTGAATGTCTCGCGGTACTTAATCATGAGAATACACCGCCAGTGATTTTAGAGGGCGGGACGTCGCCTCCAAGCGGCCACATTCCGCAAACGGTTGAGAGCACTTTCGAAACGCCTTGGCATCGAACCCCGCCTAACCCGTACCGGTTGCGGCACTCCGCCGCGACGCTGCGGATCGGAGAGGGTATCGACATCCTAATGGTTCAGGCGCTCAGTGGGCATGCAAACCTTAGAACAACCGAGATCTATGTGCGGGTCTCGAACCATGCGCTTCGCCGGTCGCTGGAGCGGGTCGATGTCCTAAGCGAACTTTGGCAGTGACGGCCCATACCTGCCGTCTACCGGGCTGTTTGCCGCCGCAGTGCAGCTTCCCCGAAGCGGACGTTGCTGATCCGCGCATCTTCTAGAGGTCTCGAGTAGCAGCTATACGGACACAGCGGGCGTCAGTGGTTTTTCAAGACAGTCGGCTTTATGCGGTCAGCGCAGTGACTGAGACCTCCCTAGGCATGAAGCAGACCACTCCCGATCCTTAACGAAGTGATGCTCGATAGGGCTCGAGTCATGGTCGCCAACACTTGAGCTATTCAGAGTTGATTCTCGTACAAGTTAGGCTTGAGCCGTCCCACTTTCCGTAGGAATTCGAATTGCATGCTCCGTAACTTAGGACCTGGCCAATAACATACCTGGCACTTGTATCGTCTGGATGAAGTACCTCCGCACATCCCAAGCCCGAACATTGGCCTTCCTTTGTCACAACCGACAACATCAACTCATGGTCACATTCGTTTTTGTAACTGATATAAACTGCAGAAACATCGATCTGCATGAGGCAGTCGCTTCTGTCCGGCTCTTCGGCCATAGCGTATGAGCCGAAAGCAATAAATAGCGCGGCGATACAACCAAGGAGTTTGCACATGTGTATTCCCACCATTTATGTCCCGTTTTCTATTCAAGAGCTTAGTGAGGGCTGATAATCTTGGCAAGATGACGCAATTGCCACTTAAGAAGCCAGCGTCACACAAGATGGGTGGTTGCGACCACCCTTTCGGTGCTTTTGGTCAGTGTCATCAACGGGTCCCCGTCACTGTGGCCGTAGGATAGGTCCGTCCGGGGAAAGGGGAACCGTGCTCAAACCCCGATTTGTGCAACAGTGCCGTTGATCACGCCGCGGTGCGGCCCGGCGAAGAAGCCATTCGCTGCAGCCTCACTTTTGGTGACTTGGAATAATTTACGTTGAGAGAAACTCCAATGAACCCATAGTCCCCTATTCAAGCGATCAGTTAGAAACTCTAAACTTAGTTGTAAACGCTCTGCCATACCCATTTTCATTTGTGAAAGTTATGTTGCAGGTGATACTATCAGCGGATTTAAAGCTTTCCGGAATTTCTTCTCTGGCTTGCATGAACCGGGAAACAATTTCAGTTTGCAAGGGGAGAAATACCGAGTGTTTTTCAACTGGCGCGAATTTATGTGTTGCATCGGGAACCTGCGGTAGATAGCAGCTCGCGTCGTCTAGCAGCGCCAATACACTTCTACCGTGAACAAATATTCTGAAGTTTAAGTTGCGTGAATTTACCTGAAGGGATTGTCCTACTACATAGGCTGAAACACTTCGCTCATCCCGATATGAATTTACTGCCGCGCTTATAGCTAACCCTGTACCCACGACTGCAGCGACGATTGCAAGAGCAGCGTTAGACAAGTTCAGATGCCGCCATGGCCATGTTTGCCACCGATGACAGTTTTGGCATACCTTTTGCCCTGCCTCGTTGAGCTTAGTTCTGCATGCCCAACAGTGCTCTGTTTGGCCATGAGATGATTTCTCCGAGATCTGCATATGTCCATCCTTACCTGGTTCGATAGATTAAAAGAAACAACTTCGGCCCATACCAGACGATCATCAACATTCCGAATGCCGCGTTGCGGCTTTCCCAAAGCATGCGTAATTGGGCTGACCCTGAACTGAGGTCGAGCTCCCGATAGGATCACAGGGCATCTGTGAACATGGGAGAATTCGAATGGAGTATTATGCTGGCTTGGATGTATCGCTGCG
>NZ_JAHVHT010000002.1 GCF_019802125.1 Tateyamaria omphalii
CGCAGCGATACATCCAAGCCAGCATAATACTCCATTCGAATTCTCCCATGTTCACAGATGCCCTGTGATCCTATCGGGAGCTCGACCTCAGTTCAGGGTCAGCCCAATTACGCATGCTTTGGGCTGCAGTCCGTCAAAAGCAGTAGTCTGGGAATAGCACGACAACCCAAAACCCTAACAAATCCTAAGTCCCCCTCTGTAACCCATTGAAGTCTATGGGGGCGTGGGGTGTCCCAGCGTGGGACACCCAGGGAACGGCCCCATCCGGGGCCCATGAAAATCAATGCACGACCGCATCCTCGGGCCGGGGCCGATTGGTCCCCGAAACCCGGTCCCCAATCAGCAGCCCATCAGGCCCAGCCGTCACCTCCACGGTCTCTCCATCCTTGATATCCCCGGCCAAAAGCATCTCCGCCAGCGGGTTCTGAAGCGCCGATTGGATCACCCTTTTCAAGGGCCGCGCCCCGAAAACCGGGTCATACCCCTCATCCGCCAGCCAGGTCTTGGCCGCCTCATCCAGCGACAGATCGATTTTCCGGGCCGCCAACCTTTTGAGAAGCCGGGCCATCTGGATGTCCACGATCCCGTCCATATCCCCGCGCGCCAGCCGATCAAAGATGATGGTCTCATCCAGACGGTTCAGGAATTCAGGCCGGAAATGCGCCCGCACCGCGTCCATCACATCCCGCCGCGCCTGAGACGCATCCGCCCCGTCCGGCAGCTGGCTGAGCGCCTGGGCACCCAAATTTGAGGTGAGGATAATCAGCGTCTGCTTGAAATCCACAGTCCGCCCCTGACCATCCGTCAGAACCCCATCATCCAGAACCTGAAGCAACACGTTGAACACGTCCGGATGCGCCTTCTCGACCTCATCAAACAGCACCACCTGATAGGGCCGGCGCCGCACCGCTTCGGTCAGCACGCCCCCCTCATCATAGCCCACATAGCCCGGAGGTGCCCCGATCAGCCGCGCCACCGCATGCTTTTCCATGAACTCCGACATGTCGATGCGAACCATCGCGCTGTCATCGTCAAACAGGAACTCCGCCACAGCCTTGGTCAGCTCGGTCTTGCCCACGCCGGTCGGCCCGAGAAACAGGAAAGACCCCAACGGCCGGTTCTCATCATTCAACCCCGCCCGCGCGCGGCGCACGGCATTGGCTACCGCACGCACGGCACTGTCCTGCCCAATCACCCGGTTGTGCAACTGCTCTTCCATGCGCAAGAGCTTCTCACGCTCGCCTTCCAGCATCTTGGACGTCGGAATACCGGTCCAGCGTTCAACCACGCTCGCGATCTGCTCAGGGCGCACGGCTTCTGCCACCATGGCATCCGTCTCGGCGCCCTCTGCCTCGGAAAGTTTACGCTCCAGATCCGGAATCACGCCATAGGACAGCTCACCCGCCTTCGCGAGGTTGCCCTCGCGCTTGGCGATGTCGAGCGCCGCGCGTGCATGATCCAACTGCTCCTTGATGTCACGGGCAGAGGCCAGCTTGTCCCGCTCGCCCTGCCATTGCGCCGTCATCTCGGCGCTGCGCTCCTGCAGGTCGGCGAGATCCTTCTCCAGCGTCTCGAGACGGTCTTTCGACGCCTGATCGTCCTCAAGCCGCAGGGCTTCCACCTCGATCTGCATCTGCAGGATCTGACGGTCGAGTGCATCGAGTTCCTCAGGCTTGGAGTCCACTTCCATCCGCAACCGGCTCGCGGCCTCATCGACAAGGTCGATGGCCTTGTCGGGCAGGAAACGGTCCGTGATGTAGCGATGCGAGAGCGTAGCCGCCGTCACCAATGCAGAGTCCGATACGCGCACGCCGTGGTGCAACTCGTACTTCTCCTTGATCCCGCGCAGGATGCTGATCGTATCCTCAACCGTCGGCTCGGCAATCATCACCGGCTGGAAACGACGGGCGAGGGCCGCGTCCTTCTCAACATACTTGCGGTATTCATCGAGGGTCGTGGCACCCACACAGTGCAACTCACCGCGCGCCAAGGCCGGCTTGATCAGGTTGGCCGCGTCCATCGCGCCATCCGTCTTGCCCGCACCTACAAGGGTGTGCATCTCGTCGATGAACAGGATGATCTCGCCCGCGGCTTCGGTCACTTCGGTCAGAACCGCCTTCAGCCGCTCTTCGAACTCACCGCGATATTTCGCACCCGCGATCAGCGCGCCCATGTCCAAAGCCAGCAACCGCTTGTTGCGCAGGCTTTCGGGCACGTCACCATTCACGATGCGCAGGGCCAGACCCTCGGCAATCGCGGTCTTACCCACACCCGGCTCACCGATCAGCACCGGGTTGTTCTTGGTCCGACGGCTCAGCACCTGCATGGCGCGGCGGATTTCCTCGTCGCGGCCAATGATGGGATCGATCTTGCCCGCCTCGGCCCGCTCGGTCAGATCCATCGCGTATTTCTTCAGCGCGTCATAGCCTTCTTCGGCACTAGCACTGTCGGCCGTGCGGCCCTTGCGGATGTCATTGATGGCAGAATTCAGAGCCTGCGGGTTCACCTTGCCCGCCTCAAGCGCATCCTTGGCACCGGATTTGACCATGCCAAGCGCCATCAACACCCGTTCGACCGGCACAAAACTGTCGCCTGCTTTCTTGGCCAGCGCCTCGGCCTCGGCCAGCACCTTGGCGGTCGCGTTGTCCAGGTAGACCTGCGCGGCATCGCCCGTCACCTTGGGCATCTTGGCCAGCGTCTGGTCCACATGGACCAACACGCGCGATGGGTCACCACCCGCACGCGTGATCAGGTTGGAGGCGAGGCCCTGCTCGTCATCCATCAACGCTTTCAGCAAGTGTTCGGGGGCAAGCCGCTGGTGGCTTTCGCGGGTTGCAATCGTTTGGGCCGCTTGGACAAAGCCGCGCGACCGCTCCGTGAACTTGGACAAGTCCATGGGTCATTTCTCCTTTTCAGCGCCCAGTTTAGCCCGCGCCCTCTCGGAGGCACACGGGCCATCGGGCCTATGGATCACAGATGGGTAAGAGCGGTGCGTTGCACAAGTGCCACAGGTCGAAAATCGGCGCGATTTTCCGGGTATACGCGCGCGGTCAAATAGTCCGTCAAACTCACATATTTGCTTCACAACCATACGGACACCTCACATTTTTCAGCAAAAACGTGCCGATTCAATGGCTTACTCATCGCTGGAATATCCATACGCCGCCGTAAAGAAAAAGTTAACAAATTCAGAATCTTGAGGCAGATCAGCGCGCAACATCCCGATGCCAATGCACGGCTCCGTGAATCGCCGTGACGGTTTTTCCCCCTGAAAACCGGGAACCGGCTACCCATGTCGTAAGTTATACGAGCAGAACCACAACATGTAGGTGACCAAAATGCAGACTGTTCCGTTGCAACTGAGCGATGTGATTTACAACGCCGCCACGCAGTCTTTCGAAGCTCTCGTGACCGTACACGACACGGACGGAGCACACAGCTACGCTTGCGCCATCGACGCACCCATTACCATGGAATTTGAAGACGCCGCCGCAGGGCTCGCGACGCAAGCCATGCGCCGCCACACGCACGGGCGGTCAAATGCGGCACATCTCCCCGCAGCACGCGCGCCGCGCCGCCCGAACAGACTGGCCGGTCTGCGTCGCATGACAATCGACAAGTTCGCAACGCTGCGCCCGCGCGCAGCCTGAGTTCCCTCGTTTCGTCGCTGGACCCGCATCGCGCTTTTCTGTCCCCCGCGCCATGCTCCACGACGAAACCAAGACAGAGACGGGTGCCTGCCTGCTAAGTCTCTGATACTGGCCCGGATGCCACGCGCATCCGGGCTTTTTTTCCGCCGACACCTGCCCTACACCCGGCCCAGGCCAAGCGCGAGGGGCAGAACATGGCAGATGACAGGTTGATCGTGGCGATGGATGTGCCACATGCGGTGGCAGGACTGGAACTGGCCGACCGGCTCGGCGACAGCGTCAGCTTCTACAAGATCGGGCTGGGGATGCTCACGGGGGGTGGTCTGGCGCTGGCCAACGAGCTGAAACAGGAACGCGGCAAACGTATTTTCCTGGACATGAAACTGTTCGACATCGGCGCGACCGTCGAGGCTGCGGTGCGGGGCCTTGCGCAATTCGATCTGGATTTCCTGACCGTTCATGGTGATCCGCATGTGGTCCGCGCGGCCAAGGAAGGGGCGGCAGGCAGCAACCTGAAAATCCTCGCCGTCACGATCCTGACGTCGCTCGACCGTCAGGACCTGGATGACAGCCTGATCCAAGCGGGCGACATCGGTGATCTGGTCAGTGAACGGGCCGGTCGCGCATTCGCGGCCGGGGCCGACGGCGTCATCGCTTCCCCGCACGAGGCGGCCATGATCCGGGTGCTGCCAGAGGCGGAGAATCGGCTGATCGTGACCCCGGGTGTGCGGCCTGCCGGGTCCGATCTGGGTGATCAGAAGCGAGTCGCAACACCCGCAAATGCCATCGCCAGCGGCGTCGACCACATCGTCGTGGGGCGTCCCATCTGGAAATCTCCGAACCCAAAAGCGTGCGCCGAAGCAATTTTGGCAGAAATGCTTAGTCCGCAGGCACAATCTCCAAACCACTGACAACGCGCCAGTTTTTAGACTCGTCCACAGAAACTGACGCTTATGTGGATCAATAAGTTGTGCCATTTCGGCAACGGACCACCGTATATTGGCCGGTCAGGAAATCCGTACTCGGAAAACTCCCGCAATGGTGGTAGTTTACCCTAGGTGATACTCCCCGACGAACCGGCTCTTCCTGAGGTTCGTCACCTCCCCCCGCTTAGCGCGGGGGGCTTTATGTAAGGCCCCCTAAAACTCGGCAGACCGTACGCCAGCTAGGTAGTCACGCAAGCGCGGCTTGAACAATGGCACGACCATCTCGTGGTCCAGAAAGGTCTGCACGTCCATCAGCTCCCACGCTTGTCCCTCATCCCCCAGCACGATGTCACGTGCGGTTTCTTCGGGCACATGCGCTGCGAAAAACCAAGTGATTTTGCCGCTGGTGGCGGCATAGTCACGGCCCCAGCGCACGAGCCCGGGATCGAGCGTCAGGTTCAATTCTTCCCGTGTCTCGCGCAGGGCACATTGCAGCGGCGTCTCGCCATTTTCCCATCCGCCACCAGGCAAATCCCAGTAGTTCGGCCATTTGATATTCGGATCGTCATCCCGCAGCATGGTCGCAAGGCGGTCGCCGACAAACAGGGCCAGCTTCGCTCCGGTGATCCGTCTGCCCATGTTCAATCCTTTGTCGATTTGCTACATCGACAGGACTAGCCACAAAGCCACCCCATGCCCAGCCTATGCCGTGATTGCCTGACCACCTTTGCAGCGGGAAACCGCTGCCCGTCCTGCAATGCGCCGCGCGTGGTCAGCCATCCCGAGCTGTTCGATCTGTCGATCGCGCATATGGACTGCGATGCGTTCTACGCCTCGGTGGAAAAGCGGGATGATCCAAGCCTTGAGGGCAAGCCAGTGATCATCGGCGGCGGGCGACGCGGCGTGGTGTCCACGGCCTGCTACGTGGCCCGCATCCGCGGCGTGCGGTCGGCCATGCCAATGTTCCAGGCGCTCAAGCTCTGCCCCGACGCCGTGGTGATCAAGCCGCGCATGGACGCCTATGTCGAAGCCTCCCGCGCGATCCGCGTCATGATGGAGGAGCTGACCCCCGCCATTGAACCCCTGTCGCTGGATGAGGCGTTCCTTGATCTCACCGGCACCGCCCGCCTGCATGGCGCACCCCCGGCGGTGATGCTGGCGCGGCTGGTCAAACGGATGCGGGACGAGTTGGGCCTGACCGGTTCCATCGGCCTCTCGCACAACAAGTTCCTGGCCAAGGTCGCTTCCGACCTCGAAAAACCGCACGGATTTTCGATCATCGGCGCGGCCGAGACGACCGACTTCCTCCGCAACAAACCCGTGCGCCTGATCTGGGGCATCGGCCCCGCCGCCCAGCAGTCGCTGGAGAAGGCAGGGATCCGCACCTTCGCCGACCTTCTGCGATGGGAGCAGACCGACCTCGTGGCCCGCTTCGGATCAATGGGCGACCGGCTGTGGAACCTTGCACGGGGCAAGGACGCCCGGCGCGTGACCCGCAACGCGCCCATGAAATCCATCAGCAACGAAACCACCTTTGGCGAGGATACGAACGATCCCGACATCCTCGACGGTCACCTCTGGCGTATGGCGGACAAGGTGGCGAGCCGGGCAAAAGCCAAGGGGATCGCAGGCCGCGTCGTGACGCTCAAACTGAAACGTCACGACCATTCGTCCCTGACCCGCCGCGTGTCCCTGCGCGACCCCGCGCAACTGGCCGACACGATCTACCGCACGGCACGCGGGTTGTTCGATCAGGTGGGGGATGAGGGGCCGTACCGCCTCCTCGGCTGCGGGATCTCCGACCTTGTGGATGCGGACAGCGTACAGGCTTCCGGTGACCTGCTCGATCCCGGCGCACGGCAAAGGGGCGAGGCCGAGCGCGCCGCCGATGCCATCCGGGACCGCTTCGGGCAGGATGCAATTGTGAAAGGGCGCGCCCTGCGCTGAGTGCTACTCAGCAGCCAGCGGCATCCGGCTCTGACCAACTGTCGACAGCTCGGACACAACCGTGCGTAGTCGGTCCCGCACATCATCGAAATCCGCGTTCGGCGTCACCGTGCGTTCGTTCATGTAGAGGGAGCGATCAATCTCCACCTGCACCGCATGCTGGTGGCGGGACGGACGACCATAGGCCTGCGTAATATAGGCCCCTGCAAAAGGCGCATTGCGTGCAACCGTAAAGCCGGCCGCGGCAAAGGCCGCCTCGACCATGTCCACGATCTCGGCCCCGGCAGCGGCACCGAACCGGTCCCCCAGAACCACATCGGGCCGTTTGCGTGCGCCCTGTGCAATGCCGTCCATCGCTTCATGCGGCATAGAATGGCAATCAATCAGAACGGTCAGCCCATGATGCTGATGCGCCCCATCCAGCAGCTTTTGCAGAATGGCGTGATAAGGCCGCCAATAAAGATCAATGCGCCGCTCGGCCTCGCGCATCGGCAGCTTCCCGCGATAGATCACCCGGCCATTCGCGACCACACGGGGGATCACGCCCAGACCGCTTGCAATGCGGGGATTGTGCCCTTGGCGGCGGACCCCTTCGATCAGGGCGGGGTCAAGCTCATCCGCGCTGCGGTTCAGATCGACAAAGGCCCGGGGCGCGCCGGCCTTGAGCAAGGGGGCGCCGTATTGCGGTGCCATGTCAAAGAGCTTGTCGACAAACGCGTCCTCGGACGAGCGGATCGTCTTTTCATCGAGCATGGTCCGACGCAGGAAACTCCACGGGTAGTCGCGACCCGAATGGGGCGATGCAAACACGACGCACGACGTGCGGCGCTCCGGGTGCAGAACTTCGTATGCGACCTTTGGCATGGCCCCTCCTCTGGCGTCCAACATAGCCCGAGAAGTGGGAAAGCCAAAAGCCCTTGATCCTCTGATCGACTCCTTTTATACGCCCCCTCACCCGGCGCGGATTCCCGCGCCCACAGGTCTGTGGGCAGGCAATTCGGGACGGTCAGAGTGGGCGATTAGCTCAGCGGTAGAGCACTTCGTTGACATCGAAGGGGTCACAAGTTCGATCCTTGTATCGCCCACCATCCATTTCGCCAACCGGGGCAACCCGCACGGCATCTACACCAGCGCAGATGCGCTAAACTGCAACCCGGCGCTGCTTCGCGCCATGAAACATGAGGAAGAAGCGCCATGAAGGTTCGCAACTCGCTCCGTTCGCTCAAGAACCGGCACCGTGATTGCCGCGTCGTGCGCCGCAAGGGCCGCGTGTACGTCATCAACAAGACGCAGCGCCGGTTTAAAGCCCGCCAAGGCTAAGGTCACAGCGATACAGATTGAAAAAGCCGCTCCATCCGGGGCGGCTTTTTTCGTTGGAGCGGTCGCGTTGCACCGCCACCCTCGGCAGCTTGAACACCAATGCAAAACCTGAGGCGTGCATTGCCAGACCGCGGGGTGGCGATCCAAGGCCAGTTCGATTCACTTTATGTCAGCCAAGCACATCTTCGCTCAGAAGGACGCGCCCAGACCAATCAAATCGCCAGCCCGGGGGGCGGTCTGGCAATGCACGGCGCCTTCGGCTTGATTCCGTGCAGGCACTTAAAACCCAGCACCCTTCGCGGTCCACGCCGCCATCTCGTCATCCGCAATCGTCAATGACACCCGCCAACGCCCCGCAGTCTTGCGCAGGATATAGACATGCTCCCAAGCAGCGATGACCTCGCCATCCTTTCCAAGCATCCGATACGCCATGCGCGCCTGTGCGACGTCCGGGAAGAGCGTTTCGACTGCCAGCAGCTCGCCTTTCGGCTCCACGACGCCTTGCTTGCGATAGAACTCCATCAGGCCGACGCAGTGATCACGGAAGGCGCCGCGCTCCATCGCAAAGTTCCCGGTGGGCGACGGAAAAAGGCCGACCTCATCCCACAACTCTGACAAAGCGTCGGCATCCTCCCGATCAAACGCGCCGACATAGTCGCCAAAGAACGCCGCGATCTCTGCCTGAACATCCGCGCTCAAGAGGCAACATCCACGTCAGGCTGCGCGTCAGCCTGTGCGAGCTGCATCTTCACAATGTCGGTAAAGGCCATCGTCGGGTTTGCTTCGGCCAGCATACCGATCTTCATCCAGAACTCCGCCTGCGCGTTGATGGACCGGCACATGACCGAACTGGCGCGCCGGATCTCCTCGTGCAGCCCTTCATCAATCTTGACCAGTCCCATGTCGTGATCCTTTCGATGATATACGGTTCATATATGAAACATATATATCAGAAGGTCAAGTTAGGGCACTAGAACCCGATGAAGTAATCCGCCAGCGCCATGAACAGCGGGATGCTCAGAATAGCCACCGGCGTGCCCAGCCCGGTGGACGTCCCCACATAGGCCGACGGGTTCGCCTCGGGCAGCGCCGCGCGCATCGTGGGTGGGCCAGAGATGTCAGAGCTCGACGCCGCCATGATCGCCAGCAACACCACACCGCCTGCCGAGAAGCCGGTCAGATGGTGCGCGATCAGACCTGCACCAAAGCCCAGCGCACCATGCACCAGAGGGGCCGTGATCCCGTAGAACAGGTACGCATGCGCCACGCCCTTCAGCTCCGACAGCCGCGACCATGCCTCGATCCCCATGATCAGCATCAGCACGGACAGCAGTCCCCGGAACAGCGGCTCGTAAAAGCTGGCATAGACCGATTCAGGCCGCGCAAAGAGGCCCAGCGCCAAGCCCAAAAGTAGGGCAGAAATGGCAGGCGACCGCATCGTGTCGACCAAGATGCCCTTGATCAGACCCTGTTCGACCGCCGGGCCACCTGTTCCTCCGCCACCCATGGCTATGGTGCCGCCCTGCACATTCGCGGCTGCTGCCTTCCGCGCAGCCGCCAGCCGCGCCAGCACGATGGCGGTCACAAGGGCCGCAACATCCATGAACGGATAAAGCGCGCCGATGAACCCTTCATAGGCAATGCCTTCATCATCCAGTACCGCCATGCCCGCCGCGAGGGTCGATGCGGACACCGCCCCGAACAGCCCGACCGTGGCCGTGGCGTCCAACTGCGACACGCCCCGCCACTTGGACAGCGTGAAGCGCCCCAGAACGACAATGGCAATGCCGAGTGCGGCCGCCAGTAGCGCAGGCACCGCCAGCTCCATGAAATTCGCCTCGCGGACAGAGATGCCTGCACCGATCCCCACTTTGAGCAGCAGCAAGACGACGATGAATTTGTAAATCGGTTCGGGGATCTCGAACTTGCTACCCAAAGCGGCCAGCACCATCCCCCCGATCAGAAAGGCGAGCGTCGGCTTCTGCAATTGCGCCAGAATGGTCGTAACAATCTCGGTGATGATATCCATGACACGCCTCTCCTTGGGGTTGGAGCAGCATGTAGCGGCGCGGCCAGTGGATAAAAAATATAACTATTGCTCCCTATCGTTCTATATTCTGAATGTATGGATACGCTGAATTATCACCACCTCCGCTATTTCCGTGCCGTCGCGCATGAGGGCAACCTGACCCGTGCCGCTGAAAAGCTGAACCTGTCGCAATCCGCTTTATCCACGCAAATCAAGGCGTTGGAGGCACGGCTGGGCCATAACCTTTTTGAACGTGTGGGCCGTCAGCTGAAGCTGACCGAGGTCGGACGCATCGCCCTTGACCACGCCGACCGCATCTTTGGCACCGGGCAGGAACTGATCGAGACGCTGAACCGCAGCGCCGCCCATGCCCCGCCCCTCCGCGTCGGTGCGCTCTCGACCCTGTCGCGCAACTTCCAGATGCAGTTCCTGCGCCCCATTCTGGATCATCCAGAGGTCGACATCGTTCTGAAGTCGGGTCAGAACACCCCCTTGTTGCGGTCCCTGGAAGAACTTGCGCTTGATGTCGTTCTGACCACGGATGCGCCCACCAGCGCTGCCGGCTCCGACTTCATCGCGCATCGCCTTGCCGGTCATGTCGTCAGCCTGCATGGCACGCCGGACCGGATGCGGCATGGATCATTGCAAACCCTGCTGTCCTCTGAACCCGTGATCGTACCTACAGAAAGCGCGATCCGGACCGGGTTCAACCGCCTTACAGCGCGGCTTGGCCTGCAACCGCGCATCATCGCGGATGTGGACGACATGGCGATGGTGCGCCTGCTTGCACGCGAAGGCGTCGGCCTCGCCCTTGCGCCTGACATCGTGCTGGCTGATGAGATCGCGTCCGGGCAACTCGTCACGGCACCGTTCAACACCGGCATCACCGACACGTTCTATGCCGTCACGACCCAACGCAGCTTTCCGCATCCGATGCTCTCGACACTGTTACCTGACTGAAGCCTGTGCATCACGGCACAGCGGCAGCCCTTGTCACCCCTGCCGTGTCGCATAGGTTCGGGCGATACATGAAATGCGAAAGGCCCAGATATGAGCGATCCCACCTACACGCCCCCCGCCAAATGGACATGGGACGCAGAGTCCGGGGGCAAGTTCGCCTCGATCAACCGGCCCATCGCCGGACCCACGCATGACAAGGAGCTGCCGGTCGGCAAGCATCCCTTTCAGCTTTACTCGCTCGCGACCCCCAATGGCGTGAAGGTCACGATGCTGTTCGAAGAGCTGCTGGCCGCGGGCATCAGCGACGCAGAATATGACGCCTGGCTGGTGGACATCGGCGAAGGCGACCAATTCGGCTCGGGCTTTGTGAGTGCCAACCCAAACTCCAAGATCCCCGCGCTGATCGATCGCTCTGGCGACAAGGAGCTGCGTGTCTTCGAAAGTGGGTCCATCCTGATCCACCTTGCCGAGAAGTTCGGCAAGTTCCTCCCTGCCTCCGGCCCCGCCCGGACGGAAACGCTCAACTGGCTGATGTGGCAGATGGGGTCGGCCCCGTTCCTCGGCGGCGGGTTCGGTCACTTCTATGCCTACGCGCCTGAGAAATACGAATACCCCATCAACCGCTACGCCATGGAGAGCAAGCGGCAGCTGGATGTGCTGGACCGTGAACTGGCGGAGAAGCCGTTCATCGCGGGGGACGAGTATACCATCGCCGACATGGCGATCTGGCCGTGGTACGGGCAGCTTTGCCTGGGCCGTCTCTACAGCGCGGCAGAGTTCCTGGATGTGGAGAGCTATACCAACGTGCTGGCGTGGGCCAAGAAGATCGACGAGCGGCCCGCGACCTTGCGCGGGCGGATGGTGAACCGGGCGTTTGGGGAGCCGGAAATGCAGCTTCACAATCGCCATGATGCGTCCGATTTCGACACGCAAACGCAGGACAAGATCGGGTCCAAGGACGCGTGAACGGTATTTGTCCCCGCGGGGACACGCTGTTCGGTCAGGTCACGCGATCTTCATCGCTGTCTGAAACTGCAACGAAACCAAGGCGCTGCCGCATCGTGCGGTGTGGTAGCGCATTTTAACCCGTGGCGCGGCACCCTCGTGCCCGACGGGGTGCGGTCGGTTGCCGGGCGCGCGAAGCAAGCTAGGTCAAAAACATCTTGTTTGATCGGAGACCTGCCCCATGCGCGCCATCCTTCTTGCCCTTTCGGTTCTTATCCCCTCCGCCGCTGTTGCAGACTTGACGGTCAGCTTTCGCGATGGCGCCCCAAAAGACCGCTTCACGCTCAGCTATGATGGAGCCTGTGCGCTGGACCGGCTCGACGTGCAGATCGACCTTGGCGCGGCACCGGCTGGGTTGATCTTTGACACCACGGCGGCGGGCGCAGGGGTCGAGGTATTCCAGCCGCTTGAATGGGTGTCGGGCGCTGCCAGCACCTCTGAAGTGACGGATGGTGATACGCTGTTGTCGCTGTCGCTCGACGAGGTTCGGCCCGGCGCGACCTGGGCCTTTACCGTGGACATCGACGACACGACAAGCACCCGGCAGATCACCGTGGATGGTTCGGAAATGGCTGGCGCCGTTCTAAGGGCTGACGGACAGGCCGCTGCATTTGATGCGTCGGGAATGGCGACGGTGCGGCTGGCAAACTGCCTGTCGTAGCGCGGGCGTTTTACCGCAGCGCGACACCTGCAGCATTGAGACGATCCTGCGACTTGGCCGTTGGTGCGGCCGCAAGCGTGCCTTCCGTGATGACCCCGACCTCATAGCCGCGCTGACGCGCCGCAAGTGCCGTTTTCAGGACGCAGTAGTTCAAGTCGAGCCCGACAATCCGGAGCCGCCCGACATTGAGCTCCGCCAGCAGGGGCTCCAGCGCGCCCGTTTCGAATGAATCCTGCACCCGTTTGACCAGAACATGGTCGGCAAGATCGTCAAAAGGTGCAGCCAGCTCGGTGCCCGGCGTGCCAGCCACCGCCTGCCCTTTCATCAGCAGGCGGGCGATGGCCTTGGTTGATGGGATGGACCATTCCTGGCGTACCGCGATGACAGGCATTCCTTGCGCCTTGGCTTCGGCCACTTCGTTCAGAATGGTGGCTTCGGCCTGTGCCTTGGCCTCATCAGAATAGGGGCCGTGATCCCAGAACACGGTTTGCAGATCGATCAGCAGCACCGCCGTCTGGGGCCGGTTCCCGATGGGATCGCCCTGACTGATGGCGCCGATGCGGTGAATGCCGTTGCCCAGCCAAAGAACTGAGCCCAGTGCGAATGCTGCCACGATATATCCCACGAGTGTCATATCTCAGCGCCCTCTTTCCTGAGCCGTTCCGTGAGCATCCGCACAACGCGCAGCGCGGTCGATACGTCGGCTGACGGCAGGTCGGCACCGATGGTCTGCACAAGCGCCATTTCCCGCTCGATCACCTGCGCGATCAGGGCGCGCCCCGTGTCCGTCAGGGCCAGAAGCGGCGACCGTTTGTGCCGGGGATTCGGACATTGCCGCGTCAGGCCGGAGGCAAGTGTTTCGTTGACCATGACCTGCACATACTGACGCTTGATGTCCAAATGCGCCGCGATGTCGGGCACGGTCATGTCGCCCTCTGCGTGCAACACCTCCAGCACCGCCCTCATCCGGACGGTCAGGTCGGTGTCCGCCAGCCCGCGTTCGACGGCAGCTTCGGCCGCCTGCATCAACGGGCGGGACATCCAGACGATCTGATAAAGCTCATCGTTCTGCATAATGACAATATACATGTCATTTTGACATTATAATTGTCAATATGATTTCAGCGCAAACAGCCTCGGGCTGAAATCACTCCGTCCAATTGGATTGAAGCGTTAGCGCCGCCCGACCTGGCGGCAGATCAGGATCACCGGCAGCAAGCCCACGGCCACGATCACAAGGCTGGGCACCGCGGCACCATTCAACCGTTCGTCCGAGGCGAGGCGATAGGCCTGCACCGCCAGCGTGTCGTAGTTGAAGGGCCGCATGATCAGCGTTGCGGGCAGTTCTTTCATCACATCGACAAAGACGATCAGCAATGCCGTCAGCAGGCTTGGCGTCAGGATCGGGAGGTGAACCCTGCGCAGGGTGGCGAAGGGCCCTTTGCCCAGTGATCGGCTGGCCGCGTCCATATTCGCGTGGACCAGCGCCTGCCCACCTTCGTAAGCGCCGAGAGCGGCAGCCAGGAAGCGGACCATGTAGGCAAAGACGAGGAGCCAGATGGAGCCGGTGATCAGCAGCCCGGTGGAGATGTCGAAGGTGCTGCGCATCCAGGCATCGAGCGCATTGTCGAACGCGGCGAAGGGCACGAGCAGGCCCACCGCAATGACACCGCCAGGCACAGCGTATCCAAGCCGCGCGATATAGGCGGCGATGGTCGAAGACCGTCCGGGACGGCTGCGCAGGTAGTAGCCCACAGTGATCGCCGCCACGAGCGTCAGCCCTGCCGCCGTCGAGGCAAGCACCAGGGAGTTGCGTATGAAGCCGAGGTAGCGGGTGCTCAGCAGGTCCTGCTCGGACCCAATGCCCATGTTGAAAAGCGCGATGATCGGGAAGACAGCCCCGAAGAAGACCGGCACGGTGCAAAGCGCGATGGCGCCGGCCGCGTACCAGCCCGTGAGCGTCAGGGGCGGGTGGTGGCGCTGGCCCCGGCTGGGGTCATGGTATTTGGCCTGTCCCCTTTGCGTCCGCTCCAACACCGCGAGCAGAAGCGCAAAAGAGAGCAGGCAGAGCGCCAGTTGCGCCGCCCCGGCCCGGTCGCCCATCGAGAACCAGCTGGTGTAGATGCCGGTGGCAAAGGTCTGGACCCCGAAATAGGCGACGGTGCCGAAGTCGGCGATCGCCTCCATCACCGCCAGCAGAACGCCCGCCGCGATGGCCGGTCGCGCGAGTGGCAGGCTGACCCGGAAGAACGCCGAGAGTGGGCGAGAGCCCAGTGCCCGCGCCGCCATGAAGGTCGAGCCACTTTGCTGGATGAAGGCGGCGCGGCTGAGAAGGTAGACGTAAGGGTAGAGGACGAGGACCAGCATGGCGGCGGCACCGCCGAGCGAGCGAATCTCCGGGAACCAATAGTCGCGTGGTCCCCAGCCCATGATACTCCGCAGCGTGGTTTGCACGATGCCGGGGTGGTCGAGGATATGCGTGTAGGCGTAGGCCAGCACATAGGCCGGGAAGGCGAGCGGTAGGACCAGCGCAATCTCGAACAGCCGCACGCCGGGGAACCGCGTCATGGTCACGAGCCAGGCCGCCCCCGTGCCGATGGCGAAAGTGCCGACCGACACCAATGCAACGAGGAGCAGCGTGTTGCCCGTGTAGCGCCCAAGTACGGTGCCGATGAGGTGCTGTACCGTGTCCGTCCCGCCCGTGGCCGCTGCCACGCCTACGGCCACCATGGGCAGCAGACAGATGAGCGCAACGATCCAGCCAAGCACCGGCAGCGCGCGCGGCACCGCGCTGCGCGGGGCGTCGGACTGAAAGAAAGAGGTAAGCGCCACGTGTGTTCCCGTTTCTGGACCTTTGGCGTTATCTTATGTTTTCGCTCGGGTTTCCAGTGTCTGGATGGGCGGAGGACACCTCCGCCTTACGAGGCCTGTGCGGGATGGCTGGTGATGGAGGGGGGCCAGCCCCCCGGCTGCGCCTCCCCCCGGAGTTTATCTGGCAAGATGAAGGATCAGTCGTAGCTGCGCTGGTCTTCGATCACGAGCCCGTCTTTGGGCAGGGAGCCGGGTGCATGGATCTCGATCGTGCCCTTGAGTTTGAGTGTGTCGATCACGGACTGCGCGTAGGTTTCGGTCGTGTCGCACGGGCTTTCGATCTGGACCGTCATGGCGTCCTGTTCACCCTGCCGGGTGGCGATGACGCGGGCGCGGGTGACTTCATCGTGCTTAGCGACCAGCGCCGCGACCTGTTCCGGGCGCACGAACATCCCCTTGATCTTGGTCGTCTGGTCGGCGCGGCCCATCCAACCCTTGATGCGCATGTTGGTGCGGCCGCAGGGGCTGTGGCCGGGCAGCACGGCACTCATGTCGCCGGTGGCGAAGCGGATCAGCGGGTAGTCGGGGTTGAGGGAGGTGACGACGACTTCGCCCACCTCGCCTGGCGCGACTGGGTCGCCGGTGCCGGGGGTGACGATTTCGACGATCACGCCTTCGTCCACGATCATCCCTTCGAGCGCGGGGGACTCATAGGCGATGTTGCCCAGATCCGCTGTCGCATAGGACTGCATGCAGGTGATGCCGCGGTCCTTGTACTCCTGACGCAGCGAGGGGAAGAGGGCACCACCGCCAACCGCCGCCTTCGTGATCTTGAGCGTCACGCCCATCTCTTCGGCCTTGTCGAGGATGATCTTCAGATAGTCGGGCGTGCCTGCATAGGCGGTGGTGCCGACGTCGCGCGCCGCTTGGACCTGTAATTCGGTTTGCCCCGTCCCGGCGGGCAAGACAGTCGCACCAACCGCCCGCGCACCGTTTTCGAAGATCATACCGGCAGGCGTAAGGTGATAACCAAAGCAATTCTGCACAATATCACCTGGCCCGAAACCGGCAGCATGCAGGAAGCGGCCCATGCGCCACCAATCGTGGCTGACCCCGCCCGGTTCATAGATGGGACCGGGGGATTGGAACACATGGGCAATGTTCGACACCGGGATGCCACCAAATGGCGGTTTTTCAGCCTGCCACTTTGCCAGTTCGGATTTGCGCAGAACCGGCAAATGGGCGAGGTCATCGATGTATTTCAGCTTGCCGATCTCGGGGAGGCAGTTGCCTTCGGCCGCTGCTATGCGCGCCAGATTGGCGTTCACCGCCTCAAGCTGCGCCGCATGGCGCGCGTCGGACGAGCGGGTTTCCAGATCGTCGTAATACACTTTGTCCAACATCTCTTTCATACCGCCCTGATCTGTTGCGGACCTTTGACATCGAGGCGTTCGATCTCGCCCCGCACTTCCATTTCCAGTTTGACCGTCACCACGTGCCAGCCGAGCTTGCCCAGATCGGCGAGGGTCTGGTCATCCAGCCGCGCCTGCACCGCTGTGTTGAGGTCTTTGTAAAGTATCGGCCCCTCTTCCAACGCCCCAAGGATCGCACCGCGCACTGCGTCGAACTTCCACGTGGGAATGCTCGTGACCCCATCGCGCCCTTCGGCGGGGGTGCGGCAGGCGACCTTGTCCATGTCAGTTGGCCAGAACGGTGAGCGGTTCACCCTTGCGCACGACAAAGGTGGTGATTGCAACCATCGGCGCGTCACCCACATTGGTCAGACCGCCATGCACCTGTCCTTCGGGGAAATAGAGCGGCGTTCCGACGGCGAACTCGACAATGTTGCCATTGGGCGCTTCGGCACGCGCGTCTGTGACAACCACCGTGTGTTCATCGCCCGGATGGGTGTGCAACGGAATGGTGGCCCCTACTGGCACGGTCAGGCGGAACACAACCACTTCCATGGTGTCCGATCCCGGCACGGCAGTGCGGCGGATTTCCTCGCGCGCGATGTCCTGTGCCAAGGCATTGCCCGCCATCAAGAGGGCGATTGCAGTCAAAACAAATCGTTTCATGCCAAAACTCCCTTAGCTCAGCCAACGTTTGCGGCGGCGGTAGCTCCGCACATCGCGGAAGGACTTGCGCCCTTCGTCCGACATGCCGAGGTAGAATTCCTTTACATCCGGGTTCTCGCGCAGCTCTGCGGCAGGGCCGTCCATCACCACGCGCCCGCTTTCCAGAATGTAGCCATAATGCGCAAAGCGCAGGGCGACGTTCGTGTTCTGCTCGGCCAGAAGGAAGGTCACGCCCTCATTCTCGTTCACCGATTTCACGATGCCAAAGATCTGTTCGACCAGCTGAGGGGCCAGCCCCATCGACGGCTCATCCAGCAAAATCGTCTCGGGCTTCGACATCAGCGCCCGGCCAATCGCCGTCATCTGCTGCTCCCCGCCCGAGGTATAGCCCGCCTGCGACTTCCGCCGCTCCTTCAGCCGAGGGAAATAGTCATAGACCATCTCAAGATCAGCAGCGATCGCACCCTTGCCATCCGAACGGGTATAAGCGCCGGTCATCAGATTTTCCTCGACCGTCAGGTGTTCGAAGCAATGCCGCCCCTCCATCACCTGCACGACGCCGCGTTTCACCAGATCGGCGGGATCCATCTCGGCCGTATTGGCCCCGTGATAGGTGATCGACCCCTTGGTCACCTCACCGCGCTCGCTCGCCAACAAACCCGAAATCGCCTTGAGCGTCGTGGTCTTGCCCGCGCCATTGCCACCCAGCAGCGCGGTGATGCCACGCTTCGGCACCTTCAGGCTCACGCCTTTCAACACGAGGATCACGTGGTTGTAGATCACCTCGATATTGTTGACCTCAAGAACGGTCTCGGTCTGAACCTCGGCATCCAGCATGGGCCACCTTCATTGTTCCAAAAATATGCAAATCCCCGGCGGCAACAGGTGCTGCCGCCGGGTCGTGGGGCTTAGCAGCCCGCTTCGATGTTGTTCTCGCTGGCGTAGGACGCGCTGTCCTCGTCGATCAGCGGCTGGATCACTTCCATGTCCGTGGCCGAGAATTCAGAGATCAGTGACCATGTGCCCGCGGATGCGTCCCACTGCGTCATGCCGATCAGGCCGGGACCACCGTGGTTTTCACACGACACGTTGAAGGACGGACCAAAGCCCGGCAGACCCAGTTCGGTCATCTTGGCTTCGGTGATCTCCAACGCTTCCATACCGTCGCGCATCATGGCTGGCGTGATCTCGGCCGTGCCATGGATTTCCTGCGCGGTTTTGGCCGCCTCGGCCGCCAGCATCGCGGCATAAAGGCCACGGTTATAAAGCACCGTACCGATCTGGTCGCCGGCACCCGCGGCCTTGCCCGCATCCACGACATATTGCTGGATGTCATCAAAGACGGGGAAATCACTGCCCACGCCGTGGAATGTCAGCGCCTTGTAGCCGTTCGCCGCGTCACCCGCAGGCAACACGTCGTTTTCAGAACCGGACCACCAGATGCCGATGAAGTTCTCCATCGGATAGCGGATGTTGGCCGCTTCCTGGATCGCCACCTGATTCATCACGCCCCAGCCATACATGATGACATTGTCGGGACGCTCACGGCGGATTTGCAGCCACTGCGATTTCTGCTCCTGACCGGGGTGATCCACGGCCACCAGCATCAGCTCAAAGCCGTGCTTTTCCGACAGCTCTTCGAGCGTGCGGATCGGCTCCTTGCCATAGGCGGAGTTGTGGTAGACGAGCGCGATCTTCTTACCCGCGATGTCGCCCTGGCTCATCAGGTAGTTGATCGCTCCCGACGCGCCATTCCAGTAGTTGGCAGGGTAATTGAACGTGTGGCTGAACACTTGGCCGTTGGCGGCAGAGGTCCGGCCATAGCCCATGGTATGCATGGGAATGTTGTCCGCCGTGGTCTTGGGGATCAGCTGGTAGGTGATGCCCGTCGACAGCGGTTGATAGACAAGGCTGCCTTCACCCTTGGTCGACTCGTAGCATTCCACACCCTTCTCGGTGTTGTAGCCCGTCTCGCATTCCAGCACGCGGGTCGCGACCCCGCCGATGCCGCCGTCACGCTCGTTCAGCAGGGTGAAGTAGTCGGCATAGCCGTCAGCAAAGGGGATGCCCCCCGCCGCATATGGGCCAGTCCGGTAGCTCAGGCTTGGGAACACGAGGTCCGCCATCACCGGGCTTGCCGCCATCATGGCTGCGACGGCATAGGTGCCTAGTTTGTATTTCATCGGTATTTCCTCCCTAATGGTTATCCGATGCGAGCCATCCGGCCCATCCGTAGGGCGGGGTTCACCCCGCCATTGTTGGTGGCGTCCCTAGTGCGGGAACGGCCACAATCTCAGTTTCTCCTTGGCCACGCGCCACAGCTGCGCCAGCCCGTGCGGTTCAAGGATCAGGAACATGATGATCAGCCCGCCCACGATGACCAGTTGGAAATGCGCCACGATGTCAGTGGGCCACCCGAACATGTCCACGCCGACGATCTTGAGCACCACGGGCAAGACGACAAGGAACGCCGCCCCGGCAAAGGACCCGAAGATGGAGCCCAAACCGCCGATGATGATCATGAAGAGCACAAGGAACGATTTGGTGATGCCGAACACCTCACCCACCTCGACCGCACCCAGGTAGACGGCAAAGAACAGGGCGCCGGACACGCCCACAAAGAAGGACGACACGGCAAAGGCGGTCAGCTTGGCCTTCAGCGGGTTCACCCCAATGATCTCGGCCGCGATATCCATGTCACGGATCGCCATCCACTCACGCCCAATCGATCCGCGCGTCAGGTTGCGGGCAAGAATTGCAGCCCCCACAGTGAACACCAAACAGAACAGGTAGGTGGCCCACGCCTCTGTGTTCGGACCAGTCACTTCGATGCCGAACACCGTACGCTCCGGCGCGTTGATCTGGCCAGAAGCGGAGTAGTTGTAAAACCACGACACCTTGTTGAAGAGCCAGACGAGGAAGAACTGCGCCGCCAGCGTCGCCACGGCCAGATAGAACCCCTTGATCCGCAGGGACGGTAGGCCAAACAGCGTGCCCACCGCCGCCGTGATGCCTCCGGCGAGGATCACGTGAAAAAAGATGTTCACATCCGGAAAGGCCGTCATCAGCTTGTAGCAGGCATAAGCCCCTACAGCCATGAACCCGCCTGTCCCCAGCGAAACCTGCCCGCAATAGCCAGTCAGGATGTTCAACCCAATGGCCGCGATCGCGTAGATCAAAAACGGCAGAAAGATCGAATTGACCAGATAATCCGTCATGACAAAGGGCATGACCAACACGGCCACCGCCAGCACGACATAGTAGCGATACCGGTCGAACTTGATCGGGAAGGTCTGGCTATCCTGCGGATATGTGGTCGAAAAATCGCCCGCCTCACGATAGAACATTATGCCATTCCTCCTGCCCGGCGCATGGTGAACGCGCCCTTTACCATCATCCCGGTTTTCCGCGCTTTGCCACATTTCCCGCCCGTGCCCATGGCAGACTGGCCCTGGGTAAATGGAGTGGGATCTATGACCGCGATTCTGGACGACATCCGTCGTCTCGATGCCGCGCACGCGCGGGGTGAATTGAGTGCTGTCGATCTGGCAGCGGAAAAGGCCAAGCTGTTCGAGGCGATACCGGACGCCGACGATGTGTATGTCGCAACACCGGCACGCGAACCGCCGCGCCGGACACAGTCGCGCCTGGGGCAAACACTGCTGCTCTGCATCTTCGTTCTGACGCTCTGCGCGGGGGCCACGATGCTGCTGACCGGCGACCTCATGCTTGCGATGACACTGTCGGTCACGGTGCTGGCCGCGCTGACGGTCGCGCTGTTCCGGCAATTGGACGACGGGTAAGAAGGCGCAGGGCGGGTGGGTGTCGTGAGGCAAAGCCTCACGCAGTCACCCGACCAAAGATCACACACGCTCAATGATCTTCTCCCCAAACAGGCCCTGCGGGCGGAACACGAGGAAGATCAGCGCCAGCACATAAGCAAACCAGTTCTCGGTCGCGTTCATGGTGAAACCAAAGAGCGCGCCGGCGAGGTCACCTGAGGACATGAAGAACTCGAACAGCTTCTCGCCAACCCCGATGATCAGCCCGCCGACAATGGCGCCGGGGATTGAGGTAAAGCCGCCCAGCATCAGCACCGGCAACGCCTTGAGCGCGATCAACGACAGCGAGAACTGCACGCCGGACTTCGCACCCCACATGATGCCCGCGACGAGGGCCACAAAGCCCGCAACCGACCACACCAGGATCCAGATGTAGTTCAGCGACACACCGACCGACAAAGCGGCCTGGTGGTCATCCGCCACAGCCCGCATGGCCCGACCCTGCTTGGTATATTGCGAGAAGATCACCAACGCCGTCACCAGCAGAATCGCAATGATCGTCGCCGTAATGTCCAGATTGTCGATGAAGAACCCATAGCCAAACAGGTTGAACGTCGCCTCATCAATGGCAAGGTTGATGCCCTGCGGCAGACAGGTCCCCTCGGCCAGACACACATCCAGCTTCTTGATCTCGGACCCCCACATCAGGTCGGCCACACCTTCCAGCAGGTACGCCAACCCAATGGTCGCCATGAACAGGATGATCGGCTCCTGCCCCACGAGGTGACGGAAGATGAACCGCTGCACCATCCACGCCAGCAGGATCATCACCAACACGGTCAGGATGATGGCGATGATCGAATGCACCTCCCACCCGAAGTGGTGAATCTTGGTCCCGAAAACCGCGTTGATCAGATGGGCAAAGGGCACCTGCCCCGACTGAATACCCACCAGCGTCATCGCAGCAAACAATGCCATGACCCCCTGGGCAAAGTTGAAGATGCCCGACGCCTTGAAGATCAGGACGAAGCCAAGCGCCACAAGGGCATAGAGCACCCCGGCCATCAGACCGTTCAGGAACACCTCACTGGCATAGATCAGTTGATCCGACATCTCTTACCCCTTCCATCCCATGGAGCTGCAGAACGCAGCGGCGGCCGGTCCCGTCGTTGCCGCGAACACGACGCGGTCCCCGTCACCTGCATTGAACAGCAGGTAAATGTCGGGCGCGTCAGCGGTGCAGTTTGCATAGGCGCGCTGCGGCGGCGGAAACTTCAATTCAACCAGGCCGTTCGAGCGCAAACGCGCATCCGCCCCGATCCAACCCGTCGTGTTGAATTGCGGCCATTGCGGAGACTTCGGCCCCGATCCACTGCACGTCCATGTCCCCGGTGTGGTCGAGTTGCCGCGCGCATGATCGAAGCTGACGGCAAAGTCGAACCCGCCGCCGGACCCTTGCGGATAGACGACGGTCATCTTGATCCCGCCCTCATCCTCATCCACGTCAAGCGGCGCAACCTGCGAAGTCCAGACAGTGGTCGGTTGCGCCGCGATATACCGCGCGCATTCCCCAAGGCCCGCTTCGAACAGCGCCTGATCCTGCGCCTGCGCCAGTCCAGCCCAGGACATCGCGACAAGCGCCAATGACACCAACCGCTTAATCATGCGACACCCCAAGATAGGCGTCGATCACATCCTGATTGTTGCGCACCTCATCGGGCGATCCATCCCCGATCTTCTTTCCGTAGTCCATCACGACCACACGGTCCGACAGGTCCATGACCACGCCCATGTCGTGTTCGATCAAGGCAATCGTGGTCCCAAATTCGTCATTCACGTCGAGAATAAAGCGGCTCATGTCCTCCTTCTCCTCCACGTTCATGCCCGCCATCGGCTCGTCGAGGAGCAGAAGCGACGGCTCGGCGGCCAAAGCCCGCGCCAGCTCCACCCGTTTCTTCAACCCGTAGGGCAGGCGCGCCACCGGCGTCTTGCGGATCGCCTGAATCTCAAGAAAATCAATGATCCGCTCAGCCACTTCCCGGTTCGCGGTCTCTTCCGCTTCGGCCTTGCCCTTCCAGATCGCCTGCCCCCACAGACCGGTCTTCATATGTGTCAGCCGCCCGGTCATAACGTTGTCGAGCACGGTCATGCCCTCGAACAACGCAATGTTCTGAAACGTCCGCGCAATCCCCTGCCGCGCCACCTCAAAGGGTTTCATCGGCGGCCGCGGTGCACCCTTGTAGAACACCTGCCCCACCTGCGGGATGTAGAAGCCGGAGATGACGTTCAGCATCGAGGATTTGCCGGCACCGTTCGGACCGATGATCGCGCGGATCTCTCCTTCACGAATATCGAACGAGATGTCCTTGATCGCCTCGACCCCGCCAAAGCGCAGGGTGATGTTCTTCATCTCCATCACCACGCCGCCGATCTTGCGGCCATCGGCAGTGACGTATCCTTCGGCCTGATCAAGCATGAACTGCCTCCATCGCCCGCGGGATCAGCGGGATATTAACCATTTTATGCGCACCCTCGGACATCGCCTCGGAGGGCTTGCCATGTTTGACGCACTTGAACGCCGCTACCTGCTGAAACTCGCATTTGACTGCCGTCGAAAGGGGCTGAGCGCTGTCGAAACCCGCAAGATCATGCGCCGCAACATCGGCTACTTCACAGGCGACAACCGCCTGTCTTGCGCGGTCCGGCACGTGTTCGAGGACAAAGACTGACACCCTCTTCACTTTGCTAGGTAAACTCCCCCCGGAGGGCCGATCCGCCACAAGTCCCCCTCGCCAAACATGACGCGCCCTACGGGATGGCGGGCGGGGCGATGGCGCAGCCGAGCGTCGCACCGACATCCTCATTCCGCAGCCATCTTCTGCGCCACGGCGGACGTCACAGCCGACCGGATCTCCAACGTCGCCGAAATCGACCCCTTGCGCCCATCTTCATAGGTCACCTCGGTCACCGTCGACACCTCCGACGATCCATCATAGAGCGCCGTGATGATGTCTGCGTACTTCTCTTCAATGATCCGGCGGCGTACCTTCCGCGTGCGGGTCAACTCGCCATCGTCCGCATCCAGTTCCTTGTGCAGCACGACAAAGCGATGCACCTGGCAGCCCGACAACATCTCGTCCTCGGCCACCGACCGGTTCACCTCTTCCACGTGGTCCGTGATGGTCGCCAAAACCTGCGGATGCCCCGCCAGCTCTTGATATGACGCATAGGCAATGTTGTTTCGCTCGGCCCAGTTGCCCACCGCGGTCAGGTCAATATTGATGAATGCCGTACACTCATCCCGCCCATTGCCAAAGACCACGGCCTCCAGAATGTTCGGGAAAAACTTCAGCTTGTTCTCGACATATTTCGGCGCAAACAGCGCACCTGACGCCATCTGCCCCACATCCTTGGCCCGGTCGATGATGCGCAGATGCCCGGTGTCTTCTTCAATAAAGCCCGCGTCGCCCGTCGCGACCCAACCCTCGGCATCCTTGGTGTCAGCCGTGCTTTCCGCGTTCTTGTAGTACTCCACGAACACGCCAGGTGAGCGATAAAACACCTCGCCATTTGGCTCGATCTTCAGCTCCACACCGGGGCACTTCACTCCAACGGTATCGCTGCGCACCTCGCCATCGGGCTGCGCTGTGATAAACACGGTGGCCTCAGTCTGGCCGTAAAGCTGCTTCAGGTTGATGCCCAAAGACCGATAGAAATCAAAGATTTCCGGCCCAATCGCCTCACCCGCGGTATAGCCAACACGCACCCGCGAAAATCCAAGCGTGTTCTTCAACGGACCATAGACCATCAACTCGCCCAGCGAGTACTTCAGCCGATCTACAAGCCCTACAGATTTGCCATCCAGAATGGCGGGGCCAACCTTCCGCGCGTGATCCATGAAGTAATGGAACATCTTCTGCTTGAACGCGCCCGCATCCTCCATGCGGATCATCACGTTGGTCAGTTGCCCCTCAAACACGCGCGGTGGAGCGAAATAGTAAGTCGGCCCAATCTCACGCAGATCAACATGCATGGTGTCCGCGCTTTCCGGGCAATTCGTACAGAACCCCGACCACAACGCCTGCCCAACGGAAAAGATAAAATCGCCAACCCACGCCATCGGCAGATAGGCCAGGATGTCATCGCTCTGCCGCAACCCATCGAACTCCGACGACGACTTCGATGTCTCGATCACGTTGCGATTGGACAGCACCACACCTTTGGGCTTGCCCGTGGTACCCGACGTATACAGCATGACGCAGGTGCTATCGTAATCCAGCGCCGCAATCCGCCTCGCCATCTCCGGCGCCAACTCATCCCGCTTGGCCCGACCGGCATCCTGCACATGTGAATACTGATGCAGTTTCGAATGATCGTATTTCCGCAGACCGCGCGGATCGAGGTAGATCATCTGCTCAAAGCCGGGCAGCTGCGCCTGCACTTCGATGACCTTGTCCACCTGCTCCTGATCACCCGCGATCACAAAACGCGCGCCCGAATGATCAAGGGTATAGGCCATCTCTTCGGCGGCGGCGTCCTGATACAGCGGCACGGGGATCGCGCCCGCCATTTGCGCCGCCATCATCGACCAGTAGAGATAAGGCCGGTTGCGCCCGATCACGGCGATATGGTCGCCGGGCTGCACACCCAAATCAATCAGCCCAAGCGCCAGCGCTTCGACCTCTTCCAGCGTCTCGGCCCAGGTCCAGCTTTGCCAGATCCCGAATTCCTTCTCGCGATAGGCCGGGGCCGATCCAAATTCCTTGGCATTTCGATGTAGCAGCGCAGGAACGGACACCAGCCCGTTCGCGCCTTCAGGCGACTTGACCACGAATGTTCCTCCCGAGCACCCCCTCCCCGGGGCGCACATGATCGCTTTGACGATTCTTACACGTCTAAGGATGTCCGGTTCACGCTGCGCGTCAACTTTTTCCTGATGTTTTCCCAATCCTTACGAATTGTAACAGCCCACCAGCAGCCGTTGTGCGCGGCGCAAATCCAGTGCTAGCCATAGATCATGGCACAGGATCACACAGCCTCCCTAACGGCCTCTGGCCTCAACCTGATCGCGCAAGCGCTCACGATCTACGACCGCGACCTGCGCCTTGCCGTCTGCAATGCCCCTTTCCAGCAAATGTTCGATCTGCCCGACGCCCTGGTCACCCCCGGCTCGACCTTCCGCGAGACGATCACCCACCTCGCCAAGCGCGGCGAATACGGCCCCATCGACGATCTCGACACCTTCGTGCAGGAACGGGTCGACCAGGCCCTCGCGTTCGAGCCGCACTACATGGAACGCA
Organism: Tateyamaria omphalii; assembly: GCF_019802125.1. GTDB lineage: Bacteria > Pseudomonadota > Alphaproteobacteria > Rhodobacterales > Rhodobacteraceae > Tateyamaria > Tateyamaria omphalii_B. Next base: position 26,470 of record NZ_JAHVHT010000002.1, read on the forward strand.
CCCGCGCCAACGGCCGCACCATTTCTGTCGAAGGGTCGCCGCTCCCCCAAGGCGGCTGGGTCACCGTCTACACCGACATCTCCCACACCAAGTCGCAAGAAGCGCTCCTGCGTGCCCGTGCCACCGAACTTAGCGACCAGGTCCTGCAGCACACCGAAGCGCTCAGCTCCACCAACCGCCAACTTGCCGCCACCGTCTCCGCCCTTGAGGAAGCCAAGCGCCAACTGACGGAAACCGAAGCACGCACCCGCCTCACGACCGAAATGATGCCCGCCCACATCGCCCATGTGGATGCCACTGGGCACTACACCTACTCCAACCGACGGCTCAGTACGGTCATCCCCAGCCGCCCCTCGGAAATCGTAGGCGAACATATCTCCGACGCGCTCGGCGCCTTTGCATACGGACGCATCGCCTCAAACCTCGCCCGCGCCTATCAGGGTGAGGCATCGGTGTTCGAATTCACTGACGAAGCCAGCGCCAGACGCATCCGTGTGGCCTTCACCCCCGAAGCCTCGGGCGGCGTCTACATCCTCTCCATGGACATCACCGAGGAAACGCAAGCCCGCGTCGCGCTGCAACAAAACCGCCGCCGCACGCTGGCGGCACAGATGACATCGGGCATGGCACACGACTTCTCAAACCTGCTGACCATCATCCTCGGCCTGCAATCCAAACTATCCCGTATGTACAACCTCCCCCAAGGCGCCAGCGACCTGATCGAAGGCACGCTTTCAGCCACAAGACGCGGCGGCGAGCTTCTCAACGCCATCGCCGACATGACCGCAGGCCGCGCCATGCGCCCTGCCGCCACGGACATCGAAACGCTGCTGGCAGACGTCACCACCATGGCACAATCGACCTTGCCACCGGGCCTCACCCTAAGCACCTTCACCACCGTCACTGGCCCCCACATGCTGGACCCGGGCCTGGTCAAGGACAGCCTCCTGAACCTCATCCTCAACGCCCGCGACGCCTGCGGCACGGCCGGAGAGATCACGCTCACTGCTCGTCCCGTCCACGACACCTGGCTCGAATTCATCGTCACCGACACCGGACCCGGTTTCTCGAACGAGGCGCTCGAACACGGATTCGATCCGTTTTTCACCACCAAAGGCAGCGAAGGCTCCGGCATGGGCCTGCCCATGGTCTACGACATGACCAAACGCGCAGGCGGCGATCTGAAACTCGGCAACGGCGACGTCGGCGCGCAAGTCCGCCTGCGCCTGCCCTTGCGCCCCGCCCCGCAACTCGCAGGCGCCCTCGTGCTGCTGGTCGAGGATGACCCCGACCTGCGCCAACACTACCGCGACCTCCTGATGGGCATGGGCCACGCCGTGATCGAAGCCGCAGGCGTGGATGAGGCCATAGCCCTCACCGCCGACCTGCCCGACATCGGCCTCGTGTTGTCGGACATCAACCTCGGCTCCGGCACCCGCACTGGCATTGACCTCGCCACCCAATTGAACGGCAGCCTGCCCGTGATCCTGATGACCTCGCTCCTGCCCAGTGACCCGACCTTCCACACGGCAAGCCGCACCGCTCCTGTCCTGCGCAAACCGTTCGAAGCCTCGGACCTCGCCGCTCTTCTGCAGGCAGACGCCGCATGACCCAGCCCCTTGTCACCATCCTCGACGACGAACCGGCGATCCGCACGATCCTCGCCGATGCGCTGGAAGAGGCCGGGTTTCGCACCCTCTCCTTCTCCCGCGCCTCCGCCTTCGAAGCGGCGCTGAAAACCCACAAACCCGACGTATGCCTCGTTGACCTCGGCCTGCCCGACACCGACGGTCTGACGCTGGTTCACAAACTCGCCCTCGAACAAGGCGCTGCAGTCATCATCATCTCGGGCCGCGCACAGGTACAGGACCGCGTAACGGGCCTAGAACTCGGCGCCGACGACTACATCATCAAACCCTTCGACCCGGCCGAGGTCGTCGCGCGCATCCGCGTCCGCCTGCGCACCCCCAAAGCCACAACGCAAACCGGCCAGATCGCCAATTTCAACGGCTGGACCGCCTCCTTCGACAGCTACACGCTGACCGATGACCAAGGCAGCGAAACCCCGTTTTCCCATGCCGAAGGCGAAGTGCTCCGCCTCTTCCTCGACGCGCCCAAACGGCTCATCAGCCGCGCCCAGATGCAGGAAATGCTGGGCGGCGGCGCGGGTGACAGCTTTGACCGCGCCATGGATGTCCGCATCAGCCGCCTGCGCACCAAGCTGCGCGAAGACCCCAAGAACCCCCGCCTGATCAAAACGATCTACGGCGCCGGTTACATCTTTCTGGGCGATGTGCAGTGGACATGAGGATTCAACCCGTGGCAGAATCACCCCATGGTCGAAGCGCTCCTCTACCGTTCTGACGACGCCCGGTTCTACCGTGTCGAAATCACGTTCAACCTTTTCGCCGAAGCATCGGTAGTGATCGAATGGGGCGTCAAAGGGGGCAAACCCTGCCGCCGCATCACCTGCCACAGCGACCTGCGCGCGGCCTCCACCGCCGCCGACCGCTACCGGCAACGCGCGCTCAGACGGGGCTACGCCAAAGCCTGAAGCCCCGCGGCATGGGCCAGCACTCGCAGGCCCGCCACGAGATCGGCCTCATCCGTATCTTCCTCAAAGGCATGACTGATCCCGCCGATGGACGGCACAAACAGCATCGCCACAGGCATCACCCGCGCCACATTGGTCGCATCATGCAACGCCCCTGACGGCATGCGCCGCCACTTCCCCGGTGCCACGGCCTCCGCCCCCGCCTCCAAACGCGCGCGCAGATCAGCATCCATCGCCACAGGCTCCAACCCCAACAAAGGCCCCTTTTCAACACCAAGATCCATTTCGTCAGCCACCTCGGCCAAGGTCTCCTCGATCACCGCCTCCATCCGCGCCAGCCGATTTGCATCTCCATCCCGCCACTGCATGGAAAACCGCACCTGCCCCGGCACGATGGACGACGCATTCGGTGCCACAGTCACATGCCCAATGGTCCAGACCGATGACGGCGTGACCACATTCCGCAACCGCTCATTCAACCGGCTGGAAAAAGCCACAAGCCCCTGAAACGCATCCCGCCGCAGCGCCATAGCTGTGGTGCCAGCATGGTTCTGCTGCCCGGTCAGCGTGATGACCCTATCCCGAATACCAACAATATCCGTTACAACGCCAATCTGCTCACCAGCGGCATCCAAGGTCGCCCCCTGCTCGATGTGCAACTCGACAAACCCGGTGAACCGCCCCGGATCAACAGGTGCCCCAATGCGATCCCCGACAACCCGACGCGCATCGCCCAGCGCCACACCCTCATGGTCCACCAACGCATCCGCCTCGGCCAAAGACAGCCCGCCAGTCCACACATTCGAGCCGGTGGTCACGCCATACCGGCCCTCTTCATCCTGAAAGGATACCACCGAAATCGCCGGATCACCATTTTCCACACTGGCCCGCGCAACCTCCAAAGCGGCCACAACGCCCAGCGCCCCATCCAGCCACCCGCCCTGCGGCTGACTGTCCGAATGCGACCCCAAAAGCAGCGAAGGCCCCTCCGCCAACCCAAACAGGTTCCCCGTCGCATCAAAGCGCGGCTCAAGCCCAGCCTCAGCCATCCGCGACGCCAACCAATCCCGCGCCGCCATGTCCGCCTCGGAATACGCAGGCCGCACCACGCCCTTGCCCACACCCGACGCCCCAAAGGAACGCAGCACATGCAAATCCGCCAAAAACCGCTCAGAATTCAACGCCAACGCAATCCCCTTCTTCTGACCAGAAATACCACGGGGAGCTCGAGGGGCAGCGCCCCTCGTCAGCAAAAATAGATCGCGCGCGCCGTCAGGCGCACATCTGGATCACTCCGCCGCCGCGGCCCCTTCAACGGCCTCGACGCGTACGGCAGAAAACTTGAACTCCGGAATCTTGCCGTATGGATCCACCGCCGGATTCGTCAGAATATTCGCCGCCGCCTCCACATAGGCAAAGGGCAGGAACACCATATCCGGCGACACCGCCCGATCCTCTCGCGCCATGATCTCGATCGACCCGCGCTTGGTGGTCAAACGCACCGTATCCCCCGGCACCGCACCCAGCTTCCGCAGGGTCGACGGATGCAAGGAACAATTCGCCTCCGGCTCCACCGCATCCAGCACGGTCGCACGCCGGGTCATCGACCCGGTATGCCAATGCTCCAACTGCCGCCCTGTCGTGAGGATCATTGGATACTCCACATCCGGCACATCATCCGGCGCAATCACGGCAGCCGGGGTAAAGCGCGCCCGTCCATCCGGGCGCGGAAACCCATCACCAAACACAATCGCCTGCCCCGGATCTTCCGGGCTCAGCGACGGATAGGTGACAGCATTCTGCCCCTCCAGCCGCTCCCAGGTGATGTTATCGAGCGACTTCATGTTCAGCTTCATCTCGGCAAACACATCCGCCGGGCTTTCATAGGTCCACCCGAGGCCCAACCGTTTCGCCAGTTCCACCTCGATCCACCAGTCTTCCTTGGCCTCACCGGGTGGCGGCACCGCAGGGCGACCCATCTGCACCTGACGGTTCGTGTTGGTCACGGTGCCCGTCTTCTCGGCAAAGGCACTCGCGGGCAGGATCACATCCGCATAATTCGCTGTCTCGGTGATAAAGATGTCCTGCACCACCAGATGATCCAGCTTGGCCAGCGCATCGCGCGCATGCTCCACATCGGGGTCCGACATCGCCGGGTTCTCCCCCAGAATGTACATCGCCTTGATCTGATCCGCGTGCACCGCATCCATGATCTCGGTCACGGTCAGACCTTTCTCGTTGGAGAAGTCACCAGACCCCCAAACGTCCGTGAACGCCGAGCGCACGCCATCATCCGTCACCGTCTGATAATCCGGCAGGAACATCGGGATCAGACCCGCGTCGCTGGCCCCCTGCACATTGTTCTGCCCCCGCAGCGGGTGCAGGCCAGCACCGGGCCGCCCCACTTGCCCTGTCATCAAGGCCAGCGAAATCAAACAGCGCGAATTGTCGGTCCCATGAATGTGTTGCGACACACCCATGCCCCAAAAGATCATCGCCGACTTCGCGCCAGCAAAGGTCCGCGCCACATCGCGCAACACATCCGCCTCGATCCCGCAAATCTCCGCCATCTTCTCGGGCGCAAAGCCCGCAAGGTGGTCCTTCTCCGCCTCCCAATTCTCGGTATAGGCGTCGATATACTGCTGGTCATACAGACCCTCTTCCACGATCACATGCATGATCGCGTTCAGCATCGACACATCGGCACCGGGCCGGAACTGCAGCATGTGGCTGGCAAAGCGTTTCAGCGCCTGCCCACGCGGATCCATGACAATCAGCTTCCCGCCACGCTTGGTGAACTGCTTGAAATAAGTGGCGGCAACCGGGTGGTTCTCGATCGGGTTACATCCAATCGCAATCGCCACATCCGCATTCTCGATCTCGTTGAAGGTCGCGGTCACAGCCCCCGACCCCACATTCTCCATCAACGCAGCAACAGAACTCGCATGGCACAACCGCGTACAGTGGTCGACGTTGTTGTGGCCAAAGCCCTGCCGGATCATCTTCTGAAACAGATAGGCTTCCTCGTTGGTACACTTGGCCGACCCGAAACCAGCAACCTCACGGCCCCTGCCCTTCAACCCGTTCGCCGCAAAATCCAGCGCCTCCTCCCAGGAGGCTTCGCGGAAATGCGTCGACCAATCGCCGGGGTCCACGTTCAACCCCTTGGCGGGCGCATCCTCCCGCCGGATCAGCGGCTTGGTCAGACGGTGATCGTGATGGATGTAGTCAAAGCCAAAGCGCCCCTTCACACAGAGCCGCCCCTCGTTGGCAGGCCCATTGATGCCCTCGACATATTTGACCTTGCCGTCCTTCACCTTCAGCGACACCTGACAGCCCACACCACAGAACGGGCAAATGCTCTCGACCTCACTGTCGTAATCCTTGCTGTCGCCCACCTGCGCGTCATCAACGACCGTGGACGGCATCAAAGCGCCAGTCGGACAGGCCTGCACACACTCGCCACAGGCAACACAGGTACTCTCGCCCATCGGGTCCGCAAAATCGAAGGTCGGATAAGCATCATGCCCCCGCCCCGCCATGCCGATCACATCATTGACCTGCACCTCGCGGCAGGCGCGCACGCACAACCCGCACTGAATGCAGGCATCCAGGTTCACCGACATCGCCACATGGGAATCGTCCAGCAGCGGAATCCGCCCCTCTTCCAGCTTCGGAAAGCGGCTCTCGGACACACCGTTCATCTCGGCCATGTCCCAAAGATGGGCGGACTTGTCATGCGCCACATCGCGCTCGGGTTGATCCGCGACCAGCATCTCAACGACCATCTTGCGCGCAGACTCGGCGCGCGCAGAATTTGTGGTCACAACCATGCCCTCGGACGGCTCGCGAATGCAGGACGCGGCCAAAACCCGCTCACCTTCAATCTCGACCATACAGGCGCGGCAGTTTCCGTCGGGGCGGTACCCCGGTGCAGGCTTGTGGCACAGATGCGGGATCACCAGACCACGACCATGGGCCACTTCCCAGATGGTCATGCCCGCCTCGGCTTGCACTTCCTGTCCATCCAGCGTGAACGTCACCTTGTCAGACATGCGCCAAATCTCCCTGTTCTGCCATAGATATAGGAGAGCGCGCACAATCCCGTGACTCCCAATCCCGACACCGCACCCCGGTTTTGCGCCATGTAGGTTTCCGATCCGCAACCATTGCTCACCCCCGGCAACAAGGATAGCCAAAGGGCATGCTCGCACGTCCCTCCCCCGACAGCCTCCGCATCACAGCCCAAACCCTCATCGTCGGCGCGATTGGCGCCGGGATCGCCGAAGCCATCGGCGCCCCCATCGCGGTGCTTACAGGCCCCGCACTGGTGGTCAGCCTCGCCGCCCTGGCAGGGCTGCGCACAGGCATCGACGACACGGTGCGCAACCTCGTCTTCCTGCTGGTGGGCGTCTCCATCGGCAGCGGCGTCGACAGCAACGCAACAGAGGCCATGCTGCGCTGGCCCCTCGCCTTCGCCGCCCTCGGGCTGATGCTCTGGGCCACGCTCTGGCTCTGCGGCAGGCTCCTGCACCACGGCTTCGGCCTCGACAAACGCAGCGCCTACCTCGCCGCGACACCCGGCCATCTCAGCTTCGTCGTGGGGCTCTCAACCGGCCTCAACCTCGACACCACACGCATCGTCGTGATCCAGTCCGTCCGGCTCCTCGCGCTCACCCTCACCGTCCCCGCCATCGCACTGGCCTTCGGCTTCGAACTCACAGGCCAGGTCCTGCCCCCCGGCCCTCCGATGGCGTGGACCCACCTCGGCCTCCTCCTCATCGCAGGCCTCGCCCTCGGCTACGCACTGGACAAGATCGGTCTGCCCGCGCCGCTCCTGATCGGTGGCATGGTCGCGTCCGCCCTCGGTCACGCGACCGAGGTCACACCGGGGGTCATGCACCCCTGGCTCAGCTACGCCGGGCTGATGACCGTCGGCACCCTGATCGGCGCACGGTTCAACGGCATCACCCGCCGCGCCCTTGCCCAATCGCTTCTGGCAGGGCTCACCGTCACCACACTCACGGTCCTGATGGCCCTCGCCGCCGCGATCCCGGTCGCCTACACACTCGGCTTCGACCCCACCCACGTCCTGATCGCCTTCGCCCCCGGAGGCTTGGAGACCATGATCGCAATGGGCGTCGTCCTCGGCGCAAACCCCGGCTTCGTCGCGGCTGCCCACGTCTCCCGCCTCCTCTTCCTGACAATCCTCCTCCCCGCCTTCGTCGGCCGCCTCCAACGCGCCTGATCCACCCTTCATCTTGCAAAATAAACTCCCGCCGGAGGCTCCCGCACTTTCCACAGGCACAGCACCGGCCTAGAACAGGGACAACTGAACAACAGGCACCCATGTCCCACATCACTCTTATCCGCCACGGCCAGGCCAACACCCATGCCAAGGACGAAGCCAGCTACGACCAGCTCTCGGGCCTCGGCCACCAACAATCGGCCTGGCTCGGCGACCACATGCGGTCCACGCACCAGCACCACACACGGCTCTACACCGGCACCCTGCGCAGGCACCGCGAAACGGCCAAAGGCATGGACACAGGCATGAAGGCCACCGAAGACCCACGCCTGAACGAACTTGAATACTTCACCATGGCCCAAGCCCTGGAGGTCGAGCACGGCATCCCCGTTCCCACCGCGCCCTCGGAATTCGTCCACCACTTCCCCAAGGTACTGGCCCACTGGCAAGACGACAAACTCGACAACGTCCCCGAACGGTTCTCCGAGTTCGAAAAACGGATCAAGGACGCGCTAACCGAGATCGGCCAAGGTGAGGGCCCCGCCCTTGTCGTCACTTCGGGTGGACTCATCGCCATGACCATGCGGCTCCACCTCGGGCTCGAAGTCACCGCCATGGCGAACGTGGCGCTCGCGATCATGAACACGTCGATGCACCGCCTGCACCCCATCGGCGGCACATGGTCGCCGGTGATGTTCAATGCCGTCCCGCACCTCGAACACCCCGACCGCCACCACGCTCAAACGCACGTTTAGAGGCCAAAGATGAAACTCTACTACGCCACCGGCACCATCTCGATCGCCGTCGCCATCGCACTGGAAGAGGCGGGGCTAGACTACGACACCCACCAACTCAACTTCGCAGCGGGTGACCAGCAATCCCCCGATTACACGGCCATCAACCCCAAAGGCCGCGTCCCCGCCCTCGACGTAAACGGCACGATCCTCACCGAAACCGGCGCGCTCCTCGACTACATCGCGACACAAACGCCGGGCCTCATGCCTACGGACCAGATCCAGGCAGCCAAGGCGCGCAGCGTCATGTACTACCTTGCCTCCACCATGCACGTGAACCACGCCCACAAAATGCGCGGCCACCGCTGGGCGGACAACGAATCCAGCTGGCAAGACATGACAGCCAAAGTCCCCGAGACCATGACCGCCTCCGCCCAATTCGTCGAAACCGACTGCCTCGTCGGCCCCTACATCCTCGGCGACACGTTCACACTGGCCGACGCCTACCTCTTCATGGTCTGCACATGGCTGCCGGGCGATGGCGTCGACCTCGCCCCCTTCCCCAAACTCCGCACCTTCATGGCTGCGATGGAAGCGCGCGACAGCGTCAAAACCATCCGCGCCAAAGGAATGCTCGGATGACACATCTCTGGGTCCGCGCCGAACAACGCGCCAACGAAGACCGCGTGGGCCTCACCCCCGAAGGCACGGCCAAACTCATCGCCGCCGGGATCAAGGTCACAGTCGAAGACAGCCAAACCCGCTGCATCCCGACGGACCGCTACGCCCAGGCGGGCGCCACCATCGCCCCTGAAAACGCATGGCCCAGCGCGCCGGAAAACGCGATCATCTTCGGCCTCAAGGAACTCCCCGAAGATGGCACGCCCCTGCCGCACAAACACATCATGTTCGGCCACGCCTACAAGGGGCAGCCCGCGGGCCAGATCCTCCTGCAACGGTTCAAGGCAGGCGGCGGCACCCTCTACGATCTCGAATACCTCGTCGACGAGGCAGGCAAACGGGTCGCCGCCTTCGGCTACTGGGCGGGCTACGCCGGCGCGGCAGTCGCCCTCAAATGCTGGATCGCCCAACAACACGGCCGCACCGCAGGCCCGGTACAGGCCTACCCCAGCTCCAACCACCTGCTGGCAGAACTCCAATCCGACCTCGTCGCCACGGGCACCCAGCGGCCCACCGCCCTCATCATCGGCGCCTTGGGCCGCGTCGCCTCAGGGGCCGCAGACCTCTGCACCGTCATGGGCGTGCCCACCACCCGCTGGGACATCGAAGAAACCAAACACGGCGGACCCTTCCCCGAAATCCTCCAACACAACCTCTTCTTCAACTGCATCCTCGCACGGCCCGGCACGCCGGTCTTCGTCCCCGCCGACACACCCCACAAACCCCGCAAGCTGACCGTCATCGGCGACATCGCCTGCGACCCCGACAGCGACTTCTCCCCGATCAAGGTCTACGACCGCACCACCACATGGGACGCCCCCGCACTCCGGGTCCACGACAGCCCCCCACTCGACGTCACCGCCATCGACAACCTGCCCTCCATGCTCCCGGTCGAAAGCAGCGAAGACTACGCCGACCAGCTGCTGCCCAGCCTCCTGACGCTGCATGATCTGACCGCAAACGTCTGGGGCCGGGCAAAACACACCTTCGACCAGGCCACACAATCCGTTTCTTCTGACTGAAAATACGACGGGGTCTGGGGTGGAACCCCAGTCCAACCGCCAACAAAGGACGCAACGCATGACTATCCACTGGTGCGGCACCGGCCTCTCCGCCATCCCCGGCCTCAAACGGTTGATCGAGCTGGGCTACCCGGTCACAGTCTGGAACCGCACGGTGGCCAAAGCACGGGACGCCGTTGGCAGCTACACGCAAGACATCCGCGCCTTCGACCTCCACGCAGTCAAGGACGCCCTGCAACCGGGCGACACCGTGGTCTCCATGCTGCCCGGCGACTGGCACGTCCCGCTGGCCCAGGCCGCGATCGACGCCAAAGCGCACTTCGTCTCCTCCAGCTACATCGCCCCGGAAATGCGCGCACTCGATCAAAAGGCCAAGGAAGCAGGCGTGGCACTGGTCAACGAAGTGGGCCTCGACCCCGGTATCGACCACCTGATGGCGCACCACCTCGTCGCTGCCTACCGCAACTCAGGCGCCTATGACGACAGCAACCGGATCAGCTTCACATCCTATTGCGGCGGTGTCCCCAAACACGCCAACGCCTTCCGCTACAAATTCAGCTGGGCACCGGTCGGCGTTTTAAAAGCCCTCAAATCCCCCTCCAAATCCATACGAGCAGGCGAAGAACTGACGGTCACCAAACCCTGGGACGCGATCACCACGTACTCCGCCCCGCTGCCGCAGCCAGAAACGTTCGAGGTCTACCCAAACCGCGACAGCCTCCCCTTCATGGCCGAATACGGCTTCGACCCGAAATGGGAGGTGCATGAGTTCGTCCGCGGCACCCTGCGGCTCAACGGCTGGGCGGACGCATGGAAAGACGTCTTTGCAGAGATCGAAACCAACCCCAGCGACACGCGGCTGGCCGAAATGTCGGACAAACTGCTGGTAGAAAACAGCTATGCCGAGGGTGAGCCCGACCGCGTGATCCTCTGCGTCGATCTCATGGCTGAAAACGCGACAGGCACCGCTTGGCACCAAACCTATGTGATGGATGCCTGGGGCGACGCGCGCGGCACGGCCATGGCACGGCTCGTGTCGATCCCGGTCTCACTTGCGGTTCAGGCGGCCCAGGGCGGTGCGATCAAACCGGGCGTTCACGCAGCACCCTCCGACGGGCACCTCGTCGCCAACTGGATGGACGAAATCAGCCGCCTCGCCCAACACCTCGCCATCGTCGACCACACGCCGTAGGGCGGGGTTCACCACACCCTCACCGCAAGAGCGCATCCTCATCATCCCCAAGCGGCAGGCCCAACGCCTCCATCCCCGCCTCAAGATGATCGGTGAAATGCGGCGTGCCCAACAGGTAGTCCGCACAGGGCGTGGTGGCTTCGGCTTCGGCGGTATGCAGCGCCTCGCTCCAGTCATCGGGTTCGAACGCGCCGCGCCCGACCCACATGATCGCGATCAACTCGGCCTGTTCGTCCGTATCCAGCCGGTCGATCAGCCCGCGCAATTCCGCCTCGGCCCGCTCCAACTCGCGGCCCATCAACACCACCTGCGCCACCACGGCGCGCTCAATCTCAAGGTCCATAAACAACCCTCCTGACCAGACCTTTGCGCACACAAGGAAGGTGGGCCTTGATCCGGATCAAATGGACGCGGAACCCGCTCCCTTCTCTTGCAAGGTAAACTCTCCACCATCGCACGACAGGCGGTTTTGCCGCCGCGAGGGAAGGGCCGGGACGCTTACCCGCAGGAAAATCTGAACAGGAAGCTAACCGCTCTGCCCAAACCTTAACGCGGGCCAAGTCTGAACAGGAGTTTAACACACCTGCGCTCTCCAAAATACGCAGTTTTGACGCCAAAATGTGTAGTTTCGGGAATCCGCCGAAAAACAGGGGCCGACGCGCCCCTGCAAAACGCGCAATTTCACGCTCAAAATGTGCGTTTTACCAAAAATCAACCATCGCACGCCCCGTTAACCCCGGCGCGCGGTGCTCAGGCAAAGATACGGTAGTACAGCCAGTCGGGCAGAAACTGGGACCCGCGAAACAGCAGCGAAAAGAAGGTCGGAAAACTCTTCTTGAACCCATCGGTCAGCATGTGCTCGAACATCTCACGCGCGGCCTGCTCCGGCTCCATGATAAACGGCATCTTGAAGTCGTTCTTGTCCGTCAACTGCGTCTTGATAAAGCCCGGATTGGCCACCTGCACCCGTACGCCCGTGTCCTTCAAATCGGCGTACATGCACTCAGCAAGCGACATCGTCGCAGCCTTCGACGCGGTATACCCAATCGACCCCGGAAGCCCCCTGAAACCCGTCAGGGACGAGGTCAAAACGATATGCCCCGCGTCCTTCGCGACAAAGGCAGGAACCACCTGTCCCAGTACCCGCATGAAGCCGGTAAAGTTCACATCCGCCATCGTCGTGGCCTGTTCGGCATTCCACTCCTTGGCCGAAAAAGGCCAATAAACTCCGGCCAGTAGCACCAGTCCGTCAATCTCGCCCACCGCCTCGGCAGCGGCCTTGACGCTGTCGTCATCGGCAATGTCGATGGTCTGGTAAGATGCCTTCCCCGGCAGCTCTTCGACCAGTTCTTTCAACTTGTCCTCGCTGCGCGACGACACGATCACCTCGATCCCTGCGCGGCTCATGCAATGGGCCAGCGCGCGGCCCAACCCGTCGCCCGCGCCCACCAGCCAGTATCGTTTGCCGCTCAGGGAATTGTCAGTCATGCTGCTTCTTTCAACTCTTCATTTGCGGGGCGCATGGTCGCCACCAGCTCAGCCACCTTGATCCCGTATTTCCGAAACTGCGACCGGTTCACGATGGTTCCGTTCGGCGCCAGATACATCCAGTCTACTGTGTCGAGCACATGCCCACCCGACGCTTCCGGCAGGCGGAATTTGTACTTCAACTGCACCGAATTGCCGGATTGTTGCCCCGACCCGTCGCCCACAACGTCATCCGCGCGCGCCAGAATCTTTCCATCATTTCCGATGGTTAACCTCCACGCGCGCGTCTGCTGCGACCCGTCATCATAGGTAAACACCTCGTCCATGACGCCGGTGTTCCCTTCCCACTTGCAATCGAACTCTCCGACAAACCGCGACGACACACGCCCTGTCGGACCGAAGATCACGCCCTCACAAATTATCGGTCCATTCAGATGCGTACGGACATCGAATTGCGGCCCGTTGCCCAGTGCATAGTCTTCGGGGCTCTGCGCCAGAAAGTCGGCATAGCGCGACCGGCTCCAGCCAATCAGCAAAACGAACACAGCCCCGACAAGGGCAAAGATCAAACCGTCCATGTCACGTCTCCTTCAAATCTGTCGTGGCAAGCAGCGCGATGGCCACGACCTTGAGGCCACAAGGCACGGCTGCATAGAGCAGCGTGAGAAGCGTCAGCGCTTCGGGCGGATGGGTGGCCGCACCGCTGTCGAAACCGGCCCGCTCAAGCGCGGGCAACAGGGTGACGGCAGCAAAGGCCAGGGTAAATTTCGACACAAAGGCCCACAGGCCAAACCCTTCGGACGCCGAGGGGCTGATGCGCGCCATGCGGGTGGCAAACACGGCAGGCAGCACAGTCAGGTCGGCGCCCAGGGTGGCACCAGACAAGGCACAGATGATCGCAAAGGCGAACCAGTCGCCCGGCCCCAGTGTAACGGCCCATCCAAAGGCACAAATCGCCAAGACCATCGCGCTTAACAGCACGGGTTTGGGGCCGTAGCGTTCAGCCAAACGCCCCCAGATTGGGGCTGCCAGGGCGGCGCAGAGGAAGAACAGCAAAAGCAGCGGTCCTTCGAAGCCGGGCGCCTCCAACCTACTCTCGACAAAGAACAAAAACAGCGTGGAACTGACTGCCACGGGTGCCGCATTAACAAGCGCAATCAGCAAAAGCCTGCGCGCAAGCGCATCGCCAAGCACCGCCTTGAACCCCACCGACGGCGGCAAGCCATCACTAACCCACTCGCCCCGCATCATCACCAGCGCCGCAAAGGCCAGAACGGCAAATCCAACCGCGAACCCGGCAAAGGGTGCCCCGATGAAACCACCCAGCATGACCGGCGCAATGGCGGCCACACAAACGCCCAACAACGCCCCGGTCTCGCGCCAGCGCGCAAGCATCAAATGCCCCTGCCCGGGCAGGCGATCCGCCTTCACAACCCCTTGGGCGTAGAAGTTGATCGTCAGGAAGCTGAAGGCCGAAAACACGCCCGTCAGCATGAGCGCAAACCACACCAACGGCGGTAGAAGCGGCGGCACGGCAAAGAGCCCCAACATCGACAGCGCCATGACAGCGCAGCCGATCAGAACGGCCACCCCCCGACGCGACCGCAGCGCTTCGGACAGCCGTCCAAAGAGCGGATCCTGCACCACGTCCAGCAGACGCAAGCCAAACAAAACGGCGCCCAAGGCGGCAAGCGACACACCGTACTCATCGACGTAAAACTTGGGTGCATGGATGTAAATCGGCAGCCCGGCCGCGCTCAGCAACGCGGCAAAGACCGCGTAGGCTGGCAGACGTGTGGGCTGCGCATTGCTCACCGCGACACCTCCTCCGACGGAGGCAGCGGACGGGCGCGATAGGTCGCGCGTTTCCACCACAATTTCAGTGCCTGCCAGTGGATCAACGCCAGCACCCGGCGCGAGCCCAGCGGGCGGCGCAGAGCGGCCCGCAGGATCGCGCGGTTGGTAAGAGGGCAACGGCGCCCCGTGAGTGTGGCAATCAACCCGCCCTCACCGTCGCGGGAATAGTCGATCCAGACGCCAATCCGGTCATCGCGAATGTCGAAACGAAATTCATATCCGCCTTCAATGGGTTGGAAGGGCGAGACATGGAAGATCTTGGTCGCGCGCAGCCGATCTTCGGCAGCTATGGGGCGCAGGTCCGGGTGGTTCACAAGATAGCTGTGCCGGTCGCCAAAAGTGTTTGTCACCTCGGCAATGACCGCGATCATCTCCTCATCGGCACGGCGGCACAGCCAGAAGCTGACGGGGTTGAACACGTGGCCCAGAACCTTGGGCTGCGCGAGTAACTCAATCCGGGCGACGCCCGTGATCTGATGCGCCTGCAGCACCTCTCGCACCCACGCGGCTCCACGACCGGCCTTGGGCGCGCCGCCGTGATCCACGTCATCCAGCGCCATCAACCCACGCTTGTTGCGCCCGAACAGGCCCGGCAGACGCAGCTCAGCCTCGGCATCGAGCAGCATGTAATCGACCGTGTAGCGAAAGGCATTGTCGATGGCCCCCTTCCGCCCGTGAAAGGTCACACCCGCGATATGATCAACGGTTGCACTCATTCCGCGGCCACCTGCAATTGCGGGGTGCGCAGCAGGGCGCGGGCGACGTCAAGGCCGGAGGAGAGCCCATCCTCGTGGAACCCGTGCCGCATCCAGGCCCCGCAGTACCACGTGTTGTTCGACCCGTTCATCGCCCGCACCTGCTCCTGCGCCGCCAGCGCCGCGAGGTCATAGACCGGATGGCGCAGCACGGTCTGGTCATAGATCATCTCTTCGCGGATCGTACGCTTGGTGTTCAGCGTGACGAAATGAATGTCGTCCATCGGGATAGGCTGCAGCGAGTTGATCCAATAGGTCAGGTCGATGCGGTCGGACTGGACGCCCTTGTCCTCGGTATAGACCCAGCTGGACCAGACCTGCCGATGCTCGGGCATGATGGCCGCGTCACGGTGCAAGACGACGTCGTTGGGCTGGTACTTCACGGCGCCGAGTGCTGCCTGCTCCGCCTCAGTCGGGTCGGCCAGCAGCTTGAGGCTGTCGTCGGAATGGGTGGCAAAGACGACCTCGTCGAACATCTCCCATTCGCCGCCCCACGCCTTGACCTGCGCGCCGCCCGCTGTCCGACGGACGGATTGCACCGGCGCGCCAAGCCTGATGTCCACGCCATTGCCTAGCATCGCCGCTTCGATCCGGCGCACATATTCAACCGAACCGCCGTTGACCGTGTACCATTGGTGCTGGCCCGTATGGTTGAGCAGCGCGTGGTTCTCGAAAAACTGGATCATCGCGTGGGCCGGAAAATCCATGATCTTCTCGGTCGGCGTGGACCAAATCGCACCGCTGAGCGGCAGCAGATAGAAATCGCGGAACCAGTCACCTGTGCCCATCACGTCCAGAAACTGCGCAATGGTACGAGAGCGATCTTCATTCGCGACGCGCAGGGCATGCTTGTTGAAGCGGAAGATGTCGCGGACCATGCCCAGAAACTTCGGGTTCAACGCATTGCGCCGCTGAGCAAAGAGGGCGTCGAGGCTGGCCAAACCATATTCCAGCCGCCCGCCGTCAATGGACGCACCGAAGCTCATGTTCGATTTGACAACCGGCACGTCCAGCTCAGCAAACAGTTCCGCCATGTTTGGATAGTTGGCGTAGTTGAACACCAGAAAGCCGGTATCTACTGGCTGATCGCCCCGCTTGCCCGCCATAATCGTGCGGGCGTGGCCGCCCAGGCGCGGTTCGGCCTCGAACAACGTGACGCGATGGTCGGACGCCAGCGCATGGGCTGCACCCATGCCGGAAATGCCGCCGCCGATCACGGCAATGCGCTTCGGAGCAGTCGTAGCAGATTCAAATGGCATAAGTTGTAGTGTCCCGTGCGTCTTTAGGTTTGCTTTTGTTTACGCAGGGATGGCGCAACCGGATGCACAAAAACCAGACATTTATTTTTGATCCGAATGCTCTCGTGTCGCGTAGACGGTTCATGTTTGCGGGTTTAGACACGTCTGAAACAGATGCGCAGCCAGCCGTCGGAATGTTTCCGGGGGCGGCGACAGGACCGGCACTCATGAAAGACAGCGACGGAAAACGGATGCAGTGGGTCGACCACATGATCCGGATCCGGGATCATCAGGACCAGGCGGCCTTTGCGGCGCTGTTCGGTCACTTTGCCCCGCGGGTCAAAGGATTCCTGATGAAATCCGGCGCAGATGCGTCGCTGGCCGAAGAAGTCGCGCAGGAGGTCATGGCCACCTGCTGGCACAAGGCAAACATGTTCGATCCCGCGCGGGCATCGGTGGCGACCTGGATCTTCACCATCGCGCGGAACCGAAAGATTGACGTGCTGCGCAAGCAGCGCCGCCCTGAGCCCGAAGATCTGGCATGGGGCCCCGAAGAAGAACCTGATCAGGCCGATGTGATGGCCCTGCAACAGGAAAGCGAACAGTTGGGCCGGGCGATTGCCGAATTGCCTCCAGCCCAGCGGGAACTGATACAAAAGGCGTATTTCGGGGACCTGTCCCATAGCGAAATCGCCGATCAAACCGGTCTGCCCCTGGGCACGATCAAATCAAGGATTAGGTTGGCGCTGGAGCGATTGCGCCACGCGATGAAGTGACGGATATGGAACAGAAGATCACACATCACCTGACGGATGACATCCTGATGGCCTATGCAGCCGGGACGCTGCCCGAGGCCTTCAACCTGATGGTCGCGACGCATGTTTCCCTCTGCGACGAGTGCCGCGCGGTTGTTGAAAGCTACGACGCTCTCGGGGGCGAGGTGTTGGACCAGGCACCTGGCAACGACATTGCCCTGACACCGGGCAGCTTTGCCGCGACAATGGCACTGATTGCCGGTGGCACCCCGGACGAGATACGCACACCACGGATGCGCGATGCCGTCCTTCCGCAACCGTTGCTCGATTACGTGGGCGGCGGCTTCGACAATGTGAAGTGGCGGTCGGTTGGCATGGGCGTGAAGCAGGCCATACTGCCCACATCCAAGGATGCGTCGGCCCGCTTGCTTTACATCCCTGCTGGCGCTGCAATGCCTGATCACGGGCACAACGGCATCGAAATGACGATGGTGTTGCAGGGTGCGTTTCAGGACGAGGACGACTACTTCGCGCGCGGCGATGTCGAAGTAGCCGACAGCGATATGCATCACACGCCGGTGGCAGACATTCACGAGGATTGCATTTGTCTCGCAGTGACTGACGCCCCTCTGCGCTTCCAGGGCCTGCTGCCCAAGATTGCACAGCGCTTCGCTCGTATCTGACCGGTTTGGGCGGAGGACACCTCCGCCTTATCTCACCCTACCCGAACGCACTCACGCCATCCGATCCGGCGCCTTGTTCAGCCCCCATGCAGAGATAGGTTGCTGACGACCGGGCAAGGCCAGTGACGGGAAGTGCTGCCAATCCGACTGCCGCACATCAAGCGCCTGCATCACGTCCTCGGAGACGAGCAGCGACACGCCTTCAACCTTGGTGGCAGCTTCGAGCCGGGCCGCCACGTTCACCGTGTCGCCCAAAACAGTGTATTCCAGCCGCCCCTGCCCACCGACAACGCCTGCAAACACCTCACCCAGATGGATGCCGATACCCAGGCGCACATCCTGGACACCGCCCAGAACTTCGCGGGCAAAAGCAACGGCACAGGTTGCAGCGTCGCTGTGCCGGTCATCAAACACCACCATCGCACCATCACCCACGAACTTGTCGACAATGCCCCCGGTCTCGTCCGCTGCCTTGGAAATGCTTGCGCGGTAGCGCGCGAGGAAGGCGGAGAGGTCCGCCGGAGACAATGTCTCGGCCCGCGCGGTGAAGCCACGGATGTCGACAAACACGACGGCCATACGCTGCTGTTGGCCCTCGCGCATCGCATCGAGCCCGCGGGTCGCCAGTTGTCCATCAAGCTCCGCAGGCAGGAAGCGGGTCAACTGACCGCGCGCCTCTGCTTCGTCAATGGACCGGCGCAAGAGCGCGCGGATCCGCATGGAGGCAGTGACCAGCACGCCAGCCGCAAGCGCGATCATGACGATACGAACAAGATTTGGGGGCCACCCGAACAGGAAGATCAACCCGGCACGCGCTTCCGCCTCTGTCGCGAGAAACGGGATCGTCAGGATGGCAACAAAGCCAACGATAAGCACGACAGACATGCATGCCAGAAGCGGAGGGTTGAAGCGGAGCGCACCGCAAGCCAGTACGACAGGGACCAGCCATATGGTTGGAAAGGCGGCAATGAACTGCCCCGAAAGCCCCATGTTCGACAGGCTCAACCATGTTCCGAGCAATACAAAAACGCAGTCGATCAGCGCGGAAGGCCATGCCATCCAGGCACGAAACCGGCCAGCACCGATCAAGACGATGATACCCAGCCCAAGCCCGAAATAGCTGAGCATGGTCATGGCGGCGTAGATCAGCTGCAGCTCCAGGACCCTGGAGTCGGGCAGACCCGTGAACCAGACGGTAACGAATAGAACAACGGCCAACGATGACGAAATGATCAGGCGCAGGATACCGATGAACCACTCGGCCTGCGCCTCGGCCTCGAAAAAGATACGCTGTGCCTGAGGGGTCATTCCGCTGCCGGTGGTCGATTGTCCAGCGCCAGCGCACCCTGATCCTGCAATTCTTCGAAGTCGAAATTGTCGAGCTTGCCCGCCCGCTTGCCCGCCCGTTCGGCGGCGGTGGTGATCCCTTCGACATCGCGGCGGGCCTGGTCGAAATGCGTTTCCAGCTTGCCCGCCCGTTCGACCACCAGTTCCACGTCGCGGTGCAGGTTGCGCAGCATCTTGCGGATCTCGCCCGCCTGCTCGCGCATCCGCGCATCCTTGAGGATTGCGCGCATCGTGTTCAGTGTCGCCATGCAGGTGGTCGGGGACACGATCCAGACCCGTTTGTCGAAGCCCTCGCGCACCAGGTCGGGGAAGTTCGCGTGCAGTTCGGCATAGACGGCCTCGGACGGCAGGAACATCAGAGCGCCGTCTGCAGTCTCGCCCTCGATGATGTACTTCTTGGAAATATCGGTGATGTGCTTCTTCACCGCCGTCTTCATCATGGCGACGGCCTGCTTCAATTCGTGATCCGCCTCAGCCCGGCGCAGCGCCTCATAGGCTTCCAGCGGAAATTTCGAGTCGATCACGATCGGCCCGGGCGGGTTCGGCAGATGCACCATGCAATCCGCCCGCGTTCCATTCGACAGCGTCGGCTGCCACGCATAACTATCGCTGGGCAGCGCCTTGCCCACGATGTCTCGCAACTGGATCTCCCCAAAGGCCCCCCGCGTCTGCTTGTTCGACAGGATGTCCTGCAGCTTCAACACATCGCCTGACAGGTTGGTGATGTTGTCCTGCGCCTTGTCGATGGCTGCCAGCCGTTCCTGCAACTGCGTCAGACTGGTTGTCGTCTGCTTTGAGGAGCCATGCAGGGTTTCCTTCATCCGCTCCTGCATCTCGGTCAGGGCGCGGTTCTGGTGCATCGCATTGTCGTTGAGCCGATCCTGCATCTGCTGCTGGACAGAGGCGAGCCGCATCTCAACCGTCTGCGCCAACTGCGCCTGACCATTCGTCGCCGTATCCGACACGGTCTGGATCGAGGCGCGCAATCCCTCCTGCCCCTGTGCCAGACCCTGCACGTGCTGGCCCAGATAGCCCAATTGCTGCGCAAGTGGCTCAGCAGCCCGCGCTGACCGACCCGCCGCGCGCAACGCCATGATCAGCAGAACCACGATCAAGCACAGGACCGCGGCCCCGATCAGGGCCACCATCACCAGCGGGTCGCTGGTGTCGAGGGGTGTTTCGCCAATCTGGATCATGTGCGCCCGAACAGCCGTTCGATGTCGGCCAGTTTCAACTCCACATAGGTGGGCCGCCCGTGGTTGCATTGGCCGGAATGCGGCGTCGCTTCCATCTCGCGCAGAAGGGCATTCATTTCCTCGGCGTGCATACGACGGCCCGAGCGGATGGAGCCGTGACACGCCACGCGGGACAAGATCGCCTCGACTTTCGCCTGTACGGACTGGGACGACCCCAGATCGGCCAATTCGTCCAGAATGTCATGGATCATTGCCTTGGCATCAACCTCGCCGAGGATCGCCGGGGTTTCGCGCACGGCAATCGCGTCTCCGCCAAAGGCTTCTATGCCAAGACCAAAACGCGCCAGATCATCAGAAATCTCAAGCAGGCGCGCGCAATCACCCGCCGACAGGCTGACAATCTCGGGGATCAGCAAGGCTTGCGCCGCCACGCCGTTCTCGGCCATCTGGCGTTTCAGCTTCTCATACACCAGCCGCTCATGCGCTGCGTGCTGATCGACGATGACCATGCCCGTGGCGGTCTGGGCAACGATGTAATTCTCGTGCACCTGTCCGCGCGCGACACCAAGCGGCAGGTCAGTCGAGGCCTCTTCGCTGTTGCTCATCGGCTGTGGTGTCTCAACCACCTGCGCGCTGAAGTCCTGCGCCATCTCGGCAAAGCCGGTATCGATGGGCGCGCGCGGCCCAAGGCTGGGCCGGTCCATCTGGTAGACGCGCGGCTCTGTCGGTTCCGGGCGCATCGCGCCCAGCGTGGCACCCGCCACGGTGGTTGACGCCCGGTGTCCCGCTTCGGCCAAAGCGTGGCGCAGGCCCGATACGATCAGCCCACGCGCCACACCGGGATCACGGAACCGCACCTCGGACTTGGCCGGATGCACGTTCACATCCACAAGCTGCGGATCGCAATCCACGAACAGCGCTGCCGCCGGGTGCCGATCACGGCTGAGGAAGTCGAAATAGGCCGCGCGCAGGGCACCGGTCAACAGCTTGTCCTTCACCGGGCGGCCATTCACGTACAGAAATTGCGCCACCGCCGCGCCGCGTGAATAGGTCGGCAAGGCCGCAAACCCGGTCAAGTGCAGGCCATCACGCTCGGCATCGATGGCAATGGCGTTGTCGGTGAAATCGCCACCCAGAACATCGCGCAACCGCCCCTTGAGGGCGGCGACCACATCCCCGCTCTGCGCCTCGGCCCTGAACACCGTACGGGGATCATTGGAAACGTCACGCAGTTCGAAGCGGATGAAAGGTTCGGCCATGGCAAGGCGTTTGACCACATCCGTTATGGCCTGAGCCTCGGCCCGGTCGGTGCGCAGGAATTTCAAGCGCGCGGGCGTGGCATAGAACAGGTCTCTCAGCGTGATTACGGTGCCGCTGTTCAACGCAGCAGGTTTCACAGCACCTATCTCGCCCCCTGCCACACTGATTTCCGCCGCACCCTCACCCGGCACACGACTGGTGATGGTCAAGCGGCCCACGGCACCAAGACTTGGCAGCGCCTCGCCCCGAAACCCGAAAGTGTGGATGTTCAGCAGATCACTGCCGTCGATCTTGGACGTTGCGTGGCGGCTCAAGGCCAGCGGTAGGTCGTCCGCCGAGATACCGCAGCCATCATCGGTGACCCGGATCAGGGTCTTGCCGCCGTCCGCCACATCAATAGAAATACGCTTGGCGCCCGCATCAATCGCGTTCTCGACCAGTTCCTTGACGGCGGAGGCCGGGCGTTCCACCACTTCGCCTGCCGCGATGCGATTGATCGCGGCATCGTCCAACTGTCGGATAACAGGACGTATATTGGGGGCGTGGGAGTTCATGCCACAAGACTTAGCATGAAGGGCTGCGATTCGACCATGCCGAGTTTGGCGGAGGTCACCTCCGCCTTACGATCCCGTCGCTGCCTTGTACCAGGCGACAATGGCCGCCCGCTCGTCCTCTTCCATGTAGCTCAGATTGGCGGGTGGCATCGCATGGGACACGCCAGATTGCAGATAGACAGCACGTGCATGGCGCGTCAGATCAGCTTCCGTCTCCAGCGCGACACCCTTCGGCGCCCAATGCAAACCGGGCCAGACCGGCTCGGCTGCATGGCACATGGAACAGCGTCCCAGAACGATGTCATGCACGTCCGTGAACCCCTCGGCCTCGGCAAAGCGCGTGACGACAGCCGCTTCGCGTTGCTCGGATGGGGCCACAGACAACCATGCGATCAGGATGAACAGGATCACCGTCACACCCCACGTCCAATGCGGGTTCCCCTTGCGCGCGTGATGGGTATTGAACCAGTGCCGGATCGTGACGCCCATCAGGAAGACAAGGCTCGCGATCACCCAGTTCCATTCGGATGCAAAGGCCAGCGGGTAGTGGTTGCTGAGCATCAGGAAGATGACAGGCAAGGTCAGGTAGTTGTTGTGGGTCGACCGCTGCTTAGCAATCTTGCCATAGATCGCATCCGGCGTCCGCCCCGCCATTAGATCCGCGACCACGATCTTCTGGTTTGGAATGATAATGAAGAATACGTTGCCCGACATGATTGTGGCCGTGAACGCCCCGAGGTGCAGCAGTGCCGCGCGCCCCGTAAACACCTGCGCATAAAACCACGACATCGCGATGAGCACTGCGAAAAGCGCCACCATCAACCCCGTCTGATCCGCGTTCACAAACACCTTGCAGAGCGTGTTGTAGATGACCCAGCCCAGCGCCAGCGACGCCAGCGAAATCCCCACGGCCTGCCATGTGGCCAGATCCATCACGTTGGGATCAATCAGGTAGAACTCGGCGCCCAGGTAGTAGACCAGCACCAGCAAAATGAACCCGCTGATCCACGTCCAGTAGCTTTGCCATTTGTGCCAAATCAGCCCGTCCGGCATGCCTGCAGGCGCCACGAGATACTTCTGGATGTGGTAGAACCCACCGCCATGAACCTGCCATTCCTCCCCATCCGCGCCGCTTTTCAGATTTCGGTCGCGGTGCAGGCCCAGATCCAGTGCGATGAAGTAGAATGACGACCCGATCCACGCGATGGCCGTGATCACATGCAGCCAGCGCACCGCAAATTCCAGCCACGCGCCCATGGCGGCGAAATCATACATGATGTTGGATCCCTTGCGTTCTGCGGCGCAGAATAGCAGCCTGCGCGCCAAGGGGAAGCGGGGATAGAGGGGACCAGCCCCCTCGCGCTGACGCGCTCACCCCCGTGGTATTTTCAGTCAGAAGAAGAAAGACTAGTCGTAGCGCAGTTCCGCTGCTTTACCCTTGAATACCCAATAGGCGAGCGCTGTGTACCCTCCGATCATGGGGATCACGAAGATGGCGCCGACCAGAATGATCATAAGGCTTTCGGGCGCGCTGGCTGCCTCGTAAATGGTCAGCTGTTCCGGCACCACATAGGGGTAGAAGGAATACGCCAAGCCGCCGAATGCCAGGATGTACAAAGCAATGGCATAGGAGAATGGCGCGCGCGCCCCGGCGTCCGTTGCATTGGGCAGTCGTTGCAGCGACCGCCACAACAGCAGAACCATCACGGCCGACAGGATGGGCAACGGGGCCAGCAGGAATATTTCGGGCACCGAGAACCACTTGTCGAAAATGCGCGGGCTGACAAGCGGCGTGGCGAGCGACACTGCCCCAAGGCCCAGGATCAGGCCCCAGATGCCACCCTTGGCCCAGGTCACGGCCTTGGCCTGCAACGCCGTTTCCGTCTTCAGGATCAGCCAGCACGCCCCGATCATGGAATAGGCGACCGTCAGAAACACCGCCGTGATACCGGCAAAGGCCCAAGTGCCCCAGGTGCTTTCCAAACCCATCACGTATTTGCCCAGCATGAAACCCTGCGCCAGCGACGTCATCAGCGACCCCACAAAGAACAGCCAGTTCCAGGTCGCCTTGTGCGGGGTGGGGGCCTTGACCCGGAACTCGAACGCCACACCCCGCAGGATCAGCCCGATCAACATGATGGCCACCGGCAGGTAAAGCGCCGTCAGGATGGTCCCGTGCGCAGTCGGAAAGGCCACCAGCAAAAGCCCGATGGCCAGCACCAACCACGTTTCATTCGCGTCCCAGAACGGACCGATAGAGGCGACCATCGTGTCCTTCTCTTCGTCCGTGGCGAAGGGGAAGAGGACACCAACGCCCAGGTCGAACCCATCAAGGACGACGTAAACAAGGATCGACACGCCCATGAGGGCCGCGAAGGTGAAGGGCAGCCAGACAGCCGGATCGCCAAACAGGTCCATTCACGTCACTCCGCCGGTATTTCGCGCGCAATGGCTTGCCCCGACAGGGGCGTGCGCGGGCGTGGCACATCCCCATCTACCGCCTTCCGCGCAAGGAAGAACAGAACCCCGATGTAGGCCGCAAGCAGCAGGGCATAGATCGCCAGATAGGCGGCCAAGGTGGTGCCGACGAAAGGCGCGGGCACATCGGCCACCGCCATTTCCGTGGTCAGCACGCCCTGCACGAGCCACGGCTGACGGCCGATCTCGGTCGTGTACCAACCGGCCAACGTGGCCACCCAGCCAGAGAACGCCATGGGCACCATCGCCAGCATCATCAGCTTCGGCACACCTTCGGGCCCACGTTTCTTGCGCAGCATCAGATACGCCGCGGCCCAACTGAGCAGCAGCATGGCAAAGCCTGTCCCCACCATGATCCGGAACGACCAGAATACGGGCGCCACCGGCGGGTGCATCACCGTACCATCATCGGCCACGAAGTCGTTCAGACCCGGCACGACACCATCGGCTTTGTGCTTGAGAATGACGGAGGCCATGTTCGGAATACCCACCTCCATGCGGTTCTCGCGCGCTTCTTCATCAGGAATGGCGAACAGCAGAAGGGGCACATTAGATTGCGTCTCCCAATTGCCCTCCATCGCGGCCACCTTTTGCGGCTGATGTTCCAGCGTGTTCAGGCCGTGCATGTCGCCCATGAAGATCTGCACAGGGATCAGCAGCGCACCCATGAAAACACCGGTTTTCAGGGTGACGCGCACGCTATTGCTACGATCCCCCAGAAGCCAACGGAACGCACTCAGACCCGCAATCAGGAAGGCCACGGTCAGACCCGATGCAAGCAGCATGTGGGTCAAACGATAGGGCATTGACGGGTTGAAGATGATCTCGAACCAGCTTGTTGCGTAAGCCACACCTTCCCGCATCTCGAATCCCTGCGGCGTGTGCATCCAGCTGTTCAGCACGAGGATCCAGAAGGCCGACATGGTCGTGCCAAACGCCACGAGGAAGGTCGCTAAGGTATGCAACCACCCCGGCACACGCGAAAATCCGAACAGCATGATACCCAGGAACACAGCCTCAAGGAAAAAGGCCGTCATGACCTCATAGGCCAGGAGCGGCCCGGCAATGTTGCCAACCGTCTCCATGAAACCGGGCCAGTTGGTCCCGAACTGGAACGACATGGTGATCCCCGACACGACCCCCATGGCGAAGGACAGGGCAAAGACCTTCACCCAGAAGCGATAGGCTTCCATCCAGCGCAGATTGCCAGTCGCGTTGTAACGCAGCTTGAAAAACAGCAGCACCCAGCCCAAGGCGATGGTGATCGTCGGGAACAGGATGTGGAACGAAATATTGGCCCCGAACTGAATGCGGGACAGCATGAGGGTGTCCATGAAAGACCTCTGCGAGAAACAGTTACCTTTGATGTCTTGAAGCAGATATAGAGGGGACCCTGCACAGATCAGCGGGGGTGCGACAGGGTGCACATGCGCGTTTTGTCACAGACAGCGTGTGGCGGGTTTCGCGTGACTTGTAGAAGCTGCCTCGGTGCAGCTACGGGATGGCAGTCGTTGGCGCGCAATGAAAAACCGATTGCCGATTTGCCGAACAAAGCGGACGCTGGCACTCACTTGGCCAACGTCCGCTTCTGCGCCCTAGAGTTTGTTGATTGAGTTTCCGCCATCCGCGATCATTGCGCTTCCGGTCACGAAAGACGCGTGATCGGAAAGGAGGAAGAGAGCCGCCTGCGCGATCTCGGATGGCTCGGCCATGCGCTTCAGCGCGTGGAAACCCCGCACGACCTCGTGAAAACCGGCATCCTCTCCAGCCATCGGTGTCTTGGTGCCTCCGGGCAGAAGCGCGTTGACGCGGATGTTCTCGGGTCCATGTTCCGCCGCCAGAACCTGGGTCATGCCGATCAGGCCCGCCTTTGCCGCAGCGTAGGCCCCCATACCGGGTAGGCCGATCGTGTGCCCGACGAAGGAAGAGGTGAAAACAAGAGAGCCGCCGCCGCGCTTCCGGATCGCCGGTATTTGATACTTCGCCGCATAGAATCCGCTGTTGAGATTCACCGCCAACACCTTGTGCCAGTTGCTCTCATCCATGTCGGGGATGGGACCCATGTCTCCCGTCACACCGGCATTGTTGAACGCACCATCAAGACTGCCGAAGTGTTTTTCCGCACATTTTACCAGCTCTTCCGCGTAGCCGCACTCTTCGACGTTCCCGGTCACGAATTCCGCTTCGCCACCATCGGCCAAAATCTCGTTGGCGATTTTCTCAAGCAGTTCACCACGACGCGCCCCCAGGACCAGTCTTGCGCCCTGCGCCGCGAAAATCTTTGCTGCGGCGGCCCCGATGCCGCTGCTTGCGCCAGTGATGATGATCGTCTTTCCGTGCAGAAGCATTCCCGTCTCCGTTGATGAAGTGTCAGGGGATGCCTATTCAAACGGCGCCATTGGACCGACCCGCTTCCTGCGCAAACACTCTCTATCCGGGCGCAAAGCGGCCATTCGCTCAAAGTGCAGCATCCGTTTTGAAGGGCTCGGTGCCGACCTTCGAGTAAACGCAGCATCAGTTCATTGCGAAATGCTCTGTCGTGATAGGAACCGGCCCATTCCCGCCGTTCGACGTGGGTCCTGAACGCTGCGGTTGGCCCGCTTTTCGGACATTCGCTGCAAGCGCAAAATCGTGACAGGGTCGAACTCACGGACTGCGGGACAAAGCCGCCGTTCGAGATAGTTCTACGTATGCTCACATGGCATCTTCTGCGAATGTACGAACTTTCTTGCTCTGGGGATCGGGTCGCCGAAGTATTGATCAGGACCGAGGTGCTGCCGCTTGTTCAATTCGAAAGTATCAAGCAGGCAAAAGTCCACCTTTGCCACGGTTGCGGTCCACCCAGAGAAGTGCCCTTGATGCCACTTCCAATATCGTGAGAGCAGATTTTCGCGATAAGAATAGCCATGAAAATCAAATGCTAGCACACCGTTTGTAGCATAGACGTGGCTACCGCGGAATCCATCTCCAGGCGCAATCCACTCTCCGTAGAACCCCTCCGCCGAAGTCTCTTCCAGAAATACACCAGCTAGAATGTGACAGGCACCAAACCCGAAGAACACACGGTCACGCTGTTGCCAACGCTGTTCCGGGTCGCTCTTAAAGTTGCGCTTAGGTCTGAACATGCAGCCAGATTGGTCTCACGAGGGGGCAAGTTCAATCTGCATTTTGGGCTCAAAGCGCACCTAAAGTGTCGCCCTATCAACACGCGAACGGCTGCGATTGGCTAGCTAGCCGCCAAACCCGCGTCCAAGGCAGTCAGCACCTGCGCCACCTCACTTTCGGTGATGACCAACGGCGGCGACATCATGATATTGTTGCCCCCGATGCGCACCATTGCACCAGCCTCATAGGTCGCCTTGTGAACGCGTTTCATACTGTCGGCATCCAGCGGCGTCTTGGCCGCCCGGTCGCTCACAAGCTCAATGCCCGTCATCAACCCATGCCCGCCACGCACATCACCCACGATGTCGTACTTCTCCATCAACGCCACGCAACCCTCATAAAGCTGCATACCCCGCGGTCCGGCGTTCGCCTTTGTATCAAGGCGCAAGGTCTCCTCAAGACAGGTTGTCACCGCTGCCGCGCCAACCGGATGGGCAGAATAAGTATAGCCGTGAAAGATTGCGCCGTCCGCGTCCGCCTTCTCGAACACGTCAGCCACCGCTTCACTCATCAGCGCAGCACCCACCGGGAAATAGCCCGAGGTGATCCCCTTGGCACAACTCATCATGTCCGGCTGCACGCCCCAATGACGTGACCCGCTCCAATCGCCGGTCCGGCCAAAGCCGGTAATCACCTCGTCGGCGATCATCAGAATGCCGTGTCGATCACAAATCTCGCGCATTAGCGGCATGAAAGTCTCATGCGGGACAATGACGCCCCCCGCGCCCTGAATGGGTTCCATGATAAAGGCGGCAATGCTCCCTGCCCCCTGAAACTCGATCTCATCCTCCATCGCGGCGGCAATGTTCTGGGCAAGTTTGGCCGGATCGGTCTCGTGAAACGGATTGCGAAAGGGATAGGGCGACGGCAGGTGAAAACAGCCCGGCATCAGCGGCTCATAAGCCACGCGGAACCGGTTGTTCCCGTTTACCGACGCGCCGCCAAAATGCGTCCCGTGATAGCCCTTCTTCAGCGACAGGAACTTCGTCCGCCCCGGCTCCCCCTTGATGCGATGGTACTGCCGCGCCAGGCGCAGGCACGTCTCGACCGAGTCTGACCCACCCGAGGTAAAGAACACCCGCGCCATGCCATCCTCGGCAAAGAACTCGCGCACGGCATAAGACGCCTCGATCGCAGTCGGGTTCGACGTACCGAAAAATGCCGAATAGTAAGGCAGATCATAAAGCTGCTTGGCGATCGCATCCTTCACCGCGTTGTTGGAATACCCAAGGTTCACGCACCACAGACCGCCCACGGCATCGACGGTCCTATGCCCGTCGATATCCTCGATCACGGACCCTTCAGCGCCCGTGATAATGGTCGGCGCATGGGCCATCGCCTCACCCGGATGGCCCATGGGATGCCACATGTGGCGGGCATTGTTGGCGCGCAGGAAATTGTCGTCTTTCATCTTCGGGCCTCCTTCTGGGTTCAGACACAG
Organism: Tateyamaria omphalii; assembly: GCF_019802125.1. Classification (GTDB taxonomy): domain Bacteria; phylum Pseudomonadota; class Alphaproteobacteria; order Rhodobacterales; family Rhodobacteraceae; genus Tateyamaria; species Tateyamaria omphalii_B. The sequence continues at coordinate 56,118 of NZ_JAHVHT010000002.1, forward strand.
AAGGCCACGAACACGGCGCCCGCACAATGCAGATCAAAAGCGTTTGCACATTTTTTCATCACACCGCACAGTCCCGACGCAAAGAAAACGACGCGGCAGGGGGGCAGCCGTTCCGTCCCGGAACACCACCCCCTAACGTCGCGCAGTCACCACCTGGGAGAAACCTATGCTCAAACGCACCCTCGCCGCCTTTGCGGCCACGGCCACGCTCGCCACCGCCGCATATGCGGAAACAGACGTCCCCTTTGCCCTCGACTGGAAATTCGAAGGGCCCTCCGCCCCCTATTTCGCCGCGATTGATAACGGCCATTTCGGCGCGGCTGACCTGAATGTTGAAATCTCGGCCGGCCAAGGCTCGCTCGACGCGATCCCCAAAGTGGCCTCTGGCGCGTTCCCGATGGGCTTTGCGGACATCAACAGCCTCGTCAAATTTCTCGATCAGAACCCCGGCGCGCCCGTAACGGCCGTGATGATGGTCTATGACAAGCCGCCCTTCGCCGTCGTGGGCCGCAAGTCGCTGGGCGTGTCCGAACCCAAGGACCTCGAAGGCCGCGTTCTGGGCGCCCCACCCCCCGATGGCGCATGGGCACAGTTCCCGGCCTTCGCCACGGCCAACAGTCTGGACGTGGACAAGATCACGGTGGAACCCGTGGGCTTCCCCACCCGCGAACCGATGCTGGCCGAAGGCAACGTGGCCGCCGTCACCGGATTTTCCTTCTCGTCCTTCCTGAACCTCGTGCGCCTCGGCGTGCCGGAGGAAGACATCTCGACCATCCTCATGGCCGACTATGGGCTTGAGCTCTATGGCAATGCGATCATCGCGAACACCGACTTCGCTGCTGAAAATCCCGAGATTGTGACCGGTTTCCTGACCGCCGTTGCCGCTGGTTGGAAAGACGCCATCGCGGACCCGGCCAAGGCCATCGAAAGCCTGGTGGAGCGCAACCCCGCCGCCGACGCAGCACTTGAAAAACGCCGCTTGCAACTGGCCATCGACGCCAATGTGCTGACGGATGCGGTTCAGGCGAACGGTATGGGTGCGGTGGACGCAGACCGCATGGCGACAGCACTGGAACAACTGGCCGAAACCTACGAGTTCCAGAACGCGCCTGACGCCAGCCTCTACTTCACCGACGCATACCTGCCAGCGGCAGATGCGCGCAAACTCCAGTAAGAAAACAGCGCGCGCCCCTATGAGCAATCTCATCGACATCAAGGGCGTGCGCCACGCCTACAAAACCCCCTCCGGCCCGCTGCCTGTGCTCGACGGGCTGGAGCTTTCGGTACCCGAAGGCGGCTTTGTCGCTGTCGTCGGGCCCTCAGGCTGCGGCAAGTCCACCCTGACGCGGCTGGTTGCCGGGCTGATGAAGCCGGACGCAGGCGAGGTCTGGCTCCACGGCGAACTGGTCAAAGGCCCCAAATCCACTGTCGGTATGGCCTTCCAGAACCCGGTGCTGCTCGAATGGCGGACCATCCTGCAAAACGTCATGCTGCCGCTTGAAATCGTCTCGACCGGCATGTCCAAACGCGAACAGGAAGACCGCGCACGGCACCTTCTCGATCTCGTGGGCTTGTCCGGTTTCGAAGACAAACGCCCGTCAGAGCTGTCCGGCGGGATGCGCCAACGCGCCTCGCTTTGCCGATCCATCGTTCACAAGCCCGAAGTGCTGATCCTCGACGAACCCTTCGGCGCGCTCGATGCCTTCACCCGCGAAGATCTCTGGCAGACCATGCATAAGGTCAAGGCCGAGGAACCCTTTACCGGCGTCCTGATCACCCACGACCTGCGCGAGAGTATCTTCCTCGCCGATCAGGTCATCGTCCTGTCGGGCCGACCCGCCAAAACCCAATACGTGATGGACGTCCACCTGACGGGCGAGCGCGACATCGAAATGCTCTACACGCCCGAGTCCGCAGACGCGCTCAACACCCTGCGCCAGCAAATCCGCATCGCCCAAGGGAGGGAGGCCGCATGACCCTCCGCCAGATCGGCGTCCCCCTCGCCGCACTCATCCTCTTTGGCCTGTTCTGGGAATGGCTCGTCTGGGTCAACGGCTGGCCCAACTACAAGATGGCCTCGCCCTCCGACATCTGGCCCGCCTTCTGGAAATTCCGGGGCCTGTTCTTTGAGTACGGCTGGGACACGCTGTGGCGCACTGTTGTGGGCTTGCTGTTATCGGTAGTCTTCGGCGTCTTCCTCGGCATGATCATGGGCCTGTCGCGCACGATGCGCGACGCGCTCTACCCGCTGCTGGTCGGTTTCAACGCCATTCCCAAGGCGACCGTCGTGCCGATCATCGCCCTGATGTTCGTGGGCCAGCACGACATGAACACGATCCTGATCGCCTTCCTGATCAGCTTCTTCCCCATCGCCGTCTCCGTCTCCATCGGCCTGTCCACCCTCGAACCAGAATACCGCGACATCCTCGCCTCCCTCGGCGCCTCAAAGTTCACGATTTTCTGGAAAATCGCCCTGCCCAAGACCCTACCAGAGTTCTTCGGCGCCCTGAAAGTTGCCGTGACCCTCGCCTTCATCGGCACCAACCTGATGGAGATTGTCGAACCCCACGGTCGGGGCCTCGGCCACCTCTTCGACAGCGGCAAGATCAGTGCCGACTACCCGCTGATGTTCGCCGTTCTGATCGCCTTGGCGCTGATGGGGATCGTGCTCTACTACGTGGTGGTGGCGCTGGAAAAAGTGTTCGCCGGCTGGGCCGAACGCAACCCGACGTGATCCAAAGGCCGCCTTGCGGCGACGACACTACTTGCTTGGGGCTCTGCCCCAAACCCCGAAGTATTTTCAGTCAGAAGAAACTGTATAGGGGGGATCGAAGCGCACTTCTTCGAGATTAGTGCCGTCTCCGATCCGGTCGATCACGGCAAAAAGGCCCGGTGCGTGGAGCGGTGTCAGAACCCCATGCCAAGTCCCCCGGTGGAAATTGATCGCCTGCCCCGGTCGGGTAAGGAAGGCCAGCGGTTCACCCGGCACTACACCGTCGCTGGGCGCCACGACCACCAGGAAAGGGTGTTCGGTCATCGGCACAAAGCATTGCGATCCGTCGGGATGCCGTTCCAGCAGGTCCAGCGTGTAGGGCAGACTACGCGGCTCCGCGTTGAACAGGCTGATCCCCGCCCGCCCATCACTGAAATCAAGCTGCGCCCGGTCGTGATAGCGCCCGCATTTCCCCGTATTGATGATCTTGTCCGGATCACCCGCGCAATCCAGCACATCCCCAAAGGGGGCAAAGGCCTCTGCCGTCAGCGGCTGCGCCTTGATCTCATAGCGGGACATGCCGGTTCACATCCTTGTAAAGCAGGTACCGAAACGGCCCATCCCCCGTCGCAATACACGCCTGTGGGCAGAAAGCGCGCAGCCACATGAAGTCACCCGGCCCCACGCTCACCCAATCCTTGTTCAGCAGATACTCCGCCGTCCCTTCCAGCACGTAAAGCCCGTGTTCCATCACATGGGTCTCCGCAAAGGGAATGCGCCCGCCGGGCTGGAAATTCACGATGTTCACGTGGCAGTCATAACGCAGGTCCAGCGGATCCAGAAACCGCTGCGTCGCCCACATGTTCCCACAATCGGGCATCGGCGCGGCAGGCACATCGCATTCATGCGTCACGACCACGTCGGGTAAGCCCAACCCCGCGCCGGCCACGTATTTCTTGCGCACCCAATGCACGCCACAGGGCTGCTCTGACCGGTTCCACAAGGTCCACCGCGCGCCAGGCGGGATATAGGCAAAGCTGCCCGGCCGCAGCTCGTGCAGGTCCGCCCCCAGCGTCAGATGCGCCGTCCCATGAGCCACGAACAGCACCGCCTGCGCATCCATGTCGGGTTCGGGATCGTTGCTGCCACCCTCGGGGTCCAGTTCGATCGCATATTGGGCAAAGGTCTCGGCAAACCCACTCAAGGGCCGGGCCAAGATCCAAGCCCGCGTGCCGTCCCACCCGGGCAAGAAAGAGGTGACAATGTCCCGCTGCACCGACGCCGGGATGACGGCATAGGCCTCGGTAAAGATCGCCGTGCTTTCGGGATGCTCGTTCTGGCTCGGCAACCCACCGGGGGGGAAAGCGTAATTCATCCCATCGCCTCCAGCCGCAGCCGGGCGATACGTTCCACCTGACGACAGGCTTCCGCCATCTCGACATCCGTCTCGTTGTCTACCCGCCGCTCAAAGGCACGCAGAATACCCGCCTTGTCGTGATCCTTCACCGCGATGATGAAGGGAAACCCATGCTTCTCGGTATACTCCGCATTCAACCGCTCAAAGGCCGCACGCTCCTCATCCGTCAACGCATCCAAGCCAGCACTTGCCTGCTCCTCCGTACTCTCCGCGGTCAACCGCTTGGCCGCCGCCAGCTTGCCCGCGAGGTCGGGGTGCGCGCGCAACACCTCCAGCCGCTTGTCCTTGGTTGCGGCCCGAAACACACGGCACAACGCATTGTGCAGCCCTTGGGGCGTGTCATGCGCAGGCCCCAACTCCAAGGCGTACGCGCCCTCAGCAATCCACGGCGAATGTTCAAAGATACCGCCGAACGTCTCTACAAACGACGCCCGGTCCAAGTGAATCCACCCGCGCTCAGCCACCGGCGGGTGCGCCTCGGCCCAATGCGCCGCAATGTCCCGCCGCCGCGCACACCACACGCCCTCATGCCCCTGCACATACTCGATGAACCGCCGCAGCGCCTGCACCCGACCGGGCCGCCCGACAAGACGGCAGTGCAGGCCAATGGACATCATCGCAGGCCGCCCCGCCGCCCCTTCGGCATAAAGCGCATCAAACGTATCGCGCAGATAGGCAAAGAACTGGTCCCCGGAATTGAACCCTTGCGACGTGGCAAAGCGCATGTCGTTGCAGTCGAGCGTGTAGGGCAAAATCAACTGATCCCGCGCACCAAGACGCGCCCAATAGGGCAGGTCGTCATCATAAGTGTCACTGATCCAGTCCATCCCACGCTCGGCGGCCAACCACACCGTGTTTTCCGAACACCGGCCCGTATACCAACCACGCGGACGCTCGCCCGTCACCTCCGTATGCAAAGCAATCGCGGCGTCCATGTCCCGCGCCTCGTCCTCGGGCGTGTGATCCTTGTAGTCGATCCACTTCAGCCCATGGGACGCAATCTCCCATCCGGCGCCCTGCATCGCCTCCACCTGCGCCGGGCTACGCGCCAACGCCGTCGCGACGCCGTAGACAGTCACCGGCACGCGGGTCTCAGTAAACAACCGGTGCAAGCGCCAGAACCCGGCGCGCGCACCGTAGTCGTAGATAGACTCCATGTTCCAATGCCGCTGCCCCGGCCAAGGTGCCGCCCCGACAATCTCGGACAGGAACGCCTCTGACGCCGCATCACCATGCAGCAGACAGTTCTCGCCCCCCTCTTCGTAGTTCAGGACAAAGGACACGGCCACACGCGCCCCACCGGGCCACGCCGCATCGGGCCGGTCGGCCCCGTAGCCATGAAAATCGCGCGGATACCGCGGTGGCAACTCGGCCATGGACTTCCCCAGACAATCAAGGTGAGATGCCGTAATCTGCGACCAAACAGGGCGATATGCAATGGCAGCCGGATACCTCACCACCCATGTCCTCGACACAGCGCGCGGCGTGCCTGCCGCTGGCATAAAAATTGCGCTCTACCGGGTGTCGGGCAACAGCCACAAGAAAATCGCCGAGGCCGAAACCAACGCTGATGGCCGCACCGACAGCCCGATCCTGCCCCAGGGCAAGATGAAACAGGGCCAGTACGAACTGATCTTCTTCTGCGGCGACTACCTCGACCGGCACGGGCTAAACACGGATGAGGTGAAGTTCCTCGACCAGGTGCCAATTCGCTTCGGGATCACGGATGCAGAGGCGCACTACCACGTGCCGCTCCTCCTCTCCCCCTACGGCTACTCGACCTATCGCGGCAGTTGACGCGGGCGGCACCGGCAATACCTGCCGATGATGACCAACACACGCCCGCCCGTTGACCCAACCATGACCGCCACCGAGTTCGACCGCTGGTACTGGCCGGTCGAGGCGTTGAAGGAGTTCTGTGAGGCGCTCGACATTCCCGCCTCGGGCACCAAGGCGACCCTGCGGGATCGCGTGGCTGCCGCTCTTGCGGGCGCGCCTTTGCCCAAGTCTCCGAAACAGCGCGGCACCAGCCGTTTCAACTGGGCCAAAGCCGAGCTGACGCCCGATACGGTGATCACCGACAACATCTCCTTTGGTCCAAACGTGCGTGGCTACTTCAAAGCCGCCATAGGCCCCAGATTCTCCTGCCACGGCGATTTCATGGACTGGATGCGCGCCAATGCAGGCGCGACATTGGCTGATGCCGAACAGGCATGGCGCACGCTTGAAGCGCGCAAGGACGACCCGACTTTCCGGCGCGAGATCGCGACCTGCAACAACTACCTGCAATACCTGCGCGATGCCCGCGACATGCATCCCGACCTGACCCTCGATCAGGCCAAGGCGTGCTGGGACGCCAAGAAAATCCAACCCGCCCCCGGCGGCTACGTCCAATTCACCAGCAACGACCTGACCGCCCTCAACAGCGAAGACACCGGACCGGTGGATGAGCGCCCCCGTGCATTAACCTCTCGCTAACCTTTGCCACCGCACGCACCGTTAACCCGTCAAAATCACCCCATACGGCATCGAAGGGGTGCACAGGGGGTGACAGCGGCATTTCCCAGCAAAATAAGGGGTTAACGCAGCAATGCGTGACGTCGCGGCAGATCGCGCCGTTAACCGTTGCGCGTACGGTGCGGTCCCGCCACGGCCGCAACACCCAGAATGATGCCCGATACGGTCGCAATCATCCCCGCCGCACTGACCGAGTCGGAGGCGCCGATCCACAGCGGCCCGTACCCCGCCAGCACATATCCGAGCACGGCAGCCAAGGCCGCAAACAGCACCGACCACGCCACCTGATGGCCCAGCCGGTTGGTCATCATCCGCGCCGCAGCAGGCGGACAAATGAACATCGCGATCACGATGATCGACCCCACCGCGTCAAAGGCGGCCACGGCGGCAATCGCCGACATGATGACTAGCGCCAACCCCAGCGGCCCGGTGCGAATGCCCAGCCCACGGGCAAACCCCTCGTCGAAAGTGGACAAGGCCAGCGGACGCCAAAACAGCCATAAAAACAAACCGATAACGACCAACGCCAGCGCCATCCGCGGCAGCTCCACCGGCAGTCCTGCCAATGCCACAGGGTCCGTCAGGGACGCCCAACCGGTCGCATCCAGCCAGATCAGACTCTCCAGATTGCCATAAAGCGCATGCTCCACATCCAGGTGCACATTGGACGTATCCGACTGCTCCAACAGCAGCACGCCGCCCGCAAACATGGCGGTGAAAATCACCCCCATCGCGGCGCCGGATTCAATGCGCCCCAGCCGCCGCACGGCATCAATCGCAACCACGGCGATCACCGCCGCACCGGCAGCACCAAGCAACATCGGCCCCGTCGCCACAAGCCCGGTCAGCAGGAATGCAACCACGATCCCAGGTAGTACAACATGGCTGATCGCATCCCCAATCAGCGCCTGCCCCCGCAACAACAAAAAGTTCCCCGGCAGCGCACAGGCAATGGCAACCAGCACCCCGATCACGATGGGGGGCAGGGACAGGGCCACGAACTCCGCCCCCATCACGCAACGACCTCTGGCGCACTGATTTTCGTATCAATTTCAATCAGTTGATCCGGCGTCAAAACCGTCTCAATCGGCGTCAAACCATCGTACCGCGTCGCCGCCAGGGCATAGGCCTGATCCCCCCGCACAATCGCCCACCGCGTCTCATCAAGCAGCGCCTTCGACGCCGCCGCCTGCCCCTCAGCGGTGGGCACACCGTCCGGCAAAATCAGCCCCGCGCGGGTCAGCAATCGCTGCGTCAACGTCTCATAAATCGGCTGGCCTTGCGCCAGCGCAAGCAGCCCCTGCCGGACATGCACCCGGCGTTGGTAGCGCAAGTGGGTCAGCACCGATGCCAGCACCCCGCGACGCGGGGAAAAGAGCAGGGAAAACAGAAAGATACCAAAGCCAACCAGCACGACAATCGGCCCCGTGGGCAATGCGGGCGCAGTGGCAGAGACCGCCGCTCCAACAAAACCCGACAGCCCACCCACTATGCCTGCAATGATCACCACATGATCCGCGCGTTCTGTCCAGAACCGCGCCGTGACCGCGGGCACGATCAGCAAGGCAACAATCAGGATCAGCCCCACAACCTTCAGCCCCACGACCGTGACCACCAGCACGATCCCCATCATCGCCAGATCAATGCGCGGCAGCGACCACCCCGTCGCTTCGGCATAGCCGGGATCAAAGGCCGCCAGCGCCAGCGGCCTCCGCAGGATCAGGACCAGCGCCAGCACCGCAGCCGCGGACGCGGCCAGCAGGATCGCATCACCGCGCAGCATGCCTGCGGTCGAGCCGAGCAAGAAGCTTTCGAGCCCCGCCTGGCGGCCCGCATTCATGGTCTGGATCACGGTCAACATGACCACACCGAAACCAAAAAACACTGATAAAACAGCGCCTATAGCCGCGTCTTCGCCCAGCCGTGTCCGCCGGGTCAGCCACTGCACGCAGAGCAGGCCAATCGCGGCAGATACACCCGCACCCAGCAGCAATCCCAAGAGCGATCGGCCCTCCCCACCCATCGCCACCATGATGACAAAGGCAAGGCCGACACCGGGTAGTGTGGCATGTGAAATCGCGTCGCTCACCAGCGCCCGCTTGCGCAAAAAAAGGAAGGTGCCCGCGACACCGGAGGCGATGCCCAACAAGCACGCCCCAATCGCCACAAGTGTCGCGTTATAGCCAAGCTGCAGCAGCAGCGCGTCGGCCAACATGGCTTAGCCCGCCACGCTTTCCGGGTCCGCCCGTGCCGTGGTCAGACGCCCGCCATAGGCGGCGTTCAGGTTATCTTCGGTAAATGTATCGGCCACGGGTCCGGCGGCGACGACCTGCGTATTCAACAACACAACATCGTCGAAGTAATCCGGCACCGTGGCAAGGTCATGATGCACGGCCAAAACCGTCTTGCCTGCATCGCGAAGCCCTTGAAGAACCGCAACAATCGCCTTCTCCGTCGCGGCATCCACACCGGCAAAGGGTTCGTCCAGAACATAAATATCAGCCTCTTGCGCGAGCGCGCGAGCGAGGAATACACGCTGTTGCTGACCACCGGACAATTGTCCGATCTGACGGTGGGCGAAATCAGCCATGCCCACCCGATCCAAACAGTCACGGGCCAGCGCCCGATGGCGTCCGCGCACCCGGCCCAGAAGACCGAGTTGCCGATACATCCCCATCATCACCACGTCGATCACGCGCACCGGGAAATCCCAATCCACGCTGGCGCGCTGCGGCACATAGGCAATGCGATCCCGCATGTCGGCCATGGTGCCGCCAAAGACCGTAACCGAACCTGCAAGTGGTGTGATCACGCCCAGCGCGGCCTTGAGCAAAGTCGATTTGCCCGCACCGTTCGGACCCACAATCGCGGTCATCGCGCCCGCCCGCAGGGTCATATCGACGGAAAAGATCGCAGGCGTCTGACCATAGGAAACGGTCATGCCCCGCACCGCCAGCGGGCTTGCTGCGCGCACTGCCTGATCGGTATCGCGGTCGGTGACGAGGGTCAGGTTCATGCCGCGGCCCTCAACTTGCCAAGGCGTCCACCGGCGGGCGTGTCCACGCCCAGCGCACGGGCGATGGTGGTCACGTTGTGGTCGATCATACCGAGCCACGTCCCTTCGTAGGTGCCGTCCGGCCCCATCGCGTCGCTGAACAGCGACCCGCCAATTCGGACCTCGTGCCCTTGGGCAGCAGCGCCTTCGACAAGCGCGCGGATGTTGCGATCAGATACGGATGTCTCGACAAAGACAGCCGGCAGCTGCCGCTCCACCAGGAAATCCACAAGTGTGCGAATCCGGTTCAACCCCGCCTCGCTTTCGGTCGAAATGCCCTGAATGCCCATCACCTCGAAGTCGTAGGCCGTGCCGAAGTAGCCAAAGGCATCATGGGCTGTCAAAAGCACTCGCCGCTCAGCCGGAACGCTGGTCAGCAGATCGCGGGCATAGGTTGCCAGCGCTTGCGCTTCTTCCTGAAATGCGGCGGCATTGGCGTCGAACTGTGGGCGAGCGTCCGGGCGCAGTTCGACCAGCGCATCGATCACGGCAGGCACGCATTGCACCCACAGGTCCGGGTCCATCCAGATATGCGGATCAAAGCGACCTTCGTAGTCTTCGTGCGCAACCAAGAGGTCGGAGTTAACCGTCTCTGCAATGGCATAGACCGGCTGCCTGCTTCCAAGATCCAGCAGGAAGTCTTCCATCTGCGCCTCAAGATACAGACCATGCCACATGACCGCGTCCGCACGTGTCATGGCGACAATGTCGCTACGGGTCTGACGATAAGCATGCGGGTCCACACCAGCACCCATTAGACCCGTGACCGCAACCTGATCACCACCAATAGAACGCACCAGATCGGCAATCATGCCCGTTGTGGACACGATGTTGAGCGGAGAGGACGCGGCATAAGCGGGTGCGGCGACCAGGGCGCCAAGACCTGCAAGGACGGCGCGACGAGACGGTGCAAAGGCAAGTGTCTGTGTCATGAGATTGAATATGAGAACCATTCGCAAGAAGTCAATGGAATGAGAATGACTCGCAATAACATTTTCGCGCGCAGCGGGTGGATCAGCCCATTCTGATCAAGAATCGGGCACCGAGACCGCCCTCAAGCAGCTCGATCTGCCCACCGCGGGCCTGCACCAAACTGCGCACGATGCTCAAACCCATGCCGGTACCACCCTGTTCCCTGCGGGTGGTAAAAAATGGATCGAAGATGCGGTCTCGGTTGCCTGCGCTGATGCCCGGGCCATTGTCGGCGATTTCGAGCGAGCCGCTCGTCACCGTAAGCGTCATCTCTGTCGCGCCGTGAGCCTCGGCATTTCCCGCAAGCTGTGTGAGCACGGTCCGCAGCTCATCTGAGCTCAGCCCGACGACCCCGTCGTGGGCGACCGTCACCTTCAGCGGAACATTCAAAGCCTCCGCAACATCTGATACCCGCGACGCACCTGGCCCTGACGAAGTGGCCGCCTGCGCGTGCCGTGTCAGATCGTCCAGCAGGGTCTGCATCCGCGCCGACGCATCCTTGATAGTGATGTTCAGAGCCTGCGCATCGGCCGGAGCAACCTCACCTTCCAGCAACTCTGCCGCACCGCGAATTGCGGTCAGCGGTGACTTCAATTCGTGTGTCACGTGATTGGCATAGGCTTGCAGAGTGTCCGCGCGGCTTTGCAGGCTTTCGCTCATCCCCATGACGCTGGTCGCGAGTGTCGTGAACTCGGGCGTGCCAAAGTGCACGGGGGCTTCTGGCCGCGCACCCGCGCGGACGGCACGCGCGTATCGGTCCAGCATCCAAACCGGGCGCAACACCAGCCGCCACAGCAGAAAGGCAAGGGCCACCGTCGACACCACGGCAATGCCCACGACAATCGCTGCCGCTTCGCCCCAGCCCAACACGTTGCCCCACAGGCGCAGGTTCACGATACCGATCAATGGCAGAGCCAGCACAGCCACAAGCGTGCCGCCCAGAACAAAGGCAAGCGGCGGGCGCCACTTCCTTACGATCCCGCGCATGGGCCCATCCGAATGCCGACGCCGTGCACCGTTTCAATGGCGTCCGCGCAACCCGCCTCTGCCAGCTTGGCCCGCAGATTGCGCAAATGGCTGTCGAGTGTCCGGTCGCTGACCACAGCACCGCCGTAGACAGCATCGACCAGCGCAGGCCGCGCCGCGACATGATCGGGCCGGGCCATCAAATGCGCCAATATCTCCATCTCACGCGCCGTGAGTGTAAGCGGTCTGCCCGCCACCTCGCAAAGATGTCGAGACGGGTCGAGACGCAACACTCCCCGCGCCAGATCAGGTCTCGACCCGGGGCGTGCACGCTTCAGAATTGCGCCGATCCGCGCGACCAACTCGCGTGGGGAAAAGGGTTTGGTCACGTAGTCGTCGCCACCCAACTCGAACCCCAGAACGCGATCAATCTCGTCCTCGCGCGCGGTTAGAAACAGTACCGGCGTCTCGTCGGTTTGGCGCAATGCGCGACACAGGGCGAGGCCGTCCATCTCGGGCAACCCAATGTCCAAAACGATCAGATCGTAGCGCCCCGTGCGGGCCTTGGTCAGCCCCTCGGCCCCATCGCCCGCCTCGTCCACCGCATGTCCAGCTTGTTGCAGGGCAACTCGCAGGACCGACCGGATATGCGGGTCGTCATCGATCACCAACAGATGCGTCTGCGTCATGGAACGGCGGCCTCGGTAGTCATGGCGCGCAGGCTATTGCGCGTGCGCCAGTTGCGAAACCCCCATTCGCGCCAGTCCGCGGGCTCGAACACTTCGGGTGTGTCGTAGAAGGAAACGCAGGCCGCACGCCAGCTTGGGCCATATACCGCAGCCATGGCCGGGATCACGTCCTCCGACGAACGGCACAGCAGGGCGAGGTCCGGCGCATCCTTGACAGACAGATTGTGCGCCGCAACCCGGCCGTCGAAGCTGTAGAACGCGCAGGCATAGAGCGCAGCTGCGCCCAATGCCCCGCTGCGCAGCATCATCCAGCTTGTCGGCTTGTCCTTCCAGATCTGCCAAACAACCAGTCCCAGACCGATCGCCACCAGCCACATCCAGATATGCGCGGCAATGCGCAGGCGCGTGAGGCCAAAGGCATCGATGTAAAGATCAAGCCGCCACATCGACGCCACCACCAGCGCCAACGTCTGGGCCAGCCACAACAGCATCAACCCGCGCAGCATGGGCTTGCCCGCCAGAAACGGTTGCGCAACGACGGCAAACAGCCCGGCCAGCAGGGCCGTGGCAAGCAATGGATAGGCGCCGCGATGCGCATAGGTCGCCGGGCTGATCCCCTCGGGCAGGGTCGCGTCGCCATAAAGAAACAGCACGTCCATGCCGGTCTGCACGGCAAAGAGCAGGTTGAAGGCCACAAGCGACCGCGCAACCGACCCCGCATTGACGAGGCCCGGGCGGCGCACAGTCATCCGCACCGGCTTGCGCGCCCGCAGGCGTTCCCGCATCCGGTAGGTCACGAGGGCGGGCCAAATCGCAGCAGACAGAACACCCCAGAACCAGACGCGCCCCCATCCGGGGCCCGATATGTCAAACGCGAGCACATCAGCCACCCAGCGATCCAGAACCGGGTTGGCCGCCAGAATGAGAACGGCGAACAAAACGCTCGCGGCCACCGGCACCACCCAGGCCAGTGCGATGTTGCGCATGTCAGAACGGGCGAGGCTGACCTCACCCACACGCCTGACGCACCCCGCACCGTCCGACACGGATTGTACCGGCGCCACCCACCAAAGCCGTGCCGCACCGCGCAGCACATCGGCGCGGGACAGGCCGGCAACCGCAGCCATGCACAGCGACAGCCCGACCAGCGCGATTAAAACGGACAGAGGCTGCACCAAATCGACCAGTGGCAATAGGCTCAGGACACCGCCTGCTGCAATAGCGAAGCGCGTCCGGGCGGACAGACGTGGCCAGGCGAGGCCCAGCCCCGCCATCAGGACGACACCTGCGAACAGGGCCAAGTTGATCCCCGGTGCCGCATCCCACACCAGAACATCGCCCAGAGCAATCAGCGCCAGCAGCAGCAACACCTTGCCACTGTCCCGCCTGCGCACCGCATGCCGTCGGCCGATGGGATCGACCGGATCATCCAGCCACCACCCGTCCTGCTGCATCCTGACCGGCACACCCGGTATCACGTTCGCCTGCATCGCTCTGTCCCTTTTCGCTGCTTTGCTTCGGGACGGGTATGGCAGCCGCTCGTGCACATCCTCAGCGGCGTTTGTGCAGGGCGTGTGCAGAGCGCATGTGGTTGCCAAACGGTGCGGCACATGCCACTCCCTAGGTCTGTCTCTGTCCGCGAGGATCCCGACCATGCAGACCACGACCACCGCCACTGCAACGACAAAAGCGCAATTGCCGCAGGTCACCGAACCGCGCAATCCGGGCACCAAGCTTGATCTCGATTGGGTCGCGCGGGTTCAGGCGAACACCTCAGCCATCGAACGGCGATGCGCCACGCTGCCGGGGCGCCGGTCGATCAAGAAAGACCACCAGGCAGCGTGGCTGTTGAAGGCGATCAGTTGCATCGACCTGACCACCCTGTCGGGCGATGACACGGAACGACGGGTCCAGAGGCTCTGCGCCAAGGCGCGCCAACCGGTCCGGGCCGAGATGCTGGAGGCGCTCGGCATGCCCGGACTTACCACGGGCGCTGTCTGCGTCTATCACGAGATGATCCCGGCGGCAGTGTCGGCGCTGAAGGGCACCGGCATCCCCGTGGCGGCCGTCTCGACCGGCTTCCCGGCAGGCCTATCCCCCTTCCATCTGCGCATCCAGGAAATCCGCGAAAGCGTCGCGGCGGGCGCGGAAGAGATCGACATCGTCATCTCGCGCCGCCACGTGCTGAGCGGCAATTGGCAGGCGCTCTATGACGAAATGGCCGAAATGCGCGAAGCCTGCGACGACGCGCATGTCAAAGCCATCCTCGCGACCGGAGAGCTGGGCAGCCTGCGCAACGTCGCCCGCGCGTCGCTGGTCTGCATGATGGCCGGTGCCGACTTCATCAAGACCTCGACCGGCAAGGAAAGCGTAAACGCGACCCTGCCCGTCACCCTGGTGATGATCCGCGCCATCCGGGACTATTTCGAGCACACAGGCTACCGCGTCGGCTACAAACCTGCAGGCGGGATTTCCAAGGCCAAGGACGCGCTCGTCTACCTGTCGCTGATCAAGGAAGAGCTGGGCGACCGCTGGTTGCAACCGGACCTGTTCCGCTTTGGTGCGTCGTCCCTACTGGGCGACATTGAGAGGCAGTTGGAACATCACCTGACCGGCGCCTATTCCGCCGGGTACCGCCACGCGATCGGCTGACCGGAATTTTCAGAAAAATTCCGGACCGTTTTCTGTGTCAGAAAACGGCACCCGGATGACACGAAGGACGACATCATGACCGTGAAGGAAATCTTCGAAACCATGGACTACGGCACGGCCCCCGAAGCCGCCGGTGACGCGCTCGCCTGGATCGTGGACCAGGGCGCCGCCTTTGGCCATTTCATCAACGGTCAATTCACCGACCCGACGAAGGAGTTCGAAAGCAAGAACCCCGCCACCGGCGAGGTGCTGGCCAACCTGTCGCAAGCCACCCAAGCCGACGTCAATGCCGCGGTCAAAGCCGCCCGCGCGGCCCAGCCCAGATGGGCCAAATCCGGCGGCCACGCCCGCGCCCGCGTTCTCTACGCCATTGCCCGGCTTCTGCAGAAGCACAGCCGCCTCTTTGCCGTGCTCGAAACCCTCGACAACGGCAAACCCATCCGCGAAAGCCGCGACATCGACATCCCGCTCGCACAGCGACACTTCTACTACCACGCGGGCATGGCCCAACTCATGGACGCCGAACTGCCGGACCGCGAAGCACTCGGAGTCTGCGGCCAGATCATCCCTTGGAACTTCCCGCTGCTCATGCTCGCATGGAAGATCGCCCCCGCCCTCGCGATGGGCAACACGGTGGTGTTGAAGCCTGCGGAATACACATCCCTGACGGCACTTCTGTTCGCCGACATCTGCCGCCAGGCCGGTGTGCCAAAGGGCGTGGTGAACATCGTCACCGGCGATGGCGCGGTCGGCGAAATGATCGTGAACGCTGACGTGGACAAGATCGCCTTTACGGGCTCGACATCAGTCGGTCGCCGCATCCGCGAAGCAACCGCAGGCACCGGGAAAGCACTGACGCTCGAACTGGGCGGCAAGTCCCCCTACATCGTCTTCGATGATGCTGACCTTGACTCAGCAGTCGAAGGGCTGGTCGACGCCATCTGGTTCAACCAAGGCCAGGTCTGTTGCGCAGGCTCCCGCCTTCTGGTGCACGAACCCGTGGCTGACGCCTTTTACAGGAAGTTGCGCGCGCGCATGGACAAGCTCCGCATCGGTGACCCATTAGACAAATCCATCGACGTAGGCGCCGTGGTCGACCCCGTGCAGCTCGACACCATCACCCGTATGGTCAGCGACAACAGCGCAGGCGAAATCCACCAAGCCCAAGGCCCATTGCCGGCCGAGGGCTGCTACTATCCGCCCACCCTCATCACCGGCCTCAACACCGCCGAACCTCTGATGCAGGAAGAAATCTTCGGCCCCGTCCTCGTCTCGACCACCTTCCGCACCCCGGCAGAGGCGGTCGAACTGGCAAACAACACCCGCTACGGGCTGGCCGCCACGCTCTGGACCGAAAATGTGAACCTCGCACTGGATGTCGCGCCCAAACTGGCGGCAGGGGTCGTCTGGGTGAACGCCACCAATCTCTTTGACGCGGCCGCAGGCTTCGGCGGTGTGCGCGAAAGCGGCTTTGGTCGCGAAGGCGGCTGGGAGGGGCTCTTGGCCTACACCAAGCCCAAGGGCACGGCCAAGACGCTGAAACCCATCGCGGCATACACTGGCGAAGACACCCCAACCGACCCGCTCGACCGCACCGCGAAACTTTACATCGGCGGCAAGCAGGCACGCCCGGACAGCGGTTACTCCCGCAACGTCTATGGCAAGAACGGCGCGCTGCTGGGGCAGACCAGCCTCGCAAATCGCAAGGACGTCCGCAATGCGGTGGAAGCCGCTGCAGCGGCCAAGGGCTGGGCCAAAACTACCGGCCACCTGCGGGCACAAATCCTCTACTACATCGCCGAAAACCTCGCCGCGCGTGCCGACGAATTCGCAAACCGCCTGAACGCGCTCCAGGGCGGACGCTCGGGCGACAAGGAAGTCGAGGCCACGATCCAACGCCTCTTCACCTATGCCGCCTGGGCCGACAAGTTCGACGGCGCGGCCAAAGGCGTCCCGATCCGCGGCGTGGCGCTGGCCATGAACGAACCCACAGGCATCATCGCCGGGCTCTGCCCGGACGACGCCCCGCTGCTGGGCCTCGTATCCCTCATGGCGCCGGCCATCGCCATGGGCAACCGCGTGGTGCTGGCCGCATCACAACCGTTCCCGCTCGCGGCCACAGACTTCTACCAGGTGCTCGAAACCTCAGATGTGCCAGCCGGGGTGGTCAACATCCTGACCGGAGACCACAAGGACGTCGCCCCACACATGGCCAAACACCTGAACGTGGACGCGGTCTGGTCCTTCTCCGGCAGCGACCTGTCCGCCACCATCGAACGCGAAGCCGCTGGCGACCTCAAACGCACCTGGGTCAACCACGGCAAGGCGCGCGACTGGATGGGTCCAGAAGGCGAAGGCAAACTGTTCCTTCAAGCCGCCACAGAGATCAAAACCATCTGGATCCCCTACGGCGAATAGAACTTCTTCTGACGAAAAATACGATCGGGGGAGCTCGAGGGGGCAGACAGCCCCCTCGTCAGCAAAAACAGATCGCGTGCGCGCCAGCGCTCAATTGGCGACGGTGCTCTCAAGACCCTCGGGCTGCCCCACGACAACAAAGTGCAGCCCCTCGGGGTCCAGCAACTCACCAGCGACGCGACGCACATCCTCCATCGTCACCGCCTCGACCTTGTCGTTGCGGGTGGCGATGTAGTCGATGGGCAGGCCCAGCATCTGCATGCCCACCATGATGCGGGCAATCGGCCCGTTGCCGTCAAAGCGCAGCGGATAGGCGCCGGTTACGTAGAGCTTGGCGGCCTCCAACTCCTCTTCCGTCACACCATCTGCCGCAGCACGCGCCCATTCATCGCGAATGACGGACACGGCCTCGGCGACAGTCTCGTTCGAAGAGGCCACCTGCCCCTGAATGGTCGCCGCATGATCCTGCGGCACAAGGAATGAATAGACACCATAGGTCAGCCCGCGCTTCTCGCGCACCTCGGTCATCAGACGGCTCTCGAACCCACCCGCGCCAATCACCTGGTTCAGCACGCGGGCAGCAAAAAAGTCGGGATCATCCTGTTCAATCCCGGGCTGGCCAAAGATGGCCACTGATTGCGGCGTGTCAAAGGGCACGACAGTCGTGCCGCCCTCAATCAAGATCTCCGCCGGACCGGGCTGCGGTGCGCCCTCTTCCGGCAGGGCGCCCAACAGGTCATCCAGCAAAGGCCCCAGTTCCTCGGGCGTGATGTCACCGACCGCGCCCACATAGAGGCGATCCTTGGCAAAAACCGCGGCGTGGGCGTCCAGCATGTCCTCACGGGTCAGTGCTTGCACGCTTTCGATCGTGCCACGGTAATTCGAGCCATACGGATGATCGCCATAGGCCATCTTGTCGAACGCGGCGCGCGCGATCTCGTCCGGATCGGTGGAATCGGCACGCAGGCCCGTCAGCACCTGCTCCCGCACACGGTCCAGCGCCACCTGATCAAATGTCGGCTCAAGGATCGAGGTGCGCAGCAACTCCACGGCCTCATCACGGTTCTCGGTCAGAAACCGGGCCGAGACAGCCAGGGCATCGTCGCTCACATCGTAGTCAAAGGATGCTGCCAGTGCCTCCAGCTCGCGGGCAAAGCCCTGCGCATCCAGATCGGCAGCGCCTTCCTCGAGAAGACCGGTCATCAGGTTGATCGCCCCGCGCTTGTCCGGCGCATCCAGCGATGCACCCCCGCGAAAGCGCAACTCTAGCGCCATGAAGGGGATCGACGGTTCCTGCACAAGCCACGCGGTGATGCCGCCGGGGCTGGTGACTTCGGTGATCTCGACCTCGGCCCGCGCGGGCAGGCTGGCGAAAAGGGCGATGGTCAGAGCTGCAAACAGGCGGATCATCAGTTCACCTCCTCGGTCAGCGGACGGGTCAGCCACCCGGTCACGGATGCGTTGCGGTCCAGCACCATGCGGGCGGCCTCCATGATGTCGTCTTCGGTCACGGCCTGCAGGATGTCAGGCCAGGCCTGCACATCCTCAATGGTCAATCCAACAGACAGGGCCATGCCATACCGGCGAGCGATCCCATCCACGTTGTCCCGCTCATAAATCTGGCTGGCTCGGAACTGGTACTTGATCCGCTCCAGCTGTTCGCTGTCGACACCGTCCTGCAGGAACTGCTCCAGAGTTTCGTCCATGGCGGCTTCGGCCTCTTCCAGGCTGACACCGGGCACCGGCACGATCACCACGTCAAAGGTCGCGTCATCCAGAGATGTGCCGCGATAAAATGCACCAGAGAACACGGCCTTCTGCTGCTCGAATTGCAGCTTTTCGGTCATGTAGCTCGTCTGCCCGCCACCCAGCACCTCGGCCAGAAGGGTCAGCGCGGCGGCCGCTTCCTGATCACCGGGGTCACGTTCGGGGGCAAGGTAGGACCGGCTCACATATTCCTGCGCCACACGCGCGTCACGAAAGACAAGGCGACGCTCCGCATTCTGCGGCGGCTCTTCGACACGAACCCGCTCGGCGAGGTCAGGCTTGGCCGGGATGACGCCGTAATACTGGTCTGCGAGGGTCCGCACCTCTTCGGGCGTCACATCACCGGAAACGACAAGGATCGCGTTATTGGGGTGATAATAGGCGTCATAGTAGCTGCGCAGATCTTCCATGCTCAGCTCTTCCATTTCATGCCGCCAGCCGATGATCGGGATGCCGTAGCGATGGTTCAGATACTGCGCCGCGTTCATCTGCTCGGACAGCAGCGCACGCGGGTTGCTGTCGGTGCGCTGGTTGCGCTCTTCCAGGATCACGCCGCGCTCGGTGCGCACGTTTTCATCCGTGAAGTTGATGTTGCGCATCCGGTCCGCTTCCATGCGCATCATCAGCTCCAACCGGTCGGCGGCGACGCGCTGGAAATAGGCGGTGTAGTCGTAGCTGGTGAATGCGTTGTCGCGTCCGCCATTGGCCGCCACAACAGACGAAAACTCGCCATCAGCCATCTGATCGGTCGCCTTGAACATCAGGTGTTCCAGGAAATGCGCCACCCCGGATGCGCCTGCCGGCTCATCTGCGGACCCCGCCTTGTACCAGATCATATGTTGCAGCACCGGCGCCCGGTGATCCTCAACCACCACGACCTGCATCCCGTTGTCGAGCGTAAAGCTGGTGACCGCCTCATCCGCCGCCTGCAGGGCGAGGGGTGACACAGTCAGGACAAGACCGGCAAGTGCGGCACGCAATCGGGACATGGAACAACAACCTCACGCAAATTTCGTTGCACAAGACATACGGCCACCGCACAGCGGATCAAGCGCAACTGGCAGTTTTGTGAGCGATGCGACGCTTAGCGGCGTCCGCGGCGCACATTGCGCGGCGGCGCAAGCGGCGTCGGCACCCCGGCCCGCTGGAACTGGCGCGCGGTCTGGACCGGGTCCAATGCCTGACGGCGATAGGCCTGATTATAGATGTCTTCACGCACGATGCGGATCTGGGTCAGGCGGGATTGGCGTTGGCGGAATTCTGCATCCGCCGCAGCAAGTGTTGCGCGAATATTGGCGTCGCGCCCGAACCGACTGGCGTGGTTGACCAACGCGCCATCGGCACCGGGAACGGGCGCATTTGGCGATGTTCGTTGACCCCCAAGTGCGGCGACACTGTCCTCAAGCGGCCGCTGGTCGGTGCGATTAAACCCACCGGGCGTAGGTTGCGGCAGAGCCGAAAAGCTCTCGGGCTGCTCAAGCGGCTTGGCCGGCACGACAATAAATTCGTCCGGCCCATCGCCCCGCGACGTGATCTGGCGCAGGCCCTGGTTCTCGCACGCGGCAAGAAAGGTCACAGCAATCATGGCACATGCGATCAGCCGCATCGGAAGTCTCCCATTTCTCGCATGCAATATCGCAGCTTCGCCCCCCTTGTCACGCGCCCTTTTTCTGCGCGGTCCCTTCCTGTCCAAAGAAGACAAGACCAATGGCCCCCGCAAAGATAAAGATGTCGGCGACATTGAAAACAAAGGGGTTGTCGATCCCGCAGCACGACATGTTGAGGAAATCGAGCACAAAGCCATAGACCAGACGGTCAAACACATTCGCGAGCGCGCCGCCAATCAGCAGGCCCGCACTAACATAGGCCAGCCGCCCCTGCGGATGCTTCCAAACCCACCACAGCACACCGATGCAGATCACCAGCGCCACGGCGATCAACGCCCAAACACTGGTGCCGTCCCCGAACAGGCCAAAGTTGATGCCCCGGTTCTCGCCGTACCGGAAATTCAGAAGCGGCGGGAATACATCAATCGGATTGAACTGCGACACGCCCAACACATGGATCACCCAGTATTTCGACGCCTGGTCGAGCAAAAAGGCGATGGCCGCAGAGATCCAGAGAAGTTTCATTCAGCGCTTAATGCCGGAAATGCCGCATGCCCGTAAAGACCATGGCAAGCCCCGCCTCGTCAGCGGCGGCAATCACCTCATCATCACGCATGGACCCGCCGGGCTGGATCACAGCCGTCGCACCTGCCTCTGCCGCGGCGAGCAGGCCGTCGGCAAAGGGAAAGAACGCATCCGACGCAACAACTGACCCCTTGGCCGTCGTCTCGGACAGCCCAAGATCGTCTGCCATCCGGCCCGCCTTCGTCGCCGCGATGGTCGAGCTGTCCAAGCGGCTCATCTGCCCCGCGCCGACACCCACAGTCGCACCGTCTTTCACGTAGATGATGGCGTTCGACTTCACATGCTTGGCGACAGTCCAGGCGAAAAGCATGTCGCTCATCTCCTGCTCGGATGGCTGGCGCTTGGTCACAACCTTCAGATCATCGCGGGCAATTCGCCCCACGTCCTTGTCCTGCACCAAAAACCCACCGGACACCTGTTTGACCGCAAGCGCGGCAGCCGACGCATCGGCAAGCCCGTCGGTGGTCAGCAAACGCAGGTTCTTCTTGGCCGCAAACACCTCGCGCGCCGCGTCGCTTGCGCCGGGCGCAATGACGACCTCGGTAAAGATGCCCGTAATCTCGCGGGCCGTGTCCTCGTCCAGCTCATGGTTCAGCGCGATGATCCCGCCAAAGGCCGAGGTCCGGTCGCAGTCAAAGGCACGAGAATACGCTTCTTTCAACGTGGCCCCGGTCGCGACACCGCAGGGGTTGGCGTGCTTGATGATAGCACAGGCCGGTCCCTGCCCCGCAAACTCGCTCACCAACTCGAACGCGGCATCGGTGTCGTTGATGTTGTTGTAAGACAGCTCCTTGCCCTGATGCTGGGTCGCCGTCGCCACACCCGGACGGGCCGAGCCATCAGTATAGAACGCGGCCGCCTGATGCGGGTTCTCACCGTAGCGCAGGGTCTGCGCCACCTGCCCGCCAAATGTGCGGCGGCGGGGCGTCTCGCCGACCTGTGCCGCCATCCAGGCGCTGACAGCGGTATCGTAAGCGGCCGTGCGAGCATAGGCCGTCTGGGCCAGCCGCTGACGCAGCGCATAGGTGGTCTGCCCGTCATTGGCACTCATTTCAGCCAGCACAACATCGTAATCCTCGACATCCACCACGATGTTCACAAAGCCATGGTTCTTGGCTGCCGACCGGATCATCGCCGGGCCGCCAATATCGATATTCTCGATCACCTCGGCATATTCCGCGCCTTTGGCGACCGTTTCCTCGAACGGGTAAAGGTTCACCACCACCAGGTCGATGGCGCCAATCCCATGCTCGTCCATCGACGCCACATGATCATCATTGTCCCGCAGCGCCAACAGACCGCCATGCACCACCGGGTGCAGCGTCTTGACCCGGCCATCCATCATCTCGGGAAAGCCCGTGACCTCGCTCACATCCTTCACGCTCAGTCCCGCGTCACGCAGCGTCCGCGCAGTGCCGCCCGTGCTCAGCAACTCAACCCCATGCCCGGCCAAAGCGGTCGCAAACTCAACGAGCCCGGACTTGTCGGAAACGGAAATCAGCGCGCGGCGGACGGGGTAGAGGTCGGTCATAGGGGCAGCAATCCTTCAGTCATAGACCTCGCCCGGCTCATCCCGATTGAGGTCGCGGATGCCCATGGCAGTTTCCTGCGCCTTGGACAAGGACCACCGCACGCGGGTGGCAAAAGTCATCGCACGCCCCGAAAGAACAATCTGTTGGGTCGCTCGCGGTTTCAGCCGCCCCTTTTCCAGATACACGCTTGGTTCCAGCGACAGGTTTTGCGTCCCGTCATGGCGGAACACCCAGATCTCACCGCTCTTCAGCGCCATGGACACAGCAGAGCCGCCCATGTCCAACTCGGCATTCACCTCCGGGTGCAGATGAAAGCGGATGTCAAAAGGAATGCCCGCCAGTTTCTTGGCGTCCATCACCTTGTCAAACAACCGTTTTTCAGCGTCCTCCAGGGCCAGCAGCATGTCCTCGCCCGCCATGCCGCGCCCGTCAAAGGTTAGTTCCAACTGCCGCGCATGGGTCAGCCCATGGGTGTGCACATAGCCATTATGCCCGCCCTGAAAGCGCAGACCATCCGGGGCATGATTGATCTCGATCGGCACATGGGTCGGCGCGTCGATCAGGCTTTCATGGGCCGTGGCGCGGTCGGCGTCACCGAGCCGCGCGCTGGAATAACCATCGACGGTCATCGCTGAATGCGACGGTGTGGCGCGCCCCGCGCGGCGCCAATCGGCCCCGAAACTGGCACCCGACCCGCAATTCACGATCAGTGGGCGGCGACCGGACGTGACCTCAAATGCAAGCGTCGAGGCGTGTGCGTTGTACCCAGCTTCTGGCTTCGGCGGGGTCGACGCATCAATGATCACGCTGGTCCGCCCCGAACTCAGCCGGGCATAGCCCATCGACAAGCCATCGGGCTGCCGCGTCTTGACCTCACACGCCGCCAAAGCGTGATCCAGCCACCCTTCCTGCCCGCGCCCGCCACCATGAAACCGGGCCAAGCCGCCATCGGAATGACGCAAGGTGCGCAGTGTCGGTGCGATGCGTTCAATGGCAGCGGTATGCGCCTCCGGCACAGGCTTCTCCGCCTCCTCCAGCGCCGCCGCCGCCCAGGTGAGCAGGGTAAAGACGTCCAGCAATTCTTCGGGATTGCGGGTCGGCAACCCGCCCTGCTGGTCGATCTGATCCTCACACTCCTTGGCCAGCGCGGCGACAGCAGGCGGCGCCAGATCCTCCATCCCTTCCAGGGACGCACCGGCATAAATCAGGCCGGTCAGCGCCTCGAACCGAGGCAAACCCGGCGCCGCCGCATGCCAGCGCTTCGAAAGAAAGCGGGTCTGCTGCGCCAGACTGCGATAAAACGCATCGGACGCAGGCGCTTCCTGCCCCCGCAACAGAAAAATCGCGTGGTTGATCCACCGGATCAGGCGCCGCCCGGTCAGGTCAGGCGTCCAGCCGGGACCACCGCCGCGCCCGAACTTGGCAATCCACGCCCAAAGCCACTCCTGCGCAAGCCCGCGCGTTGACGGATCGCCGACGGCGGCAAGATCATCCAGCCATGCAAAGCCATGGATCTCGTTCAGATAGGCACGGTCCGGCGCATCAACCTGCCAAACCGGCGTGCCCTTCGCCTCGATCAGCGCGCCGGCAAACAGGTAGTTTCCTGCCACCAACTGCCGCCCCTTGGCAAAGCTGCCAATCGTCCGGGGTTCGGGCGAAGACAAAAAGGCCGTCGCGGCCTTGGCCTGTGTCGCGCGATGCGCGTGCCAACGGTTCAGCAACCGTGCTTTTCGTGCGGTCAAGCCGCTCAGGGTGGACATGCTCTCTGCCTCGACGCGTCTACGGCGTTTTGCGCAGCACTCTAGCGGGTACCGCCCTGCGAGTCACGCAATGTCAGCCGTCCTTGCGCAGGCAAATGACATAGAAGCCATCCATGCCGCCCCGATCTGCCCAATGATCAGGCCGCAGACGCAACCCACCCTCATAGGTGATCCACGCCGGATCAATGCCGGGCCGATCCAGCGCCTCACGATCCACGCTCAGCGACGGATGCCGCGCAAGCGCCTCTTCCGCCTGCACCTCGCCCTCATCCGGCAACAGCGAACAGGTGCAAAATACCATCCGCCCGCCGGGTTTCAGCAGGGTCACGGCATGATCAATCATGCGGCTCTGCATCTCGATCAGCGCACCAAACTCCGACCCATCCTTGGCAAAGGGCAGATCCGGGTGCCGCCGTATGGTCCCGGTCGCGGAACAAGGCGCATCCAGCAAGATCGCATCGTATTGCCCGGTCACCTCAAAGGCATCAGAGACAACGGTCTTCGCCTCCAACTTCGTGCGGATCAGGTTCTGCTTCACCCGCTCCATCCGCCCTTCGGAGACGTCAACAGCGGTTACATCCGCACCGGTCGCCGCCAATTGCAGCGTCTTGCCGCCGGGCGCCGAACACAGGTCCAGCACCGCCTCACCGGGTCGTGCATCCAGCACACGGGCAGGGATCGCAGCTGCAGCATCCTGCACCCACCAGTCACCGGCGGTGTATCCCGGCAGAGCCGACACCTGCCCGGCATCGGCCAAACGCACCGAGCCTGTGGGCAAAACCTCGCCCCCGATGGCTGCCGCGACAGCATCGGCATCAGTCTTACAGCTCAAATCCAGCGGTGCGCCTGCAAATTGCGCGGCTTCCATCGCCAGCACAGCCTCACCGCCCCAGGCATCCACCAAAGGCCCGCGTAGCCACTTGGGCAAGCGTGGCGTCCTCAAAACAGGCCACTGCTCCGGCCCCTTATCGGCAACCTTGCGCAGCACTGCATTGGTCAGGCCCTTCAAATGCCCGTAGCGCTTGTGCCGCGACACGATGTTGACCATCGAATTCACGACGCCATGCGCAGCCTCACCCGCGCACAGCTCAACCGTGCCCACGCGCAACGCATTGCGCACGGTCAGCGGCGGATACTTCTGCAAATGCTTCTGCAGGATACGGTCGGCCCGCTCCATTCCTCGCAGCGTCTCCGTCGCCAGACGCTGCGCACGCGCACGGTCTGCAGGCTCCAACCGGTCCAGCGCCCCCGCACCGATCAACTCAGGCAACAGCTTGCCCTCACCGATGATCTGATCCAGCAGGTAGATCGCGCTGCGCCGCGCGGGCAGTCCCGTATCGCTCATGTATGTTCCCGGTCGTTCCTGTCGCACCCGCTTGCCGGGGCGAAGGTCGCGCGTATATCAAGGGTCAAGCGTAAGAGGAACCCACCATGTCCGACGACCAGCAGCCCGAACAGGCCAAGGATCTGCCTCCAGCCGCCCGGCGCGCACTGGCCGAGGCCGAGGAACGGCGCAAGGCCGCCAAGGCGGTGGAACTGCCAACGGAACTGGGTGGCCGCGACGGGCCGGAACCCGTGCGCTTTGGCGATTGGGAAAAGAAGGGTATCGCGGTCGACTTCTAGCGCCTAGCGCAGCCGGAACATCGCACTGTCACCGGCACCCCGATCCGACGTGAACTTGATGCGCCCATCTGCCGTGGCCTGCACTTCCTGACAGTTATAGCCCAACGGATCACCGCCCCAGAACAGATCACGGCAGAAATACCCGTTCTGCCAAGACCACGTCCCCTCGACATCCCAACGCGCACCGCGCCCGGCAATCTTGCCATCGGGCGTCACGTTCAGTTTCACAAAAGGGCGCGTCAGCGTCTTGCCGTTCACAAGCTGCACAAACCGGTTCTGATCATCGACTTTGACCAATTCAGCCAGAGCTGGTCCAGCAGACAAAGCCGCAGCGGCAGCAAACATCATCATACGCATCATACATCCCCTCACGCAGTGGCAAGAATACCAGAGGTACGGGGGATGACGGCGTTTGGTTCACTCGAACCGATGTTTAGGTAAACAAAGTGGCGCTTATCCGCCCAAACCCAAGACATCGAGCATGTCATACTGCCCGGGCGCCTTGTCCTGCGCCCAAAGGGCAGCCTTCAATGCGCCCTTGGCAAACAGGGCCCGATCCGTCGCCATGTGCTTCAGGGTGATGCGCTCTCCCGCGCCAGCAAAGATCACCTCATGCTCGCCTACGATGTCGCCACCACGAATGACGGAAAAGCCAATGTCGCCGCGGTTGCGCGCACCCGTGATCCCGTCACGGGCTGCATCGCGCACCTTTTGCAAATCAACACCACGACCCTCCGCCGCAGCTTCACCCAGCATCAACGCAGTGCCCGACGGCGCGTCGACCTTGTGATGATGATGCGCCTCGACCACCTCGATGTCGAAATCCTCGTCCAGCGCCGCCGACACCTGTTTGACCAGTTGGGTCAGCAAGTTTACGCCAAGGCTCATGTTGCCCGCCCGCACAATGGGGCTGTGGCGCGCCGCAGGTTCCAGCCGCGCAATCTGTTCGTCGCTCATGCCGGTGGTGCCAATAATATGCGCCGCTCGCGCCTGCGCCGCGATGCCGGACAAGGCAATCGTCGCCTCAGGCGCGGTAAAGTCGATCACCGCCTGCGCCTGCGCCATCGGCTCCAACGGATCGTCATAGACAGATACGCCCAGCGCAACGCCACCCATCGCCTCTCCCAGATCGCGACCGATCCAGTCATGGCCCTCACGCTCCAGCGCGCCGACCAGCCGCATCCTGTCGCTCTCCAGCACCGACCTGATCAACATCTGGCCCATCCGGCCCGACGCCCCTGCAATCACGATCCCCGGCAATTCAGACATGTCCCTCACCCCTTTTTGGCGACTTCCCGCCTCCCTAGCCTGCCGCGCGCCGCTTGGCAAAGGGCAGTGGAGGGCGTAGACCGAGGCCATGGCAAAGAACAAGTTTCACGATGGCCCCGGCCCCTCGCAACGGCAGCTTCGCGTGGGCGAGTTGATCCGCCGGACATTGTCCGAGGTGCTGGCGCGCGGCGACGTGCATGACCCCGACCTCAACCGCATGTCGATCACCGTGGGCGAGGTGCGAACGTCACCCGACCTCAAGGTCGCGACGGCCTATGTCCTGCCGCTGGGTGGTCAGGGGCAAGAGGACGTGCTCAAGCTGCTGGCCCGCAACAAAGGCGAGCTGCGGCGCGCGGTGTCCAAGAAACTGACGCTCAAATTCGCCCCCGACCTGCGCTTCCAACTGGACGAAACCTTTGACCGGATGGACGACACACGGCGGATGCTGAACCAGGACGCCGTGCGGCGGGATATCCAGGAATGATCCGAGCGGCGGCGCTACTGCTGCTGATGTGGACGCTGCCTGCCTGGGCGGTGACCTGCGAAAACATCCGTTACAAAGAGAACCGCTACACGATCTGCACCGTCGATCCCGCGACCGAAGAACTGCGGCTCTTTCTGAACGACGAGGGCGGCGCGCCCTACGGGCAGTTCAGCGCGGTGGACGAAGCACTGAAGGACGAAGGCAAGTCACTCAGCTTCGCCATGAACGCCGGCATGTACCACGACAACCGCGCGCCCGTCGGCCACTACGTCGAAAACGGGCAAGAGATCATGCGCGTGATCTCAAACCCAGGCCCCGGCAATTTCGGCCTTCTGCCCAACGGAGTGCTGTGCCTGCGCCCCGGCCGCGCGGATGTGTTCGAAACGCTCGACTTCGTGGACCAAGCGCCGGATTGTAGCTTCGCCACCCAATCCGGCCCCATGCTGGTGATCGACGGCGACCTGCACCCCCGCTTCCTGCCCGACAGCACGTCGCGCTACATCCGCAACGGGGTCGGCACCTCCGCCGACGGGACCAAGGCGATCTTCGCCATCTCCAACAACGCCGTCACATTCCACGAGTTCGGCAGCCTCTTCCGCGACGCGCTCGACCTGCCCAACGCGCTGTTCTTCGACGGAAACATCTCGCGCCTCTACGCCCCGCAGATGAACCGCGACGATTTCGGCTTCGCTTTGGGACCGATCATCGGGACGGTGGAAACCATCCCACAATAACCCTTGCTCGGCCCGTCACCCAAAACGGGCGGTCCATACATCTCGACGCGCCTGATCCCGGCTTTCGTAAGCTGCGATGGCTGCCTCCAATTCATCCGGGCCAAGCGCGGCTTCGCCCTTGGCAATCCGCGTGATCTGCATCGTGAACCACGCGGTCACGCCCCCTTCGGGCGGATTGTGAAACCGCGGGAACAGCGGCGCCTCACGCGCGCCCGACAACCAAAAGGACGGCAGATCCGGATCAACGATCAAAGCGCGCGCCAGCCCGACCAGATCGGCCTTGCCCTCGGCCACGGCACTCTCGGCCTGGGCCAGCGTTTTGAACCCGCCCGTCACCATCAGGGGAATGGCGGTCTTTGCACGGGCCCGCGCTGCAAAATCGAGGAAATAGGGGCCGGAGCCCGCACGATCAGACGAAGATGCCGCGCCAGGAAAATAAGTGCCGCCGCTGATGTCGATCAGATCAACCGCGGTTTTGTCCACAGCGGCGATAACCTCAAGCGCCTCATCCTCTGCAAACCCGCCCTCCAGTTGATCCGTCGCATTCAGCTTCAGCCCCACCGGAAACGCAGGCCCGACCGCATCACGGACGGCACTGATCACCTCCAACAACAGGCGCATCCTGTTTTGCAGGGACCCGCCATAGGCATCCTCACGCTTGTTGAACAACGGTGACAGAAACTGGTTCAGCAGGAACCCATGCGCCGCGTGCAATTCCACACCGTGGAACCCGCGCTGCTTGGCCAGACTGGCCGTGCGCGCAAATTCAGCGGGCAAGGCCTGTATCTCATCCAACGACAAGGCACCGCATGTCAGGCCCGACAGATCAAGCGCGCTCGGCCCCTTCGGCGCACTGATGGGTGCATCAGCCATCGCCCCGGCATGCCCGAGTTGCAGCCAAAGCCCCGCGCCGTTGGTTGCCCCGGCCCGTGCCAGACGTTCGAACATGCCGTGATCCGACTGATCGTTCAAAACAAGGTTCCCGGGCTTCTCCGGAAAATCGGGGGTGCCCTGAACCTCGCCAATCATCGACACCGCCAGACCACCCGTGGCCCAGCGTTCATACAGCCTGATCTGATCCTCTGTCGGATTGCCCGCACCATCGCCCAGCGAGTCAGACATCGCCGACTTCGCGATCCGGTTCTTGAGCGTTGCGCCACATGGCAGGGTCAGGGGTGCGCTGAGTGCGGAATGAGACATGGCAGATGCAACCTTGGGTCCAGTCGGACTTTGGTACGCAAAAGCCGTCATGCGTGCAAATCGGGTCGTCTGCCACGACGGGCAATGCCCAAAGCGCACCCGCCAGCCCGAACGGATCTGCCGTATCACCGGGCAAGTTGCTGACGCGCTGCACCAATTGACAAACGCCGCGGCCCTGCGATACGCGGCAGCCCTCATTCACAGGGCGAGGGTATCATGGGCCGTTCACGCAAAGGGCGCGACATTTCCGGGTGGTTGGTGGTGGACAAGCCCGCGGGTCTGACCTCGACCGCCGTCGTGAACAAGGTGCGCTGGGCGCTGCAGGCTAAAAAGGCGGGCCATGCAGGCACGCTGGATCCGGAGGCGACCGGCGTTCTGGCTGTGGCCCTCGGCGAAGCAACCAAGACGGTCCCCTATATCACCGACGCGCTCAAAGCCTACCGTTTCACGGTCCGCCTCGGCCAAGCCACGAACACCGACGACGCCGAAGGCGAGGTGATCGCCCAATCCGACACGCGGCCCAGCGACACACAGATCAAGGCCGCCCTCAGCCACTTCATCGGCGACATCATGCAGGTGCCGCCCAAGTTCTCGGCGGTCAAGATCGACGGCCAGCGCGCCTATAAACTCGCCCGCGACGGCGAAGATGTCGAAATCGCCGCCCGCCCGCTATGGGTGGATGAGTTGGTACTGACAGACCGCCCCGACCCCGATCATGTCGAGCTTGAAATGGTCTGCGGCAAAGGCGGCTATGTCCGGTCCATCGCCCGCGATCTGGGCGAAGCGCTCGGTTGCCACGGTCACGTGCGCGAGCTGCGCCGCATCTGGTCCGGCCCCTTTGACGCCGAAGACGGCCTGACCGTCGACCAGATCGAAGAGATGGCGCACACACCCGCGCTCGACGACCACCTGCGCCCCACGGCTGACGGCCTTGCCGACCTGCCCGAACTGCGCGCGACCGCCGAAGGGGCCGCGCGGCTGCGCAACGGCAATCCGGGCATGGTGATGGCCGCCGATGTTGAGTACGGGACAGAATGCTGGGCGTCGCTTGATGGCGTACCGGTGGCTGTGGGCCGCTACAAGGCAGGCGAATTGCATCCCGCGCGGGTCTTCAACCTGTAACAATTCGGCGCAGCCCGCTGAAATTCTACCGGAATCCCATACCCGAAATGCCGTGGATTGTTACAAATCCAGCGGTTTCAATAAGCGTTCCGTGAGCACTCTTCTCAAAAGGAACCATTCGGTCCACATCTATCCCATCACAACGCCCCAACCGTCCTCGAAAGGGAGAGATGACATGACCAACCAAGCACTCCGCACCGCCGGCACCGTCCTGACCGCTGGCGCCTTCGCCACCATCGCATTCGACGTCTTCGGACAGGCCCTTAGCCCGCTCTTCGGCTACGCCAAACTCGCCCCCGTCGGCCTTGCCGGGGCCTCAATCAAGGCGATCTTCGGCGCGAACCCCTCCGGGGCCGCCTACCTGCTGCACGCGCTGACCGGCCTCATTTTCTACGCGGTGGGCTACTTCGCCATCGCCCGCCCGATCCAGCGCGCCGTGCTGCCAAATCTGCACTGGTCGCTGACCGCTGTGGCCTACGGTGTCGCCCTCTGGGTCTTCGCCCTCTACGTCATGGCGCACCTCGTGACCGGCAACAAACCCTTCCTCGGCTTCACCGGCATCACCTGGGTCGCACTCTGGGGGCACATCGTCTACGCCCTGATCGCCGCGGGCATCATGGAGGCCAAGGGCGCCGTCCTGAATATCCGCCGCACGCCAGTGGCCGTGCCCGCCGAATAAGCGATACGACATAAACCGATTGATGGGGCGGTCTGCGGCTGGCAGAACCGCCCCATGATCACTCGAACCCACACCAAAGGCGACGCGCCCTCAACCGCCATCTACTCGGACTGCGAACGCTACCGCTACAGCCTGACACGTGTGTGGGACGACAGCGGAAGACGGGTGAATTTCGTCATGCTCAACCCCTCGACTGCAACGGAAATCCAGAACGACCCGACGGTCGAACGCTGCGAACGCCGCGCACGGACCTTGGGCTACGGCAGCTTTGCAGTCACCAACATCTTCGCATGGCGCGACACGGATCCCCGCGCCATGCGCGCCGCCCAAGACCCGATTGGCCCGGACAACGACGCAGCCATCCACGAACGGGCGCAATGGGCAAACGACGTGATCGCGGCATGGGGCACCCACGGCGAACACATGGAAAGAGGCCCCGCGGTCGCAACACTTCTGCAAGGCGTCGAACGCCCCCTGTTCCACCTCGGGCTGTCCAAGGCCGGGCATCCCAAGCACCCGCTCTACCTGCCCTACGCGCAGCAACCCGAACCTTGGGTGCAGGTCCCGATCGACACAAACTGTTAACCATTTCGCTCAAATGCCTTTGTTTCAAAGGCTGGTCTACGGTATTTGTCCCTTGGGCAATTCCGCCCTGTTGTTTGGACGTGTGTCATGTTGTGGCTTGCTGGTTTGATGGGAATAGTGGCCGTTGGTGCCGTCGGGGTCATGGACATGACCGGCACCACGGATGAGCAGGAAGACGGAACCGACGCCGACGCCAAGCCCGACACCACACCGGAAAGCGACAATGTCGCCGCGCCGTCCGAAGCGGCAACGCTACCCGACGCTCTCGAAATCGACGACCGGTCAGTCCAGGTCGATGATACGCCAACCCCGACAGAAGAACCGCTCGTTCTCGGGACAGAGAGTGACGACAACCTGATCGGGACAGACGGGACCGACACACTGCACGGCGAAGAGGGTGACGACACGATCAACGGCGAAGCAGGCGACGATACGCTTGAGGGGGAAAGCGGTGATGACGTTATCCTTGGCAGCAGTGGCAACGACGAAATGTTTGGTCACAACGATGACGACCAACTTGATGGCGGGGATGGCGATGATCAGATGCACGGCGGCATGGGCGACGACAGCCTTGCCGGGGGTGCTGGCGATGACGCGGTGCACGGCGGACTGGACGACGACACGCTCACCGGTGGTGCTGGGCAGGACACGCTCTTTGGTGGCTGGGGCAATGACGTCCTGAACGGGGTCGAAGACGACCCGGAGACCGAAGCGACGGACGATACGGATGACAAGGATTTTCTGAACGGCGGCGGCGGTGACGACGTCGTGATCGCAGGACAGGCAGATGTCGTGACCGCAGGCGAGGGTGAAGACACCATCGTCGCAGGCAGTTGGTTCGACGGCGGCACGGCAGCGACGATCATGGACTTCAACGCGGACGACGACAACATCCTGCTCGTGTATGACGATCACGAGGAAGAGCCCGAAGTATCGCTGGAAGTGGACCCTGAAAACCCGGACACCATGCGCGTCATGATGAATGGCGTTGCCGTGGCAAATGTCGCCAACGGGGCGGAGATCGGTATGGACAACATCGCCGTAATGCCGCTCAGCCTGGCACAAAGCGCGGGAATGGCGCCGCTCTGATCCAGTCCGGTGTCGGCAAGCTGCCCGTTGCCAAGTCGCCGAATCTCTCCTATACGCGCGCATCTCCGGTCTCTTGCCGGACATTTTGGCCCCGTGCTGGACGACATCCCGGCCGGCGGCGTCTCACTCTAACCTGAAAAGGAGACACCGATGTCGATCACTGCTGAAGATAAAGCGCGCGTGATGAAGGAATACGGCACCAAGGACGGCGACACCGGTTCGCCCGAAGTCCAGGTCGCCATCCTGTCCTCGCGCATCGCCACCCTGACCGAGCACTTCAAGACGCACAAGAAAGACAACCACGGCCGCCGCGGCCTGCTGAAAATGGTTGCCCAGCGCCGCAAGCTGCTCGACTACCTCAAGGGCAAGGACGAGGCGCGCTACACCGACCTCATCAAACGTCTGGGCCTGCGCCGCTAATACGGCTCATCGCTACAGTAAGATTTCAGGCCGCGCCTCGATGAGCGCGGCCTTTCTGTTTGCGCATCCTCGAAAGCACCCGCGCATAGCTGTCCGCTTCCGATGGCATCACACGCAGAAACCACCCACTGTCAGTCTCACAAGGCACCGCGCGGCAAAAAACCGCCGGACGGTTTTCGGCGCACCCCGCTCTCTTGAACCGTCCCCCGAAACAGCCATCTCGATGGTGCAGGCGCAGACGTGACTGCGCGAATTGGAAACCTGTCAAGAAAGGGAATTTGCGATGAACCACGAAACCAAGTCCCCGACTGCTGAAGCACGGGCAAACACCGCTCCACAAGACATCTCCACCTGGCTCAAAAAGCCGCTCACAATTTCCGCGCCCACTTGGGCATTCCTTGCCGCCGGACTGGTGGCGCTGGCTTTGTTCGGCCTCGCTCTGGACTAAACCAACGGCGGCGATGGCCTGTCTCGAAAAGCCACTGGCAGCTGTGTAATCCCTCGGGTCGGCGGGTGGGCACCTTTGCGCGCAGGCGCAAACAGAGCCACCCGGCGACGGTTGGACTCGCATACCGCGCGGCCTACCATCGCCGCATGCCCACCCTGCCCCGCATCGCCCTCTCCGTCCGCCAGCCCTCAGCCTGGGCCATCATCGCGGGGCACAAACCCATAGAAAACCGCACCATGGGTTCCATCCGCGCAGGGCGTATGGGACCCGGGCGCATCGCGCTCCACGCCGCCGCCGGACTGAAGGAAGAAGAATTCCGCTACCTCTACTGGCGCCTCGAAAAACACGGCGTGCAATGCCCCCATCCGCTCGACCTGCCACGCGGCGCCATCATCGGCTCGGTCGAGGTCACAGGCATCATCACGGACTCAGACAACGAATGGTTCGGCGGCCAAGCCGGACTGACACTGAAAGACCCAAAACCCTGCGACCCGATCGCGGCCCCGGGCGCGCTCGGCTACTTCGAGTGGTCCCCCGGCGGGACCCTCGCCCCGCCGACCCGCTGGATGCAGAAATGGGGCACCGCAACACCCGACGCCCAAACTGGCGACCTCTTTCCCGACGCGCCCATCGCCTTTGCCAAGCCGCCCAAGCGCCCCTGGTCCTGAGCGCGGATGCGCCGCAGCCGCGACGCTTTCATTTGCGACCAAAGTGCTGTATGCGCGCACAATCTGAAAGCACGGCGCCCGGACCCCAGCGCCCGCAAAAAAAGATACAGGGGTCAGGGGGAATACGCCCCCTACGCAAATGGCCATCCGGCCAACTTAGGAAACATGTATGTTCAACGAGACGAAAAAATCCATGCAGTGGGGCGAAGAAACGCTCACACTGGAAACCGGCAAGGTCGCCCGTCAAGCGGACGGATCCGTCATTGCCACGCTGGGCGAAACCAGCGTTATGGCGAACGTGACCTTCGCCAAAGCCCCCAAACCGGGTCAGGACTTCTTCCCCCTGACCGTCCACTACCAGGAAAAATACTACGCCGCGGGCAAGATCCCCGGCGGCTTCTTCAAGCGTGAGGCGCGGCCCACCGAGAAAGAAACCCTGACCGCCCGCCTGATCGACCGTCCGATCCGGCCCCTGTTCGTCCCCGGCTTCAAGAACGAAGTGCTGGTGATGTGCACCGTGCTGTCGCACGATCTGGTCAACGACCCCGACATCGTCGCGATGATCGCGGCCTCGGCTGCCCTGACCATCTCGGGCGCGCCGTTCATGGGCCCCATCGCCGGTGCCCGCGTGGGCTTCGAGGATGGCGAATACATCCTGAACCCCACCGTCGACGACATGCAGGACCTGCGCCTGAACCCCGAGCAGCGCCTCGATCTGGTTGTCGCCGGCACCAAAGACGCCGTGATGATGGTGGAATCCGAAGCTTACGAGCTGACCGAAGCCGAAATGCTGGGTGCCGTGAACTTCGCACATGAGCAGATCCAGCCGGTCATCGACCTGATCATCTCGCTGGCCGAAGAAGCCGCGAAAGAGCCCTTCGACTTCCAGGCCCCCGACTACTCGGACCTCTACGAAGCAGTCAAAGCCGCCGGTGAAAAGCAGATGCGCGACGCCTTCGCTATCGCGGACAAACAAGAGCGCACCAGCGCCGTTGCCGCCGCACGCGAGGCCATCATCGCCGCCCTGACCGAAGAGCAAGTGGAAGATCCGAACCTCGGCTCCGCCATGAAAAAGCTCGAAGCGTCGATCCTGCGCGGTGACGTGGTCAAAACCGGCACCCGCATCGACGGTCGCAAAACGGACGAGATTCGCGACATCGTCTGCCAGACCGGCATGCTGCCCCGGACCCACGGCTCGGCCCTCTTCACCCGCGGTGAGACGCAAGGCCTCGTGGTGACCACGCTGGGCACCGGCGACGACGAACAGTTCATCGACGCCCTGCACGGCAACTTCAAATCGAACTTCCTGCTGCACTACAACTTCCCGCCCTACTCGGTCGGTGAAGCGGGCCGCGTGGGCCCTCCCGGACGGCGTGAGATCGGTCACGGCAAACTGGCATGGCGCGCACTGCAAGCCGTGCTGCCCGCCAGCACCGACTTCCCCTACACCATCCGCGTGGTGTCCGAGATCACCGAATCCAATGGCTCGTCCTCTATGGCGTCGGTCTGCGGCGGGTCGCTGTCCATGATGGACGCAGGCGTGCCGCTGAAATCGGCGGTTGCAGGCGTCGCCATGGGCCTGATCCTGGAAGACGACGGCTCCTACGCCATCCTGTCCGACATCCTCGGTGACGAAGACCACCTGGGCGACATGGACTTCAAAGTGGCAGGCACCGAAAACGGCATCACCTCGCTGCAGATGGACATCAAGGTCGCAGGCATCACGCCCGAGATCATGGAGAAAGCCCTCGCACAGGCCAAAGACGGCCGGATGCACATCCTGGGCGAAATGGGCAAAGCCATCACCGGTGCTGCCGAATTCTCCGTCCACGCCCCGCGCATCGAAACGATGCAAGTGCCCACCGACAAGATCCGCGAAGTGATCGGTTCGGGCGGCAAGGTCATCCGCGAGATCGTGGAAGTCTCGGGCGCCAAGGTCGACATCAACGACGACGGCATCATCAAGATCGCCTCGCCCAACGGCGAAGCGATCCAGAAAGCCTACGACATGATCCACGCCATCGTGGCCGAGCCTGAAGAGGGCGCGATCTACACCGGCACCGTGGTGAAAATCGTGGACTTCGGCGCCTTCGTGAACTTCTTCGGCAAGCGCGACGGCCTGGTGCACGTGTCCCAGATCGAAAACCGCCGCCTGAACCATCCTTCGGACGTCCTGAAGGAAGGCCAAGAGGTCAAGGTCAAGCTCCTGGGCTTCGACGACCGCGGCAAGGTCCGCCTGTCGATGAAAGTCGTCGATCAGGAAACCGGCGAAGAAGTGAAGAAAGAGGAACCGGCAGCGGAGTAATCCACCGCCAGTCCTACAAAACAGGCCCCGGCAGCGATGCCGGGGCCTTCTTGTTTCATGCATCCGTTTGTGGTCTCACGACCTCGACCCAAGAACACCAAGGCGCCTTATGCCCAGCCTCACCGACATCCAGATCGTCACCGTCGCCTACAACAGCACCGGCGTGATCGGCGACATGCTCACCTGCGTCCCAGAAGGCGTGCAGGTGGTCATCGTGGACAACGCCAGCACCGACGCGGACACACTGGCCTCACTGGCCGCACAACACGGCGCGACCATCGTCACGAACCCGGAAAACAAAGGCTTCGGCGCCGCCTGCAACATCGGCGCCGCTCATTGCGACCGGACGTGGCTGATGTTCCTCAACCCCGACGCAAGGCTCGAACCCGGCTGCCTCGACACGCTCTGCGCGGCGGCAGACGCGCACACCAACGCCTGCGCCTTCACCCCCCGCGTCCTCGACGGCAAAGGAAAACAAGCCTTCCGCCGCCGCTCCCGTCTGCTGCCGAAAAGCAAACACTGGACCGGACCGGCACCAGAGCAGGACACGAACGTCCCACTCCTCAACGGCGCCGCGATCTTCGTAAAAGCCTCAAACTTCAACACCGTCGGCGGCTTCGACGACCGCATCTTCCTCTACCACGAAGACGACGACCTCAGCCTCCGCCTTGCAGCCGCCCACGGCCCCATCCGCTTCGTCCACGACGCCGTCGTCACACACGCCGAAGGGCGCAGCACCGCCCGCACGCCCGCCACGGCTGCCTTCAAGGCCAGGCACATGGCCCAATCGGCCATCTACACAATGGACAAACACGGACAGTCCGGCGCCCGCACCCGCATCATCGCCCACGGCGTGATGCAACTCATCTCACCCATCAACCTGTTCTCGGCCCGCAAACGGGCCAAGGCACTGGGCTTTCTCAAAGGGGCGCTCTCCAAAGGGATCGCGCCCCAAAGCTAAGGGCTTACTCCGGCGCCTTCGTCTTGCGCAGATACGGCAGGACCGTCTCAAACTCGCCAAACTTCGCCTTCGCATCCTCATTCGACACGCTCGGCGGAATGATCACATCCTCACCCGGCACCCAGTTCGCAGGTGTCGCCACACCTTTGGCCGACATCTGCAGACCATCCAGCGCCCGTATCACCTCGGCAAAGTTCCGGCCCACGGTCATCGGATAGGTCATCGACAGCTTCAACTGCTTGTCGGGGCCAATGATGAACACCGACCGCACGGTCGCACTGTCCGCAGGCGTCCGACCATCGGGCAGGTAGGCTTCGGCGGGCAACATATCGAACGCCTTCGAAACCGCCAAACCATCATCGGCAATGATCGGGAACCCGGCCTTGGCCCCGGCCACCTTCTCAATGTCACCCTTCCACTTCTTGTGGTCCTCAACCCCGTCCACGGACACACCAATCACCTTGGTCCCACGCTTCTCCCACTCGTCCGCCAACTGCGCCACAGCGCCAAATTCAGTCGTGCACACAGGCGTAAAATCCTTCGGATGCGAAAACAGAATGGCCCAGCTGTCGCCGATCCACTCATGCAGCGAAAACGTGCCGTGGTCGGTTTCGACCGTCAAATCGGGAATGGTGTCGTTGATGCGCAAACCCATGATGTCCTCCATCGGGATAGTAATGTCATGGGCAACCTATGCCATCGCACGCACCATTACATCCCCCGTCTTGTGGCGGGCCCATGCAGGTGCCACATTCCATTCAAACTCAGGGAGAGACAGATGCTCGAAAAACGCGATTTCTACATCAACGGCCAATGGGTCGCCCCGCAGGACGGCACTGACCACCACGTGATCGACCCCTCGACCGAGGAGCCGACAGCCGTTATCTCGCTCGGCGGAACCAAGGACGCCGAAGCCGCCATCGCCGCGGCCAAGGCCGCCTTCCCCGCCTGGATGGCGACCCCGGTCGAAGAGCGCATCGCCCTCGTCGAAAAGCTCATCGACATCTACCAAACCCGTGGCGAAGACCTCGCCCAAGCCATGTCCGCCGAAATGGGCGCCCCGCTCGACATGGCGCGCAGCCAGCAGGTCGGCGCAGGCACATGGCACCTGAAAAACTTCATCCGCGCCGCCAAATCCTTCGACTTCATCAAGCCGCTGGGCGACCACGCCCCGAATGACCGGATCATCCACGAACCCGTCGGCGTCGCGGCCCTGATCACCCCGTGGAACTGGCCGATGAACCAGGTCACGCTCAAGGTCGGCGCGGCGGCCATCGCAGGCTGCACCATGGTCCTGAAGCCATCCGAGGAATCCCCCCTCAACGCCATGATCTTTGCCGAGATGATGGACGAGGCGGGCTTCCCCCCCGGCGTCTTCAACCTCGTCAACGGTGACGGCCCCGGCGTCGGCACGGTCCTGTCGGGTCACCCGGACGTCGACATGGTCAGCTTCACCGGCTCCTCCCGCGCGGGCCGCCTGATCTCGAAAAACGCCGCCGACACACTCAAGCGCGTGCACTTAGAACTCGGCGGCAAAGGGGCCAATGTCATCTTCGACGACGCGGACGAAAAGGCCGTCAAACGCGGCGTCCTGCACATGATGAACAACACCGGCCAATCGTGTAACGCGCCCAGCCGCATGCTGGTGCAACGCGGCAAATACGACGCCGCCGTCGAAGAAGCCGCCGCCGTCGCAAACAAAGTCACCGTCGGCCCCGCCAGCGAAGAAGGGCGCCACATCGGCCCGGTCGTCAACGAAGTCCAATGGACCAAAATCCAGGACCTCATCCAAAAAGGCATCGACGAAGGGGCCAAGCTGGTCGCCGGTGGCACAGGCCGCCCCGAAGGGTTCAACAAGGGCTACTACGTCCGCCCCACCGTCTTCGCAGATGTCAACAACGACATGACCATCGCGCGCGAAGAAATCTTCGGCCCCGTCCTGTCGATCATCCCGTTCGAGACCGAGGAAGAAGCGGTTCAAATCGCCAACGACACCCCCTACGGCCTCACCAACTACGTCCAGACCCAGGATGGCGCCAGACTGAACCGCATGGCGCAAGCGCTCCGCTCCGGCATGGTCGAAATGAACGGCACCTCCCGCGCCGCAGGCTCCCCCTTCGGCGGCATGAAACAGTCCGGCAACGGGCGCGAAGGCGGCATCTGGGGGCTCGAAGACTTCCTCGAAGTCAAAGCCGTCTCCGGCTGGGCGGCCGAATAAGCCCATCCTTTCTTCGGGCTGAAAATACCTCGGGGGGAGGCCGCAGGCCGGGGGGCTGGCCCCCTCCCACACCGGCCTCCCAACACAAACGCACCGCACAACACGGTACGGCGGGGTTTCACCCCGCCACCACTTCCGCCCAAACCGGCCGATCCCCCTCATGCTCGTGAAAGGAATTCCGCACGCCGGGATCGTCATCCAGACACTGCGCATTGATTGGAAAGGACGCATCCGGCGACAACGGCTCGCCCAATGATGTCCCGCACCTCCGACAAAACGACCGGTAATAGGTAAAGGGCGGCGCAGGCACCACCGTCTCGATCTCCCCCTCCCCCGCCAGCAAGGTGAATTGATCCCTCTCAACAAACACGATGGTCGACGTGCCCAGTTTGCGGCACCGCGAGCAATGGCACGTCCCCATCATCTTCGGCTGCCCCGCGATGACAAAACGCACCGCGCCGCACATGCAACTCCCCTCGATGTCCATCCGACCTCTCCACTGTTCAATGATTGCAGGACAGGTCTATCGCCCCCATGCTGACAGCATGATGTCAGCATGTTTCCGGCACACTCATCGCAATGGGAGCACATCATGCGCCGCGGCGACCGCCTGTTCGAAATCATCGAAATCCTGCGCAGCGCCCGCGGGCCAATCTCGGCCGACACAATCGGGCAAAAGCTCGAAGTGACCAAGCGCACCGTCTACCGCGACATCGCAGCACTCATGGCCCAGCGCGTGCCGATCCGGGGCGAGGCTGGCATCGGTTACATCCTCGAAGCCGGGTTTCACATGCCGCCGCTGATGCTGACGGCGGATGAAATCGAAGCCGCCATTCTCGGCGCGCAATGGGTCCAGACCCGCGGTGAGCCTGAGCTGGCCGGTGCAGCGAAAAACCTGATCGCCAAGATCGAAGCCGTCGCACCCGACAGCGCGCAAACAGCCTTTGTCGCCCCGGTCACAAGCGTCGCACCGGTCGACCCCCCGACCGAGGTCCTGAGCGCCGCCGACATCCGCACCGCCATCCGCCACCGGCGCAAGATCAGGCTGACCTATGCAGACACAAACGGCACCGAAACCATCCGCGTCATCTGGCCCCTCCTGATCGGCTACCGCGACGCGGGCCGGATCATCGCCGCGTGGTGCGAGCTGCGTGAAGGCTTCCGTTACTTCCGAACCGAGCGGATCACGCAGGCCGACTTGCTGCCCGACAAGATCCCCCGCCGCATGGATCTCCTGCGATCCGAATGGCGCGCCGCGTTGGACGCAGAACGCGCAACATTCCTCGAAAAGAGCCCCGGAACAGAAACGCCGTAAGGCGGGGTTTCACCCCGCCGCGCCCGCCAAAATTCACCAAATCTCAACATGTCTTAACGCCAAGGCTCACGTAAACAGTCCGTTAACGGGATCCAGCCAGCCACGCAGACTCAAAACGCGCAGTTTCATCGCCAAAATGTGCACTTTCCGCAAAACCCACCGAAAACGGCCCATTCCAGGCCTCGCAAAACGCGCAGTTTCGGGCCCAAATTTCGCAGTTTAGCCTCGCACATCGCACCGCACGCCGCGTTAACCCCACCGCACGATGCCCCAGGATCAGAACGGCGCAGCCTTCCGAAACCGCATCATCTTCCCCGAATCCGGATGCTTGATCCGCAGCTCCTCCGAATGCAGCATCAACCGCTCAAAGTCGCGCGCAGGCCCCGTCGCATAGAACGGATCGCCCAATATCGGATGGCCCAATTCCGCCATATGCACCCGCAACTGATGGCTCCGCCCCGTCTGCGGCATCAACCGCACGCGGCTCTCCGTTTCAGTGTCCCGCAGCACCCGCCAATCGGTCACCGCAGGCTTGCCATTCTCATGATCCACATGCTGCTTAGGCCGGTTCGGCCAGTCCACGATCAAAGGCAGATCTACCCGCCCTGTCTTGGGCGTCATCCGCCCCCAAACCCTTGCCACATAAGTCTTTTTCGCCGCCCGTAGCTCGAACTGTTTCGACAAGAACCGCTGCGCGTGGGGCGTCAATCCGAACACCATGACCCCACTCGTATCCCGGTCCAACCGATGCACCAACAAGGCCTGCGGCCACACCGCCTGCACCCGCGCGATCAGGCAATCCGACAGGTGTTTCCCCTTGCCCGGAACACTCAGCAGACCCGAGGGCTTGTCGACCACCAGCATCTCCGCATCATCATGCAGAATGTCCAAAGGATCATCGGGCGGGGCATAGACATCATCCATCCCGACCGCCTGACAAATGCGCAGCCAGATGGCAAGCCCCATCACGTTTGAGAGAGGCACACGGACAAGGATTGCCTGAATCGCTCTCCCATGATCTGCCAACAATATGAAATACTTAGCCGCCCTCCTCCTCGCCCTTCCCACTTTCGCCATGGCCCAATGCGGCCCGGATGCCGCCTGCGAAATCGACGGCGGCACCTACCACATGGCGGGCGTCGAAAGCGGCGGAGCTCCCGCTCCCGCGCTCGTCTTTTTCCACGGCCACAACGCCACCGGACAGATGATTTTCCGGGGCGGCATCCAGTCGGAATTCGCCGACGCAGGCTACGTCGTCATCGCCCCCAACGGCCAACCCATCCCCGGCCGCCAAACCCGCGCCTGGCCGGGCCGCGAGGGAAGTGCGCGAGACGACGTGTCCTTCGTCATGGACGTTGTCGAGGACGCCAAAACCAAGGCGGGTATTGACCCAAACCGCATCTTTGTCGCGGGCTTTTCGGCTGGTGGATCAATGGCTTGGCTCAT
Source organism: Tateyamaria omphalii (assembly GCF_019802125.1). Classification (GTDB taxonomy): domain Bacteria; phylum Pseudomonadota; class Alphaproteobacteria; order Rhodobacterales; family Rhodobacteraceae; genus Tateyamaria; species Tateyamaria omphalii_B. Next base: position 99,334 of record NZ_JAHVHT010000002.1, read on the forward strand.
GGCATGCAGAGAAGCGGACGCCTTCGCCGGCTTCGTCTCCATCGCCGGAGCCCTCCGCGAACCCAACGACACCGCGGACTGCCCCGATGCCCCCGTCCGCTTCCTCCAAATCCACGGTTTTGCAGACAACCAGGTCCCATTCGAAGGGCGCGCGATCCGCGACTGGCACCAGGGCAGCCTGTGGGACAGCCTCGCCCTCGCCCGCACGGCAAACCAATGCCGCACACATCCCGACACCATCGAGATCGGCGACCAGTTTCGCTGTCGTGACTGGAACGTAAGCTGCGCAAATGGCGCGATAAAATTCTGCGAACATGACGGCGGCCACGGCATGCCGCGCGGCTGGACGACCCTCGCTAAAGAGTGGTTCGAGGGCTCCTAAGCCGTCGCCCGCATCTGCCGCAACATCGACACGGAGTAGATCACCAGCGCCGCCCAGATCATCGGAAAGGCAATCATACGCGCCTGCCCAAACGGTTCCTTGAACACCACAACAGCGCACAGAAAAATCATCGTCGGCGCGATGTATTGCAGGATCGCGATTGTCGTCAATCGCAGCCCCTTCGCCCCGTTTGCGTACAAAATCAATGGTATAGCGGTCACCGCGCCACAACCAAGAAGCAGCCAGTCAGTGCCGGTATCGCCCACCAGAAACTGCCCCTGCCCGGTGCTCGACAGCCAACCGACATAAGCCAAGGCCGGGATCAACAGGATCAGCACCTCAAGCAGAAACCCTTGGTTGGGGCCGATGGGAAGCTGTTTCTTGGCGAGCGCATAGAACCCCCACGTCACCGTCAGACCCAAAGCAGCCCACGGTACAACCCCAGCAGACACAGTCAGAACCACCACGGCGCAGGCGGCCAATCCGATCGCCACCAGTTGCGCTCCGGTCAAACGCTCACGCAGCAGAACCGCGCCCAAAGCCACTGAAAACAAGGGGTTGATGTAGTAGCCCAAGGCTGCGTCCAGCGCGTGATCGTTGGTTATCGCCCAGACATAGATGCTCCAGTTCAACGTGATCAGCGTTGCGGTCACGCACCCCATCGCCAACATCCGCGGGTTGCGCAGCGCTGCCATCAGATCACCTGTGCGCCGCAATATGATCAGCAGCACAGCCGCAATCGGCACCGACCAGATAATACGATGCGCAACCACCTCAGCCGGTCCAAGATGATCCAGCAGCTTCATATAGAGCGGCAGGAAACCCCACAGAAAGTAAGCCGAAACAGCAAAGCCAAGCCCTTGGGGCGTGTCACCGGATGGTTGTGTCATGGGGGTGGTCCTTTCGGATCCACCCCTAGCACCGGTTCACACCCGCGTCACGCCTTCACACGCTCGGATTTCGCGTCATACATCGGCTTCAAAGACGCCTCAGCCACAACCCGTGTGCCTGCCACGTCGATCTCAAACGTGGACTCCAAAACCTCCGCCGCCGTCTCGCCCTTGCAGGGCACGTAGCCTAGGCCCATGGCCGCACCCAGATGGTGTCCATACGCACCTGAACTGAGATAGCCGACGATGTCGCCGTTCCGCACAATCGGCTCGTTGTGATAGAGCAGCGGCTCCGGGTCCGTCAGCTTGAATTGCAACAGTCGATTTTCCAGCCCCTCGTCCCGCTTGCGCAGCACAGCGTCGCGCCCGATGAAGGACGGCTTGTCCTTCTTCACCGCGAAGCCAAGCCCGGCTTCCAGCACGTGATCCTCGCAGGTGATGTCATGGCCGAAGTGGCGGAAGCCCTTTTCGATCCGGCAGGTGTCCATCATGTGCATCCCGCACAGTGACATGCCCAAATCCTGCCCCGCCTCGTACAGCGTTTCGAACACGTGGCCCGCCATGTCAGAAGACACGTAGACCTCCCACCCAAGCTCGCCCACATAGGTCACACGGTGCACACGGGCGAGGCCCATGCCGATCTCGATCTCTTGCGCGGTGCCGAACGGGTTTACCTCGTTCGAGAAGTCGGCGGGGCTGACCATTTGCAAGAGTTTACGGGCATTTGGCCCCATCACGGCCAGCACGCCCTCGCCCGCCGTCACGTCGGTGATGACCACGTTGAAGTCGCCCACATGCCGTTGCATCCACGTCTGGTCGGCCAGCCGCGTCGCTGCCGGAGTCACAACCAGATAGGCGGTTTCGGACAGGCGTGTGACGGTCACGTCCGCCTCTATCCCGCCGGTGTTGTTCAGGAACTGGGTGTAGACGATCTTGCCCACTGGCACCGTATAGTTGCCGCCGCCCACGTAGTTCATGAACGCCTCGGCATCGCGCCCCTCGACCCGGATCTTGCCGAAGGAGGACATGTCATACATGCCCACATTCTCGCGGATGGCCTTGTGTTCGTCGGCGACGTTGCCAAAGAAGTTCTGCCGCTTCCATGAGTATTCGTAGGCCGGTTCCTGACCGTTCCGCGCGATCCAGTTGGCGCGCTCCCAACCTGCGAATTCGCCCATCACGGCACCATGCTGGATCAGGTGGTTGTGGAACGGGCTGCGACGCACGCCGCGTGCCGTCGCCTTTTGCCGGTACGGGAAGTGGTCGGCGTAGAGCAGGCCCAGCGTCTCAGTCGAACGTTCGGCGAGGTAGGTCTTGTTGCCCTGGAAGGGCTGCATCCGGCTGATGTCCACGTCGCCCAGATCGAAGGGCTTGTCGCCATCTTCCATCCACTGCGCCAGCGCCATACCGGCACCGCCCGCCGACTGGATACCGATGGAGTTGAAGCCGCAGGCGACCCAGACATTGTCCATCTCGGGCGCGAGGCCAAGGTGGTAGGCGTCGTCTGGGGTGAAGCTCTCCGGCCCGTTGAAGAAGGTGTGAATTCCCGCCTCTGCCAGCATCGGCATGCGGTTTACCGCCGCTTCGAGGATCGGCTCGAAGTGGTCGAAGTCTTCTGGCAGTTGGTCGAATTCAAAGTCCTTGGGGATGCCATTCAGCGCCCAGGGTTTGGCGTTCGGCTCGAACGCGCCGAGCAGCATTTTGCCTGCATCTTCCTTGTAGTAGGCACACTCGTCCGGGATGCGCAGCACGGGAAGTTGCTGCAAGCCCTGAATGGCCTCGGTCACGATGTAGAAGTGCTCGCAGGCTTGCAGCGGCACGTTCACGCCCGCCATCTTGCCCACTTCACGGCCCCACATACCTGCGCAGTTCACGATCATGTCGCAGGCGATATGACCGCTGGTGCCATCTTCGCCCTGCCAGTCGACACCGGTTACCTTGCGGCCTTCGCGTACGATGTGGGTCACTGCAACGCGCTCCTGCACCTTCGCACCGCGCTGACGGGCACCTTTGGCCAAGGCCAACGCGATGTTGGCCGGATCGCCTTGCCCGTCCAGCGGCAGATACACACCGCCTGTCACATCATCGATGTTCAGATGGTCGTAGCGCGCCTTGACCTCGGTCGGAGAAATCTCCTCGACCTCAACGCCGAAGGCGCGCGCCATACCTGCCTGACGTCGGAGTTCCTCCAGCCGTTCGTCGGTCAGCGCGGCGGTGATCGAGCCTACACGCTTGAAGCCGGTCGCGACTCCGGTTTCCGCTTCCAGATCGCCGTAAAGCTCCTGAGAATAGCGTGCCAGCTTGGTCATGTTGGCCGTGGCCCGAAGCTGAGCGATCAGGCCAGCGGCATGCCAAGTGGTGCCGCAAGTGAGTTGCTTGCGCTCCAGCAAAACCACATCTTTCCACCCCAGCTTGGTCAGGTGGTAGGCGACAGAACACCCAATGACACCGCCACCAATGATGACGACGCGGGCGTGGGAGGGAAGGTCAGGCATGGCGTATCCTCAGACGATTGTGTGGCCGTCCGCCCGCAGGCGTTTGGCGATTTCAGCAATATGGGCGGGGCCGACCTCGCAGCACCCACCGACGATGGTGGCGCCTGAGGCGACCCAGGTCATGACGTGGTCGGCGTAAAGCTCCGGTGTGAAGTCGCGGCGCAGGGTCAGGCTGTCGACGGTGGGTTTGTCGTCGAGAAAGCCTTCGGTGATTTGTTCGAAGCCGTTGGCATATCCACCGATGGGTAGTGTCGTGCCGCTCAGCGCGTTCAGTGCGGGCAGGATGGCTTCGGGCGTGGAGCAATTGATCAGGATGGCGCTGGCCCCGCCGTCTTGAGCGATGGGCACGGCATCAGCAACGGCCTCACCCGACCGCAGGCGTGATCCATCGCGGTCATCCACCGTGAGCGCGAGCCACACGGGCAAGCCAAGCGGAACGGTGGCTGCAAGGATATCCCGGGCATGGTTGAGGGACGCCACCGTTTCACAGATCAGAATGTCACACGCAGGGGCAAGCAGCTCTGCCACCTCCGTAAAGAGCGCGACGGCCTCTTCGGACTCTGGATGCAAGTCTGGCCGGTAGCTTGCGCGCAATGGTCCGATGGCCCCGGCGATGCGGCCGGATCCATGTTCGCGCCGGGCAGTACGCGCCTCGTAAAGCGCGCTTTGATGCAGGGCAGAGAACGCTCCCTCGACCGGCGTACCGGTCAGACGGTCGTGGTGAATCGCATAGCTGTTGGTCGTGGCAATCGTGGCATCGGCAGCAAAGAAGTCCTTGTGCACAGCCGTGACCATGCCGGGGTGATCCAGCATGATCTGTGTCGACCACAGCGGCGTCGGCCTGTCCCCGGCGCGGTGCACCAGTTCCTGCCCCATACCACCATCCAGAAGTGTGATCTCTGCCATCGCTCTTTCTCAAAGGGCGCCGGAAACCGACACGGTTTCCGGTCCGTTTTCTGGGTCAGAAAACGGCTACGCGCGCAGCCGTTCGTTCTCCGGATCCCACAGGGGCTGATCGGGTTGCACGGTGGCGGCGTAGCGCTTGCCAAACATCTCGACCTCAAGCGTTGTGCCGGGCGAAGACAGGTCCGTCTGCACGACACCCAACGCGACAGAGGCGTTGATACGGTGCCCCCATGCGCCCGAGGTTGTCTCGCCCACAACCTTGTCTCCGCTCCAGATCGTCGACATGTAGGGCGCGTCCTGTTCGCCCGCGTCCACCAGCATGGTGACAAAGCGCTTCTTCGATCCCTGCTGCTTTTCGTTCTGCAGCGCGGCCTTGCCCGGGAAGTCCTGCGGCTTGTCCAGCTTGACGAAGCGGTCAAGCCCGCCTTCGAACATGGTGTAGTCGGTCGACAAATCGCCCTTCCAGGTGCGGTAGCCTTTTTCGACCCGCATGGAGTTCAGGGCGTACATACCGAACGGCGTGGCTCCGGCATCGCGGATGGCGTCATAGACCTGTGCCGCCTGATCGGTCGGTGCGTGCACCTCCCAACCCAGTTCACCGACAAAGGACACGCGTGCCATGGTCACTGGCACGCCAGCAACGGTCGCGGATTGGTGCGTCAGCCAGCCAAGCGACAGGTCTGCGTCCGAGATACCTGCGAACAGGTCGCGCGACTTGGGTCCGGTCACAAGCATGGTGGTGACGTCTTTGGACAGGTCCTTGATCTCCACGCCTTCCGGTGCGCGCGAAGCGAGCAGTTCGAAATCGTGCCACTGCGCGACGGCAGCCGTCATGATGGTGAAGTCGTCTTCGCCGTGACGGATCACCGACACTTCGGTCAGGATACGGCCTCGGCTGTCGGCAAAGTAGGACAGGTTCATCCGCCCCGCCTTGGGCAGTGCGCCGGTGATCTGGGTGCGCAGGAATTCCGCTGCACCTTCACCCTTCAGCGAATAGCGCGAGAAGCCGCACATATCGATGACACCGACGCCATCGCGGACGGCTTCGACCTCTTCCTTAATCCGGATCTCCCACGGACCGGAGCGGTTCCAGGTCTGCGTCGACTCTTCGGAGATGTCATCGCCGTCCTTGGCAAACCAGTTGGCCCGCTCCCAACCGTTATACGCACCCATCTGGGCGCCATCGGCCTTGAGCCGCGCGTCGTTTGGCGACAGCTTCTTGTTCCGCCCCGCAGGCCATTCGTGATGTGGGAAGTGCATCGCGTATTCGTGGCCGTATGTTTCGAGCGCCTTCTTGAGGCTGTAGTCGTGATCCGCGTAGTCGGTGTAGCGGCGCGGATCGACGGCCCACATGTCCCACTCGGTCTCGCCGTGCATGATCCACTCGGACAACACCTTGCCCGCGCCACCGCCTTGGGCGATGCCGAAGGTGAAGGAGTGCGCCTCGAACGCGTTTTTGACACCGGGCATCGGCCCGATCATCGGCAACCCGTCGGGTGCGTATGGGATTGGGCCGTTGATGTTGCGGCCCACACCAGCGGTGCCGAGCGCAGGCACACGCTCCATCGCGTCTTCGATGTAGAATTCGAGCCGCTCCAGATCATCGGGGTACAGCTGGAAGCTGAAGTCCTCTGGCATCGGATCATCGGGCGTGACCCAGTGCGCCTTGCAGTTCCGCTCGTACGGGCCGAGGTTCAGGCCGTTCTTGTCCTGGCGCAGGTAGTAGCTGATGTCCACGTCGCGGATCATCGGCATCTTGTGGCCCTTTTCCTTGGTCCACTCGGCCAGTTCGGGGATCTCTTCGGTCAGGAAATACTGGTGAGACATCACCACCATGGGCACGGTGCGCCCGCCGAAGGGCTTGAACATCTCGCCCACGCGCTGCGCGTAGTAGCCTGCACAGTTGGCGACATACTCGGCGCGGATGTCGCCCTTTTCTGTCTTCACGATCCACTCGTCACCGTCGCGGTCGATGCCGATCACGGGGCAGAAACGTTCGATGCGACCACCGGCATCGCGCGCGCCTTTGGCCATCGCCTGGGTCAGCTGAGCGGGGTCGATGTCACCGTCAAGCGGATCCCACAGACCACCCGCCAAATCATGGGTTTCCATGAACGGGTTGAACTCTTTCAACTCATCCGGCGTGCACATCTGCATCTCAAGGCCCTGATAGCGGCCCATGCCTGCGACCCGCTCGAACTCCTGCATCCGCTCCTTTGAATGGGCCAGACGCAGCGCGCCCGTGACGTGGTAGTTCATCGGGTAGTCAACGTCGTCTGCCAGCGTCCGGTACATCTCCAGACCGTAGCGCTGCATGTTCATCACCGCCCACGAGGACGAGAAGTTGGGGCAGTTGCCTGCGGCGTGCCAAGTGGAGCCTGCCGTCAACTCATTCTTTTCCAAGAGCACGCAGTCTGTCCAGCCCGCCTTGGCCAGATGGTAGAGTGCCGACGTGCCCACCGCACCGCCGCCGATGATGACCACGCGGGCCGTTGTTGGAAAATCGCTCATGGTCAGGTCTCCCTTTGCGGAACGTTGTCCGCGATGTCGTAATAGTCGCCCTTGTCGGCGGTGAAGATATGGGCGCGCAGGTGCAGCCCGGAGGGGCCGTCAACCGACCCCATGGAAAAGCTCATCCATTCCTCGGAATGGTCCTTCCAGAACAGGAAGGACCCGCATGTTGGGCAAAAGCCCCGCTTTGCCGTGTCGCTGGCCGCAAACCAGCGCACTTCGCCCTCGATCGTGATGTTTCCGTCGGGCGCATAGGACGATGCCCATGTGTGCCCGGACTGCTTGCGACACTGGTTGCAGTGGCAATTGGCCGGTTGCCCAACCTCACCCGTGACCGTGTAGCGAACGGCACCGCACAAACAACTGCCCTGCATCTCAGGTCCTCCCCGGTGTGGAGGACGCACCGAGCAGCACGCCGTAGATCACAAAGCATACGGCCATGACGCGGCGCACCCAGACATTGAAAACCGCGCCAAGTGCAGCGCGGCCGATGCCTGCACCCAGAGCCGTATAACCCGAGTAGCTGAGCGCGGTGATCGTCAGCGCGGTCGGCATGATCAGCCACATCTGGTCCCATACAGGCACGTCTGGCTGTACGAACTGCGAAAAGGCAGCGAGGTAGCCAGCCACGCTTTTAGGGTTGATCGTCGCAATGGCAAAGGCGCGAAGATAGATTGACTGCCCGGACTGCGCCGACACCTTCGGCAGTGTCCGCGCCAGAAGCCAGCCACGCACGCCCAGATAGATCAGAAAACCTGCACCAATCAGCTTTGCCGCGAAGAATAGCGTCGGCGATGCCGCAATGAGTGCCGTCACGCCCGCCGCCGACAGGATCAGGAACAGCGTGGCTTGTGTCAGGATGGCCAGGATCCCGGGAACGGAGCGGCGGAAGCCGAGGGTCATGCCGTTGGTGATGCAGTTGACCGCGTTGGGACCGGGCGTGGTGACAAAAACCACCCAGAACACCGCGAATATGATCCACCCCTCGATCGACATCAGTAGACCGGTGGCGCGATGGCCCAGATCGCGACCGCAGGCGCGTCATAGGGGTTTTTCCAGCGGAACGGCTCGCCCCGTATGCGGAAACTGTCACCGGGCGCGATGGCAAAGGTCTGCCCTGCAATCTCAAGTTCCAAACGACCCGAAATCAGATAGCCAACCTCCTGCGTGGGGCGTGTGACCGCCTCAGTGATCTCGCTATGCGGCTCGAAGGTGGAATGCACCATCTCGAAATCGTCGGTAAGGTCGGGGGACAGGAGCTCTTCGACCAGACCGGCCGTACGCGATCCGATGGGGCGGCGGGCGCCGCTGCGCACGACATACCCTTCTTCGCGCGCGGGAGCCGCACCACGGCGGAACAAAGTCGAGACAGCGATGTCCAGCTTGACCGCGATGTGCCGCAGATCGGTGATCGAAGGTTCGGACAAATCACGCTCAACCTGACTGACCCACCCGACCGACCGGCCCAGAGCGTCTGCCATATCCTGCAACGTCAACCCTCGTGCCTTGCGCAGTGCCCGCAGATCGGCGCCTAGGCTGTGGGCAATATTCGGATCAGATTGCAGCATGCGCGTGAAATTCCCTTTCCGAATTTCACGTAAGGGAAAGCAAAATGAAAAATCAAGCTAGTTTTTCACGGACGCGCAAAAACATCCCCGAGAATCGCCGACAGCGCATCCGCATCGCCCTGAGAAAAGGCATCCGGCTGGTCGCTGTCGATGTCGAAGACGGCAATCAAATCTCCAGCAGCATTTCGGACCGGCAGCACCAGTTCGGAGCGTGTGGAACTGGCACATGCGATGTGACCGGGAAAGACATCGACATCCGCCACGAGCTGCACCTCACCCGTGCGCGCGGCAGCACCGCAGACGCCGCGCGAGAACGGGATCTGCAGGCACCCATGGCCGCCCTGATATGGGCCGATCTTCAGCAGCTCAGGCCCGGTCACGCGATAGAATCCGGTCCAGTCAAACCGGTCATCGCTATGATGCACCTCGCAAGTGACAGTCGCCATCAGGGAGACGGGGTCATCTTCGCCTTCGGTCAGGCTTTGAATCGTTTTTGCAAGAGTCGTGTAGTCTGGCACTGGCGGTTCCTGTTTTGGATGGATGGACTGGGGTGCTGCCCCAGACCCCGTCGTACTTTTAGTCAGAAGAAACCTTAGGCGCGTTCGATGGCAATGGCCGTTCCCTCGCCCCCACCAATACAGATGGCCGCGATCCCACGCTTGAGGTTCCGCTTTTCCAGCGCATTGAGCAGCGTCACAACAATGCGCGCACCCGAAGCGCCTATCGGATGACCCAGCGCGCAGGCACCCCCATTGACGTTCACCACATCGTGGCTCAACCCCATTTCCCGCATGAAGGCGAGGGGAACAACGGCAAAGGCTTCGTTGACTTCCCAGATGTCGACATCGTCCTTGCTCCAGCCGATGCGGTCGAGCAGCTTTTGCGCTGCCGGAACTGGAGCCGTCGTGAACAGACCCGGTGCCTGAGCGTGGCTGGCATGGCCTAGAATGCGCGCCCGCACGGTCAGGCCCTGAGCCTCGGCTGCCTCTTCCGAGGCAAGAACCAAGGCTGCTGCGCCGTCCGAGATCGAAGATGAGTTGGCCGCCGTCACCGTACCCCCGTCGCGAAAGGCGGGTTTCAGATGCGGAATCTTGTCGGGACGCGCGGTACCCGGCTGTTCATCCGCGCTGATCGTGACGCTGCCCTTGCGCGTCTTGACCTCAACGGCTGTCACTTCGCCGTCAAAGGCGCCCGAGTCGATCGCCGATTGCGCCCGGCTCAGCGAGGTCAGTGCGAATTCGTCCTGCACGTCGCGCGTGAACTGATAGGTCTCGGCGCAATCCTCGGCAAATGTGCCCATCAGGCGACCCTTGTCATATGCGTCCTCCAACCCGTCCAGAAACATGTGGTCGATGACCTGACCATGACCGAGGCGCGCGCCGCCCCGCATCTTCGGGAGCATGTAGGGCGCATTTGTCATGCTCTCCATCCCGCCGGCGATCATGGTGTCGGCATGACCAAGTGCGATCCGGTCAAAGGCCATCATGGCCGCCTTCATCCCCGATCCGCACATCTTGTTGAGCGTGGTGGCAGGCACATCTTCGTCCAGACCGGCAGCAAAGCCCGCCTGCCGTGCGGGTGCCTGGCCCTGGCCGGCAGGCAGCACGCAGCCCATCAGCACCTCGTCCACCGTCAATGCTCCCGCGCCGTCCAGCGCTGCTTTGATCGCAATCCCGCCCAGCGCGGATGCGGACATATCGGACAGCGCTCCCTGAAACCCACCCATGGGGGTACGGGCGGCTCCGGCAATCACGACTGGTTTCATGGCTCTCTCCCCTCGGACAATGGCAACAGAATAGTAAGGATTGGCTCCTAGACAGACAATGTAACCAGAGAATTGCAAGAGGGCGCGCATGGATCTTCGCAGCCGATCAGAAGACAGTCTGCAGGTGGTGTCGGTACATGACAGCCGCATCGACGCAGCCGTCGCCATTGAATTCAAGGAAGCGATGCGCAGCGCGACCGATAGCGGCAACGATACCGTCGTGCTGGACCTGAGCGAGGTGCAGTTCATCGACTCAAGTGGACTGGGTGCCATCGTCGCGGCAATGAAGCAGATGGGACAATCCCGCAAGCTGGCCCTGGCTGGCCTGACGCCAACCGTGGAAAAGGTTTTCCGCCTGACCCGTATGGACAGTGTGTTCCCCGTCTTTCCCACACTCGACGGCGCACTTACCGAGTTGAAAACCTGATTGTGTCGCCCCAGATGAAGGCGCTTTCGATGACCCGCACCACATTCCTGCCAGCCTTTCACATCTCGGTCGTCAGTGGCCGCTTGGCCGTCCGGCACGCGCTCGCGCAACTCCTGGATGGCTTGAAACCTCTGGCCCTGGACGTGGAAGAGGCGGGTACGGTCGAGCTGGTCATGGCAGAGGCACTGAACAACATTGTTGAACATGCCTACCCTGAAACAGATGCCAGCGGTCCGATCGACATCACCTGCGCGCACGAAGATGACGGTTTGCACCTGACAGTGACCGATTCGGGCCGTGCGATGCCAGATGGACAAACACCTGTTGGCACGGCAGCAGAAATTGATGTCGATTTCTGTGATATGCCAGAGGGAGGGTTTGGCTGGTTCCTGATCAAGGATTTGGCCAAGGACGTGACCTACCAACGGCAGGACAACCAGAACCGTTTGCGCCTGCGTCTCGCAGTAGCGCTCGCATAGCGAGAAAATCTGGCTTGTCGGGCACCGTTTTCGCAAAAGCGACGCTGATCCACCACATTCCTGCCCGAATCCGACGGCATAACGACACCCGTAGCTGCATTAGCTTCCCTCGGTGTCGTGCGTAATTGCCCCCACCCAGTGCGCGACACCGAGGAACTTCTTCTCAAATTCGAGTAGACACTGCCTCGCCGCACTTTACTTTTCGCCGGGCACAACGATCTCGGGGACATATCATGCGCGATTTTCACTTGCCTGGCCGCTCACCGGTACTCGCGACATCCGGCATGTGTGCTACGTCGCACCCCCTGGCAACCCAGGTCGCAGTCGACATCATGAAAGCAGGCGGCAACGCCATGGATGCCGCTATCGCCGGGGCGGTCCTACTGGGTATTTGTGAGCCGCAAATGACCGGCATCGGCGGAGATTGCTTTGTGCTCTGGTCAACACCCGATGGTGAAATCCACGGCCTCAACGGATCGGGCCGCGCACCGGCAGCCCTTGATGCAGCAGACTTACGCGCCGCGGGCGAAACAACCGTCCCCACCTACAGCGCGCATGCGGTAACGATCCCCGGCGCCATCGACGCTTTTTGCACACTGTCAGACCGCGTCGGAACTCTCGGCATTGAGCGCCTGCTTGCACCCGCCATCCACTATGCGGACGCGGGCGTGCCAGTTGCGCCACGCGTTGCCTTTGACTGGGCGAACGATCAAGGCGGCCTGCAAGGGGCCGCGCGCGATGCATTTTTGCTGAATGACGCCGCCCCAACCACCGGGCAAATTTTTGCAGCCCCCGGCCAGGCACAGGTTTTGCGCCGCATCGCCAAAGAGGGGCGCGATGGCTTCTATACCGGCGAAGTGGCCGAGGATATGCTGGCCGCCCTGACCGCAGCCGGGGGCAAACATACCGCAGACGATTTTGCCGCCACAGCGTGCACAGACACCTCACCAATCCGCAGCAGTTACAACGACATAGACCTGGTTGAGCATCCACCGAATGGGCATGGCGCCACCGCCAACCTGATGCTGAACATCCTCAAGCATTTCGACATCGCGAACATGGATCCTTGGGGCACGCAACGGACGCATATCGAAGCCGAAGCTGCCAAGCTCGCCTATGACGCACGCAACCGCTTCCTGGCGGACGCGGACTACACCACGCGGCTTGACCACATGATGGCGCCCGAAACCGCCGCCCAACTCGCCGCCCTGATCGATCCCCAAAAGGCGATGCCAAGCGCCACGACGCTCAGCGAGCAGGTGCACAAGGACACGATTTACATCACGGTGGTGGACCGCGATGGGATGGCTGTGTCGCTCATCTACTCCATCTTCCACGGCTTTGGTTCGGGCATTGCGACCGACAAGTTCGGCATCCTGTTTCAGAACCGCGGCGCGGGGTTCACGCTGGAAGAGGGGCACCCCAACGAACTCAAGGGCGGCAAGCGGCCGATGCACACGATCATCCCTGGTATGCTGGCAAAGAATGGCAAACCGGTCATGCCCTTCGGGGTTATGGGTGGCGCTTACCAGCCCAATGGGCATGCGCGCTTCGTCTCCAACCTCACCGATTTCGGGCTCGATCCGCAAAGCGCCATCGACGCACCGCGCGCTTTCTCGGATGCGGGCGACATGAAGGTCGAGCGGGGGTATTCAGATCAAGTGCGCGCCGAATTGTCCGACATGGGGCATGCCGTCAGTATCCCCGACACGGCCATCGGTGGCGCGCAAGCGATCCTGATCCGCGATGACGGCGTGCTGGAAGGCGCAAGTGACCCGCGCAAAGACGGCTGCGCTTTGGGATATTGAGCAGACTCGCAAGGCGGAGGTGTCCTCCGCCCCCGCGTGTCAGTTCAACTGAAAATGCAGGGGATAGGCGCCGTCCTCGAACGGGCCAAACAAGTCGGGAATGTCCGGGTGATCTACTGGCTCACCGGAATAGTCGGCGACAAGGTTCTGCTCGGACACATAAGCCACGTAGTAGCTTTGGTCGTTTTCAGCGAGCAGATGGTAGAACGGCTGCGCCTTTTTCGGGCGGCTGTCCTCTGGGATGGCCTCGTACCACTCTTCGGTGTTCGCGAACTCGGGGTCGACATCAAAGATCACACCACGGAACGGGTGCTTCTTGTGGCGGACCACTTGGCCCAGATGATATTTAGCGCGAGTTCTCAGCATAGCGTTGCGCCCCCTATCGCTCGTGACTACACGGTGCAAGGGATACTTGTCCAATAATTGAGCACAAATTCGCTGGAAACAGTTTGTGAACCTTGCCTTAACAGTCCTTCAAATCGTTGCCCCTGTGTTCCTGTTGGCCGGTATCGGCTTTGCGTGGGTAAAGGCGGGGCTGGAGTACCGCATCCAGTTCGTCACGCAACTGGCCATGACCCTTTCGCTGCCGTGCCTGATCTTCGTATCGCTGATGCAGACGGACATCGACCCAAGCTCGCTTGCCGCACTGTCCATGGCGTCAGTCGTAGCTTACGGAGCAGTCACCATAGCGATCCTGACCCTGGTGCGATTGATCCGCCTCGACACGCGCACCTACGCGGCGCCGCTGATCTTCGGCAACACGGGCAACCTCGGCCTGCCTCTGGCGCTGTTTGCGTTTGGGGACATCGGGCTCAGCTATGCGATCATCGTTTTCGCGATCATGGCGCTGTGGTCCTATACGTTTGGCATCTGGCTGGTAGCAGGTGCGGGTTCCTTCGGCAAGGTTTTGCGCGAGCCGCTGGTCTGGGGGACGGTGCTGGGCGCGTTGTTTTTGTGGCAAGGCTGGGAAACACCCGCCTTCCTGACCAACGCGCTGGACCTCGTGGGACAGATGGCGATCCCCATGATGCTGATCACTCTTGGCGTTGCGGTCGCGCGCCTGTCCGCAAAGGGGTTGATGCAGGCTGCGGTCCTATCGGCACTAAAACTTGGGCTTTGCACCGGTATTGCGTGGAGTGTCGGCCAGTATTTCACACTCGATCCGACGGCCTTTGGGGTACTGGTTCTGCAGGTCGCGACGCCCGTTGCTGTCACTTCGTACCTGCTCGCTGAAAAATACGGCGCCCAGTCGGAACGGGTTGCGGGCCTCGTTGTCGCCTCAACACTCATGTCGGTGGCCGCCTTGCCCCTGATCCTCGCCCTTGTGCTGTGACAAAACGTGATTTCCACAAACGCGAAATTCCGCTAAACTGTCAAAAAACATAAAAAAGCGAGTGAGGCAGATGAGCAGACTCTTTCGCGCTTTGGCATTGGTTCTTTTGGCTGCCAGTTGTGGCGGCGGGTCAGGTACGGCCCCCGACCGGCTGGACAACGCCTGTTCCATTGTCAGCGAGCGCCCGGAATACCTTCGCGCCTTTCGGGCGGTTGAGCGCAAGTATGGCGTGCCGGTGCATGTCCAGATGGCGACGATCTACCAGGAAAGCAAATTCATATCCGATGCACGCCCCCCTTACCGCTATGCGGCGGGTGTGATCCCAACAGGCCGCATTTCCAGCGCGTTCGGCTACAGTCAGGCTTTGGATGGCACGTGGGATGAATATCTCGACCAGACCGGCAAGCGCCGCGCGCGCAGGGACAGCATCCGCGACGCCACAGATTTCATGGGCTGGTACATGGCGGAAACGAACCGGCGGCTTGGCATATCCCTCAGTGACACGCGCAACCAATACCTTGCCTATCACGAGGGCCGCACGGGTTACACACGCGGCTCCTACCGCAACAAGGCTTGGCTGATGCGCGTCGCGGGTGAGGTGGACGAGCGTTCAGCCATGTACGCGGCCCAGTTGCGGTCCTGCTGATCAGTCGGTCGTCCGTCGCGGCGCATCGAACAGGCGGTTGGAGATACTACCGCCTGTTTTAACCTCCGCCAGAATTACAGTTGTTTGACCACCACCGCTGTCATTTACCACCCACTGGCGCAACTGCACGGGACTACCTGTGAATTTCATCTGGATATTGCCATATTCCGGATGCTCTGGATCCTGGGCGGTCACAATCGTCGCCGTGCCGTCAAAGTCGTGCCCAACAACCATGTTGGCCTGAGATAAATTCACATTCCGCGCCAGGATCAGCGACAGCGGGGTGCGCCGCAGGGGATATGTCTCTGGGGGTTGGTTGGATTTGGAATCGACAATGTAGACTGCATTGGCCGACGCAATAACGAGACCTTCGTTCGGGGCATCATACTCAAATCGCATTTTGCCCGGGCGTTTAATGTAGATCTTGCCGGTATCCGCGGTTCCATCATCGTTGATTTGCGTGAAAGTGCCCTCAACGGTCCGAAGATCATTCAGATAGCTCGAAATTGTGTTCAGCGGCAGCTTGTCCGCCAATGCGGCCTGTGCCGTCACAACTGCTACGGCCACAGCCGCCATCCGGGTCCAAAGGGTCATACCGCTCACCTTCCATGGTCTGGTCTTGGCAACAGTATATAAGCCGCGACCGCGTGTTATGCGATATCAACCATCCGCGACGGCGGGCAGTTCCCGCCGATCACTGCTCAGGCACCAGAATCTCGCGCTTGCCCACGTGGTTGGCCGATGACACAACACCTTCGTCCTCCATCTGCTCCACCAACCGCGCGGCCTTGTTGTAGCCGATGGCCAGTTTCCGCTGGATGTAAGAGGTCGAGCATTTGCGATCCTTGATCACGATAGCAACCGCCTGATCATAGAGCGCATCCTCTCCATCCGTGTTGCCACCCAGACCAAGAACAGCATCAATGTTGCTTTCCTTATCCTCATCCGGCCCATCAACCACGCCCGACACATAATCCGGCGCGCCAAAGGCCTTGAGGTGGTTCACGATCTCTTCGACTTCCTCGTCGCTCACGAACGGTCCATGACAACGGGTTATCTTCGCCCCGCCGGCCATATAGAGCATGTCGCCCATACCAAGGAGCTGTTCGGCCCCCATCTCGCCCAGAATAGTGCGCGAGTCGATTTTCGAGGTCACCTGGAAGGAAATGCGCGTCGGGAAGTTCGCCTTGATCGTGCCGGTGATCACATCGACCGAAGGACGCTGTGTCGCCATGATCAGGTGAATGCCGGACGCCCGCGCCATCTGCGCCAGCCGCTGGATGCACGCCTCGATCTCTTTACCCGCAACCATCATCAGGTCGGCCATCTCGTCCACGATAACGACGATGTAGGGCATCGCCTCGGGCGCGAACTCCTCGGTCTCGAACACGGGTTCGCCCGTCTCGTCGTCAAAACCGGTTTGAACGGTGCGCGAGAACATCTCGTCCTTGGCGAGCGCCTCTTTCACCCGGCCATTGTAGCCGTCGATATTGCGCACACCCATTTTGGACATCTTGCGGTAGCGTTCCTCCATCTCTCCCACGACCCATTTCAGGGCCACAACCGCCTTTTTCGGGTCGGTCACAACTGGGGAGAGCAGGTGCGGAATGCCGTCATAGACGCTCAGTTCCAGCATCTTCGGGTCGATCATGATCAACCGGCATTCCTCCGGCGTCAGCTTGTAGAGCAGCGACAGGATCATCGTGTTGATCGCCACCGACTTACCCGACCCCGTGGTCCCTGCGATCAGCAAGTGAGGCATCTTGGCCAGGTTCGCCACAACCGGATCACCACCAATGTCCTTGCCCAGCGCAAGCGGCAGTTTGTGGTTGCCATCGCCAAAGTCACGGCTGGCGAGAATCTCGCGCAAGACAACCTTTTCCCGGTTTTCGTTTGGCAGTTCGATACCGATGACCGAACGGCCCGGCACGGTCGAGACACGCGCGGACAACGCAGCCATGGACCGCGCAATGTCATCGGCCAAGCCGATCACACGGCTCGCCTTCAGACCGGGCGCAGGTTCCAGCTCGTACATGGTGACGACGGGGCCAGGGCGAACCGATACGATCTCACCTTTCACGCCGTAGTCATCAAGGACATTTTCCAGCATCCGCGCATTCTCTTCCAACGCTTCATCGCTCAGATGATGGCGTTGCACGGCGCTCGGGCTTTCCAACAGGTTCAGGGGTGGCAGTTCGAAGCCGGGATGCGTGTCCTCAAAACTCAGCTTTGGCTGCGCTTCAAGCTGTGCGCGGGTGCTCGGTTGCACCGGCTTGCGCGTGGGTTGCTGCACGACCTTGCGCAGCTCAGCGACAGGAATCGCAGGCGCAGCCGGGGCTGGTTCCGGAATGGGCGCGTACAACTGTTCCGACGTTTCTTCAACATGCGGCTCGGGCGCATAGGCGTGAACCGGGTCGGTCTGTTCCACTGGTTCATGCGCCGCAGTCAAAGGCGGCTCAGACCGCACAACGGCTGGCCCTGTCAGGGGTGGCTCAGGCGGCAAGGCATGTTGAGGCGTTGTATTCAAAACCAACGGATCCGGCCCACGGCCCCGCCCCTTGGTCAACGGCGCCACGCTCTCGGCCTGCACTGCGGGGTTCGACCGCACGCGTGCCTTGATCACATCGGCGATCTTCGACTTGATCCGCTCGTCTCCGGGCCCCTCGCCCACATCAACATCACTATAGGTCTCGACCAGCTCCTGCTCCGGCATCTCATCCGGCACAGGCTCCGACCGCTTGATCAGGGTCGGCATGCGCGACAGGAGGCTCGGCTTTGCGGGCTCTTCGACAATCTCGTCATACTCATAAGCGTGCACATCCGGCACGGCCGCGGCATAGGCTTCAGCCTCCGCTGCCTCAGCCTCGCGCGCTGCGCGGCGCTCGGCCTGCCGCTCCTGCATCGTGCGCGCCGCCTGGACGGCACCGCTCGCCCCACGACCCAACAGGGTCATCAATAGCGCATAGGCCATGACCAGCCCCACAAGCATGAACCGCGCCAAACGCGCAACTTCAGAGCGGGTAAATCCCAGAACAAAGGCGCCAAAAACGACAATCCCAATGCCCATCAGCAGCGACATCAACTTGACGGCAAGGCTCGAGCCGACAGGTAGAACGGTCAGAATGAACGCCATGACCGTATCGCCAAAAAGGCCACCCAAGCCAAAACCATGCGTCGACAGCCACAGGTTACCGGGCTGCAAGGTCGCGGCATAAATCGACCCAAACGCAATCGCGATCGGGGCAAAGATCAGACGGCCCAACGCCCGCTCGGTCCCGATATGCAGGCCAAAGCGCGCACCCCAGGCCATCAGCACAATGGCAATGCCAAACACACCCCAACCGCCAATCATGAACAGCGGCGCGGCAATAGACGCACCGGTCCGCCCCAGCCAGTTCTGCACCGGTGCATCGGTCGACGCCATCCAGTTCGGATCGTCAGGGCTGTAGCTCAGCATCATGGCCGCCGCCATCAGGCCCGCGATCAGCAGGCCGATGCCCACCAACTCGCGGCCGCGCTTTTCAAGCGCCACCTGCATCCCTTGATCAAAAAGCGGATCCCGCCGTGTCTGATATGCCATGCTCGCCTCGTCTTTTCTTATGTGGCGTAAAGTACGTCGCGAATGGCCGTCAGGCCCCGCTCCGTCTCTGCCTTTGGGGCCACTAGGGCGGCCCTGATAAACTCATGTCCCGGGTTCAACCCGTCGATCTCACGCGCCAGATAAGCGCCCGGCAGCACCCGTACGCCGGTCTCTGTCCACAACTTCAGCGCCGCCGCCTCACCATCCCCAACCGGCAGCCACAGAAAAAAGCCTGCCTCGGGCGACATGTATCCCGGCGCGTTGCCAAGGATGCGATCCGCCATGTCGTATTTCTCGTGGTACTGCACCCGGTTCTCGATCACATGCTCTTCATCCGCCCAGACCGCCGCCGCCGCGTGCTGAAGCGGCGTGGGCAAGGGCGTGCCCGCGTAGGTCCGAAGCTGCTTCGCCTCACGAATGGTCGCAGGGCCACCGACAATAAAACCCGACCGCAAGCCAGGCAGGTTTGACCGCTTCGACAAAGAGTGAAAGGCAACAACCCGCTCAGGATCCGCATCACCGATACACTCGAGCACACCAATAGGCGGCACATCGCGATAGATCTCGGAATAACACTCGTCGGCAAAGACCTGAAAGTCATACTGCTCGGCCAGCGCGATCAGATCCTGCCAGTAGTCCTTGCCCGCCACAGCCCCCTGGGGGTTCGCGGGCGAACACATGTAGCAGGCCACCGTCCTGTTCAAAATCGCCGGATCAACCGAGCCGTAGTCCGGCAAATGCCCCGTCTCGGCAGTCGCAGGCACCAGCACAGGCTCCGCCCCCGCCGAAATCGCCGCCAACATATAGACTTGGTAAAACGGGTTCGGCATCAGCACGACCGGCTGCTGCCCATTCTTCACCTCGGGGCACAGCGCCATACCAGCGTTGTACAGGCCCTCGCGCGTGCCGTTCAGCGGCATTACATTGGCATCGGCGTCCATCGTCACGCCATACCGACGGCCCAGCCAATCACAAAACGCCTGCCGCAACTCTGGCAGACCTTCATTTGGGGGATAGTTGTTGAACCCGGCGGCATGCTCCGTAATCACATCAGTGACCCAGGCCGGAAAGGCATGTTTCGGCTCGCCAATGGTCATATGCACGACATCGCCACCGGGCTCGATATGATCGAGCAAAGCGCGCAGACGCGGGAAAGCATAAGCCGGAAGGTTCGAAAACCGCTCGGGAAACTTCATCAAACTGCCTCAGGTTCGGGATCATTCACGCCCCGTTTGAAACAAGGATACCCCAACCGCGACTCCGCCGTCCAGAAAAACCGGGCCAAATCGACAGCTTGTGGCAAATCCGCCAATGAACCCTTCTTCTGGCTGAAAATACTTCGGGGTTTGGGGCAGAGCCCCATTCAAAAAATGAAACGCGTCGCCGCCAGGCGTCCGTCGGATCAGCTCAACGCCAGTTCCGCCGCTGCACCCAGCCGCAAAAGCGCTTCTTCGCCGTCACGAAACCCCATGAGCATAATCCCGCAACTCGGCACGCCAGTCGGCAGTGTCAGCGCACAAATCCCCATCAGATTGCCGACGCGGGTATTGCGCAAGGCCATCAGGTTCTCGGTCTTGTAGTAGTCGCTGTCGCTGTTCAGCCGCTCAAGGTTCGGCGGCAAGATGGGCGCAGACGGCGCCAGAACCGCATCGTAGGACGCCACCGCCGCATCCCAGGCTTGGCGCACTGCCTCGAGCTTGGCCCATGCCGCGTTGTAATCCGGCGCGCTGAACTCCTTGCCCAACCGGAACCGCTGCAAAATCTCTGCATACATGGCTTCAGGCTGCGCTTCGATCACATCCCGCCACAGCCCATAGACCTCGCCCGGCATCAGCGGTCCGGCTTGCGCCATCGCCTCTTCAAGCTCGGGCACTTCCAATGGTTCGACAACCGCGCCCGCTGCACAAAGCCGCTCAATCGCGTTTTCATAAGCCGCACGCGGTGCATCGCGTATGTCATCAAGAACGACGGACTTCAGCGCCGCAAACCGCCGCCCTTTCAACGACGCACCTCGCAAATCACAAGGAAGGCGCCCCTCCATCACCGCCATCAACAACGCCGCATCTTCCACCGTCCGGGTCAACGGCCCGACCGTGTCAAACTTCAGCGACAGCGGCACGCACCCTTCCAGCGATAACCGCCCCTGGGTTGTCTTCAACCCAACCAGATCGTTCCACGCCGCAGGAATACGCACCGACCCACCAGTATCCGACCCGATGGCCGCAGGCGCCAATCCAAAAGCTACCGATGCCGCCGCGCCCGAAGAGGACCCACCCGGAACAGCATCCGCGTCATTCACACACGGCGGCGTCGCAGTAGACGGATTGTACCCCAGCCCCGAAAACGCCAGCTCGCTCATATGGGTCTTGCCGAGGCACACCAGTCCCACCGCCGTCGCATTCTGCACCACCACCGCATCCCGATCCGGAACACGTCCGGTAAGCAGCTTCGATCCCGCCTCGGTCCCATCGCCAGCGGTATCGAAAAGATCTTTCCAGCTGATCGGCACACCATCCAGAACGGACAATCGCTGCCCTGCCTTCGCCCGGTCAGCGGCGGCCTGCGCCTCGGCCATCGCACGCGCCCGTGTCAACCGGGCATAAATCCGGTCCCGCAAATCATGCCCTTCGATCCGTTCGAAAAAAGCCTCTGCCAGATCAACCGGATCAATCTCACCGGCCCCAATGGCGCGGCCCACATCCGCGGCGCTCTTGCCTAACCACTCCTGCATACCTGCCCTCCGACCTGTTGCCCCAAACGGTAGCGACACCGCAGCATATGGACAATCCCGGGGGCATGGCCATATTGCGCGACATGACCAATGACAGTGACATCCTGATCGTCGGCGGCGGGCTCTCTGGCCCGATCCTCGCTCTTGCTCTGGCCCAAAGCGGGCACACGGTCACGGTCATCGACGCGCTTAGCGACAAGGTGCGCAAGAACGCCGCCTTCGACGGGCGGAGTTACGCGGTGGCGCTCACGTCGCAACGGCTGCTCGACGGGATCGGCGTGTGGGACGACATCGCCGACCACAGCCAACCCATGCTGGAAATCAAGGTCTCGGACGGGCGCGCGGGCGAAGGGCCGTCGCCCTTCTTCATGCACTTCGATCATGCCGAGATCGAGGAAGGGCCAATGGGCTACATGGTGCAGGACCGGCACATTCGCCGCGCCCTGCTCGACGCGATGGCGACGACAACAGGCATCCATCACCTTGCCGGCGAAACAGTCACGGCGCAGGATATCGCACCGGGCTCGGTCAAAGTCACACTCGGCTCAGGTAAGTCCCTCACAGGCAAGCTGCTGATCGGCGCCGATGGGCGCGGGAGCGGCACGGCAACACGGGCCGGGATCAAACGCACTGGCTGGGGCTACGGCCAAACCGCGTTGGTCTGCGCCATCGCCCATGAAAAGCCGCATCACGGCATCGCGCACCAGTTCTTCATGCCGCCCGGTCCGCTTGCGATCCTGCCGCTGCCCGGCAACGTGTCGTCGATTGTCTGGAGCGAGACGGACGAGAACGCCAAACGCTTCAACGCCCTTTCGGATGCGGACTACCTGACCATGCTGCGCCCCCGCTTCGGCGATTTTCTGGGAGAGATCAGCTTGGCCGGACAACGGTTCACCTACCCCCTGTCTCTCTCGCTTGCCCAGAACATCGCCGCCGACCGGCTGGCGTTGATCGGCGACGCCGCCCATGGCGTCCACCCCATCGCGGGACAGGGTCTGAACGCAGGCATGCGAGACATCGCAGCGCTGGCCGAGGTCATCACCGACGCCACCCGCCGGGGCGAAGACATCGGCAGCATCGCCGTGCTGAAACGCTACGAAGAATGGCGCCGCTTCGACAACACGGCACTTGCGATGGCGACGGATGGGTTTAACCGGCTCTTTTCAAATGACAATTCCCTGATCCGCGGCCTACGCGACATCGGCATGGGCGTGGTGAATGCCCTGCCCGGCCTGCGCCGCAGCTTTATCCGAGAAGCGGCGGGGCTGACCGGAGACCTACCACGCCTGATGCAAGGTCAGCGCCTCTGATCGGCCGATCGTAAGGCGAAGGTGTCCTCCGCCAAACACGATCAATCCAGCTTGCGCGCCTCGTCTTCCAGCATGACAGGAATACCGTTGCGAATGGGATAGGCGAGGTTCGCCGCTTCCGACACCAGCTCTTGCTTATCGGCATCGTAACGCAAAGTCGTCTGCGTCAGCGGGCAAATCAGCGCCTCAAGCACACGCCGATCAATCTCAATGCTCATTGCATCATCTCCCCTTCGCCACCGCGCAACGCAAACTCGATCAAGGTGATCAAGGTCTCGCGACGGGTACTCAGCGACGGGGCCTCAAGCAAGGCCTGTTTGTCCTCGGGATCAAAATCCAGCATCATCGACAACGAGTTGATCAGCAGCTCGTCGTCGGCGTCCTTCAACGTGTCCCAATCGGCTGACAGCGACTGCGCAGCAAAGTAGCGACCAAGCAAATCCAGAAACATCGGCCGATCGAAACTGGGGTCTTCTTCCGTGCGACCCTGGTCCCGGTCGAACCCGCTCCAGGATACCTCGCAGCGGCGGTACGGGGTGAACCCATCCACTTCGGTCTGAACGCGAAAGCGTGAAATGCCGGTAAGCGTGATCAGATAGCGATTGTCCTCGGTTTCGGAAAACTGCGTGACACGTCCGGCACACCCAATGGTATGCAGGCCATTGCCCTTGCGCCCCTCAACCTCGTTGGGCTGCACCATACCGATCAACCGACCGGGCGTTTTCAGCGCGTCATCCAGCATCTGCAGATAACGCGGCTCAAAAATGTGCAGAGGCAGGCGTGCGCGCGGCAAAAGCAACGCTCCCGGAAGCGGAAAAACCGGGATTACACCGGGAAGGTCAGCCACTTTGATCATGAGGGGTCAGCTAGCCCGCAAAGCGGTTCAGGCAAATATCATCGACGACAGTTTGCGCCGCCCGTTCAACACCACCGGATCGTTGGGTTTCAGCGCATCGAATATAGTAAAAAGCTGCTCTTTCGCAGCACCGTCATTCCACTCGCGATCCCGCCGAAAAATCTCCAGCAATTCGTTCACTGCACCTTCGGCATCACCGCTTGCATGCAGCGCCTGCGCCAGATCGAACCGGGCTTGCAAATTGCCCTCATCCGCCTCGACTGCTGCGCGCAGTTCAGCCACCGGACCGGCATCGGCAGCCTGTCGCGCCAATTGCAATTGCGCATGGGCCGCTTCCAGTTCAGCGCTGTCAGAAATCTCCGCCGGCGCGCCTTTCAGGATCGCCTCTGCCTGATCCAGGTCTTCCATGGCGATATGCGCACGGACAAGCCCGCCATACGCGCCTGCATGGTTTGGGTCTTCACCCAGGATCGCGGCAAAGGTCTGCGCCGCATCCACGGCAGCCCCTTCGGCCAGCATTTCTTCGGCGGCGGCGACAGCGTCGTTCAACGTGTCACCCGGTGCCTCGCCACCCGCAGCCTTGATGACGCGGTCAATGAATGCCGTGATTTCCGAGGCGGGCAAAGCACCTTGGAACCCATCCAATGGCTGCCCTTTGAAAAATGCGTAGACGGTCGGGATCGACTGGATCTGCAACTGGCCCGCGATCATCTGGGCCTCGTCGACGTTGACCTTGACCATTTTCACAGCGCCCTTTGCGGCCTTGACCGCATCCTCGAGCATCGGACCAAGTGTCTTGCAGGGGCCGCACCACGGTGCCCAAAAGTCAACGATAACGGGCACGGTCTGCGACGTTTCGATGACATCCTGCATGAACGTTGCTTCGGATCCGTCCTTGATCAGGTCGGCGTCGTCGGGTCCGGCGGACAGTCCCAAATCGATCATCTCGTCATTCCTTCGTCGGGCGTTTGTGAGCGGCAGATGGCGCTTTATATGGACCTCAATCCACCCGCTGCCAAGTCGGTAAGGTCAATCTGCATCAGCGGCAAGGTACGGCCTGCGATCGCCTCGGATGGCACACGCCCGACCTCGCGCGCGCCCATGCGCTGATAAAACCGAACGGCATCCGGGTCGGCTTCAATCTCCATCCGGGTCGCACCGGCCGCCCGGGCAGTTTCGATGGCCCATTGCACCAATGCCCGACCAACACCCTTGCCCATCCCTTCAGGCGCCACAAACAGCTTGTCCAATTCGGCTGTCTCGCCGTGAATGAGAAGCTTGCACAAGCCCTGCGGCCCGTCGGCATCATAAACAAAAAGCCGACCCGTTTCGACGTCGTGGTCAGAAAGCTGCAGCACGGCGCGCGCCGCAGCCATGAAGTTTTCGTCATAGCCCCAGTAGGCTTTGGACCGGTGCATCAGCCCGGTCAAAGCCTCTAGCTCATCAAGCCGCGCAGGACGGATCACAGGTCGAACGTTGCGAAAACCGGGGCGTGATCGCTTGGCTTCTCCCAACCGCGAGCGTCCCGCAGAATGCGGCTGGAATGCGCTGCATTCGAGATGTCCGGCGTTGCCCAAACGTGGTCAAGCCGGCGTCCCTTGTCGGCGGCGTCCCAATCCTTGGCCCTGTAGGACCACCAAGAGTAAAGCTGACCGTCCGGGATGTCAGCGCGCGTGACATCGACCCAATTTCCCGCATCCTGTGTTTCGGCGAGGTGCTCCACTTCGATAGGTGTGTGACTGACGACCTTCAGAAGCTGCTTGTGCGACCACACATCGTCTTCGCGCGGCGCGATGTTTAGGTCACCGACAAGGATGGATTTCTGCGGTTTGTCCCCATGGAACCAGTCGCGCATGTCGGTCAGGTAGTCGAGCTTCTGGCCGAACTTCACGTTCTTCTCACGATCCGGCACGTCACCCCCTGCGGGGACGTAGAAGTTGTGGACAATCACGCCGTTTTCGAGCTGTCCCGCGATATGACGCGCGTGGCCAAGGCCAGCGAAATCCTGGGCACTGGTTTCCACCATCGGAATTTTCGACAAGATCGCAACGCCGTTGTACCCCTTGTCTCCGCGCGCCACCATGTGGGTGTATCCCAGAGCTTCGAATCCTTCGCGCGGGATCTTGTCGACCGGGCTCTTGCACTCTTGCAGGCAAAGCACGTCGGGCGCTTCTTCCTGTAGCAGCTTCAGAACGATAGGTTCTCGCAAACGGACGGAATTGATGTTCCAAGTGGCAAGGGTGAAGGGCATGAGACGGCTCCGGAATTCAGGAATTGGCTACAGAGTAGACAGGTCACCCCGGTGCCTCCACCGATAAAATGACATTTTGCGCAGACAAGTACATCGACCAGAAGAGCACGCCCGCCCGGGGGCAACAGGGCAAGACAATACATGATGCCAAGACTTTGGGCACGTCTCCGCCTTAAGATCCGGCAAGGACTCTATATCTTCGGCAGCACTAACAAGACACCACAACATGCTGAAGCGATACAACCAGAGGTTCTCTTTCTTGGGTTACGGTCACCGCACCTGCGTGTTACGATTCCGGTGATTTTCAACACAGCGAATGATTGAACCAGTGACCAATCCTTTCACCCGTTTTCCAGCCTGTATCGCCCTGCCTCTCACGATGATCGGACAGTTTGCAGAGGCAGACCCATTTGAAGCACGCGACCCGTCCTGGGTGGCGCGCGGATATATCGACACCACGGATCGCATTGTCGATCAGGGCAACAGTTCCGTGGCAAGTGAACTGCTGTATGGGCCCATACTCGAATTGAATGGTCGATACGAATGGCGCAACGACCGGGGCGGTCGCATATTTGTTGATCCCCTGGCGGTCACAAGACTGTTTCCTGATGATTCCGACGTGAACGATCTGCGCGTCGGTCTGTTTGGCGAATACCGTTTCAGGCCGGACCAGTCCGAGAATACGGAGTTTCGTCTGCGCACCGGAGTGGAAAGAACCACCAGCTTCCCTGACGAGCGCTTCCGTCGCTACACCCTTCAAGGGGCAGTGAACGTCCGTCATGACAGACGGCAAACCAGCACATTTACCCTGCGCTATCGCTACCGTGACCAAAACGAGGAGGCCACGTTCGATGGCTTCGACCAAGACGAATACCTGGGCAGCTGGCGCCGCACCTGGCAACCCGAGGGCAGCGCGATCGAACTGATTGCCCTAACGCCCTACTTCGACATCCGCGACGCAGATGCACGGAAGTTCAGTTACGATGAAGTCGGTATCCGGCTGCAGGCGCGATATCGTGTGTCGGAAGACGTGACCCTGACCGGACGCGCCCGCATGTTCAAGCGCGACTACAAGGACAGTTTTTCAAACGCGTTTGATTTCGAACGTTCGGACGACCGGTTTGGCGTGGAACTGGAATGGCGCAAAACCTATCCTGCAGGGCGCGCACTTTTCGGCGCCATCGGCTGGGAAGAAAATCGATCCAACGTACCAGTGCGTGCTTTCAGCGGCGTGACAGTTCGCTTCGGATTCGAGATCACGTTGCTCTAGCAACGCGCAATCACGCCTCGCTTCTCCGAACCGGTTCGCCCTTTCGGCGTTTGATCGTTTGTGCCTTCGCATTCACGTCTGCGTACATCGATCCCGATGACATCTTGAGATTGATGGACAGGTTGGATTCGAGCGTGAAATACGAACGCAGCAAGCGGAAAACCACATATTCCGGCAGATACAGGAGCTGCACGAAATAACCGTTCACGATCAGGGCCAGCACAGAGATCAGCATCGGCGCGCCGAGAATGACGGCCAGGACGGCCTGCAACTGCAGCACATCCAATGTCTTGAACTCGCCGAAATACTCTATGAAACCGAACAGGATCAGTGGGATCATCATCGCCCGGCGCGCCGAATTGAGCAGCATGTAAGGCAGGATGATCTTGCCGCGAAAGCTGACTTCGGAACTGAAGACAACGGCACGACATCGCGCGGCAACGTGGTAGGTGGATCGGAACCAACGCATGCGCTGTTCGCGCATATGCGCATATGTTCGCGGTACTTCGGAAACAAAACGCACTTCGGGGTCCACAATCAGGCGATAGCCCAGCTCACCGATACGCAAGGACATCTCCGTGTCCTCGCCGTTCATGCCGCCAGCGAAACCGCCAAGCTGACGCGGCAGTTCTGTCCGATAGATGACGAACATGCCGGGCACTCCGACGATGCCGTTGATCGCGGCAAGACCCACCGAGTACATGCCATGTTTCACAATCGCCTCGACCTGGCGGGCGCGGTCAAACAAACCGCCGCCGGGTGACAATGGCAAACCGCCCAGGGCACCGACCTCATCGTTGAAGAAATAGGTCATGCCCCGCAGAAACGCTCTGGGCTGTATGATCGTATCCGCATCAATACGAACGAAAAAGTCGGTTTCAACCGCGCTGAGACCAAGGTTCAGAGCGTTGGCCTTGCCCGGTCGCGGCTCATGCAGGACCCGGACATCGGCATGTTCAAGTTCGGCCGACACCCGCCTGACAACTGCGACCGTGTCGTCCGTCGAAGCGTTGTCGACAAACAGCACCGTGACTTTGCCGTCATAGTTAGCCGCTGCTGCCTCAACACCGCGCAGCGTCTTTTCAATGATGTGCATTTCATTATGCGCCGGAATGACGACAGAAATATCGGGCGCAAAGGTTCGTATCCGGAACAGCGCCTGATCGACCAGACCACCAAGGAACAGGAAGGCAAAGAATGCCGGGAGGAACAGAAACACCCCGGGCCCGATCCCGCCCAACAACGAATTGCTGCGCAGCGCCTCAACCACGCCGAAGTCACGGTTCAGCACGAAAATCGCAAGCCAGGTGCAATAGACGGAGATGACGGCGACCCGCAAAAGCGTTTGACGGTTCTGAGTGGTGTCGATTGTCATCGGCACGGAGGCGGGCATGCGACCGCGCTCAAGCAGTTTTGCAGAAAACACCCCAAACCCCAGGATGCCGGAGAGGATCGCGACCGCCGTGAGCGGCAGGGTGTGATCAATCGTCAGGTCAAGCAGGATGGTCGTCAGGTCCAGGGCCAGGCAGAGCACAGCAAAGGACAGGCACAGATCCAATCCCATGAGCACCTTCTTGAAGGGGTTGGCATGGCAGAAGACGGAATAGGAAATGAAGAAACTGACGATGAAGATACGTACAGAGATAGAGTGCGCACCCTGAAAAGGGCCGATGATCAAATCCCCGCTGGGAAATGTTTGTCGAAGAATCGGAACCGTATTGACGGTGAACAGGAGCACGACACTGAGCACGCAAAACAGCCCGAGCAGCGCGGGACCGTACCAAAGCGGGACGGAATGCGACAGCCCCCGTGGCGTCGAATCGACCGACGCGAACTGGAAGTAAGGCTGTTTCTTTTCCTTGGGCCTGTTCATTCCGATATGTCAGGCAAGGTTGCTGTACTCCCCGTTGTGTCAGGCAACGTTTGCGTCCCGGTCGTCGCAGATGATTGGCTGGGAATGGGCGACGCATTGCCTTGCTCTGTTGCATCAATTTCAGACGGCTCGGCAGCGGGCTCCGCATCTGGCTGCGGGACTGTGTCGTCCTCTGACGTTGGATCCTGTTCCGGGTCAGCCGATGTCTCGGTTTCAAGGTCGTCCACTACGGGCATCGGTCGGGGTTTGATCGCAACAATGGCGGCAATCCTGGGCCCTTCGTTCAATTCGAAGTCCAGCAAAGAGATGTCAGTCAGTTCGGTCTGGCGGTAGGGCAACTCACCCCGATCATACAAACGGGGAGAAATCAGCCAGAATGTGTGGTCAGGCCAGGTCTGCTGAATTTCGGCAAAGCGGTTTTGCAGTTCGGACCGGGTGTTGACGAGCACATGGTCGTCCTGAGGTCCGGCAGCATCCCCTGTGATCCACTGAACGCGGTTTCCGAACGCCTCGGCCAAAAAGGGAACTGCAGTCGACGCCTCCGCCGCATTGAGCTGATCCGAAACCTCAAGATGCAGCGGGCCGTTCAACGCATTGATGAACTGACCGATGGTCCGGTCTTCGGCCGGGACACCGCCACGGAGCACGGTGCTTTGCTTGAGCTGGGCGGTGATCGGCGAACCCGTCGTACAGAACTCCTGGTTCTGTCGTTCCGAACTGATCAATCGGATCTCCAGGACATTGCTGAAGTCGTGCAGCCGCTCCGGCAGCTCTACTGTCCGGTTCAGGTCCAGAGATGCACCTTCGAACTTCTCGGCGAAGACGATTACATCGTTCAATGTGACGGTGAGCAACCATTCGGCTTCGGCCTGCAAGCCAATGGCACGCATGCCAAAGGCCAGTGCCGTGGGATACTCGGCATTGGGCGTCGTCCGCAGATCGTAAGCATACCTCCACGCCGTGTCGTACTCGAAATAGCGTGCTTCAGCGAGACTGCCTTCCAATGCAATAGGAAGAGGCCAGGCAACTTCATCCACCTCGCGGACGGCATTTTCCATCATGCGCGCAGCAGTGGAGAAATCATCGGGCGAAAAGCGAACGCCGGCAGGCACGACCTCGGCATCCGCAGGCACAAATACGGTGCGGATGTCTCGAAAGCTCTGGTCCACCGCAAAACTGATCAGGCTCTCGTATTCGATGTTCTCGGGGTTGTCCGGCCAAGAGATATGATAGGGATTGCCGGTTGCGCGCAGGCGATCATTCAGATCCAGCAACGGCCCCTCGGTCTCGAGCTCGATCCGGCTGGTGGGTTCGATACGGACGATCATGCCGCCATTCCAATCCCGTCGGCAGGACTGGTTGGCGAACGTACCGGAGGCGCCCAGCGTCACCAGCAACTGACTTTGGGTCAGATCGGAAGGCAGCAGGTTGATGCGGATGGTGTTTGCGTTCACCCCCTCGGACAAGACGATCTCGCCCCGTCGCTCACCGTTCACGTTGATCCGCATCCGCGCCACGGAGTCGGGTTGCAACTCTGCCCGTACATCCAGGATCAGTTCGCCGCTCACAACGGGCACTTCCTTGGGCATGTTAAACGAAGCAGAGGCGAAGCCTGGCGACCCGGTCAGGGCCGTCCAGGTATCACTTTCGCGCACGATAAAGGTGTGTTGCGTACCGTCAGCACTTTGTAGCTCTGTATCCGTGGGAAGCCGGGATACCAGATCGTGCTGAATACGCTGATTGCCGTCCCTCAGGCCAACGAAGCTTTGCACATCCGGTTGCATCAGGGCGAAGCGTGCAAGCGCCACCATCAAAATTGTAAAAAGCCCAAGGCCAAGAAGACGCATGATTTTACCTGTTTGCGGCTATCGGTACTGAAATTGGAAGAAACGATGGGTCAAGCGACGCCTTTCATCGGATCCGATCCAATCGTACCCGGCTGTTGTTCAGGTGTCCAAGTGGACCGGGCTGGAATTTGCGCGGGATCACACCGGTGCTGGTACTTCTTCGCGATGGAAACGCTCTCATGCAGCAATCCGTCTTCAAGGGTGATGGGCTTCAATCCGTCGTCAAGAAATGACTTGTTGGACACGCGCAAGTCATTCTCGGCTGCCTCCTTCCGCGGATTGCTGACCATTTCCACAGTGCTTCCGGTGATGCGGGCAACAATCTGGGCAAGATCGCGGACACGGTGCGTTTCGGTCATCTGGTTTCGAATGCACACTTTGTCGCCGCGTTCCGGCGGGTTCTCCAATGCCAGGGTAATGCAGTTGACGGTATCGGCGATATTGATGAAGGCACGGGTCTGCCCCCCTGTGCCATGCACCGTAAGAGGATGACCGATCGCAGCCTGCATCAGGAAGCGATTCAATACGGTTCCATAGTCACCATCATAGTCGAAGCGGTTGGACAGCCGCTCGTCCATCCGCGTTTCATCCGTTTGCGTACCCCAGACAATGCCTTGGTGCAGGTCCGTGATCCGTATGCCGTCATTTCTGGCATAGAACTGGAACATCAACTGATCCATGGACTTCGTCATGTGGTAGACGCTGCCAGGGTTGGTCGGATACAGGATGTCGCGGTCAAACAATCTGCCGTCATCGGCTTCGACCTTGATCGGAAGGTATCCTTCGGGGATTTCCAACCCATCCCCATCGTATCCGTACACCCCCATCGTGCCCAAATGGACGACATGCGTATCAATTCGCAGGGCAGCAATCGCGCAAAGAAGATTGTGCGTTCCGCGAATGTTGTTGCTGACCGTATATCGTTTTTCGGATGTGCCACGCATCGAATACGGCGCTGCACGCTGTTCGCCGAAGTGGATCACCGCGTCCGGCCACAAACGTTCGATACAGTCTTTCAAGGCGTCGTATTGCCTCGCAATATCAATGCGTTCAAAGGAAATGCGGCGTCCAGTCACCTGTTCCCAAGTGTCCAAACGGGTGTGTAAGTCCGCGATCGGTGTGAGACTGTCCGCTCCAAGCGCATCGGCAATTTTTCGCCGGGAGAAGTCATCCACGATGGTGACATCGTACCCCAGGCTCGAAAGCCGCAGGGCAGTTGGCCATCCACAAAATCCATCGCCGCCAATTACAAGTACGTTTTGTCCACGCATGTCGCGCCCCCAGTTGGATGAATGTTCTTGAAGTTTGATGCCTAAGCGTGTCAATTTCAACCTCAGGTAGAAAAATTATGCTAAGTTTTACAATTTGTTCCAAACACCTGGGTGCTTAAGCATCACTTTCGAGATTTAGGAATCTGCGCAAAATACACGCAGCATCGAACTCCAGACGCCACCGTCAGTCGATCGAAAAAAGTGTTAAGACACCGTAACATACCGTATCTCCCAAAGAAAGATGCTACCGGAGGCTGTATCCAAAAAACGCATCACCGCAGAAGATATGCGGCGTGGGTTTACTTGGTGGATAAAAAAACCCGGGCACAATGGCCCGGGCAAGTCCAACAGGGAGGTGCATGTATAGCCGCGAGGCGGCCCCGACATGCGCGGGCTTCGTACCGGTAACTTCAGCCATAGCGGAAAGTTCCGCCATGACCCAAGTCAATCTCAGGCCATGAGACGATATCCGCCGCTTTCGGTCACAAGAAGGCGCGCATTTGACGGATCCGGTTCAATTTTCTGACGCAGACGGTAGATATGTGTCTCCAACGTGTGTGTGGTAACACCGGCGTTGTAGCCCCAGACCTCATGCAGCAGCACGTCACGGGCCACCACACCCTCGGTCGAGCGATAGAGAAACTTCAGGATATTCGTCTCTTTTTCGGTCAGGCGGATTTTGCGATCATCTTCGGTCACCAGCATCTTCACGCTGGGTTTGAAAGTGTACGGCCCAAGGGTAAAAACCGCATCCTCGGACTGCTCGTGTTGGCGCAGCTGCGCTCGAATACGCGCCAGCAATACCGGAAACTTGAAAGGCTTGCTGACATAGTCATTGGCGCCCGCGTCCAAACCCAGGATCGTATCCGCATCGGTATCGTGGCCCGTCAGCATCAGGATAGGCGACTTGACCCCCTGCTTGCGCATGACACGGCACAATTCGCGACCGTCGGTATCCGGAAGGCCGACATCAAGAATGACGAGGTCATAAATCGCTTCCTTGGCCTTGACCAAAGCATCCTGACCATTGCCCGCTTCGAACACGTCGAAGTCCTCGGTCATGATCAACTGCTCGCTCAGCGCTTCGCGTAGATCCTCGTCATCATCAACCAGCAGGATTTTTTTCAGTTGTGCCATGGGCGTCGTCTCCGTTCCTGTTGGAGGATAGATGCGGTTTGAGGGTCGTTTCAGCAAGTTGTGGACCAAATGTTTCACGCCCATGTGTGGCAGACCGGGCAAATGTTTCAATTCCTACGCGATTTGCTTATGTCGGACGGTGCACGGAAGAGGATTTGTTACATGGGGCTCGGCCCGGATATCGTTGAGATGCTGGCGCGGGCGCGTGCTGATCTGCGAATGGGCGTGCCCATTGTGGTACTCGGAGAGGAGTCGATCCTTGCCGTTGCGGTCGAGGCGATGACGCCTGAGCGGCTTGCGGCCGTCCGCGCGCTTGGAACGCGGTTGGAATTGGCTTTGACCGGTTGGCGTGCGGAGACTTTGAAGGCGCGGGTGTATGATGGTGACATCGCGCGGATTGCCGTGCCGGAGGCTGCCGCATTGGGCTGGCTCCATTCCCTGGCCGATCCGGCGGACGATCTTGCCACCCCAATGAAGGGTCCACTGCAGTCTCTGCGCGATGGCAATGCGTCTGCGCATCGTGTCGTACTTCAACTCTGCAAAGCCGCGCGGATCTTGCCCGCCGCGCTGTGCGTACCCGCACCTGACGGATTGAAATTCGCAGTGTCCCACAACCTGACGGCAATCCCCCTTGCGCTGGCCGAGCCGCTGCTTGAGCAATCGAGCCTGCTGCACCCGGTTGTTCAGGCGCGTTTGCCAGTGGAAGCCTCCGAAGCGGGCCGACTGCATGTATTCCGTCCCGAAGATGGAGGAGAAGAGCACTACGCTTTCGAAATCGGACGTCCGGATCGCAGCAAACCGGTGCTTGCGCGCCTGCATTCCGCCTGTTTCACGGGCGATGTCATGGGCAGCCTGAAGTGCGATTGCGGCCCTCAATTGCGGGGCGCACTGGCGCAGATGGGTTCGGAAGGATCGGGCGTACTTCTCTATATGAACCAGGAAGGGCGAGGCATCGGCCTGGCGAACAAAATGCGAGCCTATGCCCTGCAGGACCAGGGTTTTGATACCGTGGACGCGAACCACAGGCTAGGTTTTGAGGATGATGAGCGTGATTTCCGACTGGGGTCCGACATTCTGAAATCCATGGGCTTTGGTGCCGTGCGCCTGCTGACCAACAACCCGGCCAAGGTCGCGATGATGGAAGCCAGCGGCGTCGCTGTCACGGAACGTGTGCCTTTGAAAGTGGGCGAGACCCGCTTCAACCGGGACTATCTGGCAACCAAGGCCGCGAAATCGGGGCATCTGCTTTGACCACTCTGGATATGGTGGTGACGCCGAGCGGGCTGCGCTTTGGCGGGCGGGTCTTTCCCTGCACGGTTGGCAGGGGCGGCATCAGCCGGAAAAAACGGGAGGGGGATGGGGCGACGCCCTGGGGCACGCATCGGATCGTTGGTATGCTTTACCGGCCCGACCGTATGGCACCCCCCGCAGATTGGGCCGTTCCCATCCGGCCGGGGGATCTGTGGTCCGATGATGGCGAGGATGAGGACTACAACCATATGGTCCGCGCACCCTACGGGGGCAGCCATGAGGTTTTGCGGCGGGCGGATCCGCTTTATGATCTGGTGATCCTGACGGACTGGAACTGGCCCTATGCCGTGCCGGGGCGCGGGTCGGCCATTTTTGTCCATCGCTGGCGCAGGCCGGGGTATCCGACCGAAGGGTGCATCGGGTTGCGGCCTGACCATTTGAAATGGATTGCGCGGCGGATCCGGTTTGAGACGCGGTTGATCGTGGGCGGGTGACCCACGCTGGGACATGCAGCCACCCCAGACTTATCAACGGCTTACAGAGGCGCTTTCAGAAAGCGTTAACCTTTCACGCGCGCGCCGAAGATGGCGGAGCCGACACGGACATGGGTGGCGCCCAGCGCGATGGCGCTTTCGAAGTCGCCGCTCATGCCCATGGACAGACCCGCCAGACCATTGCGTTCGGCGATCTTGGCGAGCAGGGCGAAATGCAATGACGGCTCTTCATCCACAGGCGGAATGCACATGAGACCCTGGACCGGCAGGTCGAGGCTGCGGCACTCGGCCACGAAGGCGTCCGCGTCTGCCGGCAGCACACCCGCCTTCTGCGGCTCCTCGCCGGTGTTGACCTGTAGAAAAATGTCGGGGCACTGCCCGATCTCTTGTGCGAGGCGGGCGATGGATTTGGCCAGTTTGGGCCGATCTACGGAATGGATCGCCTGAAAGAGCTGCATGGCCTGCCGCACCTTGTTGCTTTGCAGGGGTCCGATCAGATGCACCTCTACGTCGCCGTATTGATCGCGCAACCCGGGCCATTTGCCTTCGGCTTCCTGAACGCGGTTTTCACCAAAAAGACGGTGCCCTTCGTCCAGCACGGCAGTGACACGGTCCAATGGTTGCACCTTGCTGACCGCGATCAGCTTGACGTCTCGCGGATCGCGACCTGCTTTGGCGCAGGCGGCTTCGATCTTGGCAGTGATTTCGGACAGGGACATAGCGCACCTATTGCGACGGGATCACCGTGCAGAAAGCATGGCCTGCACCGAATTGCAAAGGGGCGGGAAACGAAAAGGGGCAGACCAAAGGCCTGCCCCAAATCGTTGGTATGCGATCAACTATTAGAAGTTGAAGATCACACCCAGGTCGGCAATGGTGTTGCCGGAAGTGTTTTGGCCAACACCACCGCGCAGCGACACGCCGCCGCCCAGCGAGTGACGGAAGCCGATTGCGACGACTTCGTCTTCTGCGTCCAGACCGGAGTCGGAGAACGCGAAGCGAATTTCAGTCGCAGCGCCAACGTCGTACTTGGCGGACAGACCATACATGGTCTCGTCGTTGATGTCGGAGTCGCCAACCAGGATCGAGAAGGCAAACGCGCCGATCTCACCACCGAACGAGATGACCCAGAAGTCGTTGTCCAGAGCAGCAACGCCAGCACCGTTCACGTCGGTGTCTTCGTTACCGAACGCAACACCGGCGGAGTAGTTGCCGAAGTTGTAGCCGAAACCAATCTGGTACTCGGAGCGGTTGACCGTGTCACCAACGGCGATGCCGGTGGATGCTTCGGTTGCAACAGCAGCGGAGTCGTCGGTGATCGACGCAGCAACGGTGAAATCACCTGCTGTGTAGCGCAGCTTGACAGTCGGAGCGACGTCGTCTGTGCCCGTGCCGAAGCCGGAAGCAGGAACGTTGTTGAACGCCGACGATTGTTCAGCAAACGATGTCAGACCAACGCCGTAGCCGTAGTAGTCAACCACGTCACCCGAGTCGATCACGTCGGAGACGTGACCCACGTCCAGACGGAAGCCACCGGTCGAAACCGCGAAGCCCGCTGCGGAGTTGTTAGCAACGTTGGATGCGCCGCTCGACTGGTCGTCTGTTTGGAAACGGATACGACCTTCGAACTCCAGACCGTTGTCGGAAGTCGCGGTGCCAGTTGCGGTCAGACGGAAGCGCTGTTCGATGCGCAGTTCGTCGGTTGTCGCGGAGTCGTTGCCTTCATCGTAGAAGAGGCCGAAACGGCCAAAGCCGCCAAACGTCACTTCCGCAGCTGCCATGCCGGTCGTGGCGATGAGCGCGGTTGTAGCGAAGAGAACTTTTTTCATGAGTTTTCCCTCGGTTTTCAGTCACACGCCCTAACCGGGGAATCCGGCGAGGGGATGGATGCTGTCTCAACCATTTGCCGCGCCACCTCAAGCAACGCATCGCACCCTGCCCCCAATTACGGCAATGTTGGTGCAGCTTTGCCACAGTGCTGCCCCAGCGCAACGTGACGGTTTCGCGCGTGACGCCAGCGTGCACCGGCCCGCCTTGCGAGCCTAGGGCAACTTGTCTATCACGGTGCGAAAGAACTGGGATTGGGACATCCAATGCGCAAAACGCGAGTAGTCGGCCGAGTGGCGGCCCTGTCTTTGGCCGTGTTTCTGGCCGCCTGTGGGGGCCGGATTGGCGTCACCGACCCCGATTCCGAACGTATTGTTGGCGACGGTGACAGCGCGCGCGAACGGGATATTCGCACCGGCACGACGCTGGGCGAAGCCTTGCGTGCACGGCGCAATCAGGAATCTATTGTACGGGTCAACAAATATATCTGGTCCGCGTCGCTTCAGGTTCTTGATTTCCTGCCGATTCAGTCGGTCGATCCGTTTACGGGCGTGATCGTGACAGGTTACGGCACGCCCCCCGGTGGCGGTCGTGCGTATCGTGCGACGGTGTTGATTGGTGATCCCGCGTTGGACGCGCGGTCATTGAATGTCGCCTTGCAGACCCGCAGCGGTCCAGCCAGCACCGCAACCGTGCGCGCGATCGAGGATGCGATCTTGACCCGCGCACGTCAGCTACGGGTGGCCGACAACCGGCTATAGGCCCTTTTCGCGCATCACTTTCCACTCTATCACACGCGCCGGGCCCTTCGCCCGGCGTTTGCACATTCAGGACCAGACCATGGCAACCTATACCCCATCCGAGATCGAAGCCCGCTGGCAGGCCGCCTGGGAGCAGGCGGACGTGTTCAAGGCCAAGCGCAGCGCCGACAAGCCCAAGTATTACGTGCTTGAGATGTTCCCGTACCCGTCGGGCCGCATCCATATGGGCCACGTGCGCAACTACACGATGGGCGACGTGATCGCCCGCTACAAGATGTCGACCGGCCACAACGTGCTGCACCCCATGGGCTGGGACGCCTTTGGGATGCCGGCCGAGAATGCGGCCATGGCCATTGGCGGGCATCCGAAGACCTGGACCTATGAAAACATCGCCGACATGCGTGGGCAGATGAAGCCCCTTGGCCTGTCCATCGACTGGAGTCGGGAGTTCGCGACCTGCGATCCCGAGTATTACGGTCAGCAGCAGGCGCTGTTCCTCGACATGCTTGAGGCCGGACTTGTGTACCGCAAGAACGCGCAGGTGAACTGGGATCCGGTCGACATGACCGTGCTTGCCAATGAGCAGGTCATCGACGGCAAGGGCTGGCGGTCGGGCGCAGAGGTGGAACGGCGTGAGTTGACGCAGTGGTTCTTCAAGATTTCCGACATGGCCGGGGAGTTGAAGGATGCGCTGAGCGGCCTCGACAACTGGCCTGCCAAGGTCCGGTTGATGCAGGAGAACTGGATCGGTGAGAGCCGCGGGATCGAGATCACCTTTCACCGTACGGATGGGAACGGCGCGATCCAGTGCTATTCGACCCGTCCCGACACGATGCGCGGTGCATCCTTTATTGCCGTGGCTCCCGACCATCCGGTGGCGAAGGCGCTTGAGGCGGACAACCCGGACTTGGCGGCCTTTATCGATGAGTGCCGCAAGATGGACACCACTGAGGCGGCCATGGAGAAGGCCGAGAAGAAGGGTGTTGATACGGGCATTCGCGTCAAGCACCCGGTCTATGCCGACCGTGAATTGCCCGTATGGATCGGCAATTTCGTGTTGATGGATTATGGGACGGGCGCTGTCTTTGGCTGCCCGGCCCATGACCAGCGCGATCTGGATTTTGCGCGGAAGTACGATTTGCCGGTGCAGAATGCGTTTCGTATGCCGGGTAATGAAACCGATGTCGAGAACGAGGCGCTTATCCCGGCCAAGACGGAGCCGGTTGTCTATATCGACCACTTCGCGGGCATCGTGAACGCGACGAGCGAGGACGGCATCAACGCCACCCTCGACTATTTCGAGGCGCATGGGCTGGGCAAAGGGCAAACGCAGTACCGCCTGCGCGACTGGGGTCTCAGCCGCCAGCGCTATTGGGGTTGCCCGATCCCTGTCGTCCATTGCGATGCGTGCGGCGTGGTGCCGGAGAAGAAGGAAAACCTGCCTGTCGAGCTGCCCGACGATGTGACCTTTGACATCCCCGGCAACCCGCTTGACCGCCACCCGACCTGGCGCGATGTGCCCTGCCCTGCTTGCGGCAAACCCGCCAAGCGCGAAACGGACACGATGGACACCTTTGTCGATTCGTCCTGGTACTTTGCGCGCTTCACGGCGCCTCATGCTCCGACGCCAACCGATCTCGACGACGCGGCCTACTGGATGAATGTCGACCAGTACATCGGCGGCATCGAGCACGCGATCCTGCACCTGCTCTATTCCCGTTTCTTTGCACGGGCGATGCGGATCACTGGGCATTTGCCGCAGGGATGCGAAGAGCCATTCAACGCGCTCTTTACCCAAGGGATGGTCACGCATGAGATCTACCAGACCCGCGACGCCAAGGGGCGCCCGGTCTATCACCTGCCCGAAGAGGTCACAGGCGGCAAACTGGCGGACGGAACCGAGGTGGAAATCATCCCCTCGGCCAAGATGTCGAAGTCCAAGAAGAACGTGGTGGACCCGGCGAGCATCATCGCCAGCTACGGCGCGGACACCGCGCGCTGGTTCGTGCTGAGCGACTCGCCGCCCGAGCGGGATGTGGAATGGA
Organism: Tateyamaria omphalii; assembly: GCF_019802125.1. Classification (GTDB taxonomy): domain Bacteria; phylum Pseudomonadota; class Alphaproteobacteria; order Rhodobacterales; family Rhodobacteraceae; genus Tateyamaria; species Tateyamaria omphalii_B. Next base: position 139,048 of record NZ_JAHVHT010000002.1, read on the forward strand.
CGGCCTCGGGCGCTGAAGCGGCCTACAAACACCTCGCCCGCGTCTGGAACCTCTGCGATCGGATCGGGGAGATGGACAAGGAAGCGCCGGGCACGGGCGACGATGACTTGCTGCGCGCCATGCACAAGACCATCCACGACGTGACCATGGGCGTGGAATCCTTCGGCTTCAACGCCGCCATCGCCAAGCTCTATGGCTTCACGGCGACCTTGCAGAAGTCCAAGGCCAGCTATGCCGCCCAACGGCAAGCGGTCATGACGCTTGCGCAGCTCATGGCACCCATGACGCCACACCTGGCCGAAGACATCTGGGCGCATCAGGGCGGCGAAGGGTTGATCATCCATGCGCCTTGGCCCATCGCGGACGCGGCCATGCTCGTCTCCGACACCGTCACCCTGCCGATCCAGATCAACGGCAAGCGGCGTGGTGAAATCACCGTCGCTGCTGACATGGACAAGGCCGAGGTTGAAAAACAAGCGCTGGCAACCGAAGCTGTGCAAAAGGCGCTGGATGGCGGCACCCCCAAAAAGGTGATCGTGGTCCCGGGCCGTATCGTCAACGTGGTGGTCTGATCCGACATGCGCCTGCTTGCTGCCCTCGCCTTTGCCCTGACCGTCGCCGCCTGCGGTTTTGAACCGGTCTATGGACCCGGCGGTACGGGCACCAAGCTGCAAAACCAGGTGCAGGTGGACCCGCCACGGGACCGCGAAGGCTTCCTGCTGGTCCGGCAACTGGAAGAGCGGCTGGGGCGCGCGGCCAATCCCGCCTACAAGCTCGCCATCGACCTGTCCGTGGGTGAAGAGGCGCGCGCCATCGACCCCGATGGCGACATCCGCCGCTACCATATGATCGGCTCCGCCGCCTTTGCCCTGTCGGACGCCACAACCGGAGAGGTTATCCTCTCCGACCTTGTGGATAACTTCGTGGGTTATTCTGCGACGGGTACAACCGTTGCGACATTGTCGGCCCAGCGCGACGCGACGGAGCGGCTGATGACCATCCTTGCGGACGAAATTGTGCTGCAATTGCAAACATCTGACCTATGAAGTTGAACACGGGCCAGGCGACCGCGTATTTCGCCAAACCGGACCCGGATGCGGCGGGGCTGTTGATATACGGCGCGGACGGGATGCGGATCGCCCTGAAGCGGCAACAGGTGGTGGCCGCACTGATCGGCCCGCAGGGTGAGGAAGAAATGCGCCTGACCCGCATCGGCGCGGGCGATCTGCGCAAGGAACCCGCCCTGCTTCTTGACGCGGTCAAGGCCATCGGCTTCTTTCCTGGTCCCCGCGTCGCGCTGGTCGAGGATGCCAACGAAAATGTCGGCCCGGTCATCACCGACGCGCTGTCGGACTGGGCGCCGGGCGACGCGCAGATCGTGGTCACGGCGGGCGCGCTCAAACCGACGTCAAAACTGCGCAAGGCGTTCGAGGCACATACCAAGGCCTATGCCGCAGGCATCTACGACAACCCGCCAACACGGGACGAGATTGAGCGCGACCTGATGGCTGCAGGCATCACCAACCCACCGCAGGAAGCGATGCACCTGCTCATGGACCTTGCCCGGCAACTCGAACCCGGTGATTTCCGCCAAACGCTTGAAAAGGTCGGGCTCTACAAACTGAACGACCCGGAACCGCTGAGCGCCGAAGACATTGCCGCCTGCGCGCCCGCGTCGATCGAGGCCGATGTGGACGACGTGTTGCTGGTGGTCGGCGACGGCAATGCCGCGGCCATCGGCCCGGTGATGCAACGCCTGCAAGCGCAGGGCGTGAACGCAGTGGCACTGTGCATCGGGGCGATGCGCCACTTCCGCAGCTTGCACCGGGCCGCAAGCGATACATCAGGCCGCCCGCAAATCTGGGGCCCCAACCGAGATAAGATGCTGGCGCAGGCCCGCAGCTGGGGCGCACCGAAACTGGAAATGGCGCTGACCGAACTGACGGACACCGACCTGCAACTCCGCTCAGCCGGTCAAAACGCCCCGGCCCTCGCCCTCGTCGAGCGCTGCTTCATCCGGCTCGCCATGCTCGCGCGCAGATAGTCCCTTCTTCTGGCTGGAAATACTTTCGGGGGAGCTCGAGGGGGCAGACAGCCCCCTCGTCAGCAAAAACAAATCGCGTCGCGCAGCGGCCTTTGGATCACGCCTGCTCCGGAGGCGGTGCGGCAAACATCGCTTCCACCTCGGCCTGTGTCATCACGTGCCGCCCCTCGCCAGCAAAGGCGTAAGCGTCGGGCTTTCGGTCGATATAGATCTCGCCTGTGAATGCGATGCCGGACGGGTCATCGAAACTGCCCATGCCCACATGCATCTGGCCATTCAGCGGCCCCGGCGCGGTGATGCGGTAGAACAGGGACGACCCGCAGGTCTTGCAAAACACCCGCTCGGCCCAGGGGGATGAGGTGTAGATTGACAGGTTCTCCTCGCCCTCGATCTCCATGCCGCCCTTGGGCACCTGGATCCCCATGAACACGCCGCCCGACCATTTGCGACACATGCCGCAGTGGCAGGCGCCGGTTTCGGTGACGGGATGGGTAACGGTGAACTTGACCGCGCCGCAGACGCAGGACCCTGTTTGTGCCATTGAAATCTCCTTGGGCATGAATGTTGCGGATACTCTAGCAGGACGTTGCGACAATTTCTGACAGCAGGGTTGTGGCTCTGCCCCGGCCCTGCAATCGTGCGCATCAAAGGGAGGGTCTGTCCATGTATCGCGTCATCGGAACCGTCAAAAGCCGCGCTTTCCGTGTGCTGTGGATGCTGGAAGAGTTGGGCCAGACGTACGAGTTGGTCGAGGCAGGTCCACGTTCGGATGTGGCGCGCGAATTCAACCCGCTGGGCAAGATCCCGGCGCTGGTGGATGGCGATGCGGTGTTGACCGACAGCGTCGCCATCATGACGTATCTCGCCGACAAACATGGCGGTCTGACCGCCGCCGCAGGCACGCCGGAGCGCGCCCGGCAGGACGCCATGACCCTGTGGCTTGTCGACGAGATGGACGCGCTTTTGTGGGCCGCCAGCAAGCACGCCTTTGTCCTGCCGGAAAAGCTGCGGGTGCCGGGTGTGGTGCCGACGCTGCACAAGGAGTTTGCGCGGAATGCAGACGCCTTGGCCGGCATGTTGGAGGACTCCGGTGACTTTTTGATGGGCGACAAGATCACGTTGCCCGATCTCTTGGCCGTGCATTGCCTCGGCTGGGCGTTCGGCGCGCAGTTTCCAGCCCTGCCCGAGCCGATCAAGGCCTACAGCAAGCGGTTGCGCGCCCGCCCGGCCTTTCGTGCGGCGGCTGCCGCTTAGGTTTTCAGGTAGCGTACCACGCCCTGCCCTGCCCAGCGTCCGGTGGCGAGGCAGGCTGTGAGCAGGTAGCCGCCCGTCGGTGCCTCCCAATCCAGCATTTCGCCTGCGCAGAACACGCCGGGTTTCGCGCGCAGCATCAGCGCGTCGTCCAATGCCTCGGCGGGTACGCCACCTGCGGTCGAGATTGCTTCGTCCATGGGGCGCAGGCCCTGATGCGCCACGCGTAGTTTCTTGAGCCGCCGTGCGATGCGGAGCGTATCATCCGGCCAGGGGCGGCCCCATTCCTGTGCCAGCGCGATTTTCAGGGGTGTGAGTTTCAGCGTCTTGCGCAGATGGTTTGCAAAACTCGCCTTGCCCCGTGGGCGGGCGAGCCTTTCTGCGACCTCGTCAACGCTGAGGTCGGGCAGCAGGTCGATGTAGAGGTCGTGCCCCTCGCGGACGCCGCGTGAGACGGAGTAGATGCCGCCTCCCTCGAGCCCGCGTTTCGAGGCCACGGCTTCGCCCCGCGAGCGGTAGGGGCCTGCGCGCCAGGCGACGCCCTTGATCGGGTGGCCCATGTGTTTGTCCATGTGCGGGGACCACGGCACGGAGATGGCGGCGTTGGAGGCGGCGAAGGGGGCGGTGTCGAGGCCGATCCAGTCGGTCCAAGCGCCGTCTGAGCCGAGCCTTGCCCAGCTTGCGCCGCCGCAGGCGAGAAGCGTTGCGTCTGCATCCACAGTCACGGGTGTGCCGTCGAGGTCGGTGATGCGGGGCGCACCATCTTCCCAGCCGGTCCAGCGGTGGCGGGTGCGGATGGTGACGCCCAAGCCGTCAAGCCGCGCGAGCCATGCGCGCAGGAGGGGGGAGGCTTTCATGGCCCTTGGAAAGACGCGGCCGGTGGAGCCTGTGAACATCTCTTGCCCCAACCCTTCGGCCCATGCCACGATTGCGTCGGCGTCCCAGGCGTGCAGGGCGGGGGCGAGCCAGGGGGCGGCTTCGGTGTAGTGGGGCAGCATCGTTGCCACGTCTTCGGACTTGGTCAGGTTGAGGCCGGATTTGCCTGCCATCAGGAACTTGCGGGCGACGGTTGGTTTCGCCTCGTAAACCGTGACCGACAGACCGGCCTCTGCCATCACCTCTGCCGCCGCCAAACCGGCGGGGCCGCCGCCGATGACGGCGACGCGGGTCACTCGGACACCGTCCGCAACTCGCCCTTCATCTCGACCACGCGGTGCGGATAGGGGATTTCGATGTCGTGCTCTTTCAGCGCGTTCCAGATCGCGAAGAGGACATGGCTTTTGTACTTGTTCTTGCCGTCATCGATGCCGTTCACCCAGTATTCCACGGCAAAGTCGATGCCGCTGTCGCCGAAACCAACCAACTCACAATCCGGCCCCTCGGGCACTTGGAGGACAAAGTCTAGCTTGGACACGGCTGCATTGATGATGTCCGGCACCGTGTTGATGTCGGTGTTGTAGCTGACAGAAAACGGCGCTTCGTAGCGGTTGGCAGAGCCGCTGTCGGAATAGTTCACGACGCGGGTGGTGATGAAATCCTCGTTCGGGACGACGATCCAGCGGCCATCATAGGTTTCGAGGATCGCGGCGCGGGCGGTCATCTTGACGATTGTGCCCGCCTCACCCCCGTCGAGCTCAACATAGTCACCAACCGTCGCCTGCCCTTCGACCAGAAGGATCACACCGGAAATGAAGTTCGACGCGATCTTTTGCAGGCCGAAGCCGAGGCCGACACCGATGGCACCACCCAGCACCGCAAGGGCCGACAGGTTGATGCCCATGATGTTCATCAGCACCAGGAACGCGACGCCAAAGATCAGGAACTCGACCGATTTTGCCACCAGTTGCCGGAGGGAGGGGCGCATCTCCTCCTGCTTCTGAATGAAGGTCGTGGACTGGCTGTTCGACCACTGGCCCAGCCAGAAGATCACGCCGCCGACGGCCACGAATTGCAAAAGCCACAGCAGGTTGAAAGACAGGTTGCCCAGCGGCACGACCGTCTCTTCCAGCCGGGTTGCGACCGGCCCCAGCAAATTCAGCGCATAAAGCGCGGCGATGGGCACAAGAACGTAGCGGCCCAGCAGCTTGAGGAACGGGTCGGAGATGATGTCGCGCACCAGCGCGCGGACGGCGAGGAACAGGAAGACGCGCTTGCCAAAGGCGATCACTGCGCCGCTGTCAAAGATCGAGCGCACGACACCTTCGCCAATGCCCGTCAGGACGTAGGCCATCAGCGGCAAGAGCAGCGGCAGGAATTGCGCGACAAAACGGCGTGACGTCGCAATGACATTGTCGCTGTCACCGGGATCCAAGAGACGCGCCAGCATCGGGCGCAGACGCCGCGTGATGACCACGGCAGCGAGGTAGGCCACGATCAGCAGAGCGAATTGCGACCACGCTGCCGGGCTGAGCAGCCACGTCAGCGCCAGTTCCCACCCTTGCAGGGCATAAGCTGCAATCGTCTGCACAATCTCGGGCTGACTTTCGAGATCAAACTCCACCGGCGCACCTCTTGCCTCGTCCTCACACCGCGCCAATTGTCACGGACGATACCGTTTGCGCAAGGAATGACGCCCCTGTCCGATCCGATCTGTCCCTTATGTGGCCGTCCCATCCCACCTGATGCGCCACAAAGCCTGCACCACCTGATCCCTAAGCTAAAAGGGGGCAAGGGCGGTCCGGTCGTGCTGCTGCACCACATCTGTCATAGGGAAATCCACGCGACACTGACCGAGGCAGAGCTTGCCCGTGACTACAACACGCCCGAGGCGCTGCGTGCGCATCCGAGATTGGCGAAATTCTATGCGTGGGTGTCCAAGCGACCGCCCGGCTTTGCATCGAAAGTGCCGGGAGCGCGTCGCAAACGCTAACGTTTGCTCGATGCGGGCTCTTGCGCGTGCTTTTCCTCGATCTGCACGCAGACCCTGTTCAGCACGTCCGCCACCAGCAATTGCACACGATCCGACGTCGTCAGGTCCCGCTCTGTATTTGAGGGGTGTGGATCGCGTTTGGCGCGCTCTATGCGGTTGTCACGGGCCATCGACTCAACCCTACATCGTGTAACGTTAAGTTGACAACCTCTGTGTTGAAATATCTGACACTCGCCCTAGCACATCGCCTTGATCGCCCGCGCCGTTTCGGGTGTGGCCGCTGCAATATCCGTGCACAGCGCCCGCGCGCGTTCGGTCACGTCGTCACCCTCGACCAGTTCATCAACGAGGCCGAAAGCCAGCGCTTGGTCTGCGGTGATCTTTTGCCCTGCCAGAAAGATCATCTTGGTCCGTGCCGGTCCGATCAGGGCCGCCATCCGCACAGGATCGCTAGGTTGCGGCAGGTAGCCGAGTTTCATCACCGGATAGAAGAACTTGGCCGAGGGCACGGCGATCCGCAGGTCGCAGGCCAGCACCATGCCGGTTGCGCCCCCCGCGACGGTGCCGTTCAGCGCGGCAATGGTCAGGCCCGGCAGGTCGGCGATGGCGCCGGACAATTCCTCCCATAGCGGCGAGGTGGCAAGACCCGCGCGCGCGGCATCAAGGTCGGCCCCGGCGCTGAACACCTTGCCAGTGCCCGTCAGGATCAGGGCCGCTGCGTCTTGGGCATCGCGCACGGTGTCACGCAGGTCGGTCAGCATCTGTTCGGTCAGCGCGCCCGCCTTGTCCGGGCGGTTGATGGTGAGCGTCCAGATCGGGCCGGTGCGGTCGATGTCGATCATGTGAGGCCCACCTGTTTGCGAATGTCCGGATCGCGCAGGGATATTTCCTGTCCGATCCAGTTGTTGGCGTCTGGCGAGCACATCCACAAGAGCGCCTTGGCCGGCCAGTCCGCCGGGATGTGGTCGGACCAGTCGAGCTGGCTGACGGGGTTGATGCCGCTTGCCTTGATCTCGCGCTGCATCTGGGTGGCGACGGTGCCCGGTGACAGGCCCATTGCGCGGATGCCCGCGGGGCCGTTTTCCTTGTCCACGCAACGGGTGAGCATGGCCGCGCCCGCCTTGGAGGCGCAGTAGTGCGACCATGCTTCGACCGGGCCGTGGGCGGCACCGGAACTGATGGTCAGGATGGTGCCGGTGCCTGCCTTGAGCATCACCGGAAGAGCCGCGCGCATCCCGTAGAACACGCCCTTGAGGTTGATGTCGATGACGTGGCCCCAGTCGTCGGGGTCTGCCTCTGCCAGATGCGAGATGGGTTCGATGGCGCCCGCGTTGCCGATCAGGACGTCGAGGGTGCCGAACCGGTCCACGGTTTGTGTTACCGCATCGTTGACGGCGGCAAAGTCGCTGACATCGCAGGGCAGCGCGATGGCTTGCGGGCCGATTTCATCCGCGAGCGCACCGATGGCGTCAGCCCCCCGTGCCACGAGCGCGACATTGGCCCCGGCCTGCGCAAAGACGCGCGCCGTGTCGGCCCCGATGCCCCGGCTGGCCCCGGTGATCAGCACCGTTTTTTCGCTCATATCGTGCATTGCACCCTCCGCAGTGACGTGTTGGCCTTGTGGTACGGCGATGCGGCGCATAGGTCCAGCCTGTGGCCTTGACGCATTAGGCGTCGTCCCAGACGATATGGCCAACACAGCATTCTAAGGATTCTATCATGTCTCGTATTTCACATCTTATTTCCGGCACGGCATTGGCGCTGTGCCTGCCTGCTTCGGCGGCCTTGGCGGATCTGACGGCCGAACAGGTCTGGTCCGACTGGCAATCCTATATGGAAAGTACCGGCTATTCCGTGACCGCATCCGAAGCCATCGGGTCGGGGTCGGTCGAGGTGTCGAACATGACGCTGACCGTGGAAATGGACGACGATGCCGGGGGCGGCGCGTTCAAGGTGGTTCTGGACTCGATCAACTTTGTGGAGCAGGGCGACGGAACCGTCGCGATCGAGCTGCCCGACACCACCGAAATGAACATGACGTTCCAGCCCGAAACGGGTGAGACAGTGACGGCCGTTATCGACTTCACCCAGACCGCGCCCGACATGGTGGCGGCAGGCGATCCGGGTGACCTGACCTACACCTACGCCGCCGAGGCAGCGGCCATGGCACTGCAAAGCGTCACCATCGACGGCGTGTCGGTCGGGCCGGAGATTGCCAAGATCGACATCCGCATGACCGACCTGGCCCAGACCATGAAAACAACGGTGGGCGACCTGCGGACGATGGCGCAGGACATGACGGTCGCGAAGGTCGATTACGACATGGCCTTCAACGACCCCGAGAGCGAGGACACCTTCACGCTCAAGGGCACGATGAACGGGCTGACGCTGAACGGCACGGGCGATCTGCCGCTGGACACGGATGTGCAGGACGTGAACGCCATGCTGAACGACGGGTTCAAGGCGGTCGCCGCATTCACCACGAATGGCGGCAATTACGACATGTCGTTCAGCAGCGAAACGGATGGCAGCGGCACGGCCAATGCCACGTCGACCGGGGCCGCGTTTGACGTGTCCTTTGGCCCCGAGGGGCTGCTTTATGACGTGTCGCAAACCGGCGTCGACATGAACATGTTGATGACCGAACTGCCGCTGCCCATCTCGTTCTCTGCCGCAGAGATCGGCACGCGCTTTCTGATGCCGTTGCAGAAGTCGAACGAAGAACAGGATTTCGGCCTGGCCGTCACGCTGAGCCAGTTCGTGATGTCCGACATGCTCTGGAGCCTGTTTGACCCGACCTCGCAATTGCCCCGCGATCCGGCCACGCTGCTCGTTGATCTGAGCGGCAAGGCCAAGGTGCTGTTCGACTTCCTCGACCCCGCGCAGGCTGAGGTTCTGGAACAGGCCGATGCCGTTCCCGGTGAGCTCAATGCCCTGACCATCAACAAGATCGAAGTGGACGCCGTAGGCGCAAAACTGACCGGCGCGGGCGACTTTGTCTTTGACAACAATGACCTGCAAACCTTTGACGGGATGCCCCGGCCCGAAGGCGCGGTTGACCTGACCCTTGTGGGCGGCAACGGCCTGCTGGACAAGCTGGTCGGCATGGGCTTGCTGCCCGAGGATCAGGCGATGGGTGCGCGCATGATGATGGGCCTTTTTGCCGTGCCGGGTGAGGGCGAAGACACCCTGAACTCCAAGATCGAAGTGAACGGAGAGGGCCACGTGCTGGCCAACGGTCAGCGCATCCGCTGACACCATCACGCGGGGCGGCGCAGGTCGCCGCCCTTGCACACCACCCCCTGCCCCGCTACCTGATGGCGCAACCAAGCGGAGCAGATGAATGACCCCTTCCGACCTGTCGACCCTGACCGAACGGCTGCTTGCTGCTGCAAAGTCCGCAGGCGCGGACGCGGCCGACACCATCGCGGTGCAAGGCACATCCGTGTCGGTCGACGTGCGCGCGGGCGCACTGGAACAGGCGGAACGGTCGGAATCCATCGACATCGGGTTGCGCGTGTTTGTCGGTCAGAAGCAGGCCAATGTCTCGGCCTCTGACATCAGCGACCGGACCATCGAGGAGATGGCAATGCGCGCCGTTGCCATGGCGGGCGAAGCGCCCGAGGACCCCAATGCGGGCCTTGCCGATCCGGACCAGCTGACAAACGGCTGGGACATCGACGCGCTTGAGATGAACGACCAGACCCCGGAGCCCGCTGCCGACGCCCTGCAGGCCGATGCGCTCGCAGCCGAAGCCGCCGCGATGGCAGTCGAGGGTGTGAGCCAGGTCCAGCAAGCCTCTGCCGCGTACGGGGCGCGAGACATCTGGCTGGCAGCCAGCAACGGGTTTTCCGGTGGCTACCGCCGCACCGACCGCGCGCTAAGTTGTGTGGCGATTGCAGGCACGGGCACCGGGATGGAGCGCGACTACAGCGGTGACAGCCGCATTTTCCAATCCGACCTGCGCAGCGCCGAAGAGATCGGGACCGAGGCGGGCACACGCACTGTCGAGAGGCTGGGCGCCCGCAAGCCGCCCACCGGCACCTACCCGGTTCTGTTTGACGAGCGCATTTCGTCAAGTTTGATCGGGCACCTCTTGGCAGCCGCCAACGGGTCGAGCGTGGCGCGGGGATCATCCTGGCTGCGCGAGAAGCTGGGGCAACAGGTGCTGCCCGATGGCCTGAACCTGGTCGAGGACCCGCACCGCCCGCGCATCTCTGGCTCGCGCCCCTTTGATGCCGAGGGTCTGGCGACGCAACGCCGCGTGATTGTCGAGGATGGCGTGTTGACGGGCTGGACGCTTGATCTGGCAACCGCCCGCAAACTGGGCATGACCTCTACCGGCAATGCGGCCCGCGGTACCTCCGCCCCGCCCAGCCCATCGAACTGGAATGTCATGCTGGATGCGGGCACCGCCACCCGCGATGACCTGATCCGTGACATGGGCACCGGGCTGCTAGTCACCTCGATGATCGGGTCGACCATCAACCCCAACACCGGCGACTATTCCCGTGGCGCCTCAGGCATGTGGGTCGAGAATGGCGAGATCGCCTATCCGGTCAATGAATGCACCATCGCGGGCAACCTGATCGACATGCTGCGCACCATCGTGCCCGCAAATGACGCGCGTGCGCATCTGAGCCGGGTGGTGCCGTCGCTGCTGGTTCCTGGAATGACCCTTGCCGGCAACTGACCTACCCTTGTTGATTGATGCGGCCCGGATTGCGGGCCGTGTGGCGACCAGTTTTGCTGGCCCCACAGCCGCGCGCTGGGACAAGCCCGGTGATGCAGGACCCGTGACCGAGGCCGATCTGGCCGTGAACGAGGTGCTGGAACGGTCCCTGCGCCTGGCGCGGCCCGACTATGGCTGGCTGTCCGAGGAAACCGAGGATGATGCCGCCCGATTGGGCGCGGACACCGTGTTCATCATCGACCCGATTGACGGCACCCGCAGCTTTGTCGAAGGCGGGCGGACCTGGGCCATTTCCATCGGTGTGGCGCATCAGGGTATCGTGACGGCGGCGGCGATCTATCTGCCCCTGCGCGACAAGCTTTATGCCGCGGGCACGGGGATGGGTGCCACACTGAACGGCGCGCCGCTTGTGGCAACGCAGGGCAACATGACGCCTGACAGCAAGGTCCTGGCCGCGCGCCCGACCTTTGACAGCAAGCATTGGCGCAGCAGCGCCCCATCGGTTGAACGGCATTACCGCCCCTCGCTGGCCTACCGCCTGTCGCTGGTGGGTGAGGGAAAGTTCGACGGGATGCTGACCCTGCGCCCCACGTGGGAGTGGGACATTGCGGCCGGATCCCTGATCGTGGCCGAGGCCGGTGGCACCATCACCGACCGCACGGGGGCGCCCTTGCGCTTCAACAATGCGCATCCGGCTTTGAACGGTGTCGTGGCTGGTGGTCCCGATCTGCACCGTGCGCTTGTGGGGGAATTGGGGCCGGGTCACACCGTCTGATCGCCTTGACCCCAGGGGGCATATGCGCAAACTGCGCGCAGGCATGCCCAAGCCCAGTGATCAAAGGAAAATACGATGACACAGCGCCTGCACCTCGTCTTTGGCGGCGAACTGGTCGACCCTTCGAAGAACGTGTTCAAGGACGTGAACGACCTGCATATCGTAGGGATCTTTCCCAACTACCAGGCCGCTTATGACGCCTGGAAATCCGAAGCGCAGCGCACCGTGGACAACGCCCACATGCGCTACTACATCGCGCACCTGCACCGCCTGCGGGACGAGGAAAACGCCGCCGCGACGACCGAAGAGCTTGGCTGACGCCCGCGTGCGCGGGTCGCTTGGGCTGACGGCCTATCGCACGCTGTCGGGGCGGCGCAAACCGCCCACCTTCGCGCCGGTCCGGGACCGACCGGAGGGCGAGCTTGTGTGGATCCATGCGGCCGAGCCCGGCAACAATCGCGCGCTCAACGATCTGGCCCACAGGTTGCTGGTCACGCGGCCTGAATGTCACGTGCTGCTGACCGCTGCCCATGATGATTTTGGCGACCGGGGCGTGCCCGACATCTGGCAAGACGCGATGCCGCCCGATCACCCCGCTGTCACCGACGCCTTTGTCGCGCACTGGAAACCGGACGTGCTGATCTGGGCGTGGGGCGATCTGCTGCCCAATCTGATCCTGTCCACCGCCGAAAGCGGCGCCCATATGATGCTGGTCGATGCGGATGTGGAGGGCTTTGACGGCCGCCGCGACCGCTGGTTGCCCGAAGTGCCGCGCGCGTTGCTTGCGCAGTTCAACCACGTCACCGCCCGGGACGAAAGCGCGCATCTGAAGCTGGCCCAGATGGGCCGCCCCGTGGGCGCGATGGAAGTGGCCGAGCCGCTGCATCCATTTGGCAAGATGATGCCCGTCCATGACAGCGACCTCGCCGACCTGACCGCGGCGCTGTCCGGGCGACCCGCCTGGTTGTCAGCCCGTACGTCGCTCAAGGAATGCGCGACCATTCTGGCCGCCCACAAGCTGGCGCTCAAATCCTCGCACCGGCTGTTGCTGATCCTGCACTTCTCCGATCCCGCTGACGCGCTCAAGGCGGAGGACGCCGCGCGTGCGCAATCCCTGCTGGTCGCGAACTGGAGCGACGGGGCCTTTCCCGACGACAACACCCAGGTGCTGATCGCGGATGAGGATGCCGAGCTTGGCCTTTGGCTGCGGGTGGCTATCGTCACCTTTCTGGGCGGCTCCATGCAGGCGGGGGTCGAGATCTGCGATCCCTATTCGGTGGCGGCCCACGGGTCGGCCATCGTCTATGGCCCGAATGTCGGCGAACATGTCGATGCCTTTACTCGGCTCATGAACGCGGGTGCGGCCCGGATCGTGAACGACACGCCGTCGCTGGGCCGGGCCATCAGCCAGATGATCGCGCCCGATCACGCCGCGCATATGGCAATGGCCGGCTGGGATGTGGTCACGCGGGGTGCAGACAGCCTCGACCGGATCATATCGCTGACCCAGACGCGCCTCGATTCCCGCAAATCGGAGAAACGGTGATGCGCGCGCCCGGTTTCTGGTCGCAACCTGCGCCCGATTGGCGCGCGCGCCTGCTGTCGCCCTTGGGTGCGCTTTATGCTCGTGGCACGGCGCGGCGCCTGGCGCGCGGAACGCCCGAACGGATGCCTGTGCCGGTGATCTGCGTGGGCAACATCAACGCGGGCGGGACGGGCAAGACGCCAACCGTGATCGCCGTGGCCGAACGGCTGCGCGACGCCTTTCACGAGCCGCATATCGTCAGCCGGGGCTATGGGGGAAAGGAAACCGGACCGACCGAGGTCAATCCGACCAGTCACAGCGCCGAGCGCGTCGGTGACGAACCCCTGCTGCTCAGCGCCTTTGCCCGCACATGGGTGGCGCGCGACAGGGCGGCGGGCGCGCAGGCTGCGATCGAGGCCGGAGCCACGGCCATCATCCTCGACGACGGGTTTCAGAACCCGGCACTGTCCTACGACCTTTCCATCGTCGTGGTGGATGCAGAGACGGGGTTCGGCAATGGCTTGTGCCTGCCTGCCGGGCCCTTGCGCGAACCCGCGGCGGTGGGCCTGTCCCGTGCCGACCTGCTGCTGAGCATCGGGGATGACGCGGCGCAAGCCAGGTTTGCGGAAACCAAACTGCCGGACGGACTGCCACACATCCACGCGCGGCTGGAGCCACTGCAAACCGGGATGCCGTGGGCGGGCATGAATGTGATTGCCTTTGCGGGCATCGGACGGCCCGAGAAGTTCTTTGACACGCTCCGTGGGCTGGGTGTGAACCTGATGCGGACCGAAGCCTTGGGCGACCACGAAAAGCTGAGCACAGCCTTTCTCACGCGGCTGGAACGCGACGCGCACGCGATGGGCGCGCAGCTTGTCACCACGGAAAAGGACGCTGCCCGCCTGCCCGCAGCCTTTCGGCCAAAGGTGATCACTTTGCCCGTGCGTTTGACGTTTGATGATCCATCGGCGCTGGATGCGGCCCTCGCTGCGTTGCCAGCAGCGAAAGGTGCATCCTGAAAAAAAACGCCCGACCAAAGGCCGGGCGCTACACTGTGTCTGACCGAAGGGCTTAGCTGCCAGCCGCTTCGTCGATCAGGCCCGACATCTCGGAATAGGCCATGTTGTTGTAGGTGGTGCCGTTGATGACAAAGCTGGGGGTCGAGTTGATCCCGTCCTCGGCCGCGTTTTCCTGATACCACGCGACCAGAGTGCGCAGGTTGTCGGCGTCCGTCAGGCAGGCTTCGAGAGTGGTGCCGTCCAGCCCTGCGAGGCGACCGATCTTGCGCAGCTCTTCCGCGATCTGGGCCGGATCACCGCCGCCCGCACGCGCCCATTCAGCCTGACCGGCATAAAGCATTTCAGTGATGCCAAAGAAGGTTTCGGGCGTGCCCGCGCAGCGCGCGATGGCCGAGGCCCAAAGGCCGAAGCGGTCAAAATACACTTCGCGGTAGATGAAGTTGATCTTGCCGGTGTCGATATAGTCCGCCTTGAGCTGCTTGTAGGCACCCGCGTGGAAGGTGGCGCAGTGCGGGCAGGTGTAGCTGGCATATTCGATGACCGTCACGGGCGCATCCGGGTTGCCCAACTGCATCTCGACCACCGAAGAGGTGTCGATGTCGCTCGAGGCTTCCTGCGCATTGGCGGCCCCCAGCAAACGCTCGGCCTGTGCCTGTTCCTGAGCGGTCGGACCGCTGGATTGCATCGAGCTGTACAGAAAGTACCCGCCGACGCCGACGATCACGGCGATAAGGGCAACGATACGGTTCATGTGCGTGTTCCTTGTTTTTGTTTTGTCAGGATGTGCGCGCCCAGCTTTTCGAGGGCGTCGCGCAATGTGTCGTCCTGGACCGGGGCCACCATCTGGCTGGAGGCGGCGGTCATTTCAGGGGCGGGAGCCTTCGGCCCTTCATCCTTGCGGCGATGTTCGAAAGACACTTGCCCGTCCTCGAACCCGGTCGCGGCGGTCTGGGTGATCCGAATGCGCGCGATGGCATTGTAGCCGTAGACGGCGTTCACCCTTTGGCGCAGCTGGTCCTTTTGCATTTCGAGCATCGGCGCCTGTGCCCCGGTGGTCAGCAGAGTCAGCGTCGCGCCCATGCCGCCCCGGCCATAGCTCACCTCGACCGGGCGGGCGATGGCGGCCACGTCGGCGCCTGCAACCTCGGCCCAATCGGTCAGCAGGCGGCTTTGGGCGAACCCACGGCTTTCGCTGGCCTTCCGAATCCGCCCGGTCAGCAGTGATGCTGTCCGCTTGAACCCTTTTGTACTGGCACGGCGCGCGACCATGGCTATGTTCCCTCTCACTCGGGCGTGATCATAGCGGATCAAAGCGTGATCACCAGACATCTCAAGTGGGAAAGCATAACTCTTGCGTGACCTCAGCGGCGATCTTTTGGACTGGTACGACGTACATGCGCGCGCGATGCCGTGGCGCGTGGGGCCCGCGGACAAGATGGCCGGGGTGCGCCCGGACCCATATGCCGTCTGGATGTCCGAGATCATGTTGCAGCAGACAACGGTTGCGGCGGTCACCGAGTATTTCAAACGCTTCATTGCGCGCTGGCCGACGGTGTCCGATCTGGCAGCGGCAGAGGATGCGGAGGTCATGGGCGAATGGGCCGGCCTTGGCTACTACGCCCGCGCGCGCAACCTGTTGAAATGTGCGCGTGCAGTGGTGGCGGATCATGGCGGTGCGTTTCCTGCGGATCATGCCGCTTTGCTGAAGCTGCCCGGCATCGGGCCTTATACGGCGGCGGCCATCGCCTCGATCGCGTTTGATTTGCGCCACGTTGTGGTGGACGGGAATGTCGAGCGGGTCATGGCGCGTATGTTCGATGAACACACGCCTTTGCCTGCGGCCAAACCGATCCTGACCGAACATGCCGACCGTTTGACGCCCAACGCGCGCCCCGGCGATCATGCACAGGCGGTCATGGATCTGGGTGCCACGATCTGTACGCCCAAATCGCCGGCCTGCGGCATCTGCCCATGGCGCGACCCATGCAAGGCACGGGCAGAGGGCACCGCGCCAGAGTTACCCAAGAAAACTCCCAAGAAGGCCAAGCCGATCCGCCATGGCACCGTCTACCTTGCCCAGCGCAGCGATGGCGCGTGGCTGGTGGAGACCCGGCCCGACAAGGGACTGCTGGGCGGCATGATGGGCTGGCCGGGCAGTGATTGGGTGGATGTGTCAGAGCCGCGCCCCATCGCCGTTCCGATGGTTGCAGATTGGGTAAAATTGAACGGAGAAGTGCGGCACACGTTTACGCATTTTCACCTTATTCTCGACGTTATGGTCGCGCAGGTTGCGGACACTGAACCAGAGCGAGGATACTTCCTGCCCCGAGACCAGTTTCGCCCATCGGACCTGCCCACCGTGATGCGCAAGGCGTTCGATCTGGCGCAGTCGTGACCAACGCGGCGTAGCGTCACGCTTGGCAGATTTGCC
This sequence comes from Tateyamaria omphalii, assembly GCF_019802125.1. Taxonomy (GTDB): domain Bacteria; phylum Pseudomonadota; class Alphaproteobacteria; order Rhodobacterales; family Rhodobacteraceae; genus Tateyamaria; species Tateyamaria omphalii_B. The sequence continues at coordinate 155,655 of NZ_JAHVHT010000002.1, forward strand.
TGACTGCGCCTAAGCTGTGGCGCGCGCAAACAGAGGACAGACAACCGTATGACCTTGCCCCCGGAAACCGTCGCCAAGGTGCAGAATGCCCTGCCCTTTGCCATGTCATTCCTGCTGATCCCGCTGGCGATCATCACCGCCATCTACGGCGGCTGGACCGTGATCCTGCTGCCGGTGGTGACATGGTACATGTTCTCGATCCTCGATTTGGCCGTGGGGCTGAACACGGACAACGCCGACCTTGAGGCGACGGATGACGACCTGTTCTGGTACCGCGCCATCACCATCGCATGGGTGCCCGCGCAATTCCTGATGCTGTTTGGCCTGATCGCCTATGTGGCCCCTGCGGACCATCTGAACACGGTCGAAAAGCTCGCGATCTTCTTCGGCGTCGGCGTGATCACCGGTACCGTGGGCATCAACTACAGCCACGAGCTGATGCACCAGAAAAACAAGCTGGAGCGCTGGTTGGCCGATGCTCTCCTGGCTATGGTGCTCTATTCCCACTTCCGGTCCGAACACCTGCTGGTGCACCACCGCTATGTCGCCACCCCGCGCGATCCCGTAACGGCGCGGATGGGGGAGAGCTTTTACAGCTTCTATCCCCGCGTGCTGAAACAATGCTTCCTGTCTGCCTGGAACGCGGAAAAGGCGATGCTTGCGCGCAAGGACCTGCCCGCAACCGACAGTTCAAACCCGTTCTGGAAATACGCCTATCTGCAACTTGTCTGTTTCCTGCTGGCCTTTGCCCTTGGCGGCTGGGCGGGCGTGGGCCTGTTCATCCTGCAAGCGGGCGTCGCCATCTGGCAGCTCGAACTGGTGAACTACATCGAACATTACGGCCTGACGCGGAAACACCTGGGCGAGGGCAAATACGAACATGTCCAGCCACGCCACTCGTGGAACGCGGCGCACAAGGCGTCGAACTGGCTGCTGATCAACCTGCAAAGGCATTCCGATCACCACTACAAGCCCGACCGGCGTTTTCCCGTTCTGCAAAACTATACCGAGGCGGACGCACCACAACTGCCCTACGGCTACCCGGTGATGACCATCGCCGCGATGATGCCAAAGGTCTGGAAACGGGTGATGAACCCGCGCGTGCAGAAATGGCGGGACATGTACTATCCCGAAATCACGGACTGGACAGCCTACAACAAGGCCGCCAACCCGCTGCCGCGCTAGTCCATCACCCAGACGGACAAGGGGTCGGCCACGCCGCGCACAACCTGATCGGAAACGCGGTGAAAGCCGTCTGCGCCGCCTGCCGCTGACATCGCGGCATCGCTGACAATGGCTCGAACACCCATGCTGCGGGTCATCGCCTCAAGCCGGTTGGCGACGTTCACCGTGTCGCCAAGCACCGCGAATTCCATGCGGTTCGCGCCAATGTCGCCCAGCACGACAGGCCCGAAATGCAGGCCGAAGCGGGCGTCGATTTCGGGCAAACCATCTGCCCGCCGATCATCGTTCAGCGCCCGCATCCGGTTCATCATTCCCAGCACACAGGCCACGGCGCGCGCGGCGTCGTCGTCTGACGGCAGGGGCGTGCCAAAGGTCGCCATCAACCCGTCGCCCAGATATTTGTCGAGGGTCCCGCCATGGGCGAACACCTCGCTCTCCATCCTTGCGTGAAAGGCGCGCAAGGTCTCGATCACCTCTTCAGCCGGACGGCCATCGGCGTAGGCGGTGAAGCCCGCGATATCGACAAACAGCACAGCCGCGTCATGGCTGCGGATCTGGCCCAGTGGCTCATCCTTGGTCGACAACTCCTCGACCATGGATGGCGAAAAGTAACGCGCCAGGTTCGTCCGCTCACGCGCCATCTCGGCACTGTCGAGGACGAGCATCTGATACCGGCGCACGGCGACAGCAAGGATCAGGGCGACCACCAGAAACACGACGACCTGCTGAAACCGCAGGTCCCAGTTCACGTCATTGGGATCGAACAGTTGGGCAAGGTCGGGATGGTTCGGGAACATCGCATTGGCCGCATCGGTCAGTCCGGGAAAAGTCCGACCAAACCACCAGACGCACAACGTACCGGCCAACCACATCGCCATGGTCCAGTTGCCAATGGCAATGATGGTGCGCCAGGAATAGGTCAGCACACCGGCGGCCAGGATAATGAAGAAGTACTGGAATACCTCGAAATTGTAGATGAGCGCCGTTGGCATCACTTCGGTCTGCAACGGGTTCGGCACCAGCAGCGCCAGCGTCATCAAAAGCAGGTCCGCAAACAGCAGCGCCAGTTCGGCACGCGACTGCCCCACGCGCCCCACACGCCGCTGCGCGAGACCCACAAGCACCAGGCAGAACAGCAAAAACAGGTACCAGATCACATCCCAGTTCGGGTTCAGAAACACCAGCATCACGGCGGTGACGGACAACGCCCCGACGCGCGCCTTTACCGCCAGGTCCATGCCCTCGCGCTTGTTGCGGGCCAGTGCTTCCTGCGCGTGCCGGTGCGCCGGTATTTCGTCTTCACGATCGGTGCGTCGCGATATCGGCAACGCGCTGCTTGCATCCACCATTGTGTTCGCCCTCTTGGCCTCTGGGCAGCAATGTAAGCACTCCTAACAAAAAAGCCCCGCCAAAAAGGCGGGGCATAGGTGCAGTGCCACTTATGGGCCTTGGGTAAAGGCCGCAGGCACCTGGCGGTGTCTCTTGGATTAGTCGTGCATCTCCGACCGGATCTGCTGGCGCAGCACGTCGATGGGCACGGTTTGCCCGTCGCGCTTGAAGCACCAATAGGTCCAGCCATTGCAGCTGGGGGCGCCTTCCAGATGGGCGCCGACCTGGTGGATCGATCCCTTGATATCGTCCCCGATCAATGTGCCATCGGCACGAACCTTGGCCTTGTGACGGCGGTTCATGGAATACAGCTCCTCGCCCGGGCGCAGCATCCCACGCTCGACCAGCTGGCCAAAGGGCACGCGGGGTTGGGCACGTTTGGACGCGGAGACGGTCAACGCCTCCTTGTCGAACTTGCGCACCTTGGCGATCCGCTTCTCAGCCACCTTGCGATAGGCGTCCTCGCGCTCGATCCCAATGAACTCACGGCCCAGCATCTTGGCCACAGCGCCGGTGGTCCCGGTGCCAAAGAACGGGTCCAGCACCACGTCGCCCGGATTGGTAGATCCGACCAGCACACGGTGCAGCAGGCTCTCGGGCTTTTGCGTCGGGTGCGCCTTGTCGCCCGCCTCATCCTTCAGCCGCTCGTGGCCGGTGCAGATGGGCAGCACCCAATCGCTGCGCATCTGGATGCCTTCGTTCAGCGCCTTCAGCGCCTCGTAATTGAAGGTGTACTTGCTGCTTTCCGACTTGCCCGCCCAGATCATGGTCTCATGGGCGTTCGTGAACCGCTTGCCCCGGAAGTTCGGCATCGGGTTCGACTTGCGCCACACGACGTCGTTCAGAATCCAGTAGCCTTCGTTCTGCAGGGCGGATCCCACGCGGAAGATGTTGTGATAGCTGCCAATGACCCAGATCGCGCCATTGGGCTTCAGCAGACGGCGCGCAGCCTTCAGCCAGGCGGTCGTGAACTCGTCATACGCGCGGAAGGAGTTGAACTGGTCCCAGTGGTCATCCACCGCATCAACCTTGGAATTGTCGGGGCGATGCAGTTCGCCCTTCAATTGCAGGTTGTAGGGCGGATCGGCAAAGATCAGATCAACGCTGCCCGCTGGCAGGCTGTTCATCACATCAATGCAATCCCCCGCAAGGATTTGGTTCAAGGGAAGCGCCTCGGCGCCCTTTACATGTTTCGTCATCGTCTGCCTCTGTCCCCGGCGCATTTTGCGCTCGTTGGTTGAAGGTAAGATGAGTCATACCCGATTCGCGGTCAATTTCTTTTTTGAATCAGCAACTTAAGAAAAATACTTGTCACAACATCTTGTGGACGGGTTTGAAGGTTCGTCTATGGTGTGGGGTCACCCCAAGATTTTCCAACGCCAACCTGTGGCTTTTTGACGGGTATCCCATGTTCGTCTCCCAGCCATATCCGGGATGCTGTTGCGCCAAATCCACCATGATGCGATCGCGACATATTTTGGCCACAATTGAGGCCGCCGCGATGCTCAGTGACTGGGCGTCGCCGCGCACCACCGGTGTCGCCGGCAAGGTCAAGCCACGCGGCAACATGGTCCCATCAATCAGCGCATGATCGGGACGATTGCGCAGACCATCGAGCGCGCGGATCATCGCCAGATGCGAGGCGCGCAAAATGTTCAACTCCTCGATCTCGGAGACAGTCGCATGGGCGACGGACACATCCGCGCTTTCCAGGATGGCATCCCAAACAGCTTCGCGCTTTCGGGCTGTCAGCTTCTTCGAATCGTCCAACCCATCGGGAATGCAATCCGGATCCAGCACAACAGCCGCCGCGGTCACGGGCCCAGCCAATGGCCCGCGCCCCACTTCATCAACGCCCGCGACACGGCCACCCATCCGCGCTTCGATCTCAAAGTCAGGCACTGACCGTCCTCTTCTCTGGTTCAAAAAATCCCCGCCGGAGGCACAAAACGCACTTTCCAGCGGAAAGTGCAAACATCACGTGTCGCCGACAGGCGACGCAATGAAAAAGGGGCGGTGCCCGAACACCGCCCCTGCCGAGGTGAGCCATGGGGGCATGGCCCATCCGCCCGCTCTTAGCGACGGGCCAACTGGTAACCGTGACGGTTCAGGCAGCGCGCACCGTACCCACGACGCCACCCGCGATCGGTGTAAAACTCGCGGTGGCAGGCAGCGGGCAGGCTGCGAACAAACTGGTAGTGGTTGTTCAGACAGCGCTGACCAAAGACGCGGCGATGTCCGCGGTCCGTGTTGAAGCTGCGCAAACATTGCTGCGGCAACAGTTTTCGGTTCACCCGCTTGGGCAAGGGTTTGGGATGCACGGGCGTATGCACGGCATGGCGCTTTTTGCGATCCTTCTTCTTCTCATGGATGACGGCCCCGACAATCGCCAGACCCAGCAACGCGGCCAAAGCGGCGCCAACCTCATCTTCCCCCGCACGGGCCGGGGCAGCAGAGAAACCGGTGATGGCAATGGCGGCAGCAGCAACTGCGCCGATGAACTGGCGGTGAATACGAAGTGTCATGAGGCGTCCTTTCCAGAGGGTACAGATACGAGGCAGACCAGGCGTGTGCCGGTGCTGTCCTCAACCTGGGCCGCCCCCTTTCAGACAGGCAATAACGCCCCCCTGTTATCGAATAACGCAGGCCCCACACCCCTGTCGTTATTGAATATCCCGCCCACCCGGCGCAGGTTGGGGCCATGAAACAGATCACTCTCACACTCGCCTTGATCATGGCATTAGCCGGGACCGCACAGGCCCAGTGCTTTGCCGATTACAAGGCAAAACAGGACGACCCCCTGCGCCTGCACTACGGTGTTGCGCAGGTGTCCGGCGCCTGCACTGCGGGCAATGCCACCGGACAACTCCGATCACGACTTGCCGCACAAGGCTGGACATTGCTTCAGGTTCAGTCCGTGTTTGGTCCCGAAGGTCTCGATCAAAGGAAAGCCAGTGCAGGACAATACTACCTCCGCTTCTGACATGCGGCGCGCAGGCGGGCGGCTCGTGATCCTCGGGATCGCGGGTATCGTCGTGCTTCTGATCCTGGCCGCCGCACTCCTCTTCTTCACCCTCCCCGATGCGGGCGCTTTCGACGCGAGGGTCGAGCGGATGTTCATCGAGAACGCCGACCTCACCAGCCAGGCCGAGATCAAGCTACTGGAGATCCTCGCCCAATCCGGCACCGCTTTCGCCGACACACTGGCCAGCTACCGTCTTGTCATCTTCGTCCTGCTGGTGTTCGCGACGGGCATGATGATTGCGGCCCTCGTCTTCCTCGTCCTGCTGGTCGGTTTCAACCGCCGCATGGCGCAGATCGAACGGGCAGGCATCCAGGTCAACTCGCTCCTGATCAGCCGCGAGGAAAACACGGTCTACCTCAACAACCTCGGTTTCAAGCTGACGGATGCCGCCATGGAAACAATGTCGATCCTGGCCGAAGCACGCATGGATGACGACGTACTGTCGGGCTCCGAAATCGAGGGGATGATCTCGGGCCGCTCCGCCGCCGATTGCGAAGAGGCCGCAGGTGCGACCCGCATCAAACGCCTCCGCGACACGCTCGGCAACCAGATCGTCAGCGAGCTTCTGGTCAAAAACATCGCAAGACGCGGCTACATGCTGGCCGTGGAAAAAGACGTGATCAAAGTCCTCTGACCCACCCTTTCTTCTGGCCAAAAATACTTCGGGGTCTGGGGCAGAGCCCCAGTACACCATCTGCTGGAAGCAGATGTATAAAATCGCGTGGCGCACAGGCGCCGCATTTCACCAGTAGCCACCAGCGCAACCACAGGTCTAGGGTGCGACCAGACAAAGGAGACCGCCCATGCCCGCCCCCACCAACCCGTTCAAGGCCGCGATCAAGAACGGCGAGACCGTCATCGGCTGCTGGCTGTCACTCGGCGACCCGCTCGCCACCGAGATCGCGGGCACGGCGGGCTTCGACTGGCTGCTGATCGACGGCGAACACACGCCTTACGACATCTCGCGCATGCGGATGCAGCTTATGGCACTCGAGGCGTCCGACAGCCACGCGGCAGTGCGGGTGCCCGTGGGCGAGACCTGGATCATCAAACAGGTGCTCGACGCGGGCGCACAAACGGTGCTGGTCCCCATGGTCGAAACGGCGGAACAGGCACAGCAACTGGTCCATGACGTCCGCTACCCACCCACAGGCGGGCGCGGCGTCGGCTATTCCGGCGCACGGTGCAGCCGGTTCGGGGCGATCACGGATTACGGCCCAACAGCCGACGACCAAATCTGCCTGCTCATCCAGGTGGAAAACCGTGCGGGAATCGCCAATCTCGACGACATCCTCGCCGTGGACGGCATCGACGGCGTCTTCATCGGTCCGGCGGACCTCTCCGCAGACATGGGATATATGGGCCAACTCACGCACCCAGAGGTGCAGGCCACGATCAAGGGCGCCATCGCCTGCATCGAAGCCGCGGGCAAAGCCCCCGGCATCCTCGCCACAACGCCGGAGTTCACCCAAGACGCGCTCGACTGGGGCGCCCGCTTCGTGGCGACCGGCCTAGACCTGCTGATTCTCGCCAAAAGCCTGCGGGAGCTGGCGCAGCGTTGGGTGAGATAGGCGGAGGACACCTCCGCCTTACGGGTCGCGTTTATCCGGACTTCAGCCCGACAGACGCCTGCGTATACCCACCAGCAGCCCCATCGATGAAATGCACATGCGTGTCGTCCATGATCGACGGCACGATACAGGTCATCATCGCCTCATCCTGCGTGTGCATCCCATAGCGCGCCACACCGTCCGCGCGCGCCTTGTCCAGCACGGCGCGCAGGCGCGACACCGTGCCTGCATCGCAATCCACCGTCATCTTCAACCCGTCATCGAACTTCCGAAAATCGGCATTGTCGCCCACGGTCTTGCGATAATGCGTGGGATCAAACCCGCCCAGCTTGATCCCGGTCTTGATCAGAACCCACGCGATCAACGTCTCGAACAGCACTTGACGCTTGCGCGACTTCACCCCCTTGCCGCCATGGCTCGCATGGGCCTCGAGCGTCGCACCCACCGGCGGCCAGCCCGTGCCCGGCCCCTCGGGCGGCGCGGGGTGTCCACCCCGTTCCAGATGCGCCACTTCGGCCAGCACCGCCTCCACAACCGCGCCAAAGCGCGCGGTATCGGCACCCTCTTCCGGCGATAACAGCAACGACAGGATCGTCCCGTTCCGCGCCTTCATATGGCTCCAGCGGCAGCTCAGCCCCGTCAGGTCCGGCTGTGTCCCCGCGGGGACAGGCGGCACAGTCTCAACCCCGGCCTTCATATGCGCCTCCGCCCAACTGACACCACCGCCCGCGAACATGGCATAGTCCACCCCGTCAGACACAGCGTAGCGCGCAACGGCCACCTCCGGCCCGGCAGCACGAATGTCAGCGACAGTGAAAAGCCCCACGCGCAGGCCCATCCCAAACTCCGCCTGCGCCCAGACCTGAACAGCGCCCAGTGCCTGCGCCGCCTCTGCCGCGAACTCCGGCGGATGGGCAAAAGCCGCGCCATCACCACCAAACACATAGGGAAAAGCCCGGCCTCCGGCTGCGTTGATCTGGGCCGAAATCACCGCCGCCCCGATCATGTTTACCGTCTTGTACTTGCCTGCTGCCACCGCATCGGTTGACCCGACAATGTCGGACACACCGACCACCCAATCATCGGGCAAGGGCGTGTAGTGGCTCAAATCCGCCACATCCCCGAACACCGTCAATCGCGGCAGGTCGTCATAAAACATCTTGTACCTCTTCACCCCGACCCTAGCACGGGCCCGCCCCATCACAATGCGCCTTGCACCTCCCCGCCCCCCATGCCACGCAAGCGGCAGGAGTGAGGACCCCATGCAAACCGGACTGATCCTACTGGCGCTGGCCTATGTGCTGAGCCAGTTCTTTCGCGCCTTCCTGGCCGTTCTGACCGGCCCGCTGGAGGCCGAATTGGGCATCACCCCCGACGTGCTTGCCACAGCGTCCGGCTACTGGTTCCTTGCCTTCGCGCTGATGCAACTGCCCGTGGGCAAAGCACTCGACACGCTCGGCCCGCGTCGCACGGGTGGCTGGCTGTTCCTGATCGGGGGCGCAGGCGGTGCCGCTCTCTTTGCCGTGGCCCAAGGCCCAATCTACATCCACGCCGCCATGGCCCTGATCGGCATCGGTTGCTCACCCGTCCTGATGGCCAGCTTCTACATCTTCGCGCGCGAATTTGACCCGGCCCGCTTCGCCACACTCGCCGCCCTGATGATCGGCATCGGCACCATCGGTAATCTGATCTCCAGCTACCCCACCGCCTTCGCCGTCGACACCATCGGATGGCGCAACACGATGTGGGCGCTCTCGGCAATCTCCGCCACCGTCGCCCTCGGCGTCCTGCTGTCCGTCCGCGACCCGGCCAAGGCGGAAGAGGCGGGCAAAGGGTCCCTCTTCGACCTCCTGCGTATGCCGGTCCTGTGGTTCATCATCCCGATCATGTTCGTGAACTACGCGCCCGTCGCCGCCGTACGTGGCCTCTGGATCGGGCCATACCTGCGCGACGTCTTCGACCAGAAGACCGCCCAAATCGGCATCGCGACACTGGTGATGAGCCTCGCCATGATCGTCGGCACCATCGCCTATGGCCCGCTCGACCGGATCTTCGGCACACGCAAATGGGTCGTGTTCACCGGCAACGCGCTCACCATAGTCGCCCTCGCGCTCGTCATCTTCTGGATCGACGCAGGCCCCTGGACCTCCATCGCGCTCTTTGCAGCCATCGGCGCGCTCGGCGCGTCCTTCCCGGTGATCATCGCCCACGCGCGCAGCTTCTTCCCCCCGCACCTTACGGGGCGCGGCGTGACACTGATGAACCTCTTTGGAATCGGCGGCGTGGGCGTCATGCAAACCATCTCGGGCCGCATCCACACGGCGACCGCAGGCAGCGACCCAACAGCCCCCTACATCGCGATCTTCGGCTTTTTCGCCATTGCACTTGCGATAGGTGTGGCCATCTACGCACTTAGCCGTGACTCCACCGACTGACGCCCTTTCCCCCAGCAGACATTGGGTGTAAGGGCCACGCACCTACCCGAAAAGGAGTCTATTATGGGGTATCGTGTCGTCGTCGCAGGCGCCACCGGCAATGTGGGCCGCGAAATGCTGAACATCCTGGCCGAGCGCCAGTTTCCCGTGGACGAGCTGGCCGTTCTGGCAAGCCGCCGTTCGCTGGGCACGGAAGTGTCCTTCGGGGATCAGACACTGACGACAAAGGACCTCGACACATTCGACTTCACGGGCTGGGACATGGCGCTTTTCGCCATCGGCTCGGATGCGACCAAGAAATACGCGCCCGTCGCGGCCAAGGCCGGTTGCGTGGTCATCGATAACTCGTCGCTCTACCGTTACGACCCCGATGTGCCACTGATCGTGCCTGAGGTGAACGCCGACGCGATCGAGGGATATGCGAAGAAGAACATCATCGCCAACCCCAACTGCTCGACCGCGCAAATGGTCGTGGCGCTCAAGCCGCTGCACGACCGGGCAAAGATCAAGCGCGTGGTGGTTTCGACCTACCAATCCGTGTCCGGCGCGGGCAAGGAAGGGATGGACGAGCTCTGGGACCAGACCAAGGCGGTCTACAACCCCACGTCCGAGGTTGAGCCCAAGAAGTTCCAGAAGCAGATCGCCTTCAACGTGATCCCGCATATCGACGTCTTCATGGACGACGGCTCGACCAAGGAAGAGTGGAAGATGGTCGCCGAGACGAAAAAGATCGTCGACCCGTCGATCAAGGTCACGGCCACCTGCGTGCGCGTGCCCGTGTTCGTCGGCCACTCGGAATCGATCAACATCGAGACCGAAGACTTCCTGGACGAGGACGAAGCGCGCGACATCCTGCGCGAAGCGCCGGGTATCATGGTGATCGACAAGCGCGAGGACGGCGGCTACGTCACGCCGATCGAGTGCGTGGGTGACTTTGCCACGTTCATCAGCCGCATCCGTCAGGACAGCACAATCGACAACGGCCTGAACTTCTGGTGCGTGTCGGACAACCTGCGCAAGGGCGCCGCCCTGAACGCCGTGCAGATTGCCGAGGTGCTGGGCCAGCGGGTTCTGAAAAAGGGCTAAGGCCAAACCGCATATCGCGGGGAACAAGGGGCCAATCGGCCCCTTTTCTTTTGGGCCACGCGGTGCAGACTATGGGCATCCAACGAAAGATGCCCCAATGCGCCTTGCCCTGATCCTCGCCATCATGCCCCTGCCCGCCCTTGCTGACACCATAGTGGTGCAGGCCCCACCCGTGGCCGCGACGGTCTATGCCCAAGGGGCATTGGTGTCCCGCACCGCGACGTTCGAGCTGCCCGCAGGCCAGCACACGATCGAACTGCGCGACATGGATCCAGACCTGTCGCTTGATGCGATGAATATCGGCCTGACCGGCGCGACGATCACGGCCCGGAGTTGGACACAACGGCCCGACACGCCTTACCGTGCACCCCGCACGCCCGAATGGCTGACTGCCAAAGATGCACTGGACACCGCGACCGAAGCCTTGGCCGCACTCGATGACCGGATTGCGCTGACGCTGGCCTCGGCTCAAGCCGCCCAGGATCAAGTCCTGTTCCTGAACGGCCTGACAGTCCCCGACGATGCCGCTACAAATGTGGACACGCTTCGAGCCATCGGCCATTTGATCGCAAGCGACGGCACCGCCGCCCGCGCCGCCATGCGCACCGCCGAATCGGAGGCGCGACAACTGCGCCGCGACCGTCCCGATCTGGAATTTGCCGTCGCGCAGGCGCAGGCCGCGCTCGATGCAGCAACACCCACAAACACCGCACCCGCCACGCTGGCGCTGAACGTCACTGTCACGGAACCTGTCGAAGCCACGCTCGACCTGTCTTATCTTACAGACGGTGTCGCATGGGCACCGTCCTATGCCTTTGACTTGGTAGACGAAACAGCGCTGTCCATCGCGCGCAGCGCCCTCGTCACCCAATTCACGGCCGAGGATTGGACAGACATCCAATTGACGCTCTCCACACTGGATCCCCTCGCCCAATCCGAACCCAGCCGCCTCTGGCCGCAACTCCGCCGGATCGAAGACCCCGTGGCCCAGAAACGCGAACTGTCACGTCTGCAGGCCGACAGCGCCATGGGCATGGCCGAACCCATCATAGAAGCACCCGTGATCGTGGAAGAGGTCGCAGCCGCCAATTTCGACGGCATCGGCGTCTCCCATACCCTGCCCACACCCGTCACCATCCGCGCACAAAGCGAAGAGCTTGAGATCGCGCTGGATACACTCGACATGGCAGCAACGCTCAGCGCCCGCGCCATCCCCCGCTTTGACGACACCGCCTTCCGTCTGGCCCAAATCACCAACACGACGCCCGAGATTCTGTTGCCCGGGCGTGCCACCCTTTCTGTTGACGGCCAGCTTGTCGGGCAAGCCAGCATCGACGCCCTGCCGCCGAATGCCGAGACCGAGCTGTTCTTTGGCCGCATCGACGGGCTGCGCCTGACCCGCACCGTTCTGGGCCGCAACGAAGGGGATCGCGGGATCATCACCCGCTCCAATGAAGAGACGGAAAACATCCGGATCGAGGTCGAGAACCTGACCGACCGCACATGGGACATATCCGTGCGCGACGCCGTGCCGTTTTCCGAGCAGGAGGACCTGGTCATAGACTGGACCGCGACACCGCGCCCGGACGTGCAGGCGGTGGACGACCAACGCGGCATTCTGGAATGGCAATTGTCGCTGGACGCCGGAGACAGCCAGACCATCAACATCGAAACCCAACTGACCTGGCCGGAAGGCAAGGTGCTGCGGTAACCGATTCCTGTCGAACGTGGTTTCCACTGTCCTAACACTGGGGTGCGCAGAACGCGGTCAATGCCCCTCTGACACCGATAAATCCAAGTTTATCTAACTGGTTCAGCCCGGTAAGGGTTTGATCTTGCAAGGTGAATCCTGGGATTCATCACTTCGTTAAATCTGGGCCTTTCAGCGCAAGATATTAGTAATTTCGACCTGTCATACACGTCTTACCGGACGGACCAATGCGCATGTCAGCGCACCGACCGGCAGGGCGCAGCAGCAGGCACACACGCCCTGAATACGGCAGAATGCCACCTTTCATCCCGCGACAGCGCGCCCGGACCATCGGGTGTTTCGGACCGGTGCGCATGTCCTGCACACGCAGATGAAAGATCGGCACATGCCAGCAATATCCGCGCGGAGAAGGAACCAGTGAATGGGGTGAGTGACGCGCGGATCTGTGGGGTAACGAGTGGTCTGGGCGGCGCATCCGGTGGGAGGCGCCGCCCTTTTTTCGTGCCGTGCCTAGAACCGTTCCGCCCGCAGAACTTCGCAATCGCCCACGGTGACAATCCCGATGTGCCGCTCCACCACGGCAAAGGCCGCCTCAAGCAGGGGGTCCAACCGCTCGGGCTTGATGACGCAAATCACCTGCACCATCCCGGTGCCCCGGCTGACCTGCCCCTCACGGCTCCAGGTGCCGGAATCGCCGGACCCGCCCAGCACGGGCAGCACGGTCCAGCCGGTCACGCCTGCCTTTTCCATGGCATCGGTCAGACGGCTCTGCATCACCTGTTCGATGATGATGGCAACACGTTTCGCCTTGTGGGTCTTCATGCGCTTATCCTCCGGTCAGCGCGCTGGCGACGGCGACGTAGATCGGAATGCCCAGCGTCAGGTTGAATGGGAACGTGACCCCCAGCGACAGGGTCAGGTAGATCGACGGGTTCGCCTCGGGCAGGGCCACGCGCATCGCGGCAGGCACCGCAATATAGCTGGCCGACGCCGAAAGCACCATGAACAGCGCCACACCGCCCGTGCTGACGCCCAGAAGCAGGCCAGCGATACACCCGAACGTCGCCCCCACCAGCGGCATCACCATGCCAAAGGTCAGCACACCGGGGCGGAGCACACCCGACCCGCCACGCAGGCCCCGACCGGCAACCAGCCCCATGTCCAGCAGGAACAGGCACAGCACACCCTGAAACGGCGACACGATGAACGCTTCGATCTTCTCCAACCCGTCGGTTCCGGTGATCCAGCCAATGACAAAACTGCCCACCAGCAAGACGATAGAGCCATTGAGCAGGATCTCCCGCATCAGCTCGGGGTCCATCCTGCGGCTGTCCCCGCCACGCGAGATCAGCCACAACGCCGACAGGATTGCGGGCGCTTCCATCGCCGCAGCCACGGCCACCATGTAGCCTTCGGACGCAATCCCGCTGCTCTCCAGAACCGAGGTGGCCGCCACGAATGTCACGATCGAAATCGAGCCGTAATGCGCTGCCACGGCGGCCGCATCCAACCGGCTCAGGTTGCCCATCACCTGCAACAGGCCAAAGGCCACGATCGGCAACGCCGCCGACAAAGCGATCCCCGCCAGCAACGACGCCGCAAGCGTCCCGTCGATCCCGTGATCGGCCACGCTGACCCCGCCTTTGAACCCGATGGCGAAAAGCAGGTAAATCGACATCCCCTTGGCGACCGCCTCGGGAATGTTCAGGTCCGACCGGGCCAGCGACGCGGCCACGCCAAGCGCGAAACTCAGGATGATGGGCGACAGCAGGTTTGTCGCCGCAAGGCTCAGGATCTGATCCAAATCTGTCCCCTCGGGTACTCCGGCTTAAACCGGTTGGAAATCAAGCGTCTTGCCCATGAATTGCTTCAGGCCACCCTCGGCAATGTCAGTCCACAGCCCATGGATGCTGAGCGAACCATTGTTCACCCGCTCTTCGACAAAGGGGAAGGTCATCAGGTTCTCCATCGAGGTGACGACAGCCAGCTGTTCCAGCCGCTCGGCCTTGTCCTCGGGGGTCTTCATGTCGGCCACTTCGGGGAATTTCGGACGCAGGATATCCATCCAGCGGCCCACGAAGCTGCCCTTCTCTTCCAGGTCCGGCGCACGGCCCTCGCACATGTCGATGCAGCCCTGCACGCCGCCACAGCGGGAATGGCCCAGCACGACAAGATGGGCCACCTGCAACACGTTGACGGCGTATTCGACTGCCGCAGAGGTGCCGTGATGCTCACCATCCGGCTCGAACGGCGGCACGAGATTCGCGATATTGCGGTGGATGAAAAACTCGCCCTGATCGGCACCAAAGATCGACGTGACGTTCACCCGGCTGTCACAGCAGGAAATGATCATCGCGCGGGGCCGCTGCCCCTCGGTCGCAAGGCGTTTGTACCATGCGCCGTTCTCGGCATAGGTCGTCGCCTTCCACCCTTGATAGCGTTGCAAAAGAAAGCTCGGAAGCGGCTTCATCCTGTGCATATGCGTCCCCGATGCGTCTGTCCCACGTCTGTTGGGGGCGGTGATTACCCCCAATTCGCAACAAATTCGAGCGAAAAGACAGGCCGCGCATAACGATTTGGGAACAGTCTGTGACCTAAGCCTGATAACAGCCGTGGGGGCGGGATACTTTTGGGTGAGTAGAGGTGACGTTTTGTCAACAGTAACGCAAATTCAACTGCACGAGTCCGTGCAGGTCAATCACGACCGCCTTCATGCGCTCTATGGCGAGATGGACCCGGTCAATGCCGAGGATGTCGTCTGCCGCGCGATGGAGGAACTGGCGCTGCGCATGGCCCATTGCGACCGGGTCTACCGCAAGGGCGAACTGGACGAACTGCGCCGCTCCGCCAAGTCGCTGATCGCGATTGCCGACCAGATCGGCATGGATGTACTGGCGAACGTGGCCAAGGATGTCGTGCAGTGCACCGAAACACGTGATCAGGTGGCACTTGCCGCAACGCTCGGACGCCTGCTGCGCACCGGTGAGGGATCGCTGACGGCGATCTGGGACTTGCAAGACATCCAGATCTAGGGCGCATATGCTCCGCCGCGCGACAGTCTACGGCACGCGCGCCACACCAATCCGCCGAAATGAATGTCGGTGGGGTGCCATTTATGCGTGTGTGTCCTACGGTCTGCCACAACAGACCCTGCAGGACCCTTGCCGCCATGACGCTCAGCTTTGCCACACCGGACGATACCACGCGGTCCGCTCACCTACTGTCGGACAGCGCCCTGTCGGACTGGCTGGCCGAACAGCCCGAAGATGTGCGGGCCTGGGTCGAGACGCACGGTTTTACCGCCGCCATCGGCCAAGCCCTGCTGCTGCCCGGCGGGGACCGGGCGGTGATCGGCTACGGCAACGAAACCACCCGCGGACGCGGACGCTTTCACGCGGCTGCGGCAGCTGCAAAACTGCCCAAGGGCACCTACAGGCTCGTCTCGGAACTGCCTGCCGACCAGCTGCAAACCGAAGCATTGGGATGGCTGCTCGCCACCTACCGCTTTGATCGGTACAAGGATCAATCCCCGATGGGCGCGCGCCTAGTCGCACCCGACGGCATCGACGCCGCACGCGTCGAAGCCATCGCCGGGGGCGAGGCGCTGACCCGCACACTCATCAACACCCCGGCCTCCGACATGGGGCCACCCGACCTCGAACAGGCGGCACGCGATCTGGCCGAGACACACAGCGCGCGTATCACGGTCATCACGGGCGACGACCTGCTGACCCGGAATTTCCCGATGATCCACACCGTGGGCCGCGCCGCAGACCGTGTGCCCCGACTGATCGACATGACATGGGGCGACAACGGTCCGAAACTCACGCTGGTGGGCAAGGGGGTCTGCTTTGACACCGGTGGCCTCAACCTCAAACCCGGCGCATCGATGGGCCTGATGAAAAAGGACATGGGCGGATCCGCCGCTGTCCTCGGCCTCGCGCACATGATCATGGCGACCGGGCTATCAATCCAACTCCGCGTCCTGATCCCGGCGGTCGAAAACAGCGTCTCCGGCAACGCCTTCCGCCCGCAGGACATCCTGACCAGCCGCAAGGGGTTGACGGTCGAAATCAACAACACGGACGCCGAAGGGCGACTGGTGCTCGCCGACGCGCTGGCTCTCGCGGACGAGGACACACCGGACCTCATCATCTCCATGGCCACACTCACGGGTGCGGCCCGCGTCGCCGTCGGCCCCGACCTCGCGCCCTACTACACCGATGACGCGCCCCTGTCCGCCGCGCTTGAAGAGGCAGCAACCACCACAGCCGACCCGGTCTGGCGCATGCCCTTCCACGCGCCTTACGAATCCATGATCGAACCCACCATCGCGGACCTCGACAACGCGCCCAAGGGCGGATTTGCGGGCTCCATCACCGCCGCCCTGTTCCTGCGCCGCTTTGTCGAGAACACACCCTACATCCATTTCGACATCTACGGCTGGCAACCCACCAGCGCCCCGGCCCGTCCCAAGGGCGGCGTCGGCCAAGGCACCCGCGCGCTGCTCGATGCGCTGCCAAAGATACTGAACCTATGACGGACCGGCGCACCACACCCGACCCACATCTGGTTGACGGCACGGCCCCAGGCCAGATCACGGCCCCACATGTCGACCTGCTCCGCGCGCCCAACGGCCCGCGCGATCGGCAATTGATTGCAGGGGCAAATGTCACGGTGCTCGGACAAGCGGACGGACACGCCTATGTCCGCGCCGATCTCGATGGCTATGTCGGCTTCGTCCCGGCCAGCGCCGTCGGCCCGGTGACCGAGCCAACCCATATGGTCACGACACCCTCAGCACACAGCTACGACCGCGCGACCTTCAAATCACCGGACACAGCCACACTGACTTTCGGCACCAAACTGACCGCCCTGTCTGAAACTGCGGACTATATCGAAACCAACCACGGCCACGTGCCCAAAGCCAACCTGTCGCCCCTGCCCTATACGGCAAACCCAATCGAAACGGCGCGGCTCTTCCTAGGCACGCCGTACCTCTGGGGCGGCAACACACGGGCGGGCATCGACTGCTCCGGGCTTGTCCAGATCGCGCTCACGACGGCAGGCATTTCCTGCCCCGGCGACAGCGACCAACAGGAAGCGGCGTTCAAGGAGGCGACCGGCCCCTACCAACCGGGCGACCTGCTGTTCTGGAAAGGGCACGTGGCCCTCGTCACCAGCCCCACCCACATGATCCACGCCAACGCGACCCACATGACGACGGTCGAAGAACCCATCGCCCCCGCCATAGAACGCATCGAAGCCAGCGGCGACGGCGACATCACGAGCCACAGACGTCCTTAACTTCCCTGTTTCAAAAAAATCCTCGGGGGAGCTCGAGGGGGCAGACAGCCCCCTCGTCAGAAAAAATGAATCGCGTGCGCCGTCAGGCGCGCACTCACTCAACAGCCCGGATCAGCTTCCGCTCCAACACCCGCAATACGGTCTTCAGGTCCTGCCCCCGGCGCAACACCTGCCCGTCCATCCCGATGACGGCATACATCCCCTGCTTCCCACGCAGCTTGGGCCGCTTCTCGATCCGATAGATCGGGTTCTCCGCCGTCCGCCGAAACACCGAAAACACGGCCACATCGCGCAAACAGGAAATCCCGTAATCCCGCCACTCACCTGCCGCCACCATGCGCCCGTACAGCGACAGGATCACGGACAGCTCCGTCCTGTGAAAAGCCACCTGCGGGCTCGGCATTTCGCGAAGGTTGGACGGGGGCGGCGTCTGAAGCGTCATGTAACCACACTTGCGCGGGCCGCGCATAAATTCAAGAGCCGTGCCAACACGCCTGAACGCGCTACAAAAACCACGGCGCACGCCTTGCGGATCACGCCAATCATCCCGATCAGCGTCGACGCGACCGCCCGGGCAATGTCCGGCACGGCGAAGCAGCGCACCATCGTTCCCGTCACGACAGCTGATCGAGAAGCGCGGCTTTCAACGCATCATATTCACGCTGCGGGATACCATCCATCGCGGCATCACGGTCTGACAGTTCGTCCTCATACGGGTCCGGCGCAGCAAAACGCGCATCCGGCCGGACGAATTGGCTATCGGTCAAATCACAGCGCCGACCACCGATGCGATTGTAGTAGTGCCAAACCCCCGGATAGCGCGTACGCAGAACCTCCCCACCGAACAGGTCATGGATCACGGCACTCGTGACATTGCATTGACCGTTTGCCGGGTTCTCTTTCGACCATTGCTTTGCAGTGTCCAATGACCAGGCCGTTTCAAGAGCAACCCGCACGCGATCTTCATCAAACTCCATCTGTACATCCCCCGCGATCCGTCTGTTGCATCACGTTCGTAGACATGTCGGCATATCCGTCAGTGGCAACCATTCCAAGAACCGGCAGGCGATGCAAAGCACATGGCAGGCGTGCGCCGCCGTCCTTGGAACACGCGCACGCTTTCGGCAGGTATCAGCCGACACCGAACGCCGCCAGTCTTCGACCGCTTTCCAACGGAAATTCGGTCGGCCACAGTACTCTGGTCACACGCGTCCTCGATCACATTCCAACACAGAAGAGCCATGCCCTTGTCCCCATCCTCAAATTCCGTCGTCAATCCCATCGGGATCGGCGAAATGTCGTCTCTTTGGAAGGTCACATTTGTGATCTGCGGCACGCTGTTCCTTGCGCTGTCGTCCTATATCGAAGTGCCAATGGTCCCGGTGCCGGTGACCATGCAAACCTTCGCGGTGACACTGATCGGCGCGCTTTACGGGTGGCGATTGGGCGCCGCGACCATCATCGCCTGGCTTGGTCAGGGGGCACTTGGCCTTCCCGTGCTGGCCGGCGGTGCGGCAGGTGCACATCATTTCATCGGCCCGACCGGCGGCTACCTTTTCGCGTTTGTCATTGCGGGTGCGCTGACGGGCTGGCTCGTGGAACGTGGCTGGAACGGCCATCGGCTGGGTCTCGCCTTTGCCGCGATGCTGGCGGGCAATGCGCTTTGCCTCGTTGTGGGCGCCGCATGGCTGGCGGTTCTGATCGGTGTCGAAGCCTCGATCACCAGCGGCGTGCTGCCCTTCATCGTCGGAGGCGTCCTGAAATCCGCACTCGGCGCGATGATCCTGTTCGGGATCGCAAAAAGGGTCAAACGCGCGCCCGGTTCGTGACGGTCCGCCTGCGCGCGCACCATCTGCTGTGCGTGCTGACCTATGTCGGCAAAGGCTACAACCCGGACTTCGTTGCCAACCTCAACAGGATTGCCGCGCGTCTCGGCAATGGTGAGGATGTACTGATCGTCGAAGGACCGGACGACATCTGTGCCCCCCTTCTCGAAGGGGGGGACGGGCACTGTCTGACGGATCGTGTCCGATGGCGCGACCGGATCGCACAAGCAGAGGTCGCATCCGCTCTTGAAAGCGAGGTTGTGGCTGGTGAAAAAATGACGCTCGGCGCGGCGCAGCTTGCCCAGTTGCGCGCGTCATATGCAGCCGAACAGGTCCGCGGAGCGTGTGTTGGTTGTCAATGGAAACAGCTATGCGCATCCGTGGCGGCGAACGGTTATCGAGACACCCGGCTCAGGGCCAGATCTTCCACACCAGCGGAGGGTGGAGAAACCTAGCACAGCCCGTCATTGGTCGTCACCCGAACCATCCATAACCACGCCCGGTTCAAGGCATGCACATGTCGGTCCAAACCTCCGCATTCCGGAGCGGCAAGATGAAATGACCACCCATCCGCCTGCCTGTGCCGCCCCGCCATTTATCAATTCTTTACCAAGATGAACGGCCAAGCGATCCTTGCCAAAAGGTTAAGGCCACAGCCATGATCTGCGATCCGGAAATATGCAGTTTCCGGGCGAAACTTCGCGTTTTCTGGAAAGCACCCCTATTTCACCCCATATCCGTACATGCAAAACATGCAGTTTCGGGCCAAAACTCCGCAGTTTCGCGCGCTCGAAGCCGCCGTGCGCCCCATTAACCCCACCGTACGGTCAGGCAAAGGATCCGTGACAAAACCACCCCGGCGACATCGCGCCGCCATGGGCATAGAACAGCCACAGCCGCTGCCCATCCGTCGTGTCCGTCACCCAATAATCCCGCGTGCCTGACCGCCAATTCGGATCGTCCAGCCACCATTCCGGCGCGATCCGCTCGGGTCCAATGGCCCGGTGCCGGGTCAGATCCATACCCCGCCAGCGAAAGGTGTCCGGCATCTTGGGCGTGGCCGGGGCGTGCACGGGCTCGGGGTGCCACAGCAGCAAAGGGCGCGGATTCGTGGGATCCGGCCACGGCCCCTCATGCGGTTTCGACCAGGCAGCGGACATGATTTTATGTGACTTTTCAGGGATATGGCTGTCTGCCGGTTCAAAGCGCCGGATGGAATCCAGCCCCACCCGCGCACCCAGCCGCCCGATCAGATCATCCATTGCATTGGCGTTGTTCAACCGCGCCTGCACGGCCGCACCGGCCTCGCGGTGGCCCACGGTCATCACGTCGTGAATGGGCTCCACCTGCGTGGCCAGCATGCGGATCATGTCGATGCCAAAGCCCGCGTCGATCTCTTCGATCTTCATCTCCAGAAGCGGTCGGATACGATGCGGATCATGGTTCGGGCGGGCCAACCCGACCTCGATGATCTCAACCGCGTGGTCGCTACGATAGGCCTGCAGCATCACACGCCGCGCGCCTTTTCCTTTATCTTCCAGCATCTTACACAAACGGGGCAAGGTCCGGTCAATCGCAGCCATCATATCCTCGGCCAACCCGATCGGGTCCGGCAGGGTCATACGGACGGCAAAGTGATCCGGCGGCTTGGCAGGCGACACCGGCTCGGGCGCGCTGCCCATCGCCTGATCCAGTCGCATGACCAACCCACGCCCGAACCGCCGGGCCAGTCCCGCCCGCGGCTGACCCAGCAAATCCCCCACCCGGCGAAGGCCCAGACGGCCCAGTTGCGCCGTCATGTCCGCGTCCAGGCGCAAGGCGGCAATGGGCAAGGGCGACAGCGCGCCATAGGTCTGCCCAGGCGGCGCAATACGTGTAATATCAGAGGGTTGCATGGTCACCGCGGGGGCGGCACCCCCCTTGGTCCAGTGTCGCCGCCTGCCTGCACGGGACCGCGTGGCCCGCGCCTCCTGATCGATGGCATCCCCCGACCGATCCGACCCGGCGGCTTTGCCCGCATAGCGCGCCAAGGCCCACGCCGCCCCACGGGTATCCGCCAGCCCCAGCAACACGCTCAGCCCCAGATCGGTGCAATCATCCTGCACGACCTGCATCAGCTCGGGCTCTCCCCCAAACAGATGCGCGCACCCCGTCAGATCAACGACAAGGGCATCCCCATCCTCGGGCGCAACCCAGGGGGAAAACTTGCCCGCCCAGCGCTGCAGCGCCTCCAGAAACCGCTTCTCCTCCTGCGCGGCTCTGGGAAACGTCAACAATCCCGGGCACATAGCATGGGCGTCCCGCACGGGCTGACCGATTTGCAAACCATCAGCCTGCGCAACCCCGTTCAGGGCCGTGATCACCTGCATGTTCTGCTGTTCCTCGACCACGGCCACAGGCTGATCCGCCAGCACAGGCTGGCGCCTGATCAGACGCTCGGCCCCCAGCCGGGGGAACCAGATGGACAGGATACGACGGTTGGGCATTACCAAATGTTCGCAATTTGTTCTCATTGCAAACTAGGCCGAGTCGGCACCCGGAGTCGAGTCAGCCCAACTGCGGCATCACGCGCCGTAGCGCGCCAGGAATGTCTCGACTGCGCTGTCGACCACCCGGTCGATGTCATCATCCGTGACACTGTCGATCACCCCGAACATCAGCCGTGGCCAGATGTCCGCCTTGCACAGCTCGCCGAACTGGTCAGCGGCAAGGGTGTAGTCGTCAATCTTTAGATCCCCGCGGGCCACGGCCGCCTCGAAATACTCACCCATTTCGTCGCGCATCCGTTCCGGGCCGGACTTGTAAAACGCACGCCCGATCTCGGGAAACCGGTCCGATTCCGCAACGCAAATGCGAAACACCTGTTGGCCGAACTTGGATGTGATGAACTTGAGGAAATGCTTGCCTGCCTGGCAAAGAACATCCCGGGGCGGGGCATTCATGTCGATGTTGTCGATCGCATCCTGGCTCTGACGCGCGCATTCCGAATTCGCGACTTCCATGAAAAGCAATCGCTTGTCGGGAAAGTAGCTGTAGAGCGTGGCCTTGCTGACATTCGCCGCGCGGGCGATGTCGTCCACGCTTGCCCCCTCGAACCCGTCAGCCATGAACACATCCCGCGCACCCTCCAGAACCTGGTCAAACTTTCGGCCCCTGCGGACAATAGGCGTTGCGTCGTTCATCTGGCTTCCTGTGTGGCGGGATACTGCACAATATAAACCGTTTCGTTCAGTTTCTATAAGAAAATCGAAAGCGCGCCCTGCATCCCACATCGTCAACCCGTCGCGCGAAAGGATGTAACACCTTTCCCGACAAGTGGGTCGATCGGCGGTAGCTAGGCGACGCAACACGCGCTATCCCTGATCCATGTTGCCCATCCTTTTGAAGACCCTACCCTTTTTTGCGTTGATCGGCCTTGGCTACTGGGCAGGCCGCACCCGCTTCTTCACCGAGGAGGCGACGGCCTATCTGACCAAGTTCGTTTTCTATTTCGCCCTGTCCGCGATGATCTTCCGCTTTGCCGCGAACCTGGAGCTGGCACAGGTCTGGGATGGCCGGTTGGTGGCCGCCTACCTATGGGGCACCGCGTTCGTCTATGGCATCGCGACCATGGTCGGCTTTCTGCGCGGGCTCGACGTGCAGACAAACGCGGTCGAGGCGCAATGCGCCGTGATCGGCAATGCCGGATTTCTGGGCTTGCCCATGCTTGCCCTGCTCTTCGGCCCCGAAGCCATCGGCCCGGTGATGCTGGTGCTCGCCACGGACCTCATCGTCTTTTCCAGCCTGATCGTCATCCTGATTACTGTGGGCCGCGATGGGCGGATGTCACCCGCAATCATCAAGACCATCGGCATCGGCCTGATCAAGAACCCGATGATCGTGGCCATGGCGCTGGGGCTTTTGTGGTCCGGCCTGCAAATCCCGATCCCTGATCCGATGAACGACTTCCTGACGATCCTTGGCGGGGCCGCCACTCCAGGCGCGCTCTTTGCCATCGGCGCATCGCTGGCCTCAAAATCCGCCGAACGGATCCAGATCGCGGGCTGGCTCAGCTTCTGCAAGCTGGTCCTGCACCCGGCCTTTGTCGCCTTTTCGGCGATCTACCTCTTTAGCGTCGAACCGTTCGGCGCCGCGATGATCATCGCCTGTGCCGCCATGCCGGTGGCGGGCAACATCTACATGCTGGCGCAGCACTACGGTGTCGCGCCACAACGGGTCTCTGCCGCGATCCTCGTCTCGACCACCCTCAGCATTGCTACTCTCACTGCCGTCATTGCCTGGGTGAGCTGATCCTTCTTCATTTCGCCAAATAAACCGCCGCCGGAGGCTCCCGAAACTTGCCGCACGCGCCAACGCCCGGTAGCGATGGGGAAACGAAAGGAACATGCCCATGGATACTGTCTCTGAAAACGCCTGCTTTGGCGGCACCCAAGGGGTCTATACCCACGCCTCTATCGCTTGTTCCTGCGACATGACCTTTGGTCTGTTCCTGCCAGCCGAGGCCAAAGACGGCCCGGTGCCCCTGCTCTGGTACCTTTCGGGCCTAACCTGCACCCACGAAAACGCCATGACCAAGGCAGGCGCACAGGCGTGGGCCGCCGAACACGGTATCGCACTGTGCTTC
Organism: Tateyamaria omphalii; assembly: GCF_019802125.1. Classification (GTDB taxonomy): domain Bacteria; phylum Pseudomonadota; class Alphaproteobacteria; order Rhodobacterales; family Rhodobacteraceae; genus Tateyamaria; species Tateyamaria omphalii_B. The sequence continues at coordinate 179,814 of NZ_JAHVHT010000002.1, forward strand.
CCCGACACCTCCCCACGCGGCGATGAGGTGGCGGATGATGATGGCTATGATCTGGGGAAAGGCGCCGGATTTTACGTGAACGCCACCGAAGAGCCGTGGGCATCGCACTACCGCATGTGGGACTATGTGATGGACGAGTTGCCCGTGCTGCTTGAACGGAACTTCAGCCTCGACATGGACCGCCAGTCGATCACGGGGCACTCCATGGGCGGGCACGGCGCGCTGACCATGGCGATGTCCCCGCGGGGACAGTTCCGGTCGGTGTCGGCTTTTTCACCGATCACCAATCCCACGGCGAGCGACTGGGGGCGCAAGCAGCTATCTGCATATTTGGGGAACAATGAAGACATCTGGTCGCCCCATGATGCGACCCTGTGCATGCGGGATCGCGGTTTTGACGGCCCGATGCTGATCGACACGGGCACCAACGACCAGTTCATCGACCTGCTGAAACCCGAGGCGCTTGCCGAAGCCGCTGCAGCCCGCCGCCAGCAAATCCAGTTCCGGATGCAGCCGGGATACGACCACTCCTACTTCTTCGTTTCGACCTTCATGGAAGACCACGTGGCCTTTCACGCCGAACATCTGTGGGCATGACAACGCTTTACATCGACGCCGATGCCTGCCCCGTCAAAGCCGAAGCGGAACGGGTTGCCACACGGCACAAGGTACAAATGAAAGTCGTGTCGAACGGGGGACTACGACCGTCACAAAACCCATTGATAGAGACTGTTATCGTGCCCGAAGGGCCCGACATTGCCGACATGTGGATTGCCGATCGCGCGGGCCCGGGCGATGTGGTTGTGACGGGTGACATCCCGCTGGCCGCCAAATGCGTCGAGGCCGGGGCGCGGGTGCTGAAGCACAATGGCGAGGCGCTCACGCAGGCCAATATCGGCAATGTCCTTGCCACCCGCGATCTCATGGCGGATCTGCGCGCGGCGGATCCTTTCCGCCAAGGCGGCGGCAAAGGCTTTACCAAGGCTGACAGATCGCGTTTTCTGGACGCACTGGAACGAGAACTGAGAGCAGCAAAAAGATGAGTATTCAGGCCGTCGTGTTCGACATCGGCAATGTGCTGATTGAGTGGAATCCCGAGCGTTTCTACGACAAGGAAGTCGGCGAAGAGCGGCGGCGCAAACTGTTCAAGGAAGTCGATCTGGAAGGCATGAACCTCGAGGTTGACCGCGGCGCACCCTTCGCCAGATCGGTCCATGATCTGGCGGCCAAACATCCCGAATGGGTGACGGAAATCCGCATGTGGCATGACCGCTGGATCGACATGGCTTCGCCCCAGATCGACCATTCCGTCCGCATCATGGGCGCCTTGCAGGCCAAGGGCATCCCCGTCTTCAGCCTGACGAATTTCGGCATCGACACCTATGACCGCGCAGCCAGGGACTACCCCTTCATGCATCAGTTTGATCGCGACTTCATCTCGGGCCACATGAAGGTCATCAAACCCGACCCGACCATCTACGAAATGCTGGAAGACGCCAGCGGCCTGCGCGGCGAAAGCCTGATTTTCACCGATGACCGCAGCGAGAATATCGCGGCAGCACAGATGCGCGGCTGGCGTACGCATCGTTTCAAGGGCCCAGAAGGGTGGGCCAAGCGCCTTGTGACCGAAGGGTTGCTGACAGAAAGCGAGGCGGCGTGACCTCCGTCCCCTATATCCCCTTTGCCGAGGGTGAGGCTGTGCTGGACTGGATCGGCCTGACCGACGCATTGGCGGCTGGCCACGCGCTGCCCAAGGCAGAGATTGGTGATACATTCCTGTACCGCGATCCGGACACGCTGCTCAGCCGGGCGGCATGGATCGATGGGATTGGCATGGCGGTGAAAACGGCCACAGTCTTTCCCGGCAATCCGGGGCGCGGTGCGCCGATGATCAATGGTGGCGTAAACCTCTATTCCGACGGCGATGGCACCTTGCAGGCCATCATCGACTTTCACCTGGTGACCAAATGGAAGACGGCAGGCGACAGCTTGCTCGCCGCGCGCAAGCTGGCGCGTCCGGACAGCCGCAACATCCTGATCGTGGGCGCGGGCACCGTGGGCCGCGCGCTGCACGATGCCTATTCCGCGATCTTCCCCGACGCCCATTTTCAGGTCTGGAACCGCACCCGCGCCAATGCCTTGGCCATGGCGGCAGAGCGCCCCATGCTGACGGTCGCGAACGATCTGGAACAGGCCGTGCGCAGCGTCGACATCATCACCAGCGCCACCATGTCGACCGAGCCGCTGATCCAAGGTGACTGGCTGCAACCCGGCCAACATATCGACCTGATCGGCGCCTACCGCCCCGACATGCGAGAGGTGGACGATTCGGCCCTGCTGAAATCGCGCGTTTTCGTTGACAGTTTCGACACCACTGTGGGGCATATAGGAGAGGTAAAGATCCCTCTGGAGGCTGGCACAATCACCCGCGATCACCTGCTCGCAGACTATTACGATCTGGACGCCTTTGCCCGCGACCCGGACGACATCACCCTGTTCAAGAACGGCGGTGGCGCGCATCTGGACCTGATGACCAGCCGCTACATCCTGGATCGGTGGACCGCCACTTGATGTGGGCGATCCTGATCGTTCTGGGCATCGTCGCGATCCCCCTCACGATCGAACTGACGCGCAAGGGCGTGACCGAAGCGGACCGGGCCAAGGCGCCGGGCCAGTTCGCCTTGCTGTCTCAGGGCACTACGCATTTCGAATGGCTTGGGCCGGAGCGTGGACCGGTGGCGGTTTGCATACATGGGCTCACCACGCCCTCCTTTGTCTGGTACGGGACGGCCAAGGGGCTTGCGCTGCTTGGGTTTCGTGTCCTGATCTATGACCTTTATGGGCGCGGATATTCTGACCGGGTGCAGGCCAGCCAAACGGCAGACTTCTTCGATCAGCAACTGACGGATTTGCTGGCCCATGAACAGGTCACGGAACCGGTGACCGTTTTGGGCTACTCCATGGGCGGCGCCATCGCCACGCACTTCACCGCACGTCGACCGCAGGCTGTCACGCAACTCATCCTTCTGGCACCAGCGGGGATGTTCAAACTGGCGAGCGGGAAGCTCGCACTGTCGCGCGATCTGCCGGTGATCGGTGACTGGTTGTTCCTTGCGACCTACCCGTGGATCTTGCGCCGGGGTATCTCGGCAGAGGCGGGCGCGCCATCATCAGTGGACGGTATCCACGACCTGCAACATGCGGAGACAGCGCGGCGTGGCTTCTTTCCCGCTGTGTTGTCCAGCCTGCGCGGCCTGCTGCGCGACACCTGCGAAGAACAGCACAAGGCCATTGCGGCGGCCGGTGTCCCAGTGCTTGCCGTTTGGGGCGCGCAGGACGACGTCATACCGCTGCCGTGTCAGGATACCTTGGCCTCATGGAACCCGTCGGCGCGACAAGCCGTCATCGCTGATGCTGGACACGGCTTACCCTACAGCCACACCGAAGCCGTTCTGGAGGCGATCCGCGCCTCGCGCAGTTAGGCAGCGGCTGGTTGAGCCAGTGGCCGTTCGCGGATGGGGAGGTGCACGATGGCACTGAACGCTCCCACTGCGACACCAATCCACCACACCTGTTCGTAAGACCCGTAAAGATCGTACATCCGGCCACCCAGCCAAACCCCGAGGAAGGAGCCGAGTTGGTGGCTGAAAAACACGATGCCATACAACGTGCCCATGTAGCGCAGCCCGTAAATATGCGCGACCAGCCCGCTGGTCAGCGGCACCGTGGCAAGCCAAAGCGACCCCATGGCAATGGAGAACACGATCACTGTCATCGGCGTCATGGGGAAAATGATGAACAGCGCGGCCACCAACGTGCGGGCCGTGTAGATGCCCGCCAGCAGGTATTTTTTTGAAAATCGCTTGCCCGCCCAACCCGCAGCGAGCGTGCCCGCGATATTGGCCAGCCCAATCAGCGAAATTGCCCACGCCCCCAGCGCAGAGGTCGTGGTGATGCCAATGTTGTGCAACATGCTGCCCGGCAGGATGGGGCCGCACACCTCTGTCACGAAGGCGGGAAAGTGCGCCGTGACAAAGGCCAATTGATAACCACAGGAAAAGAAGCCAAGGAAGATCAGGGTATAGGACGGATCCTTGAACGCCTTGATCAGAATGGCGCCCATGCTTTCCTCAAGCTCGGCCTTCGACGCCATGGCAGGCGCGCGCATCAACGGCAGGCACAGGATCAGGGCCAGGATGGCCGTAGCAAAGATCACGAAGACGCTTTGCCAGGTCATCATTGTCAGCATCCATTCGGCCATCGGCGCGCCAAAGACCTGACCCGCGGACCCCGCGGCTGTGGCAATGGCAAGGCTCATCGACCGGTTTTCGTCGCTCGATGCACGGCCCACGACCGCCAGGATCACGCCAAAGCCTGTGCCCGCCACACCAAAGCCCACCAACCAAGCGTAGAGCTGGTGTTCCAGCGGGGTGGTCGACCACGCCGACAGGACCATGCCCGCCGCATAGGTCAGCGCGCCCATGATGATCGCCTTGCGGTCCCCGATCTTCTCCGCAATCGCGCCAAAGATCGGCTGCCCGATCCCCCAGGCCAGGTTCTGGATCGCTATGGCGAGCGAAAACTCGGTGCGCAGCCAGCCGAACTCCTCCGCAATGGGAATCTGGAACACGCCAAAGGAGGCACGCACGGCGAAGCTGACCATGATGATCACGCAGCCCACGATCAGGACAGGTGTGAAAAGCGGGGTGCGGGTGGTCATGGCGATACTCTCAAGGCTGCCCGGCGACTGTATGGACGTGCGCGGCTGCGTCAAATCAGGAATTCTTGGTGTCACATCACCATTCCTGAACTGAGGGCGCTTTCCATGGACGGGTGCGCGCGCTACGACAGACGGCAATGAGTGATTTGCTGACAGAATACCAAGCGCTTGTGGACAAGGGCGAATTGCAGCCCGACCCGGCGCAACTGGCCGTGCTGCCCGAATTCGAACGCATCCGCGCAGCACTGGTGGCACCGGTCAAGAAAGGCCTCTTTCGCAAAGCCCCGGAGCCACCGAAGGGGCTGTACCTCTGGGGCGGTGTCGGTCGCGGAAAGTCGATGTTGATGGACTTTTTTGCATCGCGAGTGGATGTGCCTGCACGTCGTGTCCACTTCCACGCCTTCATGCAGGAAATCCATGCGGCCATCCACGCCGCCCGCCAACGCGGCGTTGACGATGCGATTGCGCCCGTGGCCGCCGATGTCGCCGCCTCGGTCCGGCTGCTCGCCTTTGACGAAATGCAGATCACCGACATCACAGACGCCATGATCGTCGGGCGGCTGTTCGAGGCGCTGTTTGCCGCCGGGGTCGTGGTGGTGACCACATCCAACCGCGTGCCGGATGACCTGTACAAAGACGGGTTGAACCGGCAGCTGTTCGTGCCGTTCATCGACCTGCTCAAGGACAAGATGGTGGTGTGGGAACTCGTCTCTCCCACCGACTACAGACAGGACCGGCTGTCGGGCAGCCCCGTCTACTTCTCACCGCTTGGCGCCACCGCGCGGGCTGAGATGGATGCAATCTGGGCCGATCTATCAGGCGGGCAGGCCGAACCGCTCGACCTGACGATCAAGGGGCGCACCGTGACGATCCCGCAGTTTCGCAACGGGATCGGACGCAGCAGCTTTTTTGATCTGTGTTCCAAACCGCTGGGACCGGGCGATTACCTCGCCATCGCCGACGCCTGCAAGGTGCTGATGATCGACGACATCCCGTGCCTCGGCCGCAGCAACTTCAACGAGGCCAAGCGCTTCGTCACCCTGATCGACGCGCTGTATGAGGCGCATGTGCGGCTTATCTGCTCGGCCGCCGACACGCCGGAAATGCTGTATCTTGAGGGTGAAGGCACGTTCGAGTTCGAGCGCACCGCCTCGCGCCTGCGCGAAATGCAAAGCGCGGACTGGGCGGCCTAACCCTGTGACTGACGCACCAGGGCCACCAGCAAGGCTTCGGTGTCCAGTCGTCCTGCGGCCGTCGTGAGCTTGCGCGGTACGGTAAATTCGTTGCGCGCCGCCGCGGTGTTTAGCAATGCGTCGATGTAAGCATTCGACTGCCCTTCGGTCAGGGCCTGCACCAGCAGGGCTTGCAGCCGGTCGCCTTGCTGCGGCGTGTATCCGAACCCAATCAGGACCGCTGATGTCAGGCTGCGCAGGTCCGTGTGCCGGGCATCTGTATCTGTCAGGCGAATGGGTTGGCGCAACTGTCGGCTGACCGCTTCGGACGCCGATACTGCCTGCAGATCAAGCAGCGACGCATCGGCGCGCGTCACTTCGGGGGCGGAAGCGACCACATCATCCGCCAAGGGAACGGTGGCAAACTCCTGTGCAGGCTCTGTCGCGTCGCTTGGCTGTAGAAGGATCAGGACAATGGTGACCATCAGAAAAGCGGCGGCTATGACCAGCATTTTCATGTTGGACGATGCGTATTCCTCTGCATCATCCGTGACCTGGGACGGCAATTCGCCCGCATTCTTTCGCCTGAACATACTGCTTCCCCAAAAGCAAACCCGTCGTGGTTGTTCCACGTTAGGGTGAAAAACTGGGCTAGATGTAGCAAATTCGGCACCGAATGGTCAACATAATGCGGGTTCGCCCAAATATTGAGACATCGGCAACAGCGGCAGATCAGCCGTTTTCGCGCAGGATCGCACCAGCCAGATACAGCGATCCGCAGATCAGAACACGCGCTTGATGCTCATTTGCGATGATCGCCTGCAGTGCGGCTGCTGCGTCCTCTGCCTCGTGCGCCACCATCCCGACATCGCGCGCCGCTTGCGCCGTTTCAGCGGCGGGCAATGTGTTCTTCTCGCCGGGGATCGACAGCGCGGTCAGGCTGTCCACATGCGGCGCGAGCGGGCGCAGGTAGCCCCGCGCATCCTTGGTGTTCAGCATACCGCAGATCAGGTGCGTGGGACGTTTGGGCAGGCCCTGCAAGACAGCGGCGAGGGCTTCGCCAGCCGCCGGGTTGTGCCCGCCATCCAACCACAGCTCGGCCTCGCCCGCCTGTTCGACCAGCGGCCCGGTACGCAGCCTTTGCATCCGCGCCGGCCATTGCGCTTGGGTCACAGCAGCCTCGCACGCCGTCGCATCGCACCCCAGATGGCGCAGCGCGGCCAGCGCCATCCCTGCATTCTGGATCTGGTGATCCCCCGGCAGGACAGGACGCGGCAGGTCCAACAGACCGACCTCATCCTGATAGATCATGCCATCGCGTTCCGGTGCTGCGTGCCAATGCTGACCATAGGCAAGCACCGGCGCGCCCAGCCGCATGGCCTGTGCCTCGATCACGTCGAGCCCGTCATCCTCTTGCGGGCCCACGATCACGGGCACCCGCCGCTTGATGATCCCGGCCTTTTCGCCCGCGATCTTGGGCAGCGTGTCGCCCAGAAAAGCCTCGTGATCCATGGACACGGGCGTGATGATCGTGAGCGCGGGTTGGTCGATTACATTGGTTGCATCCAATCGACCGCCTAAACCCACTTCAAGCAGCGTGTAGTCCGCAGGCGTTCGGGCAAAGGCAAGGATCGCGGCGCAGGTCGTGATCTCGAAGTAAGTGATGTCCGCGCCGCCATTGGCCTCGTAGCATTCATCAAGATAAGCGGTCAGATCCGGTTCAGAGATCAACTCCCCCGCCAGCCGGATCCGCTCGTGAAACCGCGCCAGGTGGGGCGACGTGTAGGCATGGACACGATGCCCCGCCGCTTCCAGACCAGCGCGAATCATGGCTTGGGTCGATCCCTTGCCGTTCGTACCGGCGATGTGGATCACCGGCGGCAAGTCGTTCTGCGGATTGCCCAGCGCATCAAGCAAACGCCACACACGATCCAGCGTCAGATCAATGATCTTGGGGTGCAGCGCCATCATCCGTTCCAGGATGGCGTCGGAACCGGTGCTCATTCCTTGGCGGCGTCCTCGGTCGCAACCTCCTCAACCGGGAGGGGCGCAGGGGCGGGCAGATCACCTTTGACGGCAGGTGGCTCGCCCATCAGCATCCGGGTGATCGTGATCAACTCGTCCCGCATCTCGGTCCGCTTCGTCACGCGGTCAAGCATACCGTGATCCAGCAGGTACTCGGCCCGCTGGAAGCCTTCGGGCAACTTCTCGCGAATGGTCTGTTCGATCACGCGCGGACCGGCAAAGCAGATCAGGGCGTTGGGCTCTGCAATATGCACATCGCCCAGCATGGCATAGCTGGCCGTCACGCCGCCCGTCGTGGGATGGGTCAGCACCACGATGTAAGGCAAGTTCGCCTCTTTCAGCATCTGCACTGCGACGGTGGTGCGCGGCATCTGCATCAGGCTCAGGATCCCCTCCTGCATCCGCGCGCCACCGGCGGCAGAGAACAGGATCAACGGGCGCTTCAGCTTCACCGCCTCTTCGGCGGCAGCGATGATGGCATTGCCCACATACATGCCCATGGACCCGCCCATGAACGAAAAGTCCTGCGCGCACGCGACGATGGGCGTGCGGCCAATCTCGCCACGGGCCACAAGCATCGCCTCGCTTTCGCCGGTGGACTTCTGGGCCGCCTTCATCCGGTCGGGATACTTCTTCTGATCGCGGAACTGCAGCGGGTCGGCCAAAGGCGCAGGCACTGCGACCTCGATAAAGATACCGCCGTCAAACAGCGCCGTGAACCGATCCCGCGGCGTGATCGCCATGTGGTGCCCGCAATTGGTGCAGACATTCAGATTGTCGGCCAGCTCGCGGTGGAACAGCATGGTGCCGCATTCATCGCACTTGGTCCACAGATTGTCCGGGGTTTCGCGCCGCGAAAAGATCGAGTTGATCCGGGGCCGGACGTAGTTGGTGATCCAGTTCATGTGGGCTTCCTGCTGCCGTTCTTTGCATCAGTTAATCCGGGGCAGCGCCAATTGCAATCAAGCGCGGATGGCAAGGCGCGCAGCCAACCAGCTTACCAGCATGAAACCGAAGTCCACCGGCAGCCACGCCGCCATGGCCGCTTCGTCCGCCATTCCGAACGGCAGAACGTAGAGTGCAAGGCCCGACATCTCGTCCGGCGTGGCGGTCAGAACCATGGCCGAAATGTTGTTCGCGAAATGCACAGCCATGGCCGGGCCAAGGGTGCCGGAGCGGGCCGTCAGGTCGGCCATCAGGATGCCAAACACCGTCGCCCAGACGGCAATGGTCATGGCATTGCTGCCCGCGCTTTCCGGCAGGTAGTGACCAGCACCGAACAGAACCGCGGGCAGGATCATCCAGATCAGCGGTGACCGGAACCGCGCGGCGAGTTGTTGCTGCAGGTAGCCGCGAAACACGATCTCCTCCGCCCCGATCTGCACCAGCACCGCAACGATGGCGATAGGCAGCAAAAGCAGCCAACGACCCACGGGCATGTTCAGCGTCAGCGTCCCCCCGCCCGTGTCATAGGGCGGCAAAAGCCACAGGGCGGCCGTGAGCAGCACCATCATGAACAGCACGGCCCCGAACTGACGCACCGCCAGCCCAACAGGGCCGATCAGGGTGGCGGGCCGCCGCTTGTGCACCATGATCACAACCATCGAGGCCGCAACAGCCAGAAGACCCAGCTGAAACAGCAGCAAGAGCATCCCACCAGCAGTCTGCCCGGTTTGCGCGTCTCGCAGGACGGCGTTCGCCGTTTCCGGTTCAAGCAAACCAAGGATGGTGCCAAAGACAAGGTTGCTGAGCACCAGAAAGAAACCGGCGACCAGCACGATCCCAAGGCCCAGCCGCCAAAGCTGCGCCCGATCGCGCGCCGGATCGATCAAAAGGGCATGCGGACGGTAGTCGAAGCTGAGCACACCCATCAGCGATCCAATGGCGGCGGTGGCGGCCCCTCGTCCTGCGGGATCTGCACATTGGCCTGACGCAACAACTCGGCAGCACCGGTCAGATGGCTGGCCACAGTGTTCAGAAGGCTGCGCAGCACCGTGGCGTCTTCTTCAAGCACAGCGCGGAATTCAGCAGCACCGATGCGAAGGAATGTCACTTCGGTCAGTGCGGTCAGATGCAATTGCCGCGGCTCGTTCAGGATAATGGCCAGGTCGCCAATCAATCGACCGGGCTCAATGACCGATACGTGCCGATCTTCGCCATTGTCACCGTCATAGCTCAGGATCGCGCTGCCCTTGACGCACAGATAGGCCGCGTCCGGCTTCTCATCCATTGAGAAGATGCGTTGACCCGGCTGGGCAGTATACCACTGCGCGGCAAAGGCCAGCAGGCGCTGATTGCGGCTGGTCACGCCGGAAAACAGATCAGCCCGCGAAATCACGCGGAGTTTGCGGCTCAGATCATCCGCTTCCTCGTCGTCTTCTTCATGCGTTTGTACACCGTCAATCCGCCCATCCGTGATCTCTACAAACAGGTCGTAGGCGTCGGGGTTGTTGAAGTTCTCTTCCAGGAAAATCAGCGTGGATTCGGGCAGCAACTCGCGCAGCGCCTCGCGGGTCTTGCGGCGTTCTTCGCTGCCGTGACTGGCAAGCGCGCGATCCAGCACGAGGATGTCCGGCCGCTTGATCCCTGCCCGGGAAAACGCAGCGCGCTCGTGAAAGATCGTGGGCAGGTTCGTCCCGCCTAGACCAGTGCGAATGTCGAACACCGTCTCGGCCACCTGACGGCGCAGGTCATGCTCCTTGACGACATCGGCCACGAGATCCTCGATCACTTCCTCCTTGGCTCCGGCAAACATCGAAATCCGGCCATACAGGATGTTTTCGACCAGAGTCAGGCGCGGCAGGTAGGTTTCCGGCGCAATGGGGATAAAGAACCCCTGCGTCTGCTCGCGCAGTGCGGCCCCACTGGTCTTGCGGATCTGTACAATCTCGTTCTTGAAGCTCTCGGGGAACGCAGGGCCGATCTGTTCGGCCGTAAAGGCGAAAGGCACGGTCAGAAGCAGCGCAAACTCGTCATCGGTCAGCGCCACGTCCCCACGGTCGCGGCGACGCGAGGAAATATCGACCAGCTGCTCATACATCTCTTCCTCGATGTTGAGCGCGGTGAACAGCGGATGGCTTGTGCCGTCACGGCCAAAGGTCTGGTGCAGCGTCTCGATCAGGGTTTGCGAGATGGCGATCCCCTGTTCCGCCAGCCCGTGTTCAAACACCAGATTGATGAACCGTTCATCCCGCGCCAGTCCCTGTTGCGAAATATCGCGTGAGGGTGCCGCAAAAAGCAGGTTGCCACCCAAAGGCACGGCCGGATTGAACTCCTCCGGATCGAAACGGTAGACGGCGTCCTGCAACCCTTGCTCGCGCAGGCGCTCCTCAACGATGGGGCGCAAGGCGACGATGGCCTTGGCAAGCTCGGGGTGCTGCTGCGGGTCCATGCGGCTGACCAGCATCCGGCGGAACATGAACTCGTCGATCCCCATCGCCTCGACCAGCGCAAACCACCACGCGCGCACCTCGTCCTCGGTGCCCAGACCGGCCAGCGCGGGATCGACCCACTCGGTATCGACCCGGTCCGGACTGTTGCCGGACCGCATTGCCTCGGTCATGTACCGGTCTTTGCGGCCTTGACCCCAAGGCACCGTATTCGGCCGTGTCATCAAAGGCATCAAAAGGTTGGTGCCCAACGTTCCGTCAAACAGATACGGACGGGATTGAGCGTATCCGATGCGGGCCGACACGACCTCCTGGTGCAGGGTCGACAGGTCGTGCCCTGCAATGGTGATGGACCCCCGTGTCGGCAAAACCTCACGCACCAGCAACTCTGCCAAGGCCGTCCGCTCGGTCTGGTTCTTGACCTGAATGGCAACCCGCGCGCCCTTGGGGATCGTCAGGTCGATACGCTCGAGCACTGGCGTGTTTTCGGCATTGCGCACGGTCACGTCGTTCAGAACGATATCACCCTGCAGATGCGGAATGACCTCCGGCTCCCCCTCGAACAGGCTTTCATCGATCATGTCGCGCGGCGCAAAGCGATCCGTCACAATCTCCCACCGCAGGGACATGTCCTGCGTCTGGTTATAGTAGGTCAGCAGTTCCTTCCACGGGCTCGATAGATCCTTGTAGGCCGCAATGGCCGCCACAAGCGCGCCGACGGTGATGTCACCGCGAATGGCCAGCACCCCACCGACCGAGTAGAAAAAGAACGGCGTGAGCTGCGTGATGAAGTTGTTCAAAAACTTCATAAAGAACTTTTTCTGGTAGATCTGAAACCGCACCTCGAACAGCTTGCTCAGCCTGTCCGTAAACTGCGCCAGTCGGTAGCGCAGGCCGCCATTGGTGCGCAGATCCGAAATGCCCGCCGCACTCTCGCCAATCTCGGACGAGAAGGACCGGATCTGGCGGATACGCTCCTTGTTCAACAAGTTGATCTGGCGCTGCAGCATCGGGATGATCCACGCCTGCAGCGGGATCAGCGCGATGCCGGCCAACCCAAACCACACCGATTGCAGGAACAGAAACACGACGATGATGAGCATCTGGCCCGCCTGGAACACGGGCTGGGCCACCATGTCGCCCATCAACCCACCCATCGGCTCGGCTTCGGACGTGACCATGCTGACCAGCTCGCCCTGGCTTGTCGACCGGAAGTAGCTGCGCGGAAACCGCAGCATTCGGCTGATCAACTGAAAGCGGAAGCGGCGCAGCAGGCGCTCGGCCGTGACACCCTTCATCGTGTTCAGGCGCATCTTCAGCAGGCCATGGGCCAGCACGGCCCCGAGATAGCCAAAGCACAGGGCCAACAGGAACTGGATCTGCGTCAGCTCCAGACCAAAGACATTCATCATGTCATCAGTCGCACCAATGGCGTCGTTGATGATCCGCTTGGGCAATTCCAGCGTGGCATAGAGAAACGGGAACGTGACAATCGTCAGTCCCAGCAACATCAACTGATCACGCTTGGAATGCTTCCAGATGAAAGCGAAGATGGTGGAATCCATGGCACGTCCTGATGGGACGCCCCCCTGTCCAAACGGTTGGAAAAACAACCGGGCGCGACCCGTCCGCAAAACCTAGTGCCAGCCCCCACCTATTACAACCGCGGGCGCTTGCAGCAGGGCGGGCCAATGGCTATTGCAGTCCAGACGCTTTTTCGGGGGAGACGCCAGATGCTCAAAGGCAAGTTCGACAAGTCCAAGCTACCCAGCCGGCACGTGACCGAAGGGCCCGCACGCGCGCCGCACCGGTCCTACTATTACGCCATGGGCATGACGGAGGAAGAGATTCACCAGCCTCTCGTCGGCGTCGCCACCTGCTGGAACGAGGCCGCCCCCTGCAACATCGCGCTGAACCGTCAGGCGCAATCGGTGAAGATGGGTGTGAAATCTGCGAGCGGCACCCCCCGCGAATTCACCACCATCACCGTCACCGACGGGATCGCGATGGGGCACGAGGGCATGCGCTCGTCGCTGGCCTCGCGCGAGGCCATCGCCGACACGGTCGAGCTGACCATGCGCGGCCACTGCTATGACGCCATCGTCGGCCTTGCCGGCTGCGACAAGTCCCTGCCCGGCATGATGATGGCGATGATCCGTCTGAACGTGCCCTCCGTCTTCCTTTATGGCGGGTCGATCCTGCCGGGCCGCGCGCCCGTAGGTGCCAAGGTACCCGAAGCCTACGCCAACCGCGATCTGACCGTTCAGGACATGTTCGAAGCCGTTGGCCAGCAGCAAAGCGGCGCGATGACCGAGGCCGAGCTCGACATCCTTGAGCGCGTGGCCTGCCCCTCCGCCGGTGCGTGCGGCGGCCAGTTCACCGCCAACACCATGGCTTGCGTGTCGGAAGCCATCGGCCTTGCCTTGCCCAACTCTGCCGGTGCCCCCGCACCCTACGAGAGCCGCGACCAATACGCCGAAGCGTCCGGCGCCGCAGTCATGCGACTGATCGAAAAGAACATCCGCGCGCGTGACATCTGCACCCGCGAAGCGTTCGAAAACGCAGCCCGCGTCGTGGCCTGCACCGGCGGCTCCACCAACGCCGGTCTGCACCTGCCCGCCATGGCGCACGAGGCCGGGATCGACTTCTACCTCGACGACGTCTGCGAAATCTTCCGCGACACACCCTATTTCGTCGACCTGAAACCCGGCGGCCAATACGTGGCCAAGGACATGTACGAGGCGGGCGGCATCTATGTGGTGATGAAGGAACTGCGCAAGGCAGGCCTGATCCACGAGGATTGCATCACCGCCACCGGCAACTCCATCGGCGAGGAACTGGACAAAATCAGCCTCGAAGCGGATGGCCGCGTGATCTACCCCATCGAAACCCCGATCACCAAGACGGGCGGCGTCGTGGGCCTCAAGGGCAATGTCGCCCCTGAAGGTGCCATCGTTAAAGTCGCTGGCATGGAAGCGCAGCACCAGATCTTCACCGGTCCGGCCCGCGTCTTCGAATGCGAACAGGACGCCTTCGAGGCAGTCCAGAACCGCACCTACGAAGAAGGCGACGTGTTCGTCATCCGCAACGAAGGGCCCTCGGGTGGCCCCGGTATGCGTGAAATGCTGGCGACCACGGCGGCCCTGTCCGGCCAAGGCATGGGCAAGAAGGTGGCGCTGATCACCGACGGCCGCTTCTCCGGCGCGACACGCGGCTTCTGCATCGGCCATGTCGGCCCCGAAGCAGCCCATGGCGGCCCCATTGCCCTGCTGAAAGATGGTGACGTGATCACGATCAACGCGATCGAAGGCACGATCAACGTCGACCTGACGGACGAGGAACTGGCCGAGCGTAAAGCCAACTGGTCCGGCCCCCGCGAAAACATCTATGCCTCGGGCGCGCTGTGGAAATACGCGCAGCTTGTGGGTGAGACTTACAAAGGCGCGGTCACGCATCCCGGCGCAAAGGCGGAACGGCATGAGTACTGGGACCTCTAAGGGGGTTCTGCTCGGCACGCTGTTACTTGGCCTCGCGGCATGCGAGGACTTCGGAGCATTCGATCTGGGCGGGACCGGGCAGAACCATGCCTTGAGCAATGCACAACTTGGCGGCGGCGTGATCAAACTGATGCCTCCGCCGGGTTTCTGCGTCGACAAGCGCAGCCTTCAACGCAGTTTTGCCATCATGGCGCGCTGCGACACCCTCGGTGGACAGTTGACGACCGAAGCGCCGCTTGCAGTGATCACTGCAACCACGGTCGAAGTCGAAGACGCAGCGCGGATCAGTACGTCCGGTTTCGAAAACGCCTCGGAAACCGTGCTGCAACGCTCGGACGATGGCACCCTGGCTCTTGTACAAGTCAAAGGTACACCACCCGGCGCGGACATGCGTGACACCTACTGGCGTGGTGCTGCACGCGTCGGAAATCTGGTGCTTGGTCTGACGGCCTATGAAGGTGCAAACAGTACAGAGCTTGACCAAGGGGCACCAAACCTTCTGAAGCAAATTCTGGAGCGGACCCAGGAACAATCCATCGTGGCCGCCGTGTCACCCCAAGACAATTCTGCAACGCAACCGCCCAAACAGGCGCGTGGCGGCTTTCTCGCGGGTTTATTTGAGTGAAACCTTTGGCATAGATAACGCACCGGCACACTGAACCGGCGCAGGGGCACATGGCAGGCAAGCGTACTTCATTCATCGACAGGCTCGCGCACAAGCGAACGATGCGACGCTGGGCACGCGCTGCGCGCAACGCGGATGAAACAAAGCTTTCCGAATTGCGCGGCCTGCGCTCTGCTGCGCGACTGTTGCGCAGCCACCTTGATCGGCTGATCCACCGGGCCGACGAACGGCTTGCCCTACCGGCGATCGGGTCCACCGCCTTTCCGCGCCCACACAATGCCGATTGGTTTTGGCGGCCCGAGCTGTGGCGCGGATCGCTCAAAACACCCGGCATGTCGTCGGTCCAAACGAAATCAATGCTGGGCAATGAGGTTACTCTGTTCCACGATTGTGAATTCAGCGAGTTGACCCTTCGCCAGTTGCGGAACCTGAGGGAAGAGGACCTTGCGCCTTATGGCGTCCGGCTCGACGTGTTCAAGTTTGACGGGTCATTCCTGTCGCTCGTCGTGGATCTGCCCGAAGATGCCGTCAGCGGGCTCACCAAAAATCACCTGGTCGGCATGAACACGATTGTCGAGATGGAAAAACCGCTGGAAATCTTTGCAAGGCTCAACGTCCGGCATGGACCGAACACCGAGCAAATTGTCCGTGAATTGCCGCTGAACGAACAGGACGTGACCGTCGAATTCGACCTCGCCTATTCGAAACTGAATGAGAAACGGGTTGAACGAGCCTGGATCGACCTGATCTTTGAAGGGCCGGAAATGAACCAGGTCACGCTGCGCGATCTGACCTTCTCGCGCCGCCCGCGCGCCGCGCTGTGATGAAAGGGAAAGCATGAGCACACTGACCCTCACTCCGACCAAGATGCGCCACGGGATCTGGCAAGGCGTGATCCAGCAGAATGGCACCGGGGTGCCGCAGATCAAGGTGACGCATCTCGATAAGGACGTGCCCGACGTGCAAGTCACCGAGCAGGGGGAAGACAGCCAGTGGCTGCTGCAAATCCCCGTCCCGGCCGAGGCTATTGCCGATGGCGTTCAGGTCTTTGTCATCACGGACGCGACCGACGACGAAAAGCTGGGCGACTTCACCCTGATCGCAGGCGAGGCTTTGGGCGACGATATCCGCGGCGAAGTGGCCCTTCTGCGCGAAGAGCTGGACATGCTCAAACGCGCCTTCCGCCGTCACTGCGTCGAAACAACCTAGCGCAGCAACGCCGACCCCCACGCCTCCAGAAACAGCGCCCGCTTCAACCGGTCCAGGTAGACCAGCAGACCGGGATCCAGGCTGACGACATCCAACGCTTGGGCATCCGCCGGGTCAATGGAAGGCAAGGGAAAACCCGGGCGTTCCTGCATCGCCCATGCGCCGGAGGTAAGATAGCGCACCAAAGCCTCGGCCGTCTCTCCCACATCCGTTGTATCCAGAACCAACGCAGTCCGCATCATCGTCGTTGCGAAATCCTCCGGCGTGATGATGGCCAGCTTGTCCAGCGTCTCGGGCCGGGTCTGGGTGTAGCTGCCCAAGACGTTGTACGCGACGTACAATTCGCCCGACGCCAGATCGTCGATCATGTCACCGGAACAGCAATAAAGCTGCGCATTTAGGTTTCCAAACACTTCCATCAACCGCCAAAAGGTCTCGGACGTACGGGCATCCTGCGTGGCGTACAAATATCCGAGCCCGGAAAGACGCACATCATAGGTGCCAAGTCGCCCACGGAAATGATCTGGCTCGGCCCTCAAAATCTCGATCAACGCCTGTCGCGTCGTGGGCATGTCACGCCCGGCAAAAGCGGCACGGTTGACCACGATCGTCGCTGGCTCCTGCGTGAAGCCGAACACGCTTTGCCGCCATTGAGTTCCACCGGTGCGGACCAGACCAGGTAACCGCCGCGCAAGCCCGTCGTTGGCGAGCTTCAATTGCAAATCCATTGCGCTCGAAATCACGACATCAAAGCAATCGGGACACTCCGCAATCAGAGTTACAATGTCCGCCGATGCCGCCACGGCATAGTCGACCGACACGGTCGGATTGCGCGCCATGAACCCCTCAAGGATTGGTGCAAAAATGTCGGTATCCGTGCTCGACAAGACACGCAGCGTCAAAGCACCTTCGCCTTGGAAGATCTGGCGATCCTCCAACTCTGCGGCGGAGAGGGCACTGGCCCAAAGCCAAGCGATCACAAATATAAAGTTGCGCACGCCCCGCCCCTGTCCACATTCACCAACTCCAACCGCCCGCCATGCGCTTCAGCCACATCCTGTGCAATGGTCAGGCCCAATCCAGACCCGACCGTATCACCCGCATTTGCCCCGCGCTGAAAGCGCTGCGACAGCTCTGCTATCTGAGCCTCCGGAAATCCTGCGCCTTCGTCACAGACAATGACTGCGACCGGATCAGCCTGCACCTCGATCCGCACGGCACCTTCAGGCGGCGAATACTTCAGCGCGTTGTCGATCAGGTTGCGCACGGCATTCTGGATCAGGATCGGATCGGCCTGCACAACGACGGGTCCGTCGGCCCGCAATACCAGTTCCAGATCCTTCATCTCGGCCACCGGGGTCAGCCGATCCACCAACTCGCGGCAAATCCCAACCAGATCGACCGCGCTCCGCTCCATCTGATCGCCGCGAAACGTAACCATGGCATGATCCAAAAGCTGCCCAGCTGCGCGGCTGCTTTCGTCGATGGCGCGTATCATGGACCGCAAAGCAGCCCGGTTCTCGTCCCGATCCACCCGCATCAGCGTCGCCTCTGCATGGGTGCGCACGGTGGCAAGCGGCGTCCGCACCCGGTGCGCCGCCTCGGCAATAAAGGTTTCCGACTGCGTCAGCGACGCACTCAGCCGTGTCATCAGGGAATTGAGGGACGTCACAAGCGGCGACAATTCGGTCGGCACCGCCCTCACCACGGGTCGCAAGTCCCTCGGCCCCCGCCGCGCCACAGCCTCCGCCATCTGGCTCAGCGGCCGCATGGTGGACCGCGACGTCCACAGCGCCATCCCCGCAGCCAACACAAAAAACGCCCCGCCGAACAGCGCGGCGTTGACAGAAATCGCCCAAAGCGTACCAGCCAGACTGTCGCGCGTCTGTGCCACACTCACGGTCAGCATCACAGGCGCCGGGCTCGCGGGCAGCACCCGCGTCAGCTGTGCCAGCCTCACATCAATTCCCGCAAATCCAACCGTATCGAATGCAGGGCGGGCCATCGCAACAAACGGCCCGTCGACCAGGCCATCGTACCCAGTCAGCAACTCCGCGCCCTGATGGATGGCATAAAACACCCGATCATCAGCCGCCGTGTCCAACATGGCAAAGGCGGCATAAGGAACGTCCACCTCCACCTGCCCCTCGCGCACCACGGCGGCATCCATAAGCGAGGTCAGCGACGCCTCGAGAATCCGGTCCTGCCCCTGCTGCGCGATCTGTTGGGCGTAGGTGCGGACGACCAGGTAGAACAGCACCGCCAACACCGCCGCCCCACCGATCAAGGTCCAGGTCAGCCGACGGCGCAGGGATGTCGCCCTACCCCTCATCCAACCGGTACCCCAAACCCCGATGGGTCGAAATGGTCAGGCTCGATGGCTCCAGATGCTTGCGCAGCCGCCCCACATACACCTCGATCGCGTTTTCGGTCACCGTCCCGTCATAGGAAAACAACCGATCCACCAGCTTGTCCTTGGAAAAGATCTGGCCCGGCGCATTCATGAACAACTCCAAGAGCCGCAGCTCCCTATTGCGCAAGGTCACCTCGGCCTCTCCAATGGTCAGAACAGACGCCACCGGATCCAACGCCGCATCGCCACGCCGAATGACCGTCTGCGCCGACCCGGTCCTGCGGCGCAAAACAGCCCGACAGCGCGCCTGCAACTCGGCATGATCAAACGGCTTGGTGAGATAGTCATCAGCCCCCAGATCCAGCATACTCACCCGGTCCGACACCTCCGACCGCGCGGTCAGCACGATGACCGGAGTGTCCCCTTCCTGCGCGCGGTGGCGCTCCAGAAAGGCGCGCCCGTCACCATCGGGCAGCATGATGTCCAGCAAGATCAGATCGTACTCCCCGACGCTCAAAAAGTCCGATCCTTCAGATAATGTACGCGCATGGTCAATCACATGC
The DNA here is from genome assembly GCF_019802125.1 of Tateyamaria omphalii. Classification (GTDB taxonomy): domain Bacteria; phylum Pseudomonadota; class Alphaproteobacteria; order Rhodobacterales; family Rhodobacteraceae; genus Tateyamaria; species Tateyamaria omphalii_B. Next base: position 199,367 of record NZ_JAHVHT010000002.1, read on the forward strand.
CCATCTAGACGCATCCGGGTACACAGCGCCCCCGCAAGTTCGGCATTGTCCTCGATCAGCAGGTATTTCATCCGATCCGCCCAAGCTGCGATGCCATGACAGGTTTATGTCAGGTTCGCATGTTTTGACGGCAGCATTCGCGCGAAATCGTGCGAAGTCAAATGGGAGGACACCAATGAAAACATTGGCAATGGGCCGCAGGGCCCTGCTTGGCGCAGCTATGGCATTTGGCCTGGGCGGCACAGCATTCGCAGACGGCCACCAGGTCGTCGACAGCATCCACTTCCTGATCCCCGGCGGCGCCGGTGGCGGTTGGGACGGCACCGCACGCGGCACCGGTGAGGCGCTGACAAATGCGGGCCTCGTGGGCACCGCATCCTTTGAAAACATGTCGGGTGGCGGCGGCGGCAAGGCCATCGGCTACCTGATCGAAAACGCCGACAGCAACCACGGCACGCTGATGGTCAACTCGACCCCCATCGTGATCCGCTCTCTCACAGGCGTGTTCCCGCACAACTTCCGCGACCTGACGCTGGTCGCTGGCACCATCGGTGACTACGCGGCCATGGTCGTGGGCAAAGACAGCCCAATCAACTCGATGGAAGACCTGCTGGCCGCCTATGACGCGGACCCCAACAGCACCGCCATCGGCGGCGGCTCCGTCCCCGGCGGCATGGACCACCTCGTGGCGGCCATGGTGATGGAAGCTGCGGGCAAGGACGCGCTGGGCGTGAAGTACATCCCCTATGACGCGGGCGGTAAAGCCATGGCGGCACTCCTGTCCGGCGAAATCGCAGCGCTCTCCACCGGCTTCTCCGAAGCAGTTGATCTGGCCAATGCAGGCGAGGTCAAAATCATCGGCGTGACAGCACCCGAGCGTGTGGACGCGGCCCCCGATGCCATGACCATGAAAGAGCAAGGGATCGACACCGAGTTCGTGAACTGGCGTGGTTTCTTCGGCGCTCCGGGCCTGCCCGAAGACAAGCTGGCGATGTACCAGGATGCGCTTGCCAAGATGTACGACACCCCCGAGTGGGAAACCGTGCGTGCACGCAACGGCTGGGTCAACATCCACAACAACGGGGACGAGTTCAAAGCCTTCCTCGAAGATCAGGAACAGGTCATCGGCGACCTGATGAAGAAGCTCGGCTTCCTCTGATCTGATCGGACTTGGGTGTGGGGCTCGGATGGTCCCACGCCTGCCCAAACGGGCAAAATCCGTTAAGATTAAGTTAAATTAGCCCTTTTCTTCAATGAAATCAGGGTTGTCCCCGCGGGGACAGATCAATCGGGGGGACATCATGGCACTCGACCGCTGGATCGGACTGATCCTTTTGGGCATCTTCGCCGCCTACGGCTACGCCGCGTGGTTCACCATGGATGGCAGCCTTGCCCCCTTCATGCGGCGCAACCCCATCTGGCCCTCGACCTTCCCCAAGGTGCTGAGCGTCATGGGCATCATCGTCGGTCTGATCATCGTGCTGGGTCTCGAAAAATCCGACAAGCCGCGCGAGGAAAACCCCTCCGTCATCGTCTACCGCCAGCTCAAGGAATTCAAACTCGGACAGGCGGGCCTGCTCCTCGGCCTCATGGTCGCCTACGCCCTGCTCCTGCGCCCCGCCGGGTTCATCATCGCCACCGTCGGCTTCCTTGTCATGGGCTCCGTTATCCTCGGCGAACGCCGCTGGATCACGATGATCGTCGTCGCGGGCATCGCAACCGGCGTCGTCTGGTATCTGGTGCAGGTCGTGCTTGGTATCTTCCTGCGCCCCCTGCCAGCGTTCATGGGGGTGTAAGGACATGCTCGAAGGTATCATGATCGGCCTGCAAACGGCCTTCTCCATCCAGAACCTGCTGATGGTCATCGGCGGCTGCCTGATCGGCACATTCATCGGCATGCTTCCGGGCCTCGGGCCGATGTCGATCATTGCGATCATGATCCCCGTCGCCATCTCGCTCGGCGACCCCTCCGCCGCGCTCATCCTGCTCGCAGGTGTCTACTACGGCGCCATCTTTGGCGGCTCGACCTCCTCCATCCTGCTGAACGCGCCGGGGGTCGCGGGCACGGTTGCGACCAGTTTTGACGGCTACCCCATGGCCCGAGACGGCAAGGCGGGCAAAGCGCTCACCATCGCCGCCATCGCGTCCTTCTGCGGGGGCTCCATCGGGGCGATCCTGCTCATGATCTTTGCGCCGATGCTGTCGTCGGTGGCGCTCCTCTTTCACTCCGCCGAATACTTCGCGCTCATGGTTGTGGGCCTCTCGGCCATCGCCGCCTTCGCGGGCACAGGTCAGGTGGCCAAGGCCATCATGATGACCCTCCTCGGCCTCATCATGGCGACCGTGGGCGAAGGCGCGCTCTTCAACATGCCGCGCTTCACCATGGGCTTGATGGACCTGCAGTCGGGCTTCGCCTTCATCACACTCGCCATGGCGATGTTTGCCCTGCCCGAAGCGCTGTATCTGGTGATGGACCCCAGCCGGTCCAAAACTGGTCAGTCAGGAGACATCAAGGATCTGCGGATCACTAAGGACGAGGCGAAATCCATTGCGCCAGTCGTTGGCCGCCAGTCCCTTCAGGGCTTCTTCATCGGCGTCCTGCCCGGCGCAGGGGCCACCATCGCCTCCTTCCTCGGATACGCGGTCGAACGCAACATCGCGCCCGAGAAAGAGAAGGAGCAGTTCGGCAAGGGCTCCATCAAAGGTCTCGCCGCGCCGGAGACGGCCAACAACGCCGCCTGTACCGGCTCGTTCGTACCGTTGCTGACGCTCGGCATCCCCGGCTCCGGGACCACGGCGATCCTGCTCGGCGCGCTGATCGCGTTGAACGTCACGCCGGGTCCACGCTTGATGGTAGACGATCCGCAGATCTTCTGGGCCGTCATCATCTCGATGTACATCGGCAACCTGGTTCTGCTGATCCTGAACCTGCCGCTGATCCCCTACATCGCCAAGATCCTCGCGGTGCCGCGCAACTTCCTGATCCCCTTCATCCTCTTCTTCACGCTGATGGGGGCGTATATCGGGCAGAACAACGCGACCGAACTGCTGCTGCTCGTCGGCTTCGGCATCTGCGCCACGATCCTGCGTTTTGCCGACTACCCGCTGGCACCGCTGCTGATCGGCTTCATCCTTGGTGGGATGCTTGAGGACAACTTCAGTCGGTCCATGCAGCTGTACGATGGCATCAGCTTCATCTGGGAGCGTCCCATGACGCTGGGTCTCTTGGTCATCGCGTGCCTTCTGGTCATCCTACCCAGCTACCGCGCGCGGCGTGCGCGTGCACGGGCAGCCGGAGTGGCGGATGGGGATTGATCCCGATGGGGGCGGCGGGGTGGAACCCCGCCCTACCCCGTTGAGTGGAGTCCGGGTTCTTGATCTGACCAACGTTCTGGCGGGGCCGTTTTGCTGCCACCAATTGGCACACATGGGCGCCGAAGTGATCAAAGTCGAGGCGCCGGGGCGTGGCGACCTTGCGCGGCAACTAGGGGCCGATCCCGAGCTGAATGCGAAGGGGATGGGCGTGTCATTCCTTGCGCAGAATGCCGGGAAAAAGTCGGTCACGGTGAACTTCAAGCATCCCGACGGTAAGGCGCTGTTTCTGCGGCTGGTCGAGACGGCGGATGTGGTCGTGGAAAACTTCCGACCCGGTGTGATGGATCGATTGGGACTGGGCTATGAGGTTCTGAAAGAACACAAACCCGATCTGATCTACTGCGCCATCTCGGGCTTTGGGCAGGACGGACCTTGGGTGGATCGCCCGGCTTACGACCAGATTGTGCAGGGCGTTTCGGGCGTCATGTCGATCACCGGAGATGGCGACAGCGCACCCCTGCGCGTCGGCTATCCGGTCGCGGACACGGTGGGTGGGATGACGGCGGCCTTTGCCGTGGCAGCCGCGCTGAACGCGCGTCCCCGCGGGGCGTTCATTGATTGTTCGATGCTTGAAAGCGTGCTCGCAACCATGGGGTGGGTTGTGTCGAACCACGTGATTGCCGGGGTGGAGCCAGCAGCGAACGGGAACGAGAACCCAACCTCTGCCCCCTCGGGGACATTTCGGACGGGCGATGGGTTGATCAACATTGCGGCGAACAAGGACGAGCAGTGGGTTTTACTGACAGACTTTCTTGGGTTGGCGGCGCTGCGGGATCAGTCGGAGTACCGCACGAGGGATGATCGCAAACGGAATCGTATGGAGTTGCGGGCTGAGATTGAAGACGCGCTGGCGGATCGGTCGGCTCGGGACTTGGCAAAGGCGTTGAATGCCATTGGTGTGCCTGCCGGAGCAGTAATGTCCGTGCCCGAAGTGCTGTCGCATCCGCAGGTTGCGGAGCGCGGGTTGATGACACACTACGCAGACGTGCCCGGTGTGGGGCGCGACATTGAGGTCGTGAACACTGGGGTGAAATTGGATGGGGTGCCACTGACCGTTGCGACGCCGCCGCCACAGCTTGGGGAACATGCGGACGAGATTTGGGGCGCGTTGGGATTGAGCGCGGAAGACATTGCCGCGCTGGTGGACAAGGGGGCGATATGAGCGACGTTTCGGACTGGTGGTCCACCGACATCATCGACATGGCGCCCGGGCAGATCCGGATGCGCGGGCATCCGATTGAAGAGCTGATCGGCAATGTCAGCTTTCCGCAGATGATCTGGCTGATGGTACGGGGGGACGTGCCATCAGATGCACAAGCTAAACTGTTCGAGGCGGCGCTGGTCGCCGCTGTGGATCATGGGCCGCAAGCGCCTTCCATTGCTGCAGCGCGGATGGCGGTGACGTGCGGATTGCCGTTGAATGGTGCGATTGCATCGGCGGTGAACATGCTGGACGATGTGCATGGCGGCGCCGGGGAGCAGGCGGTGGACTTGTACCACCGCGTTGAGGCTTCGGACGCGCCGCTACCGGAGGTATTGGATGCGTGGCGGGCGGAGCATGGCCCGTTCCTGCCGGGCTTTGGGCATCGGTTTCACAAACCGGTTGATCCGCGCGCGCCGCGCCTTTTAGCGCTTGTCGATGATGCCAATGCATACGGCACCGTATCTGGACGTTATACTGCGGTGGCGCGCAGCATTGAAAAGGCGTTGGCCGCAGAAAAAGGCAAGCCCGTGCCGATGAACATCGACGGGGCGACGGCGGTTATTTTTGCCGAATTGGGTTTTCCCGCGCCCTTGGCGCGCGGGCTTTTCTGCCTGTCTCGGTCGGTTGGCATCCTGTCCCATGCTTGGGAGCAGCAACAGCAGGGTGGCCGGAACAAAGGGCCCACCCCACCCGGCTATCGCTGGACCTATACCGGGCCCAATCCCATCGGCGACTAGCGGCCCATCCACCCACCATCGACCAGCATGACGTGTCCGTGCATATAGGCCGAGGCGTCGGAGGCGAGGAAGACGGCGGGGCCTTTGAAATCCTCGGGTTTGCCCCAACGGCCCGCAGGAATACGCTCTAGTATGGATTTGGAGCGCACGGGATCGTTGCGCAGCGCTTCGGTGTTGTCGGTGTCGATGTAACCGGGGGCGATGGCGTTGACGTTGACGCCTTTGCTGGCCCATTCATTGGCAAACGCCATGGTGAGTTGCCCGATCCCGCCCTTGGAAGCGGCGTAGCCGGGCACCGTGATCCCACCCTGGAAGGTGAGAAGGGAAGCGGTGAAGATGATCTTGCCCGACCCGCGCTCGACCATGGTTTTGCCGATCTCGCGGGTGAGGATGAACTGGGCGTTCAGGTTCACCTCGATCACTTTGTCCCACATGTCGTCGGGGTGATCTGCGGCGGGGGTGCGCAGGATGGTGCCCGCGTTGTTGATCAGGATGTCGATCTGCGGGTGGTCCGCAAGCACCTGAGCCGCGAAGGCCTTGACCGCCCGGCGATCAGAGAAGTCGCAGGCGTAGGGCGTGAATGTGCGCCCCATCGCTTCGACGCTTTGCTGCACGTCGGAGCCGGGCGCGAGCGTCGCACTGACGCCGGTGATGTCGGCGCCTGCTTCGGCCAGTGCCTCGGCCATGCCGCGACCGATGCCGCGTTTAGCGCCGGTGACTAGGGCGGTTTTGCCGGTCAGGTCGAAGGTGTTGAGAACGGACATTTACAGACCCTCCGTCACGCGGATCATGGATTTCATGGCGTTGGGGTTTTCAGTGAGGTTTTTGAAGGCGCCTTCGATGTCTTCCAAACCTTGGATGTCGGTGATGAAGGCGTCGCAATCGACGACACCTTTCGCGAGCAGATCCATGGCTTTGTCGTAATCCTCGGGCCGGTAGACACGGGCTCCGATCAGGTCAAGCTCACGCCAGAAGAATTGGAACATGTCGATCTGGGGTTTGGTGGCATGGATGGCGACCATGACAATACGCCCGCGTGTGGCGGCAGCAGCGGTCATCAGGTCGACGCCGGGTTGGCTGCCGGACACTTCGAAGACGACGTCAGCGCCCTTGCCGCCCGTGGCCTCGTGCATGGCTTTGGCGACGTCGGTGGTTTTGGGGTCCATGGTCGTGAACCCAACCTTCTGAGCAAAGGCGAGGCGGTTGTCGTTGATCTCGGCCACGGTCACGTTCGCGCCCGCGTCCCGCGCGGCCATGGCGACCAACATGCCGATGGGGCCGCCGCCGATGACAAGCACATCTTCGCCCGGCTGGACCTTGCCCCGGTCGACGTCATGGACGGCCACGGCGAGGGGTTCGATGAGGGCGGCATGGGCGAGATTGAGGTCCTTGGGGAGGATATGGACGGTGTGGGCGGGGACGTTCCATTTCTGCTGGAAGGCGCCATCGCTGTCGATGCCGATGAATTTGAGGTTGTGGCAGATGTGCTGGTGACCAGCGTCACAGGCGGGGCAGTTACCGCAGTGATCGAGCGGGCGGACGACGATGGGTTGGCCGGGTTCGAAACCATCGACACCCTCACCTACGGCAGAGACCACGCCCGACATCTCGTGCCCGATGGTGCGTTCGAACCCGACGCGCGCGTCCATGTGACCGAGATAGATATGAAGGTCGGTCCCGCAGATGCCGCAATAGGCCACGTCGATTTGCACCTGGCCTGGGCCGGGCGCGGGTGTTTCGACCGCCTCGACCGTGAAGTGCTTGTCGCCGCGGTAGAACGCTGCCTGATGCGTCATGTGTGATGTCCTCTCTCCCTGTCGGCGCGACTGTGGACCGGAGGGAAAGGGGCGATCAAGGGGCGCGGTGAATTTCGTGAAACCGGAATCTCAAGACTTGGCGCAGAGCGTTATGGCGGCGTCCACGATACCATCTGTTGAGGGGAGTGTGGCGGCGTAGGCGGGGCCGGTGGCGATGAAGCAATCCTCGGCCGTGACACGCGCGATGTTTGGAATGCCTGCTTCGGTGAAGAGGCTCATCAGCGCCTCGGACTGGCTACCGGTGCGGCGGCATTCATCGACGATCAGAGTGGCTTGGCAGGCGCGCGCATGTTCGATCAGCGCGGCCTCTGGCATCGGGGCGAGCCAGCGCATGTCGATGACGCGGGCGTTTATGCCCTTGGCCTGCAAGCGCTTTGCGGCCTGTTCCGACAGATACCGTCCGTTGCCGTATGTTACGATGGCAAGGTCGGTGCCCTCTCCGCTGATCCCGACCTCGCCCAGCGCGATCCGTTCGTCGGGCGCGGGGTAGGTCGACATCCACGCCTTGTCGCCGTCGTTGTGCAGGTCGCGCATGGGGTAGAGGGCGATGGGTTCGATGAACACCACGACGCGCTGCTCTTCGCGGGCCAGCCGCACCGCTTCGCGGAGCATCCTGGCCGCGTCATCGCCGCGCGAGGGGCAGGCGATGATGAGGCCGGGGATGTCTCGCAGGACGGCGAGGGAATTGTCGTTGTGAAAGTGGCCGCCGAAACCGCGCTGGTAGCCGAGGCCCGCGATGCGGAGGACCATGGGGTTGGTGAATTGGCCGTTGGAGAAGAACGGGAGTGTGGCGGCTTCGCCCCTAAGCTGATCCTCTGCATTGTGGAGGTAGGCGAGAAACTGGATTTCGGGGATCGGGATAAAGCCGTTATGGGCCATACCGATGGCGAGGCCGAGGATGGATTGTTCGTCGAGCAGTGTGTCGATGACACGGTGCGGACCGAAGCGGGCTTGCAGCTTTTGCGTCGCGCCGTAGACGCCGCCCTTTTTCCCGATGTCCTCGCCCGCTATGACGATTTCCGGGTGTTCGAGCATGAGGTCGGTGAGCGCCCAAGAGATCAGCTTGCTCATCACCTGTGGTTCTTCGCTGCTTCGGAGATCGGTGCCGAAGGTACGTTTCCGTTGATCCGGAGAAGGACCGTTTGTGGGTGCGCAGGTTCGCGCCGGAGGGATTAGGCTTGCGCGCACATCTTGCGCTAACTGCAGACGAGCGCGTTTGACGGCCTTGGCGGCGAGCATCTCGCATTCGGCGCCGATGTCCTCGTAGATGCTCAAAGCGTCCTTGGGTGCTGCCGCACCGCTGTCGCGAAGAAGGCGGGCGGTATGAAGGAGCGGGTCGTTGCCCTCATCCGCTTCTATATCTGCTTTGGCGCGGTAGGTCGCTTCGACGTCCGAGCCTGCGTGACCGTAGAGGCGCACAGTGCGGATATGCAGGAAGGCGGGACGTTTGTGGCGACGGACAAAGGCGGCCGCCTCTGCCGCGACCCTGTGGGTTTCCGCGACGTTCAAGCCGTCACAGGCGAAATAGGTGAGGCCGGGTTTGGCGGCGAAGTTGGCGGCGATCCAGCCGTGGGGTGTGGGGGTCGAGATGCCGATGCCGTTGTCCTCGCACACAAACAGTAGCGGCAACGGCACGTTTTGAAAGCTCGTCCAGCAGGCTGTGTTGATGGCGCCTTGGGCGGTGGAGTGGTTGGCGGAGGCGTCGCCGAAGCTGCACATGACGATGCTGTCATCCGGCAGGTGTGCATGTTCCGGACGCTGCCGTTTGGACAATCCGATGGAATAGGCCGCACCAACCGCCTTGGGCAAGTGACTGGCGATGGTCGAGGTTTGGGGCGGGATGTTCAGTGCCTTGGAGCCCAGGACCTTATGGCGACCACCCGACATGGGATCGTCGGCCGAAGCGGCGAAGCTGAGCAGGATGTCCCATGCCGGATTCTGATCGGGGACCTGACCCGCGCGGGCGATCTGAAACGCAGCATCGCGGTAATGCAGGAACGCCATGTCGGTGGGGCGCAGGGCATGGGCGACGCCCGCCATCCCCTCGTGACCGCTCGACCCGATGGTGTAGTATCCCTGCCCGGCCTTCTGCATGACGCGGCTGGTGCGGTCGAGTTGCCGGGACAGGCATTGCGCGCGGTAGAGCGTCAGAAGCGTGTCGGGTTCCATATCGCCTGCACCCGCGCCCGAAGGCAGGTCGTTGGCTTTCAGCCGCCGGTGGAAGTTGTCGTGAACGATAGCGGCGCGGTCCATGGGCGGGTCCGTTTTGGTTGGCGTTGTATGAGGTCATAGAACAGCGCCAATAACGAATGGTCCAGTGCCCCAAGGAACGCGCTGCAAAGTGATGTCGTTACCGGAACATGTCCAAATCGACCTTTGCTTGGGATCGCCAACCCGGCAGGCGAAGACATTGAGGCCGAGAGCTGATTGGTCCATGGTGCCGCAGGCTGCGTGTCTGACACCGACAATGACCGACGTCTAACCCGGACGATGCGTCTGAAGCCGGTTAGGACCGCCAGGCGCTGGTTGTGACCCAGCCATATCGCTGTCCACAGCCCCGCCTCGACACCAGCAACCCAATCTAAACCGCGCTTTCCCAAGGGCCAAACGCGCGTTATAGCGGGCGCATGACGAACCATTTGCATATTTCCGACCTGCCCGACGACCTCGACTTGGGGCCGGTCGTGGCCATCGACTGCGAAACCATGGGCCTGAACCCGCACCGTGATCGGCTGTGCGTGGTGCAACTGTCCGGCGGCGGCGGCAACGCGCATATCGTGCAGATCAAGCTGGGCCAGACTGAGGCACCGAACCTATGCCGTCTGCTCGAAGACCCGAACGTACTCAAACTGTTTCACTTCGGCCGCTTCGACATTGCCGCGATGCTGAACGCCTTTGGCGCGGTCACAGCACCCGTCTACTGCACCAAGATCGCGAGCCGCCTGATCCGCACCTATACCGACCGGCATGGGCTGAAGAACCTGTTGCAGGAAATGCTTGGTATCGACATTTCGAAACAGCAGCAGTCCAGCGACTGGGGCGCGGACACGCTGAGCGATGCGCAGTTGGAATACGCCGCCTCTGATGTGCTGTACCTCCACAAGCTGCGCGAGGCGCTGAACGAGCGGCTGGAGCGCGAAGGCAGGATGGACATCGCGCAGGCGTGCTTCGACTTCCTGCCCATGCGCGCGCGCCTGGATCTGGCAGGTTGGCCAGACACGGACATCTTTGCCCACTCATGAGCGGCAGGACCCCCTTTATCGACACCGCGCGTCGGGTGATCCGGACAGAAGCAGACGCGCTTGGCGTCTTGGCCGACGGTCTGGATGAAACCTTTCGCGCCGCCATTGGCGTTCTGCTGAACGCGACGGGCCGGGTGATCGTGACGGGGATCGGGAAATCCGGGCACATCGCCCGCAAGATTGCGGCGACGCTGGCCAGCACGGGTACGCCCGCGCAATTCGTGCATCCGGCAGAGGCGAGCCATGGCGATCTGGGCATGGTCACGCGGGCCGATGTCGTGCTGGCAATCTCGAACTCGGGCGAAGCACCCGAACTGGCAAATATGATTGCCTTTTCGCGGCGCTTTGACATTCCGCTGATCGGCATCACCAAGGCACCGAAAAGCGCATTGGGCATCGCGTGCGATGTTGTTCTGCAATTGCCGGATCTGGGCGAAGCCTGCGGCACGGGCGTCGTGCCCACGACATCAACGACGCTGACGCTCGCGCTGGGTGATGCACTCGCCGTGGCATTGATGGAGCATCGGGAGTTTACCGCGGAGCATTTCCGCGACTTTCACCCCGGTGGCAAACTGGGCGCCCAACTGACGCGCGTATCCGATCTGATGCATGGCGGCGCGTCCATGCCGCTGGTTGGCGAAGACACGACCATGGCCGACGCGCTGCTTGAGATCAGCGAAAAGGGCTTTGGGGTGGTTGGGGTAACGAACGACGCAGGCGGCCTGGTCGGCATCATCACGGACGGTGACCTGCGGCGTCATATGAGCGACGGCTTGCTGGGCTTGAAGGCCCGCGACGTGATGACCATTTCACCAAGAACGATCGGCCCGGATGTCTTGGCGCAAGAGGCAGTCAGCATCATGAACGGTCGTGCTGGTGAACGTTCCGTGACGTGTTTGTTCGTGGCTGAAGAAGACCAAGGCAATACGCCGCTGGGTCTCATTCACATCCACGACTGTTTGCGCGTGGGGCTGGGTTAAGGACATGGCATGGACAGGTATTCAAAGCTCGTCGCCTGGCTCAAGGTGCTGCTGCCGTTAGCGGCGCTCGCCCTGCTGTCCACGCTGTTCCTTCTGTCGCGCAACATCGACCCTGTGGCGTCCGTTCCTTTCGCCGAGACTGAAATTCAGGAACGGTTGCGCGGGCAACAGGTTACTGCACCGTTCTTTTCCGGCACATCAAGCAGCGGCGACCGCATTTCAGTTTCTGCCGGCACACTGGCAACTGCCGATGGTCAGAACAACGCGGCGACCGACTTGGCCGCGCATATTGACCTCGCTGGTGGCACGCGCGTTGTACTGTTTTCCGACCGTGGAGCGTTCGACATGGCGCGCGGCGCCTCATCTCTTGAGGGCAATGTCGTGATCACGACATCAACCGGCTACAAATTGAATTCCGAGCAACTTCTGACCGACTTCGAAAACATGACGGTCGAATCGCCTGGGCCCGTGAACGGTCTGGGCCTCTCCGGTACTTTGGAGGCGGGCAACATGCGCTTGGAAAAGCCCGACGGGGGCGAGACTGCCCAATTGGTTTTCACAAACGGCGTAAAGTTGATATACCGCCCGCAAGACTTGGAAGAAGAATAGACCCGTGACTTTTTTGCGTGCCATAGCCTGCCTGATCCTGATGGGTCTGATTACTCCACTTCATGCACAGGGCACTCAAGTTGCCTTTGGTGCGATCCAACAAGACACTTCGGCACCGGTTGAGGTCAGCGCGAACGAGCTGAACGTGGATCAAGAAACAGGCGAGGCCGTGTTTACCGGCAACGTGGTCGTGGGTCAGGGCGAGATGCGCCTGTCCGCCCCGCGCGTTCTGGTCATCTATCTCGAAGATCAGGCAGGCATCGAACGTTTGGAAGCCACAGGCGGCGTCACATTGGTGTCCGGTCCGGACGCGGCCGAGGCGCAGCGCGCCGACTACAGCATCGACACCGGCCTGATCGTGATGACCGGTGACGTGCTACTGACCCAGGGACAAAGCGCCATCGCGTCCGAGCGGATGACGGTCAACCTCGAAGACGGAACCGCGCGGATGCAAGGCAACGTCAAGACGATCCTGCAAACCGGCAACAACTGATGGCGACACCGGACCTGAAATTGGCCGAAGGATCCTCCGGCCTGCGCATTTCGCATTTGCGCAAATCCTATCGCAAGAAGGTCGTTATCCGCGACTTCTCCATGGAACTGAACCGGGGCGAGGTTGTCGCGCTTCTGGGGCCGAACGGGTCCGGCAAAACAACGACGTTCTATGCGGTGGCCGGCTTGGTTACGCCAGAAGGTGGGACCGTGCTGCTTGATGGCAATGACGTCACCAACCTGCCGATGTATCGACGCGCACAGATGGGCATCGGCTATCTGCCGCAAGAGATGAGCATCTTCCGCGGTCTCAGCGTGCAGGACAACATCCTCGCCATCCTCGACATCACCGAACCCGACCGCCACAAGCGGCGCGAGCGGCTTGAGGAGTTGCTGAGCGAATTTTCGATCGAGCACTTGCGTCGCGCCCCAGCGCTGGCCCTGTCCGGCGGCGAGCGGCGTCGGGTGGAAATTGCGCGATCGCTCGCCGCCAACCCGAATTATTTGCTGTTGGACGAACCCTTTGCCGGGGTCGACCCAATCTCGGTCGGGGATATCCGTCATCTTGTGGGTGATTTGAAAAAACGCGGCATCGGCGTGCTGATCACGGATCACAACGTGCGTGAAACGCTCGAGATCGTCGACCGTGCCTACATCCTGCATGATGGGCAGGTTCTGATGTCCGGGACGCCTGAAGACGTGGTTCAGAACGAAAACGTGCGCCGCGTGTATCTGGGCGAAAACTTCCGTATCGGCTGAGCGACGGCGCGCGCGCCATGTCCGCTTTTCATTGACTCCGAGTGCACTTTTGGCGTGCAATGACAGCATGGCTCTCGTGCTGTCCCCGATCTGCAACATCAGGATCCGTCTTACGGGTTTTGATATAGATCAGGGTCAGGAACAGCCTTTTCCGCAATTCTAGATACGTACGCGCCGCCAATGACTTGGTGGTCAAAAACGTGCGTCGCGGACACATCAGAAGGAGCAAGAATGCAGTATCAAATCAGTGGCAAACAGATCGATATCGGCGAAGCGCTGCAAACCCATGTTCGGGATGATTTGGGGGCAGTTGTGCAGAAATATGCCGAACGCCCGACCAACGCCCAGGTTGTTTTTTCCAAGTCAGCACATGAATTCGTCTGCGAAGCAACGGTGCACCTGTCTACTGGCCTGACCGCGCAGGCCAAGGCCCATGCCACTGAAATCTATGCCGCTTTTGACGGCTGTTCCGACAAGATGGAAAAGCAGTTGCGGCGCTACAAACGGCGTTTGAAGGACCATCACAAGGAGCGCGCGCAGCCGGTTGAACTCTCTGGCGCGGCCTCTTATATCCTCGCCTCTGACGATGGCGCAGGCGACTCGGAGCCCGAGACCCTGCAGCCGATGATCGTGGCCGAGATGGAAACCAAGATCCCATCCCTCTCGGTCGGAGAAGCGGTCATGCAAATGGAATTGGCGGGCGCCCCTGTGCTGGTGTTCCGAAACGAAGGGAAAGACGGGCTGAACGTAGTCTACCGTCGCGATGACGGGAACATTGGCTGGATCGACCCGTAAGGGATCGGTGTCACGACGCACCGACAAGCGAGCAGAATGAATTTTGGGACCCTTTTGAAACCCGAGGCGGTCAAGGTTGTGACCTCCGCCTCGTCCAAGAAACGGCTTTTTCACGAGATCGGTGATCTCGTGCAAGTGGCCTATGACCTCAACGCCGCGCTGGTGGTCGAATCGCTGATCGCGCGCGAGGCTTTGGGTCCCACGGGCGTGGGCCACGGCGTGGCCCTGCCCCACGCACGGATCGACGGTATCTCTGACGTGATGGGGGCTTTTGTTCTGCTCGACAAACCTATCGATTTTGATGCAGTCGACCGCCAGCCGGTCGACATCGCCTTTGCCCTGTTCGCGCCGGAAGAGGCTGGCGTCGAACACCTCAAAGCGCTCGCCCTTGTGTCACGCACTCTGCGTGATCCTGCCATTTGCGCCAAGCTGCGCGCCAATCCGGACGCCAGCACATTGTTTGCTATCCTGAACGAAGCAAAACCGGCCCAAGCCGCCTAAACCGGCGTCCAGTCCTTGAACCCGAACATCAGGTAGTCGCGTGCATAGACTGCGCGGCACAAATCCTCGATTTCCGGGTCGTACACGTCGATCAGCTGATATGGCGCGTCTGGTGCAGCAGCGCCAAGTTCCGGCACAGATGCCAGACCCACTGCCGCGCTGAGTTCCGCCAACTCGTGCGCCATGGTTTCAATGCGGATCAGCCGATCCGGCAACACAAACTCCGCAAAACCCTCGACCGTCTTCGCCTGGCTGGCCCAATCCGGGTCCACCCGAACCGCCGTTTGCCCGTTCAGATTGGCCTTGAGAAACTTGAGGAAGGCCGCAAAGGCGGTGCGGTGTGCCACCTTGTCGTAAGAGGCGTCGCCGGGATCGTCAGGCATTGCCATTTGATAGCGTTTGCCCAGGACGGTTCGAATCCCGCCGTAGCCGCCCTTTCCGGTGTTCAGGATACGATGGCAGAACACCGCGTGCGCGCGCGCCAAAGGATGCCTCAATACAGTGAAGCTCCGGTGTCCGGGATGCGACCGCATCCAGTCACGCATTTCGTTCTGCGACAGCTTGGACGCGGGCTTTCCACCTTGGAGTTTGTCAATCGCCTGCATCCAGCGCAGCGCTTGATCTTCGGGCCAACCGCGGATCGGCAAATACATGAGCGGCGCAGATTGGCTGGCAAAATAGGTAGGAACGGCCGCCCCACGGCGCGGTTCGAAGTTGGGGGTGCGGGTGAGGTTGAAACGATCGAGACCCGACAACGCTTCGGTCATCTGGGCGGCATTGCTGACCTTGTCCGCCACGGCGCTGGGGTTCTGCACCTTCAGACTTTTGTCCAGCGCCTCCAGCGCGCTGTCCACGCCAAGCCACTTGGCGAGACCATTCATCACGCTCAGGTTCTGCAAGTCTTCGTAGGCCACGTAGAATGCCGTCTGACCGGATGATTGCAAACGGTTCAGCAGCGTGACCTGAAAATCCTGTAGAGCACCAAGATGGGTGGCAAATTCGTCGGCATCAAATGTTGCTTTGCTGTCCTTGCGCGCCTTGGCGTCGGTGAGTTTCCATTGCCCTGTGGCCTGGGCAATCTTCCGGGACACATAACTGTCCACCGGGTTCCGGGTCAGTACGATCTTGGCGCATTTTGGGTCATCGACAATCTTGTCGAAGATGCGTGGATCATGATCATGAAAATAGCGAAAACCACTCAGGTCCGGTGTTTTCTTGATCTCGCGCAACAGGGCTTTCGGGTTTTCCTCGCGGGTGGCCAAAGTGACGCCCAAAATGTTGTCGTTGTTGGGGTAACCAATAAAAAACGGGTTGAACGCCTCCCCGTGGCACGAGATGCCTTCAAAAGCGTTCAAGTTGGTCTCGAGAAAATTGGATCCCGTACGCATCTCTGCGAACACAACGAAGTAATCAAAATTAGCCATGTCGGGTTAACGCACCAAATAGGGTTTGCGTGGGGGATCCTGGGCGGCTTTGGGACCAAGCGCGACCGGAAAGTCGCCCATGAGATACGGGTGCATGCCCTGGTTCTTCAAATTCTGCAGGAACTGACCGAAACCGGTCAAGTTGGCGAGCTTCGGAACCTCGGACAAGCGGCGGGCGTGGGTCAGGCCGATCTCATCCAGAATGCCTTGCAACGGTTCCATCGGTGCCTCCACGAACTCTGCCATGGTCCAGATCCTGATCCGCGCCTTGGCATAGGGTGAGCGCAGCACATCCAGATGATCGCTTTCGATTTTCTGCAGGCGCGCAGCTTCTTTCCGGATGTCCATGAAGTTCAGATTGGAGCGGAACAACGGAACCGACCAAGCGCCCGAGATCACCGATATCTGGGCGTTTGGGTCCTTGGCCACCTTCCAGTTGATGTCCTGATTGTCATTGGGCCCAAACTGGAAGCATTGCCGCTCGCCTCGTGTGTTCCAGATCAGGTTGGTGAGAAACGCACTGGCGTTGTAGTCCCGCGCCTTGGCGCTGTTGCTGAGCGCCCCGTTCAGGGTCGTCTGCCCCTCGGCAAACTCAACCCGATCAGAATGGAACAGGTGCCCATGCACTCGCGCACCGGTCGCCTTGGCCAGCCAAGGTTCGAAGTTTTCGAAGATTTCGGTAAAGCCCTGAAACACGGAGTACGGCGCCGCGGTCATCCCGTTCTCCCAGTCCTCGTTCGGGAAACGGCTTTGCATGTAAAGACCCGGCCGCCCGCGCGTTCTACGTTCCACGGCCTTGGCAAAGATGCGGTCAATCTTGCCCGGGTTCGGCTCTGTCCGCTTCATCGCGCCAGCCGGATCGGTCAGGAAAGCATCATACAACCGGTTGGCATGAGGCCAGATCTTGCGCGCGACGAAACAGTCCGACCGGCGAAGAAGCTGCAAGTGATCGTCGTAGAAGATATGGGGTTTGCCCTGGAAGTCGAACTTGGACAGGGTCAGCGATCGGCTCTCGATTTCGATTGCGTATTGCCGGGCGAGGGTCTGGTAATAGCTTTCGTCGGGGATCCACACCTGTTTGAAATAGGCGTCGTATTCCTTGCGATCCGGACCCTGCAGGATAGCAGACAGGGTTTGGCGCGTCAGGCACCACCACTGGCTGCCCATGTGCGGCACAAGACCCGCCGGTATCTTGCGCTTCATGCCAAGTCGCCGTTGCAAATCGACATATTTGTCGAACAAAAGCCGTTGCCGTTTCCATGAAAACGGAAAGCGCAGGGTGAAGCGTTCGTGATCCAGCCCGCCAACGGTCCACGGCACGTCCGCCGTGGTGGCACTTTCGATGAAGTCGGTCCTTGGACGATCCGCGAGATAGTCCACCAGTTCGTCAACCGGTCGCAAAGGCAAACACGAGCCAGACGCGAGGTAGACATGACGGACATCCGAAAACTCGGTCAGCATCATCTCGGACGCCGCCTGGCTGGCAGCAACGATTCCCCAAGTGCCCCACTCACATCGGAACCGTTTGGAGAACCTGATGATCGGGACGTCAGACAGGGCCTGGGCAAACGCATTGTAGGTCCGCTTCGGCACATTCACATCGACATGTATGACAACCGGACAGCCACCCGCCGCCCAGAACCGCGCGGCCTGTTCGGCGCGGTCGAGGGCCGTGTGAACCAGCATGACGATGCCGACACTCATGCCCAGTTCCCCTTGGACATGAGGCCGAGAATCTCAAGTTGGCGCCAGTTGATGTATTTCTCGGACCATTTGCACCACAGGTCAGGGTCATCGCGCATGGTCGCGGCATAGGCCTTGTATTCGACCGACGCAGCATAGTGCTGTTTGCGATCCAGCTCTTCTGCCGCCTTGGCCGTGAACGTGTCAAGAAACTTGGCATGCAGCAAAACGCCCGATGCCTTTTCACCGCCCCACTCGTCAAAGACCTGGTTCAATCCGCGCGGCAGAAGCATGTGGGTCGAACTGGCATAAGCATAGCGCCGGTCCCATTTGACCAACGGTATCTTGTTCAGTGCCGGTGCACGCGCGGGTTCGTCCGGGAAAAAGACGCGGGCGCGTGGCCCGCCCTGAATCCACAGGTTGCCCAGCGCATGATTCTTGGAAAACGTGTAGTTGCCGCTGTCGAACCAACTTGCGATCTCTATCGGATTCTGGCCTGCGGAATACGGTTGCTCGTCCAGCCGCCCCTTCGGGTACATGTCGAGCAGCATGGCCGAGAAGGACTTGATAGACGAAGCATCCAGCCAGTCCGTCAGCGCGCGAAGAGGCCTCGTATCACAGAACGGATAGACCAGAAACTCGTCCGGATCCACAACCAGTGTCCAATGCCCGTGCCCGTACTTCATCTGCAACCAGTTCAGCCAGTCGACACCAAATCGCGATCGCTTGTAGCTCGCTTTGGTGGACCAAACGGACACATCCGGTTGCTGTGCCAGATAGTCCAGCGATCCGTCCGTACTGTCATTGTCCACGATCAGGAAATGATTGATCCCCATCTCGCGATAGTAGTTCAGGAAGTACGGAAGACGGATTGCCTCGTTCCGTTGGGTGGAAAAGCACAGCAAGTCCGAGGGACGGATTTGATCGGTGCGGTTGACGATGCGCGACAATTCACGACGCTTCCGAAATGCCCGGATACGCCACCGCTTGCGCTGAAGCCTCAGCCTATATGACTGCCAAGCGCCCAAATTGCCCCGTCCTCTGCCAGCCGACGTCTCCGGCCTTGTCCGCGCCTATCAGGTCAACCTTAACACAGTCTTGAAATGCGACCCCCAACTCGGCAGTTCAAACTGGTGTTCCTGTTGCGTGCGTTGCCCGGCCTCCGCCAGCGTGTTGATTGCCTTTATCCACAGATAACGATCTGAAACGCTTGCGTAAATGGGTATGTCACCCAGGAACTCGGCATAGACATCAAGTGTGTTCACAACGACAGGAATGCCAAGTGCGGTTGCCTCGACCGCGGGCAGGCCAAACCCTTCGGCGTGGGAGGGGAGCAAGACACCTGCCGCCCCGCCCACCAATGAGGCGAGCGCACCGTCACTCAGCCCCGCCACTTCTCTGATCCGGTCATCGGGGTTCAGCGCATCAAGGCGGGCAAAAACGGCTTCGTTGTTCCATCCGCGGTTGCCAGCGATGACCAGTGTAGGCGCATCCGCACCCATTTCATCCCACAGATCGAGCAGAAAGGCGTGGTTTTTGCGCGGCTCGATGGTGCCGGGCGTGACAAAGTACGGGACCGCCGGTGGTA
This sequence comes from Tateyamaria omphalii, assembly GCF_019802125.1. GTDB lineage: Bacteria > Pseudomonadota > Alphaproteobacteria > Rhodobacterales > Rhodobacteraceae > Tateyamaria > Tateyamaria omphalii_B. Next base: position 218,573 of record NZ_JAHVHT010000002.1, read on the forward strand.
GGTCACGCGGCAGGTCATCAGGCCGCGGCGTTGCAACATCTGTTCCCAGATGCGCAACAATCGACGGAGGTGTCCGCCCTGTCATCTGCACTTCGGCACGCATCTTCGTATCTTCGGAATTGTAGATGACAAGATCAGCTTGTGCGGCCACGCGGTCAATCATCGCTCGAAATGGCGCGACCGATCCTTCGCGTTGATAGTGTGGAAATTCCAGCGGGATGACATCGTGGATGAAAACGGCGACGGAAATGTCGGCCCCGTTCATGGCACGCAACACACGGTCCGTCACGTTCGAATGGCCGGTGTTCAGGTAAGCGGTTCCAGCCGGCAGATGATCGCGCAACATGCGTGGCAAGGCAAAAGGCAGTCCACGCGATATCGCGGCACGCCGGATATGGTGCCACGCTTTGGATATCTGCTGTGCGTCAACGGCACCGGACAGGATCGGCGTCGCAGCAGCGACGCCCTCCGGACCGAGCAAAATGTATCCGAACCGAGAGCGGATCAGGCCGAATACAGGCTCCGGTGCATCCTGAAGTGCGCGGAGATAGGCCAGTTCGACGCGGTCCACCCCGGTCAGAACCCGTCCGACCCGTCGCATGAGCCGGGTCAGGTCCAACAGGCGGGCGCTGGGGGGGTTATGCGTCGTAGTGCCCAGTTTGGTGCCATCTCCAGGCGTCTTTGATCATGGTTTCCAGCGTCGACCGGGTCGGCGTCCAGCCCAACTCTGCCTCGGCTCGCGTTGATCCGGATACCAGCTTCGTACAATCTCCGGGCCGCCGGTCCCCGTCAACATAGGGCACACTTTGATTGGTGACGGCACGTGAATGATCAATCACCTCGCGCACGGAAAAGCCGCTGCCCGTGCCCAGGTTGAACACCCGACTGCCCTTGCCAGCCTGCAACCACTTGAGACCCAGGACATGGGCATCCACCAGATCGCACACATGCACGTAATCGCGTATGCAGGTCCCGTCCGGCGTGTCGTAGTCGGTACCGTAGACCGTCAACGCATCGCGCTTGCCTGCAATTGCATCCAGCATAAGCGGGACGAGATGCGTTTCAGGCTGGTGGAATTCACCAACCTCACCCGCAGGATCGGCGCCAGCCACATTGAAATAGCGAAAGATCACATGGCGCAGACCATATGCGGCCTCGAAGTCACGCAGGATGTCCTCGATCGCGCGCTTGGATGCACCATAGGCATTGATCGGGTGCTGCGCGCTGTTCTCATCCAAGACGACATTGTCCTGGTCGCCGTAGGTGGCGCAGGTCGACGAAAACACGAAATCAAGGCAACCAGCCGCAACAGCGGCTTCGATCAAGGTCAGCGACCCAAGCACGTTGTTGCGCCAATATCGGCCAGGGTCCTGCATGCTCTCACCCACCTGGCTGAGCGCGGCAAAATGCATGACGGCGACGGGCGCGTATTCGGCAAAAGCAGCATCAAGTGCCGCACGATCCATCAGATCGCCCTGAACGAATGGCCCGAACTTGACGGCATCGCGCCATCCCGTTTCCAGGTTGTCGTAGGTGACCGGCACAAGACCTGCATCCCGCAGAGCCTTGCAGGCATGAGAGCCGATATACCCGGCTCCGCCCGTGACGAGCACATTCGCCATAGTGCAGTCCTGTCTTACTCGGCAGCCTTGTCCATCTGGACAACATCGCGAATGTAGCCCAGCAAGTCATCCCTCAATTCATCGCGCGCAAGACCAAAGGCCACCGTCGCCTGCAGGAAACCGGACTTGGAACCGCAATCGAACCGCTGACCACGGAACCGGAAACCGTAAACGCCGTCCTCGCCGCCGATCTCGTTGGCAATTGCATCGGTAAGTTGAATCTCGCCACCCGCGCCGGATTTCATCTGGTTCAGGGACCGCAGCACCTTGGTTGTCAGGATGTAGCGGCCGATCACTGCCAGGTTGGATGGCGCTTCGCCCTGTGCAGGCTTTTCGACCATGCCTTTGGCTTCCACCAACTGGCCCATATCTTCCTTGATATCGAGTACACCGTAGGACGACGCCCGTTCTGGCGGGACTTCCATCGCGGCAACGACGTTACCGCCGGTTTCATTGTAGGCTTCGACCATCTGCTGCAGGCAGGGCGTATCTGCCGCAATGACATCGTCGGGCAGGATGACCGCAAAGGGTTCGTTCCCGATCAGACGACGGGCACACCAGACAGCGTGACCCAGACCAAGCGCCTTGTGCTGGCGGATATACGCGATGGCACCGCTTTCCATGTTGGTGCCCTTGAGGATTTCAAGAAGGTCGTCCTTGCCCTTTTTCCGCAGCTCCTGCTCCAGGGTTGGCGAGTGATCGAAATAGTCTTCAAGCGCGCCCTTGCCCCGAGACGTTACGAAGATGAACTCCTTGATGCCGGCCGCGCGCGCTTCGTCGATCGCGTATTGGATCAGCGGACGATCAACGAGCGTCATGATCTCCTTTGGCACCGATTTGGTCGCGGGCAAGAACCGCGTTCCCAGACCCGCCACTGGAAAGATCGCCTTGGTCACCTTTTTTCGCATAATCATCCTCTGAATAAAATTACTGCCGGGTTGCACGGTTCATACTACTAAACCGCGTTCGTAGAATGTCCAATTTCGACGGACCCGTCGGCATCTGACAAGTGTTGCCTAGACGCGCCAAACACATCAATCAATCAGCCTTTGTTTGCCGATCCGGCGTGTTTCCGCCGCGACCCGCTCATAAAATGTAAACATTCGAAACAGAGGCGCTTCTCGCACAGAGCGACCAAATAAGCCACCCCGTTGTTCCCAGTATCCTTCGGGATCGAACCGGACGTGATGATAGCGCGTCGTTGGCGAGAACAGGAACAGCGTTACGATCTCTCCATTGCGCACGCGTTCGGCAGCTTCGGCGCGCAGGGCACGACGTTGCCAGATCCGTCCTGCCAACACGACCGATACGCGCTTTTGGGCGGGAAATGGCTTGAATGCCGATACTGGGCTGCGGGACACATGCGCACCACCACGCTGACGCATCAGGCCTTGGCTATATCCCTGGTCCAGGCGTCCCATCAGGTAACGAACGTCCCGCGGCAGCAGCCTTCCGCTCACCATGTGATCCAAAATGCGCTTACGCTCGTGTTCGCGCAGGTTGCGCCAGTGATCTCGACGCTCGGCCTCTTGGACGTATTTGCGTTGAAACACGGCCCAGCTTGACCCGATGTCGAACAAATCGCGCGGAACACGGTCAGCGCGACGCCTCGGACTGGCTGCAAATCCGTGATGCACCTCGGCCATCGGGACCAGCGCTGTTGCGTGACCGGCCCGTTTCAGGCGCAGGTTCAAGTCGGTTTCGTCAAGATAGAAGGCAAAGCCGGGATCAAAGCCTTCAAGCGCAACCAGCACGTCCCGGCGTACGGCCATGTTCGTGCCTTCAGTCTTGATGGCGCGCTGTCCCTTGGGGGCAAGCACGGTGGCACGGTGGGCACTGACGTCGACCGCTTCGGCTACGCCCAGTTCATCAACCGTGCGCGCCTGCCATTGCCAAGAAATCCCGTTGCGGCCCCGGACGAAGCCGCCCATGGCTGCGACTTCCGGCCTGATCACCGGATTGACAAGCTGGTGCAACCAACTGGGCTCCGGCACGGCGTCATCGTCGATAAAGGCGACAATCTCGCCAGCGGCATGACTGATCCCCAGATTTCGCGCCTCTGATATGTTGGGTCTGTCGAATTCCACCAGCTTGATCTGCTCGGCAAACGAGCTTGCCTGGGCGGCAGCACAACCGGGCGGATCGGCGATCACAACGATTTCGAAACTGGCATATTGAAGCTGAGACAGCCCCTTCAGGCACCATGTCAATGCGGCTGGCCGGTCGCGGCTCACCACCACAACACTGACCGTCGGTGGGGTCATGCCACCCCCATCTCCGCCATCATCGCTTCAATCTTGGGCACATCGGCAGGATTGTTCAGTTCCCAGAACTGACGGCCACGCGCTGCAACCTCCACACACAGAACCTGGCGGCCGTTCTCGAGAAAGCGAAGCTGTTCGAGCCCTTCAAGTGTCTCAAGCGGGCCAACGGACCAGTCCGGATATGCCGCAAGAGCCTGCGGGCGATAAGCGTAGACACCGACATGGTGGAAAACGGGCGTGTCCGCGCCGTCGGCATAAACTTCATTGGTGAAGGGAATCACTTCCTTGGAAAAATAGAGGGCCTGACCAGACGCACCAAAGACGGCTGTCGTGCCGCCGACGCGCCCGGCTTTGCGATCCTCAAGGAAGCCACGCAATGTGGCGCCGTCACAGCGCAAAACGGGCGTTGCAATCTCTGCCTCCGGGGCAGCTTTCAACCCGTCAACCAACCCTTCGATGAACCAGGCGGGCGTCAGGGGTGCGTCGCCCTGCAGGTTGACGACCATGTCATAGCCACCGCCGAGCGCCGCATGTGCCTCCGCGCAGCGCTCTGTCCCGTTCTGGCACGCCTCCGATGTCATGACGACTTCGGCTCCGAAGGCTTCGGAAGCGTCCTTGATCCGGTCATCGTCGGTCGCAACGACAACCCTGTCGATACCACTGACCGCCATCGCGGCCCGCCAACTGCGTTCGATCAGCGTTTGCGCCTGACCGGAGGCACCGGTCAGAGGCACAAGCGGCTTGCCCGGATAGCGGGACGACGCGTAGCGGGCCGGAATGACAATCAGAACGGACATCAGGCCGGTTTCAGGTCAACCGCCGGAGCATAGGCAATGAAGAACGGATTGGCATACCCGTCCTTGCCATAGACAAGCGGGCTATGATCATCAAAGCGGACCACTTTACCGCCCGCACCCGTGAGTACAGCGTGACCGGCGGCAGTATCCCATTCCATTGTACGGCCAACGCGGGGATAGATATCAGCCTCGCCCGTTGCGACCAGGCAGAACTTCAGGGATGAGCCAGCGCTTTTCATGTCCTTGACGGCGTATTTGTTGATGTAGTCGTCGGTGGCCTGATCCCGGTGCGATTTCGAGGCGACGACCATCAAGGCGCTGTTGTCACTGTCGGCAACCGAAAGCGGTGTGACCTCGCCCACGGTCTCCTTGTCCAGCGCGCCCGTTTCTTCGACCGTTTGACCATCGGCTTGAGTGTAGAACATGCGGCCCTTCGCAGGGGCATAGACGACACCGCGGGTAGGAACGCCATCTTCGACAAGCGCGATGTTGACGGTGAAATCTCCACGGCGATGCACGAACTCCTTGGTCCCATCCAGCGGGTCGACGATGAGGAACGTCGTACCGGTGGTGTCATGGGTGGCGGCTTGTTCTTCGGTCACCAGCATCACATCGGGAAACGCAGCGCGCAGGCCTGCCGAAATCAGTGCATCCGCCGCTTCATCCGCTTCGGTCACAGGGCTGTCATCGGATTTGACTTTCACGTCGAAATCATCGGCGTCATAAATCTCCATGATCTTGTCACCGGCTTCGAGCGCCAGTTTCCGGATCACCGGGATCAAATCGTCATACGTCATCAAATAGTCTCCTTTGGCGAGCATTTGTTGAAAACCGCCCGCGTGCTCCTTATGGTGTCGCGGTAACGGAACGGCAAGATTTCCCTGCGACTTTCGCACTGCACGAGGCAGAACCGCACATGTTTCAATCAACGCGCAAACCGCAGACCAGCCTGGGCAGCGCTGTGGCGATGTTCGAGGTGATCTATCACTCGATTGTCCGTTCAGTGCGCAAGGCGCATAACAATGCCTTCATGGCCATCGCAATGAACATGCTGCAGATGGTGATTTTCGTTCTGGCCTTCTACGTGATGTTTTCGGTTCTAGGCCTGCGCGGCGCTGCGATACGTGGTGACTTCCTGCTATACATCATGACCGGCATCTTTCTTTACATGACGCACACCAAATCCCTTGGCGCCGTCGTGGGAGCAGAGGGACCAGCGAGCCCGATGATGCAACACGCGCCAATGAATACGATCGTATCGATCTGTTCTGCGGCTCTGGGTGCGCTCTACGTCCAAGTCTTGTCCTTGTTCATGATCCTCTTCATCTACCACGTAGCCTTTACCCCCATTCATATTGAAGAGCCGTTTCCCGCCTTCGGCATGTTGTTGCTTGCGTGGTTCACGGGATGCGCGTTGGGGTTGGTGTTGTTGGCGCTGAAGCCGTGGTTCCCGACCTTTGTGTCGATCTTCACCCAGATCTACCAGCGCGCCAACATGATTGCGTCGGGCAAGATGTTTGTGGCCAACACCCTGCCCGGCTTCATGCTGGCGATGTTCGATTGGAACCCGCTCTTTCATGCCATTGATCAATCGCGCGGATATACGTTCATCAACTACAATCCACGCTACTCCAGCTGGGAATATGCGTGGTGGGTCGGCGTGATACTCGTGATGGTCGGACTGATGGGCGAATTCTATACCCGGCGCCACGCATCAATCAGTTGGGGCGCGCGGCGGTAAAGCCGCACGCTCCAAAACCTGTCACATCAGAAGCTCCAGCGCGCTCCGATGATGTAAGACGACGCGTCCTGATACTGGGTGCCGCTTGTGTCCGAGTAGGAATAGTCGCGGTAGCCGAAATAGGCCTCGATATCCTGGCGGTCAAAGTCCTGTACGACACCTATGCCGAATGATTCTGCATCGTCCCCATCTGATACGGCGTCCGATCCACTGAAGTAGTCCAGCGACAGCGCGGTTGACCCGACATCAAACCAATCCGTCTCGTATCCGACCTTGGCATAGATGTAGTCGCCACCAGTGTTCCGATCACCTGTGGAGAAAGCAAAGTTCAGTCCGCTCTGCAGCTTTACCGCAACCGAGCCAAATGTGTCTTCGCGATCTTCGCTGCCGGGACGTTCACGCACGGCATAGCCAATGCCAGCCGACACCTCTGTTGTGCCGATATCTCCTTCATAGCTGAAGGCGATATCGTAAAATTCGTCATCATTGTTTTCTCTCACAAGGTTTTCACCCGCCGCGATAGACAATGTGAAACCATTAAATTCCGGCGTGTCATAGCGAATACGCCCGGCGCGCGTGCCGTCAAACGCGTCGAACGCGTCACCGATTTCGATGCCGCTCAGCGCCCCGGTTGTGTCGCGCAACTCAAACCCACCGGCAACATCGCCGATACCAACAGAAGTCGCCAAACTCGTCCCTGAAGAATCAAATTGACCGATGCCATCGGACGCCATGCTGCCTTGGCCTAAGTAGAACGTGCCGAACCGGCTCGTTTCATAGATCAGGTCCACATGACGCAGGTTTGACCGGCCCCAATCGAAGTCATCTGGCTCGGATGTCTGGCTGAAGTCATCGCTTGAGGCAAAGCCAATGGACGTCTCGAACCGGAATGTCAGCTCGTCTTCACCGAATTGCTGACTTAAGCGAAAGCCGAGGCGCGAGGTAGAGGTTGAACTGCCCGTGAACTGGCTGGTCTCATCCTCCCCATCGTCAAAAGAGGTGATGCCAAAGTTCAGGTGACCATAAGGGGTAAACGTTGCGCCACCGGGGGACGTGTAAACAGTGTCTGCGACAGCGGGTACTGCAACCAGGCTGGTGAGACCGGCGAACAGAGGGATAAGTCTGCGAGAATGTGTCACGATATGTGTCCAGTCATTGAGTGGCCGCACGGGCGAACGCATCTGTTCACGCAAAGCCTGTGCCGCGTGGTTGGGAACGTCATGTCGTCAAAGCGCGCAGGGAAGTCAGGAGTGGTGCGCACTCCGTCACACGTATGGATTGAACTGAACGGTTCAATAACGTGAGGTCAAACTTTTACAAATCTGCGTGTACCACCCGGCAAGTGAGGTTGATCCGCCCGCCCTTGGGCAGAAGTGACGATGATCCAAAGCGAATGCGATCCACGCCGTGATAGGTCAGGCGGGCATCGCCTCCCATCACCACCACATCGCCACTTTCCAGCCACAGGGACTCCGTCTTGCCACCGCGCGTCGTGTTGCCGATCCGGAACAGACCCGCATCGCCCAGCGACACGGATAAAACCGGCCACTTGAAATCCGCTTCATCCTTGTCCTGGTGCATCCCCATCCGGGCACCCTCGCCATAGTAGTTGATCAGGCAGCAATCCGGCATCCGATCGAGGCTGGTCAAATCCCGCCACAATGACAGGACGGCCCCTGGAATCGAAGGCCATGCAACACCGCTCGGATGCTGCGGCGCATAACGATAGCCGGACCGATCTGCGAACCAGCCCACAGACCCGGCAGAGGTCATGCGCACCGACATCGGCTTGCCATAGGGGGTTTCGGGCGAAAACATCGGCGCAGCCTCAGCCACCCGACGTACGTCCGACACAAGTGCTGCCTGCGCGACCGGGTCCAGATACCCTTTGTAAATCTCGAATCCCCGCACCGTGACGCGCATCACACACTTCTCCTTCGATATGTGCACATTTTGCACTTTTACGCCCTGTCAGAATGGTTGCAGCGCCTATATCCCCTCCTTATATACGCCGCAGCGCGCACGAAATCGTGCGCATTCCTATGCGTGGCGTCGATGCCGAAACGGGTCGCCGCCTCGTGTCATCGCCTTGAACTGATATGAGGGATCGAAAAACATGGCTAAAGTCATTGGTATTGACCTTGGAACCACCAACAGCTGCATCGCCATCATGGATGGCAGCCAGCCCCGCGTGATCGAAAACGCGGAAGGCGCGCGGACAACCCCGTCCATCGTCGCTTTCACAGAAAATGAACGTCTCGTCGGCCAGCCCGCCAAACGGCAAGCGGTCACGAACCCCGACAACACCATCTTTGGCGTAAAGCGCCTGATCGGCCGCCGCAACGACGACGCGGATCTGGCCAAGGACAAGAAAAACCTGCCCTTCGCCGTGATCGACGGCGGCAACGGCGACGCATGGGTCGAGGCGCGTGGTGAAAAATACTCGCCCAGCCAGATCTCCGCCTTCATCCTGGGCAAGATGAAAGAGACAGCTGAGTCGTATCTCGGCGAAGACGTGACGCAGGCCGTCATCACCGTCCCCGCCTATTTCAACGACGCCCAGCGCCAGGCCACCAAAGACGCCGGTAAGATCGCGGGCCTCGAAGTGCTGCGGATCATCAACGAACCGACAGCCGCCGCACTGGCCTACGGTCTCGACAAAGAGAACTCGCAAACCATCGCGGTCTACGACCTCGGCGGTGGTACCTTTGACGTGACCATCCTCGAAATCGACGAAGGTCTGTTTGAAGTGAAATCCACCAACGGCGACACGTTCCTGGGTGGTGAAGACTTCGACATGCGCATCGTCAACTACCTGGCGGATGAGTTCAAAAAGGAACACGCGGTCGACCTGACGGCGGACAAGATGGCGCTTCAGCGCCTGAAGGAAGCAGCAGAAAAGGCCAAGATCGAACTCTCCTCGGCCAACCAGACCGAAATCAACCAGCCGTTCATCTCGATGGGCTCGAACGGCCAGCCGCTGCACATGGTCATGAAACTGACCCGCGCCAAGCTGGAACAACTGGTCGGTGACCTGATCAAATCCTCCATGAAGCCGTGCCAGGCCGCTCTGAAGGATGCGGGCCTGTCCGCCTCCGACATTGACGAGGTCGTGCTGGTCGGCGGTATGACCCGCATGCCCAAGGTGATCGAGGAAGTGACCAAATTCTTCGGCAAGGAACCCCACAAGGGTGTGAACCCCGACGAAGTGGTTGCCATGGGCGCTGCCATCCAGGCCGGTGTTCTGCAAGGGGACGTGAAGGACGTTGTCCTCTTGGACGTGACCCCGCTGTCGCTGGGGATCGAAACGCTGGGCGGCGTGTTCACCCGCCTGATCGACCGCAACACCACGATCCCGACGAAGAAATCGCAGATCTTCTCGACGGCCGAGGACAACCAGAACGCAGTGACCATCCGGGTCTTCCAGGGTGAGCGTGAGATGGCGTCCGACAACAAGCTGCTCGGTGCCTTCAACCTTGAAAATATCCCGCCCGCCCCGCGCGGCATGCCCCAGATCGAAGTGACCTTCGACATCGACGCCAACGGCATCGTGTCTGTCGGCGCGATGGACAAGGGCACGGGCAAGGAACAGAAGATCACGATCCAAGCCTCCGGCGGCCTCTCGGACGAGGACATCGAACAAATGGTCAAGGACGCCGAGGAAAACGCCGAAGCGGACAAGGCCCGCAAGGAGCTGGTCGAAGCGACCAACCAGGCCGAAAGTCTCATCCACTCGACCGAAAAGTCGCTGGAAGAGCATTCGGACAAGGTCGACCCGACCACGGTCGAAGCGATCGAACTCGCCATCGCCGCGCTCAAGGACGAGCTGGAAACCGAGAATGCCGACAAGATCAAGTCGGGCATCCAGAACGTGACCGAAGCGGCCATGAAACTAGGCGAAGCGATCTACAAAGCTGCGCAAGAAGATGGCGAAGACGAGCCGCAGGCTGCGGATGAGCCCCGCGCGGACGATGACGACATCGTCGACGCCGAATTCGAAGATCTCGACGACGACAAACGCGCCTGATTTTGGGCCTCAGAGGAACCAATCACGAGGCCGGCCCCTATTAGGCCGGCCTCAGACGTTCCAGCAAAGGACATGATCCATGGCAAAACGTGACTATTACGAGGTGCTTGGCGTCTCGAAAGGCGCCTCGGCCGACGAGATCAAGAAGGGCTACCGCCGCAAGGCCAAGGAACTGCACCCCGACCGCAACGCGGACAACCCCAATGCCGAGGCGCAGTTCAAGGAAGCCAACGAAGCATACGAAGTGCTCAAGGACGCCGACAAGAAGGCTGCCTATGACCGCTTTGGCCATGCCGCATTCGAGGGCGGCATGGGCGGTGGCGGCGGACGACCCGGCGGCGGCTTTGGCGGCGGTCAGGGCGATTTCGGCTCGGCGTTCTCCGACGTGTTTGACGATCTTTTTGGCGACTTCATGGGTGGCCAACGCGGTGGTGGCGGCGGACGCCAACGCGCCGCGCGCGGCTCCGACCTGCGCTACAACCTGCGTGTGTCGCTCGAAGATGCTTTTGCTGGGATGCAGAAGACAATCAACGTGCCGACCTCCGTTCAGTGTGACAACTGCTCGGGCACAGGCGCCGAAGGCGGCTCGGAACCCACGACCTGCCCAACATGCTCCGGCATGGGCAAAGTGCGCGCGCAACAGGGCTTCTTCACCGTTGAACGCACATGCCCCACATGCTCCGGCCTCGGCCAGATCATCAAAGACCCGTGCAAAGTCTGCTCCGGCGCCGGTCGCGTCGAAAAAGACCGGGCCTTGTCGGTAAACATCCCCGCAGGCGTCGAAACAGGCACCCGCATTCGCCTTGCTGGCGAGGGCGAGGCCGGGATGCGCGGCGGACCGTCGGGCGATCTCTACATTTTCATCGACGTGGCCGACCACAAGCTGTTCGAACGCGACGGCACCAACCTGTTCTGCCGCGTCCCGGTTAGCATGGGCACCGCCGCCCTCGGGGGCAGCATCGAGGTGCCGACCATCGACGGCGGCCGCGGCCGCGTGCAAATCCCGGCGGGTTCCCAGTCGGGCCGCCAGATGCGCCTGCGCAGCAAGGGTATGCCCGCCCTGCGCGGTGGCGCAGCCGGTGACATGTTCATCGAACTGGCAGTCGAAACACCGGTGAACCTGACAGCACGTCAAAAGGAATTGCTGCGCGAGTTCGAGGACCTCTCGGAAGAGAACAACCCCGAATCCTCCAGCTTCTTTTCCAGCGTCAAATCCTTCTGGGATTCGATGAAGGGCTGAATTTCGGTAAGGCGGATCCTGATCCGCCTTACCGTGCCCGACTCCAATCAAGACCACAATTTCGAACGCGCGTTCGAATCACGGCTGAACACCGTGATCCGTTGCGCGTTTCAGCATCTCACCGCGCGGTGGGGGTGCATGGGGGGTGCACAGGGGGTGTACGCATGCTGCACGGGGGGTGACACCCTGTTTTGCGGCTGAAATTAACCTGTCGCTAACCAACTTCGCGGCACGTTTGGGCATGTCCCATTTCTCTGAAAAGCCGCTCCCTTTCGATCTGGACGAGGCAAAGCCCGTCGCGCTGCCAAGGGGCCGAACCCCATCCTACATGGCCGATCACCGCAAGCGTCTGCGCACCCGATTCATGGCAGGCGGCGCTGCGGCTTTGCCTGACTACGAAATGCTTGAACTCGTCTTGTTCCGGGCCATCCCACGCCAGGACGTCAAGCCGCTAGCGCATGCCCTGATGGCTGAATTTGGCGACTTCAACCGCGTGATCACAGCGCCTGTGGAACGGCTGCAATCCTTCAAAGGTGTGGGCCACGCCGTGATCTGCGAGTTGAAGATCGTCGAAGCAGCCGCCCATCGCATGGCACGCGCCAAAGTTTTGAAAAAAAACGCTATTTCAAGTTGGGATGCCTTGATCGACTACTGCCACACCACCATGGCCCACCGCGAAACCGAGCAATTCCGCGTTCTGTATCTTGATCGAAAGAACGTTTTGATCGCGGATGAAGAACAGGCCAAGGGCACTGTCGACCATGTGCCGGTCTATCCGCGCGAGGTCGCCAAGCGCGCGCTCGAACTCAACGCCTCCGCCCTGATTCTTGTGCACAACCACCCGTCGGGTGATCCGACACCCAGCCAGTCGGACATCGACATGACAGCCAAGATGGAAATGGCCTGTTCAGCCCTCGGCATCACCGTCCACGACCACTTGATCGTCGGCAAAAGCCGCGAGCTCAGCTTCAAGTCGGAAGGGTACCTCTAGCGCACCCAGACCTCGACCCGCCGATTGGCCTGCCGTCCCCATGCACTGTCGTCACAGGCCATCGGCAGCGCCTCGCCAAACGCATCCACATCCATTTGAAAACGCTCGAAATTCGCGGTCTGAGCGGCTGTTTCGACAGCGCGGCGCACCGCCTCCGCCCGGCGTAGGGCAATGTCCCGATTGGCGGTGGCGGGCCCGTCTCCGTCGCTGAACCCAACGAGCAAAATCTGTCGCGCGTCATACTTCCCCTGCTCAAGCGCACGCGCCAGTTGCTGCACATTGGATCGTGACTGCGCATCCAATCGAACCGATCCCGCCTCAAACCGGAACGACGTCGTCAAACGCGCCATGCCGTAGAGCGTCCGGGTCATACGCTGCAACTCTTCCAACGACACCTCGGGACCAGCGGAAGTCACCGCGTTTGCAAAGCGATAGCCCTGATCATTGATCGACACTTCCTCGGGTGCCTGATCGACGAACCCCGCCCGACGGATCACAACTTGCGCCGATGGACCGCGGGTGAAGGCCAGAAACTCGCGCCCGATCTTGGGCAACCGCCGCGCGGGAAGATACAGGAACATCGGTGCCGTCAGCGGATAGTCTTCGGTCTTGATTGTGCCGCGCGCCGCCGACAGGGAGAAACCGCACGCTCCGGTCAAGGTCAGCGCCCGTGCGTCGCCAGTGTCCGCGTAGCTGGCAATCCCGATGGCAAAGGGATCACGCAGCACCGCATTCACAACGTCCAGACCGCGGTCATGGCGTTCGATGCCTTCAGCAAATGTGGATCGTGCTGGCCCCATGATCTCATCCTCGACCGATTGCCCCAGTCCGGTTCGTGCGCCCGGCAGATGCAGGGCGATGGGTGCATCCGCACCGCCAAGATCCACCCAATTGGCAATGCGTCCGGCAAAGACCGAAGCGAGATCCTGCGGCGAAATCCTGTCGACCGGGTTTGACGGCGACACAATCGGCACCATCGCATCAAGCGCAAGAACGCGGCTGCGATTGGCTTCCGTCATGTCTCCCATCCCGGCGTCACGCGCACGCTGACGTTCATCGGGCCGAATTTCGCGCAGCGCCATAACGATGTCGGCATCGTTGGCCAGCAGGTCGGCAAAGCCTTCGTCCGTGGTGGAGACATGAAAGTAGAAACGCGCGACGGGTTTGCCGCTGTCCGTATCCGACAAAGTGTATGTGAAATTGCGCGCGTCAACGATGTCACGCGCGGCGGTGTAATTGTTGCGCAGCGCAAACCCTTCGATCAATGCGGGCATCAAAACCGCACCCATCGTGGACGATCCGGAAACGCTGATCTCGGCCACGAAGTCCTGCAGGTTCGGACAAGCTGGACCTTCGCACAGCACGCCAGACCCATCGACGGTCAGTTCTCCGTAGACGGTTTCGATGCGGTAGAATTCGCCGTCAAAGCCCAAGAGCGTGCCGCTCAATTCCACCTGTCCATCCGGCGAAGTGAGCGTGACGTCCTGTGCAAAACACGCGATCCCCCAAAAAGAAAGTGCGGCGAAAATCGCCGCACGTATCAAAGCCATATCAAGCCTGTCGTCGCTGCGGTCAGTTGCTTGCGACTTTCAGGTCTGAGACCAAATTGTTCAACACCAGAAAACTGCCGACAGTGTCACATCCGGGAACGGCGAGGGTCAGGTCCTGGGTTTTCATCGCGCCATCGGCCATGATCTCGAGCGATTGCGCCTCAACCTCCAGACCACAGTTGTTCAGGGTAACCTCGGCTTCAACACTCAGATCGATGGTACCGGATTTCGCCGATGTACCGGACGGGTAGGTGTAGACCTCCGCCATCAACGGCTCAGACAATTGCGTGTCGCCAAGCCGCATGATGTAGCCGTTCTCTCCCGTCATCATCCCTTCGATGTTCTGAGAGGCACCGGACCAAACGTGACCGCTCTCGCCATACTCGGCCCCGAATTCACGCGCATGCAGTTCAAAGCCCGCCCGACCGCGCCATTGCAGGGTTGTCCGGTCATATTGTGCGACGTCAGGCACGTCGGCCTGAGCCACCGCGCCATCACCATTCGAAAACGCCATGATGAAGACCGCCTGTTCGGCAAGCGCCGGAACGGTCAGTGTAAGTTCACCAGTTGCATCTGTGGTCTCGGTAAACATCATACCGTTGTGATGCACCGTCAGCCGCTCGTTGGCTGCACAAGGCGCAGCGAGAGACAGGGTCACCATTGCCGCGGGAGCAACCTGAGCCTCTGCACGAATATCGCACCCATCAGCCAGCGGCAGGGTGTCACTTTCCTCGGGCATCTCTGTTGTCGCAGGCACAGACACGCGCTGCACATTCGAGTCAGCGTCTGGAACTGGAACTGCAACGGGGTCCGACGCAGATGTCAGTTCAATTTCCTGCACTTCAAGCAGGAGATCGGTACCGGAGGCGCCGGTAAATGCCGCATCTGCCGAGGCTGGCACATTGCGTGCAGCCACCCCGTATCTCTCTTTGGCCGCTTCGCCACTTTGCATGACAAAGCCAATGCCGACCGCAATTGCCAGCGTAGCCACGCCGGTTGCGATCTCCTTTAGGTATCGCATCGTCCCATTCCCTTCCCACGGATTGGTTCATGGCAAAGGTGGCACGCGAAGCGGGCTGTCTTATGACCGGGGTGGGGAGTCTTTAAGGCAGGAATGCGGCGTTCAGATCAGACAAAAGCCCCGTGGCAGTGCTTGAACTTTTTGCCAGAACCGCAGGGGCAGGGATCGTTGCGACCCGGATTGCCCCATGTGTCTCGGTCATTTTCATCGAAGCCATTGGCAACGGCTTCTGCCGTTGGTGCAGGGGGAGCGTTCGTTTTGGCCGCATCGGCAACTTGCTGTTGCTGCGCAGCCATCTGGGCCAGCATCTGCTCGCGTTCTTCGTCCGTCAGCGGACGAATACGGGACAGTTTGTTGGTGACTTCACTGCGCAGGCTTTCCAACATCCCTTCGAACAACTGGAAGGCTTCGTTCTTGTATTCGTTCAGCGGATCGCGCTGCGCGTAACCGCGGAAGCCTACGACAGACCGCAAGTGTTCCAGCGTCAGCAGATGTTCGCGCCACTTGCCATCAATCGCCTGCAGGATCAGCTGCTTTTCGATGCTGCGCATGTTCTCTTCGCCAAAGGCTTCGGCCTTCTCCGCCAGCATCTTGTCGCTGGCTTCGATCAGGCGTTCGCGCACCTGTTCGTCGTCCACGCCCTCTTCTTCGCACCACTCCATGACGGGCGCATCGATCCCAAGATTTTCGATAACAGCGGCATAAAGCCCTTCGGTGTCCCACTGATCGGCATAGCTGTTGGGCGGCATGTACTGATCGATCAGGTCATCAACCACTTCGTCCCGCATGTCAGAGGTGATTTCAGACAGGTCCTTGGCTTCCATGATCTCGCGGCGCTGCGAAAAGATCACGCGGCGCTGGTCGTTCATCACGTCGTCGAACTTGAGAAGCTGCTTGCGGATGTCGAAGTTGCGCCCTTCGACCTTGGCCTGCGCACGCTCGAGCGACTTGTTCACCCAAGGGTGGACAATGGCTTCGCCTTCTTCCAGACCAAGCGTCTTGAGCACTTTGTCCAGCCGGTCAGAGCCAAAGATCCGCATCAGGTCATCTTCGAGGCTCAGGTAAAACGATGTACGCCCCGGATCACCCTGGCGGCCAGACCGGCCGCGCAATTGGTTGTCGATCCGGCGGCTTTCGTGCCGTTCGGAGGCAAGAACGAAGAGGCCACCGGCAGCAAGCACCTTCTGCTTTTCATCTTCGTGTTCGGCTTCGATGCGCTTGCGCGTCTCTTCCGGGTCAGCCTCGGGATCGGCGGTGATGGCTTCCAGCACCTTCATCTCGACATTGCCGCCAAGCTGAATGTCGGTGCCACGCCCGGCCATGTTGGTCGCGATGGTCACGGCGCCCAGCTTGCCCGCATCTGCGATGATCTGCGCCTCTTGCTCGTGCTGGCGCGCGTTCAAGACGTTGTGGGCAATCCCCTCGGACTTGAGCGCTTCCGAGAACATCTCGGACTTGTCGATGGATGTGGTGCCGACCAGAACCGGCTGACCCTTTTCGTGGGCTGCCTTGATCTCGTCGATCATGGCTTTGTACTTTTCCTGGCCCGTGCGGAACACTTGGTCGTCTTCGTCAAGGCGCGCGATCGGCTTGTGCGTTGGCACTTCGACAACGCCCAGACCATAGATTGTCTGGAATTCCTCAGCCTCGGTTGCTGCGGTCCCGGTCATACCGGCGAGCTTGTCGTAAAGACGGAAGTAGTTCTGGAACGTGACCGACGCCAGGGTCTGGTTTTCCGGTTGGATCTGGACGCCTTCCTTGGCCTCAATGGCCTGATGAAGGCCATCGGACAGGCGCCGACCCGTCATCATGCGGCCAGTGAATTCATCAATCAGGACAACCTCGCCGTTGCGGACAATATAGTCCTTGTCCTTCTGGAACAGCTTGTGCGCGCGCAGGCCCTGGTTCACGTGGTGGACGATGGTTGTGCTTTCCGGATCGTACAGGGAAGCACCTTCTTCAATAAGACCACGCGCGCGCAGCTGCTCTTCGATGAACTCGTTACCGTCATCGGTAAAGGTCACGTTTTTCTGCTTTTCGTCGAGAGTGTAGTGATCATCTTCAATCAGCGGGATTATCCCATCGATGGTGACATACATCTCGGACCGGTCTTGCAGTGGGCCGGAAATGACCAGCGGCGTTCGCGCCTCGTCGATCAGGATGCTGTCCACCTCGTCCACGATGGCGAAGTTATGGCCACGCTGTACCATCTCTTCGATCGATGGCTTCATGTTGTCGCGCAGATAGTCAAAGCCCAGCTCGTTGTTGGTCGCATAGGTGATGTCGCAGGCATAGGCGGCACGCTTGTTCTCTTCACCGATGCCGTTGATGGCGACGCCTGTCGTGAGGCCCAATGCGCCATAGACCTTGCCCATCCAGTCCGCGTCACGTTGAACGAGATACTCGTTCACGGTCACAACATGCACGCCCTTGCCGGACAGAGCGTTCAGATAGGCAGCGAATGCCGCCGTCAGAGTCTTGCCCTCACCTGTCTTCTGCTCGGCAATGTTGCCCTGATGCAGAAAGATCGCGCCCAGAAGCTGCGTGTCGTACGCGCGCAGCCCGAGGGTGCGCTTGGCTGCTTCACGGCAGTTGGCGAAGGCTTCGGGCAGCAGGTCATCCAGGCTCTCGCCACCCATTGCGCGTTCGGCCAGGGCCTGCGTTTTGTCCTTCAGACCCTCGTCGCTCAGGGCCTCGAATTCCGGCTCCAGCGCGTTGACCTTTTCGACGAGCGGGCGCGTGCTCTTGATCTTGCGATCATTGGGGGTGCCAAACACCTTCTTGGTGAGCGTTCCGAAACCGAGCATACGTTCTCCAGCCGATCGTTTGTGTCTATACAGCAACTGCTTGCCGGGCGCGCGCCAAGCCCATAATAACGGTGGGCGAAAATCGGCCCAGGCCGCGTCCATAGGGCGATGTAAGGGTCACGTGAAACCGTGTCAATGCGCGCCCCGGGTGGGGCGCACGAGCCCAAGGACTGTCACATGAATAAACGTTTCTTCTCGCTGCCCGCGCTGGGTTTGATTGCAGCCCTGGCCACACCGGCAACGGCACAGGATGCAGACACGGTTGTCGCCACTGTAAACGGGACCGACATCACGGTTGGTCACATGATCGTGGCGCGCGCATCGCTGCCCCAGCAGTTCCAGCAATTGCCCAATGACGTTCTGTTCAGCGGTATCCTTGAGCAACTGATCAACCAGACCCTGTTGGCGCAATCCTTCGATGGCGACCTGCCCAAAAGGACGCAGCTGCAGATCGAGAACGAGACCCGGTCACTGACCGCCGGCGAAGAGCTTGAGACCCTGTTTCAGGAAAAGCTGACGGACGAGGCGATCCAAGCCGCCTATGATGCAAAATACGAGGGCGTGACCCCGCAGGAAGAATACAACGCATCTCACATTCTGGTGGAAACCGAGGAAGAAGCCAAAGCCGTCAAGGAAGAGATTGACGGCGGCGCGGACTTTGCGGCGACGGCGCGCGAAAAGTCGACGGGCCCGTCTGGACCCAATGGCGGACAGCTTGGCTGGTTTGGCGCAGGTGCGATGGTCCCCAGTTTCGAATCTGCTGTCATTTCGCTGGAGGTCGGCGAGGTGTCCGATCCGGTACAAACCCAGTTCGGCTGGCACGTCATCATTCTGAACGAAACCCGCGTACCCGATGCCCCGACGCTGGAGGCGGTGCGCGAAGAGTTGCTCCAGGAAGTCCGTGACTCGGCGGTTGAAGAATACGTGGCATCCCTGACGGCTGGCGCTCAGATCGATCAATCCGGCGCCGCCGATATTGATCCCGCGATCCTGTCCGACCTGAACATGGTGGAGTAACTAATGGCTGGCGCACTGCCCCGGTCCCCGCTCGCACCTCAGACATTTCCGGACTTGCCGCAGATTGACGGTGTAACATTTGCCGTCGCCGAGGCTGGCGTTCGATACTCCGGACGGGCGGATGTCATGCTGGCGATATGTGATCCCGGGACCAGCGTTGCGGGTGTGTTCACCAAAAGTGCGACACGCGCGGCTCCGGTTCTGGATTGTCAGGAGAAACTCGGCGGTTCAAATGACGCGGGCGCGGCAATCCTTGTCAATGCGGGCAATGCAAATGCGTTTACCGGACGGAATGGTATTGATGCCGTCGCTGCGATTGTTGATGCAACAGCGTCAGCGACAGGATTGCCGTCAAACCGCGTCTTCACCGCGTCGACGGGTGTTATTGGCGAACCGTTGCCGCATGACAGGATCACCACGCATCTCTCTGATTTGGTGGCACGGCAGTCCGCAGATGCGATTGCAGATGCGGCATCCGCAATAATGACAACCGATACCTACCCAAAGGGTTCGACCCAAGTCGTCAATATTGGCGGCAAGGCGGTCACGATCGCGGGCATCGCCAAGGGCAGCGGCATGATCGCGCCCGATATGGCAACGATGCTGGTCTATCTCTTCACCGACGCCGAGATCGCGCAGGAGGAACTGCAGGGTTTGGTAAGCGCCGCGACCGATCGCACGTTCAACTGCATAACGGTCGATAGCGATACATCTACGTCCGACACGCTTCTGGTTGCTGCGACCGGAACCAGCGGAGTGAACGTATCAGGCAACCGGGACTTCGCCGCTTCCCTGCAAGCTGTGATGCTTGATCTCGCGCATCAGGTCGTCCGCGACGGCGAGGGCGCCACGAAGTTTGTCGAGATTGAAGTGACCGGTTGCACGGATGAAGTTGCCGCCAAAACCCACGGTTTGTCCATTGCCAACTCGCCCTTGGTCAAGACGGCCATCGCGGGCGAGGATCCGAACTGGGGACGTGTTGTCATGGCAATCGGCAAGTCCGGCGCACCCGCGGATCGAGACACGCTGTCGATCTGGTTCGGAGAGTCCCTCGTCGCCGAAAACGGTTGGGTCAGCCCAACCTATCGCGAAGAAGACGCTGCCGCGCACATGCAGAACGAGCATATCCGCATCAGGGTTGACTGTGGAATGGGCTCAGGCAATGCGACCGTCTGGACCTGCGATCTGACCCACGGCTACATAGACATCAACGCGGATTACCGGTCGTGAGGGTTGTGCTGGTCTCTGCCGTCGCCCTGATCGACATTGATGGCCGGGTTCTGCTGGCGCAGCGCCCCGAAGGCAAGTCCATGGCGGGCTTGTGGGAATTTCCAGGCGGCAAGGTCGAGACTAGCGAAACACCCGAAGCGGCACTTGTTCGAGAGCTGCACGAGGAACTGGGCATCGACACTTGGACATCCTGCTTGGCCCCGTTGACGTTCGCGAGCCACAGCTACGACGATTTCCACTTGTTGATGCCGCTGTTTGCCTGTCGCAAATGGGACGGGATGCCCCGATCAAAGGAAAATCAAGCGTTGAAGTGGGTGCAGCCAAAGGACTTGCGCAACTATCCTATGCCTGCTGCAGACATCCCACTCATCCCAATTCTTCGGGATTGGCTGTAACGTTGAGTAACAATCTTCTTAAAACGACAAAAAAAGCGACAGTTTTGTGACATTGTTGATGACTTGTTAACCAATGTACTTATAGTTGAGTCATCACTTTCTTTTGGGGAGGAAAGTCATGCTACGCACAATTGCTTTGGGCAGTGCCGTTTTGATCCAGGGTATCTATGTGAAAACCCTGCCAGATGGACGGATGACTGTTCGGGTTGACGGAGCCCACTATTCCGGAACGCCCGTTTCGCAAGCTGCATAACGCGACGATCTGAGTAAAAAAGGGGACGGTGCCACACCGTCCCCTTTTCTCATTTTCAGGTGCCTCTTCCTCAGTCGAGCGTCCGAGTGACTTCTTCCCGTTCGAAAATCTCGATGACGTCGGCAGGGCGAATGTCGTCATAGTTTTCGAATGCCATACCGCATTCCTGACCCGACTGAACCTCGGCCACTTCGTCCTTGAAACGCTTGAGCGTTTTCAATGTGCCTTCGTGGATCACCACGTTGTCACGCAGCAGGCGCACACCGGCAGAGCGACGAGCGACGCCTTCGGTCACCAGACAACCCGCAACCTTGCCGACACCCGTGACTTTGAAGACTTCCTTGATCTCGGCATAACCGATGAAGTTCTCGCGAATCTCGGCACTCAACAGACCGGATGCCGCAGCTTTCACATCGTCCACAAGGTCATAGATGACCGAGTAGTAACGGATCTCGACACCTTTCTGGTTGGCCGTGTTCCGGGCAGACGCGTTCGCACGGACGTTAAAGCCCATGATCGGCGCACCGGATGCTTCGGCCAGACCCACGTCGGTTTCAGTGATCGCGCCAACGCCCGAGTGGAGCACGCGCACACGTACCTCATCGTTGCCGATCTTCTCCATCGCCTGAACGATGGCTTCGGCAGAACCCTGTACGTCCGCTTTGACCAGAATGGGCAGCTCGCTGACATTCTCGTCGGCCTTGGCATTGGCCATAAGCTGTTCGAGGGTCGTTGCCGCACCAGCCGCCGCGCGTTTGTCCTTGGCGGCTTTCTCGCGATACTCCGCGATCTCACGCGCCTGCGCTTCGGTCTCGGTCACGTTCAGAACGTCACCCGCCTCTGGCGTACCGTTCAGGCCAAGCACCTCAACAGGAACAGACGGTCCCGCTTCTTTCACGCGCTCGCCCTTGTCGTTGATGAGGGCACGGACCTTGCCGTATTGCTCGCCCACAACAAAGATGTCGCCTTGGCGCAGCGTCCCGGTCTGAACCAGAACAGTCGCGACGGGACCACGGCCAACGTCCAACTGCGCCTCGATCACGGCACCCTGGGCCGCGCGGTCGGGGTTCGCTTTGAGTTCCAGAATCTCAGCCTGCAGCGCGATGGCTTCGAGCAGCGCGTCCAGACCCTTGCCAGTGATGGCCGACACTTCAACGTCCTGCACTTCACCGGACATCTTCTCGACGATCACTTCGTGCTGCAGCAGGTCCGTGCGCACCTTGTCCGGGTTCGCTTCGGGCTTGTCGCACTTGTTGATCGCAACGATCATTGGCACTTCGGCCGCCTTGGCGTGGTTGATGGCTTCGATGGTCTGCGGCATCACAGCGTCATCCGCCGCAACAACCAGAACCACGATATCCGTCACCTGCGCACCGCGCGACCGCATCGATGTAAATGCCGCGTGGCCGGGGGTGTCGAGGAAGGACAGCGTCACACCATCATCGGTTTTCACCTGATAGGCACCGATGTGCTGCGTGATCCCGCCTGCTTCTCCCGCGACAACCTTGGCATCACGAATCGCATCAAGAAGCGATGTTTTACCATGGTCGACGTGACCCATGATGGTGATGACCGGCGGACGACCCTGCAGGTCTTCTGCCTTGTCCTCAACCTCTTTGATCACATCCTCGACGTCGGCGTCGGACACACGCTGCACGCGGTGGCCGAATTCCTCGACAATCAGTTCAGCGGTGTCGGCGTCAATGGTCTGGTTCTGCGTGACCATCATGCCGTTGTTCATCAATGCCTTGACCACGTCGCCGACCTTTTCGGTCATGCGGTTGGCCAGCTCGGACACAACGATGGCCTCGGGGACCTGCACGTCGCGGACAACCTTTTCACGCTCGACCGAACCACCCATGGCTTTCTGCCGGGCACGTTCCTGCTTGCGCTTCATGGCTGCCATAGACCGCTGGCGTCCACCTTCGCCACCGGACAGCGCCTGGTTCAGCGTCAGCTTGCCCGAACGGCGACCGCCATCGTCGCGACCACGGTTGTTGGGCCGCTGGTCGCGGTCACGCTCGTTCTTGCGTGGGGTTGCGGCAGGCTGCGCCTGACGTTGTGCCGGTTGCGCCTTTTCCGCAGGTGCGGCAGCCGCAGCTTGAGCAGCCGCAGCCGCTTCGGCGGCCTTGCGCTTTTCTTCTTCTTCCTTGGCCTTCAGCGCCTCTTCGCGTTCGCGCTCGGCCTTTTCCTTGGCCTCGGCTTCGGCACGACGACGCTCGCGTTCGGCTTCACGTGCCTTTTCCTCGGCCTCGCGCTTGGCGGCTTCCTCGACTTCACGCGCCTTGGCCGCTTGAACGGCTTTCAGGCGGCGCTCCATCTCTGCATCTGAAATGCCCGCCGGACGACGGCTGGGGTCACCCCCGGCAGCACCACCTGCGCCAGCGGGCTTCGCGGCACCGGGTTTCGGCACCACAACGCGCTTGCGCTTGGTCTCGACGACGACATTCTTGGTTCGCCCGTGGCTGAAACTCTGTTTCACATTGCCCGGACGCGCGCCGCTGCGCAGACCCAGTGTCTTTTTCCCGTCAGTATCGCTCATAAAGCTCGTCTATCCTTCCCGGCGGCCCTTGCCGCCGTCTTTTTCGCGTCCGGTGGCCCCTGCCACCATAGATTCACGGACTCCGCGTAAACGGTTGGCTTCCTCTACAACACGTTGCGTGAGTCCACCAGAGGCGAGCGCCCCATGTATCACAGTTTGACGGCCAAAGGCCAAACCCAACTCATCCGCCGTCAGCCAGCCGATATACGTGCCAAAATGCGGCGTACTCAGCTTGGACTTGCCACGGCCGGACCCATCGACCGCCTGGATCAGAACCTGCGCCTCTTCCATCTGGAGCATGTTCTTGACCTTTTCATAGCCTGCCACGGCACGGCCGCCCTTGCGCGACAGCGCGATCAGGTCAATCACCCGCCGCGCCAATTGCCGCTCAACCTCGGCCACCAAATCGTCCGGCACCTGCACGGGTTGCTTGGCTCCCCGTGCAAACAGCTTCTTCTGCACCGCTTTTTCCAGCGCAGCCCGGTCGGCCGCGACATAGATGCCACGACCGGGCAGCTTGCCCGCGATGTCCGGCACGATCTGTGCATCAGGCCCCACAACAAAGCGGATCAACCCATGCTTGGGTTGCACCTCGCCCGTGGCAATGCACTTGCGCTCCGGTCCATCCGACCGATCCTTTGAGACGCCACCGCGACCCATCAGGCCCACCCGAGGCCTGAGATCAGGCCTCGGCCTCCTCGGTCAGCTCTTCGCCGTCCTCGGCCTCGGCTTCGGCTTCCAATTCAGCGGGATCAACCCAACCCAGCAGAACGCGGGCGGTCATGATCAGGTGCTGCGCCTCTTCCAAGGAAACGTCGAAGGGTTCCAGAACACCATCGTCCTTGTGACGTTCGCCATCGACGGTTGTCCAGCCACCGGCCAGTTCCCAGTCTGCGCAAGTTGCAAAATCTTCGAGGGTTTTGACGTCGTCCTTGGCGAGCGCCTCTACCATTTGGGGTGTGAGCCCGTCGAATTCAATAAGGCTGTCCTCGGCACCCATCGACCGCGCATTGTCCAGCGCTGCCTTAGCTTGGGCTTCCAGCACGTCGCGAGCGCGCGCCTGCAATTCTTCGGCAGTGCCTTCGTCCACACCATCAATGACCAAGAGTTCGTCCAGTTCGACGTATGCCACTTCTTCCAGGTTGGTGAACCCTTCGGAGACCAGCAACTGGGCAAAGAATTCGTCAAGGTCCAGCGTGTCCATGAACAGCTTGGTGCGCTCTTCGAATTCGGCCTGCCGACGTGCCGATTCTTCGGCCTCGGTCATGATGTCGATGTCGAGGTTGGTGAGTTGCGACGCCAGACGCACGTTCTGACCGCGACGACCGATGGCAAGGCTTAGCTGCTCTTCAGGCACGACCACTTCGATCTTGCCCGCTTCCTCGTCCAGAACCACCTTGCTCACCTCGGCGGGCTGCAATGCGTTCACGAGGAAGGTCGGCTGGTCTTCATTCCAAGGAATGATGTCGATCTTTTCGCCCTGAAGCTCATTCACGACAGCCTGCACGCGCGAACCACGCATACCCACACAGGCACCCACGGGGTCGATGGAGCCGTCATAGGAAATCACGGCAATCTTGGCGCGGGAACCTGGGTCGCGCGCAACGGCCTTGATCTCGATGATGCCGTCGTAGATCTCGGGCACTTCCATCTTGAACAGCTCGGCCATGAACTCGGGCGCGGTGCGGCTCAGGAAGATCTGGGGGCCGCGCTGCTCGCGGCGCACATCCTTGATGTAGCAGCGGATGCGGTCATTCGGGCGATACGATTCGCGCCCGATCTTTTCGTTGCGGCGCAGGATGGCTTCACCTGCACCCACATCGACGATGACGTTGCCGTATTCCTCGCGCTTGACCAGCGCGTTGATGATGGTGCCCGCGCGATCCTTGAACTCTTCGTACTGACGGTCACGCTCAGCTTCGCGGACCTTCTGCAAGATCACCTGCTTGGCGGACTGGGCGGCGATACGGCCCATCTCGACGGGGGGGACTTCCTCGACAAAGGTGTCACCGACCTGAGGGTCTTCCATGTACTGTTTGGCCTGTTCAACGGTGAACTCGGCCTGGTAGTTTTCCAGCTCTTCTTCCTCGACCACGGTGCGGACGCGGGTAAAGGTCGCCTTGCCTGTCTTGCGGTCAATGGACACGCGAATGTCCATTTCGGCGCCGTAGCGGGACTTCGCCGCACGGGCGAGCGATTCTTCCATCGCCTCGACCACCAGCGCGGGGTCGATCATCTTTTCACGGGCCACCGCCTCGGCGGTTTGCAGCAGCTCAAGCTGGTTTGCAGATGTAATGGCCATCAGCTGTCCTCCTCTGACCCTTCGGTCTCAATCTCGTCGAAATTGTCTTCGTTCAACACGCCCGCGGCTTTGCGCTGGCGCAGCATTTCCTTGATCAGCTCGTCCGTCAGGACCAGCTTGGCATCGCTCAACCACTCGAACTTCAGCCCGATGGTAATCTCTTCGCCATCGCCACCACCGGTGACGTTGATCAGAACCTCATCGTCCTCAATCCCGGCCAGCACGCCTTTGAAGCGGCGGCGGCCGTCGATCAATTCGTCGGTTTCCAGCTTGGCCTCGTACCCTTCGAACATGTCGAAGTCCTTCAGCCGCGTCAGCGGGCGGTCGATGCCGGGCGAGGACACTTCGAGCGTGTAGGCATCAAGGATCGGATCCTCGACATCCAAGATCGCGCTCACAGCGGTCGAAATCGCCGCGCAATCATCGACCTCGATCCCGCCATCGGGCTTGTCGGCCATGATCTGCAGCGTCGTTTCCTTGCCGCTCATCAGCCGCACGCGCACCAGCTCGTACCCCAGATCCTCGATCACCGGAGTGATGATCTCGGCCAGGCGGCGGTCGATGGCAGCTTTGGCAATCAGGTCGTTGGTCATAGTGTCCAAGCACAAAAAAACGGGCGCGCGGCCCGTCGATGTTTCCCGGTGGAGCGTCGGGTGTGGACCCCAGCGCGCCGCTGTTGAAGGGGATATACGCATCAGGGGGTGAGTCTGCAAGCCCCTCGCGACGCCCTTCAGGCCATCCACCACCGTTCTGCCATGCGCAGGTTGTCCAGGGGCCAGGATTTGCCGACCGTCACTGGCACTGTAACCGACCGGCTGGCGATATGCGTCGGGGCATGCGCATTGGGCAGTGTCTGGAAATCGCGCGGGTCTGCGTAGTCGTCCAGCGCAATAACATCCGCCACATCGACCAACCCGTCGCGCAGCGCTTCGCCGCGCACATTGTCAGCACTGAACTGCACGAACTCGACCGAATCGAACCAGCCTGCGCCCTGCTTCCAGTGATCCGTCACGCGCGTCCCAATGAAATGGCGCCCGTCATCCAGCTTTTGCACTTCATAAAGGCCGGTGCCCGTCGCCCCGCGAATTTCGAAGCCCGGTTGGGCCAGCAGGTAAGGCAGGCTCGGGTTTGGCGCATCCAGCGTGATCTGAACGGTGAGAGCATCCAGCGCCTGAACATCCCACATCAGATTGGCGACAGTTGAGGCATCAAACGGGGTTCCGTCATGAAAGGTCACGCCCTCGCGCAGCTTGAAACGCCACACACGCGCATCCGCGTCCGAGGACCACTCCGTCGCCAACTCACCGCGCAACGTGCCGTCCGCCGCAATCTCTGTCAGATTGTCATAAACCGTCGCCGCAACCACACGCTCAAACAACGCGGGCGACAAGGCCGCCCGCAACCGCCCACCCCGCTGGGGCAACGCCGATGCCCCGGTCGCAGCCAGCAGGGCTGCGGCGGCACCGGAAGCAAACAGCGCGCGGCGGTCGATGCGGGTCATTTTCCTGCGATCCTGTCCATGGTGCGCACCAGTTCAGCCGAAATCCCCGGCTCAGACAAGGCATGACCGGCATTGCGGACCATTTTCAACTCACCCAGCGGCCATGCTTTGGACAAGGCGTAGGCACTGTCAGGCGGGCAGATCATATCGTAGCGGCCCTGCACAATGGTGCCGGGGATGTGCTTGATCCGACCGGCATGGGCGAGGATCTGACCGTCGAACTCAAGGAAACCAGCATTGGTGAAATAGTGATTCTCAAGCCGAGCGAAAGCGCGGGCATAGTCTCCAGGGGCCTCTCCACCAGCGCCCGAAGAATGAATCGACGCCAACGCATTTTCCCAGGACGACCATGCGCGGGCAAACCGCGTCTCCATCGCGACATCCCCGGAGAATAGACGGCGGTGATAGGCACCGATCAGATCACCGCGCTCATCTTCGGGGATCAGTCCTTCGAAGCGCGACCAGACCTCGGGCCAGAATTTGCCCGCACCGCCGCCATAGAACCAATCGAGCTCGGACTGCGTCATCAGGAATACGCCGCGCAAGACGAGGTTGCGCACGCGCGCCGGATGCGCCTCGGCATAGATCAGGGCCAGCGTCGCACCCCATGAACCGCCAAAGACGATCCACGCATCAATGTCGAGCGTCTTCCGGATCAGCTCGATGTCGTCGACCAGATGCCACGTTGTGTTGTTCATCACCGACGCATGCGGACGGGACCGCCCGCAGCCACGCTGATCAAACAGAATCACCCGATAGTGTTCAGGATCGAAATAGCGCCGCATCGCGGGGCTACAGCCGCCGCCGGGACCGCCGTGTAGCACAACCACCGGCATACCTTCGGGATTGCCGCATTGCTCTACATAAATACGGTGCCCTTGCCCAACCTCAAGCATCCGTTGGTCGTAGGGGTCCATGGGCGGATACAGATATTGTACCGCGCGCTTTTGATCACTGTGTTTGTCCATTACTGACCTACATAGGGCGTAAGACGCACATGAGCATACGGAGACGCAAATGCAAACGCATCAAACCACCGTTGACCCATCGGAAATCGCAAAATTCGAGGCGATGGCGGCGGAATGGTGGGATCCGAACGGGAAATTCAAGCCGCTGCACATGCTGAACCCCTGTCGGCTCGACTACATCACCAGCCAGATCGCGGCAGAGTTTGACCTGGATCTGACCGGTCCAGAAGCGTTCAAAGGGCTGCGCATCCTGGACATAGGCTGCGGTGGCGGTCTGCTGGCCGAACCCATGGCGCGGCTTGGAGCCGACGTGGTGGGCGCCGACGCGGCGGAACGCAACATCCCCGTCGCGAGAGTTCATGCCGAACAATCCAGGCTGACCATCGACTACCGCCACACCACAGCCGAGGATATGGCCGCCGCGGGCGAGCAATTCGACGTCGTGTTGAACATGGAAGTGGTGGAGCACGTAGCCGATCCGCTCAGCTACTTGACCGCCTGCCGCCAGCTTTTGAAACCCGGTGGCTTGCACATCTGTTCGACCATCAACCGGAACCCGAAATCCTACATGATGGCGATCATCGGGGCCGAACACGTGATGCGATGGCTGCCCAAGGGCACGCACGAATGGAACAAGTTCATCACGCCCGACGAACTCTTTGATCTGATGCGCAACGCGGGTCTCGATCCCGTGGATCGCAAGGGGTTCGTGTTTAATCCGCTGACGTGGAGTTGGAAACTGTCCGACACGGACCTGAGCGTGAACTACGTCACAGCAAGCCTTAATCCGGCTTAGGCTTGCTGGACAGCTGATCGCGCAACTGGCGCAGAATGGGCAAGGTCGACCGCACGCGATCCTCGCCCAGCTTGTCGATCACTTCGCCAACCATGGGCGCAATGGAACTCAGCGCCTGATCGCGCGCGCGCAGGCCGGCTGGGCTGATCGCCACCATTTTGCGCCGCGCGTCGTCCCAATCGGGACGTATGTGGATGTACCCCGCCCACTCTAACCGGTTGAGGGTATTTGTCATGGCACCGCGGGTCACATTGAACGTCTCGGCCAGTTGGGCCGGGGTACGTTCACCTTCATGCCATGCCAAGTGGTTCAGGACCGAAAAGTGCGAGATCTCCATGCCCTTCGGCAACACACGGCTGAGCCTGTTGCGGACCATTTGGTCCGCTGCCAACACCTCGCTGAAAAGCGAAATTGCCAGTGCGTTCTTGTCTGTGCTCATGCGCCATCAGGGGGCTTCGAAGGGGCGCGCGTTGTCTCGTGACGGGACACGGCGGCGCGCCTCGGCCACCTTTTCCAAATCCAGATCAAGGACATAAATGCCGGGGGCGGTCCCTGCGTCAAGTATCACCTCGCCCCACGGATCGACAGCAAGTGAATGCCCATACGTGGTTCGCGTCTTGTGCCGGGCGCTGGAATGCGTGCCTGTCTGGGCCGGGGCCAAAACCCACGCCCCGGCCTCGATCGCGCGGGCGCGCAGCAAGCTGTGCCAATGCGCCGCACCGGTAACGGGCGAAAAGGCAGACGGATATGTCAGGATTTGGGCGCCGGCGCCGACCAAAGCATCGGACAGCCGCGGGAAGCGCATGTCGTAACAAACCGCCATGCCAACGGGCGCGAACTCGGGTTTTGCCAGTACCGCACGCTCTCCGGGCCGGTAGCCAGCGGATTCGCGATACGTCTCGGTATCGCTGATCGCCACATCAAACATGTGGATCTTGTCATAGCGCGCAAGGATGTCCCCGCGGGGACAGATCAGGAAAGATCGGTTGGCGAAACGTCCATCCGGATCGTCCGTCTTGAGGGCGAGCGACCCAATCAGAATATACACACCCTTGTCCGACGCCACCCGCCGCAAAGCGGCAAGGGTCGGATCATCCTCCTCCGGGTGCAGCACCGACTGTTGATGCGCCCGACTGGTGGAAACGCAGTTCGTCACCTCGGGCGTCAGGATGAACGCGGCACCCATGTCTGCCGCTTGCTCGACCATCTCAATTGTCCGTGGCAAGTTGACCAGCGGATCGTCCGACACGTTGAGCTGCAGCAGAGCTGTCTTCATTCAGGCTGCAAGCAGCGCGTCAAGCTTGCCCGCGCCATCAAGGGCATAAAGGTCGTCACACCCGCCAACATGCGTGTCGCCGATAAAGATCTGGGGGACCGTCCGACCGCCATTGGCGCGCTTGATCATCTCCGCCTTGCGACCGGGGTTGGCGAGGACGTTTACCTCGGAGAACTCCACGCCCTTTTCTTTGAGCAACCGCTTGGCGGCGTGGCAGAAGCCGCACAAGGGCGACGTATAGATTTCGACAGCTTGCATAGCGCAGATCCTTTCGGCGCGAATTCAGAGTTGCCGGTTATCTAGGCGTCTTTGACGACACGCGCCAGTACAGCGACGCACACATCTGCGGCACCTGCTGCACAACAGGCCTCGGCACAGGCGGCGAGTGTCGCACCGGTCGTCAGTACGTCGTCGATCAGCACGACCGACCGACCAGCGATCCGGTGGCGCCGCCGCTGGGCTACGCGAATCGCGCCGTCCAGGATGTTTGCACGCTCGGCTTTTGTCTTGCCATCCAGTGACGGGGTGCGCGTTGGGCGTTCCAGCAGATCCGGGCAAACGTCGAGACCGGTTTTGTCAGAAAGGTGCATCGCGATCAGCGCGGACTGATTGTAGCGCCGTTTGGCTAGGCGCATCCAATGTAACGGGACCGGCACGAGCAGCGCATTGTTCGGAGCGATTTCGAGAACACCTTGCCGCATCCAACCTGCGGCGGGTTTCGCGATCTCTTGCCTGTCTGCGTGCTTCAGCTGCAAGACCATCTTGCGGCCCATGCCGGTGTAGATCAGCGCAGCGCGCCCGTGTCTCCAAGGTTTGGGCGAGCGAAGACAAGCGTCGCAATGCGCGACCTCGCCCGACGCAGAACCGGGCAATGGCGTGCTGCAACTGTCACAGACGGTGCCCCCAATAAACGATGTCTGCCCCCAACACGCACCGCAAAGACCGAAGTCACTGTCGACCATCTGCCCGCACCCAAGGCACCGGGGCGGGTAAATGGCCGTGAGCGCTGTTTGTAAAAGACCCATCGCTGTCCTACCTATGCCGCCATGAAGCAGCCCGCCCCCTTGACCGATCTTTGCGCACTGACCCGAAACCGGGCCCGCGCCGATATGTCAGCACTATTCCTGCAGGAAGCAGCGCGTGATGAGATCCAAGATCGACTGATGATGGTTAACAAATCCTTTTCATCTGTTGGGGTCGTTGCGGCTTTCCCAGATCTTTGGAAAGGCCAGATCGACGGCGCGCATGTGGTGGAAGAGCAGGAGACGCTGCCCCTCGATCAAGCAAGGCATGATCTGGTGATCCACAGTCTTGGCCTGCATTGGGCCAACGACCCGGTGGGACAATTGATCCAATGCCGCCGCGCGATGAAGTCCGACGGGCTTTTGTTGGCAGTCGCGCTTGGCGGGCAGACCCTGCACGAATTGCGGGCGTGTCTGGCGGAGGCCGAAGTGGCGGAAACAGGGGGCCTGTCGCCGCGTGTCGCTCCGATGGCTGAGGTGCGGGACCTCGGCGCCTTGCTGCAACGCGCGGGCCTGGCACTGCCGGTCGCAGATACTGTGCCATTGCGTGTGCAATACACATCCATGTGGCACCTCATGCGCGACTTGCGCGCCATGGGTGAGGCGAATGCTTTGAGTGCACGCAACAGAACCACGACACGACCCGGCATCCTGAAACGGGCGGCAGATATCTATGCCGCGAGTTTTCCGGGCGATGATGGTAGTATACTCGCGACGTTCGAATTGATCGTGCTGACAGGTTGGGCCCCTGATAAAAGCCAGCAAAAGCCACTACGCCCGGGATCTGCGCAAGCCCGTCTTGCCGACGCGCTCAACACGGACGAAACGTCGCTGCCAGATTGACGCGCACGCAAATCCGTTTATCTCAGGCCCATTGGCGACCAGGAAGAACCCAGATGCTCGACACCAGTAAAACCGCGACCCGTCCGGCCCATGCCGCAGACGACCACCCGGCCATCCCGCCGGCCCGCGTCGGCATCCTGCTTGCCAACCTCGGTACCCCGGATGGCTACGACTATTGGTCGATGCGGCGCTACCTCAACGAGTTTCTCTCAGACAAGCGCGTCATCGACTACAGCGCCTGGATCTGGCAGCCGCTGCTGCAGCTGATCATCCTGACAAAACGGCCATTCTCTTCTGGTGCGGCCTACAAGTCGATCTGGAACGAGGACGCTGGCGAAAGCCCCTTGATGACGATCACCAAGGATCAGACAGCCAAGATCAAGGCGGCCATGCACGACAAGTATGGCGATCAGGTGATGGTCGATTTCTGTATGCGATACGGCAACCCGTCGACCAAATCCAAGGTCCGCGAGATGGTCGACGCCGGGTGCCAGAAGATCCTGTTTTTCCCGCTCTACCCACACTATGCCGGAGCGACGTCAGCCACCGCCAACGACCAGTTCTTTCGCGCGCTGATGGAAGAGAAGTGGCAACCGACAACCCGGACGGTCCAGCCATACTTCGAGCACCCCAAATACATTGAGGCGCTCGCCCAATCCATCGAACGCGCTTACGGGGCTATGGATACGCGCCCGGACATCCTGGTCTGTAGCTACCATGGTGTGCCCCTGCGCTACCTTATGGAAGGCGACCCGTACCACTGCCAGTGCCAGAAAACGACGCGCTTGCTGAAGGAGCGTTTGGGCTGGCAAGACACGGACATCAAAACGACATTCCAATCCAAATTCGGGCCGGAAGAATGGCTGAAGCCCTATACGGTCGAGGAGGTCGCGCGGCTTGCCGAGGCCGGGAAAAAGAACATCGCCGTATGCGCGCCCGCATTTTCGGCCGACTGCATCGAAACACTCGAAGAAATCAACGAAGAGATCAAAGAAAGTTTCGAGGAGGCCGGTGGTGAGACCTTCACCTACATTCCCTGCCTCAATGACGACGATGCACATATTGATGCGTTGAGCACCGTTATCGACGAAAATCTGCGCGGATGGTTGGACTGACGGCGCCGTACATGAGCGCAAATAAAAAAGGCGGCTCTTGATGAGCCGCCTTTTTCTTTTGTGAATTGTCTAGGACTTAGTCCGCAACAACAGCTGCAACTGCGATCAGGATCAGCAGGGGCAGAACGATGCCGCCCGAAGAGCTACGAGTCTCTTCAACGATCACGGGTGCTTCGATGATCGGCTCGGCGGGTGCGCCGGCGAATGCGGTCGAAGCAGCAGCAGTCAGAGCAGCAGCGAGAACGAGTTTTTTCATATTAACCTCCAGTTAAGCGCTCCAACAATTAGCGTTGGAACGCACCCAAGACTTACCTCGTGAGTCTCTGTAAACAGCAATATCGCGCAATTGCAAACCGTGTTTCAGTGACTTAGCCGCCGATCCGCCGCAATGTCGTCAAATTAGCAACACTTGCGTACCGACCTTCGCCATCTCGTACAGCTCTTCGATATGCTCGTTGTAAAGGCCGATGCAGCCGTTGGAGGATTTACGGCCAATCTTGCGCGTATCGTGGGTGCCGTGGATGCGATAGTACGTCCAGCTCAGATGCAGCGACCGGGTGCCCAGCGGATTTTCAGGACCCGGGCCAATGTAGTCAGGCCATTCCGGGTTGCGCTTCTTCATGGACGGTGTCGGGCGCCAATCCGGCTTTGGATCCTTGAGAATCACGCGGGTACGGCCGCGACGGGTCAAGTCTTCGGTCAGAGGAACACTGGACGGATACAGTTTGTAAATCGTCTGCTCTTCGTTCCAGTAGTGGACGGCCCGGCTGTCGATATCGACAAGGACGGCGCCATTCCGAAGGTTGTCGAAATAGGGTTGCCACGCCAGCGAACGGAAGCTGGAAATATTGCGGCGTACCGATTGCGACGGATCGCGCGAGGCTTGACCTGCGGGCACGTTCTGTTGCGCAAGCGCAGGGGCGCCGATCAGTGCGGCTGAGCCTGCCAAAAAAGCACGGCGGCTGGGTGAGTTAAATGGTGATTTGGACATTGAATGCCTCTCCGTAAGTGTATTCCTGCCAGTTGCGCGAAGATTATTGCCTGAAAGTCGCAGTCGCAAATCAAACAGATGTCATCACGCAGCATCACGCCGATGTGGGTTTGTAATGCAACGTTCAAGCGGCTATCGAGTTTCAAACAACAACAGTGATGTGCAGGAACAATGCGTATTTTCTCGGTTCTTCTGGTCGCCATGATGACCCTTGCGGCCTGTGCGACACCTCCGGCACCGACGGTTGGGGAGGACGGTCGCCCGCTGCCCAAACTGTATCGCATCCGCGGAGGTGATACGGCCAAGCTACAGTTCCGTATGCTTGATTCCGTGAATGCGCTGCGCAGCGCGCAAGGTGCAGCCTCGGTCGAATTGAACCCCCAGCTGAACGCGGCGGCGGCAACCCACGCCCGTGACATGTCCGTGCAAAACCGCCCATGGCACTTTGGATCTGACGGGTCTTCGCCCATCGATCGGTTGCAACGCGTTGGCTACGCCGGAAGCCTGATTGGCGAGAACATCTCTGAATCGTACGAGACCGAGTTGGAAACGCTCGCTGCTTGGATGGAACAGCCTGACACGCGGCGGACGATCCTGTCGCCACAGGCACGGGACATGGGTTTCGCCTGGTTCCAGGAGCAGAATGGCAAGATCTGGTGGACAATGGTGATGGGCAACCCGAATTCCACACCACTCGTGCCAGCGGCAAACCCATCCGCGTCGCGTCTGGTACCTGCCCCAACACCGGATCCCGACGCGACGGCGACCAATGTCGATGACACGCAGGACGACGCGGTGATCATCACCACCACGCCTGCGAGCTGATTACGGGTTGATCTGGATCGGCGTGCCGTTGCGGACCATCGAATAGACATCTTCCATCTCGCGATTGGTCACCGCGATGCAACCCCATGTCCAATCCTCGCGCCTGCGCTTGAACGGGCTGGATTCGCCATGGATAAAGATGTCGCCTCCCGGCGGCTTGCCCAGCGCGGCTGCCTCCATCCGATCCCGCGCGTTCGGGTAAGAGATACCGAGCGACAGGTGAAACTGACTGTTCGGGTTGCGTCGGTCGATGAGGTACGTGCCCTCGGGCGTGCGCCCGTCCCCTTCAAAAAATTTGTCGCCGATTGGCGCGAAGCCAAGGTCGATGAGGTAATCCTGGAGGACCTTGTCATCGTGCATCAGATACATGCGGCGCGCATCCTTGTTCACGACGATGTAGGTCACGTCCGGCCCGCGATATGTTTTGAATTTGCTGGAGGACGAACAGGCGCCGAGGCTCATGGCCGCCGCTCCGCCCATCATAAGATGTCTGCGTTTCATGAAAATCCTGTCCCAATGGGTCGTTTTTGTAATTTGCTCGAAAATACCACGGTCGGCAGCGTCCGGCCTAGCGACAATTTGACAGACCCGATCACCAGCGCGTGATCACTTGTCCCTCATCCTAGCTTCGATCGCATCAAGGCGCTTCAAAACTTCGTCCCGGTAGCTGTCGGTCGCCGCATTCGATTCCTCGGCGTGCGCGTCCTGCATCGAATTCACAATCAAACCGACCAGCAGGTTCACCACAGCAAAGGTGGTCATCATGATGAACGGCACAAAGAACAGCCAGGCGTAGGGGTACACCTCCATCACCGGGCGGACGATACCCATGGACCATGATTCGAGGGTCATGATCTGAAAGAGCGAATATGCGCTGCGGCCCAGATCGCCGAACCACTCGGGAAAACTGCTTGCGAACAGTTTGGTGGACATCACGGCACCGATGTAAAAAATCAGCGCCATCAAAAGGAAAACGCTGCCCATACCGGGCAAAGCCGTCACGAACCCCTCAACCACGCGACGCAGGCTTGGCGCCACTGAAATCACCCGCAATACCCGCAGGATCCGTAGCGCGCGCAGGACAGATAGACCGCCCGTACTTGGCATAAGAGCGATACCTACGATCACGAAGTCGAAGACATTCCAGCCGTTGCGGAAGAACCGACCACGATAGGCGATGAGCTTGAGGATGATCTCAACGGTAAAGATCCCCAGACAGATACGATCGATTGCAAGAATGAGGCCACCAGCAATCGACATGGCCGCCTGAGACGTTTCCAGCCCGAGCGTAATCGCATTCAAAATGATGACCGCGATGATCGCATTCGTGACGCGCGGGCTTTCCAGCCATCGGGCAAGGGTGGTCCGGTCCATGTCTCGTCTCCTTCACGCGGCGATATGGGCCAAACGGAAGGCACCGACAAGTTCCACATGGGTGGACCAGCGGAACTGATCAACCGGCTGCACCCAATCCAGCACATATCCGGCATTGCACAAGGTTTCGGCATCGCGCGCAAAGCTCTGCGGATTGCAGGACACATGCGCGATCACAGGCACCTGCGCGCGGGCGAGTTCCGCCATCTGGGCGGCAGCACCCGCACGGGGTGGGTCGATCACGACTGCATCAAATCGGGCAAGTTCATCCGACAAAAGCGGACGCCGAAACAGATCGCGTGCTTCGGTTGTCACACGTTTCAAACCAGCGGCCTGACGCCACCCGGCATCGAGCGCCGTCATCATGTCGGTATCGCCTTCGACCGCATGTACCTCTGCCATTTCCGCCAACGGCAAGGCAAAGGTTCCGCATCCGGCAAAGAGATCAACAACAGATTTTGCCGGACCCACGATGCCGCGCACCAGATCGGTCAGCGTCTGCTGTCCATGTTCCGTGGCTTGTAGAAAGGCGCCGGGGGGCGGCACAACACGCGCTGTGCCCATGGGCTGCGCCGGTGGCTCCCGCATACCGATGAGTTCGTCTTCCCATGTCAGCCGTGCAATACGATGCTGTTCACACAGCGACGCAAGCGCGATCCGCAACTGCCCATCCAACGGCTTCCCGCCTGTCACGGCGAAGTCCAGCCCCGTAGTCGAGTCCGTGACGGTGATGGACAAGGCAGCCTTGCGACTGGCTCCGACAACAGCAAGGTCTTCGCAAATGGGCAAAGCAGTACGGAGCGTTGGGGTGATGAGAATGCAGTTCGGCACCTGCATGATCGTGTCGGACTTCCGCGCATGAAACCCTGCCATCGCACCCTTTTTCGTACGCCGCGCAGCGAAACTCGCACGGCGGCGCGACTGCGATGGTGACGTCAGTGTCGGTCGAATATCAGTCTCTATTCGAACGTTTCGAAGGTAATTCGCCACCACATCATGCTTCCAATCTGCAACCAGATCGTCAGACGCGTGTTGCAACTGACACCCACCACAAGAGCGGAAGTGAGAACAAGGAGGCGACACACGACCCGGCGAAGGTGTATCAATCCGAACATCCATCAGATGCGTGCCATCCAGGGTGCCCGTGACACGCTCGCCAGGCAAAGTCATCGGAGCATAGATGGGCCCGGGCGCGATACCGTCACCCCGCTGTCCCAGTCTGTCAATCGTTACAGTCGTCATACCGAATGGCCTATCGGGATCAGCGGTGACGCAAAAGAGCTATTCCGCGGCCTGCGTGCTGATGAAGCCACCAGACTGTCTCTGCCAATAGCGAGCGTAGAGCCCGCCCTTGGCCAGCAGGGTGTCGTGCGCGCCCTCCTCGACAATACGACCTTCGTCCATAACGATGATACGGTCCATCTCGGTCAGGGTGGATAGGCGGTGGGCGATGGCAAGCACGGTCTTGCCCTCCATCACGCGGGACAGGGCGGATTGTATGGACGCTTCGACTTCGCTGTCGAGCGCGCTTGTTGCTTCATCCAACACGAGGATCGGCGCGTCTTTCAAGATCGCGCGGGCCAAGGCAATCCGCTGCCGTTGACCGCCTGACAGCTTCACACCGCGCTCGCCAAGGTGCGCGTCGTAGCCCTTGCGCCCCTTGTGGTCTTGCAGATCAAGGATGAAATCATGCGCTTCGGCCTTTTGCGCTGCGGCCACCATGTCGGCCTCTGATGCATCAGGACGACCATACAGGATGTTTTCACGGGCAGATCGATTGAACATCGCTGTTTCCTGCGTGACCATCCCTATGTTGTGACGCAGGCTGTCCTGCGTGATGTGGTTGATATCGTGCCCATCTATCAGAACACGCCCACTTTCCCCTTCGTAGAGACGCAAAAGCAGCGAAACGAGGGTCGACTTGCCTGCACCCGATGCACCAACAATCCCAACCTTTTCACCCGGAGCAATGCGTAAGGTGATACCGCTGATCCCACCGGTGTCACGCCCATAGCTGAAGCCGAGATTGTCGAAGACGACCTCACCCGCAACGTCGCCAAGCGCCTTCGCGTCCTCCGCGTCCTGAACACGGTTGCGCGGGGTGAGCGTGCGCATTCCATCCTCGATCTCTCCGACATTCGAGTAGATCGCCATGAGAGTGAAGCTGACCCAGCCCGTCATCTGCGCAATGCGGATGGCAATGGCACCCGACGCAACGATATCGCCCGGCGTTGCAATGCCCTGTCGCCACATCACGATCGTTCCACCCAGCAACAGCACCGGCAACAGCCCAGCCAGAGTCATCAGCGCAAAACGGAACCCGGCAGACAGGATGCCGAAATCCACCGCCGTCTTGCGGAAGTGACCCATTGCGCCCAGCGCGGCCTGATCCTCGTGATCATCGTGTGCAAACAGCTTCACCGTCTTGATGTTCGTGATCGTATCCACGACCTGACCCGACACCATCGCTCGTGCAGCAGCACGAGCAGCAGACCGCTTACGGACACGCGGCAGATACCAGCGGATCAGCGTGAAATAGGCGACAAGCCAAACGGCGAAACCGATAGCAACGCGCCAGTCGATGGCTAACAACAGCAGGATAGACCCAGCCAGTGACGCCAGCGCAAAGGCCACGACATTGATGAACTCCGACACGACATCGGTAACGGCGCGTGCCGCCTGCATCTGCTTTTGTGCGATGCGACCGGCAAAATCGTCATCAAAGAACGTCACCGACTGCCCGAGCGTCCAGCGATGCAGACGCGACAGGACAAGCGGATTCACGTTCGGCTGCACGATGATTGCGTTTGTTGCCGCACTCAGCCCGAACAAGATGGGGCGCGCGACAAGGAAAAATGCGAGGGCACCCACAACAAGCCCAACGTTAGAGACGGAAAAGAATCCATCGGGCCCAAGCTGCACGGTTGCGTCGATCACCATGCCAAGGATGAGCGCGGTGCCCGCTTCCAATGCACCCGCAGCGGCGGAACAGAGCGCGGCAAGCCACAATGCGGGCCAGGACCCCGACAGGCACCACTTCAGGAACGGCCACAAGGATTGCGGCGGCGGCCCTTCTGCCCGCCTGAACGAGTCGATCCAGTCGGAAATCTTCACTCTGCTGCCTCGGTCGCGATGAACCCGCCAGATTGACGCGCCCAGAACTCCGAATATAGGCCGCCCTGCGCCAAAAGCGCGTCGTGCGATCCGTCTTCGGCAATTTTCCCATCATCAAGGACGAGAATGCGATCCATTTGCGCGATAGTGGACAGGCGGTGCGCAATTGCGATCACCGTTTTGCCCTCCATCATCTGGTAGAGCGTGTCCTGAATGGCCGCTTCAACCTCGCTGTCCAAAGCGCTGGTTGCTTCATCCAGAACAAGGATCGGCGCATTCTTGAGGATCACGCGGGCCAGGGTGATCCGCTGCCGCTGACCACCGGACAGCTTCACGCCGCGCTCACCAACCTGGGCATCGTAGCCAGTGCGCCCTTCCGGATCGGCGAGATCCAGGATGAAGTCGTGCGCCTGCGCTTGACGGGCAGCGGCAAGCATTTCTTCCTCGGTCGCATCGGGGCGACCGTACAGGATGTTGTCTCGCACGGAGCGGTGCAGCAGCGAGCTGTCCTGCTGCACCATTCCGATGTTCAGGCGCAGACTGTCCTGCGTGACGGCGGCAATATCCTGTCCATCAATCTCGATCCGGCCGCCCTCGGTATCGTAGAACCGCAAGAGCAGCTTGACCAAGGTCGACTTGCCCGCACCCGAACGTCCGACGACACCTACTTTCTCGCCCGGTTGGATGACGGTCGACACATCCTGCAATCCGCCGCTGCCGCGCCCGTAGTGGTGCGTCAGCCCGCGCAGCGCAATCTCGCCACGCTGCAGATCAAGCGGCTTAGCACCCTTTTGGTCAACGAGTTTGACCGGCTGGGCAATGGTCTCCATCCCTTCGGAAATGATCCCGAGGTTCTGCACCAGCGACGTCATCGCCCACATGATCCAATAGGTCATGTTGTTAAGGCGCAGCGCGATGGTCAGAGCAGCGGCCACCATGCCTTCGGTCGTGAACCCACCGATCCACAGCCAGATGGCAAGCGCACCCATGGACACAATCATGCTTGCGTTCAGGATGGTCAGGCACACATCCATTTTCACGATGATCCGCATCTCTTTCATGAAGGTCTGGCGCGCGTTCTCGATCGCCTCTTTGGCGTAGTCGATTTCGCGGTCGTGGTGCGCGAACATCTTGACCGAATGGATGTTCGAGTAGCTGTCGACAACCCGGCCCGTGATTGCGCTGCGCGCGTCCGAGCTGGCCTTGGCCGCAGGGCCCGCACGGCGGATGACCCAACGCAACAATGCAAGATAGCCCACGATCCAGACAATCAGCGGCAATGCGAGCCAAAGGTCGAAACTGATCAAAAGGATGATCGCGCCAACGACGG
Organism: Tateyamaria omphalii; assembly: GCF_019802125.1. Taxonomy (GTDB): domain Bacteria; phylum Pseudomonadota; class Alphaproteobacteria; order Rhodobacterales; family Rhodobacteraceae; genus Tateyamaria; species Tateyamaria omphalii_B. Next base: position 259,527 of record NZ_JAHVHT010000002.1, read on the forward strand.
ACGTGGCAAAGAATGACCCCGCATCAAGCACCTGGAACATCGCCTCGCCCGTGGCGGGCGGTGTTTGCATGATCCGGTTGGTAATTCGACCGGCGAAGTCATCCTCGAACCAGCCAACCGATTGGCGCAGCACGTGCTTGTGTGACCGCCAACGGATCAGTGTGCCAAGGTTGGGCAAAAGGGTGTTGTGCAGCAACGCAACATCGACAAAGGCCAATGAGGTGCGCAGCAGCAGCACCCAAAGCGCGACCAGGGTGAACTCCAAGCCATATTCCGGAATAATCAGTTCCGGCGTGCCCTGCGCAAGCAAATCGACAATACGCGCCACGTACCAGATCAGCAGAATTTCCCCGAAAGCGACCACTGTGCTGAACACGAAGGTGATCACGATGACCCACCGAAACGGCTTCAGGTATTCACGCAGAAAGGGCCACAGTTTGGTCGGCGGCGTATCGGTTTCGGGGTAGGGCTGGTATGGATCGACGAGCGATTCAAAGAACTTGAACATGATGGGTCCGTAAAGGTGTATTGCAATAGGTACATGACGCAGGCCGGGGGCCACGTGCGTCACACAGGACGTTCAGCGACGATCAGGCGTCGTTCCAGATCCTTGGTACCATTGTGCTCTCCATCAGGTTCCTGTGTGACATAGTGTCAGAGGCGCAAAATGTCACGGGGCGAGCAGCACATCTTTGTCCTTCGTCAGGTCCGACGCGAGCCAAAGGTCCTTCAATCGCTTGAGTTCGGCACCCAATTCCGCGCCTGAAAGATGTGGTAAGTCTTTGGCGGAAATTGGAAAAGTAGTATTCGCACCGGTATCGACATCTCTGAGTGCATCGCCATCGACGGGCATGCCTGAATAAGCGGCGTTCAGCAGCACAGCGCCGCGACCCGCCTCCCTACCACCGATGTGTCCAATCACTTTCGGCGTGTCAGCTGACACGGACAGGGTGCGGATCGAATCGAGGTGACGCTGATCGCGACGCGACAAGCGCAACCTCGTGTCGACCGCATCACCGCCCAGCGCCGCAAGACGCGCCATCGGATCGGCAACAGCGCCAGTCACTTGTTCCAAATGCACCAAAGGTCCCAGAAACTCCGATACCGCGCCGGGAAGAAGACGCCCGAGAACACCGGTCTGTTGCATGACGGATATGGCAGGCGTCGGATCGGGCGCGGACAACAGTTTCAGAAACTCGGCCCCGACACGTTCCGCCGACAGTGTTTCAAGTCCATCAAGGTTTTCGGCGATACCCGCCAGCGCGTCTGCATCCCAGCCATTGCCTGAATCCGCGTATTGCGCGGAAAACCGAAAGAAGCGGAGGGTCCGCAAATAGTCCTCGCGGATGCGCTGCCCTGCATCATCAATGAACCGGACGCGCCGCGCGTATGCGTCATCAAGACCGTCCACCGGATCGGAGATGGCACCGTCTGCATCGGCGTATAGTGCATTCATCGTGAAATCGCGGCGCCTCGCATCTTCGTCGAGGGTCTTGGCAAAGGCGACGACGGCGCGTCGCCCGTCCGTGGCAACATCCTTGCGAAAGGTTGTCACTTCGAACGGGTGGCCGCGCACGACCACGGTTACCGTGCCGTGATCAATTCCGGTTGGAACACACCGAAACCCCGCATCCGTACACAGCTTGATCGTTTCATCCGGCGTCGCGTCGGTCGCGATGTCAATGTCCGAGATGGGAACGCCCATGACAGCGTTTCGGACACACCCGCCGACAAAGTAGGCCTGAAAGCCGGAATCTTCAAAAGCTCCGCACAGCTCCTGAGCGGCAGGATCATTCAAAAAAGCCGTGTTAGGGTCTAGTTTCGTGGCAACAGGTCGGTCCATGCCCGCAATATACGCGCGGTTGCGCCCCAGATGTAATAGGGCCCGTAAGGCACGGTATAGTACATACGTTTTTGGCCCCGCCACTGACGGGCCTCAACCACGAAGTTGGCCGATTGCAGGACGTGGGACAGCGGCACACGGAAAACTTCTGACACCTCGCCAGCTTCGGGAATGGCGTCGAAGCGTCCGTTCACAAACGCAACAACGGGCGTCACGGTAAATGACGTCACGGTCTCATGCGGCGCAAACGTGCCAAGCACTTCGACATTGTGGCTTTGCAAACCGATCTCTTCATGCGCCTCGCGCAAGGCGGTAGCGACCAGATCGTTGTCGTTGTCGTCCTGCTTCCCACCCGGAAAGGCGATCTGGCCTGGGTGATGCTTGAGCGCCGAAGAACGCTTGGTAAGGATCAGCTCGTATCCGTTCGGACCCTCGATGATCGGTGCCAGAACAGCAGCAGGGCGCAACTTGCGCCCTTCGGGCAGAAGCACACCCTTGTTCAGGTCGTAGTCAGACGAAGCGGCGCCAGTTTGCGTCAGCGCCGCTCGCGTTTGTTCAAGGAGATCAGGCACCGTCCTGAGTTTCCGCCTCGAACCCGACGGTGGACGGGTCCAGGTCGTAATGCGCTCCGCAAAACTGACAATCTGCGGTGACGCGTCCATCGTCCGTCGTCATCTTCTCGATATCCCGCGCCGAATAGATCGACAGGCTCTGACGCACACGATCCTCGGAACAGGTGCAACCGAAGCGGATCGGCTGGGTGTCGAACACCCGCGGCGTCTCCTCGTGGAACAAGCGAAGCAGCAGGTCATTCGGCGCCAGTTGTGGCCCGATCAGCTCCATCTCTTCGACAGTGTCGAGCAGGATGTTCACCCTGTTCCAGTTTTCGGACTCGTCGCCTTCAAGCAGGTCGCCTGGCCGCAGAACTTCTCCGTTCCCTTCGGACGTCGCAGCAAACGGCGACGCCTTGGGCATGTGCTGCAGCATGACGCCACCAGCGCGCCAATGCTCCGGGCTGCCCGCTTCGGTAGACTTGCCAAAGCTCAGCTGGAAACGGGTCGGCAACTGCTCTGACTGCGCAAAATAAGTCTCTGCACAAGCAGCAAGCGATGCGCCATCCAGCGGCGTGATGCCCTGGTAGGGTGTCATGCCAGTGCCCTGGTCGATCATGATGGCAAAGTAGCCTTCACCAACCTGTTCGAAGGGCGCTCCGTCAGTCAGCCGATCACGGTCAAAACTGGCATAGGCGCGGATGCGCGCGATGTCGCCCTCGTTCTCAGGCCCATAATAGTCTGTCGCGATCATGCGAACAGGACCCTTGGATTGAACTTGCAGCGACAGCTTCCAACGCAGCTTGATCGTCTGGCCGATCAGCGCAGTCAGCAATGCCATCTCGGCAATCAGCGCCTCGACCTGGGGCGGGTAGTCATGTTGTTTCAGGATGCCATCCAACACTCCGTCCAGACGCGCAACGCGCCCGCGGATGTCGGAAGCATCAAGTTGGAAGGGCAGGACGGTGTCGTCCCACGCGAGTTGCGAACCGAGTGTCATTGGGGTTTCCTTTGGTGCCAGTGGTTGGCATATCGCGACTATATAGGATAGCGGGCGGAAACTGAAAGGGGGGCGCATGATCCGGCGTTTCGGCGAACAGCCAGACCCCGGGCGGAGATACAAATCGCGGCCCGGCGCGTATGCGATCCTGCATCGCGGGTCATCCGTCCTGCTGACCTTTCAAAGCCGCCCAGAGCCGGAATTCCAACTGCCAGGCGGCGGTATTGATCCGGGCGAAAGCCCAATCCAGGCACTGCACCGCGAGGTTCACGAGGAAACCGGTTGGCGCATCGGATCGCCGCGTAAACTGGGTGCGTTTCGCCGATTCACATATATGCCGGAATATGATCTGTGGGCTGAAAAGCTGTGCCATGTCTTCGTTGCCCGCCCCGTGATGCGTTTGTGTGAACCGCTTGAACCGGACCACACTGTTGTCTGGATGAACGCGACCACAGCCGCAGACGCCGTTTACAATGATGGCGACCGGTCGTTCCTGCACCGCTACTTCATCTGATCGTCGCCTCGGTATTCGAACAGAATACCGGACACATCGTCGGGGAACGTGGTTTCGCCCGCGAACTCGGTCATGCGCCACAGCAGTGCTTCAAAAAATGCCGGGCCCGAAACATTGGCCAAGTCTTCCATCAGATTTGCAAGGCCCGCCTCCTGGAGCATCTCGCCATCCGTTCCCGGGCATTCCGTCACGCCGTCGGACAAAAGCAAAAGGCGGTCGCCAGGCTCCAACTGCGCTTCGAACTGAGTGAAGGAGATCCCCGACATCAGACCGACAGGGAAACCACCGGGGCCATCCTGTTCAATTGTGCCATCCCGACGCTGGATCGCAGGGTGTGGATGACCGGCCTGCGCCATTCTGACATGACCGGTCGTCAGATCGAGGTCAGCCAGAAGCAGCGTGAAATAGTGCTCGGTCTCCATCTCGTCGAGAACAAGATCATTGAGCGTCTCAATGACCTCTTCGGGTGGCAAGAATGCGTATGTCCCGTCGTCACAACGTGCCAGAGCTACGTTCTGTTCAGGCGCGGCCGCCGAAAGGTAGCCAGCCAACCGCGCGGTCATCAGTGCAGAACTAATCCCGTGACCCGACACGTCGATGGAAAACAGCCCCAGGTGCCCCTGTTGTGCTGGAAAGAAACCGACAAGGTCCCCGCCGACATGCCCACTTGAACGCAACATCAGACTCAGATCGCCGGTATCGAACGACTTGTGGCGTTCACGAACGAGGGATTGCTGAAGTTTCTTAGCCTCAAGCAAATCGCTGTCGAGCGAATCGTAGAGCCGCTGCAATTCATCCAGCGTATCGGTGATCAGTCGGTTCTTTTCAGTTAATTCGCGCTGCATGTGCAGGATACGTTCACCGGCGGCAATACGTGCGCGCAACTCGTTGGCATCAACCGGCTTGGTGACAAAGTCATCCGCCCCCGCCTCAAGTCCCATGGCGACTTCGGCCTTTTCGCTCTTGGACGTCAGAAGAATGAAATAACCATATTGTTCCTGACTGAGCTCGCGAAAGGCGGCGCAGAATTCGAGCCCGTTCATACCGGGCATCACCCAATCGCTGAGGACCAGATCGGGCAACACATCTTCGCAGATCTTGAGCGCCTCCTCTGCCGAGCCGGCCTCATAAACCTCGAATCCCCATCGCTTTACCGAACTGGACAGGATCTTGCGTTGCAGACGGCTGTCGTCGACGATCAGCACACGAAGCGTGGCGTCGGGGACAGAAGCCTCCTCCTGCTGGATCAATTCAACGTTCATCTACCGCGTATTCCAACTGCTTGATCGGTTGATAGGCGCAGCCACTTAACACGCGGTGAAACTGAGGCCCCGATTGCGTAAACCTTTAACAGTCATCGTTCGTTAACTTGACCTGTGCTGAAAAGCGATCAAAGCGATCGGAGACGGCAATGATTGATTGGGAACGTGTCAGCACGCTGCGTGCGGAAATCGGCGAAGAAGATTTCGAAGAGATTGTCCCGATTTTTATCGAAGAGGTGACGGAAATCATCGACAGTTTGCGCGATGGACCGGACCTGTCCCGTTTGGAAGAAGACCTTCATGCGCTCAAGGGCAGCGCTCTCAATCTTGGCTTTACCGAGTTTTCAACGCTCTGCCACAAGGGGGAGGCTTTGTCGGCCAAGGGCAAGGCGGCGGAGGTCGACGTACCCGCGATTCTGGCCAGTTTCGACGCATCCAAAGCCGCATTCACATCTGGCCTGGCCGACGGTCAGGCCGCCTAGATCACAAACTGCGCCAGAGTCTCGTCGTTGGTGATGTCTGTATATGTAAATCCACCGGCGTCCAGCTCTGATAGGAAGCGATCAAAGTTCTCCGGACGCTTCGTTTCGATGCCGATCAGAACAGACCCGAAATTGCGCGCCGACTTCTTGAGGTACTCAAAGCGGGCAATGTCATCATCCGGCCCCAAGATATTCAGAAAATCCTTCAATGCGCCCGGCCGCTGCGGCATCCGCAGGATGAAGTACTTCTTTACACCCGAATAACGCTGCGCACGTTCCTTGACCTCCGGCAGCCGTTCGAAGTCAAAGTTTCCTCCTGATGTGACGCACACGACGGTCTTGCCTTTGATATGATCCGCCACGTCGCGCAGCGCTTCGATGGCGAGCGCACCAGCCGGCTCCAAAACGATCCCTTCAACGTTCAACATGTCGATGATGGTCGTGCAAATGCGATCCTCCGGTATGTCGATGACGCTGGAGGGTTCCGCCGTTTTCAAGCGCTCAAAAGTGCGCGCACCGATGGTAGCGACGGCAGCGCCGTCAACGAATGTATTGATCGGTGACACGTCGACCGGTTTTCCAGCCGCAATTGCATGCGCCAAGGATGGCGCGCCGGTTGGCTCTACGAATGTGTATGTCACGCGATCTTCGAAATAGCTACGCGTGCCCGCAGACAATCCCCCGCCGCCCACAGGCAGAATGATGTGATCGGGCGCTCGGCCCAGTTGGGCTTCGATCTCCACCGCGACAGACGCCTGACCTTCGATGACGTCTTCATCGTCGAACGGTGACAGGAAGTGCGCGCCCGCATCCGCGCAGAACGTCTGCGCAGAGGCCAAAGTGTCGTCAAAATAGTCGCCGGTCAGGCGCACTTCGACGTGATCGCCGCCGAACATCTGGGTCTTCATCACCTTCTGCTGTGGCGTGGTGACTGGCATGAAGATCACACCATGCACACCGAAGTGCTTGCACATGAATGCAACGCCCTGCGCGTGGTTGCCCGCGCTTGCGCAAACAAAAACGGCACCATCTGCCATCACCTTGCGCATCGCATTGAACGCACCGCGCAGCTTGTAGGATCGCACCGGGCTCAGGTCTTCGCGCTTGAGCCAGATGTCGGCCTTGTACCGATCCGACAGCACCTCGTTCCGAAGCAGAGGGGTTGGCGGAAAAACCGCGCGCATGGCCTGTTCCCCAGCCCGCGCATCGTCCTGAAAGCTCATCCATTCACCCCTTTGCGGCAATCCCACTGACCTAGCGGCACCGCCAATACGGGTCAATCTTGCCCCTCTGCGCCAAAACGGCTATCGGCACCCAACTCTTGCAAGGGAAGACAGAAGATGAGCGCACCCAAGAAAGTTGTGCTGGCCTATTCCGGCGGCCTCGACACCTCGATCATCCTGAAATGGCTGCAGACAGAATACGGGTGCGAGGTCGTGACCTTCACCGCCGATCTGGGCCAGGGTGAAGAGCTGGAACCGGCGCGCGCCAAGGCGGAAATGATGGGCGCATCCGCGATCTATATCGAAGACGTCCGCGAAGAGTTCGTGCGCGATTTCGTCTTTCCCATGTTCCGCGCCAATGCCCTGTACGAAGGGTTGTACCTGCTCGGTACGTCCATCGCCCGGCCCCTGATCTCGAAACGTCTTGTTGAAATTGCGGCCGCCGAAGGCGCAGATGCCGTCGCCCACGGTGCAACAGGCAAGGGCAACGATCAGGTCCGCTTTGAACTGGCTGCGTATGCGCTCAACCCCGACATCAAGGTGATTGCACCTTGGCGCGAATGGGACCTGTCCAGCCGGACAAAGCTGATCGACTTTGCAGAGAAAAATCAGATCCCCATCGCCAAAGACAAGCGTGGCGAGGCACCTTTCAGCGTGGACGCCAACCTGCTGCACACGTCATCCGAAGGTAAAGTGCTGGAAGATCCAGCCGAGGACGCGCCAGACTATGTCTACCAGCGCACGGTAAACCCCGAGGATGCGCCGAACACGCCCGAGTATATCGAAGTCGCGTTCGAGAAAGGCGATGCAGTCTCTATCAACGGCGAAAAGATGTCTCCAGCCACGGTTCTGACCAAGCTGAACGAATTGGGCGGCAAGCACGGCATTGGTCGTCTCGACCTGGTCGAAGGGCGCTTTGTCGGCATGAAATCCCGCGGCATCTACGAAACGCCCGGTGGCACGATCCTGCTGGAAGCCCATCGCGGGATCGAACAGATCACGCTGGACCGCGGCGCTGCGCACCTCAAGGACGAGCTGATGCCGCGATATGCCGAGCTGATCTACAACGGGTTTTGGTTCTCGCCCGAGCGCGAGATGCTGCAGGCCCTGATCGACAAAAGCCAGGAGCATGTGACCGGCACCGTCCGCCTGAAACTGTACAAGGGTCTCGCACGCACTGTGGGTCGCTGGTCAGATCACTCGCTGTATTCAGAAGCGCACGTGACCTTCGAAGATGACGCGGGCGCGTATGATCAGAAGGACGCAGCTGGGTTCATCCAGCTGAACGCCCTGCGGCTCAAACTGCTGGCAGCGCGGGACCGTCGGCTCAAGTGATTTTGCGTGCGGCGAGTGCCTCGTAATGGGGCATCGCCGCATCGGCCAATTCAGCGTACCTGCCCTCCAACTCAGGCAAAGGCCCCTCTGCCCCGTCAAACCCGGTCGAGGCATGGATCGCGTTGTACCAGTGCGCGGCCCACACACCATCAGCGGGGTGTCCGCCCGCTGGCCAGGACAGCATTCTTTCGGTCCAAGAGATGCCGACCGTGCTGCAGAGTTTCTGTAACATTCCAGCCGGGTCAGCACGGATGTCGCTGGAGTCCACGACAATACCTCCACCGACCTGATCAAAGATCCGAGCTTGCTGAACAAAACCCAAGTCCTCAAGAACCGGCGCTTCACGCTTGCGGGCATAGCTGGCAACAACCCGCGCCGGGTGACGGATCAGAAATACGTGCGTGACATGGCTCATCCAGTCCGCATTCCAATCGTCGAGCATGTGGTGCGTCATGTGCTTTTGGTAAAAAACAGGCTCTGACACAGGGGAAATCAGCGTTTTGGCAATGCTATCCGGGTCTTGATCCTGCGTTCGCAACACATCCTCCCGCATGGGGTGATCGACGCCCGTTTGTGCAAGGTAGGCGGCGTAGAATGGTTCATCCACTACACGGCAATCACCCCGCGCGGCAAAGCTGTACATCATGGCCGTCGACAGGTTGCGGGGGCCGGACCACATGGCAATGCGTTTCGTCATGGCGCGACGCTACGCGGGTTCAGGCGGACGGTAAACAATCTCACGCTTGCGCGACCTCTCTGTCCTGTGAGTTGAGCGTTTTGTGCATTGCGTTACCTTCGCGGTGACAGAGGAGGCACACCATGACATCCGTTCGCACATTCAAAACCGTCTCGCTTGGCTTGATGATCGCTCTGGGATTTCTTGCGCAGGCAAAGACCGGTCACGCGCAGCAGCTTGAAACCATCACCGTCGCGGGTGGCTGTTTCTGGTGTGTCGAAGCCGACTTTGAAAAGGTGAACGGCGTGACCGAAGCGGTATCCGGTTTCGCCGGTGGCACGGTCGCAAATCCGACTTACAAGCAAGTGGTGAAAGGCGGGACGGGTCACTACGAAGCGGTGCAGATCACATACGACCCGTCCAAAGTGTCTGCCGATACGCTTTATGATCTGTTTTTCCGTTCTGTTGATCCCACCGACGCGGGCGGCCAGTTCTGTGACCGGGGTGAAACCTACCGCACGGCAATCTTCACCAGTCCGGATCAAAAGGCTGCCGCCGAACAAGCAAAATCGGACGCGCAGGCGGCGCTGGGTCAGACCGTTGTGACGCCCATCTTGGACGCGTCAGAATTCTACCCGGCGGACGGCTATCATCAGGACTATTACAAGCAGAGCGGCATTATCCTGACGCGGTTCGGTCCCAAATCGAAAGCAAACGCTTACAAAGCCTACCGCGAGGCGTGTGGCCGCGACGAACGAGTGCGCCAGTTGTGGGGCGACGCGGCACCCTTTGCCGGGAGCTAACCGAGCTTCGCGTCCTCGATCTCTTTCAGATCGGGGATCACGTCGGCCGTCCCCAACCGCGTGACCATGAGCGCGCCGGCCTGTGTCGCGAGGTCTAGGGCCTGCCGCATGGGCATACCGCGGTCCAGACCAGCCACCAAATAGCCTGTGAAGGTGTCCCCGGCCCCTGTCGTATCGACCGGTGTGACGGAAATCGCCGGAACATGCGTTTCCTCACCTGATCCGCTCAGCCAAAGGCATCCGTCTGACCCCAACGTGACAACGACATCTTCGATGCCCAGCGCATGGACGGGTTTGCCCAGCGCAGCCTCAAGCTGTTCCGCCTCGACTTGGTTCAGAACCAACAAGTCGACGAAGGGCAGAAGCTCGCGCACCGCGTCCGGGTCGAAGGGTGCAGCAGCGTAAACCACCCGCAGACCCAACTGCCTGGCCATCTCGGCCGCCTCTCGTTGGCCGTTGGTTTCATTCTGCGTGATAAACGTGTCGCCCGGCGACGCTTCGGCGAGGGCTTGACCAACAGCAGACGACGAAATCGCCCTGTTAGAGCCTGCAAACAGCACGATCTGGTTCTCGCCATCTTCAGCCACCGCGATATTGGCATGGCCTGTCGCATGTTCAGTCATCACCTGAATCGGGCGTGTATCGACGCCATACTCCATAAGGCGGTCAACCGTCCATTTCCCTTCAGGCCCCACCGCCCCAATATGCGCAACGCGGGCCGCCGCGCGGGCAATCGCCACGGACATGTTGGCCCCTTTACCGCCCAAACCCTGGCTGAACTCCATCGCCGCCAACGTCTCACCCGCCGCGGGCAGGTGCGGCACGCGATAGACGTTGTCGATGTTGATCGAGCCTAGGTTCCAGACAGCCATCAGCCCACCTTGCACGCGGCAAGAACCGCCATGTTGAGGATATCATTGGCCGTAGACACGGCCGAGCAGATCTGGATCGACCCGCCGACACCGGCGAGGATGGGGCCAATCACCGTGGCGCCGCCCATTTCCTGCATCAGCTTGACCGAAATGCTGGCCGAGTGACGCGCCGGCACGACAAGGATGTTGGCCGGACCAGTCAGACGTGAGAACGGATACGCGGCCTGCGCCTGCATGTTGAGAGCGACGTCGACGGTCATCTCACCCTCGTATTCGAAATCGACGCCGCGTTCATCCAGGACAAGTGGCGCTTTGTGCATCTTTTCGGCTCGTTCAGACACCGGATAGCCGAAGGTGGAAAAGCTCACAAAGGCTACGCGCGGCTCCAACCCCATGTTGCGTGCGACCGTTGCGGCTTGTTCGGCGATGTCCGCCAGATCCTCTTCATCCGGCCATTCATGCACGAGCGTATCCGCCATGAACACGATGCGCCCCTTCTGGATCAGCGCTGTGATCCCGGCTGTCTTGCTTTTGGGTTGAACGTCAAAGACATGGCCGATCCGGTCGAGCACGTGGGCGGACTTGCGTGTCGCACCCGTCACGATCCCGTCGCCATGGCCATGAGCCAGCATCAAGGCAGCAAAGACGTGCCGATCCCGGGCAGCAAGTCTGTGAATGTCCTGACGGTCAAAACCGCGCCGGTTCAGCCGTTCGTACAAATGAGACTTGTAGGCATCAAGGTGCGTGGTATTCGCCGCATTGACCACCTCAAGCTCACGCACGGCATCACCCATACCTGCCGCTTCCAGCTTCTCTTTCACGTCGTCCTGCCGCCCAACGACCAATGCTTTGCCAAAGCCATTGCGCTGATACATGACCGCCGCACGCAGAACGCGCGGGTCGTCGCCTTCGGCAAAGATCATGCGGGCCTGCGCCGCGCGGGCGCGCGCATTGATCCCGGTCAGAATACTGGCCGTCGGGTCCATACGGGACTTCAGGCTTAACTCGTATGCCTCCATGTCGATGATGGGGCGCCGCGCGGCACCTGTGTCCATGCCGGCCTTGGCCACGGCGGGCGGGATACGGTGAATCAGGCGCGGGTCGAACGGTGTTGGAATGATGTAATCCCGCCCGAATGTCAGCGACTTGCCATAGGCCAGCGCCACCTCGTCCGGCACATCCTCGCGCGCAAGAGCAGCAAGAGCGTGGGCACAAGCAATCTTCATTTCGTCATTGATCGCGCGCGCGTTGATGTCCAGGGCCCCGCGGAACAGGTACGGAAAACCCAGAACATTGTTCACCTGGTTCGGATAGTCGCTGCGCCCGGTCGCCACGATAGCGTCCATCCGCACTTCATGCGCTTCTTCGGGTGTGATTTCTGGGTCGGGGTTCGCCATGGCAAAGATCACCGGGTTGTCGCCCATGCTTTCGACCATCGCTGGCGTCACAGCCCCCTTGACCGAAACGCCCAGGAACACATCCGCGCCCTTCATGGCCTCTTCCAGTGATCGCAGTTCAGTCTTGACCGCATGCGCCGACTTCCACTGGTTCATCCCTTCGGTCCGGCCTTGGTAGATGACGCCCTTGGTGTCACACACGATGCAATTCTCATGCCGCGCGCCCATGGCCTTGAGCAGTTCGATACACGCAATACCCGCGGCCCCTGCTCCGTTCAGGACAATCTTTACGTCTTCGATCTTTTTGCCCGAGATATGCAGCGCGTTGATCAGCCCCGCCGCACAGATCACGGCGGTCCCGTGCTGGTCATCGTGGAAGACGGGGATGTCCATCTCTTCCTTCAGGCGCTGTTCGATGATGAAGCATTCGGGCGCCTTGATGTCCTCAAGATTGATGCCGCCAAAGGTCGGGCCCATCAGCTTCACCGCCTGACAGAAGGCGTCGGGGTCTTCAGTGTCCAACTCGATGTCGATGGAGTTCACGTCGGCAAAACGTTTGAACAGGACAGACTTGCCCTCCATCACAGGCTTGGAGCCCAGCGCGCCCAGATTGCCCAAGCCCAACACGGCGGTGCCATTGGAGATGACCGCAACAAGGTTGCCCTTGTTTGTATAGTCGTACGCGGTCTCGGGATTCTCCGCGATCGCCTCGCAGGGCACCGCAACGCCAGGGCTGTAAGCAAGGCTCAGATCCCGCTGTGTCGTCATCGGCACGGTGGCCTGGATCTCGAATTTGCCGGGTGTGGGTTCCATGTGGAACGCCAACGCTTCTTCCGGCGTCACCTTTGTCTTACTCATCTGCGGCTGTCCTCCCGTCGCACCATGGCGTCTTAGCGCGCCAGGTTCCGCGCCTCAATCGACTTTGGCTTTTCCTCGGGTCAGAGCATTTGTAATGTCGCGCGACGAACGGGGGAATGTCATGTCGGTCACGCCCATGATGGCGCAGTATCTCGAGATAAAGGAGGCGCACCCCGGTGCGCTTCTGTTCTATCGCATGGGCGACTTCTACGAGATGTTCTTTGACGATGCGGTCAATGCGGCCGAGGCGCTGGACATCGCCCTGACGAAACGCGGCAAGCATGACGGCGCTGACATTCCTATGTGCGGCGTGCCAGTGCATTCCGCAGAAGGGTACCTGCTCACCTTGATCCGCAAGGGGTTTCGCGTCGCCGTCTGCGAACAGATGGAAAGCCCGGCGGAAGCAAAAAAACGCGGATCGAAATCTGTCGTTAAGCGCGATGTCGTGCGGTTGGTCACGCCCGGAACGTTGACCGAGGATACGCTGCTCGAGGCACGGCGGCACAATTTCCTTGCCGCCTTTGCAGAAGTGCGGGGCGAAGGTGCATTGGCTTGGGTCGACATCTCGACAGGTGCATTGTCGGTCATGTCGCTCGATTTGGCCTTGCTAGGGCCTGAATTAGCGCGCCTCGCACCATCTGAACTGATCGTCACCGATGCCAAGGAAGCTGAATTGCGCCCCTTGGTCGAAGACTTTGGCATTTCAATCACGGCGCTTGGAGGTGCGGCATTCGACAGTACTGCGGGTGCCGGTCGCGTCGGGGCGTTGTTTAATGTGCAGACGCTCGACGCCTTTGGCACGTTCTCGCGAGCCGAGGTTGGTGCCATGGGCGCGCTGGTCGAATATCTTGAAATCACGCAAAAGGGCAAACTGCCCCTCCTCCGCCCACCCCGGCAGGAAGTCCAAGCACGCACCGTCCAGATCGACGCCGCCACCCGCCGCAATCTCGAACTGACGTCTGCGCTGTCCGGCGGGCGAAGCGGGTCGCTTCTGTCCGTGATCGACCAGACAGTAACAGCGGCAGGCGCCAGGCTGTTGGAACGACGGCTTGCCTCGCCTTCGCGTGTGTTAGAGACGATTTCGGATCGTTTGAACGCAGTGGATTACAGCACCGAGAGCATCGATTTCGCACGGTCGACACGCGAAGCGCTTAAACGTGTTCCGGATATGGATCGTGCATTGTCGCGCCTGTCTCTGGATCGGGGCGGACCGCGCGATCTGGCTGCCCTGCGCAATGGGTTGGGTCAAGCACAGGCCCTGTCTGACACACGGCCTGACGATTTGCCTGAGTTGCTGGTGCGTGCCTACCGGGATCTCGCCGGACATGCAGACCTCATTGAGCGATTGGAGAATGATCTGGTTGCCGATCCGCCTCTGCTCGCACGTGACGGCGGGTTCATCGCAGCAGGATGCGACGCTGAGTTGGATGAAGCGCGGCAATTGCGGGACGAGGGGCGATCCGTCATTGCGAAGATGCAGCAGGATTACGCGGCGCAGGCTGGCGTCCAATCATTGAAGATCAAGCACAACAACGTGCTCGGCTATTTCATCGAAGTCACGGCGACCCATGCCGACAAGATGATGTCTGCACCCTTGAACGAAACCTTTATTCACCGCCAGACCACAGCCAATCAGATACGGTTTACCACCGTTGAACTGTCAGACCTCGAAACCCGCATTCTGAACGCCGGTGGTCGGGCGCTTGAAATCGAAAAGCGTCTCTATGAAGGCTTGAAAGCGTTAGTTTTGGAGAACGCGGCCCAGATCAGCCAAACGGCGAATGCATTGGCCGAGATTGATCTGGCCACCGGCTTGGCAACGCTCGCCACCGCCCAGAACTGGACCAAACCGCATCTCGATACGTCCCGCACGTTCGAGATTGCGGGCGGTCGACATCCTGTTGTCGAACACGCTCTGTCGCAGCAAGGTGGCACGCCTTTCATTGCGAACGATTGCGAACTGAATGCCGAGGACGGCGCAGCGGTTTGGCTTCTGACCGGGCCGAACATGTCGGGTAAATCGACGTTCCTGCGCCAAAATGCGCTGATCGCAATTCTTGCGCAGATGGGCAGTTTCGTTCCTGCACAGTCAGCGCATATCGGTCTGGTCAGTCAAATCTTCAGCCGCGTCGGTGCATCGGATGATCTGGCGCGCGGACGGTCCACCTTCATGGTCGAGATGGTCGAAACGGCCGCTATTTTGAACCAAGCCGATGATCGCGCCTTGGTCATATTGGATGAAATCGGGCGGGGCACGGCAACCTATGACGGGCTATCGATTGCCTGGGCCACGCTTGAACACCTGCATGATGTGAACAAGTCCCGCGCGCTTTTTGCCACGCATTATCACGAGATGACGGCATTGGCGGGCAAGCTGGACGGCGTGGAAAACGCAACCGTCTCGGTCAAGGAATGGGATGGTGAGGTCATTTTCCTGCACGAGGTCAAGCGCGGCGCGGCGGACCGATCCTATGGTGTTCAGGTCGCGCAATTGGCCGGCCTACCGCCTGCGGTGATTGCGCGCGCCCGCGTCGTTCTGGATGCGCTGGAATCCGGTGAACGCGAGGGCGGCGCCACACAAAAGACGCTAATCGATGATCTGCCGCTGTTCTCAGCCACACCGCCCCCTCAACCGGTCAAAATCGAAAAGTCACCAGTGTTAGAGATGGTCGATGCGATCCATCCCGACGAGCTTACGCCGCGCGAGGCGCTCGACTTGATCTACAAACTGAAAGACGCGGCCAAACCCTGACCGCGCCTTCATTGTTCTTCAAATATGCAAAAACCGTCAGCTTGCCGGGGTCGACGACACGCCTACTTGTGCCGGACGCAGCAAGCGGTCGTGCAACATGAACCCTTCTGCAGACACCTGGATGATCTCGCCCGCCTTGGTACCGGGCACCGGCGCTTCGAACATGGCCTGATGGTGCTGCGGATCAAAAGTATCGCCAACTTCCGGCGAAATCCGCTCGATCCCGTGTTTCTTGAACACGTTCAACAGCTCGCGCATCGTCAACTCGACGCCTTCCAGCAACGCAGCTGAAACCTCACGCTGTTCATCCGTTGCGGACTCCAGCGCGCGCTTCATGTTGTCGTAGACCGGCAGCATGTCGCGGGCCAACTTGGACCCGCCGTAGTTTTCGGCTTCGCGCCGGTCCTTGTCCGACCGTTTGCGCGCATTCTCGGCATCCGCCAGCGCACGCATGAAGCGATCCTTCAGCTCGTCCCGTTCAGCACGCAACTGGTCAATCTCCAGCGCTTCATCATCAATCTCTGCCATCTCATCGGCATAGACTTCTTCCTCGGCCATATCGATGTCGTCGAGGAATTCATCATTCTTCGGCTCAGCCATGTGTCACCTTTCGTTGCGGTCCGTCAGCATCCGCCCGACCAGCTGGGCTGTGTAATCCACAATCGGAACGATCCGGCCATAATTTAGCCGGGTGGGTCCGATGACCCCGACCGCTCCGATAATCTTTCGATCCGCGTTCATATATGGGGAAACAACCAAAGAGGAACCCGAAAGTGAGAAAAGTTTGTTCTCTGAGCCAATAAAAATGCGCACACCGTCGCCATCCTGGGTCAGGTCCAGAAATTCGGCGATGTCGCGCTTGCGCTCAAGGTCGTCAAAAAGGGACCGGATGCGGTCCAGATCCTCAGCTTCCGTCGACTCGGCCAGAAGGTTGGACCGCCCACGGACAATAAGCCGCTCGGGCGTGTCCCCTTCGCCCTCCCACGAGGCAAGACCGCTTTCGACAAGCGCATGCGCGAGCGAATCGATCTCTTGCCTACGCTCGGAAATCTCGCGCTGCATGATCGTTTTCACTTCGCTCAGCGTGCGCCCTTCGATCATGGCGTTCAAGAAGTTGGCCGCTTCCCGCATGGACGACGGCGTTTGGCCGGGCGGCGGTTGAAACAGCCGGTTTTCGACGTGCCCATCGGCGAAGACCAAGACCACCAGCGCCTGTTCGGGCCCCAGTGGTACAAAATCCAGATGCTTGATCGCCGCCTCGTGCTTGGGTGTCAGTACCAGCGATGCACCCTTCGTCACACCGGACAGCGCCGATCCAACACGATCCAACAGCCCGGCGACATCACGTTCATTTGTCCCAAGGGTCGCATCGATCTTTTCGCGATCGGACTCGTCAGGCACGCCAACTTCCAGCAACCCATCAACGAACATCCGCAAGCCAAGTTGGGTCGGTATGCGCCCGGCACTCACATGCGGGCTGTCGAGCAGGCCCATGAACTCAAGGTCCTGCATCACATTGCGGATGGTGGCCGCGCTGACCTTTTCACTGAAATCCCGCGTTAGCGTACGGGAGCCGACAGGATCACCCGAACTCAGATACCCCTCGACCACGCGGCGAAACACCTCGCGCGAGCGGTCGTTCATCTCGTCCAGCAATTTCTGTGTATCGGTCATCCCTAGGTATTAAAGACCTGAGAAAACAAAGGTCAATCGGGGTTGCTCTTGGGCCGCACGCGGGGCTATCCCCGATGCACACACTCAAAAGGACATCATATGCGCCCCTCTGGTCGAGAACTGAGCGAAATGCGGTCTGTTTCCATCGAAACAGGCTTTACCAAACACGCCGAAGGGTCGGCGCTGATCAAGGTGGGTGACACCCATGTCCTGTGTACCGCAACGATCGAGGATCGCGTGCCGCCGTTCATCAAGGGTTCCGGCCTTGGCTGGGTGACCGCGGAATACGGTATGCTTCCGCGCGCCACCAACACGCGGATGCGGCGTGAAGCAGCCTCGGGCAAGCAAGGCGGCCGCACTGTCGAAATTCAGCGTTTGATCGGCCGGTCTCTGCGTGCAGGGGTTGATCGCGTTGCCTTGGGTGAACGTCAGATCACCGTCGATTGTGACGTACTGCAAGCCGATGGTGGCACGCGCTGCGCGTCCATCACTGGTGGTTGGGTCGCGCTGCGCCTGGCGGTGAACAAGCTGATGAAGGCGGGTGATGTCATCACCGATCCGCTGATTTCACCTGTGGCTGCGGTCAGCTGCGGCATCTACGCGGGCCAGCCCGTTCTAGACCTGGACTATCCCGAAGACAGCGACGCAGGTGTCGATGGCAACTTCATCATGACTGGCGACAAACAGTTGATCGAGGTGCAGATGAGTGCCGAAGGCGCAACATTCTCGCGGGATCAGATGAACGCCCTGATGGACCTTGCAGACAAAGGTGTCGGAGAATTGGTGGCCCTGCAGCAAAGCGCAGCGGAATGACGCGCCGGTTCGACGGCGACCGGATCCTTGTCGCTACCCACAACGCGGGCAAGTTGGAGGAGATGGAGCAATTGTTCCATCCCTTCGGTGTGACCGTGGTCGGCGCGAAGGAAATGAACCTGGAAGAGCCGGAAGAAACGGAAACCACCTTTGTCGGCAACGCGCGCATCAAAGCGCGGGCCGCGGTAGAGGCCACCGGCCTCCCTGCCCTTGCCGATGATTCCGGAATTGAAGTGGACGGGCTGGATGGTGCGCCCGGTGTCTACACGGCGGATTGGGCAGAAACCCCCAATGGGCGCGACTTTATGCTGGCCATGACGCGGACACATTCCGAACTTACCGACCGCGATGCCGCTCAGCCTTGGAAGGCGCGGTTCTGTTCGACACTGGTGCTTGCCTGGCCGGACGGACATGAAGAAGTGTTTGCAGGAACGGTTGAGGGAGTACTTGTCTGGCCGGTTCGAGGTCAGCTGGGCCACGGATATGATCCAATGTTTCAGCCTGTTGGGCATACCCGCACTTTTGCCGAGATGTCGGCTGATGAAAAAAACGCGATCAGCCACCGTGCTGACAGCTTCAAAAAACTGATCGCCGGCTGCTTTGGCTGAGGATTGGGAAGCCGGCGGTTTCGGGCTCTACGTTCACTGGCCATTTTGCGCCGCGAAATGCCCCTACTGCGACTTCAACAGTCATGTCACAAATTCAGTCGACCACGATGCATGGCGCAAGGCTCTCGTGGCAGAGGTTGAGCGCGTTGGCCTGCTCACGGGGGGTAGAGTTCTACGTTCTGTATTTTTCGGTGGTGGTACGCCCAGCCTGATGGAGCCGCGCACCGTCGAAGCAATACTGAACACGGCGGCCAGGACTTGGCCCATGGCAAATGATGTCGAAGTCACACTGGAGGCCAACCCGACTTCAGTCGAAGCACACAAATTTGCAGCTTTTCGCTCCGCGGGTGTCAATCGCGTATCGATGGGCATTCAGGCACTGAACGACCCCGATTTACGCGCACTCGGACGCCTGCACAGCGCGGCCGAAGGGCTGGCCGCGTTTGACACCGCTCGATCTGTCTTTGATCGGGTGAGTTTCGATTTGATGTATGGTCGGCAAAATCAGTCTCTAAACCAGTGGGAAACGGAACTTCGACAGGCACTTTCCCTCGATCTTGACCATGTGTCCCTATACCAACTTACGGTAGAGGCAGGGACAGCTTTTGGTGATCGCTACAAGCGAGGGAAGCTGCAAGGCCTTCCGGATGACGATTTGTCGGCCGATATGTACGCGCTTACCCAAGACATTTGCCTGGACCACAACATGCCCCGCTACGAGGTATCAAATCATGCCAGGGACGGATCGGAGTCCCGACACAACCTGATCTATTGGAGATACGGTGACTATGCCGGCATCGGACCCGGCGCACATGGCCGATTGACGCTGAATGGATCCCGCATTGCGACCTCGCAACAACGAATGCCAGCTTTCTGGTTGTCCGGTAACAATCGTGAAACCGTTGAAGCACTATCTGCCTCCGATCAAGCGACAGAATACACGATGATGGGGCTACGTATGGCCGAAGGCATTGATATGGATAGGTATTTACGTCTTTCCGGTCGCGAGTTCAGGTCAGACAGGTTGCGCGAGCTGGAAGAAATGAAGTTGATAACAACGGCCAAAAGAAAAATATACGTTACAGATCAAGGGTTTAGCTTGCTGAACGGCATTCTCAGAACACTCTTGGACGACTAGGTCGCGCTTAGGCGGCGACACAGATCATCCAATTGATCGAGGGTGTCATACTGCAAGACCAGGCTTCCAGATTCACCATCGGGTTTGTGCGTCAGTGTAACCTTGACACCCGTCGCAGCAGACAGATCATCCTCGAGTGCGCGCGTGTCAGCATCCTTCTCAACGGCTTTCCGCTTTGCTGACCCGGTGAAAATATTGTCGCCAACGTCATCTGCGCCTTTTTTCACGAGGGCCTCTGTCGCGCGGACTGACAAACCCCCTGCAATGACTTTCTTGGCAAGCGCGAGCGGGTCGTCAGCCGTGATCAAGGCGCGTGCGTGACCCGCGCTCAAGGATCCGTCCGTGACAAGCGATTGCACGGCTTCGGGCAACTGCAAGAGTCGCAAAAGGTTGGCAATGTGACTGCGTGACTTGCCCAACGCCTCAGCCATCTTTTCCTGAGTATGCCCGAACCGATCCATGAGCTGCTTATAGCCTGCAGCCTCCTCCATCGGGTTCAAGTCGGCCCGTTGGATATTTTCAATGATGGCCACTTCCAGAACTTCAGTGTCCGTAAAGTCACGCACCAGAACAGGCAGGTCATGGAGCTGCGCTTGTTGCGCCGCGCGCCAACGGCGCTCACCAGCGACAATCTCGAAATCATCGCCCGCGGGTCGGACGATCAAGGGCTGCAAAACACCCTTTTCCTTTATGGACGCAACCAAATCCTCCAGCGGACCCGCGTCAAACTGGCGACGCGGCTGGTTTGGGTTCGGCTTGATCTTTTCAATTGGAACACGCTGTTCTCCACCGGCGCCCGATACCGGTGCTGATTGAGCTGGCTCATTCACATCGGCCATAAGGGCCGATAGCCCACGACCCAGGCCTCGTTTCTTGTCATTGCTCGCCATGTCAGGCCCCTATTGCTGTATTGTTGGCGATCAGCTCTTTCGCCAGATCGCGGTAGGCAATCGCCCCTTTGGAGGTGCTATCATAAGCTAGGACAGGCAGCGCGAAGGATGGCGCCTCACTCACGCGAACATTCCTGGGAATCCGTGTTTTGAATACGATGTCGCCCAGATTGTCGCGAGCATCCTGTTCGACTTGCTGCGATAGATTGTTTCGCGCGTCATGCATTGTAAGCACCACCCCTTCAATCCGCAGGTTTGGATTTCCGGCTTGTCGCACTTCCCGCACCGTCAACATCAGTTGAGATAGACCCTCCAATGCAAAGAACTCACTTTGAAGTGGGACGAGGACAGAGTGAGACGCGATCATTGCATTGACTGTCAAAAGGTTCAGAGATGGCGGGCAGTCGATCAAAATGAAATCGAAGGAATAGGCATCCATGTCTGTTTGCCGCAATGCGTCATGGAGCAAAAAGCTGCGCTTTTCATTTGCGATCAGCTCAATATCTGCAGAGCTTAGGTCAACGGTAGCCGGAACGATCGCGAGGTCTTCAATGTCGGTGGACAAGACCACCTCTTGCAATGACACATCTTCAAGCAAGAGATCGTATGTCGTCTTTTCACGATCTTCCATCTCAATACCCAAGCCTGTGGATGCATTTCCCTGAGGATCGAGATCAACGACGAGTACACGGTTGCCGAGCTCTACCAACGCGGCAGCCAGGTTGATCGTGGTTGTGGTTTTACCGACCCCACCCTTCTGGTTCGCAACTGAAATGATCTTGGGCCCGGGCGGGCGCGTCGGGTCAGACACGCTGGATATCCTTGATTTTTAGGACGACTGCTTCTTCGTTCGTTTTACTTTGCATCGCTTCGTAAGAAAACCGCCAGTTTTTTTCCGCTTCAGCAACCTCGCGCTGCCACTGCGCACCTTTCTGAAAGATACAAAGCCCGTCTTCTGCCAAATGCGGCTCAGCGAGCATCAACAACACGTCCAACGAAGCCAGCGCGCGCGCAGATACAGTTTGAGCGCTCAAAGGAGGAACATCCTCGATGCGTTCAGCCACAACCGTAAATGGGACGCCGAGCTCGCGGGCACAGGTTCGCAAGAATGTCGCTTTCCTTTGATCGCTCTCAACCAGAACAAAATGCGTATCCAGACCTTGTGCTTGCGCGAAAATGGCAGCAACGACACCCGGCAATCCACCCCCGCTTCCAAGATCCGCCCATCTGCCAGACCGCTCCGCAAACACCTGTGCTGCATCCCAGATATGGCGCTGCTCGATATCGTTAAGCGTCGATCTGGCGACAAGATTAATCTTCCGAGTCCACTTGCGGATCAGATCTTCATAGGCTTGCAGCTTTTCCAATGTTTCACGTGAAACATCCCCAGTCCACCAGTCCGGAGCAGTGATCATGCTGACTTTTTCTCGAGATAGCGGATACGTCCAAGAATGAGAGCAAGAGCAGCAGGTGTCATTCCATCAATACGCCCTGCCTGTGCCAAATCTGCCGGTTGAACCCTGGATAGTTTACCCTGCAACTCAGCTGAGAGTCCCGAGATGACAGAGTAGTCAAATCCTGACGGGATTTTCAGTTGCTCGTCCTTGCGCAACTTCTCGATGTCTTTCTTTTGTCGTGCAATGTAGTTGGCGTACAGCGCATCTCTCGCAACCTGCTCCTGGATCTCGGCATCCCAGTCGAGGGAATCCGGAAGCAATTCAGAGACCTGTTCAAAAGTGACATCTGGGAATGCAAGCAGCTGAAATGCCGTTCTTTTCGTGCCATCCTGATTGATACGAATACCGTGCTGCGCGATCTGTTTCGGTGTAAACTCGGAACTTTCCAAGTGAGTGCGCAACTGATCTAATTTGTCCTGCTTTTTCTCGTAGACAGCAAACCGATCAGCTGACACACAGCCCAACTTGTACCCAAAGCCCGTCAAACGCTGATCTGCATTGTCTGCCCGCAAGGACAACCGGAACTCCGCGCGCGACGTAAACATGCGATATGGTTCGCTTACGCCCCGCGTGGTCAAGTCGTCAATCATTACGCCGATGTAGCTTTCATCACGCCGGAAGCGAATCGGATCTTTCTGCAAAACAGCACGCGCTGCATTCAGCCCGGCGACGAGGCCCTGCGCCGCAGCCTCCTCATAGCCGGTGGTACCGTTGATCTGTCCGGCAAAGTACAATCCTGGGACATCCCTGACGGCAAGATCTGCCGTCAAAGCACGCGGATCAACATAATCATATTCAATGGCGTATCCCGGTTGAAGAATTTCCGCGTCTTCCAGACCGACCATTGATTGAACATATCGCAGCTGAACATCGACTGGCAAAGAGGTCGAAATCCCATTTGGATAGATCGTATGGTCGTTTAAGCCCTCGGGCTCCAAGAAAACTTGATGGGAATCCTTGTCGGCGAAGCGCACGATCTTGTCTTCTATCGACGGACAATATCTTGGTCCAACGCCCTCGATATGGCCGCCATACATTGCCGATCGTTCAAGGTTTTCGCGGATAATGTCGTGCGTTGCGCCATTCGTATGCGTGATACCGCAAGATACCTGGCGCAATGGTGCCCTTTTTGACAGGAAAGAAAACAGGGCGGGCTCTTCATCAGCATCTTGTTTGCCAAGCAAGTCCCACTTGATCGTTCTTCCATCAAGCCGCGGCGGAGTGCCTGTCTTCAAGCGACCCATGGGCAGCGAAAAGGCGTCAATCCGGTCAGCTAGGGGAACGGATGCCTGATCGCCCATACGACCACCAGAATATGATGTGTCCCCAATATGAATCACGCCGCGCAAAAAGGTGCCTGTCGTCAGGACAACTGCGCTTGCTGAAATAACGCTTTCATCCTTCAAGACAACCCCGCTCACGTGTTGCCCAGACATGTGAAAGTCAACGACTTCCCCCTCAATCACCGTAAGGTTCTTCGCGGTTTCCGTGATCTTCTGCATCGTCCCTTGATAGACGGCACGATCAGATTGCGTTCTCGGCCCTTGAACGGCCGGACCCTTTCGACGGTTCAGCAGACGAAATTGAATACCCGACGCATCCGCGACGCGGCCCATAACACCGTCCAAAGCATCGATTTCGCGAACCAGGTGCCCTTTTCCAAGTCCACCAATTGCCGGATTGCAGGACATGACACCAATGCCCGATCGCTTCATAGTAACAAGCGCCGTCGTTACACCCATGCGCGCCGCAGCATGGGCAGCTTCTGTGCCAGCATGACCGCCGCCAATTACGATGACATCAAAATGTTTCACGTGAAACACTCCATCATTTTCCTAAGCAAAAGCTGGAGAAAATCTCATCCAGCAGATTTTCAACATCAACACGTCCGACCACCGCCTCCAACGATCGAATCGCAACGCGGATTTCCTCGGCAGCAACATCATAGCGATCGGGTCCCGCAGCAACCATTGTCGATGCCGACGCGAGATCTGACAAAGCGCGCTGCATTGCCATGCGATGACGCTCATGTGTTGCGAGGCCAGCCAACTGCGCTCGATGAAGGAGAGAGTTGGTAACCTCCCCAATCAATTCATCAATGCCCTGACCGGTTGTCCCCGAGATCGACGGCAGCCCATCCTCCCGAGTGTCGGCTTTCGGCGCGCGCACCACATCGCCATCCCGCTCTACGACATCAAGCTCTTCTCCGGGTTCAACCAGGAAAATCCGCAAATCTGCGTCATTGGCGCGAGAAACCGCACGGGCAATTCCTTGTGCTTCAATCACATCCGTGGCTTGGCGCAAGCCTGCG
The DNA here is from genome assembly GCF_019802125.1 of Tateyamaria omphalii. Lineage (GTDB taxonomy): Bacteria > Pseudomonadota > Alphaproteobacteria > Rhodobacterales > Rhodobacteraceae > Tateyamaria > Tateyamaria omphalii_B. The sequence continues at coordinate 283,986 of NZ_JAHVHT010000002.1, forward strand.
GTATCCAGCAATGTCACCGGCAACCCATTCAGATCCATGCGCACCTCAATGACATCTCGCGTCGTACCGGCGATTTCCGACGTGATTGCAGCGTCACGGCGCGCCAAGGCATTCAAGAGCGTTGACTTGCCAGCATTCGGAGCACCAACGATAGCAACCTCGAAACCGGTTCGTATACGTTCTGCCACGGAAAAGCCGCGCAACTGATCTTCGATGTCATCTGAAACCTGTTTCAGCAACTGCTGAACCTCGGGTGTGACATCAACTGGCACGTCTTCATCTGCAAAATCAATTGTTACTTCGACCAGCGCCGCCGCACGGATCAACAGACTGCGCCACAATTCGATCCGTTCACCGACGGCACCAGAGACCGTGCGCAATGCCTGCTGTCGCTGCGCCTCTGTCTCGGCCTCGATCAAATCACCCAAGCCCTCGACCTGGGCCAAGTCCATCTTGTTGTTTTCCAACGCACGTCGGGTAAACTCACCCGGTTCGGCCATTCTGGCATCCGTGCGTCCAAGTTCTCGAAGAACGGCTGATACAACTGCAACGCTGCCATGAAGATGAAGCTCAACAACATCTTCGCCAGTAAAACTGCGTGGACCGTCAAAAACGAGGATCAGGGCATGATCCAACGGTTGACCACCTACATCTCGCAACACACGTGTTGCCATCTGCCGGCCACCGGGCAGCGACGAGCATAAACCGGCTGCAACAGTCTTGGCCGCCGGACCGGATATCCGGATCACGGAAACGCCAGCACGTCCCTGCGCCGTGGCGAGGGCAAAGATCGTATCCATCCCTCTTCCTCCGGCGAATGGATCAGGTGTTCATTGAGTCAAAGAACTCGCTGTTCGTCTTGGTCTGCTTCAACTTCGAAATCAGGAATTCGATCGCATCAGTTGTGCCCATCGGGTTGAGAATGCGGCGCAGAACGAATGTTTTCGCCAGATCAACCTTGTCGACCAACAGGTCTTCTTTCCGCGTACCCGACTTGAGAATATCAATGGCCGGGAACACACGCTTGTCGGCGATCTTACGGTCCAGAACGATTTCAGAGTTACCGGTGCCCTTGAACTCTTCAAAGATCACTTCGTCCATCCGGCTTCCGGTGTCGATCAACGCCGTCGCGATGATGGTGAGCGAGCCGCCCTCTTCAATGTTGCGCGCGGCGCCAAAGAACCGCTTGGGGCGCTGCAATGCATTTGCATCGACGCCACCCGTCAGAACTTTACCGGATGACGGCACCACAGTGTTGAACGCCCTACCAAGTCTTGTGATCGAGTCCAGAAGAATAACAACATCTCGTTTGTGCTCGACCAGGCGCTTCGCCTTTTCGATCACCATCTCGGACACGGCAACGTGGCGTGTTGCAGGTTCGTCGAAGGTGGAGCTTACAACCTCACCCTTCACAGACCGCTGCATGTCCGTCACCTCTTCGGGCCGTTCATCAATGAGCAGGACAATTAGGTAGCACTCAGGATGGTTCTTTTCGATGCTGGACGCGATGTTCTGCAGCAGAACCGTCTTACCGGTCCGCGGCGGGGCCACGATCAGCGACCGCTGCCCTTTCCCGATAGGTGCCACCAGGTCGATGATGCGGGCAGACCGATCCTTGGTTGCAGGATCGTCGGTTTCCATGGTCAGACGTTCGTCAGGATAGAGCGGCGTCAGGTTGTCGAAAGCAATCTTGTGCTTCGCCTTCTCCGGCTCTTCGAAGTTGATCTTCGTGGCGTTGGTCAGGGCAAAGTAGCGTTCATTGTCATCCGGCGCCTTGATCACGCCCTCGATCGTATCCCCAGTCCGCAGTGAGTACTGCCGGATCATCTCGGGGGAGACATAGATATCATCCGGACCCGGCAGATAGTTCGCCTCCGGCGAACGGAGAAAACCAAAGCCGTCCTGCAGAACCTCAAGCACACCGTCCCCGGCAATCTCCCAGCCCTCATCCGCGCGTTCGCGCAGGATCTGGAACATCATTTCGCCCTTCCGCATGGTCGAGGCGTTTTCGATTTCCAGCTCCTCTGCCATGGCAAGGAGGTCTTTGGGGCTTTGCGCCTTGAGTTCAGCAAGGGCGAGGCGTTCTGCGGTCATGGGAATACTCTTGGCCCGCCGTCTTGCAGCGGTGCACGTCCAGTCAATTGGGCTAGGTATGTGCGGTCCCCGGACGGGGTGCGATACGCCAAATAGGCGTTGTCCTCGTCCGAGTCAAGATAGTCAGAACTTCACGACCACCGACAGAACAATCAAGACCATCAGCAGCGTCGGCACTTCATTCATCATACGGTACTGGCGACCCGTCTTGATCGGCCCTCCCGCGACAAATGCTTTTCGCTGCTTGCTGAGCCAACCGTGAAATCCAGACATCGCCAGGATGCCGATCAGCTTGGTCCACGGCCAGACAGCCCCCCAGTCGATGACACCGGGAATGGCGGCGAGCGCCAGTCCGAATACCCACGTGGCAATCATTGCCGGATTCATGATCACTTTGAGAAGTTTGTATTCCATGGTCTGGAACAATGCGTGGGTGTCTCCTTCCAACCCCACACTCTCAGCATGATACACATAGAGACGTGGCAGGTAAAACAAAGCCGCCATCCAGGCAATCACGGACATGATGTGAACTGCCTTGATCCAAGGATAGAGGGAGATGAGAAAATCCATGCGTTTGCCTGATCGAGAAATTCGAGGTCACCCTTATAAATAAATAAAAGAAAGAAAAGAGATGATGATTTTGTAGGGCGTTGGTTTTCTGTGGATTATCTGCTTACTCTCGCCTTTACGCACAGTCCGATATGTTTGCTTTGCTTGTCCCTGTGCGCTGAATATCCGAATAAAATATAATATAAACAAAGATTTAAGTGAAATCTCTCCTACATCTTCCTGTGGATAGACTTGTGTTTAAGTCATCATAGATCGACTTTTCCCCAGCTCGTGGCTTGTTCTTGCTCACGCGGGATGAACGCTGGGAACCAATTGCGGTTTCAACCACAGATGCAGACCAATGGCTGATCCATCTTGCCTTCACGGCCTTGATCCCGCACTTCCATCCCTGTGACACACAGGGATATCCACATGACCACCCCCATCGTCCTTGCTTCTGGTTCTGCAATCCGTGCGCAACTGCTGCGCAACGCGGGTGTATCCTTTGACGTCAAGGTGCCCCGTGTCGATGAAGATGCCATCAAGCAAGCGCTTCTGGCAGAAGCCGCGCCGCCCCGGGACATCGCCGACGCCTTGGCCGAGATGAAGGCGCGCAAGATTGCCGACAAGGTGCCGGAAGCCATGGTGATCGGCTGTGACCAAGTGCTTGCCTTCGACGGCGGTATCCTGTCGAAACCGCGCGACCAGACGGATGCAGCGGAGCAATTGCGCGCCATGCGTGGTGAGCGGCACATGCTTTTGTCAGCAGCCGTGATCTATCATGAGGGTAAACCGATCTGGCGCCACGTCGGTCAGGTGCGTTTGCGGATGCGGAACGTGTCCGACGCTTATCTGAATGAATATATCTCTAGAAATTGGGATGACATCCGGCACTCAGTTGGCGCATATCAGCTAGAGGCTGAGGGGGTACGCCTGTTTCACAGCATCGAAGGGGACTATTTCAATGTCCTTGGGATGCCGCTTTTGGAACTGCTTGCTTTCCTGACGCTGCGCGGAGTGATCGACGGATGATCGAAGGCAGGTACGGATGAGCGACAGAATTCCTTTGGCGGGTGTCATCGGAACGCCCATAGCGCATTCCAAGTCCCCGCAACTGCATCGGCATTGGCTCAAGACACTTGGGCTGAAAGGCGACTACATCCCCATGGATGTTGCAGCACAGGATCTTGAGACCGTGCTGCGCACATTACCAAAGGCCGGGTTCGTGGGTGTGAACATCACGATCCCGCACAAGGAGGCCGCGCTTGAACTTGCTGATCTTGTCACCGATCGGGCCACATTGATCGGAGCGGCAAACACGCTGATCTTTCGCAAGGATGGACAGATCCACGCAGACAATACGGATGGGTATGGGTTCATAGAAAACCTGAAGGCGGGTGCCCCTGACTGGATACCTCAGTCCGGTCCTGCAACTGTTCTTGGCTCCGGTGGTGCGGCAAGGGCGGTGATTGCATCGCTTCTGGATGCAGGCGTGCCCGAAGTTCTTCTGACCAACCGCACAAGGGTACGCGCCGAAAAGCTGGCGGATGATTTCGGCAAGAAGGTTTCGGTTGTCGATTGGGTGCAAGCGGGCAATGTCCTGGAAGACTCAGCGCTGGTCGTGAACACGACGTCCCTCGGTATGATCGGGAAACCTGCAATGCGTGTTCCACTCGATGGCTTACGCGCGGGTACGGTTGTGACCGACCTTGTTTACACACCCCTCAAGACCGACCTTCTCGCTGCGGCAGAGGCTGCGGGATGTGTCACGGTCGACGGTTTGGGTATGCTGTTGCATCAGGCCGTTCCGGCCTTCGAACGCTGGTTCGGCCATCGCCCTGTCGTTGACAGTGCCACGCGCGCGGCTGCGCTGAGATGACATTCAAACTTGGCCTGACCGGCTCCATCGGGATGGGAAAGTCGACCACGGCGGCAATGTTCGTCGACGAAGGGTGCGCATTGTGGGATGCCGATGCCGCGGTGCACAGGTTGTACGATGTCGGCGGTGCAGCGGTCGCGCCAATGCAGGCCCTGTTCCCCGAAGCGGTGACAGACGGTTCCGTATCTCGCGATACATTGCGCTCAATCATCTCTGGAGATCCAACCGCCCTCAAAAAGATAGAAGCGATTGTACATCCACTTGTCGCACAGGACCGCGCAGCGTTTGTATCGATAACCGAGGCCGACATCACGGTTTTTGACATCCCCCTTTTGTTTGAGACAGGTGGCGAAGCAGCCATGGACGCTGTGGCTGTTGTCCATGTCGATGCTGAAACGCAACGCGCCCGTGTTCTCGCCCGGGGCTCCATGACCGATGCACAGTTCGAAGCGATCCTGGCCAAACAAATGCCAAGCACGGAAAAGTGTGCGCGCGCGGATTTTGTCATTGAGACCGACACGGTTGAACATGCACGCGCGCAGGTTCATTCTGTCGTTCAGCAGATCAGAAGCAGGCTCAAAGATGCGTGAAATCGTACTCGATACAGAAACGACAGGTTTTGATCCCGAAAGCGGTGACCGGATTGTCGAGATCGGGGCGATTGAGCTGATCGGCCACGTGCCGACCAGCAACGTGTTTCATGAATACATCGATCCCGAACGCGCCATGCCGCAGGAAGCGTTTGAAGTGCACGGTCTCGGCGACGACTTTCTGCGCGGGAAACCAAAGTTCGCAGAATTGGGTCAAAAGTTCGTAGATTTTATCGGCGATGCAAAACTGGTCATTCACAACGCCGCCTTCGACATGAAATTTCTGAATGCAGAATTGAAGTGGATGGGGCTGCCGCAAATTCCGTTCGACCGGGCGATTGACACGCTTGATATCGCGCGTCGCAGGTTTCCGGGCTCACCGGCCTCTCTGGATGCGCTGTGCCGTCGTTTCGGGATAGATAACTCGGCACGCACGCTGCACGGCGCGTTGCTCGACAGTGAAATCCTGGCGGAAGTCTATCTCGAACTGATCGGCGGTCGTCAGCCTGACTTTGGCCTGTCCAGCAGCAGTGGTGGTGCCACCAGCGCTGTTGAGGTCGAAGCCTGGTCACCTCCGCCACGTCCCCGCGCATTGCCTGCCCGGGTCACGGCCGATGAAGCAAACGCGCACGCTGCATTTGTCGAAAAACTCGGGGACCAGGCACTCTGGCCCAAATGAAAAAGCCCGGCGCGAACACCGGGCCTTTCCATGAATTTTGAAAATGGTCAGTTGACCGTTTCGGATGGCTCGGCTTCTTTCTGCCGGCGCGCGATCTCGTTGCGGTAAAGCGAAACGAAATCGATGTTTTCCAGGTTCAGCGGCGGGAAGCCACCGTCGCGTGTGATGTCGCTGACGACACGGCGCAGGAACGGGAAGATCATGCGCGGGCATTCGATCAGCAGGAAGGGATGCATCTGTTCATCCGGCACGTTTTCGATGTGGAACATGCCGACGTAGTCAATCTCAAGCACGAAGAGGACGGTGTCACCGTCTTTGGCTTTCGAGGTCACGTTCAGTTTGATCGCGCTTTCGTACTGGTTTTCCTGCGGCCGCTTCTTGGCATCAAGGTTCACTTGCACCTGTACATCAGGCTGCACATCCGGCGCTGCGCCCTTTTGGGATACGATGTTCTCAAATGACATATCGCGAATATATTGGCCCAGCACGCGCATCTGCGGCGCGGCGGGTGGTGTGGCTTGTTCTTCGGCCATCTGTTTTTCTCTCCGAGGCAAATAAAGGGTCGCAGGCTTGGTAGCAGCTTGGCCCACCGGCCTCAATGCTTGGTCCAGCCCGAGGGGCCGCGAACCTCGCGTTGGTCTGGATCGACCTCAGTGTATTCGCCATCCACCACGTTTGGATCCTGACGATGCGTGGGGTGAGTGGCAAATGTTGCAACCTTGATACGTGATCTTGCCCACTTAAAAACCGCCAGCCGAACAGCAGGCACCAGCAATGCGAACCCAACGGCATCGGTAAAAAAGCCCGGGGTCAGCAACAACGCGCCTGAAAACAGGATCATCGCACCGTGGGCGAGCGCCTCGCTGGGGTCCCGCATCTGGTTGAATGAGGACTTCACCTGACCAAGCGCTTGCATCCCCTGCGCCCGCACCAGGATCGTGCCCAGAACCGCAGTGATTACGACGATCAACAGGGTCCAACCAAGGCCAATGGCGCCACCGATCTGAATGAACAGGGCAATCTCGATCAACGGAACCAGAAGAAAGGCCAGAAACAGCCACATTCGAGCAATCCTTTCGTTTTACACAAGGGGCCGTACAGTGGACTTGCGTCCCCCGTGCACCTACATAAGTGACCGACGGCGCAATCGCCACCCGACCCCGAATGACGAGGATTGAATGAACTCTCCGCTTATCCAGTTGCTGGTGCTTGCAGGCATCGCTGTTTTCCTGATCTTGCGCTTGAAAAACGTGCTGGGGACACGCGAAGGGTTTGAACAACCGCCCGTGCCGAAGCAGGCGAGCGATAGACTGAACCGCCCTGATCTGGAAGTGATCGAAGGTGGGCCTGATCTCGATATCACTGATCACGTGGATGAGGACAGCGACGCCGCCAAGGCGTTGGCCGAGATGAAGCGCGTTGAGCCATCATTTCACGTCGCCGAATTCCTGGGTGGTGCCCGCGGAGCCTATGAAATGATCGTGATGGGGTATGAGAACGGCAATCTGGCCGAAATTCAGCCTTTCCTGTCCGAAGAGATTTACGAGTCGTTCGTTGATGGTGTCGCGGCGCGTGAAGATCACGGACTGACGATCGAAGCGGAGTTTGTGGGCGTGCGCGAGCTCAAGCTGATGGACGCCACATTCGATCCTTCAACCAATGAGGGTGAGTTGACGATCCGCTTTGTCGCAGAACTGAAATCTGCTGTTCGCGATCAGGGCGGAGATATCGTAGAAGGTAGCCTGACTGAGGTGAAGCGGCAGAAAGACACATGGGCCTTCTCCCGAACGATGGGTGCGGACGACCCGAACTGGGTGCTTGTGTCAACCGACGCATAGCCTGGTTTTGCGCATCGCTTTTCTGCGCCACCTTCTGGGTCATGGCTGCCGCGGCGTCTGATATCAAATATACGGTACTTGATTTTGCGTCCCTCGACGGTTGGGCGCAGGATGATCACGCTGCCGCGCTGACCACATTTCGGAACACCTGTCAGGATATGGATGATCCGGATTGGACATCCTTGTGTGCCTTGGCCGGTGACGTTCCTGATGCACGCGCGTTCTTCGAACTCTTCTTTCGTCCGGTTCTGATCGAGGACGGCCAACCGGCCCTTTTCACCGGTTATTTCGAACCCGAACTGGAAGGCGCGCTGCGTCGCAGTGCGCGCTACCGGTATCCTGTCTACGCCATGCCGCCTGAAGCGCGCGCGATCCGACCCTGGCTGACACGGCGCCAGATCTTGGAAGGGCCGTTCATGCAGGGCCGCGGTCTGGAGATCGCCTGGGTCGATGATCCGGTCGAATTGTTCTTTTTGCAAATACAGGGTTCTGGTCGGATCCGTTTACCGAACGGGCAGATGATCCGCGTTGGCTATAGCGGGTTCAATGGCCACGAGTATCGATCCGTTGGTGCTGAACTGGTGCGTCGCGGTACCTACGCCGCCCATCAGGTGAGCGCTCAGGTCATCCGGAACTATGTTCAGCGCAACCCAGTTGTTGGAAAAGAGTTGCTGTATCACAACCCGTCCTATGTGTTCTTCCGCGAAGTCAGTGAAGTGCCTGCCGAGCGTGGGCCGTTGGGAGCCATGAACAGGTCCATTACAACCTTGCGGTCCATCGCCGTCGATCCGAAATTCGTGCCCCTTGGTGCGCCGGTTTGGATCGAAAAGGATGGGGCGGACCCATTGCGGCGTTTGATGATCGCGCAGGATACCGGATCGGCGATCAAGGGCGCCCAGCGCGCCGATGTGTTTTATGGCACCGGCGATGATGCTGGTCGGGCCGCGGGTCGTTTGCGCGATCCCGGCAAGATGATGGTGCTGATGCCGATCCAGCGCGCCTACGCGCTCTTGCCCGAGGGTGCGATATGACACGTCGCAAGCTACGGCCGGAGGAAGAGGACCTTTGGCGCAGGGTGGCCGACAAGACGGAGCGCCTTCATCCTGAAAAGCCGTTCCATCCGGACAACTTTGTAACAACGCCGCCGCCCTCACCCCGATCCAGACCGACCTTTGAAGTGGCACCTGCTCGCCCGACATCGCGAGGTACCGGCACGAAAACATCCGTAAATCTGTCGCCGTCTATCGTGGATCAGGTTGCCGCGCAGCCCGTACAAATGGACCGCAAGGCATTCACGCAGATGAAACGCGGCAAGCTCAAGCCCGAGGGCAAGCTCGACCTGCACGGGATGACGATAGATCGGGCGCATCCCGCTTTGACCCGCTTCATCCTTTCGGCGCATGGACAGGGAAAACGCCTTGTTCTTGTTGTCACGGGCAAGGGTAAGCATCGCGACGATGATGGGCCTATCCCGGTCCGCTTTGGAGTGTTGCGACATCAAGTGCCGCAATGGCTGTCGACGCCGCCGCTGTCTTCTGTCGTTTTGCAGGTCAGTCAGGCCAATGTGCGGCACGGTGGCGGCGGTGCCTACTATGTGTATCTACGTCGCCAGCGATAAGCTGCGTCGCGCGCGAGAAACACCGATCCACATGCTCAAGGATGCCCCGGCAAAGTAGACAGCGACCCCGATGTACTGGGTGTTCAACGCGACTCCGAAGTCGATCAGCACCCCAGTGATCAGTGGACCGATGGCCGATCCCAAGACCATAGCGGCAGCTGCCATCGCCTTGATCGAGCCGATGAAACGCGTGCCGTAGAACTCCGCCCAGAACGCATTGGGAAAGGTCGCATTGGCACCGCTGGTTATGGCGAAAAATACGAGACCCAAAGCAACCAGCGTGAGCTGATCGGCCCATGCAAAGCATAGAAAGGCTGCGATGATCGGTGTCTGATAGAACGGGATCAGCCGCGCTGTTCCGAAGCGGTCCAGTGCAAAGCCGGACAGAACCATCGCGCCGATGCCGACCGCCGTGTAAATCGGAAAGAGGGCTACCAGTGACAAATGGGACCAGCCGTTCACCTCTGCATAGTGCGCTTGTTGAAAGAAAAACGCTGTGCCGAATGCAGAAAGACCCACCAAGGCGGGTACCATGAACCAAAATAACGGGTGGGTCAGAGCCTCACGCCTTGTCCAGTGCCGCCCGCTCATGCCGGTGCTTTGATCTTGCGTTGCCATGGACTGTGGCGTGCGTTCTTCGCGCAACAAGCGCCCCAGGGCGGGCACACCGGCCAAAGCGATACCCGCCGCAATCACCCATAGAAGACGCCAGTCCAGAACAGTCATCATTGAAACGAACACCATGGGCAAAATCGCCTCTCCAAGCGAGAAGCCCAAGGTAGCGATTGCCAATGCGCGCCCGCGCGTCGCCACGAACCATCGGGCCATGGCGACGATGGCGATGTGACTGGTCATACCCTGCCCCATGAGCCGAAGTGCGAAGATCACGAGGGGCAGCAGAACTGCATACGGATTGACGGCCATCGCCAGACAAGAGAGCGCGAGCAAAGTCAGCACGCCCATGCCCAAAGACCGCGCTCGAAACTGATCTGTCAGACCGCCCGCCCACAGCATGACGACTGCGGATACAGTCGTGCCGAGCGCATATATCGCACCCCAACTCCCGTGGGTGAGCCCGAACTCATCCTGTATTTGACCGGCAAAGATCGAGATAAAGAAGGTTTGTCCGAAAGAGGACAAGAGCGTCAGCAGCGCCCCTGCCGCAAGCCATTGGCGGTTTGTGCTCAGAAACGAACCGAGGGGTTCGGCCCGGCTCGGCCCGCTTGTCACCGGGATTCACCGGGAATGATGGTGTTGTCTGTCACGCGGACTGGTGCGCGGATACGGCGTGCGCCGGGGATCGTCAAAACGGTGCCAGGTCGCCCGCGCAAAAACTCGCGGTCCAGATCGGAGGATCGGCGCAGCAGTTGGATCAACGCGGGCGAGCCGCCCGCAACAAAGTGGTTGCCGGATTTCCGGTCCGTGAATGCCGTGACATCCACAACCGTGATCGGCAAATCGGCAACGGAGTCGGCGTTTTCGATGTTCCCAAGCTGCGACCGTTCCCCGCGCAGGCGTGACGACACGCGCAAGATGGCGTCCTTGCGCGACACCATCACGACAAATGGATCGGGTGCCGTTTGGATGCGTGAAAACTGGCTGCGGAACACATCGACATTGATGTCCGGTGACAAGAGGATCACGGCATTGATGTTGCGACCTGTCCACCCCGGTTCCGCTATTTCAAGTTGGCGCAGTGTTTCCATCACCAACGCGCTGCCCATCGAATGTGCGACGAGAACGATGTCCGGCTGCCCGGCAGAACGGATCAGCCGAAGCAGGTCCGCCAATCCATCACGCGCGAAAAGTGCGCTGTCGCGGTCGTATTCGTATCCCAAAGGGTTGCCCCGGCTCGGCCAGGAATAGGCGACGTGTGTGCCGGGGATTTCGAGGTCGTCTACCAGCTGGGCCAAGCGAAAGGCGGAGTCGCTGAAGCTGTTGTTGAACCCGTGGACAAACAGCGTCACCTCACGTTGCCCGGCGGGTTGGGAGCGTATGTCAGCCTCAAGGGCAGCGCGAAAGCTCTGGTCCGATGGGTAGCGATCAAGGCCGGCAATGACAAAGTCGCGGTCCAGCTTCGGGCGTTCTTGCCCATCGGATACCGTTCCAAGCGCGCGCCCGGGTGGCAGGGAGACAGTCGCCTGCAACAGGTTCAGCGACGTCGATCGCCCGATCCCATACTCACCCGCATCATTGACTCCGCGCGTCGTGCCGATGAAGACATCGCGATTTGTGCCAATGTCCAGGGCGGCCGGAATGACCGGCGCTGCCGTTCGGTCGCTACAGGACGCAAGCGCAAGGATAAGAACCAACAGTAAAGCGCGCATTGCAAACCCTTGCCCATTCAATGACCCGGATGTACCCGAGCGTCGGGCGTACGGCTAGAGCACGTAGCGGCTCACATCTGTTGATCGCGCAAGTTCGCCGAGATGGGTTTCGACAAAACCCGCATCAACGGTGATGCTCTCCCCCGCGCGATCCGGCGCTGTGAATGACAATTCTTCGAACACACGCTCCATCACCGTGTAAAGCCGCCGTGCGCCGATGTTCTCGACACTCTTGTTCACGTCGGCAGCGATGCGGGCAAGGGCACGAATACCCTCTGGTTCAAAGGTCACAGTGACCTCTTCGGTTTTCATCAGCGCCGTATACTGAAGGGTCAGCGCATTGTCCGTTTCCTCGAGGATGCGGACAAAATCATCTTCGGTCAGGTCCCGCAGCTCGACCCGGATGGGCAAGCGCCCCTGCAATTCCGGCAGCAGGTCGGACGGTTTGGCAATGTGAAAAGCGCCAGACGCGATGAACAGGATATGGTCCGTCTTGACCGGCCCGTGCTTGGTGCTGACGGTCGTTCCCTCGATCAGGGGCAGCAGGTCGCGTTGCACACCTTCGCGACTGACATCGGCGCCGCGCGCGTCAGAGCGGGCGCACACCTTGTCGATCTCGTCCAGAAAGACGATCCCGTTCTCCTGTACCGCCTCCAAAGCTGTCTTCGTCACGGTTTCGTCGTCCAGCAGCTTGTCGGCTTCTTCCCCGATCAGAACTTCGTAGCTTTGCGCGACGGTCAGCTTCTTGCGCACGGTGCGTCCGCCCAGCGCTTTGCCAAAGATATCGCCAAGGTTCATCATGCCCATTCCGCCGCCCGGTTGGCCGGGGATGTCCATGGTCGGGAACGGATTGCTCGTATCGGCCACTTCTAGCTCGATCATCGTGTCATCCAGTTCGCCGGCTTTCAGCTTCTTGCGAAACATCTCGCGCGTGCCGTCCCGTGCATCTGTCCCGGCAATGGCCTCGATCACCCGGTCTTCTGCTGCCTTGTGGGCGTTGGCCTTCACGTCCTCACGCATATGGTCTCGGGTTTGCGCGATGGCGGCATCGACCAGATCGCGAATGATCTGTTCCACATCGCGGCCGACGTAACCCACCTCGGTAAACTTCGTTGCCTCGACCTTGAGGAACGGAGCGCGTGCCAGCTTTGCCAGGCGACGGCTGATTTCTGTTTTGCCCACGCCGGTGGGTCCGATCATCAGGATGTTCTTGGGGTACACCTCGTCTCGCAGGTCGTCACCCAATTGCTTGCGGCGCCAACGATTGCGCAGTGCCACGGCAACGGCACGCTTGGCATCCTTTTGTCCAATGATGAAACGATCAAGTTCCGAGACGATTTCGCGGGGGGTAAGGTCAGTCACAAGCGGCCCGTTTGTTACAAATGTCCCGCCTTACCTATGCGAAATCAGCCGAAACGCAACGATGCGCGCGCATTTCGTTGTCATTGCATCACGTGCGCGAGAGGTTGGGTTATTCTGTCGCGACGGTAGCGTAGGTTGGGCGTATGACACGCATTGCCGGAGATACCTTATGACCAACCGCCGTTCCTTTTTGATTGGATCCACTGCACTTCTTGCCACGATCGCCGCACCAAGCCTCAGCTTTGCGGGGGGCCATGGGCGCATTGGCGAATTCACGGGCAAAAGCAAGCATGTGACCAAGGGCCGTGCCGAAGTTGTCACGAAAAACGGCAAAAGCCAGGTGATCCTGCTGGATGATTTCTGGTTCGATGGCGCGCCAGACCCCAAGGTCGCGTTTGGTCGCAACGGTTATGACAAGAACACTTTGATGGGCAAGCTCAAGGCCAATACGGGCAAGCAAACCTTTGACGTGCCCGCCGGTGTCGATGCTGCGACCTATAACGAGGTCTGGATCTGGTGTGAGAAATTCAATGTTCCGCTGGGCGTGGCCAAGCTGAACTGATCGACAGCTCCGAGAATTGAAAAGGCCGCTGAATATGTCAGCGGCCTTATGTGTTCAGGACAGGATTTTGCTGTTCAGCTCATCTGTCATCATCGTATCGAACCAATGCGGGTAACGTTTGGCAGGTGGCGCGATGTCCGACAGTGTTGTCAGTTCATCCGGTGTCAGGCTTAAACCCGGCGCGGTGAGGGCGGCATCCATATGGCTCATCTTTGATGCGCCGAAGATCACGCTATGACCGCGATCCTGTGCCAAAATCCATGCCAAGGCGATCGTCGCGGGGTGCGCATCATGCGCTTTGGCGATCTCGCCTAGCGTTTCGACCATCTTGCGCGCTGTGCCGGTGTCGATGCCCAGAAAATCGCCGCCTTCACTCAGCCGCCCTTCACCTTCGTCAAGCTTGTCCGGGTCGTATTTGCCCGACAACAAACCACCGGCCAGAGGTGACCAGGCCATCAGCCCGCCGCCCATTTCGGTCATCATGGGCAGCACATCCTGTTCGATGTCGCGTGCAACGAGGTTGTAGAGATACTGACCGGCAACAAACGGGGTCATGCGATGATCGCGTTGATATTGCACGGCGCGCGCAACCTGCCAGGCGTTCCAATTTGAAACACCGATGTAACGCACTTTGCCATGTTCAACTGCCGTTTGAAGTGCAGCGAGCGTTTCCTCCATTGGTGTCGTAAAATCGGTTTTATGCAGCACCAGCAGGTCGATGTGGTCCATGCCCATTCGGTCCAAGCTGCCGTCGATCTGCTTGAGAACATGCGTGCGGCTCAGGCCCGCATCGCCGATCTGGTCCGACTGACGGAACCCAAGTTTAGTACAAATCACCGCTTCGTTCCGGCGTTTGCCCAGCGCTTTGCCTAGGATGACTTCGGACTCGCCATTGGAGTAGCCGTCGGCCGTGTCAAAGAAGTTCACACCTGCGTCCAGTGCATGATGCACCATTTCCGTCGCTGCCTTCTGGCCAACCTTTGCCACACCGGGAATCCACTCGGAGCCCGCATTGAAGGTCATCGTACCAAAGCACATGCGGCTGACGATCAGACCGCTGTTGCCCATGCGGGTATAGGTCATGTCGGTCATTTGCTGATCTTCTCCACCGTCAGATTGCCGTTCGTGTAAACGCAAATGTCGGCGGCGATCTGCATGGCGTCGCGCGCAACACCTTCGGCATCCCGGTCGCTGTCCATCATCCCGCGTGCAGCGGCCAAGGCATAGTTGCCGCCCGATCCGATCGCCGTCACATCATGCTCCGGCTCCAGCACATCACCCGCACCGGTGATGACAAACATGTCCGCGCCATCGGACACGATCAACATGGCTTCGAGCTTTTGCAGGTACTTGTCGGTGCGCCAGTCCTTGGCCAATTCCACACTGGCGCGGGCCAGTTGGCCGGGTGTGGCCTCCAGCTTCGCTTCCAACCGCTCAAGCAGCGTAAAGGCGTCGGCCGTGGACCCGGCAAACCCGGCAACAACGTCATACCCTCCCGGGCTGAGCCGCCGTACCTTGCGTGCGGTGCCCTTGATCACGGTTTGACCCAGCGATACCTGGCCATCCCCGGCAATCACGACCTCGCCGCCCTTTTTCACACCAATGATCGTGGTCCCGTGCCAACCGGGAAAGTCTGAGCTGGCCATGCGGCTCTCCTTCTTCAATTGCCCGATATATGGCTGTCAGGTGATAGACGGGCAAGGGCAGGTTGTCGGCATTGGTGGTGCTGAATAAGGTGCCGTCATGCCGCAGCCCAAACGTGTACGTTTCTATCTGGAGCCCGATACCCGGCGGCAAGCGCGCGAGGGCAAGCACAATTTCATCCGCCGGATCGAGAATGTCCTGAGCGCGTCGGGCTTTTCCATCTCGTATCACGCCAACAGCTTGCGTGAGCAATTCAAGGCCGTGTCCCGGCGCGGCTACTCTCTGTCGCAGATGACGCCGCCGCCAAATCGCCGTGGTCTGACATTCCGCCGGGTCTATCACTTTCCATTCTGGCAGATACAGCCAAGCGAAAAGCGCTGGGACTGGGATGTGGCCCATGCGACCTTTTGCGAGGCCGATGTCCCCCAAGATGAAGCGCGTCGTTTCTTTGAATTCTGGCAACGCCGGATTGCGGGATCGTTGCTGGATGATATTGCAGACGACGGTTTCATCTACGTTCCTCTGCAGGGCAGACTGTTGAGCCATCGTTCGTTCCAGAGCTGCACGCCGCTGGACATGATTGCACGTACCCGTGCCGCCTGCCCCGACCGCAAAATCGTTGCGACACTGCACCCCAAGGAAAGCTATGCCCAGTCGGAACTGACCGCATTGGAACGCATGATGGACACCGACACACATCTTACCGTCCAAACCGGGGGCCGAGATGTGCTGTTACCCCGCTGCGCGTTCGTCGTGACCATGAACTCGAGCATTGCCTTTGATGCGATGTTCTTTGGCAAGCCCGCGATACTCTTCGGCAAGGCGGACTTTCACCATCTCATGCTGGATGGGCAAGACGCACAGGCATTTCGCGACGTGCACACGCATCGCCCCAACTATGCTTCATATGTCTGGTGGGTGTGGCAGCACATGGCGATCAACGCGGGCCATGGCAGTGCCGAAGCCAAGATTGCAGCCAAACTGAAAGCTGCCGGTTGGCCGATAGAGTAAGGGCACCCGCTGTGCAGGTGCCCTTTGAAATGCTTAGATGCTTTCTTCGATCCAGCTTTGCAGTGCCGCCTTCGGAGCCGCACCTGCGCGGTTCGAGATCACTTCGCCGTTCTTGAAGATGAACAGCGCCGGGATGCCACGCACGCCCATTTGCGCGGGCGAGTTCGGGTTTTCATCCACATTGACCTTGGCGATCTTCACTTTGCCTTCCATCTCGGACGACAGCTCTTCCAGAGCGGGGCCAATCTGCTTGCACGGGCCGCACCATTCGGCCCAGAAGTCCACCACGACGGGGACATCGGAATTTTTGACTTCGGCGTCGAAAGTCGCGTCGGTGACTGCCACGGTTGCCATGTGAGTTCTCCTGCCAGGCTCAAGCGTAGGGCAGCAACCTAGGTACCCCCCACAGTATCGTCAAGATATTGAGTGCGCCCCAAGGCGACTGTCACGATATCGTGCGGAATAGGCATGAGGGTGCAGGTATGTGTCCACAAAATACTCAGCCGAATTTCGCGATCCGGGTAAATCTGAGCGATTGCATGTGCATAGGCGCCCATCTGGCGCAACACACCCTCCGGTACCTGGCTCGGCTCTGTCGGCACAACGCGATTTGTCTTGAAGTCTACAATATGAATAGTCGTTGGCGTGACATGCAGCCGGTCGATCGTTCCATGTATTCGCGCATTACCCATGGGCGCGGTGATGGGCACTTCGGCAAGAACATCTCCTGCAAACAACCAGTCGAGATCTTGATCAGACAAAACCTGTTGCGCTTGCTTTTTCGCCTCATCTTTCAAAGCTGCGCTGAGATCCGCGTCCGCCAATGCCCGCGCACCCTCGCCTTGCCCCTCGAGCAATGCGTGAACAACGGTGCCGAACAATTTGGCTGTTTCTTCATCCAGCCCGTCACCCGGCAGCGCCTTGGCACCGCCGAGATCGGACGGAGATAAGGTTTCCGTCTCGCTTTCGGACCGGGGGGCGGTATTGTTGAAATGCGCGGGCATCACCGGCTTAGGAACATGCAGCGCGTCGTCATCCTGCTGCGTGGTCAGAGACCACTCGCCATGTTCCAATCGCAACCCGGGCCCGGTTGGGGTATCAATGGCAGTCGCGCCGATGCTCTCCATCCCGGCTTGCACCCGTTGGTGCCAGTCACTGCCATCCTTGCTCAATTCCCCCGCCGCACCGACAATCAGCCACTTTTCCGCACGTGTTAGAGCCACATACAGCAATCGCAGCGACTCTTCGCGCTGGGCTGTCTTCATCTCGTCCAGCCGAGAAGACAAACGCTCTGGCAATTGGCCGGATGGCATCTTCCAAACGGGCGTTTGATCAACTTCGACAATGGCATCCCGAATTTGAATTTCACGCTTTCCGCATTCGGGCAGGATCACGACGGGTGCTTCAAGCCCCTTCGACCCATGAACCGTCATCACGCGGATTTGGTTTGACGCACTATCGATCTGGCGTTTGACCTCCAGATCGTCGGTCTCCATCCAGGTCAGGAAACCGGTCAGGCTTGGCACTTCGTTCCGTTCATATGACAGAGCTTGGGACAGCAGGGCATTGATCCCATCCTCCGCCTCCGATCCAAGCCGCGCCAGCATGCGTTGACGCCCGCGATGGCGGGTCAAAACGCGCTCAATCAGATCGTAAGGCCGCAAAAAGTCCACGTTGTTCCGCAAGTCCCGAAGGACCGCGACCGTTTCCGGGTGGTCATCTGTCTTTGTGCGCAATGCACGCCACAACTCATCCTCTTCGCGGTGATGGGCGAGTGTAAACAAGTCTTGCTCTGACCAGCCAAACAAGGGGGATCGGAGCGCGGTCGCGAGCGACAGGCTGTCTTCGGGCGTGGCGAGAAAGGACAAAAGGGCAGCAAGGTCACGCACCGCCGTTTCTGCGCCAACCTTCAATCTGTCCGCTCCTGCGATCGGCAGGTTCAGCTCTTTGCAGGCTCGTATGATGTTGGGAAAGATGCCGCCGCGCCGCTGGACAAGGATAAGAAAATCTCGCGGCTGCAGGGCGCGCGCGCCGTCCTTGTCCGGGATCGGAACCTTGTCGTCCAGCATCTGCTTGATCTGCCCTGCAACAGCCATGGCCAACGTGCGAAACTGGTGTTCCGGGCTGCGTCTGTCCACTGGATCAAACCAGTCGCGTTCGGGCGTTTTTTCCGGTTTCGGGACAAGCGGCCATAGGTCAACTCGCCCGGGAAGGTCGGTATTAAAGGCGATATGCGAACCACTGGCAAAGCCCGCATCCGCGTCATCCTCAAACACCTTGTCGACCATGTTCAAGATTGCCGGGGAAGACCGGAACGAAAAGTCGAGGCTCCTGTCCCATAAATTTTGACCTGACTTGGCCAGTTTAGAGCCGAATTCCGCCTGCATCCGATCAAACTCGCGCGGGTCGGCACCTTGGAACGAATAGATAGACTGTTTCTTGTCTCCCACCACGAAAATCGTGCGGGTAACGTCGGCGCGCGCGCCCTCCCCGCTGGAAAACTCTTCAGCCAGACGTCGTATTACATCCCATTGCAGCGGGCTGGTGTCCTGAGCCTCATCGACCAGAATGTGGTCGATCCCACCGTCGAGCCGATAGAGCACCCACGCGGCCACCCGATCGTCACTCAGCAGTTGCTGCGCCTTCTGGATAAGGTCATCAAAATCCAGCCACCCGCGTCGTTTCTTAGCCTCTTGATAGAGGTCTGAAAAACGGCACGCGAAACGGTGCAATGCAACAGTATGTTCGGCGGATTCCAGCGCCAGACGTGCCTCGCGTGCGGTTTCCACACGTTCGATCAGGGCCTCAAGCGCAGGCAACAGATGCGCGGCCTGTGTCTGTGTCGCTTTTGTTGGGAACCGTTTCTTGCGGGTGCCCGACTGCGTCAGGAATGCCGCCTCGGCAATCGACAGGCTCGTATCGTCGAGCGCAATAAGGTCCTTCAGGATTTCACCGACCGCTTTGTCAGTTACACCCTGACCGGCCAAAATGGGCAGCAGATCCTGCAGCATCTGCCAATCACCCGGCGCAAAAGTCATCTCGACAAGCCGATCGCGCGTCATGTCACGTGGATGGCCAAACAGCTCAAGCGCATCGCCCAAAGACATCTCGCGATACCCACTGCTACCCACGATCTCTCGGGTCAGGGACAGAAAGTCCTCGCCTTTGTACTGGCGCGCTATTCCCGCCAGCACGTCGGCATCGGGACCATCCGCTATCTGATCCACAAGCTCGGCCCGCAACAGGTCTGCTGCGCGATCTTCAATTTCCGTGAATTGGGGACTTACACCGGCTTCAAGCGGAAAACGCCGCAATAGAGACGCACAAAACGAGTGGATCGTCTGGATTTTGAGCCCACCCGGTGTCTCGATTGCCCGTGCAAACAGGGTGCGGGCATGGCGTAGCCCGTCCGTCGTGGGGATATCGGTCAGGCCAAGCTCCGCCAACTCCGCCCGCAGTGTATCGTCGTCAAGCATCGCCCAAGCGCCCAAACGCTGGAACAGGCGGTTCTGCATCTCGGACGCGGCAGCTTTTGTATAAGTCAGGCACAAAATGTGCTGTGGTTCGACGTCTTCGAGCAGTAGTCGGGCGACACGGTCAGTCAGTACGCGGGTCTTGCCCGAGCCGGCATTCGCCGACAGCCAGGTCGACTGCATAGGCTGCGCCGCTTCCTGCTGGCGCAAGGTCGCATCGCTCAGGGGCGCGGTCATGTCAGCACCTCAGCCGTCGGCTCTCGGGTGACATCCCACTCTCCGAACCGTGCAAGTTGATCGTAGTCGCGCGCTTCTCGGTCTTCGTAAAGTGCCCGGCGTGAGGTGTAGCCCTTGTCACCCTCCAGATACGCGCTCAGCAGACCCACCAAATCCGCGAGCACTTGTCGTGGTGTTTCAACGTCCAGGGGCGCGTCTTCGATCTTTGGGTTGCTGCCCATACCGATGAATTGCGCAGCGCGGATCGGGCGCGGGCCGAGCTTGGCAAACCCGCCCTCTTCCACCATCGCCGCTTCGATCAAGAGTTGCTTGTCGAAATGCTTCTGCTGATCTTTCGTTGGTGGCGATCCGGTCTTGTAGTCGTAGAGGATCACCGCGCCTTGGTCATCCACGTCAATTCTGTCCGCGCGTCCCTCGAGTTCGGTGCGGATTGCGGGCAATGTCAGTTTTCCGATGGCTTCGTTCTCGAACAGCGTTGGCGTCGCCACGATCTGACGCACCTTTTCCGTCTCTACGATCCAGGCGGCGGCACGCTCAAAACGGGCGAGCCACAGCGCCCGTGCAGCAGGCCACGGCACATCGCGGCTTAACACATGGCGTGCGTGCTGCATGAGGGTCTCAGGTGTCAGCGCATCCCTGTTCTGCAACGTGTCGCGCACAAATCGCTCCATCACATCGTGTGATAGCATTCCACGCAGCAGCGCGTCCGGCGTCTGAACCAGGGGCCGCAGCGCGCGCAGGTGCAGGACGTGCTTGGCGTAGATGGCATAGGGATCGCGGATCAGCGTCTGTATCTCGGTCACCGTCAGGCGCCGAGGGCGGGCAGACACCGGCGGACAGGGCGAAGGGCGGTGCGCCTTGGGCGCATCGGGCGCCGCATCAAGCTGCCGGGCCAGCGACAGCCAATGGTTGCCGCGTGCGCGCATTTCCGTCCAATGATCGGCATGACCTGATGCGACAAGGCCCTGCAAAAGATTACGCAACCGGTTCATCCAGCGTGACGGCACTGTTTCGGCGTCGTCAGAGCGTATGGATCGGGTCAACCAAACCTCAGGCGCCGCGATGGCCTGCTGGAAGTCATGGGCAGAGAGGCCGATCCGCCGTTCCGGCAGCAAGAGGCCGGCGTCGAACCGCATCTTGCGGTTCAGCCACGGATCTGGCGCCGGTGCCTCGGGCCATGTGCCGTCGTTCAGACCGGCAAGGATCATAAGTTCGGCACCCTGCACCCGCGCCTCGAGCGTGCCCCAGATCATGATGTCGGGATGGGGCGTGTCGCGGTCGCGCACGTCGTCGCCTTGCCGCAGAGCCGTCGCGACCAGACTTGCGTAGTCACGGGCCGACATCTCACCGCCATGTGGCGCAGCTTCTGCCAGGCTGTCCATCACCTTGCGCGCCGCCTGACCGGCTTTCTTTTGCCACAGCTCTCCGGCATCTGCGCCACCCAGACCTTCGGCCAACGTCTCGGAAAGCGCGCGATGGTGCGAAACCCAAGTCTCGAGCGGCATCAGGGCGGACGTCTCGCGATCACATACCAGATCAGCCACCCACGCAGCCCAGGGTACAATTTCCTCTGTCTGGCGGGTGGCTTTCCGGGCGCATTCCTGCAGGCTGTCGGCGTCGGGATAAGGCAGACCATCCTTGCGCATCCGCAATTCAAGGCGTTGCGTGTTGAGTTGATGCAGATTGCGGTTCGCACCTGAATGGGTCAGCGGATGCTTGAGCAGCGTCAGCAACGCTTCGGCATCCAGGGTCGCGTGAAAAAGCCCGGCAACATGGCGCAGGAAGCGCCCCGGTGGCGACAGGTGAAGCGGCGTTCCGGCGCTGTCGTCCGGCACAATTTCCCAGCGGTCGAGCGCGGCTGTGACCTGACGGGTCAGCATACGATCCGGCGTGATCAGTGCCGCCTTTTGCCCGTCCTCGGCCGCTTGCCTCAGGCGCATGGCGATGGCGATGGCTTCGGCCCGCGGGGTATCGGCCTCGACCAGTGTCACCGCGCCGGTTGCGGCATCAAGTTCCGAAAGCGCGGGGCCTTCTTCGCGCCACGCATCAGTCACGGGGGCCGGGCGCAGCGCAAGAGAGACAAGCGCGTTGCGTGCGTCCGACGCGGGTGACAGGTCTGTCCAGGCGCCCACATCGGAAGGATGCAACGCCAGCGCTTCGCACAGACGCAGGAAGCGATACTGCGGATGATCTTCAGCAGTTTTGTCATCTGCCAAGGTGTCCCAGACATGCCGCGGCATGTGATTGTCGAGACCCGGCAGGACCACGGCACCCTGTGGCAGGCGGGCGATGGCTTCCATCAAGCGGAGGGTCGTTCCGCGCGAGCCCGTGGAACCAACGAGCAGTATCGGATCATTGAGCGGGGTGTGAGACCAATGTTCGGCAAGCCGCAAAACCGTTTCACGTTGTCGCGCTTCCGGATCCGGAGCGCCTTGGCTGGCGTCAATGTAGTTTTGCGCGATGGCGATGAATTGCTGCGCGCGTGCCCAGTGCCCGGACTGGTCGGTTACGTCCAGCCGCGCAATGTCATCTGCACTCACGCCTTCGCCCTGCATCTCGTCCAACAGCGCTGCAAGGCTGTCGGCCAGATCGAACGGCCCTGCATCCGGGGCGAGTTCAGGCTGGTTTTCAATCAACGTCTTGATCAGTTGCGCCAGTTCCAGACGTCGCCGCAGCGGTGTTGCAGCGGGGGGTAGCGGATCATGGGGATCAAGATCTTCAAGCTGCGTGATCATGCGAACGCGCGGCAGCAGGCGCGCAGGGCCTTCGTCGAACAACGCGCGCAAGCGGCGGGCCATGCGGGTTGTGTTGACCAGAAGCGTGACGCGGGCCCATGCCTCTGGTGGAGCGGTTGCAAGCCGATCTTCGAGCCCGCGCACCACCGCGAGCGGAAAGTCGATGCCCGGCGCGCATCCAAAGACCCTCGCTTTGTCGCTTGGGTCAAACATTGTGGTTCCGTAGCATCTGTTCGGCAATGTCGATCCCTTCGGGTCGTCCAACATCGGTCCACTGGCCGGGATACTCTACGCCATGAAGCCGCCCGTCATTTGCCATTTCGTTCCAAACGACATTCAGGGAAAATGCCTTTTGCTGCACGTTGTGCAGGCGCGCAGTCTTCATGATCTGCACGCCACCGTAGACGAGATTGCCGCCGCGATGCAGCCGACCGCCTTCATCAACGTGAAAGTCGCCACCACCCTCTCTTCCATGGACGCGGGTCTCGGGAATGCAGACCAGCAAAGCGTCCATTCTGTCCGGATCCCATGCGTCGAGCGCCACCTTCAGCGGATTTGGACCTGACCAGATAACATCCGGATTGAGCGTCAAAACCGGGTCACTTTGTAGAAGCGGTAACGCGTTTCGCAGCCCGCCACCGGTTTCAAGGATCTCCGGTTCTTCCCGAACCGTGATGATCGACTGGCCGTCCAGATGTGTCTCAAGCATGTCCGGCAGGTAGTGCAGGTTGACCACCGTACGAGGCGGTTCCACCTCAGATACAAGACCAAGCGCACGGTCGATCAACGGCATCCCCGCCACTTTGATCAAGGGCTTTGGCTGTGCCTTGGTCAGGTGCCCCATCCGCGTTCCGAACCCCGCGGCAAAGACCATTATGGCAGGGGTATCGTTTTGCATTGGGATTTCAGACTGCTGAGAATGTCGTCGGTTGGCTCCGGCAGATGCATACGGACAAGCCGATCGAGATGGGATGCGGAGGGGTGCCTCAGGTTGGTTGTGATATGCTCCCAGACGCGTGGAATGAAGTCCACATAGTGCGGTTTGCCGTAAGCCAGAGAAAGACGGGCGAACACGCCCAGAATGCGCAGGTTACGTTGAAGACCCAGCAGCACATATGCGTCAGTAAACGTTGCGGCGTCCGCGCCTGAACCATCAATATATCTGCCCAGCATCGCTTTTTGAACGTCCATCGACACGTCGCGTCGCGCGTCCTGCAGCACCGACACCAGATCATAGGCGGGATGGCCGAGCATAGCGTCCTGGTAGTCCAGCAATCCGACTTTCTGCACACCTTCACGACCTGGCAGCCAGATCAGGTTTTCCGCGTGATAATCGCGTTGGATGAGGACCGGTGCCATCGCGTCCAAGGGTGCCAACGCATTCTTCATACCCGTCGCGAAAGCACTGCGCGCATCGATATCTACCGAACCGGTTGCACCGCGTTGATACCAGTCGAAGGCAAGGCAAGCGGCGTCCGTCATGACATATGCATCGTACCGGGGCAGATCCGGCGCCGCTGCCCCATGCAGATGAAGAAGCACGTCTGTCGCCGCTTCATAGAGGGGTGTTTCCAACGACGGTTGCGTTTTGAGTATGCGGGCGAACAGATCGTCGCCCAGATCTTCGATCAGCAGGAACCCGTTTCGGGCGTCCTGCGCAAAAATCTCGGGCGCGGATAATCCCGCATCTCGCAGATATGTGGTCACAGCGACGAAGGGGCGGACATCCTCACCCATCTCGGGGGGGGCATCCATGAGAATGCGTGTATGCCCGTCGCGAGACAGACGTTCGTATTTTCTGTTGGACGCATCGCCGGCAACCAGAACACGCGACGCGTCGACCCAGCCAGCTTCGGTCAGAAAGCGGTTTTTCAGCTCGGAACGATCAGACACGATGCGCCATGTCTGACAAACGATCTTCCCAGCGCGCATTCGCCCATGACAGGCGCGCAGATCGGCCATCGCACTGCATGTCAATTGCGATGGTCAATGCGTCTTGTGGTGCCATGGCGCCCAGACGATCCGGCCATTCGACCAGACAGATTGCGGTTTCAAAAGCGTCAAACAAGCCCAACTCGTCAATTTCGGTGTCTGATGAGATCCTGTACAGATCCGTATGCCACAGCGGCCCATTCTTGGTGTCATATATCTGCACAAGCGTAAACGTCGGCGATGGGACATCTTCCCACTCGACCAGAAGCGACTGAATCAATGCCCGGGCAAAATGGGTTTTTCCAGCGCCCACGTCACCCTCGAGCAAAATCACGTCGCCGGGGCGCAGGGCCGCACCGATTGCGCGCGCAGCTTGTGCGGTGTCATCTTCGGTCGGCCAGTGCAGGACAAGGGGGGCGGTCGTCATCCTGTCAAACTACCGCCATTGCCTGCCGCTGCAAGTTGGAATGGTCAGGTCATGGCTTTGACGGTGCGGCCCGATACATGCTGAGCCTCACTGAACCTGATAAGTGTCGCACCCGCCGATATGGGTGATACATGCGCCCGGATCGGCCCCTTGTCGATGTGTTTTAAATCCACGTCCCAAGCGGCCCGTTCGCCACACTTCATCACGTAGTCGCGCATGTCTCCCCATGCCGGATCCGGCGCGCATTTTTCCTGCCATGCCTTCAGGCTGTCGACGATCGTCACGTCCGCAAAACTGTTGTCAGGGTCCAACATCCACATTTCGCGATACGCGGCGTTGCAGAACGTAAGTACCCCAGCAGAAGAGAAGACCACCAAGGCATCTTCGAAAGTGTCCATCAAAGATTGCCCCAATTCCAACTCGGCGCGGAAGTTGCGGGTGAGAGAGATTTCGGCAGTGATATCCTCGATCAAAAAGGCGATGGCGCCATCTGGATGTGGGCGACCGCTGACGCGATAGGTGTGTCCTGTGTCCAGGTTCCACGTCTCGTGATAGCTGCCATGCGATGCGGCATTGATCATTTCCGAGATTTCCTGCCGCCATGATCCATAGTTCTTGGGTTCGGGCATCACACGGTTGTCGCGCAGGCGATCAAAAAAGGACAGCATGTCGGGCCGTCCGCTCAGGAACTCCGCGGGCAACGAGGTCAGGTCAACCAAGGCCGGGTTGAACAGTGCCAGTTGCCCATTGCGGTCAAAGATCGCCAATCCGATGGACAATTGCGCAAAAGTCTTTGCCAGTGTCTGAACAAAATTGCGCTGGGCGACCTCGGCCTGAATGACGGCATTGATGTCCACCGCATGAAAGACGGTTGTATCGCCCACTTCAGTCGCGGTGACGTTGTACCACTCCGTGGTCCCGTTTCTATCCATCTTCACCGGCACCCGGATCGAGGACCGTCCGGTCACATCGCTGGGCGTGAAATGGAAGACCTCTTCCTGATCGTCGCCATCCGTCCTGCCGACCGCCGCTTGCAATGTCTTGTACGCCGTATTGCGCCAACAAATTGTCTTGGCGTCGTCCACCAGCCAGATCGGATACGGAGCTTCTGTTGCGGCCAGCCGCAAGGTGTCCAGTTCGAACTGGATCACCTTCAGCTTGTGTTCTGCATCGGGATCAGCCGCTGTCTTGTCGTCAATTTCGACCCGCGTCATCTCTGCTTCGCGGTGCAGGTGCAAGACAGCATTATCTCCACTGCTTGCCGCCCGCAGTGTGAGCGTTTCGATGCTCGGCAGATCGTCGTGATCGGGGAGACCGGGAAAACGTCCACCCAATCCAAGCCGCAGCGCTTGCCAATCTGTTGCACCGGGCTGTCGTTGCATGGTCGTTTGCGCCTGCGGCGTTGCATGCTGGAGGTCGGCACCTTCAAACAACAGCTCTATGCCCTCCATCGGGTGCTGTTGTGCGTAGGCCTCCGACCTGGATGTGCGTCGCAAGTACAAAGTACCCGCTGCCACCGCGCATAGGGCAGAGCCAACAACGACAATCAGTTCCAGCACTGCCATCACGCGACCTTTCGCCACCTGACGACACTATTGAGTAATGATGGTTAACGCAGGCTTAACACATGTCTCGAAAACCGTGATGCCGTCAGGTTCTGATTGGTTCATTTCGGCCGATAGCCACTGCGTTCTTTCCATGGCGTGCATCCACGATTTCACGCGGCCAGGTCACCTCCACAATCGCACCAATATGCGTGTCGCTGGGGGCCCATGCACCATAAGGGTCAACACCATTGGCAAAGGTCAGCTCGGCTCCTGATCGTTCGAGCAGCGTCTTCGCGATGAACAGACCCAGGCCCATCCCTTCATATTCCGGACGTTGCGCTTTTTCCGTCGGGGTTTTGCGCCGCCGGACGAAAGGATCGCCGATGCGACCCAAAAGCTGTGGTGGAAACCCCCGTCCGTCATCCATGATCCTGATCGTGATCTCTGAATCAGTCCAATGTGCTTCGATCCAGACAGTAGAGCGTGCGAAATCCACCGCATTCTGGACGAGGTTGCGCAGACCGTGAATGATCTCCGGCTGCCGCAGGATCGCTGGTTGGTCGATCTCGTTCCCGGCATCGGGGTCGTGCGTATACTCCACCGCCTTGCCGCGATGCGTGTGCGGTTCCGCCGCTTCCTGCACGACGGTCATCAAGGGCGCTTGCCGCAGATGCAGGTCATCCTTCCCGGCCCGGCCCATGTCGCGCAGGATGTCACGGCAGCGGTCCGCTTGTTCCCGGATCAGGGCAGCATCCTCTTTCAACTCGGGTCGGTCATCCAGTTCTTCGATCAGTTCGGCACTGGTCAGCTTGATGGTGGCCAAAGGCGTGCCCAACTCATGCGCGGCCGCAGCCACGACGCCGCCCAGATCGGTGAGCTTCTGTTCACGTGACAGCGCAAGTTGCGTGGCGGACAGGGCGTCAGACATCGAGTGAATCTCGGACGTCACCCTGCGGGAATAGAGACCGATGAAGCAGATCGCGATCACCAGCGCGATCCAGTTGCCGAACACGAAAAGATCCGGGATGCGCAGGATGAACCCCTGTTGTGTGCGCAGGGGCAGATGGTATTCGGACAAGATCGTCACGATCACAATGGCCGTCGCGCCCACGAGCAAGGTAGACCGCGTCGTCAGCACCGCAGCCGAGATGGTGACGGGCCCAAGCAGCAACAGCGCGAACGGGTTGTGAAGACCCCCGGTCAGGAACAGAAGAAAGCCCAATTGCAGGACGTCGAAGAGGACCATCATCAGGTTCTCGCCTTCGTTCAGGCGTTTGTTTTCCGGAAAAACGAAGATGGCGATCAGGTTGCCGATCACGGACACACCAACTGCGAGATAGCAGAGCCCCAATTCCAACTGCAGGCCGTAGAGCCGCTGCGCGACGGTCAACGCCACGAGTTGCCCGACGATGGCAACCCAGCGCAGAAGGATCATCGTGCGCAGGCGAATCCAGTTCGATCTTTGCTGGCCGGTGAGCAGGCCAAAGTCAGGTTGCGCCATTGTGTCACTTCTTCGTTTATTGAACTCGGTCAACGGATTGTTAGCTAGGGTACAACCCTAGCCCGGAGCCCTCACATGACCCGCATCATCGCACCCGTTGCCGCCCTTGTCGCCGCCCTTTTTCTTGGCGGGATCTGGTGGGTCACGCAATCGGGTGGTGAGGACGGGCAGTTCGCCCAGTGCAACTCTACGCAAATCGCAGGCGATGGAAACGGGATTGGCGGCCCGTTTGAACTGGTCAATGCCGAAGGGCAGACCGTGACGGATCAGGATGTGATCACCGAGCCGAGCCTGATCTACTTCGGATACACGTTCTGCCCCGATGTCTGCCCGTTGGACACCGCACGCAACGCCGAAGCGGTGGATGTTTTGGCCGAACGCGGCATGTCGGTCACGCCCGTCTTCATCACGGTCGATCCCGAACGCGATACGCCCGAGATTGTCGGCGACTTCGCCTACAACCTGCATGAAAAAATGATTGGGCTGACCGGGTCGCTGGAGCAGACGGATGCGGCGAGCAAGACGTACCGGACCTACTACAAAGCACACGACAAGTCGGACGAATTTTACCTCGTCGACCATTCGACCTTTACCTACCTCGTCCTGCCAGAGCATGGATTCGTTGAGTTTTTCCGCCGTGATATCAATGCAGAAACGATGGCGGATCGTGTTGCTTGCTTCGTCGAAAACGCCTGATAATGCCGGAAGAATTTGACCCCGCTGGCTGCGCGCGCCATATTCCGCTTTAGCCAGAAAAATAAGCGGGAACTGGAGAATTCGATGGCCGAAGCGGCACTGCGGGACTTGGGCGCGGACAAATCGCTCTTGTTGGTTGACGACGACGAGCCCTTTCTGCGGCGGCTGGCCAAGGCCATGGAAAAACGCGGATTCGAGATCGAAACAGCAGACAGCGTGACCGCTGGCAAAGCCATCGCAACCGCTCGTCCACCTGCATATGCCGTGGTCGATCTGCGACTGGAAGACGGCAACGGATTGGATGTGGTCGAGGTCCTGCGCGACAAGCGGCCCGACTCGCGGGTGGTGGTTTTAACCGGCTACGGCGCCATTGCGACCGCCGTGGCGGCAGTCAAGATCGGGGCGACCGACTACCTGTCGAAGCCAGCGGATGCGACGGACATCACCAACGCGTTGCTTGCAACGGGCGACGACCTGCCCCCGCCGCCGGAGAACCCGATGAGCGCCGACCGGGTGCGTTGGGAGCATATTCAGCGCGTCTATGAACTGTGCGATCGCAACGTGTCTGAGACGGCGCGGCGGCTAAACATGCACCGCCGGACGTTGCAGCGCATTCTGGCGAAGCGTTCGCCGCGTTGAGAGGCCAGAGGGGGGCTGTCTGCCCCCCGGCCTGCGGCCTCCCCCCGAGGATTTTTTTTGAAACAGAGAAGAGGTGGACCGGTACTTCTGGTCCATCCGACAGTTTTCAATTTCTGAAATCTGTGATCGAAATCCGCCCTGTCACCCCCCGTGCAGCATGCGTACACCCCCTGTGCACCCCCATCGTGATGGTGGGGTAAGCTTTTGTTAACGCTTTAGCCCCGCATCTCGGAGCCACCGACACCCAAGACTCTATTCACTCTGCCCGCGCGATTTGGTCGCCATACGACGCCTTTGCTCATGGCTCAGCGACCATCGGTTGTATGCGACCCCATTGCGTGTCCTGCGGTGGCCCTGACGGTTTGAAGCCCAGCTTCTTGTAGACTGCGATGGCCCGCATGTTGTCCGGGTGGGGGTCAGTTGCGATAACGGGCACGCCGCTGTCGAAGAGACGCTGCATCCTCTGACCGATGAACGCAGTGCCGTGTCCGACACCGATCATTGTCGGGTCACCGATGAATTGATCGATCCCGCGCGCGCCATGGGGAAGGTGCGCAAAGTGATGATCCTCCCAACCGTGCACGGTGTAGTCCTGCATGAAGGCAAATGGACGGTCGTCTACGCTCACGATCCAGCGTGACGCACGCTGATCGCCGATGTCAGTTTCATCATAAGCATCGTCTGAATCCCACCATTCCCGGACGTGCGGCTGGTTCTGCCATCCCAAAAGCATAGGCAAATCATCCGCCGTCAGTGCGCGGAAGTCATATCTTCGGTCACCCACCATTCCAGCAGTCTAGCATATCGGCTTGTGGCGGGTATCGACCCAAAGCGGCCCTTGCCTGAACAGCTGCAACCACAAGCCCGGCGATGGATCATCGGATTGCTGAGGCCGCCGATGTGCTTCGGCATCAAAGGTCGTAGCGCTTGAGGATCTTGTCCACAATCTGGCCGTTCGCCATCTCGTACCCGTCGATCCGACCATAATCCTGGAAGCCGCGGGATTGGTAGTAGATCAGCCCGCCCTCGTTGTCGGCGCGGATGTTGGCGTTGATCCAGACGTAGCCGATGTTCTTGGCCGCCTTGCGGGTCGCATCGAACAGCTTGGACCCGATCCCGAGGCCGGTCTGGCCCATCTGGACAAAGGTCGCAATTTCAGCCGCCTCTGGTGGAAGGTAGTCGGCGCTTTCGATCCATTGGAAGCCTACGACCTGTTCACCCTCGTTCACGGCCACATGCCACGCGGCGCGCCCGTCATTGGCCGCCATCCAGTCGGCGAGGTCGCCGCCGGACACTTTCTTGGTCAGTGCTGTGGTCCCACCCTTGTCGATGATGGCATTCAACAGGGATGCCATGGAGGTGGCATCAAGCGCGATGGCGGGGCGGACGTTGATCATGCGCAATCCTCAAGCAAAGTGGCGTGGCGCGCTGTGAAAGCATTGCGTGTCTCGACCGGGGGACGCAGGACGATCTGCAAGCCATCGATCATGCTGGCGTCCGGTTTGCCAAAGAATTTGCTTGCCTCGGCTTCGGTGAAACCGGCAATTTGCGTGGCTTCCATCCAGGCGCTGATCCGGTCGGCTTTCTTGATCTGGCGCTTGATGGTTTGCGGCACCTTGGCGGGCAGGCCGAAGCGTATGTGCACCGCCGCCTCCAGCCGTTCGTCCAACACCTTGTAGTCTGGTCCGACCGCGGCCTTGACCGGTGAAATCATGTCGCCAATCACGTATTCCGGCGCGTCATGCAACAGCGCCGCGAGCCTCCATTTCGGGGGTGCAGTGGGCGCGATCCGGCCAAAAAGCGTCTCTACCAAGAGGGAATGCTCGGCCACGGAGTAGGCGTAGTCCCCTGCCGTCTGCCCATTCCAGCGCGCGACAAAGGCAAGGCCATGGGCGATGTCTTCGATCTCGATATCCATGGGGGTCGGGTCCAGCAGGTCGAGCCTGCGGCCCGACAACATGCGCTGCCATGCTCGGGGTTGTTTTGCCATTTCTGCCTCCGCTGTGACCATTGTCCTAGCGCAGCTGTGCAAGGTGGGAAAGCGATTGTGCGGGAACAAAAGCCTGCGGTGCACGTTGGTAAAACATGAGACACGCACTCAAAACCCTTGTTCTGACGACCCTTGCACCCTTTGTGACGGCGACGGCTGCCCTTGCCTCACCCGTCTGCATGGATGCGGTAGAAATGGAAGCGGCGCTTATCGACTGGTACGGCGAGACACCTGTTCCGGGGGCATGGGCCGCCGATCAGCAGCTTTGGGCGTCAGAAGCCACCGGCACCTGGACATTGATGCAGCTTGAGGCGGATGACCGCGCCTGCGTTCTGAGCCAAGGTGAGGATTGGGCGCCCAACGACGATCCTATCGTCGCCTTTGAGCGCCTTTTGCGCGACAAAGGGGATGCAGCGCCCGCCGAAGCGCTTGCCTTTCTGGATCTTCTTACATCCGACGCTTCCTGACTCTGACAAGCAACGTTCCGATGCGATGATTGCCCCTGACGGGGGTCAGTGCTATCTGCGCGACAGCCCGATTTGAAAGGACAAAACGGATGTCGCAGGATTACGTCGTCAAGGATATTGCCCTGGCCGATTATGGCCGCAAGGAACTGGATATCGCAGAAACCGAAATGCCGGGCCTGATGGCGTGCCGGGCGGAGTATGGCGAAAGCAAACCGCTCGCAGGTGCGCGCATTGTCGGTTCGCTTCACATGACGATCCAGACCGCTGTTCTGATCGAAACGCTGGTGGCGTTGGGTGCCGAAGTGCGCTGGGCGTCGTGCAACATTTTCTCGACCCAGGATCACGCTGCTGCGGCCATTGCGGCCGGTGGTGTGCCTGTGTTTGCGATCAAGGGTCAGTCGCTGGAAGAGCATTGGGACTACCTTGACCGGTCGTTCCAGTTTGCGGACGGGCCGAACATGATCCTCGATGACGGGGGCGATGCGACGCTTTACATCCTGCTGGGTGCGCGGGCCGAGGCGGGGGAAGAAATCATTCCTGTGCCGACATCCGAGGAAGAGACGGTTATCAAGGCGCAGATCGCCAAGCGGATGGAGCAGAGCCCTGGCTGGTTCACGAAGATGCGTGATCAGATCAAAGGCGTGTCTGAAGAGACGACAACCGGCGTGCACCGTCTGTATGAGCTGGTGAAGAACGGGCAGCTTCCTTTCCCTGCGATCAATGTGAACGACTCGGTCACCAAGTCGAAGTTCGACAACAAGTATGGCTGTAAGGAATCGCTGGTCGACGGCATTCGCCGCGCCACCGACACCATGATGGCGGGCAAGGTTGCCGTTGTGATGGGGTATGGCGACGTCGGCAAAGGCTCGGCTGCGTCCCTGCGCGGTGCGGGTGCGCGGGTGAAGGTGACCGAGGTCGATCCGATCTGCGCGCTGCAGGCGGCGATGGACGGGTTCGAGGTTGTTCTGCTGGAAGAGAACCTTGACGCTGACATCTTCATCACCACCACCGGCAACAAGGACGTGATCCGCATCGAGCATATGCGCGAGATGAAGGACATGGCCATCGTCGGCAACATCGGCCACTTCGACAACGAGATTCAGGTGGCTGCCCTGAAGAACCACAAGTGGACCAACATCAAGGAACAGGTGGACATGATCGAGATGCCCTCGGGCAACCGTATCATCCTGCTGTCCGAGGGTCGGTTGTTGAACCTTGGCAATGCCACCGGTCACCCATCCTTTGTGATGTCGGCGTCCTTCACCAACCAGGTGCTGGCTCAGATCGAGCTTTGGACCCGGAACGAGCATTACGAGAACGACGTCTACATCCTGCCCAAGCATCTGGATGAGAAAGTGGCCCGTCTGCATTTGGATCGGATCGGCGTGAAGCTGACGCAGATGGATCCGGAACAAGCGGCTTACATCGGCGTGGCTCCCGAAGGGCCGTTCAAGCCGGAACACTACCGCTACTAAGCAAAAAAGGCGGGGTAAATCCCCGCCCAATCGACTACTGAGAGGCCGCGCTTTTGCGCGGCCTTTCTTTTAGCTTCCGTCCAGAGAGTTGCCGACACCGACAACCGATCCGATCAGGCCGAAGATGGTGCGGACCGAGTTGATCGGGCTTTCTGTGGCAAGAACAAGATCGCCTGGGTTGATGTTGAATTTGCGCGCGGCAAAGAGCGAGTCAGCCGATGTCAGGTCGATGGCAAACACCACTTGTGTTTTCACCGGGCCAGACCCGTCTGCGCGCAAGTCCTGGCGAGTGTAGTCGCGCAAGATCAGGACGCCTTTTGGATTGCCGCGTGTATCGTTCAAACCGTTGACCAGAGCGAGCGCTTCGACTGCATTGATGCGCTCTTGGGTAAAGGGCACGATGGTTTCCGTACCGGTGGCACCGAGAGCGACAAAGTACCGTTCGTCCTCTTCCACGATGATCTGGTCGCCACCGCGCAAGATCACATTGGCCGATGGGCGCTTGAACAGATCACCGGCACGAATGCCATAGGACTCACCGCTGCGGATCACGCGCACCAGAGGGTTCTGCAGGGACGAAGAAATCCCGCCCGCGTTGGAAATCAGGCTGAGGATGGAAAAGTTCCTGTTCGGCAGCGGATACGTTCCGGGGGCATTGAACCCGCCGACAGCATCGACGGAGTTGTCGGGGCCCGAGGTGACGGCCAACTGCACCTGTGGATCGGGAATAACGGCGCGCAACTGCTCTTCGATGCTGCGCCGCGCTGCGTCAGGGGTTGCACCGCTGACCCGTACCTCGTCGATATAGGGGACAAAGATGGAGCCGGAGGGTGATACGACGATACCGTCCAGCACGACGTTTTGCTGTTGAACACCGGTAAGAAGCGAATTTTCCTGGTTGTCCCAGATCACCAGATCGATGCTGTCACCCGGGCGGATGACGTTGGATTTTGGCCCGGGATTGCGGGTGAACCAGTGATAGTGCCCTTCCCAACCCGTGGCAGGCCAGGTGGCAAGTTGCGCGACATTGTCCCGCGTGATCGGAACAACCGAGAATGCTGCGTCTTCGTTGTTCTGGCTGCGGATAACCTCGCCTTCAATGGCGGCGCCGCGGGGCAGTGCGCAGGCTGTGACTGTCGCGAGAATGAATAAAGACGCCAACAAGCGAATTGGGTAATGCAAAGATCTGTCCCCCTGAGCCGTTTACGGCATCATGTTGCAGAATGGTCTAGCCGGAAATGACGGCGGCACACACAAGAAATTTCGTTTACGGGCGGTCAATCGCCTAGAACGTTGCCCAATGACAATAGCAATGACCGTTAATTCAGCTGTTTTTTGGGGCTGGATTCCCCATATCCTCCGCTTCAATCACGTCACTGTCATCGACGACCGCAACTGCACCATCATCGTCGGATTTCTGTGGCGCACCGATCAGCAGTGGCAGCATCTCACTGCCGCCCGGCAGGGTCAGTTCGGCATTCGGTGGCCGTTTCCATGACAGCGTGTCGAAGGCGCCGCAATTGCTGCAGGTCGGTGCCCAGGCGGGCATGATGTTCTGGCAATTGTCGCAGACCCATTGCGGACCGCGCGGGGCTGTGACCGCTCGGGCGAGCCACCCCTGTACAACAGCGTCGCTTGCCCCCTCGCCCCGTTCAATGGCTGCCATCAGCGTCAGGGATCGGGTCGTTGGATCGGTTTCGGCCAGATCGCTCAGCGCACGACGGGCGGCTGGAAAGTCCTCGGCCGCGATGTGCAGCTCGCTCAGCAGCATCTTGGTTTCGGGGTGGTCCGGCTTGGTCTTGGTCAGCGCCGTGAAACGCTTGAGCCGGTCTGTCGATGTCTCTTCGGGCTCAATCTCGGCAAAGGCGGCGGCGACATCGGGGTGCGGTTGTGCATCCCATGCTTTTTTCAGAACGCGGGTCGCGTAGCGTTTCTGGCCTTTTTCGATGTACCCTTGGGCCGCCATGACAGCGGCCGGGATCAGGTCGGGGGACAGGCGGTTCGCCTCGATCGCGGCCTCGCGTGCTTCAATCGTTTCGTCGGCTTCCAGCACCTTGCGCGCTTCGCTCAGCGCCAGCACGGCATCGCGGCGTTTGTGTACATCGCGGGGCAGGTTTCCGTGTTTCAGCTTGGCGCTCAACGTGGCGCGGGCGCCGGTCCAGTCTTCCTTGTCGGCTTGCAGCTTCAGCAGGATGTCTTGCGTCTCTTCATGCTTGGGTTTGATGGCAAATGCCTTTTCGGCCAGTTGCAGGGCCGTGTCCGTGTCTCCATCCGCCAGCTTCTGCTTCATGATGCCGCGCACGCCGACAAAGCGTGTTGCATCGTTTGTCACCAGCTTGCGGTACGTCTCCTCCGCCTTTTTCCGGTCGCCCGCCATTTCAGCAGCCTGAGCCGTCAGCAGATTGGTCAGTTCGGGCCGGTCGAGGTAACGATCCGCTTTTTCCGCCTTTGCCAGAGCGGTTCGGGCCTCTCCTGAGGCCAACGCCATCATCCCCTCGGCCAGCGCATCGAACCCCTTCGCGTATTTGCGACGCTCGAAATACCGCGAGATGGCGGTGTCGTCGCCGTTCAGGAAGTGCCAGACGGCGATTACCAGACCGAGCAGCTTCAGGAACACCCAGACTGCAAGGATCAGCGCCACGAGGGCAATAACGGATTGCAAGGGGCCAAGGGTGTATTCCTTGCCCGCCACGACGATCTGAATGCCGCCCTCGCTTTCCAGAAGCCAACCGGCGCCCAAGGCCAGGGCCGCAACCGCGACCACGAAAATGATGATTTTTACCAATGACCAGATCATAAAAGGCCCCTTCAGAGTGCCGACAGGCGTTGCGCCAATGCGTTTGCGGCCGTGACCGCGTCTTGACGCAGTCGCGCCTGTTCCAACCATGACCCAAGGGCCTCTTTCGCCGCATCGGGCAAAGCCTCTGCCTCTGCCAAGGCATCGCCCAAGCGGCCGTCGCGCGTCGCTGCTTCGATACGGGACAGTACGGCATCGGGGTCGGACCCCTCTTGCGGCAGGATTGACCTCGTTCCCAGCTGACGTTCGAAGAAGGCCCCGAGACCCCCGGACCCATCGGCCGCACGTGCCGCTGCCAGCGCAGAGCGCGCAGCATCTGCCGCGGTCGCTTGCAGTTCGGACAGGGGTTGAACGCCATCTGCGGCAGCTGTGCGCAAAACGTCCGGAATGTCCGTCACACCGGCTTGCTCCAAATCGCCAAGGGCGGCAGCAAAGGGTCCGCCATTGTCCACCGCCGCCATCACACGGTTCACAGCCGCGCGTGCCAGTGTTGCCGATGCCGCTGCATCGGCGTTTTCACGAGCCAGCCGCGCATCCGAGAGCAGCCGGTCAATTTCTTCCTGTTGGATTGCCGCTGTTGCGCGCAGGTCTGCAAGTGCCGCGTCAATGGCATCATCCGGAACAACGACGGCCGAGGATGGACGATCCTGCAACCCCTCGATGCGGCCCGCCAGGTCGGCGATTTGCTGTTCCAGTGGGCCGAGGTCCGTGGGCTCGGCAGAGGGTTGATCCTGTATTTGCGTGCGCAGCAGGCCAAGATCGGCGGTCGTTTCGTCCAGCTGTGCAGTCAGATCCGCGACCCTGTCGTTCAATTCGGTGACCAGTTCGGGATCAGCCGTAGCTCTGGGTGGAAAGATCGGGTCAAGGATGTCGGTGCGCCCCGCAATGAATCCGGCGAGCGCGGTGATGATCCCGGCAAACACTAGCGGCAAGGCACTGCGGCGTTCGGGCTGGGGTTGCGGCGGCGGTGGCGTAACCACACTTTCAGGCTCAGGCTCAGGCTCAGGCTCAGGCTCAGGCTCAGGCTCAGGCTCAGGCTCAGGCTCAGGCTCAGGCTCAGGCTCAGGCTCAGGCTCGGCTTGGACTATAGGTTCATCCTGAATGCTCGCGTCGTTGGTCGCGGTCTTTGGATCAACCTCTTCGGCTTCAAGATCGATCACCTCGGTTGCGGCCACGTCGGGCGACAGCTCTGTACCTGGCGCCGCGTCTTCGGCCTTCGGATCGGCAGCGTCGGTGGATTTTGCTGCCGTGTCTTTCTGGGGGCCCTTTTCCGGACTTTTGCGTTTGGCCAAGGAACTCCCCTTCCGATTCTTCCGTGCGGTTTGACACCGCTTCAAACTCTACAGCGCGCCCACGCGCCCCTCAACCCGAACTGATGGCCTGCCGGATGGCGGCGTACATCGCAGCGGCATCCGGGCGTTCGGCCACGCTATGAACTTTCAGCGGATGCGCCGCCTCTGCGACCGCCGCGCTGAGTGCGATCACATTCAGGCATTTGGCTCGTGGGTCCTGTTTGGCAAATTCCACTGCTGTGCGGGGAGAGAAAAGGGGGACAATCGTCGCGTCACTTTCGATCATGGCAGTCCGTGCCGCATTGTTGAGCGGTTGGGGCACCTGGTCGTAAACGATTGCCTCGGTCACCGTATGCCCAGCAGTCACCAAACGCCCCGCAATGTCGCCGCGCGTGTGACGACCGCGAATGTGAACGAGCGATTTGTTGGGAGGATTTCCTATAACGTACGATACAAGCGCATCCGCGTCCTGCCCGGCCATCTGCGCGGACCAACCTTTGGCCTTTGCTTGCGCGGTCGTCCGTGCCCCCACGCAATACGCCATGCGGCCCGCGCCTTCAGGGCCATATTGCACGCCGTTTGACGAAGAGAAAATGGCCGCCATATCCGGCAGTAGGCCAAGCGCATCGCCGGTGGGCTCGATACGCAAGAGCGGGCTGAACACGGGCGTAACCCTAGCCATGAGATCGTCGGGCATCTCTTCCACGAACCGTTCTGCCGCGGCCAGCGGGCGGGTCATCAACAAGGTGACAGGGGAGAGAGGTGCATTGTTCGCCACGGCTTATGCTGTTACCTCGCACGCGCCTTTGGTGCAACGGATAGGCCATGACGCGAGCCGTGACAGTTCTGGGGATCGAGAGCAGCTGCGACGATACTGCAGCGGCTGTGGTGTGTGGCGCGCCCGGAGATATGACGGTGCTGTCGTCCGTGGTGTTTGGGCAATCCGAGTTGCATGCCGATTTCGGTGGCGTGGTGCCCGAGATTGCGGCCCGTGCCCATGCGGAGCGTTTGGATGTCAGCATTGCCGGCGCACTGGAGCAGGCGAATGTGTCGTTGAAAGACATTGATGCCATTGCGGCGACGTGCGGTCCGGGCCTGATCGGTGGCGTGGTCGCGGGTGTGATGACGGCCAAGGGGCTGGCCGTCGCGACGGGCAAGCCGCTTTATGGAATCAACCACCTCGCGGGGCATGCACTGACGCCGCGGCTGTCGGACGGCATATCCTTTCCCTACCTGATGCTTCTTGTATCGGGCGGGCACTGCCAGTTCCTGCTGGCAAAGGGCCCCGATGACTTCAAGCGCCTCGGCGGCACCATCGACGATGCTCCGGGCGAGGCGTTCGACAAGGTCGCGCGGCTGATTGGGCTGGGTCAGCCCGGTGGTCCGGCGGTCGAGGCCGCGGCACGCGACGGCAATCCGGCCCGCTTCGATTTTCCCCGGCCACTCGCCAACAAGCCGGGATGTGACCTGAGCTTTTCCGGTTTGAAAACGGCGGTGCTGCGTGCGCGGGACGGGATCGTCGACGCGCAATCGGGTTTGATGGTGCAGGATCAGGCGGACCTGGCCGCGTCGTTTCAGGCGGCGGTGGCGGACAGTCTGGCGGGCAAGACGCGGCGGGCGCTGGCGGCCTATCTCGACCTTGCGCCTGCGCAACCGACCCTGTGCGTGGCTGGCGGCGTGGCGGCAAATATGACCATTCGCGCCTTGTTAGAGACTATTTGTGCTGAAGCCGACGTCGCGTTCAATGCTCCGCCGCTGGCGCTGTGCACGGACAATGCGGCGATGATCGCAGCGGCCGCTATTGAACAGATGCCCTACCGGGAACCGGACGGCATGGACCTGTCGGCGCGTCCACGTATGCCGCTTGATACCAAAAGCGCAGCGATGTTGGGCTCAGGCAAGAAAGGCGCCAAGGCGTGAGCGTCGGTGTGATCGGTGCAGGCGCGTTCGGCACGGCGCTGGCGGTCGCGTTGGCGTCTAAAGGTCCGGTGACATTGTGGGCCCGCAACCCGGAACATGCCGCGACCATGCGCAATACGCGGCAGAATGCGCAGCGACTGCCGGGCGTCGAACTGCCCGCTGACATCACGGTTTCGGCGCAGTTAGAGACTGTTTTGAAGTGCAACACGCTCCTTTTCGCGGTGCCGACACAAAGGTTGCGCAGGTTCCTGATCGATCTGGATCTGTCGCGCCACACCGCTGTTGCCTGCTGCAAAGGGATCGAAGTTACGACGGGGGTTGGACCAACCTCAATATTGTCCGGCGCGCGCCATGCGGCGGCGCTGACCGGGCCCAGCTTTGCCGATGACATTGCGCGCGGCTTGCCCACCGCCCTGACCCTGGCCTGCGCTGACAGTCAGGTGGCCGAAGCGCTGCAAGCGGAGCTGTCTACGCCAAAACTCCGGCTTTATCGTACCTCGGATGTCATCGGCGCCGAACTGGGTGGCGCGTTGAAAAACGTTATTGCCATCGGATGCGGTGCCGTCATGGGCGCCGGTCTTGGCGACAGCGCGCGCGCGGCCCTGCTCACCCGTGGCTTTGCCGAGATGCAGCGCGTTGCCGTAGCGCTGGGCGCGCAGCCCGAGACGTTGATGGGCCTCAGCGGGTTGGGCGATCTGACGCTGACCTGCACTTCGGACAAGTCACGCAACTACCGTCTTGGCCTTGCCCTTGGCGCGGGAACCGAATTTGATGCGGCCATTACGGTCGAAGGTGCCGGAACAGCGCGGGCATTGCGCGGTGTCGCGGCCAAACACGATCTTGATCTGCCGATCTGCGCCACGGTCGCGGATCTGGTGGATGACAATGTGGATGTACCCGGTGCCATGGCCCGTTTAATGGCCCGCCCGCTGAAGGAGGAATGACATGCTTTTTGCCCTGATGGCCTTTGACAAGGAGGGCGCGCTGGATGTCCGGATGGAGAACCGTCCGGCGCATCTGGACTACCTCGACAGCACCGGCGTCGTGAAACAGGCGGGGCCCTTTCTGGATGCCGATGGCAATCCCTGCGGGTCGCTGATTGTGCTGGACGTTGAGGATATGGCCGCCGCACAAAGCTGGGCGGACAATGACCCCTATGCCAAGGCGGGCCTGTTCCGTGATGTTCAGATCAAGGCATGGAAACAGGTGATCGGCGCATGAGGTACTGGCTTTTCAAATCCGAACCGTCGACCTGGAGCTGGGACCAGCAGGTCGCCAAAGGCGATGCGGGCGAAGAATGGGATGGTGTGCGCAACTACCAGGCCCGCAACTTCATGCGCGAGATGAAGGTGGGGGATCGCGGGTTCTTCTACCACTCGCAGACGGAAAAGGCCGTGGTTGGCATTGTCGAAGTGATCGCGGAGGCGCATCCGGACAGCACGATCGACGACGCGCGCTGGGAGTGCGTGGACATCAAGGCGATTGGTCCCGTTCAAACGCCGGTCACGCTTGAAATGGTCAAGGCGGACCCGCGGCTGGAAGAGATGGCCCTAATCCGAAATTCGCGCCTGTCGGTGCAGCCGGTCACGGATGCCGAATGGCAGGCCGTGTGCGAGATGGCGGGCGTCGATCCGTAAACGCTTTGGATTTTTCCCATCGTCTGGCAACCTGTTGGCACAAATAGCCAATGACGGAGGGACATATGGGATTTTTAGCTGTTTTGGCGGCAGGCGTCGCCGGGTTCATGTTCGGGGCAATCTGGTACACGGTGCTGGCCAAACCATGGATGGCGGTATCGGGCGTGCCGTTGAACGAGGCGGGCGATGCGCCTGCCAACCAGTCAAACCCGGTGCCGTACATCACAAGCATAGTCGGTGCTATTCTGGTCGCGGGTATGATGCGCCATGTCTTTGTGCTGAGCGGCATTGACACATTCGGCGAAGGACTGGTGTCGGGGTTCGGGATCGGACTGTTCCTGGTTACGCCGTGGATTGCGACGTTCTATGCGTTTGGCGCCCGGCCCTTCCGTCTCGCCATGATTGATGGCGGGTACGCCACGTTCGGCTGCACTGTCATCGGTGCGGTGCTGACGCTGTTCTAGGAAAAAGGGTTCTGACCCATATTGGTCAGAACCCTCCTTTCACCCCGGTGCACACTCCCACGAGCCACCGCAAGTCAACTGAATATCGGGTCTGACCTTCTGGTCCGATCACCCATCTTGCTACCAAAACGGGTGACGCATCTCAATTTTATTGTAGATCTCATTCTAGCAAAAAATGAAACACCCGCTTAAAGCGGGTGTCTTGTTCGTTAATGCTGCACCTGCAGAAATCAGGCGTAGACGCTTTCTTTGCCGAAATGCTTGGTGAGCATGTAGTAGACAACGGCGCGGTACTTGTTGCGCTCGGATTTGCCGTAAGTTTCGATGACCGACGCAATCGCTTCGTCCAGCTTCGGACCGTCAGCCAGGCCCAGCTTCTTGATCAGGAAGTTGTTCTTGACGGTTTCCAGCTCACCCGGCTGGCTCGACGCCACTGTCGATGCGTCGGCGTCGTAGATCGACGGGCCACAGCCAATTGTCACCTTCGTCAGCAGGTCCATGTCCGGCGTCATGCCACATTTGTTTTTCAGATCATCCGCGTATTGCGCGATCAGATCGTCCCTCTTGCCCATATCTTGTCTCCCACCAGTTGGACGTTGGTCGCCCTCCGCGACCTTGGAGCGAAGCGTAGTGCAGCAAAGGTGCCAAAACAAAGGAAAAATTGACGTGCTTTTCCATTCGGCGGAAAACCAAGAAAGGGGACCCAAGGCCCCCTTTCCCGTACGAACTGCGATGCGCCTTAGAATTGCGCGTCGATCGGTGTTTCGTCCGGCAGGCTTTCCACACCGGTCTCGTCAAACTCGGGCAAGGCCTCAAGCTCGGCTTCGGTGTATTGAGACAGCTTCAGCTGTTCATCCTCCGTGATTTCGAACTCGTTCACGTCGATGGCGACGGTGTACTCACCCAGGCCTAGGAAGCCGCCGATGCCGATGACAGCCGCCTGGCCGTCGAGCGAATTCACGACATAGTCGATCTCGCCGATGACTTCGTCATTTGCGGACACGACATTCATGCCCAGCAGGTCGGCAACGGTCATCTCGGTTGTTGGTTGGACGGCGTCATTCTCGGCCAGGTCGGTGTCTTCCATGCCTGTGTCGGTCACGGGATCTGTCGGCGCCTCGGCATCAGCGGTCAGCGGCATAATGGTGTCATCGGTGCTTTCGATCTGCTCTGCCTGCGCCATGTCCATCTGCTCGGCGGACGCGGCCAGCTCATCAGCCATCTCGGCGAGTTGCTCGGCTTGTTCGGACAGCTCGTTCGCGTGCTTTGCAAGCTCTTCGGCCTTGACGGCATAGTCTGCTGCATGGCTCTCCTTGGCGGTAACTGCGGCAGTGTCCGCATAGGCCGAACCGGCAGCCAGAATTGCGGCCATAGCGGCCGACATCTTCAATGATTTCAGTGTCATAACGTCCTCCAATGGTTGCTTCGGAGGAGTAACGAACCCAAGCCAAAGGGGTTCCCGCCAGAGGCGAAAAAACATCAGCGTACCGACAGGATTTCGTCCAGCGGCTTCTTGATCTTGGCCACGGCAGGCACTGTCGCATGGTCAGCTGCGTGGCCAACGGCGATGATCATCGTGGCCTTTTCGCTTTCTGGTCGGCCCAAGAGGTCGCCCAGAAATTTCATCGGGTTCGGCGTATGCGTCAAGGTCACCAGACCTGCCGTGTGCAGCGCTGTCAGCAGCATTCCAGTCGCAATGCCTACGCTTTCGGGCACGTAGTAGTTCTTGTACCGCGTGCCATCGTCAAACAGGCCGTAGCGCTGGGCAAAGACCACGATCAGCCATGGCGCATCCTCAAGATGCGGCTTGTCGGCATTGGTGCCGATGGGCTCCAGCGCCTTGATCCACTCGTCGCTGGCACCGCCATCATAGAACTTGCGCTCTTCTTCTTCTGCCGCCTCGCGGATCTGGCGTTTGATGGCCGGATCGCTGATGGCCACGAAGTGCCACGGCTGGTGATTGGCGCCGGACGGGGCCGTACCGGCGGCTGCCACGCAAGCCTCGATCACTTCTTGCGCCACAGGTCGGGTGGAATAGTCGCGGACCGTGTGGCGCTGGGCCATGAAATCGCGGAACTCTTCCACCCGTTTGAGCATCTCGGCATCGTCCAACTCCTGCCGATCCGGCAGGGGCAGTTGGCGGTATTCCAGCTTTTCTTTCGAGAACATCAGAAGTCCAGGTTTTCGACACTCAGCGCATTCTGTTGGATGAACTCGCGGCGCGGCTCCACCACGTCGCCCATCAGCTTGGTGAACAGGTCGTCGGCCTCGGCCATGTCATCCACCTGAACCTGCAACAGCGTCCGTGCATCGGGGTCCAGCGTGGTTTCCCATAGCTGATCCGGGTTCATCTCGCCCAGCCCCTTGTACCGTTGCAGGGACAGACCACGTTCGCCTTCTTCCAGAATCGCATCCAGCAGGTCCATCGGCCCCATGATCGCCTGCACCCGGTCCTTGCGGATCAGAGTGGCGGGTGTGCCGTAGACATCCTGCAGCGACTGCGTGAAGGACCCGGTCTTGCGCGCCTCACCTGACCGCAGCATCGGCCCGTCGAGCGTACGTACCTCTTCCACACCACGCAGGATGCGCGCCAGACGCACACCCTTGTCCTGCGTGATACGGCCCTGCCAGCCGCGCTCCCATTCCAGCGCGATCAAGTTCAGCCGTTCCGCGACCTTGTCGGCCACGCCCTGCAGGTTGCTGTCGACCGCGCCGGGCACAAAGGCACCGGCAATCGCCGCCTGTTCCAGAATGTGGCGCGGGTAATGCGTGGGGAAGGCTTGCAAGACGCGCTTCAATTGGCGTGCTTCCTCGACCACGCGGACCAGGTCCTGGCCGACGATCTCTTCGCCATTGCCCTGCCGCAGCATCGCGCCATCGGTGCCCTGCTCGACCAAATAGTCGTCCAGCGCCGTCTGGTCCTTCAGATACACCTCGGACTTGCCGCGCGACACTTTGTAGAGCGGCGGCTGCGCGATGTAGAGATACCCGCCCTCGATCAGCTCCGGCATCTGCCGGTAGAAGAAGGTCAGCAAGAGCGTGCGGATGTGCGCGCCATCCACGTCCGCGTCTGTCATGATGACGATCTTGTGGTAGCGCAGTTTCGAGATGTCGAACTCGTCGCGGCCAATGCCCGTGCCCAGCGCCATAACGAGGTTGCCGATCTCCTGAGAGCTTAGCATCCGGTCAAACCGCGCGCGCTCCACGTTTAAGATTTTCCCCCGCAACGGCAGCACTGCCTGCGTGCGCCGGTCGCGACCCGTTTGGGCAGAGCCCCCGGCGGAGTCACCCTCAACCAGAAAGACTTCGGTCTTCGACGGGTCCTTTTCCGAACAATCCTTCAGCTTGCCGGCAAGGTAGTTCACATCCATCGCCGTCTTGCGCCGCGTGAGTTCGCGGGCCTTCCGCGCTGCTTCACGGGCGAGGGCCGCTTCGATGATCTTGCCCACGATGATCTTGGCCTCGTTCGGGTTCTCCTCGAACCACTCGGCCAGTTTTTCGTTCATCAACCCTTCGACAGCGGGCCGCACTTCGGACGACACCAGCTTGTCCTTGGTCTGGGACGAG
The DNA here is from genome assembly GCF_019802125.1 of Tateyamaria omphalii. Taxonomy (GTDB): domain Bacteria; phylum Pseudomonadota; class Alphaproteobacteria; order Rhodobacterales; family Rhodobacteraceae; genus Tateyamaria; species Tateyamaria omphalii_B. The sequence continues at coordinate 328,935 of NZ_JAHVHT010000002.1, forward strand.
AATTTCGGATCGGGCACCTTGACCGACAGCACGCAAGTCAGCCCCTCGCGCGCGTCATCGCCGGTGAAGTTCACCTTCTCTTTCTTCGCGATGCCGCTGGACTGCGCGTAGTTGTTGATCGTCCGCGTTAGCGCCCCGCGAAAGCCCGCCATATGCGTGCCGCCATCGCGTTGCGGGATGTTGTTGGTGAAGGGCAGCACGTTTTCGTGGTAACTGTCGTTCCACCACATCGCGACCTCGACCCCGATATCGTCCTTCTCGCCGCTGACAAAGATCGGCTCTGACATCACAGACGACTTCGAACGGTCGAGATATTTCACGAACTCCCGCACGCCGCCTTCGTAGTAAAGCTCGGACCGCAGATGCTCGACAGGCCGCTCGTCCACCAGAATGATCCGCACACCCGAGTTCAGGAAGGCCAGCTCGCGCAGGCGCTTTTCCAGCGTGTCGAAAGAGTATTCGAGGTTCGAAAAGGTGTCGGTCGAGGCCAGAAACCGCACTTCTGTCCCTGTATGCCCATCGGCATCACCCACCACTTCCAGATGCTTGACCGTATCGCCCCGTTCAAACCGTGCAACATGCTCTTTGCCGTCGCGCCAGATGCACAGTTCCAACCAGTCCGACAATGCGTTCACCACTGACACTCCCACACCGTGCAGACCGCCCGACACCTTGTAGGAGTTGCTGTCGAACTTCCCGCCCGCGTGCAGTTGGGTCATGATGACCTCTGCCGCCGACACGCCCTCTTCCTCGTGGATGCCCACCGGAATCCCACGACCGTTGTCGCTGACGGACACGCTGGAATCCGCGTGAATCGTGACAGTCACCGCGTCCGCGTGACCGGCCAAAGCCTCGTCAATTCCGTTGTCGACAACCTCATACACCATGTGGTGCAGACCGCTGCCATCGTCAGTGTCACCGATATACATCCCCGGACGCTTACGTACAGCTTCCAAGCCCTTGAGAACCTTGATGGAATCTGCGCCGTAGTCTTCGGGGGTTTGCTCGTTATCTGTCATTTATGGGCCCCTTGAGTGGTTCCCCAAAATATACCGTTTTCCACAGGGTTTGTCACGCAAGTGACACAAGATTTTGTGTGTCAGGTCAGGGGGATGATCAGCCCCACGCAGATCAGCAAAGCGCCCGCAATCAGGTTCATTCGGCGCAGGCTGCGCCGAGAGGTCATGAGCCGCCGCGCGCGGTCGATGGACAGCGCCATAAAGAGGTTTCCGACCAGCGGCACCACCATCGAAAGCGCCACGATCACCGCAATATCCCAGCCGGTCAGCCGAGTCAGGTCAAAGAACCCCGGCAGCATTCCCATGTAGAACAGGATCGCCTTGGGGTTGCCCAGGATCACAGCCAGCCCCGCCAGAAATCCCGCCCACATGCCGGGCCGCGTCAGGCGACTGTCCGTCCCGATGGTCTTGTCCGCCCCCCGGATCACCAGCGCACCCATCAGCGGGAAGATCCCCGCCGCCACCCATTTCAGAGCCTCAAGAAAACCGCCATAGACCGACAGGATCCATGTGATGCCAAAGATGGCGAGCAGCGACCACAACACGTCGCCCACAACGACACCCAAAGCGAGCGGCCAAGCGGCGTGAAAGCCGCCCGACAGGCTGCGCGCGATGAGGCCGACCCAGACCGGGCCGGGGGTCAGAAACAGCACCGCCAGCGCACCTGCGTAAAGTGCAATGTCCCAGGGATCGAGGGTCACGCCTGCACCACGTCGCTGGTGCCGTCCGTGTCGGTTACATGCACATATTGCGCCCGGTCGCCCAGACTGTCGAACAACGCGGTCTCTGTCCCCGTCATCCACGCCTGCGCGCCCAGCGCACAAATCTCATCGTAGAGCGCCGCGCGCCGGTCTACGTCCAGATGTGCCGCCACCTCATCCAGCAGCAAAAGCGGCGGTGCCCCGAAATCCCGCGCTAAAGCCCGCGCATTGGCGAGGATCAAAGAGACGAGCAACGCCTTCTGCTCGCCGGTCGAACAGTCCTTGGCGGGCACGCCCTTGGCCGCATAAACCCCATATAAATCCGCACGATGCGGCCCGATCAACGTCCGCCCCGCCGCCAGATCACGGGCGCGGCCATCCGCCAAAGCGGCCCGCAAATCTTCCGCCGTCTCGGGCATTCCCAATTCGCCGGGCTGCAAGGTCAGATCAGCAGCGGGAAACGCCGTCTGCGCCCCCTCCTGCGCCTCTGCCAGTTCGGCCAAGGCCCGCAAACGGTTGGTATGAATGGCAGCGCCCGTCTCGGCCATGCGTTGTTCCAGCGCCGCGTACCAATGCGCATCCCGCACCATGTCCTTCAGCAGCCGGTTCCGTTCGCGCATCGCCTTGTCATAGTCCAGCGACACTTGCGCGTGGTCCGGCAAAAAGCTCAGCGTCATGCGATCCAGAAACCGCCGCCGCCCCTCGGCCCCTTCGATCCACAGCCGGTCCATGGACGGGATCAACCACAACACGCGGGCAATCCGGCCCAAAGCGGTTTGCGCAGCCGCCTTGCCGTCGATCTTGACCTGCCGGGCCGCACCCCCTTCGGACCAGGTTTCGACCTCATGGACCTGCTGCAGCGACTGCAACACACCTGACAGCTTCCACCCCAACGCCTCGGGTCGCCGCGTCATGTCTTCGGCCGACGACCGGCGCAGTCCCCGCCCCGGCGAAAACAGCGACACCGCTTCCAGGATATTCGTCTTGCCCGCACCATTCGGGCCGTAAATCGCGACAGGCCGTGGATCCAGCGCCAGCCGCGCCACCTTGTGCGACCGGAAATGGGACAGCGTCAAAGAAGAAAGGGACAGTGCCATCACCGCCCCCTTCCCTGTTTCAAAAAAATCCCCGCCGGAGGCACGAAATCTTAAACGCGCATCGGCATGACGACATAGACCGCCGACTGGTCCGTGCCTTCGCGCATCAGGGTCGGATCGCCCGAGGAGTTGAACATGAACACCGCGTTTTCACGATCCACCTGAGATGCAATCTCCAGCAGATACTTCGCGTTGAACCCGATCTCCAACCGCTCATCGCCATAGGCGACGGCCAATTCTTCCTCGGCTGCACCGCTGTCGGGTGCGTTGACGGACAGCACCAACCGGTCCTCGTCCAGTTGCAGCTTTACGGCGCGCGAGCGTTCGGACGACACGGTTGCCACACGGTCCACGGCCTTGGCAAAGTCGCTCGCATCCACTTCCAGCTTGCGTGTGTTGCCCACCGGAATGACGCGGGTGTAGTCGGGGAATGTGCCGTCGATCACCTTCGATGTCAGTGTGATGTCGGGCGTGGCAAAGCGTACCTTTGTCTCGGACACGGACACGGCGATCTTCATATCGTCATCGTCCAACAGCTTGCGCAGCTCACCCACGGTCTTGCGGGGCACGATCACGCCGGGCATGTCGCTGGCACCTTCGGGCAGATCACTGTCGATCCGGGCCAGACGGTGGCCGTCGGTGGCCACGCAGCGCAGCGCCTTGCCGTCATCGCCATCGGCGATGTGCATGTAGACGCCGTTCAGGTAGTACCGCGTCTCTTCCGTCGAGATGGCGAACTTCGATTTGTCGAACAGCCGGCGCAGCTTCGGCGCCTCGACCGAGAAGTTGGACGCATATTCCGACGATGCCATGACCGGGAAGTCTTCCTTGGGCAGCGTTGCGAGCGAGAAGTTCGAGCGCCCCGCTTCAACCGTCAAGCGGCCCGCCGCGGTATCGGCGGTCAGCGTAACCAGCGCGCCATCGGGCAGCTTGCGGACAATCTCGTGCAGCGTGGTGGCGGCTACGGTTGTTGACCCGGCGCGCTCCACCTGGGCCGGGGCCTTGTCCACCACCTCGATATCCAGGTCGGTGGCACGGAAAGTCACGTCGGACCCCTCGGCTTCGATCAGCACATTGGCAAGGATCGGAATGGTGTTGCGACGCTCGACCACGGACTGGGCCTGGCTCACCGCTTTCAGCAGCACACCGCGTTCGACACTGATCTTCATGGTCCGTCTCCCCACCTCTCTACCGGGACGGGCAGACTAGCCCAACCGCAGCGCTTCACAAGCATTTTATTGCTTGTCGGGCGGGCGGGCACCGACGTCAAGACGGGCGGCGGCTGAAAACGAAAAAGGGCGCCCAATGGACGCCCCTCTGTGTCGCGTTTGCGGCAGGTTCAGGCTTCGAGAGAGCGGCGCAGCAGCTCAAGATCCTCGGCAATCTGGCCATCGGATTGCTTCAGCTCTTCGATCCGCTTCACACCGTGCATGACAGTGGTGTGGTCGCGGCCCCCAAAACGGCGCCCGATCTCGGGCAGGCTGCGGGATGTCATATGCTTGGCCAGATACATTGCCACCTGGCGCGGCCGGGCATAGGCGCGCAGTCGCTTGGGGCCAATCATGTCGGACAGGCGAATGTTGTAGTGTTCCGACACTTTGCGCTGAATCTCCTCGACCGTGATCTTGCGTTCGGACGCGCGCAGCACGTCGGCAAGACAATCCTGGGTCAGATCCATATCGATCTTGCGGCCTACGAGTGAGGCGAAGGCAAAGAGCCGGGTCAGCGCCCCTTCAAGCACACGGACGTTGGTCGAAATGCGATGTGCGAGGAATTCCAGCACTCCATCTTCGACTTTCAGATCGGGATAGGTCTGCATCTGCTGCTCGACCTTGGACTGCAGAATGCCCAGACGCAGCTCATAATCGGTCGGGTGCAGGTCCACGACCAGACCGCATTGCAGGCGGGACTTCACACGCTCTTCCAGATCCTTGATCTCTCCGGGCGCGCGGTCCGCGCTGATGATGATCTGCTTGTTCTGGTCAACCAGGGCGTTGAAGGTGTGAAAGAATTCTTCCTGCGTGCTGTCCTTGCCTGCAATGAACTGAACGTCGTCCACCATCAACACGTCGACGGACCGGAACATCTCCTTGAAGTCCATCATCTTGCGGTCGCGCAGCGCCTGAACAAAGCGGTACATGAACTGTTCGGCGGACAGGTAGAGGACATTCAGGTCGGGGCGGCGGGTCTGCAACTCCCACGCAATGGCGTGCATCAGGTGCGTTTTACCAAGACCGACGCCACCGTACAGAAACAGCGGGTTGAAGGTGACCGGTCCACCCTCGGCCACGCGCTTGGCTGCGGCATGGGCCAGTTCGTTCGGCTTGCCGACCACGAAACTGTCAAAGGTAAAGCGCTTGTCGAGCGGCGCGGCTGTCAGGGCGGATTGCGCCGACTTGCCAGCGCTGGCCGCCACGGGAGCAGGCGCATGTGCATCAACAGCGCTCGGGCGGGCGCCTGAATTTGCAGCCACGGCAAAGCTCAGGCGCCGGATGCTGTCATCCTCGGTCTTCAACTCGTGCAGGATGAGGTCGGAAAAGTTCTGGCTGACATAGTTGCCCATGAAGTTCGTGGGCACGTCGAAAGTCGCTATCCCGTCTTGCAGTCCCCGAAACTGCAGGGGCTCGATCCATGTTGTGTAATTGTTCTGGCCTACCGTCTTGAGCAGCCGTTGTCTCAGCTGTCCCCATTTTTCTTGTGTCATGCGCGTCCAACCATCCCTTCTGCCATTTTCTTCCACCAGCGATCTACGGCTCGCCGGCCCAGCCCGTCCCAAGTCTCAGGGCGACCAAAACCATACCACTGCCTACGGCGTGGCTTTGATCCGTTCGGATATCTACAGATGTGGCGCGCGCCGTTCCCGATATCATCGGGTTTTCCGCACGTGCCGTCCGCACACCAGATTGTCATGACAGGTCAGGCAGGCGCTGATGCGCATGCTCCAATTCGGATCAGACTAGTCTTCAGTCATCCCCTATCCAATCGCCGCGTACGCACTGTATACTGCGGCGCTTGGCCTGTCCCCCCAAGGCGATTCCAAATCGCAAAACAGGGGTAGCAAGTTCGTGAGCGCGCCGTCCAGACAAAGTAAAACTTGACTCAGGAATCCGCCGAAAAGAATCTATGGGTGCCTTGTTTTCATAGGAAAAACAAAAAAAGCGCCGCAAAATTGCGACGCTTTGGTGTTGCGCAAAGAGCGCGCCTTAACCCAGTGCTTTGACCCGGGCCGACAGGCGGGACATTTTCCGCGATGCCGTGTTCTTGTGGTACACACCTTTGGTCACACCGCGCATCAGCTCGGGCTGTGCGGCTTTCAGTGCGGCCGATGCTGCGTCCTTGTCACCCGAGGCGATCGCCTCCTCGACTTTGCGCAGATAGGTGCGGATGCGCGAACGACGCGCCTTGTTCACTGCGAAGCGTTTTTCGTTTTGACGGGCCCGCTTCTTGGCCTGAGGCGAATTTGCCATGTTTATCTCGTCCCAAATGGTTGGTGCGGTAGTTCAGAAGCCGCGCATATGGGCGGTTTGCGGACCAGAGTCAACTGCCCCTGACCCATGACCGACCTTGAATCACCAAAACATCGCTTCCATGTGCTATAATCAACCATAGCGAGAATATGACGGAGGAAAACATGACCCAACCCATGGCCACTGTTCAGCACGCCCGCGCGCTTTACCGCGCCCACGGGGACAAGGCCGAAGCGCATGCTGCCCAAAATGCACGCGCCGCTGCCGATGCGGGCAATCCGACCGAGGCGGAAGACTGGCGCAGGATCCGAGCCACGATTCGCCAGCTACGGGGTGCGAACCAGAAGTAACCGCACCTACTTGTCGCGGAACTGCGCCTCGCGCTTGTCGAGGAAGGCAGCCATGCCTTCCTTCTGATCTTCGGTCGCGAATAGCGAATGGAACACGCGCCGCTCGAACAGCAGCCCCTCGCGCAGCGGCATTTCAAAGGAGCGGTTTACCGCTTCCTTCACCGCCATGACGGAAATCATCGACTTCTCGGCGATCTTTTCGGCGGCAGCCATCGCTTCGTCCATCAGCTTCTTGGCGGGCACCACACGGCTGACCAGCCCGGACCGCTCCGCCTCTTCCGCATCCATGAAACGACCCGTCAGGTTCATGTCCATCGCCTTGGCCTTGCCCACGGCACGGGTCAAACGCTGGGTGCCGCCGATCCCGGCCATGACGCCTAGGTTGATCTCGGGCTGGCCGAACTTTGCCGTATCGGACGCAATGATGAAGTCGCACATCATCGCCAACTCGCAGCCCCCGCCCAGCGCATAACCGGACACGGCAGCAATCACCGGCTTGCGCACCCGTACAATGGCATCGGTCTCCGGCCCGAACAGATCCTCGTTGAACACCTCGACATAGGACTTGTCCTTCATCATCGCGATGTCGGCCCCGGCGGCGAACGCCTTTTCCGACCCGGTGATGACGATGCACCGCACCTTGTCATTGGCCTGGGCGGCGGCCATGGCGTCGGCCAGTTCGGTGAGCAATTGATCGTTCAGGGCATTCAGCGCATCGGGCCGGTTCAGTGTGACCTTTGCTATGTGGTCTTCCACGTCGACGATGATCGTCTCATAGGCCATGGGTTCGCTTTCATCTGTTGCCTTTAGTGGGTCAGGGTTAACACCTGCGCGCCCCGTTTCAAGTCAAGATTGGCACGACCTGCAGTAGAAAGACGACCGCCCCGACTGCACGATCCGTGCTACCTGTTGCGAACACCCGGGCGTGCGGCAAGGTTCCCCTTCACGCCCATAAACATCAAAGCGATGCTGAAAATATCCAAGCTCTCCATCGGCTTGGCGAAAATCACGCAAGGACGATCCCCCGGCCTCGATCGCCTCCGCCAGCACATCCCGAATGATTGGCACCAGCGCCGCCACCCGCGCTTTTGAAATCCGCCCCGCCTTGCGCGTGGGCGCGATGCCCGCCCGAAAAAGCGCCTCGCAGACATAAATATTGCCCAATCCCGCGACGATTCTCTGATCCAGTAGCGCGGATTTCACAGGCGTGTTCTTGCCCTCGAAGGCGGCGATCAGGTGATCCTCGTTGAACGCATTGCCTAGCGGCTCAGGCCCCAGAACAGCCAGCAGCTTGTGCTGATCGGCGGAGGCGGTCTCCATCAGATCCATCGCCCCGAACCGCCGCGGATCGTTGAAGGTAATGCGCGCTCCATTGTCCATGTGCAGCACCACATGGTCATGCTTCTCGGGCGCCGGGTGCTCATGCACAAACACCCCCAGCGGATCGCCCGACACCAGCATCCGCCCCGACATCCCCAAATGGATCAACAGCGTCTCACCGCTCGCCAGATCCGCCAAAATATACTTCGATCGCCGCCGCAGCCCCAACACTTGTTGCCCGCTCAGCCGCTCCGCCATCCCAGCCGGAAACGGCCACCGCAGATCGGGCCGGTTCACATCCGCTTGGGCAATCACAGCCCCTTCCATCGTGGGCGCAAGCCCACGGCGGACGGTTTCAACTTCGGGCAGTTCGGGCATGTGCGCGTGCTCCTGCGGCGAAAGGGTCACGTTGTGTATGCGCGCCAGCAGCCTATAACAAGCCCTGACAAAACAACAAAGACGCCCCAGCCATGACCGACGACAAGACCACGCATTTCGGGTTTGAAACCTTACCCGAGGGGGAGAAGGCGGGGCGCGTGCAGGGGGTCTTCAACTCGGTCGCCTCCAAATACGACATCATGAACGACGTCATGAGTGTCGGCATCCACCGCATCTGGAAAGAGGCGATGATGGACTGGTTGGCCCCGCGCCCCGGTCAAAAGCTGCTCGATGTTGCGGGCGGCACCGGCGACATCTCGTTCAAGTTCCTCAAACGCGCAGGCCACGGCCATGCCACCGTGCTGGACCTCACTGAACCCATGCTCGTCGAAGGCCGCAAACGGGCCGAGGCGGACAAGATGGCCGACAGTCTCGACTGGGTCGTGGGCGACGCGATGGCCCTGCCCTTCGACGACAACACGTTTGACGTCTATACAATCAGCTTCGGCATCCGGAATGTCACCCGCCCGCAGGAGGCGCTGAACGAAGCCTACCGGGTCCTGAAACCCGGCGGCCGTCTGATGGTGCTGGAGTTCAGCCAGTTGCCGAACGATGGGATGCAGAAGCTCTACGATCTCTACAGCTTCAACGTCATCCCCCGCATGGGCCAGATGATCGCCGGGGACCGCGACAGCTACCAGTACCTCGTGGAATCCATCCGCAAATTCCCGGATCAGGAGACATTCCTGTCCATGGTCCGCAGCGCCGGGTTCGAGAACGCAAAGTACCGAAACCTGTCGATGGGCATCGCCTGCCTGCATTCTGGGTGGAAAATCTGATGATTTTTCAATATCTTGTGGTTAAGAAAGCGTTAAGCCCAAGTGTCCCCGCGGGGACACTTTCCAAACGCACCTTTGTCCCCGCGGGGACAGCCCGGTGAAAGGCCCCCACAACTTCATCCGCCTGATCCGCACAGGCGCGACCCTCGAACGCGCGGGCGCGATGAATGTCGTCCTCGATGCGTTCGAGGCGCCCCCTGCCCTGCGCCTCGTGGCCAAGGCGCTCGCCAAACCCTTCCGCTGGCTGGGCTACAAGGGCGACCCGAACATGCCGCCCGCCATCCGGGCCATCACCGCACTCGGCCCCGCCTACATCAAGTTCGGCCAGATCCTGTCGACGCGCCCCGACGTGGTCGGCGACGAACTCGCCGTGCAACTCCGCGTCCTTCAGGACAAATTGCCTCCCTTCTCCGCCGACGATGCCAAGGCCGAAGTGGCCCGCGAGTTGGGCCTGCCCACGGACACCCTGTTCTCCGAATTCAGCGAACCGGTCGCCGCCGCCTCCATCGCGCAGGTGCACAAGGCCAAGCTCGCCGACGAGGACAAGTTCGTCGCGGTCAAGGTCCTACGCCCCGGCATCGAAAAGGCGTTCCAGAAGGACATCGACGCCTTCTATTTCGCCGCCTCGATTGTCGAGCTGTTCGCCCCCGGCGCCCGGCGCCTCAAACCCGTGGACGTTATCGCGCATTTCGACGGCGTTGTGCAGGGCGAGCTGGACTTGCGCCTCGAATCCTCAGCTGCCGGTGAGTTCGCCGCGAACACGGAAAAAGACGAAGGGTTCAGCCTGCCCAAAGTGCGTTGGGAGTATTCGGGCCGCCGTGTGATGACCCTGGAATGGGCCGATGGTGTCCCCATGGGTGACAATGCCGCGCTGGACGCTGCCGGGCATGACCGCGTCAACCTTGGCGAACGAGTCCTCAAACTGTTCCTGCTGCACGCCCTGCGCGATGGCTATTTCCACGCCGACATGCACCAGGGCAACCTCAAGGTCGCGGCCAACGGTGACATCATCGCCTATGATTTCGGGATCATGGGGCATATCGACGAATACACCCGCCGCGTCTATGCCGAGATCCTGTTCGGCTTCATCCGCAAAGACTACAAGCGCGTGGCCGAGGTGCATTTCGAAGCAGGCTATGTCCCAGCCGACAAGGATGTGGACGAATTTGCCCGCGCTCTGCGAGCTGTGGGTGAGCCGATCTTCGGAATGGACGCATCGAAAATCTCAATGGGCCGCCTGCTCGCCTACCTGTTCGAAGTGACCGAACGCTTCGGCATGGAAACCCGGACCGAACTGATCCTGCTGCAACGCACCATGGTCGTGGTCGAGGGCGTCGCCCGCTCACTCAGCCCCAACATCAACATCTGGCAGGTCGCCTCGCCCGTGGTGTCGGACTACATCCAGAAATCCATCGGCCCGCGCGCTGTGGTCAACGACCTTTACAAGACGGCCCGCGTCCTCACCCGCTTCGGACCCCGCCTGCCGCGCCTTGTCGAACAGGCCTTGATCGCGCAATCCAACCCGCAACCACAGAAACGCAACGGCTTCTGGCGGTGGATCACGCTTGCCGGTGTCATCGGGCTACTGGCCGGAGGGGGGCTCACCCTCCTCATTGAAGCGTTGGCATAGTCTTCTTCTGACCGGAAATACGACGGGGTCTGGGGCAGCGCCCCAGTCCGACGCCGACCTCAGGCGATCCGTTCAATCGCCAAGGCGATCCCCTGACCACCACCGATACACATGGTGATCAGCGCCTTGGATCCACCGATCCGCTCAAGCTCATACAGCGCCTTCACCGTGATGATCGCACCGGTCGCGCCCACCGGGTGCCCCAGCGCAATCGCACCGCCGTTCGGGTTCACGCGCGCCGGATCAAAGCCAAGGTCATTCGACACCGCCAGCGCCTGCGCGGCAAAGGCTTCATTCGATTCGATGACATCGAAGTCCTCGGGCGACAACCCCGTCCGGTCGAGCAGATTACGGACGGCTGGGATCGGGCCAATGCCCATCACTTCGGGGCGCACGCCCGCGTGTGCATAGCCCAGCACACGCGCCTTGGGCGTCAGCCCTGCTTTCTCGGCTGCGTCAGCGGTCGCAAGCACAACAGCGCCCGCACCGTCATTGATGCCCGACGCATTGCCCGCCGTCACCGACCCGTCCTTCTGGAACACGGGCCGCAAGCCGCCCAGTGCCTCCATGCTCGTTGCCTTCGGATGCTCATCGACCTCAAAGGCAACCGTATCGCGCTTCACCTTCACCTCGACCGGCGCGATCTGGCTGGCAAAGCGCCCATCCGCAATCGCGGCTGCGGCGCGTTCCTGGCTTTGCATCGCAAAGGCGTCCTGCGCCTCCCGCGTGATCTGGTGCTCTGCAGCCACGTTCTCGGCTGTCACGCCCATATGGCCGGTGCCGAACGGACAGTTCAACGCGCCCAGCATCATGTCGAGCGTCTTCATATCACCCATCTTGGCGCCCCAACGCTGGCTGGGGATGATGAAGGGCGAGCGTGACATGTTCTCGGCCCCACCGGCGAGGCCAAACTCCGCATCGCCCAGCATTAGAGACTGAATCACGCTCACAATCGCCTGCACGCCGGAGCCGCACAGCCGGTTCACGTTCATGGCTGGCGTCGTGTCGGGCACGCCCGCCTGCATGGCCGCCACGCGGGACAAATACATGTCGCGCGGTTCGGTGTTGATGACGTGGCCAAAGGCGACGTGGCCGATCTGTCCGCCCTCGACCCCCGACCGCTCAAGTGCTGCCTTGGCCGCAACTGTGCCCAGGTCGATGGGCGTGGTGCCTGCGAGCGATCCGCCGAAGGTGCCGATGGCGGTGCGTGCGCCGTCCAGAATGACGATATCTTGGGTCATGGTGATCCTCCCTTTTGTCATTTGATATGACCCTGCGCCCGGCCCATGTCAGCCCCCGGACTTGACTTGGACGCAACGGCATTGGCATCACTCCGTCATGACGGAGAATACAGACGCTATATTGTCCCTTCTGCCCACACGGCTGAAGGATGCGCGGCGAGCGCAGGGTCTTTCACTGGATGCGGTGGCGAAGCTGTCGGGCGTGTCCCGATCCATGGTCAGCCAGATCGAGCGGGGAGAGTCTTCGCCCACCATTGCGACTCTCTGGAACCTGACACGGGCCTTGCAGGTGGATTTTGCTGGGCTTCTCGATGATGGCGCAACGGAGCGGATCGAGGTGCTGCGCGCGGGCGATGTGCCCAGCATTGAGAACCGCGGCGCAGGCTGCACAATTCGCATTCTCAGCCCGCCGGAAGAGGCGGGGCAGCACGAGGTATATGAATTGCGTTTCGTCGAAGGCGGCGTGCTGGACAGTCAACCCCACGCCCGTGGCGCGCGCGAACATCTGACCGTGATCGATGGCAAGCTGAAGGTCACGAGTGGCGGCGCATCCGAGAAGGTGGGGCAGGGTGACACAGCCCGCTATGCCGCTGACGTGCCGCACCGGATCGAGGCGGACCGGCCCGCACGCGCCTTTCTGGTGGTGCAGGACGCATAGGCAATTATCCGCTGTAACGGATTTTTGTCCGCGATTATGAAATCCGCTCTACCGGAATCACGTCCGGGATGTTAGATATGTTCCCAAAGGAGCACATCTATGACCCAAGCCTTTCTGAACCATGTGACCGACACCCTGGCCCAGATCGAGGCGGACGGGATGTTCAAACGCGAGCGCGAGATCACCTCGCCCCAAGGTGGGCGCATCGACGTGGCTGGGCGCGCGGTGCTGAACCTTTGTGCGAACAATTACCTTGGGCTGGCTGACCATCCAGACCTGATCGCGGCGGCTAAAAATACCTTGGATACCAAAGGCTTCGGCATGGCCTCGGTCCGGTTTATCTGCGGGACGCAGGATCTGCATTGCGAGCTGGAGCAGCGGCTGGCGCGCTTTCTGGGAAAGGACGATGCGATCCTTTTTGCGGCCTGTTTCGACGCCAATGGCGGGCTGTTCGAACCGCTTTTGGGGCCGGAGGACGCGATCATTTCCGATGCGCTGAACCATGCGTCGATCATTGATGGCATTCGGCTGTGCAAGGCGAAGAGGTATCGCTACGCGAACAGCGATATGGACAGTTTGGAAAAGCAGTTGCGCGCGGCCAAAGCCGATGGCGCGCGGCATATCATGATTGCCACAGATGGCGTGTTTTCCATGGATGGCTATCTGGCGAAACTCCCGGAAATCACTGAACTTGCGCGGAATTTCGGTGCCCTGGTGATGGTGGATGATTGCCACGCGACGGGCTTCATGGGGCCAAAAGGGGCGGGGACGCCCGCACATTTTGGTGTGGATGTCGATGTGCTGACCGGGACGCTGGGCAAGGCGCTGGGCGGGTCGATTGGTGGCTATATCGCGGGGTCGCAGCCGGTGATTGATCTGCTGCGTCAGCGTGCGCGGCCATATCTGTTTTCGAACTCGCTGCCGCCGGCGATTGTGGCCGCGGGGATCGAGGCGATCCGGTTGGTCGAGGAGGGCGACGCGCTGCGGGCGCAGTTGTTCGACAACGCGGACTACTGGCGTAAGGGTCTGGAAACGCTGGGTTTTGAGCTCCTGCCCGGTGAGCATCCGATCATTCCCGTCATGCTGGGCGAAGCGCAGCTGGCGCAGGATATGGCGGCGCGGTTGTTCGACGAAGGGGTCTATGTCTCGGGCTTTTTCTTCCCGGTTGTGCCGCGTGGGCAAGCGCGTATTCGAACGCAGATGAATGCAGCGCTGACGCGGGATGATCTGGATCGGGGGCTGCAAGCCTTTGAAATCGCGGGTAAAGCGGTGGGGGTGATCTGATGCGTAATACGATGATGGCATTGGAGAAGACGCATCCGCGGGAAGGGCTGTGGCGGGTTGAGGCGCCGGTGCCGGAGATTGGGCCGGACGACGTGCTGATCCGGGTGAAGAAAACCGGGATTTGCGGGACCGATATTCACATCTGGAACTGGGATGAATGGGCGTCGGCGACCGTGCCGACGCCGTTGATCACGGGGCATGAGTTCGCTGGTGAGATCGTGGATTTAGGTCGTAACGTCAATGACTTGGCGCTTGGTCAGCGGTGCTCGGGCGAGGGGCATTTGATTGGGAAAACCTCGCGCCAGAGCAGAGCGGGGAAGTTTCATCTGGACCCGGCGACGCGGGGGATCGGGGTGAACGAGCAGGGGGCGTTTGCCGAGTATCTGCGGCTGCCTGCGTTCAATGTCGTGCCGCTGCCGGATGGGATTTCGGATGATGTGGGGGCCATTCTGGATCCGCTGGGGAATGCGGTTCATACGGCGCTGTCCTTTGACCTGATCGGGGAGGATGTGCTGGTTACGGGCGCAGGGCCAATCGGGATCATGGCGGCCGCTGTGGCGCGTCATGTAGGCGCGCGGCATGTGGTGATTACGGATGTGAATCCGGACCGGTTGGCGCTGGCGGCGCGTGTTGCCGACGTGGTGACGGTGAATGTGGCGGAGCGGGAACTGTCTGAGATCATTGGGGAATTGGGGATGACCCAGGGCTTTGATGTGGGTCTGGAGATGTCCGGCAATCAGCAAGCGCTTGACCAGATGGTCGAGGCGATGACGATGGGCGGGCGCATTGCGATGCTGGGGATTCCACCCGGCAAGAGCCCCGTGGATTGGAGCCGGATCGTGTTCAAGGCGATCACGATCAAGGGGGTCTATGGGCGCGAGATTTTCGAGACCTGGTACAAGATGATCGCGATGTTGGAGAACGGGTTGGACGTGTCGAAGGTGATCACGCACCGGTTCAAGGCGGCGGAGTTCGAGGCCGGGTTTGCGGCGATGAAGGCGGGGTCCTCGGGCAAGGTTGTGTTGGATTGGACGTGAGATGCGTGCGGTGCGTTAACCACGGGTTTGAGTGGGTATTTTCGTGCTGAATGGGTTTACAGTTTTGCGAAACTGCACATTTTTGAGCGCAAACTGCGTGTTTTGGCGCGGCTGAATCCGAGTGGACTTGGTGTGATTTTGGGAAACTGCGAAGTTTTGGGGTGAAACTGCGTGTTTTCGATTGGATGCGGTCTAGCCACTGATTCTAAAGGTTAATTTGCGGTGATATGTCGCGGGTTGGTGGGGTGAAACCCTACCCTACGGCTCCGATTTGCGCGGCTGGTTTACGGTGAGAGCGGCACGCGGCCTGCGTTGGTCAGGGTCCACACTTTGCCATCCTCGAACACGGCGGCGGTGAGTGGCTTGCCGTAGCCCGCGCCCGTGTCGAGGTTGATACGGTTGCCGTAATGCGTCGCCGCGTCGACCGGGGTGTGGCCGTGGACGATCAGCTTGGGGTGCGTTGCGTCGGAGCGGTGAAACTCCTGCCGGATCCAGAGCAGGTCTTCCTCCGTCTGGTCCGCCAAGGCGACGCCGGGACGGATACCGGCGTGGACGAACATGAGGTCGCCCGTGATGTGCATCAGCCGCAGGTCGCGCAGGAAGGTCAGGTGGGAGGCTGGCACGGCGGCGCGCGCGTCGGCCTGCACGTCCTTCTCGCGCCGGGTGCCGCTGGCGTCGACGCCGTAGGAGGCCAGCGTCGTGTTGCCGCCGAGGCGGTCGTGCAGCCAATAAAGCTCGACCATCATGTGCGGGTCGTGGTGGATCGGCTCTTCCATGAACCATTCGAACATGCGGTCGTGGTTGCCCTTGAGGAACGTCCAGTTCCGGCCGGCGTCGCGCCCGGCGATCAGGGCGTCGAGCACGGTGCGGCTGTCGGGGCCACGGTCTGTGTAGTCGCCGAGGAAGACGATGCGGGCGTTTTGTCCTCCATCCGTTTCGATCAGGGACAGGACGCGGTCCAGTTCGGCCATTTGGCCGTGGATGTCGCCGATGGCGTAGATTGGGTCTTGCATGAGGGTCTTTCGGGCGGGGCGGAGGGTGCCTTTGCCTTAGCGGGTTCGGGTTTCGGGGTCGAGAGGAAGGGATCGGTGCGCAGTGAATGCGCATCCTACGGCTGGGGCGCCAGATCTAACGATCGAGGGCGACGGTCAGGCCGAGGCCGACGAGGATGGAGCCGCCGAGTGCCTTGGCCCGTGCTGTGGCTTGGCCCGAGCGTGCGAGCAGACGGGACATGCGGGAGGCCAGTGCCACGCAGACGAGGTCAGCGCTTGAGAACATGATGTTGACCACCGTGCCGAGGATCAGGAGTTGCGCCCAGATCGGGAGTGCTGCGCCCGGGTCGGAGAATTGCGGCAAAAAGGCTACGAAGAAGAGCGCTGTTTTCGGGTTCAGGATTTCGACCGTCATGCTTTGGCGGAAGGCACGGACGGGGTCGCGGCCGCCCTGGGGTGTGGCGTTCACACGGGCGTTGCGCGTGCGGATCATCTGGATCCCGAGCCAGATGAGGTAGGCCGCGCCGATCAGTTTCAGCGCGAGGTAGAGGGGCGGCACGAGTTCGAAGAGGATCGCGAGGCCGAAGGCGGCAGCCAGCACGTGGACATAGCCGCCGATATGGATGCCGAGCGCGGCCATGAGCCCGGCGCGTGCGCCACGGGCGAGCGTTTGCGCCGTCGCATAAAGCATAGCGGGGCCGGGGATGTAGGCGAAGATCGCGGTGGCGATGAGGAAAGCGAGGAGGGTGTCGAAGCCGGGCATTGGTATACCGTACCGTCATTGGCGTGCGGCGCAAGGCGGAGGACACCTGTGCCTTGCTGTCATGTGGTGTCGGCTTTGAACCGGGCGATCCAGTCGGCGTTGATGTCGTCGGCGAGTTTGGCGACAGCGGGAGCTGGTGGTGTGATGGGCGGCAGGTCGAGGTGGCTCAGCACGCGCGCCAGCGTTGCATTTGGGTCGGCTGCGAGTGTGTCGTAGTCCAGTCTGAGGGGTGCGATACCCTCGCGTGTGAACCACGCTTCCCATTCGGCATCGTAGGTTGTGACTGTCGCCAGTTCGTTTGCGATGGCGTTTTGGTCATATGTGGGCGTTTGGGGTGGTGCTGTGCGTTGCAGCTCTGACCCGTCGGCGTTGCGGTGCCAGAGGCCGCTTTGATTGGCGCGGACCAGTGAGACGGCCTGCGCCAGTTTGTCGGCGCGGTGCAGGTGGAGGTAGCGGGTGGGGCCGAATTGTGCGGTGACGGCTTGCGCGTCGGTTTGCGCTGCGGGGTGCATGTCGCGCAGTTGGTCAAAGAAGAAGGCTGCGCTGTGCCGTTGCAGGCGCAGGCCGAAGATGTCTGTGTTGCCGCGGCCTTGTCGTGTGGCTTCGGCGACGATGTCGGAGCGGGGTGTGTTTGGTTCGAGGTCCAGCCCTTTGCTCCACTCGGCGAGGGACGGGCGGTGGAAATAGGATTTCGGGTGGCCTGCCACGCCGCTGTCGCGCAGGAGGGCGCAGAGCAGCGTGCTGCCGCTGCGGGGGCTGGTGCACAGGATGTAGGCTGTGGGGGATGGCATGGGCGGTCCTTGTCGGTCGCCCATGGTGTTAGTGTGTGTTTGGTTCCGGGGCCAGTTCGATGAATGGTGCGCGGGGACCGCACACCCTACGGTTTGGTCGTGGATCCGCAGGGTGCGCATTTACTGCGCACCTTTTGGCCGATCAGGCGACGTCGAATTCGAGCGGTTTGACCTGCGTGAACTGTCCGGTCCCTTCGAGCGTTTTCAGCACGTCGCCGGGGATCGGGTCGTCGACATAGAGCAGCGCGATGGCTTCGCCGCCGACAGCCGCGCGGCCCAGCGTAAAGTTCGCGATGTTCACGCCGTTCTTGCCCATCGTGTTGCCCAGAAGGCCGATGATGCCGGGCACGTCCTCGTTCGTGGTGTAGAGCATGTTGGCCCCGATCTCGGCGTCGATGTTGATGCCCTTGATCTGGATGAAGCGCGGTTTGCCGTCGGAGAAGACAGTGCCCGCGACCGAGCGTTCGCGTTTGTCGGTCACGACGGTGACCTTGATGTAGCCCTCGAACGCGCCGGACTGGTCCTGGTTCGTGGTGCTGATCTGGATGCCACGCTCTTTCGCGATGACGGGGGCGGAGACCATGTTCACGTCCGGGTTTGCCCGTTTCATGATGCCCGCAACCACACCGCAGTTGAGCGCGTCGAGGTTCATTTCGGAGACGACACCGTCGTAGAGGATGTTGATTGCCTTGATCGGCTCGTCCGTCATCTGGCCGATGAAGCTGCCGAGGTGGCCGGCGAGTTTGACCCAGGGGCCCATGACCTTGGCCTCTTCCGCCGTGACGGAGGGCATGTTGAGCGCGTTTTCAACGGCGCCGGTGAGCAGGTAGTTGGCCATCTGCTCGGCCACTTGCAGGGCGACGTTTTCCTGCGCTTCGGTCGTGGCGGCGCCGAGGTGGGGTGTGACCACCACGTTGGGCAGGTTGAAAAGGGCGTTTTCCTTGGCGGGCTCTTCGGCGAAGACGTCGAAGGCGGCACCGGCGACGTGGCCGGACTTGAGCGCTTCTGCCAGCGCCTCCTCGTCCACGAGGCCGCCGCGGGCGCAGTTGATGATCCGCACGCCGGGTTTCATCATGGCGATTTTTTCGGCCGTGATCATGTTGGCGGTCTGCTCGGTCTTGGGGACGTGCAGGGTGATGAAGTCGGCGCGTTTGATGAGGTCGTCGAGCTCGACCTTTTCGACGCCCATCTTGTCGGCTTTCTCTTCGCCCAGGAAGGGATCGTAGGCGAGGACCTTCATTTTCAGACCACGGGCACGGTCACAAACGATGCCGCCGATGTTGCCTGCGCCGATGACGCCGAGGGTCTTGCCCGTCAGCTCTGTGCCCATGAACTTGGACTTTTCCCATTTGCCTGCGTGGGTCGACTCGCTGGCTTCGGGGATCTGGCGGGCGACGGCGAACATCATGGCGATGGCGTGCTCGGCCGTCGTGATCATGTTGCCGAAGGGCGTGTTCATGACGATCACGCCCTTTTTGCTGGCCGCGTCCTTGTCAATGTTGTCGGTGCCGATGCCTGCGCGGCCGATGACCTTGAGGTTGTCGGCGTGTTTCAGGATCGTCGGCGTCACCTTGGTCGCCGAGCGGATGGCGAGGCCGTCATATTGGCCGATAACCTCGGCCAGTTTGTCCTTGTCCTTGCCGAGATCGGGTTCGAAGTCGACCTCGATCCCACGGTCGCGGAAGATCTGGACGGCGGCGTCGGAGAGTTTGTCGGAGATGAGTACTTTGGGGGCCATGGTTGTGGTCCTTTGATCTGAATGCGGGCTGCGCCCACGACATGATTTGGGGGGCTTTGCCCCCGCCTTCGGCTCCCCCATCGTATTTGGGGTCAGAAGAAGGGGGCTGTGCCGTCAGGCGTTGATTTCGGTCTCGAAGGCGTGGGCGAGCCAGGGCAGCATTGCTTCGATGTCTGACGTCTCGACCGTGCCGCCGCACCAGATGCGCAGGCCCGGAGGGGCGTCGCGGTAGGCGCCAATGTCGAGGGCCACGTTTTCATCTGCGAGCCGCTTGGCGATGGCCTTGGCAAAGGCTGCGCCGTCGGTGATGCGGTCGTCGGTGAATTTGAGGCAGACGGAGGTTGTGGACCGTGTCGCCGGGTCGGTGGCGAGGTTGTCGATCCAGTCCTGCTGGTCGCAGAAGTCGAAGACCGCTTGCGCGTTGGCGTCTGCGCGGGCGATCAGCCCTTGGAGGCCGCCGACCTCGCGGGCCCATTTCAGGGAAAACAGGTAATCCTCGACCGCGAGCATGGAGGGGGTGTTGATGGTTGCCCCTTCAAAGATGCCGTCGATCAGCTTGCCGCCTTTGGTCAGGCGGAAGATTTTGGGCAGCGGCCATGGGGGCGTGTAGCTTTCCAGCCGCTCGACGGCGCGGGGGCTGAGGATCAGCATGCCGTGGGCTGCTTCGCCGCCCAGCACCTTTTGCCAGCTGAACGTGGTCACATCCAGCTTGTCCCAGGGCAGGTCCATGGCGAAGGCGGCGGAGGTTGCGTCGCAGAGCGTCAGCCCCGCGCGGTCTGCCGGGATCGCGTCACCATTGGCCATCCGCACACCTGACGTGGTGCCGTTCCAGGTGAAGCAGACGTCATGGTCGTAGTTCAGGGCGGCCATATCCACGATCTGCCCGTAGTCGGCGGTGTGGACTGTGTGTTCGATCTTGAGCTGCTTGGCCACGTCGGTGACCCAGCCTGCGCCGAAGCTCTCCCATGCCACCATCTCGGCATGGCGTTCGCCCAACAGGGACCACATCGCCATCTCGTAGGCGCCGGTGTCGGAGGCGGGGACGATGCCGATCTTGTAGTCGGCGGGGACGCCGAGGATCTCGCGCGTTTCCTCAATCGCCTGCTTGAGCTTGGATTTGCCCTCGGCAGCACGGTGCGAGCGGCCAAGGGGCGCGTCGGCGAGTGCGGCGAGTGTATGGGTGGGGGGTTTGGCGCAGGGGCCAGAGGAAAAACGCGGATTCGCCGGCCGCGTGACCGGAGCAGTAGTAGCCATCTGATGTTATCCTTACAGATATGCGCCCTTCGTTGGGGAAGGGTGTCCCACCGCCGCGTGTATGGGGGTCTGCGGGGTGGTGCAACCGGGAATCCGGGGCTATAGCGCCGCTTGAACCACTTTTTGCGACATCTGCGTCGCGTATCGGAAACGGACCCTCATGTTTGTTTGTACTCTGTTAACAGACCCCTCCAAGCCGTCGCTCGACCCTGCCCTGATCGATAATCTGCGCAATGCGTGGGGCGGTGGCGATGTGCAGTGGCTGGCCGTAGACGAGGCGGCGGCGTTTTCGCTGGAGATGATGCCGGATAATCGGTGGGAGGTCTGGGGCGACCTGCAAAAGCTGGGCGTGGACCTTGTGATTCTGCCGATGGAGGGTCGTCGGAAGAAGATGCTGTTGGCCGATATGGACAGCACCATGATCCAGCAGGAGTGCATTGATGAACTGGCCGACGTGGCCGGTGTGGGCGACCGGGTGAAGGACATCACCGCCCGGGCCATGAACGGTGAGTTGGATTTCGAGGAGGCGATCCGGGAGCGGGTCGGGTTGTTGAAGGACCTGCCCGAGGCGGTGATCGGGCAGGTGCTGGAGGAGCGGATTACATTGATGCCTGGTGGGCCGGTTTTGCTGACGAAGATGAAGGCGCATGGCGCTTATGCCGCGCTGGTGTCGGGTGGGTTTACCTCCTTTACCTCTGCTGTGGCTGCGAAGCTGGGGTTTGATGAGAACCGGGCTAATACGTTGTTGGCTGAAGATGGTGTGCTGACGGGTGAAGTGGGTATGCCGATCCTTGGGCAGCAGGCGAAGGTGGATGCTTTGGAAGAGATCACCGCGCGGTTGGGGATTGCCGAGGCGGATGTGCTGGCCGTTGGCGATGGGGCCAATGACCTGAAGATGCTTGGGCGGGCCGGGATGGGCGTGGCCTTGCACGCGAAACCCGCCGTGGCCGCGCAGTGCGATGTGCGGGTGAATTTCGGGGATTTGACGGCGCTGTTGTACCTGCAGGGCTATGCGCGGTCTGAATTTGTGAGCGTGTAGGGGGCTCTGCCCCCGGCGCTGTGCGCCTCCCCCGTCGTATTTTTTGTCAGAAGAAACAGGTTTGTGGCGCGTAAGGCGGAGGTGTCCTCCGCCCTAGAGGAGCGTGGGGGCCGCGCGCATGTGGCCGGTTTTCAGGCCGTCCCAGTTCTTGATCGGGCCGTTGGTGTAGGCCAGCGCCTCGGGGTGGTTGGGGTCGAGCGCGCCGAGGCGGACCAGGATCTGGGCGATGGCGCATTCGGCGGCGCGGGTGCCGCCATCGGTGATCTTGAGCGCCACGCCCATGCGCTGTTCGGGGAGGATGGCGATGAAGAAGGCTTCGGCCCCGGTTTTTATTGCGACCTTGCCGTTCATGGCGCGCATGAGGCGGGTGCAGGCGCGGCCCTCTCCCGCGACGAGGTCGGGGTGCAGGGTCATGGCGTTGCGCAGTTGTCCTTCGGCACTGTCGTGGTCTGCGGCGGCGAAGTGGGCCATGGCGCGCGCCATGCCGTGCAGGGTGCAGGCGAAGTTGGGGGCCGAGCAGCCGTCGATGCCGAAGCCGGGGGAGGTTTCGTTTGTGGTGCGTTCGAAGGCGTCGAGGCAGGCGCGCTGCACCGGATGGTCGGGGTCGACGTAGTCGGGGCCTGCGCCGAGGTGTTTGGCGAGGGTGAGGAAGCCCGTGTGCTTGCCCGAGCAGTTGTTGTGGATGCGGCAGGGGCTTTCATCGGATTTGATCATGGCGGTGCGCAGGTCGGGGTCGCGGGACGCCTGGGGGCCGCATTTGAAATCGTCGTCTTCTTTGCCGATGGCGGAGAGCCATGCGCCGACTTTATCCACGTGGATCGGTGCGCCTTGATGCGAGGCGCAGGCGAGGGCGAGGTGTTCTGGGGTCAGGTTGTGGGCGGCGGCCGCGCCGCTTGTCAGAAGGGGCAGGGCCTGGATCATTTTGGAGGAGGAGCGGGGCAGGACAACCGTGCCGGGTTCGCCCCAGGATTCGACGATCTGGCCGGTGTCGTCGCAGATGACGGCGTGGCCCTGATGTGCGCTTTCGAGGAACGGACCGCGCCAGATTTCGGCCAGTGTCACCGCGCCATGTGCCGGATGCGTCATCTTTTCCCTCACAACTTGGCGATTTCCCGCCAATTCATCTTTCCTGCGTCGCGCCTTTCGCGCTAATGTGCCACTTGTCGAGAAGAAAGACCGCTCTTGCAAGAGAATGCGCTGAAAATGGCGCACCCGGGGACGGTTCAGGTATTGAGGTTTCGAACAGCTTGGAGGCTGTGGCTATGGCATTTACGAAGACGATGATTGGAGCGGTCGGCGCGCTTTCGCTTATGGCGGGTGCCGGTCTTGCGCAGGAGCAGAGCACGAACCGGGTGGCGGCCAAGACCGACTGGAGCGTGTTTGTCGAGGACAACCCGACCGAATGCTGGGGTGTCGCGACGCCCAAGGAAGTGGTCAACACCCGTGAGGGCCGCGTTGTGGCGGCGACCCGTGGTGACATTCTGCTGATGGTGTTTTACCGCCCGAGCGCGGATGCCAAGGGGCAGGTGGCCTTTACCGGGGGCTATCCGTTCCGGTCCGGATCAACCGTGAACGTCAACATTGGCGGCAACGAGTTCGAGCTCTTTACCGAAGGCGAGTGGGCCTGGCCCGCGACCCCGGCGGATGATGCCAAGATCGTGACGGCCATGAAGCGTGGGGCCGACGCGGTGGTCACCGGGATTTCGAGCCGGGGGACGACGACAAAGGACACGTTCTCTCTGCTGGGCTTTACGGCTGCTGTGGAAGATGCCGAGGCGCGCTGCAGCGGGTAACGCTGCCGTCATTGCAAATCACGAAGGTGAGAGGGGCTGTGCAGTGGTGCACGGCCCCTTTGTGCATCCGGGCAGTTTGGAACTTAGCGGTCCATTACTAGGTGGTGTCGGGTCATAACCCCGAAAAGGAGATCGTCATGGTCACCACCACTGTTCATACCCTCGACACGGCGCCGGAGGCGTCGAAACCGCTGCTTGAGAATTCGATCAAGGCCTTTGGACGGTTGCCCAGCCTGCATGGCGTGATGGCGGAAAGCCCCGGTCTGCTCGAGGGCTATCAGCATCTGCATCGTCTGGCGATCAACGGCACGGCTTTTACCCCCGAAGAGCGGACGGTCGTCTGGATGACCGTGAATGTCGCGAACCAATGTCACTATTGTGTGCCTGCCCACACGGGGATCGCGAAGATGGAGAAGATCGACGAGGATGTCGTGAACGCGCTGCGTGACGAGACGCCGTTGCCGGAGAAGCTGGAGGCGCTGCGGACGTTTACATTGGCCATTCGGGACAGTCATGGACGTCCGGGCGCGGAGGCCATCGCGGCCTTTGAGGCGGTGGGCTATGGCGAGCGTGCGATCCTGGATACGGTCCTGATCTATGCGCAGAAGGTGATGTCGAACTTTACCAATGCGCTGTTCGAGACGCCGACCGATGCGGCCTTTGCCCCGTTTGCGTGGGAGCCGAAAGCCAAGGTGGCGGCGGAGTGATCCAAATGTGCGCCTGACGGCGCGCGCGATTCATTTTTGGTGATGAGGGGCTGTCTGCCCCTCAAACTGCCCGAAAGTATTTTCAGCCAGAAGAAGGGCAGTGGTTTTGGCCGCTGCCCTTTTCGTTCTGGGCGAATCCTTTTGATTGTCGCCGGGTTTCCTATATAGGGGCGCATCACCCCAATGATGGATAGAGCCATGGCTGACGCGCCGATCACGCAGGATGTTTTGACGATTCCCCGGAAACTGCCGGAGGGGCCCGTGAACCTTGTCGGGTTGACCCGTCCCCAATTGCGGGAGGTGTTGATTGCACATGGCACGCCGGAGAAGCAGGCGAAGATGCGGGTGGGGCAGATCTGGCAATGGATCTACCAGTGGGGCGTGCGCGACTTTGAGGCGATGACGAACCTGTCCAAGGTGTATCGCGCGGAACTGGCCGAGAAGTTTGTCATCGAGATCCCCGAGGTTGTGTCCAAGCAGGTGAGTGTCGATGGCACGCGCAAGTGGTTGGTGCGCATTGCCGGTGGGCATGAGGTTGAGGTTGTCTATATCCCCGAGGAGGATCGGGGGACGTTGTGTGTCAGCTCTCAGGTGGGTTGCACGCTGACCTGTTCGTTCTGCCATACAGGCACGCAAAAGCTGGTGCGCAACCTGACCGCCGCCGAGATTGTCGGTCAGGTGATGATGGCCCGCGACGATCTTGATGAATGGCCGGTGCCCGGTGCGCCGAAGGATGAGACGCGGTTGTTGTCGAATATCGTGCTGATGGGCATGGGCGAGCCGCTCTATAATTTCGAGAACGTGCGGGATGCGATGAAGATCTGCATGGACGAGGAAGGCATTCAGCTCAGCCGTCGGCGGATCACGTTGAGCACCTCGGGTGTCGTGCCGGAGATTGAGCGGACGGCCAACGAGATCGGGTGTCAGTTGGCCGTGTCCTTCCACGCCACCACGGATGAGGTGCGCAATAAGCTGGTGCCTATCAACAAGCGCTGGAACATCGAGGCGTTGTTGGAGGCATTGAAGGCCTATCCGCGCGGTCGCAATTCGGAGCGGATCACATTTGAATACGTGATGCTGGATGGGGTAAACGACACGGATGAGGATGCGCGTCGGTTGGTGGCGCTGCTGGAGGGCATTCCCGCCAAGGTCAACCTGATCCCGTTCAACGAATGGCCCGGCGCGCCCTACAAGCGGTCGTCGAACAACCGTATCCGGGCCTTCGCCAACATCATCTATCAGGCCGGCTATGCCTCGCCCATCCGCACGCCGCGGGGGGAGGACATTCTGGCCGCCTGTGGGCAGTTGAAGTCGGCGACCGAGCGTGCCCGCAAAAGCCGCAAGGAGATCGCGGCCGAGGCAGGGCTGAACTGATCCGGGCAGTCTGATGCCGCGCCCCCGCGGCTACTGTTCTCGAAATCGTCACAATCTTTTCCCGTTTGCGCACCAATGGCGCCACGGTGCCTTGGCATGACAGGCTCAGGGAAAAGGAAATGGAGTGACGATTATGTCCATGATTTTTGGAAACGACCCGTTTGTCGAAGCGCAGGTGCTGGACCTGGTGAACCGCGAGCGCAGCCAGGCGCTGTCGCGTCGCGAGTGGAAGCACCGGTTGGCCGGCTATGGCTATTCGATCCGCGAGACTGAAACGGGCGACGTTGTGGAAACGCTGCCGCATCATGTGGCTGTGTGCAAACTGCCCGCCGAGATGGCCGCCTGATCTAATTTGGTCTGCCCGGTTTGGCTGCCTGACGGGCCGCCATGCCCTGCTGCAGACCGTCAAGGAAAGCCAGCATGACTGGCGTCATGGCCGATGCTGATGGCGATGCCTGTGCTGTTGCAACCGCCGCCGGTGGTGATGATTTGCCGGTACGCGACAGGCCGACAAATACCAGCCCGAGCCCGGAAAAGCCGCCACCAATGATAAGGCAGGCGGTGATCGGATCGGTCTGCGTGAGCAAGTACATGAATAGGGCCGCGGTCAGGAAGCCGACCCCGGCCAAAAGGCAAATGCCGCCCAAACCCCCGAGCGCTGCGCGCTGGGCGGTCTGAGCGACATTCTGTTTGATCTGCGTCAGCATTATGCGCGGCGCGACGCCAAGAGACCGATCATGAAGCCGACGCTGGCTGCGATCCCCACGGCCATCGCTGGCTGTTGGCGAATTGCATCTTCCGTCTTGGCATACCCATCTTCAGCGGCAGTGCGCACCGACGCGCCCATTTCCTGCGCGCGCAGTTGTGCGAGCGTTGCCTGATCAGCCGCGGTTTGCTTGACCTTTTCGGCCATGCCAGCGGCTTCCGCCTTGGCCCCTTCGGCCTTTTGCGAAGCGACGTCGCCCATAAGGGCGGTCAGTGCCGCGATGTCGGATTTGATAGTTTCGATCTGTGCTGCCACGTCGGATGTGTCAGCCTTGCCGTTCTTGGCCTGTGCCATTGTTCCCTCCGGTTCAGTAACTGTTCGGGGACACAACGGGCCAGAGCGGCAAGGGTTCCGAAATTTATCTGCCGGGCACTTCGCCGCGCTTGTCGGTCGGGCCCCAGGTGTCGATGACCTCGATCGCTTCCTGTGCGCTGTCGACAAAGCGGAAGAGGTCGAGATCGTCGGCAGAGATGGTACCCGCGTCCGACAGCGCATCCCAGTTGATGATCTTTTCCCAGAACGATTTACCGAAGAGGAGGAAGGGAACACGCTCCATTCGGCCCGTCTGGATCAGGGTGAGGGATTCGAAGAGTTCGTCCAGTGTGCCGAAACCGCCGGGGAAGACGCAGATCGCGCGGGCGCGCATCAGGAAGTGCATCTTGCGGATGGCGAAGTAGTGGAAGTTGAAGCACAGGTCGGGCGTGACATAAGCGTTGGGGGCCTGTTCGAACGGTAGCACGATGTTGAGCCCGATGGATTGGCCGCCTGCGTCGACCGCGCCGCGGTTGCCCGCCTCCATCACGCCCGGGCCGCCGCCGGTGACGATCACGTTTTCTGTGCCGCCGGTTTCGATGGATTTGAGCGTCATCAGCCGCGAGAACTCGCGCGCCTCGTCATAGAAGGACGACAGGTCCGCGAGCGTCTGCGTGCGCGCTTCGCTTTTGTTTTTGGGGTCGGGGATGCGTGCGCCGCCGAACAGGACGATCGTGCTTTCGATGCCCTGTTCGTTCATGAGCATCTCGGGCTTCAGCAGTTCAAGCTGCAGCCTGACCGGGCGCAGCTCGTCGCGGCACAGGAACTCTTCATCCGCGAAGGCGAGACCGTAGGCGGGCGAACGTGTTTGCGGCGTGTCCGGTGCGCCTTCGACCGCCTTGCGGTCTGTGTAGGCATCGCGGAACGGGCTGCGGTGGTCGTCTTTCATGCGTGTGCTCCTGTCGCGCAAGGTTCCGAGTTAGTGGCAGGTTGGCACAGCTTTGTCCACGCGCCCGCGTCTGGCATCAGATCTTGGACAGGATAAGCCCGGTTCCGACCAGCACGACGCCGAAGACGCGGGGCAGCGATACCTCGTGCACGGGCAGGCCGAAGGGGCCGATGGCGTCGAGCAGAAGGGCGACAACAAGCTGGCCCAGGATCATGGCGGTGATTGCCGTGACCACACCGAGAAGCGGGATCGTCCACAAGATGGCCCAGACATAGAAGGCGCCCAGAAGCCCGCCGAGCAGGAGCCAGCGGTTCACGGATGCGATCCGCCCGAGGTGATCCGCCTCGCCCGAGG
This sequence comes from Tateyamaria omphalii, assembly GCF_019802125.1. Lineage (GTDB taxonomy): Bacteria > Pseudomonadota > Alphaproteobacteria > Rhodobacterales > Rhodobacteraceae > Tateyamaria > Tateyamaria omphalii_B. The sequence continues at coordinate 356,728 of NZ_JAHVHT010000002.1, forward strand.
ACAGCATTATGGCGAGCAGCACTACGAACCCCACGCCGAACGATATGGTGGCCGCCGCGACCCCGGAGCCGAGGCTGGCGCCGAGGGCGGCGTTGACCGGCGCCTGAAGCGCGGCCAGTGACCCGGCAAGGATGATCACTGCCAATGGAAACAACGACTGCGTCATTTCAAATTCCTCCCTTAAATGTCGCATGATGCGCCGGAAAAATTGACGCGCGACTGGTGCAGAGCTTTGCCCGTGGGTGGCCTTGCAACAAGTCAGGAATACCTCCGTTCGATTGCAACGGCGGGCGCTGCCGCCTATAGCACCGGCAACAGATTGCACCGAAGGGGGGACCGTCATGTCCAACGCACAGCTTGAAACCGCCATCGAAGCCGCGTGGGAGGCTCGGGACACCATCACGCCCGCCACGACGGGCGAGACCCGCGAGGCGATCGAGGACACGCTGAACGCGCTGGACAGCGGCAGCCTGCGCGTGGCGGAGAAGCAGGGCGACGGCAGCTGGCATGTGAACCAGTGGGCGAAAAAGGCCGTGCTGTTGGGCTTCCGCATCAAGGACATGGAACAGCAGGATGGCGGCCCGCAAGGCGGCGGCTGGTGGGACAAGGTCGACAGCAAGTTCAAGGGTTGGGGCGACAACCAGTGGCAGGCCGCCGGTTTCCGGGCTGTGCCGAACTGTGTTGTGCGCAAGTCGGCATTCATCGCGCCGGGCGTGGTGCTTATGCCTTCTTTCGTGAACCTTGGCGCTTACGTGGACGAAGGGACCATGGTGGACACATGGGCCACGGTTGGGTCCTGCGCGCAGATCGGCAAGAACGTGCACCTGTCGGGTGGCGTGGGCATCGGCGGCGTGCTTGAGCCGATGCAGGCCGGGCCGACCATCATCGAGGACAACTGTTTTATCGGGGCGCGGTCCGAGGTGGTCGAGGGCTGCATCGTCCGTGAGGGGTCGGTTCTGGGCATGGGTGTGTTCATTGGCCAGTCGACCAAGATCGTGGATCGCGAGACGGGCGAGGTCATGTATGGCGAAGTGCCCAGCGGTTCCGTTGTCGTGGCCGGTTCGCTGCCGTCGAAAAATGGTGTGAACCTGTATTGCGCCGTGATCGTGAAGCGCGTGGATGAAAAGACCCGTTCCAAGACGTCGATCAACGAGCTGTTGCGCGACTGATTGGAACGAACCGGCCCTGTCATTGGTTGCCTGTGCAGGTAGGCACATAGGAGTATACCGATGACAGGATTGGGTTGGTTTGCGGCGATCATCGTGGGCGCTTTGGCCGGGTGGATCGCCGAGAAGATCATGAAGACGGATCATTCGCTGCTGTTGAACATCGTGCTGGGTATTCTGGGCGCCATCGTGTTCAACGCGATTTTGACCTTTGTGTTCGGGTCCACGCTGGGCGGTTGGATCGGGCAGCTGGTCGCGGGGATCGTGGGGGCGTGTATCCTGATCTCCCTCGGGCGCGCGGTCCGCAGCGCCTGACGCTTTCGCCTTGATATGAATTGGGTTAGGGCTGTCGCAGTTACATTGCGGCGGCCCTTTTCATGTCCGAGACCAAGAAATCAAAATCGAAGCCAGCCTCGCGGCAGCAAGTCTTTACCCTGCTGGTCCAGATCGGGCGCAAGGCCGGAGATGGGTTGCCTGATGGCGCGACCGGGGCGGCGCTGATGTGTTTTGCGTCTGGCGTGGATGAGGCGGAGGCGGTGCGTGAGACGGTTGCGTTGCTGAAGCAGGCCGATACCGCGCCGCTGGATGTGACAGGCTACGGCACGCTGGATGAGCGACTGGCCGAGGGGCATGAGATTGATAGCGAGGAACGGGCGCTGATGCAGCGCGCACTGGATGAGAACGCAGTGATCGTGGCGCAGGTGACGCCGTTTTTCGACAAGGACTAGGCCCGGCGGAAGGCGACGAGCAGTGCTGTGTCCTTGGCATGGTCGCCAGTTGCTGAGGGGCCGTAGATGGCGACCTCGGTCGTGGTGAGGTCTTCTATGTCAGTCTCTAATTCGGCTAATTGGTGCTCGAAACCTGCTGCGGCGTAGTGCTTAGTGTTTACCGAGATGACGACGCGGCCACCGAGCCTGACCGCTGCGATCAAGGGATGCAGGCCCTCTGGCCCGACATGCCCATTCGTGAATGTCCCGGAACTGACGGCCCCTTGGTAGAGGCCATGGGGCGTGGCCAGCCCGTCAAACAGGTTTTCCACGCGGATTGTGCGGTAGATGCCCTTGGCCTTTGCGACCTCCAGCATGTCGGCGGAGATGTCTGTGCCGTCGATGTCCTCGATCCCGCGGGCGCGTAGGGCGGCGCCGCACAGACCCGTGCCCGCGCCGACATCCAGCACGGGGCCGAAACCGCCGATATTCACGAAGTGCCGCGCCACTGCTTCGTGCAGGATATAGTCACTGTTACGGGCGAAATCGCTGTCATAGCTGTCGGCCCAGGCTGCGTAGAGCTGTTTTGAATCCTCGGGTGTTTCGAGGGCGTAGGCGGCGTCGAGAGATGGGTCTTTGGCCATGATGCGATTAGGCGGCGTGGCGCTGAGCTTGGCAAGGGGCTTGTGCATGGTCCCCCGGCGCGCCACCTATGCAGAATGACGAAGACACTTCTTTCCTTTGGTCACGGATACTCCGCCAAAGCGCTGACCACGCTGCTTATTCCGCAGGGCTGGCGCGTGATCGGCACGACCCGTATGGCGGAGAAGGCCGAAGCATTGAATGCCACGGGTGTGGAACCGCTGATCTTTCCCGGTGATGATGTTGGCGCGGCGATGGATGCAGCGACGCATGTGCTGATCTCGGCGGGGCCGGATGCTGATGGTGATCCGGTTTTGCGTGAGGTTGGCGACCAGATTGCGGCGCGTGCGGGGCAGTTTGAGTGGGTTGGCTATCTGTCCACCACTGGCGTGTATGGTGATCATGGTGGGGATTGGGTGGATGAGGAGACGCCCCTTGTTCCGTCGACACGCCGGGGGCAGTGGCGGAAAGAGGCGGAGGCCGCCTGGGCCGCCATTCCCGACCTGCCGCTGCATATCTTTCGACTGGCGGGCATTTATGGTCCCGGTCGCGGCCCGTTTGCCAAGGTGCGGGCGGGCACGGCACGGCGCATCATCAAGCCGAACCAGGTGTTTTCGCGCATTCATGTGGAAGACATCGCGCAGATCGTCGCTGCCTCCATCGCGCGGCCTGCGCCCGGTACGGCCTACAACGTTTGTGATGACTACGCGGCCCCGCCGGAGGATGTGATCGAACATGCCGCCCATTTGTTGGGTCTGCCCATTCCCGCAGCTGAGGATTTCGAGACGGCCGAAATGACGCCGATGGCCCGGAGTTTTTATGCCGAGAGCAAGCGGGTGCGGAACGATCGGATCAAGGAGGCGTTGGGTGTGAAGCTGATCTATCCAACTTACAAGGAAGGACTGGCAGCCTTGCTGCAGCACCCGGAATGACGCTTGATGACGAGCGCACGCTCAATCACCTGCTTGATGCGCTGAACGAGGCTGGCGACGGCCACGACGTGTCCGTGCAGGACATACTGGATGAGATCGGCGAACGGTCCATCATGCCGGTCGTGCTGGCGGTGTCGATCCTGCTGGTGTCACCGTTGTCGGGCATTCCGGGAATGCCGACGCTGTCTGCGATCGTGTTGATCCTGCTGATTGGGCAGGCGTTGGCGGGTCGGAAGCATTTGTGGTTGCCCGGGTTCCTGAGCCGACGCCGTTTGGCACGTGCGCGCCTGCAGGTGGCCACCAGTTGGTTGCGGCGCCCTGCGACCTGGTTTGACACCCATTCCCATCCGCGGCTGCGGCCTTTGGCGCGCAACCCGTTGCGCAAAGTGGCGCTGCTGCTCTGCATGGCGATCCCGCTGACCTGGCCGTTTCTGGAGCTGTTGCCCTTCATGACCTCCTTTGGTGCGGGCGCCGTTGCTTTGCTTGCCTTTGGTCTGGTCACGCGGGACGGGTATTTCCTGCTTGCGGGCTATGCTGTGACCTTCGGCATTCTGTATGCGGGGATCTTTTTGGTTCAGGCGGCGACCTGACGGGGCCAGAGGCGGTGAATCAGGGCGCCGATGCTCCCGAACGCCATCAGAAGTCCGAGCGCCGTTGCGCCGTTGATGCTGTAGAACATGGCGCGGTCGCCCCATTCCATGGAGTTGAGGAACGGGTAGGGCAGACCGCTGGTGACGTCGCCTGTTGGTTTGGTGTTGAACCGTTGCACGAACAGCTCGGCCCATGCCACGTAAGCGGCGATGATTGCGATCAGAGGCAGGGCCGCGCGCCAGACGCGGCGAAAGACCTTGCCGACGAAGAGGGCGTCGATGATCTGGAGCGCGGGGCCGAGCGCGTGCAGGTAGTATTCGAGCCACCAGACGATGGGGCCGCCGCCGTTCACCAGTGACGGGTCGGTCAGGTAGAGCCGCCAGTAGAGGAACACGACCATCACGTTCAGCACAGCAGCACACATCGCCGTCACCTCGTGCTGCCGCGTGATCCGGTGTTCGCTGAGCGCGAGCATTCGGCTGGCGGCGTAGAAGGACAGGAACAGCGCCCAGATGGTGAGGTATCGGAACGGGCCGCCCGGTCCGGACCATTGGCCGCCAATGATCTGGTAAAGGCAGTAGCCCGCCGCCAGCAGGAACACAATCCAGCGATAGATCAGGATGGGGCGGCTGTGGATGTCCATGTCTGGGGCCCTTAGAAATGTGACCCTAACACTGGCCGAAATGGCGCGGACTGCGCAAGTTCTACGCGCGCGCCTCGCCGATTGACGTCACGCCAAGGACGTTCAGCACCTTTGCTTCGATCTGGTCGGCATTCATGCCTGCGACCGCGTACATGTCCGCCGGGCTTGCCTGATCGATGAAGATGTCGGGCAGGACCATGGAGCGGTACTTGAGCCCGGTGTCGAACACGCCTTCCTCGGCCAGAAGCTGGGCGACGTGGCTGCCGAAGCCGCCGACTGCGCCCTCTTCGATGGTGATCAGCGCCTCGTGATCCGCCGCTAGTTGCAGGATCAAGTCGCGGTCGAGCGGTTTGGCGAAGCGGGCGTCGGCGATGGTGGGTGTGATCCCCTTGGCGGCGAGGTTTTCGGCAGCTTTCTGTACCTCTTCCAGACGGGTGCCGAAGGAAAGGAGGGCGACGCCCTTGCCCTCTTGGATCATGCGCCCCTTGCCGATTTCGAGCGGTTCACCGCGCTCGGGCATGTCGACGCCGGTGCCTTCGCCCCGCGGGAAGCGGAAGGCGATGGGGCCGTCGTCATGTGCTGCTGCGGTGGCGACCATGTGGGCCAGTTCCGCCTCGTCCGCGGCGGCCATGACGGTGAAGCCGGGCAGGTTCGATAGGTAGGCAACGTCGAAGGCACCCGCATGTGTCGCTCCGTCGGCGCCCACGAGGCCCGCGCGGTCGATGGCGAAGCGCACGGGCAGGCGCTGAATGGCGACGTCGTGCACGACCTGGTCGTAGCCGCGTTGCAGGAAGGTGGAGTACATCGCGCAGAACGGTTTCATCCCACCGGCGGCGAGGGCTGCGGAGAAGGTGACTCCATGCTGTTCGGCGATGCCCACGTCGAAGCAACGGCTGGGGTAGCGTTCGGCAAAGAGGTTGAGGCCGGTGCCATCCGGCATGGCGGCAGTGACGGCGCATATTTTGTCGTCCGCTTCGGCCTGTTTGATCAGGTGTTGGGCGAAGACGGATGTGTAGCTGGGCGCGTTGCTTGGCGCTTTCTTTTGCTCGCCCGTGATCACGTCGAACTTGGCGGTGGCGTGGCCCTTGTCGCGGGCGGTTTCGGCGGGTGCGTATCCCTTGCCCTTTTTCGTCAGCACGTGGATCAGGATCGGGCCGGTGGCGCGGTCATGGACGGTGCGCAGGACGGGCAGCAACTGGTCCAGATCGTGCCCATCGATGGGGCCAACATAGCTGAACCCCAGCTCTTCAAAGAGGGTGCCGCCAACCGCCATGCCCTTGATCATTTCTTTGGCCCGTTTGGCCCCTTCGCGGAAGGGTTCCGGCAGCAGGCTGACCGCGCCCTTGGCCGCGGCCTTGAGATCCTGGAAGGGGTTTTGGGCGTAGAGCCGCGACAGGTAGGACGACATCGCCCCCACAGGCGGGGCAATGGACATCTCGTTGTCGTTGAGGATGACAAAGAGCCGTTTGCCGAGGTGGCCCGCGTTGTTCATCGCCTCGTAGGCCATGCCGGCGCTCATGGAGCCGTCGCCGATCACGGCGATGGCGTCGCCGGATCCTTCGGGGGGCTGGCCGCCAAGGTCGCGCGCGACGGCAAAGCCGAGGGCGGCGCTGATCGAGGTCGAGGAGTGGGCCGCGCCGAAGGGGTCGTAGGGCGACTCGCTGCGTTTGGTAAAGCCGCTGAGGCCGTCTTTCATCCGCAGTGTGCGGATGCGGTCCCGGCGCTCGGTCAGGATCTTGTGGGGGTAGCATTGGTGGCCCACATCCCACACCAGCTTGTCGCGCGGCGTGTCAAAGATGGCATGCAGGGCGACGGTCAGTTCGACCACGCCAAGCCCCGCGCCGAGGTGCCCGCCGGTGACGGATACTGCAGATACCGTTTCTGCCCGTAGCTCGTCAGCGACTTGGCGCAGCTGGGCGTCCGAAAACCGTTTGAGGTCAGCGGGCCGTTGAACGGTGTCCAGAAGCGGGGTGTTTGGCTGGTCTGACATCTGTCGGTCTCTAGCTGTTGCGGGTGACCACGAAGCGGGCGGCGTCCCGCAGCGCGTCAGCGTCCGCTTGGTATACATGTAAGGCGTCGCACGCCTCGGTCACGAGTTGGTCAGCGCGGCGTTTCGCCTCGTCCAGTCCCAGAAGCGAGACGAATGTCGCTTTGCCCGCGTTTGCATCCTTGCCCGTGGCCTTGCCCATGGTGGCGGCGTCGCTGGTCACGTCCAGCACATCGTCCGCGATCTGGAAGGCGAGGCCGAGGGCGCGGGCGTAGGTTTGCAGGGGGCCGAGGTCTGCCTGGGCCATGCGTGCGCCGGCGGTGGCCGACCATTCGATCAGCGCACCCGTTTTTCCCCTTTGTAGAGCCGTAATTTCGTCGAGCGTAAGGGGGGCGTCTGCCGTTTCGGCGGCGATGTCGAGGGCTTGGCCCAGCACCATGCCTTGAGCGCCCGATGCCTTTGCCAGCGACAGGGCGAGGTCGGCGCGCACGTCTCCGTTTCCGATGTCAGAATGGGCGCAGAGTTCAAAGGCCAGCGTTTGCAGGGCATCGCCCGCCAGCACCGCGGTGGCATCGTCCCATTTGATGTGAACCGTGGGCTCGCCGCGCCGCAAGTCGTCGTCGTCCATGCAGGGCAGATCGTCGTGAACAAGGGAATAGGCGTGAAGTGCTTCGATCGCCGTTGCGGGCCAAATCGCCTTGTTAGGGTCTATTTCGTGCAGCCGCGCGCTTTCGAGCACAAGGAAGCCGCGCAGTCGTTTGCCGCCATTGGTGGCATGCGCCATGGCCTGCACCACTGGCACATCGTCCAGCGCACCCAGCACGGCGTCGAACCGCGCCTGGATGGCGGTGGCCGCGTCACTCAGCCTTTGGCGGAACATGGATCAGAGGCCTTCGACCGGTTTCAGCCCTGTCGGGTTGCCGTCGGCATCGGTGGTGATGGCGGCGACCTTTTCTTCGGCCTCGCGCAGCTTGGTCTCGCACCGCTTCTTGAGCAGCGCGCCGCGTTCGTAGAGTTTGATCGAGTCGTCCAGCGCCACGTCGCCCCGTTCCAGCTGGCCCAGCACCTGTTCAAGTTCGGCCATCGCTTCTTCGAAGCTCATCTCGTCTACGGGGCGGTCAGTCATTGCGTGGCCTTCATCAGCGATTGGACGTGGGCGCGGGCACACAGCGCAAGCGCGTCCAGATCATAGCCCCCTTCCAGCACCGACACCACCCGGCCTTTGCACAGCGTTTGTGCAGTTTGCGTGAGCATGTCGGTGAGGCGGGTGTAGGTGTCCGCTGTCCAGTTGAGTTGGGCGAGCGGGTCGTCCTGATGCGCGTCGAACCCGGCGGAGATGAGGATGAGTTCGGGCTGGTGTTTGATCAGCGCCGGGATCACCTGCCGTTCGTATTCCGCGATGGCGTGGTTGCCATCCGTGTGAGGCGCCAGCGGGATGTTCAGAACGGTGCCGTGTGGGCCACGGTCCGACGCCTCGCCCGTGCCGGGCCAGAGCGGCATTTGTTGCGATGTTATGACAAGGGCGCGGGGGTCATCCTGGAGCAGCGCTTGGGTGCCGTTGCCGTGGTGGACGTCGAAATCGACCACGGCGACCCGTTCAAGCCCACGCACTTCGAGCGCGTGTTTCGCAGCGATGGCGATGTTGCCAAAGATGCAAAATCCCATGGGTAGAGACTGTTCTGCGTGGTGTCCGGGCGGGCGCATGGCGACGAAGGCGTTCTGCACTTCTTCATCCAGCACCATATCGACCGCTTTGACCGCGCCACCTGCCGTGCGCCAGACGGCGTTGTAGGACGTGGGGGACAGGAAGGTCTCGGCGTCGGTTTCGCGGTCGAGGCCGGCGAAGCCGTCGGTTGGGACTTTGGAGCGAACGAAGTCGATATAATCCTGCGGATGGCACAGCGCGATGGATGCGTCATCGGCCAGCGGCGGATCAACGCGGACAAGGTCGAGATCGGCCAGCGCCCGTTGGATGTAGCCGAGCCGCGCCACCTGCTCCGGCATACCGGGCGGTGTGACGTGCAAAAGGCCGTCCGCGTGGGTCAGCAGGGCTGTACTCATGGCTTCATTGTTCCACAAATATGCAAATCCGACGGCTCAATCAGGCGCCAACATATACCCTGCCCCGCGCACGGTTTGCAGGTAGCGGGGCTGTTTCGGATTGCTCTCGATCTTGCGCCGCAACCGCGTGATCTGCACGTCCACGGCGCGTTCCTGCGCTTGGCCACGGTCGCGGCCCAGATCTTCGACCAGCTTGGCGCGGCTGATGGCTTCGCCAGGTTTGGCGGAGAAGATCTTCATCAGCTGCATCTCGGTGGCGGTCAGGCGCACGAGGTCTTCGCCCTGCCACATCTCGCCCCGTTCCATGTCATAGCGTATGGGGCCGAGGGTGAGGATTTTCGGCGCGGCCTCCTCCGGTGCCACATCTGGCACACGGCGCAGGATGGCGTTGATGCGCAGGAGCAGTTCCTTGGGCTCGAACGGTTTCGGCAGGTAGTCGTCGGCACCCGCCTCGAGCCCCTCGATCCGGTTGCCCGTCTCACCCTTGGCCGTCAGCAGCAGGATCGGTGTGACGTGGGTTTCGCGCAAGCTGCGGCACAGGCTTAGCCCGTCCTCGCCCGGCATCATCACGTCCAGCACGATCAGGTCGAAGTCGAGACCGGCCAGCACCCGCCTCGCGTGGGCCGCGTCGCGGGCTGCGGTGACAAGGAAGCCATTCCGCATCAGGAATTTCTGCAACAGGCTTCGGATTCGTTCGTCGTCGTCTACAATCAATAAATGGGCGTCAAAGTCACTCATGCACCGCTCTCCTTAAGTCTTTGATAGGTGCGATGCATTTCCGTGTCCATCATGGCTTCGAGTACGGTGCGGAAGCCCGCCACTGCTTCGGGACCCGCGTCGCGGAACGCCGTGCGCATCCGTGCGCGCTGGGCGTCGGACAAACGCCCCTCCAATGCGCGCCCGTCTTCGGTCAGAAACAGGTGACGCTCCCGTTTGTCGGAGGTGCCGACGCGGCTTTGGACGAGCCCGTCCTCGATCAAGGTGCGCAGGACGCGGTTGAGCGATTGCTTGGTGACGCCAAGGATGTTGAGCAGGTTGTTGACGGTCGTGCCTGGTGCGCGGTTGATGAAGTGGATCGCGCGGTGATGTGCACGGCCATAGGCCATGTCCGACAGGATGCGGTCCGGATCGGCGGTAAAGCCGCGATAGGCAAAGAACATCGCCTCGATCCCTTGCCGCAACTGTTCGTCGGTCAGGAAAAGAAGGTTCTCCCCGCCCCTGGTCGTGGTTGCCCGTCCGTCGTCCATAACCGCCCCCACTCAAGCGTCGTCTTTTGTTGCAGTTTAAGTCAGCCTTGTTGACATTCCAAGGGTGAAGCGATATCGAATCGCAGGTTTTGCGCAACTTTATGACCGCATCGGTCCTAACGGCGCAATAAATGCAAATCGGGAGGATGCCATGGCTGGCTACGATGATCGCGACGGACAAATCTGGATGGACGGCCAGTTGGTCGACTGGCGTCAGGCGAATGTCCATATTCTGAGCCACGCCATGCACTATGCGTCCTCCGTATTCGAGGGCGAGCGGGCGTATAACGGCAAGATCTTCCTCAGCCGTCAGCATTCGGAACGCCTGCACTTTTCTGCCGGTGAACTGGATTTCCAGATCCCCTACACCGTGGACGAGATCGAGGCGGCCAAGCAGCAGGTCCTGACCGCGAATGGCCTGACCGATGCCTATGTGCGGGCAGTGGCATGGCGTGGCGCGGGTGAAGACATGGGTGTTTCCTCCGCCCGTAACCCGGTCCACCTGGCCATCGCGGCGTGGGAATGGGGCAGCTACTATGGCGACGCCAAGTACAAAGGCGCGAAGATCGACATTTCCAAGTGGAAGCGCCCGTCGCCCGAGACGATCCCGGTGCACGCCAAGGCGGCTGGTCTGTACATGATCTGCACCACGTCCAAGCACGCGGCAGAGGCCAAGGGCTGTTCCGACGCGTTGTTCATGGATTACCGCGGTTACGTGGCCGAGTGCACGGGCGCCAACATCTTCTTCGTCAAGGATGGCGAGGTGCATACGCCCAAGGCGGATGTGTTCCTGAACGGACTGACGCGCCAGACGGTGATCGGGCGGCTGCAGGACAAGCAGATCAAGGTGCACGAGCGGGTGATCATGCCGGAAGAGCTGGAAGGCTTTGAACAGTGTTGGCTGACCGGCACCGCTGCCGAAGTGACGCCAGTGGGCCAGATCGGTGACTATAACTTCGAAGTCGGCGCGCTGTGTCGCGACGTGGCCGAGGATTACGAGAAGCTGGTGCGCGAATAGCATGGACTACGACGCCTTCGCCATCGAATGGGAGGCGGCGTGGAATTCCCACAATCTGGACCGCATCCTCGCGCACTATGCCGGGGATGTGGTGTTTCGCTCGCAAAAGGCGATGCGCCTTGTGGGCCACGGTGAGTTGCGTGGAAAGGATGCGCTGCGGGCCTATTGGGCGCGTGCGCTGGAGGCGCAGCCGGATCTGTCCTTTGTCGTGGTCGATGTGTTGCGCGGACACGGTATGATGGTCATCACCTACCGCAACCAGCGTGATGTATTGGCTGCAGAAACGCTAAGGTTTGGGCCCGATGGTTTGGTGGTCGAGGCGTCCGCCTGTCACAAGCACTAACCTTTCGGATCCGTGACTGCCCGCGCACGCCTGCGCCCGCCGCCAAGCTGTCTTTCGCGCCAGATGATGAGGACCCCACCGAGGACAACCAGCGAAGCGCCGATAACCGTCTCTGACGTGGGCAGTTCGGCAAAGATCAGGTATCCGATCAGGGCGGCAAAGATCAAAGATGTGTAGTCAAACGGGGCGAGCATGGAGGCGGCGCCGAAGCGGTAGCTGGCGGTGACAAGGATTTGGGCGATGCCGCCGATCAGGCCCGCGCCGATCAGGAGGATGGCGTCGGTCGCTGTTGGGACGATCCAGCCAAAGGGTAGGCTGAGCAGGCTCAGCGTTGTGGCGGTGAGTGAGAAATAGAAGACGATGGCCGCGGTGTGTTCGGTTTTGACCAACGTGCGGATGTGGATTTGCACCAACGCCCGCAGGATCGAGGCACCCAGCACCATCAATGCTCCGATGGTGCCCGCCGTGCCGACTGTCGCCATGTCCACCGACAGGCGCGGCCACATGACGATCATCACGCCTACGAGGCCCAGGGCGACGGCGCTGATCCGGAACAGGCGTACCTTTTCGCCAAGCATGATGGCGGCGAGGATGACGGTGAACATCGGCGTGGCATAGCCGATGGCAGTGACTTCTGGCAGCGGCAGCAGGGCGAGACCGGCAAAGGTGAGTGCCATGGCCGTCGTGCCAAACAGCCCGCGCCAGATGTGGCCCGTCAGGTTGTTGGGCGTCAGCGCTTCGCGCATCTCGCCAGCGTGCAAGATCCACGCGATGATGATCGGCATGGCAAAGAACGAACGGAAGAACACGGCCTGACCGGACGGCACGTTCTGCGTCGCGACCTTGATCATCGCTGCCATGACCATGAACAGGAACACCGCCACGAGCTTGAGGGCGACGGCGGTGCCGGGCTTGTTCTGGGTTGTCGGGGCTTTCATCTCCGCCGATCCTTGTCGGGTCGGGCGAGGATTGGCAAGCGGTCAATCTGGCGCGAGCGGACGAGCGCGAATGGATGCGGCGCGGTCTTTCTGATGTTGAGTTATGGACTATACGGTTCCCAATACTATATTGGAGGTGCAACCGAGGACATCCCATGGCCAGACCACGATCATTTGACATCGACGACGCGCTTGAAAAGGCGATGCACGTCTTTTGGAAGCATGGCTACGAAGGCGCTTCGCTGCCCGATCTGCTGAATGGCATGGGGCTGACCCGGGGCAGTCTGTATAAGGCGTTCACCGACAAAAAGACGCTCTTCATGCAAGTGCTGGAACGCTATGAGCGGCAGGCGGTGCAGGCCGGTGTCGAGATGCTGAATGACCCGTCCGTGCCAAACGGGGCCGAGCGGATCATGGCGATGTTTCAGGGGTCGTATCAGAACGTGGTCAATGGCGATGATCGCGGCTGTCTGCTGTGTACCGCAGCGGCTGGCCCAAGTTCCTATGATGACGAGATTGCCAAGGCTGTGTCGCGGGGGTTGGGTGCCTTGCGCGATGGGATCTATGCTGCGCTCTGCGCGTCACCCAAGCACGCGACGCTGAACCCGGCGGAGCGTGGGGCGCTCGCCGACATGATCATCGCGCAATATGTGGGTCTGCGCACGATGGCGCGGGCGCGGATTGATCACGCAACGCTGCACAACATCGTGCGCTCCGTGGGAGTGATGCTGGCCTAGCCGATCTGGCCGCGCACGCCGCCTGTCTGCCCCCGGTCGAGCAGCAGGTGATCGAGGATCACACAGGCCATCATCGCCTCACCCACCGGCACGGCCCGGATGCCGACACAGGGGTCGTGGCGCCCTTTGGTGATGATCTCGGTCTCTTCACCCGATTTGGTGATGGTCTTGCGCGTTTGCAGGATGGACGAGGTCGGCTTGACCGCAAAGCGGACCACAATGTCCTGCCCGGTCGAGATGCCGCCGAGGATGCCGCCCGCGTGGTTCGACGAGTATTCCGGGCCGTCTGGCCCCATCGTGATCTCGTCCGCGTTGAGTTCGCCGGTGAGCATGGCGGCAGACATACCTTCGCCAATCTCAACCCCTTTGACCGCGTTGATGGACATCATGCCCGCAGCCAAATCAGTGTCTAACTTGCCATAAACCGGCGCCCCGAGACCCGCAGGCACGTTGCGCGCGACGACTTCGATCACGGCACCAACTGACGAGCCGGACTTTCGCAGACCGTCGAGGTAATACGCCCATGTGTCCGCTGCTTGGGCGTCAGGCACCCAGAACGGGTTCTGGTCGATCTGGTCCCAGTCGAACCGGTTGCGGTCAATTTCATGCGCGCCCATGCGGGTCATGTAACCCTTGATCTCGATCCCAGGAACCAGCTTGTTCAGTGCCGCGCGCGCAAGGCCACCCGCTGCAACCCGTGCCGCCGTTTCACGGGCCGAAGACCGACCACCACCGCGATAGTCGCGGATGCCGTATTTCTGCCAATAGGTGATGTCGGCGTGGCCGGGGCGAAACTTCTCGGCGATGTCGCCGTAGTCCTTGGACCGCTGGTCGGTGTTTTCGATCATCAACTGGACGGGCGTGCCGGTTGTCTGTCCCTCGAACACGCCCGACAGGATCTTGACCGCGTCTGGTTCACGCCGCTGGGTCGTGTACTTGTTTTGACCGGGTTTCCGCTTGTCGAGCCACTGCTGAAGCATGGCTTCATCCACCGCGACGCCCGGAGGGCAGCCGTCAACCGTCGCGCCAAGCGCTGGGCCATGGCTTTCGCCCCACGTGGTTACGCGGAACAGGTGGCCAAAACTGTTGATCGACATGACGCACTCCCTTTCAGGCCGTTTAGCGGTCATGCAATTCACAGACAAGACGCTGGCGATGCAAGGAGACAAGAGATGCAAGGTCGTACACCGGGTGCTGTTGCGCTGCTGATCCTCTCCATCGCGCTGGCGGTGGCCGGTGGCGTTTACTGGGAGCTCGTCAAGGGCCTGGGAAACGCGTTTGGCGCGCCGCAAACCCACTCCTTGCCGTGGAGCGAGTTGGATGCGGATCACAAGCGGGTCATCGGCGGCCTGTTCGGGGCGGGTGGTGTGTGTTTTGCCCTGTTTGTCTGGGTCATGTCCCGCCGTCGGTGACGCAACAGTTGCCAATCCCACCATTCCCGACTAAGCCAAACATCACCTCGGGGTGCCTGGTCACAGGCTGAGATGCGCAATGCGAACCCGTAGAACCTGAACCGGTTAACACCGGCGGAGGGAAGGTTTGGTTCATCCCAAGACCCTTATCCCGCCGCCTCTCTGATTGGAGGATGCGATGAAATACGCTTTGACACTGGCCGCTACGCTTGCCGCGACGACGGCGCTGGCCGACACACCTGTTCTGACCGTTTACGCGGGTGACTATTTTACGTCTGAGTGGGGACCTGGCCCAACGCTCGAGACCGAGTTTGAAAAGATCTGTGCGTGTGATCTGGAGTGGTCCACTGGCGATCTGGTGCCGCGGCTGTTGCTGGAGGGCGAGCGGACGAAGGCGGATGTAGTCATCGGCCTGACATCTGATGTGACGGCCAAGGCGCGCGCCACCGACCTTTTTGCGCCGCATGGGCAGGACAACAGTGCGCTGACCCTGCCCATTGAGTGGACGGACGACACGTTCCTGCCCTTCAACTACGGGCACACGGCGTTCATCTACAACGAGACGACGATGGACGCGCCGCCCGCGAGCTTCGAGGAATTGCTGGCACTGCCGGACGACGTGAAGATCGTTATTCAGGACCCGCGTACGTCGATTTCGGGTCTGGCACTGGTGCTGTGGGTGCAGGCCGTTTACGGCGACAAGTCCGCTGAAGTGTGGGAAAGCCTGTCAGACAACATTCTCACTGTGACCAAGGATTGGTCGTCCTCCTATGGCCTGTTCACCGATGGTGAGGCTGACATGGTACTGAGCTACACCACGTCGCCCGCTTACCACATGTTCGCGGAGGAGGACTTTACCAAGAAGGCGGCGATCTTCCCCGAAGGCCACTATTTCATGGTTGAAACCGTGGGCAAGATTGCCGGAACGGACCAGCCAGAACTGGCGGATCAGTTCCTGGCTTTCGTGATGTCGCGCGACTTCCAGACCATTATTCCGACCGCGAACTGGTCGCTGCCATCGGCGTTGCCGCAGGCGGACTGGCCCGAGGGTTGGTCGGAGCTGCCGTTGCCCGAAAAGGTGCTGTTCTATTCCGAGACTGAGGCGGCAGAGCTGCAAGCGGACGCGATCGAGACATGGCGCGCCGCGCTCAGCCAGTAAGCCCTTGGGCCGGCATCATCGCGGCGGGTTTTGTCGTCGCGGTGGTGATCGCCGCCTTTGTCGGCATCGGCCAGCGGATTGAAACCACCACTGGCCTGCGCGCCGCCGAATGGCAGGCGGTGCGGTTTACCGTCTGGCAGGCGTTTTTCTCTGCGTTGATTTCGGTGGTTCTGGCGGTGCCGGTGGCACGCGCGCTCGCGCGGCGGCGGTTGCCGGGGCATACGCTGCTGGTAACGCTTTTGGGTTCGCCGTTTATCCTGCCGGTGATTGTGGCTGTTCTGGGCCTGCTCGCGATCTTTGGCCGGAACGGGTGGTTGAATACGGCGCTGGGCGTCTTCGGGCTGCCAGAGGTGTCGATCTACGGGGCCCATGGTGTTGTTTTGGCGCATGTTTTCTTCAACATGCCGCTAGCGACCCGGTTGATCCTGCAAGGGTGGCAATCGGTTCCGGCGGAGCAGTTTCGCATGGTGGGCCAGTTGGGACTTACCCCGCGCATGGTGTTTCGCATCATCGAATGGCCGCTCTTGCGGCAGGTGGTGCCGGGGGCCTTTGCGTTGATCTTTGTCATATGCCTGACCAGTTTTGCAGTGGCTTTGACCCTTGGCGGCGGGCCACGGGCGACGACGATTGAGTTGGCGATTTACCAGGCGTTTCGTTTTGATTTTGACCTTGGCCGCGCGGCGGTGCTGAGCCTGCTGCAACTGGCTGTGGCGGGCGCTGCGGCGGTGCTGGCGTTGTGGATTTTGCCACCCATTGCCCTGCAAACGGGGCGTGACCGGGCGGTGCGCCGGTGGGATGCGCCGAGCCTTTGGGGGGATGTGTTCTGGATCACCTTGGCGGCTGGATTCCTGTTGCTGCCGATGTTGTCGATCGCTCTGTCTGGGCTGGTGGGCTTGTTTTACATGCCTTTTTCGGTTCTGACCGCGACTTGGACGACGGTTTGGGTCGCATCGGTCAGCACTGTGGTCCTGCTGGTTCTCGCGCTGCCCATGGCGGCATGGCTGGCGCAGGCGAAGTGGGGCGGGGCGGAGGCGTTGACGCTGCTGGGTCTGGTCGCGTCGCCGCTGATGATCGGGACGGGGTGGTTTATTCTGATCTATCCATATGTCTCGCCGACCGCCTTTGCCTTGCCTGTGACGGCCTTGATCAACGCGATGATGGCGCTGCCTTTCGCGGTGCGCATCCTGCTGCCGCCGATGCGACAGGTTTTCAATGATTACGGGCGATTGAGCATGGGGTTGGGGCTGCGCAGCCTTGCACTATGGCGGTTTGTACTGGTGCCAAGGTTGCGTCCGCAGATCGGGTTTGCCGCCGGGCTGACGGCGGCGCTGAGTGTTGGCGATCTGGGCGTCGTGGCGCTCTTTGCCGACCCGGATGTGGCGACGTTGCCGTTGCAGATGTATCGCTTGATGGGGGCCTACCGGACCGAGGCGGCGGCGGGGGCGGCGTTGGTTTTGGTGGCGCTGGCCTTTGGGATGTTTTGGATGTGCGATGCGTGGGGGCGGCGGCATGCTGCGGGTTGAAGGGTTGAGGATTGCGCAGGGTGACTTTGCCTTGAGTGCCGACTTTGCTGTTGAGCGGGGGCGGCGTGTGGCGGTGATCGGGCCTTCGGGCGCGGGAAAGTCCACGCTTTTGAATGCGTTGGGTGGGTATATCGATATTGCCGCCGGACGGATTGAAGTGGACGGTCGGGACGTGACAGATGCGCCACCGGACAAGCGCGGGGTTGCGATGCTGTTTCAGGATGGGAACCTGTTTCCGCATTTGACGCTGGCGCAGAATGTGGGGTTGGGGATACGGCCTGCGCTGCGGTTGAGCGATGCTGAGACGGCCAAAGTGCATGAGGCATTGGAACGGGTCGGGCTGGCGGAGTTTGCGGATCGCAAGCCCGGTGATGTGTCGGGTGGACAGCAAAGCCGTGCGGCGCTGGCGCGGGTTTTGGTGCAGGCCAAGCCTTTGCTTTTGCTGGATGAACCCTTTGCTGCGCTGGGGCCTGCGTTGCGAATTGAGATGCTGGATTTGACGTCTCAGGTGGCGCGGGATGCGGGTGCAACGGTGCTGATGATCACCCACGCGCCGGAGGATGCGGAGCGGGCGGATGATCTGATCTTTGTCGAGGCGGGCCGTGTGGACCCGCCCCGTCCGGTGGCCGACGTGATGGCCAATCTACCGGAAGCACTGCGGGCTTATCTAGGCCGCTGAGCGCAGGTCTGCCCGCGTGGCGGTGATGCCGAGAGCAGCTTGGGCGGCTTCGCGTCCTTTGAGTACGAAGTGATTGGCGTAGATGCCCATGTGGTGCTCGGTTTCCTGGAAGTGGTGGGGTGTGAGCGAGACCGACAGGATCGGGACGCCAGTTTTGAGGCCCACTTGCATCAACCCGTCGACCACGGCGGAGGCGACGAAGTCGTGGCGGTAGATGCCGCCGTCGACCACGAGTGCTGCGCAGGCGATGGCGTGGTAGCGCCCGGTTTCGGCGAGCGTTTGGGCCATCAGCGGCATTTCGAATGCGCCGGGGACGTCGAAGACATCCATTTGATTTGATGCGATAATTTCGGTGAAGCCTTGCAAAGCCTGATCGACGATGGCGGCGTGCCACTGGGCTTTGACAAAGGCGAAGCGGGTGTGTGTCATGGGTTTTCTCCTTTAGGTTCAGACACGTCACCCAAGGCGATTGCGCACGCGACAAGACGCACCCGTATGGATGCTGTCACCTGCGTTCTCTTTCATCCGGACTGTGACCGTCGGCTCAGGCGTCTCACCTGATCTGCTGGACCCTCGACCCATCTTTTCGGACCGAGGCGCTCGTGGGCTTACAGGTCGCGCCTGCATACCACCGGTGGGGAATTTCGCCCCGCCCTGAGAACAGGCCCAGGTTGCCAAGCCGTGGCGGCAGAGGCAAGAGGGACGCCACGTATCACGGAGCGGACCCATGCACCCGAACCCTGCCTTTCACACCGAGACCGTTGACCGGAACATCGCGTTTGCGCGTGAGCGTGCGTTCGGTGTTTTGGCGGTGAATGGCGAGGACGGGCCGATGATGAGCCACGTTCCCTTTCTGATTGATGAACAGGGCGTGCAGCTTGACTTGCATCTGGTGCGGTCGAACCCGATTGCGCGGGCGTTGAAGGCGCCGCTGCGGGCCAAGATCGCGGTGAGTGGGCCGGATGGGTATATCTCGCCCGACTGGTACGAGGTGCCGGATCAGGTGCCGACATGGAACTATGTTGCGGTGCATATCACAGGCACATTGGAGATGCTGCCGCATGATGAGATGCGGGATATGCTGGACCGGCAGTCGAAGCATTTCGAGGATCAGTTGCTGCCCAAGACGCCTTGGAAGACGGACAAGATGACGCCCGAGGTGCTGGAGAAGATGATGCGCCAGATCGTGCCGTGTCGGATGACGATTGAGACAGTCGATGGCACCTGGAAGCTGAACCAGAACAAGCCGGACGCGGTGCGGTTGCGGGCGTCGGATTATGTCGATGCCTATGGGATCGGGCAGGAGACCCGCATCCTTGCTGCCCTGATGCGCGGGGCCTAGGCTGCGCGCGAACCCAAGGGGAGAATCGCGATGAAGCTGTTGATGGCGGGGCCAAGCCCCTTTGTGCGCAAGGTGCTGGTTTTACTGCATGAAACGGGGCAGGCGGAGGATGTTGAGACTGTCACCGTGACGGCGGCACCCGGTGGGACCGACGCGACGCTGAAGGCGGCGAATCCGGTGGGCAAGATCCCGGCGCTGGTGCGCGATGAGGGACCGACCCTGTATGATAGCAAGGTCATCTGCCGCTACCTGGATGCACGGGCGGAAGCGGGTCTGTACCCTGAGAAGGGGTGGGAGACGCTGGTGTTGGAGGCGACCGCCGATGCCATGATGGAGGCGGCGGTGCTGATGGTTTACGAGAAGCGGTTCCGCCCGGAGGAGATTTGGTCGAACGACTGGATCGAGGCGCAGTGGGGCAAGGTTGAAGGGGCCCTCGATGCGCTCAATGCCCGCTGGATGGGGCATTTGGCCGGGAAGATGGATATTGGGCATATCGGTGTCGCGTGCGGTCTGGGCTATCTCGACTTCCGTCATGGGGACCGGGATTGGCGCAAGGGGCGGGATGCCTTGGCCGCCTGGTACGAGGGCTTTGCGGCGCGTCCGTCGATGCAGGCGACCGAACCGAAAGCGTAGTGTTGCGCAACGTTCGGTGGGTCGGTGACGCCAGACGGGCGCGAATCGGGGTTAACGGCAGCAAAACAAGGGGGGTGAGCCATGCACCGGGCGTACACCCCCTGTGCACCCCCCGTACACCGGCCTGGCACAAAAACCTTGGTTAACGGAGCGCGCGGTCCCGAATCTTATCAACGGGTTAATATTCAAGGTCCCTGCGACCACGTGTGTCAGTTTGCGCGCTGGACGTGGGCGGGGGACCCCGCTAGATAGCCCGGTGAAACGGCTGCGCGTGTGCGTGGCCCATATGCTATTTGGCCCTTTGAGGGTCGCTGGAAACTGGAGAAGTCCCCCGTGTCCCACGTAGAAGAAGACCACGAAGGCACCCGGCGCGATTTTCTGTACTACGCCACGGCTGGCGCAGGTGCGGTGACGGCGGGTGCGGCGATCTGGCCGCTGGTGAACCAGATGAACCCCTCGGCCGACGTTGTCGCGGCAAGCACGATGCGCGTCGATGTGTCGAGCGTTGGTCCCGGTACGCAGCTGACCGTGTTGTTCTTGGGCAAGCCGGTGTTCATTCGCCGCCGGACCGAAGAAGAGATTACGGCGGCACGCGAAGTGTCGGTTGACGAGCTGCCGGACGGTATCGCGCGCAACGAAAACTTGGGCGAAGTGCCCGCAGATGATGCCAACCGCACGCTGGACGAAGCGGGCGAGTGGCTGGTGATGCAAGGCGTGTGTACGCACCTGGGCTGTGTGCCCTTGGGCGATGCAGGGGACTTTGGCGGCTGGTTCTGCCCCTGTCACGGCTCGCACTATGATACTTCGGGCCGGATCCGTCGTGGACCCGCGCCGGAAAACCTGCCGGTTCCTGTTGCTGAATTCGTGGATGAGACCACGATCCTGTTGGGTTAAGGGAGAGAGACCATGGCTGGAATTCCTCACGACCATTATGAACCGAAGGCGGCCTGGGAAAAGGGCCTGGCCAAGCGGTTGCCGATCGTCGGCCTGATGTACGACACGCTGATGATCCCGACGCCGAAGAACCTGAACTGGATGTGGATCTGGGGCATTGTTCTGACCTTCTGTCTGGCGCTGCAGATCATCACCGGCATCGTGCTGGCGATGCACTACACACCGCATGTGAACGAGGCTTTTGCGTCCATCGAACACATCATGCGCAACGTGAATGGTGGCGCGATGCTGCGGTATCTGCACATGAACGGCGCATCGCTGTTCTTTGTTGCCGTCTATGCCCACATCTTCCGCGGTCTGTACTACGGGTCCTACAAGGCCCCGCGCGAGATCACGTGGATCATCGGGATGCTGATCTACCTGCTGATGATGGGGACGGCCTTTATGGGGTACGTGCTGCCCTGGGGTCAGATGTCCTTCTGGGGTGCGACCGTGATCACCGGCCTGTTCGGTGCGATCCCGTTCATCGGTGAAGCGCTGCAAAGCTGGCTTCTGGGCGGGCCTGCCGTGGACAACTCCACGCTGAACCGCTTCTTCAGCCTGCACTACCTGCTGCCCTTCGTGATTGCCGGTCTGGTCATCGTGCACATCTGGGCTTTCCACACCACGGGCAACAACAACCCGACCGGTGTTGAAGTGCGCCGCACGTCGAAGGAAGAAGCAGAGAAAGACACGCTGCCCTTCTGGCCCTACTTCGTGATCAAGGACCTGTTCGCGCTGGCGATCATTCTGGTGGTGTTCTTTGCCATCGTGGGCTTCATGCCGAACTACCTGGGCCACCCCGACAACTATATCGAGGCGAACCCGCTGGCGACGCCTGCGCACATCGTGCCGGAATGGTACTTCCTGCCGTTCTACGCGATCCTGCGTGCCTTTACCCCTGATGTGTGGATCGTGCAGTTCGCGACCTTCATCAGCGGTGGCATCATCCAAGCCGATTTCTTCGGTGTGCTGGCGATGTTTGGCGCGATTGCGGTGATGGCGCTGGCGCCGTGGCTGGACACGTCCAGCGTGCGCTCGGGCCGTTACCGTCCGATGTTCAAGTGGTGGTTTGCCCTGCTGGTTGTCGACTTCTTCGTGCTGATGTGGGTTGGTGCCCGCCCGGCGGAGGAGCCTTACAACACGATCGCGTTGCTCGCGTCGACCTACTGGTTCGTCTACTTCCTGGTCATTCTGCCCCTGCTGGGCGTGATCGAGAAGCCGAACGCGCAGCCGGCGACCATTGAAGAAGACTTTGCCGCGTCGATGGGCAAAGGGGATGGCGGTTCCGCTGCTCCCTCGGCTCAGCCCGCGGAATAAGGAGAGACTGCAAATGTTGAAGAAACTTGCAGCAAGCATGGTGGCGGCGTTCGCGCTGGCCACCGGTGCCTTCGCCGCTGGCGAGGCCAAGAATGTGCCCAACGTGGACTTCAGTTTTGACGGTCCGTTCGGATCGTTCGACCAGAACCAGCTGCAGCGCGGCTTGCAGATCTACACAGAGATCTGCGCGGCCTGCCACGGTCTGCAATATGTGCCGATCCGGACGCTGAGCGACGAGAGCGGCCCCGGTCTGCCCGAGGATCAGGTGCGCGCCTACGCTGAGTTTTACGAGGTCTATGACGCGGCCGAGGATGACTTCCGTCCGGCCATCCCGAATGATCACTTCCCGGGCTCGCAGCTGGAAAACGCGCCTGACCTGAGCCTGATGGCGAAGGCTCGCGCCGGGTTCCACGGCCCGTACGGTCTGGGCATCAACCAGCTTAGGAACGGAATCGGCGGTGCGGAATACATCGCTGCTATCTTGACCGGTTATACCGGTGAAGAGAAAGAAGAGGCGGGGGCCGTTCTGTATGAGAACAAGTATTTCCCCGGTGGCTGGATTGCCATGGCGCCGCCGCTTTATGGTGACGACACCGAGTTTGCCGATGGTGCGGCAACCGACCTGCAGAGCTTGTCCGAGGATGTCTCTGCCTTCCTGATGTGGACGGCTGAGCCCAAGATGATGGCCCGCAAGCAGGCAGGGTTTGTCGGCGTGATCTTCCTCACCATCCTGTCGGTGCTGCTGTATCTGACCAACAAGCGTCTGTGGGCGCCGGTCAAGGCCCGTTACAAGAAGAAGTAAGGCGTCTATTCACGACGTTTGAAGCCCTGCCATTTGGCGGGGCTTTTTCTTTGGCGCAGGATGCCTGCGCGTTACGATTTGCGCGTCATGTCTGCGACGTGTTGGTTTGTGGACGTTGTGGGGGCGCTGCCCCCGGCGCTGCGCGCCTCCCCCGTCGTATTTTCAGTCAGAAGAAACTGTGAGGGCCTTACCGTCATGACCCGTGATGGTGGCGGCGACAATCTGGCCTTCGGCTTGGGGAATGTCGAAATGCACTTCGGTGAACTGTTCGGTGCGGCCCATGTGCGGGTTTTCCATCAGGATGTGATGTGTCCTGCGCTGTTGCGCGGTGAGGTGTTTTGACACTTGTGCTTCGCCCGCGGCACGGAGACGTGCGGCGCGGTCCTTGATCGCCTTGCCGTTCACTTGCGGCATCCGCGCGGCCGGGGTGCCGGGGCGCGGGGAGTAGGGGAAGACGTGCAGCCAGGTGAGGTCACAGTCTTCGACCAGCTTGAGGCTGTTTTCGAACATCGCCTCTGTTTCCGTCGGAAAGCCCGCGATGATGTCGGCGCCAAAGGTCATGTCGGGGCGCAGCTTGCGCGCCTCTTGCGCGAACCGGATCGCATCGTCGCGCAGGTGGCGGCGTTTCATCCGTTTGAGGATCAGGTCGTCGCCGTGTTGGAGGCTGAGATGCAAGTGGGGCATCAGGCGCGGTTCGGTGGCGATGGCCTGCATCAGCGCCTCATCCACCTCGATCGAATCGATGGAGCTGATGCGGAGGCGGGGCAGGTCGGGAACCAGTTTCAGGATGCGCATGACCAGATCGCCAAGCTGCGGCTCACCCGGCAGGTCGGCGCCCCATGAGGTCAGGTCGACGCCTGTGAGCACGACCTCGTTGAAGCCGCGGTCCGCCAGCCGCTTGATCTGGTCCACCACCACGCCTGCGGGGACGGAGCGCGAGTTGCCGCGGCCGTAGGGGATGATGCAGAAGGTGCAGCGGTGGTCGCAGCCGTTTTGCACCTGCACGTAGGCGCGGGAGCGCGTGCCGAAGCCGTCGATCAGGTGGCCCGCCGTTTCGGTGACGGACATGATGTCGTCGACCTGCACCGGTTCGGTCCCGAAGTCGCCCGCGAGGCCCGCCCACGTGCTGGCCTGCATTTTCTCGGTATTGCCGATGACGGCGTCCACCTCGTCCATGCTTGCGAATGTGTCGGGTTCGGTCTGGGCCGCGCAGCCGGTCACGATCAGTTTGGCATCGGGGTGGGTGCGCCGCAGCTTGCGGATGTCCTGCCGTGCTTTGCGCACCGCCTCTGCCGTGACGGCGCAGGTGTTCACGACGACGGCGTTTTCGACGCCTGCCTGTGCGGCCAATTCCTCCATCGCCTTTGTTTCATAGGCGTTGAGGCGGCAACCGTGGTTGGAGAAGACGGGCGCGCTCATAGGCTCGCCAGGAATTCGGGCGTCAGGGTGCCGTCGAACACGTGCGCTGTTGGTCCGGACATCCACACGCCATCGTCGCGCCAGTCTATGTGCAGCGTGCCGCCGTCGAGGTCTATTTGCACTTTGCGCCCGGTCAGGCCCCGGCGTGCTGCCGCAACGGCGGTGGCGCAGGAGGAGGAGCCGGAGGCCAAGGTGATCCCCGTGCCCCGTTCCCAGACCCGCATGCGGATGTGATCGGGCCCGATCACTTGCGCGAATTGCACGTTGGTCCGTTCGGGGTAGAGCGGGTGGTGTTCGATTTCTGGGCCAACTTGCGCGAGGTCGATGACCATAACGTCATCGACAAAGAAGGTGCAGTGGGGATTGCCCATGCCCGTTGCGACCGGGTTTCCGTCAATGGGAAGGGACAGGGTGTCGACATCTTGGGCCAGGGGGATGTCCTGCCAGTCGGTTTGGGGCTGGCCCATGTTCACGGATGTGCTGCCATCGGCATTGCGGACTGCCCGAAGTGTACCACGGCCGGTCACTTCGATGTTGAGCGTGTCACTATCGTTCCGCGTCAGTTCACGCGCGGCGATGCAGCGTGTGGCGTTGCCGCAGGCTGCCGATTGTGAACCGTCGGCATTGTAGTAGGTGACGGTGAGGTCAGTGCCGTCCGTGATCAGCGCCAATTGATCAAAGCCGACGCCGCGATGGCGGTCTGCCAAGGCGCGCACAAGCGTTTCCGTCAGGGTTACAGGTGCCCCCCGACCGTCGATCACGACAAAGTCGTTGCCCGCCCCGTGCATCTTCATGAAGGGCCAATGAGAGGTCGCTGTATCCGCCATGGCGGGCATATAACCCTGCGTTTTTGGGGAATCCAGTATGTCGCATGAAAACATGGCAGAATCGGCTTGACCCTTTGGCCGACCCTTTCTAGATAAGCCGCCTAGTGGGCCGTTAGCTCAGTTGGTAGAGCAACTGACTTTTAATCAGTGGGTCGCAGGTTCGAACCCTGCACGGCTCACCACTACACTGAAATTGTTGCGCTTCGTGGTGTTCGCCACTTTGGGTCATGTTGTTCGTCATTCTGGTCGTCCAGTTTGGTGATCGGGAGAACCAGAGCAAAGACGCCCAATACCGGCCAAATCCGCAGGTCTCGCATTCTGCGGCTTTAGAAATAGAGTTGTTCGAGCGCCAAGGCATCAGATGTCAGAGCGCGCAATGCATCGGATCTTGATGTCATTTCAGCGCCGAAGATCTATTTGGAAGCTGATTTGGTAGGTCGCACGCCAAACTCTCTCAGGTATGCTCTGGAAAATGCGTCGGGTGCGCGATAGCCGTATCGGTGCGCAATCCGGTCGACCCGTTCGCCTTTTTCGAGATCCGCGCGCGCCAAAGTCAGGCGCCACCGGCGCAGATAGCTGGCGGGGGTCACACCAACCAGCTTGGAAAACACTTCCTTGAAGCGACTGTGGGAAAGCCCGGCGGTGTCCGCCAGATCGGCGTTTTGCCAAAGGTGGCCCGGGTTTTCATGAATCGCGACGATGGCCTGGCTGATCCGCGGGTTCGCCAAACCGGCAAGCAGGCCCGGGGTGGTGACACCACGATCGAGCTGCAAGCGGAGCATTCGAACAACCAGGACTTCGCCCAATCGGCTCAGGACGGCAGGGCAGCCACATCTGTTGGCCTGCTGCTCTGATGCGAGAAGTGAGACGATGCTGGCGAGATCTCCGTCGGGCGTGACATTTTCAATGACCTTGTCGGGGAGGGCGGCGCAAAGCGGGCTGGAGTTTGTCCCGAAGTCAATGTGAAGCGAAAACAGCACATTCCGATCATCTGCATCGATCCCAACGGCGCGCGGTGTGAAGATCAGACATTCCTCACCTGTTGCCGGCTCATGCATCGCCACCAGATTGGCATCTTCGACCTTCGCAACGGACGCCTGGAGCCTGAAATTGTTTAGCAGCGTGGTGAGACGATCAATCTTGGCCATCACCGTCCTTTCGGTCGGAAAATTGAGACCAATACACCCGTAAAGACGGGCATTGATTGCGTCAAGCATTCTCTACACATTCGAAAAGGACCTCCAAATGCTGATGCCCCGCAAGAAGACGCCAAATCTGTCGGTCAAGACCCTGGATCACGGCGCATTTGATCTGACGTCGGAATCGGCCGAACGCGGAACGCTGATCTGCTTCTATCGTGGCTTCCACTGCCCGATCTGCGCGAACTATCTGACGGAACTTGATCGCAAGGCGGGCGAGTTTGAAACACGTGGTGTCAGCGTCGTGGCGATCAGTTCCGACTCCGAGGAGCGTGCCCGCATGATGCAGGACAAGATCAAATCCGAGACCCTGCGCTTTGGCTATGGTCTACCGCTTGATCTGGCACGCGACTGGGGCCTCTACATTTCGACCTCACGCGGCAAAACCTCCATTGGTGTTGAGGAGCCCGCGCTCTTTTCAGAACCAGGCGTCTTCCTCGTAAGCCCGGATCAGTCCCTGTACTTTGGTGTTGTCCAGACGATGCCGTTTGTGCGGCCGCATTTCGGAGACTTCGTTGGTGCACTCGATTTTGTGATCGCCAACGATTACCCGGCTCGCGGGGAATACGACGGTCCCGTTTGAGCCGACCACGCCCTGAGTGAACCTGTCGTTAGAACACTTGTTCAAGGGCGCCGGGAGCTTGATTGCCTAGCCCGCTAGACATATACACGCGTTTCCAATCCTGGGAGCGCGTTCATGGCCGATGCACTGGAAAAAACTCCGCCACTTCTCGATCAACAGCTTTGCTTTGCACTGTACTCGACTTCTCGAGCGATCACGAAGGTCTACGCCGATCTGTTGCATGACCTTGGGCTTACGTATCCCCAATACCTAGCGATGCTCGTGCTCTGGGAGAAGGATGGGTTGAGCATTCAGGAGATTGCTGATCGCCTTCAGTTGGAAGGTGCAACAACGACACCCTTGATTCAGCGCATCGTGCGCTTGGGTCTTGTCGAAAAGAGGCGCAGTACCACTGATGAGCGTAGACTGGGCGTGTTTCTGACCGAGGAAGGCCGGTCGCTTGGTGCGCGCGCCTCGGATGTTCCGGAGCAGCTCGGTTGCGCGTTGAATATCTCGGAAACCAAAGCGCGGGCGCTTCTCGCCGAAATCAAAGAATTACGGGCAGCAATCGCCTGATTGTCATGGCTTTGGCCGCGCGGCACGGGCGCTCCCTTGCATTCGGTCAAGTCGACCCAATCGAAAGCAGCCACTTCGAGCCAATCGTGACCACCTAGAGCCAAAAAGTCGGAAGAATCGACCAAATGGCCATTTACCTAGTGCACTAGCTTTATCTATATAGATAGTGCACTAGGTAAATTGCAGGAGACACCCATGAAACGCCGAACTGCCCTAAAGGCCCTCTCAGCCATTGTTGCCGTCGCTGCCCTCGGGCTTGGAACTGCCGCCCATGCCGGGGACCTGACCGCAAAATCAGTGGTGCTGGTCCACGGTGCTTTTGCCGATGGCTCGGCGTGGAACCGTGTGATCCCACTTCTGGAAGAGGCGGGGCTTGATGTGATTGCCGCGCAAATTCCGCTCAGCTCACTCGATGCTGATGTCGAAACGACCCAACGCGCCATAGATCGCCTGGACGGTCCTGTTGTTCTGGTCGGTCACTCATGGGGAGGTATGGTGATCACCGAGGCCGGTGCACAGGACAAGGTACACTCTCTCGTATATGTCGCTGCCTTCGCTCCGAATGAGGGGCAGTCACTTGGCGAATACATCGCCGACTATCCTCATGCCGACGGCCTGGACCACCTGGAAAAAGACGCAGCGGGCTACTACCGGCTGACCGATACAGGCGTCGCCGAACACTTTGCTTTCGATCTGCCCGAAGCAGAGATTGCAGCGATTGCTGCTTCGCAGGGTCCGATCAACAGCGCCTCTTTGGGTATGCCGGTCACGCAGCTTGCCTGGAAGCACAAGCCGAATTTTGCTGTCGTTTCGACCCAGGATCGCATGACGCTGACAGAAATTCAGCGCGACCAGA
Organism: Tateyamaria omphalii; assembly: GCF_019802125.1. Taxonomy (GTDB): domain Bacteria; phylum Pseudomonadota; class Alphaproteobacteria; order Rhodobacterales; family Rhodobacteraceae; genus Tateyamaria; species Tateyamaria omphalii_B. The sequence continues at coordinate 384,982 of NZ_JAHVHT010000002.1, forward strand.
TCGGCAAGTTGAATGCGCAGTCTGTCGAGGTCGACACCAGCCACGTCCCGATGCTGACCCACCCGGATGCCGTGGCCAACATGATCATCGAAGCGGCGAAGTAGTCGTCATCACCAACAGGGAGACTCAAAATGAAAAAACCACTGACCTTTGGCCTGGCCACTTTGTTGGCATGTTCGGGCGCAGCCCTTGCTGAAGATGCGCGTACGGGTGTGTATCCGGCCGGAAACGTCCCGATTGCGCCGTATTCACCGGGCATCAAGACAGCCAACGGCTTTCTCTATGTCTCCGGCCAGATCGCTTATGTGGACGGGGAAATTCCAGAACATGCCCGCGACGGTGACAACGACGTGCAGGATCAGACCAGGATCGTGATGGACAACATCAAAAGCGTGATGTCCGAAGCAGGCTATGATTTCAACGACGCTGTCCGTGCCACCGTCTTTATCACGGACATGGGCAACTACGGTGCGTTCAACGAAGTCTACGGGACCTATTGGGGTGAAGGGGAGATGCCCCCTGCGCGCGCGGCCGTCGAGGTGGGAGCATTGCCAGGCGGAAAGCCCGGCGCCCCGGTTTTGGTCGAGGTTTCAATGATCGCCTACAAGTAGGGCGCTTATCAAAAGTGGGCGGTTCCAAGACCGCCCACCCTATGAGAGCCGGTAGTCATGCTGGCTCCTTTCCACCTATCCACTGGAGAAATAACCGTGAAAACCGCTCAAACCTATCTCGATGAAGCGAACCTCATCGTCCCGAAACTCACATCGGAAGAAGCGATCAAAGTTCATGCTGCCGGTGGTGGCATTTTCGTTGATGTCCGGGATAGCTCAGACATCGCGAAAACGGGCACGATCGCCGGAGCCGTCCGGATTCCGCGTGGCTTCATCGAATTTGCTGCTGATGCCGACATGGGCTTTCACAATGCGGCACTTCAGAAGGACACCAACATCTACCTCGTTTGTGGTCTTGGCGGGCAGGCTGCCCTGTCCGGAAGAACGCTGATCGAGATGGGCTATACGTCCGTCACCAACGTTGGTGGAATCGGCGCTTGGAAGGAAGCTGGTGGTCCCATGGAAGCTGCGTGAGACATTCTGCTGATGCGGGGACATCCCCGCATCATTGACATGTGCCGCCCGGCTCGATCAGTCCATCAAGACCATTCGGACGCGGTCATCGAGATCTTCAAGCAACGGTTCTGCTGACCACCCGGCGCGACTTCTATGCACAAGTCCCTGCCGCATATCGTGCAGCAACCGTGCTCGTGCTTCGGATGGGAAGTTTTCCGACAGGTTGCCCTTGGCCTTTTCTTCATCAAACCGCTTCGCCAATCGTGCATCGGTGTCGCGAATGGCCTTTTCCATCCTCTCAGCGACGCCGTCGACTTCTCCGACCGTCATCGCGACGCAGGATGCCAGAAAGCAACCGCGTGGCGCGCCTTCTTGCTGAGTGGAATGTGTAACCACAACGGTCAGAAAACGACGGATGGCTTCTTCAATTGTGTCGGCACTCTCATACTCCACAATCGGCGCGCAACCATCGACATCGGCATAGCGGTCAATGGTTTTGAGGTAGAGTTCTCGCTTGTCTCCGAAAGCGGAATAGAGGCTCGGTCCGCTGATCCCCATCGCGGACGTCAAATCCTTCATGGATGTGCCATCGTAGCCCTTGGCCCAAAAGGCATTCATCGCTGCCAGCAAGGCCTCTTGCTCGTCAAAGGTTCGGGGTCGCCCCATTTTTTTTGTATCGTTCATAATAAAAGTCCTTGACGACTCGATCAACATATATATGTATCGATCATTAGTTAAGTCAAGGAGCGAGTGAATGCACGCGAACAAACCTATTCCGGGGGCCAAATTCCCATCGATCTCAGTCCCGAAACTTGGCGGAGGAACATTGACGCTCGGCGTCGCAAGGGATGGCTTCGATTGGCAAATGATTGTGGTCTATCGCGGTAGGCACTGTCCGATTTGCACGCGCTACTTGCGTGAAGCGAACGAAGTTGTCGCGCCGCTCGCGGAGTTGGGGATCGAGGTTGTTGCAGTATCTGCAGATAGTGAAGATCGCGCCCAGGAGCAGATCGATGAGGTGAAGCCGGATTTCGACGTGGGCTATGGTCTGACCGAAGATCAGATGAAGTCACTTGGCCTTTATGTGTCCGGCCCGCGCCACGGCATGGATGTAGAAGGGCCATTCGCTGAACCGGGCCTGTTCATTGTCAACGAACGGCAGCAACTCTGGATGGCGGATGTTTCGAACGTGCCGTTTCTGCGCCCACAGCTCAATTCCGTAGTGGGTGGCTTGAGGTTTGTCCGCGGCTTCTTGAAGGATCAACCTCGGACCTTCCCCGCCAACGGCACCTTCGCCTGAGCCTGCCGTAGCCGGACCAGGGACAGCCGCCATGTCGTCCTGAACCCTTCCAGAATCAACTCTTCCAATTGACCGAAACTCGGCCGTCGGACCGATGGCGATCGATATATGCTTTCCCGCGCTTCCCGCCTGACACTGTGGCGTTCCACTGCCGAGAAACCAGCCTGATCCACCACACAAAGGACAATCCTATGACAATGAGCACCGAGCATCCCAACGTACCTGCGCTGAAAGCGACGTTGGACGCCCTCATCAACGCAGTGTCCGGACACGCATTCGACGTGTTGGACCGAACCTATCATCGAGACATGCAGACCTATCTTTTGATCGACGGCGACACGCTGATGCAGAATGACAAGCCTGGGTTCATGAATCATGTCCAAGAGGCGATGGGACAGATGAAGGACCATGACCCGTGGGCGGAGTATCATCTGGTCGAGGCCGACGAAGCCAATGGGCACATCCTGATCAGCCGCCGCAACAACGTCACCAACCGCAAACAGCTTGTAACCCTGAGCATCGACTTCGTTTTCGAAGACGGTCGTTGGCAGATCACTCGCGAAGTCATCATGACCCGCGGCGAAGAGACCCGAACGCACTCACGTACCGAAACGTAACTGCAACGCTCAAACTCCGTACCCGCGAAAGCTTTCCACAACTCACTCTATAAGGAACATGACAATGAAGCCGCTATTTGCACTGGCCATCCTTGCAACTACCGCAACGTTCGCACGCGCTGGTGACGATCCGGTCGCCAGCCTCAATGCTGTCAATGATCGCTTTAACGAGGCTGCTGCGGCTCATGATGCCGAAGGGCTTGTTTCACTCTATGCGAACGACACGCTCTGGATCGCGCAGGGGACGCCGGTCGCACAAGGGCTTGAAGGACCACGTCAACTCTTCGAGTTCGTTGCAGCAAACGAGGGCAATGTCACTCACACGATTGATCACCTGTTTGTCTCAAACGACGCCACTCTGGCTGTCATGATTGGTTCGGTCGATGCGAAAATCGAAAACCAGGGGATGGACGCCACCGGCACCTATCTCTTTGTACTGAAGCCCGAGGATGACGGCTGGGAAATCGTTACGGATATGTGGCATCAGCACGCGGGAAAATGACTTTTGGGGTGGGCCGTCAGGTCAACGCGGCTCACCCGTAGAACCCCAATGGCGGTCATTTGATTATCTGCGGGGCCATCTCGGTGATTGCACTGGGTGCTCCATCGGCGAAGGCGGGCAGGTCGTGCGGTATCGGGCAGACTTCGCACCAGCCCCTCAATCCGGTGTTCGTTTCAAGACACGGCAAATGACTTTTGATTTCATCGCAGGTCTTGCCTTCGGTCATGTAGTGGGTTTGGTGACTTGTCAGCGCAACGGATCAGAGGGTGATGCGACTGACCCTCATGGGACGACGACGATGTTACCGGTGTGGTTCTTGTTGATGAAGGCTTCTTGTCCCGCATGGAAGTCTTCCAAGGGGTAGGTTGCCGCAAGCATTGGCTTGAGTTCGCCCGCTTCGATGTATTTCACCAGGTTCCGGAATGTGTGTGGCGGGTTCACGGTGGAGCCATAGAACGTCAGGTCCATCAGGTAGAGTGTGCGCACATCGAGGGTGACCATGGGCCCCGCAATAGCCCCGGATGTCACGTAGCGCCCGCCGCGATCAAGCACATCGACAAGAGTGCCGAAGTAGTCCCCCGCAACGATGTCCGCGACGACCGTAACGCAGTCTTGGCCTATGGAGTCTTGCAGTGCAGCTTTGAGATTGTCGGGCGCGCGGGGCAAGATGGCATCGGGACCGCATTTGGCGACATCTGCGTGCTTCCCAGGTGAGGCGAGTGCAACAACTTTAGCGCCGCGCCGCTTGGCCAGTTGGATAAGCGCGCCACCGACGCCGCCCGAAGCCCCCGTGACAAGCACAACGTCTTCTGCACCAACACCTGCCTTATCAAGCATGCCTTCTGCGGTGGCGTAGGAACATGAGAAGGTTGCCAATTCCGCATCAGTCAAATCGCTTTGCACGGGCGCCACGTTGCGATGATCAATCACCGTATATTCGGCATAGCCGCCATCTGCTTCGGATCCGAAGTAACCGCTGCTGTGCATGTTCAGCGGGTCGTCCCAGTCGCGCAGCCAATTGTCGGCGATGACCCGTCTTCCGATGAGGTTTTGATCAGCATCCGGTCCAGCCGCCACGACGATGCCGCATACATCCGCGCCCTGAATGCGGGGGAATTGGATGCCTCCACCACCCCATGTATTGTCAGCTTTGCTGTCCAAAGTGTCATATGCGTCGCCCGTGGTCGCCTCGGTCACGGATTTGGAGTACCATCCAACCCGTGTGTTCACATCGGTGTTGTTCATACCTGTGGCCAACACCTTGATGAGAACTTGCGCTGGTCCTGGTGTCGGCACGGGCCAATTAGCCTCAAAATCGAGTGCGTCGAGGCCGCCGTGCCGTTTGAGCACGACAGCTCGCATGGTTTTTGGGATGTCGATCATTGGGTTGGTTCCACGATGGTGTCGGCCCGCGGCAGAAGGGTTTGCGGGTCGTATGCGGGTTCATGAAGTACGCGGGCGTTGCGGGGTTTTCCGCGGACGATGACTTGCAAAGCGGTGCCTCGTTCTGCCGCTTGGGGCTTGATGTAAGCAAATGCAAGGATTGTGCCGACCGTTGGGCCAAAGGCTGCTGATGCGGTTGAGCCGACGACCTTTCCGTCCAGCATTGCAGCTTCTCCTCCGTGGCCGTCGGCCACACTATCCGGCTCGATTTCAAGATAGGCGCAGATCCAGGCCCCGTCGGTATTGAGGGTTTTGTCACGCCCCAGATAGTTTTTGTCCGTGCGTGCAAACCGCAGCATGTCGGCTTCAGCCAGTGCAACTTCGTTGTTCAATTCGCCTGCACCTTTGAATCCTTTCTCCATCCGCATGGCATTCATCGCAAAAGAGTCCTAGTTGACAATGCCATCTGCCTCTCTGGCTGCCCAGAGTGTTTGGCACACGTTTAAAAGCGCAGCATCGGGCATATGGAACTCCCATCCCAACTCGCTTGCGTAGGACAAGCGGCTTGCCCAGATTCCATGGCCAGCAACGACGTTTTTCCGAGCCGACAGCCACCGTAAGCTTGCGTTATCAAGGCTCTCCTCGGTGCATGTGGCCAATACCTCGCGCGACCGTGGGCCTTTAAGCTATAGTGCCGACCATTCGGACGACAGGACCGTGACCTTGACATGCTCGCCCCTGCGCTGACGGTTCAGGTGGTCCAACAAGCACTGTTCAAAGAATGCTGCGCATACGAGGTAGAACCTGTCTGTCGCCATCCGCACGAATGTCGTTTGAGGCTCAATGCGACCCGCACGGTTCAGCATGTGGGTCAGCGTGACTGATCCGTTGGAAGGTGTCGGTCGAGAATTGCTCGGAATGCTATCACTGCTCGCCAAACCATCCGACATTCGCCAACGGCATGGTGAAGCCGGAAACCTATGACATCCAGCGCCAAGGCAAGTGTTTGCGCCATATGACTGAATGTCAGGCTAAGGAGCAGATGACCTACGATGTTCGGTCCGGCTTTGCCCATCACGATGAGTATTCAAGCTGGTTTCTCTGGCCAATGTTTTCAGCGCAGTCTTGGCTCTCGTGGGTATCGCCCCGGTCCGCTGGTCGTTGATCCCAGGGGTGGCGTGAATTCCGAACATCCCGTCATGCACTTGCAGCGCCGGATGCGGGAGGCCATGGATGGCTGACCACGCCATGCATGCTGCGTGGAGCACCGACGAAGAACTCTTTCCGTATCAGGGCGGGTTCATCTACCTGCCGTCTGATTGCGACGCGGCACCTTCCGATTTCCTGCGCATGTGCCAGACTGTGCCCCGTTGGGATCAGTGCAAACGCAGCTTTCGGATGCTCAAGAACTTTGTATCCAGTATGGCGCGCGATAGGGCCCTGTAGGCGATGTGTTCAAGCGTGATCTGGATAGTGCGACCAATGCGGCAAGGCGCCTGCGTGCAGGGCAGGCGATCGTCACCGACGGGTATGCGGGAGGTGTGTCAACGCCTTTCGACGGCTATCAAAAACCCGTCTATGCTCGCGAAATGGGCCGCGAAACTCTATGAAATTGTGTTCAGACCAAAGACGTCGCGATTGAGCTGAAAGGACAAGGCATGAGCGCATTTGACGAAGATCTGTTTCTCAAGGGACTGGAGCAGCGTAAGGCGACGCTTGGCGCTGCCTATGTTGAACAGAACCTTGGGTCGGCGGATGAGTTTACGCGCCCATTCCAAGAGGCGATGACAGCCTGGTGTTGGGGGTTCGGTTGGGGTGACGATGTAATCGACGCCAAGACGCGATCGATGATGAACCTTTCCATGATTGGCGCTTTGGGCAAAATGCATGAATGGGAGATCCACTGCCGCGGTGCGATCAACAACGGTGTGTCGCAAAACGAGATCCGGGCGATTATCCACGTCATCGGAATTTATTGTGGAGTTCCTCAAGCGTTGGAGTGTTTTCGCGTGGCTCGAAAGGTGATTGAGGAATCCAATAACTCCGACTAGCGAAGCACGTCGCGGTGAAAGAACGCGGCCAATGTATGCAGCGCAGCCTGCGACCACACGATGGGGCTGAGTGGTGGAACGGTCTAGGTGGCCCGCCTTCATCCGAGCCAGATGCGTCTGTCAACACTGCGCTGCATTTGCTCCGAAGGCAGCAGCGGGTTCCACATGTTCATTGGTTTCCGCATCGTTGTAGATATCGACAGGACCGGGCTTCTTCCCCGGTTCTTCAGCCAAAAGCTGGCACGCCATCCGCAGATTTCTGATGCCAGTTCCATTTTCTACCAACCACTCAACCCGGCGAAACACACCCGGACTGTCGACAGTCCATCGATGCACCATTCCCGGATGTCTCTGGCGATTGAACTTGAATGTCTGCTTCCCCAATCGGGCGTTCAACTGATGTGCTGTCCTATGTCCGCGATGAATGCCTGGTGCGGTAATGGATGCCGCCCGTTGCTGGATTGTTCCAGGCATTCGTCAACTGAACTGTTCCTGGTTGACGGGGGTGTCGGGGTGTCTAAATCTGTGCGACATGTCTCAGCTTTTGCGGACTCTCTGGCGTTGCAGTGCATTTCTACTCCCGTTACGCATTGATCGAATAATAAATGACGACAAGGACATACCATGAGCCATGAGGGGATCCTCCTCTTTCTGATCGCAGTGCTGCCATTCGCCGGAGCGCTGTTGCCTGGTCTGATGATAAGGGCGGGGCGTACAGCCTCCGCCGTCTCGACTGCGGTGCCGACCCTCATGGCGCTTGTCATGCTTTGCATTCTTGCACCTGCTGTCCTGCGTGGCGAGGTGGTTCAGGCTCAAATCGACTGGCTCCCGCAACTTGGGCTGTCTGCGTCTTTCTTCCTGGACGGTCTGGGGCTCTTGTTCGCGGGGATGATCCTGGGCGTCGGCCTGCTGATCACGCTTTATGCGCGTTTTTATCTGTCAGGTGATGATCCGGTTGGGCAGTTCTACACCTATCTGCTTTTGTTTCAGGGCGCGATGCTGGGTATCGTCATTTCAGACAACATCCTGCTTTTGTTGATTTTCTGGGAACTGACATCCCTATCCTCCTTCCTGCTCATCGGTTATTGGAAGCACCTGCCCGAGGGACGTCAGGGTGCGCGCATGGCTTTGGCCGTCACCGGTGCGGGCGGGCTTGCGATGATCGGGGGGATGCTGATCCTCGGCAACATCGTCGGCAGCTACAATCTTACGGATATCCTGCAGGCCGGCGATGCCATCCGGGCTTCGGAGTGGTATCTGCCAGCGCTCATCCTGATCCTTCTGGGGGCTTTCACAAAGTCGGCGCAGTTCCCTTTCCATTTCTGGTTGCCGCATGCGATGGCTGCGCCCACGCCAGTTTCCGCCTACCTGCACTCGGCCACCATGGTGAAGGCAGGCGTTTTTCTGATGGCGCGCATGTGGCCCGCGTTGGCGGGCACCGACGCATGGTTCTACATTGTCGCCACGATTGGCCTGATCACGATGGTTGTCGGGGCACTGATCGCGCTGTTCAAGGACGACCTGAAGGCGCTGTTGGCCTTTTCCACAGTCAGCCACCTCGGTCTTTTGACCATGCTTCTGGGGTTCGGCACTGAAGCCGCCGCAGTTGCTGCAGTCTTTCACATCATAAACCATCTGACCTTCAAGGCTGCGCTTTTCATGACTGCCGGGATCGTGGACCACGAAACGCATACCCGCGATATCAAACGCCTTGGCGGGCTCAGGCACCTCATGCCGATCACCTTTCTGATCGGGACGGTTGCGGCCCTATCCATGGCCGGTATCCCGCTCTTCAACGGGTTCCTGTCGAAGGAGATGATGCTGGAGGAGGCCTCCCACACAGACTGGTACGGCAGCGCCTATGCCGTCCCTGTGCTTGCAACGATCGGGGCACTTCTGTCGGTGGCGTATTCGTTCCGCTTCGTTGGCCATGTGTTCCTTGGGCCCAAGCGCGACGACTATCCGCAGACGCCCCATGATCCGCCCTTTGGCATGTGGGCCGCGCCTGCTCTGCTGGTTGTTCTGGTCATTGCTATTGGTGTCGCGCCGTTTCTTGCTGAAGGGATCGTGACCGCGGCCGCAAGTGCCGTCACCGGTGCCGATCTACACCCGCATCTGAAAATCTGGCACGGGGTCACGCCGGCCCTGTGGATGTCGGTGGCCGCCATAGCGGGGGGTGCTCTTCTGCTAATGCTGCATCGCCAGCTCGACCGCATCTGGATCGCAGCACCACGTCCAGAGGCCAAAGCAATCTTCGATCGCTTTGTTGCGGGCCTCGTCGTCGCCAGCCGCTGGATCACCGAGGTCACTCACAACGGCGCTATCAGCCGCTACCTGGCGATCTTCACGGTGACCTCCGTCCTGCTTGGTTTCATAGCCTATTCGAGCAGCGGCCTTTCGGCGCCGACCCGCGATCTTCTGGGCGTGCCACTGGTCATCGCCGTGGGTTGGGTCATGCTGGTGGTGGCCACAGTGTCGATCGTTGTGATGCACCACCACCGGTTCCGGGCTCTCACGCTGCTCGGTATCATCGGGCTCTCGATTTCGGCGGGCTTTGCCTATCTATCGGCTCCTGACCTGGCCCTGACGCAAATCTCTGTCGAGACGGTGACCATCATGCTGCTCCTGCTGGCGCTGCACTTCCTGCCCAAGGTCACGCCCAAGGAAAGCCCCATTGGCCTGCGCGTCCGCGACGGGATCATCGCGCTCACCGCGGGCGGCGGGGTGAGCGCGCTGGCCTATGCCTTCCTGATGCGGGACATCGAGACCATCTCGGACTATCACATCGCGAACAGCTACGAGGGCGGCGGCGGCACGAATGTGGTCAATGTGATCCTCGTCGATTTCCGCGGCTACGATACCTACGGCGAGATCATCGTGCTCGGCATTGCCGGGTTCGTGATCTACGCACTTATGCGCGCGCTGCTTGATGGACCGGCGGCGCAGCGGCTGAAGAACACCGACTATTCGCAGGATCGGTCCCGCGACCGACACCCGCTGATGATGGTGGTCGTGACCCGTATACTGATGCCGATCGCGCTGGTCGTTGGACTCTACATCTTCCTGCGGGGTCACAACCAGCCGGGTGGCGGTTTTGTGGCCGGCCTCGTCGTCGCAATTGCCCTTTTGATGCAGTACATGGCATCGGGTTTTGCCTGGACGCAGGAACGCAAAAAGATCGAATACCACACCATGATCGGCCTGGGTGTCGTAGTGGCCGGGGCAACTGGTGCAGGCGCCTGGCTGGCAGGACAACCATTCCTGACAAGTGCGTACACCTATGTTCATCTTCCGCCCATCGAGGAGTTTGAGTTGGCCACGGCCATGCTTTTCGATCTCGGTGTGTTCCTGACCGTACTCGGTGCTGTCATGCTCATGCTCTATAGCCTGAGCCGCATTGCACGCTTCGCTGGTGAGACTGTGAACGTCGCTCCCATGGACTATGACCCCGGTGCGCAAGTCGCCGAAGAAGAAGCGGAACGCTAAGATGGAGTTGATCGTCGCGACTACGGTGGGAGTTCTGACGGCTGGCGGGGTCTACCTGCTTTTACGTTTGCGCACCTTCCCCGTCATCCTTGGCTTGGCACTCCTGTCCTATGCTGTGAACGTATTTCTGTTTGCCAGCGGACGGCTGGCCATCGACCAGTCGCCGATCCTCTCCAAATACGGAGAGGCGACCTATACCGACCCGCTGCCGCAGGCCCTCGTGCTGACGGCGATCGTGATCTCCTTCGGGATGACGGCGGTTTTGGTGATGATCGGGCTCGGCGCCTACCTCGAAGCTGAAAGTGACCGTGTCGACATTGAGCCGGAGACGCCGGATGCAAATGATCAAGGGGAGCGCACATAATGCACTGGATTATCCTCCCCGTCGTGTTGCCCGCATTGCTGGCACCATTGATAGGATTTGTGATGCGGCACGACATCGTGCTGGCGCGCACAGCATCTGTTGCAGGAACGGTCACGTTTCTTGCAATTGCAGTAGGGCTCACGTCGATGGCGGCGGATGGCACGACCCACGTCTACCGTTTGGGCGATTGGCCCGCGCCATTCGGCATCGTTCTGGTCCTTGACCGACTCTCGGCGCTTATGCTGCTTCTGACGGCGACGCTTGCGGTCATCGTCTTGATCCATGCCATCGCCACGGGCTGGGATGCGCGCGGACGCCACTTTCACGCGCTCTTTCAGTTTCAATTGATGGGCATATGCGGCGCCTTTCTTACAGGAGACATCTTCAACCTCTTTGTGTTCTTCGAGGTGCTCCTGATCGCCTCCTATGGACTGATGATCCACTCTGGCGGCAAGGAGCGGATGCGCGCAGGCCTGCAATACGTGATCATGAACCTCGCCGGATCGACGCTGTTTCTTTTCGCGCTCGGTACGCTCTATGCTTCGACGGGCACGCTCAACATCGCAGATCTGGCCGCCAGAATGCCCGAGATCCCGGTTGAGGAAGCCGCTCTGGTGAGTGTGGCGTCGATCTTGCTGATGATTGTCTTCGCGGTGAAAGCGGCGCTCTTTCCCGTACAGTTCTGGCTGCCTGCAACCTATTCCAACGCGCCCGCACCAGTGGCCGCGCTCTTTGCGATCATGACCAAGGTTGGTGCCTACGCTATCCTCCGCGTCCATACCACGGTGTTCGGGCCGGGCGCCCCAGGCACCGAGAGCCTTGCCGGCACGTGGCTTTTCCCCGCGGCCATCGTGACCATCGCTGTAGGGGCGTTCGGTGTTCTCGGAGCGCGCCGCCTGATGCCGCTGATCGCTTTCTCGGTTGTGGGGTCGATGGGCACCATGCTTGTTGCGGTCGCCGCTTTCTCGACAACCGCAACGACTGCTGCACTCTACTACATGATCCATTCGACCTTGGCGGCGGCTTGTCTGTTCCTGATTGCTGATCTCGTCGTAACGCGGCGGTCGGCTGACACGCTGGAGGCCGAGCCAGCGACCGTGCAGAATGGTCTGTTCGCTGCCTTGTTCTTTGCTGCTGCCATCGCCATGGCTGGTATGCCGCCGCTCAGTGGGTTCTTAGGCAAGCTTCTCGTTCTTGATGCGCTGCAAGAGCCGGGTTTCATGGTCTGGGCCTGGTCTGCCATTTTGGTCGGATCATTTTTGACCATTGTCGGTTTCGCGCGCGCAGGAAGCATTCTTTTTTGGAAGTCCACTGCACTTGCAGTTCCTGAAGAGCAGACCGATGTCGACGTGACTGCAGAGGCACCGCCACCAGCGACAACCGCTCAGGTCGCGCCGGTTGTTCTGACCCTTGCCGCTCTTGCCGTTCTGGCGATTTTCGCAGGCCCTGTTTCCGCTTACCTCGACAACGCATCCGCACAGCTCTTCGATCGCGAAGGCTATGTCGAGGCAGTTCTCGGCCCGGTAGAGGAGGACTGATCGATGCTCACCCGTCTGATCCCGCACCCGATCCTGAGCCTGACGCTGACCCTGGTCTGGTTCGGTCTGGTGAACACGTTCACGCTGGGCAATCTGATCCTGGGAACGGCATTCGGCCTCGCCATCCCGATACTGACCGCGGCCTATTGGCCGGACCGCCCTGCAATTGCCCGGCCACTCAAGATTGCCGAATACATGCTGATCGTACTCTGGGATATCGTTGTCGCGAACGTGCAGGTTGCGATGATCATCCTGTTCAAGCGGGAACGGGAAATCCAGTCACACTGGATACCCGTTCCGTTGGAGCTCACCTCTGCCGAGGCCATTACAGTTCTTGCAGGAACCATCACGATGACCCCGGGAACCGTGTCCGCCACGCTCGCCGCCGATTGCGGCTCGATCCTCGTGCACTGCCTCCATGCCGATGACCCCGAGAGCGTCCTTCAAGACATCAAGACCCGCTACGAACGCCGTCTTCTGGAGATTTTTCCATGATCGAATACGCTCTCATCTTCGCAGCCGGCTGCTATGGGGCGGCGCTCCTCTTGGACCTATGGCGCATCGTTGTCGGCCCGGACGCGGCTGACCGTATCCTCGCGCTGGATACCATGGTGATCAACGTCATCGCCCTTTTGGTCCTGTACGGTATCTGGCGCGACACTGCGATTTATTTCGAGGCCGCGATGCTGATCGCAATGGTCGGTTTTGTTTCAACAGTCGCATACTGCCGCTTCGTACTGCGCGGCGACATCATAGAATGAGGGCGTGAGCATGAGCATCGTTGCGGAAATCCTTGTCTCGGTAGCACTTATCGTGAGTGGTGTTTTCGGCTTTGTCGGCTCTTATGGGTTGGTGAAGCTGAAGAACACATTGCAGCGCCTGCACGCACCCACCAAAGCCACGACGCTGGGCGTTGGTGGCGTTCTGATCGCGTCGATGATCTTCTTTTTTGCGAAAACCGGGCAAATATCGGTGCATGAACTTCTGATTACGCTGTTCCTGTTCCTGACCGCCCCGATAACAGCGAACTTCATTGCCAAGACTTACCTGGCACGCAATGTGCGACGCAATGATTTGCCCGAAAGCGCAGGGGACTTCGGATGGTCGGTCTATGAGGATCCGCCAGATGAGTCCCCGGGTCGCTGACTCCTCGTTCCTCCGAACGTAGGCACAGTTTGGCGAACAGGCTGGCCAACCCTGCCTTTCCGAAAGTCAGTCGTGGGGGAAATCAATCATGGCTGCACCCACTCACTGGGAGTGGAAGGAGTTTGGTTTGCACAGCGTGTCCGCGATCTGTGAGTTTGGCTGAGCTTGCGGGACGTGTCGCCGATGCGTGCCGAGACTGCCGCATCGCTATTGGCCCTCGGCTTGGGGTCATTTTGTCGATGGTTCAGCGACCTCAGCGCAAAATTGCAAAAGATGGATAGATCCCTTGCATGACAGGTGGATCGAGAGGATTGAAGAGCTGCGTGATCCTCCTTGCTCTTAAATTTCGGCCGAACTGAACGTATCTGAAACCTCTGCACGCCAAATGACAAAGGTCAGATGAATGCACGACGAAAACGAAGCGTCGAAACGGGAGGACGTCGGTCTTCTGCATTTCGAAGACGACGACGTAGGTGCCCGAAGATCCACTTGGGTTGCGGGAGGGCTTGTCGTTCTCGTCATCGCGTGGATGTCGAGTGGCTTTTTCTTTCCGAGCGAGAACAATTCTGACGGAACGGCAGAAGCGGAGCGCCAGGCGATCGCCGTGGCCGTTAGAACGTCCGTGTCGGAGTCGGTGGTCCTTACCTTTCAAGCTGAGGGGCAGGCGTTGCCTGATCGGGACACTATGATCCGGGCAGAGGCGTCCGGCGATGTGGCTGAGGTTTTCGTCGATAAGGGGCAGCTCGTCGAGGCCGATACAGTTATCGCAAGGCTTTCGACGGAGCGTGAGGGTGCCGATGTAGAGCGCGCGCAAGAGGAAGTGTCGCGTGCCCAGCGGGAATTTGACAATGCGCAAGACCTGCGCGCGCGGGGGGTCGCCACCGAGGATCGTGTTTCGGAGGCCCGGGCCAACCTCGCAGCGGCACAGGCGCAGTTGGTCACGGCCGAAACTGCCTTGGAAAGCACGGATATCGTTGCGCCCTTCGCCGGACGCCTTGAGACCATGAGCTTGGACGAGGGTGAGTTCATTCAGGCCGGCGCGGAAGTCGCCCGTCTGGTCGATAATCAGCCCCTGACTGTCGCCATTCAGGTGCCGCAGCAGCAATTGACCAGGATCAGGGACGGACAGACCGCTACCGTCACATTCATTACCGGCGAAGAACGGACCGGTCGGGTAACGTTTGTCGGATCTGCTGCGTCTTCCGATACCCGCACCTTCCTGACCGAAATCGAAGTCCCGAACGAAGACGGTGCGATTGCGGCCGGGATTTCTGCCGAGGTTTCCATTCCTACCGGCGAGATACAGGCCCACTTCATCTCTCCCTCCATCGTATCACTCGACCCATCCGGCGAAATCGGGGTGAAAACCGTCGAGGCAGATAGGGTCGTTTTCTATCCGGTCGATGTGGTCCGCGCAGAGATCGACGGGATCTGGGTTACGGGCGTTCCCGATCCCGCTGAGATCATCACGATCGGGCAGGGGTTCGTGCAGAATGGCGAGGTCGTGCGTGCCGAACCGGCAATTGAGACAATGGATAGCTCCCGAGCGCAGGACGTCGTGCGATGAACACCATCATCGAGGCCGCTTTTTCAAGATCGCGCGTCGTGATGATGGCACTTGTCATGCTGCTGATCGTCGGAACAATTGCCTATATCTCGATCCCCAAGGAGTCGAACCCCGAGGTACCGCTCCCGCTTGTCTATGTATCGACAGGTCTGGACGGGATCAGCCCCACTGATGCCGAGCGGCTTTTGCTGGAACCGATGGAGGCTGAATTTGGTGCCATCGAAGACCTCGAGGAGATGTCATCGGATGCTTCAGAGGGGTTTGCATCGATCCAACTCGAATTCGCGGCGGGTGGCGACATAGACGAGGCGCTCGACAGGGTGCGGGAAGCAGCCGACAAGGTTGAAGGCGATTTGCCGGACGACGCCTATGACATTCAAATCACCGAAATAAACACCGCTCTGTTCCCTATCATCACCATTGTTCTGTCCGGTCCTGTTCCCGAACGTACCCTCAACACCATCGCGGAGGACACAGCCGATGCGCTCGAAGCACTACCGGGAGTTCTCGAGATCGACCTTGGTGGTCAGCGGGAAGAAGTCCTTGAGGTTTTGATCGATCCGACGGTCTTCCAGACCTACAATCTGAGCTTTGATGAGCTGATCACCCAACTTCAACGCAACAACAGCCTGATCGCCGCCGGTGCGATCGAAACAGGCGGGGCACGCATTGGCCTGAAGGTTCCGGGGCTCATTGAGGATATCGAAGACGTCATGGCACTGCCCGTAAAGGTGCGCGGCGATACGGTCGTCACCTTCGCCGATGTGGGCAGTGTGCGGCGCACGTTCGAGGACCCGACGAGCTTTGCGCGAATTGATGGCCAACCGGCCCTGTCTCTTGAAGTCGTGAAACGCTCTGGGGCCAACATCATCGACACAATCGCAGACGTCAGAAGGGTCATCGAAGACGCTCGCCAGGATTGGCCGGAGAGCATGGAGGTAACGTATCTTCAGGATCAGTCGGAGGACGTCAAAACCATGCTGTCGGATCTGGAGGCGAACGTGATCGCTGCCGTGATCCTCGTGATGATCGTCATCGTATTCGCACTCGGACTACGGTCGGCCGTTTTGGTTGGCCTTGCCATACCGGGCGCATTTTTAACTGGCGTCGCCGCGCTTTGGGCGATGGGCTACACGATGAATATTGTTGTCCTCTTCAGCCTGATCCTTGTTGTCGGGATGCTGGTGGACGGCGCCATCGTCACAGTCGAACTTGCCGACCGACAATTGCAGGAAGGCGCCAGTCCCCGCCAAGCCTACGCTGCGGCCGCCAAACGGATGGCGTGGCCCATCATTGCATCGACTGCGACGACGCTGAGCGTTTTCTTTCCGCTTCTTTTCTGGACCGGGTTGGTGGGAGAATTCATGAAATTCCTGCCTATTACAGTCATATTGACCCTCTTTGCGTCGCTTTTCATGGCCCTCATCTTCATTCCCGTCACAGGCGGGATCATCGGACGGCGGCAGCCACAGACCTCGCGCGCTAAACGCGCCCTTCGGGCCGCGGAACAGGGTGATCCTCGCGAGATGGGCGGATGGACAGGCGCTTATGTGCGTGCGCTGGAATGGTCGTTGCTGCGGCCGGCGGCCACCCTGCTTTTCGCACTCGCGCTGCTACTTGGAGCTTTCGCCGCTTACGGTCAGTTCGGTCGTGGCCTCGCCTTCTTTCCTTCGGTTGAGCCGGAATTCATGTCGGTTCAGGTGCGCACGCGCGACAACTTTTCGATTTGGGAGCGCGACGCGCTTGTTCGTCTCGTCGAAGACCGCCTCCTGGACTACGACGAAGTCGACAGTGTCTATGCCCGATCCACGATAGCTGCCGGACAAGGAGACGAGGAGACGATCGGGGTAATCCAGCTCGACCTCATCGAGTGGGACAAGCGCCGCACAGCGGCCGAGATCGGCGAGGTGATCCGCGCCGACGTCGCCGATATCCCGGGCATCGACGTACAGGTGGAGACGGCCGACAGCGGACCCACCGCTGGTAAACCGATCAACGTGCAGATCCGCGCCAACGCCGTCGATACCAAGTCAGACGGCGTCAACGCGGTTTTGCAGGTCATGGATCGCGTAGGCGGCTTCACCGATATCACCGACACGCGGTCGATCCCTGGCGTTGAAGTCTCGATTCTGGTGGATCGTGCGGAAGCGGCGCGGTTCGGTGCAGATGTCAGTTTGCTGGGCCAAGCCATACAAATGCTGACGCAAGGCGTGACGGTAGCGGATTATCGCCCCGGCGACGCCGAAGGCGCACTTGATATCCGCGTGCGCTTTCCTCGCGATGCGCGCACTCTTGCGGAACTGGGAAATCTTAGGGTGCCCACTGCCTCCGGGCTTGTCCCTATATCGAACTTTGTGACATTTGCGCCCACCCCCCGCGTTGGCACGATCCGACGTCTCGATGAACAGCGCGTTGTAACAATCGAAGCCAATGTCGCGCCTGGCCTGCTCGTCAACGACCAGATTACGGCGCTTCAAATCGCGCTCGACTCAGCCGACCTTCCGGACGGAGTCACCTACAGTTTTGCTGGAGAGGCCGAGGATCAGGCCGAGGCAATGACTTTTCTCATCAGTGCGTTCTTCGCCGCCATCTTCCTGATGCTCGTCATCCTCGTGCTGCAATTCAACAGTTTCTACCAGGCGTTCATCGTGATGAGCGCGATCGTCTTTTCCATCGCTGGCGTCCTCCTTGGGCTCATCGTGACGGGGCGCCCATTCGGTGTGGTCATGGGAGGTATTGGTGTAATTGCTTTGGCGGGGATCGTCGTCAACAACAACATCGTGTTGATCGACACCTATAACGACTTCCTCCGGCGTGGTCTCGCCCCGCGCGAGGCTGCACTGCGTACAGGAGCACAACGCTTGCGACCGGTAGTCCTGACCTCGATCACAACTGCGCTTGGCCTGATGCCGATGGTTATCGGCCTAAACCTGAACTTCTTTGAGCGAGAGGTGGTCTACGGCGCTCCATCAACCCAATGGTGGACCGAGCTTTCTGCCGCTATCGCAGGTGGTCTTGTGGTTGCGACCATCCTGACACTGATCGTCACGCCCGCTATGCTGATGCTCCGTACAGGAAAGGTTGGAAAGCGTATCGCGAATGGGCGCAAGAATGCCCTGAACTCTTCTGCCTAAGCTGATGAGTTGCCATCACTTAGGTAAACACGTGTGCTGCTGGTTCTTTGTTGGGGTCAAGAACCACGCTGGTCAGGTGACATCGGTGAGTTTGAGTCTAGACAGATGGTCTTTGGGCCCCCGCCTCTCCCGCCACTGCTTCACTTAACCGCTGCAGTTCCGAGCGATGAAACTCTACTTCGCTCTCATTGTCTGAAGGTCTGTGAGAAAGGATTTGGGCGAGTTCAAAAAAGCCTTTTCCGGGTAGATTTTCGCGTCCACGGCTCACCGCGCGGGCCGCGATGAAGGGGCGCTTTGCGGCGGCGTCTTCTCGCATCGTTTTTTCAAGTGCGCGGGTGACCTTGGAAATTGATCCGGGCATCCAGAGACCAAGTGCCCGCGCCAGTGCGCCATAGGTGATCACTGCATCATCGGCTTCCAGGGTCTCAAGGTGGGTCCGAACGCGACTTGAAAGATCCTGCTCCTTGTTGGCGGCAGCCTCAACCACCCGTGGTGGGGGGATTTCGCGCGCGACCCCGTTGGCATTGACTTCTGCAGCCCATGCCCGGTGCACGCTGCGCAGGACAATACGGGTCTTGCCCGCATCTGGTCCCTCACCGGTTTCCGTCACGCCGACAACGTCACCGCTGCGCAACCCGTCGCGAAGCGTCTCGGCTGTCAGACCGAGGCGAGGTGCCAGATACTCGGGGTCAACTGTTACCTGGCCGTCATCGAGGCGGATAACACCGTCCGGAACGATGCGATTAAGAAGTGGCGAGGCGCCTTTATCGCGTTCATAGAACGGCTTTTCTCCGGCCGCGTGATCGGTGACGTCAACGATCTCTTCGATCTGCGGCAGCGCGGCGCGCAGCATCCGTTCCACCCCCTGTTGCAGTGTCGCAGCGGATGCCGCGCAGCCCTGACAGCCACCTGACATGCGCAAGTAAACCGTGCCTCCCTCGACACGATCGGCCGCGATATGACCGCCATGTGCAGCGACCGACGGGTTAACCTGCCGATCCAGAATGTCCTCGACCTTTTTGAGCAAGCGCGCATCGGGATCGGTGCTTTCGTCCGTTACCGCTTTTCCAAGCGGTGCATCGGTTTCATCCAGCACTTTTCTGATGGCCGCGGCGATAGCAGGCTTCAGGGCCGCCCAGTCGGCGCTTGCATCCTTCTTTACCCAGATCGTGGTATCGACGACTTCGACCGTTTGTATGCCAGGTACTGCGAAGAGCGCGTGCGCCAGAGGGGCATCGCTTTGCGGGTCAAAGAGAACAGAGCGACCAGGCTGGATCGGTGTATCAAGGACAAAGCCCATGACAGTGTCATCCCGGGCCGAAGATCGCGCCCTGATGCGTCGGCGGACAACTGTGTCAGACATCTTCGAACTCCACCTCGGCCATCCCACGCAGCGCCTTGAACGTGTATATGCCGGTGTCGTGACCATCGCTGAAGGCCATACCAAGAGCGTAGTTCCCGACGCTCCAGATACGTGTGATCTTCATGTCCATTGCCACGCTATCGGGCGCGAGAAGACGCGCACCAGTTATTTCGTCCCGGCAT
Source organism: Tateyamaria omphalii (assembly GCF_019802125.1). GTDB lineage: Bacteria > Pseudomonadota > Alphaproteobacteria > Rhodobacterales > Rhodobacteraceae > Tateyamaria > Tateyamaria omphalii_B. The sequence continues at coordinate 404,682 of NZ_JAHVHT010000002.1, forward strand.
TGCGCGCACTGGCAGGCGAGGCGGAGGTCACGATCGCTCTGCCTTTGTTGGCTGCCATCGGCCCATGTGAGGATCAGCAAACCGTCATCATGATCAAGCGCGACAAGCTTGTCTGCTGCGCCATTCGCCACGTCCTTTGCCGCAGCCGGTTTGCCGGACCCGTTTGCCAGTGACCAGGCAAAGGGCGTCGCAATGCCAGCGGCATCTTCGCCCTTCTGGGTCAACGACATCGCAATGGCTCGATATGCTGATGCTGCCTCGCTTTCAGGCGCGGCGCTGACCAACGGACGCCCGTCATCCGCGCAATCAACCACATGGGGATCGAGGGGCACTTTGCCCAGAAACTCCACTTCCAGTTCCTGTGCGATGGCTTCTCCTCCGCCCTGGTGGAAGATATGGGTGACTGTTCCACAGGAGGGGCAGGTGAACCCGCTCATGTTCTCGATCACGCCAAGGATCGGCACGTTGACTTGCTCCATCATCCTTATGCCGCGCCTCGCGATCTTGAGGCTCACGTCTTGCGGGGTGCTGACCACGACAGCGCCAGACAGCGGGAAGGCTTGCGCCAGCGTCAATTGAATGTCCCCGGTCCCCGGCGGCAGATCGAGAAGCAGCACATCCAGTTCGCCCCAATCGACCTGCCGTACAAACATTTGCAGATATTTCGTGACCATCGGTCCCCGAAGGATCGCGGGGGCGTCATCGTCGGTCAGCATACCCATCGAGATCACTTTCACGCCATGTGCTTCGGCGGGAATGACCCTCTGGTCGGGCGTCATGGCGGGTTTCGTGGCCGGGATACCAAGCATCCCCGGAATGGATGGGCCATAAATGTCGGCATCGACCACTCCCACTGAAAGCCCCGCTTCGGCCATCGCCACAGCAACATTTGCCGTGACCGTGGACTTGCCCACGCCCCCCTTACCGCTGCTGATGGCGATCATTCGTGTGTCCGTGAGTGGGTCAACTTGCGCCATTGGGCTCTCCTTACTTTTTCACAGCAGCGGACGGCACGTAGCTTGCGCACAGTTTTGCGATGTCATCGGCCGCGAGTTCCGCCGACATGCAGGCGCAGTAGGCTGCATCGCCAGATGTGCCGAAATGGGTGCAACCACGGCAGGTTCCGAAAGACGGGACATCGCGCTGCAATGCCAGCGCCGAAGCAATCTCTGAAAGTGTCGCGAGGAAGCGGTCACGTTTTGACGCGCCAAGACCATCAATCACCTTGATCAGATCACGCAGCGGATCCTGCGCCAGCATCGCGCGGCCTTCATCCGTCAGATCAAAGCAAAAGCTGCGCCGATCGTGTTCGGAGCGTGTGCCGACAATGAGCCCGCGGCGTTCGACCGATTTGATGATCTGCGATGCCGTGCCTCGGGTTGTCGCCTGAAAGCTGGCAAATGCCGAAGGAGTCCGCGTTGTTCCATTGGCACGCGCAAAGAAACGCAGGCAGGTCCATTGCGCTGCCGTCAATTCGGTGTTCGCGTCCTCGCTGCGCGCCGCACGGCCAATGTGGACGAGAAGCTCGGCGATCCGATCCGGTGTCTGACTTTGATTTGCCATGTTGAATATGGTAGCGAAGCGAAATTACATTGGCAACCAGATTGATGTCGGATCGATACAAGTTGGCCGCTCCCTTTCCCTACCGCAGAGCAATTGGCAAACGCTCGTAAGCAACGTGGTGAAGGGCATTGAAGGCCCGGACAGACGACATCTCTTCTGCACGTAAACCGACGACCTAAATCGGAAAAACCGCGGATATCCGCACATTCATCCGCCATTCACCTGATCGTCATGACGTGCCCACTGGCACCCGTTATGCCTTGAAGTCCGGCAGCGGGATTCCCGATGCCTTAGATGTGTCCAAGTGCTCGCTTCAAAAGCCGAAAAAGTCAGGAGGCCGTCATGTCCAGGAAAACCTTCGAAATGCGATCCCCACGTACAACAGGGGGCAGCATTGTCATGTTCAAACCGGACGTCGATCTTGCCACACAGCAAAGCATCTTGGGCGACGTGTCCGGGTCGACTGTGCAGTCATTTGTTCCGCGCGCCGGACATTTGCCGCCGGAAGCCGATGATCTGGGCGGCATTGTCCTGGAACATATGAACATCGGTTTCCTGTCCTCACGGATCGGCATCACGGACGCGCAAAGCATGCGGGCCAGTTTGATGGGTGACGATCGCATTCGTTCGGTGCGGCCCGAATTGTACCTCTTTGCGCTGAAGACGCTGCAAGATGACGATGAAAAAACGTGGGGTGTTGATGCTGTGGGGGCCTGGGTCAGCGAGTATACCGGCGCCGGGATCAAGGTCGCGGTTCTAGATACCGGCATCGACTTGCGGCACCCCGATTTTGCCAACCGCACAATCGTGTCAGAGAGCTTTGTTCCCGGCGAGGACGTGCAGGATGGTCAGGGGCACGGCACGCACTGTGCCGGAACCGCGGTTGGTGGGGTCATGTCGGACCGAAATTTCCGATACGGCGTTGCCCCGGATGCCGATCTGTATGTGGGCAAGGTGCTGGGTAACAATGGTAGCGGCCGGGAACGTGACGTGCTGACCGGCATGGCCTGGGCCATCGAACAGGGGTGCGAAGTCATCTCCATGTCGCTGGGCAGCGACGTGGGCGAAGGCGAAAGCTACTCCCCAGAATATGAGGAATTGGGCCGCATCGCGCTTGAGAACGGATCACTGATCGTCGCGGCCGCCGGCAACAGCAGCACGCGGCGCACCGGGTTCATTGCCCCCGTGGGCAGCCCGGCCAACGCCCCGTCCATCATGGCCGTCGCCGCGATCGATGAAACACTTGCGGTGGCGGACTTTTCCAGCGGCGGCATCAACCCCGATGGTGGTGAGGTGAACGTGGCTGCACCGGGCGTAGATGTGTTCTCTTCCGTACCTCAACCGCAGCTCTATGCAAGTCTCTCGGGCACCAGCATGGCCTGTCCCCATGTTGCTGGTATCGCCGCGCATTGGGCGCAGTCGGACCCGAACCTGCGGGGTCAGGCCCTTTGGGACAAGATCGTTGAAACGGTAAACCCATTGTCGGACGAGGCGCGGGATGTCGGCGCTGGACTGGTCCAATCCCCACCGCCTGTAGCTGGAACGGTCTAGGAACCACGCCTATATCCGATGTATCGCAGTAAGATGTCACGCAGGCCAAGAGGCAGAGGCACCATATGACAACGATCGCGGTCAAGGTCATCTACGACGACGCATGTGGCACCGATGTGGAGGTCATTTGCGAACGTGCAGCGGAACAGGGGCTGAAGGTGGAACAGGTCATGCCCATGCTCTGTGCCATTTTCGGGTCGTGTGATGACAGTGTGCTAGGCGACCTCGCGAAGCTGGAGGGTGTTTTGCGCGTGTCGCCCGAAGGCACTGTTCAGCTTCCACCGCTTTCGCCAGACATTCCGCAGTAGTCAAAGACGATGAGGGGTACGCGATTGCGGTGCCGCCCATGGTAGGGCGACCTCATGCATTCGGTGCGAATGCTGATCCTGAAAGGGTGCGCAATGCCGAAAGAGACGCCATATGTCATCACCAATTGCCACACCCACACCTTCCTGCTGGATCATGTGCCCCGCGGCTTTCTGCCCTTTGGTTTGACCACAGCCCTGGCTGCTCTGCCGTTTCAACGGCTGGTGGTCTGGCTGTTGCGTGGGCTGAATCCATTCAGTGACCGTGACAGGCTCAGCCGATATGCGAACTTCCTTGAGGTGGGCGGCAAGGGTGCGCAATCTGACGTTCTGCACATCATCAAAAGCTACTACCCAGAAAACACCCGCTTTGTTGTCCTGCCCATGGACATGGCGTTCATGGGTGCAGGGCAACCATCGGTCGACATCGACGCGCAGCACGATGAACTCGAAGAGCTGGCGCAGCAATCCAATGGACGTGTCCTGCCGTTCCTTGCCATCGATCCAAGGCGCTACGGTGGCCCAGATGGAGAAAGCGAACTCATCAAGGAACTTGAACGCCGCATTCCCCCGGACGTCGCGCGGGATGCTCGCGGTTTCCGCGGTATCAAACTGTATCCCCCGCTGGGATACTGGCCGCAGGACCCTCGATTGACACCAATGTGGGCATATTGTGCCGCCAACGATGTGCCCGTTATGACGCATTGTTCCAGAGGCGGCGTTTACTCGAGGCGCGAACGACGTGCTGCCACCGCACGCTATAGCGATCCTGACAATTACCGGGAAATTCTCACTGCTCATCCCGGCCTGCGTATCTGCCTTGCCCATTTCGGAGGCGAGGATGACTGGACCGACTATTTCGAAAGGCCCGAAGGTCGGAGACTGACGGCGCACGACGCACCGATCGAGGACCGCCGACACATCAACTGGTTCTCCAAAATCATGCAACTGATCGAAAGTGGCGCCTATCCGGGCCTCTACACCGACATCTCCTACACGATTTTCGCCACCCAGCGGTTCTTGCCAACGCTTGCGGTGATCCTGCGCGCAAAACCCACGCTCCGGTCCAGAACGCTCTTTGGATCGGACTATTACATGACCGAAACGGAGGAATTCGACGAAAGATATCTGTCCATGCAACTGAGATACACTCTGGGAGAAGATATTTTTCGAGAGATCGCCAACGTGAACCCGGGGCACTTTCTGTAGCTTCCTACGTACGTCCGCTGGGCATTTGATGATCATCCGGTGCAGCGGCTTTGGCGTTGTTCCACGCCAAAAGCACATCTACGGGGTGCAACGCCAAGGGTGGCGATCACGTTGCCGTCCGGAGCGTGCTTTGTGAAGCTTCAACCTCGCTTCACCTTGTTGCGCATATTGGTTTTTGAACGCCGACTTGTGTGCCCCAGCAAACGGTGCTCGGCCCATAGCGGCTCTTGCACCAACGGCGGTGCTGCTCCCTCCGCCATGGCGTTGACGCCGTCACCGATGGCCTCGGCGATGCGATCCAGATAGATTGGATCCTGCAACCGCTGTTCTTCATCGGCCCGATCCAGAAAACTGACTTCGACCAAACACGCTGCGGTGTCGGGATCATGGTATTGCGGGTTCAACACACCCAGCGGCATGGGTTTGATGCCGGAGGGATCAAAGGCGCGATTGCGATCGCGCAACTGTGTCACTTTTAAAAGACTGTCCTGCACCAGCAGGCTGAGTTGTGCCGACGCGGTCGAGTAGTTGGTATGGACCAGAGTTTCCGTCCCCTGCGCCTGACCATCAAGCGATGCGTTGAAATGAATGGAGACGAAAAAGCGTGCCCTTGCAGCCCGCGCAACATCGGCCCGCGCTGCCAGCCCCAGGTTGACGTCTTCCGACCTTGTGAGCGTCACGTTGGCCAACTGCTGCGCCATCCGCGTTGCGACTTCCAGTGTAAGGGTCTTTTCCAAGGTGCCGCGCGGTCCCACGGCGTTGTTCCAGCTGGATCCGCCAACATTCTCGGTTCCGCCATGTCCTGCATCTATGACAATGTCCGTCATGGTCCTGCCTTTCGTTTGCGCAACGATCAAAACCTAGAATGCGATCTCCCGTTCGTGTCGGATCTCCCGGACTGCTGAGGAGATATCGACATCTGCCAGCACTTCGGCACGTGTCTTGCTCAGGTGCTCCGGATGGCTGGTTATGTCCGCATCGCGGTAAGCGTCAAACCCCAGGCCGGTCTTGTCGGCGAGCTCGGCGACAGAGACCTGGAACAGTTGGAACGGATCGAAATCAATGCTTTCGATGTCGGTCAGAAGATCACTTTGGGACAAGACGAAACACGCAGCGTGCAGTGCGTCGTCCGAACCGCGATACGCGACCAATTTCCAGAAACTGCGTGGGATAAGGGCGTCGCGGTAACTGGGATCGTCGTCCGCGAACACAGGCCCGCCCAGCACCGAAATGCGGATGCCCTGCATGTCAGCTTCCTCCAGGATCAGATCCTCGAGCCGACCCCAGATCCCACCTCTGCCGGACTGGTTATAGCGCTCATGCTGTGGCGCGATGTTGGTGAAGAAAAATGAGTCCTCATTGGCCTGTTTCGCTTCTTCGACGGTGCCCCAAGCGAGGTCCGCCCGGCGCGCGATGTGGCCGCGGTCCAGCCTGTTGTTGGCGTAAAGCGCATCGTCCAGCTGGAATTCTGTGCCTATGCGCTCGTCCAGTTTGAAGTCGTGACGCCCGAGCTGGACCTTGTTCGAGCCGTCGGTATTCCATGCGACGAACCGTGCAAGCCGCCGCTTGGCGCTCTGGCAGACGGAAAAGTGGGTGTATGGGATGGTCTGGGCCTTGCCGAAATTGACGGCGTCGCGTTTGAAGGCGAGTGACAGCTCGGGCATGGGTGCTGGCACGCCCAGAAAGTCGGGGTCATACCCTGCCGGGCCATCCGTCTCCTGCGACACGTCCTCCTCCGGGGTCTTGTTTGGTGGCGTCAGCGTGAAGCCAAGTTTGCTTTGGATCGAGCGGGGATAGCAGGCCAGCGCGTGTTCGTCCGGGCTGTTGTCGCCTTCGCCAGCAAAGTGCAAGCCAGCGAAGATGTCAGTCGCCTTATCCTTTTTGGCGATGATCCAGATCGAACCTGAGTCGCCTGCCATGCTGATCTCACCGTTTTCGGCGGGAAAATCTTGATCCGGGCCAATTTCAAAGCAACCGATGTTCTGCGGCCCGATCTGGTCACCGAAATCTATCTGCACGATCACGTCGGTTCGACGCACCTTGCCATAGGTGGTCCCGGTGGTCCGCCCGGTTTTGACCAGTGTGTCATCCAGGTCCACGTCTGCCATTTGCGACAGCACTGCACCAAGCCCGTGCACCGCCCGATCAAACCCCCGATCCGTGATCCGGGCCAGCGCACAATCACCCGCAACACCCAGGTGGCTGCGCAGAAGTTCCCCACAGGCGTTTCCCGCGACGTTGTTGTCGTCGTGCGGACCCGGTTGGACGATGACATCCCCGATCTGGCCTGAGGCACCGTGTAGTACGTGCCAATTGGACAGGATACAGGGCGCGCCGGTCCCCTGATCGAAGACGATGGCACCCAACGTCCCCGCCGTGCCATTTGCGTGGCTTACACTGGCACCCGGCACTAGCGGATCCATCCGCGATTTGAGAACGGATTCAGGACCTTGTTCGACAATTGTATAGGCTGGTCTGTAATCCCGCTGGACCACATCCGTCGGTACAGAAACACCATCCGCCTCGATGCTTTCCGGCAAGGCTGTGGATCCAAGTCCCTCGAGCGCCGAAGGCTCCACCTTTTCCCGCACTGTGAAAATGACGCTGATATCGCCATCGCCATTCTTCCGCCCAATGCCGATCGACGTAACATTCGGATCATTCAGATAGGCCGCCCCGCGCGATCGCACGAAGTGGCGCAGCGCCTGCATCATGTCTGTCTTTTTCTTGGAAGTCGGTGACTTGGCCATGTCAAATCCTCCGGTGCTATGGAACGTGATCAGAGCTCATGGTCTTTCGGCGTCTGCGCGGGTCATCAGCGACTTGGCGATCTGGCCCAGCTCGCGACTTGGAACAGTTCCGGATCTTTGTGCCGCATGCATCACCTGCTGATAAAGCAGCCGCTGATCCACGTTTTTGGGGCGCATATTCATCTTTTCCAGTTGTTCGAGGATACCAGCGATACCGCTGTGGCGACCTATGGTGATCTCGGCACGGCGGCCAACCGTTTCCGGGTGGAAGGTATGGCGCATGATGTCCGATGGAATGGCTTGGTGAATACCGGTCTCAACAAGGAAGCTGATGTCTCCGATCAGTGGCTTGTTGGGTGAAAACTTCATTCCGGTGCGGTCGATGAATGCATTGACGACCTCCGCCACCATCTCGGTCTTGCAGCGGTTGGCAAAGCGCGGGTCGTCTGCACCGAAGTAGCTCGCATAAGCCAACACTTGCTCCAATGCTGCGTTCCCGCCGCCGTCGCCGGTGTTGCCGATTGTGACCTCGACTTGGGTCGCACCGGCCACAACGCCGGAAATCGTGTTGGCAAGGCTGAGACCAAGCTGGTTGTGGCAATGCACACCCAAGGTGGTGTCGGCAGGTAGCGCAGCCTTCATACGACTGACCAAAGCCCCGAAGCTGTTGGGTTCCAGTGTACTGAGTGTGTCGGCGACAACGATGTGCGTCGCCCCGGCGTCGGCGACCGATGCGCATAGATCAGTCAGAAACCCAATGTCCCGATTGCCCGCGCAGATGGCATAGTATTGCACTTCGGGGAAATGGACGCGCGCCTCCTGCATCAGTTGCGTCGACCATTCAATTGTCTTCTTGCGGGCATGATGGGCCCGCAGTCCACTGGTCGACTTCATGTCGAAAGGGCGTGCGGAGGTTGCAATCCGCGACCGGTGCATCGCGCCCTTCAGGGCGGCGGCAGCGCGTATGATATCCTTCTTGATCGGTCGGGTCAGGACACTCAGCCTGACCGTGTCCGTTTGATCGACGATGTGTCGGACGCCTTCCAAATCCACGGTTGATGCGGCGGGAAACCCTGCATCAATGACATCCACACCCAAATGCTCAAGCAGGGTCGCCATTTCTCCCTTCTGCTTCGCAGTAAAGTGTAGATGGGCCTGCTGTTCGCCATCGCGCAGGGTCGTCTCGAAGATCTCCATGTTCTCACCTTCCTTCATTCCCATTGGGCCAGGGCAATTCGAAAGTCGACGGACCATCTCGGGAGCAAGAACTCGCCTCCCGGAGCGACGCCCGATCCGTCGGTAATGGCGGCGTGATCATGTGAACAATCGTGGCCGAACAAGGTCGTCACGTGCCGGGCGTAATCGTCATATAGGCAAGTGAGGGAGCTGGAGCAGAGGCAAAATTTTCCCTTAATGCGGGATTTAGTTTGCGTTCAGCGGTAGTTCATCTGACTGTCATGCAGGCGGGATGCGGCGTCCCAACCAAGCAGGAGGCAGCGCAGCCATCAGGCTGAAAAAAGCGCCGTGTCATTTGCCAAAACGCGTACGACAACCTGAGTTCGTCTGGTCGACCCGCCTGGACAAAGCTAGCCAAGAACCATGGCGGTTTGGTTTCCTTCAACCCAACCACTGACGGCAAATGTCGCGATTGCGATCTGGTTAAGGTCAAGGCGGTTGATGTCGTCAGATGAGATCAGGACATGCGCATCGATACTGCCATGCAACACGTGACATCTGACCCTGTTCGAAAGGTTTGCAAGCGCCCGTTACTCGATTGAGAAATGGCGGGAGGGCAAACTTGTGGCCGCTTCAAAAAGCCTTTGGCCAGGTCGCTCCCATGAGCGCTTGCGTATCTCGGCGCCGGAGTACTGTGATGTGCGCCATTTTTGAACATGTAAGGTGTTCTGGTCACGAACCCCGGCCATCCGCAAAGCTCCTGCAGACAATGTCCGGCTGCATCTCCCAATCAAAGTGATCGGACATTGCATCCCGCGAAAACCAGATCCCTTCGGCTGATCAGGTGGCGGACCCTGTTTGGCCCAATAAAAAGGCGACACTCTCCGCGGAAATGTCCGTTGCCAAGCCAACTTTCGCCGATGGCGCCGTGATCAAGATTTCCAGTTGAATTGAACGACCAAATATCGACAGTTCAAGCATAGGTGGAATTTTCCCAGCATAAGAAACGCCACATCGTCCAGTGATGAAGGTGTCACTTTTTAGACAGTCTTTTGTCCCCGAAATCCGTCACAGCGACGTTGGTTGATCACCGGCGCCGGTAATCCCGAACGACCGTAGCGGCCTGCGGTTGCCGGTAGAGGAGTCCCAAACGATGGCCGCGCGCGGCTTCAATTGACCGCCTCAAATAGAAGGAAACCAATCATTTTTCGACGTGACCAGCACAGCCACTGATCGTCATCTGTTTTTCCGGCGCGCTGAATCACGACACCCAAGTCTCCAAGAAAAAGGATAGTCCGAAGATGTGCATGATGTGCCAACTGGGGTACGGACCCCAACAAGAAACTTCATTTGGAAAGATCGGTTTGCCAGAGACTGGTCTGCAAGTGGTCTTGGGCGAGGTGATGACCGATCAGGAGGCTCTGAGTGGCACAGACCCAAGCCCTGTCGAGGCAGATGACACCACCGAAACCACAGAAACCGCCAATACGGCCGAGGCACCGGATACACCCACAGGTGACGGATCGGAACAAGTGGCGACCAACCTGCAGATCAACTCAGACAGCGCCGATGAGGCGTGGTGGATCAATGATCAGACGCCGGACAACCCTTTTGGAAAAAGTGACGACTATGAGGCTTATCTCGACTATCTCGGTGCACTGCCGCGCAGCCTGACGCCGGATATTGCCGCAGAACCACTTCGGATCAACGTATCCGAACTTAGCAACCATCCCGACTACCAGGAAGCCGCCGTTGGCGCGCTCGAGATGTGGGCGGCGGTCACACCATTCGAGTTCGAAATCGTATATGACACGCCGTACGATCCGGATACGGACTGGATGGAGGTTGTCAGCCCGGAGATCGGCGAGCAATCCGACGGCAGCGCCTTTTCCTCTGACCGCTACATCAGCGTCGGGCAGCGGTTTCACGACACAGAGCCCAACCTGACTGACATCGGGGGCTATGTCTTTGACACGTTCATTCACGAATTTGGCCATGAATTTGGTCTGAACCACCCCGGGCTCTATAACTACAGCGGCCCCGGCGGTGTGCAGATCAACTATCTGAACAACGCCACCTGGATCTATGATCGCCAGCAATACAGCGTCATGTCCTATTTCGACGGGATCGACGTGGGTGAGGACACGCGGTGGTCAGCGGCGACCCCCCTGATGGGCGATATCGAGGCCGTCATCCGCACCTATTTCTCTACCGTCGACGAAGACGGTGAGCGGACCTATCAGACAATCAATCTGAACACCGGCGATGATGTCTATGGGTTCAACAGCGACAAATATGGCTACGAGCTCACTTCCTCGGGGATGCAGCGCGATATCGGCTTTGTCATCCACGACACCGGCGGCAACGATACGATGGATTTTTCCGGTTCGATCGCTGGCACGATCCTGGACATGCGCGCCGGGCAGTTTTCCAGCGTGAACGGGCACAACAACAATGTATCCATCTTTGCGGGCCACAACGAGGACGAGACGGAATACTACATCGAGAACGGGATCGGCAGCCAATATGACGATGTCATTATCGGCAATGACGGTGACAACGTGCTCGATGGTCGCGGCGGCGGCGACCGCATGGCCGGTGGTGACGGTAACGACACCTATTTCGTGGATTCGCTCGACGATATCGTGCGCGAGGAAGCGGATGGCGGCAACGACACGGTCATCGTGATGTCTCGGGATCTGGACATTGGAGACATCGAAAACGTCGAAAACATCATCTACGTCGACAGCACAATCGCCGAACTGGAAGAGGATGATGACGACACAGCTCCCGCATCTGGCGACAACACCCGGAGCAATATCATATTCGGTGACGACACAGACGAAACGATTGATGGCGGGGCTGGCAACAACACGATCTTCGGACTTGGCGGCGATGACATCATCATCGGTGGCACGGATTCCCTTGAGAGCCGTGACATCAACAACACCATCGACATCGAGGATCTCGAGGATCAGACCGAAAGCGACGACGGCGACGACGCGCTCTATGGTGGCGATGGCAACGACACCATTCTGGGCGGTCAGGGCGACGACCTGCTGGACGGCGGCGATGGTGACGACGTACTGAGCGGCCAGGCGGGTGTCGATGTCTTCAGGGGGGGCGCGGGCAGCGATACGGTTGACTACAGCCGTGAAAGCCCGTTCCAGCTCATCGTGAATCTTGAAACCAACTTTGCCAATGGTGGCACGGCATCGGGCGACACGTTCTATGATATCGAGGGCCTGATCGGATCCGATGACAGGATCGACCGTTTCATCGGAACGTCCGCGGCAAACCACTTCATCGGCCAGGGTGGCGGTGATGTCTTTAACGGTCGGGACGGCGATGACACGCTGGACGGCGGAAATGATGGCGACATTTTGTACGGTGAAGGCGGCGATGACGTCATCATCGGCGGGTCAGGTCAGGACTACCTCGACGGCGGTGAGGGCATCGATACGGTTGTTTACAGAAACAGTTCAAGCGGCGTTACGGTCGATCTTGCCAACGGCATGGCCACGGGCGGCGACGCCACGGGACCTGTTCAGATCGTGGGTCGCGGCACTGCAATTGAAAATGACATCCTCGTCGGCTTCGAAAATGTCGAGGGTTCGTTCCACGATGACTGGCTGATCGGTGATGACCAGGCGAATGAGCTCTCTGCCGGTGCGGGCGACGATACGCTCACGGGTGGTGACGGCAGTGATTTGCTGGATGGCGGGGCCGGCAGCGATACGGCAGACTACTTCAATGCGACCAGTGGGGTTCTACTGAATCTGGGCCACGAGGCACCCGAAGGTGACACTTTTGTCTCCATCGAAAACCTCTCCGGTTCCGGCTTTGACGATGCAATCCACGGAGACCAGGCCAGCAATGTTCTGACTGGGCAGGGCGGCGATGACACTCTGCGTGGCGGGGCCGGAGATGACACCATACTCGGGGATTTCGCCTACGAGGACGACTCGCTGCCAACACCGGGCATGGGCACGGGCTACACCACGCTGGATGAGGATGCGACCAACAACTCGATTGCGACGGCGTTCGATATCTCGGACAACTTCTCGCTCGAGGAAGACGAGAACATCTTTGACTCGACAACTGTTCTCCACACCACGGTCAATGCGACTGGGAACGGCCAGGCGGGCTACTACAGCATCGACCTTGCTGCGGGCACCGTCATTTCCATCGACATCGATGGTATTGAAGACCCGAATGTCCATGACAGTTGGGTTCGGCTTCTGGATAGCAATGGCAATATCGTTGCTGAAAATGACGACGGGGGCGGTGACCCGGGGTCGACCTCCATACGCGACTCCAGTACCGTCTTTGTCGTCGAAGAAACCGGCACCTATTACATCGTAGAAGGGAGCTGGACGGCGGAGTCCGAAGAAGGCGGTTGGACGGAAGTCGTTCCCGAAGGGTCGACATACACGCTCAATGTCTCGGTTGAGTTCCCGCCCGCGCCTGCCGAACCAGGTGAGGCTGGTTCAGATGTTCTCGTAGGCGGACGCGGCAGCGACCTGCTTGATGGCGGGCTTGCGGCCGACACGCTCACGGGTGGACTGGGAGATGACTCATTCCGTTTCTCGACAGAGCTTGGGGATGGAAACATCGACCGGATCAGGGACTTCGAGACCGATGAGGATCTGATCCTTCTCGACAGTCGGATCTTCCTGGAGTTGGGCGGCGAAGGCGCGCTGTCATTCAGTTCATTCCACAGCAGCGCCGCAGGGCTTGCCCGCGACGGCGATGACCGCATCATCTACAACACGGACACAGGTGCGCTGTTCTATGATGCGGATGGTTCAGGTGACGGTGAAGCGATCCAGTTTGCACGGCTGGACAGCGACCTGGACTTGTCTGCGGACGACTTCGTCATCATCTGACGCAAAACGGAAGGGGTGCGTTCAGTGCACCCCTTCCGGTGCCCGCAGGCGCCTTGTCGCCAAGCCAGCAAGGATGACGACACTGACAAAGGAGATGCCGAAATGACGCTCTGTTTCAATCGTCGCACATTGTTTGTCGGGATGCTGATGCTGGGAGGAGCTATTTTGACAGGAACCGCAGATGCCCAATCGAAAGATTTCCGCGGTGGCCTGACATTTGCAGGGGGCGAAGTCATTCCGGCAGGCCGGATCAAGATCTTCGCTGAGGACACTGCCATTCAGACCGAAAGGCGGCTCGCCGACCACGAAGTGAGCATCGATAGTGATGGCAAGTCACGTCAGATCGAATTCCCGCTCGCATGGTCTGCAAGCTATTCCGCGTCGCCAACCCTTCGGATTGTCGCGCAATTGGAGCGTGAAGACGGCTGGCTGTTGGCCCGTGGCAGTGCAAAAGTCCGCGCCGGGCAACCCATTTCCATCACACTGAACAAGGTGATGTATTGAAGAGTTAAACTCGGGCAGCGCGGCTGAGCAAAAGTCATGCCATTGTCAAACATCCGATTTTTGTCCGTCGCTTGCGACGCTTGGCGGTTGCCAGTTGGGGTTACCAGTAAGATATCGGGCGATGGGCCGAACCGATTACATCATAAATTGATGGCTTGATTGCACTGAGCAGCGGCTACAGTTCGGAAAACCGTTTCCAACGAGTTTTGCTTGGGTTTTCAGGAAAGGGTCGGTCGCGCACTCGGTCAGGCTTCATTCTGCCCGGGCATACGGTGCGCGACCTAGCATCTGTTATGCGTCGTCTGTTCCCCCGGTCTTGGGATCGAGGATGGACACCGTCAGCATCATGCCGTTGTCCTCATGAAACAGATTGTGGCAGTGCAGGACGAATTCACCCGTAAAATCGACCTGCTTGCTGGCCATGGTGACCATCGTCCCGGGTGTATAGGTGTCGTATTTCTTCTCCGGCGATGTCCCCGGAATCTTGTTGCCACCAACGCTGTCCACATAGATCGTGTCCCGCCAGATCGGCATCTTGTAGGTCACCGGCGGAAGATAGACGCGACCTTCCACATCATAGACTGACCGACCAAGCGCTTGGAACGAGTTGATGTGGATGTGGAAGATGTGAGCATCATTGGTGCTGTAGACGTTCCAGATATCCGTATCGCCCTTGAACAGTTGGATTTGAGCCGGATCGCCAACAGTCACATCAAAATACTGGTCGTTCACGACAAAGGCTGGCTTTGATGGGTAACTCCCCTTGAAGTTCTCTTCGATCGTCTTGAACTCGATCGACTGCGTGGCGGCAGGCCAGACACCGTCGATGTTCATCGCAGGCGGAACGGGGCGTTTGATGCTTTCCTTGCGGAACAGGTCGATGGTCGGAATACTCTGCTCTTTGGTGCTGGCGTCGGTCGTCACCGTTACGGTCAAGATATCAGCCGTGTTGGGGTCCTGGCCCTGCACGACCATCGGAACCGTGCCTTTCGCCGCGCCTTTCAACTGAAAGCTGCCTGCAGTGGTGCCTGCCTTGACGAGCAGGTCAAGACGTTGTCCCGGAGCCAGTGTAATCAGCTCTGCATTGGTCCAATAGGCTTCCGCGTCAGGGTTGTCGGCATTGTAGTCAATCTTGAAGTACTCGGCATCCGGGTCGGAGTCCAAGGTCGTTGGAGGCATCAATGCAATGCCATCGACTGCAATGGCGTAGACTTCTGGTGCACCTTCGCCAACGAATTGGGGCACAATGGTCTGGCCATTGGAGGCGTTCACAAAACGCAGACGTTTGATTTCGCCCTGATCCATGGTGATGACAGGGTTGACCTGCCCGTTGACGCTCATGGCCGGAACGCTTGCCGCTTTGGTCGGTGTCAGTCCATGGCAGGTGCTGGGGTCAAAGTTATGCTCGACCTCGCTAAGGTAGTATCCGTAGGGGTAAAATACCCCTTGCTCTGCATCACCGCCGGTCGTTTCGAAGTAGGTGATTGACTGCAGAACCACGACTTCCTCGTCGGCCTTTGTGATTTTGCAAGTGTCGGCCAGCAAGGTGTCGAAGTCGTTCTCGCTTTCGGGTGCCCTGACAATGAGGGCGCCCGCCATTCCGGGGCCAACCTGCGCGGCAACCGAACCATGTTTGTGGGGATGATACCAGAAGGTGCCGACCGGATGGTCGTCCGGCAGTTCATACCGATATGCATAGGAGGTCGCGTCCAACGCGCTTCGAATTGTATGGTGCGCGCCATGATTGCCGTGGTGCGCCGCGTGGTCCGAATGCGGTTTGTTCTTGGAATCGAGGATAATCAACACGTCATCTGACGGGGCCTGCGGCGACACATGCAAGCCATGGGTGTGCAGGTTGGTCGAGGTGAAGTCGTGAGGTTTCCATCCCGACATATTGTCTTTGACACCCGGGATCGCATCCGCCCCGCACCCTCGAATTGCATTGCTTAGCAAAACCCCGGTTGTTTGCCCGCGTTGCATGGTCAGGGTCGGACCAACAATAGGCTGCCCAATTTCTGCCTTTGTCATGTCGACATAAGCTGGAATACGCAGGCTTGCACCGTTGAACGGCGCATGTGGGCGCGTTTCGCATCCAAGTGCATAGAACACGTCCGGCACTTTGTCCCCGCCGGTAAAATTCGCGTCCATGTGTTGGCGCCAATGCTCGATCAAAAATTCAAGGTGCTCATCGTCCAGCGTTTCTTCGAATTTCTCAATGAATGCCATTCCGGTGCCGTTCGGGCGCGCATGGGCGAGATCGGCGGGGCTTGCAAAAGGCGTTGCAGCGGCAGTGTTTGCCGCGCGCAAAGGTGTGGCAAGGGCGAGTGCAAATGTAGTGCCTGCCGTGCTTTTCAAAAATGCGCGGCGTGATAGCGTGGTCGGTGTCAAATTCAGTCTTCCTTGGAGAGATATTACAGCTTTTGATGCAGGGAGAAGCTTAGCAAATGGACTCAGTCATTCAATCAAAACGTGTGCTTGTATTTGAAATTAAATCCAATACGGTGCGATTTAATTTGCATTGAAACGCGCTGTCCCCGAAACGGTCAGAGCGCCTTTAGATTTTGTGTAAGACGCGTCGTTGGCAAGCCATTTTCGCGATTGCGGCAGCTTATACAGAATTGGATTTGGGCCAGATATAGAAGACAGCGTAGTATCTGACGTAAGTTGAAGCGGCCTGGCATCCGCAGTGAACAAAGAAAAAGCGCGGACTGTGCCGCGCTTCAGATTGTCGATATCTGGATGAAGGGCGTCTGCACCTTGTGCCTGATGCGCTGACCTTTCCCTATCCTGTTTGGTCGATCTGGCGAGATGACCTTGATCCGGCGACGCGTGACCTTGCCGAACAAAGCCTTATGGCCATCAGGGATCAGATTGGTGGGGAGCAAAGCGAAGTGATGGCTGAGCTTGCTGGGATCAGCCAAGGTGAAACGCTTGAAATCCTCGGGAATATTGAGGAGGCGCAATGAATTTATAATACTTTTTTCATGCCTAATTATTCTGAATTCCTCCTATGCATAACTGATCTCTATCTACCGCTCAGCAGATGATATTCCCGCTCCGAAACGGACGGGTCACACTTTGTTGGGAAAAGATAGACCCGTGCAAGAAGGTAATGTTCTGGCCATGTCGGCCCTGGCATTGATGCTGGCTGCACCTGGCGTGTTCGCCCAAGGTGCGTTGCCCGGCGTTGATGATCTGGACGATTGTATTGACCACATCCAGGAGGATGTCAGCGACGTCGGGCGACACCGGCGACCTGGGCCATCGCTGTCAAAATCACCTACCAAGCAAGCCGTTAAGTAGCCTCATTTTGCTGGGGAGGTTTTGACTGTCCACTCATGTGCCTTGCAAGGCACATGAGTTGCGGAGCTGACTGACTTCGGAAATGTGTCATTGCAACCATTCCGATGTGTTGAACTGGCATGATGTTCAACGAAGACACAGGCCCCCAAACGGTTCATCCGGATGCTAGGCGAATAATCTGCAAGTATTTCTTGTGTTTTGGCTCCTTTGGCCGTTTGTTTCGAAAGGTTGACTTTCAAAATGGCGCAGCCTCATGACAATACGCCTATTGCGCACGCTGGTTGCCGTGGCGGACCACAAGACATTTACAGCTGCTGCCGAGGCGGTGCATGTCAGCCACGCGGCGGTGAGCCAGCAGATGCAGGCCCTCGAGGCGGATCTTGATCTGACGCTGTTCAACCGGGCCACTCGCACGCCTGAATTGACGCCCGTCGCCCACGAGATCGTCGCCAGGGCGCGCGTGCTGCTTGCCGACTACGATAATCTTGTCCCGTCTGTTCTGGCTGATGGTGGATTGAGCGGTGTGCTGAAGTTGGGCGCCCTGGGCACCACATTGACCGGACTGACACCCAAGGCCGTTGCCGTTTTCAAAGGGCGGTTTCCGAGTGTTGGATTGCACATTCGTCCAGCGCTGACCGAAGCATCTCTGGCCGAGATTGCGCGCCGAAATCTGGATGCAGCCTTGATCACCAAACCACATCTCATGCCCGCGGGCATCGTTTTTCGTCCATTGGCCGAAGAACCCATGCACCTGATCGCCGCACTGGAAGAGGGCGAAAACGACCCGCTGACCTTGTTGCGCAGCCGGCCTTACATTCGGTTCAATCGCAATGCTGTTCTGGGCACGCTGATCGATAACTGGATCCGGGCCAGGCGCATCCGTGTGACCGAAACGATGGAGTTGGACAGTCCCGAAGCCATCGCAAGCATGGTGCATGCCAATTTGGGCGTGTCCATTGTACCTGATCTGACGGTCAAGCCCTTGGAAGCGGTGCCGGTCAGGCAGTTGTCTCTGGGTCCAGCCGGCCCAACTCGGGTGCTGGGTTTGGCTCACCTCGAAGATCAGATCAAGACACGCGCAATCGACGAGCTGTTCCAGTCATTTGCCGCAGTGATTGACGAGGCGCGTGATGTCGACAGGGGCGGGCGAACATGACTGGCGAGATGATCCTATTTCTCGCTCTGGGGGCCGCGGCCGGCGGTTTTATCAATGGACTGTCCGGCACCGGCACAGCGCTGTTTGCACTTGGGTTTTATCTGGTGGTTTTACCCCCTACGACGTCGGTGGCGATCGTGGCGTTCATGTCCGTTCTCGTTGGTGTTCAGGGGATGTGGATCGTACGCGCATCCATCTTTGCCCGCCGGGACCGGCTGTTGCGGTTCATCTTGCCCGGGCTTTGCGGGGTCCCACTGGGCTTGATGCTATTGGATGTTGTCGACAGTGGAACGCTCCGCATCGGAATTGCCGTATTCCTGATCGTCTACGGGGGCTATTTCGGCTTTCGCGCGGCGCTGCCGTCCTTTTCCCGCCGTACGCCGATCATCGATGGCGCCGTCGGATTTCTAGGCGGTGTGTTTGGTGGGGCAGCGGGTGTGTCCGGCGCATTGCCTTCCATGTGGCTGTCGATCCGTCCGTGGACGAAATCCGAAACGCGCGCTGTCTTGCAGCCTTTCAATATGACCATGCTGACGACCACGGTAACCTTGCTCTTTCTCAGGGGGGCCTATGATCAGACCGCGCTGAAAGCGCTGGCTCTGACCATTCCATGCGGTCTGATCGCAGCGCAAGTCGGCATCCTCGTGTTTCGGAGGTTGAGCGATACGGGTTTTCGGCGCGTGCTGATCTTGCTGACCTTGGCGATGGGCGTGGGCGTGCTTGTCACCGAATTGGCATGACCGGGTGTCACCCCAAAAATGTGCCCAGCAATAGATTTGCCCCCAGCACGGAAAAGGCGCCCAGGAAGTACTTCTTGAACTTTTCGGGGTCCGTCCGATGACGCAAACGCTCGCCCACGGAGAACCCGATAAGCGCAGGGATCAGCAAGAAGGTCGAGATCGCCAGTTCCTGGCCTGAACTGTGCCCCACGGCGATGAACATGAAGAAAATCGAAATGCTGCCCGCCGTGATCAGGAAACCCAGCGCCTGGACAAAGGCGTCCCGGTCGAGCCGGAGGCCGGTCAGATACATCGCCAGTGGCGGTGCCCACGCAGCCGTCAATCCACCGACCAGCCCGGCGATCAAGGCGCTGATCCCTTCGAACAGGCGCACCTTGTGTGCTGGAATCGCAGGCACCATGTCGCGCCAACTCAAGAAGCAGAACGCCAGAACGAAAACGCCAAGGACCGCGCGCAGAAACTGGTCCGGTGCGGATTGGCTGAACCAGACAGTTGCGGCCACAAACAGGATCAATATGACCGCATAGCGCCAGTGTTGTTTGATGCACCCCAACATGTCCGGCCCCCGCCAGAATTGCCAGACATTGCTGAGCAACATGGGGATCACGACCAGTGTAACGGCGGATCTGGCATCGAGTTTCAGAGTCAGCAGGGCAAGGGCCACGGTGGGCATACCCAAGCCAATGAACCCTTTTACCGTGCCGGCCAGCAGAAGTACGGCGCTCGCGAACGCAATCAGGGACAGGTCGGGCATGGGTGCCTTAAATTACTTCGTCGGTGCGGTCATCGCTTTCCCCGTAGCGTTTGAGGACGGCCGGTTTCGTTCCTTCGTAGACGCGGGCGACGTTCTCCGCAATCTTGGCGTTCTCACGCTCGAACAGGCAGTCGCCGTTCATGTCCGAGGCCACGATGAACGGCCCCATGCGGTTGCACTTGATGACCCACATGGCCTGCGCCAGCCCGAGTTCCTCGTTCCAATGCACGGCTTCGACATTTTCGACCCCGCGCCCGAGAAGGGCGCCAGTGCCGTAGCCGACGGTGGAGAGGTAGACGGCCCCGTTTGGAACGAAGTATTCCTTGTAATCCTTGGACGACATCCCCCCTTTGCCAACAATCAGCTTGGCCCCGGTTTTGGCCATCCACTCAGGCAGCCATTTGGCAAAGCGGAACGACGCCGTGGCAGTGACGGCACCCATGTCAAAGCTGCCATCCGGATTGATGCGCGCGGCCGGAGAGCAGTGGAAATTGGCCGCCGACTGGCTGGGCAATTCCATAGGGATGTTGGCCTTGTCCTCCAACGCGCGCATGTAGACGCCCTCGCGCGCGGTATACATCAACCCGTCAAGGTAGACGACGTCACCAAGGCGGAGGTTTGCGATGGCTTCGTCGGTAGGAGTGGTGGAGAGGCGGACTTCGCGGGGACCGGTCATGATACGATTACGACCTCACCATTGATCGAGCCCTCGACGCATTTCACATAGGCGCGGCCCACGCGATCCGATGGGACGGGGTCGTGGCCACGAAACCAATCGCCATAGCGCGGGAGCGATGCCTCCAGCACGCCGGGGCTAACGACGTTGATCCGTTGCCCGCGCGGCATTTCGATTGCAGCGGCGCGCACGAAGCCTCCAAGTGCGCCGTTCGCAGCGGCCGCATTGGTTGCCATGGGCACCGGATCCCGATCAAGGACACCGCTGGTCAGGGTGAAAGAGCCACCGTCGGATATATGTTCCATGCCGCTTAGGACCAGATTGATCTGCCCCATGACTTTTTGCCTCAACCCGATCATGAACGTCTCCTGGGTGTGTTCTTGCAGGGATGCAAAATGTGCGTCGCCGGCGGTTGATACAACCGCATCAACCCGTCCTGCCGTCTTGTACATTGCCTCGACGGATTTCGGGTCGGCCATGTCGACAAGAATGTCGGCCTTGCTGCGCCCGGCGGTAATGACAGTGTTGCGCTCGCTCAAGGCCACCTTTGCGATGGTGCCAATATCTCCGTTTGCACCGATAAGAAGGACGTTCATTCTGCGGCCTCCCTTTGCGGTTCCCATTCAACTGTTTCGCGGCGCTGGTAATCGGTGAACCAGTCCGGGTCCGTACGGTGCTCAACACGTCCATCCGCGTGGATGCGGGCAACAGCGCGGCGCGAAGACAGGCAGAAGGCGTGGACTGACATGGGCATCCCGCCGGTGTGGCAGTAGCCGACCTCAATATTGCAATCGATCACCATGTTCTTCCCCACAAAGCCCATCGCGCCCATCCCGATGGAGTTGCCGAGTTCTTTGAACTCGTCCTCCATCTCGGCAATGCGCGAGTCTGAATTGCGACTGCCCACCGTGCGCAAGATCGAGGCGCGTTTGCCAAGGCACATGCAGATATCCTTGGACCCGCCTAAGCCAATGCCGATGATGGCAGGCTGGCAGGCGAGGCCGCGTTTGCCAAAGGCCATGAGCGTGTCGAGGTAGAACCGCTTGATCCCCTCCATGCCATCACTTGGGAAGAGCATCCGGTAGTCGGTGCCGAACAGGCCTCCCTTGTGGACCGTGATCAGGTCGATCCACTCACCTTCCGGCTCAAAACCGTACTCGATCTCTGGCGCGCCGATGCCGACATTGTTGTCATGATCCGTCCGCCAGAGCGGATGCACGCGGTTGGGGCGCAACGGCACGCCATTGGTGGCGTTGGCGGTCGCGCGGCGCAGGGCAGCTTCGAGCGCGACCATCCCGCCCTCGACCCGCGCCTCGTTCCCCATCTTCACGAACCAGCGCGGCACACCCGTGTCCCCGCACATGGCGCGGCGGTCTTCCTTGGCCGCTTCGTAGTTGTCGAGCATGGCCTTGAGGACGAAGGACGACAGGTCGCCATCCTCGGTCGCAGCCGCGTGTTTTAGGCCGTCCAAGTAGTCCTGCGGGATTTCGATCGCTGCCTTGTCCATGAGGACCTCGGCTGTGGATTGGATGAGAGAGATTGGGATCATTGCGCTGCAACCAGAGTTTCGGGTTCGCCTTCCGGCAGGATCGTTTCGCCGGGGCGAACGATTGTGAATTGGACAGGTTCGCGGGCAACTGTGACTTCTCCGCTATCGAGAGTCGCCACTGTGAAATCGCTGTTTTCCAACCCGCCATCATTTGGGAAGTCCTCGCGGTAGTGCGCGCCGCGTGAGTTTTCGCGAGCGATGCCAGCCTTGGTGATCACTTCGGAAATGTCGCAGAGTGAGCGCAGGTTCAGCCAGTCGTGCCAGGTGAGGTTGAAGGCCAGAGTGTTGGCGTCGACGCCCACACCCATCAGCGCGTCTGAGACTTGCGCGATGCGGGCGAGCCCGCGTGTCATGCCCGCTTCGGTCCGCATCACGCCGACCTCTTCCCACATCAAATCCTGAAGCTGTTTGCGCAGCGGCATGATCAGGTCGGGTGTCCGGGTCAGGGGATAGGTTGCGCGTTCAAACTCGGCGGCCAGCACGTCTTCGTCCGGGTCGCGGAGCGTCATGTGCGCGACATCGCGGCCCATCGTGTCGCCCGCGATGCCGCCATAGACGGTCGAGTTGGCCACCCCGTTGCCGCCCAACCTGTTCGAGCCGTGGGCGCCCCCTGCATCCTCACCTGCAACGTACAGACCCTCCATCGCAGTGCGCGTGTCCACGTCCACGACCACGCCGCCCATGAAGTAATGCGCCGTCGGCACAACCTCCACCTTGCCCGCGGCCAGATCGAACCCGCTGTCGGCGCAGCGTTTGACCATGCCCTTGAACTTTTGCGCCACCCAGTCGGGGCCAAGATGGGACATCGAGATGAACACACCCTCCTGATCCGGGTTATTGTTCTTGCGCATCTCGGCGTAGATGCCGCGGCTGACCACATCGCGGGTGGCACGCTCGCCCTTGCCGTCATAGTCAAACATGAAGCGCTGGCCCGCATGGTTGATCAACTGCCCGCCCGCACCGCGCAACCCTTCCTCAAGCACTGTTCCGGTCATGCGCGTATGGTCGCCAGCGAGCAGGCCGGTTGGGTGAAACTGCACCATCTCCATGTCGCGGAGTTGCAGGCCCGCGCGCAGAGCCATGGCGAGGCCATCCATCGTCTTGTCGCCCGAGGGTGTGTGGTACTTGTACATGGTCGGGCCGCCGCCCGTCGCCATCAGAACCGTCTTGGCGCGCACCAGACGAAAGCCGCCGGTACGCATGTCGATCATCAGGACACCGGCCAATGCGCTGCGATCCTTGGTCGGGATCAGGCCGACGGCGCGGTGTTCCTGCAGCTTCTCGATGCCACTCGCCAGCACCTTTTCCATCAGTCGGTTAATGATCTCGATCCCTGTCAGATCGCCCTTGTGCACGGTGCGGTCAGCGGTCTGGCCCGCAAATGCCTTTTGGTGCAGGGAGCCATCCGGGTTGCGGTCGAAGAAGCAGCCGACTTCGTTTTCCAGCTCGCGGATGCGCACAACGGCCTGTTCGCAGAGCCGCCAGGCCATATCCTGATTGGGCAGCCATTTGCCCCCCTGGATCGTGTCCATGAAATGCCGCTCGACCGTGTCGCCGCCGCCAAGGGCGACGTTGTAGCCCCCCTGCACCATGCGCGTGCAGCCGCACTTGCCGATCAGCCCTTTGACGGCGATGGTAATCTTGGTGCCTGCGGGTGCGGTCTGTTGTGCGTGAAGGGCTGCGAACAGCCCTGCGCCCCCGGTGCCGAGGATTAGAATGTCGGTGTCGTGGCGTTCGATGTCCGAGAGTTTCATGTCATACCGCCTGCATCAGAAATAGCGTGGCAATCAGGAAAGACACGGCCGTTGCCCCTGCGGCCAATGTCTTCTGCGGCGGGGTCCACGGCAGCCACTCCAGTGCCATCAGCCGCAAGCCGCCGAACATGTGTACGGCCAATAAAAAGACAAGGCCGAACTCAGCCAGTTTGACTGCACCAATCTCCGCAAAGGCGAGAAATCCGTCCAGTCGTGCCGAGTCCGTCAGCGCCAGCGACAGGATCCAGAAGTGGAAGGGCAGGAACAGCGCGAGGCCCAACCCCGACATCCGATGCAGAATGTATGCGAGCCACAGGGGATGTGCGCGGGATGTAATGTCGGCGACCCTCATGCGAATGTCACGGCCCAGACGGCGCGTGCCCCCAGTGTGAACAGTCCGACGCCCATGGCCCACATGAAGGCGTCGAGCGGAGTACCCTTCAGCCCGCCCCACTCATGCGCGACGGTGCGGACACCGATGGCGCCGTGGATCGACACTGCCACCACGAAAAGGCCGTAGAACAGGAACCACGCGACCGAACCTTGAGTGCGGCCAAGGATCTCGGCGGCACTCAGCCCCCCTTGGATCGCGTAGATCATCGTCGCGAGGTGTCCAAGGACGAGCGGCGCCATCAAAAGCGCCGTGATCCGCTGCAGCATATAGAGGCGCAGGCTCAGCATCAGCGTCCCCTCCGAAAGAACGACTTGGCAGTTTCGCGCTTGAGTCCCGCAATGGCTGACATCGGGTCAAGCTCGTTCGGGCAGTAGGTGGTGCAGGAGCCCATGGAGTGGCAGTTGTGGCACCCGCCCGTGCCCGATATGGCATCAAGAATGGCGAGGCGCCCTTCATCCTTGGCGTCGTTCAGCAGGGTCCACGCCCGCTGCAAGGCTGCAGGCCCAAGGTAGTCGGGATTGCCCGCGACCGTGTCGCATGCCGCGTAGCAGACCGAGCAGTTGATACATTCGATCCCGGCGTTCGCTTCGACCCGTGCGGGGCTGGTTTCATCGACCGTGGCGATCGGGTCATCGCGGGTGAGAGTGCCGTGGTGCACCCCCTCGGCCCCCACCCATTTGTCGAAGAACGGATCCATGTCGACCACCAGGTCCTTGACCACAGGCAGGTTGCGCAGCGGCGCGATGCTGACCGCACCATCCCGCACGACCTTCGACACATGCGTCCGGCACGTCCAGCGCGGCACGCCGTTCACCATCATTGCGCAACTTCCGCACATGCCGACACGACAGGCAAAACGGTAGCTGAGGGTCGGGTCAGTGTTTTGCTGCACCCATGACACCACGTCGAGCACGGTTTGGTTGTCGTGCGCCGGTACGTCGAAGATGTCGGGATCCGATGCACCACGGTCTATGCTGACCTTGAGGGTTTTCGTTGCCATGCCTTGCTTGGTCTTTCGCGGGGTTGGGAGTTGGGGCAGAGTATAAAGAATAGAAATCCTTAATGAATGCGAATTTGTGTGAATAATTTCGTTAGCATTTCTTACGAAAGGGCGCGCTGATGACCAGCGAAACCGACCTGACCCGCGCGCTGGCGGCACGGTATAGTGATGCGCCGACTGCATCGGCCGATGCTGCAACGTTGATCCAGTCCATGGCGGTGCGTGGCTCGTGCCGCAACTTTGCGGCTCGGCCGGTGCCGGATGCCGTTCTGGATATGCTGTGTGCCGTCGCGCTGGCGTCTCCAACGAAAAGCGATTTGCAGCAACGTGATATTGTCGTGCTCAAGTCACTCGAGCTGCGCGCGCAACTGGCGCAACTTGTCGCCGGGCAGGCATGGGTGGCAGACGCGCCTATGCTGCTAGTCTTCTGCGGCAACAATAGGCGGCAGCGTATGCTGCACACGTGGCGCCGTGTTCCTTTTGCCAATGATCACCTGGACGCCGTCATAAATGCGACTGCGGATGCAGCAATTGCGCTGGGCGCGTTCGTCACGGCGGCCGAGGCGCTGGGCCTTGGCTGTTGTCCTATCAGTGCCGTTCGGAACGACGCAGAGGCGGTTTCGGACCTGTTGGGTCTGCCCGATCACGTGTTTCCCTTCGCAGGGCTTGCACTGGGGTATCCAGCGACCCCTCCGCCCATTTCCAAGCGATTGCCAATGCACGTCACGTGCCATGTCGATCGCTATCAAGAGGATGGCTTGCGTGAAGCTGTTGCGGCTTACGACAAAGACCGGGCTGCCACGCAACCATATGGCAAGCAACGCTTTGTCGAACAATTCGGGCAGTCGGATACCTACGGTTGGTCCGAGGACAAAACCCGCCAGTACAGCGCTCCGGAGCGCGCTGGTTTCGGGGCGTACATCCGAAAGCGTGGCTTCTGCCTGGACTAGAGGTCTAGCCCCGAAGATCCGTGATGACGGCAGTGCCAGGCGGCGTCGGCCCGTGCATCGCGCGCAGTTCCGCGCTAGCGCCCGATAGGGGGACCTCTCGGGCCACCATCGGGGTCAGATCCACATCACCGCGCTCGATCATTTCAAGCAGGGTGGGGTATTTCCAGGCGGGCATCCCACGGGTCCCGAAGAAGGACAGCTGTTTGGTGTAAATGCCGCGCATGTTGACTTCCATCATGCCAGAGCCTGCGGGCATCCCGACGTGGACGTGACGCCCCAAAATGCGCAGGCAGTCGATGGAGGCGTTGGTTGTAGCCGCGATCCCCAGCGCTTCGACCGAAACATGAGCGCCGCCGCCCGTGATGTCTCGGATTGCTTCGGCGGCGTCGGTCTTGGCGGCGTTAACGGCGGCATCGGCGCCGAGCCCGGTGGCGTGCATCAGTTTTTCGTCGACAACGTCAACAACGATCACGCGCGCGCCCAGCATCTTGGCCAACAGCAGTGTGGCCAGTCCGATCCCGCCTGTGCCATGAACGGCCACCCATTCGCCTGCGCGCACGTTTGCGCGGTCTGTCAGCGCGTGCCAGGCAGTTGTGACGCGGCACCCGAGACCCGCAGCAAGCGCGGGTGACATGGTTTCGGGCAGGTGGACGAGGTTGTGATCAAACGGCACAGCAACGTATTCCGCGTAAGCGCCCGGTTCACCAAAGCCCGGGACCACCTGATGCGCGCAGGTGTTGGACACACCCGTGCGGCAGGCTTCGCAATCGCCGCACGACAGGATGAATGGCGCGATCAACTTGTCGCCCACGTCGTGTTTCGCGGTCTTGCCAGCGGCCACGACCGTGCCGCAGTACTCATGTCCCAGGATCGACCCGTTCTGTACCTTGGGATGTTCGCCGGTCCAGCCGTGATAGTCGGACCGGCATACACCGCAAGCCGCGACCTCAAGAACAACGCCATTGTCTGGGCAGTCCGGATCGGCAACGGTTTCTATGGACAAGTCTTCGCTGAACGCGCGTACCACGGCTGCTTTCATGGGCTCCCCTCCCTCTTTGGACCAATTGAATGGCCCGCAACTCGGTGTACGCGCGCCTTGCCAAATCGCAAAGCGGTTTGAGCGGCCTATCCAGCGGCAGCAGGGGCCAGTCCAGCGTGCAAATTGGCGCGGCGCCTTGCCCAGAATGGGCTGTCCGGCCATCGCGTTTCACGGGCGTAGACCGCGCTGCGGGCAGAGAGATAGTCCTGCACACCGCGCGCCACGTTGTCCGCATAGTCCTGCATCTTACGCCGGCTGCGCGCGATGTAGGCGTCGGCGGCTGTCATTGCAGACCACAAAGCCGTGGTCATGCCATGCGAAGACAGGGGATCATACGCTGCCGCCGCATCCCCTATGGCAGCCCACCCCGCGCCGATGGCGGGGGCAATCCAAGTGCTGTTGGTGGCGATCCGGGTCGGCCGGGACGACATTCGGTACCCGTAGTCGGCGAGATAGGTTGCAATTGCCGTTGTGCCCCGAGCCTGGGTTTCCAGGTCCGACGTTTCGAAGCAGGGCAGGTCGGTGTCGGTGTAGAAGTTCAGTACCGCCTGTCCATCGGCGAGCAGGGACATGTACCACCATCCCCTCTCCTCCGCCTCGATCAACGTGACGGGCCGTGCACTTTCCGCATCGGGTGCGGCGAAAAGTGCGTATTGGCAGGCAAGCTTGTCCGCCTGAAAGCGTGTTGCGTATCTTGATGCGACCAAGGCCTTCCGCCCGGTGGCGTCAAAGACAAAGCGCGCGGCGATGGCTCCGCCAAGAGTTTCGATGCGCCATCTGTCTTCCTGTACAACGACTTCGGTCACCGTTTGGTCGATGCGCTGCGCGCCGCTGGTGATCGCTTGGGTCGTCAGCGCATCTTCGAACGCGCCACGGTCCAGCACGGTCGGTGGACCCTCGAGTTGCACAATGGCGTTGCGTTCGACCAGCGTGTCGCTGCCCCAAGCGGAATAGGTGCCGTGCGCGTGGCGATGCACTTCGGACCGCAGGATGGCATCCGACCCAAGCGCCTTGAGCAATGGCAAGGCTGCAGCGCTCAAATGCTCTCCGGGCTTGAAACCGTCGCCTCGGGTCGGAGCAATCCACGCCGGTTCCAACCCTGCCTGCGCCAAGCGCAATGCGGCGGTCGCCCCGGCGATGCCACCGCCAAGGACCGCAACATCATGGATCAATTCGGCAGCATCCCCTGACCGGGGTTCCAGTCGAACCGGGTTTCCAGATTGTCGGCATGTTGCACTTCGACAAATACGTCTCCGGCGGGCGACGGCATACGCACGACAAAGCCCATACGCTCCCACAAGGTGATCATATTGGTGATCCCGTCCCAGTAGCTCGAGTTTGCATGGTATCCGATACCTGCAACACCGCGGGACCAGTTCACGCGGCTGGTCAGGAACTTGTCGCGCTCCTCTTCCGACAGGTCGTCGCGGAGCGCGGCGGCGTAGTAGGGCTCTGGCAGTACGTCGATGGGCAGCAGGGCGGGCCACCATACGGCGGTCGGATAGTTCTGCTGCATCAGCACCTGCTGACAACTGAATGCATCGCATTGCCAAGGCAAGCCCATCCACCGGGTCAGATCACCGGCCATCTGTGGGCCTATAGGGGGCGGGCTGTCCCCGAAGCCGTCAAAGGCTACCTCGGGTGTCAGAAGTCGACCAAGGTCCTGGTTCAGGCTCGGCCGGTCGCCATGTGCGATGCGGAATGGTTCTGCCGTATCGTTATAGTTGCGCGCGTACATCTCCTTGAGGCGGAGGTAGTAGGTCAGCTCCACACCTGGATGGAACGCCCCACCGGAGCAGGGTTCGAGGGCGGCTTGTGTCAGTGCCCCTGGCTGCAGTTCAAGCGGGATATCTTCGAATGTGCGGTAGTCTGCGCGTTCATCCTCTGCGAGCCGCCCGTCATAATCGTTGACGAAGTCACCCGCGGCCCAGATGCGCAGGTATTCGTATTGCAGCTTGGGGAACTGGAACCATTGCAGAGGGCTGCCATCGTAGTTCACGCCATCGCCTAGCATGTAGGGGATCTTGAGCCGCTCCTCGAGATAGGCAGTGTCGCTCAGGTTGTAGGGGTCACGGAACAACTCAAAGATTTGCAGCCGGAACGCCGCGTTTTCGGGGCTTGGATCCGCAAGGCGGGCGACGTAATCCGGGTCGCTTAGATCGCCGATGGCCAACCAGCCTTGGCGCAGGTTAGCTGCTTGCGTCACCCATTCCATCAGCGCGATGCGCCGGAAAGTGGGGTAGATGTACCGCATGAACGACAGCGGCAGGTCCGGCATTTCTGACCACCCCTCCTGCACATTCATGTCTTCGATCACGTCGTACAGTGTTGTGATCGGCGGGATTTCCGGCGCGAAGTTTGGACCGACGCACGCCACCCAAGACGGTTCCGCCTCAAATACCTCCTCGCCCACCCGCACGCTTGCGGTCACCGGCCCGTCGCACCAGTCATCATGCCAGGCGTTGTTGTCAGCAAAGCTGGTGATCGGCGCGTTGCTTGGCGAATCCGATACGCCGTCCGGCGGCACAACCAACAGCCGTCCCCGATCGTCGGTGCGTACCTGCCCCAACCCGACCGAGATTGCGTCGGGTTGCCCGCCCCAGAACGTGCCCTCGAACCCATAGGCGGGGTCGCTTCCATCGCGATTGACGTCACGCCCCGAGATCTCGAGCAATCCGCCGTCGATAAGCAGGTTCTGCTCACGGTCGGTGTTGTTGACGAAATACTGGTTGCGCTTTTGCGACGGCAGACCGGGTGCGAGGTCGCCATTGTCGAGCGGATTGTTGAAGCCGTACCAGTTCGCCTTGGTGTTCGCGAGGTGAACGCCCCATGTGATGTCGTCACCCGCCACCTCCCCGATGATGTTGTCATCAGCATCAAAGGCATACACGCGGAAACGTTGGACCTGTTTCTTGATCTTCTCCAACCCGTCTTTGAATGCACCATCTTCGGGCATGGGTGGCAGACCTGGGACTTCGGGCGCGTAAAACCACTTCTCCGACCCGCCGACCCTGCAAATCCCGAGCGCTGGATAAATGCGAACCTTGGCGATTGTGGCGTCCGCGTCCGCGGCAGAATACGCATTTCTAGGATCGACATTAGCGCGCGCAGGCCAAGGCGCGCCTGCAATCAATGCGGCACTGGATGCCATGCCAAGAAAGTGACGACGGGATGGCGATTTGGGTGGGAAAGACATGGTCGGGACCTGAAATTGCTGTGGCGATATACGCTACCGTCTATGGAGGGCATTCAAAAATCAACCCTAGCGTGAATCTTTTGCGCAATTGATTTCAGGCGACCGACAGCTTCAGTCGCCAAGAGTCAGTCGTCGCCACAGTCAATATCGTGCTGGTCGTCGAAATGGGTCGGGGTGCGACAAGACCAGTGCTGGTGGGTAAAAAGTAGTGTCGGTTAGGTTCGCGAACGGCAAAACCTCGGATGCGCAAGGACGCTGCGATTTCTCAGCGGATAACCGAGACCGCCCTTGTTTTCTGGCTCTGTGTCCATGATTGGCAGGGTGAGGACGGCATTGCGCCCGGGGGTGTCATGCCCCGGGCGCAAAGAATTTGGTGACAATTGGTGGATGCTACATCTCAAGCGGTACGTTGCTTGGTATGGCCGTGAGCGCAGTGGTTGCACAGTGCCCAAATTATGTACCGTGGTCGGAGGCAGGCTTGGGCCTTTGCTCTTACATACGGCGGCGTTTCAAAAAATACCCGCAAGCCTCGTGCCGGAAAGGGCCAGCACGAGACTTGCGGGCGAAAGCAGCGTATCAGCATGGACGACATGGCCGCTATGCTCCACTAACTCTGACACTGCGAAAGTTTTGTATTCCTTGCCAGTGCCGCCGAGACGGTGGGTGTTTCAAAGCCACCGAGATGCAGAGGTCGAATGGGAAACCAGAGGAGCACGCTTTTTTCGGCGTGCTCTTGGTTTCCCAGTTCGATCCAAGATCAGAACAAGAAGTCATCAGCGCTCAGATCTGCAAGGTTAGTGTCGCTGAGTACCATCGAATTACCGTTCAGATCATCGATGACGACATCATTTCCGGCCTGAAACAGATGCCCGTTGTTTGTGAGGTCGTCGAAATCGACGATTTCAGCGACGGCACGCAGGTCGACCACTTCGTTACTCAGACCGGCCTCGAAGTCTGTCACCACATCGCGACCAGTCGAGAAGACAAAGATGTCTCCGCCGCCGTCACCGGTCAGGATGTCGTCGCCCGCGCCGCCATCCATCCGGTCGCGACCATTTCCGCCGTTCAGGACATCGTCGCCGCCTTCGCCGTCCAGGCGATTCCGACCACCGCCCCCGGCATCAAGCGTATCGTTGCCCGAACCACCGAAGAGGGTGTCGTTGCCTTCGTTCCCGGTCATGAAATCGTTGCCGGACGACCCGGACAAGACGTCGTTGCCTTCGTCTCCCCTGATCCGGTCATCACCTCCGCCACCGCTTATTCTGTCGTCTCCTTCGTGGCCAATAACGGTATCATTCCCATCGTTGCCCTGGATCACGTCATCTTCGGCACCTCCGAGGACAGTATCGTTACCCTCACCGCCGCGGAGCGTATCGTTTCCGGTACCGCCCGAGATCAGGTCGTTGCCGTCACCGCCGTCGATCGAGTCGCTGCCAGCATCGCCCCGGAGTTCGTCGTCGCCTTCGCCCCCATCGATGGTGTCGTTGCCTTCGCCGCCCGACAGGGTGTCTTGACCTTCGTCGCCCTGCAGCAGGTCGTTGCCATCGTCACCGTCAATCGAGTCGTTGCCGGTGCCGCCGGACAGGGTGTCTTCGCCCTCGCCGCCTTGCACAATGTCATTGCCTTCGCCAGCGAGGACCGAGTCGTTGCCGACGCCACCCGTGATCAGGTCGTTGCCGTCACCGCCTTCGATGGTGTCCGTGCCCGCGCCACCCGACAGGGTGTCGTCGCCATCGTCGCCAAAGATCGTGTCGTCGCCCGCATCGCCATTGACGATATCGTTGCCGATTTGACCCGAGATGAAGTCGTTGCCTTCCCCACCGTCGATCGAGTCGTTTCCGTTTCCGCCGCCGAGAACGTCGTTGCCGATACCGCCGTCGAGGGTGTCGTCGCCATTTCCGCCACCGAGAATGTCGTCGCCAACACCGCCGTCGAGGGAGTCGTCGCCGTTTCCGCCTGAAATGATGTCGTCGCCTGCCTCGCCCAAGAGCGTATCGTTGTCGTCGTTGCCGGCAATGTTGTCATTGCCTTCACCACCCTCGATCAGATCATCGCCATCACCGCCACGCAGGGTGTCATCGCCATCGCGGCCGCGCAGGAAATTGTCCTGTGCATCGCCGCGAATTTCGTCGTCGAAGTTGGACCCAGCCACGTTTTCAATGTTGACCAGCACGTCGCCTTCGGCGTCGCCACCAGACTGGGTAGCGGCAGTCAGGTCGATCTCCACACCTTCGTCGGACCTGACATAGTCGGCCGTGTCGATACCTGCGCCACCGTCAACCGTGTCAGCACCTGCCCCGCTACGGAAGATCGTATCCTGGCTGTCGCCGATGAAGTTGTCGTTGAAATCCGACCCTTCGATGACTTCGATGTCGAAGAAGCTGTCGCCATCGGCATCCCCGGCACCCGCATTCGGTGCCTTCATGTTCAGCGTCACGGCCGAGGTCGCATCGCGATAGGAAACGATATCAAACCCGTTGCCCCCGATGTGAATATCCAGACCGGCTCCACCGAAGAAAAAATCGTTGCCATCGCCACCGATCTGGACGTCATTGCCCGTGCCGCCAATGAAGAGGTCGTTGCCGTCGCCACCATCCAGCACATCGTTGCCAGCATCTCCGAACAAGCGGTCATTGCCCACACCACCGCTGATCTCGTCCTGGTCGTTACCGCCGCTTAGGCTGTCGTTGCCCTCGCCACCGCGAATGGTGTCGTCACCGCTGCCACCGGTGATGGTGTCGTTGCCGTCCTCACCAAAGAACTGGTTGGCGCGGCCGTCGCCGCCCAGCGTGTCGCCAAAGGCCGAACCGATAAGGCCGTCGATCCCGCTGATTTGGTCGCCCTCTGCGTGGCCGCCGGATGCCGTTCTGGCTGCAATGTTCACTGCGACCGCTGCATCTGACGCAGAATAGTCGGCAACATCTTCACCGCCACCGCCATTCAGAACGTCAGCGCCGGCACCGCCGATCAGCAGGTCATCATTGTCTCCACCAAACAGGCTGTCGTCGCCTTCGCCGCCGTTCAACGTGTCCTTGCCGTTGTCGCCTTCCAGCCGGTCGTCGCCCTCGCGACCTTCGAGCAGGTCGTTGCCGCTGCCGCCATCCAGGCTGTCCTTGCCGGTAGAGCCGATCATGACATCGCGGTCGCTCTCGCCGATGACACGGATGATGTCATTGTCGGTGAAGCCGACAAACTCGATTTGCGAAAGGTCCACATCCGCGCCATCCATCACAATGGCAATGTCGACCGCCGTGTCGCCAGTGCCATTGTTGATACGGATGCGCTCGATATCTTCCAGCTGCGAAGAGTGGATGTTGAAGCCCTTGCGACCGCTGGTGCTGTCGTTGATCAGAATGTCCTCGAAGCCCGAGATCGTGTCGTTACGGAATTCCTGGAACTCGCGCAGCTCAAGCGTGTCAAAACCATCACCACCGTCAAGCCCGACGTTGTCCCGGTTTTCTTCGAGGCGCAGGCGGTCATTGAAGGCCGATCCGATGAAACCGTCGATGCCGGAATAGGTGTCGCCCTCGGCGTCGCCGCCGACACCGATGCCCCGGTTCAGGCTGACGATCACGCGCTCGGCGGAATCGGCGTAGCTGACGGTGTCACGGTTGTCGCCACCGTTCAGTTCATCAGCGCCCGCGCCGCCGATCAGAATGTCGTTGCCGTTGCCGCCAAAGATCGTGTCATCGCCGTCGCCACCATTGACCGTGTCGTTGCCGCCCCGGGCACTGATTTCGTCGTTCTGTGTCGATCCGATGATAAAATCAGCATCGTTCTCACCTTCGACCCGGATGGTGTCGTTGCGGTCGAAGCCGGTGAAGTTGATGCCAGACAGGTCAGCGTTGACGCCGTTTTCCATGTCGAAAAAGAGATCAACATCGCCCGAGAAGCTGCGGACATTAATCTCTTCCAGATCAGCAAGCTGATCGGACTTGATATTGAAACCGACGCGCCCAGAGGTCGTATCGGCAATCACGATACGCTCGAAGTTCAGAAGCGTGTCATTGCGCAGATCCTGAAATTCGTTGAGGAACAACGAGTCGAAACCGTCGCCACCATTGAAGAACAGGTTGCTGCGGTTGGCGTTCACATCGAGCTGGTCGTTAAAGTCGGACCCGATGAAGCCGTCGATATTGTCAAGCTCGTCACCCTCTGCATGCCCGCCGCTGCCAACACCAAAGTTAAGACCGATGCGCACACCCTCGTCAGAATTGGCGTAGCTGACAATGTCGTCTCCGCCGCGGCCATCTATGGTGTCCGCGCCCGCTCCGCCGTCGATTGTGTCTGCGCCGTCACCGCCGTTGATGCTGTCGTCGCCGTCACCGCCGAACAGCAAATCATTGCCGCCGTCGCCAAAGATCGTGTCGTCGCCCCCCAGTCCGTTGACCGTATCGTTGCCCCCATTGGCATCAATGACGTCCGCATCATTCGTTCCGTTCAAAACTTCCGAAGTATTGTCACCATTAATATTGGCCATCTGTCTTTTCCCTATACTGAAGCCCAAATGGGCGTTGGATATGGGTGGGTCGTTGATCCCCGGCATTCGGTTCAAAGTTTTTTGACCTAGCGGAAACCTGCCACTCTGCGCTGGTCCGTGGCGCGATGGCTGAAAGCCGTTGAATCGGACATACGGCCATGTAAGTTCGCCTGAGATGACCGATCAGAGCACCCTTCCCAAACGCGAACCTCAGGACGCGGCCCTGCTGGCCCGTATCGGTCAGGGCGACATGTCGGCGATGAAGACCCTCTACGAATACCATGCCGATGCGGTGGCCCGGTTTGTCCGCCCGCGCGTCCGCGATGCAGCGGAAGCTGATGACATAGTTCATGACACAATGCTGAGCGTTTGGCGTGGTGCGGCGGGGTTCCAGGGGCGGTCCAGCGTACGGTCGTGGATACTCACGCTTGCGCGCAACAAGACCGTCGATCACATCCGCAAACAGGCCCGCGTTACCCTGAGCGAGGCAGATGATGCCCGGGTCGACGATGCGCCCAACCCCGAAGCGGTGATGGGCGCTGCACAGGATGCTGCGCGGCTGCGGGCCTGCCTCGACAAGCTGCCGGATCGCCAGCGCGCCGCGATTCATCTGGCCTTTTACGAAGAGATGAGCTGTGCCGAGGTGGCTGTTGTTGAAAACGTCCCAGAAGGAACCGTGAAAAGCCGCATTTATCACGCCAAGAAGCTGTTGATGCGTTGTCTGTCACGCGGAGGGTTGAAATGATTTTGAACCGTTCCGTATTCTCGCCCGTCCAATGGATACTCGATATCCTGGCAGAGAGGTTGACATGAGCCGACCAGACGGACTGAGCGAAGACGAATTGCTGGCGCACGTGCGCGGCGAAACAGACTCCGAGACCGCCGCCCGGATCGAGGCGCAGGCGGACGCAGACCCCGCGCTACGCGCCGAATTGGAAATGATGGCAGGGCTTCGCTGCGCTCTGGCCCTGGGAGACGGCGCTGCAGAAGGAGGCTGGGACAGGTTGGCGGCCGAGATCGAACGAACCAAACCCGCGAACCAGCCGAACCGACCGGTATGGCGCATCGCGGCCATGTTTCTCGGCGCGGTCGTACTGGTTCAGGGGACCTTTCTGATCGTTGGCGGCGGCTCGGAAGACGGCCCACTGTATCGCACCGTTTCCGAAACGCCCGCGGATGCGACCCTCGCCGTGACATTCGCATCCGAAACAACTGCGGCGGAGATCGAGGCCTTGCTGCGCAGCGCCGGTGCAAATATCGTGGATGGACCAAGCGCCTTGGGCTTTTACCGCTTGGTATTTGTCGACGCCGCCGCGCGGGAAGCGGCACAGACAGCTCTGGAAACCTCGCCATTTGTCGAGATCGTTGCCGAGGAGTGATATGATCCGCCTGATCGTGTTCGTGTGCCTTGTTCTGGCTGCCTGTGGACCTGCCGGGCCACCCCGCGCCACAGGGGCTGGCGACCTGCCTTTTGCCGTGACGGACGAGCGGGAACTTGTCGTGCTGACAGCAGAGGCGCCGGAAGTGCTGATCGCGCGCGCCGAGGCGCGCGGCTATGTCCTCCTCGCACAGCATCCGCTGCCCAGTCTGGACGACATTCTTGTCGTATTTCGCATTCCAATTGGCACCACTATCCCAGAGGCCATTGACGAGATCGAGGCTGCAGTTCCCGGCGTTACCGCCGGAGCGAACCACCTCTATAGTTTACAGAGCCGCGCTCTGGCCGCGGTCGACTACGCCGGTTCCATGATCGGTTGGCCCGAAGAGGGCTGCGTCGCCCGCGCGCGCGTGGGCATGATCGACGGCGGCGTGGCGCCGGACCACCCCGGCCTCGCCTCAGGCCAGATCATTCAGGAAGCTTTCGGGGGCGGGTCCGACGCACAAGCCATGGAGCACGGGAGCAGGATCGCAACGCTGCTTGTGGGGCCGGGACGGTTGCGCGGCACGCCGCTCTACAGCGCCAATGTCATCTCTCAGGGTGACACGGCAGGTGTTGTTCCGATCTTGCGTGCGCTCGACTGGCTGGCTGCGAACGGGGTGCGTGTTGTCAACATCAGCATGGCAGGGCCACGGAACAAGCTGATGAACCGGGCCCTGTCGCGGGCTGCGGCAGACGGTATGCTTCTGGTGGCCGCAGTTGGCAATGAAGGCCCGAGCGCGCCGCCCCAGTTCCCCGCTGCTTTTCCCTTCGTGCTGGGCGTGACCGCTGTGGATCGCGACGGCGCGATTTTCCGCAATGCGGGACGTGGGTCGCATGTGGATCTGGCCGCGCCAGGGGTGGATATCATGGTGCGCGACGGTGCGCGCCTCCGGATCGCGAGCGGCACCTCGATGGCGGCGCCCTTTGTGACGGCAGCCATTGCGGCGGACAAAAACCTGACCCGGCGGTCCGTGGAATCGGTCCGTGAGTCCTTGGGTGCAGCAGCAAAGGATCTGGGCCCCGCCGGGCGCGACACCGTGTTTGGAGCAGGGCTGTTGCAGTTTTCCGGGTGCTGAATGCCAGCCAAGCCACTATGCTGGCAACGCAACCAAGCTTGCGTCTCGAACGCTCAAAGCGATGACAAATCACCAAGCGGTCGACAAAATGCTAAAAAGTTGAGTGATTTGGTGCCCAGAAGAGGACTCGAACCTCCACGTCCATACGGACACTAGCACCTGAAGCTAGCGCGTCTACCAATTCCGCCATCTGGGCACGGGTTGGTGGAGCGTCGTTTAAGGCTGGCAACAGGGGGTGTCAATCCGATTCTGGAGCCCATGTCGGCTGAAAGTGAGGCAGCTGCCGACCGGAGTTTCGTGAAAACTGAGAAGTGGGCCTCATCCCGCGCCAAATTGGCGTCTTGTCTGTCGGTCATGCGGGGGATAGACCACCTTGCGAAGCTGTGCGCGAGGAGCAAGAGATGTCCAAGCTGGTCACGATCTATGGTGGGTCCGGTTTCGTCGGTCGCTATATCGCACGACGCATGGCCAAGGCCGGATGGCGTGTTCGCGTTGCCGTGCGTCGCCCGAACGAGGCAATCTTCGTCAAACCCTATGGCGTTGTGGGCCAGGTTGAACCGGTCCTTTGCAACATTCGTGACGATGCTTCGGTGGCGCAGGTCATGACGGGCGCCGATGCCGTTGTGAATTGCGTGGGCATTCTGGCAAAGCAGGGCAAGAACACTTTTGATGCTGTTCAGGCCGAAGGAGCCGCCCGCATCGCCCGGATCGCCGCCGCGCAAGGGGTGGAGAAGATGGTGCATGTGTCCGCAATCGGCGCGGATGCAGACAGCGAAAGCGACTATGCCCGTACCAAAGCCGAAGGCGAAGCTGCCGTCCTGGAACATATGCCGACCGCTGTCATTTTGCGGCCATCCATCATCTTTGGACCAGAAGACCAGTTCTTCAACCGATTTGCATCCATGTCCCGTTTGGGTCCGGTTCTTCCTGTCGTCGGTGCCAACACGCGGTTCCAGCCGGTCTATGTCGACGACGTGGCGAAGGCAGCGGAAACAGCGCTTACGGGCACGGTCGAACCTGGTGTCTACGAATTGGGCGGCCCCGATGTCAGTACTTTCCGCGCATTGATGGAAACCATGCTGCAGGTGATCCGCCGCCGCCGAGTGGTCGTGAACATCCCCTTCTGGCTGGCGTCCATCATGGGCTTTGGATTTGACACGCTGAATGCGCTGACGCTGGGACTGGTTCCCGCGCAGATCACGCGCGATCAGGTTCGCAATCTGCGGAACGACAACGTTGTCGCCGAAGGCGCGAAAGGCTTTGACGCGCTGGGCATCGACCCGGTTGCGCTTGCGTCAGTTTTGCCGGACTACCTTTGGCGCTTCCGTCCGTCGGGTCAGTACGATGCGATCAAGGAAAGTGCGAAGAACCTGCGCACCTAACTGTAAGCCCAGAGCAGCAGGCCAACCCCAAGCACGACGCGATAAATCACGTAGGGTGTGAAGCTCACCGTCCTGAGAAGGCGCATCATCAGTACTAGTGCGGCCAAAGCTGCAAGGAATGAAAACGCTGCCGCGATCACCGCATCCCGCAGCACAGCCCAGTTCGCTTGCGTCACGACATCCACGCTCAGCACCGCGCCCGAGGCAAGGATCACCGGGATCGACATCAGCATTGAAAGCTTCGCGGCCCCCTCACGCTCATAGCCAAGGGCGCGGGCGGCGGTGATCGTGATACCGGATCGGGATGTGCCGGGGATCAACGCGAGACATTGGGCAAGGCCCATGATCCCGGCGTGTGTGATGGTCCAGCGATCGGCGGTGCGCTCGGTCGGGCCGCGCCGATCGGCCCAGTACAGCACAAGTCCAAATATCAACATGGTCCAACCGATCACCGCAGCGCTGCGCATGGCCTCGTCCAGCCCGGTGACCTTGATGGCAATACCGACGATCAGCGCGGGAATCGTTGCTGTTACAAGGCAAAGCGCCAGGAACGCACCCTGCGTGTCGACCTTGCGTTGCGCAAGCCTGGTCAACCCGCGCGCCGCCACGCGCACGTCCGCCCAGAAATAGAGAATGACGGCCAGCAAGGTGCCCACATGGACCGCGACATCAATCGCCAACCCTTGATCTGGTGTGCCTGTCAATGTCGGCAACAAGATAAGGTGGCCCGAGGACGAAACGGGCAGGAATTCGGTCACGCCTTGAATGATGGCTACCATCAGAAGTTGAAAAAGAGTCATGGCGCCAACGTCCTTGTGCTATGGTGACGTTACAAGCCTCTGATTCTGAACGCAAAGCCAGAATATAGGTCCGAAACGGATCTAAAAAGTTCAAAAAAAGTTAATCAAGCGCTCGATTTGGTAGGGAAATCGTAATAAAGGTCAGTATCGCTGACTTTTATTTGTCTTTGTGATGCCTTAGACCGCGCAAACCAATGTAACTGAGGGGACTGGCTCGTGGCTGACCAACCGATGTTGAAATTCGTGAAGATCGAACGTGACATGCCTGAGAAGCGCGATGCGGAGACACGTCGTGAGGATTTTCGCGAGATCTATGCGGAATATGCCGATGCCAAGGCCAAGGAACAGGCGTCGCGCTGTTCGCAGTGTGGTGTGCCCTACTGTCAGTCGCATTGCCCGCTGCACAACAACATTCCCGATTGGCTGAAGCTGACGGCTGAGGGGCGTTTGCGCGAGGCTTATGAGGTCAGCCAGGCCACCAACACCTTCCCCGAGATCTGTGGCCGCATCTGCCCGCAGGACCGTCTGTGCGAAGGCAATTGCGTGATCGAACAATCCGGCCACGGTACTGTCACTATCGGTTCGGTGGAGAAGTATATCACGGACACCGCCTGGGAAGAGGGGTGGGTTCAACCCATCGCGCCCGCGGCCGAACGTACTGAATCCGTTGGAATAATCGGTGCTGGCCCCGGCGGTTTGGCAGCTGCGGATGTGCTGCGTCGCGCGGGCGTGCAGGTGACCGTCTACGACCGCTATGACCGCGCGGGCGGGCTGATGACTTATGGTATCCCTGGCTTCAAGCTGGAGAAAGATGTGGTCATGCGCCGCAATGAACAGCTTGAGGCGGGTGGCGTGACCTTCAAGCTGAATTGCAATGTGGGTGAGGATATCTCGTTTGACGAGATCCGGGCGGCTCATGATGCGGTGATTATTGCGACCGGTGTCTACAAGAGCCGTGATCTGTCGATGCCGAATGGTGAGGCGCAAGGCATTGAAAAGGCGATTGATTTCCTGACGGCGTCCAACCGCAAGAGCTTTGGTGACGAGGTGGCTGACTTTGACAGCGGGCGCCTGAACGCCGAAGGAAAACGGGTGGTTGTGATCGGCGGTGGTGACACCGCGATGGATTGTGTGCGGACGTCGATCCGGCAGGGCGCGACGTCGGTGAAGTGTCTCTATCGTCGGGACCGCGCCAACATGCCGGGGTCGCAGCGTGAAGTGCAGAATGCCGAGGAAGAAGGCGTTGTATTTGAGTGGCTTAGCGCGCCCAAGGGCTTCACCACTGATGGTGACAAGGTTGCCGGTGTGATGGTGCAGAAGATGCGTCTGGGCGCACCCGATGCGACGGGTCGTCAGGCACCTGAAGTCATTGAAAACGCTGACTATGTCGAGGACGCGGACCTTGTGATCAAGGCGCTGGGTTTTGAGCCGGAAGACCTGCCGTCGCTGTGGGATACAGACGGTTTGGATGTGACGCGGTGGGGCACGATCAAGGCGGAATTCACGACCGGCAGAACGGCAGTCGACGGGGTCTATGCGGTGGGTGACATCGTGCGTGGCGCGTCGCTGGTTGTGTGGGCGATCCGGGATGGGCGCGACTGTGCGGAGGCCATTCTGGAGCAGTTCAACGCGACGGCCCAGGTGATCGCTGCGGAGTAAACTGCACATTTTGGCCCCGAAACTGCGTGTTTTTGACCCCCCTGAAAACGCACTTTTCGGTCCATTTTCGGAAACTGCGAACTTTCGGGCCAAAACTGCGTGTTTTTGAAAACGACCCGAAACTGAACGAATGATGAAGACGAAACGGCAGCATGGCTGACCCGAATGACCGCAAAGGTTAAGGACACCTAAATGAACGATGTGATCGACAAAATGACCGGAGGCTGCCTGTGCAGGGCCGTCCGTTTTGTCGCGCGCAACGTGCCGACGACGTTTGGCATCTGCCATTGCGAGTCGTGCCGCCGCTGGACGGGGTCCGCGCTGTTCGAGGTCAGCGTGAAGACCGATGATCTGACCTGGAGCGGGGCCGAGCATATTGCCACCCGTGCGACCAGCGACTGGGCGGAGCGGGCGTGGTGCAAGGAATGCGGCACCAACCTGTATTTCCGTCAGACGAAAGAGGGTGAGTGGTTCGGCGGTACGGACCTGCCAATGGGGCTGTTTGATGACCCGGACGGCTTCAGCCTGACCCATGAGATTTTCGTGGACCACAAGCCAAGCGGCATCCCGCTGCAGGATTGTGGACAGAAGCGGCTGACCCGTGACGAGGTTGTGGCATTGAACCCCGATGTGGGGACGACATGAGAGCGCTTGCCCTTATAACCGCCGCGCTGGCCGCGGGTGCCGTGCAGGCGCAGGATGACCCATTGGTGTTCACCCCGCCGCCGGGCTGCGTGGGTGATCTGACCATCCAACAGCGTGGTTGCGAGGTCACGCACATCTACAACTGCGCCGCCGACCAGGCTGGTGAGCAGTGGAACATCATCTTTGATCAGTACGGTCCACGCTATATGGGCAAGACCGATCGCGAAACGCAGTGGCTGGAACGCTATATCCTGTTCCCGACCAAACATTATGTGCTGGTGCAGCCCTCGGATGATCCCCTGAACCTGACCGAACTGATGGAGACGGGGACGGATTCCTATGACTTTCAGCAGCGCGGCCCGGACGAGGTGCAGCGCTTTGTTGGCTATGACCGGATCATATCCGAGAGCGTTGTGATCGATGGCGAGACGCTGCTGCAGACCGAGTTTTCCATGCGCCGTGAAAGCACCAAGGAAGGTGATTTCACCATGACCGGGACGGAGTACATCGTTCCGCGCCTGCGCCACTTCATTTCCGGCACGTACCGGAGCAACCGCGATGGCGCGATCGAGGAGTGGGACGTGTCCCCCATCGACTTCATCTATCCGGGTGAGCCCGGATTTTTCGCCACAACACCCCTCTACGAATGCGAGCCAACGCTGGCGCGTCACGCAAGCCCGACGAAAGGAACCGACCAATGACCAAATATGATGCTGACTGGGTTCGCCGCGAAGAAGCCAAGCGCACGTTTATGGCCGAAAACGGTCTTTATTCCGAGGCGGAAGAGCATTCGTCCTGCGGTGTGGGCCTTGTCGTTTCCGTGGACGGATCGAAGAGCCGGGCCGTCGTTGAGAACGGGATCAAGGCGCTGAAGGCGATCTGGCACCGGGGTGCTGTGGATGCGGATGGCAAGACCGGCGATGGCGCGGGTATCCATGTGCAGATCCCGGTCGAGTTCTTCTATGACCAGATTGAACGGACCGGCCACACGCCGAACCGCGATCAGATGGTCGCCGTGGGCCAGGTGTTTCTGCCCCGCACCGACTTTGGCGCGCAAGAGACCTGCCGGACCATCGTCGAGACCGAAGTGCTGCGCATGGGCTACTACATTTACGGC
Source organism: Tateyamaria omphalii (assembly GCF_019802125.1). Taxonomy (GTDB): domain Bacteria; phylum Pseudomonadota; class Alphaproteobacteria; order Rhodobacterales; family Rhodobacteraceae; genus Tateyamaria; species Tateyamaria omphalii_B. The sequence goes on from NZ_JAHVHT010000002.1 coordinate 447,719, forward strand.
TGGCGCCATGTGCCCGTGAGCATTGACTGTCTGGGCGAAAAGGCGAATGCGACCCGGCCAGAGATTGAGCAGATCCTGATTTCGAATTCCAAGGGCGTGGATGAAGAGACGTTTGAGCGTGAGCTGTACGTCATTCGCCGCCGCATCGAGAAGGCGGCCGCCGCAGCGCAGGTGCCGCAGCTCTATATCGCGTCGCTGTCCTGCCGGTCGATCATCTACAAGGGCATGATGCTGGCCGAGCAGGTGGCGGAGTTCTATCCCGACCTGCTGGACGAGCGGTTTGAGAGCGCCTTTGCCATCTATCACCAGCGCTATTCCACCAACACGTTCCCGCAGTGGTGGCTGGCGCAGCCGTTCCGCATGTTGGCCCACAACGGTGAGATCAACACGCTGAAGGGCAACCTGAACTGGATGAAATCGCATGAGATCCGGATGGCATCGGGTGCGTTTGGCGACATGGCCGAGGACATCAAGCCGATTGTGGCGAACGGATCGTCGGATTCTGCGGCCTTGGATGCGGTGTTCGAGGTGCTGGTGCGCGCGGGTCGCAACGCGCCGATGGCGAAGACAATGCTGGTGCCGGAGTCGTGGTCGAAGCAGGCCATTGAGCTGCCGCAGGCATGGCGGGACATGTATTCCTACTGCAACTCGGTGATGGAGCCTTGGGATGGTCCCGCCGCTTTGGCGATGACCGATGGCCGTTGGGTTTGCGCGGGCCTCGACCGGAATGGTCTGCGTCCGATGCGCTATGTCGTGACCCGTGACGGGATGGTCATTGCCGGGTCCGAAACCGGGATGGTGCCGCTGGAAGAGTCCAATGTGGTCGAGAAGGGCGCGCTTGGTCCGGGGCAGTTGCTGGCTGTCGACATGGTCGAGGGTAAGCTGTTCCACGATACCGACATCAAGGATCAGTTGGCGGCCTCGCAGCCCTTTGGCGACTGGGTGGGCAAGATCACCGACCTTGAGGGCGAGCTGTCAGGTGTGACCGAGAAGGCGATGTTTGATGGCGAGACGCTGCGCCGTCGTCAGATCGCGGCTGGCTATTCGATTGAGGAGTTGGAGAACATTCTGGCGCCGATGGCCGAGGACGGGAAAGAGGCGTTGGCGTCGATGGGGGATGATACCCCGAGCGCGGTGCTGTCGAAGAAGTATCGGCCGTTGAGCCATTTCTTCCGCCAGAACTTTAGCCAGGTGACGAACCCGCCGATTGACTCGCTGCGTGAGTACCGGGTGATGAGCCTGAAGACGCGGTTCGGGAACCTGAAGAACGTGCTGGATGAGAGCAGTGCGCAGACGGAGATTATCACCCTCGATAGCCCGTTTGTGGGCAATGCGCAGTGGGACAAGCTGGTCAGCTACTTCAACGCGGATCTGGTGGAGATCGACTGTACGTTTGAGCCGGGTCAGGGGGCGCTGAGTGCGGCGCTGATGCGTGTGCGGGCGGAGGCTGAGGATGCCGTGCGGTCGGGCGCGGGGCACATCGTGCTGACGGATCAGCATTCGGGTGCCGACAAGGTTGCGATGCCGATGATCCTGGCGACGTCTGCGGTGCATTCGCATCTGACGCGCAATGGGTTGCGCACCTTCTGTTCGCTGAACGTGCGGTCGGCTGAGTGCATTGATCCGCATTACTTTGCAGTGCTGATCGGGTGTGGGGCGACCGTCGTGAACGCCTATCTGGCGGAGGATTCCCTGGCTGACCGGATTGACCGGGGGCTGCTGGATGGGACGCTGACCGAGGCGGTGGCGCGGTATCGTAATGCCATTGATCAGGGTCTGCTGAAGATCATGGCGAAGATGGGCATCAGCGTTGTGTCCTCGTATCGTGGTGGTTTGAACTTTGAGGCCGTGGGTCTGTCCCGCGCGATGGTCGCGGAGTACTTCCCCGGCATGACCTCGCGCATCTCGGGCATCGGTGTGACCGGTATTCAGGCAAAGGCCGAGGAGGTGCATGCGGCGGGCTGGACCGGCACGAATGTGCTGCCCATCGGTGGCTTCTACAAGGCGCGGAAGTCGGGGGAGACCCATGCGTGGGAAGCGACTTCGATGCACATGATGCAAATGGCCTGTAATAGAGCCTCTTTTGAGCTCTGGAAGCAGTACAGCGCCAAGATGCGGTCGCAGCCGCCTATTCATTTGCGGGATTTGCTGGACATCAAGCCGTTGGGCAAGCCGGTGCCGATCGAAGAGGTGGAAAGCATCACCTCGATCCGGAAACGGTTCGTGACGCCGGGCATGTCGCTGGGCGCGCTGAGCCCTGAGGCGCACAAGACGCTGAACGTGGCGATGAACCGGATCGGCGCGAAGTCGGACTCTGGTGAGGGCGGCGAGGATCCGGCGCACTTCCACCCGGAACCCAATGGCGATAACCCGTCGGCCAAGATCAAGCAGGTCGCCTCGGGCCGCTTTGGTGTGACCGCCGAGTACCTGAACCAGTGCGAAGAGCTGGAGATCAAGGTGGCGCAGGGGGCTAAGCCCGGTGAGGGCGGGCAGTTGCCCGGCATGAAGGTCACCGACCTGATTGCGCGGCTGCGGCATTCGACCAAGGGTGTGACCCTGATTTCGCCCCCGCCGCACCACGACATCTATTCGATCGAGGACCTTGCGCAGCTGATCTATGACCTCAAGCAGATCAACCCGCGCTGCAAGGTGACGGTGAAGCTGGTGGCTTCATCTGGTGTCGGGACCATTGCCGCTGGTGTGGCGAAGGCGAAGGCGGATGTGATCCTGATTTCCGGCCACAATGGCGGGACGGGTGCGTCGCCTGCGACGTCCATCAAGTACGCGGGTCTGCCGTGGGAGATGGGCCTGACCGAGGCGCATCAGGTTTTGAGCATGAACAACCTGCGGGATCGCGTGACCCTGCGAACCGATGGTGGTCTGCGCACGGGCCGCGACATTGTCATGGCGGCGATGCTGGGGGCCGAGGAATACGGCATCGGCACCGCTGCCCTGATCGCAATGGGCTGCATCATGGTGCGTCAGTGCCAGTCGAACACCTGTCCTGTGGGCGTTTGTACGCAGGACGAAAGCCTGCGCGCGAAGTTCACCGGCAATGCGGACAAGGTGGTGAACCTGATCACCTTCTACGCGCAGGAAGTGCGTGAGCTCTTGGCGCAGATCGGTGCGCGCAGCCTGGACGAAGTGATTGGCCGTGCGGACCTGCTGGCGCAGGTGTCGCGTGGATCGGCCCATCTGGACGATCTGGACCTGAACCCCATGCTGATCTCGGTCGATGGGGCGGCGGACATCGTTTACAACCGCGACAAGGATCGCAACGCTGTGCCCGATACGCTGGACGCGCAGATCGTGCGTGATGCGGCGCGGTTCCTTGAGGACGGCGAGAAGATGCAGCTTCAATATGCGATCCAGAATACGCATCGGACCGTGGGCACCCGGACGTCGAGCCACATCGTCCGTAAGTTCGGGATGCGCAATTCGTTGCAGCCGGACCATCTGACGGTGAAGCTGACCGGCTCTGCCGGGCAGAGCTTGGGTGCCTTTGCGGCGCCGGGGCTGAAGCTGGAAGTGTCGGGCGATGCAAATGACTATGTGGCGAAGGGTCTGTCGGGGGGCACCGTGGTGGTGCGTCCGCCGATGTCCTCGCCCATCGTGGCGGCGGACAACACCATCATCGGCAACACGGTGCTGTACGGTGCGACCGACGGCTACCTGTTTGCCGCCGGACGCGCGGGTGAGCGGTTCGCCGTTCGGAACTCGGGCGCGCAGGTTGTGATCGAGGGCTGCGGGTCGAACGGGTGCGAGTACATGACCGGCGGTATCGCCGTGATCCTGGGCGAGATCGGGGCCAACTTTGGCGCCGGCATGACCGGCGGTATGGCCTATCTCTATGACCCTGACGGGCAGGCCGAAGCGTTGATGAACATGGAGACGCTTGTAACCTGCCCGGTGACCGTGGAGCATTGGCATGACCAGTTGAAGGGCTTGCTGGAGCGCCATCTGGAGGAGACCGGCAGCGTCAAGACCGCCGATATCCTGCAGCATTGGGACACCGAGCAGCAGAATTTCCTTCAGGTCTGTCCGAAGGAGATGCTGGACAAGCTGGCCCATCCCCTCAGCCTGGAAGAAGCGGCCATTCCGGCGGAGTAACTACCCTTTGGACTGGGCGACCATCCTGGTCGCCTGGTCCTTGCTTCCGACATGGGTGTTTTCGGCCAGAATATCGGCCACCTTGCTGGGCATGGTGTCGAGTTTGTTGGCAATCACGTGGTCCGTGTCGCCGCCCCATTTCAACACCCAGACAAGGGCGGCATCGGTCGCGTTGAGGACACGGTATTGCGGGGCGATGGCGCCCGGCTGGACGCCTGTTGTGGTTTCGATCATCTCCTGTCTCCGAGCACGAAAAAGTGCCCTCACCCGGAGCGAGGGTAGCAGAATCGGTTAACGCGCCGAAGCGATTAACGTTTTGTTTTTGATTAGAGTTTTCTGATGAATTGGTGAATCGAGTGTTGCCGGTGGTATCCGTGCGCTGCCGACATATCTTTGATCCATGCGGTTTTTGGCTGTGGTTTTGATCTTGTTGGGGTCGGCGGTGTCTGCCGAGCCTTTGCGCGTGCTGGCCATCGGCGACAGTCTGATGGCGTGGCACAAGTGGACCGGCCGCGACATTCCATCCGTGATGGGCGATATGCTGGGGGCGCAGGTAGAGAACGAAGCCGTTGCGGGGTCGCGGTTTTCCAATGATTCCGCGCTGGGCCGTGCTGTTGGGTTTGACGTGCGGGCGCAGTTTCGGGTGCGCGATTGGGACGTGATCCTGATCAATGGCGGGGCCAATGATTTTCTGAACGATTGCTCGTGTAGTGCCTGCGATGGCGTGCTGAACGGGTTGATCGGGCCGGATCTGAGTGGTGAGGTACCCGATTTCCTGATGCGGTTGCGGCAGACCGGGGCGCAGGTGCTGTGGATGGGGTACTATGCAAGCGCCCGGTCGGGGCAGTTCACTGGCTGCCGTCCCTATCTGGTGGAATATGATGCGCGTCTGGCCCGCTTTGCTGACCGCACCGAAGGTGTGCAGTTCATCGACAGCGAGGACGTGATGGATCCGTCGGATCGGTCGCTTTTTGCCTTTGACGGGATACATCCTTCGCCGTCCGGGGCGCGTCGTATCGGCACCTATCTGGCGCAATCGCTCGCCCGGTAGTTTTCATGGCAGTGCCCGCGCCCTATAGCTGGGCCCATGGCAAGAAAGAGCAGTAAGCGGACGACAAGGAAAGCGGCGAAACGGCAGTTTCGTCCGGGCCGGTGGCTGTTCCGGTGGTCGCTGCGGTTGGTGAGTGTGGTGTTCCTGTTGGCGGTTGCCGTGACCCTGTTGTGGTCCGTCGTGAACCCGCCGACCACCTATTACATGATGCAGGAAAGCCGCCGTCTGGGCGGTGTCGATCACGAGTGGGTTCCCATGGAGGAGATTGCCCCCGTGATGGCCCGTGCGGCCGTGGCGGCAGAGGATGCGAACTTCTGCAACCATTGGGGGCTGGATGTCATCGCCATTCGCCGCGCCATTGACGAAGGCAGCAATCGCGGCGCGTCGACCATCAGCCAGCAGGTCGTGAAGAACGTGTTTCTGTGGCATGGTCGGTCCTGGGTGCGGAAGGTGCTGGAGGCGGGGATGACCCCGTTGATGGAGGCACTGTGGTCGAAGCGGCGGATCCTTGAGGTTTATCTGAACGTGGCCGAGTTCGATGAGGGGGTCTTTGGCGTGGAGGCGGCGGCGCGGCACTACTTTGGTGTGGGGCCCGATGCGCTGTCCGGCACGCAAGCGGCCCGTCTGGCCGCGATCCTGCCCAACCCCAAGGGGCGGTCGGCCAGCCAGCCGTCGTCTTTCGTGCGCAAACGTGCCGCTAGCATTCTGGACGGGGCAGCCACGATCCGCGCGGATGGGCGTGCCCGCTGTTTCCAGAGTTGAAAAACCCGTGCGCGCCGTGCATGGATGCCTGACCTATTTGTTGACCCCGGATTGTCCATGGCCCGCCTGTTTCACGTTCCCCTGTCCCCGTTCTGCCGCAAGGTCCGTCTGAGCCTGGCCGAGAAGAAGATCGAGGTGGAGCTGGTCGAGGAGCGGTATTGGGAGGCCGATCCCGATTTCCTGCGCCGCAATCCGGCGGCCAAGGTGCCTGTGCTGCGTCTGGACGGCGTGATGATGAGCGAGAGTGCCGCCATCTGCGAGTATATCGAGGAGACACGGCCCGAGCCGTCGCTGATGCCCTCGGACCCTGCGGCCAAGCTGGAGGTGCGCCGGCTGGTGGGGTGGTTCGACGACAAGTTCCACAACGAGGTGACGTCGAAGCTGCTGTATGAGCGGGTGAACAAGAAGGTGATGGGCCAGGGCTTCCCGGACAGTCGGAACGTGAAGGACGGGGCGAAGGCGATCAAGTATCATCTGGATTACATGACGTGGCTTTTGGACCACCGGCGTTGGTTGGCGGGGGATGTGATGACCCTGGCCGATTTTGCGGCGGCTGCGCATTTGTCGGCGTTGGACTATATCTCTGATGTGGATTGGAACCGCAGCGAGGTGGTCAAGGATTGGTATGCGAAGATCAAGTCGCGCCCGGCCTTTCGGTCGATCCTGGCAGATCAGGTGCCCGGGTTTCCGCCGCCGCGGCACTATAATGATCTGGATTTCTGATCTGATTGGTCGGACTGGGGGCCAGCCCCCAGACCCCCGTCGTATTTCTCGTCAGAAGAAGACATGGGCTTGAAAGAGCGTGTCATAGCGCGCGCTCTGGAGGAGGGGTTTGTTTTGGCGCGGGTGTGTCGGCCCGACGCTGTGCCGGACGTGGCGGGGCGGTTGGAAGCCTTTGTCGAGGCTGGTCGCCATGGGCAGATGGGGTGGATGGCGGAGCGGATGCATTGGCGCGGGAACCCTGCGGCGCTGTGGCCCGAGGCGCGGTCGGTGATCATGTTGGCCGAGAGCTATGCGCCGGAGCATGATCCGCTCGCTGTGTTGGACCGGCCCGAATTGGGGGCTGTTTCTGTTTACGCGCAGGGGCGGGATTACCACGACATCGTCAAGAAGCGGCTGAAGCGGTTGGCGCGGTGGTTGATTGCCGAGGCTGGCGGCGAGGTGAAGGTTTTTGTCGACACTGCGCCTGTGCCGGAGAAGGCGCTGGGGCAGGCGGCGGGTCTGGGCTGGCAGGGCAAACATACCAACCTTGTGAGCCGGGAATGGGGCAATTGGGCTTTTTTAGGGTCTGTTTTTACGACTTTGGAGCTGGAGCCTGATGCGCCGGAAGTGGATCATTGCGGGTCGTGCCGGGCCTGTCTGGATGTGTGTCCGACGGATGCGTTTCCGGCGCCCTATCAGCTCGATGCAAGGCGGTGCATTTCCTATCTTACGATCGAGCATAAGGGGCCTGTGGATGAGGCGCTGAGGCCCGGGTTGGGCAACCGGATTTATGGGTGTGACGATTGTCTGGCGGTGTGTCCTTGGAACAAGTTTGCCGTGGCGGCGAGTGATATGCGCTATCTGGGAGCGGTTGGTGCGCCGCCCTTGGCAGAGTTGGCGGCGCTGGATGATGCGGGCTTTCGGGCGCGGTTTTCCGGCTCGCCCATCAAGCGGATCGGGCGGGATCGGTTTGTGCGCAATGTGGCCTATGCCATCGGCAATTCGGGGCTGCCGGAGCTGCTGCCTGCGGTGCAGGCGCTGGTGGATGACCCTGATCCGGCCGTGGCCGACGCAGCGCGCTGGGCGGTGACGCAATTGGGCGCGACGGGTCGCGAACGGGCGCGGTAGGCCGCAGGAAAAGACGGGGAGCGGGCATGGCCATTTTGCTGGGTGTGGATACAGGCGGCACCTATACCGATGCGGTTTTGATGCAGGATGAGGAGCGGGTGCTGGCCCGCGCCAAGGCGTTGACGACGCGCCATGATCTGGCCGTGGGGGTCGGTGAGGCGGTGCGTGCAGTGCTGGGCGTCTCTGGCGTGCAGGCAGAGGAGGTTGGCATGGCGTCCCTGTCGACCACACTGGCGACCAATGCGTTGGTCGAGGGGCAGGGCGGGCGCGTGGCACTGATCTATATCGGATTTCGGGAGAAGGATCTGGCGGCGCAGGGGCTTGCGGAGGCTTTGGGCGACGATCCGGTTTGTGTGCTTGCCGGGGGGCATGGCCATGATGGGGCGGAGGCTGCGCCGTTGGATGAAGCGGCGCTTTTGGCTTTTTTAGAGACACATATGAACGGCGTGAGTGGCTTTGCCGTGGCGGCGCAGTTTGCGACGCGGAACCCGGCGCATGAGGTGCGTGCGATGGAGATGGTGCGGGAGGTGACCGGGCGGCCCGTGTCGGCGTCGCACCAGTTGTCGGCCAAGCTGGGTGGGCCGAAGCGGGCGCTGACGGCGGTGTTGAATGCGCGGCTGATCGGGATGATTGATGCGCTGATCGGGCGGGCCGAGGCGGAGTTGCGCAGCATTGGGATCACCGCGCCGATGATGGTGGTGCGCGGGGATGGGGCACTGATGTCGTCGGCGCAGGCGCGGGTGCGGCCCATCGAGACGATCCTGAGCGGACCGGCGGCGTCGATTGTCGGTGCGCGGTGGCTGACTGGGGCGGATCATGCGCTGGTGAGCGACATCGGGGGGACGACGACAGACGTGGCCGTGTTGCGTGGCGGGCGGCCCGTGATTGACCCCGATGGCGCGCGCGTCGGGCCGCATCGCACGATGGTCGAGGCGGTGGCGATGCGCACCACTGGCCTTGGTGGGGACAGTGAGGCGCATTTCGTGGCCGAGGGCTTGCAGGGCGGTGTCACCCTTGGTCCGCGTCGGGTCTTGCCCGTGTCGTTGATCGCCATGGAGGCGCCGGAGGTCGTGTTGCCGCTGCTTGAGGCGCAGATGCGGAGTGCGACGCCGGGTGATCATGACGGGCGTTTCGTGCGCGCGGTTCCGGGGGTGTCTGCCGATGGGTTGGCGGCGCGGGATGCGGCGTTGTTGGAGCGGATCGGGGACCGGGTGCATGGCCTTGGTGCCGTGTTGCGGACCCGGATGGATCAGGCGGCGTTGAAGCGGTTGGTGGCGCGGGGGCTGGTGCAAGTTGCGGGGCTGACGCCTTCGGATGCGAGCCATGTTTTGGGGTATCTGTCTGACTGGCATGTTGAGGCTGCGCGGATGGCCTGTGCCTTGTTCGGGCGGCGGCGGACCGGGGCGGGGGAGCGGTTGGCTGCTGAGCCGGAGCAGATGGCGCGGATTGTCGTGGATCAGCTGACGCATCAGACCGGCGTGGCGCTGTTGCAGGCAGCGCTGGCCGAGGATGGGTTGGATGAGGGGTTTGCCACCCATGCGTTGATGCAGCGGGGGCTGTCGGATACCCGCGGGTTGGTGCGTGTGTCCACGGGCCTTGATGTGCCTGTGGTCGGGTTGGGGGCATCGGCGCGGGCGTATTATCCGGCGGTTGGAGAGCGTTTGGGGTGCGAAATGCAGTTGCCGGACGATGGCGGCGTGGCGAACGCCATTGGTGCTGTTGTGGGCCGTGTGACCGTGCGGCGGAGCGGGACGGTGACCGCGCCGAGCGAGGGGCGGTTTCGGGTGCATTTGCCGACAGGGCCGGAGGACTTTGCCAGCTCGGACGCCGCTTTGGGTAAGTTAGAGACTGCTTTGGCGGAGGATGCGCGGGCTGCGGCGCGGGCTGCGGGCGCATCGGAGATCGAGCTGCGCGTGTCGCGTGACATCCGCACGGTGCAGGCCGAGGCGCGGGAGGTGTTTGTGGAGGCGACGCTGACGGCGGAGGCGGCGGGGCGGCCACGCATTGCGCAGCCTTGAAAAAAGGCGAGCCAAGCGGCCCGCCCTTTTTTGAGATCTGTTGTGGTCGCCTTAGACCGGGGGACGACCCCGAACGGCGCGTGCCACCATCGACACGACGAAGAGGATCAGGAAGATCACGAAAAGGATCTGCGCGATTCCTGCGGATGCTCCGGCGATGCCGCCAAAGCCCATGATACCTGCGATCAGGGCGATCACGAGGAAGGTCAGTGCCCAACCAAGCATTTGTTCGTCCTTTCTATCAATTGCTGTCTTGAAGAAAGAACGTGGGCCGCTGGCGATTGTTCCGAAATTTATTCGGCAGCGCGTTTCGGAAGGACCCAGTTGGGCCGTGGGAAGTGGCAGGTGTAGCCGTTGGGGAAGCGCTCAAGGTAGTCCTGGTGCTCCGGCTCGGCTTCCCAGAAATCGCCCACCGGCTCGACCTCTGTCACCACTTTGCCGGGCCAGATGCCTGAGGCTTCGACGTCGGCGATGGTGTCATGGGCCACCTGTTTCTGCGCATCGTCCACGTAGTAGATGGCCGAGCGGTAGCTGAGCCCGACATCGTTGCCCTGCCGGTTCAGCGTGGTTGGGTCGTGGATCTGGAAGAAGAATTCCAGCAGATCGCGATAGGTGATGATCGAGGGATCATAGATGATCTCGATCCCTTCGGCGTGGGTGCCGTGGTTGCGGTATGTCGCGTTGGGGACATCGCCGCCGGTGTAGCCCACCCGCGTTGCCTTGACCCCCGGTTTCTTGCGGATCAGGTCCTGCATGCCCCAGAAACAGCCGCCTGCCAGTACGGCGCGTTGATCGCTCATGCTACATCCTCCACTTGGTTCAGGTAGTCACCATAGCCTTCGTCCTCCATGTCGTCACGGTGGACGAAACGGAGGGAGGCCGAATTGATACAGTAGCGCAGGCCGCCGCGGTCGCGCGGGCCGTCGGGAAAGACGTGACCGAGGTGGCTGTCGCCATGTTTGCTGCGCACTTCGGTGCGGACCATGCCGTGGCTAGCGTCGTGGTGTTCGGTGACGTTGTCGATGGGTTTCGTGAACGACGGCCAGCCGCAGCCGCTTTCGTACTTGTCCGACGACGCAAAAAGCGGCTCGCCCGACACGATGTCGACATAGATCCCCGGTTCCTTGTTATTGAGGAGCTTGCCGGTGCCGGGGCGCTCCGTCCCGCTTTCCTGCGTGACATAGAATTCCTCGGGCGACAGGGTCGCGATCACGTCGGGGTTCTTGGTGTATTTTGTCATGGTTTGCCGCTCCATCCTGTTTCGCCATTATGTGGTGCGGGTGCGTGGAAATGAAAGGGCGTGACGTGGGGGCGTCGCACTCTACCTTTTTACCATAACCTGACGGGGAGGATGTCGTGCGCGCTTTATTCATTCTGTTTTGCCTGTTGGTGGGCCAGATGGCACAGGCTGGTCTGCGTGACATCAGCTTTCCGTCGATTGACGGCGGAACGCTTGAGATGTCGGAGTGGACGGGTCAGCCCGTGCTGGTGGTGAACACCGCATCGCAATGTGCGTTTACGCGGCAATACGAGGACCTGCAGGCCCTGTACGACACCTACCGTGATCGTGGGCTGGTCGTGCTGGCTGTGCCATCTGACACGTTCCGGCAGGAACTGGACAGCGCGGAGGAGGTGCGGGAGTTTTGCGAGATTGCCTTTGGTCTCGACATGCCGATGACGGACATCCTGCCGGTCAAGGGCAGCGATGCGCATCCTTTTTATCAGACCGTCAAGGATCAGGCCGGTTTTGTGCCGCGGTGGAACTTCAACAAGGTGCTGATCAGCGCGGATGGCCAGGTGATTGAAACCTGGGGCGCGCAATCTGCCCCGATGTCGCGACCTGTGCGCCGCGCCATCGAGGCAGAGTTGATCCGAGAGTGATATCTGACCTTAGGGCGATGTGCCTGTGGTCGTCGTTGTGCCAGTGCCTGTGGTGGTCGTGGTGGCGGCAACGGCGAGCCCTGCGCCGATAATGGCTGGCGATGGAGGAGGTGTGAGGCTTCCGCCGAGCAACGCGCTGTTTGTTGGCGGCGGGGGTGCTGTCGCCGCCGGGCCGGGCGGTGGTGTTTGAGCTGCATTTTGAGCGGCGGCCTGCATAGCGAAACTTGAGAGGACCAGAGCGGTCGTAGCAAAGAAAGAGCGAAGCATTCTGAGGATACCTTCCGGTTGGTTACAAGGTGTCCCTAGATTTGCCGACTTGGACTGATACGCAACGGCGCCGCACCGCAGCATTCGCGACCGGAGGCGCCTTGCCGTTTTCGCAACGCGCCTGTAGCGGAAGACCGCATGTTGCCGGATTTCTCGCATCGCGATGGGACGCTCTGGTGGTCTGACCGATCTGTTGACCACGCAAAGAAAAAGGGCCTGCCGAAGCAAGCCCTCAAAAATTCAAGCAAATTTGGCCGCGTGTCAGCGCGTGGTCGTGGTTGTCGTCGTCGTGGTGCCGTCGCTGCTGTCAGACGCAATGGCGATAATTGCGATACCCACGCCGACAATCGCTGCCGTCGCGCCTGGTGTGAGCTCGCCACCAAAGAGCTCGTTCCCGCTTGCCGGGGGTGGAGTATTGGCCGCCGGGCCGGGTGGTGGTGTTTGAGCTGCATCCTGAGCCATCGCTGGCATCGCAACTCCTGCGAGGATCAGCGCGCTCGCAGCAAAGAAAGTGCGAATCATTCGAAAAGTACCTTTCCGCTCGTCTATGGCATCGCCCTAGCTTTCCCGCCTGCGCGCGATGCGCAATGGCGCTGCGCCGCAGCATCCGCAACAGGAAGCTCCTTGCCGGTTTTGCACCGCTCACGCGGCGGAAGATCGCGCGTCGTGGGGTAATTTGTCAGAAGAAGGGACGCATTCGCCGATCGCGTGATCAAGATTGGCGGTTACGCAAAAAGAAAGGGCCTGCCGAAGCAAGCCCTTTAAAATTCTGCATTAATTGCAGGTATTTATCACTGGGTGGTCGTGCTCGACGACGACGAGCTGCCCAGTGCGATGGCGAGGCCAATTGCGAACACACCAACGGCTGCAACCGGTGTGAGACCCAGAGCGCCAGCTTCGCCTTGGCCCAGCTGAATTTCGGCACCTTGGCCACCCGACACTGTCGAGTTGACGGGCACGTCTTGCGCCAGAGCTGCGGTGGAGGTTGCTGCAACCAGAGCGGCAGCGGAAATCAGTTTGAATGCTTTGGTCATGATATGACTCCTATAACGTCCTTTGTCGTAACTAGTGTAACTTCGGATAAAATACAATCGACTTCGGTTTTCTGTCCCCCTTTCTGATACATTTTTGCTGCATCGCGGAAAGGTGGTCACTTTTTCAGCAAGCGGGTGCGGATGTAGCCCAGGTCAGGCCCGGACCATTGCCGTGTTTGCCACACGGTCGCGTCCCGGCGATCAACCCAGTAATCAAAGGCCACGACACCTTTCCACCCTGTACAATTCTCTTGTAGGTGAACGACGGGGAACGATCTGCCGACGATTACCAGATCCTCGTTTCCGACCGTGCGCATCTCGCAGTCGAGCGGGATCTCGTCGATCCCGTTTTCACCGTTCTTGATGTAGAGTGTATGGTCGCCGGATATTGGTGCGCGCCGCTGAATGGCTTGCACTGCGGTATCGGCGTCCACTGATCCGATGTCATAGGCAATGCCGCGTGTGGCGGCGATGACGCCGTCCCGCAGGGTTATCTGCACATCATCTGCGCTGCGCCAGGTCCGCAGGAGGCCTGGCCCCGCATCCCGCCGCTCCGAGAACGGTATGAGAAACGCGGTTGCATTGCGGTTTTCGATTGTCACTTCGAGCGCTGGCACTGTCAGACTATTGATCAATGCGGGTGTGAGTTGCGGCGGTGCCGCAACATCATCCTGCCGCGATGCGCGATAGGCATCGTACAACGTCTTGAACTTGCTTGCTTGCGTGTTCTGTTCGTCGGTGCCGCCGGAACAGCCTGCAACCAGAAGAGCAGCGCCAAGCGCGAGGGATGTCAGCCGTTTCATCATTCCCAGACCCTTCCCCAATCTGCATTCAGGTCGGTTATGTGCCCGCTGCGGATTTGCTCGTAGAGACGGCCCGAAACGCTCAGCCGCGCGCCGCCGTCGCGTTGTATCGGCCGGATTGTGGTCGAGACGGTTTGACGGCTTGGTTCTCCGATAAACCAACTGGTCGGAATGGTGATGTTGATCCCCTTGTCGAAGGACCCTTCGCCAAATTCTTCGGAGCTGACATCGGTCAGGGTAAAGAAGCCGCCGACGCGCCAGCCGTTCGCGAACTGGCGTTCAAGGGTGAAGGTCGCACCGACATCGCCCGCCAGGTAGCGGCCAACGTCGAGTTGTCCGTAATACCCCTTGCCCAGATCGTAGTAGGCAGAGATGTGACCGGTCGCCACATCGTAGTCCTGGAAGCCGAACTGCTGATCGAAGTCACGTTGCCTTGCGTAGTTCGCCTCGATCCCCAGGCCAAGTCGGCTTGTCGCGGGTTTCCACAGGAATTCCGCCGAAACACCGCCAAAGAACTGTTCAAGATAGCCCGCGGTTACACGCGCGTACGTGTTCTTGCCTGTCTTCCACTGGCGCGACACGAACAGGTTTTCGATCGTGGTGTCACCCGCCTGTGCGTAGAGCACGGCATCGGTCCGCACGCGCGGCAAGACCGAGTTTGACAGACGACCGCTGTCCAGGTTGCCAGCGAGGCGGTGCCGGACTTCACCGCTAAGCAGCCAACCGGGCGCGAAACGATACTGCGCTTGCGCCGAAAGGCCGACTTCGAGGCGCAAGGGGCGATCCGGGTCGAAATAGCTGGGCCGGAAGTATGGGCCAAGCGCGTAGCTGAACCGTGGGTAGGCCAGTGAGCCGTCAATCGCGCCAGTGGCCGGGCGAGGCGCGGCGTCGGACAGGTCCGAAGCTGCGAGCAGGGCGTTGGCCGCATTCGGTTGGAATTCCAGCGTTTCGATATCGCGACGCGCAATGGTGACGTTGGACATCGCCAGCCCTTCGTTCATCAGAACGATATCGAAGAACTCGACGGATGGCGGAAGCTGGCGTGCAAGCGCGCGCGCGGTTCGGCCAATCACGATCGCCAGATTGCTGTAGCGCGTGCTCGACACCCGCGCCTCGGCGCGGTTTGCCGTTACCTGCAGGCTTTCCAGGCGGATGCCGTCTTCGGTCAGTTCGGGTTCGACCACGTCGCGCAGGATCATCGGCGCGCTTTGCGATGCCGCCCATGCCGTGTCGTAGGACGCGGGATTTTCCGCGCGCGATGGGCGTACGATGATCGGGCGGGGACCGGCCACGGTGAACGGGGTTGCGGGGCGTTTCGGGTTGAACTGGATCTGCGCATTCACGCCGATTTCAGAGCCGTAGAGATAGTAGGCGCCCAGGCGGATCGCGTTGGTCCACTGATATTCGACGCCGAAATTGACCCGCGAGTCACGCTCGAACACGCCGCGCGATGTTTCAGCCACATAGGCGTCCGGAGAGTATTCGAGCTTGAAGCCGAGCCGATCGTTGTACTGCCATTCGATGCCACCGAACGGAGACACGGGCCCGCGGAACCATTGGTCGACGGCCAGTTCGCCGCCTGTGTCGCCCGGGTTGAAGACCGGGCGATTCTCACCCAGTGGTGATCCGATCGAGCCCGACGATGCGAGCCTGCCCCAGCCCAAACCGGCCGTCACCTTGGCGCGGCCGGGAAGCCGGAAGGGACGAATGAAATTCTTTGTCGCGACCAGGTATTCGCCGGCATAGATGCCCGTTCCCGCGAAGTCCTGCAGGCCAACGCTGACGGCAGGACGGTACTGCCGTTCCTTCAGCAGCAGGTAGCGGAAGTCGAAACTACGGTCGCGATACGTTTCAAAGCCGTCCGAGTTCCAGTTTTGGATGCCGATGTAGCGGAAGCTGGCTGTGATCCGTGGCGAGAACTGGAAGGACACTGTCGTTCGGGTCTGACCGCCGAAATGCGATATACCCAAGGCAAACTGTCCATCCGGCAGTGCCTCTGCCGAGGGCGTGTCGATCACGCCGGGCAAGCCGTAGAAGTTCAGAGTTGGTGCGGATGTGACGACCTTGGGCTTCTGAGCGTCGGAATTCTGCGCGACCGCAAGTGACGTTGTCAGGGCAACAGACAGGCCGCCAAGGCCGGCCAACACGAGCGATCTAATCCGCAAAGGCATGGGTTCACTGTCCGGTCGTTCTTAAATTGTTAACGCCTTAAAACATGGGCGTATGTCTTATACAATCTTGCAGGCTGTCGGGTGCCAAACTAGCGGAAAAGCGCGGCTTTCAAGATACAGGAGACACGCGTTCCCGGTCCGCTTCTGCCGCTTCTTTGGGCGTGCTGTATCCTTCGACCCAACGTTTGACCGTGGCCCGTGCGGCGGCTTCGTCGCTGGCCGCGAGCGCATGGCGCAGCGAGCGCATGGCCGAGGCAACCTCGATCTCGCTCAGGGATTCTTCGTTGGTGAAGAAGATCTTCTTGTGACCGGTGCCCACCTGGGTGCCGCTGAGCGTCAGCTCTTCCGTCATTTTCTCGCCCGGGCGCAGGCCGGTGAATTCAATTTCGATGTCACCGTCGGGGTTTTGTGCATCGCGCACCGTGAAGCCCGCGCTTTCGATCACCTGCCTTGCAAGCTGTTCGATCCGTACCGGTTTGCCCATGTCCAGAACGAACACTTCGCCCCCCTTGGCCATGGACCCTGCGCGCAAGACCAGATGTACCGCTTCCTGCACGGTCATGAAGTAGCGGGAGACTTCGCGATGCGTGACCGTTAGCGGTCCGCCCCGCCGCAACTGTTCCTGGAACAGCGGCACGACCGACCCGGAAGAGCCGAGCACGTTTCCGAACCGTACGATGGAGAACTTCAGCCCCTTTGTTGCGGCCACGCGGTTCGCGATGTCCTGCACCACGAGCTCGGCCAGCCGTTTCGACGCGCCCATCATGTTGGTGGGGCGTACGGCCTTGTCCGATGAGATCAGCATGAAACGTTCCACGCCAGCCTCGGCCGCCTCTGTCACGAGGGTCTGTGTCCCGAGCGCATTGTTGGCCAGACCCGCCAGTGGGTTGTATTCCACCAGGGGTACGTGCTTGTAGGCGGCTGCGTGCAGCACGACCTGAATGTCATGATCCTTGAGCACTCGCCGCACCTGGCGTGCATCCGTGACGGAGCCCAGCAACGGCACGATCTCGATATCGCTGCCTTCGGCGAGCTGCGTCAGTTCCTGGTGGATCTGGTATAGCGCGAGCTCGCTCAGTTCGTAGAGAACGATCTTTTCCGGATGATATTCAAGCACCTGGCGGCTGAGTTCCGACCCGATGGAGCCACCAGCACCCGAGATCAGCACACGGCGTCCGGCATAGGCTTCCCCGCCGCCGTCCTGCGGTGTCATCACCTCGTCCCGGCCCAGGAAATTGCGGGGGTTCACCGGGGTCAGTTTGTCGACCAGCGCCTCCTCCCCGATCAGCTGTGAAAAGGAGGGTAGCGTTTGCACCTCGAGCCCCATCTTTTGCAGGCGGCGTGCGATTTGCATCTGCTTCGGATGGCTTTGTGACGGGATCGCCAAGAGCACGCGGTCGATACGGCCATCGGCCACGATTTCTGCAATGCGAACAGGGCTGTAGACCGGCAAGCGCAGGACGCTCACGCCCTGCAGAGCGTGGCTGTCGTCGACGAAGGCGACCGGTTCGATCTGTTCATGGTTGCGCAGGGCCGACACAAGTTGCATCCCCGTTGTCCCGGCCCCGTAGATCAGTACGCGGCAGCGATCGGTGCCCTTCCGGTAGATCGCAAGCACGATCTGCAGCAGGATCGCCCGGCTCATGATGGAGAACATGAAAAACGAGATGCCGAACACGATCTGAGTCGACAGCGGGAGAGGCATGTTGGCTGCCGTCGTCAGAAGTGTGGAGGTCATCGCCAGAAGTGCGGAAAATACACCCGTTCTGCCGATGGAGCCCGTGTCGTAGTCGTTCAGTGTGGACGACGAAATGCACAGCCAAAGCGACAGTCCGACGGCAACCAGCAGCATATATGGCAACACCGGCAGGTAGGTGACAAAGCTGCCCCAGGCCGATTGGGCCGACATGTTCAGGCTGAAAGCGAAAAGGAGGGCGGCAGGGATCAGACTGGCATCAATCGCGATCAAAATATTTCGTTTCTGCGTTCGCGAGAGCGACTTGAGCAGATTTAACATGGTGCCCCCTTGGTATTTCGCCCTTTGCAGGCTGCAGTCACCGCTATCACCTTTGGGTACCAAATTAGTGCGCTGATTTTGCAGGCGCAGAAAAATTGAACGGGTATAGAGCGGAAAAGTGCCAAAAAATGATTATAAATTGTGCGCGTCGATGTGCTTTTTGCACATAATCAACGATTCGGTAAGTGTTTGAGTTAGTTCCGCCTCCTGCGGAACAGGTTGCCGATGGTTTGAAAGACAAGATCAAAGTCGTAGCACGTGTTTTGATTCCGTTGGTAGATAAGGTCAAGCCGTGCTTTCCGCGGAACGCAAATTCGGCAATAGAGATCATCCGTTTCTTCCGCCGTGTCACACCGTGCCAGCAGTCGATCCTCGTGTTTGTGAAATCGGATGGTCGCAAGGCCGGTGACGCCGGGCCGCGATTTCAGCACCTTGCCGTACAGGTCCGGAAAGCGTTCGACATACTCGCGCAGGGGCGGACGCGGTCCCACGAAGGACAGGTCGCCCTTCAGGATGTTCCAGAGCTGCGGAAATTCGTCCAACCGCTTGGCCCGCAGCTTTGCGCCGAGCGGTGTGATCCGGGTGTCCTTGTGGCCGC
Organism: Tateyamaria omphalii; assembly: GCF_019802125.1. Classification (GTDB taxonomy): domain Bacteria; phylum Pseudomonadota; class Alphaproteobacteria; order Rhodobacterales; family Rhodobacteraceae; genus Tateyamaria; species Tateyamaria omphalii_B. Next base: position 466,261 of record NZ_JAHVHT010000002.1, read on the forward strand.
CGGATACGCCCTGGTCCGCGTCGACCACCGTCATCGTGCGGAACTTCCACAGTCCGAAGCTTTCGGTTGGGGATTTCATGCGTTCCGCCACATAGAAGAGGGGGCGCCCCTGCTTCCTCCAGATCACCCAGATCAGGTAGATGATGATCGGGCCGAGGATGATGACCAGCAGGCTGGCAAAGAACAGATCGAAGATACGCTTGCGCCAGGTCATGTCGGTTCCTTGTTCTTCCAGTCTTGGACGATGCCAGCCGCGGTGCTGTCAGCGGGCGCAAAGGGCGCATATTCTTCAAGTGCCGCTGTCTTGAGCTGTACTTCGGCAATTGTACGTTCTGTTGCCGGGCGTGAGTGCCATTCAAACCCGGCGGCGTCCAGCAATGCCCCCATTTCCACTGCTTCCGGCGCCGCGATATTCAGGAGTGATGGAAGATCGGGCGTCTGCGCCAGCTTGTGCAGCGTCTGTGCCAGCTTGCCGGGGCCTATATAGCTGCGGGACGGCGTCCGTCCGTCCGGGTACTGGTCAAGCTGAAAGCCGGGCTTCCATCCACCCAGGATGGCATCGGCACCGGCGACGTTGCCAAGCCGCAAGACGGTGTTGGATGTTCGGTGCGCCAGAGCCATCCGTTCCATCGCCAGTTTGGCCGCTGCGTAGTCGCTTTGCGGTGCCGTCGGACCGTTTTCGCGCAAGGGTCCAGGCAGCGCGCCATAGACAGCCGCGGATGAGAACAGAAACACATGTGCGCCACGCGCCGCATCCAGTACCTTCTGCGCAAGGGTGACATTCAGGTTCATGGACCGGGGGCTTCCCGGCGTGACGCCCGCGAGGCAGAACACGGTGTCAGCCCCATTGAGAATGCGCGTCAGCGTGCCGGTGTCTTCAATGTCCACGCCGTCGCGCGCGATCCATTCGGCCCGCGCCGGCCATCTTGGCTGCAGCAGTCGACCCAGCTTTCCACCTGCCCCGAGGAACACCGTCCGCATGGGTCACCCCATCGAAATCCGTTTGTCCGCGGGCACAAGCGCATTGATCTGGCGGATATGCTCGGGCAGGCAAACGGTTTCGAAATCGTAGGTGTCGACCACATGTTGCCGCGCGGCGGGACCCAGATGGGCGTAGTCGCGCGGCTTGGACAGCACATCCGCCACTTGTGCGGCGATGGCTTCGGGATCGAAGAAGTCGACCAGCAAACCGGTCTCGCCATGCGTGATCGCCTCACGCACCGGGGCCACGTCGCTTGCAACGACGGTTGCGCCCATCGACATGCTTTCAAGCAGGGACCAGGACAGCACGAAGGGCATCGACAGATAGAGGTGGCACGAGCTGATCTGGACGATCGCCTGGTAGCTTTCGTACGGCACCTGACCGAGAAAGTGCAGGCGGTCCCAATCGATCAGGTGCCCCACTTCTGCTTCCATCTGGCCGCGCAGGCCGCCTGGGTGCTTGTTCTTGCCGCCATAGGACACATCGTTGCCGCCGATCACGAGGATGCGTGCATTTGGGCGTGCCTTCTGGATGTGCGGCACGGCGCGCATGAACTGGTGATAGCCCCGCGTCGTTTCGAGATTGCGGGACATGAAGGTCACCACCTCGTCCTTGCGCGTCAGCGGTCGTCCGATGCGCCCCAGGTTGACCTGTGCCTTCTTGTTTGGCTTCAGCGTGTCGGTGCGGATGCCGTCATGACAGACATAGATCTTGTCGTGGAATTGTTTGGGGAACCGGTCGCGCTGCCAGTAGGTCGGGCTGTGGCCCAGGTCCACCACGTTGATGTTCACCTGCGGAACGACGTTGTGACCGTGCATGATATAGGGCGCGTGTTCACTGACCGGGCTTTCGGGATCAAACCCGACAGGGCCGCCATGGACCGAATAGTAGTATTCGAAGAACCCGATCATGGGCGTGTCGGGCAGCACCTCGCGGAAAAAGGTCATCTCGCCCCAGCCGACATGGCCGATCACGATATCGGGCTGAAAACCACCCGAGACCAGCTCTTGCAGGGCCGTGACCGCGCCAAAGCCGTTGCCAGCCGCGTTTTCCCATGTGCGTGACAGGCCATAGGTATCTTCCTTGGCCGTGTGGTGCGTCTTGTACAGAACCGTTTTCACGCCTGCGAATTCAGGAGCGTTCTTGCGTTGGGTGAGAAAGACAATCTCGTGACCGCCTTGAACCGCCAGCCATTGAATCAGTTCGCGGTACTGGCCCGGCATGTTCTGATGCACAAACAGGAATTTCATAAAATACACGTCCCTTTTGCGTGTAGATACCGCGCCCGAACCCGCGCCGCAATCAGGGCTGTACGGGCCACATGGATCCGGTGCCGCGCTTTTCCTGACCCGGGCTGAGGCCGAAGGTGCCGCGGTAGCTTTTTGAGAAATGCGACAAGGATCGAAAGCCGCAGGCGACGCAAATGTCCGTCACGCTCAGACCGGTCTGACGCAAAAGCCCGCGCGCTTTTTCGAGCCTCAGTTGCAGGTAATGACGCTTGGGTGACATGCCCAGATGCCGGGCAAAGAGCCGTTCCAGTTGCCGTGTGCTGAGTTGGATCAGCTCCGCAATCTCGTCCGGGCGCAGAGGATCCTCCAGGTTGTTTTCCATGATCTGAAGCGCCATGCCCAATTTGCCATGGGCGACATCGGGCCGTGCCCGCCGCGACAGGCGCTGTCCGTGGCTGGCGGCCCGTGGATCGGTATAAACCATCTGATCGGCCACCCACGTCGCCAGATCGACGCCATAGTCGTTCTTGATCCGGTCGAGCATCATGTCCATGGAGGCTGCCCCACCCGCCGTCGTGAAGATGCGCCCATCCTTCGAATAGAGACTGTTTTCGATGGTCACATCGGGCAGCAGTTCGATCAATGCATCCCGGTATTCCCAATGGGTCGTCACCGTCTTGCCCGCCAGCAGACCGGCAAGGGCCAGGGTGTAGGTGCCTGAGGACAGCGCCCCAAAATCCATCCCCTTGCGCGTTTCGCGTCGGAGCCAGTTGAGGATGGGGCGCGTGCTGCTTTCCGCTGCATGGTTGCCTGCGCACACGACGAGCGTTTCGTCCCGTGCAAGCTCGGGCAGGGCGGCGTCAACCGCTGTCGTGATGCCGTTGTAGGCCGGAACGGGGTCACCTGTTTCGCCGATGATGCGCCACGCATAGAATGTCTGGCCCGAAGGGTGCAGGTTGGCGAGGCTGAGTGCTTCGAGCGCGCAGGCGAAGCCCAGTTGGGAATAGCCGGGAATGAGGAGAAAGGCGTAGCGCCGGGGGGCTGTCGCCTCAGGCGGCAAGGGCGGCGTCCAGAAGCGCGCGCACCTTGCGGGCATAGGGTTCGTTCACCAGCCGGGTCACTTCGTCACCGTTTTTCATCACGAGAAGCGTGGACCGGCGTTCGACCTTGAGCCGTTGGGTCATTTGCGAGGGGCCGAACGTGTCCCAATCCACGTCCACGAAGGTCAGGTTCGTGTAGGCGGGGTTTTCGGCCAGCGCCTCGGCAATCAGCTCGGCCTTGATCTGGCAAGTCAGGGACCATGTGGCGCGGAAGTTCATCACCACCGTCTGATCGGTTTCACGCAAACTGCGCCAGATGGCGGGCGTGAATGTCTCGGCCGGATAGGCCGCGCTGGCACCCGGCACGGTCAGTGCTGCGGCAGAAAGAAGAAATGTGCGACGGTGCATCAAATGGGCTCCGGAACCTGAAATGTTGGCCCACCATATGGCGGCATGTTCCGTGCGCAAGAGTTTGCTTATCAGCTTTTGACCTGTCGTGACACTTGTACCGCAAGAATGCCCGCCGTGATGATCGCGACCCCCAGAATGTCCTGTGGCCCAAGCCGTTCGCCCAGGAGTGCTGTGGCGATGGCGACCCCGAAAAACGGGTTAAGGAAGTGGAAGGTCGCCGCCTTGGTCGCACCGATGCGCGCCACCAGCGCGAACCAGATCCACGTGGCCGCAAGGCCGGGGATGAACACCGTGTAGGTAAACGCCGCAAAGAGAGCCGGTGTGGGGGTCACTTCGATGGTTTCGATGAACGCGGATGCGATGCCGAGCACGATCGCGCCCACGAACATCTGCAGCCCCACCACCATCATCAGGTTCCCACCCGAAGACATGGTGCGCATCGACAGGGTGGCGATGGTCAGGGCGATGGCTCCGATGACACAGAGGGCGACGCCGAACATGTCTACCCCCGCGTCGAGCCGTGCCGACATGATCAGGATCACCCCGGTGATCCCCAGCACCAGCCCGATGATTCCGAGCGGCGGCAGCTTGTCCCGGAAGACAACCCAACTCGCAAACGCCACCATCAGCGGCATGGTCGAGGCAATGATCGAGGCCAGCGATGCTTCGACTGTTTGCATGGCGTAGAAGTTGAGGCCGAGATAGATCGCGTTCTGGCACAGGCCAAAGATCAGCGTGGCCCGCCATTGGTCCCGCGTCAGGTTCCAGGTCTGTCCCATCAGCCGTGCGATGGCGACGCCAATGATGCCCGCGATGAAGAAGCGCAGAGATGAGGCGGCGAGCGGCGGGGCGTGGGTGACGATGATCCGGGCCGAGGTGAAGGCCGACGACCAGATCAGGGCAAAGGTCAGGCCCATCAGAAGTGCGCGGATGTCCATGACCGTCCCTTGTCGTTCCGCGCGGACGTTCGGGGAAATCCTGCTGGGATGCAAGGCGCTGTTCACGGCCCTTTGCAATGTATGTGATCGGGTTTCGGTTAATGCTGCACGCAAGATAAGGAGCCTGCCCATGACCCTGACCCGCCGCGCCTTTGGTGGCCTGACTTTATCCGGTGCCCTGTTGCCCCATGCCGCCCTGTCGCAGAGCATCAGTGCCTTGGACGCGATGCGCGCGCCATTGTCTGCGCCGACAACTGAATTTGAGGCGGCGTTGAAGTGGATGGAGGAGCGCGGATCGCCAGATATGGCCGCGCCGTTGATCACCGCATTGCGCTTTTCACGGTCGCGCGGGCCGCAGATTGCCCAGGTGCTGGAGGCGATCACGCGCGAGGACTACTTCACCGACTGGTTTCAATGGATGCTGTGGCAAGAGCAGAACCCGCAGATCAAACCGCACGAGGATTTCCCGACTTACAAGCGCGAGGTGATGCTGCGCATCGACGACAATTTCGATCTGTTCCTGCGGCCAGAGCATATTCAACCTGACCGGATGCGTATTCGGCTGGAGGAGATTGCATGGGGCGGGGTGGTCAAGGACGGTATCCCGTCGCTCGATAACCCCGAGTTGATTGGAGCGGCTGACGCCGACTACCTGCGTGGAGACGATCTGGTCTTTGGCGTGTCGATCAATGGGGACGTGCGGGCCTATCCGCTGCGGATCATGGGCTGGCACGAGATGTTCAACGAGGTGATTGGCGGCGTACCTGTGGCGCTGGCCTATTGCACGCTTTGCGGGTCAGGCATTCTATTTGAGACGGATGTGCGGGGGCGGTCGAAGCCGCTTGTGTTTGGATCGTCCGGGTTCCTCTACCGCTCAAACAAGCTGATGTTCGACCGCGAGACGCATTCGCTGTGGAACCAGTGGACAGGCAAGCCTGTGGTGGGGCCGCTTGTAAACAGCGGGATCGAATTGCAGCAACGCCCGGTGGTCATCACCACGTGGGACAGTTGGAAGGCATCCAATCCGGGGACCAAGGTGCTGAGCCTGAACACCGGGCATCGTCGGGACTACGGTTCAGGTGTGGTCTACAACGACTATTTCGCGTCGCCCGACCTGATGTTTCCTGCGGTTGTCGATCAACGAGACCATGCGCAGAAGGACTATATCTTTGCAGTGCGCGAGTTCGGTGCCGCGCGGGGATGGCCGTTGGAGGCGTTCAAGGGACGCCCGATCATCAATGACGAGATCGCAAATAAGCCGCTGTTGCTGATTGGTGATGTGGAACGGCGCAGTGTGCGCGCTTATGAGCGCGGCGACCGGACCTTCACTCAAACGAGTGGCAAGATTGCGGATCAGACGGGTGCGGTGTGGCGCGTGACCGAGGATGCGTTGCTTGGGCCGGATGGTGCGCGGCTGGAGCGGGTTGCGGGCCACATCAGCTACTGGTTTGCGTGGGACAACTACCTGGGCGATGCGGCCACGGTGTTCGATGGCTGAACAAAAAAGGGCCGCCCGACAGGCGACCCTTGAATACCTTGCGAAAGCTGGGCTTAGCCGTTCACGCTGTCCTTGAGCGCTTTGGCGATGGTCATTTTCACGACCTTGTCCGCTTCCTTCTTGAACTGTTCACCGGTCGCAGGGTTGCGCACCATACGCTCGGGACGCTCGCGGCAGTAGATCTTGCCAACGCCCGGCAGTGTCACTGCGCCGCCGCCCGACACCTCTTTGGTGATCAGGCCGCAGATCGCGTCCAGCGCGCCGCCTGCGGATTTCTTGTCTGTCCCCATTTCTTCGGCCAGCGCGGCGACGAGTTGGGTTTTTGTCATTGGTTTTGCCATTTCATGGTCTCCTTCGTCCGCCCGAGTTCTTGGGCCTCTGATCCGCAATATAACGGAATGTTGTGCGAACACACAACGAATAGTGGCTCATGGCAAGCCAAAATAAGGGGTTTTCCGCTGTTTTTCGCCGTTAACGTGCTGTCAGGTGCCCCTTACAGGAAGGCGGTTTCCTCGAACGAGCGCAATTTCCGGCTGTGGATGCGTTCCAGCGGCATCGTCCGCAAGTGCTCCATCGCCCGGATTCCGATCATCAAATGGCGTGCCACCTGCTCCTTGTAGAAGTTCGAAGCCATGCCCGGCAGCTTCAATTCGCCGTGCAGAGGTTTGTCCGAGACGCAGAGCAAGGTGCCGTATGGCACCCGGAACCGGTAGCCGTTGGCGGCAATCGTGGCGCTTTCCATGTCGAGCGCGATGGCGCGGGACTGGGACAGACGCTGCACAGGGCCGTGCTGGTCGCGCAGTTCCCAGTTGCGGTCGTCATAGCTGGCGACGGTGCCGGTGCGCATGATGCGCTTGAGCTCATAGCCCTTGAGCTGCGTCGTCTCCGCCACCGCTTCCTCAAGTGCGATCTGGATTTCGGCCAGCGCGGGGATCGGGACCCAGGGCGGCAGGTCGCTGTCGAGCACGTTGTCCTCACGCAAATAGGCGTGGGCGAGAACGAAGTCGCCAAGGGCCTGAGAGTTGCGCAGCCCCGCACAGTGGCCGACCATCAACCAGGCATGGGGGCGCAGCACGGCGATGTGATCGGTGGCTGTCTTGGCGTTCGACGGCCCGACCCCGATATTGACGAGCGTGATCCCCGAGCCGTCCTCGCGTTTCAGGTGGTAGGTCGGCATTTGTGGCATCTTGGGGCTGGCGGGAAGGTCCTGATTGCCAGCCGTGATCTCGGCATTGCCGGTCGAGACGAAGGAGGTGTAGCCGCTGTCCGGGTCGTCCAGTTGAGCGCGGGCGTAGGCTTCGAACTCGGACACATAGAACTGGTAGTTCGTGAACAGAACATGGTTCTGGAAGTGATGCGCGTCGGTGGCGGTGTAGTGCGACAGCCGCGCCAGCGAGTAGTCGATACGCTGGGCGGTGAATGGGGCAAGAGGGCCGATCCCGCCCACACGCTCATAGGTGCCGTTGACGATGTCGTCGTTGGTGTTGGTCAGGTCCGGGACGTCAAAGACATCTCGCAGCGGAAAGGCTGCAGCTCCTTCTTGCGGAACTGTCATGTTCTTTTCGTTGGCCACGGCGAAGTGCACGGGCATTGGCGTGTTCGAGTACCCGATCTCGACCGGTTGGTCGTGGTTCGTGATCAGCAGGCCGATCTGCTGGGTCAGGTAGTTTTGGAACAGGTCGGGCCGTGTGACCGTCGTGGCATAGGTGCCGGGGTCGGCCACGTGGCCGAAGCTGAGGCGCGTGTCGACTTGCGCGTAGCTGGATGTGGTGAAGCGGATTTCGGGATAGTAGGCGCGCACGCGCCCTTCGGGTGCGCCATGTTCCATCGCGTGTCGAAACTGTTGGCTGAGAAACTCGACGGCGTCGTCATAAAGCTCCTGCAGGTGGGCCACGGCGGCTTTGGCGTCGTGGAATTCGGTGTGGCCGTGACCGGCCTGTTCAAGTGTTCTCATGTTGTTGGCTCAAGGACTGGAATGAAATCAAACGTGCGGACATCGACCAGTCCCAGGTCAGAGATGCGCAGTTCAGGAATAACGACAAGCGCCAGCAGAGAGTGCTGCATGTAGGCGTTGTTCAGGGTGCAGCCGCAATCGACCATGGCCTGAACCATCTGGTCGGCTTCGGCGGCCACGTCAGGGGCGGGGCTGTCTGACATCAGGCCGGCTATGGGCAGTTCGACCAGCGCCAGTTCTTCGCCGTCGCGGAAGATGGTGATGCCGCCGCCCACCTCTGCCAGCCTATTGGCAGCGAGGGCCATCTGGTCGCGGTCGGTGCCCACGACGATCATGTGGTGGCTGTCATGCGCCACGGTCGAGGCCATGGCCATCTTGCCCTGGTAGTTGAACCCGGACACCAGCGCGTTTGTCACGCCGCCGGTTGCCTGGTGCCGTTCGACCAGTGCGATCTGGCAGGTGTCGCCGTGGGGTTCTACCTTGCCATCGCTGACGGGCATGTCGCGTTTCAGGGCCTTGGTGGGTGCCTGGTTCTCGACGACACCTATGACGTTGGCGGTGACGGAGTTGCGGCCTTCGGGGGCCGCAATTTCAAAGTCGGCAGCAGTCTTGGGTGCGCCCATGTTCACCGTCTGGCGGGCCTTGGTCGGCCAGTCGAGATGGGGGCAGTCAGCGGTCAATTCGCCGTTGATAGAGACTGTTTTTCCGCGCGCGATGACCTGTTCGATGGGGAGCGTCTTGAGGTCGGATGTGAGGATCACATCGGCCCGTCTTCCGGGTGTCAGCGAGCCGATCTCGCGCTCCAGCCCGAAATGGGTGGCCGTGTTGATCGTTGCCATTTGCAGGGCAACCAGCGGGTCACACCCGCAGTCGATGGCGTGGCGCACGACGCGGTTCATGTGCCCGTCATTGACGAGCGTACCGGAGTGGCAGTCGTCGGTGCAGAGGATCATATTGCGAGGGTCGAGGCCCTTTTCCGTGATCGCGGTGATCTGCGTTTCCACGTCATACCACGCGCTGCCGAGCCGGATCATGGACCGCATACCTTGGCGCATTCGCGCGATGGCGTCGGCCTCGCATGTCCCCTCGTGATCGTCGGCGGGACCACCGGCGACGTAGGCCGCGAAGTCGGGGCCAAGGTCGGGCGATGCGTAGTGGCCGCCCACGGTTTTGCCCGCGCGCTGGGTTGCAGCGACCTCGGCCAGCATCTGCGGATCGGCATTAGCCATGCCGGGGAAGTTCATCATTTCGCCCAGACCGATGATGCCGGGCCATGCCATCGCCTCGGCCACATCCTCGGCGCTGATCTCGTAGCCTGTTGTCTCCATGCCAGGTGCGGAGGGCGCACAGGATGGCATCTGGGTCCAAATGTTCACGGGCTGCATCAGCGCCTCGTCATGCATCAGGCGCACGCCTTCGAGGCCGAGCACATTGGCGATCTCGTGCGGGTCGGTGAACATGGTCGTGGTGCCGTGCGGGATGACGGCGGCGGCAAACTCGGCGGGGGTGAGCATGCCGCTTTCGATGTGCATGTGCCCGTCGCACAAGCCGGGGATCATGTAACGGCCATTGGCCTCGATGACCTCGGTCTCCGGGCCGATTTGGGCGCTGGCGTCGGGCAGGACGCAGGCGATGCGCCCGTGCTTGATGGCGATGTCGTGGTCCGGCAGCGCTTCGCGCGTGTGGACGTTCACCCAGATGCCGCCACGAATGACGGTGTCCGCAGGCGCGCGGCCAGCGGCGACGTTCACGAGATCGGGGGCAACATCGGGCCAGGACGGGAAAAGGTCATGTTCCATGTCCCAAATGATCAAGTTTCGCGGGAAGGTGCAAGAGGGCCCGCGCGGATGATCGAAACTGTCATCGTCGCGGGCGGGGTTCGGCTGATGCGCTGCTCTGCGCATGGCCCCCGCCGGCGCCGATTTGAGTTGATCCGGAAGGCGGACAACGTGCACGGTTTGCCCAAGCAGAGGGAGTACAACATGTCCGTTACACAGATTCGCCCGAACATGGACAACTGGCAGGAGCGTGTCGATCTGGCGGCCGCCTTTCGCTGGACCGTGCGCCTGAACATGCACGAGGCGGTGGCCAACCACTTTTCGCTCGCCATCAATGATGACGGAACGAAGTTTCTGATGAACCCGAACCAGATGCACTTTTCACGCATCAAGGCATCGGATCTGATCGTGGTGGACGCCAATGACCCCGACAGTATGGAAGGGCCGGACGCGCCGGACCCCACCGCTTGGGGTCTGCATGGCGGAATGCACCGGCATTGCGCGCACGCCCGCTGCGCCATGCACGTGCACTCCCCCTACGCCACGGCGCTTGCGGCACTTGCCGACAGCACATTGCCGCCGGTGGACCAGAACGGGTGTATGTTCTTCAACCGTGTGGTCGTGGACGAAAACTATGGCGGTCTCGCGTTCGAAGAAGAAGGCGAGCGCTGCGCCAAGCTGTTCGATGACTCGAAGAAGAAGGTGATGGTGATGGGCAATCACGGCATCATGGTCATCGGGGACACGGTGGCCGAGACGTTCAACCGGATGTTCTATTTCGAGCGCGCGTGCCAGACCTATCTGCTTGCCCTGCAAACGGGCAAACCCCTGCGCCTGATCCCGGATGACGTGGCCGAAAAGACAGCGCAGGAGATCGAGGACTATCCCGAGCAGGATCTGCGTCATCTGGCCGAGCTGAAGGCCATTCTGGACGAGGAAGGGTCGAATTACGCGAGCTGACGGCTGATCAAGCGGCGCGTTGATCCACCAGCGTGATGGCCTCGAACGAGCCGAGGACCTGGTGGATGGGGCGCGCATGTTCCGGCAGCAGGCGGCTTGGAATATCGGCAAGCACGCTGGCATCGAGCCGTTCCGCATCCCGCCGAATCCGCCCGATATAGAGACTTTCCAGCGCGCATCCTGCCGCCACGAGAGCCTCGTGCCTCGGCAGGATCACCTGCACATATTCCGTGGTGCTTTCCGTGTTGTTCCAGATCGCGGCATGTCCGTTCACCAGATGTCGTGCGGGCACCAGAACGGCCTCTTGACCGAAGATGTATTCCACCTCGGAGCCTTTCAGGACCAGGCGCTGTTCGGGGGCGACCACGATGTCGCGGTGCAGACCGAAATAGGGCGCGCGCAAACGGACGGGGGCAAAGCTGCCGCGCGCGGGCACCACGTGATGCACCGTATGAAGAACCGGGACGATGTCGCCGGTGTCGGTCGTTACCGTGTCACCGCGTTGCAGGCTTCCTGCTGGGCGGTAACCGCCCGGCGTCGCGATCGGAGTGGCCGGATGCAGGGACGGCATGGGGCCGACCGGCAGCACGTCGGTGCTGATCCCGGCAAACAGAACCTCCTTTGACAAGGTGCGGGCCGGGTGCGCGAGGATCACGTCGCGCATGTCGTCTTTCATGAGGGGGCGCGGCATGTGCACGGGACGGCTGATGATCTTGTTGCCTTCGGGCCGTTCGAGGGCCAGCCGCCCCCAGCCATTGGGGGCATCCCAGGCATAGGTCACGCGCAGGGTCGGCGTGCGTCCGTCATCCGCCCAGCGGATCGCGGCATGGTTCACCTCTGTGTGGTGGCGATGCAGCATGGCGATGCCACCACCCGGGATGGCACGGAATGTCAGCTCGCGCGGCCAAGGAAAGGGGTGCGAGATCCCGAAAAGGTCATGTGGTTTCTGGTGCCCTGCGACCCGTGTTTCGAACATGAGCGTGCCTCGCTCCAGCAGCGGGCTGGGGCAGGGCGCAGTCTTTTCGGGTCCCAGACCGGTTTTGGAGAACCGGCCATCCTCGTGATCGGTGACGCCGATCCAGCTCATGCCGCGGCCCGCGCCTTGCGCCACAAGCCCGCTTCATACCCGCGCAAGGTGCGTCGGGCTGCAGGGCCATAGCCCTCGCCCGTGTGCGGATCGAGTTCCGGGAAGATGTCGCAGATCTCGTCCACGATCTCTCGTTCGAAGCTCTTGGTGGTTTGGGGGCCGGGCAAAAAGCTCTCGGTTGCGAGGCCGCCCGAAAAGACGACCTGGTGCTTGTCGAACATCAGGTGGACATAGGTGACAACGCCGCCTGCGCGCCGGGTGACGGAGCGGTCGTTGACCAGATCCTTGGCGGCCACCAGTACCTCCGGCTCACCGAAGAGGAGTTCTGCCAAGCTGTCGCGGATCAGGACGCGGTGGAGTGGGGACACCATCACATCGTCGTGCCGTCCAAAGGTGCCTGCACGGATCAGAATGGGGGCATATTGGTCCTCTGCCTGCACCGTGCGTGTTCCGATCCAGCGCAGCGGTTGCGGGCCGTCGTCCTGGGTCAGGACAAGGTCGCCCTCCTGCAAGGTTTCCACGGCGACTTCCCCGGTCGGAGTGCTGATCAGGGTGCCTGCAACAAAGCAGGGGATCGACGTCGCATTGACGAACCCGACATCGGTGTTGTTGCCGTCCGTGACGGTGTAGGTGAAGTTGAAGTCTTCTTCATCCCCGTCGCCTGCGACTGTCAATTCGCCGTTCGGTCCGACCGTGACCTGCTGGCCGGTGGGCAGCGTAATGGTGGTTCCTATACCCGTGACCGGGTCATAGGACACAGGTTGGCCATTGATATGCGTGATGGTCAGTGTGCTGCCCGCGGGCGATACATCGTTGTCGAGCACGTTGAACGACGTGACACCATCCGGGTAGACATTCACGTCATCGCCAATGGCGACCAAAGAGGTTTGAACGGAGTCTCCCGCGATCAGCAGGTTCGAGTCGTACTGGTTGTCCGACACGTCAGCGATGCCAATGCGGATCGAGTTTACCTGCCCGGGTGTGACCGGCATGGTCAGGGTCAGGGTGATCGTGAACCCGTCCATCTCGGTGTTGTAGTCATCGTTCGAGTTGTCGACGAACATGTTGATGTTGTTCGTCGTGTTGATGTTGCCGGGGTCCGTGTCGCCGTTGCCGACCTCCATCTCGATCTGCTGACCGTTGACCCAGACGCCCACAAAGTCCTGATAGATCGAGTTCTGGAACTCCGGGTACTCTTCCGAGCTGAAGACGAATTGCATCGTCATCACATTGCCCGTGGGGATGAAGTCGACATCTAGGTAAGACGCATCATATGTGCGTGCACCGGCAGCTGCGTTGAATTGCGCGTTGTTGTTCTGGCCGGACGTGTTGGTGGACGTATTGTTGGCCTGATTGGAAGACCCCGAAGAATTGGTGAAATCCTCTGCCTCGCCGGTTGAGAGTATCACACCGGTGTCACTCGGTGTGACGCCGGGCGCAACGCTGTCGCCGTTCGAGTAGATCCCTGCGCTGTCGATGTCGCCTGTGTAGGACGCTGAAACGACCGTTACTCCGTCGCCGAAGATGGCGTTCGCCATATCCGTTGCGTCAACGCCTTCGCGCACCGTTTGGATCGGAAGTTCCGATGCCGCTACCATATCTGCCCCACCCCAATTCATGAGACAGAATGACAGCAGCGCACGCAGCTGATCTGCGCGTCATGTCGTGCATGTTTCCGCACTTTGGTGGGCGCACGTTGGCGACCGAACTGCTGATGCCCTGCCTCGGGTCATATTATTATGTGTACCCTAGCACAGGATTTTGCGGCCTGTTAACTGTGCTTGCGGCGCAAGGTGCGGATATCGCGTCCTTTTCGCCACATGCCATGTCAGAGGACCCGTTCATGCCCCCTGTTGATCCCGTCGCCTTGACCGCTGATCTGGTGCGTTGCCCGTCCGTGACCCCTGCGGACGAGGGTGCGCTGGACGTCCTCCATGAGCTGCTGTCCTCGGCCGGCTTCGACTGCGCCTGGGCGGATCGCGGCGGCATTCGGAACCTGTTTGCGCGCTTCGGGCCCAAGGGCCATGCCCGCACCTTCGGGTTCAATGGTCACACGGATGTGGTGCCGATCGGCAACCTCGATGACTGGACTACTCCCCCTTTTGGCGCGGAAGAGCGCGACGGCATCATGTATGGGCGTGGCACGACCGACATGAAGTCGGGCGTGGCTGCCTTTGCCGCTGCTGCGGTCGATTTCGTAACGGACACGCCGCCCGATGGCGCCATCATTCTCGCGATCACCGGGGATGAGGAGGGAGACGCCATCGACGGCACGACCGCCCTGCTGGCCCATATGGAAACGACAGGTGAGGCGATGGGCGTCTGCGTTGTGGGCGAGCCGACCTGCCCCGAAACCATGGGCGAGATGATGAAGATCGGGCGCCGCGGATCGCTGACGGCCTTGTTTACGGTCACTGGGGTACAGGGTCACTCCGCCTATCCGCACCGCGCCAAGAACCCGCTGCCGCCGCTCATGCGTTTGATGGATCAGCTTGCCAGCCATGAGCTGGACCAGGGGACAGAGCATTTCGACCCTTCAACATTGGCGGTGGTGACCGTGGACACCGGCAACCCGGCCACCAATGTGATCCCGGCACAGGCCCGTGCAGCCGTCAACATCCGCTTCAACGACATACATTCTGGCGACAGCCTGAGCGCATGGTTGAAGGCGCAAGCCGATGCCGTGGCGGTTGCCTACGGTGTTGAGATCGACGTGATGGTCAAAGTCTCCGGCGAGAGTTTTCTGACGCCTCCGGGGGCGTTGTCTGATCTGGTCGCGCATGCGGTTGAGGCGGAGACGGGTGTCACCCCAGTGCTGAGCACCTCCGGTGGGACGTCCGATGCGCGGTTCGTCAAGGATCATTGTCCCGTGGTGGAGTTCGGCCTGGTCGGGCAGTCGATGCACAAGGTGGACGAACATGTCGATGTGGCCCATATTCGGCAGCTCAAGTCGATTTATGGGCGTATCCTCAGGGACTATTTCGCGTGAACTGGACGATTGCGCAGACAGAGGATCTGGCGGCGTGCCACGCTTTGCGCCGTACCGTTTTCATCGAAGAACAGGGCGTGAGCGAGGCCGAGGAAGTTGATGGCCGCGATGGGGACGCGCTGCATGTTCTGGCAACACTGGACGGCGTGCCCGTTGGCTGTGCCCGCATTTTAATCGACGGCGCCGTCGCAAAGATCGGGCGTGTGTGCGTTTTGAAGTCGGCGCGTGGTACAGGGCTGGGCGCGGCCATTATCGAAACCTGTCTGGATGTCGCGCGACGAAACAAGGCTCTAACACGGGCGAAACTGGGCGCGCAGACCCATGCTCTGGCGTTTTATGAACGGCTTGGCTTTGTTGCCTTTGGTCCCGTTTACGATGATGCAGGTATCCCGCATCGAGACATGGAACGGCCGCTCAACGCGGGGTAGCGATCGTGTCGCGAAGGTCGATATCCTGACTGACATGGTCACCGCCAACGATTTGCAATGACGCTTGCCCATACCCGTGTTACCCCGACTATATGAGCCGTATTCCCAGCAAGCCCGAAATCCTCGACTGGATTTCAGCCAACCCCACCCTTACCGCCAAACGTGACATCGCCAAGGCCTTTGGCATCAAGGGCGCGGCGCGTATCGACCTCAAGCGCTTGTTGAAAGAGCTGGAGGCGGAAGGGCATCTGGAAAAACGCAAGAAGACCTACCAAGATCCCGACCGTTTGCCGCCGGTCAGCGTATTGCAAGTGGCAGAGCCGGATGGCGATGGCGACCTGTTTGCCAGGCCCATGGAGTGGCAGGGCGAGGGGGTGGAACCGCGCATCCTGATCTTGCCACGCGCTTCTGATCCGGCGCTTGGGGCCGGCGACCGCATCCTTGCGCGGCTCACGCTGGTCAAGGACGAGGATCATAATTACGAGGCGCGCCTGATCCGACGCATCGGCACCAACCCACGCCGCATTCTGGGCGTGTTTCGCGCTGGATCCGAGGGCGGTCGCATCGTGCCCATCGACAAGGGCAGCGACAAGGAATGGTCGGTGCCCGCCGGTGCCACCCACGGCGCAAAGGATGGCGAGTTGGTCGAGGCCGAACAGGCAGGGCCACGCGGGCGTATCGGTCTGCAACGCGCGCGGGTTGTGGAGCGGCTTGGTGACCCATCTGCGCCGAAAGCCGTGTCGCTGATCGCAATTCATGAACACGGCATTCCCGACGCCTTTCCCGATGCAGTGATGGCCGAGGCGGACGCGCAGAAACCCGCGGGGCTGAAGGGGCGCGAGGATCTGCGCGACTTGCCCCTGATCACGATCGACCCGTCGGATGCACGGGACCATGACGATGCCTGCTATGCCCACGCCGATGACGATCCAAAGAATGAGGGCGGACATGTCATCTGGGTCGCGATTGCCGATGTTGCGGCCTATGTCACGCCGGGTTCCGCCCTGGACCGCGAGGCGAAGAAACGGGGCAACTCGACCTATTTCCCTGACCGCGTCGTGCCCATGCTGCCGGACCGGCTGTCCGGTGACCTCTGTTCGCTGCACGAGGGCGTGCCGCGGGCTTGTATCGCGGTACGGATGCAGATTGATGCACAGGGTGAAAAGATCGGGCACAGCTTTCATCGTGGTCTGATGCGGTCGCCCGCCTCCCTGCACTATGAAGAGGTGCAGGCAGCTATTGACGGGCACCCGAATGAGCGCACAGAGCCTTTGTTAGAGCCTGTTTTGCGCCCGCTCTACGCAGCCTATGCTGCGCTGGTGGAAGCGCGCAAAAAACGGCAACCGCTGGAACTGGACCTGCCCGAGCGCCAGATCATCCTGGATGAGGATGGTACGGTGCGATCCGTTGCCTTCAAGGACCGTTTGGATGCGCATCGGTTGATCGAAGAGTTCATGGTGCTTGCCAACGTGGCGGCCGCAGAGACGCTGATCGCCAAAAAGTCGCCGCTGCTGTTCCGGGTGCACGAGGAACCGTCGCCGGACAAGCTCGACAGTCTGCGGGAAACGGCGCAGGCGGCGGGTCTGACCCTTGCCAAGGGGCAGGTCCTCAAGACGGCGCATTTGAATCGGCTACTGGCGCAGGCAGCGGATACTGAGGATGCGGAACTGATCAACATTTCGACCCTACGGTCGATGACCCAAGCCTATTACAGCCCGCAGAACTTCGGGCATTTCGGGTTGGCGCTGCGCAGCTATGCGCATTTCACGTCGCCCATTCGACGCTATGCCGACCTGATCGTGCACCGCGCACTGATTGCGGCGCATGGATGGGGTAAAGATGGTCTGACGCCCGAGGATATCGAGAATTTGGAGAAGACCGGAACACATATCTCGGAGACTGAGCGCCGGTCGATGGTGGCCGAACGAGACACCACGGATCGCTATCTAGCCGCTTATCTGAGCGAGCGGGTGGGCGATGAGCTTGAGGGGCGCGTGTCGGGCATCGCCAAGTTCGGCATCTTCGTGAAGCTGGATGACAGCGGTGCGGACGGACTGGTGCCCATGCGCTCCATAGGGGCCGAATATTTCCATTTCGACCGTGAAGCGAACACGCTGATGGGGTCGGATACGGGCATGATCATTGGTCTAGGGCAACGCGCGACGGTGCGTCTGGCCGAGGCGGTGCCGGTGACCGGCGGGATTGCGTTGGAACTCCTCGCGCTCGACGGTCAGTCCTTGCCACGCGGACGACAAAGCCCGGCAGGTCGCAGCCCACGCCGCAAACCCGCCAAGGCCAAACGCCGGACAGACAAGGCCAAGCGCAAGGTCAGCCGAAAGCGGCGCTAACCCAGTGCCGCCTCGACCCGCCGCATGTAGTCCACCAGCATCACGTCCTGACTGACACGGCGTGACAAAGCAGTGCCGCCCGGCGTCGACGCCATTGCACCCAGCATCGCGGCAACGCTGGCATCAGCGGCGCTGGGCTGTGTGCCGAACAGGAACGGACCATGCCAGAGACGGTCGGTGATGGCCTTCAGATCGGGCTCGATCCGCTCCAGCCGCTCACCTGCGGTCAAGCGGCCAAGGCCCTGCGCATCCATGCCGCGCAACAGCATACGACGAATGCCACGCGAGATGATTTTGCGCAGGAGACCGGGGATCGCGGCGAAATATGTGTCTCTAACAAGGGGCCAAACGGCCTTGTCTCCCCAACGGTCCATGACGAGATGGAAGTACATGTGCTCTTCGGCCATCCGGATGAAGGCGCGCGAGGTGGCGCGGTCAAGGTCGCTCAGACCATCATCAAACCGTGCACCGCGCTCTTCGAGCCAGGCGCGGATGTTGTCGCTGTCGCCGATGATCTCGTCATCGACCCACAGTGCGGGCAGTTTCCCCTTGGGCCAGCTGCGCGGATCCGCCGTGTCCTTGCGCTGCCAGGGCAGGCCCGACAGGTTCAAAAGGTACAGTGCCTTGACGCAGAACGGGCTGCCGCTGGGTTGGCCAAAGGCAGGAGGGTAAGTCACAAGTGTCAGCATCTTTCTCTCCTTGGTGCATAATCTGAGGTTGAGATATCGGGTTGTACTGTCAGAAACTGGCAGGACATGTGATATGACGTAAGACATGACCAGAACTCATCGCCTGTTCCAATTGATGCAGACCCTGCGCCGCCTGACGCCCCCCATCACGGCGCAATCGCTCGCCCACGAAATGGACGTTTCGCTGCGCACGATCTACCGCGACATTGACGAGTTGCGGGGGTTGGGTGCCGTGATTGATGGGGAGGCCGGGTTTGGCTTTACGCTGATCGAAGATGCCTCCCTGCCGCCGCTGGGGTTCGAGGATGACGAGCTGGAGGCGCTTGTGCTCGGTCTGCGGGATGTGTCGGTCATTGCCGATCCGGCGCTAGCCAAGGCGGCGACGTCAGCGCTGGCCAAGATCCAGGCCCGTGTCCCCCCGAAACAGGCGCATCGTTTGAAGCACGCGGTGCTTGATGCCCGCCGGTATTGGCGGCCCGACCCGCCACGCATCGATGTGGCCACGTTGCGTCAGGCGGCTTGGGACGAGCTGAGCGTGCACTTCGCCTATCAGGACGCCAAGGGTGATCAGACGGAGCGGACCGTGAAGCCTTTGGGCATTGTTTACATGGAAAATACCAACGTCCTGCTTGCTTGGTGTCACCTGCGCGAGGACTTCCGTGTGTTCCGTTTGGATCGGATGGATGAACTGCGCGTGACGGATCAGAGCTTTCGCCCGCACCGTGTCTCGCTCTTGCGCGACCACCTCGCCCGCATCCGGGCGGAGGTGCATGAAGTGGCAAAGGACCGCGCTCATTTCGACTGATCCCTTTGCCGGAATCGCAATTGTCGCTACATTGGAAACAAATAAGAACAAGCGACAAAGAGGCAAAACATGCGGTGGGCAGTCACCTTTGGCGCGGGCAGCGCCCTTTTCATCTTTGGTTCAGCCTTGGCGCAACCAGCGCCATCATCCATTCGGCCGGAGGTACGGCCCGTTGCGGATACGGTCAGTCGGGCGCAGGCCCTTGACCCTGTGGTGATTGCAAAACCGTCGGTGGCACGACCGCAGGCGCGCCCGGCGTCTTTGGCTGAACTCTCGGCTGCCGATGCGGGTTTTCAGCAGTGGATCGCAGAGTTTCGTTCGCGGGCGCAGGCTCAAGGTATCGACAGTGCGACCTTTGATCGTGCCTTTGCCGGGGTGCGCTACGATCCCGATGTGATCAAGCACGACAGCAACCAGTCAGAGTTTACCAAGACAATCTGGGACTATCTGGACAGCGCGGCATCTGACAGCCGCATACGCAACGGCAAGGCGGCGTTGCGTGACCATGCGCGGACGCTTGAGGCCATCGAAGCGCGGTATGGTGTGGAGAAAGAGGTGGTCGTTGCCGTTTGGGGCCTCGAAAGCGCCTTTGGTGCGGTGCGCGGCAGAAACGACGTGATCCGCAGCCTCGCGACGCTGGCCTATGACGGGCGACGCGGTGCGTTTTTTGAGGCTCAACTGATTGCGGCGCTCACGATCCTGCAAAGCGGTGACACAACACCTCGCAACATGACCGGGTCATGGGCGGGGGCCATGGGGCATACGCAGTTCATGCCGACCTCTTACCTGGACTATGCCGTCGATTTTACCGGCGACGGCAAGCGCGACATCTGGTCGGATGATCCCACGGATGCGTTGGCGTCGACCGCCGCTTACCTCGCGAAGTTTGGCTGGACCAAAGGCCAGCCTTGGGGGGTTGAGGTGAAGTTGCCCGGTAACTTCAACTACGCATCTGCGAACCGCAAAACCAAGCGTAACCCTTCGGAATGGGCGCGCTTGGGTGTTGTCGGCGTAAACGGTGAACCGGTGCCCGATCACGGACCGGCGTCTATCCTGCTGCCTGCGGGTGGGCAGGGCGTGGCGCTGATGATCTTTGACAACTTTGCAGTGATCGAGCGGTACAACACGGCCGATGCCTATGTGATCGGTGTCGGGCATCTGAGTGACCGGATTGGTGGCGGACAGGCGTTTCGTGGCGATTGGCCGCGTGGAGATCGCGCGCTGACCTTTTCCGAACGCAAGGAAATGCAGCGCCGATTGACGGCGGCTGGATTCAGCACGCAAGGCATCGATGGCCGGATCGGGCCCAAGACGCTGGATGCGGTGCGTGCTTTTCAGCAATCACAAGGACTGTCGGCGGATGGGTATGCGTCACTGCAATTGTTGAAGCGGTTGCGCTAATCCGATTGCCGCTGCGCGACGATATTCTTTAGGGGGCTCTGCCCCCGTCCTGCGGAATCCCCCGAAGTATTTTCAGCCAGAAGAAGGGATCAGCCGGGTGACATGCCCCTGAGCCGTTCGCTGCGGCGGCGGAGCAGTTCGACCGTTGTCAGCAGTGCGATTGAGATCACCACGAGGATCGTGGCGACGGCGAGGATCGTCGGGCTGATCTGTTCGCGCAAGCCGATGAACATTTGCCATGGCAGCGTTTTCTGGCTGGCGGAGCCCACAAAGAGCACCACGACCACTTCGTCGAACGAGGTGATGAAGGCGAAGAGGCCGCCCGAGATCACGCCGGGCAGGATCAGCGGCATCTGCACGCGGAAGAATGTTGTGACCGGGCCAGCACCCATGTTGGCAGCGGCGCGGGTCAGGGAGCGGTCAAAGCCCACGAGTGTCGCCGTGACTGTGATGATGACAAACGGGATGCCCAGCACCGCGTGGGCGAGGACGACTTTGACATAGCCCACGAACCCTTTGTCGAGGCCGAGTGTCCCCTCCATCCAATTGCCGAGTTGGGCGTAGAAGAAGAACATGCCCGTGGCCGAGATGATCAGTGGTACGATCATGGGTGAGATCAGGATCGCCATAATGGCGCCCTTGAACGGGACGTGGCTTTGGCTCAGCCCGATGGCGGCGAGGGTGCCCAGACTCACCGAGATGATCGTCGCCAGCGGGGCGATGATCAGCGAGTTCTTGAGCGCCAGTTGCCATTGCGGGTTGGTGAAGAAGTCGCGGTAGTGTTTGAGCGAATA
The DNA here is from genome assembly GCF_019802125.1 of Tateyamaria omphalii. Lineage (GTDB taxonomy): Bacteria > Pseudomonadota > Alphaproteobacteria > Rhodobacterales > Rhodobacteraceae > Tateyamaria > Tateyamaria omphalii_B. Next base: position 487,592 of record NZ_JAHVHT010000002.1, read on the forward strand.
GCCTTCGGGGTCCAGCCGCAGCATTTCGGGCGTGAAGGTGAAGAAGTCCTGCGCGTTGAAGCTTAGCGGCATGACCACGACGATGGGCGCCACGAGGAAGAAGAAGATCAGCCCGCAGATCACCCGGAAGCTGTAATACCAGATGCGCTGACCCAGCGTGGCGTAAGGAGGAAGGCCCATGATCGTTACCCCAGCTTCACGTTGTCGATGCCCACGATCTTGTCATAGGCCCAATAGAGCACCAGCACGGCGGCAAGCAGGATGGTACCAAGCGCGGCAGCCAGCCCCCAGTTCAGCGATGACGAGATGTGGTAGGCGATCCGGTTCGAGATGAAGACACCCTTGGTCCCGCCTACGATTTCCGGCGTGATGTAGTAGCCGATGGCGAGGATGAAGACGAGGATCGAGCCCGCGCCGATGCCCGGCACCGATTGCGGGAAGTAGACGCGCCAGAACGCCGTCCAATTTGTTGCCCCCAGTGACTTCGCCGCGCGCAGATAGCTGGGCGGGATGGTCTGCATCACAGAATACATCGGCAGGATCATGAATGGCAGCAGGATGTGCGTCATCGCGACGATGGTGCCGAACTGGTTATTGATCATGATCAGTCGGCCATCGTCGGCCACGAAACCGATCCAGACCAGCACATCGTTGATCACACCCTGTTGTTGCAACATCACCTTCCACGCGGATGTGCGTACCAAAAGCGAGGTCCAGAAGGGCAGGAGAACAAGGATCAGCAGCAGGTTGGCCTGCCGCATCGGCAGGTTCGCGAGCAGCCACGCGATGGGATAGCCAAGCGCGATGCAGGAGAAGGTGATCAGCAGCGACATCCAGATCGTGCGACCGAACAGGGTCAGCAGGATTTGCTTCTCTTCTGGCTGCCAGGCCACGCCTTCGGGTGTTTTCTGAGCATCCACCGCGTTCAGGAAATAGCCTGATGTGTAGGCGCTGGAATGCGTCTGGATCGTTTGCCACGGCTGTGGCCTGGCCCAGTCGTCGTCCATATCGGCAAAGGCCGCGGCGTAGTCTGGAGCGGGTAGGGCCGCCTGTTGGGCGGCTCGCAGCATGTCGGCCATGGGGCCGGAATAGCGCGACAGGTCAGCGGTTTGCAGGTCTGTCACGAGCGCGGGTGCAACGGACTCCCAAGGATCACGATCAGCCGGATCACGGTTGTTCTGCGTGGCGACATAGACGGCCCAAGCGGTATATTCCCGCGCAGCCAGCGGCAAAAGCGCGGACAGTTGGGCGTCCGGGGCAAAGTTGATGTCGGCACTTGTGTCGCCGTCAGTCAGGGCGGCAATGCGCTTGCGTTGCGCATCCAGCAGATCGCTGTCGATGTCGCCGCGCGCGTTGAACAGCGCATACCACGTCTCGCCATCGTCCCACGATTTGTCGAGATCCTCGAGCGGTTCGTATGAGATGTCGGCAATGTCATCCATGCGCCGCCCGGACTGGCGGAAGAGGGACGAGATACCGGTTTGTTCATAGTTCAGCCGGGTGCCCAGGCGGGTGTGCCGCTTGGCCTCTGCCGCAAGGAACATGTCGTAGAACATCGCCTCGAACACAGGTTCGGGCGGCAGGTCGGTGCCTGTCGCGTCCCAATCCGCCAGCGCCTCGACCGTGTAGGGAAGCGTGTTGGCGACAATGTCGTTCTCGACCGAGCGGAAGAGCATCGACGCGATGGGCACGATGAATGTGATGAGAACAAAGATGAGCAGCGGCGCGATCAGGGCGAGCGCGCGCAGCTTTTGGCGGCGCAAAGCGCGGGCGAGGCTGCGCTTGAGTGGCGTGCCATCTGCGGCCAGCATCGTCTCGGCCATGGATCAGGCCCCCTGTGCCACGACAATCATGGATGTCGCTGTGCGGTGACGGATTTTCATGACCTCTTGGTATTCGGGGTCGTCATAGGCGGCCAATGCTGCCTCGTAGGTCGGAAACTCAAAAACGACGTGGCGCGAAAACTCCGGGCCCTCCATCGACTGCGCGTCGCCGCCACGGACCAGGGGCACAGCGCCATGTGACAGCAGGATCGGCGTGTCCTTTTCAACGTACTCCTTGTACGCTTCCGGGTCGTTCACGGTGATGTGGCCGATGATGTAGCCTTTGGGCATGGTAGCGCCTTTCGCCGGGTGAAGGTGCGCGGAGACCGCGCACCCTACGGATTGGTGTAAGGTGCGCCTTTGCGGCGCACCGAACGTTACGCTTATTGCGCCAGCCACGCCTGGAACTTGGCGTCGATGTCGTCGCGGTAATCCGCCCAGAACTCGTAGTTATAGAGGAACGTGTTCTGTGCGTTGTCCGGGTCGGTCGGCATGTGCGGTGCCATGTCGATGCCCAGTTCCGCGTGCTGACCGACCAGCGGGGCCGAGGAGGCACGCGCCGGACCGTACGAGATGTACTTGGCCTGATCCGCCAGACGCTGCGTGTCGGTAGCGAACTTGATGAAGTCACGCGCCCGTGCTTCGCGCTCGGGGCTCAGACCGGTGGGGATGATCCAACCGTCCAGGTCGAACACCTGGGCGTCCCACAGCATGCCGATCGGCTGTTTCTGCTCTTCGATGGCTGCGAACAGGCGACCGTTGTAGGTCGAACCCATGATGACCTCGCCATCGGCCAGCAGTTGCGGCGTGTCGGCACCGGCGGACCACCAGATCACGTCGTCCTTGATGGTTGCCAGTTTGTCCAGCGCCTGCTGCTGACCCTCTTCGGTCGCCAGAACGTCATAGACGTCGTCCTTGGCCACACCGTCACAGAGCAGCGCCCACTCCATGTTGTTGATCGGGCGCTTTTCCAGCGAACGCTTGCCGGGATAGGTCTCGGTGTCGAAGACGGCGCAGACCTCGGTCGGAGGGGTGTCGCCAACCAAATCGGTGCGGTAGCCGAAGGTGGTCGAGTACACGATCTGCGGGATAAAGCAGTCGGAGACCAGCAGGTCACCAAAGTCATCCTCGGCCGATGTGCCATCGGGCGCTGCGGCGAGGTCTTCCTCCGGGTCGATCTCCAGAGCAAGGCCTTCGTCGCAAAGACGGATCGCGTCCGCGGCCACCACGTCAACCACGTCCCAGGTCACGCTGCCCGCTTCGTTCATGGCGCGCAGTTTCGCAACGGCCTCGGCCGAGCTTTCGTCCCAAACGGCGGTCACGCCTTCGTTCATTTCCAGGTAGGGCTCTACATAAGCCTTTTGCTGGCTGTTCTGGTAGGCACCGCCCCAGCTGACCAGGGTCATGTCGCTGGCCATGTGGCCGTCCGCGAATGCCGTGCCCGAGGCCAGCGTCAGTGCTGTCGTGGCAAGTAGGGTCTTGGTGAGTTTCATGAACTTACTCCCATTGTTTACGCCCGTTTCATCTTTGCGAAGGCCGGACCACGGGCGTCGCCCTGGCCTTCTTCCCCATGCTCAGGCGTCAAGCGCCCGGCAATCCTGTGGCAACCACCCGATGTCGATCTGGGTGCCCGGTGTCAGGCGCACCTGATCGGGGGCGTTGCGTGTCTTGATGACGAAATCGTCGTTTCCTGCGACCCGCAAGCGTGTGCGGAAGATATCGCCCATATATATGAATTCCAGCACTTCGGCCTTGAGCGTGTGGGCATCCGGGCTGAGCCGCTCTTTGTTCATCTCGACCCGTTCGGGGCGGATGGAGACGCGGGTGCGCTGGCCCACTTCGGACACGTTGACCGGCTTGGCGTCGATAATCTCTCCATCATCGAGCGTCACCTCGCACTGGTCGCCGGTGATCTTGCTGATTGTCCCCATCAGCGTGTTGTTTTCACCGATAAACTGGGCGACGAAGCTGTTTTCCGGCTCTTCATACAGCTGATCCGGCGGCGCCAGTTGCTGGATCCTGCCATCGTCGAACACGGCTACGCGGTCCGACATGGTCAGCGCCTCGGTCTGGTCGTGGGTCACGTAGACCGTCGTGATCCCGAGGTTGTGGGCAAGGCGCGTGATCTCGAATTGCAGGGTTTCGCGCAACTGCTTGTCGAGTGCGCCGAGCGGTTCGTCCATAAGCACCAGTTCCGGCTCGAACACCAGTGCGCGGGCCAATGCAATCCGCTGCTGCTGCCCGCCGGACAGTTGCGCCGGACGGCGACCGCCGAAATCCTGCATCTGCACCATGCCAAGGGCGCGCATGATCTTTTCCTCACGCTCCGACTTGCCGATCTTGCGGACTTCCAGCGGGAAGCTCAGGTTCTCCGCTACCGTCATGTGCGGAAAAAGCGCGTAGTTCTGGAAAACCATGCCGATCCCGCGTTTGTGCGGTGGGATGTTGTTGATCGGTTGACCGTCCAGCTTGATCTCGCCATGGGTGGCTGTCTCGAACCCGGCGAGCATCATAAGGCAGGTCGTCTTGCCCGACCCTGACGGCCCCAGCATTGTCAGGAATTCGCCCTTTGGCATTGAGAGGTTGAGGTCTTTGACGACGAGTGTTTCGCCATCATAACTCTTCTGCACGCGTTCGAACTCGACGAACGCCTGGTCAGTCGCAGTGTTGGCCAAATCTGGCTCCCCGTTCTTGTGGCGGTCTGGCGCCGCCGCTTTGCGCAAACTAAACCGAGGTGCTTGCCGCAATGCAACTAACTATGACGCAAAACCTGCCTTGATAGCGCAATCCGGTCGGAATCACTGCATCGATGTGCGTTTTCAGGTCATGTTCCCGCAGGCCGCTGCCAGGTCACGGATGGAATCAAAGCGCCTTGGGTCACGCTGCGGGGGTCAGCATGTCGCCGTCTTTCAACTGGGCGTAGCACTCATCCAGCGCGATGCGCGCGCGGCGCCCCAATTCGGCGATTTCGTCCGGCGTGATGACCAATGGGGGCGAGATGACCATACGGTCGTAGACGTGACGCATCACCAGATTGTTCGCAAAACAGCGTTCGCGGCACATGAAACCCGCCGTGCCAGCCTCCATGGCGAATTTGGCGCGGCTGTCCTTGTGCGGGGTCAGGGCGAGTGATCCCATCATGCCGGTGATCGTCGTCTCGCCGACAAGCGGATGGTCGGCCAGGCCGTGCCACATCTCGTGCAGGGCGGGCATGGCGACGTTGCGGACGTGGTCCAGCACGTTTTCTTCTTCGAGGATGCGCAGATTTTCCAGCGCGACCGCCGCCGCGACCGGGTGGCCGGAATAGGTGTAGCCGTGGTTGAACTCGCCCGATCCGATGACCTCGGCCACTTCATCGCAAACGATGGATCCGCCGATGGGCTGGTAGCCTGACGATAGCCCCTTGGCGATGGTCATGATGTGCGGCTTGATCCCGAGGGTCTGCGAGCCGAACCAGTTGCCGGTGCGGCCAAACCCGCAGATCACCTCGTCCGCGATCAGAAGGATCTCGTATTTGTCGCAGATGCGCTGGATCTCGGGCCAATAGGTTTCGGGTGGGATGATCACACCCCCTGCACCTTGGATGGGTTCCGCGATGAAGGCGGCTATCTTGTCTTCACCGTGCTGCAGGATTGCGTCTTCCAATTCTTTCGCACGCGAAAGGCCGAAGTCGGCGGGGCTCATGCTGCCGCCCTCTGACCACCAGTTCGGTTGGTTGATATGAACGATACCAGGGATCGGCAGTCCGCCCTGTTCGTGCATCGCCGTCATGCCGCCAAGGCTGCCGGACCCGACCGAGGAGCCGTGATAGGCGTTCTTCCTGCTGATCATGATCTGCTTCTCAGGTTTGCCCTTGATCGCCCAGTAGGTGCGCACCATGCGCAGGTTGGTATCGTTCGCTTCGGACCCTGACCCGGCAAAGAAGACGTGGTTCAGATCGCCCGGCGCCAGTTCGGCGATTTTCCGGGCCAGTGCGATGGCCGGCACATGGGTCGTCTGGAAGAAGGTGTTGTAGTAGGGTAGCTCGCGCATCTGACGTGCGGCGACATCCGCCAACTCAGTGCGGCCATAGCCGATGTTCACGCACCACAGGCCGGCCATGCCATCAAGGATCTCGTTGCCCTCGCTGTCGTGCAGGAACACACCCTTGGCCCGTGTGATCACTCGCGCGCCCTTGGCCGCCACTTCATCCCCTGCCGTGAACGGGTGCATGTGATGTGCCGCATCCAGCGCTTGCAGCTCGGATGTGGGCAGATGGTTTGTGATGGCGGGCATGGACACCTCGGGGCTAGAACAACGTGCCGAGAATATGGGCAACGCTTGCGCCGTCAATCCGCCATTTGCAATCGCGCTGGACGCATCGCACAAAACTTGTTTTCATATGCGCTGACCCGGGGCTACCGGGCGTGATACGGGGAGTATTCCATGAAAACGACAATGCTTGGCACGGTCGCAGCCTTTGCCCTCACGGGCGCTGCGGTGGCAGACGAAGTGCGCGTATACAACTGGTCCGACTACATCGATGAAGAGTTGCTGACCAAGTTCGAGGAAGAGACGGGTCTGGACCTGATCTATGACGTGTTCGACAGCAACGAAGTGCTGGAAACCAAGATGCTGGCGGGTTCGTCCGGCTATGACATCGTGGTGCCGTCGGGTACGTTCCTGCAACGCCAGATCGCCGCGGGTGCGTTCCAGAAGCTGGATATGTCGCAGCTGCCGAACGCTGAAAACCTGTGGGACGTGGTTGAGCAGCGCACAGCGCAGTACGACCCCGGCAATGAGTATTCGATCAATTACATGTGGGGCACCACGGGCATTGGCGTGAATGTCGGCAAGGTGCAGGAGATCTTGGGTGAAGACGCGCCGCTCGGTTCGCTCGACCTGATCTTCAAGCCCGAGAACATGGAGAAGCTGCAGGCTTGCGGCGTGCACTTCCTTGATGCACCGACCGAGATGATTCCGGCGGCCTTGCAATACATCGGCGAAGATCCTGACAGCCACGACCCGGACGTGCTGGCCAAGGCAGAGCCGATCCTGATGGGCGTGCGCCCCTATGTGCAGAAGTTCCACAACTCGGAATACATCAACGCGCTGGCAAATGGTGACATCTGCGTGGCTTTTGGCTGGTCCGGTGACATCCTGCAGGCCCGCGACCGCGCGGCCGAGGCCGAGAACGGGGTGGATGTTGCCTATAATGCTCCGTCCGAGGGTGCGCTGATGTGGTTTGACCAGATGGCGATCCCGGCGGACGCGCCGAACCCCGAGGGCGCGCATGTGTTCCTGAATTTCATCATGGACGCGCAGAACATGGCGCAGGCGTCGAACTACGTCTATTACGCCAACGGCAACGAAGCATCCAAGGAGTTTCTGGTCGAGGATGTGATCGGCGATCCGGCGATCTACCCGGATGAGGCGACGCTGGACAACCTTTACACCACTACACCCTATCCAGCCCGTGTGCAGCGCACGGTCACGCGGATGTGGACCAAGATCAAGTCGGGCACCTGAGCCTGATTTCGGGCGCGGGGATCCCCTCGCGCCCTTAATCCTTTGAACGGATTCCCCTTTGGCAGAGACTGTTTTCGCCCCCTGGGACGACCCGACCGAAAGGCCGCTGATCCGGTTTCGCAATGTGACCAAGCGGTTTGGCGACTTCACCGCCATCGACGACCTGACCCTCGACATTTTCGAACGCGAGTTTTTCGCGCTTCTGGGCCCATCGGGTTGCGGCAAGACGACGATGATGCGGATGCTGGCGGGGTTCGAGAACCCTACGGACGGGGCTATTGAGCTTGCCGGGCAGGACATCGCCGGGGTTCCCGCGAACAAGCGGGCGGTGAACATGATGTTCCAGTCGTATGCCCTGTTCCCGCACTTGTCGGTTTGGGACAACATCGCTTTTGGCCTGCGGCGCGAGAGCAAGGATAAGGCGGCCATCGCGGCCCGTGTCGAAGAGATGCTGAAGCTGACGCGGCTGGAGAAGTTTGCGCGCCGCAAACCGCATCAGATTTCAGGCGGACAGCGGCAGCGTGTGGCGCTGGCCCGGTCACTGGCCAAGGCGCCAAAGCTGTTGTTGCTGGATGAGCCGCTCGGTGCGCTGGATGCCAAGTTGCGTGAGGCGACGCAGTTCGAATTGATGGATATTCAGGAGAAGACCGGCACCACCTTTGTCATTGTCACCCACGATCAGGAAGAGGCGATGACCGTTGCCAGCCGGGTGGCAGTCATGGACGAAGGAAGGGTGATGCAGGTCGCAACGCCCGAACGTATCTATGAAGCGCCGGACAGTGTCTACGTTGCGGATTTCATCGGTGATGTGAACCTGCTGCACGGTACGGCGACGCCGTCGGGCAACGATACTTATGCTGTGACATGGGCGGCCAATGAGGCGCCGGTTCAGGCGGCAAGCACACGGCCGTTGTCAAGCGGCCAAACCTGCCACCTCGCCATTCGGCCAGAGAAAGTGGCGATCCACAAGGACAAGCCCGAGGCCGACAATGCGGTGCAAGGCAAGGTGTTGGACATCGCCTATCTGGGCAATCTGTCGACCTATCATGTGGAACTGCCCACCGGGGACATCATCAAGGCACAGGTTGCCAACACGCGCCGCATATCGCGCCGGGATTTCACGTGGGAGGACCCGGTCTGGGTCAGCTGGACCAAAACAGCCGGGGTGTTGTTGGCGGAATGAGGCGCGCGATCCTCATAGCGGTGCCCTATGCCTGGCTGCTGGCGCTGTTCCTGATCCCCTTTGCGGTGGTCTTCAAAATCTCGCTGTCGGACATCGCGCTGGCCATTCCGCCCTATACGCCCACGGCGAAGGACGGCATCTGGAATATGCTGTCGCAACTGGATTTCGAGAACTTCGTCTTTCTGACCGAGGATGACCTGTATTGGAAAGCCTATATCAGTTCGTTGCAGATCGCGCTGATTTCGACGGTGCTGACGCTGCTGGTGGGCTATCCCATGGCCTATGCCATGGCGCGTGCGCCGGAACAGTGGCGGCCCACGCTGCTGATGCTGGTGATCCTGCCATTTTGGACGTCCTTTCTGATCCGCGTTTATGCGTGGGTGGGCATCCTGTCCGGCGAGGGGTTTCTGAACCAATTCCTGCTCTGGATCGGGATTATCGACGCGCCGCTCACGATCCTGAACACCAACACGGCGGTCTATATCGGCATCGTCTACACGTATCTGCCATTCATGATCTTGCCGATCTATGCCGCTTTGGATCGGCTGGACGGTTCGTTGATCGAGGCGGCGGAGGATCTGGGTTGCTCACGGATCAAGGCGTTCTGGCTTGTCACAATTCCGCTGTCGCGAAACGGGATCATCGCGGGCTGTTTCCTCGTCTTCATCCCGGCGCTGGGCGAGTTTGTGATCCCGTCTTTGCTGGGCGGGTCGGGCACCCTTATGATTGGCAAGGTGCTGTTTGAAGAGTTCTTCTCCAATCGCGACTGGCCGGTTGCATCGGCGGTGGCCGTGATCCTGTTGCTGATCCTGATTATCCCCATCGTCCTGTTCCAGCGAAACGAGCAGAAGCAGGTGGAGGACGGTAAATGAACCGGCTGTCTTCCTTCAACGTCGTGTCGCTGACCCTGGGTTTTGTGTTCCTGTACGTGCCGATGCTGATCCTGGTGATCTACAGCTTCAATGCCTCGAAACTGGTCACAGTCTGGGCCGGGTTTTCGACGCGGTGGTATGGTGAACTCTTGTCGAACGAGGCGTTTCTGGATGCCGCTTGGGTGACGCTGCGCGTGGCCGTGATTTCATCCACCATCGCAACGGTTCTGGGCACCATGGCCGCCTATGTGCTGGTGCGCGGTGGTCGGTTCATGGGGCGAACGCTGTTTTCGGGCATGATATACGCGCCGCTGGTGATGCCGGAGGTGATCACGGGGCTGTCGCTTTTGTTGCTGTTCATCGGCCTTGGACTGGATCGCGGCGTGTTGACGATTGTATTGGCGCACACAACCTTTTCGATGTGCTTTGTCTCTGTTGTGGTGTCGTCGCGTCTGGTCAGCTTCGACAGGTCGCTTGAGGAAGCCGCCCTGGATCTTGGTGCCTCACCCTGGGACGCCTTTCGGCTTGTTACCCTTCCCATTATCGCGCCAGCTGTGATTTCGGGGTGGCTCCTGGCATTCACGCTGAGCCTTGATGATCTCGTGATTGCGTCCTTTACGTCGGGGCCATCAGCCACGACGCTGCCGATGAAGATCTGGTCGTCGGTCCGGTTGGGTGTCAGCCCCGAGATCAACGCGCTCAGCACCATTCTGATCGGTCTTGTGACCGTGGGCGTGATTGCAGCCTCGCTTGCGTCAAAACAGGCGGCCTTGCGTGCCAAGCGGGATGAGCAAGCCGCTGCGCGGGCGGCGTGAAGCGCATCTTTTCCAGCTATGCGTATGGGAGTGGGCCCCGTGCGGGTTGCTGGTGGGACGAGACGGCAGCGCTGCCACGTTTCCCATCCTTGGCGGGTGATGTGACATGCGATGTTGCCATAGTCGGTGCTGGATTTACCGGGCTATCGGCCGCCTTGCATTTGGCACGGCAGGGTGCGCAGGTCGTTGTGATTGATGCGTTGACCGTCGGGTGGGGTGCTTCGGGGCGCAATGGCGGGTTTTGCTGTTTGGGCGGCAGCATGCGATCGGACGTGGGCCTGGACCGTCGCTTTGGCGTGGCGGCCCGGCGGGAATGGCGGTGCGCGGAACGTCGGGCGGTCGAGGGTGTCGACGCGCTGCTTTCCGAGCTTGCGTTGGACGTGGATCGCCATTCTGCGGGAGAAACATCTCTGGCCCATAGGCCCCGCGACTTCACCGGACTGCGGGATGAGGTGCAGTCCATTCGTGAAAACTATGACGTCGAGCCAGATCTATTGTCGGCGTCCGACTTGAAGTCGGCAGGACTTTGCGGTCCGTTTCATGGGGGTATGACGGTACCGATCGGATTTGGTCTGAACCCACGCAAGCTGCTGGCGGGGTTGGTTCAGGCCTGTGTGGCACTTGGTGTTCTGATTTACGAGCGAAGTCCCGTGATACGTGTTGGTGTTGGCCGCGCTGATACGGCACATGGCGGTGTGCGTGCGTCGCAAACCATCATCGCGACGAACGGGTATTCGAGCGAAGATGTCCCGGCCTGGATGGCAGCGCGCTACATGCCTGCGCAATCTTCGGTGATCGTTACACGTCCGTTGTCAGTGGACGAGTTGGATGATCAAGGTTGGAACAGCGACCAGATGGCGTATGACACGCGCCACCTGTTGCACTATTTCCGTCTTATGCCTGACCGAAGATTTCTGTTCGGTATGCGTGGTGGCCTGCGTGCGTCGCCGCAGGGTGAACAGGCGGCACGCAGGGCAGTTGTGCGGGACTTCAATCGCATGTTCCCTGCATGGTCTCGGGTCGATGTGACCCATGGATGGTCTGGGTTGGTCTGTCTGGCGCGCGATAGAGTACCGTATGTCGGCGAAGTACCTACGATGCCGGGTGTGTTTGCGGGATTTGCCTATCATGGAAATGGCGTCGCGATGGGAATGCACTGCGGTAAGCTGCTTGCCCAAATCGCGAGCGGGGACAGCACCGGCAAGGTACCTGCGGTCATGGCGCAGCCAGCCGCTCGATTTCCGTTCGGGTCTCTTCGCAGGATCGTCATGCCGGGCATCTACGCGGCGTTCAAAGCAATGGACGCTTTGCCCTAGGTTGGCTCGCGCAATCCTGTGACGTTTTGCGCGAGCACCATGTAGCCACTGTTCAACACAAGCAGGGTAGACCCGTTGTCAACGCGGGCTTCGGTCACGCGGTTGTACGCCAGGGCCGGTTCGGTGAGCAAAACATCCCCGTTGGCGGCGCTTTCGATTTGGAACGAGTATTCACCGTGTGGAAGTGCAGTGCCCGTGGCGGTGCGACCATCCCACTCGTAGGGTTCTGCGCTGACCGGCATATTGCGGCGGGCAACCTCCGTTCCTTGTGCGTTTGTGACAACCAGAGTGACTTCATCTGCCGCCACGGGCGGGTTGGGCGCAATTGTCACAGGCGTGCCATCAAATTGAACCGGACCTTGAACCAACGCTTCCATGCCGATCCAGTTGGCGGCGTTGGCCATGTCGTTGGCCCCAAGCGCCGACAGCATTTCCTGCATCAGATCGTTGGTCATGACTTGCTGCTCGACCATCGAGAACTGGGCAAGTTGCGCCGCATATTCCGATGAGTCGATGGGTTCCAGCGGGTCCTGGTACTCAGCTTGAGCCGTCAGCATCTGCAGAAACACCTCGAAGTCCGAGCTCAGAACGCTTGTCGTTGCAGCCGTTCCCACTGTTGTGTTCTGCCCGGTTGCGGCAGCAGGTGTTGGATTGATCTCCATGGTTCAGAACCTCATGTCTATGCCGGGTGTGATGCCGAGCCGTGCGATGGATTTTGGTGCGTTGTTGTGTTGCGTTTCAGCATGGCGTTCCGCACCCGGGACGTCAGTTTGTGCGTCGTCTGTTTCAGGCACAGTTGAGCCATCCGACGAATTCTGCCCGCCCTCAAATGCAAAGGATACGTCACCGAAACCGAGGTCGTTAAGTGATTTGCCAAGGTCATCTATGTTGCGACGCATCAGATCCAGCGTGTCGCCACGGTCAGCTGTGATCGTGACGGTGACGCCGGCTTCGTGGGTGGACATAACCATGCGAACGCGTCCAAGTTCTGCAGGATTCAATGCCAGTTCAATAGGCCTGTCCGGCGCTTTGCGGAACGCCTCGGCAATCATGTGCTGTATCGCCGGGGGCAGCTCGGCCCGATGAAGTTGTGCCGATGAGAGGGTATTCCCGGTCACTACACTTGGTCGCACGTCCCAGACCAAGTCACTCGCAGGTTGCAAGAGGTCGATCGGTGCTGAGGAGAATTGCACCACATTCTTCGCTTCAAGCTGAAAGGAGGCTTGCGGGACGGATGCTGTTTGGACTTTTGATACGACGACGGCTTTTGCTGGGCCAAGTGCAGTAGGTTCATGAGGAACGCCCGCCGTGTCGACCCGTGGTCCCGGTTCTGCAGGTGAATGACTTTGCCGTGCGCGTTTGACGATCTGTGCCGTTGCGAATTGCGAAAGCTCCGGTCCTTGCAGCGAGGTCTGGCTTCCGTTGGCATAGAGCGCTTTTGTTGGTGGCGCGTGCGTCTCTGACGCGGAAGCACCCCCGACGGTTGCCTGTCCAAACTGTATTGAGTGACCGGCGCTGGAGGTTGAACTGGATTTCCAGTTCTTGGTCCCCGGTAAAATAGCGTTCTGTTCGGTTGCTGCGGCTGCAATTGATGTATTGGATTGGATCGCTTCGCTTTTTGAGCGAGTCGACGATCCGTGCGATGGAACGAGCAACGCTTCAATGCGGGGTGCCTGACCATTCGAACTGTTGATGCGTGCGGTGCCATCTGCCCCCTCCGCACTGCCCGTTGGTGTAAAAGACTGTGAATGTGCTGGCGCCGACGTGTTTGCGGTTTGAGCGGAATTGGTTTGCCTCGCACCATCGACAAAACCAGTTCCCGCACCATCAGGTGATCCCGCTCCTTGGTATTGAACGCCATTCTGTCGGGCCGATTGAGATGAAACCTGGTGTTGGATTGCCTGATCAACGTGATCTTGCGCCTCGGGCTGCCGCGCAGCTGATAGACCTTGCACCAATGCAGATATCGGAGTGGCTTTCTTGACGGCGCGCGGTTGCGTCGTCGGCTCGACCGGTTTTTCCGATGGCAAGGTGCTCTCTGCCGCAGAAGGGTTGATTGCACCCTCGTCAGTTGGATTGGTGACGGTCTCACTGCTGCCCATGGCTTCCCTGGCGCTCCCATGGTGCGTTGCTGGTTTCCGCTCTGCATCGACATTCGCGGCGTTCGAGCGGGACGTATAAACCGCCGCCATCTCGATCGTGTCTCCCTCTCTGGCCACAAAACCAGGTTCTGTTGCCTCGGCATCAAAGTCACGCGAAGTCGATGTCCCGACGAAATTTGAAAAGGGGACGTCCGCTGGATGAGCGTCCTCTCTGCCCGTTCGGTCGCCGGGGTGTGACGTCGATAGGTTTGAGCCCACTGTTTGAAAGGGTTGCACACAAATCTCCGGGGTTCTTCCGCGTTTGATGCAGATTGGACCACCTATAGTTACCGGTTCTTTACCGCTGTCCCCCAATGTTCGGAAAAACCTTTCGAATTCTAAGGAACGCGAATGATTACCGATCCAATACAGCCGCAGGCCATTCAAAAGCCGAATGTAAGTGACGTGTCGTTGCGCCTGGCGGCGCAAAAACTCGAAGCCACCTTTCTTGCCGAAATGTTGAAATCGGCCGGATTTGGGGAAACACGTGAGAATTTTGGTGGAGGTTCAGGCGAAGACCAGTTTTCGTCCTTCCTTGTGCAGGCACAAGCCGAAAAAATGGTCGAAGCTGGTGGTATCGGCCTGGCGGAAGCACTGTTTGACTCACTGAAGGAGCGCAGCAATGGGACATGAAAACATCGACATGATCATGGATGAGCTTGACGATTTGCTCGATTCCGAAAGGGCAGCATTGCTGGAGGGCAATCTGGATGATGTGAAACGACTGTTCGAGCGGAAGACAAAACTGGTCGACGCCCTGAGCCGTTTCGACGACGCAGAATCCCTGAATGTGCAGGCTTTGCGCCAAAAGGTGGAACGCAATCAGGACCTCCTGCAAGCCGCTGCTGAAGGTGTGAAATCAGTTGCCAGAAGGCTGGCGACCATTCGACGTGTCCGTGAGTCCCTCGAAACCTATGACGCGCGTGGGCAGCGAAAGAAGGTCGATTTGAAAGCTGCAACCACCCTCGAGAAGCGTGCTTGAAACGTATTGATTCAAATCCGCATCTTTCAATGCGTGTGCGTTAGCAAAGCATTAGCGAGTTCCCTTCAAAGGTGGCCCCGCACTTGAAAACAAGTGGCGCATATTCTCACCAGAGGAGTGCATTTGTCAGAACGGCAGTTTGGCCGTCCCATTGCGGACGGGACTTTAACCAGGGCGCAAAGCGCCGTGACAAAAGGAAATGCACATGTCGAGCATTCTTACGAACAATAGCGCAATGGTTGCGCTGCAAACGCTGAAGTCGATCAACAAGGACCTGGCGACGACCCAAAACGAGATTTCTACCGGTAAGTCGATTGCCACGGCCAAGGACAACTCGGCTGTATGGGCCATCTCCAAAGTCATGGAATCGGATGTCGAAGGGTTCAAGGCAATTTCTGACAGCCTGGCGCTGGGGGAAAGCTCCGTCGCCGTTGCGCGCAACGCATCGGAAACGGTCACCGACCTGCTCACCGACATCAAGGGCAAGATTGTCGCGGCGCAGGAAGACAATGTGGATCGCGCAAAGATCCAGGAAGACATTGTTGCTCTGCGTGACCAGGTGAACTCGGTTGTGTCCGCTGCTCAGTTCAACGGTTTGAACCTCATTGATGGTGCAGGGGGCGGTGCGTCGGTTCTGTCGTCTCTCGACCGTGATGCTTCTGGCGGTGTGACCGCATCGTCCATCTCCATCGCAGAGCAAGATCTGTCGACCGGGGGCTATGTTGCGCGCGCGGGCACATTTGCACTTACAACTGGTACGGCAGCGGCGACTGGTGACAGTTTCGGTGTTTCGCTCGACGCGACAAGTGGTTCGGACACGCTGACCATCGACTCGACGAACCTGCAGGCAGGCGATCGCTTGACGCTGCGTTTTGGCGACGACGAAGTGTCCTACACGGTCTCGGCTACGGACCTCGCAACCGGTGGCGGCAATGACCCCGATGCTGTTATCGCGACCGGGCTGAAATCCGCCATCGAAGGTGGTACATCCGGAATCACTGTCGCATATGATCCGGCCAATGCGGGCGACCTGGTGATTACCAACACCAACGCGACATCTGTCTCAGTCTCCGGCCAAGTGACCAACTCTGGGTCCGGCGGACTTGGTGCTCTGTCCGCGATTGACGTGTCCAGCAGTGCAGGGGCAACTGCCGCTTTGGGTTCGATTGAAGCGCTTATTGACACAGCGATCGACGCGTCCGCTGCCTTTGGTTCTGTTGAGGGCCGGATTGAAACCCAGTCCGAGTTTATCTCGAAATTGAGCGACTCGCTCAAGTCTGGCATCGGCGCGATGGTCGATGCTGATATGGAAGAGGTTTCGGCTCGCCTGCAGGCTCTGCAGACACAACAGCAGCTTGGTGTGCAGTCGCTGTCGATTGCCAACCAGGCGCCGCAGACCATCCTGTCGCTGTTCCGCTAAGTCTGATGGAGGAGGCGCAGTCAAACAGCGCCTCCTTCGCCCTTTTCAAATGAGCAGGTGAAACCTTGAATGCGATGTCCCAGGCCCTGAAGGGCTATGCAGAACACGCTACGTCAACCAAGAGTGGGCGCAGATCGGAATACGATGTTGTCGCTAAAGTTACTCAGCAACTGCGCGACAGCGCTGTCAATTCAAAGACCAACTTTGCCGCCTTTGCTGATGCGTTGCACATGAATCGACGGCTCTGGACCGCGCTGGTGGTTGACGTCTCTGACGAAGCAAACCCTCTGCCAAACGAACTGAAGGCGCGCATCATCTATCTGGCTGAATTCACGCGGCATCACACGACACGTGTTTTGCGCCAGAAGGCGTCAGTGCTTCCTTTGCTGGAGATCAACATGGCGGTTCTACGTGGGCTGAAGCAGGAAGGCGGGACGCAATGAGTGGATTGATTCTAAAGTTGAGCCCAAAGGAACGCGTTCTCATCAATGGAGCCGTTATTGAGAATGGTGACCGTAGAAGTCGGCTCGCCATTGTGACGCCGAACGCAAACATACTTCGGCTCCGCGATGCCGTTCATCCAGAAGATGCAAAAACCCCCGTCCGGCGTGTGTGCTACGCGGTCCAGTTGGTTTTGTCCGGCGACACCGACAAGGATGAAGCGCGCCATCCATTGCTGCGAAGCATTGAAGAGTTAAGCCAGGTGTTCGTTGATGCGGACAGTCGCAAGCATTTGGACATTGCCTCACGGGCTCTCATTGATGGCGACCACTACCGATGTCTCAAGTCGCTTCGTGCGTTGATGCCGCGGGAAGAACGGCTATTGGTGGCGAGCCACTAGAGATGTATCAGCCTGTCCTCATTTCTTCCGGGCTTGTCGGCTGGCAGTTCTTGCAGCGGACATATGATCAACAGCTGGAGACGTTTAGCCAATCCGCGCAAGTCAAACGCGACACGGATCACTTTGCCGAAAAGATAGGCTCGATTACCACTGCAGAAGACTTGGTTTCTGACAGGCAAGTTCTTACGGTTGCGCTTGGTGCATTTGGTTTGTCTGAAGACATCAACAACAAGTTCTTTATAGAGAAGATGCTTGGCGAGGGCACAACCGCCAATGACGCGCTTGCCAACCGGTTTACTGACAGCAGATACCGTGAGTTTTCGGAAGCTTTTGGTCTTGGTCCAGGTGAGGTTCGAGGCAGTCTTTCCTCTGGCTTTGCAGACGATATCATCAGCAGATTTCGGGCCAACAGCTTTGAGATAGAAGCGGGAAACCAGGACGAAAGTATGCGCATTGCGCTTTATGCCGAGCGTACATTGCCGGACGTTGTCAACGCTGAAGGCAGTGACGCATCCAAGTGGTTCAACATAATGGGTCAGCCACCCTTGCGAAGCCTGTTTGAGACTGCATTAGGCCTGCCCGATGCCTTCGGGCAGGTAGATATTGATCAGCAATTATCGGTTTTTCAAGAACGCGCCGAACGCATTCTTGGTGTGTCGGATCCGGCAGAGTTTGCAACAGAAGGCGCTCTCGACAAACTGATCACGACATATTTTGCGCGCGCGCAGATTGAGCAGATTGGGAGTGGGGCCTCCAGTGCCTCCATAGCATTGACACTGCTGAGCGTGTAGACCGCCAGCAGCGTCTCCATCGCTGGGACATACGCCTGTGTTTACTTGCGCGTTTTGCGCCCACTCGCGGTTACTCCGCCACGTCTCAACGCGAGACCGAGTTGGTCGAAACTGTGGTGACATCCCTGTTCGTGCACTTGCGACATCGCCGTATCCAGGTGAGATGACGCTTGTATCGCCATGTCGATGTCCGGATCTGTACCCTGAGTATACAATCCTGCGTTGATCATCATTTGGTTTTGAGCAAAAACGCTCATCAGTTTGCGCACTTGGGCTATTGTCTCATTCTCGGTTGTTGTGGCAGCGTCGGGCAAGCTGCGCGACACCGAACGCAGGATATCCACTGCGGGAAAGCGACCGCGCTCAGCTATTTCCCGATCAAGTACCACATGACCGTCCAGAACGCCGCGTAATATGTCGGCGATCGGTTCTTCCATGTCCGAGCCCGCGACCAGAACGCTGAAAACTCCCGTGATGTCGCCCTGGTCCGGCCCCCCCGGTCCCGCCCGTTCACACAGCGACATGATCAGATGTGATGTAGATGCGGGAAAGCCGCGCAAAACTGGGGCCTCGCCTGCAGCACTGGCGACCTCGCGGTGCGCTTCGGCGAACCGAGTGATGGAGTCTGCCAAGAATAGCACCGACATTCCTTCATCTCGAAAGTGCTCGGCCACGGCCATTGCCGTCCAGGCGCATCGTCGGCGTATGAGGGGTGATTGATCGGATGTCGCCGCGACTACTACTGACTTTGCCAGTCCATCCGGGCCCAAAACACTATCGACAAAGTGCCGTACTTCGCGCCCACGTTCACCGATCATCGCCACAACAACGACATCTGCGGACATGCGTTTTGCCAGCTGTCCCATGAGGTTGGACTTCCCAACACCAGAACCCGCAAACAGACCGACTCTTTGGCCCCGGACAATGGGGAGCATCGTATCGAAGACGAGATGCCCGGTGTCCATGCGCTTGCCCAATGGCCGTCTTGATGCTGCGGCGGGTGGGCTGTTCTTGAGTGGCCGGGGAATTGGACCGCATCCGAGTGGCCGACCATCAAGCGGTTCTCCGTTGGGGTCCACAATGCGACCAAGCCATGTCTCGTTTGGCGCAATCTTGTTTTGCTGATCGACAACAACGCGATCATTCAGTGCGACCCCGTCAAATGGGCCATCTGGAATGACAGTTGCGTCAGATTGAGAGAGTTGGACAACCTCGGCAGACAGTGGATCACCCATCAGACGGTTGATCGAAACGCGGTCGCCGATCCGAGCAACATCGTTCAGACCGGAGACTGTCAAAACATTCCCACGTGTTCCGTTGATACGCCCAATTGGACGAACGGCCTGTATGGCAGAAAGCTGAGTTTGCAGCATTTGCAATCGTATGGCGTGTCGCATCGGCTTCTCCTGTCATCTGCAAACAGTTTTTTAGGGAATCACAGTTAAGCGTTGATTGAAATTCACGAGGGAGAAGCCCTGATGTTTCAGAAGCTGGCCATTTTCGAGACTGCGCATGCAATGTCTGTGCATGCAGGTCAGAAACAAGCTGTCATAGCGCAGAACATAGCGAATGCTGATACGCCCGGATACGTATCCCGGGATATCCCCAGCTTTGCCGCAACCTATGCACCGGGATCGGCGGATGCGTTCGGGCAACGTGCGACACGGTCCGGGCACATGCACGGCAGCATGAGGGGCGACCTGACCGCAATTGCGCAGGAAGACAAGTCATTTGCTGCGCCTGATGGAAATAGCGTTTCGATCGAAACCGAGATGTTACGCGCTACGGATGCCAAGCGACAGCACGATAGATCACTGGCCATCTATAAAAGCTCCCTGACAATTCTTCGCGCCAGCTTGGGCCGCCAGTAGGGGTGCCGACATGAACGAATTTTCAAAATCATTGTCTGTCTCCGCCAGCGGTCTGAAAGCGCAGGCATCCCGTCTGCGACACTTGTCGGAGAACATTTCGAATGCCGATACGCCCGGTTATCGCCGCAAAACCATTCCCTTTCGTACGGAATTTGATGGTGGCCATGGTGTTGCACGTGTCGACGTTGGCCGCATGTCGCTCGATGACCGCCCATTGGAGCGTGTTTACGATCCGTCGCATCCTATGGCGGACGCGACCGGGCACTACGAAGGATCGAATGTCGACCTGTTGATTGAACTGGCGGACGCCCGCGAGGCGCAACGCAGCTATGAAGCAAATCTGAAGATGTTCGAGCAGGCGAGGCAAATGTCTTCGAGCCTTATGCAACTACTGCGCCGCTGATCGCGCGCACCAAAGGAGATCCAGAATGGAAATCGGAACACTATCAGCCGCCCAAAACTATGCGGCCTTGCGCCCGGCTACCCAACCAGGTGGTGGCGAAGGTGGCAGCGTTTTTGGCAAAGTCGCAATGGATTTTGCCCAGACACTCGCCAACGGTGAGCAAGTTGCCAAGGACGCAATGGTCGGCAAAGCGGATCCGCATTCCCTGGTTCAGGCGCTGGCGCAGACAGAGCTTGCCGTCGAAACTGCTGTCACGGTTCGGAACAAAGTCGTCGAAGCGTATCAGGAAATCTTGCGGATGCCCGTGTGATATGCTGAACGAGGTCGTCTTTTTCGACACGATGCGTCAGGGCTTGTGGATCGCGGTTCTCGTTTCGATGCCGATCCTGGTTGTTGCCTTGGTCACTGGGGTCTCCATTGGCCTGGTCCAGGCGCTGACTTCGATCCAGGAGATGACGCTGACCTTCGTTCCAAAACTTGCGGCAATCGTGCTCGTGTTTTGGCTGACGATGGGCTTCATGACGCACACGCTGGTGTCGTTTTTCCAAAGCCGGATCATTCCACTGATAATCGGAGGATAGGATGGACAGTACCGGATACATCGCGCTGACCCGTCAATCAGGTTTGATGCGTGAAATGCAGATTGTGGCCAACAACATAGCCAACAGCGCAACGACGGGATACCGGCAGGAAGGCCTGATATTCTCCGAATACGTGCAGGCGATGGAAGGGGGGGCATCCCTCTCTATGGGTCACGGAAACGTGCGTCAAACTTCCTTTGTGCAGGGTGCGTTGACCCAAACGGGTGGAACATTCGACTTCGCCATCGAAGGCGACGGGTTCTTCTTGATCCAGACACCGGATGGAGAGCGTGTGACACGCGCGGGCAGCTTTTCACCGAACGCGCAGGGCGATCTGGTCACACCGGACGGATATGCGGTTCTCGATGCGGGCGGTGCACCTGTCTTTATTCCTCCAGGGGCCAAATCACTTTCCGTATCGCCCGATGGGTCGATCAGTGCGGACGGCGCATTTGTTGGTCAGGTCGGCTTGGTTCAGCCGGTTGATCGTACAACCCTGATGCGTGAGAGCGGTGTTCTGTTCCGCTCTGATCAAGGGTTCGAGCCGTCGGAGACTGCGAAAGTTCTGCAGGGTTTCGTCGAAGAGTCGAATGTCGATCCCATTGGGCAGCTTGCCCGCATGATCGAAATCCAGCGCGCCTATGAGATGGGGCAAAACTTTTTGAATTCCGAAGATGAACGCGTTCGTCGTGCGATGGATGCGATGTTGAAATCCAATTGAGGAGACGCATATGCGCGCACTGAAAATCGCGGCCACGGGTATGTTGGCCCAGCAAATGCGGGTCGAAACAATCTCGAACAACCTCGCGAACATGAGCACAACAGGTTACAATGCGCGTCGCGCGGAGTTTGCTGATCTGCACTACCAACAGATGACGCGGCCTGGTGCAATCAATGCATCTGACGGAACCGTTTTGCCCACGGGTGTTCAGCTTGGCTTGGGCGTGCGACCAGCCGCAGTGTCGTTACACTTGGCGCAAGGCTCATTGGCTGCGACCAACGGTGATCTTGATGTTGCGATCGACGGCAACGGCTACCTGGAGGTGACCTTGCCATCGGGCCAGACCGGGTACACCCGTGATGGCGCACTCAAGCGCACGGGCGAAGGACTGATTGTCACTTCTGACGGATACCCGGTCGCGCCTGAAATCGTCATACCCGAAGATGCTCGCAGTATTTCGATCAACGGGGATGGAGAGGTTTATGCCTATTTTGCAGATGCTGCGGCCGGGCAGTTGATTGGTCAGTTCAACTTGACTGGCTTTGCCAATCCAAAAGGGCTTGAGGCGCTGGGTAGCAATCTATTTGCCGAAACGGACGCTTCCGGTCCTCCCATTGTGACCACGCCCGGGCTCGATGGTTTGGGAACACTCAGGCAGGGCTACCTCGAAGAAAGCTCGGTTGATGCTGTCCGCGAAATCACTGACCTGATTGCAGCACAGCGTGGATATGAAATGAACTCCAAGGTGATTTCAGCAGCAGATCAGATGATGGGGGCGATGACGCAAATCAGATGATGCGTTGGATTGGCATATTCTGTCTGACCGCCGGTATGGCGAGTGCTGACATGGTGACCCCGACACGAACGTTGCGTCCCGGTACTGTCATCACAACGGCCGACCTGGTGGTGCGCGATGCGGCGCAGCCCGGCACATTTGATCGAATTCCGGATGTCGTCGGGCAGGAAGCTCGCGTTGCGCTTTACGCCGGTCGGCCCATCCCTTTTGAGGCGATTGGTCCGCCCGCAATCATCAATCGCAACCAGATCGTGCCGCTGTTTTTCAATGTCGGCGGACTATCGATTACGACTGAAGGGCGTGCACTGGAACGGGGCGGTATCGGTGATCGCGTGCGGATCATGAACCTCAGTTCACGAGCGACGCTGTTCGGTTTTGTTCAAGAAGACGGTTCTATCAAGGTGACACGATGACCAAGTCATGTTTCAAAATTCCAGCCCACGCTGTCACGGCTTTCGCGGCGCTCAGCCTTACGGTCGCCTGTGGTCGTGGCGATCACTTGGGCAAGGCTCCCAGCTTCTCCAACCCGCTCGAGACACAGGAGCATTCAGCTATGGTGAGCGCCACTTTACCGTTGGCGATTGAGGACGTCGGCCCAACCGACCGCGCGTCTCTTTGGAGTGGTCAGCGATCATCCCTGTTGGGGGATCGCCGTGCCATGCAGCGGGGGGATATCATGACCGTCGTCATTGAAATTGACGAAAGTGCGGAAATCTCGAACGAAACGGATCGGTCACGCAGCGGAACTGAAAGCTTGCAAGTACCCCAGCTGGGCGGATTGCCTCAGCGGTTGGATGAAAAGCTTCCGGTCGGTGCGTCGTCGTCTGACCTGGTGTCGATCACGTCCAGTTCAGGGTCGAGCGGCGACGGATCTGTCAAACGGGAAGAGAAGCTGACGCTGCGCGTAGCGGCAACTGTGGTGGACGTTCTTCCCAATGGCATACTCTCCATCTCCGGGTCGCAGGAATTGCGGGTCAATTTTGAAATGAGAGAGTTGCTTGTGTCAGGCTACGTGCGACCAGAAGATATCTCGCGTCAAAATGAAGTCACATATGACAAGATTGCCCAGGCGCGCGTGTCATACGGCGGACGTGGTCAGATCACGGATGTGCAGCAGCCGCGGATTGGCCAGCAGGTTCTTGACGCGATCTTGCCTTTCTAGGAGCGAATGCCGTGAAAAAGTTGCTTCCCCTTATCCTTTTGCTGATTGGCGCGGGCGCGGGTGTCGGCGCGGGCATCTTCATGCGTCCTGAGCCAGATCCGACCGTCGCGGAAAGCTCAGAAGATACAGCTGAGGTGGAAAAGCAGGCTGAAGAGAACACGGATATTTCGGATCGCGAATATGTTAAGATGAACAACCAATTCGTGGTGCCTGTTGTCAAAGGCGATTCTGTTCAAGCGCTTGTAGTGATGTCGCTCAGTCTTGAGGTCCCCGCAGGTCAGAAAGATGCAATCTATTCGCGGGAGCCAAAACTACGGGACTCGTTCCTGCAGGTTCTGTTCGATCATGCGAATGTTGGTGGCTTTGATGGGGCGTTTACCAACGCAAACAATCTTGCGGTGTTGCGGAGCGCTCTAAGAGAGGTTGCGCAGAAAGATATGGGCGATCAGATATCCGACGTCCTGATCCTGGAGATCGCGCGCCAAGACTATTGATCGCGGTCTCCAAGCCGAGTTTGGGCCATGTCCATGATCTGGTCCAAGCGTTTTCTCTTCCTTTCCGCCTCAAACTTGAGTGCTTCTTGCGACACCAGACGCTGGGCAACCGATTTCTTGCCGTTGTCCTTCCGGAATCTGACCAAGAGAACTTCCTTTTGTGCCAGCACCTGTGCCAATTCAATGCTCACACGCCGCTGATTGGCAGCCAACCACTTCAGCCAGATGATGTCGCCGCCAATCGCGCGCAGCTCGGCATCAACCGCGGGCTGGCAATGGGTTTCGTGAGCGAGACCCTGAAGCCGCTTGAGTTCGGAACGCAAAGCTGTCTCCCTATCTCGTACCTTCGCCAGAGCCTGCTCGCTTTTGTGGTACTTCAGATCGGACAGCTGCTTTAGTTTGGACAGGTCGCTCACTAGATCCGGCCCCTGGCTTGTTCGCGCATCCTGTCGGCGAAACGAATGGCTGCTGCAACAGCTGCGTACTGATCTGGTTCGATTTCGTCGCCGATCGCTGTCACTGCGTACAGAGTGCGAGCGGTTGGAGGATCGCTGTGGATTGGGATCGTGTGATCTTGCGCGATTTCACGGATACGCAAAGCCACTTCGTCAACACCCTTGGCGACACAAACCGGTGCAGTTCCACTGGCGCGCGACCATTTTAGGGCGACAGCATAGTGGGTTGGGTTGACCACAATCACATCCGCTGACGGCACATCCGTCATCATTTGTTGCGTGGCTATGGCTTGGGCACGAGCCCGGCGTTCCTGTTTGAAATGCGGGTCACCTTCTGAGTTTTTCGTTTCATCCATGATCTCTTTGCGTGACATCCGGTTCTTTCGGATATGTTCATGGTGCTGCCATACCGCGTCAACTCCACCGAGAATGACGGATATGATTACGACTACAAACAGGAAAGCTACGACCAACTCGGCCAATAGCGAAACCACCAGGCCCGGCGAGCCATGCATCACGCTGATCATGTCGGGCAATCGCGCGACAAGAAAAAATGCCAAACACGTCGAGTATAGCACCAACTTCACGAAGCTCTTGGCAAACTCGAAAAAGCCGTTCCGTCCAAACTTCTGTTTGGCGTTTTGAATCAAGGAAATCTTGGACAGCTTCGGCTTGAGTTTCGTTGGCGCAACAACAAATGCACGTTGCGCAAGTATGGCGGCCAGTACGGCCAAAGACGGAACAAGAAAGATTGGCGCAATTGCAATGGATGCGGACCACAAAACAGGTCCCATCGTTGCGGCAGGACCGCCCGCAAATAGATCGCTCGACAATGCTCCTGCTTGATCCAGCAATACTTGCATCGCACTGCCGAACGCCTGGAGACTGCTCGCACCCAGCGCGACAAAGGCAAGAGAAAGCCCAGCATAGGCGGCAGCTGTATGCAGATCTACGGACTTTGCGACTTCGCCTTTCTTGCGCGCCTCCTGCAGCTTGTGTGGCGTCGGGTCGAATGACTTGTCGGTATCTTCGTCCTGCGCGCTCATCTCCGAGCCTCGAATGGGGACGCCATGAACTGGTCCAATGCGGACAACCAGACCGAAAGCATGATCGGGGTAGCGAGAAACAGCAGGAACAGACCGCCAAGAGTAATCACCGGTGCCCCGACAAACGCCACCATGAGCTGAGGCATTGCTTTGTTGATGACCCCAAGTGCCAGATTATAAAGAGCTGACATCAAGAGAAATGGCGCGGCCAGCAGAAACGCGAGTTCAAATGCATAGGCAATTTGATCAAGCCCCCAATCCGCTACGTCGCTCCCGGACGCGAACAATCCCATTGGCAGCAAGACGTAAGAGTGGATCAAAAGCTGTGCTGCCTTGACATGCAGCCCGGCCAATACGGCGAGCGCGATGGCTCCAACGGTCAGGATGTATCCCATGGCGGGAAGCGGTTCGATGGCTGCTCCGCCAAGAATCTGAGAAAGCGACGTTGATTGCGCTGCGATCGCGCCTGCTGTCTGCAAGGCCAAAACAAAGAGACGGATGCCAAGCCCGATCAAGACACCGGCAATGGTTTCCGTCATCGCTAAAACGACCATGGCATTGATTGTAAAGTCTGGCAAAACGCCGGGGGCGGCCGGCGCGACGACCAGAGTAAAGGCAATTGCAATAACCAACTTGATCCTTACGGGAACCGACTGTTCTCCGAACCCCGGAAGCAACGCAATTGTCGCGCCGACGCGCAGAAATACGGCAAACCCCAACCAGATTTCCATTTGAAGGACGCCAATCAACTCTGCTGCGGCAGTCATGCAGCGACAACTCCGACAAGGGCCGGGCGCGCATCCACGCCGATCTCTTCAAAGGAAAGCACCGGGTTGTTCAAACCCTTGGCGCGCATCATGGTTTTCAGGAAACGCCGCCGACGCGTATTGGTTACGACGGCCGGAAAAATCCCTTGGTCGCCTGCATCCTGTAGCTTCTCAGATACGTTGTCGGCCAAGCGGTTGAAAAGGTCTGGCGGAAGAGCAATGTCCAGACCCCGATCTGCATCTACCTGATAGCTTGCGAATGTGTCTTCCCACTCTGGAGCGAGTTGTATCAGAGGAAGTGTCCCGTCATCACGTCGTATGCCGGAAATAATCTGAAACCCGAGGCGTTGTCGAACATGCTCGCAAATCGCTTCCGGTTGTGCATTGATCGCGCGTGCTTCGGATACAGCTTCCAGGATCAGCGGTAGATTTCGGATGGAGACCTGCTCTTCGAGCAATAGGCGAAGGACAGCGTGCAGCACGTCTACAGGCACCTTGTCCGGGATAAGCGCGTCCAGCATCTTGCGGTTCGCTTCTGCCCTGACCGGATCTGAAACGGACTTCATTTCCTCCAACAATCGACGAAGTGATTTCAGGGTCAAAAGTCTGCTGAAATTGCGTTTAACCACTTCAAGCAGATGAGTGGCCAAAATCTCTGTTGGCGTCACCATCGTCACGCCGGACAGTGCAGCTTTTTCCTGATCCTGCGTGGCAATCCACCGAGCTGGGGCGCCGTATACAGGTTCGGTCGTATCCTGCCCATTGGGCAGGCTTTCTACACTGTCCGGCGCGAGCGCAAGGATTTCATCCGGCCTGATTGTACCGCGAGCCTGTTCAACTCCTTGAATACGCAGCACGTATCCACCATTAGGCAGGCCAGGATTGTCCGTTAGGCGGATCTCGGGAAGGATTACGCCAAAGACTGTCGCGACATGTGTGCGCATGTTGGCAATACGCGCATCCAAGCCGGTGCCCGGGTCGAGGACCATGTTGACCAGATCTGGGGCAAACTCGACGTGTACGTCGTCAAGCTCAAGAATGTCGCCGAGAGATTTGTCTGGTGCCGCCTCGGTGACTTCGTCAAGGTCTATCTCTGCGACCGCCTGATTTTCAGCTCTTTGCCTTACGAAGTAAGCAGCAACAGCAAGGCCGAACGCACCTGCCATAAAAGGTATGAGCGGCAAGCCCGGGACCAGCCCCATCAACGCCATCAATACTGCGACAGTCGCAAGAGCGGCAGGATGTCGGCCAAGTTGTCCAAACACGGCCAGATCGGTCGCACCTTTTGCGCCACCGCGCGCAAGCAACAACGCCGAAGCAATCGATATGACAACTGCCGGGATTTGCGAAACGAGGCCGTCTCCGACGGTAAGTATTGCATAGGTTTCAAAGGCGCTGCTCAAGGCCATGCCGTGAACTGCTACACCCATGACCAAACCTGCCACGAGGTTCAACAGTGTAATGAGCAAGCCGGCAACAGCGTCGCCTTTCACAAACTTTGATGCGCCATCAAGTGACCCAAAGAAGGTTGTCTCCGCTTGCTCCAGCTCACGCCGAGCCTTGGCTTCTTTGTGATCTATCGCACCAGCGGACATGTCACTGTCGATAGCAAGCTGTTTGCCGGGCATTCCATCCAGCGCGAACCGCGCGCCGACTTCGGCCATTCGCGTTGCGCCCTTGGTGATGACCATGAAGTTCACGATCAGGAGAACGCAGAACACCACCAGTCCCAAAAACACGCTGCCGCCCATAATGAATTGAGCGAAGCCTTCAATAACATTTCCGGCGGCGTGAGTGCCGCTGTGGCCCTGGCCGATGATCAGTTTTGTTGATGAAACGTTGAGAGAAAGGCGCAACATCAACGAAGCAAGCAGGATTGTGGGGAACGAGGAAAAGTCGAGTGGGCGCTCAATAAAAAGCGTAATTGTAAAAATCAGGATAGCGAGTGCAAATGACGCGGCCAATCCGATATCCAGCACCCACGCAGGCATTGGCAGGATCATCATGACGATGATCGCCATAAGTGCGATGGCGAGCAGCACGGTCGGGCTGAAAATAGCAGAGGTGGTCAATCTCATTGGTCAAATCCACAACGGACTGAGACGCAATTTTGCAACCGGTTCGGTGTCGAGTAATCCAGGATCTTCGATCTATTGAACAGGTGAATGATGCGCAGAACGACGGTTGCTTTCACATCAATTCGTGATTGCGGCGAACGCCGCGGCCTTCTGAAGGCCGAAATAGAGCGTAAGAAATTCCAGATCTTAAGCCACGGCTTGGTTATGGAAGTCACCTGCTGTCCTCATCACTTCTGTGATTTCGGCAGACTAGAGCTGATCATGTTTAGATTTGGTAACCAACCAAAGATCTGCCGACTAGTTTTCACGAGTGGCTACATCATCCATGTTTGCGTCAAGCAGTTGTTTGATCACATCGCGCGATTCTTCACTTTCGTTCAACGCACGTTCAAGGCGCCCTAACATGCCTTCGAGGTCAGTCGACGTGTTTAATTGTGACGATGCTATTTCTAACGTCGGACCAAAAGTCGGCGCATCTCGGCTGAGAAGCGTTTTCCACTCATCCGACAACCATGCGGCTTGTAGGCTATGCGTTTCATCCTCAAGCTGAGAAAAGACTTCGTAGGCATTTGTGTGATCACCGGCCTGACTGCTCGCCGCGGCCCGCAATCGAGCGGCCTCTTTGCCATCCAGCCCCCTCAAAACGGCTAGCGCTTCTTGCGGGCGTGACAAGCCAAGAGAGATCTTAGCTCTCAACAACTTGTTGCGAACAGTTTGAGGCACATCACGTTGGGAAAACATCACTTGTTCGGCCTCTGAGAAAAAACCGAGGTCAGCCAGTCGATCTGCCAGCATGAGTACTGAAGAAAGCGAGAGCTCGGACGCTCTATTCGGCATGTTTGCAAATGCGTGTCGGACAAATGTTGAGTCATCCGCGTCCAGGGAAAGGGCTTCCAGAACAGTTGATCGCAGGGTGTCGGCTGTGTTCTTCATCTTTGTTGACCTGATGCGATCCAAGGCCGAGAACGCCTCGTCGAACTGGTTGGACTTGGCCAAGGCAAGCACGTGAGTGCGCCGCAATTCGTCTCCGAGCGGGTCATCTCGGAATTCAATCGCATAGGCCTCTACCAATGTTGCAACGTCGTTGCTGATTGCCACACCAGCTTCAAACTGCGTATCCACATAGCGCACAAGCGCCTCTGCCGATTGTTGGTCGTTGGATGCAACAACATCCTCCAATCTGCTCTGTGCCGTCTCGACCTTGCCCTGCACAAGCTCGATCTCCGCTTTGGCCAACTCTGCCGGAGACGTAAGAGGCTCTGAAGTACGTTCGAGGCCTCTCAACGCTGAAGCAGCACCGTCTTCATCACCATAGTCAAGTAGCTTTCTGCTAAGTATCGGAGCGAGATGTCGCCGCAAATGAATAGGCAGGCTGCTCAAAGTTCGAATGGCTGCAAGGTTGTTCACAGAGTCTGAGGGGTGTAACGAACTTGATGATAATATCGCCCAAAGTGCTGCTTCAGAATCGCAATCCAGGTAATTGGCGAGATAGCCATCCACTTTTCTATCACCCAATTCCAGTATATCCGCGATATCAATCAATGCCGGGTTTTCTGACCACAGCTCGGCGTTCATTCTAAGCACTTGTCGAGCTTCTGGACCGAAGCCAAAGTGCAGGTACAACCGGGCTAGATCCAGCGCGACTTTCGTGTTCAGCTTGTCAAACTCCGAGTACAAATTCTTGCGTAGAACGGCTAATTGTTGTGCAAAATCTGCTTCAGAGGCCCAATCCTGAATCCTTACTTTGGATGGGTCAACGCATCCAAAGCCGAACGTAGTCGAGGCCTGATTTTGTCGCGACGTTTCAGTTGGTACGTCATGGGATGAAGTGATGCGCAAATTCACGCTGGCCGAACGCATCGATTCAGTGGCCTCACTTTGCGAGCGCGAGGAATCAAATATCCGCGTGTCGATTTGCGCGCGTCGTTCCTGCTCATAGATGAGCCAGGGTTTTCTACTTGGATTCAAAACGCCGGTCGTCGCTGCTTCGCCAATTCTTTCGGCTAGTTTTTCCTGCGCTCTTTGTAATTTGGCTGGGTTGCTCTCCTGGCGATCAATCCTCGGTTCGATCACGGTTGGCATTTCTACTGATATCGTCCGTGAGTCCGAAGCAACGATTTGAGATACTTGAACTGTTGTGTTTTCCGATGGCTCCTTTTTCGGAGCCCTTGGTGCAAATCTGAGTGGCGTGGATCCGGTAAAGAGGGAAGAAGGAAATGAGGCTTCCTCTATCGAGTTTTCAGGTTTCAGGTTTTGTCGACCGACATCAATAACGACCATGCGGTTTCCTGCCCAAAAGACTTCCGCTCTGCATTGACAGTTGAAGACTATTTCGATCGTATCTGAAGAGGCTGAGACGGCATCAATAAAAGTGCGGTCAATTTTCTCGAATATGCTTGAAGTCTCAAATCCATTTTCGTGATCAACGATGCGAACTCGGGCGCCCAGCGAATCCTGCTCGACCGACCATTGAGTACCTGTTGCAACATCCAGGACAAGTCGCGAGAAATTTTCATGCGCTCCGGATCGCACTGTGATTTCCGCAGAGATTGCGAAGCTGCTGGAGATAATCCAAAGAATTAGAGAGGCGAGTGTGCGCATTATGCTGCGTTTTGCTTTACTGATTTCAAAGCGTCTTCCAAATCTGAAAACGATGGGCGACAGTGGGATGGGGTGTTTTGGCGACCAACTTCAATACAGATATTGGTTGCGTGGTTATGCAAATTGGCCACCAATACTTCCCGAATGAGTTGATAAAAGTGGCTATCTTCTTCCACCACAGCTTTAACTTTGGCAGCGAACGGGCCAACCAATCCATACGCGAGAAAAACACCCAAGAAAGTACCAACAAGTGCACCACCGATCAGCTTTCCAAGGATTTCAGGGGGCTGATCAATCGAAGCCATCGTTTTGATAACGCCCAAAACGGCAGCAACGATCCCCAACGCAGGCAAGCCGTCCGCAACGGTTTGCAAAGCATGGCTTGAGTGAAGGGCGTGATGCATGTTTGTTTCCATGCGCTTTTCCAGAACTTCTTCGACTTGATGAGGGTCATCGTAGTTCATTGAGGCGGATCGCATCGTGTCGCAAATCAGAGCAGTTGCCTCGCCATCTGCAACGATCTTGGGGTAACGTGAAAAGATCGAAGAAGTTTCGGGATCTTCTATGTGCTCCTCGATCGCGACTGGGTTTTGTCTTGCAAGACGTATCAACTCAAACAACAGGCACAACAAATCTTTGTAGTCTTCATGCGCCCATTTCGGGCCCTTAAAGACTTTTCCAAGGTCCTTTACAGTACGCTTAACCTCAGCCATGGAATTGCTGATCAAGAAAGCACCGACCGCGGCGCCAAGAATCATTGTCATTTCAAATGGGAGAGATTTCAGAATAATCCCCATTTTCCCACCGGCAGCCAGGTAACCGCCGAACACCATCACAAAAATGGTTACAATGCCGATGATGCCGATCACGTGATGCTTCCTCTATTTGGATTCTTTGTCACGATCGCAAATGTCTGTTAAAAAAACCTCACATAGGCTCAGTTTTTTGGTGCTTGAGCGTTTCGCCCAGCCAATATCGCACTTATCGAGTATGCAACTTGCGGATCAAGACCGGCCAGGATCTTGGCGGCGACAGTGGGTTCCATACGGCCCATAAAGCCTGCCGCAAAAGCTGGCTCCATTGCCTCAAATAGTGCGGCGGCGTCCTTGGGTTTCATGTTTTCATATACTGCAGTCAGCCGTGTCAAATCATCCTCAGCTGCTGTCTGAGCAATGGAAAGCGTAGCGCGCAGACGCTGCTCAGCATCCTCGAGTGCCTCTAGACGACGTTCGATCTCGATTTGTGCGACATCCAACGCTTTGCTTCTCGCGGCCAAAACACCTTCGCGTTTGACTACATTCTTCTCACGCGCGCGAAGCGCATCAAGCAGGGATTGAATGTTTACTTCGTCGCTTACTTGCGGAGTTGCGGAGGCTGAAACGGTGCTCAAGGGAAGTGAAAAGCCTTCTGCCAAGTCGACTTCAGCCAATGCTGAATTTGCACTGGTTCCGATCCGGACTGCAGCCGATCCAACCAACAAAATAATTAGAAGCGCTACGGAGCCGCGGTTGGAAAACCTGCTTGGTCGATGCTTTTTCATTGCCGGACCCCCGCACTGCGCCTGGTAAAGATCGGTTCACTTTTCTCCTGAGGAGCTTGTTGAACCGGGTCGCTGGGTTGCATTGCTTGCACGTCATGCAATGCTGCCATCTGCAGCTCCAGTCGCCTTGCGATTTCGGTTGCTCGCTGGGTCGTGTCATTGAGCGTTTCGGCCGATGCGGCTGCTGTTTTCTGAGCAGCCTCCAAGGTCTTCGTCAGGTCATCGACTTGGCTAGACAGCATTGCAACTGCTCCGCCAACCCCTTTTTCAAGACTGTTGAAGCGCTTCAACCTGCGACTCAAAACAAAGCAGTAGAAGCCTGCACCCAGTGCACCGGCAGCCAGCAAGATG
Organism: Tateyamaria omphalii; assembly: GCF_019802125.1. Taxonomy (GTDB): domain Bacteria; phylum Pseudomonadota; class Alphaproteobacteria; order Rhodobacterales; family Rhodobacteraceae; genus Tateyamaria; species Tateyamaria omphalii_B. The sequence continues at coordinate 520,150 of NZ_JAHVHT010000002.1, forward strand.
TCAGCAATCAAGTCCATGTATCCACCATCAGCTCAAGACAAATTCCATAATGAGCAGGTCATTGACCCGCCCTGCCCCGGTCACGATTTGCACCCGGCGAAGCATCTGCGCCCGCAACCGCATAAGGGCTGCAGGGCTTTCGATATCTTTTGTTTCCAATGCACGAAGGTACCCGTTCAATACGTCAACAACCCGCGGCAGTATGGATTCAACATCGGCTGCGTGCTGAGATGGCACTTCCAACTGCGCGCGGAAGCGCAGGTGCCGCCCCTGCGAACTGGGAGCGAGAGAGATAACCATCGGCTCAATGGCAACGAAAGATACGTTGGGCAGCTCCGCCGGCGTCTCACTCTGCCTGGCCACTTCCGTTGCCGATTCGGGTGCAAGTATGATGCCGGAGAAAGTTGCAAAAAAACCGCCCCCCACCCCGAGCAGAAGCGCAACAACACCAAGTATCAAAGGTACTTTTGATGCTTTGGCTGCCTCTTCAGGTGTATCTTCAACTGCGTCCGTCATCCGAGTTCCGTTCAAAGTTTGTCGGACTCAGATTTCTCATACATCAACTAACCGATTGTTAAGGCTGTTCAGTCATTGCTTCCGCAACGCCGGGCAGAACGCCTGGTACGACGGAGGCAATTGTGCAGCAATTACTGAATGTCTGGATGGGACTGGATATCAAACGCCAGATAACGGTCGTAGCAGCGACCGTGGCGATGTTTTTGGCGATTCTGGCGATGTCGCGGGTCGTAACGGCGCCTACAATGACACTGCTTTATGCAGGGCTCGAAAACGGTGCGGCTGGTGATGTTGTGCGTGCGCTTGAGCAGCGGGGTGTGCCATTCGAGGTGCGTGGAGGATCAATTTTTGTCGACGCGCAAGAACGAGACCAGCTTCGACTGACCTTGGCAAGTGAAGGTTTGCCCGCAAACAGCAGTCAAGGCTACGAACTCTTGGACAACCTGTCCGGGTTCGGAACGACATCGCAGATGTTCGATGCCGCATATTGGCGTGCAAAAGAAGGCGAATTGGCACGTACAATTGTGGCCAGCCCGCATGTTTCAATGGCGCGCGTCCACATTGCCTCAACGGGATCAAATCCGTTTCAGCGCAGCGTCACGCCGACGGCATCCGTCGCAATAACCGCAAATGGAGGAGAGCTTTCCGCCCAACAGGCCAAGGCAATTCGCTTCCTGGTGGCGTCTGCGGTCGCCGGTCTTTCATCCGACGATGTTGCGGTCATCGATGCCAATGGAGCTGTCCTGGGTGCCGGTGATGAAGTCGCGCCCGCCAACGGTTCCAATGACAAGGCGCAGATACTTCGAGAACGGGTTGAACGGCTGCTGGAAGCGCGCGTTGGACCGGGAAATGCTGTGGTTGAGGTCAGTGTTGATACAGTCAACGCGACGGAAGAAATTCGTGAGCGTCGCTTTGATCCGCAGGAACGCGTTGTCATCAGCACGGACACCGAAGAGCGGACAAGCACCTCGAATGAGGCAGGCAACGGAGATGTCACTGTCGCCTCCAATCTGCCTGACGGTGAAGGGGCAGGCGGCGACAATTCGTCTTCGCAAAACTCCGAAACCCGGGAACGGATCAACTACGAAGTGTCTGAAACGGAACGGGCCATCGTCAAATCGGCGGGTGCGATTCGCCGGGTCACGGTCGCGGTCTTGGTCAACGACGCCGTCGCAGCAGAAGAGGAGGGCGTCGATACCGCCACTCGATCGCCAGAAGAATTGGATGCCTTGCGTGAACTGGTGGCCTCGGCAGTGGGGTATGATGAAAGCCGGGGTGACGTGATAACGATCAAGGCTATGGCGCTCCAACCGGTCTTGCCCCAAGGCACAACGGCTGAAACGTCACTGCTCGATGGTTTCCACCTTGATGTGATGTCCGCGATCCAGATGGCTATCCTTGCCATTGTCACCCTGATCCTTGGTTTGTTTGTCGTAAGACCAGTACTGACGCGCCCGCCTGTTAATGCTGATCCGGTTCCTGCACTGCCACCGGGTATGGCCACCAGCGGTTTTGAAAACACCGCACAGATTGGTGGGGAATCTGGCGAGCTTCCCGAGATCAACTTGGCGTCTGCACCCCAGATGCTACCGGATCTGCCCGCCATCGATGTGCCTCAGGAAACAAACATGCCCGCAGTTCTATCGGAGGATCCAGTGGACCGTTTGAGATCCATGATCGGGGAACGGCAGGAAGAAACCGTGGAAATCCTGCGCAGCTGGCTTGAAGAGGAGCGTGCGTAATGTCTGCCGCGCACTTGTTTCAGGACTTCGGGGAGGAAAAACCCAAACCGGCTGATGCGGAAGCTCTGCCATTGGAAGAAGTCGAGGATCAAAAGCTTGAAGCTTTTGAGAAGGGATTTCAGGCCGGCTGGGAAGACGCGGTGGCAGCGCAGTCCGAAACGCAGTCATTCGTGTCCAGCGATCTCGCATCCAGCCTGCAAAGCGCTTCGTTTGAATACCACGAACTGCGCGCAACAATGAGCGCGTCTGTCGAAACAATTGTCAAAAACATCACTGATGTAATTCTTCCGCAAATCGCGCAGGCCAGCCTTGGCGCGCATGTGCGTGAAAAAGCTCAGGCAATGGCCCGTGCCAGTCTGGACCGGCGCATTGAAATCGCCGTTGCACCCGACAGCGAAGCCGCAGTCCGCCGAGTTCTAGTGGATGAGATTCCAGAACCGTTTCTGTTGGTTACCGACAATTTGCTCGGCCCGTCTCAAGTGGTCTTGCGCACCGAGCGGATGGAAGCGGAGCTGGATCTAGAACGGACTGTCGCCGAAATATCGGATGCAGTTGCATCCTTCTTCGAAGTTCAATCCGCTGAGGTAAATGATGACTGAGACTCCTTCCACAAAGGCACTGGCATCGGACACGCACAATCCATTCACCGCTGTTCCGATCGAAATCACGGTATCCGTTGGCCGGGCCAGACCAATGATTCGAGACCTGGTTATGCTCGGATCCAATGCTGTTCTGACATTGGACAAGCGGGTGGATGATCCTGTTGACTTGTTTGTTGGCGACAAACTGATCGCACGTGGCACGCTGGAAGAAGCTGATGGTGACGACCAGGGTCAGCTCGTTGTCCGCTTGACCGAAATCCTTGATCTGGGCGCGGGCTTGTGACCCTGTGATGAGATGGGCAACGCTATTTTGTTTGCTTGCGCTGTCGCCAACAGCAGCGTTTGCTCAAGATATTGCCATATCGCTGGGTGACGACGCTTCACTCAGTGCGCGAACCTTGCAGCTTATCGCCTTGATTACAGTGCTCAGCCTTGCCCCGGGGCTGGCCATCATGGTGACTTGCTTCCCGTTTCTGGTGACAGTGCTATCCATTTTGCGTCAGGCGATCGGCTTGCAGCAATCCCCACCAAACATGCTGATCGTCAGCCTAGCGCTCTTCTTGACCTATTTCGTAATGGAACCGGTGTTTGTGGACGCATGGACAAATGGCTTGCGACCACTGGTCGATGAGCAGATCGCGCCGGATGCCGCATTTACCCGCACTTTGCAACCTTTCCGCATATTCATGGTGAGCCGACTGGATGCAGATACATTTACGGCGATGGCTGATCTTAGGCCGGACGCGCAAGGTGTGGCACTCAGTCCAGATGCTCCGCTATCGGTTTTGGTCCCGAGCTTCCTTCTGTCGGAGATTTCGCGGGCGTTTCAAGTCGGTTTCCTCATTTTTCTGCCATTCCTGATTATTGATCTGGTCGCGGCAGCTGTTCTGATGAGCATGGGTATGATGATGGTTCCTCCGGCAATTGTTTCGCTACCGTTCAAGCTCGCATTTTTCGTTATCGCAGACGGTTGGAGCCTCATTGCTGGCAGCTTGGTGCGCAGTTATTTTTGATCCTCCAGCTGAATTGCGTGTGGTGCTTGGCGGCCTCTGCCGTTTCAAAGTCAGACCATCGGAGCCCTGACGCCCGACGTCAGAACTTGGCGATTTTCGATTTGCCGAATGGTGCAGGGCTCGAAAACAAGCGGTGAACATGTCCGCTGTCTGCGTTGAGCGACATGCAGATGACGCCGCTGGAGCTGTGTTTTAACAACGCACCAAAAGCTCATCATTGATGACAAGTACATGTCGAGCAGAACCAGTTTCACATATCGCAATGGCTTGCGTCGGACATATGCGCCCTCGGAACACGGGCCGCATAAGACGGTCTACAATCGTCGGAAGCCCTGGAGTGATTGGGTGTCCCGCCCAAATAGTGGCGGATCTGGCTACCGAGCAAGACAAAGGAGAGGCGATAATGATCACGGTAACCTATTGCACGATCCACGGCACAGCGATCAGAACAGGTGCCGGAGAGAGCGGTTTAGTCGCCTTATTGTTCGAGCGAAGGGTGTGAAGAACGCGAGGTTGCATGCCATTTGTGATGGATGAAGCAGGTCCCGCATTGGTGGGAAAGACAATGACGAACATCGCTATCAAGTCTATGCAGAGTTGGGCAGGTCGGTGGGTGCGCTTGCACAAGAGCATCACATCACGTGAGAACTTGCCCAAGATATACATATGCTCGAGCATCGAAGCGATGATACAGACTGGATCCGAGAAGATTAAAAGACCGCAGTATGGTGCCTGCATCCTTGCTCGCAAGCTTGCTTTGCTCGCTCGCAAGCGCGGCCAAACGCGGCTCAATTGGATCGAAATCATGTTCGGAACGCTCGAAGACTGGCCGCGCATGGCAGAGGATCCGAAAGGTGTCGAATGGCCTTGCTCTCAGCACCGCCTTCGATGCAACCGTCATTCAATGGCTTTGAAACCCAACGAGCCCGAGCCCTGAAAGCCAGAGTTGTTTTGTAAGAGGTTGGGCTTTTTCAGTTTATGTCAGCCAAAAAGGCCACGTGCTGCAGGCAGCGAGGCGGTATCAAAGCTATCTGACGACAAACTCTGCATGCAACGCGCCGGCCGCTTTGATACTCTTCAGGATGTCGATCATGTCTCTTGGAGCAACGCCGAGCGCGTTCAGCCCCGCAATGACTTCTGAAAGAGAAGCGCCTTCGGGAACTTCGGCCAGTCCTGGTCCGTCGTCTTCCTGCAGGTCCACCGTGGTGCGCGGCACTATCACGGTTTGCCCGTCAGCAAATGGGTTGGGTTGGATCGCAAGCGGTTGTTCTTGAATGCGAAGCGTGAGATTGCCTTGTGACACCGCGACGCGGGAAATGCGCACGTCGTCGCCCATAACGATTGTTCCGGACCTCTGATCGACAACAACCCGCGCTTTACGTTCCGGTTCAACGGTGATGTTTTCGATACGTCCCAAAGCGTGCGCTGCTGAGCGCGCGCGCGTCTGAGCAATGTTCAGTGATACCGTTCCGGAATCCAGCATGGTTGCGACAGACCGTCTAAACTCATCATTGATGGCAGTTTCGATGCGGGCCGCTGTCGTGAAATCAGGGTCACGCAGCGCCAGGCGCATGTTTGTCAGGCTGCTCAATTCAAAGTCTATTTCCCGTTCGATTCTCGCGCCGGAGGGGATTACGCCAGAGGTCGGTACGCCCTGTGTCACGCGTGCGCCATCTCCCTCTGCCACAGCACCACCGGCAATGATCGTGCCTTGGGCCACAGCGTAAATCTCGCCATCAGCGGCGTTCATCGGCGTCATGACGAGAGTGCCACCGAGCAGGCTTTTGGCGTCACCAATTGCAGACACGGTGATGTCAATCTGAGCGCCACTGCGTGCGAACGGAGGCAACGTCGCAGTGACAATTACGGCCGCAACGTTTTTGGGACGGAATTGCTCACCGGTCACGTTGACGCCGAGACGCTCGAGTATGTTGGTCATGATGTCTTCGGTAAACGGTGCGTTCCGCAAACCGTCACCTGTTCCATCCAGTCCGACGACCAGCCCATAGCCGACCAGATCGTTGCCGCGCACGCCGTCAAAGTCGACCAGATCCTTTATCCGTACCGGGTTGGCCACGGCGGCCGTCCCCAAGGCGATGGCGAACAGGCAAATCAGAACACGGATCATCTGACGAAGTTTACCAGTGTCAGATCCGACATGCGGGCGGTAATCGTATAGAGGGACTGGAGCTGGAATTGGACTGCCTCCAATTGAGTTGCGGTGTCATACGGATCAGCTTGAAGCAAAGCGCCTTTGGCGAACTCGAGCGTGGTTTCTCGCGTGGCGTTCCGGGTCGCGATGGTGTCGATGCGCGCTTGTGCAGAGCCCAGGTTGCTCTGCGTTGCGGTGAGTTGATCCTTGGCCATGATCAATTCCGTCCCTGCCAACTCGAGAAGGTCCTGTTGGCTTTCGCTCGATAGGTCCAAGTTGTCGTCAGCCGCAAGAGCGGCCAGCGAGGTGCTTTTGAGTAGATCTCTGAAAACAGCCTGATCTGCTTTCAGGTCTACGAGGACCTGCTCGTCGTCAGCTATCTGGAAGGGTGCGATCGAACTGTCTGATCCCGAGTATGCGGCACTGCGGAACCCGGCCGGGTCGTCGAACCACTGAGTTACTGCCGCAATAATATCCTGCACGGTCGTATTGCCTGCCACGGCGGCGCGAAGGTCATCAAGAATGGTATCCGCGTCGATCAAAGCGGGGCCGTCCGTTGCAGCCCCGGCGAAGATGGAACGCCCCGCGCTTGAAGTATTCAGTGCGGACACAATCGTCTGGAATTCATTTGTCGCATCGACTGAAAGCTGATCCAGGACTGGTCCAACCGCGCTGGAAGAGACATTGAGAAGTGTGGTGCTCAGGGCGCCTGCGCTGGCATCCATTCGGTCAAGGGCGGTTTGCGCGCTTTCGGAAAATTGTGCTGCCTCTGACGTCGCGACCTTGTATGCGGACAGCGTGCGCATGTCTCCTTCAATGTCGGAGAGGTAGCTGACATTACCAGCCAGCACAGACTTGACATCACTGACCTGCCCACTCGCCAATTCTTCGTTCAGACGCGTCATCTCTGTTTTGAGAGCTGCGCTGCGACGCTGCAGAAGGAATGTCTGGGCAAGATCACCCAATCCATAAGTGTTCATTCTCTAGATCCTCATCAGGGCGTCGAACATTTCATCAACTGTCGAGATCACACGCGCATTTGCAGCATAGGCCTGTTCAAGGATCATGAGCGTCTGAATTTCAGCGTCCGTATCAACACCATTGGCCAATTCAATTTGTGCCAGCTCAACAGCTTGAGCTGACGCAAAAGACAGTTGCTGATCGGCCCGCAAGCGATCAGAACCAATTTGCGATGAAATACTGGCGACGATTCCATCCACACCCAAACCGGATGAGCCAAATGAACCGGACGCCTGAGGTTGTTTCGCCACCAGTACCTCCTTCAATGCGATCAGGAGTGTTCCATCGCCTGCATCGCCGGGGGCGGTTGCGCCCAATCCGTCTCTGATCCGCCAGGTTTCTGCACCTGCTTCCGGGTCGACCAGCGCATTCAAGCCAATACGATTCGCCAATCCGACTTCATCCGAGGGATCGAGCGCGTTGCCCGCGTCCGTGAACAATCCTGGGTCACCCGCAGCGAGGGTTGGATCCACCCCGCTGTCTTCGAAGCGACCGATCAGGTCGCGTGCGAGGGCGTCGATCTGTACCTGCGCTGCCGGTGCGATCTCATCGCGAATTTCAAATTGTGCGCCTAGTGTCCCGCCATGCAGACGCCCTCTGTCAGCGCTTGTGTTTACGGAGACCCCGTTCAGTGTCAGCCCGGACAATGTACCATCGCTCACCGACTGGTAGGCCGTGACCACGTTTGCCGGCTCAAAGCCGACTTCAACGGCGCGGCCTTCCAACAGGATGGCACCGCCCGTTGAATATAGCGCGACGGCCCCGTGATCTCGGGGGACGACGCGGATTGGGACCATTTCGCTGATCTCATCAATTATCAGTTGGCGCTGGTCCTGCAATGCGGACAGTTCGGTGCCCTTTTTGTTACTTGCGACGATGCGGGAGTTCAGCGTTTCAATATTTTTAAGTGCATCGTTCAGCCGCTGGACCTGTGCATCTATGCTGCGATCCGCTTGCGTGCGAGCATCCTCGATTCCCTGGGCTATGCCGTTGATCGATTTCGCAAGATCCTTTGCAGCAAAGGCCACGGAAGTCAGGCGTTCAGTCGCGTCCGGTCGGCTGGCTGCGGTGATGAGACTTTGTTCAAAATCTGCGACACGCGCTGCGAGCGATCCTGCGCTGTCGGGCGTGCCGATCAGGTCTTCGATCTTGGTTAGCGCCGACGTGGTTTCCGACCTGTACCCCGCCTCTGCCTCTGCCAGGCGTCGATCGTTGATCACCTGCTGGTCGACATGGCGCACTACGCCGTTGATCCTGACACCTATCGCCGCTCCGCTGGTATCGGACGAAATCGAAAGTGTCCGGCGTGCATAACCGGGGGTGTTGGCGTTTGCGATGTTGCTCGACACGATTTCCGAGCCGCGACTCGCGGCTCGAATTCCGGACATTGCAGAGTGTAGTGCGCTGGAAAGTGACATGTCGCCAAGCCCCGCTCTCAGTTGTGCCGATAGCTGTTATCAGCGTTTGATGTTTGTTGTTTCCTGCAGCATCTCATCCACGGTCTGGATCACCTTGGCGTTGGATGAGTAGGCGCGCTGCGTCTGGATCATTGCAGTCAGTTCACCAGCCACATCAACAGCGGATTCTTCCCGTGCATAAGACACGATATCGCCTGTCGGACCGTCACCGGCGTCCCAAAGGAAGAAGCTGCCGCTTTCTGGCGAGGGCAGGTAGGTCTGTTGGTCCAGAGCGACCATCCCATTGGGATTGGGGAGGTCTACAAGAGGGATCTGGTAGATCGTGCGGTTGATCCCCGTATCGAAAAATGCCGTTACAAATCCGTTGGCATCGACTTCGACATTGGTCATGTTTCCAACGGGCGAGCCGTCTTTCGAAATGGATACGGGTGCGAAGCTGTCAGACAGCTGCGTCAGGCCGTCGCTTTCACCCAACTGGCCGATGTTGATTTCAAGCGGTCCGCCCTCTGCAGTGATGACGATGTTGCCTGTGGCCGGGTCATATGCGCCGCCGCTGGTTGTTGTCACCGAAGCAAGCGTACCTCCCGCAGTTCTGCTGTCGTCGAAGGTCAGGACATATTCGCCAACCACTGCACCGTCGAGGGCGGAGTCGGTCAACTGCATCGTCCATTCATTGGATGTACCTGTTCCCGGAACGGTTGGGGTAAAGCTGATGTTGATGTTTTCGGATGTGCCAAGATTGTCGAAATACTCGACAGAAAGGTATTGCACGTCACCTGCAGACCCCGCATCCGTATCTGTCGCAGGCAAGTTCACACCCAGCGACAGCTTGGTTGTCGGTTCACCCGAAAACTGGTTCACGTTGATCTGAACAGGTTGCAAGCCGTCCGAAGTATCCCGCGGGAACGTTGGGACCGTGCCGTCGGGCTGAGCTGGCCAACCCATCAAGACAAGACCAGAATCAGAGCGCAGATATCCAGCTGCGTCCGTTCGGAAAGACCCGGTTGTTGTCAGGAACATTTGGTTGCTCCCGTTGGCCAGATTGACATCTGTGAGCTGCGCAACCGGCAGCATCCCGCGACCTCGCACGGCCAGGTCGGTCGCGTTTGATGTCGACACCAGTGAGCCGCGCTGATCAATCAACCGTTCTGTCGACGCGCGCACGCCGCCCGCGGAATAGGTCGCACCGTTCGAAGAGATCACCATTGACTGAAAATCAGTCTGAACCCGCTTGTAACCAAAGGTTGATGAATTCGCGATGTTGTCCGAGATAGACGCCAATCGCGTTGCATTTGCCTGTAGCCCTGCAACACCTGCATTGAGCGAGGAAGAAATCGTCATGGACACGCCTTTCTGCTGTACCAACCAAATTCGGTCAACAGATAGGCCCGCCGCCTTAACGTGCGGCTAACAGATAAAATCCAAGCTATTCCACACTCACTCTCGCAGAAAGATCACTTCGATCCGGTTGTTCCGCACGGCCATCGGATTCTTGACCGCTGCCTCGCGATCGGCATGTCCCGTGATCCGGGTCACACGTTCGGTCGCCACGCCTGTTTGCTTGAGCAACTTGCGCATCGCGTCTGCCCGGGCCACAGACATTTTCCAAGCTGCGCGGTCTGCAAGCACAATCGGTTCGGCCTGAACGTGACCTTCGACCGCGATGTCGTTTTCAACCGTGCGTGCCGCTTCGACTATCAACCGCGCAAGATCGCGCAGCAGTGACGTCGGTATGTCCGTCTCATCTTCAAAAAGAGGCGTGTCTTCCAGTGCGAACAACTCGATGACCAACCCTTCATCGGTCAGACGGGTTACGATGTGTTGTAACTCGTTGTCCATGACCTTGGTTTCACCGCCTTTGCCGAGCAGCTTCGCTTCCAGGGACTCAAACACCTCGTTCTGTTCGGCAGACGGATCGTCACCGTCCTGCCCGCCGATTTCACCACGGGCCTGTTTCGCCTCCGTGGGACGTTGCGAAGACGCGCCGGTTCCATTTTGCGGCAAGGTTACTTCTGAAAACACACTGTCACCGCCGAAAGCGCCATCGCCGCCACCGGAAATGCGATTGATCGGGATCGTCGGCGAGAAATAGTCGGCAATCCCCTTGCGTTGCTTTTCCGTCGTCGCATTCAAGAGCCACATCAACATGAAGAACGCCATCATCGCGGTCACGAAGTCCGCATAGGCCACCTTCCAGGCGCCGCCATGGTGGCCATCGCCGCCCGACACCTTTTTCTTCTTGATGATGATTGGCCGCGCATTGGCTTGCACGCTCATATCCCACACCTCGATTTTCACCCAGAGAAGGACGTAGCATGGGGCCAGTTACGGCGCTCTTAACGGTTCGAATTGTCGATATTCAGTGTCGACGTCTTGCACCTTACCCGGCCCGGTGCGCAGATGACGCATGAGCTTGTCACCGCATGATAGCAGCTATTCCTGGGTGCGCCTTGGCGTGACCCTGTTGATTGCGATGGTCGCAAATGTAGGCATGTGGGCGATCATCGTGATCATGCCGGCCGTCGAGGCCGAGTTCGGGGTCGGCCGAGCGGCTGCCAGCATGCCCTATACCCTGACCATGATCGGGTTTGCCGTGGGCAACTTTGTCGTGGGTCGGGCCGTGGATGTCTGGGGCGTCACGCGAGTTTTGATTGCCTGCGCGCTGGCGATTGCCGCGGGCTACGGGCTTGCGATGCTGAGTGGGTCGATCCTTGCACTGTCGCTGGCGCAACTGTTGATCGGACTTGGCACGTCGGTGGGGTTCGGGCCGTTGATCGCAGACATCTCGCACTGGTTTCTGAAGCGGCGCGGTATCGCCGTCGCCATCGCGGCGAGCGGCAACTACCTGTCAGGTGCGATCTGGCCGATCCTCTTGGCGGGCATCCTGGAGGATCAGGGCTGGCGTGCAGCCTATGCGGTGCTGGCTATCTCAACGCTGGTTGTGGTGATCCCCCTGGCCCTGATGTTGCGCCGCCAAGTGCCTGATACAGCGCATGAATTGGCCGAAGCGTCGTCAACCGCGAACGCCGCGTCCGTCGGGCTTTCGCCCCGGACCCTGGCATGGCTTTTGGGTCTGGCTGGGGTGGGCTGCTGCGTGGCGATGTCCATGCCGCAGGTTCATATCGTCAGCTACTGCGTGGACCTTGGCTACGGGCCTGCAGTGGGGGCCGAGATGCTGGCGCTGATGCTGCTGGGCGGTGTCGGTTCGCGGTTGGTGTCTGGGGTGCTGGCGGACCGGTTGGGGGGCGTGCGGACGCTGCTTTTGGGGTCGGTCCTGCAGTGCATTGCCTTGCTTTTGTATCTGCCGTCCGACGCCCTTGTGTCGCTTTACGTGGTGAGCCTGATCTTTGGCCTGAGCCAAGGCGGTATCGTGCCCAGCTACGCCATTATTGTGCGGGAATACATGCCCGCCCGAGAGGCGGGCGCGCGGGTCGGGTTCGTGATGATGGCCACGATCATGGGTATGGCGCTGGGCGGGTGGATGTCGGGGTGGATCTATGACGTGACCGGCAGCTACCAGATGGCGTTCTGGAACGGGATAGCCTGGAACGGTTTGAACATCGCGATCATGATTTGGCTGTTGTTCCGTGCCCGTCCGCAACACGTTCTGCGTCCGGTTTGAGGCACCGTACGCGCAACGGTTCTGTGCACCGTCTGGGCAATTTCTGCGAATTGCGCGTTAACGTCATAAAAACAAGGGGGATGGGCCTGTCACCCCCCGTGCACCATGCGTGCACCCCCTGTACACCGCCGCGGCGCAGCATTGGCGAAATAGCCGTGGTTAACGGTGCGCGCGGTGCCAAAGGTTGATGAAGGGTTAATCCGGCTGAACCGCGTCAATCGTAAGGCGGACGTGTCGTCCGCCCATGTCAGCTTTTGTCGGGGACCATGGGACCACTGAGGTGATCTTCGCCCCGTGCGCGGGCCAGTTCGATCTGCTTTTGGCGCTCACGAAAGCGGGCCTTGTCCTCGGTGCCGGTCTCGTCAATGCAGTGGTGACAACTGACGCCCGCCTCGTATTCCGGGCGCGACTGGTCGGCGGGAAGGATCGGGCGGCGGCAGGCGTGGCAGAGCTGGTGCGGGCCGACCTGCAAACCGTGGCCGACACTCACCCGTCCGTCGAAAACAAAACACTCGCCTTGCCACGTGCTCTCATTGACTGGCACCTCCTCAAGATATTTGAGGATACCGCCCTTGAGGTGGAACACATCCTCGATCCCCTGACCGAGCAGGTAGTTCGTGGACTTCTCACAGCGGATGCCGCCGGTGCAGAACATCGCCACCTTCTTGTTGTGGAAGCGGTGCTTGTTTTCCTCCCACCAGGCGGGAAACTCGCCAAAGCTGCGGGTGGCGGGGTCGATTGCGCCGTCGAAGGTCCCGATCGCGACCTCGTAATCGTTGCGCGTGTCGATGACGGCGACATCCTCGCGCCCGATCAGGTCGTTCCAATCGGTGGGGTCGACATAGTGACCCACGCGGGCTTCCGGATCGACATCCGGCTGGCCCATGGTCACGATCTCTCGCTTCAGCCGCACCTTCATCTTGCCGAATGGGGGCGTATCGCTGGTGCTTTCCTTCCACTCCAGATCGGCGCAGCCGGGCAAGGCGCGGATATGAGCGAGGGCCGCGTCGATACCGGCGCGCGGGCCTGCGATGGTGCCGTTGATCCCCTCAGGGGCCAGTAGAAGGGTGCCTTTGACGCCCGCATTGCAGCACAGCTTGGCCAGCGGTCCCTTGATCGCGGCGGGATCGTTGAAGCGTGTGAAGTGGTAGAGGGCGGCGATGGTGTACATGGGCGCGAGATAGGCGATGGGTGTGCCCTTGCGCAAGGGGGCGGGCGGGTGTCACAAGGCAGCTATGCAAAGCAGGAGGCTCACGCCATGACCCGTGCCCTGATCGTGATCGACGTCCAGAACGACTTTTGCCCCGGCGGCGCGCTGGCCGTGCCGGAGGGCGACGTGATCGTGCCGGGCATCAACGCGCTGATGGCGGAGTTCGAGGCCGTCGTGCTGACGCAGGATTGGCATCCGGCGGGGCATTCGTCGTTCGCATCGTCGCATGAGGGCAAAGGCCCATATGACATGATCGACATGCCCTACGGGCCGCAGGTGCTGTGGCCGGATCATTGCGTACAGGGAACGGATGGGGCCGATTTTCACGCGGACCTGAATGCAGACCGGGCCGATATGATCGTGCGCAAGGGCTATCGGCCCGCCATCGACAGCTATTCCGCGTTCTTCGAAAATGATCAGAAGACGCCGACAGGGCTGGATGGCTATCTGCGCACGCGGGGCATCACGGATCTGACCATGGTGGGGTTGGCGACGGATTTCTGCGTGAACTTCTCTGCCGTGGATGCGGCGAAGCTGGGGTTCACGGTCGATGTGCGGATGGATTTGTGTCGGGCGATTGATTTGGACGGATCATTGGTTGCTGCGACCGAGGGGATGACCGGCGCGGGCGTCAAACTGGCCTGACTTGCCCCCACCCGCCAAGGTAGGGCACAACGGGGCCAGCCGTTCAAGGAAGCCTGCATATGGTCGACATCGCCACCCGTGTCTGGAACCACAAATGGAAGATCGACCCCATCGTGCGGTCGCTCATCGATACGGATTTCTACAAGCTGCTCATGTGCCAGTCGGTGTTTCGGAACAAGCCGGACACGCAGGTGACGTTTTCGCTGATCAACAGGTCGAAGCACGTGCCGCTGGCCAAGTTGATCGATGAGGGGGAGTTGCGGGAGCAGCTCGATCACATTCGCTCGCTGTCCCTCCGCCGGGGCGAGAGCACGTGGATGCGCGGTAACACGTTCTATGGCAAGCGGCAGATGTTCACGCCCGAGTTCATGGACTGGTTCGAGGCGCTGCGCCTGCCTGCCTATCATCTGGAGCGGCGGGACGATCAGTATGAACTGACCTTTGAAGGGTCATGGCCCGAGGTGATGCTGTGGGAAATCCCGGCTTTGGCCGTGCTGATGGAGTTGCGTGGGCGGGCCGTGCTGAACGAGATGGGCAAGTTTGAGCTTCAGGTCCTCTATGCCCGTGCGATGACAAAGCTGTGGGAAAAGATCGAGAAGCTGCGGCAGGAGAACGGGCCGCGCGTGGCTGACTTTGGTACGCGGCGGCGGCATTCCTTCCTTTGGCAGGACTGGTGTGTGCAGGCCATGGGCGAGGGGCTGGGGGCGCAATTCGCAGGTACGTCGAATTGCCTGATCGCGAAGAACCGCGATCTGGAGGCCATTGGGACAAATGCGCATGAGTTGCCCATGGTGTATTCCGCCCTGGCCCAGTCCGATGCCGATCTGGCGCGTGCGCCCTATGACGTGCTGAGCGACTGGCATGACGAGCATGAAGGGAACCTGCGGATCATCCTGCCGGATACATATGGCACCGAAGGGTTCCTGAAGCGCGCGCCCGACTGGCTGGCGGGCTGGACCGGCATTCGGATCGACAGCGGCGACCCGGCCACAGGGGCCGAGGTGGCGATCAAGTGGTGGCAGGAAAGGGGAGAAGATCCGCGCGAGAAGCTGGTGATCTTTTCCGACGGGCTGGATGCGGACAAGATTGTCGAGTTGCATCAGCAGTTTGCGGGGCGGGTGAAGGTGTCGTTCGGTTGGGGCACGATGCTGACCAACGATTTCAAAGGGCTCGCGCCCGATGACCAGTTGGCGCCGTTTTCGCTGGTCTGCAAGGCGGTGTCGGCAAATGGGTTTCCGACGGTCAAGCTGTCTGACAACCCGAAAAAGGCGATGGGGCCCAAGGCCGAGATCGAACGCTACAAGCGCGTCTTCGGCGTTGGGGAGCAGAAAGAGATGGAAGTTCTGGTCTGATCGACCGTCTTTCGCAATTTTAGAAACAATAGCCTAATTTCAGCCGCATTTGTTTCCTACCGCTTTGCGCAAACGAGAAAAGCAAAGCAGGTACGACTGAAATGCACCCTAAATCCATGACCGTTACGGTCGCGCTTCTGGCCCTTCTGACAGGCTGTGCGGCACCAATGACCGACGCAGTGACCCGGCTGGACAATACGATGGCGTTTGCTGCGAGCGTCGATCGCGAAGAGCTTCAGCATCAGGCCGACGCCTTGTCGCGCATGGCGCGTGATCTGGAACGCCGGTCGCGGATCAAGGGGGCAGTCACGGGTGCTGCGGTCGGGTGCGGCCTTGTGCTGGTGTCGGGGTCCAATGCGGGGAAATGCGTGACGGGTGCTGCGGCCGGTGGCGCGATTGGCGCCGTTGTCGGGCATCATGCGGGCCAACGTCAGGTTCAGAAACGGGTCGACCTCGTGTCGGCCAATGCGCTGGTGCGCAGCCTGCGTGGGATGACGGACCAGATGGATGCGATCACCGTGTCATTGCCCGAATTGCTGCGGGAACAGGATGCCGAATTGGCTGATCTTGCGATGCGCCGCGATGCGGGCGCGTTGTCGGACGCGGAGTATGAGGCCGGAGTGGATGCCATTCGCCTGAGCCGCGCCGAACTTGCTGCTGCGCTGAGCGCGAGCGAGGACACGGCGCGCCGTGCTCGGGCCAACATGGACGAGGCGGCGCAGCAGGGGCAAACCGGTTTGGACTGGCACATGCTGACAACCGACGCCCTGGTGCGTGAGGCGCATTCGGCGCGGTCCAGCATTAACCTTTTGAGCTAGATCGGCACGGCAACGCCATGGCTTTTGTCCTCAATTCGCGAACATTCACCGTAAAATTGCCAAGATTGAGCGTGATACTGATCACAATAACCAAGCAACTATTGAATCGAGCAGACACATGAAACGTATTCAGTTCGCCTTTGTATTGGCAGCCCTTACCACCGTCGCAGCGTGCGGCGGTTCAAATCATTATGTGACGCGCGGTGACAGCGTGCCGATGAGCTTTGCGCCCTATGCGCAGGGCTACGACGACACCACGTCGCAACGCGCCGCCATCGACCTTCTGTCGTTGGGCTGAACCTACTCGTCAGGGCCCACGCGGCCGCGCAGGGCCTTGACCTCACCCCGTTCCTTCTTGGCCTTCAGCCGCCGCTTTTTGGATCCAAGCGTCGGTTTGGTCGCGATGCGACGCTTGGGTTTGACCAATGCCTTGCGGATCAGGTCCACCAATCGCTGCCGCGCGATGTCGCGGTTGCGCGCCTGGCTGCGGGTTTCGTCGCATTGAATGATCAGCGCGCCTTCGGTGGTCCAGCGCCGACCGGCCAGCCGTTTGAGTCCGGTCTTGACCGGGCCGGGCAGGGAGGGCGAGCGCTGCGCCTCGAACCGCAGCTCGACCGCCGTCGCCACCTTGTTTACGTTCTGGCCACCAGGGCCGGAAGCGCGCACGAATTGCTCGCTCAGTTCCCAGTCTTGTATCGTGATGTCGTCGTTGATGCGTAGCATGGCGTTCGGTGCGGTCCTGATCAGGCCAGCCGACCCGATACGCTGATCGAATTGCCGGCGGGGTCCTTGGCGTTGGCAAAGACATAGCCATCTGCCTTGTGCAGCGACCCAAACTCAAGCCCCTTGGCGCTTGCAGCGCCGCAGAACGCGGCGACGTCTTCCATGGCGAAGACCAGTTTGACGAGCACCTGCCCCTGTTTGCGCCCCTTGCCCATCGGGTGCAGCAGCAGGGTCATGCCGTTGCCCGGTGGGCGCAGCTCGACGATCCGGTCGCCTTCCTCGACATGTGGGCTGTAGCCAAAATGGTCCGTATAGAACTGCGCCATCTCCTCCATCCGGGAGGTGTAGAGGACAAGGCTGCTGAGCGGTGGTGACATGGTATGTTCCCTTGGATCGAAAAAGGGCCGCCTGGTGTGGGCGGCCCTTCTCGAAATGTTTCGGAGGTTGTGCCGGTTAGATCAACCGACCAACTTGGCGGTCTGCGCCGCGCGGGGCTGCCCTAGCAGGCGACCTCCCAAGCTGTTCCGACACCTCTCTCCAATACCTTTCTCGACACTGGATCACCTCCTTTCAAATGTTGAACTCACATTTGATGGTGGCACAGTGCCTGCGAAAGTCAACGGATTTCAGCAGGCTCCGCCGCGCTTGCGGTGAACCAGCGGAAGGGTGCCAAAGCAATGAGCGCCAGCGACAGCTTGACCATCCAGTCGGCCACCGCGAGCGAAACCCAGAGCGGAACGGCGGGACCGACGCCCAGAAGCGGCAACACTTCGCCCGCCCAGGACACGTCGTTGCCGGGCTCGAGCCACATGAGGCTGCCGGAAAACGCGATGGTAAAGAAGATGGCCGTATCGACCGAGCTGCCGATGATGGTGGAGGCCAGCGGCGCTTTCCACCACGTACCGCGGCGCAGGGCCGAGAAGATGCCGACGTCGAGCAGTTGCGCTGTCAGGAAGGCGAGGCCGGAGCCGATAGCGATGCGGAAGGTGACGGCGGGGTAGGTGAACCCGTCTCCCTGGATCATGATCTGCGTGCCGATGAGCGAGCAGAAGACGCCGACGATGAAGCCGACAAAGACCACCGTGCGCGCAGGGCCTGCGCCGTAGACGCGGTTCATGATGTCGGTGACAAGGAAGGCCAGCGGGTAGGTGAACGCCCCCCAGGTCAGCCAGTTTCCGAACAGGAACTGGACGAGGATGTTCGAGGCCACGACGATGGCGGCCATGGCAATGATGCCGGGAAGGTGTGCGCGTGTCATATCTGGTGCCCGTTTTTGCAAGGTAGCGGCGACTTGGCCCGGCACCGTGCCGGACGGGCGTCTCCTAATCGCAGGTCGCACCGCCCGCAAGGGTTTCCGTCAGGGCGTATTCCACCAACTCGCTGCGTTGTACGGGCAGGAAGTTGTCGTCGGACACCATGGTCAGGCAGGTGGCGCCGCTCTCGGATTGCCAGATGGCGAGCCCTTCGAGGTTGTCGTGCTGCCCGACCGATGCCGTCAAAAGCGTTTCTGCGGGCACGTCCGGTGCATTCGGATCCATGCGGCGGATACGGCTGCGAAAGCCGAGCGGGGTAAAGGCGCGTTCGAGGATGTAGAGCAGCCCATCGGGTCCGATGTCGGCCCCGGCAGGCAGGAAAGGCCCGGTGCGCGGCAGTGTGGTGAGGATGTCCCATGCGCCGTTCCTGTATCGATAGATCGGAAAAGGGCGGTCCTTGGCGCCCGACCGTTCGGGCAGGGTGTAGAGGGTCCCGTCCTCGTCTGCGGCGAGCGCCTCGAGTGAGCCGTTGGGATGGTAGGTTGAAAAATCCGGGTGCGGGGGAATGCGCGTGCCATCGTGGGCAACAATTTCCGCTGGGCCCTCGTAGCTGAAATAGAGCG
Source organism: Tateyamaria omphalii (assembly GCF_019802125.1). Taxonomy (GTDB): domain Bacteria; phylum Pseudomonadota; class Alphaproteobacteria; order Rhodobacterales; family Rhodobacteraceae; genus Tateyamaria; species Tateyamaria omphalii_B. The sequence goes on from NZ_JAHVHT010000002.1 coordinate 538,859, forward strand.
TGTCGCCCGACCGCGCGAGCCCTTCGCTGTCGCGGTCGGGGCGGGGCTGTGTGGCGGAGCCAATGTCTACCGTCAGCGCATCGCGGTCGAGGGCGAGTGTGAACAGCGCACCGCGATCGGACAGGACGATGGCGGCGTTGCCATCCTCCATCTCGATTGCCGACAGACCGCCGAAATCCGCCCGATCCGAGACCATGGTCCAGCTTCGGACGAAGGTCAGCGGATCGGCAGTTGCGGCGGCTGCGGTCAGGATCAGCGCGAGGCCAGAACGCCAGAGCATTGTTGCGGCAGGTCTCCGACACGAAGTTCGCGGCGTGGTCTTGGGGCTGGTGCGTTCGGGTCTGGTGGTGGTGGATTGAGGATGTTGTTCACCCATTGCTGTGCATCTGCACAGCCGTCGCCGGGCGGTGGGGCGGCCTGATCCACGCAACCGCGGGCGCCGCGCGGGCAGTTCAGCCGGACGTGGAAGTGGTAGTGATGTCCCCACCAGGGCCGCACCTTGCGCAGCCAGGACCGGTCGCCGGTTTCATCCTTGCACATCTGAACTTTGGCACCCGGAAAAACGAAAATGCGGGCCGTGCGGCTGTCGCTGGCGGCGGCCTTGATGATCTCGTGATGCGCCCGGGTCCAGTTGCCGTTGGTATAGGCGCCCGAGGACCGGCGGGTGGAGATGGAGGAGATGTTCTCGCGCTCGGCGGCGCTGAGGGTCAGATTCCGGGCGGGCAGCATCCAGATGTCGGCGTCGAGCCCGATCTGGTGGCTGCGGTGTCCGGTCAGCATCGGCCCGCCGCGCGGTTGGCTCATGTCACCGATATAGAGCCCTGACCATCCGGGCTGTTTGGCCGCAGCGCGGCTGAGGTCCTGCACGTAGTCCACAAGCTCGGGGTGGCCCCAGTTGCGGTTGCGGCTGAGTCGCATGGCCTGCCAGGTCGGCCCGGTTTCGGCCAGTTGCACACCGCCGGCCAGACACCCGCGCGAATAGCCGCCAAAGGCAGCTGAATTTTGGGCGGAGGCGCGCCGTTTGGCGCCGAATTGGCCCTTGGCTACATTTTGCAACGTGGCTGGATCCACGTCAGGGGTGGGTGCGCCCGAAATGTCGGTGCCCGCGCCGCTGGTGCAGGCGCAGAGCAAAAGGGCGGCGATCAGGGTACAGGAACGGCGGATTTTGACCATTTGGCGTGGTCTCCTTCGGGGTTCACGTAGCGCAGCAGCCAGAGGCCGAGAACGAACAGAGCGATAACCGGAATGTAACCCAATTGCGCACTGCCTGTCATGGTCGAGAAGAGCGCAATCATCATCGGTGCGAGAAAGGCCGTCGCTTTGCCGGACAATGCGAAGAGGCCAAAGGCCTCTGTTGGGCGTTCGGGATGGGTGTGGCGCACCATCATCGACCGGGATGCGGCATAGATCGCGCCGCCCGCGCCCCCGATGGCGGCACCGCAGATATAGAAGATGATGTCGGGCAGGGCCGAGCCTTCGGACAGTGCAATGACGCCAAAGAGGCTGATGCGGTTCATGCCCACAATGACGAGCGTGACAGCGATCAGGACAAAGCAGCAGAACTTGATCACGGGCTTTGGGCCGAGGCGGCTGTCAAAGATGCCGCCGATCTGGGTCGCGACGGCCGCGGTGATCGCGCCCACGATCCCGAACACGCCGATCTGAATGATGCTCCACCCCAGGATCAGCGTGGCATAGACCCCGCCCGCTGAATAAAGCGCGTTCAGCGCATCGCGGTAGAACATGGATGAAACGAGGAAGTTCAGAAGCGAACGGCGCTTCAGGGCACCCTTGAGGGATTGTTTGAGGTCCGCCATGGCATCAGAAATGCCGCCGGTTCGGTTGGCTTGCTTCGGTTCGCGGACCCACAGAAAGAAGGGGATCATGAAGACCGCGAACCAGATTGCGATGAAGGGCCCGACAGAGCGTGTGCCTTCACGCGCCCCGGCATCGAGGCCGAGTACCGGATCCAGCCCGATCAACGTCTTGCCGCTTTCGTTCTCTGCAAAGAGCAGCAGCATGATGAACAGGGACACCACGCCGCCCCAATAGCCAAGCGCCGCCCCGTTGCCGGAAATCTTGCCAACCTCGTCCTTGTCGCCCAGCGATGGCAGGATGGCGTTGACAAAGATCAGCATGAACTCGGACGCGATGAGGCCGACGTTGAATGCAATCAGGATGATGAACAGCGTCGACGCATCCGGGAACGTCCACCACAGCGCCCAGGTCATCGCGAAGTAGATGGCGCTGAACATCCAGACCCACGGCATGCGCCTGCCGGTGCTGTCGGCATATGCCCCGATCAGGGGCGCGGTGAAGGCGATGAACAGGCCTGCGATGGTCGACCCCCAGAACCAGAGGGCCTGGCTGGCGGCGCGGGCCGCTTTCGGATCGTCTGTCGTTGTCTCGAAATAGCCCAGCGACACGGCCGCAAAGTAGGGACCAAAGATAAATGTCAGCCCAAGTGTGTAAAATGGCTGCGTTGCCCAATCAAAGGCCATCCAGCCCCAAATGCGCTTTTTCAGGCTGATCTCTGCCATACCTCGTCCCCGTCTTTTTTTGTTGGCGCGACCAAAGCAGGACGGGGGCGTTGTGGCAAGGTAAGGTTTCCCTGCCTCAGGACAGACCAAGCCGCGCGAGAACGAACTGCGCCCGTTCCGCAACGCTCTGTTTGGGCAGGAGACATGTCTCGTACCCCAAGGCGGCGAAATGTGTCATCAGGCGGTCGAATTCTTCGACTGCCGCGTCGAACCCATGGGCCCGGTCTGCGTCCTGCACATAGATCTCTGGCCACGGCGGAGCGATGAAAACGGGGATCGCGTAGTGTCTTTGTGCACCAAGGCTTTCGCGCACGGCTGGGCCGTTTGTGTGCTCAAGCGCCACGGCGGCATCCACGACACCGCGGTCGAAGAACACTGGTTCTGAAGCGGACGTGGCCGCCTCAAGATCGGACAGGCCCATTGCAAGCGCGCGTTCGGCAAAGGCGCGAAGGTTGCGCCAGGGCAGGGCGTGGCCGGCCCCTTTGCGTTCCTCGGCAATGATGCGGCGGCCGGGTTCGGCCACTGTTGCAAACCCTTGGGCGCGCAAGTGTGTGAGCAGGGAAGATTTTCCACCGCTCGAGCAGCCACTGATCAGGAACAGGTTTGTGTTTGGGCCGGTCAAGCCACCGACTTGAGCTTGGGCGCCTGCGCATCCTGCATGGGCGGCCAGGGGCGCTGGGCCTCTGCCTTGATCCATGCGGTGATCCAGTCCGGTGTGGGTGGTGAAACGGCATCTTGCCCCATGGCGGCCAGAACCTTGGCGGGTGGGACGATCCCGTTCCTGTCTGTCACGGCAGAGCGGTAGAGCACGTGGCTCGCGCATTCGCCGTCGGGTTTCCACATGGACTGTTCCAGATAGGTGAACTTGTCGTCCCAGCACACCGCGCGGCTGCGCATCTCGAACGTCTGGAAGGCGTGCAGACGACGACGATAGCGCACGGACGACCCTGCCATCGTCAGGCCCCAGCGGTTTGCCTTGAGCGTGTCGATCAGTCCTGCCCGTTGGCCCAGACCAAGGCGCCCCAGATCATACAGCGTCAGGGCGCGGCCATTGTTCAATTCCAGGAACCCGTCGAGGTCCCAGGGCCAGACGCGGTGCTGCGTGACGTGCAGGTCGGTCAGGCCCAGCGGCGATTGCTTGCGAGCTTTGACCATTTCCTTGGCCAGACGAACGAATGGAAACATGGCATTTCTCCTTGCCGTTCTATGTGCGGCAGCGCAGCGAAAGTTCAATGGCGTGGCTCCCGTGACCTTGCGCCACATGCCCCTTCGCCCTAGGTCTGTGGCCGGAACAACAAAGGACCCCGCCCATGCTGGTGATCTACCAACTGCTCGACCTGATCCTGAGCGTCGTTTACGTGATCATGATCGTCCACATCATCATGAGTTGGCTGATCAACTTCAACGTGCTGAACATGCACCAGCCGCTTGTGGGGTCGATCTGGACCGGGCTGAACAAGCTGCTCGAACCGATTTACCAGCCGATCCGGCGGTACATGCCGGACACGCATCCGCTCGACCTGGCGCCGCTGGTGGCCTTTGTCATCGTGATCGCCCTGCGCAGCATCATCCTGCCCGCCATCTTCTTCTGATCTGCGCCCGGAAACTCTTGTTCACGGCCCGTTAAAATGTGAGTCTGTATTCAACGTGCAGACTACATAAAATTTGACAGGGTTTTCGAAGATGAGCGGCGCTGCCACGCTGTTGCGGGATGTATTCGGATTTGATGGCTTCCGTCCCGGACAGGAAGAGATCGTTGACGCCGTAGCCGCGGGTGACAATGCGCTCGCCATCATGCCGACAGGTGGCGGGAAATCCCTGTGTTTCCAATTGCCTGCGTTGATGCGGGATGGGGTGACAGTCGTCATCTCACCACTCATTGCCCTGATGCGCGATCAGGTCCGTGCACTGCAAGAGGCGGGGGTGCAGGCGGGTGCGCTCACCTCGGGCAATACGCCTGAAGAAACAGATGCGGTGTGGGAAGCGCTAGAGCGGCGGGAGTTGAAGCTGCTTTACATCGCGCCGGAACGTCTGGCCGCCGGGTCCGCAATTGGAATGCTGCGCCGGATCGGCATCAGCCTGATTGCCGTGGACGAGGCGCACTGCGTCAGCCAGTGGGGGCATGATTTCCGGCCTGATTACCTGCGCATCGGCGAGTTGCGTCGCGCCTTGGATGTGCCCTTGGCCGCGTTCACGGCGACGGCGGATGCCGAAACGCAGGTCGAGATTGTCCAGAAGCTGTTTGATGGTACCCAACCGCGCACCTTCCTGCGCGGCTTTGACCGGCCAAACATCCATCTCGCCTTTGCCGCCAAAAACGGGCCACGCGCGCAGATCCTGAACTTTGCCGCCGCGCGCAAGGGGCAGTCGGGGATCGTCTATTGCGGCACGCGGGCCAAGACCGAGACGCTGGCGCAGGCGCTGCGCGAGGCGGGGCACGCGGCGATCCACTATCACGGCGGGATGGAGGCGGACGACCGCCGCATCGCTGAACGCCGGTTCCAGCAAGAGGATGGTTTGATCGTGGCGGCCACGGTTGCCTTTGGCATGGGCGTGGACAAGCCGGACATCCGCTGGGTGGCCCATGCCGATCTGCCGAAATCCATCGAAGCCTATTATCAGGAAATCGGGCGTGCTGGGCGAGATGGAGCGCCGGCGGAAACGCTAACACTGTTTGGGCCCGACGATATCAAGTTGCGGCGCTCCCAGATTGACGAAGGGCTTGCCCCGCCCGAGCGGCGTATGGCGGATCATGCGCGGTTGAATGCTCTGCTTGGACTGGCGGAAGCGTTGGTATGCCGCCGCAAGACGTTGCTCGGGTATTTCGGTGAGGCAGACGTGGCCTGCGGCAAATGCGATCTGTGTGACCAGCCAGCCGAAGTCTTTGATGGGACCACAGCTGTGCGCAAGGCACTGTCGGCCATGTTGCGCACCGATGAGTGGTTCGGGGCAGGGCATCTGATCGACATCCTTTTGGGGATCGAGACAGACAAGATCCGCCAACGCGGCCATGACAGCCTGCCGACCTATGGCGTGGGCAAGGAATATTCCAAACCGCAATGGCAGGCCGTGTTCCGGCAGATGATGGGGCATGATCTGGTGCGGCCCGACCCGGATCGCTATGGCGCGCTGCGGATGACCGACGCGGCTCTGCCGATCCTGCGGGACGAGGCGAAGATCACGCTGCGCAAGGACACGATCAAGGCCGCCGCAGCCCGCCGTCCTGCCGTCAAGGCGATGGTGTCCGAGGAAGACGCGCCGCTCCTGTCTGCACTGAAAGCCAAACGCCGCGCGCTGGCCGAGGCGGCCAAGGTCCCGGCTTATGTGATTTTCCCGGACCGCACGCTGATCGAGATGGCGGAACGGCGGCCTGCGAACTTGGACCAGATGGCGCAGGTCAGCGGGGTGGGGGCAAAAAAGCTGGAGAAGTTCGGGCGTGCTTTCCTTGAGGTGATCAATGGCGAGGCAGAGGCGCTGCATCCGTCGCGCCGCAAGCTGGCGGGGCATTCGGCGGCCACGATCTATGACCAGCTCTTGGCGGTGCAGGCGGAATTGGCGCGCGGCGAAGACGGAACGGACAAGCCGCTGAGCTGCTCGGCCTCGCAACTTGCCAAGGTCGCGCAATTGCGGCCCGATGACGGTGCCGGGCTCGAACGGCTGCTCGGAGATCGCAAGGCGGAACGTTTTGGTCCCGCTTTTCTGGACGTGCTGCGGGCGGCATCCTAGATATGCCCAAACACTCGTGGGGGTAGGCACATGTTGGTGGTGATTTCGCCAGCCAAGCGGCTGGATTGGGCAGAACGGGATGTGGCAACGACCACTCCTGACATGCAGGACGACGCGGTGCGATTGGTGCGAACGGCGCGGAACCTCACGCTCGGACAGTTGAAGTCCCTGATGGACCTCAGCGACGATCTGGCCCGGTTGAACCGCGACAGGTTCAAAGCGTTCGAGGACGCTCCAAGGGATGAGGTGACACGTCCGGCGATGCTCGCCTTTGCCGGGGATACATATCAGGGGCTTGATGCCGCAACCCTGTCGGAGGCCGATACGGGGTATGCGCAGGATCATTTGCGCATTCTGTCGGGTCTTTACGGTCTTTTGCGGCCATTGGATGCGATCCAGCCCTATCGGCTGGAGATGGGCAGCCGATTGAAGACCCGGCGCGGTGCCTCGCTTTATGATTATTGGCGCAATGATCTGGCAAAGGCGCTGAACGGGCAGGCCGAAGAGACGGGAAGCGACACGCTGGTGAACTGCGCGAGCCAGGAATATTTTGGCGCGGTGCCGGAAAAAGCGCTGAAGCTGAAGCTGATCACGCCTGCCTTCATGGAAGACAAGGGGCAGGGTCCCAAGATCGTCAGCTTCTTTGCCAAGCGCGCCCGCGGGGCCATGGCGCGGCATATCATTCAGAACCGGGTTACGGACTTGGAGGGTGTGCGCAGTTTCGACACCGACGGTTACGCCTATCAACCGAACCTGTCGACCGACGCCAAGCCGGTCTTTGTGAGGCCCTACCCGGTCAGCTAGGCGGCTCCTTCCTCGGGGATGGTGTCGTCAAACGGGGGGAGAACGCCCACAGGGCACATGTCGTGCAGCATCCCGTGGATTTCCGGTTTGCGCAGCGGTTTTGTCAGGTAGTGGTCGAGACCCGCATCAAGAATGCCTCTGTCGTCGCCGTCCATGGCATGCGCCGTAAGGGCGACGATGGGCACATGCTCACCTGTGCTCTGTTCAAGTTCGCGAATCTTTGTCGTTGCTTCCTTGCCATCCATTTTGGGCATGGAAATATCCATGAAGATCAGGTCGGGTGACACCTGCTGAAACAGCTCCACAGCTTCGATCCCGTTATTGGCGAAATGCAGATCGATATCGGCAGACTTCACCATCTTTCCAAATACCAGCTGGTTGGTCTTGTTGTCTTCGGCCGCAAGCACCACCATGCGCCGCTTTTCTGGTGCGGGTGGCGGCGCGCCGTTGGTGCCGATCACAGGCCCGACACTTTCCAGCCGCGCAAAGAGGTCCGCGCGCGGCACCGGTTTCTGCATGATCGCGTGAAGGTAACGGGCGCCGGGATCATTCGTCGCAAAACTGGGGTTCGAGCTGAGCAGCAATATGGGTGTTTCGACGCCGCGTGTGCGGATCGTTTCGGCGAGCTCTAACCCGTCCATGTCGGGCATGTTGTGATCCGTCAGGATCAGGTCGATATCGCGCAATTGCTCCAGCGCCTCGGCCCCCGATGCGCAGCTCACAACACCCAGGCCCAACTGCTCAAGCTGCCGTTGAAGGATGGTGCGGTTGGCTTCGATGTCGTCCACGACCATGACCCGGCGCAGGCCTTCCGGCACAGGGGGGTGTTCGGGTAGCTTGTCCTCGCTCAACTGCAGCGGAATGCGGAAGCCAAACACGGATCCAATGCCCTCTTCGCTGCTGACCCAGACCTCACCCTCCATCAGCTTGACCAGCCGTTCCGAGATGGCGAGCCCGAGGCCGGTGCCATCGAACTGGCGGTTTCGCTCGTTCTCCACCTGATTGAATTCACCGAAGATGTGGTCGATCTTGTCCTCGGGGATGCCGATCCCCGTGTCTTCGATCACGATCGTGACTTCGGCATGTCCGGCCTCGAGGTCCGGCACTCCGGTGACGCGGACCAGCACGTGGCCCTCGTTCGTGAATTTGACCGCGTTGCCCATCAGATTGGTCAGGACCTGACGGATGCGGCCCGGATCGCCCACATACATGGTCGGCAGGAACAGGTCATAGTCCAAGAGCAGTGTCAGCCCCTTGTCGCGGGCCGAAGGCTGGAGCAGCATGATGATCTCGTGAATGCTGCGTTCCAGATCGAAAGGTTCGAGGTGCAATTGCAGTTTCTGCGCCTCGATTTTCGAGTAGTCGAGCACGTCATTGATGATGACCAGCAGCGCTTCACCCGAGTTCTTGATCGTATCGACATAGAGCTGCTGTTCTTCGCTCAGCCCGGTGTCACCGAGCAGCTCTGCCATGCCGACAACGCCATTCATCGGAGTGCGAATTTCGTGGCTCATGTTGGCGAGGAACGCAGATTTCGCGCGGCTCGCGGCTTCCGCTTCTGCCCGCGCGGTTTTCAGCTCCTGCTGGTAGCGCACGGATTCGGTGATGTTGAGGCCAAGTGAAACGATGTCCCCCGCAGGGCTCCGCCTGTCGACCAGTTTGACATATTGGTCGTTCCACAGCCGCACGGTCACCGGGTCGGGTTGTGGCTGCATCCAGCGGTCCAGCATCATCTGGCGCCATTCCTGACCGGGCATCCCTTCGGTGTCGACGATCCCCTCATCCGTGAGCACCTGCAGGATCGTCATGTAATTCACGCCGGGGCGGATCGCGTCGACTTTGTCGAAGATGGCCATGTAGCTTTCGTTGGCCGCAATCATCTGGTTGTCCGAGTTGAAGAAGGCAAAGCCATCCGTGATCGTCTGAACGGAATGCCACAGCCGGCGTTCGGCGATCTGCACCTTCTGATTGGCCTGGCCAAGCTCGGTCTTGAACCGCTCGTTCTCCGTCTTGACGGTGGCGACCTCGGCCCGTGTCTCGACGATTTCGCCCTGCAAGGCTGCCGCGTGCTTGCCCAGTTTGCGGTTGGCTGCCGACAGTTCGGCCTCTTTCAGCTCAAGCAAGCGCTCCGCCGCAAGACGCCCGCGCCGCTCTTCTGCCAGTTTGTTTGCAAGGCTCATATCTGCCCTCCGCCTCGAACACGCCATCCGGTATTTCACGAGGATGATGAAGAACGGCTTAACCCCTGGGCGAAAGCGTTGCGTGCCCTGTCTCGCCCGTGGCAGGCTGTGCGCATAGAATCCAAGTTGTTTGCGGGAGGTGCGTGATGCGCCACATGATCGTTGCACTATGTGCTGTGCTGTGGGCCATTGCGGCATGGGGTCAGAATGCCATCCCCGATCATCGATACGTTGTGACGCGGGACATGGATTTCTTCGGCGCGGACCGTACGGCCTTGTTCGACACCACCTTCGATGCCTGTGTCCGCGCGTGCAGTGCGGATGAAGCGTGCGTGGCTTTCACATTCAACGATCGCTCAAACGCCTGTTTCCCCAAGTCGGACATCACCGACCGGCAACCCTATGCCGGGGCCCGGTCCGCCACACGTATCCCGCTGGTCCCCGCGTTCCGGGCGGCTGCGCAGCAACGGGCGGAGGCGCTGGACTTGCCAGAAGATGACTTTGCCGCCGCGCTTGCGCTTGGCACTGACATGGGGCTGCGCTTTGCGCTGTCTGGTGAAACGGTCGATGAACTGCTTGCTGCCTCTCGCGCAGCGTGGGAGCGCGGCAATCGGGCAGAGGCGCTGCGCTGGATCGGGTCTGCCGTGGCGCTGACGGATGCGCCGGATCTTTGGGTGCGCTATGCCTATATCGCGCTGCGTCTGGATGATGGCGTGTCCACGTCCCAGCGCCGCCGCGCGCGGGCAGAGGCGGTGCCCGCGGCCCTCAATGGCTACCTGCGTGCTGACACGGCGGGGGGTCAGGCAAGCGCCCTGCAAACGCTCGCGGAGGCACTCGAACGCAACAATCGGGGCCGCGACATGATCGACGCGCTGCGGCTCGCCCAGTCCATCCAGCCCCGCGATGACACCGCCCGCGCGCTGGACGAGGCTATTGGCAAGTACGGCTTCCGCATTGTCGAGCATCAGGTGGACAATGACAGCGCCGCGCCACGCATCTGCGCGACCTTCTCCGAACCGCTGGTGCAGGCGGGTGTCGACTACGAACCCTTCGTGCGCACCGCGATACCGGGCCTCGTCGTGGCGGCCGATGGGCGCGACCTGTGTATCGACGGCGTGTCCCACGGCGCGCGCTACACGGTGACCTTCCGGTCCGGCCTGCCCGCCGAAAGTGGGGAAGTCTTGGCCAAGGATGTCAGTCTTGACCTCTATGTTCGCGACCGTTCCCCTGTGGTGCGCTTTCCCGGGCGCGGCTACGTCCTGCCGCGCGGCGCGGGACCCAGCGTTCCGATTGAAACCGTCAACGTGAACGAGGTTGATCTGGTTCTCAGCCGCGTCAGCGACCGCAACCTCGTGCAATCCCTGCGCCGCGATTTCTTTGCCCGGCCCCTGTCGCAATGGCAGATGGCAGAGTTCACCGGCGACATCGCGGAAGAGTTCTGGCGCGGCACGGGCGAGGTTCAGAACGAGCTGAACACCGAAATGCGCACCCGCCTGCCGTTGGAAGAGGCGCTGGCCGACCAGCCGCCCGGTGTCTATGTGCTGTCGGCGCGCGAGCCGGGGCGCGATCCATACGACGTGGCTGCGGCGACGCAGTGGTTCGTGCTGTCCGATCTGGGGCTGTCCACATGGCAAGGCAATGACGGGCTGACCGCCTCTGTCCGTGCGCTCAGCGATGCAGGCGCGGTCGCGGGCGCCACCGTGCACCTGATTTCGCAAGCCAATGCGGTGCTGGGCACCACGCAGACGGATGCCGACGGCTTTGCGCAGTTTGATGCCGGGCTGACGCGCGGACGTGGTTCGGCCCGCCCGGCCATGGTGCAGGTCGAAACGGCGGACGACTTCGTCTTCCTGCCCCTGACCGATGCAGCCTTTGACCTGTCGGATCGCGGGGTCAAGGGGCGCCCGCCCGCGCCGCCCATCGACCTGTTCCTGACCACCGACCGCGGGGCGTACCGGCCCGGTGCGACGATCCACATGACGGCACTTGCACGCGATGCCCGCGCGCAGGCCATCACCGGTCTGCCGCTGACCGTGATCCTCAGCCGTCCGGACGGAGTGGAATACAGCCGTACCATCAGTGCACAGGGCCAAAGCGGGGGGCATGTGGTTTCGCTGCCCCTCGGATTGGCGGTGCCGCGCGGCACATGGCGGATCGAGGTCAAGGGCGATTTGAACGCCCCAGCGCTCGCCACCCGCACCGTGCTGGTGGAGGATTTTATTCCCGACCGCATCGACGTCACGCTGACCTCCGACGATGCGCCCCTCTCCCTGCGCGCTCCGGCCGTCGTTGATGTGGATGCCCAGTATCTCTTTGGCGCACCGGGCGCGAACCTAGTTGTCGAGGGAGACGTGCAGGTGCAGCGCCGCGCCGGGATGGCGGAGCATCCGGGCTACCGCTTTGGTCGCCACGATGCAGCCTTTTCCCCGCAGCGCCGCTATGTGCAGGGCGGGCGCACCGATGCGCAGGGCCGCTTCCGCCTGTCGTTGCCATGGCCCGATTTGATCGCCGAAGATGTGCTGCTTGAAGCCATTGCCACCGTCCGCGTTTCCGACAGTGGCGGACGCCCGGTCGAACGCACCCTGACCCGACCCATCGCGCCACAAGGGCCGGTGATCGGGATCAAACCCGGTTTCGAGGATGTGCTGCCCGAAGGGTCTACGGCCAGTTTCCAGGTCATCGCCGTGGGTGCCCCGAACGACGTGCCGGTCACATGGACCGTCAACCGGATCGAGACGCGCTATCAATGGTATCAGCTCTACGGCAACTGGAACTGGGAGCCGGTCACCCGCCGCATCCGCGTGGGGCAGGGCAATGCGGTTCTGGGTGAAGCGCCCATCGACATCAGTACGCCCACCGAATGGGGCGACTACGAGTTGGTGATCGAAAGCACCGAAGGTGTTTACACCGCCAGCTCCGTCAGCTTCGCCTCGGGCTGGTATGGCGCGACGGATGGCAGTGACACGCCGGACCGGCTCGGGCTGTCACTGGATGCCGAACGCTACAGCGTAGGCGACACGGCCCAATTGCGCATCACGCCGCCCCATGACGGGGTTGCCCTGATTTCCGTTCTGTCGGGCCATGTCATCTCGCGCCAGGCCGTGCCGGTCACGGCCGGCGAAACGGTGATCCCGCTTGACGTGACCGAAGACTGGGGCACCGGAGTATATGTCACAGCGTCAGTGTTGCGCAGCGGCGATTCGACAGGGCCAAATCCAGACCGCGTCCTCGGCCTCGCCCACGCCGCCATCGATCCTGCGGAAAAGGCGCTGTCCGTCTCCATCGACGCGCCTGTCGAGACCGACGGTCATCCCGGCACGACTGAGGTCTCGGTGCAGGTCGATGGCCTCAAAGGCGCAGCAGGATACGTCACACTGGCTGCGGTCGACGTTGGCATCCTCAACCTGACCGGTTTCGAGCCACCGAACCCGCAAGACCACTATTTCGGTCAGCGCCGCCTCGGCGTTGACTTGCGCGACGTCTATGGCCGCCTGATCGATGGAGAAAGCGGCGCGCTGGGTGCCGTGCGCTCGGGCGGCGATGCGGGCAATGCCATGCAACGGCAAGGGCCACCGCCGATCGAGGCGGTGATGGCCGCATTCTCCGGCCCTGTCGCGGTCGGTGCAGATGGGCGCGCGCAGGTGACGATCCCGCGCCCGGCCTTCAACGGAACGATCCGGCTGATGGCAGTGGCATGGTCGGAGCAGGGCGTGGGGCAAGCGACAACGGACATGGTTGCGCGCGATCCGGTTGTGATCTCGGCGGCATTGCCACGCTTTCTCGCGCCCGATGATCAAAGCCGTCTGCAACTGGAATTCGTCCATGCAGCGGGCGCGTCGGGGGAGATGCCGCTTGCGGTGACGGCTACGGGCATTTCCGTTGGCAGTGCTCCGACCACCGTCGCTTTGGCAGAGGGTGGCACCGTGCGCGTCGCATTGCCGTTGACAGTGGATGCGGTCGGCGACCACCAGATAAAAGTAGCACTCACCACTCCTGACGGAACCGTATTGCGCAAGGATCTGACACTTGGCGTGCGCTCCAACGATCCGACGATTGCGACCACGCAGCGCCTGTCGCTGGCGGCGGGTGAAGCGCTGACGTTCGACGACAATGTCTTTGCCAACCTGCGCCCCGGCAGCGCGCGGGCCACTCTGGCGGCGGGACCACTGGCACGGTTCGACATGCCGGGCCTGCTGCGCCAGCTTGACCGCTACCCCTATGGCTGTACGGAGCAGATCACCTCGGCCGCTTTGCCGCTGCTCTATGTGCCGCGCACGGCGCAGGCGGCCGGGCTGAACGACATCGACACGCGGATTGATGGTGCCATCGCCCGTGTCCTGACCCGGCAGGCCAGCAACGGGGCCTTTGGCCTCTGGCGGGCGCAGTCCGGGGATTTCTGGCTCGACGCCTATGTCACGGATTTCCTGCTTCGGGCGCAGGACCAAGGGCATGAGGTGCCCGACCGCGCCCTGCGTCTCGCCCTCGACAACCTGCGCAACAGGATCAACTACGCCCCGGATTTCGATCAGGGCGGAGAGGACATCGCCTACGCCCTCATGGTTCTGGCCCGCGCCGGATCGGCGTCGATTGGGGACCTGCGCTACTACGCGGACACCAAGACCGACGCGCTGTCGACACCGCTTGCACGGGCACAGCTTGGCGCGGCCCTGGCCAGCTACGGCGAACAGACCCGCGCGGATCGACTGTTTGGGCTAGCGGAAGCGCTTGCCATCCGCTCCGGCAACGAGGGGTCCCGATGGCGCGCGGACTACGGCACACCCCTGCGGGATGCGGCTGGCCTCCTGCACCTCGCGGCTGAGGCGGGCAGCACACGGGTTGACCAGGCGCGGCTGGCGGCCTCCATCACCGCCAATCGCGGCGGCTATTCCACGCAGGAAGCCGCGCAGGTGCTGATGGCGGCGCAAGCCTTGCGCAGCGGGGCAGGTACGCCTGTCCTGTCGGTGGATGACACACCGATGTCCGGTCCCGTCGTGCAAAACCGCGCCGCGGGCGATGCACCATCGACGATCCGCAACATCTCGGGCACTGCGCAGGATGTGACGCTGACCACCTACGGCGTGCCCACCGTTGCACCGGAGGCGGGCGGCTACGGCTATAGCATCACACGCTCCGCCTACTCCATGGAAGGTACGCCTGCGGACGGGCCGTGGCGCATCGGCGAACGTCGCGTGATCGTGCTGACCATCACCCCGTTCGAAGAGGTCGGCGCGCGGCTGATCGTCGACGATCCCCTGCCCGCAGGGATCGAAATCGACAATCCGCGCCTCATCCGTTCAGGCGATGTGTCGGGTCTGGATTGGCTGGAACAGGTAAACACGGAACATGCCGAATTCCGGTCGGATCGCTTCCTTGCGGCCGTGAACCACACCGGTTCAAACGCATTCCGCCTTGCCTACATCGCGCGCGCGGTCAGCCCGGGCGACTTCCACCACCCAGCCGCTTTGGTCGAGGATATGTACCGCGCGGAATACCGCGCCGTCACCGACACGGGGCGCACGGTCGTGACCGAATGAAGCGTCCGCATCGCCTGTTCTTTGCTACCGCAGCGTTCATGCTTGCGGCGGCCAGCCTGCACGACGCATGGGACGCGTGGGTGGACCGCACCGTCCTGCCTGCAACGCTGACCGAAACGTCGGTCGAGATGCGGGATCGTGACGGCCACCTCATGCGGGCCTTTGCCGTCGAGGATGGTCGGATCAGGCTGTCGGTGCCGCGCGGAGGTGTCGATCCAAGGCTCCCGGACATGCTGATTGCCTATGAAGACAAGCGCTTCTATCGCCACAACGGGGTCGATGGGTGGGCGATGCTGCGCGCCGTTGGTCAGGCCGTGCGATCGGGCCGCGTGGTTTCTGGTGGCTCGACCCTGACCATGCAGCTCGCAAGGATACTGGAAAACTCCGGCACCGGTTCCGTCTCGGGCAAGTTGCGGCAGATGCGCGTGGCCTGGGCGTTGGAGCGGCAGATGGGCAAGGACGACATCCTGCATCTCTATTTGCAGCACGCCCCGTACGGAGGTCGGATCGAAGGCGTGCGCAGTGCGACGTTCACATGGTTCGGAAAGGAACCGCACCGGCTGACAGAGGCCGAAGCGGCCCTGCTGGTCGCCCTGCCGCAAGCGCCCGAAGCGCGGCGACCCGACCGCCATGCCGACGCCGCGCGCGTGGCAAGAGACCGCGTGCTGGCGCGTGTTGGTGCCGATCCATCCCGCACGCCTGTACCTAAAGAGGCCCGGCCGCTACCACGCCTTGCACCGCATCATGCCGACGCCTTGCGCAAGGACACGCCCGAGGCACGCCGCTTCGACACCACTCTCTCGGCGCCGGTGCAGCGCAGCATGTCTCGGCTCGCCAGATTGCACAGCCTGCGCATGGCGCGGGGCACATCGCTGGCGATCATGGTCATGGATCACACGACCGGAGAGGCTATCGCCCGCGTTGGCTCACCCGAATATACGGATGCGGATGGTCAGCCGGGTTTCATCGACATGACGCGTGCAAAACGCAGCCCCGGATCGACACTGAAACCCGTGATCTATGCGCTCGCCTTTGACCGGGGCCTGGCGCATCCCGAAACTGTCTTTGCCGACCGGCCCACCCGGTTCGGTGCCTACGCCCCGCAGAACTTCGACGGTGTCTTTCGCGGAGACATCACCGCGCGGCAGGCGCTGACCCTGTCACTCAACATCCCGCCCGTTGCGCTTACGGATGCGCTGGGGCCCGAACGGCTGATGGCCGCGCTGCGCGCCTTTGGCGCCGACCCCAAACTGCCTGGCGGGAAGGCTGGCCTTGCGGTTGCGCTCGGTGGGGTTGGCCTCAGCCTCGAAGATCTGGTGAAGGTTTATGGGCATCTGGCGGCACCGGATGCGCCGAAGATCGCGCCGCGCGTCGCTTGGCAGGTCGGTGACATCCTGCGCGGGATTGCTCCGCCACCCGGGGCACCTGCGGGGCTCGCTTACAAGACAGGCACGTCCTACGGGCATCGCGACGCCTGGGCCATTGGGTATGACGGGCAGCATGTTATCGGTGTGTGGATGGGGCGCCCCGATGGCACACCTGTGCCCGGGGCGTTTGGCGGCGCACACGCGGCCCCCATCCTGTTCGAAGCCTTCGGGCGGTTGAAGCCGCAACTCACTCCAGCCCCACCGCCGCCGCCCGACACGCTCCTGCTGGCGACGGCGGACCTGCCGCCAAACTTGCGCCGGTTCGGACAGACGATGGATCAGGCAACGCAGCCCAAGATGGTCTTTCCGCCGGACGGCGCGGTGCTGGCCCAATCGGAAACAGTGGTAATAGTGGCCGGAGGCACGCTGCCGCTGACGGTGCTGGTCAACGGGGCCGTGGTGACAACACACGCCGCGCGGCGTGAGGTTGATATCGGGGCGCTCGCGCCAGGGTTTTCGGACATATCGGTCATAGATGCGCTGGGCCGCTCCACCCGGTCCGCCATTCGCGTAGAACCGTAGACCGCCTATCGCCGTCCTTCGCGCAGCCATGCCCCGATGATGAAACCCGATGCCAGCAGCAACACGAGCCATGGCGGCAGCAGTCCCATCTGGCGGACGTCCTGTGTCTCGTACGCGCCGCGCGGTGTGATTCCGATCCAGCCGCGACCAGCGGCAGGCCGACCCTCGCGCACCGTGCGGATGCGGGGTGTTCCGTCTTCGAGGCGCAGAATACCGCCCCGGGTGCCTTCGACCCGTGCTGCCAAAACATCGCCAGTTGCGATGGTGGCTTCAAATTCCTTGGGTGCAGCGGGCCCAAGGCCGATGACCGTCTCCGCTTCGCCGTTTTGTAGGCGGTAAAGGCCAATCTCCGGACCTTCGTGCCGCGCTTCGAACCGCCCGGGGCCGGCTTCTGTCATCTCCAACTCGACCACATTGCCGGAGGGGTCAGTGATGGTCACTGGCGGCACGGTGTCTGACAGGGTGCGCCGTTCGATCCGCATGGACTGCCCCGTGGCGGTCGCGGTCAGCGCCTCTTCCTCAAGCTCGGGTTCTTTCATCATCCAGTGAGCCAGACGACGCAGCAGTTCCAGTTGCGGCCCACCGCCTTCGTAGCCCCGGTTCCAGAGCCATGCATGATCCGACGCCAGCAGCGCCACGCGCCCTTCCTCGACCCGGTCAAGGATCAGGAGTGGACGGCCATCGACCCCCTCCATCACGACATTGCCTGCCTGTGCATCTACTTCGATCTGGCGCAACCAGCGACCCCAATCGCCCGCCTCGGGCAGACCTGTGGTGACAGGGTGCTTTTCACCAATCTCGGATACGGTTGGGCGGTATGCTTCCTCGAGCACCCGCGCAGATGGTTGGGCGGGCATGACCGAACCAAGCGGTGAGCGATAAAGACTGTCCGCGCTGGCAAAGTCCGGCCCTGCCGCCACCAGCACGGCACCCCCGTCGCGGATGTAGCGCGCCACATTGTCGAGGTAGAGCGCAGGCAGGATGCCGCGGCGTTTGTAGCGGTCAAAGATGATCAGATCGAAATCGTCGATCTTTTCCAGAAACAACTCGCGGGTCGGAAAGGCGATCAGGGACAACTCGCCCACAGGCACCCCGTCCTGTTTTTCGGGCGGGCGCAGGATGGTGAAGTGGACAAGGTCCACCGAGCTGTCGGACTTGAGCAGGTTCCGCCACGTGCGTCCCCCGGCATGGGGCTCGCCCGACACAAGAAGCACGCGCAACCGGTCCCGCACACCATTCATCTGGATCAGGGCGGTGTTGTTGCGGTCCGTCAGCTCGCCCTCGGCTTCCGGCACCGTGAACTGGATCACATTGCGGCCCCCGTGGGGGAGGCTAATGGGCAGTTCGATATCCTCGCCCGTGCGCACGTTAAATCGCTGGGGTGGCGCACCATCGACGGATATGTCGAGCGGGGCCAGATCTGTCCCCGCGGGGACAGCACCCATGTCCTCGATCCGCAGGGTGAGGGTGACGGGTTCGCCGATGATGGCAAAGGCGGGTGCGTTCTTGACCAGCAGGCGGCGGTCCCAATCGGTTTCACGCCCGGTCAGCAACAGGTGCAACGGCGCGGGCAGATCAAGGGGCAGGTCGGCGTCGTGCACCTGTCCATCACTCAGCGCAATCAGCCCAGCCACACGCGCACGGGGCTCTTCCGCCAGCGCATCGGACAGAGCGCTCATCAGGCGCGTGCCCGCGTCTTCTTCGCCATCTGGGACGGTGATCCGGCGCACTTCGGTATTCTCTCGTGCCGCCAGCGCAGTTTCCAGCGTGTCAGCTGCACCGGTGGTCTGATCGGCGCGGTCGTTGAGGCGTTGGCTGGCACTTTCGTCTTCGGCCAGGATCACGATGTCGGTGAGCGGTGCGCGGTCTTCCTGTTGCAGAGACGGCCCTGCCAGCGCGGCCAGCACAACCAGCGCTGCCATGCCACGCAGGGCCCAGCCGTTCAGTCCCCGGATCAAGGCCAACACAACACCGGTTACGGCCAATGCGGCAACAACGGCCAATATCGGCCACGGAAGGAGCGGATCGAAAAGGATGGTCCCAGTCATTGGCCCAACCGATCCAGCAAAGCAGGTACATGGACCTGATCGCTTTTGTAGTTGCCGGTCAGTACGTGCATCACGAGGTTCACACCAAAGCGATATGCCAACTCGCGCTGCCGCTCGCCGCCAAAGCCGCG
Organism: Tateyamaria omphalii; assembly: GCF_019802125.1. GTDB lineage: Bacteria > Pseudomonadota > Alphaproteobacteria > Rhodobacterales > Rhodobacteraceae > Tateyamaria > Tateyamaria omphalii_B. Next base: position 557,771 of record NZ_JAHVHT010000002.1, read on the forward strand.
GCCCACGGGCAGCATGGCCTGACCGGAGGATGTGACAGCCCACGCGGCCGCCCAGTCATTGCCGCCGATCACCACGGGCGTGACGCCGTCATTGAGGTTGCGGAACGGCATCCCCTCGACCTGTTCGGCGCCCGGTGGGGCAGCTTCGACCCAGATCTCTCCACCTTGATGGCGCCCGGGAAAGTCCTGCAGCAGGTAGAATGTGCGCGTCAGCACATGGTCGCGCGGCACCGGTTCAAGCGCAGGAATGTCGAGCGGAGCCGCAAGATCCCGCAGCTTGCGCCCGTTTGGAGTCGCAGCACCAAAGCCCGCGATGTCCCCGTCGCGCGTGTCGAACAGGATCAGCCCGCCGGAACGCAGGTAGTCGTTCAACTTGGCATAGGCTTCCTGGCTCGGGCGCGGCTGATCGGGCGTGACGGGCCAGTAGAGAATGGGGAAGAACGCCAGCTCGTCCATCTCGAGGTCCACCGCAAAAGGCGGCGCCGGTTCGACCGAGGTGCGGAAGAACAGCGTATCGGACAGGCCGCGGAGGCCTGCCTCTGCCACCTCGTCCACCTCGCTGTTGCCGGTGAGGACATGGGCCAGAACAACTTCTGCTGCTGCGGCGATTTCATCCGTCGGTTCGTCTTGGGCGTGCGCATCGGGCGCGGTGAAACCGGTCAGGGCGATGGCCGCGATCAGCGCGCCAGCGGTCGCGCGCACGCGGCCCGTCAGCCGCCCGGACAAGGCGAGCGATGCCAGCACGTCAGCCAGAAGCAAACCGATGGCCGCTGCCAGCAGCAGCCCACCGAGCGGCCGCTCCGGGGCCGCGACAAGGCCAGAGACCGGCACGTCAGTGGGCCATGTCGCAGGCTCCAGCGTGGCGTCTGCCGTCAGCACGTTGCGTGCCAGTGCGCGGTCGCCTGAGACGTAGACGCCGGGCAACAGTCCGGGACCCGTCGGTTCGCTCACCAGTGCGGGACCCGGCACGCCCGGCATCGCGCCCGCGTCGCGCAAGGCTCCAAATCCGTCCATCACAACCTCCGGCGTCCAGATCGTGCCTTCAAGGTCCCCCGCCTCGGGCGAGGAGCTTGTGGCCGACACCGCCAACCGTTCCAACATTTCCACAAAGAGCCCTGACAGGGGTAACGAGGACCATTCGGCGTTGGCGGTCACATGGAACAGCACAATCTGTCCCTGGCCTTCGCGTTTGCGGGTCACAAGCGGCGTGCCGTCGCTCAGTTCCGCAATGACACGTTCGGCGAGCGTGGGATCAGGCTGCGCCATCACTTGCGCCGTGATGGCAACGTCCTCGGGCACGGCCAATCCAAAGAAGGGCGAGTTTTCACGGAAAGGCGCCAGTGTCTTGGGCGACCCCCAGCTCATGGCACCACCGACACTTCGCCCGCCCGCGCGCAGGCGCACAGGCATCAGCGGATCCTCGTCCCCGCGGCTGATGTCGCTCGCCGCGACACGAGGTCCGGCAAAGCGCAAGAGCAACCCGCCTTGATCCACCCAATCCAGAATGGCCTCGGTTTCGCCCTCTGACAGCGTGGCCACGTCGGCCAATGCAATAACATCGGGGTTTGCGGGCAGCACATCGGTGAGTGATCCGCGCAGCAGGTCGGCGTTGGGCGCAAGCGCACGCTCGAGGTAGTGCAGCGGCGACAGAAGCTCCAACCCCTCGCGTCCCTCACGGCCCGCGATCAATGCAATCTCACGACGCCGCAGGCTGTCATCGACCAGTGTGACGGCACCGGCAGAGCGCGCGTTGGCGACCTCAAACCGGGTCACGCGGGCGCGCAGTTCGGCGGGGAGGGAGAGCGAGGTGGTCGCGGTGGCGGCACCCATGTCAAATACCGCGTTGGCACTGGCGAGGATCGTCGCGTTCCCCGCGGGGTCACGACCCTGCGCAAGGATGCTCACACCGCGCTCTGGCCCTGCATCCGAGCGAATGGCGGTCACCTCGACCACGCCGTCGACGTAAGCGGCAGGTGTCAAAGCGATGATCTCCGTTGCGCTTTGGACCACGCGGACAGGACCACGTGACTGGAAAGCGGCCAGCAGGTCGGCGCGGGCCGGATAGTCGAGCGCATCGCTGTACCAGACGGTTTCAAACCCGCCGTCCGGCAGGACATTTGCAATCGCGTCCGCGTCCGAGGGCTGCCACGGCGACGGTGCAAGACCGGGCAACGTGGTTGCAACGGCATTGGCGGCCCGGAATGCAGGCTGTTGTGGATCGCCAAGGTCCAGCAACGCCACCTGACGGCCTGCGGCTCCGGCGCGGCGCAACTCGCTGTCCACAGCCTCGGTCAGCCGTGCCCAACGGGCCGCACCGGCCCATGACCCATCGACAGCGATCAGCAGCGGGCCATCACCCGCGGTGCCATCGTCTTCGGGGTTCAGCACAGGACCAGCCAGGCCGATGATCATCGCGGCCACGGCGAGCATCCGGATCAGGAGCAGCCACCAAGGCGTGCGGTCCGATACGCTTTCGTCATCCTGCAATCCTAAAAGCAGGGCCACACCGGGAAAGCGCTGGCGGATGGGTGCGGGGGGAATGGCGCGCAGGATCAGCCACAGGATCGGCAACGCCACCAGCGCAATAAGGAGCCAAGGGGCAGCAAAGCCGATGGGGCCCAGCACCATCATGTCCGCGCCCGCCCGCCATCCAGCGCCCGCCACAGCCACAAAAGACCGGATTGTGCGGTGTGATCAGTGTGATGGAGCCCGTATTGCCAGCCTGCGACGCTGCACAGGTGCTGCAGCTCGGCCTTGCGCTCGGCCAGTCGCGCCAGATAGCGATCCTTGAGGTCTGAGGCCTTGAGCGTCTCGTGCTCCAGCGTGCCACCCACGCTTTCAAAGATCGTGCGGCCGCGGAAGGGAAAAGCCTCTTCCGCCGGGTCGAGGACATGCAGCAGCACGCCGCGCACGCCACGGTCGGCGGCCTTGGTCAGTGCGGTTTTCACATCGTCGATATTGCCCATGAAATCCGAGATAAACACGGCGCGTGCATGGGGGATCATCGCGCGGTGTTCGGGTGGCTCGTAATCGGCCTCTGCATCCTCAGTAAACATCTCGGCCAGTCGCAGGATCTGGGCGTTGCCCCGGCGTGGTGGCAGGCGGGTGCCGGTCAACCCAACGCGCTCGCCCCCCCGGATCAGCAGGATGGCACAGGCAAGTCCCAGCACCCGGGCGCGTTCGGCTTTCGAGGGCAGCTCGTCGTTGGAGGCAAAGCGCATCGCCGCCCCCTGATCGACCCAGAGCATGACAGACTGCGCAATCTGCCATTCGCGTTCGCGCACGAATTGCACGTCACCCATGGCGCTGCGCCGGTGGTCGATCATGCGGCGGCTGTCGCCGATCTGGGCAGGGCGATATTGCCAGAAATCATCGCCCATCCCCGCGCGCCGCCGCCCATGCTCGCCCAGCAGGACGGCACCCGCCAACTGCTCTGCCCGCGCCAGAAGGGCGGGGAGGCGAGCGGCCTGGGTTTCGGCCTTTTCGCGCAGGGCGAGGGGGGTGATCACGCGGCGGCGTCCTTGCGGCTAAGCCCGGCGGCTGTTTCTTCGATCAGGTCGGACAGGCTGTCCCCGCGGGCACGGGCGGCAAAATTGAGCGCCATACGGTGGATCAGAACAGGGCGCGCCATGTCGATCACGTCCTCTGCCGACGGGGCGAGACGACCCTGCAAAAGCGCACGGGCGCGCACGGCCAGCATCAAGGCCTGGGCAGCACGTGGGCCCGGCCCCCACGCAACCGTTTCCTTCACCTGGTCGGAAGCGTCAGCCTCTCCCGGACGGAAGGCGCGCACCAGATCGAGGATCATCTCGACCACGCTGTCGCCCACCGGCATGCGGCGGAGCAGCGTTTGGGCGGCCAGCAACTCTTCGCCAGTGAAGACGGCGGTGGATTGCGCATCCTCGGTCCCCGTGGTGGCCAGCAGGATGTCCCGCTCGGTTCCACGGTCGGGGTAGAGCACGTCGATTTGGACAAGGAATCGGTCAAGTTGCGCTTCGGGCAGGGGGTAGGTGCCCTCCTGTTCGATGGGGTTTTGCGTCGCGAGCACATGGAACGGTGTTCCCAAGGAGCGGTCCTGGCCCGCAACAGTGACCGTCTTTTCCTGCATCGCCTGCAGCAACGCGGACTGTGTCCGTGGGGACGCGCGGTTGATCTCGTCTGCCATGAGAAGCTGGCAAAAGATCGGGCCGGGGACGAAACGGAACTCGCGGTGCCCATCCTCGGCAGTGTCCAGCACTTCGGAGCCCAGAATGTCGGCAGGCATGAGGTCTGGCGTGAACTGGATGCGGTTGCCATCAAGGCCCATGACCGTGCTGAGGGTCTCGACCAACCGAGTTTTACCAAGGCCGGGCAGACCGATCAGCAGGCCGTGCCCGCCGCACAGCAGGGCGGTCAGGGTCAGATCGACGACCCGCTCCTGTCCGATGAACCGCTTGGTGATCGAGGCCTTGGCCTCGGCCAGCTTGCTACCCAGCGTCTCGATTTCGGCAACAAGGTCCTCTGCGTCGGTCATGACATCTCTTCTCTTCAGAATATATGATCGTTGATACCAACCTATTGCCTCAACGGAGAATGGCAAAAGATATGAGCGGACAAAAAACCGTGACACCCGACGCAGACAGCCTTGTTGCGTCGATCACTGCTGCAAAAACACGCGGTTTGCCGCCGGTGCATTTGTGGAACCCGCCGTTTTGCGGTGATCTGGACATGCGGATCGCGCGGGACGGGACGTGGTTCTATCAGGGCACACCCATCGGGCGCCCCGGATTGGTCAAGCTGTTTTCCTCAATCCTCAAGCGCGAAGAGGGCAAGTATTTCCTTGTCACCCCGGTGGAAAAGGTCGGCATCACCGTGGACGACGCCCCCTTTGTCGCCATTGATTTCGAAGCGTCTGGCGCGGGGCAGGATCAGGTGCTGAGTTTTGTCACGCATGTGGACGATGTGGCGGTCGCAGGGCCGGAGCATCCTATCCGGGTCGAGCGGGATGCGGAGACGGGCGAGCCGTCGCCTTACATCCTGATCCGGGCGGATCTGGAGGCGCTGATTGACCGCAAAAGCTTCTACCGATTGGTCGATCTGGGTACGCATCATGACGGCTGGTTCGGCGTTTGGTCGTCGGGCCAGTTCTTTGGCATCATTCCGTCCGAAGAGCTTCCCTAAGCGAGCCGTTTTTCTGTGGATGTTTGATCCTGCTGGCATCGGCGGGTTGGTCGGGCTAGCGTCCGGTCAATGCCACGTTTTGCTGCCAATCTGACCTATCTCTGGGCCGAATTGCCCTATCTTGACCGGTTCGATGCGGCGGCAGAGGCGGGGTTCCTCGCGGTTGAGGTACAGCAGCCCTACGATGTGCCGGTGCCGGAAACGCAGGCTGCCCTGCATCGCAACGGGTTGCAGTTCATTTTGCTGAATGCACCGGGACCGAATTACACCGGTGCTGCACGGGGTTTTGCCGCGGTGCCGGGGCTTGAGGCGCGGTTTGACTACGATATGCGCCGCGCGGTGCGCTATGCTCAAGCGTTGGGCGCGTCCTGTATCCATATCATGAGCGGTGAGGCGAAGGGCCCGGAGGCACGGGATACACTTTTCGGCAACCTCAAACGCGCGGCGGAGACCTTGCCCCAAGGGCTGACGTTGACGATTGAGCCGCTGTGTCCGGAAAGCCAGCCTGACTATTTCCTGAACAGCTTTGATCTGGCCGCCGGCGTGATCGAAGCCGTCGGGGCGCCCAATGTCGGGTTGCAATTCGACAGCTATCACGCTCAGGAGATCACTGGCGATGCCTTGGGCACGTTTCAGTCGATGCTGCCATTAATCCGTCACATCCAGATCGGTGACGCCCCGGGGCGCACGCAGCCGGGCAGCGGAAAGATCGACTTTGCCGCGCTGTTCAAAGCGATTGACGCCAGCGGTTACGACGGTTGGGTGAGTGCCGAGTATCGGACAGAGGGGCGCACCGACAAGGTTCTGGACTGGATGCGCTGAGCCTTTGCGGCGGCGCAGATTGCGCGGCATAGCCGATCGAGTATGTCTGGGGCGCACAGATTAGGAGCCCGCCATGATCCCTGCCCGCTATGCTCATATCGCGTTCGGTTTCGTCCTGAGCGGGATGATGTCATTCCTGGTGTCCGGCATTTCGACCTATCTTGCCGTTGGAATGGTGACAGGATTTCTGGGCCAGTGGATTGGGGCGTGGTTGCCCAGTTGGGCGGTCGCGTTTCCGATTGTTCTGGTCGTTGCCCCGATCGCGCGGCGGCTGGTTGGGGCCATTACGCGGCCGGATTGAGGATTTGTCCCCGCAGGGACAAGTTTTTCGGTGGGTTCACTTGATGTTAGGCAACTTCTGATTTTGCTTGTGTTACAGAGGGACAGCTGAGCGCACGGTCCGGTAGCGCATATTGACCATGCAAAATGCACCATCGTGCCCGACGGGGCGCGGTTTTTAAATCATGCGCTGACCTGCTTAGATGGAGAGCGGAATCGGTTGCAGGTCTGGTGCCACAAAGCTGGCGCGGGCCGCATCGGAAAAGAGTGTGTCCTTGCGGTAGTGGCTGAGCATGACTTTTGCGTCGAGCAGGCGGTCGTCCTGCGCGATGAAGCTGTCGAAGGACCGAGCCGCCGCGGCCTTATCCATGAAATACTGCACTGCCATCAGCCATGCGCGTGTGAGCGTTTCGTGATACTTGTCCGCCGGTACACCGTTGCGTTTCAGAAAGCTGTGCAGGGCGCCACGGATGCGCGGCATTGCTGTATGCACCGGATCCTCGCATAGATAGACGTAGGCCAGACGCAAATGCGCACGGTGGTTGAAGTCTTCCGGCGCGACCTCGCCCGCCTCGAACCGGTCGCAGAAGGCGAGATCATCGGGGGCGGGCATCATCTTCATGGCTGCTTTCCTGTCAGTGCGCTTCGGCCCAATTCTGCCCTTGGCCCGCATCCACCGTCAACTTCACGTCCAGATGCACGACCGGATCGTTGGCGCTTTCCATCACATCCTTTGCGACGCCGACCAGGTCATCGACGGCGGCATCGTCCACTTCGAACAGCAACTCGTCGTGGACTTGCAGCAGCATGGCCGCGGGCAGGTCCTTGATCGCGGCGGGCATGCGGATCATGGCGCGGCGGATGACGTCTGCGGCTGTGCCTTGGATCGGAGCGTTGATCGCAGCGCGGGCAGCGAAGCCTGCGCGGGGACCTTTGGAGGCGATCTCGGGCGTGTGGATTTTGCGTCCGAACAGCGTCTGGACATAGCCGTGTTCCTTGGCGAACGCCTTGGTGTTGTCCATGTAGGTGCGGATGCCGGGGAAGCGTTCGAAGTAGCGGTCGATGAAGCCCTGCGCCTCGCTGCGCGGGATGCGCAGGTTGCGGGCAAGGCCGAAGCCCGAGATGCCGTAAATGACGCCGAAGTTGATCGCCTTGGCCTGGCGGCGAATTTCCGGGGTCATTTCATCGAGCGGGACGTCGAACATTTCCGAGGCGGTGAGCGCGTGGATGTCGATGCCGTCCTTGAACGCCTGTTTCAGTTCCGGGATGTCGGCGATGTGAGCGAGGATGCGCAGTTCGATCTGCGAATAGTCTAGGGCGACGAGGGTCTTGCCCGGCTCGGACACGAAGGCTTCTCGGATGCGGCGACCTTCTTCCGTACGGATAGGTATGTTCTGCAGGTTCGGGTCGGTGGAGGCGAGGCGACCGGTGGACGCGCCTGCAATGGAATAGGACGTGTGGACGCGGCCGGTTTCGGCGTTGATGTGATCCTGAAGCGCGTCTGTGTAGGTCGATTTCAGTTTGCTGATCTGCCGCCAGTCGAGCACGCGGCCCGGCAGTTCATGTTCGGTTGCGAGGTCTTCGAGCACGTCGGCACCTGTCGCGTAAGCGCCTGTTTTGCCTTTCTTTCCGCCCTCGATCCCCATTTCATCGAAGAGGATTTCGCCGAGCTGTTTCGGGGAGCCGACGTTGAACTTGCGGCCTGCGAGTTCGTAGATTTCATCCTCAAGCCCCGCCATCTTCTGGGCGAAGGCGTTGGACATCCGGGACAGTGTATCGCGATCGACCTTGATGCCCGAACGCTCCATGGACGCTAGCGTATGGACCATGGGCCGTTCGAGTGTTTCGTAGACCTTGGTGACCTGTACGCGGTGCAGTTGAGGTTTGAACAGTTGCCAGAGGCGGAGCGTGATATCGGCATCCTCTGCGGCATACTTCACGGCGTCTTCAAGCGGCACCTGATCGAAGGTCTTGGCTGACTTGCCGGACCCGAGCAGTGGTTTGATCGGGATCGGCGTATGGCCGAGATAGCGTTCAGACAGCGTATCCATGCCGTGATTGTGCAGCCCGCCGTGCATGGCGTAGGACATCAGCATCGTGTCGTCGATGGGCGCCACGTGGATGTTCAGACGCGCAAAAATCTTGGCGTCGTACTTCATGTTCTGGCCGATTTTGACGATACTGTCGTCTTCGAGCATCGGCTTGAGCATCTCAAGCGCCTGTTCCAGCGGCATCTGCCCTTCGGCCAGATCGTCGGAGCCAAAGAGGTCATCTCCGCCTTGCTTGTGCGTGAGCGGGATATAACAGGCGTGGCCTGCGTTCACGGCCAGCGAGATGCCCACTAGATCGGCAGTCATTTCGTTTAGGCCGGTGGTTTCGGTATCAACTGCGACCCAGCCCCGTTCATAGATCAGGTCGATCCAGGTTTGGAGTTGGTCCGCGTTTTGGACATGTTCATAGGTCGCCTCTTCGAAGCTGGGCGCTTCGGGGGCGTCTTGGGCTGCTGGGGCGGGTTCCTTGATTTCGGGTGCTTCGACGCCAAGCTGGTCGGCGATGCGTTTGGTGAGCGTGCGGAACTCCATCTCGGCCAGGAAGGGCATGAGTTGGTCGGGTTTGGGGTCCTGCACTTCCAGATCGTCCAGCGTAAAGTCGAGGGGCGTATTTTCGTCCAATCGAACAAGGTCGCGCGACAGGCGGATCTGGTCGGCGTGGTCGATCAGGGTCTGGCGACGCTTGGGCTGCTTGATCTCTTCGGCGCGTTCCAAGAGCGCGTCGAGGTCCCCGTATTCGTTGATAAGCAGAGCGGCGGTTTTCACGCCAATGCCAGGTGCGCCGGGCACGTTGTCGACGCTGTCACCGGCCAGCGCCTGCACGTCGACCACACGGTTGGGGTAGACGCCAAACTTGTCGAACACACCATCGCGGTCGATGCGCGAATTCTTCATGGCGTCCAGCATCTCGACCCCGTCGCCGACAAGCTGCATCAGATCCTTGTCGGAACTGATGATGGTCACACGGCCACCAGCCTCGCGCGCCTGCACGGACAGGGTGGCGATGATGTCGTCGGCCTCGTACCCCTCCTTCTCCTTGCAGGCGATGTTGAAGGCTTCGGTGGCTTGGCGGGTCAGCGGGATCTGCGGGCGCAGGTCTTCGGGCATCGCCTCGCGGTTGGCCTTGTACTGGTCGTACATCTCGTTGCGAAAGGTGTGGCTGCCCTTGTCAAAGATCACTGCCACGTGGGTGGGCGCGTCTGGGCCGTGGTTCCCCTCGACATATTTGTAAAGCATGTTGCAGAAGCCCGAGACTGCCCCGATGGGCAGGCCGTCGGACTTGCGCGTCAGCGGTGGCAATGCGTGATAGGCGCGGAAGATAAAGGCCGAACCGTCGATCAGATGCAGGTGACATCCCTTACCAAAGCTCATGTGAACCGCCCCCTTTTCTGCAAGTGTTCCGGTGATGTGCCACGAATCCCGAAAAGGTAAAAGCACAAGCGTTTTGTTAACTTCGTTTTGCCAAGAGGAACGCATGACTGCGATGAACCGTTTGGCCGATGTAACCGATGTATTGGGCCAGCAATCCGGGGCCACCGGCATTGCGGCTCGGGTAGAGTTGTTGCGCGCCGTCGACATGATACGCTCGCATTGCGCACGCGCGACGTTGTATTGCGCGGCGGGCATGCTGTTTGATGCGCCAGAGGATCACCAGAAGTGCGTTGAAGGGATACAGCGCGCGATGCCCGGCGCCCATTCCGGGGTGCGTATCTTGGCGGGGGGCCACCCAGAGCGCGGCATTGATCCAAACGCATTGAATTGGTTGCGAGAGACGGTCGCCGACATGCCAGACAGTGTCGATGCCATGCGCCGCTTTGTGGCAAGTGTCACGGACCTTGCCCGCCAATTCGACGCAGGCACAAGCGATGCCGCACAACTGCGCGCCCTGACGCGCTTTGCGGCGACGGAATTCAACGAACATTTCGCCAAGCTGGTCAACAAGCTGAGTGCCGAACTGCACGGGGATCGCGTGGCGCGGCGTGCCTCGGCCACCCAAACTGGAAATGACGCACGCGACGCCCTGAACGAGATCAGCGAGATTTCACAGAATGTCGGGCTGATCGCCATCAACGCATCTATTGAAGCGGCGCATGTTGGCGAACAAGGGCGCGGCTTTGCCATAATCGCGACCGAGATCAGGGAGCTTTCGGAAAAGATCGAGCAGGCAAACGCGCGCGTTCAGGCGCAGGTTGACGCTTTGATCCATCAGGTGATCGACGATTGAACGAAGTTCATATCCAGACCCATGTCCGCCGAATGATCAACGAGCTGACGAATCCGCCACGTGTCTGAGCGCACGATTTTGGGCTAGCGATCCAACAGGTCGCGTCCAAACCAATCTTGCTGGGTTGCGGACCGATGGCAGTAGAGCCAAGGGCACACAGCGAGCGTCATGCCGCTTGATGCAGCTGATGCCTTAGCCGCTCGCCTTTTCCGCATAGACGTATTTGCAGTCGCAATAGGGGCACTCGACCCAGCCGGTATCCTCGGGGATTTGCAACCAGACCCGCGGATGACCGAGCGCGCCTTCCCCTCCGTCGCAAGCCACGCGATGCGTGTGGACCGTCTTGGTTTCCGGCGCGTCGATGGGCATGTTGGCTATCCTTGGCTTGGGGCGCGTGCGGGCGCGTTTATGGGCCAAGCCGTCAGGGCAGACAAGGGGTTACGGCGCACGATCGGCGCGCGTCAGGTAGCAGTTGTTGCGGGCAGAGCGCACGTGGATGTATGCGACCTTAGGATCGGCGAATATTGCGGCGATCCTGTCTGCGATCTCGGGCCTGGGCGTCACTGCGCCGGTGCCATAGACGATGCGGTCGTCTTTTCCATATCCCTTGATCAGGTAGTCCGGCGACGTGGTCAGAATCTGGGGCAGATCAGCGCCACTGCTGCGGACGCATGGATCGGCACATAAGAAGATTGGCCCGACCTCTGCGTAGGGATGCGTGCCGTCAAATGGCTTGTGAGCCAGGACAAGCATTTCGGCACCTTCCGGCACATCCCGCAGGCAGTGCCGACACGGATTGCCGGATCCGTTCGAGATATGACGTTCGGGCGGGTTGCCATGCGCGTCGGGTGCGCCGGCACGGTAAGCATCAACGATGTCGGTGGGTAAAGCTGTAAACGTGGTCATGACGATCTCCTTTTACTTATGAAAAACCACGGACAAGAGCGCGGATCGACCCGAATGCTGCGCAACCTGTCTTAGGGGCTCCGTCCATTCGGACGTCAAACGTCGCCCCACGGCGTTTGCCGCTGCGGGAACCGATCCGAATTCTCTGGTTCAAAAAATCCTGGGGGGCGCGTCAGCGCGGGGGCTGGCCCCCTCCAACGCTTCAAATGAGAACAAAAAGTGAATATACTGGCGACCTGCTGCCACCGAATCTGCCAAATTGATGTTCTGCGAACTGTCGATCACATCGAATTTCACCTTTCTCACCGGGGCCTCGCACCCCGAGGAATACGTGAACCGTGCCGCCCTGATCGGGATGGAGGCGATTGCCATTGCCGATGACAATTCGGTGGCGGGGATTGTCCGCGCGCATACGCAGTCCAAGACCATCGCCCGGAGCGTCAAGGAGCGGCGGGAGTTTGATGCGATCCACGGACTGATCGGCCCGCCCCGGCCCGATCACGTGCCTGCCCCACCCAGCGCACCCATCACGGTGGTGCCCCGACTGATCCCGGCCGCGCGGCTGATGTTTTCCGACGCGCCCCCGATCACGGCCCTGCCCGTAAACCGGCAAGGGTGGCGATCGCTTTGCCGTATTATCTCCAAGGGGCGCCGCAATGCCGAGAAGGGGGAGTGCAATCTCCAACTGAGCGATCTCGAAGAGTTTGCAGACGGTCTTCACCTGCTTCTTTGGCCACAGGTGGAAACGGTTCAGGGCGGCGCGGTTGATTGGATGCAAACCGCGCGACGGCTGACGCGCCGCTTTGTCGGGAACATCCACATACTCATGCACCCCCGCTATGATGGGCGGGATACGGCGCGTTTTGACTGGATCGCGGATCAGGCGCGTGCCCTTGGCCTGCCTATTGTGGCCTCTGCTGCGCCACGCATGCACCATGGCGGGCGTCGCAAGCTCGCGGATGTGGTCAGCGCGATCCGCCTGAAATGCCGCGTCGATGCGCTGGGGCGCGCGGCGCTGAGCAATGGCGAGGGGCGGTTGCGCAGTGAGGCGGACATGCTGCGCCTGTTTGCAGGTCACGAAGAGGCCGTGCATCGGTCAGCAGAGCTTGTCGCGCGTCTCGATTTCTCGCTCGACCGGTTGCGCTATGAATACCCCTCCGAGATCACAAAAAACGAGACCCCCAGCCAGCGGCTCAAGCGCCTCGCTTATGAGGGGCTGAAATGGCGCTATCCGTCCGGCGCACCGGAAAAGGCGCAGACATTACTACGCCATGAGCTCGCCCTGATCGCCAAGCTGAATTACGAACCTTATTTCCTGACCGTCCGTGACATCGTCCATTTCGCCCGATCCCGCGGCATCCTGTGCCAGGGCCGTGGGTCAGCGGCGAATTCGGTGGTGTGCTATTGCATGGGCATCACCAGCGTCAGCCCCGAGATGGGGACCATGGTGTTCGAGCGTTTCGTGTCCGAGGCGCGCGATGAGCCCCCCGACATCGACGTTGATTTTGAACATGAACGGCGCGAGGAGGTCATCCAGCACATCTACAAGACCTATAGCCGTGAACGTGCGGGCCTGTGCGCCACGGTCGTGCATTACCGGGGCAAGCGCGCCATCCGCGAGGTGGGCCGGGCCATGGGCCTGACCGAGGACACGATCAGCGCGCTGTCTTCCCAGCTCTGGGGCTTTTTCTCGACCAAGGGGCTTGAGGCGGAGCGTATGGCCGAGATCGGCCTCGATTTCCGCGACCGGCGGCTAAAGCAGACCATCGAGCTGGTCTATGAGATCAACGGCTTTCCAAGGCATCTCAGCCAACATGTGGGCGGCTTCATCATTACCGAGGGGCGGCTGGACGAATTGGTGCCCATTGAGAATGCCACGATGGAGGACCGCACCGTCATCTGCTGGGACAAGGATGATATCGACTCGCTGGGCATTCTGAAGGTCGATGTGCTGAGCCTTGGGATGCTGACCTGCATCCGCAAGGCGTTTGACCTGCTCAAGATGCACCACCATCAGCACTACACCCTCGCCACCCTGCCGCCCGAGGACCCGCGCGTTTACGATATGCTCTGTGCGGCCGACAGCATCGGGGTGTTCCAGGTCGAAAGCCGGGCGCAGATGAACTTCCTGCCCCGGATGCGGCCGCGCAATTTCTATGACCTGGTGATCGAGGTGGCCATTATCCGCCCTGGCCCCATTCAGGGCGACATGGTCCACCCCTATATCCGCCGCCGGAACGGAGAGGAGGAGGTCAGCTTCCCCTCGGACGAGTTGGGCGCGGTGCTGGGCAAGACGCTGGGCGTGCCGCTCTTTCAGGAACAGGCGATGCAGATCGCCATCGTGGGCGCGGGCTTTACCCCCGATCAGGCGGATCGGCTGCGGCGGTCATTGGCGACGTTCAAGAAACACGGCTCTGTCAGCGAATTCCGCGCGTTGTTCCTGCGGGGCATGCGCAAGAATGGCTATGACGACGACTTTGCCGAACGATGCTTCAGTCAGATCGAAGGCTTCGGCTCCTACGGTTTTCCCGAAAGCCATGCGGCGAGCTTTGCGCTCTTGGTCTATGCCTCAAGCTGGATCAAGTGCCACCATCCCGGCATCTTCGCCTGCGCGCTGCTCAACTCGCAGCCCATGGGGTTCTACGCCCCTGCCCAGATCGTGCGGGACGCGCGCGAGCACGGGGTCGAGGTGCGGCCGATCTGCGTGAACGCCAGCTTCTGGGACAACGTGATGGAGCCGGATGGGAAGGGGGGCCTCGCCCTGCGCCTCGGGTTCCGGCAAATCAAGGGACTGAACGAAGAGGATGCCGAGTGGATCACGGTGGCCCGTGGCAACGGCTATCAGTCGGTGCAGGACATCTGGCGCCGGGCCGGGGTGGGCGTGACGGTGATCGAACGGCTTGCCGAAGCTGATGCCTTTGCTGGGGCGGGCATCAACCGACGTGACGCGCTGTGGCAGGCCAAGGCCATCGCGCCCGGTCCCGCGCTGCCGCTTTTTGCCAAGGATCTGGATGGCGAGGTGGTGGACGAGCCTGCAGCACTCCTGCCCGAGATGACTTTGGGCGAGGAGGTGGTCGAGGATTACGTATCGACCCGCCTGACCCTGCGCGCCCATCCCGTGGGCCTGTTGCGCCATATTCTGACCCCGGGTGCTGCCCCGGTGCAGGTGCTGCCCGCAACAAGAACCTCGCCCGACCTGTCAAAGATCAGCTTTACCCGCGGCAACCCCGATTGAAGGAGGCAGAGATGAGCGTGCTTGAAACCTACAAGGCCCGGTCGGGCCGTTTTACCCCGGTCTGGACGCTTGAGATCCAGACATTGCCGGAGGACACCGACCGCATTCTCGATGCCGTCATGGCGGTGCATCCGCTGGGCTATGGCCGGTATCAGCGCAATGCCAGCATCTCTGCCGTCGGCGCGGAGACAGCGCAGCCCGAGGCCGGGTCAACCACGACAACCCATGTGGACGGGTTCGAGGCGGGCGGGACCGAAACCTATCCCATGGTCGAGTTGAAGATCTCCATCGAACGGGATGTGGCCGTGTTGGAGAAGGTCATGGATGCGGTGCTGGAGGTGCATCACTACGAGGAGCCGGTGATCTTTCTGCGCGAGGATTGGGCGAGCCGTGCAGCTTATGATCCCAATCGCGACAATCCGCATCGGTGGTGGAATAACGGCAAGGGGCTGCCCGAGCGCATCGGCTGAATGGGTCGGAAAAAGCGTCAGTCTCCCGGCGGGTCGAAACGGCTCTGCAGTGTAAAGGCCTCAGGCGTGGCGCCGTTCTTCCGCAGCTCTTGCAGCCGGTTCCACCCGTCTTCCAGCGCCACCCGTGTGCCCCGCTCTGCCCACCACATCACCATGGTTGCCCCCTCCGACCGGTCCACCCAGTCGCGCAGGGTCTTCATGCCCGCCCGGTGCAGCGGATCGCGATAGGCAAAGCGGTGCATGGCCTGCGCATCCCGCCACCCGGCCATGGTGAGGATGTGGAAATTGTCCTCCGTCCGCTTTGTTTGCAGCCCCAGCAGATCGTTCATATCGCCATAGCTGCCATCCGGCATCCGGGCACCGTGATTGTGCCAGAACATGCCATCATCGGCCTTGGCCCTCGCAAACAGCTTGGGCAATTCGCCAAAGAAAAACTGCGCGTTCGGATGGCTGGCACTGAAGGGGCCCAACGGGCGCACCACGTTCAGGTGCACCAGCATGTGTTTGCTCATTTTCTCCCCCCTCGTCCGGCCGGAGCGTACCGCCTTGCATTGTTCAGGCAAGTGTTCTTTCCAATGACCGGACGGCACGGTAGAACGCGAACCACCACACTGGAAGGACCTCTTAGATGGCACCACCCAAACCCGTTGTTCTGTGTATCATGGATGGCTGGGGCCTGCGCGAGGATGAGACGGGGAACGCCCCGAAACTGGCGCGCACGCCGACCATCGACCGGATCATGGAAACCTGCAGCCACGCGACCCTGATCACACATGGTCCTGACGTGGGCCTGCCCCGCGGGCAGATGGGCAATTCCGAAGTGGGCCATACCAATATCGGTGCGGGCCGCGTGGTGGCCATGGACCTCGGCCAGATTGATCTGGCCATCGAGGACGGCAGTTTCTTTCGCAACCCGCGCCTGATGGACTGGATCAACGCGGTCAAGGAAAAAGAGGGGCGTGCGCACCTGATGGGCGTGCTGTCCGACGGTGGTGTGCATGGGCACATCAATCACATGATCGCCGCAGCCAAGGCCTGCACCGACGCGGGCCTGCCCGTGGTCATCCATGCCATCACCGATGGACGGGATGTGGCGCCGAAATCGGCGCTGACCTATCTGGAGGATTTGAACGATGCGCTCCCTGCAGGCGCGCGTGTTGTCACCGTGACGGGCCGCTATTTTGCCATGGACCGCGACAACCGTTGGGACCGGGTTGAGAGCGCATTTGCCGCCATGGTGCGTGCAGATGGCCGGATCGTCGAGACGGCGCAGGCGGCCATCGAGTCCGCTTACGATGATGAAAAGACGGATGAATTCATCCCTGCCGCTGTCATGGATGGCTACAAGGGAGCCAAGGATGGCGATGGCCTGTTCTGCCTGAACTTCCGCGCTGACCGCGCGCGAGAGATCATGGCGGCCATGGGCGATCCGGGCTTTGATGCCTTCGCCCCCGAGGGCCGTCCGGAGTGGGCTGGGCTGATCGGGATGGCGGACTATTCCGAAGATCACAAAGCCTACATGACCACCGTCTATCCCAAGCCCGAAATCGTGAACACGCTCGGGGCGTGGGTGGCGAAAGCGGGCTTGCGCCAGTTCAGGCTGGCGGAGACCGAAAAGTACCCGCATGTGACCTTTTTCCTGAACGGTGGGGAGGAGCAGCCGGAGGCTGGTGAGGATCGCGCTATGCCGAAATCGCCCGCCGTCGCCACCTATGACATGCAGCCCGAGATGTCGTCCGTCGAGGTGACGGACAAGTTCATCGAGGCAATCGAAGAAGGCTATGATCTGATCGTGGTGAACTACGCGAACCCGGATATGGTCGGCCATACCGGTGATCTGGACGCTGCCATCGCTGCTTGCGAAGCGGTGGATACCGGCCTCGGCCGAGTCCTGCCGGTGCTTGAAGCGGCGGGTGGCGCGATGATCCTGACGGCGGATCATGGCAATTGCGAAACGATGATCGACCCGGACACTGGCGCGCCGCATACGGCGCATACCACGAACCTTGTTCCCGTTGCATTGATCGGGGCCGAAGGCACTGTGCATGACGGGCGCCTTGCGGATCTGGCGCCGACGCTTCTGCAGCTCATGGGGCTCGAAAAGCCGGTCGAGATGACGGGGAACAGTTTGATCGAATGAGACCGCTGGCAGCCCTCTTCTTATGTGTTTGGGCCTTGCCACTCTGGGCGCAGGAAGATGCTGGCGCTCTGGCGCGTGAGGCGGGGGCGCAGCTTGAGGCGGCCTCGGTCCGGTTGGCGGAGGCCGAGACGGCCCGCAACCGTGTGCGTGCGCTGACGGATACGGTTCATGCCTACGAAGCGGGCCTTTCGGCCATGCGCGCTGGTCTGCGTCGCGCGTCCATTCGAGAGGCGCAGTTGCGGCGCCAGTTGCAATCCCGTGATGCCGAGATTGCACAGCTTGTGGCAGTTTTACAGACACTTACGCCGGATGAAGCACCGACGGCGTTCCTGCATCCCGATGGCCCGAACGGCACGGCGCGAGCGGGGATGCTGCTGGCCGAGTTGACACCGGCCCTGAACCAGCGCGCCGCGCAGCTGCGCCAAGACCTGAACGATGTGGAAAGCCTGCGGCTTTTGCAGGAGCAGGCGGCAGCCCAATTGCAGACCGGTTTGAGCGAGGTGCAGACGGCGCGATCTGCGCTGAACCAGGCGATGGCGGAGCGGACGGACCTGCCGCAGCGTTTTACCGAGGACCCGGTGCGCACCGCGATTCTGATTGCGTCGGCCGAGACGCTGGATGCGTTTTCCAGCGGGCTGGCAAGCATTGCCGAAGGCGATGTCGGCTGGACGCCGCCGGAAATCGACGACTTGATCGGCGAGTTTCCGATGCCCGCACGGGGTGTGATCTTGCGTCGCGCCGGGGAGCCGGATGCGGCGGGGATTGCCCGTCCCGGTATCCTGCTCGCGACCCGCCCCGGCACGCTGGTCAGTTCGCCCACGGCGGCGACGCTACGATATGTTGGGCCGCTTCTGGACTTTGGTACAGTCACTATCCTCGAGCCGCGCCCGGGCACGTTGATCATCCTTGCGGGCATGGCCGTTAGCTATGGCAACACCGGCCAGATCATCGCCGCAAGCACGCCCTTGGGTCTGATGGGTGGCCTGCCGACGCCAAACGCCGCTTCAACAGGTAGTGAGGGGGGTGGCGCTGAGCGTTCGGAAACGCTCTATATAGAGGTAAGAGAGAATAATGTGCCAATGGACCCGCTTGAATGGTTCAGCACTGAACAGGATGGATAAGCTGTAATGAAGAAATTCGTGATGGCCGCATTGGGCGGAACAGTAGCAGGTGTCATTGCAACGACGCAGATTGCGGGCCCCTTGCTGGCGCAGGAAAAGGCCGCAAATTCAAGTGTGTACGAACAGTTGGATCTGTTCGGCGACATCTTTGAACGCATCCGTGGGCAATATGTGGAGCAGGTCGAACCCGGCGAGCTGATCGAGGCCGCGATTGACGGGATGCTGACCTCGCTTGATCCGCATTCAAGCTACCTGTCGCCCGATGATGCCGCGCAGATGCAGGTGCAGACCCGTGGTGAGTTCGGTGGCCTAGGCATCGAAGTCACGCAGGAAGAAGGGTTTATCAAGGTTGTGTCGCCCATCGACTCGACCCCAGCCGCCGAGGCCGGGATCGAAGCGGGCGACTTCATCACCCATGTCGATGGCGAGTCGATGCTGGGCCTGACGTTGGACGAAGCGGTCGACAAAATGCGCGGGCCGGTGGGGTCCGAGATCATCATCACCGTGGTGCGCGAGGGCGAGAACGAACCCTTTGACGTGTCCATCATTCGCGACACGATCGAACTGCAAGCCGTGCGCAGCAGGACGCAGGGTGAGACGGTTGTGCTGCGCGTGACGACCTTCAATGACAAGACGACGCCGAACCTCGTCTCCAAGTTGGAAGAAGAAGTCGAGACGCTGGGCGGCATGGATTCCGTGAATGGCTTTGTTCTGGATTTACGTAACAATCCCGGGGGTTTGCTGACCCAAGCCATTCGCGTGTCGGATGCGTTTCTGGAAGAGGGCGAGATCGTTTCGACCCGTGGCCGCGACCCCGAGGATGGTGATCGCTACAATGCGACGCCGGGCGATCTGGCGCAGGGCAAGCCCATTGTGGTGCTGATCAATGGCGGGTCCGCCTCGGCCTCCGAGATTGTGGCGGGGGCGCTGCAGGACCACCGCCGAGCCATCGTTGTGGGCACCAAGAGCTTTGGCAAAGGGTCGGTCCAGACGGTCATGCCGTTGCGCGGAGATGGGGCGATGCGCCTGACCACGGCGCGGTATTATACGCCCTCGGGCCGGTCGATTCAGGCGCTGGGCGTGAGCCCTGACATCGTGGTGGAACAGCCCCGTCGGCGTCCGGTTGAGGACGAGGAAGAGGATGCACCCGCAAGCGCAGTTGGTCCCCGGACCGAGGGTGAACTGCGTGGCAGCCTCAACAATGATTCGCTGAGCGAGGACCAGATCAAGCAGATCGAGGAAGACCGGGCCAAGGCGCAGGAAGCGGCTGATCTGCGGGAAGAGGATTACCAGCTGGCCTATGCCATCGACATCCTGAAAGGGCTGAATGCGCTGGGTCCTCAAGCACTTAGCACGGCAAATTTGCGGTAGAGTGAACGGAGCGCGCGGTGGGGTTAACGCACCCCGCGCTTTTGCATTTGAGGGTAAAGTGCACATTTTGCCCGCGAAACTGCGTGTTTTGAGCCTGTTGAACCGGGCAGTTTTTGCCGGGTTTTGGCGAAACTGCACATTTTTAGGGTCAAACTGCGTGTTTTGGTGACGGCCGATCGCCGTTTTCCCGATCATTTTTTATTAGTAGATCGGTGCCGTTAACGAAGGTTTCGATTGGGTAAACTTCGAGCGTAAGGCGGGGTGAAACCCCGCCTTACGGTTTGACTTCAAACGGGGTGAGTTTGGGCCAGTCGAATTCTACGCCGACGCCGGGGATTTTGGGGGCGACGGCGAGTTGATCCTCGATTGCCAAAGGGCGTTTCGTGTAGCGGTCGATGGGGAAGCTGTGCACTTCGAGCCAGCCGCCGTGGGGTTGGCTTGAGACCAGCGAAACATGCAGTTCCTGCATGCCGTGGCTGCAGACCGGGACGCCCGCCTCTTGCGCCATCCTTGCCACTTCGAGCCAGCCGGTGATGCCCAGGCAGTTCGACGCGTCGGGTTGGATGAAGTCCACATGGGGCAGGGCGCGGCGAAACTCATGCAGGGTGTGCAGGTTTTCGCCCTGGGCGACTTTGATGCCCGAGGCGTCACGGATGCGTGCGAAGTCCTCGAAGTGATCGGGTTCGATGGGCTCTTCGAACCATTCGATATCGAATGGTCTCATCGCCTTGGCCATGCTGATCGCTTGATCGGTGGTCATGGAATAGTTGGCGTCGACCATGAAGGTGATGTCGGGGCCGATGAGGTCGCGGACCGCCTTGATCCGTTCCACGTCTTCCACCTCGGTCGGTTGGCCGATCTTGATTTTGACGGCGTTGTGGCCGCGGGCGAGGTAGGTGCGGATGCTGTCAAGTAGTTTGGGCAGATCGAAGCCAAGATCGATGCCGCCCGCGTAGGCTTTGCACCGGTCGGATGCGCCGCCTGCGGCTTGGACGAGCGATTGGCCTGCACCTTTGAGCCGCGCGTCCCAGAGGGCGATATCCACCGCAGAGATGGCGAAAGACAGGATGCCGCCCCGGCCCACGTAGTGCAGGTGTTCGTCCATGGCGTGGGTGAGCTGTTCGACGTTTTCGGAGTCTTGCCCGATCAGGAAGGGGGCGAGGTCGTGGGTAATCATCGCTGCCGTGGCGTGCCCGCCGCGCCCGCCATTGTAGGTGTAGCCGGTGCCCGTGCGCCCGTCCTCCAGCGTGACTGTCGCCGTGATCAGGTGGAAATGGCTATGGTCGCCGTGCTTGGCATCGACGAGGATTTCGTCGAGCGGGACGGCGAAGAGGCGGGCCTGGACGTCGGTGATCTTAGCCATTGAGGTGCCTGGTTTCCGGCACGGGCGTGATCACGAGGCCGTTGTCGAGATGGCTGATCAGGTTGTCCACCACGAGCGTGCCCATGGCCGCGCGTGTTTCATGCGTGGCGCTGCCGACATGGGGCAGGAGGATGACGTTGGACATGGTTTTGAGGGCGTCGGGGATTTTGGGTTCTTCCTCGAACACGTCGAGGGCTGCGTAGCCGAGCTTGCTGGATTGGAGGGCGGCGACCATGGCAGCCTCGTCAATCACTGAGCCGCGGGAGACGTTGATCAGGGTGCCTTCGGGGCCCAGAGCCTCGATCACATCCGCATTGACGATGTGGTGGGTCGAGGGGCCGCCGGGGGTGATGCAGATCATCACCTCAACCGCCTTTGCCATGTCCACGAGGTTGGCGTGGTAGGTGTAGGGCACGTCCTTTTCGCTGCGGGTGTGGTAGTGGATGTCGGCGTCGAACGACTTGAGCTTGTCCGCGATGGCCTGGCCGATGCGCCCGAGCCCGAGGATGCCGACGCGCCGGTTGTCAGCGCTGCGCGACAGGGGCGCGTTGCCGTTCGTTTCCCAATTGCCGGAGCGGGCGTGCGCCTCGTCCGCCATGAAGTTGCGGAAGCTGTTGAGCATCAGCATGATCGCGGTGCTCGCCACTTCGGCGTTCAGGACGTCGGGTGTGTGGGTGACGATGATGCCCCGTTCGACGCAGGCGTCGGTGTCGATGGCGTCATACCCTACGCCGTAGCTGGCGGCCATTTGCGCGTTGGGGCAGTTGGCGAGGATATCGGCAGGCACGCCGTCATGGCCGTTGGTGACGATGTGGGTGATTGCCTCGCCCGGGTAGTTGTCGGTGGCTTGGTGGATGGTGAAGCGCTCTTCCAGACGGGTGCGCATGGCGTCGGTGATGCCGCCGATTTGCAGAAGATCAGGCATCTTGTTTCACCTCTTGCCTTTGGGTGCCGAGGCCCGCGATTTCCAGTTCCATCACGTCGCCCACCTTGAGGTAGGTTTTCGGGTTCATCCCGTCGCCCACGCCGGGGGGCGTGCCGGTGCTGATGACGTCGCCGGGGTGCAGGGTGAAGAGGTGCGACAGGTGTTCGATGATTTCGGCCACGGAGAAGATCATGGTGGAGGTGTTCCCGGTCTGCATCCGCTGGCCGTTGACCGAGAGCGACATGTCGAGCGTTTGGGGGTCTTCGATTTCGTCACGTGTAATAAGATACGGGCCCGTAGGTCCGTAGGTGTCGCAGGATTTGCCCTTGGTCCACTGGCCCGTGAGGTTCTGCTGGAATTCGCGTTCGGAGACGTCGTTGACGATGCAGTAGCCTGCCACGTAGTCGAGCGCGTCGGCTTTGCTCACATATTTGCAGGTCTTGCCGATCACCGCGCCCAGTTCGACTTCCCAGTCGGTGCGTTGGGAGCCGCGCGGCATGACCACGTCGTCATTGGGGCCAACGATGGCCGAGTTGGCCTTGAAGAACAGGATGGGGTGTTCGGGGATCGGGAGGCCTTGTTCGGCGGCGTGGTCGGAGTAGTTGAGGCCGATGCAGAGGAACTTGCCGATATTGCCGACGCAGGGGCCGATGCGGGGGGAGCCGTCGACTGCTGGCAGGGTGGCAGGGTCGATGGCGCGCAGCTTGTCGAGCGTTGCGTCGTCCAGTGTGGCGCCGTGGATGTCGTCGATGTGGCCGCTGAGGTCGCGGAGTGTGTCGCCGTCCATGAGGCCTGGTTTTTCGTGACCTACGTCACCGTATCTTACGAGTTTCATATTCGGCCTCTTAGTGATTATCGCGCGGCATGTGGCGGCGGGAGATGTCTTGGTACTTCGTGGCGCCGCGCAGGGTCATCCCCTCGTCAAAGCGGCCCACGTAGTCGCGGAAGATTTCTTGCCAGGGGCTTTGGCTTTCGGGGACCTTGTAGCCGCCTGCGGCCATGATCGCTTCGGCGCGGGCTTGAAGCGTGGCGTCGTCCACCAGCATGTCGGCGGTGCATTTCTTGAGGTCGATACGGACGCGGTCTCCGTTTTCCAGAAGGGCGAGGCCACCGCCATCTGCGGCCTCGGGTGAGGCGTTGAGGATTGAAGGGCTGCCGGAGGTGCCGGATTGGCGGCCGTCACCGACGCAGGGGAGCGCCTGGATGCCTTTTTTGAGCAGATAGGAGGGCGCGCGCATGTTTACGACTTCGGCGCCGCCGGGGTAGCCCTTGGGGCCCGCGCCGCGCATGAACAGGATGCAGTGTTCGTCGATCCCTTCGGCTTCGTCGTCGATGCGGTGGTGGAAGTCCTCGGGGCCGTCGAATACCACCGCGCGCCCTTCGAACGCTTCGGGGTCGTCGGGGTTCGACAGGTAGCGGGTGCGGAATTCCTCGGAAATCACGGAGGTTTTCATGATCGCGCTGTCGAACAGGTTGCCCTTGAGGTTGATGAACCCGGCTTCGGCCTTGAGCGGGTCGGAGACGGGTTTGATCACTTCCGTGTTTTCGCTGCGCACGCCCTCGCAGTTTTCGCGCATCGTCTTGCCATTAGCGGTGATCACGTCGGGGTGGGGCAGCAGGTCTGCGGCGATCAACTCGCCGATGACCGCCGGAACGCCGCCTGCGTGCTGGTAGTCTTCGCCGAGGTACTCACCTGCGGGTTGGAGGTTCACCAGAAGCGGCACGTGGTGGCCGTGCTTTTGCCAGTCGTCGTTGTTGAGCGGCACGTCGAGGTGCTTGGCGATGCCGTTGAGGTGAATGGGCGCGTTGGTGGAGCCGCCGATGGCGGAGTTGATGACGATCGTGTTTTCGAACGCCTCGCGCGTCATGATGTCGGAGGGGCGCAGGTCTTCCCAAACCATATCCACGATGCGCTTGCCGGTCTCATAGCTGATCTGGCTGCGCTCGCGGTAAGGGGCGGGGATGGCGGCGGAGCCGGGCAGTTGCATGCCGAGGGCTTCGGCCAGCGAATTCATCGTCGTGGCCGTACCCATTGTGTTGCAGTAGCCGACCGAGGGGGCGGAGGAGGCGACGAGTTCCATGAACCCTTCGCCGTCGATCTCGCCCCGCGCCATCATCTCGCGCGCCTGCCAGACGATGGAGCCAGAGCCGGTGCGTTCGCCGCGGAACCAGCCGTTGAGCATGGGGCCAACTGACAGGGCCACGGCGGGGATGTTCACGGTGGCGGCGGCCATCAGGAGGGCGGGTGTTGTCTTGTCACAGCCGATGGTGAGGACGACGCCGTCGAGCGGGTAGCCGTAGAGGGTTTCGACGAGCGACAGGTAGGCGAGGTTGCGGTCGAGCATGGCCGTCGGCCGCTTGCCGGTTTCCTGTATCGGGTGGACCGGGATTTCGATGCAGGTGCCGCCTGCAGCCACGATGCCGTCACGGACACGTTTCGCCAACTCGATGTGGTGGCGGTTGCAGGGCGACAGGTCGCTGCCCGTTTGCGCGATGCCGATGATCGGCTTGCCGGATTGCAGTTCCTCGCGCGTGAGTCCGTAGTTCAGGTAGCGTTCGAGGTAGAGCGCGGTCATTTCCGGGTTGTCCGGGTTCATGAACCACTTGCGGGAACGCAGGTCTTCTATTCCAATTTTCTTTTTGTTGGTCATTGTCCTGACCAGCCTCCATCAATGATGTGGGTATGTCCTGTGGTGAACGCGCTTTCATCGCTGGCGAGGTAGACCACCAGCGCTGCAATTTCTTCGGCCTTGGCGACGCGGCCCATGGGTTGGCGGGCGACGAATTGTTCCATGGCCTTGTCATAGCTGCCAAGCTCTTCGCCCAGTGCCTTGACCCTGTCGTGCCAGCTGGGGCTTTCGACGGTGCCGGGGCAGATGCAGTTACAGCGGATACCTTGGGTGATGTAGTCGACGGCGACGGATTTTGTGAGGCCGACAACGGCGGCTTTGGTCGTGCCGTAGATGAAGCGGTTGGGCGCGCCGATGATGGAGCCGAGGGCCGACGACATGTTGATGATCGAGCCGTTTCCGCGGTCCAGCATCCCCGGCAGGGCGGCGCGGATGGTGCGGTACATGGAGCGGACGTTGAGGTCGAAGGCGAAGTCCCATTCGTCGTCCGTACTGTCCAGTATGGTGCCGTGGTGCACGAAGCCTGCGCAGTTGAACAGGATGTCGGGTTGGGCTTCTTCTACGCCATCCTTGACGCTGGTTTCACTGCGAGCATCCAGCGGAAACGCCATGATATTCGCATGTTCCAGCGTGCTGAGCGCATCGGCGTTGACGTCGGTGGCGAAGACTCTCGCCCCCTCGTTCGCCATGGCGAGTGCGCTGGCGCGGCCGATACCCTGGCCTGCGGCCGTCACAAGCGCGCGCTTTCCGTCAAGACGGCCCATGTACTCCCCCCGTATCGGATCAGGTGTTGCGCAGACGGCGGGTCTGCGTTTTGCTGTTAGCGTAGGACAAGGTGCGGGCGTTGACCAGACGTCACGAAAATTTCGAAAGGAAAGTCATGGCGTTCGAGAATGTGGCCCTGTTGGGCACTGGGCTGATGGGCTTTCCCATGGCGCGGAATCTTGCCCGTGCGGGGGTGCCGGTGACGGTTTGGAACCGGACGCAGGCCAAGGCGGAGCCGCTGGCGGATGAGGGGGCTGCGGTGGCGGCCAGCACGTCGGCGGCGGTGACCGGGGCGGATGTCATCATCACGATGATGAGTGATGGGCCGACGGTATTGGCAGTGATTGCCGAGGTGTCGCGTAGCCTGACGAGCGGAGCGCTCTGGATCGACATGTCGTCGACCAAGCCGGTCGAGGCGCGCGCAGCCCGCGCACGGTTGGCTGAGCAAGGCGTTGCATTTCTGGATGCGCCTGTGTCGGGTGGCACCAAGGGGGCCGAGGCGGCATCACTTGCTATCATGGTGGGTGGGGAGGCTGCGGATTTCGAGCGCGCGCACCCGATATTTGAGGTGATGGGGCGTCCAGTTCACGTGGGACCGGCCGGAACCGGTCAACTGTCGAAACTTTGCAATCAGGCGATTGTCGCGGTCACGATCGGCGCAGTGGCCGAGGCAATGCTGTTGGCCGAACAGGGGAGAGCAGATCCAGCGGCACTGCGCGCTGCGCTTAAGGGCGGGTTTGCTGACAGCACCATTCTGCAACAGCATGGGGAGCGAATGACGACCGGGAATTTTGAGCCCGGTGGCTTGTCGAAGTTTCAGCTCAAGGATTTGGACAACGTACTGGTCGAAGCTGCGGGTCTTGGTCTTGCGCTGCCAATGGTTGAAGGTGTCCGCGCGCGGTTCGCCCATTTTGTTGAGAACATGGACGGCGCGGACAAGGATCACTCTGGGCTCTATCTCGAACTCAAAGCACAGAACGGAATGGGTACATGAAACGCATCCTGATCCTCGGTGGCGGCGGCATGGTGGGCCAGAAGCTGGCCCGCCGGTTGGAGACGCAGGGCCTGCCCGGCTTTGGTGATTTTCGCGTGACGCTGCATGATCTGGGCTATGCGCCGGATGCGGTGGGCGACGACAAGCGCGTTGGCGATCTGTCGGTGCTGGCCGAGGGCGCGGCGTTGGCGGCGGAGCGGTTTGATGTGATTTTCTATCTCGCTTCCATCGTGTCGGGCGAGGCGGAGACGAATTTCGATCTTGGGTGGCAGACGAACCTGACGCCATTGTGGGCGTTTCTTGAGGCGTTGAGGGCGCAGCATCGGGCGAGCGGTGGTGAATACGTCCCGCGTGTGGTGTTCACCTCATCCATTGCAGTCTTCGGTGGTCCCTATCCCGACAAGATTGGCGACGAATTCCTGACCTCGCCCCAGACCAGCTATGGCGCGCAGAAGGCGGCGTGCGAGTTGATGATCCAGGACTATTCGCGCAAGGGGTTTATCGACGGGATGTCGCTGCGCTTGCCGACGATCTGCGTGCGGCCGGGCAAGGCGAATTTGGCGGCGTCCTCGTTTTTCTCGGGCATCATTCGGGAGCCGTTGAACGGGATGGAGGCCATTTTGCCGGTCGAGGATACTGTACGGCATTGGCATGCCTCGCCCCGGTCGGCGGCGGGGTTTCTGGCCCATGCGGCGGTGCTGGATACCGACCGGCTGGAAGGACGGCGGGCGCTGAACCTGCCGGGGTTGAGTTGTACCGTGGCCGAGCAGATCGAGGCGTTGCGGGATGTGGCGGGCAACAATGTGGTCGCCCTGATCAAGCCGCAGCGGGACGAGGCGGTGGCCAAGATCGTTTCGGGCTGGCCGCGGAATTTTGCGCCGGAGCGGGCCCTGACCCTTGGGTTCAAGGCGGAGGAGACGTTTCGGGAGATCATTGATGTTTACATCGAGGATGATCTGCCGGGGCGGATGCCAAGCCCATAAACGTTTCCGTATTGATCCATAGCTGATACGCTTTCCTTCGGAATTGCGATTTTAGGTATTGGATATGAACGGACGATTTTTTGAACGTGGGGGTGCCGTACATCGGGTTGCACCCCCGGCACAACCTGACCCTACCCTTGCGGAGCGCGACGAAAGCAATGAAGAGCGCGGTGAACGGGTGCCTGTTGAGGCGCCTGAGGCTGCCCCGGAACCTCGGCCGACACCCCTGTCGGATGTGGATCAGTTCGAGTTTACGGACGAAGTGGAGAATGGCCGCCCGGCCAGCGACGTCGTGGGCCGGGGCCAGCCGGAGCAGGCGGTTGTGTTGAATGCGACCGGGGATGATGGGAGGGACGATCCCCCGCCAGACCCGGCACCGCAGGAAGATGCAGATCCCGACCCGGCACCGCCGCCGATTGATCTGCCCGACGAAGTGGCCGGGCCGACGGAGCAGGGCCGACCGGTCGGCACCATTCCGGGCGTACCGGAGGATACGATTCCCGCCCCGGCGCCCGGGTTGGACAATGCGGAGTATGGGCGCGCGCCCGATGCTGCGCCGGACCCGAATGTGCCGGTTCTCTTGACCTCCTACACCAGCGGGGGGGACGCGGCCACGTCCTACAACGTCACGATTGACTTCGTCGGCAGCTGGACGGTGGAGTTGCAGCAAGCCTTTGTGGATGCTGCCGATTATCTCAGCACGATCATCCTGGCAGACCTGCCGGACGCCATCGTGGATGGTGTGTTTGTGGATGACATTGCCATTACGGCCACGCTTGAAACCAATGACGGCGTTGGCGGCACATTGGGCAGTGCCGGTCCACGGGAGTTGCGCGACGACGGCACCCTTTTGCCGTCCACTGGCGCGATGACCTTTGACATCGCGGATGCAGGAAACCTTTTGTCCGAAGGAAACTGGGATGCCGTGGTGGTCCATGAGATGCTGCACGCCTTGGGCTATGGCACGCTATGGGGTCTGCTTGGGCTGACAACGGGGTCCATTGCAGGGGGCGATCTGCGGTTCATCGGGCCAAATGCGTTGAGCGTTTATGAAACCGAGTTTCCGGATGTGGCGGCAGGGGATCCCGGTTCGAATGCGGGTATCCCGATTGAAACCGATTTCGGCCCCGGTACTGCCGGAGGGCATTGGGACGAAGCCCTGTTTGAAAACGAGTTGATGACGGGGTTCATCGATGACGGCGCATTCCTGTCGGTGATGAGCATCGCATCGCTGGAAGACCTTGGCTACGACACGGTGTTCGACAATCCGGGCGACCCCAACGACCTGTCGGCGCCGATCCCACCGGACCCCGTTCTGGACCTGATGGCCTAGGCCGGTTCGACACTGTCCGAGGTCAGCAGATGGCGGGCGAGGTGGTCGTGGATCTTTTGCCGCGTCAACGCCTCGTCCCCGGCCATGGCCGCGTCCAGGATCTGCTGGTGGTGCATGATGTTGTTGGAAATGAAGTCGAAGTCGCGATCTTCGACCATCAGTTGCTGGCGGAAGCGGCAATAGACGCGGTGGTGCGTGTCGATGAGGGTCTGTGAGCCGCAGGCGGAAATCAGGGTTTCGTGAAACTGTGCCTCGGCTCCGAACCACAGGTCGACAAAGGGCGAGCGGTCGGTTGCCGTGTTCAGCCGCATTTCCAGATGGCTGAGCTGGTGGTGCGCGGCGGTCAGACGCGCCTCCCACGCGACGCCGCCGCGGCGGATGGACATGACTGTGCCCTCGGCTTCCAGCAGGACGCGCAGGTGGGTCAGCTCGTGGATGACTTCGCGCGACTTCGCAGGCACGCGGAAGCCGCGCTGTTCCTGGAACTCGACCAGGCCCAAGGTCGACAGTCGGAAGAGCACCTCGCGAATCGTGCTTGCCGAGCAGCCGAATTCCTGTCGCAGATGCTCGGCGCGCACTTTCTGCCCATGTTCGAAACCGTTTGTCATCAAACGGTATCGTAGGGCTTCGAAGATGTCGGTGTCGTAGGGCATGGGCGCTGTTCAAATGATCGCAGAGGCTCTAGCCATAAATCACGAAATCTCGAAATTCCATCAAAATCTCAAAAATCGTCCTAATTTCATTTTTTTGTTGTCCCGTGAGGGCAAGTGCGCATAGCCTTCCGTTACGACACAGGAAGGTGGGCATCCGAACCTGCCACGTGCGCACACATAAAATGTCAGGGAGGATGAAATGACATTTCTGAAGAAGGCGGCTTCGGTCGCTGCTGTCGCTGCCCTTGCAGCCACGACGGCGATGACCGCATCGGCGGAAACCACCAAGCTGCGGATCCAGACGCACTACGCCCCCGAGACCGTCTCGGGCAAGCTGGCGGCGCAGTATATCGACGACATTCAGTCGATGTCGAATGGCGAGATCGAAGTCGAAATGTTCTACTCGTCTTCGGTCGTGAAGTCGGTTGAGACGTTTGACGCGGCCGCCACGGGCATTCTGGACTGCGACATGACCGGTGGTGGGTACCAGACCGGCAAGAACTCCGCCTTCCAGTTCGTGGGCGACATCATGGGCGGTTACGAGACCCCCTATCAGCAGCTGAGCTGGCTGTATTTCGGTGGCGGCAAGGAAGCCGCGGCGCCGCTTTACAACAAGTACGGCATGGAGCTGATCGGCTGGTGGGTCTACGGTCAGGAGAGCTTTGCCTCATCGAAGCCGATCGAGAAGGTTGCCGACTTCAAGGACTGGAAATTCCGGTCGCCCCCCGGCATGGAAACCAAGATCTTTGAAAAGCTGGGCGCCTCGCCCATCGTGATGGACTTCACCGAGATCTTTACAGCGCTGGAAACCGGCATCATCGACGGGGCGGACGCCTCGGGCCTTGCCAACAACGTAGGCTTGGGTCTGTATGACATCGTGAAATATGCCAACTTCCCCGGCTTCCACTCGATGCCGTCGGATCACCTGGCCTGCAACAAGGCCGTGTTCGACGCGATGCCTGCGCACCACCAGACCATCATGAAAGTGGCCATGGAAGCGCTGGCGCTGCGCACCGCCCTGACGTTCGAAAAGAAGAACGCCGAGGCAGCAGCCCAACTGCGTGAGCAGGGCGTGACCCTGTCGCAATGGGCGCCGGAAGAGCTGCAGAAGTTCCGCAACGCAGCCCAGGCCACATGGCCCGAGTTCGCCGACACGCCGGAAGCCAAGGCGCTGGTTGATGCGCATCTGAGCTATCTGGAGCAGCTTGGCCTCGTGTCCAAGTAAGCGATCCTTGGGGTCCCGCGCGTCGGGGCCCCAAACCGCCCGATGCCTCTTGGGTGAGAGCGTGATCGGGTCATTTCACACCACAGGGGGACTACGTGATGCAGGTGCGCTCCGGCACTCCGATCGAATGGATTGTGCCACTGGCATTCATCTTTTGCGC
Organism: Tateyamaria omphalii; assembly: GCF_019802125.1. GTDB lineage: Bacteria > Pseudomonadota > Alphaproteobacteria > Rhodobacterales > Rhodobacteraceae > Tateyamaria > Tateyamaria omphalii_B. The sequence continues at coordinate 588,581 of NZ_JAHVHT010000002.1, forward strand.
GGGCTGGATCGTCTGGCATATGCCGGCCTTCACGCTCGATTTCTTTCCCCCCGAAGACCCGTCCCAATTCGATAAGCTGTCGGCGCTGTTCCGGCGCAATGACGTGACCCCCGGTCTGGGCGGTCTGTTCGGCGGGTTTGCCGATATTGTGGACTGGCTGGCCGCGCTTGGCATTCTGGTCTTTGGCTACCTGGGTGTCCGCACAGTCCAGCGCGCGGGCATGGAGTTTGAAAGCTGGCGTGCCGCCGACCGTTTGGCCGTGTTCATCGGTCGCGTCACCATGATGCTGATCGTGCTGCTGACATCCGTGATGCTGTACGAGGTGATCCTGCGTTACGTGTTCGAGCGGCCGACGCTTTGGGCCAACGAGTTGAGCCTATGGCTGGCGGGCTTCGTGTTTCTGTGCGCGGGGCTTTATGCCATGCAACAGCGCAGCCACATTCGCATTGTCCTGCTTTACGATGCCGTGCCCCGCTGGGTGCAGCGCATATTCGACTGCATTTCGACCCTGCTGATCGTCACCTTCGCCTTTTTCCTGATCTATGGCGGGTACGGCGAGGCCTTTGATAAGTTCTATCGTTGGGAGACTTTCGGCACCGCCTTTGACCCGCCGATCCCGGCCACGATGAAGCCGATGGTGCTGTTTGTCGTGGGCATGGTCGCCATTCAGGCTGTCATCAACCTGATCTCCGATTGGAACAAGGAAGAGGTCCACTACGGCGGCGAGGACCTCGACGAAGAAGAAATTGAGCGCATCAAGGCGCAAGTGGCAGGGAAATAGGTCATGGATATCGGAACGATTTCACTGGTCCTGATGCTGGGCCTGATCCTGCTGCTGGCCATTGGTATGCCGCTTGGGCTGGCGTCTGCCATCCTCGCCGTGGGCGTGTTGGTCATGAAGTTCGAGCCGGAGTTGCTGCTGGCGCCGTGGACCTTTGGCGATGGTATTCTGACTGGAAGGCCCGGGGCGGGGCCGCTCAATATCCTCGCCCAACGAATATACGGGCTCTTAACGGATTATGTACTCATATCCATTCCGCTCTTTATCTTCATGGCGGCCCTGCTGGAGCGGTCGGGCATCGCCAAGGAGATGTATTCGTCCCTGAACATCTGGCTGAACCGCACCCGTGGTGGCATTGCCATCGTGACGTCGATCATGGCGGTTATCATGGCCGCGATGTCGGGGATCATCGGGGGCGAAGTTGTGCTGCTGGGCCTGATCGCGCTGCCGCAGATGTTGCGGCTGGGGTACAATCAGAACCTCGCCATCGGTGTGATCTGTGCGTCGGGGTCGCTGGGGACCATGATCCCACCGTCGATCGTCTTGATCATCTATGGTCTGATCACCGAGACGTCGATCAAGGCGCTGTTTACCGCGTCCTTTATCCCCGGCTTCATGCTGGCGTCGTTTATCATCATCTACATTATCATCCGCACGCAGTTGCGCCCCGAGGATGCGCCGCTGCCCGAGCCGGATGAGAGCGAACCCGCAGGCGGCGAGAAGGGGATGCTGTTCCTGGCCTTCCTGACGGTCGTGGTCGCGGGCTTTGCCGCGGCCTTGATGCTGCGGGCGATGTTCTTCGAATTCTCCGGTTCCAACGCCGCTGCGACGGGAGAGCAGGCGCGGTTCGGGACTGCGCCCTTCATCACCTATTTCGGTGTAACGCTCGCCATCGCTTTGGCCCTGATCTTTGGCGTCTTTGGCCGCACGCGCACGGCGCTGGGCTGGTCGATGGGCAAGGGGCTGGTGCCGCCCATCGTGGTGATCGGGGTTGTCATGGGGTCCATCTATGGCGGGATCACGGGCATCACCGAGGCCGCTGGCATGGGCGCGATGGCCGTGTTCATCATCGCGTGTTTCCGGGGCGAGGCGTCGTTCGAACTGGTGTGGGATTCGCTGATGCGGACCCTGAAATCGACCGGCACGATCATCTGGGTGACCATTGGTGCGACGGCGCTGGCCGGTGCGTATACCATCGCGGGTGGGCCGACTTACGTGGCCGACTTCATTGTGGGCTCCGAACTGCCGACGATGGCCGTGATCCTGTTTATGATGCTGATCCTGCTGTTCATGGGGGCGTTCATGGATTGGGTTGGCATCGTGTTGCTGATCATCCCCGTGTTCCTGCCCATCGTGCTGAAGCTGCCGATTGATGAGATTGGCCTCTTTGGCGAGTTGAACCCGCGTCACGTGGCGATCTGGTTCGGTGTGGTATTCTGTATGAACATGCAGGTGAGCTTCCTTTCGCCGCCCTTTGGTCCCGCGGCCTTCTACCTGAAATCCGTGGCGCCGCCGCACATTCAGCTGACCGATATCTTCAAGGGGTTCCTGCCCTTTATCGGGATCCAGTTGATTGCCCTGTCGGTGCTGCTGATCTGGCCGCCTATCGTGTCCATCCTGCTTTAGGAGAACGTCATGGATGCCATTCGCCTTGATCCGTCCGACAGCGTCGTGACGGCGACCCGCGCGCTTGAAGTCGGGGTCGAGGTTGAGGGCGTGCGTACCCGTGCGCTGATCCCGTCGGGGCATAAGATTGCTCTGCGGGATATGGCGAAGGGGGAGCCCATTCGGAAGTATGCGCAGGTGATTGGCTACGCGGCCGAGGACATTGCGGCAGGCGATCACGTACATACCCATAACGTCGAGTTTCGCGGCACCGACGTGGCCTATGAGTTTGCGACGAACCTGCGGCCAGTTGAGCCTGCCTCTGGCGATATGTTCATGGGGTATCGGCGCGAGAACGGGCAGGTGGGGACGCGGAACTACATTGCTATCGTGACCTCGGTGAACTGTTCGGCCACGGCGGCGCGGATGATTGCGGCGCATTTCACGCCTGAGATGCTGGCGGAATATCCGAATGTCGATGGCGTCGTCGCCTTTGTTCATGGGACCGGCTGCGGCATGGCGGGCGATGGCGACGGGTTCGAGGCGTTGCAGCGGGTGATGTGGGGCTATGCGCGGCATCCGAACCATGCCGGTGTGCTGATGGTCGGTCTGGGGTGCGAGATGAACCAGATTGACTGGCTGCTGGAGGCCTACGGGCTGAAGCAGGGGCGGCTGTTTCAGACGATGAACATTCAGTCGGTCGCCGGGCTGCGCCGGACGGTTGAGAAGGGGATCGAGAAGGTGGCGGCGATGCTGCCGCTGGCCAATCAGGCGACGCGGGAGCCTTGCCCGGCATCGGAGTTGAAGGTGGCGCTGCAATGTGGCGGGTCGGATGCGTGGTCTGGCATCACGGCGAACCCGGCTTTGGGCTATGCCACCGATCTGCTGGTGGCGCAGGGTGGCACGGGTGTGCTGGCAGAGACGCCGGAGATTTATGGGGCGGAGCATTTGCTGACGGCCCGTGCGGTGGATCAGGCCACCGGCGAGCGGCTGCTCAATCTGATCCGCTGGTGGGAGGATTATACTGCCCGCAACAAGGGGTCGATGGACAACAACCCGAGCCCCGGCAACAAGGCCGGTGGGTTGACTACCATTCTGGAGAAGTCGCTGGGGGCTGCGGCGAAGGGCGGGACGACGCCTCTGGCTGGCGTTTACAAATACGCCGAGCAAGTACGGGCGCGTGGATTCACCTTCATGGATTCGCCTGGATACGACCCTGCGAGTGTGACCGGGCAGATTGCGGGGGGCTGCAATCTGGTGTGTTTCACTACGGGACGCGGGTCTGCCTTTGGCTCGAAACCCAGCCCGACGATCAAGGTGGCGACCAATACGGAAATGTACGGTCGGATGATCGAGGACATGGATGTGAATGCCGGTGCCATGCTAAGCGATGGCGTTTCTTTGGAGGAGAAGGGGCGCGAGATCTACGAGCTGTTCCTGCGCGTGGCCTCGGGCGAGATGTCGAAATCCGAAGCGCAGGGCTTGGGCGATTATGAGTTCGTGCCCTGGCAGATCGGGGCGGTGATGTGATGGAGTGTCTAACCGCTGAACAGAAAGCGCACTACGAGGAACATGGCTATCTGCTGGTTGAGAACCGGATACCGGATGAGTGGCTGACCAGGATCCGCGATGAGATTGTGCGCTTCGAAGATGAAGCGGCTGCTATGACCGAGAGCAATGATCGGCTTGATCTGGAGGATAGCCACACGCCGAAGGAGCCGCGTCTACGGCGGATCAAGCTGCCTCATACGATCTCGGATGTGTTTCGCGAGCTGATGTACTCGGATCATGTCTTGGCCCCGGCGCGGGACTTGGTTGGGCCGAACCTGCGGCTGCACACGACCAAGCTGAACATGAAATCGGCGGGCTATGGCGCGGCGGTGGAGTGGCATCAGGATTATGCGTTTTACCCTCACACCAATGACGACATTCTGGCCATCGGCATTTGCATCGACGACATGGCCGAGGAGAACGGGCCGCTGATGGTGTTCCCCGGATCGCACAAGGGGCCGGTATACGATCACCATGTGGATGGCGTCTTTGCCGGGGCGATGCTGCCGGATGAGAACGGGCTGGATATGGCGGACGCGGTGCCTCTGACTGGGCCAGCCGGGTCCATCAGCATTCATCACGGGCGGATCGTCCATGGGTCAGCTCTGAACACAAGCGACCGGGCGCGGCGCATTCTGTTCTACGAGATGATGGCGGCGGATGCGTTTCCCATCATGGGCAGCATGACCAAGTGGGACGGGATCGAGGATTACAATACGCGGATGCTGTGCGGTGAGCCGACTCTGACGCCGCGCCTGAAGGACATCCCGATCCGCATTCCGCAGCCGCAACCGGATGTGCCGATTTCCATTTATGAGATTCAGAAGGGGCTGAAGACACGCGCCTTCCAAACCATTCCTGCCAAGGAGACATGACATGAGCAAACCGACGATTGGATTTATCGGCCTGGGCCTGATGGGTGGGGCCATGGTGGGGCGGTTGCAGGATCAGGGCTATGATCTGGTGGTGATTGCGAACCGGACGCGGACCTATGTGGACCGTGCGGTGGAGCGTGGCGCTGTGGAGGTGACATCTGCGAAGGCTGTGGCCGAAGGGTCCGACATCGTGATGCTGTGCATGGACACGTCGGACAATGTCGAGGCGCGGATGCGGGGGCCCGAGGGCGTTATCGCCGGTTTGAAGCCGGGTGCTGTGGTCATTGATTTTGGGACGTCCTTGCCCGCGTCGACCAAGGCTTTGGGGGCAGAGGTGGCGAGTGTCGGTGGCACGATGCTGGATTGTCCCATCGGGCGGACGCCAATGCACGCCAAGGACGGTCTGTTGAATCTGATGGGGTCGGGGGACAAGGCGGCCTTTGATCGGGTGAAGCCGGTGCTGGATGATCTGGGCGAGAACGTCTTTCACCTCGGCGTCCTTGGCACCGGGCACACGATCAAGCTGATCAACAACTTCTATGCGCAGGCTTGTGCCAATGCGATGGCGGAAAGCTATGCCATTGCGGACGTGATGGGCGTGGATCGGCAGGGTTTGTATGACGTGATGTCGGCGGGGCCGCTGAAGTCGGGGATGATGGATTTTGTGACTGCATATGCGCTGCAGGGTGACGATCAACAGCTTGCGTTTTCCATCAAGAATGCGGCGAAGGACGTTGGGTATTACGCGCAGATGTGCAGTGATGCGGGCGTGCAGTCGATGATGTCGGGCAGCACGCTGGACAGCCTGCGCGGGTCCATTGACGCGGGTCGCGGGGAAGAGATGGTACCGTTGCAAGTCGATTTCTTCGCCGACCGCTTCAAGGGGTAGCAGGTGGCGATTGCCGCTCATCCGACGGAGGATCGCGCAGCCCTCGGCATCGCAATGACGCTGGGGGCTTATGCGTTCTTTACGCTGATCGATACGTCGGTGAAGTGGTTGCTGCTGGCGGGGCTGCCCGCGTTCCAACTGGCGTTCATGCGGTATTTGCCGCATTTCCTGATCTCGACGGCGCTGCTGTTGCGAAAGGGCGTACGGTGGTCGAGTTTTCAATCCGAGCACATGGGGCTTGTGCTGCTGCGGGGGTTTCTGCTGGCCTCGGCCACGCTGTTCAACTTCATCACGCTGAACTACCTGCCGCTGACCGTCACCGGGTCGATCATGTTTTCGGCGCCGATCATCGTGTGTTTCCTGAGCTGGCCCTTGCTGGGGGAACGGGTGGGGCCGTGGCGGTGGTTTGCAATCGTTTTGGGTTTCACGGGTGTTTTGGTCGTGATCCGGCCGTTCGATGCGAGCTTTCACGCGATTGCGATCCTGAACGTCTACAATGCATTCTCGCTGGCGCTTTATTCGATCATCACGCGGAAGATTTCGGGCGTGGTCGCGGCAGAGACGATGCAGTTCTGGATGGGGGCTTTTGGTGCTGTCACGCTGGCCCCGCTGGCCTTTTGGGTTTGGACGGCGCCCGAGACCACGTTGGAGTGGGCGTTGATGATTGGACTGGGCATCTGGGGCTGGGCCGGACACGAGATTTTCTCGCGCGCGCATGCCTATGCGCCAGCCAATACGCTGATGCCATACACCTATAGTTTTTTGTTGTATCTGGCGCTTGCCAGTTACCTGGTTTTCGGCGATGTGCCGGATGGTTGGACGCTGCTTGGGGCGGCGATCATTGTCGTGTCCGGATTGATCATCTGGCGGCGCACGGCGCGAAAGGAAAAGCCATGAAGATTGCAGCCATCGGTGAGGCGATGATCGAGTTGTCGATGCGTGGTGACAGCGCCGATGTGCGGGTCGCGGGGGATACGCTGAACACGGCGATCTACCTGAAGCGAACGGCTCCGACGCTGCAGGTCGACTACATCACGCGCGTGGGAACAGACCCTTTTTCGGATCGGATCATCTCTGCGATTGAAGCCGAAGACATTGGCACGCATGCGATTGAGCGCGACGCGACGCGGACGCCGGGGCTGTACGCCATCACCACCGATGATGCGGGCGAGCGCAGCTTTGCCTATTGGCGCGATGCCTCTGCCGCGCGCATGGTCTTTGCCACGCCGTCGGGGCCCGATTTTTCGGTGCTGGAGACATATGATGTCATCTATACGTCAGCCATAACGCTGGCGATCCTGCCCGCCTCGACCCGGACGGCGCTGATCCGGTGGCTTCGCGCATTTCGACAGACGGGTGGGCGCGTTGCATTTGACAGCAACTACCGACCGCGTCTGTGGGGGGATCCGGATGCCGCGCGGGCGGCGATCAGTGCCATGTGGATGCTGTCGGACATCGCGCTGCCATCCATTGATGATGAGATGGAGTTGACCGGCGAAAGCGCGCAAGAGGTTGCGAACCGGTTTGTTGCTTTGGGCCGGTCCGGCGCGTTGAAGCGCGGGGCCGACGGGCCGCTGTGCCTCGAGACCGGCACCACCTCTGCCTATCCGCCAGCAGAGAAGGTTGTGGACACGACCGCTGCCGGGGACAGTTTCAACGGCGCCTATCTGGGTGCGTTGTTGATGGGTGCGCCGCAGGATCAGGCGCTGCGCGCAGGGCACGCCCTTGCGAGCGAGGTGATCGGGCATCGGGGCGCGATCCTGCCGCGTTAGGCGCCGATCAACTCCCGCAACGTGCCGTTGGGGTCGGCGGATTTGCAGGCATCGACCAGCCGGTCTGCATTCGGGTCATCCAGCGCGCGGCCAGCGGCGACTTCGGCTTGAACAAACGCCAGCCACGCCTCCACAGCGGCACGCAAGGCGGGGCTGTCTTGCCCCTTACGATCGGAGAGAGTGGAGAGGATACGGATCGGCAGCTTCTGGCTGCCATCCATCGCGATCTGTCTGAGCTTGTGATGGAGGTTGGGGTTCTCGAACCGTCGGACCAGCGCCTCTGCATAGGTGTGGGTCTGGTCCTGCACGCTGGACGGTAGTGTTTCGGCCGCTTCCTGCATGAGCGTTCTCGTCACGGCCCGTAACTCGGGATCGGCGATGGCCTCGTGCACAAAGCTGTGGCCGCGCAGGGTGCCCGCATAGGCAAGGTAGGAATGCGCGCCGTTGAGCATGCGCAGCTTGCGCGCCTCGTGCGGAGCGACATCGCGCACCCATTGTACGCCGGGCCAATCGGGGCGGGCCGCGGCGAAGTTATCCTCGATCACCCATTCGGTGAAGGCTTCGGTCGGCACGGCCATGGGGTCGTTCGCCTCTTGCCGTATGGCGTCGGTTGTGGCCGGTGTGATCCGGTCCACCATGCAGGAGGGGAATGTGACCTTGCAGCCCGGGATCAGGCTGGCTTCTTTTGAAAAGAGGCGCACGGCAGCTTCGAGTTTCTGGCCGTTGTCCGGCAGGTTATCGCAACAGAGCACCGTCACCGGAGCCGTGCGCTGCGCGAGCCCGCATGCAAGGCTGGCGACCACCGTTTGTGTCCCCCCTGCAAGGTCGGCTTGTATCTCGGGCGCGGTCAGGTCCAATGTCCCAGTGCAGTCAAGGTGGTAGGCTTTTTCCGTCACCGTCAGAGTGATCACGTCGAATGCCTCTGACGCGATGGCTGCAATCACGGCATCGGGGTCTTCGGGTGCGACCAGCATGTCGGTCAGGCATGTGATCGGTTTGATCTGGCTGCCCTTCGCGTCCTTGATCACCAGCGCGTAGGTGTAGTCCTGTGCTTCCAGACCATCCCGTATGGTGGGTGAGCGGAAGCTGACGCCCGTCACCTCCCAGCCTTTTGCGTCCTGGGTGTAGGCAGCGGCGTGGGCGCGAAAGAAGTTGCCGACGCCGAGGTGCAGAATGCGCGGCATGGTCTACTCCAACCGGTATGTTTTGCGTGCCAGATCGGTGGCCAGAAGCTGGGCGATCTGATCGGCTGTTGTGGTGGAAAAATAGCCTCGGTCGATCTGGGTCGAAAGGTGCAGCGCCACGGCCCGGCGCCAGAGGTCGTGGCGCGCGGGAATGGACAGAAAGGCGCGCGTGTCGTCGTTGAACCCGGCGAGGTTGTGGTAGCCCGCTGTTTCGACCACCTGATCCAGGTAGCGCGCGATACCCGCCGCGCTGTCGTGGAACCACCATGGCGGCCCGATGCGCAGGCAGGGCCAATGCCCGGCCATCGGCGCCAGTTCGCGGGCATAGGTCGTTTCGTCGAGCGTGAACAGGATGAGCGTCAGCCGTGGGTCATTGCCGACGCGGTTGAGCAGCGGTTCGAGCCCGCGCACCCAGTCGACGGAGACGGGGATGTCGGCCCCTTTGTCTGCGCCGAACCGGTCGAACAGGGCGCGGTTTGTGTTCCGCCTGCTGCCTGCGTGGAGCTGCATGACCAGCCCGTCGTCCAGCGACATTTGCGCCATTTCGATCAGCATGTGGCCGTGGAAGGCATCGGCGTCGCGCATATCGCCGGACAGGAGTGCGGTGAAGGTGTCGCCGGGTTGGTCGAGCCAGACGGTTTGGGGCTGTTCGATGGCGTGGTCGGTTGCGGTTGCACCCAGTGCCTTGAACGCTGCGCGCCGTTCACGCAGGGCTGCGAGGAACCCGTCATAGGTGGAGGTGTTATGGCCCGTCATCCTGCCGAGCGCCGCCACCTCACGCGCCCAGCCGGGGCTGCTTGGGTTCAGCAGCGCATCCGGGCGAAAGGTCGGGATGACGTGCCCTGTCCAGTCGCTGTCGCCGATGGCCGTGTGGTGCGTCAGCGGATCGAGAGCCGCATCGGTGGTCGCCAGAACCTCGATCCCGAAGCGGTCGAACAAGGCGCGCGGTCGGTTGCTGTCATCCGCCAGCCAAGTGGCGATGTGGTCGTAGATCGTGTCGGCTGTGTCGGGCCCCAGCGTCAGGTCGCAGCCCAGCGTTTCGCGCAATTCATGCTCGATCCAAAGCTGGCTGGGGGTGCCTAGGAACAGGTGCCAGTGCGCTGCAAAGAGGCGGAAGATCGCCCTGGGGTCGCGATCCTCGGGCGGGATGCCGATGCCAAGCTGTTCAAGCGGTACGCCTTGGGAATAGAGCATCCGAAAGACGTAGTGATCGGGGATGACCAACAGGTCCGCGGGATCGGAGAAAGCGGTGTTTTCAGCAAACCATGCCGGGTCGCAGTGACCGTGGGGCGACACGATCGGCGCGCCCTTGATCCCGTCATAGATCTGCGCCGCTTTCCCGCTCAGTTTCAAAGACATGGCCGCCCTTTCCCTTTTTCGCGACACTAGCACGAATGCCCCTTGGCGCATCCGGGAAATACCGCCACTGTGACGGATGGGAGGACCGATATGGACATCTTGATGATCGGCGCGGGCATGGTCGCGCAGACGCATGTTCTGGCGCTGCGGGACAATACCGTGGGCGCGCGGTTGGTCGGTGTCCTGGGGCGGGATGCCGAGCGCACGCGCACCTTTTGTGCGGGTGCATCTAAGACGCTCGGCTACGAAGTTGCTGCGCTTGCTACATTGGATACGGATGCGGATGGTGCGATCCTGATCACGCCGCCCGATGCGCGTTTGGAATATGCTCGAAGCCTGGTAGCGGCAGGCGTTCCGACGCTGATGGAAAAACCGGTGGAACGCACGCTTGGCGCTGCGCGGGGCATTGTCGATCTTTATGCGGAAGCCGATGTGCCCTTGGCCTTCTGTTTTCAGCATCGGACCCGCAAGGCCGCGCAAACGTTGAAAGCCAAGCTCGATGAGGGCGCACTAGGCGACATTGTCCATATCGAGATGCGCGTGCCGTGGTGGCGGGAACAGGCCTATTACGACGCGCCGGGGCGCGGCACCTATGCACGCGATGGCGGCGGTGTGATGATCAATCAGGCGATCCACACGCTGGATCTTGGCCTGTGGCTGGCGGGCCGGGTCGTCGCCTTGCAGGCGATGATGCACACGAGTCCGCTGCACCGGATGGAAGCAGAGGACATCGCGGCCGCGCTGCTGACATTCCGCTCTGGTGCGACGGGCGTTTTGAGCGCGACGACAACCGCGTATCCCGGAGAGGCGGAGAGTATCACCGTGACGACCACCAAGGCGCGGGCACATCTGGAGGGCGACAGTTTGCGTATTGATTGGCTGACCGGTGAACGCGAGGACCTGTCGCCTGAGGGGGCAGGTGACACGGGTGGCGGTGCTGATCCGATGGCATTTACCCATGCCTGGCATCAGTCCATTCTGGAGGATTTCGTGACATCGGTCGAGAAAGGGCGTCCGCCGATCGCTCCGCCGACTGGGGCGCTTCATGTCCACGCCGTCATTGATGCGATGGAGCGGGCGGCGCGGTCCGGAACAACAGTAGAGGTGGTCCAATGACGCTGAGCTTTGTCGCGCTGGGGCTGGACCACCGGCATATCTACGGCATGACCGAGAACATGCTGGCGCAAGGGGCGCGCTGTCTTGGGTTTTGGACCGAGGGTAACCCGCAACCACTGGAGGGCTACGTCAAACGGTTCCCGGATCTGCATCGCTTTGACACGCTGGATGCGGCCCTTGCTGCGGGCGCTGATCTGGCGCTGGTGTCGAATATCCCCGCGGATCGTGCGGACGTCGCCATTCGGGCGATGCAGGCGGGGCGTGACGTGATGACGGACAAGCCCGGATGCACGTCGATGGCGCAGCTTGAGGCCATCAAGGCTTGTGTGGCTGAGACTGGGCGCATCTGGTCCATCAACTTCTCGGAACGGTTCGAGGTGCCTTGTGTCACGCTGGCCGATGAGCTGGTGCGCGATGGTGCGATTGGTCGCGTGGTGCATACGACGGGTCTGGGTCCCCACCGGTTGAACAGGCCGACGCGGCCAGACTGGTTTTTCCAGCGCGAAAGATACGGTGGCGTACTGACGGATATTGCCTCGCACCAGATCGATCAGTTTCTGCACTTCACCGGATCGACCGATGCGCAGGTGACCATGGCCCATGTCGCCAACCATGCGAACCCCGGTGATGCGGGTTTGCAGGATTTCGGGGAGGTGGCGCTGCGGTCTGACCAAGCCTCGGGCTACATCCGCGTGGACTGGTATACGCCCGACGCATTGCCGAATTGGGGTGACGGGCGCCTGACATTGCTGGGGACAGAGGGCTATATCGAGTTGCGCAAATATGTGGATGTAGGCGGGCGCGAGGGAACGGATCACCTGCTGCTCGTCAACGGTGATCGGTGCGACGCGATAGATGCGCGAGAGGCGGGGTTGCCCTATTTTGCGCGTCTGGTCCACGACATTGCGCATCGGACCGAAACGGCGATGACGCAGGCGCATTGCTTCAAGGTGATGGAATTGGCGTTGCAGGCGCAGGCCATGGCCGAGGGCGCGCGCACATGATCCGGGTTGCCATCTTGGGTGGCGGGATCGGGGCGCAGCACCTTGCCGCCTATGATCTGCTTGACGGTTTTTCGGTGACCCATTTGGTCGATCAGGATGCGGACCGTTGTGCCGCCCTTTGCGGTGATCGCATTACGCCCCTATCCACGGTGGAAGAGGCTTTGGATGAAGATGTCGACCTGATCGACATTTGCCTGCCGCCGCATCTGCACACGCCTGTCGCTATCGACGCGCTGAATGCGGGAAAGCATGTGATCTGTGAAAAGCCGCTGGCCACGTCGATTGCGCAGGCTGATGCGATTGCAGAGGCCGCAGCGCACACGGGCAAATCGGTTTTTCCGGTGTTTCAATACCGGTTCGGACCTGCCTTTGACCGGCTGCGCGCATTGCAGACCGCGGGCCTTGTTGGTGCGCCCCGTGCGGCATCGCTTGAGACCCATTGGAACCGGGATGCGGACTATTACGCCGTGCCGTGGCGCGGGACATGGGCCGGGGAGCAGGGCGGGGCGGTTCTGGGCCATGCGATTCACGCGCATGACCTGCTGGCCACGTTCATGGCACCGATTGAAGCGGTGACGGCGCGGCTCGGCACTCTGGTGAACCTCATTGAGACCGATGACAGTGCGGCCCTGATCTTTGAGCTTGCAGGCGGTGCGCTTGCGACAAGCAGCATCACGCTTGGGTCGGCGAGAGATGAAACGCGGCTGCGGCTTGTCTATGAACACCTGACGGCAACGTCGCATACCAATCCGTATGCTCCGGGTGAAGGCGACTGGCAATTCGTGGCGCGTGATCCTGATCGGCAGGCAGATGTCGATGCGATCTGTGCCGGTGTGCCCTTGGAACCTGCCGGTTTTGCGGGGTTCCTGAGCGAGGTTGGCAAAGCCATTGCCGGTGAGCCAAACCGGGCGGTCACGCTGGAGAATGGGGTAGCGTCTATTTCGTTGGTTACGGCCATCTATGCCTCCCACCGGAACCAAGTGCGCATATCGCTGCCGTTGCCCGCTGACCACCCGATGCGAGAAGGATGGCAACCATGATCGAATGCTGGCGCTGGTTCGGGCCGGATGATCCGACGGTTTTGTCCGATCTGCCGCAGGTCGGAGCGACGGGGGTTGTCACGGCCTTGCATGGTTTTGCACCGGGCGAGGTCTGGCCCGCCGCCGCTATTGCCGAGCGCAAGTCGATGATCCGGGCGGCGGGGCTGACATGGGAGGTGGTGGAGAGCCTACCCGTATCCGAGGCGATCAAGACGCAAGCGCCTGATATGGCGACACATCTTGCGGCATATAAGACCAGCATGGAAGCTCTGACCGAGGCTGGCGTGCGCACGATTTGCTATAACTTCATGCCGATCCTCGACTGGACGCGCACGCAGACACATGCGCCGTTGCCCCATGGCGGCACGGCGATGCTGTTCGATCTGGCGCAATTTGCGGCCTTCGATCTGTTCCTGCTGAAGCGGGCAGAGGCCGTTGATGACTATTCCGCCGAAGTGCAGGAAGCCGCAAAGGCTGCCCTTGCCGCGATGGATGATGCCGCCAAGGACCGGTTGACCCGGACCGTGATCGCCGGGTTGCCCGGTGCAAATGATGGCTGGACACTGGATGACGTCCGCGCCCGGCTGGACACGTATCGTGGCATCGAGGCCGATGACCTGCGCCGCCATCTGATCGACTTTCTGGGTGAGGTGGCGCCGGTTGCGGAAGCTTTGGGCCTGCGGTTGTGCTGTCATCCGGATGACCCGCCCTTTTCCCTGCTTGGCCTGCCGCGCGTGATGTCATCGACCGCAGACTACGAGGCTGTTTTGGATGCTGTAGATACGCAGGCGAATGGCGCGACGCTCTGTACCGGGTCACTGGGTGTGACACCGGACTTTGACGCGGTGGATTTTGTTCGGCGCTTGGGGCCGCGCATTCACTTTGCGCATTTGCGCAATACCAAACGGCTTGCCTCTGCCGACCCCACGCGCCCCGCGTTCTTTGAAGCGGCGCATCTGGAAGGTGATACGGATATGGTCGGGACCATTTCGGCCCTGATGCAGGAGGAGGCCCGGCGGCGCGCTGAGGGCCGCGCGGACCATGCCATTCCGATGCGCCCGGATCATGGGCAGGAACTGTTGATGGATCGGGATCGTGACAGCCTGCCGGGGTATCCTCTGATCGGTCGTATGCGCGGGTTGGCCGAACTGCGTGGCGTCATAGCGGCTGTCGGGGTGGGGCAGGCATGACGCGGATCGGCGTTGCGGGTGTCGGCCTGATCGGGCGTCAGCATCTGGACGCCATCGCGCGGGCGCGGGGTGTCACGGTCTCTGCAGTATTCGATCCCGCGTTGACCGAAGACGTGCCCTGGCCCGTTGCGAAAAGCCTTTCGGATTTGGCGGCCCAGTCGGATGGTGTCATCCTTGCCGTCCCGAACCACTTGCACGCGCAGATGGCTTTGGCACTGATTGATGCCGATTGTCCGGTTCTGATCGAAAAGCCTTTGACTGGCACGGCGGCAGAGGGGGTTGCCGTGGTGCGTGCCGGGGAAAAGGGGGGTGTGCCGATCCTTGTCGGGCATCACCGTCGGCACAATCCGCTGGTGGCCAAGGCGCATGAGATCATCGCGTCCGGCGCGCTGGGCACGGTGACCACGGTACAGGGCACGTGCTGGCTGCCGAAGCCCGACAGCTATTATGCACAGGCCTGGCGACAGGGCTCGGGGGCCGGGCCGCTGTTTATCAATCTGATCCACGATATTGATCTGCTCATGTACCTGTGCGGGCCGATCACCCATGTGCAGGCCATGCAAAGCAATGCGGTGCGCGGGGCTGAGGCGGAGGAGGTGACGGTTGCCACGTTGCGTTTTGCCGATGGTGCGCTGGGCACTGTCAACTTGTCCGATGTGGCCCTTGGTCCGTGGAGTTGGGAGCTGACTGCCGGCGAGAACCCGGCCTATCCCAAGACGGAGCAGTCCAGCTATCTGATCGGCGGGACCGCGGGCAGTCTGTCGTTGCCGAACCTGAGCCTGTGGACCCAGAAAGGCGGCCCCGATTGGTGGGCGCCGATGGATCAGACCCGCGTGCCGATGCCGCTGTCCGACCCGTTGAAGACCCAGATCGAGCACTTCGCAACTGTCGTCGAGGGCAAGGCAGAACCGTTGGTCAGTGGCGCCGATGGCCTGCGTGCAGTGCAGGTGATCGAGGCCATCAAGACGGCGGCCGGGACCGGGAACCTGGTGGCCGTGGGTCAATAAAACCCTCGCGCCGGGGCCATCCTGTGCTAGCGTCATGCTGCGCAGCATTTTCTGCGCCGCGTTAGGGCAGGGGGTGTCTTCTGGACCTGCCCGGCATCCGCGACTGATGTGAAACCCCATCCTGAAAACCAGTAACGGAGGACCCGCTGATGATGTCAGTTGGTGTGATCGGATTGGGGGATATGGGCAGTGGGCTTGCCAAGAACCTGATCGCAAACGGATTTGAAACCTGGGGCAGAGATCTGCTGGAGCACCGGCGGGATGCCTTTGTCGAGATGGGTGGGCATACGGAAGCGGATGCTGCGGGTGTTGGCCGCAAGGCGCAGGCCGTCTTTGTCATGGTGATGAAAGGCGCCGAAGCCTATAACGTGATCTTGGGGGAACACGGTTTGGTTCAGACCATGGCGCCCGGCGGGGTCATCCTGTTGACCGCGACCATCCGACCGGCAGAGGCGCGCGCCATTGGTGCTGCTCTGGAGGGCACCGGGCTGCATCTGATCGACAGCCCGGTCTCCGGTGGATACCCCGGTGCGCAGGCGGGGACGTTGACGATGATGGCGGCGGGCTCGGATGAGGCTTTGGACAAGGCGCGCCCGGTGATGGAGGCTGTTTCGGCCAATGTTCACCGGGTCGGCGACAAGCCGGGGGATGGACAGACCGTAAAGGCCTGTTTGCAATCGCTGATCGGGGCGCAATTCGCGGCCACGTTCGAAGCAGCGGCGTTGGCGGCAAAGGCGGGCGTGCCGGGGCAGGTGATCCTGGACGTCTTTTCAACCTCATCCGCTGGCTGCGGTGTCGTGAACAACGCGGTGGAAAAGATCATCGACCGGCACTTCGAGGGTACGGGCAGCCACATCAACACGATGCACAAGGACCTGACCATTTCCATGGCGCTGGGTGAAGAGTTGGGCGTTCCGTTGCATACGGCAGCGTCTGCAATGCAGATTTTCCACGCGGGGCGTACTCGCTATCCCGATGGCGACAACTGGGTCTGTACCCGCGTGATCGAAGAGATCGTGGGCGCCGAGTTGCATCGCGATTGTGCGAAGGTGACGCGATGAAGCTGGGAGTGATTTGTGACGGTATCAGTCGGGATCTTGCCCATGCCGTAGACGTGATGGATGACTTCGGCCTGACCTATGCCGAGCTCCAATATGTCGGCGATACCGAGGTCGGCGATCTTTCCCGCGCGGAAGTCCAACGGATTGATGCGCTGCTGCGTGACCGCGGGAAACCCGTGTCCTGCCTGTCCCGCCATGTCTTCGCCGGGATGACTGCGGCCAACCGTCCGGGCGACGTGCTGCACACGCAGCATATGGAGGCGTTGAAACGTGTGATCGACATGGCGCATGTGGTGGGCAGCCCGCTGGTGCGCATCATGACGCCAAGGAAAGAGCAGATCCTTTGGGGCAGCAACGGGGCAGAGCGGTGGAACGTTGCCCATGGCGCCTGGGACACGGTGGCGCCATTGATTGCTCCCGCTGTTGATCTGGCCCGTGCCGAAGGTGTCACCCTTGCCGTCGAGACGGGCAACGGCACCATGGTCAACTCCAACTACACCGCCCGCAGGCTGATTGACGAGCTGGATGCCAAGGACGTGCTGAAGGTATTGTGGGATCCGGCCAACAATTGCTGGTGTCACGAGCTTGCCGTTCCCGACGGCTATGGGGAGGTGCGGGGTGGCTATCTGGGTCACATTCACATCAAGGATGTGCAGGTCGACACGCCGCGCGCGACACTTGAGGTCCGGGAAATGGGCAAAGGTCAGCTTGGGCCGCTGTTTCAGCCGATGGCCGATGCGCTGCGGGCGGATGGCTATGACGGCGTGATTTCGTTCGAGAGCGTCTATCATCCCGGCAACGGCGATTTTGAGGCGGGGTTTCGCGCATCAATTGCCGCCTTCAAGGGCATCTTTGGGCCGTGATCACCTCTTTGTGCCGGCGCCTGTGACGGGTGACGGCCGTCCTCATATTGCGTCGCGCGGGCCGCACCGCTAGGCAAGGCATCGCAAGACAAAGGCGCATGACATGACCCAAGCACCCCTGCCGACCCTCGATGACATGCGCGTGGCCGTGATCGGGCTGGGTTATGTGGGCCTGCCTCTCGCTGTGGAATTCGGCAAGATGCGCCCCACCGTCGGGTTCGATCTGAATGCGGACCGTGTGGCGGAGCTGCAGTCTGGCACCGACAGCACCGGAGAGATCGAGGATCTGGGCGCCGCACGACACCTGCGCTATACCACGGACCTTCCGGACATCGCGGACTGCAATGTCTATATCGTGGCCGTTCCGACACCCATCGACAGTCATCGCCAGCCCAACCTTGCGCCGCTGCTCTCGGCCTCGCGCACCGTGGGCGAGGTGATCAAACGTGGCGATATCGTGATCTTTGAAAGCACCGTCTATCCCGGCGCGACCGAGGAAGACTGCCTGCCCCTGGTCGAAGAGGTGTCGGGCCTGACTCTCAACACGGACTTTTATGCAGGCTACAGCCCGGAACGGATCAACCCCGGTGACAAGGACCGTCCGCTGCCGAAGATCATCAAGGTGACGTCAGGCTCGACACCGGAGGCGGGGGAGGTCATCGACGCGCTTTACGGCACGATCATCACGGCGGGCACGCATCTGGCCCCGACAATCCGTGTGGCGGAGGCCGCCAAGGTGATCGAGAACACGCAGCGCGATGTGAATATTGCCCTGATCAACGAATTGTCGATCATCTTTTCGCATCTTGGCATTGATACCACCGCCGTGCTGGATGCGGCCGCGACCAAGTGGAATTTCAACCGTTACACGCCGGGTCTGGTTGGTGGCCACTGTATCGGGGTCGACCCCTACTACCTGATCGACAAGAGCATTTCGGCCGGACACATCCCTGACATCATCCGCATGGCGCGTGAGATCAATGACGGGATGGCGCAGCATACCGTGTCGCTGCTGGTCAAGGCCATGATCGGCGCGCAGGCGCGGGTGCATGGCGGGCGGGCGCTGATCCTTGGCGTCACTTTCAAGCCGAATTGCGCTGACATCCGCAACACCAAGGTGGTGGATATGGTGGGCGAGTTGCAAAGCTACGGGATGCAGGTGGACATTCACGACCCCTGGGCGGATGCGCGACAGGTGCAGGCGGAGCATGGCGTCGCTCTGTTGGAGAGTCTGCGGGATACGGATGCGTATGACGCCGTCATCCTTGCCGTGCCCCATGATGATCTAGTTGCGCATGGCGCCGCGCGGATGCGTGCGCTTTTGGCGGATAATGGCGTGCTCTTCGATATGAAGGCGGTGTTCGGCCCCGACGAAAGCGATCTGCGGCTCTAGCTGACCAGCGCCTTTGCCGCCAGCATCGCAGCGCGTTCGCCGGTTTTGATGGCGCCTTCGATCAAGCCGCTATGGGTTGCGGAGACCTCGGCCCCGGCAAAGAACAGTCGTCCCTGTACAGAATTTGCAAGCGCTGGTGCGCCGTAAGGCGGATGACCTTGCGGTGGCGTTCGGTCCGCTGAGGTTGTGGTAAAGCGCTCTGCTGCCCAGTCCATAATCTCGATGCGGATCGGGTGCGCCGCTTCCGGTCCGAACAGGCGCTGCAGCTGTGCAAGTGATTGTTGGACAAGTTCGGTTTGATCCTGCCGTGCGTCGAACGGAACGCCAACGAAACCGAACAGACCGAACACACCGGTCTCCGGGTCTGATTGATCGGCGATTTCGAACAGGGGTCCTGCATGGCTGACGGCGCCACCGGACAACCCAGCCTCACGCCAGAAGGGGCGGTCATATTGCACGACGATCTTGGCATGGGCCGCCATCCATGTGGGCCAGCGCACGAGATCTTTGGCCACAGCGGCAGGCCAGTTCGGTGTGACATCCCAAGTCGCAGCAATCGGGCCGGGAACGGCGCAGATGACGACGTCAACATCCCATGTTTGCGACTGGGTTGTGACACTTGGGCGGCCCTGCAGGTCAAGCGCAAGTACTTCTTCGTTCAAGTGGATCGAGGTTGGGGGCAAGGCGGCGGCAAGTTGTGTTGCGAGCGTCTGAACGCCGCCCCGGATACGCGCGGCATCTGTGTATCGCTTGGGAAAGGCGCCACGGCGCAGGCCGCTGGTGGTCTCGACCACAAAATCGCCCGTCTCGTCCTGCGGCAACGTGTCGAGGCCCATCTCGCGCAGCAGCGCGATCACATTGGGCTGATAGTCGGGCCAAATCCACGCGGGGCCAAGGTCAATGCCGCCTTTGCCGAGCGGGACGGTCAGAGCACGCCCGCCAACGCGGTCCCGCGCTTCGAGCACGGTGACCTCGTGACCTGCCTGATGCAGCCGTAGCGCAGTGACAAGGCCTGCGAGCCCTGCGCCGAGAACCAGCGCTGTGGTCACGCGCCGATCATCTGGCGTAGGTGACCGGTCTTGACCCAAAGGCGCGCGCCGTCCGGGCCAGAGGTCAGTTTCTTGGTCTCGCCGGGTGCTACGCGGAGCCAGTCCCGTGGGCCAAGGGTTGCGTCGCCGTGCGATACCGACCCTTCCAGTACAAGAATTTCAGCTCCGCCACCTGTTTCGATGCGGTGGGTGAGTTCAGGCTCCCACAACTCCAGCGCGACATGCTCGTGCGCATCTTCGAACAGAGTGGAACTTGCCACGCCTGAGCGCTTCGGGTCAGGCTTGGTGTCCGCCGTGTTCATGTCGACGCGCACGTGCTGGCGGTCTTCGGGGTCGAACTGCCAGAGCTTTACAAAGATCGTGGCACCCGGTTTCGAACTGGGCGTGTGCCGCGAGGTGGGCGGGTTGCGCACATAGGTGCCGACGGGAAAATCCCCCGCTTCGTCCTGAAACACACCTTCGAGCACGATGTATTCCTCGCCCCCTTCATGGGTGTGCGGGGCAAAGGCGCTGCCGGGGGCGAAACGGACAATGGTGGTGGCACGGGCGACCTCGTCCCCGATCCGGTCGAGCATCTTGCGTTCCACCCCGGCCGAAGGCGATTGGCGCCATGGGTTGTCTGCGTTCAGGACTGTTACGGTCTGTGTGAAGTCGGCATTCAGTTCCATATCGCGGGCCTTTCATCGCGTTACCTTCCAATAGGTAGGCAAATGGCTTGAAAGCGCAAGACTTATGCCCCAATTATTTGCAGAGAAGGAAATGAGGCACCAACCAGTAGGTAGATGGATGGACACGAAAACGCATCTTCTCGATGAAGCGGAGCGGTTCACGAGGCAGCGTGGCTTTGACGGGTTCAGCTTTGCCGACCTTGCCTCAAGCGCCGATATTCGCAAGGCATCGGTGCACTATCACTTTCCGGTAAAAGGTGATCTGTCGCTTGCGCTGATCCAGCGTTACCGGGCCGTGTTTATGGACAGGCTGCAGGCGATATCAGCGTCCCACAGGACGGCGGGCGCACGACTGCTGCGCTTCGTTGATCTCTATCGCGGGGCGTCCGACGGGGGGCGTAGCCTGTGCCTTTGCGTGGCCCTTTCGGTCACGCAGACCGCCTTGCCCAAAGAGACTATGGCAGAACTTGCCGCGTTCCACCGGGATGTCACCACTTGGTTGGAAACGGTGTTCCGCCATGGGCAGTCCGACGGCAGTGTGCAGCATGTCAGCGATCCGCGTGCAGAGGCAGAGGCGGCCATGGCGCAGGTGGAAGGGGCGCAGATCATGGCCCGGGCGACGGGCGATCCGGCGCGGTTCGAGGCCGCCATTGCGACGCTTGTGTCCCGCGCTGTTTGACTGCGACTATGCTAGGCGGTCCGTCCCTCGAACGCCCTGACCGCGATCCCTTCGGCTTCCAGCGTCCGCCTTACGGAGGCAGCGATTTCAACCGCCTCTGGTGTGTCGCCGTGACAGCAGATCGTGTCGATCGGCGTTTCGATCCGTTTGCCACTGTCGGTGATGATGGCTTGCGCCTTGACCATCTCGACCATCCGCTTTCCGGCGATCTCGGCGTCGTGGATGATGGCACCGGGTTTGCGGCGGTCCACGAGCGTCGCATCGTCGTTGTAGGCGCGGTCGGCAAAGATCTCGCAGGCAAAGCGCGCGCCGATCGAGCGTACGGCCCGTTCCTGTGCCGTGGCTGCCAGCACCATGATGATCGCGTCAGGATGCGCGGACAGGGCCGCTTCGTAGCAGGCGCGTGCCATGTCTTCGTCCTCTGACGTCATGTTGCCAAGCGCGCCGTGCAGTTTGATGTGGCGCACCTTGGCGCCGAGCGCATTGGCCATGCCAAGGGTTGCGCCGACCTGGCACCGGATCGAGTTTTGCAGCGATGCAATCGGCATGTCGATGCGCCTGCGCCCGAACCCCTGGATGTCGGCAAAGCCCGGGTGCGATCCGATCCCGACACACTTGTCCAAGGCGATGCCCATCGTCGCGGCCATCACGTCCGGGTCGCCCGCATGTGCGCCGCAGGCGATGTTGGCGGAGGTTACGGTTTCCAGAAGGGCCGCATCGTCGCCCATGTTCCAGGGGCCAAAGCTCTCTCCCATATCGGCGTTCAAGTCGACTTGCATAACCTTATCCTTTGTCGAGAGGGGTATCGGTGGCCGAGACGGCGCCGCCTACCAATTGATAGCTTAGAAGGTCCTGAATGCTGGCTGGGTCGCGGACCAGTGGTGTTGCCGATTTGGGCAGAGCGTCCCATGCCGCACGTGCGCGGGCTTCGATGGCGGCCCCCTCATCCAGTGTCACAAACTGGAACTGCAGCGCGGCCCCTGCCGGAGCCTGGGCGACGCGGGGCAGATCGCAGGGCAGGACTGTTCCGATCCGGGGGTAGCCGCCTGTCGTCTGGCTTTCGGCCATCAGGACAAAGGGCGTGCCGTCGCCAGTGATCTGAATGTCGCCCGGTACGATGACCTCGCTCACGATGCCGAGTGCTTTGGGTGTGGAGAACCCTTCGCCATCGCTGTCCATTCGGATGCCTTGCCTGTTGGCGCGTGGGTCACGGCGAAAGATAGTCTGTTCGAAGCGCGCGCGCGTGTCGTCGGCAAATGCGTCGGTTTGCATACTGGGTACGATCCGCACCGTGCCGCCGCCAAAACGGGTGTCACTGGGCAAGGTCAGGCCGACCTCATCGCTTTTGTCCTGTCCAACGGGGAGCCGGTCGCCCGCGGCCACCAAATCACCCAGACCGCAGGATTGATGCGTTGCGCGTGATCCCAGCATGACCTCGGCTGCGAAACCGCCACCCACATGCAGGTAACCGTACGTGCCCGTGCGGGTTGGTCCGATGCTGAGCAGGCTACCCTTCGTGAGCTTGTGGCTGGCGTTCCAAGCTGCGGTCGCGCCGTCGATCTGGGCCGTCATCTCCGCCCCGGTCAGGGCGATCCGGATGTCCTCGGTGGCTTCGAACGTGCCGCCTGTGCCGACCATCTCGAGCACAGCGAGGTGGGCCGGCTGGCGCAAGAGAGCCGCACCTTCGAAAACTGCCAGGCGGTCGGCCGCACCGCCGCGTGTCAGTCCCTTTGCCAGATAGCCCGTGCGCCCGAGGTCCTGCACCGCAACGCCCGGGCCCACTTGGTGTACATGCAGGGCCGTCATTCAAGGACCTCCTGCAACGCGCCGCCGGAGCCGTCGTTGACCTTGGCTTCGATCTGCGCGAGCTCTTTGGCGGAAATGTCCGCGAACTGCACCTCATCGCCGGGGGCAAGGGGGAAGGGGGTGTCCCCGCGGGGACGGAAACACTTGAACGCACTTTGCCCGACATGGCGCCAGCCGGTGGGTGTGTCTTTGGCAAACAGACAGATCTGGCGCACGGCCGCGACCAGCGCGCCCGCTGGGACATTCGGTGTCAGTTCTTTCTGGCGCGGGATATTCCACGTTTTGTCAAGGGTGCCGAGATACGGTTGGCCGGGCGCAAATCCGAGGGTCAACACCCGTAGCCGGGTTGAGGTCAGATCTCGCAGTGCATCCGCTTCGCTGAGCCCCGCAGCCTCTGCCGCTTCGGCCAGTTGAGGGGCGCGGTCGCCGCCGAAGGTGGCAGGAATGGTCCAGAGGGTCCGGCCTGCGGGAAGGGTGGCTGCGTTCCAGTCCTGTGTTGCCAGCACGTCGTGCAGACGATGCGAAATGTCGTCAAAGCGATGCTCTGCCAAATCAATGCGGAAGAACGCCGACACAAGGGTGCTGCTGCTTTCGGCGATGATGTCCCAGCCCTGCGCGTCCACCGCACTGCGAAAAGCTATCGCCGCGCGGTTTGAAGCATCCGTTGCGGTGTCGCCAAAGGTGACAAGCACGCCGTCCAGTCCAACGGATCGGATGCGCGGTGTGTATGCGGTGTCGGATGTCATCGTCGGCAGGGTACGCTCTGTGCCCGCGGGCGCAACGCTAAAGCGTGGTGCGTAGCCATCCGTCGTCAAAAGCGATGGATGACACACCAGCGAGTTTCGAGATGCGGTCAAGCTCGGCTTCGAACGCTGCTTGCCGCCCCTTGCCCCAACGGACCTTGCGCTCAGGCCAGAGGGCGCGCACGCGCAACACGTCATCGGCGCGGTGCGCTTTCATGTCGACACGTCCCACAACGCGGTCGCCTTCGAGCAGAGGGAAGACGTAGTAGCCATAGGTGCGTTTGGGTTCCGGCACGAAAATCTCGATCCGGTAGAAAAATCCAAAGAGCCGCTCGGCCCTCTTGCGGTCGCGCAGGGCTGGGTCAAAGGGGCTTAGGACGCGCAAGCGTGATGTGGGTTCGCGCCCCTGTGCGGGGTCATCCGGCAGGGACGGCCAGGCATAGGCCGGACGCAATGATCCGTCCGCCCCCGTCACCTGCACCTCGATGATGCGACCGGTTTCGAGCGCCCGAGCGCACCATGCCTTGGCCTCCGCCGGGCTGATGTGATCCCAGAACGCGGCGAGTTCGCCATGGGTCGCAAATCCCAGCCGATCCAGTGCCTCGCGGCAGCACCAGTCGATGGTTTCCTCAATGTCGGGCGCGTTACCAATCGTGCGTGCATCCAGCACGCGCTCGGTCAGGTCGTAGTATTTCTGGAACCCCTCGCGTTTGACCACTTGCAGGGACCCGCTGCGCCAAAGGTATTCGAGCGCCGTTTTCGAAGGGTGCCAGTCCCACCAACCGCCGGATCCGCGTTTTTCGCCCTCTCCCACATCGCCGGAACAGCAGGGTCCCCGCTCGCGGATCTGATCGAGGACCGGCTGGAATTTCGCTTCGAACCCCTCGCGTCGCCACGCGCTCCATTTCTCGCGCAGGCGGGCGGCGTCACGTTCCCGGCGCAGGTGCCAGTAGGGATAGAATGTGGCCGGGATGACGGCCGCATCGTGCGTCCAGTGTTCAAACAGGGCCCGGTCGCGTTCGTAGAGATTTTTCAGGTTCTTGGGGCGATAGCGTGGCTTTCGCGAAAACAGGATCAGATCATGGGCACGAGCGACGGTGTTGATGCTGTCAAGCTGCACAAATCCGAGCTGCGTGATCACGTCCAGCAGGGCGGTCCCGTGCGCTCTCCCCGCCGGTGTGTCGGACAGCCCGTGGCGATCCAGAAAAACGCGGCGGGCTTGGCCGTTGCTCAGCGTGTACTGCGTCACGCCCGCAAGGCGCGGCGCAGCGTGTCACCGTAGGAAATGGTGGGCGTGAGCGTGATATGCTTGGGCGCCTGATCTGCGCCTTCCGTGTTGCGATCACGGATGATCTCGGCCGCGGCGCGTCCGATCTCAAGCCTGCAAGCGTCTGTCGTCGCCAACTGGCGTGGCAACCCTTGCAGCAGTTCGACCCCGTTGAAGCCGGCAAGGCCGATCTGTCCGGGCACGTCGATCCCCTCGTCCAGCAGGTAGAGCAGGCCACCGGCACCGATCATGTCGTTGGAATAGTACAGGAAATCGAGATCCGGGTTTGCGTCCAACATCGTCTTGGTCATTTCGCGCCCCTTGGCGAGAGCCGAACCCCCTTCATAGAAGTCACGGGCTTCTATTTCGATACCGGCTTTGGCAAGACCTTCGGTCAGACCCTCGAACCGTTTGCGGGCGCGATGGTCGCGGGGCATGGAGGTGCCCATGAACCCGATGCGGGAATACCCCTGTTTGAGGATCGCCTTGGCCATATCGAGGCCTGCCTGCCGATGCGAGATACCGACCATATTGTCGACCGGGTTGCCGTCTGTATCCATGATCTCGACCACGGGGATACCGGCGTTTTGCAGCATGGCTTGTGCCGCATCGGAGTGTTCGAGGCCCGCGATGATCACGCCGGAGGGTCGCCAGGACAGCATTTCGTACAGCACCCGCTCTTCCTTGTCGCGCATGTAGTCGGTGACGCCGAAGACGGGTTGAAGGGGTGTGTCCTCCAATACCTGGTTGATCCCGGTCAGCACTTCGGGAAACACCATGTTGCTGAGGGATGGCACGATCACCGCCACAAGGTTCACATGCTGTGATGCGAGAGAGCCCGCAATCTGGTTTGGCACGTATCCCAGTGTCTTTGCCGCTTCGAGCACTTTTTTGCGTGTTGCTTCAGACACATCGCCCCGATTGCGGAGCACGCGGCTGACGGTCATTTCCGAAACACCTGAGGCTGCAGACACATCGCGCAAGGTGAGCGGGCGAGCAGGGCGATCAGTCAAGGGCAGTCCTTTCAGGCTTTGTTCAGAGTTACCGTCAAAACCGTTCCGGATTCAAGTATTTGGGCGCCTGCCTGCGCGTTGAAACAGGTGACAAAGCGCTCATGGCAAGATAGGTCGATGCTTAAGCGGCCCCGTGGCTCAACTGGATAGAGCAGCCCCCTCCTAAGGGGCAGGTTGCAGGTTCGAATCCTGCCGGGGTCGCCAAAACTGCCTGAAAAATATGGCTTATTTGCAAGGGGTTCTGCAGAAGCGTGCAGAAACGCCCGTTTCGTTTTCCGCCGAATTCTCCGAAAACGACCGAAATCTCGTACAAAACCTGCACAAAATTCGCACGTCCGTGCGGCTTTTGGGGCCATCCGATGAGCTGGCGAGTGGCAAACGCGTGTGCCGAGCGGAAGTTCGGGAGTGCGACGCGTAAGCAGATCATCATGTTTCTGGCGGACAAGGCGTCTGACGATGGCTCTGGCATCTGGTGTTCGAAGGGGACGATCCAGCGGCATACCGAGCTAGCGGAGACAACCGTCAAGCGGACGATCCGGGACTTCCTGAAGGAAGGCATCCTGGTCGAGACTGGTGCACGGGGATGCAAGAACGGATTTACGGTCGTTTACCGGATCGATCTGACCCGTATCGAGGCGCTGGAACTGACCGCCGAACCCGATATCGAGACGGGGGCCACAGTGGACCCCGTCCAGGCTGGACCCGGAACGGGGGCCACAGTGGCCGGGGTACCGGGGCCACCACGGCCCCCAAACCATCCTAAAACCATCCTAAAACCATCTACGCGCGAGCGCGTGGTGGCGGAGGATGAAGAGGCTCAGAGGATTTTGGCAGCCTATCCGCCCGACCGGGTGCGGGGGAAGGCCGAGTGTCTCGGGCGGATCAGGGACATCCTGGACGCAGGGATCGAAGTCGAGGATCTGTTGCAGGCAGTGAAGGCCTACGCGTCCGAGAGCGCGGGCTTCACCCGCTCGAAGGTCTGTTTCTCGGACAACTGGTTCAAGTCAGCGCGATGGCGGAGCCACGTCGACGACATTGCTCAGGGCCGAGAAGAGAAAAAGGCGAAGGAAGCCGAGATGCTGGCAGGCTTGGCGGGTTGGGTGACCGACAAGCACCCTCTTTGCCGCCACATCACGCCCGGCCAGATCGATGCGCTCTTGGCCGCAGAGCTTGTGACACAGGCCCAAATCCAGGCGGCGGGCCTCAGATCATGAGCGTCACCAATCCCACCGAAGCGCAAACAGCAAGGCGACCCATGTCATACGGCTGCGCCGATGACATGGGACCTTGCGAGGGGCGGCACGCCTCCCCTTCGAACCCCACCGGCGGGGGAAAGCCCCCGCCAAAGAGCCGCTGACCGAGACCTTCGTCTTCCGCTGCACTGCCTCTGAGAAGGCCCAGCTGCGCGCCAAGGCCGAGGCCGCTGGCTTGCCTGCTTCGACCCTCCTGCGCGAGGCGCTTGGCCTCACCGAAGCGCGTCGCCGTAAACCCGTGCCCCGCGTTGACCCCGCACTGGTGCTGGCGGTCGGGCGGATCGGCGGCAACCTCAACCAGATCGCCCGCTGGCTGAACCATGCCATGAAGGTGGGACGCGCGGACCTCGACACACTGACCGTCGCGCGCCGCCTTGTGGTGATCGAACGCCAGCTTGCCGCGCTCCTCGACGAGGCGCGTCGGTGCTGATCAAGTTCTTCCCCAATGGCCAAGGCGCAGGTGCGGGGCCGGTCGGTTACCTCGTGGCCGAGCGTGTGCTGGCCTATGACGGCAACCGCGATTTGATCCGCGATGCCGATGGCCAGCCGATGACTGTCACCCGCGACCCATTACCCGAGGTCCTGCGCGGCAACCCCGAGCGCACCGAGGCCCTGATCGACGCCAGCCGCCACCGATGGACCTACCGCGCGGGCGTGATCAGCTTTGCGGACAGCGACGACCCGACTGAGGACCAGCAGGCCGAGGTCATGGACGGGTTCGAACGGCTGGCCTTCGCGGGGCTGGACCCTGAGCAATATGAGGTGCTCTGGGTCCGCCATCGCCACGAAGGCCGGGTCGAGCTTCACTTCTGCACACCGCGCATGGAACTGACGACGGGCAAGAGCCTCAACATCGCCCCACCGGGCTATCAGGACGCCTATGACAGCCTGCGCGACGTCATGAACCAGCGCCACGAATGGGCCGACCCGATGGACGTCGAGCGCGCACAAGAGGTCCGCGACATTGTCGAGGCTCCAACCCGCGCCCAAGGTCGCGACGAGTTGCACGCCTGGATTCAGGACCAGATCGACATGGGGCTGATCAGCGACCGCGCGACCATGATCGAGGCGCTCACCGAGGCAGGCTTCGACCTGCCGCGTACCGGCAAGGCCTACATCACCGCCTGCGATCCCGAGACCGGCGAGCGCTGGCGGCTGAAAGGAGAGATTTTCCATGAAGACTGGCAACAGGGCCCGGTTGAGCGAGAAGCTGAACGCGGAGCTCGACACGATCCGGGCCGAACACGTCGCCTCGATCTCATCCCAGCTGGGGAGCTTCAGGATCGATTTGAAGAACATTGTGGGCGCCGCGCAGCATACCATCGCGAGCGATACGCGTCGCTTCCAGACCGAGACGGCGAGCTTGTTCGAGACGCGGCTGAGATCGATCCGCCTTTGGCTGACGATCTCGCCCTGGCTGATCGTGGCGATGGTGCTGACGGGGGTCGCCTTGATGATGGCCGCGAGCTTCTTCTGGACGGTGCATCTGAGCCGCTCGGAACTGACGGAGCTGGGCTTGACACGGATCGAACGGCCCGAGGGGACCTGGCTGATCCTAGACCCGTCGAAGACGCGGCTGCGCACTTGCACGATGGGCGGGCAACACGTGACCTGCATTCGGATCGAGGAGGATTAGATGACCCAACTGACAGCCTTGGAACGCGACTTGCTCGCCTGCGTCGAGCAGTTGGTGACGGCCTCAGAGGCCTCCGCGCAGAACTTGAACGCCTTGGAGACACGCTCGACCGGCAGGATCGAGAGGGAGCTGGCTGGCTTGAAAGACTGCGTGACCTTGCTCATTCGTTCACAAGCCGCATCCATGAAGGCCTTGACCGGATTGCTGAACGACGAGGCGAACTACAAGACGCTGAACGAGAGCTTGCAGCAGAGCTTGACCTTAGCGAGGGCCGCCGCCGAGAGATTGAAGGACAGTTAGACAGCCAGGAGGCGCATGCGGAGCGGGGAGTGAGGCATTGATGGTATTCCAAATTTAAGTGCTTCTGGACATGGCGAGAGGGCCAAACTCTTCAATTCATCAATTAGTAGACCTGCACTGGAGCTCAGGCCGAGCATTCGGTCGACATTCTCGACTTATGGACGCTACCTCAAAAGGCCAAAAAAATCTACCAACATTGGCACTTTTTGCTTTAGTTTTGTGTGAAGCTTGTTTTTTCCAGAGCTAATTTGATTGAACTAATGGAATGGTGGATTGATGCGAATTGATAAAGAACTGGGAACGTTTGGTCCAGACTGGCTGGTTGATACCAAGTGTCGCCAAGTCACAAACCTTTACATGGACAAGATGTCCAAAGACGTTCGCGATGACCTCAAGAAACTTATGCCTTCGTCGGCAAGAAAATCCGACATGGTGGACTTTTTGTCCGGAGACGGTGAGATCCTTTGGAACCGCTTCGTTGCAGATTTGACCTCTTCCGAAGGCAGCCGAGACTATACACCATTTAGCCTGCAGGAAGCTGAAGCGCTCAACACAAGAATTGACCTAGCATTCGGTATAGAAAGCACTCAAAGCCATCGTGGGGCATCCAATCCTCCAGGTGATGCAGCAATTCCTTCTAATAGCGACAGCAAACAGAAAAGGCAGAAGGCTGCAGCTGGCAGTCGTGCAAGGCTCGCCACAGGCATAGGATTGCTAATGGCCGGATTTATAATAATATTCTTTACGTTCATATATTTGCCGGGAATTACTCGTCAATTTCAAGAAATACGCAACGCGGGTATCAACACTGAAGTCAATGAAAACCTGCAGGCCGTTATGAGTCAGTTACGGGCCCCGG
This sequence comes from Tateyamaria omphalii, assembly GCF_019802125.1. Classification (GTDB taxonomy): domain Bacteria; phylum Pseudomonadota; class Alphaproteobacteria; order Rhodobacterales; family Rhodobacteraceae; genus Tateyamaria; species Tateyamaria omphalii_B. The sequence goes on from NZ_JAHVHT010000002.1 coordinate 618,544, forward strand.
AGTTCTCGGACCTTTCATCCCAAATACAGCAGTTGGAAAGCAACTTTGTGGAAGTGGAGGGCGCTTTGAATAGCTTTCGCGCCTTCGCTGGCCAAGTCAATCAAGCTCAAGAATTATCAGAAACAGCATCTTCCGATCTTTTGCAGCAGGTTGCATCGATTGAATCTCTTGCGCAAAGAACAGAGGTAATAGTCCAGCAGTACGAAGCACGCCAAGTCGCCAGCGCAGCAGGTGACGGTACTGCTGAAGCCAGCCAAGAACCTAATTTGGGACCAGGTTTTGAGGTAACCCTGAGAGAACTAGTAGATCAATCCCGAGCTATGACGACTCCGGATGATATGCTCGCTCAGATTGATGCTGCTGCGGCAGCCTTAGAAGTGTACGAAACAGAGACCGTTGGTCTGGTTACGGGGTTGGCCAGCGTTTGGGACCGTGACGACCGGACAACGGGTTGGACCGTTCTTACCGAAGAGGAAAATGCGGCGATCAATGCAATCCGCGACTGGAATCCAGAGGGTCAAGTTGTGGATCCACTACAAGATCTTCGAAGAGTTGTTAGCGTACTAGCAAATCAACCCGCTGTTTTTGCTGTGCCAGATGGTTTCATAGCTTCTGTGACAGCACTGGACGCTCAATTTGAAGAATTGAAGGTCGCTCTGTCTGAATTCAAAGAACAAGTCTCTACTTCAAATGAAGTGGCCGTTGGGCTGCAGGGCGCGCTCTTGGCGCAAAGCGAGAATGAGACACTGCGTCAGTTGAGTGAAAGAAGCTCGCAGTTGTTTGGTACCGTTTCCTCCGCTTCCGCCGTAATTTCTCAGAGTAGACAGACTTATGAGAATACTGCCGGAGTGTTAGAGGACTTGGAAGGCGGTGCAGCGAGTTTGAGAGGTTTGGCCGAACTTCAAGCCGACCTTGCCTTTAGAGGTGCCAGCCCGGCAGTTGTCCTGTTGTTGGCCATAGGTGGAATGTTTGTGACTTTTGGCCTCACGAGCTTGCTGAAGTGGGTAAAAGACGCGGAAGCGGTCCGCACAGAGGAAGCATGGCAAAACCAAGCACGTATGTACTCCATTCTTGCAAGTGGTCTTTTGGAGCGGGGTATCGATCCAACGCCGCTTTTAGGGAGGCTTCAGTCGATTTCGATTAATTCTGAAGGCGAACGAGCAATAGTGAAGTCGCCTGTTTCTGAAACGATCGCAGAGATCGCAAAGGCCATGCAAGGTGCGTTCCGAAAATCATGATACCTAGCTCGGTTAGGACTAGGCGTAAGGAGTTTGCACTCATCTTTTCAAGTGCTAAGCCGCTCTACGCAACTAATGGCTCAATGTCAGACACGTCGATGTCCTTGGCCGCCAGCGCCATGTCATAGTTCGTTTGCAAGTTCACCCAGTAAGCCGGAGTCGTGTTGAACACGCGGGCAAGGCGTAGCGCCGTGTCCGGTGTGATCCCGGTCGTGCCCTTGATCAACCGCTCAATCCGCGTCCGAGGCACACCCAGACGCCGCGCAAACGCAATGGCCCCCATTTCCAAGGGATCGAGGTACAGCTCTTTCAGGACTTCACCGGGGTGCATAGGGTCTTCAAGCAAGCTCATCAGCATATCCTCTCAATGGTAGTCCACAATCTCGACATCGGCGGGGCCGTTCGGCGTCCAGACAAAGCAGATGCGCCATTGCCCGTTGATTCGCACCGAGTGTTGACCGGTCCGATCCCCTTTCAGTTCATCCAGGTGGTTGCCGGGCGGGAACCGCAAATCCTCGACAACAACCGCAGCATCCAGCGCCGAAAGCATCGCCCGGGTGCGCTTCACCAAGTCACCTGGGAAGCCTTTGCCGTACTTGCCCTTCACGGCGTTGGCGGCGCGTTTGCCCTTAGTGCTTTGGATCATAGTGGGTATGTATCATATAGTGACGCATGTGTCAATGTGTGATACGCCGCCGCGCTCACCGCAAATAAGTACTAGCTCTGAGCCGACCAACAAGAGATCTGGAATTGAGGATTTATCTCGGTGACAATCTGAGTATGAGTTCGGTAGCGTTCTGACGAGCGTCGCGGTGTTTCTTGTCGCCTCCCAGAGTTGAAAACCGAGAGGATACTTTGGCCTCTTCGATATCAAAATACTGTCCTGATAAGACCGAAACGTCTTCGCCGCTCATTCCATTGCTTGCCGCATCAGCAGGGAACGTCACAATTGCAGACGCTCCTTTCTCTGATAAAACTCTGAGCAGATCATCGAAGACAGTCTTTGATCTGGTACGCAAGCTGTACTCTGATCTTGGACGCTCACTAGATGGCGGATACCGTCCATTCCCAGATATTTCCCCTACTTTCCCAACAGCCACAGTTTCTAAGACGTGGTAGAATCGACTGTAGTGAACGCCGGAGTAAGGTGGATCCAGGAAGACTAGGTCACCTTCCGAAACCTGTTTTGCAAGTTCGTTTGCATCCGAAACGCATGCTTTGCCTTGTATCATTGCTCGCTTCTTGGACAAGGTGTCGACAGCGCGCCTGACTAGAAACTGAATGTCTCGCATCCAAGCTTCCATAAGGTAACGTCCGGCAGTTTCATTTGGTTTGAATGGCTGCGCCGTATGGCCCGGGGATGCGGCTGATTGGCTGGCTGCAATTATCAACGCGGCGAGTCCAATCTTGCGGTGGACACGATTATTGGGAAGGCTTTTGCGCAGGGTGTCTAGCCAAACGGCTTGAATGGGAGAAAAGTAGTACCCCCCATAAGCGCGAGTAATTGGGAAATCCGTAGACGAGCAAAGCTCTTTTGCTCTAGATGCTTTTTCAGTGATTCCCCCGTCTTTCAACTGGTTTTGAAACAGCCTTGCCAAGCTGGGAAAGTCACCGGACTGGCGGTCCTCAGCTCTTTGGAACCAACTATCTACCCACCTTCGACTGTTCAGAATTTCTGTGCGTTCGATAACGCTAGCAGCAAGTGCAACGGCGTAGGCTTGAAGATCCGACGCAATTACTTCTCGCTCGTAGTGCTGCGCGACATGCCAGGCTACTGCACCGGAGCCTGTGAACAGATCAAAAACACGATTGCACTCACCGATAGACCTATCGAGAGCTTCACCGAGACCGTTCGATAGCATCGACTTCTTCGAACCCATGTACTTCATGGGCACATTCCCCACATCGCAGCCCGTTCCAGTTGAGTCACGTCAGGAGTGCCATTTTGGTTTGCAGCAAAGAAACCGTTAGGCTCGTAGGCGCTTTCAACTAGTGAGGATTGAAAGTCTTCGACAGCATACCTGGTGGTGTCCCACAGATCGGCCATTCGCTCCGGCAACTTTTCGGCCGGAGTTATTCCGCGATGGACAATCAGGGGATCAAGCCATGGTCGAATTTCGGTGCCGTCTGGTGAAAACCCAGCCTCGTGTAGGGTCAGCGTGTTCATGGCGGTCGCAGCTCGTAGCAACAGCACCGCTCGTGATATCATTGCGCGAGGTGTAGTCCCATCGGTTGCCGCCATCTGGAACACTTGCGGCTCATTTGATCCAGTTTCGTCCAACAGAAATGGCTTAGGAACCGCTTGTCTAAGCGTGGGCTCGAGCTCTTCGTATCTCGTTGCAATTGGGCTAGCATCAAGTTGGACGATGTCGGCCGGATCCGCGGCAGAGTTATCTTGTTGATGTACCATTTGAAACAGTCGTCGCAGCATGTGGTTATCCAACTGCGTAAATCCGAACGGGGCTGACGGCTCGAGTGCACTCCAAGTCTCAGAAAGGAAATCCATTTCATCTTGGAATGAGCACTGTAGCGCGTTCAGTTCATGCGGTGTGTAGCTCGATATATTTCGCTGCTCATGATGTTGAGTTGCAACGCTCAAATCGAATGCCCAGGCATTGATAAGTGGGAGAACGATCGACACAGGCTGTCTGTTTGGCCAGATCGAATCCAGCGCATCTTTTAGATTTGTTCCGTGCAGGCTTACAGATGACAGAAACCTTGCGGCATTTGAATCGATTCTTAACCATGCGTCCAGCGCCGGCCAAACGATCCTATGAGTATTCTCGCCACCTTTGTTCTCTTGAGTGTTCTCGAGTTTGTGAACCGCGCCGTTCACATCAATGCAAATGTTCAGCCCGTTGAAGATCCCGATGCCTGATACAGCAAGCATACTCATAGCGGCTCGCAGTTGTGCATAGTAGGCCATATGCTTTGCTGAATGGCCATCTCTGGCGACAAGCGCACTGATGCTGCGCGACAAGTAGCCCCATCCATCCAAGCAATGGTTAGGGCCGCAAGCTGCAATCAACGAGACCATCTGATCGTCCGAGAGCTGCGCACGAGCCCGATCGAGTCGCCTGATGCCCTTATTGGTTGCGGGATCAATTATTTGACAGTTTCTGGCAGGATGACCGGCACTGAGCCATTCGGAAACCGGCCGATTCCCAAATGTCGTCACCTTAGCTACGATTGCTGAAGGGTCTGCCAGTCCGATCTGGCTGCTAACCAAAGGGTCCGCCATTATTTGCCATCAGCGCTTATTTCGCTGGCTACGCCAGCAATAGCCTGAGACTTAGCCTCGGCTAGTTTTTGCATAATGTCGTTCGTTAGAAGTGTGTATCCACCGCTGCCTCGATACGCCCGACGTACAAGCTCCAAGTCCCGGTTCTCCCTGACGCCTGGTCCATCCAAGGACCGCCAATCAAATCGTACAAGCTCTGTAGTTAGGTCCCTAAATTTGCTATAGAATTTCTGATTTCGCAGGGTCACCAACGACCTAGAAACATCCTCTTCAGTAGTGTCCGTCTCATCAAACTCTTCTGACATCCACTCAGAAAGGGACCAGTTTTCTATTGACCGGTAGAGAACATCGTTGACGACCGCGTGAGCAGCTCTCACGCCCATGTCTTGATTGAGCATGGAGCTTCTGTCGTCGAAAGCGTCCCGTGCTGGCTCTGATCCCGAGAATGCCGCGACCCACTCCTCGTTGCTCAGATCGCCGATCGCGATTTGCATGAGTCGCCAAAACTCGAGAACAAGTGCCACTTGTTGAGATCGCGTCCACGACAGGGGTTCGTCTTGACCAGGAATAGCCGCCTGAAAGAGTCCATGGCGACCTGCTTTGCCTCTGCCCGTTCCAAAAAATGCAGCGGTTAGAGACCTAACAAATGCGGCCTGGCTGACGCGACCAGCCCCGCTTTCTCCCAGCATGTTTATGCGGTTTTTCCAAGCTGAGTCTGGATGTTTGTATAGCCATTCGGTGATCTCTTGCGCTCGAGCTTCTCGATACACAGTCAAATCGCCTGTTTGTTCGAGCCATGTTTGGTTGCGCAACAAAGGATACAGGTCGAAGGCATGACTTGGGTTGATACGTTTAGGCGAAACGTTGATTGACCAGAAGAGGTAGGCCTGCCACGCGATATCCAGGCCGTGAAATGCAACAACTGGTAACTCGTATTGGCCGTCCATCTCCTCTTCAAACGCCCAAAGCCTGTGCTGCCCGTCGATAACTTCGAAGGGTCGGACATCATCGTGCGAAAACCTGCTCAAATCAGGAAGTAAGATCTCACAGTGTCCGGAGCCTTCGACTACTTGCGCAGTCAAGTTCTGACTGGCCTGTTTGCCTTTGCGCTGATCGCCGGGTTCAAGGATGTTGACCACAATTGCCGTCGGCAACCAACCTGGCTTTCTCAGCGTTACTTTGTCGAGGGTTCGCTGGTTCTCTTTCAAGTCGCCATATGGGTAGCCATATTGCACAAATTCTTGGATCCGCTTCGTTCGCTTCTCGTCCCTTTTTCTTTGAATGCCCTCAACATCGTCGCTGCTACGTTCACGTTTATAGACGTCGCTGTAGCTTCGCAGAGTAGAAGCGTTCATCGAAAAGACGAACATTGACGGTTTCGGTTTTCTGTCCGGAGGGGTCGTCGAGTATTCGAAGCCGTCCCATAGATCGAGCCACTGGGTGAACTTAAGTGCATTGATTGAAAGTAAGTTATTGTTTTTCGGATTCATTTTTTACCAGTCTGTACTTGAGCTCCGGGGCCGATGGTTCCACGGAAACGAGTTTACTATTCAACAGTTTGCGCTTCGTTTCGATACTCATCCGCGATCCGGTCCAATTTGGTTTGGGTAAAGTGCAATGTAAGCACAGATGCCGTCAAAATCGGTACCAAAACCGCTGCTGCTCCAGCGAGCAGGATCCCAATTGAGTTCGTGACTGAGAGCTCCAGAGCGCGCTCGAAGAAAAAGTACTTCGCAAAGAGAGCGAGATAGAGTGCGCAGACAATGGTGTGCATTTGATAGAGAAAGTTGAGTGGGTCGATAGCCACGATGCGGGCTCGTTCCAAAGTGACCAGCCGAACCCTTTTCCAATTTTCGCTTGGTTCTTGCATTTGCTTACTCCCTTACGAGTTCGATCCAAGTGTGAACGTCATCATCCGTTACTTCCCGCCCCTCGACTTGCGACTGGTACCAGCGCGCAACGATGGCACCACGTTTTTCGCTCCTAATCTTGATACCAGCACCTTCTAGGTACTGATCGAGCGAGGTCTCGATCCTCTTCAGTGCATCAAAATCGTGACCGGCACGGATCGACTGCGTGCCAAGCAGCAACCAAGCAACGTCGACCTCATATCGTCTGTGCATCTTGATCAGTGCTTCGATTGGGATGCCGCGCTTACCCTTCTCATAGCTGTGATAAGCCCGATGCGAGACGCCGATTGCCTCTGCCATCGCGGCCTGCGAAACGCCTATTTCACTGCGTGAGATGGCCAGGCGCGCACCTACTTCCGCGAACATATCAGCATCTTCTTGCGCCATTCCGACTTCCCAATTGACGAAAGCGCAACTTTGTATAAACATCGCACAAAATGACGCAAATTTCCGTTTGAATCCATCTGAGCACGTCAGAAGGTACCAAACAAGCGATTCCATGCGTACGCACGATTCAACTCATATGGACAAGGATGATTGAAATGGCAGAGACCGACAAATCCGACAGCTCGCAAATCCTCGGCCTTGGGAAAAAGCCATCCGAATGGGTAGAGCTGATGGCAGATATGGGCATCGACATTTCTGAGCGGACCCTACGCGAGAGAGCAAATGAGACCGGGGCATTCTACCGCCTCGGACGGACAATGCTGATCACACCGGCGCAGATCGACAAGATATTTGAAGGAGGCCAGGCATGCCGCTCCAAATCTACAAGAGGGGCCGCTTCTACTGGGCTAAGGGCTGGGTCGAGTACAACGGCAGGCCAATCGCAGGCCCATACCGGCGAAGCACTAAGGCATCTACAGAAGCGGGCGCACGGGACTGGATAAACCGCGAGACTGAGCTTCAGATACGCCGCCATGTCGTTGGCGACGAGCCGAGCAAGACTTTCTCGGATGCTATCATGCTCTACAATTCCTCCCCTAAGACCGCGAAGCAATTGATCCCCATTGTTGAAGAGATCGGTGACATGCCTTTGAGCGCGATTTCTGGTGCGCTTCTCAAAGGGCTCGGGCCAAAGCTGAAACCCAAGGCATCGACTGACACTTGGTGGCGCGAAATCGTGACTCCGGCGAGTGCGGTGATCAACAACGCGCACGAGCTAGAAGGCACGCCGCTAATCCGGGTGAAGCCATATGACAAGTTCGAGCGGATCGCACAGGACAAGCGTCGGGGGAAGACCAGCCGTGTTGAACGCAAGCCCGCCGACAAGAGTGGATCGAGGCCTTTTGTGGAGCCGCTGATCCCTACAACGCTGCGCTGGTTCGGTTCATGTTCGAGACGGCGGCGCGGATCGATCAGGCTGTCTCGATAGAGCCTGACGATCTGCGGCCCGCCGAGAACAAAGTTCGAGTGAAAGCACAGAAAGGCCATCCCGAAGGCTGGATCACCGTTTCGCCTCAGATGATGGACGAATTGCTGGCCTTGCCGCCCAAGCGGCCAAAGAACCGCAAGACTGGCAAGTTCATGAAGCCACGCGTGTTCGGTTACGGTAGCTCCACCGGCTACAACACACGCTGGAAGACGATCTGCAAGAGCGCAGGCATCCCGTACCTTTCAGCGCACCCTGCCGGACGGCACGGGTTCTTCACCGAATTGGTGGTCCGTCAGGGCGTCGATCCTGTCACTGCGGCCAAGGCTGGCCGATGGTCTGACCCCAATTTGCCCATGCGCATCTACGCCCATGCGGAGACCGATGAGGCCGATGTCAGGGCGCGTTTTCGTACAAACCACGTACAGGCGGACACTGTACAAACACCGAAGAGTAAGAAAACACAGAAGGAATAACGCTATGAACGGTTCCCTCCTAAGGGGCAGGTTGCAGGTTCGAATCCTGCCGGGGTCGCCAGCGCTTTTTCAAGCATTTGATTCTCCTGTCTTTTTTGGTTGAGTTGGAACTTTGGTCGCGGAAGTTGGAACTTTTTGTTCTGTTTCCGTGCCGCTGAGCACCTTTCTTTTGTTGAGGCCACGAATGTAGCGCTCGATCTCGGAGAGGCTTTCGTGCCCTGTCCATGCGCCGATTTGGACTGAGTTTCCGCCTGCTTCGGCCAAGGCTTGCGACCGGCTTTTCCTTAGACCGTGTGCAGTCCGACCATGGATGCCTGCAGCGCGCGCTTTGGCTGCAAACCACTGCCCGGCAGCCTTCACACTTCGTGAAGTCCCGAAGGCAGTTGTGATCCAAGTGATGTGTTTGTCGGATCGCGCATCCAGTGCCGCTCGAAGATACTGAAGGTCGCTCTGCATACCCGATGCGAAACCTGGCAAAGGTCGGCTAAATGGAATTGCGACCTCGCCGCCGGTCTTCTGCTGATTGAAAACCAGCCAACCTTCCTGATCGACATTTCCTTGACCGAGCCGGAACGCATCCGAAATTCGAGCACCAGTGAAGTATATGACCTCAAACGCGAGGCGTTCTGGTGTTCCGATTTCCCAGAATGAGCGGAACCTATCGATTTCGTCAGCAGACCATGGCACGTGCCCGCTCGATTTAGGAACCGGAGATTTTTTGACGTTCACCGCTGGATCGTCGATGTTGTATTCAGCAGCAAGCCATTTGCCAAAGGCGCGCCATACTTTGAGACGATTATTCCTAGCATGGGCAGTGTGCTTCTTCAGCATTAACTCGACATGCTTGGTTTGAAGGTCCCGAACCAAGGCATTCCAAAGTTGCTTTCGGATTTCATCTAAAAGACGCCGTCTGGCTGCCCGTGTTCCCGGCGCCAGATCCAAAAAACCCTCCGACTGCAAGTACCGAGGTACAGCCAAAGCAATGCTACCAGGACGAGGACGCTTGTTTTGAGGCGCTTTGTTTCCAGACGCGGCTGAATAGGCGTCGAGAAATCGTTGATCATCAGGGGGCAGGTCGGGCATCGGAATGCCCTTATCGCCCTTTGGTCGATAGTAGTAACGTACATTTCCGCTTGGGAAACGGCCAGATGCATTGAGATGTTTCAGCTTCACGTACAACCAAGCGCCTCATCACAGCTATTCACTTCGCTCCAAACTTCCCCTCCAATTGTTGGAAGCTCCGACAGAGCAGCATCGAGCTCCCACCTAAGCCAAAGAACGACGCCATCCGCGTCACGGCCTGGCGGATATACCCCACTTTTCACCAGCTTATCAAAATGGCCAGGCGAGTGCCCGCAATAACGCGCAGCCTCTATCCGGCGAAGTGCAGCGCCCCAGTCAACAATGGTTCGAGCGGCTTTCATGGGCTCTAGTCCCTGTTCCCGAGGCCCTTTGCCTCTGCTGTCAGCAGCGTCTCGACATGATCAGGGGATAAGATCATGGCGCGACCCAAAGAGTAGAAGCAACCCAACTCCCGCGCTTTTGAGCGGATCAATCGCGATGACAGAGGCATTCCACGCGATGACAGCAATTCCGCCCATTCTTCAGGCGTTTTTCCATTCTTTACAGCTTCTAGCATGAACGTGCTCCTTCGGTCTTGATGGCACTGTCTCATGAAAATTCAGACTGGCAAAGTCATTTGCGAACGCCTATGCTCAAAAGCGCAAATTCGTGCGCTCCATTCTTCAAAAGCGCACATACTTGCGCAAAGGAGCCGCGAATGCCGACTTTCAAGTTCTCTCCACGATCCAGGGAGGAAGAGGCCGAGATCGAACATGCCGAGTTCGAAGCTTACGAACAGGATGAGTTTAATCGAAGACTGAGCTATTTTCGAGCCGATGAGGGTTTGCTGCGAATCCGGCGTCGGTTCAAGAAGACCCAGGCTCAAATGGCAGACATCGCGTCGATTTCGAGGAGAGCCTATCAGTCCTACGAGCAAGGCAATAAAGATGCACCCTCAAGCGTCTTGTTTCGCATTGCCGCCCATTTCGAAGTTGACCTGCACGAACTCGTCACAGGTGCGCGCTCCCCAGTTACTGATGAAACGAAAGCGACATTGGCACACGATGCGATCAGAGTATGCACACTGCTCTTTGCGCATTTCAAAGACACGGACATGAGCCCTGATGAGATGCGACACATCTCCGCTCAAGTTCTGAAGTGGCAACATCCCGGAGAAAAAGCTGATTTACAGCTAATTGAAGGCGCGATCCGCGCAGTAACAGGCGACAAGTACGTAGCTGATGACGACAATTGGGCTTTCGATCCGGAAAACGCCACAGAACCACAAGAAAACCAATAAAATCATAAAACAGGACAGAATACCTAATGCTTCCCAGCCACATCCGTTCTCAAGTTGACCAAATCTGGAATGCCTTCTGGTCGGGGGGCGTTTCCAATCCGCTCTCGGTCATCGAACAGATCACCTATCTGCTTTTCATCAAGCGCCTTGACGAAATCCATACACGGGAGGAGGCCAAGGCAAATATGCTGGGCGAAGCGATGGAGCGGCGCATCTTCCCAGAAGGCACCTTCAAGTACAAAGTCAGCGACGATCCGAAGGACGAAGAGACCATCGACCGTCCCTACGATGACCTTCGGTGGCAGCGGCTGATCAATTTCGAAAACCGTGAAAAGATGAAGCTGATGGATCAGCACGTCTTCCCCTTCATGCGCTCCATGGCGGACGAAGGCTCTGCCTTTGCGACCCATATGAAGGACGCGCGGCTTGGGTTCTCTAACGCGGCCCTACTCGACAAGGTCATGCGTCTGCTCGATCAAATTCAGATGGACGACCGGGACACCAAGGGCGACGTATACGAGTATATGCTCGGCAAAATCGCCAGCGCCGGCCAGAACGGCCAGTTTCGCACGCCGCGCCATATCATCGAGCTGATGGTCCGCCTGATGGCTCCGACACCCAAGGACACCATTTGTGACCCGGCGGCGGGCACCTGCGGTTTCCTCGTGGTGGCGGGCGAGTACATGCGCGAAAAACATCCCGAAATGCTGCGCAACGCCGAGCAAAGCAAGCACTTCCATAACAACATGTTCCACGCCTTCGACTTTGACCCCACTATGCTACGGATTGGGTCGATGAACATGATGCTACACGGGGTCGAAAACGCTGATGTGTCTAACCGCGATGCCCTTGCCGAAGAACATGGGACAGACGCCGGAGCCTATTCTCTGATCCTGGCCAATCCGCCCTTTGCCGGGTCGCTCGACTACGACAGCACGGCGAAAGACCTGCAAAAGATCGTCAAGACCAAGAAGACCGAACTCCTGTTCCTGGCCCTCTTTCTGCGCCTCATGCGCACGGGTGGGCGTGCCGCTGTAGTCGTGCCGGACGGGGTGCTCTTCGGCTCCTCCAAGGCGCACAAGGATATCCGCCGGATCATCGTCGAGGATCAGAAGCTCGACGCGATCATCAAGCTGCCCTCGGGCGTGTTCCGCCCCTATGCCGGGGTATCCACCGCGATCATGATCTTCACCAAGACCGAAAGTGGCGGCACGGATAACGTCTGGTTCTATGACATGGAGGCGGATGGACTGAGCCTGGATGACAAGCGCACCGAGCTATTGTCGCCCGAAAAGCTGGGTCCAGTGCCCGCCAAGGCGCTGACCGAGGAGGAGCATGCCAAGAACAACCTTCCGGACATCCTGGCCCGTTGGGGCGCGTTCGAGACAGAGGCCGAACGTCCTCGCACCGCGCAAAGCTTCATGGTGCCGCTCTCGGATATTCAGGCCACGGGCACATGGGACCTGTCACTCAACCGCTACAAGGAAGTGGCGCATGAGGAGGTGGAACATCAACCCCCGAAAGAGATCATCGCAGAACTGCGCGCGATTGAGGCCGAGATCGCCGAAGGGCTGGATCGGTTGGAGGGGATGCTGGGATGAGCATGGTCCCAATTGGCGAGATCGCATCAGTTAAGGGAGGCGGCACGCCGTCCAAACGAAATCCCGAATTCTACGAAGGCAACATTCCTTGGGTGACGCCAAAGGACATGAAAGTCTGGGAGATATCCGACTCCATCGACAAGATTACTCAAGAAGCCATCGACGGCAGTGCGACCAATCTAGTTCCTGAACGATCTGTTTTGCTCGTGAACCGGTCGGGAATTTTGAAGCATACGTTACCTGTGGGCATCACTCGTCGCGCAGTCGCAATTAATCAAGACCTTAAGGCCTTGGTCTGTTCTGAACAGGCGCATCCCGAATACGTCGCGCATATCGTCAAGGCAGCGGAGCCAATCGTGCTTAAGTGGGTGCGAGCCACCACCGCTGATAACTTCCCTATCGAAAGTCTGAAGGAGCTCAAAATCCCGTTTCCGTCGTTGGAGGAGCAGAGGCGGATTGCGGGGATACTGGATCAGGCAGACGCGATCCGCCGCCTCCGCACCCGCGCCCTCGACAAACTCAACTCCCTCGGCCATGCGATCTTTCATGAGATGTTTGGGGACCCAGCCACCAACCCGATGAACTGGGATATAATGACTCTACCCGACCTTGGAAAACTTGATCGGGGAGTTAGTAAACACAGACCGCGAAACGATCCCGATCTTTTAGGTGGTGACTATCCACTGATACAGACCGGTGATGTCGCGCGAGCGGGAGACTATATTCAAAAACACTCCTCAACCTATTCCGATCTTGGACTGGCTCAGAGCCGAATGTGGCCCAAAGGCACAGTATGCGTAACAATTGCGGCTAATATTGCAGACACTGCGATTTTGGACTTCGATGCGTGTTTTCCTGACAGTGTCGTAGGCTTCGACTCCAGCCATGAAGCAACGAACTTCTTCGTTCACCGATGGTTTGCGACCGTCAAAGGGCGACTTGAGAAAATTGCTCCTGCTGTCGCACAAAAAAACATTAATCTAGGAATTCTGAAGGGGCTTCCGATCATCAAACCGCCACGTGATTTGATTGAGGTCTATTTTGACAAAGAGCGGTCAATCACCGAGCAAGCCAAACATTTTTCTGCACAAGAGGAAGCCAGCACACAGCTCTTCGCTTCCTTACAGCATCGCGCCTTCAGGGGGGAGCTCTGAGATGAGGGGCGAGATCATCGGTGTCTGGTCCGAGATGTGGCGGCAGGTCTGGCGCAAGTTGGCAGATCATCGCGATGCGCCGGAAGACCTATTTTGCGAACTCTACCGCGAGCTCAACACGGCGCTGATCGCCCCCAAAGACCCGGCCACCGATCTCGCCGATATCGTCGACAACCCAGATCAGGCGCGTGTCGCCTTCCGCGACACCAAAGCGAACGCGCTTCAAGGCGAGCTGGCTGCCGTCGAGTTCCTGGAACGTGCTCACACAGTCATTGAAGACTTCGGCAACGAGGCCCTGACCAACAAGTACTTCCTTCTGATCCGCGACTTCCTGGACAAGTACAGCCTCCGCTACGACCTCCGCCGCCCTTTCAGCCTGCATCCAACCCTTCCCGGCGTCTTCGCCCGCCTGATGCGTGATCTGCGGCAGGTGACGTCACAAGACGCGGCGCTCAACGGCCTGATGCAGGATTTCGAGGAATGCGTCCGACAACTGAAGGGCAACCATACACCGTTGAAGGTCAAGCAATGCATCGCTGCCCAGTTCAACCTGCTGGAGGCTTTGCTGAGGCAGCACCCCAATACAAATGGCAACACATTTGGTGCGATGTGCAACGAGACCGGCAACTGGCCTCACGAAGCGGTCAAAGAGTCCGCGCAGCGCATTTACCGCTTTGCCTCGGACTACCCCGGCATCCGCCACGGCGGGACACCCGCCAACCGGCTCCGAGAGATCGACATGCGCGACATGGTTGCCATGACCGTCGTTCTCGCCGGTTTCACCCCGTATTTCAGTGATGCGTTGAACGCCGACACCATCTATTCAGATTGATTTTGCCATGACCCAGTTCTGCCGCCTTTTGTTCCGCTCCAAGCCCTTAGAGGCAGTCTGATATGCGCGTATTCTTCACTTACATCTACGGGCGCGGCGAAACCTACACTTTCGGCGGACGTGCCAACACTGGCTGGCCACTAACGTTCAGCAATGCCGCCGCCCGTTCGATGGCCCGCAAAATCGTATCTGATGGGGATCTAGTGTTTGGCGTCATCAGCAGCAGTCCAGGACACGGTGCTGTTGTCTCGGAGAACCAGAAGGGACGCCTTGTATCAGTCTGGCAAGTTACGCGCCAGAGCGCCTTGCTGACAGACTATGACATCGAACTGTCCGACTATGACCTGCAATGGCCCTATGCGCTGCAGCCTATCAGAACATGGGAGATATCGGACCCGCCCAAGTTCAAGGCGCTTGAGGGATATGATGCTGACACCCACACGCTGCGATCTGTAAGTTCAGTTGAATTTGTGAATGAGGCCTTGGCACAGAGCCTTTTGACGGTTTTCAGAGAGCAAGCGACCGAGGTCGCGCTCGCAAAGTTCAAGTACAATGCCATGCAGCAGCGGAACGAGACGTTGCGCCAAAAGCATCCTGTTCGCATTGAAGGTTACACCGTCCCTCCGACTGATCGGGATGCCCTGAACTTCATTTACGTGGCAACTCTAGGGAAGGGCAGCAAGACCTTGAAAATTGGGCACTCCACCGACCCTGAAGACCGAGTGTCGTCATTCAACAAGTACCGGCTGAGTTCCGAACCTCAATGGCAGTTGGAAGTAAGCCAACCGTTTGGGTCGGTTCAGAATGCAGTGCGTGCTGAAGCCGCCCTGGGCGAGGTTTTCGAGGCTCATCGCACAGAAGCCAACAACAATGAGGTGTATCTCGGTCTGAGTGCCACGGATGTCCTCGCAAAACTGGCAACCATGAAATGACTCAATTTGCTTTCCTAAACTCTGATTTTCCTGATCTTCTTGCCCATGCAAAAAAGGCGGAAAGCTCGGCATTGTCCGACCCACGCGGGGCATGCTTTTGGGCGCGGCTCACATTGGAAACTGCGGTTAAATGGGTCTTTCGAAACGACCCTTCGATGCGCTCGCCATATCAGGACACCTTGGCCGCATTGATCGCTGAGCCCTCATTGGCGCAGCTCACCGGCCCGGCCATTGTCACGAAAGCGCGCTTCATCAAAGATCAAGGCAACCGCGCGGCCCACGACAGCGGGAAGCCGATCAAGCCTCAGGATGCTGCCGCCGTTGTGCGCGAGCTGTTCCATGTCTGTTATTGGATCGCCCGGACCTATGCTAAGAGAACCAAGCCGGACCCGGCCTTGCAGTTCGATGCCTCGAAGCTCGAAAAAACCCTTACGATCAGCGCCAGCACCGTCGCACAAATCCAGGCGTTGAAAGAAAAGCACGATGCTGATGCCAAAGCGCTGAAGGACGCTGAAGCCGCTGCACTTGCGTCAGAGGAAGGGCGAAAGGCACTTGAAGCTGAGCTGGCCAAGGTGCGCGCAGAGATCAAAGAAACCCGCCAGGCCAACACGGCGGTTCAGGATGATCATGACTACAATGAAGCTGCGACACGAGATGCGTTCATTGATCTGCTTCTAAATGAAGCCGGTTGGCCGCTTGATCAGGATCGCGACCGCGAATTTCCGGTTTCGGGCATGCCCAATGACAAGGGCGAAGGCTTCGTCGATTACGTTCTTTGGGGCGACGACGCGAAGCCGCTCGCCCTGGTCGAGGCGAAACGGACCAAGAAAGACAGCCGGACCGGCCAGCAGCAAGCTAAGCTCTATGCTGATTGCCTAGAGGCAATGTACGGCCGCAGGCCCGTGATCTTCACGACGAACGGCTACGAGCACTGGGTTTGGGACGACCAGATGTATCCACCGCGCCGTGTGTCGGGTTTCCTGAAAAAGGACGAGCTTGTCCTGCTGCATCAACGTCGCGGCACACGGAAGGCGCTCGATGGTATCTCGGTTGATGAGGATATCGCCGGGCGGTTCTACCAGCAGCGTGCAATTCGCCGAGTGGGAGAGGCTTTCGAACAAGATAAACAGCGACATGCGTTGCTGGTTATGGCGACCGGCAGCGGAAAAACGCGAACAGTCATTGCCCTGATCGACCAGCTTATGCGGGCGAACTGGGTTCGCCGTGTGCTGTTCCTGGCAGACCGCGTTGCCCTGGTGAAACAGGCTCACAATGCCTTCAAGACGCATTTGCCAACGGCGGCGAGCGCGAACCTCCTTAAGAAGCACGACCCAGCTAAGAACGATCACAGCGGCGCACGCATCTTTCTTTCAACGTACCCTACGATGATGGGGCTGATTGACGAGGTCAAAGGGGGCGAAAAGCAGTTTGGGCCGGGGCACTTTGACTTAATCATAATCGATGAAGCGCACCGCTCTGTGTACCGGAAGTACCGCGCCATCTTTGACTATTTCGATGGGCTTTTGGTTGGCCTTACAGCGACGCCACGCGAAGAGATTGACCGCGATACATATTCCCTATTTGAGCTGGAGCGCGGAATACCCACCGACAGCTATGACTTGGAAGACGCTGTGAAGGACGAGTATCTTGTCCCGCCAAAATCCATTTCAGTTCCCCTGAAGTTTCAGCGTGATGGCATCGACTACGACAGCCTTTCAGACGAAGAGAAGGCCGAATGGGACGCCATTGAGTGGGATGAAGAAGGCACTATCCCTGATCGGGTCGAGTCGGCTGACCTGAACCGCTGGCTGTTCAATAAAGACACTGTGGATAAGGCCCTGCAGCACCTGATGACCCACGGTATAAAGGTCGCAGGCGGCGACCGGCTCGGGAAGACGATCATCTTCGCGAAGAACAGTGACCATGCAAAGTTCATCGTTGAGCGCTTTGACGCCAACTACCCTCACTACAAAGGGCAATTTGCGCGCCTTATCGATTACAGCGTCACCTATGCTCAGTCCCTGATTGATGATTTTTCTGAGGCAGAGAAGGAACCGCATATCGCGGTGTCAGTGGACATGTTGGACACCGGCATTGATGTGCCCGAAGTCGTTAATCTGGTCTTCTTCAAGATTGTCCGATCGCGGACCAAGTTCTGGCAAATGGTTGGTCGCGGCACACGTACTTGCGAAGATCTCTTCGGTCCGGATCAGGACAAAGAAGAGTTCATTATTTTTGATTTCTGCCAGAACTTGGAGTTCTTCAACGAGAACCCGCAGATCACGGATGGACCGGCTGCGCGACCGATTGGCGAGCGGTTGTTTGTATCGCGTGTCGATTTGATCAACGCCTTGGAGGAAGCTGGCAACCAAAGCCTGTTAGCAGCCGACATCAAGGACCGTTTGCACCAAGAAGTTCTCGGCATGAACCTAGAGAACTTCATCGTTCGTCAAGCGCGCCGACCCGTCGAACGGTTTCAAAGCGCCGAAGCCTGGGACACTTTGGACCTTGATGCACGTCTGGCTCTGGTTGAGGAGGTTGCGGGCCTTCCTTCAGCTTTTGAGGATGGCGGTCTTGCCGCAAAGCAGTTCGATCTGCTCGTGCTCAATGCCCAGCTGCTTCTGCTTCGTGGTGACGCCGCCTTTGCAAATCTGCAAAGACGGATCGTGTCGTTTGCGTTCGCGTTGGAAAGCCTTTCAAATGTTCCGGCGGTAGCCCAAGAGCTTGAGCTCGTATTGGCGATTCAAACCGGTGAGTTTTGGCAGGATGTCACTGTTGAAATCCTAGAAGACGTCCGGCGACGCCTCCGCAACTTAGCTGAGCTAATTCAGCCCAAGGAACGAAAGAACGTTATCACGGATTTTGAAGACAGCATCGGCAGCTCAACCACCATCGACCTGCCCGAAGTGGGAAGCGGCGTGGACAAGGTGCGTTTCAAGACCAAGACACGAAAGTTCATCGAAGCCCATTCTGACCATATCGCTCTCCAGAAAATTCGGCGCGGCGAGCAACTGACGCCCGCCGATCTTGATGAGCTTGAACGTATGCTGATTGATGAAGGCATAGCCGACCACGAAGCGCTAGAAGAACTCCAAGACCAAGGCGGACTCGGGGTGTTTCTACGGTCGCTGACTGGACTTGACCGAGCGGCGGCGAAATCTGTGTTCAGCGATTTCGCCGCAGCAAACCAGCTCTCAGCTAACCAAACGGAGTTCATTGATATGATCATCAACAGCCTTTGCGAAAACGGTGTTGTGGACCCCAAATCCTTCTACGAGAGCCCGTTTACTGACCTTGATGACATGGGGATCATGGGTGTCTTTAGTGAAACGCAATCGGCCGAGATTATCCGGCTGGTCAGAGAAACCAACCAAACCGCCGCCGCTTAACATAGCCGTGAAATTCGTCGCTCAAATAAGCTCGGCATCATGCTCCACGTCGTCCCAATGCTTATTGACGGGCAATGTCTTTGCACGCTGCTGAATGTCTCGGATAGCCACCGGGACATAACCCCAAACATCCACCCCAACGTTCACCGCATTTCGGCTACCCATCCACTGTTCATGCACGTGGCCGAACAATTGAAGTGAACCTTTGCGGGCCTTGTGCCAGGTGATCATTGGATAGTGGCAAAGGACGGAAGGGGGACCCGCGCCATCGGCAACCTCTGTCAAATGCGTGACTGAGGTCCAAGGCAAAGCCTGGGTGGCCTCTCCGTCATGATTGCCGACGACAAGGTGCTTCTCCGCACCCGGCAGCCGGGAAAACAGGTTCGACAACCACTTGCGATCCTTGGCCTTCGGCCCAAACGCAAAGTCTCCAACGATCCAAAGCGCGTCTTTCGGACCAACCTTTGAGGCCAGGTTTTCGAGAAATACAGCATCCATGTGGCTTGCGGACTCAAATGGGCGTGCACAGTGCTTGATGATGTTGTCATGGCCGAAATGCGTGTCGGCCGTGTACCAATGCTTCATGGCTGATCTCAAATTCTGCAAAGTGCGCAAAGGCGGGGTCCGCCGCTTAGCATCCAATGTCCATTCTGGCTAGGCCAGCGCTACCTGTCTGACTCCGTGGATGTCACGAACCTTAGTGTCAGATGTTATCCCAGCGGCGACCAAGGCCTGTTCAACCTCCTTTGAGACACGCTCTGCGCGCTCCTGTGCCCAGGTAGCCAACCTTGTGGAAATCCACCAAGCAGCAGGCAAAAGGACGAAAGGATAGAACTTTAACGCCGTCGCCGACATGCTGTCGGTCATGTTCGGAAAAAACACGGCCAGGATCGCGTAGTAGACCAAAAGACCCGGTAAAGCCCCGACGACCGCAACCAAAAAAGCCGTAGAAAGTTTGCCTTCCGGCGTGTCCGGATCGGCAGAACCATGGAGTTGCAGGCACTGTGCTGTCAGATTTGCCAGCGCAACTGGCTCCCGTCCAATTGGTGCCCAGACAACGGCGACATCATCTCCATGGCGGGCGCGGTCCAACACTTCACCGACAAACGTGTGTTCTTGCCCACCCGTTTCCCGAAGCGTCATTTCCCGCCACTGCCGCGAACGTTCGACGCGCCGGGTGCGGCGGTTCACCTCCCGCTCAACGCGATCAACGATGTCCACGACATTGCCACGGATGACTTTGTATCCGTGCGGCATTTTCGGCTTTTTCTTTGGGGAACCAGACACAGTTTCCTCCGTAATATCCTATAATGGGATAATACCAGAACAGGATTACGCGGCAAGGGCTAAGCCCAGATGGAGATGCCGCATGACCAGAAGTCTGCGAACGCCGGGGCACCAGGCGTTGATGCAGGTGCTGGTCGAAACGAGAAAGTCGAAAGGCGTTACACAACAGGAGCTTGCCGACCGCCTTGATAGACCTCAGTCGTATGTTGCAAAAATCGAAACTGGCGAAAGAAGACTCGATGTAGTGGAGTTTGTCGAATGGGCTGTAGTGTTGGAGGCCCCAGTAGGACAAGTCTTACAGTCTGTGTCTGAGGCAGTTAAGGGCTTGCGACCGGCGAGTTAAAATCAACTGCACCATTTGCCCGGAAGATGAACAGCGGCAGTTCTTCCGTGAAGACCCTTAACCTGAACGAATTCAAAGCTTCAAAACAGGTCAATTCTGATCAAAACAGCCCAATGGGGCCCAAAAGTCCCAAATTCCTTTCTTTTGACTTGCCGCGCGACTAGCTTTTCCGTAGCAGGTCGGCTCGAACTGGAGACGAGTCGTGGCTGAGAAAAAAGTAAGCGGGAAAACCGCGACATTCGAGAGGTGTGCAGAGTTGCGTGAACGAGCAGGACTCAGCGTCGACGCACTTGTGCAGCTGTGCGGAGGCAGACCAGCTAGGTCTTCGATCCAGCGGCTTGAAAAGGGCTATGGGATCATGACGCACAATACCTTCAAAGTGGCATCCACAATAAATCGAGCGCTTCAAGACGCTGGCTCCGATGGATTCAACGTTGATGAAGAAGTTCAGAGACTATGATGGGACAGAACCTCACTTCGATCAGAGAAACGAAACCCCTTTGTTTTGCAGGTCAGTGAGAGAAATTATTATTATGGCAAAAAATATTAGCAAACCCTCGACAGAAGAACAGCTAAATGCAGAATGGGATGCCGCCGAAGAGCGCGACGCTAACCATTTGACGCTGGAAGGCGACGGGAACGTTGGGGAAAAACCGCGACCGGTCGAAGTGCTGTCTGGTGCAGAAGTGCAGTCACAAGCCGAATACGTTCTTGGCTACTGAGGCCCGGCGTATTTGCAAGATTACAAGCGACCAATTTCTACGCGCATCCAGCATGCGCTGAAGTTCCACTATGACGAAAAGTCAAAGGAACGCTATAGATGTTTTGTGCTTAATGCAGAAGCATTTTGCTCTAACCAAGAACTGCCTGACAACGTTTCGTACAAAGTACAAAAGATAAAACTCCGCGCCTTGGTGAAGTCGTATTTTTTGGACGTGATAAAGTACAAAGAATACCATTTCGAACCAGACCTTCCCAACAAGACCCTTGCGCTACACAGTGAAGACTGGATGCGGGCGGTCCACGCTGAGAAGGAAATAAACCACAGCAAGATTTTCGCGTTCACCGTTAAATGGGTGATGAAACATGCACCACTTTCCTTCTGGGCAGACTCGGACCAATTGCTCAGTGTTGAGGACGAAGCCCGCATTAACTCCGCAAACGCTCGTTTTGCGCTGCACATGGCTTTCCTGCTTATTGGAAAGTCGATGTATTCAGTCGACCGGGGTCACATCTCGCGACTTACCTATCATCTAATGTATAGAACAATTGACGAGCGCAGTATGTTTGGATGGATTGAAAATATGCTTAGACCAAAAACCTCGGACCGTAGCTTTAACGTTTTTCTTGCATCTCCACAGGACGTAGTGGAGCTTCGCGACGCCACCGAGGACGTCATCAGTCAGATCAACGAAGAGTACCCGGGCGCAACAGTCAAACTCAACTGCTATCGATGGGAGAATGACAAACAGGCCGGTGCAAGCTCCAAAATTCAAGACGATATTTTCAAAGAGGCTACTAACAAGTGGGGTGGCGGAGAATGTGACATCTTGATTGTGCTGGCTTGGCACAAGTTCGGTGAGGGGACTGAGAAGGAGTTTGACCACTTCTTCACAAAGTTCGTTGATAACGAGGATAAGAAGTTCATCTTTTGCCGGTACGCAAAGGCGATTGATCCAAAAGACGTCGACGGGCCAAGCCTTGCAAGACTCGACAACTGGGTCAAGAAACATCAAGACAAGTATTCTCCGCTGAATGCAACACGTGGCTCTATTGCAGATATCGAGCATTACAAAACAGCGCTTGGAAAAGAGCTAAGGGTGTTCATCCGCGACAAGTAGGTACTTTATGACCTGCCGACCGACGCACGACGAAACGCTCACGTTGGCGTCTGGCTTGTGCGGTTTGGATCTAGTCTGTGTACAATGACTGCCGGGCTTCAGTTTCGACCCGTGGCGCGGCCTTTAAGATGTCGCTTGATCAAAAAGCAACGAGTACGATCATCAGGCACAACAAAACAGAGGCGGCAATGGCGCCTGCCAGATAACGACTTGTGCGCTGCACCCGAATATCAAGCTGGTCCATTTGCGCTTCAAGAACTTGCATCTGTCCTTGAACGGTTGTCGCTTTGAAAGCTGTCTCTCGCACAGACTCTTGGAGTGCATCAATCGCCTGGATTAAGTCAGCGGCCTTCTGTGTCTGTGCAGCGCCCTCAAGTTGCCTCTGTTGTCGAAGATAAGCGATCCGGTCATCTAAATCGTCACTCATGGCTCTGCTCCCCGGTCAGAAGATGGTGAACCCAGCCCTATTTCTCCTTTCAAGTCCTGCGCCAGGCTCGCGACTTGATCCCGAGGTGCAAACGACGAAATCTTCTGCCAAAAGGAAAGGACGGCGGTAACCGGCTTTTCCAGATACGACCTGATACCGTAGTCTTCCACGCTTCTGGCTAAAGACTTATCTGCGATCGTAAATGAGGATTGCTTTGGATCGGTCTGAACAGTTCCAATGAATACTCCGGTCAAGACGCGAACGGTGACTCTGGCCACATCGAGAACAACCCGTTTGACTACCCGCCGTTTCTCAAAATCAAAGGCACGGCGCTTTTGCTCCAGTTCAGCCTCCGCAGCCTCAATCTGGCTGGTTCGCGCAGCGAGGTCCTCACGAACTTTCTGTTGCAGTTGACGAACATCCTCTTTCGCCGCTTCAACCACCTTTCTGGCCCGTTTGGTTGCACGTATTTTGGCGTCTTCAGCTTCCTGCTTGGCCTGATCGACTAGGGCCAGCTTTTCAGCGAGCTCCTTCGCCTTCTCCGACACAGACTCTTCCAAGTCGTCTTCCGCATTAACGATGCGCTCGACGCGTTTTTCAATGTCGCTTTGCAATTTGGCGTCGCGTCGCGCTTGATCCTTTCGAGCTTTCCACTGCTGGCGGTTGAGGCGTTCGCGTTTCGGCCCAGTTCGGGTCAAACCACAGGCCAAACTAACATGCTCATAGTAGTGATCTTGCAGTTCACGGGCTTTGGAACGGTACGCTGCATTGCCGAAATTCAACGCGGCTTTGTCATCATGACCCGCAGCACGCGCGACTTCCATCGCCTCCTCTTTCGCCTGCCAAGCGGGGTTGAGCTGCCGCGCCGAACAAGTCGCATCGCCAAGCGGCAATATGTAAGCGTGGAGATGTGGGTGCTCTTCATCCCAATGCTCGATGACAGACACCAGCTTGTCGCCAAAGCAGGTCTTGAGCCACACAACATTGTGTTCGCGCCAAATTTCGTAGTCCGCGCGTGCATTGGGCTTAGTGTTCACAAGTTCGGTTGGCAGGGGATGCGAAGCCACAGCGGTCATCAGCGTGTGCCGGTCCTTGCGGATACCCCGCCGCGTTTTGCGGCCATCTTTCAGGGTGACATCTATGCCGCCGGCGGCGACCATGTCGTCGTGTAGTTTGCGGACCTCATTGGCGGCTACGCCATAAACAACGGACGGCGGTTGCGGTTCGACCACGTGCTTGCTGTAAACCGGCGCACGGGCAGCCTCAGCCAGCACTTGTTCGACAGACTGACCTCTGGGGTTTGCCTTGCGAGAATACGACTGTAGGTGCATGAATTGTGGGCCTGACATCAGCTTGGCCCCGTTTGAGAAGAAACGCAGTACGGACCGACTATTATGTTGCAAGCAACATGTCGGTCAGGGCGTTGCACCCCTGAACCCCGCAAAGCGGCTACGCCGCCGGTCCCAGCGGGACCGAAGACGCCCCCGGCGGCTGCAACACCAGACCGCGCCAGCCTTGTGGTGGGCGCGCGGCCTGATGTTGCGACGAGGTTTCGGTGGCAAATGAGGATCTGTGGACCCGCTAGCTCAAAGGCCATTTCTATGACCTCCTTGGTTGCCGATCAGTTCCCCCAACAAGCTATTGACGACCATGCCCTGGCGCGCTTCTGAACGTGCCATGCCAACGAACGCGGCGGCGGCATCCCTGACCTGATAATCGTCAAAACGGTCTGCATTGCGATCAGCGATCATCAGGCACAGCGCGGTCCTTTCCTCGCCCAACGTCCTGCATTGTCGCTGCCAAATACCACCGCTTATCCCAAGCTGATCGGCCCGCTCTTTCGCAGCCAATTGGACCGCTTGCCAGCTCAGGCGACTCCGGTTGTCGAGCGCGTTCCAATAGAGCTCGATGATCTCTCGCAGCGGTTCGCTGGCCAGCAGCGCCACTTGCGCAGCTGTTGTCCGGACCGGCGGGGCTTCTTCCTGCTTTTCAGCCCTACAGGTTTTATTGATATTTTCCTTACTTGTATTGAGTGCGGGTGAAATGTCGCACTGGTGGGACTTTTCGCCCCTACCGATCTGCGCAGAAAAATCCTCCCAAACCGCTTCCAGCGCCTCGGCGACTTGCTGCAATCGCTCAAAGCTCTGAATGGTAGATGGACGGCGATTGGGCAGAACCTCTTCAGCGGCTTCCGTTGCGCCACCGGAACACAGCCGTCGGATGTCACCGAACAGCTTTTTGATCCGGCAGCGAAGCCGTTCGGCCTCTTCCGCTTCAAAGGCAGCCTTTTGAGCCGCAGCTTGAATCTCGCCCGCCCGCGCAATCAGGGGGGCGAGGTTGATCCCGAATTCATTGCCGATTTTCCCGTCTCTGCGGGAGCCAGCACGGCGACTGTGGTCGGAGGCCGTTTTTGCCAGCAGCCCACGCTGTACCAGATCACCTTCGATGCGCGCGATCTGACGTCTGTCCAGTCCCGCCTGTGCAGCGATTTTCGTGACCGATGTCCAGAAACTGCAGATCCGGCCAGCGGCGAAATCTTCGTCCATGGTGTTGGAGATTGCCACCTTCACATAGGCGATTGCGCCCTTGCTCAAGCCCAGCTGACGGCGTCCACGTTCGATCAATCCAAAGAACTGCCAACGCGTCAAACCATCCGGCAACCCGTCATGTGTAAGGTGCTGCGTCATGCCCGCACCTCCGATCCCGCGCTTGCGGGATTCAGTGCGTTCTGGTACTCAGGTTTGGCAATGAACTTTTGTTTGTCGTCGGATGGGGCTGCAACCCCTCCGGCGACTTTCTTTTTGGGGGTCGGTCCCTCCAAAAAGTTGGAACCCCGCCTTGTAAGCCCTTGATTTCTTATGACGGCCAAAGTTGGAACTTTTCGGGCTAAGGCGTTGATACTTCGGAATTCACCCCGTTCTGCCGGGGTCGCCAGTTGTTCATTGTGGAAGATGTGTTGCCTGGCCTCCGCACTGGCCAGAAGATGTACGAGGGTTGAAGCTCTCGCATTTTTTCCCGAATTTGCAGACGACCAGGCGGGCTTGGGCGTTGGTCGGCAGTGATCACATCTGAACTGGGCGGAATATCCGGGAATAGCAGCTGCAACGTGCCGGTCACGCCATGGAGGGCTTCTTTGATATTGATGCCGCCATCTGCTTGGAGCATGTCGACCTGGACGACCTCCAGACCTATCTTGCCTGCGACAGGACTGCCTGAACGTCAAGTGAATGGCCGTCGCGGCCCCAGGCGGTTGTTTGAATGCTCATTCAAATGCTCCTGTTTCAATGCTGCGAAACGTCTTTCGATCGGATCAATCCGGGTCGGCTCGATGATAGGCAATGCATGTGGAGACGTCTTTGTTGGCCTTCAGCGGGAAGTCTTGCGCCGGTGAGCGACGTCAGTAGGGCAGACCGACATAGCTGAGCGCCATCGCCGCCTGTGCCTCGCGGTTGTCGCGCAGCAGGGCCAGTTCAGCGCGCCGCATTTTCTTGTCGAACGCCGTTTGGCCGGGAAAGTGGTGCATGAGGGTCGAAAACCACCAACTGAAGCGCTGCGTTTTCCAGACGCGGGCCAAGGCGCGCTGGGAGTATCTGTCGATGCCCTCGCTGTCGCCCTCACCGTAGAACTGGCGCAGGCCCTGGTTCAGATAATGCACGTCAGAGGCTGCAGTGTTCAGCCCCTTGGCGCCAGTGGGCGGAACGATATGTGCCGCATCTCCGCACAGGAACAACCGCCCCCAGCGCATCGGTTCGCAAACAAAGCTGCGCAGGGGTGCGATGGACTTTTCGATGCTTGGGCCCGTAACCAATGTGTCAGCAGCTTGCGGCGGGATGCGGCGGCGCAGCTCGTCCCAGAACGCATCGTCGCTCCAGTTCGCTGGGTCATCTGCGGTTTCGCATTGGATGTAGTAGCGGCTGAGGTTTGCGTTCCGCATTGAACACAGGGCAAAGCCGCGGTCCGAATTGGCGTAGATCAACTCGTCATTCACCGGGGGTGTTTCGGATAGGATGCCCAACCACCCGAAGGGATAGACCTTTTCGTATTCCTGCCTGACGTCCGCCGGGATGGTCTTGCGACTGACACCATGGAATCCGTCGCACCCCGCGACAAAGTCACAGTCAATCCGTTCACTGTGCCCATTCTGCCTGAAGGTGACAAAGGGGGCATCGGTGTCGACGTCGTGGATAATGACGTCTTCCACCTCGAACCGGGTATCGCCGCCGGTTGCGTCGCGTGCATCATACAGATCTCGGGTCACCTCGGTCTGTCCGTAAACCAGCACGGTCGCCTCGGTGTGCGCCGCAAAATCGACACGGAACATGTCGTTGTCGTAGGCAATGAGCGTGCCGTCATGCACGAACCCTTCGGCCTTCATGCGGGTGTCCACGCCCGCTTGCCCCATCAGGTCAACGAGGCCGCGTTCCAGCACGCCGGCGCGGATGCGCCCCAGGACGTGCGCCCGCGACTGCCGCTCGAGCACGACACTTTCGATCCCTGCTTTGTGCAGCAATTGACCCAGCAGCAGACCTGATGGTCCGCCACCAACGATGACGACCTGAGTGCGCAATGCAGCCTCCCCTGCGCGGTTTGTCACAGGTCCCACGAGTTCGGTCAAGCCGAGGCGGAGGTCTGGGTTACTTCCCGAGCATATGCAGCGAAGGCTTGGATTTCGTCTTCTGTCGGCTCGGTTCCGGTGAAGGCGACAAGATAGCCGGGCACCATGGCCAGCCGTTCCTCCAGCGTTTCACCCAGGTTCGCGTCGTCATAGCCCAGCTGCATGTAGTAGATGACACGGGCGCGGGCCGTCGCCTCCATCTGCGGATAGCCGAAGCGCAAGAACATCTGTGTCAGAGCAGCGAGCCGCGCGTCGTCCCCGGCTTTCAGCACCGCATTCACGCGCGGCGCGCGGCGCGCCCAGTCGCGGATCGCGAAATCAAGGCGGTTGTCGAAAAGCGCCGTGTTGATGTTGCAGCGAAAGATGTTGCAACACGCCTCGGTGATGGTCCGCGCGGGTGCGTTTGCCTGGACCACCATGGCGGCCGTGTTGGTCTGCTCCCAATGGTCGAGCAGGGCGTTCAACAGGTCGGTGCGATCCTTGAAATACCAATAGAAGCTGGAGCGTGAGACCTTCATCCCGCTTGCCAGTTCGGCAACTTTCACCGCCTCCACGCCGCCGGATTTCAAGACGGACAGCGCCGCATTCAGCCAGTCCTGCCGGGTGACTTTGACATTGCCGACCAGCGGGTCCTTGGCCGGATCATCGCGGTGCAAAACAGGGATGGTCATCAGCTTACCGGGGCGCAGCCGCCAGCCGCTGTGCGGTCGGCAATGAATTTGTGCAATGCGTCCAAGCGGTCACCGTTCGTAGACGGTGGGGTGAAATCGCGCAGGATTCCTTTCCATATGTCCGTCGCGCGTGTCGTGGCATCCGTGCTGCCGCGCTCGGTCCACGTGCCGAAATTTGCAAAATCAGCGACCACGGGTTCGTAAAACTCGGTCGCATAACGCTCCATCGTGTGGGCCGCGCCAAAGAAGTGGCCGCCCGGCTGTACCTCTTCGAGCGCGCCAAGCGCGATGTCATCGGCATTTGCGGCGGTTGCGGTACACAACTCTGCAACCATCTGCAGCACCTCCACGTCAGTCACTAGCTTTTCATAGGACACGGTCAGCCCGCCTTCCAACCAGCCCGCCGCGTGCAGAGTGACGGTCGCGCCTGCCAGCAGACAACCCCATGTCCCGAATTGTGTCTCGTTGGCGGCTTGCACATCCCCAAGATTGGCAGCGGAGCCAGAGGCGCAGCGCCACGGCAGACCGATATGGCGCGCCAGTTGACCCGCTGCCAGCGACGCTTTGAAATGCTCCGGGGTGCCAAAGACAGGCGCCCCGGATTTCATGTCCACATTCGATGTGAAGGTGCCATAGCACACCGGTGCCCCAGGACGGACCAGTTGGCCCAGCGTTATGGCGGCCAGTGCCTCGGCATGGCTGAGTGTCATGGCACCAGCGACAGTGATTGGTGCCATGGCCCCCATCAACGTAAAGGGCGTTATGATCGCCATCTGGCCGTGCCGGGCGAAGTCCATGACGCCAAGCGCCATCGGGATGTCCAACTGGCGCGGAGAATTCGTGTTGATGATCGTGTAGCAGTGCGACTGCGCAGTAAACTCGGAGTCCGACAGTCCCCGAAAACCGCTCAGCATCTCGAAGGATTCCTCGACCTGCCCGGTGCCGCGGGAATAGACGAACGGCAGCTTGTCCGTGAGTTCCATCTGCCCCTTGGTCATCGCGTAGTGGCGCAAGTGGATGGGCACGTCCTGCGGCTCGACCAGCGGCGGGATCATGTGCAGCACATCGAAATGCTGCGTCAGCGTGATCAGTTCGCGAAAGTCCTGTTCAGTGCCGGGTCTGCGCCCGCGCTCCAAGTCTGTGGCATGAGGGCAACCAGCGCCCGGCTGGAAGATCATCGACCCCAGTTCCATCACCAGATTTCGGTCGGGATTGCCCGCGATCAAGAGAAAGGATTTGGGCGCCGTGTCGAGCGCCGCCTCGACCATCTCGCGCCCGATGTGCACCATCTCTGTGCTGTCATCTACACGCGCGCCACCGGTTTTGAACGCAGTGCGCGCTTCGGGCAGCAGCACTTTGATCCCCAACCGTTCAAGCACATCGAGCGCCGCCTCGTGAATGGCCGCGATCCGGTCGTCGGTAAACACCGCCATCGGTGGAAATGGATTGCGCAGGTTGCGGTAGTTCGTGATGCGCGCCTCGTGTGGCGGCGCACCACGCGCGCGTCGACGGCGGGGTTGCTCGGTCATCCCCGCATCGCCTTGCCTTCGGGATCGTAGGGCGACGGCGGGATGACCCGCGCGGCCCGCTCTACACCCACAACGTGGACTTTCAATTCCGTGCCCGGGGCGGTGTAGTCGCTGTCCACCAGCGCCATGGCGAGTGACTTTTGCAGGGTGTGCCCATAGCCGCCCGACGTGACGAAACCCACGCGGCCATCGCCGTTCCAGACCGGTTCGTAGCCGCTGGCATCGGCATCTTTGGCATCGATCTCCAAAGTCACGAGCTTCTGCGCAGGTCCATTGCCATCGCGTTCGGCCACCGCGGCAGTCTTGCCGACGAACTCTTTGTCCCAATCGATCCAGCGGTCCATGCCGGTCATGCCGGGCGTGTAGCCTTGGGTGAATTCAGCCGACCAGATGCCAAACGATTTTTCCAATCGCAGCGACAGCATCGCGTTAAAGCCGTATTCCTTCAGCCCGAAGTCTTCACCGGCTTCCAGCAACATCCGCCGCAGCTTCACGTGATCGCCGTAGCGGCAGTTGATCTCGTACCCAAGCTCGCCCGCAACGGACATCCGCGCGACCTTGGCCCGGATCATGCCCACATCGAATTCGCCACAACCCATGAACTTGAGTGCGCCGATGTCCTGATGGCACAGCTTTTCGATGACCTTGCGGGAATTCGGGCCGGTCAGGGCGAAACCGCACATTTCCTCGCCCAAATCGCGTATTTTCACGCCGTCGATCATATGATCGTCGAACCAGCGCATGTGCCAGGCCCGCAGGTAGTAGGATCCCATGATCCACCATGTCCCGTCCCCCCAGTTCAGGATCGTCAGGTCACC
Source organism: Tateyamaria omphalii (assembly GCF_019802125.1). GTDB lineage: Bacteria > Pseudomonadota > Alphaproteobacteria > Rhodobacterales > Rhodobacteraceae > Tateyamaria > Tateyamaria omphalii_B. Next base: position 648,582 of record NZ_JAHVHT010000002.1, read on the forward strand.
CTTGAGCCGCCCATCTTCCCCCAGCATCGGCGCTAGCTTAGCCCGGCCGGGGGCGGGCAGCTTGGAGGCCATGACGTTGTTCAGCCAGACCTCGGCATTTGGTCCTGACACCTCGAACCTGGAGAAGCCGGTGATGTCCACCATCCCGACGTTTTGACGCACGTTTCGGCACTCGGCACCGACGATATCATGTGCGTTCGAACGCTTGAGCGTGAGGTTCTCCTCGAAGTCTTCGGACGGCGCAAAGTATAGCGGTGTCTCCAAGTCCCAGCTTGAGCCCCAGCGACACCCTGCCGCCGTCATGGCATCGTGCGCCGGTGCCATTTTGAGCGGACGGCCTGCGGGAAGCTGTTCGTTGGGATACGACATCACGAAGCGGCGGGAGTAGAACTGCCCGGTCGTTTCCTTGATGTACTGCTTGTTCTCGGCAAACTTGCCGTAGCGGGCGACGTCCATGCAGTAGACATCGGCCTCCGGCTCGCCCTCAATCATCCACTCGGCCAGCGATTTGCCGACGCCGCCGCCCTGCAAGAAGCCAGCCATGACGGCGCAGGCAGACCAGTAGCCTCGCTTGCCCGGCACTGGCCCCACCAGCGGGTTGCCATCGGGTGAGAAGGTGAAAGCGCCGTTCACCCAGGTCTTGATCCCCACATTCTCCGCCGACGGATAGCGGGCAAATCCCAGCATCAGCTCATTCTCGATCCGGTCGAGGTCTTCCTGAAACAGCTCCATTCCATAGTTCCACGGCGCGCCGTCCATGGCCCAATGCTGATGCTCGATCTCATAGATGCCGATCAGGATGCCCTTCTGGTCCTGTCGCATGTACGTGAACCCTTCGAGATCCACGGTCATCGGCATTTCGAAGTCATGCGCGGCCACTTCGGGGATCTGGTCTGTGATCAGGTAGTGGTGTTTCAGCGGAGACACCGGCAGTTCAACGCCCGCCATGCGCCCCACCTGCTTGGCCCACAAACCCGCAGCGTTGACGACATGCTCGCACCGGATGTCGCCCTTGTCCGTCTTTACGATCCAGCCATCGTGGGCCTGCTCCAAGGCTTCGACCCTGGTGTGTTCAAAGACGGACGCGCCGCGCTTCTTGGCGGCGGTGGCGTAGGCGTGGACCGTGCCGGTGGTGTCCACGTACCCCTCGCGGTCAGCCCACATCGCGCCCAGAACGCCGTCCTTAGACATAATTGGGCACCGCTCCTGCGCTTGCTGCGGGGTGAGCAATTCGCAATCCTCGATGCCTATGGACTGGAAGACGCGGTAGGCTGACTGCAGCCATTCCCAACGCTCCGGCGTGCCCGCGAGCGTCAAGCCACCTGTCATGTGCAGGCCGATGTTCTGTCCGCTCTCCTCTTCGATCTCGCTGAGCAGGTCGATTGTGTAGGCTTGCAGCGCCGCCATGTTCGGATCGGCGTTGAGTGCGTGAATGCCTCCGGCCGCGTGCCAGCTTGAGCCTGCGGTCAGCACTGAGCGTTCGATCAGGGCGACGTCGGTCCATCCCATCTTGGCCAGGTGGTAGAGCACCGAGGCACCGACCACGCCACCTCCGATCACTACGACGCGATATTGTGAGTTCATGTCAGTCCTCTTGCTTTGGCGTGCGCTACGTCCTCAGGTTGAGATGTACTGGACAGCAGTGTCCAATACTTTCGCGACACGGGGATGCATGTATGCGACGCCATTGGCGCGGCTCTGCAAGCTGAGGCGTTGTATTGGCGAACAAGTACGCCGCTCTGCCTATTGGAAATTGCGCACGGCATTTCTCGGGGTTTCAATTCGAAGTGGAATTCAATCTCAAATAGAATTGGAGGATTCGGCGAGATTGTTCGGTGCGCCGAAAAATTTGGTATTCCGAGCTTGTGGAGAGGAGGTGGCCAGCTGGTTGCCATCTGCATTACGGACAATGATTGAAAACACCTATGAGTGGAATCTTTCATACTGACCTCCTTACTTCGTTGCCTTCGTAAAGTGTCGCAGCGATCAATTCAGGTAACCCACAGACATAAGTGATTTTTTTCTTTTCTTGTCTCGGTCGCCACCGTATCGTCCAGACGAGATGCACAGCATTTTGCATCAACTGTTTGAGCAAGAACAATTCGTTGAATTTGTTGAATAGGAGTAATTGTATGCCAATTAATTTTAGCCCGTCTTTTCTGGTATCAGATGGTTTGATCCAGGGCTCGGACGCTCAGGACGGGATCGTTTCACAGGAGCTTTCCGACGGACGTATCTTCTTTGCATATACTGACAGCGGGCTGGGTGGCATTTCTTTCACGGTCCTGTCGTCCGATGGCACCGTTCTGATTCAGCCGACCGCAATCTCTGATGATGTGTTGGAAGCGGGCCGGACAGTGCTGGGCGCCGTTTCGAACGATGACGGCAGTATTACAATTCACTTCGGATCGGATCCGGATGGCCTCTTCCCGTTGGCCGGCACCAACTACGTGCGCACTTTTGACGCCTCCGGTGCCCCGACAGGTGGGTCCACCGTTGTCCCCGGACTGACCAATGTCTACACGGCGCGCAACGCTGTGCCGGAGGATTTAGGCAACGGGAACCTTGGTGTCATGACGGATGCCGGGTTTACTGTTTTCGGTCCGGATGGCGCAATTGTCGGCGGCGCGACCGGTGCTCCCGGTTTCAATTCGACCGACAATGGCTACGCCATCGATCTGCCGGGTGATGACACGGTGTGGGTGGCAACCGTCAGTGCGTCGTTTTCATTCGGGTCTCTTTCCTGGGTGGGCACCTTGCAGCTGCAGCAGTTCGACCTGAATGGCAACGCGCTGACGGGCCCCATTCAGGTGGGCGATACCAACGAAGTGCTTGCCATCAATATTGGTGAGCAGGGGCTGGGCGATATCGCGGTGTTGGCAAACGGGCAGATTGCTGTCGCGTTCCCGATTGCCGGCACGCCGGAAGACAGTGATGCGACTGGTATCTCAATCTTTATCGTGAACCAGGACGGCACCATCGCGGCGGGCCCCCTCAGCGGCAACGATGCAACGGAAGGTCGACAATTCGCCCCGCGCGTCTTTGCGCTCGATTCCGGTGGTTTCGTTGTTGTCTACAACACGGACGATGTCACAGATAACAACGTGTCCCCGCTGCTCAGGGCGCAGGTCTTTGACGCCGAGGGCAATCGGATCGGCAGTTCCGAGTTTCCGGTGCCGGATTTTGATGGTCCGTTCAGCGGCATAAACAGCGTTATCTCGTCTGACGGTACGGGCCTGATTCTGGATGAGGGTGGCAATGCTTCGATTGTGACGATCAGCGATTTGCAAGTGCCCCCCGAGACCGTCGTGGGCGATGGCGCATCCGAGAATATACAGACAGGCGGGGGGAACGATACCATCTCCGGCAAGGGGGGTAACGACACAATCGCGGCTGGCGCAGGCGACGACAGCGTTGTTGGAGGTATCGGTTTTGATTTCATTCAGGGCAACGGTGGAAACGACACTCTGATCGGCAATGATGGCTTCGACAGCATCCTCGGTGGTGATGGCTCTGACTCCATCACGGGCAACAACGGTTTCGATACATTGGACGGAGGCACTGGCAACGACACCCTTGCCGGAGGTTTGGGCATTGATCTGCTGCTTGGCGGTGCGGGCAATGACATGCTGTCCGGCGATGCCGGAACCGACAGTCTGGAAGGCGGTGACGGCGACGACATGGTCTTCGGCAATGCGGGCACCGATTTGCTGAAAGGCGACGCAGGCAACGACGTCCTGTCCGGAGGGGTCAACAACGATACCCTCGATGGCGGAACGGGAAATGACACGCTCGATGGCGGCAACGGAGCGGACGAGCTGAACGGCGGCGATGGGAACGATCTGTTGCGCGGGAATGCAGGTGCCGACACATTGGACGGCGGGTCAGGGGATGACATCCTGTTCGGTGGCATCGGCGCGGATGTGTTCATCTACGGGGAGGGTGCTGATGTCATCACGGGCTTCGGCAACAACGTCGACGAAATCCAGTTGGACGCCGATCTGCTCGGGCTCGCCGGATTGTCGGTGCAGCAGGTGATCGACCAGTTCGCAAGCAACGTAAACGGTCAGGTCATCTTTGACTTCGGCGATGGAAATACGTTGACGGTGGGTGGCGTTGGCGTCCCGAACCAGCTTTTGGATGACATCGAGATTTTCTGATTGCTCCAGATACACAGTGAAGCGCGCCCCTTTCCTGGAGGGGCGCGTTTTGTCATGCGACAACAGTGGGTGCGCGTTTGGTCAGCCAGCCAGGCTGCAGCCGCGAGCGGCAAACGCGGACAAGAATCCGCGAATAGTATTGCTGACCTTGGACAAAGGTCGGCTGCGGAATGAGGCAGATTTGACCGTGCATGGCCTTGCCGGTTTGCCAAGCAACCTCGAACAGTTGACTTGCCTGATGCTCTCGTGACATGAGCTTTCGATGTCGAAAATTGAGCAGACTTTATCTGGCCTTAAAGGCGACCGGACCCACGTAATCGTGGGTGATGGAATCACGGCGTTGGCCTTTCTCGAAGCGTCCATCTCACGCGATATCGATCATGTCGTCGTGATCGGTGCACGGGCGTCGCAGCTGGGTCGCGGAGCAGCCTATGCCAAGGGCGAACCCGACATGCCGTGGCGATACGCGTATCTGCTCAATTCACCGGCGGACGACATTGATCCGAAGTTTGCAAAATGGTTGGCCGATCGTTGGGATAGCGTGTCGCAACGGATGCAGGGCCGCTCTCCCGACTGGCTGGGTGCGGCGGCATCGTTGGTGGCGAATGGCGATGTGTATGGTGTGAACGCGCCGCGTGAATTCTACGGCGATTTCATGGAGGAACAGGCGCAGACCCTGATTGCGGGCTTCGAAACACGGGGTGTGACCGTCACGCTGTTGGACGACATTGCGACGTCGCTGAACCTTGGTGAGAATACATCGATCGGGACCAAGGGCGGGAGAACTCTGTGTGCCAAGACAGTCGACGTTGCGCCCGGCGGTCCGTCCACGATGCGCATCCAGGGGGATGATGGTGCCTTCAGCGCGCCATCTGTCTTTGGCTTTGAAACTCGCATTGCCGAGCATATCAAGTCCGGTGCCGAGATTTTCTGCATCGGCGGCAACGCAGCGATGCTTGATGTTCTGCGCCTTTGCCAAAGTCTGATCCCGGAACGAGACCTGCGTTTTGTCGCCTGCGCGCCAGATGGCGAGATTCCCACACCGCTTGTCCCGCGACTGCCGCGCAAACTGACCAGACCGCATTTCAGCACGGATCACGAGACGGCAGACAGCTTCTTGGCCGAGGTTCGGCGCGAAATCGACAAGGCGCTGAGCGATGGGGATGAAATGCGTGAGATTCGCGCCGGGTTTCGGGCACATTTCCTGGAAAATCCCTTGTCGACCTATCTGCCCAACATCGAAGAGGCGCGGAAGGTGCCCGGCGCGCTCCGGTTCTGGTTGCGCGGGGGAACGCGGGACACGATCCACGACATGCACCGTTTCGTGGACGAGGGTAAAGCGCGGGTTGTCACCGGGCTGGTCCAGAAGGTTGTTCACCAGGACGACGGGGCTGAGGTTGTGGTGACAGAGGCCGATGGCCAACAACAGCGGATCAAAACCGGCTTTGTCGTCAATTGCGCCGGGGCCGGTCCCGGCTCCCAGTTCGACCCTTTGACCGAGGATATGCTGGCCCAAGGGTTGTTGTCGCGCAGCCACGTGGGCGGCGGTTTGCAGGTCGGTGCCGGCTGTCACACCACGGCTCAAGCAGTGCGCTACCTGTCGCCTGCGGTCAGCGAAATCGGGGACGAAGTGGTGGCAATGCCGCTCTACGACGCGCACATGCTGCGGTCCTACGTCGCGCGCTCGCACTGACCCGTATCACTGACTCGGCTGCTCTTTGAAACGGCAGCGGAATTCATTGTCCTGCGCGTTCCGTCCGACTTATGACGCTGAAGACCGCAAACATGACTGCAGCGACGCACACGATGGATGGCCCGGCCGGGGTATCGAATATGTAAGCCGCACGCAGGCCAGTGACCGCCGATATGGCGCCAATCACTGCAGCGGTGACAGCCATCGCCTCGGGTGTGCGTGCAAAGCCTCGTGCTGCTGCGGCCGGGATGATCAACAGCGCGGCAATCAAAAGAACACCCACAACCTTGATGGCAACTGCCACCGTGATGGCAAGCGCAAGGGTCAGGATCAGTTGTTCTCGCCTCGGGTCTATGCCGTGAGCATAGGCCAGTTCCTCGTTCAGTGTCGCGGTGAGCAGGGCCGACCAGCGCCAGGCAATCAGTGCTACGACAAGTGCGGCGCCGCACCAGATGACCAGGAGGTCCAAACGGGATACCGCCAGAATGTCACCAAAAAGATACGCCATGAGATCGATGCGGATCCCGGACAGGAACGACACGGCTACCAATCCGAAGGCCAGAGCAGAATGTGCCAGAACCCCCAATAGGGTGTCCATCGCATACCCGCGCCCTGAAAGGAGCGTCACCGTCAGCGCCATCGCCAACGCGACGGCAATCGCGCCGACAAAGATCGACACCTGCAGAGCAAGCGAAAGGGCCACGCCCAGAATGGCTGCGTGTGCGGTCGCGTCTCCGAAATAGGCCATGCGCCGCCACACCACGAAACATCCAAGCGGTGCCGCTGCGCAGGCAACGCCGACGCCAGCCAGGGTCGCGCGCGTCATGAAATCGTCCAGCATTATTCAGCGGCCTCGTGATTGCAGCCATGGTCGTGATCATGGTCGTGTTCGTGGCGGTAGAGCGCCAATGCTCCGCCGGTGCCGGTGCCGAACAACGCACGATATTCCGGTGCGGATGCGACAACGGCTGGTGTCCCCTCGCAGCAGACATGCCCATTCAAGCAAATCACGCGGTCAGAGGTGCTCATCACCACATGCAATTCGTGACTGATCATCAGGATCGCGCAGCCCGTATCCTGCCGGACGGCTTCAATCTGCTGGTAGAACGCGGCTGAACCGCGCTGGTCCAGCCCTTGTGTCGCTTCGTCAAGCAGCAGGATATCCGGCTTGTTGATCAGTGCCCGTGCCAACAGAACACGTTGAAATTGACCGCCAGACAGTCCGGACATCTGCCGTTTGAGAAGATCGGGCACGCCAGCCGCCTCCAAGGCGCGGGAACAGTTTTTTTGATCAACGCGCTGGGCCAGTCGCATGAACCGTTCCACGGTGATGGGCAGGGTTGGATCAATGTGCAGGCGTTGTGGAACGTATCCAATCTTCAGCCCGGGCTTTCGGACAACCTGGCCGGAAGCCAGTCGTGTCGCGCCCAATATCGCTTTCAAAAGGCTGGTCTTGCCAGAGCCGTTTGGGCCGACGATCGTTACGATTTCGCCCGGCTCAACGAACAGGTTTACGTTGCGCAGCACCGTGTTGGCGCCATAGGCGACGCTGACATTTGTGGCTGTGAGAAGGCTCATGTGGGGGCGTGATCCGCGCAAGAAGGGCAAACGCCTTCGGCTTCTACCACTGTACGTTCAACGTGAAAACCGGCTTCGCGGGCGGCAGCCCCGAGCATCCCCTTGGCCGATGCTCCCGGTGCCTCCGCCACGGCGTCGCACAGGCGGCAAATCATGAAGGCCGGGGCGTGATCCTCGCCCGGGTGTGCACAGGCAACAAAGGCATTCAACCTCTCGATCCTGTGTACGAAGCCATGCTCTGCCAGAAAGTCCAGCGCGCGATAGGCAACAGGAGGTTGTGATCCAAAACCTGCATCACGCAACAGATCAAGGATAGCATAGGCCCCGAGTGCGCGATGCTCCTGCAGCAGCAACTCGAGAACCTTGCGCCGCACCGGGGTCAGCCGCAGACCTTCGGACGCGCACCGTTTTTCGGCCGCCTTGAGCGCCGTTGCCATACAGGCAGAGTGGTTATGCTTCGCAAATCCCATGGCGCGTGCACGTGTGTCGGTCGTTTTCTGAGTATCGCTTGTCATGCAGGGTCGTGTCGGTTAAGGCAAGTGTTACGTTATAAGATCACATGAGGTGTCCGATGTCCAGAAAGCTACCCGTCCTGTCGACTGTTGCCGTGCTGATGGGGGGCGCCGCATGGGCCGACGTGCCAAATGTCGCGGTCGACATCGCGCCCGTGCACTCGCTGGTTGCGCGCGTCATGGACGGTGTGGGAACTCCTGCGTTGATCGTGCCGCCCGGAGCATCGCCGCACGAGTACAACCTGCGTCCATCCGAAGCCCAGGCCTTGCAGGATGCCGATGTCGTGTTCTGGGTGGGTGAGGATCTGACACCTTGGTTGGAAGGTGCGGTGGAAACGCTGGCAGAGAACGCGGCTGTTCTCGCGCTGCTCGAGGCGCAGGGCACGACGCTTCTGGATTTTCGGGAAGACGCGTTGTTCGAAGCCCACGTTCACGGCGACGAAAAACATGGAGAGGACGCGCACGAGGATCACGCTCATGATGATCATGATGGGCACGACCACGATGAGCATGATCACGACGGGCATGGTGAAGGCGAGCACGCCCATGATGACCATGCGCATGAAGAACACGGCCATGCACATGAGGAACATGATCACGCGCATGGCGATCATGGACACGGTGATGAGTACGCGCATGACGATCATGATGCGCACGACCACGACAAAGACGAAGCCCACGCGCATGGTGCTCATGACCCGCATGCGTGGCTGTCGTTGGAGAATGCCGACCTGTGGCTCAATCTGATCGCAGCAAAACTGGCTTCATCCGACCCGGACAATCTGGACACTTATTTTGCCAATGCCACAGCCGCCCGCGCGGATATCGCGGCTCTGAAAGCTGAAATCAATGCCGCGTTGGATCCCGTTCGCGGCGGTCGGTTCATCGTGTTCCACGACGCCTATCAGTATTTTGAAGCGTCTTTCGATATGCCAGCGTCTGGCGCCATTTCTCTCAGCGATGCCACGGACCCGAGCCCTGCACGGATTGCTGAAATCCAAGGCCGCATTCGGGAAGAGGGGATCGACTGCGTTCTGGCCGAGCCGCAGTTCAATTCCGGTCTCGTGGCAACCGTTCTGGACGGGACACAGGCCCAGACAGGCGTCATTGATCCCCTTGGTGCCGCATTGGAGCCGGGTGCAGACCTGTACCCACAACTCATCCGCAATATGGCAGAGACCTTGGCAGATTGTCTTTAGGCCCCGGATAGGACCCGGACCGTTGTCCAAGACAGATGCAAAAAACGGGCGCATACGCGCCCGTTTTTCATTTGAATGCCTTGGTCAGTCTGCAATCCGCCCGGTCCACGCATCCATTGCTCTACAAAAAATCGTCGCGTCGGGGGGTGAAGCAATCAATGAGCGTTCCGGGCACAAGGCAGACACACCCATGCGTCTGACCCGATGGGATGACGAAACTGTCTCCTGTTCCAACCTCCACCTCGCGATCACCCAAGGTGAACCGGAACCGGCCGCTCTCCACATAGGTGGACTGCACATGCGGGTGATTGTGTAACGCACCGATCGCACCCGATGCCTCAAAGCGGAACGCCACCACCATCAGATCCGGGTGATCCGAAAGAACCTGCCGTGTGACATCACGGCCGGTTGAGACTATGGGAAAGTCGGACATCATCCCCTCCACTTACGAAAAGAGCATACCGCCATTGATGTCGATGTTTGTTCCAGTGATGAATGCGCTGTCATCGCAAGCCAGGAACAGCACCAGGTTTGCAGCATCATCAACATGTCCTTGACGTTTCAGCGGTGCATTTGCCTCAAAGCCGCGACGTCCAGCGTCTGGCGTGTGAATGTTGTGAAAGTCCGTATCGATCATGCCCGGGCAAAGGGCGTTGACGCGAATGTCGGGGCCGAGCTCCTTGGCCAAGCCCCGGGTCATCGTCATGACTGCGCCCTTGGACGTGGCATAGGCAACGGCGCCCGGGCCACCGCCATCACGCCCGGCCTGGCTGGCAATGTTGACGATGGCGCCGCTGTCCATGTGTGCAAGGCAGGCCTTGGTCATCATGAAAGTCGATGTCAGGTTAAGCGTCATGACGGCGTTCCAGTGTTCCAGTTCCATGTCCGCAATGGTCTTGCGCGCGATGAGCCCTCCCGCATTGTTGACCAGCAGATCTATGCTTCCGAAGGCGTCCACGGTTGCACCCACCAGTGCATCGACGCCGTCCTGCGTATTCAGGTCGGCCTGAACTGCAATTGCCTTGCCCCCCGCACCCTCGATGTCCGCGACCACACTGTCCGCGCCGTTGGAGCTTTCAAAGTAGCTGATGGCGACCCGTGCGCCCTCGGACGCCAGTTTGCGCGCCACGGCGGCGCCGATGTCGCGCCCCCCACCGGTGATGATCGCGGTTTTGCCGGTCAGTTTCATGAAGTCTCTCCTATCAGGACGGGTGCGTCGTGCACCGCGGGTGTTGAATCAGTTGACGGCGCCCGGCATCAGCAATCCGGGCAGCCAAAGGATGATGTTGGGGAACCCCGCCAGCAGAATGAGGATCAGCAGCATGGGTGCCAGGATGATCGCCACTTCGCGCAGCACCTGCACCACGTTCAGTCCACCGATGGCAGACGAAATCAGCAGGCACAGACCGTAGGGCGGGGTCACCAGGCCAAAGGCCAGCGACACGATGCCGATGATGGCGAATGCGATCGGGTCAATGCCTCCAGCCTGCGCGACCGGCATCAGAACGGTGCCCAGGATGATGATCGTCGGGATCGCGTCAATGAACAGGCCAAAGATCAGGAACAGGGCCGCGATGACAAGCGCGGTTCCGAAGGGGCCGAACTCCCACGCCGTCAGGATGCCCACGATCATGCGTGGCGCGTTATAGAAGGACAGCAGCCAGCCAAATGCCGTGGCGGTTCCGATCGCGAACAGCGAAATCGCAGCGAACCTTGCCGTGTCGTACAGAATGACGCCGAGATGGCTGGGTTTTACCGTGCGGTACACGAACATGCCCAGGATCAAGGCGTAGCCTGCCGCAATGATCGCACTTTCGGTTGGCGTGACGATGCCGCCGACGATGCCTCCGATCACGAAAAGCGGGGTCAACAGGGCGAGGGCAGCGCCCTTCCAAGCGGCGAGGAATTCCTGCCAGTTGGGTGTCGCCGTGACGGGATACCCCCTGACTTTTGCAAAGCCATAGACCGTCGCCATCAGCGCAAGACCAATCATCAGGCCGGGAATTGCACCGCCCAGGAACAGTGCACCAACGGATACCTGCATGACACCGCCCCACACGATCATCAGGATCGACGGCGGGATGATGACACCCATCACAGACGAACAGGCCGTGATCGCCACGGCAAAGCGGGTATCGTAGCCCTCGCGCTGCATGGCCGGGATCAGGATCTTGCCGATCCCTGCCGCATCTGCTGTGGATGAACCCGAGATACCGGCAAACAGCATCGATACGGCAACATTCACATGGCCCAGGCCACCCGGCATCCAGCCGGTCAAAACGCGGGCCAGTTCGATCAGGCGGTCCGTGACCTTGCCGCTGTTCATGAGGTTTGCCGCCAGCAGGAAGAAAGGCACGGCCAGCAAAATGAACGAGTTGTAGGACTGGAACATCCGGTCGAGCACGATGAACGGGGTCAGCCGCAATTCAAGCAGCACCACCGGGACGCAGGCCAGGCCCAGGGCAAAGGCCACCGGGATACGGATGAAAATGAGAGCCAAGAAGACCAGAACAAGCAGAAGGCTTGCCGTCGCTGTATCAAGGATCATTGCGCGTCTCCCGCAATATGCCCGTCGGCACGCCGGTATTCGGCAATCGCTTCGATCAGGCGGTAGCCCGCCAGGACGGTCCAGATGCTGCCGATGATGGGCAGCGAAACATGTGTGATCAGCAAGTTGGCCCGCATCATCACGGAACGTTGCTTGCTGCCGAACTCGGCGTATTCAATGCCGTAAATCGCAAACATCAGCCCGAAGGACAGGATGGCGATGTGGACAACCCCGTTCTGAAGCAGCCGGGGCAACGGGCGCTGGGCATCGGGAATGACACGAACGTCGAAATGTGTTCCATCCCAGACCGCCACAACGGATCCGATCATCACGATCCATACGAAGATGAAGGTCGCCAATTCTTCGGTCCACAGATAGGTCGGGATCAAACCGGTGTAGCGCGAGATCACCTGCATCGCGACCGGGATCGCCAGAAGCCCCATCAACACACCAAGCAGGATGCGCAGACCGGTGCAAAACCGGTTCAGAAGTCGTCCAATCATACTCAATTCCAAGTGACTGCGGCCCGATGTGGTGCCTTGGACAGAAAAGGACGACACCGACCATGGGCGGTGTCGTCCGTCGCGAGGCAGCAGATTACATGCCGCGAATGCGTTCCAGCAGTTCGGTCGCGCCCAGTTCGGCAGCGTATGCATCCTGTACCGGCTGCACGAGTTCAAGCATCTCTGCGCGGCCTTCGAACGGGTGGACCTTGATCTGCCCCGCATCAGCCATGGCTTGCAGTTTCTCGCCGTCCTGTCCGCTTTCGAGTGCGCGGCCAAATGCGCCTGCTTCGGCACCTGCTTCCATGATGGCCGCTTGCAGATCGGCAGGCAGGCCATCAAAGATCTTGGCCGACATCACGATCGGACGAACGGTGATGGTGTGCTGCGTCAACGAGATATGCGGCGCCACTTCATAGAACTTGAGGTTCTGGATCGACGCGGCTTCGTTCTCGAACCCGGCAATCACACCTGTCTGGATGGCGTTGTAAACCTCGTTATACGCAATGGCTGACGGTGCGGCGCCCACGGCAGAGAAGGTTTGCGCCTGGATTGGCGCGCCCATGACCCGCATCCGGTGACCGGCAAGCTCCTCCATGTTGGTGATCGGCTCGGCGGATGCCAGATTGCGCACGCCGCCCCCGTGATACCCTACGATCACGATCCCGGCGGCCTCGCGCAGGTCATCCTCGAGGGGCTGAAGCGCGTCAGACGACAGAACCGCGTTCCAGTGATCGAGATCACGGAACAGGAACGGCATGTCCATCAACGGAATGGATTCCGAAAACACGGCCATGTTGGATGGCGCGAGGATCGTATAGTCCACTGCCACGCCCTGGTTCAGGTAGGTCACATAGTCCGACTCGACGCCAAGCTCGCCATTGAGGCGCAGGTCAAATGCCACGTCACCGGCGTACTTGTCTGCAACGAGGCGCTCGAATTCACGCAGGGTCTGGGTGAATGCGTGCTCTTCATCGAACATGCTGGCACCGCGCAATGTGACGTCCGCCTGCGCCGTGGACAGCCCGCCAACCAGAACGGCGGCTGCGGCCATTGTTTTGAGTGTCGTATTGAACATGAGGTCCTCCCATTCGTGTTCGTATTGTCTCCGACCGCGGCACTCCTCTGCCGGATCGGTCGGACGTGAACGGGCTTTGCAGTGTGCCAAGGCGACCTGCGCGGTGCTCCATTCCGTCTCCGAATGCAGGCAACACCAAAACTTGTATACAAGTCAACATCGAAATTTGGGCATTGCTTGTGGAATAAGGTTGAAAAAGTGGGGAAGAAGGTGAGAAGGTATAAATCTAGTATGCAAGAAACAGGTCTTTATCGCGGGCACTCTTTGACAGAAGATGCCTGCGACTGAACTGAAAGATGACGCAATGACCACAACGGATACCGTTGAGCAGGCAACCGGCCCGGACCAGATATTTGATGATCTCTACAACCGGATCATCACGCTCGACCTGTTGCCGGGAACCAAGATCTCGGAAACGGAGGTTGCCCGGTCGTCCGGCTACTCGCGCCAACCCGTGCGGGAGGCTTTCACACGGCTCGCGAATCTGAACCTGCTGCTCATCCGTCCAAAGCGTGCAACAATTGTTCGCCCTTTCTCACGCGATCTGATCGCGAATGCGCGGTTCATCAGGGCCGCCATCGAGCTGGAAGTCATTCGGCAGGTGGCTGATGCACGCGACACGTCCGTGGATGCCAAGCTCAAGAACAGTCTGAAGGCACAGCGCGACGCAATTGCCGACGCGGATACAGCTGCGTTCCACGATCTGGACTATGATTTCCACCGACTGCTGTGCCAGTCTGCCGGGCGGCCCGCCGCCTTTGATCTGATCGCGGCCAACAAGGCACAGGTTGACCGTTTGTGTATGCTGTCACTGACCAGCACGGCGGCAATGCAGGATCTCTACGATGATCACACGCGGCTGGTGGATGCGTTGTTGTCTGGCAAAGCGCCGGAAGCCGAAACCATCTTGCGCAAGCATCTGGGTCGCCTGGATCCGATCATCGACGCGATCTACACAACGCATAGCGGATATTTCGAAGAGTAGGCCGCGTTTCGTACCGAGCAATTCCACCAAAAGTTGCAGGGAATTGTGCTGTGCTGCGGGGCCCATGCTGAGATCCTTGACCGCGAATTGGTCAGCCTTGGCAAAAACAGCCCATTGTTTAGGCATTCAAGGGGATGGCGGGCACATGCCGGCCGCCACTCTTGATCGACACTGCGAATCCCGTTCCGCTGGATGGTGCAGGATGTCTAGGGTTCCGCCATTGAGCATGGGTCTGGTCCGAGAGATATCGCTGTTCGGTCAATCCCGGACAGTACACGGCGGGGCAAAATCCCGGGAGGCTACTGCGCTGGTTTGACCCGCGCTCCGATCACGCCCTCCTCGCGGTCAATCCACTTGGTGAAACTTGATGGGGACCGAAAATGAAAAAGCTGATCACGACAACCGCTGTTGCACTATGCCTTTCCACAAGCGCGATCGCGCAGGAGAAGACCGAATTCAAGGTCGCATGGTCGATCTATGTCGGCTGGATGCCCTGGGGCTATCTGGAAGAAAGCGGCATCATGGACAAATGGGCCGACAAGTACGGCATCGACGTCGAGATCGTACAGATCAACGACTACATTGAATCCATCAACCAATATACGGCTGGTCAGTTCGATGGCGTGTCGGCCACGAACATGGACACACTTTCGATACCCTCCGGCGGCGGCGTGGATACCACCGCGCTGATTGTCGGTGACTATTCCAACGGCAACGATGCTGTCATCCTCAAGGGCGACGGCGATCTGGCTTCTCTCAAGGGCAAACCGGTCAATCTGGTCGAACTGTCTGTGTCCCACTACCTGTTGGCGCGGGGCCTGGACAGCGTCGGGATGTCGGAAGCTGACCTCGACGGGGTCATCAACACGTCTGACGCGGACATGATCGCTGCGTTTGCCACGGATGACGTCGAAGCTGTCGTCACGTGGAACCCGCTTGTGTCGACGATCCTCGAAGACCCGGCGGCAACGAAGTTGTTCGACAGCTCCGACATCGCGGGCGAGATCATCGACCTGATGGTCGTGAACACCGAAACGCTCGAGGCCAATCCCGACTTCGGCAAGGCGATGGTCGGTGCATGGTACGAGTTGATGGCGCTCATGCAGGCCGGGGACGAAGAGGTGCTGACCGCGATGGCCGAAGCCTCAGGCACGGATCTGGCCGGTTACAAGGCGCAGCTTGCGTCGACCGAGATGTTCTATGACCCGGCTGCCGCAGTGGCATTTACCGAAAGTGCCGAATTGCCCGGTACCATGGTCAGCGTCGCGGAGTTCCTCTTCGACAAGGGTATTCTGGGTGAAGGCGCACCCTCAGCCGACTTTGTCGGCGTGGCGTATCCAGACGGATCGGTCACCGGGGACGAAGGGAATGTCCAGTTCCGGTTCGATACCACCTACATGCAGATGGCTGCGGACGGCGCTCTCTAAGAGCGCCTTGGCCCCGGGCGTACCCCGGGGCCCAAACAGCCATGCGTTTGATCAACATAAAACCCGGACGCGCCCTCGCGCTGTTTCTGGCCCTGCTGCCCTTTGTGCTGGTGCTGATTGCCTATGCCGTGGGGTCGGACATTCGCTTGTCTGCAAACCCGCAGGACAAGCTGCTGCCTGCGCCCGCCACGGTGGTCGAGACGATGCAGCGCCTTGTGACAGAGGGTGACCGGCGGACCGGGCGCATCCTGTTTTGGCACGACACCTGGGCCAGTTTGCAAAGGCTGGGATTGGGGATCGGGATTTCCGCCCTGGTCGGTTTGATGTTCGGGCTGATCATCGGTCTGTTGCCCTTGGCGCGCAGCGCGCTGGCGCAGTTCGTCGCCGTCTTGTCGATGATCCCGCCGCTGGCGCTGTTGCCGATCCTCTTTATCGTCTTCGGCCTCGGCGAGCTGTCCAAGGTTGTGTTGATCGTTATTGGAACCCTGCCATTCATCATTCGTGATCTCAGCCAACGGGTCCTGGAGATACCGCAGGAGCTGATCGTCAAGGCGCAGACGCTGGGCGCGTCCAGCTGGGTCATCGCAACACGGATAGCTCTGCCGCAGGTGATGCCGCGGCTGATCCAAGCAGTCCGCCTGTCGCTGGGTCCCGCCTGGTTGTTCCTGATTGCGGCAGAGGCCATCGCCTCCGATCTCGGCCTTGGCTACAGGATCTTTCTGGTGCGCCGCTACCTCGCGATGGATGTGATCCTGACTTACGTGATCTGGATCACGTTTCTGGCCTTTGCCATGGACTGGATGCTGCGAAGGGCCTCCCGCCGTTTCTTTCCTTGGGCGGAGGACGGGTTATGAGCTTTGTCACCGTCCAGGATCTGTTCCAGACCTATGATGACCGCCCGATCCTTGAACGGGTGAATGTACAGGTGGACGAAGGAGAGTTCATCGCCATCGTAGGCGCATCCGGATGCGGGAAATCGACGTTTCTGCGCCTTCTGCTGGCGCAGGAATACCCGACGCGCGGCGCAGTGCGGATCGCAGGGGCGGCACCGGCAAGGGAGCCGGGGCTCGACCGCGGAATCGTGTTTCAGAAATACTCTGTCTTTCCGCACATGACGGTACGCGAAAACATCGTGGCGGGTGAAAGCATGCGCACGCGCTGGGGCCGCTTCTTTGGTAGCAGTCTCAAGGCGGCACGCACGCGCGCGGACGAGACACTGGCCCGGATCGGCTTGGATCATGTGGCCGAAAACTATCCCGCAACGCTGTCAGGTGGGATGCAGCAGCGCCTTGCCATCGGACAGGCTCTTGCCGCGCGGCCAAGGATATTGCTGCTCGATGAACCGTTCGGCGCGCTGGACCCCGGGACGCGCCTGTCGATGCATGACTTTTTGCAGGACCTGCGGACCGAGACGGGGATGACCGTCTTCATGGTGACGCACGACCTCGAAGAAGCGTTCAAACTCGGTGACCGCGTCCTTGTCTTCGACAAACCGCGATGGGATCCGCACGACCCATCCCGATATGGCGCCACGATCACCTACGATTTCGATGCCTGTGACGGAGGCATCCCATTCCAACGACTCAAGGAGGATACCCATGTTCTACAGGCCAAATGACAGGTCGCGGTCACACCATCTGCGTGAGCACAGCCATGATGAGGCACGGCATCATCACCCCGACCTGACCAAGCTGCGCGGTTGGAAGGCGATGAAGGCCGAAGCCGATTTGCCCGAAGGCGGGTGGGACGAAGAACGACGCTGGGCGCTGCGCATGGGACTGACAGGCGCCGACAGCATCGAAGACAAGTCGATCCCGACTTTCGCGCGCGGAGAGTTGCCGCACTATGCAGGTATCAACACCTTCCTCAAAGCGCCCTATGCCGAAGACGTGACCGAGGTTGGTGATTATGATGCGACCGTGCTCGGCATCCCGTTCGACGGTGGCACCACTTACCGTGCAGGCACCCGTTTCGGGCCGCAAGGGGTGCGAAAGATCTCTGCCCTCTACACGCCCTACAACTACGAGATGGCCGTGGACCTGCGGGAACAGATGACGTTGTGTGATGCGGGTGATGTCTTCACCATCCCGGCCAATATCGAAAAGACCTTCGACCAGATCAGCCGGGCCGTCAGTCACGTGGCATCATCCGGGTCGTTGCCCATCATGATCGGCGGGGATCACTCCATCGGCTTCCCGTGCGTGCGCGGCATCGCCGAATGCACGTCCAAGAAGATCGGTATCGTCCATTTCGACCGTCATGCGGATATCCAGGAGAAAGACCTGGACGAAAGGATGCACACGACGCCCTGGTTCCACTCGACAAACCTGCCCAATGTGCCGGCCAAGAACCTTGTCCAGGTTGGCATCGGCGGCTGGCAGGTCCCGCGTGAGGCCGTCAAAGTGGCGCGCGAGCGTGAGACCAACATTATCACCATGAGCGACATGGAGAAAATGGGCGTCGACAAGACGGCCGAAATGGCGCTCGAGATGGCATGGGACGGGGTCGACATGGTCTACATGTCGTTCGACATCGACAGCATTGACTGCGGTTTCGTTCCCGGCACCGGTTGGCCCGAACCCGGTGGCTTCCTGCCCCGCGAGGCGCTGGCGCTGGCGTCGAAAGTCGCCGCCGAAGGCATCTGCGGCATGGAACTGGTCGAAGTGGCACCGCCCTATGACCAGTCCGAAATCACAGCCCTGATGGGCACGCGCGTGATCGTCGACGTGCTGGGCTCACTTGTTGCCAGCGGCAAGATGGGCGCGCACAAACGCCATATCGACAAGCCCGTCACCATTCCCCACGGAGAATTCGAAGGAAAGCGGTGGTCGAATGCCACATGATATCGTCAACGGCCATATCGGCCATAACCACAGCCATGGCGGCGATCACCTGCACAGCCATATGCCCGATGCGGACCGTGCCGAAGAACTGCAAGTCCTGACCACGCAATTCATCGATGGTTTCGTCGCGGCGAAGGACAAGATGTCCTACCTGCGTCTCGCTGGCGTTCCTCTGGAAATCGCAGCCCCGGATGGTGGACCGACAATGAAACTGGTCGATGTGCAGTTGACCACGGAATGGCAGGTCGGCACCGCATCGCCTTCATTTGGCTCGCGCGAGCTGTCCTATTTGCCCTATCCCGGTGACATGGTGACCGAGCGTACAAATCTTGGTTTCGTCTATGTCTCGCTCGAGGCGAAACAGGTCAACGACTTGCGCAGCTTCCTTCAGACACATCCGGCAGCAGAGGACGTGACATGAAACATGTACCCGCACGTTTGAGCGTCTTGCCGATGCTTATGGCAACACCTGCCCTGGCGCACCATGAGGTGGCGGTTGTCAGCTCGATCCTGCCGCTGATGGGAGGCATAGCGGTGATCGCAATTGCGGGCATCGGCGCACTTCGCAAGCACTGGCGCAAGTAGCGGACAGCTTGTGCTCGCCGCGACATGCGCCAGCATGAAGGTCTGATTTTCCGGAATCTTTGGTCGGAGTGAGAGGATTCGAACCTCCGGCCCCTGCCTCCCGAAGACAGTGCTCTACCAGGCTGAGCTACACTCCGACCGTGCCGCGCGGATTACTCCGGTGTGCGGTCCTTGGCAAGTGTCTTGTCGCGGAACCGCCCGCTGGTCATCAGGCTGCTGACCCGGAATGTACCCGGTGTCCCGATGCGGCTGCGGGTGCGCAGAACGGGCGTGTTTTCCGAATTGCCCGGCGTGCTTTCACGGAACACGATGAACAGGCCCGATGCGATGATGATGGCGGCACCGATGCCGGTGTAGATGTCCGGCGCCTCATCAAAGAAGATCAGTCCATATGCCGTTGCCCACAAGATTTGCGAGTACTGCATTGGCGCGACAATCGCCGCTTCACCCGTCTGGTAGGCCGCTATGATGAAGCGCCCGGCGATCCACGCCATGACCGAGATGATGGCAAGCATCGCCAGATGTTCGCCCGGCATCGGTTCATAGACGAAAAACAGCGCGACACCCATCACGAGGAAATTCCCGACCATCGGGTACAGGAGCAGGACAACCGTGCGCTCTTCGGCACCGATCTTGCGGACCACAATGGAAGCAAAGGCACCCGAAAAAGCGGCGACAATCGCTGCCACGTGTCCAAAGGTCAGATCGGTCGTGCCAGGGCGTAGCACCACCATGACACCCAGTAGCCCGACAATCACCGCCAACCAGCGCGGCAGGCGCACCCTTTCTCCCAGGATCGGGATCGACAGCACGGTGATCAGCAGAGGTGTTGCAAACAGGATCGCGTAGGTTTGCGTCAAAGGCAGGTTGGAAAAGGCGTAGAACGCCGAAACCCCGGTGACGACAGCCCCAATCGTGCGCACGGCCATCCACCAGGGATGCACCGGCACCAGCGTGCCCGGCTTTGCGTCCCGCATCAGCATGATCGTCGCCAGCGGGAAGCTCAGCAAAACGCTGAAAAACACGATCTGGATCGGCGAATAGGTCGCGCCGAGGGTCTTGATGAATACGTCATGGGTCGAAAACAGCCCAAAGGCGATCAGGGCCAGCACGGCCCCTTTGGCATTGGCGGACATGGCAATAGGTTCGTTGGTGATTTTGTCCGAATGAATAACTGCGCCCGCCGGAATGTCCACCAGCGGGTGCCGCCTCGGTCAGAGAGAAAGTGCACTTTGCCCAAAAATGAACTGCCAGCGGCTGCCATCGGTCATCGTGACAAAGCCGGACCCGGATGTGGCAGACTGGAAAAAGGCGGTGCCCACACCGCGTAGCCCATTGTTGCAGACAACCGGGAAGCTGACGGTGCTGATATCGGCGAACTTGTCGTAGGTGCCGGTGCACACCGCGTTTCCGTTCGTGGCCTGAAAGCTGCCGCCGTTCAGAAAGGTGTCGGTGGCCGACCCGCGAAAGGTCATGCCGTTATCGCCAATGACGGTGACGGGATAGGCGACGTCGCAAGCACCCAGTGCGGCAAGGGCAAGGCCGCACAGCGCGGCACGGAGTTGAAACAGGGACATGGGATTTCCTTTGCTCGGTGAACAACGGATCACGAGGTGGTGATCGCGTCACCGTGTCCCAAGTCAGGAATTCCTGCCGTGACGGGGCGCGGAAAATGTGTATCCGCGCGCCCGCGTATCGCTACAGGCTGGCGTCGAGGGCCGCGAGGATCGCGTCGCCCATCTCGGCCGTGGACAAGGGCGTGCCGCCCTCTGGCCCCATCAGGTCGCCAGTGCGTGCGCCATCTGCCAGCACTTTTTCGATGGCGCTTTCCAGTCGCGCGGCCTCTTCCCCCTGATCGAAGGAATAGCGGAGCGCCATGGCAAAGCTGAGCATGCAGGCGATCGGATTGGCTTTGCCCTGACCCGCGATGTCGGGGGCCGAGCCGTGCACGGGTTCGTACATCGCCTTGGGGCGTCCATTGGCCATCGGCGCGCCAAGGCTGGCCGACGGAAGCATACCCAGCGAGCCGGTCAGCATTGCGGCACAATCCGAAAGGATGTCGCCAAACAGGTTGTCGGTTACGATCACATCGAACTGCTTGGGCGCGCGGACAAGCTGCATCGCACCATTGTCGGCATACATGTGGCTCAGCTCAACCTCGGGGTAGTCTTCGCCCACCTTGGTCACAACCTCGCGCCACAGGATACCGCTTTCCATCACGTTGGCCTTCTCCATCGAGCAGACCTTCTTGTTGCGGCGCATGGCGAGTTCAAAGGCCGAGCGGGCGGCGCGTTCGATCTCGGACTCCGTGTAGCGTTGCGTGTTGATGCCCACGCGCTCGTTGCCTTCTTCGATGATGCCGCGCGGCTCACCGAAATAGACGCCCGAGGTCAGCTCGCGCACGATCATGATGTCGAGGCCAGCGACGATATCTTTTTTCAGCGAGGAGAAATCCGCCAGCGCGTCAAAGCACTGCGCAGGACGCAAATTGGAATAGAGGTCCATCTCCTTGCGCAGACGCAGCAAGCCACGCTCGGGCTTTACCGAGAAGTCCAGATCGTCGTATTTCGGTCCACCCACGGCGCCCAGCAGGACGGCGTCCACCTCTTGCGCCTTGGCCATCGTGTCGTCGTGCAGCGGCACGCCATGCGCGTCATAGGCGGCACCGCCGACAAGGTCGGTGGACACATCGAATGCCAGGTCCCGCTTCGCGCCGTACCAGTCGATGACACGGACCACCTGGTCCATCACTTCCGGGCCGATGCCGTCGCCCGGCAGGATCAAGATCGACGGATTGGACATGGGCGAAACTCCTTTGATTGCTTGGGGTTTCGCCTACTCACCACTGCCCGCAGGGTCAAGGGCAAGGTCCGCCCAAACCAGCCTGTGACGGCTGGCGGTTTCAACGGTTTTGGCCAGCGGATCGTCAGGGGAGGGCCAGAGCACGCCACTGTCCACCACGCGCCAGTGTGTCGAGGGTAGGACATAGCTGACCCGCAGGTCTCCGGGGACAGGATCGGTCCAGTCCACGGTGTCAGTGCCTGCGTGTCCCCGCGGGGACAGATCGGCCAGACGCGGATCGGCCAGCAGGTTTCGGATGGCCGATTTCAATCCACTGCCGTCCTCGGGGTCCAGGTTGGCGTCTCCGGCAAGGACGAATGGACCGGGAGGGGCTGTGCCCACCGTTTCGTCCAGCACGTGTTGCCACAGCCGGATTTCGTCGTGGTTGCGCTTGCCGTTGCGATCCTCGGGTCCGTCAAAGACGGGAGGGCTCGCGTGAAAGGTCATGAGGTGAAAAGGACCATCCGGCGTATCAACCGGCACGATCCAGTGGCCGGTTGTGGACAACCGTTGCGCGGCTTGTGCATCCGGCGAAGGGAAGGGGGCGCCTTCGACCTCGGGCAGCAGGGCGCCGGGAAGCGCTGTCCACAACAGATCAGACAGGTCCTGAACCTGGTCTTCGATGATGGGGAAGCGGGACAGGATCGCCATGCCACCCTGACCCGAAAAACGTCCATATCCCTGCGCATCACGCGGACCGCCAAGCCGTCCATCGCCGTCCATGTCGAGGCCCGTGGGCAGGCCCGTGTTGGGGCGCAGGGCAAACTGATGTGGGTATCCGGCAGCTTCGGCAAACAGTCTCAGGGCCTCGCCGGTCAGGTCGTAGTCGATGCTTTGCAGGGCGAGCAAATCTGCACCCGCGTGGGCAATCACGGCCAGAACAGCGTCAATCTGGTCGTCTCCGCCGCGCGCCAGATCCCTCAGGAACAGGCCCGGTCCGTCGCGTTGCAACTCGGTGTTGTAGGTAGCGATGCGGATCGTGTCGGCCTGTGCCATGGCCCCGAAAAACAGGGCCAGGCAGGTTGTGATCAGGCCAGGAGCATATCCGCGTCGGCGTTGGCGTAGGCCCGCTCGCGCTGGTCCTTGATCATCTCGGCAATCCGCTGCATCGCGATGCCGCGCATGATCATGCTGGCGGGAAGAAAGGCCCATGCGCTCATCGTCCAGATCAGGGTTTGCGGGTTCTCAAGTGTGATCGGGTTTATCAGGTCCGCCGCCATCTTGACCACCGCAGGGATGATGAAGGGCAAAAGGAACCCCAGCGCGATGTTGATCCGCGCATCCCGGTTCAGCCGATAAAGCACGTCTCCACCGGCGGTGGGATCGAAAAGGGGCAGGTTGACCCACACGTTGAACGATCCGTTGCGCGACGGCCATCCCAGCACGCGCACCAGGAACAGGAACACGGCCATGGCAGTCAGCGAGATGAGATAGGCAAGGCCCGCTGCTGTGCGCACCGACTGGACGATGGCATCCTGCGAGTCCGGGGGCAGCATCAGGACCACCAACCGCACCGGGCTGTAGGGGAAGTCGATGCTGTTGCCGATGATCGTACCGACCGACGTCAGCGCATTCGTCAAAAGCGTCGGGTCGGTCTTGCCGCGGCAGATCATGCTGAGCAGGAAGACTGTCATCATGAGGGCCACGAAGCGCAGCCGGTTGAAGGGGGCTGCGTCGCGGAACTCCACGATGCTGGGGCTGCGTGCATTGTATTCGATGAAGGTCATGACTGCGGCAAGAAGTGCAATCAAGACAACAGCTTGAGAGGTTTCACTCGACATGCCTGGCACAACAAGTCCAGGTATGGCGATCATCAAAGCCACCAATAGTCCGCGCAAGGCGGCGCCTGACATTCGTGCAATCACGTCTCTCGATCCCTTCAAACTGGCCAGCCGCGATACGGTGCCGCGTACTTGTTCCAACTTGATCCCACCGGGTCAGGCGGGTGCCTCATTCTCGACACATTTGTGCCTTGATTGACCCGGTCTCTCAAGCTCAGGGTTAATGAAACGTAAACCTTTGGACTTTTTGAGGGTCGGTGTGGTGCGTTTGTGCATCATTTCTGCGGCGGGATTTTGACGGGGCGCAAGATGTTGTGTTCGCGCCCCGCGGGAGGCATAGCCGCTGCCTCTTTTCTGGGATGGATTGGTTAATCCTTCATCACACCCAAGGGCGCGCCTGGGCCGCTTGCGCCTCGAACGTGTCGATGCTGCCGGCCTTCTCCATGGTCAGGCCGATGTCGTCCAAACCTTCCAAAAGGCAGTGCTTTTTGAAGGCGTCCACCTCGAAGCTGAAGCTCTCGCCATCCGACGTCGTCACGGTCTGGTTTTCCAGATCGACGGTCATGCGGGCGTTGGCCCCTTTCTCGGCGTCCTTCATCAGAACGTCCACGGCTTCTTGCGGCAGGGCGATGGGCAGGATGCCGTTCTTGAAGCAGTTGTTGTAGAAAATGTCTGCAAATGAGGTGGATATGACGCAGCGGATGCCGAAATCCTTGATCGCCCAAGGGGCGTGCTCGCGGGATGAGCCGCAGCCGAAGTTGTCGCCTGCCACCAGGATTTGCGCCTCGCGATAGGCGTCCTGGTTCAGCACGAACTCGGGAATTTCATTGCCCTGACGATCAAAGCGCATCTCGTCAAAGAGGTTGGCGCCAAGGCCCGAGCGTTTGATTGTCTTCAGGAACTGCTTGGGAATGATCATGTCGGTGTCGATATTGACCAGCGGCATGGGGGCCGCGATCCCTGTCAGTGTTTCGAATTTGTCCATTTTCGTTAACCTTTTCTGGAAAGGCGGTGGGGTGAAACACCACCCTACATCTTGTGGTTGGTGCCGTGAAAAGGGCCTGTCACCCCCCGTGCACCATGCGTACACCCCCTGTGCACCCCCATCGTCATGGTGCGGTAAGACACCATTAACGAAGGGGTGGGGGTGGTGGGCAGATTGCCCACCTTACATCAGTTCACGCACATCCGTCAGCTTGCCAGTGATAGCCGCCGCCGCCGCCATGCCGGGCGAGACGAGGTGCGTGCGCCCCTTATAGCCCTGCCGCCCTTCGAAGTTGCGGTTCGAGGTCGATGCGCAACGCTCATCCTCGGCCAGCTGGTCGGGGTTCATCGCAAGGCACATGGAACAGCCCGCAAGGCGCCACTCGAAACCGGCTTCCTTGAAGATGTCGGCGAGCCCTTCTTCCTCGGCCTGCGCGCGGACGAGGCCGGAGCCCGGAACGACCATGGCCCGTTTGACCTTGATCTTCTTGCCCTTGAGGATTTCGGCAGCGGCGCGCAGATCCTCGATCCGGCCATTGGTGCAGGAGCCGATGAACACCGTATCGATTTCGATGTCGCTGAGCGGCGTGCCGGGGGTCAGGCCCATGTAGTCGAGCGAGCGTTGGGCCGCGCCGACCTTGCCGCCTTCGAAGTCGTCTGCGCTGGGCACGTTGGCCGTGATCGGCAGCACGTCTTCGGGCGAGGTGCCCCAGGTGACGACCGGCGCGATGTCTTCGCCCTTGATCGTGATGACCTTGTCCCAATGGGCATCGTCATCGGAGAAGAGCGTTTTCCACCATGCGAGTGCGGCTTCGAATTGCGCACCCTTCGGCGCGTGGGGGCGGCCCTTGACGTACTCAAACGTTTTTTCATCTGGCGCGATCAGGCCGGCGCGTGCGCCGCCTTCGATGGCCATGTTGCAGACCGTCATGCGCCCTTCCATGGACAGATCGCGGATGGCTTCGCCGCAATACTCGATGACGTAGCCGGTGCCGCCTGCTGTGCCGGTTTCGCCGATGACGGACAGGGTGATG
This sequence comes from Tateyamaria omphalii, assembly GCF_019802125.1. Taxonomy (GTDB): domain Bacteria; phylum Pseudomonadota; class Alphaproteobacteria; order Rhodobacterales; family Rhodobacteraceae; genus Tateyamaria; species Tateyamaria omphalii_B. Next base: position 674,333 of record NZ_JAHVHT010000002.1, read on the forward strand.
TCCTTGGCCGTGACACCGGGGCGCAGTTTGCCCGTGATCTCGACCTTCATGTTCTTGGATTTCTTCTGGATCAGCGTTTGCGTGGCCAGCACGTGTTCCACTTCGGACGTTCCGATGCCATGCGCCAGCGCGCCGAAGGCGCCGTGGGTCGCAGTGTGGCTGTCACCGCAAACGACGGTCATGCCGGGCAGGGTCCAGCCCTGTTCGGGGCCGACGATGTGGACGATGCCCTGACGGACGTCGGACACCGGATAGTAGTGGATCCCGAAATCCTTGGCGTTCTTGTCGAGGGCCGCAACTTGGATCGCTGAATCCTCTGTCATGTTCTTGGGATCTTCGCGGCCCGCTGTCGTCGGCACGTTGTGGTCCGGCACGGCGATCGTCTTTTCCGGGGCGCGCACCTTGCGGCGCGCCATGCGCAACCCTTCAAAGGCTTGCGGGCTGGTCACCTCATGGACGAGGTGGCGGTCGATATAGAGCAGGCAGGTGCCGTCTTCAGCTTCGTGCGCGACGTGGGCATCCCAGATTTTATCATAGAGTGTCTTGGGGGACATGGTTGGTCCTCTCCCTTTGATTGGCTGTGTTTGAAATGGATGAGAGGTGGGCAGCCTTATAGGCGCGCCAGCACCGTGTGCGTCGCCCCGAAAAAGCGTTCGCGCAGCCGTGCGCGGTCATCCATGTCAAAGAGGCGTGTCATGCGTGCCAGATAACGGGATTCCATGCGCCGATCAAGCGAGGCTGCAATTGATTGCATGGCCCGGGCATTGCATGCTGCGCAGAACGGAGGGGCGGGATGAGCAACCACACCGGTGGCAACAGCAACGGGATCGCCGACGCGCTGAATTCGGCAGCCGAAGCCGCGACGCTGGGAGCCACACAGGACGGCGAGACGCTGGTCGAGGTCGTGACCTCGGTGGCTGCGTTGCTTTTGGGCCATGTCGAGACGTTGGTGTCGTCCCTGTTGCGGCCCTGGGTGGCGTACCAGATCGGCATTGCGCTGGCCGTGTTCTTGGCGGCCCACCTGCTGCGCCGTCTGCTGGGCCCGCGCATCCGCGAATGGATGGGCACGCGCGAGGGCTGGCCCAAGTGGCGCATGCGCGTGCTGGTCGTCGTACACCAGCGTTTGCGGGCGATGTTCTTCGTCTTTCTCATGTGGCTGGTCGTCTGGATCATGCGAGAGGTCACGTGGCCCTCTCGATCCTATGTGCTGGGCGTCATTGCGACCCTTGCGACCGCGTGGCTGCTGGTTGCCTTTGCCACGCGGCTGATCCGGTCGCTGTTTTTGCGCCGTGTCGTGCGCTACGGCGCGTGGATCTACGTGACGCTTTACGTTCTGGGCGTGGTCGACGAGGCGGCCGAGGTGCTGGACGCCGCCGCCATCAGCTTTGGCGAGATGCGCATTTCCGCCCTGCTGATCGTGCAGGGCGTGGTCATCATCGGCTGCCTGCTGGCGCTCGCCCGCTTCGTCACCGTCACCACGTCCAGCCGTGTGCAATCGAACGAGGATATCTCGCCCTCGATGCGGGTGCTGATCGTCAAGGTCGTGCAGATCGTGTTCTATGCCATTGCCTTCTACGCGGGGGTGCGGGCGCTTGGGATCGATCTGACGGGTCTCGCGGTCCTGTCCGGTGCCATCGGCGTTGGCCTGGGCTTCGGCCTGCAGAAGGTGGTGTCGAACCTTGTCTCCGGCGTCATCATCCTGCTCGACAAGTCGATCAAGCCGGGCGACGTGATTTCCCTTGGCGACACGTTCGGGTGGATCCAGACCCTGGGCGCCCGCTACGCCTCGGTCGTGACCCGCGATGGGCGCGAATACCTGATCCCGAACGAAGACCTGATCACCGGCCAGGTGGTCAACTGGTCCCATTCGAACGAGTTCGTCCGCCTCGATATCTACTTCGGCACGTCCTATGGCTGCGATCCCCATCAGGTGCGCAAGCTCGCCATCGAAGCGGCCAAGGGGGTGGAGCGTGTGCTGTCGTCCCGACCGCCCGTCTGTCACATCGTGGGGTTCGGCGACAGCTCGGTCGACTACATCCTGCGCTTCTGGATCACCGACCCGACCGGCGGGCTGACCAACATCCGCGGTAACGTCTATCTGGCGCTGTGGGACATCTTCAAAGAGAACGACATCTCGATCCCCTTCCCGCAGCGCGAGGTGCGGCTATTGGGCGAGAACGGGACACAGGATGACGGGTCATGATCCAGATCGGTGAGGGGGCATGGCAGATCCCGGTGATGCCGCGGCAGTCAGTGAACTGCTACCTGCTGGGAGACGTGCTGGTGGATGCGGGCGTGAAACGGTCGGGGCGCAAGCTGCTGGCGGCACTCAGGGGCAAGGCGGTGTCGGCCCACGTCCTGACCCATGCCCACCCCGACCATCAGGGGGCGACGGCAACGATGTGCCGCGCGCTGAACCTGCCGCTGATGTGTCACGAGGCAGAACGCGAGGCGGCAGAGACCGGATATGTCCTCGGCTCCTTTCCCAACCCGACATCGCTGATGGCGCGAATGCAGCAACGGTTCTTTGCGGGCGAGGGGTATCCGGTTGCCCGAACGCTTGTGGAAGGCGACAAGGTCGGCGGGTTCGAGGTGATCGAGACGCCGGGCCACACGGCCGGGCATATCTCGTTCTGGCGGGCCTCGGATGGGGTGCTGATTGCCGGGGATGCTGCGGTGGGGATGAACCTGTTTACCACTGCGCCGCGACTGGGCTTGCCGCTGGAGATTGCCACCTGGGATATGAATGCGGCACGCGCCTCAATCCGCAAGCTGGCTGATTTGCGGCCCCGGCGCGTTGCGTTTGGTCATGGGCCGGCGGTCGAGGGCGCGGCCTTTGTTCAGTTTGCGGAGACGCTGGCCTAACAACGGAACAGGGCCCGGGGTCGGGCGTTGTGTGTCCAAAGGAGACACGCAATGCCACATACACTGACACTGCGCGAAGTCGCGCCACTGACACACGACACCAACCGCTACGTTTTTGGCCGCCCGGCCAATTTCGACTTTGAGCCCGGACAGGCCGCCGAACTGGCGATCTGCCGCGACGGCTGGCGCGACGCCCCGCGCCCCTTCACCTTCACGTCCCTGCCCGACGACGATCAGCTTGAATTCGTCATCAAGAGCTATCCTGAAAAGGACGGCGTGACCGAAGAGCTGGCCGACATCGAACCCGGCACGGTGTTTGAACTCGACGGTCCGTTTGGCGCGATCGAGGACAAGGGCGCGGGTGTCTTTCTGGCTGCGGGCGCGGGCGTAACACCCTTTATCGCCATCCTGCGCAATCGCGCCCGGCAGGGTGCGGTCGATGGCTGCCACCTGATCTATTCCAACACCTGCGCCAAGGACATCATCCTGCGCCACGAGTGGGACCAGATGGATGGCCTGTCCGTCGATCACGTGCTGTCCGACGAGCAGGTTGACGGCCTGCATCACGGTGAGGTCGACACTGCGTTCCTGCGGGAACATGTGAGCGACACGGATCAGATGTTCTATATCTGCGGGCCGCAAGCCTATGTGGATGCGATGCGGGATGGTTTGCAGGAGATCGGTGTCAAAACCGATAAGATCGTCACCGAGGACGGTTGGTAAGAGAAGAAAAAAGGGGGCGCATCCGGTGCGTCCCCTTCTTTTCGGGAGCTTTTGTCAGCCGGTGCTGTCCTGCGCGACGGCTTCCAGCAAATCGCCCGGCTGGCATTCGAGCGCCTCGCACAGCTTGGCCAGTGTTTCGAACCTGATGCCTTTGACCTTGCCCGACTTGAGCAGGCTCAGGTTCTGTTCCGTGATCCCGATCTGTGCTGCCAGATCGCGGCCCTTCACCTTGTGCAGGGCCATCATCACGTCGAGCCGCACAACGATTCCCATCAGATGAACTCCCTGTTTTCGGCCATGAGCCGCGCCGCTTCGGACTGGATGTAGCCGAAGAGCGTCAGCAGGGCCGCCGCCAGCAGCATAAACAGGCCGGATCCGTCGATGGTGATGGACAGCGTCCGTTCGCCCGGCGGGTTGTTCCAGGTCAGAGCGAGGATGATGATCGTCCGGCTGACAATCTCGACCACGGCAAGCGCGAGCAGGCCCTGTCCGATTCGCAGCACGCGACGGGCGGTATCACCCTGGAATGTCTCGCCATCCGCACAGGCCGACAGCCAGCCGCGCACGCACCACAGCACCCAAAGCAGCAGGATGTATGAGGCAACTTCGATCACGCGCCACAGCATGATCGCCCAGGGTGCCGGCGTTTCGGGGAAGTTTTTCGTATCGTATTCCTCGCGCAGATCGGCGATCGAGAGGCCGCCATCGGCAATGGCTATGGCAGCGGCAACAACAAGAAGCACCAAAAGGCCTATCGTGGCCCATTCAAACTGCCGTGCGCGTTTTGCGATCAAACTGTCTTGCATCTATGTTTCCTATTCGGTCACTAAAATTTACTGTAAAACAATAAAAAATGATTCGAAAGGATAAATTCTGATGAAAGAGATTGTTCTTGCCACGCTTCTTTTGGTGGCTATGGGCCTTGGCGCCTGTTCCACCGTTGTCCCCGCCACCTTGTACCAGATGCGCGGGCTTGATCCCCTGTCTGCCGACCCTGCGGACATCGCCTTGCGTGTGGATTTGCCCGAGGGGCTGGGCCTGTTGCCCGGGTCCGGCAGGCTCCAGTTGCGCGCCACGGACGCGGACGGGTCAGAGATGGTCGGCAGCTACCCGATCACGATGGTCGGCGATGTGTTGCAGGTGGAACCGGCCTCCCATGCCGACTTGCGGGCGTTGCAGGCCGAGATACGGGCACGAAAGGCGGCTGATCCTGAGGGTGTCACCGGCAGTCTGAGCGTGGATTTCGAGCCGTGCAGCGACATGGCCGCCCTTCCCGAAGACGCCCGCGTATCGGTGGATATCCGCCTTGCTGCGGATGCGGCCTTTCTGCCCTTGCTGCGCGACGCGCCGCTGGCGGACGCGCTTGAAATGGCGGCACTGGAGGAGCTGACGCTGTGTCCATGAGCCGCATTCATTGAAATGTCATGTCAGCGTTGCTACCATTCCCATACCCCGGCGCTGCGGGTTTTGGCGGCGCGCTGACCAAGGAGGACAATGTCCTGTCATTCTCTGCTGACGCGGTTCAGACCGCTGATGGAGCCGCGGCTGTGATGGCCGCCCCCAAAACGCAGGCCACAAGCGAGGCGATCCTTGAGGCCGTGCTGTCTTCCCTCAACGACGACAAGGCCGAAGATGTTGTGCAGATTGATCTGCGCGGGAAGACTGCCATGGGTGACTACATGGTGATCTGCTCGGGCCGGTCGTCCCGCCAGGTGGCGGCGATCTCGGAAAAGCTGGTGGAGCGGCTGAAGGCGACCTTCGGCATCGCGACCCGGACCGAGGGCAAGGACACCGGCGACTGGGTGCTGATCGACACGGGCGACGTGATCGTCCACGTGTTCCGCCCGGAAGTGCGCGAGTTCTACCAGTTGGAGAAGATGTGGCAGCCCGGTGCTGCCGCGGCCAACTGATCTGACCCGGCACTGATGCGTGTGCATATCTGCGCGGTGGGCCGCCTGCGGGGCGGTCCAGAGGGCGATTTGGTGTCTGACTACGTCACCCGCTTTGACCGCACGGGCCGGGCCCTGGGCCTTGGCCCCCTGACCGTTACCGAAGTCGAGGACCGCAAGGGCGGCGGTATGGGTGCCGAGGCCGATTTGCTGCGCCGTGCTTTGCCAAAGGGCGCACTGCTCTGCTGTCTGGACGAGCGCGGAAAGGTCGAGGCGTCACCCGCCTTTGCCAAGCGCTTGGCCTGGTGGCGGGATGCGGGGCGGAGCGACGTCGCCTTTGTCATCGGTGGGGCAGACGGGATTGATCCGGGCCTGCGGAGCGAGGCGGATCATTTGCTGTCCTTCGGCGCGATGGTCTGGCCGCATATGCTGGTACGGGTGATGCTGGCCGAGCAGCTGTATCGTGCCGCGTCGATCATGGCCGGGTCGCCCTATCATCGGGTGTGATCCAAAGGCCGCTGCGCGACGCGACCCACTTTTTGGGAATGAGGGGCGCTGCCCCTCAAACTCCCCGTCGTATTTTTCGTCAGAAGAAAGGCTTACTCGGTCGGGAGGGTGACGGTGGTTGTGCCCTCATTCCAGCCTGCGGGCAGGTCGCGTGCCTGGATCTGGACTCGTGTGGTGCCTGCGGGGATCGTCACGCCGCTCAGGGAGCGGGTGAAGGGTTGTTCGTCCACATGCGGGTGGTGCAGCACCCGCATGCCCAGTTCGTTGCCCTCCATGTCCAGCACCCGCCAGCCGTCGGCGTAGTGGTCCCAGCCTGTGTCCGGGTGGCTGATGGTGACGGAGAAGCGGTAGGTGTCCGTGCCGGTCTTGGCGATGTCGACATTCTCGATCACCGGCTCTTCGGCAAGGGCAGGGGTGGCGAGCAGCAGGAGGGGGATCAGGTGTTTCATGTGGGCAGGTTACGGTCCGTTTGTGATGGTGTCATGTCACGTGTCCGTGCCCAGCAGGATGGTGCGTGAATTCGAAGCAAATTCCCGTCGCCAGATGACGGCGAGGGTGAATATCGTTGCCGCGATCAGCGTGATGGGTCCGGCGAGCCATGCGATGCAGGCCAGCGCGAAGTAGACAGACCGGAGGCCGCGGTTGAAGGAGCGGGCGGCGGTGATGTTGATTTCGGCCGCCTGAGCGGCGCGGGGGCTGCAGATCGGGTCCGACGTGTCGTTCGGGACGGCGGCCATCACGACGGCGGCATAGCCGAAGAGACGGTTGGCCCAGACGAATTTCAGGAATGCGTTGGTCAGGAACAGGACCACGATCAGCATCTTGATCTCCCACACGAAGGCAGGCGTCTCCGTCAGGATCAGGTCATTGGCGATACCTGTCAGCTGCTCTGCATTGCCGATCAGGGCCAGCGTGCCGCCAATCGCGATGACCGAGGTCGAGGCGAAGAACGCCGTGCCTTGCCGCAGGCTCGCCACGATCTGAGCGTCGAAAATGCGCGGCTCTCGCGTGATCATCTGTTGCATCCACTCGCGCCGGAACCCTGCCATGATCTGTGACGTGGACGGATGCTTGGCCCGGGGGTGTTCGATGCGCCAACCGATGACCTGCCAGCCCAGTACCAGCAGGCCTATAGCGACAAAGTCGAGCGGTGTGAAAAGGGCGATACGGTCCAGCCAGGTCATGGCCGCGGTCTTACACCGCAGGAATTGAGATTGCATCCCGGTCAAATTGGTCATATTATTTTACCAATCGACGGAGGATGTCTCATGGAAATGCCCCTGCCTGATTCTGACGTGTTGGCCCGCAAGGCCCGTGTGGTCGAGCGTTTGCGCAATGTGTTGCCCGCTGATGCCGTTATCGATGATCCTGCGGAAACGCGCGCCTATGAATGCGACGCGCTGACGGCCTATCGCTGTCCCCCGATGGTGGCGGTGCTGCCCGCGACCACCGCCGAGGTTTCGGATGTGCTGCGCATTTGCCATGATGAAGGCGTACCGGTGGTGCCGCGCGGCTCGGGCACCTCGCTGGCCGGGGGGGCCTTGCCCACCGCCGATTGCGTGATCCTGGGCGTGGCGCGCATGAATGACGTGATCGAGACAGATTATGACAACCGTTTCATCCGGGTGCAGACCGGGCGCACCAATCTGAGCGTGACCGGTGCGGTTGAGTCTGATGGCTTTTTCTATGCGCCTGACCCGTCGAGCCAGTTGGCCTGTGCCATCGCGGGCAACATCGCCATGAACTCGGGCGGGGCGCATTGTCTGAAATATGGCGTAACCACTAACAACCTGCTGGGTGTCACCATGGTGCAGATGGACGGCACCGTGGTCGAGATCGGCGGGGCACATCTGGATTCCGGGGGCCTCGATCTGCTGGGCGTTATCTGCGGCTCGGAAGGGCAGCTGGGTGTCGTGACCGAAGCCACCCTGCGCATCCTGCACAAGCCCGAAGGTGCGCGGCCCGTGCTGATGGGCTTTGACAGTGCCGAAGTGGCGGGCGCCTGTGTCGCCGACATCATCAAGGCCGGCGTGCTGCCCGTGGCCATCGAGTTCATGGACAAGATGCTGATCGAGGTCTGCGAGGATTTTGCCAAGGCCGACTACCCGATGTGCGGCGCGCTGCTGATTGTCGAGGTGGAAGGCTCGGATGCCGAGATCGACGCGCAGCTTGCGCTGATCACCGATATTGCCAAGCGGCACAACCCGGTCGCCCTGCGCGAAAGTGCGTCGGCCGATGAAAGCGCGCGTATCTGGGCGGGGCGCAAGGCGGCGTTTTCGGCCATCGGGCGGATCAGCGATTACATGTGTCTGGATGGCACGATCCCTGTTTCGGAGCTGCCCTATGTTCTGCGCCGCATTGGCGAGATGTCGGAGAAATACGGCCTGCCCGTCGGCAACGTCTTCCACGCCGGCGATGGCAACATGCACCCGCTGATCTGCTATGACGCCAACAAGCCCGGTGATCTGGAACTCTGTGAAGAGTTTGGGGCCGAAGTGCTGAAGCTGTGCGTCGAGGTCGGCGGTTGTCTGACTGGGGAGCATGGTGTGGGCATCGAAAAGCGTGATCTGATGACACACCAGTATGCGCCTGCCGATCTGGAGGCGCAGATGGCGTTGAAGGATGTGTTCGACGACAAGTGGCTGTTGAACCCTGCCAAGGTATTTCCGCTGGCGGTGTCTGAACCACGGCGTGGCGCACGGCTGGCAGCGGAGTAAGGGGGCCAGCCCCCGTCGCTGGCGCGACTCCCCCGGGATTTTTTGGAAACAGGGAAGATGGACATGCTGCGAACAGAAGAGGCAGTTGCGCAGGCGGTGGCAGAGGCCAAGGGGCCTTTGGTCATTCGCGGCGGCGGGACCCGCACGGTGGGTTGCCCTGTGGTGGGTGAGGTGTTGGATGTATCCGGTCTTTCTGGCGTTACGCTTTACGAACCCGGGGCGCTGACCCTTGTGGCGCAGGCGGGCACGCCGGTCGCCGAGATTGAGGCGGCCTTGGCGGCAGAGAACCAGCGGCTGGCTTTTGAGCCCTACGACCTGACCGGTGTTCTGGGCACCAGCGGTGCGTCGACCATTGGCGGGGTCGTTGCCAGCAACGCTAGCGGGCCGCGCCGCATCATGGCCGGGGCGGCACGGGACTTTGCGCTGGGCGTGCGCTTTGTCGATGGGACGGGCCAAGTGATCAAGAATGGCGGCCGGGTGATGAAGAACGTCACCGGCTACGATCTGGTCAAGCTGATGAGTGGGTCCTGGGGCACTTTGGGCGTGTTGACCGAGGTGAGCCTGAAAGTGCTGCCGTCGGTCGAAGCCGAAACGACGCTTGTGATTGACGGGCTGGATGCGGACCGCGCGGTGCAGGCGATGAGCCGAGCGCTGGGCTCGCCCTTTGAAGTGTCGGGGGCTGCGTGGCTGCAGGGACAGATCTGGCTGCGGCTTGAAGGTTTCGAGGGCTCAGTGGCCTATCGCGCTTCACAGTTGAAGACCCTGCTTGCCGTATTTGGCGACATCGCCGAGGCTCAGGCCGACTGGCGCACCGTGCGCGATGCAGTGCCGTTGCACGGAGCGGAAGCGGTCTGGCGCATCTCGGTCAAGCCGAGCGACGGGCCAGCGGTGATTGCAGCCTTGCCCGAGGGGGCCGACACGCTGATGGACTGGGGCGGCGGTCTGGTTTGGGTCGGGCTGACCGATGGCGACATCGCAGCCATCCATGCGCAGCTGCAGGCGGCGGTGGCCGGGATGGGCGGTCACGCCACGCTGATCAAGGCGCCGGAGGCGGTGCGCGCCGCGGTGCCCGTGTTCCAGCCCGAAGCGCCCGGCGTGGCCGCCCTGACCGCATCCTTGCGCCACCGGTTCGACCCCAACGGCATCCTGAACCCCGGGCTGATGGCCGCCTGATGGTTGTGATCCTCTTCATCATGGCCTTCGTGATCGGGCCCGGCCTGTTCTTTCTGCTGGACCGGGTGGCCGGGCGGCACTGGCCGCTGGCTTTTGTGGCGTCACTGTTCGTTCTGGCCAGCTTCCTGTTGCGCAGCGACGCCTACCTGACCTTTCCCTTCGACGCGACCCGCGTGTTCCTGAGTGTCACCTTCATCTGGCTCGGCTGGGTGCTGGTGATGGTGCTGGCCGCCCGCGCCCTGCGTGAAGCATTTCCGACGGCGCGCGGGCAACGCCTTGTGCGTGCCGCAGGCGCAATGGGCACAACCGTTCCGTGGTTCGGCTTTGCCGCGGCCCAAATGATGGCGAGATAAGATGCAAACCACCTTCACTCCCGAACAGCTCCGCGACCCCAAGATCGAGCGCTCGAACGAGATCCTGCGCAATTGCGTGCATTGCGGGTTCTGCACGGCCACATGCCCCACCTATCAGGTGCTGGGGGACGAGCTGGATAGCCCACGCGGCCGCATCTACCTGATCAAGGACATGCTGGAAAATGACCGCGACCCGGACGAGAAAGTGGTCAAGCATATCGACCGCTGCCTGTCGTGCCTGGCGTGCATGACGACCTGCCCGTCGGGCGTGCACTACATGCACCTGGTCGATCACGCGCGGGAATACATCGAGAACCGCTACAAACGCCCCTTCACCGACCGCGCCCTGCGCTGGGTGCTGGCGCGCATTCTGCCCTACCCGATGCGGTTCCGTGTGGCGCTGCTTGGGGCCAAGATCGGGCGGCCCTTTGCATGGGCGATGCCCGACGCCCGCCTGCGCGCGATGCTCGAAATGGCGCCCGACTACATCCCACCCGTCAGCCGCAATGACGATCCGCAAAGCTTTGCGCCAAAAGCGCCCAAGAAGATGCGCGTCGCGCTGATGACGGGCTGCGCGCAACGCGCGCTCAACACCGACATCAACGATGCGACCATCCGCCTGCTCACCCGGCTGGGGTGCGAGGTGGTGGTGGCCGAGGGCGCCGGGTGCTGCGGCGCGCTGACCCACCACATGGGCAAGGCCGACGAAAGCCACGCGACGGCGGCCAAGAACATCCGCGCCTGGGTCAAGGAAATGGACGGCGACGGGCTTGATGCCATCGTCATCAACACCTCGGGCTGCGGCACCACGGTCAAGGATTACGGGCACATGTTCCGCAACGACACGCTGGCCGAGGATGCCGCGCGGGCCGCAGGCATCGCCATGGACGTGAGCGAAGTGCTGATGAAGCTCGACCTGCCCGAGGGCACGCCACAGGACATGACCATCGCCTATCACGCCGCCTGTTCCCTGCAACACGGTCAACAGATCAAGACCTTCCCCAAGGACCTGCTCAAGCGGGCAGGGTACAAGGTGGTCGAACCCGCCGACAGCCACCTGTGCTGCGGATCGGCAGGCACTTACAACCTCATGCAGCCCGAAATTTCCCAGCAACTGAAAGAGCTAAAGGTGCGCACGCTCGAGGCCAAGAACCCCGACATCATCGCCGCCGGCAATATCGGCTGCATGATGCAGATCGGCTCGGCTGCAGGGGTGCCCGTCGTGCACACGGTCGAGCTGCTGGATTGGGCCACGGGCGGGCCGCGTCCACCCGCGCTCGACCGCCATCCAAGTGACGTGCCAATTTTGCGTTAAATTGCACCCATGCCCTAATTTTGCCCCCATTCGCGCCTAGACCCGATTCAACCGTGGATCGGAGAGTTACGAGTATGCGCCGATGGATGGCCCTTTCTGTGCTGGCCCTGGTATTTACGACAACCGCTGTGGCGCAGGATGCGCAACTCAAGCGGCTCGACTCCGGCGCGGATGCGGCAGGCTGGGAAGCGGTCGGGCGGCTCAATATCGGTGGCACAGGCTTTTGCACAGGGGCTCTGATCGCGCCCAATCTCGTGCTGACGGCGGGCCACTGCCTCTTTGACAAGACAACCGGCGACCGGATCGACCACACACAGGTCGAGTTTCTGGCCGGGTGGCGCAACGGGCGCGCCTCGGCCTACCGCAATGTGCGGCGCGCCGTTGTGCATCCGGACTACACCTATGTCGGCCACGTGAAATCCGAAGGTGTGCGCAACGACCTTGCCCTTTTGGAACTCGAACACCCCATCCGCGATGGCAAGATCATGCCCTTCGAAACCGCCGCACGTCCGCCGCGCGGCGCCAAGGTGGGTGTGGTCAGCTACGCCACAGGCCGGTCCGAAGCACCGTCGCTGCAAGAGCTGTGCCGCGTTCTGGCACAACAGGACGGTCTGCTCGTCACGTCCTGTTCCGTCGAATTCGGCAGTTCCGGCGCCCCGATCTTCGTCATCGACGAGGGCCGCGCACAGATCGTGTCGGTCGTCTCGGCCAAGGCCGAGGTTGAGGGCAAGGCCGTGTCGCTGGGCACGTCGCTCGGCGCACCCTTGGCCCGATTGCAGGCAGAACTCGTCGCACAACGCGACGACATCAGCCCCCGCATCTCGGGCGGAATGCGCCGCGACACCGGCGCGAAGTTCATCAAACCATGAGAGCGCTGGCGCTGATCCTGGCCCTGCTGATGGCCCCCGCCGCGCAAGCGCAGACCACGAAGCTGCGTACGCTGGATATGGACTATTCCGCCGCCAGTTGGAAGGCCGTGGGCCGGATCGAGTTTGGCGGCGGTCGCGCCTTCTGTTCGGGCACGCTGATCGCGCGCGATCTGGTGCTGACAGCTGCGCATTGCCTCTACAAACCCGATACGGACCAGCTTTGGCCAACCGACACGATCCGTTTCCGCGCCGGGTTCCGCAATGGCGAAGCCGCGGCCACCCGCCGCGCATCGGATGCCTCTGCCCACGAACGATTCGACGCCACAGGCCCCCTGACGGCAGAGAATGCCAGCTACGACGTGGCCCTGATCCGGCTGGCCGAGCCTGTGTCGACCTTTGATGTCCCGCCCTTCTACGTGCACGAGGGCGTAATCCCGCGCGGCCCTGTCAGTGTCGTCAGCTACGGTCGCGGCCGCGAAAACGCGCAGTCCCGGCAAAAGCAATGCCAACTGCTCGACCGGGCCAGGGACGCGATGCTGTTTGATTGCGACGTGACCTTCGGCTCCTCCGGCGCGCCGGTCTTCACCCACAAGAACGGGCGGGGCCAGATCGTGTCGGTGATCTCCGGCATAGTGCAGATCAAGGGCGAGAAGCGCGCCCTTGGCATGGTGTTGCCCCAGCGCGTCACGGAAGTGAAACGCCAACTCCGGATGCAGGTGGCGCCCCCGGTCGCGCAGGTGCGTCGGATCACCGTGGGTGGCGGCACGCGCAGCAATACAGGCGCGAAATTCGTCAAACCCTAGGGGTCTTGAACGGCCAAAAATCCTCACCACATTGACGGTATCGGATGCCCAATCGGGGTCCGACCATAGCAACCTTGCGGGTTTGTCCAATGATGGAAAGCCCGCCGTTAATCGCTCTGATGAGGATGACATGCGTACATATGATTTTGCACCGCTTTACCGCGCAACCGTTGGTTTCGACCAGATCGCGGACCTGATGGACCGGGTCCTTGCAACGGACAACAGCGCCAACAACAGCTACCCTCCCTACAACATCGAAAAGACCGACGATGATGCCTACCGCATCTCGATCGCCGTCGCGGGCTTCTCCGACGCCGACCTCGGCGTTGAGGTCAAGGAAAAGTCGCTGATCGTCTCGGCCAAGAAAGCCGATGAGCAGGACAAGACCTACCTCCACCGTGGCATCGCAACCCGAGCGTTCGAGCGTCGCTTCCATCTGGCCGACCACGTCGTCGTGACCGGTGCGTCCCATGTGGACGGGATGCTGCACATCGACCTGGTGCGCGAGGTGCCCGAGGCTCTCAAACCCCGCCGGATCGAGATTGCCAACCAAAAGGCGATTGAAACGGACGTGGTGGACGCCAAGGCCGTGAACTAAGCCGACCCAAGTCCGACCTCCTCCTCCCTGTCGGACGACCCTGGGGTGCTGCACGCGCCCCGGGGTTTTTTGTGCCGGACTGATCTAGCGCAAGGCATGGGTCCGCATTGGTCGCATGATCCCCCCGCAAACAGGAGGATGCACCATGCCCGCTGCGCAAAACAAAGCGGATCTTGCCGCGATCACGACCAAGGAATTCGAGAAGCTGAACACCCTGCTGGATCTCATCCCGGCCGACCGCGCGATGGAACCGGTGGAGGACGACACCTCGATCAAGGACGTCATTGGCCACCGCGCACATTGGATCGACCTGTTCTTTGGCTGGTACGAGGACGGGCAGGCGGGCCGAGCGGTCTTCTTTCCCGCCGAAGGCTACAAGTGGAACGATCTCAAGCGCTACAACGCAGACCTGCGCGCCCGTCAGGCCGACCTCGATTGGCCGGGCGCCGTCGCCCTGCTGCGCAACAACCACAAGCGCTTGCGCGCGTTCATCGAAACCCGATCCGAAGCGGAGCTTTATGACGGGCCGCTGAAAGGCTCGAACAACAAATGGCGCCTGGGCCGCTGGGTCGAAGCGACAGGCCCCAGCCACTATCGCTCGGCGTCCAAGTTCATCCGCAAGGCGGTCAGGGAAAATGCCCTGACCTGATCCTCAGCTCCGGTCTGCTTGCACCGACAGCAAGCGTTCAATCTCCGCATTCACAGCCTCGGGCGCATCAAGGTTCGCGATATGCCCCGCGCCGGGCAGCACGACATGGCGACACCCCGGAATCGCCGCCGCCATCGCCGCCGCCCGATCATGTATCCGCACGTTGCATTCACCGACCATCACCGCACAGGGCATCGTCAGATCGTCCAAGCGATGCCGCCCGTCATAATCCAGCGCCAGCCGCAGAAAGGCGTAGAACTGCGCCCCGCTCAACTGTGTGATGGCAGATTTCAGATACGTCCCCGCCGCCTCTGTTTCCGCCCCAAGCTGGCGGCTGGGAAACCGGGCGAGAAGGTGTGGCGGGATCCACTTGAACGGCCACAGCGACAGCCGGATTGCACGTCGCACCCATATGTTGGGCGTGACCGTGGGCACCGCTTCGATCATGGCAAGATGCGTGACCTCCTCCGGCCAGCGGGCGGCGATCTCAAGCGCCACCATCCCGCCCAGGGAGAGGCCAATCACCGCATAGCGCTGCACGCCCAGCTCCAGCAATTGCCGGTGCACGACCTCCGCCATCTCCTCGACGGTGTCGACCGGTGGCACGCCGCCATGCCCGGCCAGATTGGGCACGATCACCCTGTGCGTGCTTTCAAAATGCGCACGCTGCGGCGCCCACATATCGTTGTCGACACCCGCACCGTGCAGAAAAACGAGAACGGGGCCCGCCCCGACATCCACCATGTCCGTCATGCGGCCTGCCTAGCACCGCAGTCGGGCAAAACCCATCCGGTTGCGTGTTGCGTGGGCCACCTTCCGCCTATGCCGCGTCCCGTGCCCCCGCAGCCAACGCCAACCCGTCCGCAACAGCAGTAAACACCTCGGAAAACGAATGCCGCGCGCCGGGAAAGGCCGCATTCATCGTATCCGTCACCATCGCCATCAGGCTTGACCCACCAACATAGATCACCTGATCAATCTGCTCTGCCCGGACCTCAGCCATCTCCAACGTCTCGCTCACACCCCGCCGCAATGCGGCTGCATGGGGATCAAGGATCCCGCGCAACGCCGCCACGGGCAACGCCGCCTCCAGCCCCCGCGCCACCTCGCCCAGGGCAATCACGGCATCGTCCTGCCCCGAATTGGCGTCGATCTTGCCCTGCTCCACGGCAAAGGCGACGTGGTGGCCCAACTCGTTCTCCAGCACGGTGCCCAGCCGCGCCATCTTCTCCCGCTCCTCGGCCATCTGCACCATGTCGCTGACCATGCGCCGGGTCTGCGCGGTATACAGAAACGGGATCTTCTCCCACGTCGCCAGATCGTTGAAAATCGCTTTGGGCGCGGGCAATGTACCCGGCCCGATGGCATTCCGGATCAGCGTCCCCGCACCGAACAGCGGCATAACCCGATCGATGCTGATCGAGCGGTCAAAATCCGTCCCCCCGATCCGCACACCATGGTTGGAGAGGATCTCCGCCCCGCCCCCATGCGCCCGAAACACGGAAAAGTCCGACGTTCCCCCGCCGATATCCACGATCAACCCGATGGCGCCGGGATGATCCAGCGCCCCGCTGGCCATGGCCGCCGCCTCGGGTTCCGGCAAAAACGATACGTCCGAAAACCCTGCCGCCAGATAGCAGGCGCGCAAATCCGCCTCGGCCTGCGCCTCGCGCGGATCGCCAGAGCCATGAAACACCACCGGACGGCCCGACAGGGCATGATCAAACACATGACCGGCCTCCGCCTCCGCCCGCCGCTTCACCTCCGACAAAAACCGCGCGAGGATGTCGACAAAGGTCATCCGCGCGTTCAGCAACTGGCGCTTTTCATGCATGATCGACGTGCCCAGCGCGCGCTTGAGCGCCCGCATGAACCGCCCCTCGATCCCGTCCAGCAGCGCGTCATTCGCCGGATGCCCCATCAGCATCTTGCGCGCATCATAGTCAAAGAACACGGTCGTCGGCAGCGTCGTCTGCCCGGGTGCCATGGTCACCAGATGCGGCTTGCCGTCCCGCGCATAGCCCGCAGCCGAATTCGAGGTGCCGAAATCAATGCCCAAGGTTGCCATGACGCACCGCCTGATCCTTCATTTTGCCAAGTAAACTCCCCCCGGAGGGCCGCTCAGCCAACAAAAAACGCCGCCCGATTTCTCAGGCGGCGCCAGCAATGTAAACAGGCAAAAAGGTCAGTCCACGGACCCGATGGAAAAGAACATCGTCTCGCCCGAATGGTCATCGACCCCGTCATTGTCGGTCGAAATCCATGCCGTGCCATCAGCCATAATCGCCAGCCCCTCGACCTTGTCCAAGACATAGCCACCGGTCGAGGTCAGGTCAGGGATCAGGTCCCGCACCTCTTCCTTGCTGACGACAGGCAACTCACTGCCCAGCGGCGCAGGCTCCATCTCCGCCAGCGGCACCCGGTAGACCTTCTTGGTCACGGCTTCGATGCCATGCTGGTTGTCACGCTCCACGATATAGACGTGATCGCCATGGGCCACGATCTCGGACAGGCCAACCCAACCTGTGGCCGGTTCCGCCTTGGGATAATGGACCGCACCCCATTCCTCGGTCTCAAGGTTGTAGGCCACCAGCTTCACATGATTGGCCGGGTCATCCTTCCACTCGCGCTGCACCGCCATCCACAGGGTGTCGCCGACCTTGGTGATCCCCTCAAAGCCAAAGCGCCGTTCAACCGCCATCAACTCCGCAGGCAGGCCGATCTCTTCCTCGATGCTGCCATCCGCTGCCACCTTGTAGATCGCGTGCGGAATGACCCGGTCGGTACGGCCCTCGCTGGCGACCCAGAACGCATCACCATCCAGCGTGATGCCCTCCATATCCAGCTTCTGCGCAGGTCGCCCCGCGCGGGTGACGTCGATGGCCTCGACAATCCGCGCAGGGGTCTGCGACGGATCGATTTTGAAGATGCGCGGTTGGAAGCCATAGAAACTGTCGGACACGGCATAGATCATCCCATCCGCATCCGCGACCATGCCGGACAGGGCACCCCAACCCGTCAATTCCTCCATCCCTTCGGATGTCAGATGGGGATAGACCGCCGGACCTTCTGCATATTCAAACAGCATCACATGCGCCCGCGCCGCGCCATCTTCCAGCCCGTCCACCTCGTTGGCGGACACCAGCAGGTTGCGCTCCGGGATCACCACATAGCCTTCCGGCCCGATGCCCGACGGCAACATCTGCGTCAGCACCGGCGCTTCCAGATTGGTGACGTCATAGACCCCGACGATGGACCCACGCTCGGACCCCACGAACACAAACGGCGTGCCGTCAAAACTGGCAAAGGTCACGCTCTCGGGTTCCACCCCCTTCGCGTCCGACCGCTTGTCCGGGTAGTGCCCGATCTGCACCATCGCGTGCTCAAAGCTCACGCCGCTTTCATAGACAACCCGCCCGTCCTTGCGGAAAATCGTCCAGCCGCGCGACCCGCCTTCGTAGTCGCCCTCGTTGGCGGTGGCGAAGTGTTCATCATCAATCCATGTCACCGCATCGGGTTCGCGCAGGCGACCCATCTGGCTCTCGGTAAAGATCAGCGCCCCACGCTCGTCCGTGGCGTCGATCCCTTCCAGGTCCACGGCACCGGCCGAGAAATGGCTGACAATCGACCCATCACGCGCCACCACAACCATATGGTTGTTCTCCTGCAATGTGACGACGGTCTCACCCAGCGCGTTGATCGACACATATTCCGGCTCAGGGTCCGTAGGCGCCACATCGGCCAACCCGGTCAGATCGGCGGTCAGGATGCTGTCACAGTCCAGCGACCCGTCGACCACGTCAATCATCTGCAACGACCCGGCGGGCAGCTGCGGGATCATCCCGTCGTTCAAATCCTCATCCCGCTCGTTCTCAATCGCGACGGATACAAAAGACCCGTCAGGCGCCTTCGCCACACTGTCAGGCTGCCCCGCCAGATCGCAGGAGGCGATGACGGACCCATCCGCCACGTCGATTGCCAGCATCTTGCCCGACGGATTGGTAAAGCTCTCGGACGTGTTGATCCCGACAAAGGCGGTGGTGCCGATAACGGCCACGGATGTTGGCTCCCCCTCCAGCGCGATATTGCCCAAAGGCTGCGGGTTGGCCGGGTCGGTGATGTCCACCCGGCCCAAGGCCTTAAGCGGGCTGTCGGTATAGACCAGCGTCATCCCATCGGCGGTCACGTCGATGATCTCGGGCGAGCTTTCGCGGCTGGTGTCCTCACCCTCGGCCATATTGGTCACGACCGGGAACGACGCGATGCGGTTGAAATGCTTGGTTGCATGGCCGTCAGCCACAGCCGCGCCTGCCATCAGGGCCAGCGCAGAGGTCATGCAGAAAAAGGGTTTGGTCATCGGACACTCCATCGGACTCAAATCCCGGATGCAGTGGCGGTGTTCATTGACGCTGACGTAACAGTCAGATGTCAGTTTTGTAAAATCAGACCTGCGGCGTATGGCCGTCCAGAACTGTCCGGAACCAGCCCGTGTCGATGTTGCCGCCACACAGGATCACACCAACCTTCTTGCCCGCCATCTGCGATCGCTCCTGCATCAACCCGGCCAGCGGCGCAGCGCCTGCGCCCTCAGCCACATTATGCGTCGCGGTGAAATAGAGCCGAATGGCCTCCGCCACCTCGTCATCACTGACGGCAATGATCCGCTCCGCCCCCTTGGAATAGACATCAAACGCCTCTTGCACAGGCACCCGCACCGCCATCCCATCGGCAAATGTCGCGGCGGAATTCGTCTCGATCAGCCGCCCCGCCTCCACCGACAGCTTCGCCGTCTGCGCCTGATCCGACACAACACCCACAACCTTGGTCGCCAACCCCAACGCATCCCGCGCCATGATCGTCCCGCAAATCCCCGACCCGCAGCCAATGGGGACGTAAACGGTGTCTAGATCCGGCTGCGCACGGAACAGCTCATAGGCATAGGTCGCCACGCCCCGCACCAGCTCCGGGTGATAGGGCGGCACGATGAACAACCCCTCCGCCGCGGCCACGCGATAGGCTTCCTCCCGCGCGGTATCAAAGTCATCGCCAAACTCGATCAACTCGGCGCCGAACGCTTTCATCGCAGCATTCTTCTCCACCGAATTGCCACGCGGCACGTAGACTTTCGCGGTCAGCCCGGCCCCCGTCGCGGCCCAGGCCTGCCCCTGCCCATGGTTGCCGCGGGTCGCGGTGCAGATGCCCGGCACCTCCGGATGCGCCCGCACCAGCCAATCCATAAAGGTCAGCGCCCCCCGCACCTTGAAGGCCCCGGTGGGCGTGTGGTTCTCATGCTTCACCCACACCTCGGCCCCCGTGGCGGCACTCAACAGCGGCCAATGGTGCTGCGGGGTGGGGGCCATGCGGGCGTGAACGAAATCGGCGGCGGTCTCAAGATCGGATCGGGTCAGCATGAGGCGCATCTGACCCCGATCCGCGATCCTCGTCCAGCCCCTTCCCGGCGTACCAGACCACCACGCGCACGGGGCGAGAAGCACGCGTCGGGATCAGATAGCCCCGCGGCCACGGACGGCACCCGCTCGCCCGCAATCGTTGCGAGCGCGCAACTCACCTCGACGTCAGTGACCCGATGCCGTTGCAGCGATGGGCCGATGCCGTGATAAGTGAAGCCAGCGACGGCCAAAGCCGTCAGACAAACGCCTTGGGGGACGGATATGACACGGACAGGATTGATGCTGGCAGCGGCGGCGTTCGCGCTTGCCGCATGTGACGAGACCACGCAATCGGGTGGCGCCGGCGGGCCGTTCATCTCGCCCCTGCCGGACAACATCCTGGCGATGGCCGACCCGAAACAGGACCTCAACGCGGTCAAGGTCGACCCGGTGGACGGCTGCCTCGTCTACCGCCACGTGGGCCCGGTCGAAACCACCTTCCTGCCCCTGCGCAACAGGGAAGGGCGCCCCATCTGTACCCGCCCCGCAGCAGAGACGACGCCAGCGACCTAACGCGAGACCTCGCTAAAGCGGTGTCGAACCCGGTTGCCGCGTCGGAGTGACGTGCGAACGAAAACATCTGCTGTAGTTCGTCGAAATTGGCGGACGAGTGACCGCTGGGCGGACTTGGCAAACGTTGATTCAAAGCACTGACAGGACCGGAATCAAGCCAAAGGCGCCGGTCCAACACGGGGCCCGTCCCGGCGGGCTGGTGTTTTGGTTTCTGTGCCGAACGGAAATTCTGTGGAGTGTGCTTGGCTGCCATAAAGCGCTGCCGAAGGGATGGTGCGACACCAGCCCACGGGCTTGTCTTGGATCGGCTTAGTGTGGGCTTTGCGCAGGGAGCAGACTTTGCAAAGCTTGTATAGATATCGTCTCTGAGCTCAAAACGGCTATTGCAGCATTCTGAATAGTTGATCGATTTTAGGCTGTTTGATTTTGCACGCTCACGTAATAATAAAATTTAGATCACGTAACACCATCGAAGCGACAAATGCCAACCTGGGACACAAGCATGGCAAATAACCAAATGAATAAAACCAAAGATGTCGTCAGAGTCGGAGATCTACAGCTTGGCTCAACGAAGGCTTCCAACCTGTTTCTTAGAGCGCTATGGGCCGTGCTTCGCTCCCAATACGGGAAGTTGGGTTGGCAATATACGCCTCGTAGAACAGGCGAAGCCAAACGGATATCGTTTGGTTATATGTCGCTCGGGACTTTGGGGGCAGGACAAATCGGGGTATCAATCGAATATGAGACGCGTGGTATTGTCCGGAATATCTGTTTTGAGATTGAAGATTGCACAGTGTACCCTCCCAAAGAGCTGGCGAATAGCCTAGAGAACTCGGTCGCTGAAGCGATGAGGTTCATGCAGAATCCTGTTCAACGGAAGCATAGCACTTACGTGACAACATCGACTGGAGTGCAGCTAGCAGCTTACTGTGGTCAAAATTGGAAATGCATTCCTATCAATGACAAACAAATGGAGATTTCCATCGAAGTAGAAGGGTTTGACGAGGCCGATTGCAATCATGAGTTCGTCGTTCGCCTCGACCAGTTACTAGATGCATTTGCGTTTATGACGAATGATTTGTTTTCCATGACCGAAAAATTGCCAACAGGCCACAGGCACGAACCTGACGCCGTCAACATATACTTGATTGAGGAGGACTGGCTGGACGACTACAGCTTTGAAGGTGAGCACTTGCGCTTGGCCCGTAGTCAGGTTGAGTACTGTGATCGATTGGTCGCAAACAAGGTTGAAAGCGAGCAATCGATCAAGGCAGCGCGCCTATTTCATGGCGGGCTTAGACTTTTGAAACAGGCTTCGACTAACAATGATATTGCTGGGGCATTATTTGTTTCGGCGATTGAAGCCATAAGTCTTCCACTCGCAAAAAGCGAAAGATGCGATACCTGCAAGCAACCAATTTTTGGTATCGCTCAACGTGTTTCGGAAGTAACAAGAAAGCACCTTGGCGAGCACATAGCCAGAATCTTCAAACAGGATTACTACACCAATCGCTCGAAGTTTTTACATACGGGCCACGTTCAAGCGTCTCTGCCGATGATAGGTTATGTTTTCCCTCAGCTCGATCCAAGTGGTGTCGAAGGCTGTTCGGTGCCGACGCCCTTCGGTAATCCAAAGAATCTTCTAGAGTACACTAGCTTCATCCTTCGTCGAGAGATTGAAATTATCGCAAGCTGATCGTGTACGCTTTCAATTTCGATCCAACGGCAGGAATGTTCGCACACCCGTCTTCCGGCGGTTGTAATGAACATCTGCTTCTCTAATTGGGCATTTGGGTCAAGCTCGTTTTCCTTCTTTGTTTGGGACCGTTGTCACTCATCCGGGTCACGCTTCTCTTCGCAGTCTGGGTGATGCCTCGTGGGACATCGCTGC